>NZ_BMFQ01000022.1 GCF_014638915.1 Xanthomarina arctica | reverse complement strand
ATTATACACGGTGTTGTGTGTTCGTTTTTTTTAAATTCAGATTATTAACCAACCTTCTTTTAAAAAGGTCAATTTAGAATTCTCTATAAAATCTTTCAGTTCTGTATTTTTATCAGCAGTTTCATTAGTCAATTCAAATATATAAACTTGTGGATTAGCTGACTTTGGTCTGCCTAACCAAAATCGAAATCGTTTAATTTTTGGTGAGTCAGAAAGAAAATTAAGTTCTTCTAAATTCGTTATAGTTAGATTATCTCCTCTACTCATTTCGTAGAAGTATCTCTGTGTAGCAGAAAGAGAATCAAGTTCCTTTTCCGATTTACGTTTTTCAGTTGTAAATCCGCTAATTAGTTGAGGATATATTATTCCTTTTTTAAATATCAGTTTTAAAGTTTCATTTACTCCATAAATATTGAAAGATTTATTGTCATAAATAAATTCAGTTTCTTCTTTTTCAACGATTTCATTACTATATGTTTCATAAGAAAGTTTTTTGTACTCTTTTTTGAATAATTCTTGAGTCCAATAATTTTCTTGTTCTCCTTGATTCTTAAAAGGCGGTTTTAATTCAGTCCATTTTTCGGTTTTTACCTTTTCAGGATTGCTTTGAGATTTGCAACCAATTGAGAAAGTCAGAAGTAAGATTATTGCAAATAATTTC
>NZ_BMFQ01000021.1 GCF_014638915.1 Xanthomarina arctica | reverse complement strand
TATATACTAACCTTAATTCTCTCTTTTATTCTTTCTAATTTATATGCCTTAATTTAGTGTTTTTATTAAAATGCTAACTTAAGCTGTATATAAAAAATGCGTAGTTTAGTGCTTAATCAAAGTGAAAGTGCGTACTTGCTTTCATCCGATTTTCGTTCCGAAAATCCTCTGACACAAGCACGCACTTTTCATATACAAAACCGTTGTGTGTAATTTGAGCATACTCAAAACTAACAGGATAAAACTGAATGAAATACTGGATTCTAACTTTAACGATGTTGATTTTTGGATGTAAAAATAATCAAGAAAAACAACCAACTTTAGAATTAGCAGACCCAATTTTAATTGAATGTGATTCTATGTACGAAAAAGCAGAAGCTGATTATAAAAATGGAATTAAAGAATATACAATAATGGGATTAGTTTATGCGACTGAACTTGAAATGTATTATTCTGATTTTATGAAACGTAATTATAATATAACAATGAGAGTTAATTGTGTTCCTAATTACCCGCAATCTTGCTACGAGGAATCAATGAATTATGAGATTGAGGAAGAATATGGCGAAGATTTTATGAAATTGACAAGAGAAAAAGCGGAAATGGAATTTAACGAACAGCGGAAATAAAAACTACACACAACAAAGTACTGTGCTAAAAAACAAGTAAAATTCTATTATTTTTTTACTAAAGTACTTCTGTAAGTTTCGTCAAATATTAGTCCTGATTTAGCAATGGCAAAAGCCTGTT
>NZ_BMFQ01000018.1 GCF_014638915.1 Xanthomarina arctica | reverse complement strand
ATAGAGAGCTTAAAATACTAAATCATAGAATTTTGAGCATGGAATAATAGTGAACAAAATTAATGAAGAAACTGCTTGTTTTTCAACTCAGTTCTTTGTTGGCAACTGGCTTTATTCCGTTATTGTCTGTTCTTTATATAATTGGACAAATTCCTTTGCGTCTTTCATAGACTCTGGATATTTTGCATAGTTTTGATATTCTGCAACTTTTCCAGTTCTTTTGTCAATTGATTCATTTTCTCTAATGTGGTAATATCTAAATCCATTTTCTACTAAAAACTTCACGACATCCCATTTTTTAATATCAGTTTGTTTTGGTGGTTGAAACAAATGATATAATTCAGTCATTGGTTTTCCGCATTGAGGGCAAATTGAGATATGAGCCTTTTCCAAATTGGCAGGTCTGTTAAATGCTTTTCGGCAATCTAAACATACTTTTTTATATCCCATTTTTTATTCTAATGTTCGTTCCAATTTTGTTTAAACTCTTGTTCCGTTATTTCGAAATCAGAGAATTCGTCCAAATCCAATTCTTGGTCTCCAAGTCCGCCATATTCGTCTTCCAATTTCGTTTGGTCATATTTCAGAACTTTTCCATTTTCATAAATCTCAATTTGTTTTGTCGGTTGTCCAGAATTTTCTGTTTCAAACAACCAAATGGATTTGCCCCAACTGTCAAAATCATCTCCACGAGTTTCTTCCCAATTTCGTTTGTAGTACTTCATTTTCTTGGTTTGTTCAGCTTGTTGCCAACGTGTTTGTATATGGTTTGTTGCGTGTTTAAGAACGTAATTTAGCAAATAAAAACCGAATAGAAAATCCGCGAGGGTTTTCGTAAGCAGGCTAGAACCAGCAATAAAATATATACGGCTTAAGTTAGCATTTTAATAAAAACACTAAATTAAGGCATATAAATTAGAAAGCACAAAAGAGAGGAATAAGGTTAATATATACGCAGAGACTATAGATCTCGT
>NZ_BMFQ01000017.1 GCF_014638915.1 Xanthomarina arctica | reverse complement strand
TAAATCCCCTCTCTTTTCTACACAGATTTCGAACAGTTCTATGAGGCTTTAAGACCTCGATTTTAAGTCGTTGAAACTCGCGTAGATTGTCCTTTCAAAAAACATTTTCTTATGAATAAAGATATTAAATATTTTGGACTTGACATTAGTTACTTGGTTTTCGATGTTACAGATTCTGATGGTAATTACTATCAGTTTAAAAATAACCCATCTGGCTTTAAAAAGTTTGCAAAACTATTAGATTCTAATAGTCATTGTGTAATGGAAGCTACGGGTTATTATCACTATCAATTAGCTTATTTTTTACTTGAGTCAGGCATTCAAGTATCAGTAGAAAATCCATTAGCGGTAAAACGTTTTATCCAGATGAAGCTATCAAAAATTAAGACGGATAAGAGCGATTCTAAACTTATTTGTGATTATGCTGAGCAAGTTGAATTAAAACTCTGGAAAGGTAACTCTAAACATCAAACAGAATGCCTTCAAATGACCAGACTCCTTTCTGTATATACAAAACAGATGACCATGATAAAAAATAAATTGCATGGAGAAACTGTTTTAGGCAACCCAAGTAAAGCAGTTGTGTCCTCCTTAAAGCGCAGTTTAAAGCAAATACAAAAAGAGGTTGGTATCTTAGAAGAAAAACTTTTAATCTTGGTAAAACAAGAGCATCAAGATTTGTTAACACGATTAAAAACCATACCAGGTATTGGGAAGAAAACAGCCATTATGTTAGTGGTTTTAACAGGCGGATTTGAACGTTTTTCAAGTGCCGCTGAATTATGTAGTTATGCAGGCCTTACGCCAATAATTAGACAAAGTGGAAGCAGTGTAAAAGGACGACCTCGAATAAGTAAAATAGGCAATCAAAAGCTAAGGAATTTATTATTTATGTGCAGTTTTACAGCCTGCAAATACAACAAGGCTTGCAGAGATCTTTATGAGCGAATAGTAGCCAAAGGAAAGAGTAAAAAACTAGCATTAATAGCAGTATGCAATAAACTTTTA
>NZ_BMFQ01000016.1 GCF_014638915.1 Xanthomarina arctica | reverse complement strand
TTTTACTATTTCAGGCTATTTATTTAGACAGAACTGAGACGTAAGTTTCATCATATGGTAAACCTGATTTTGCAATAGCAAAACTTTGTTTTAGTAATTTATTAGAGACTGCAATTAACGCTAACTTCTTACTTTTTCCTTTATTTACAATTCGTTCATAAATATTTTTACAAGCCTTATTTTGCTTACAGGCACTAAATGAACATAGGAATAAAAGGTTCCTCAATTTTCTGTTTCCAACTTTACTTATTCTACTTCTGCCTCTGACACTGCTTCCAGATTCTCTAATGGTTGGTGTTATGCCTACATAACTACATAATTGGGAGGCTGTTTCAAACTTCTTAAATCCATCAGTTATTACAATTAAGAATAAAGCAGTTTTTAGCCCTATTCCTGGTATGCTTTGTAATAAAGTTAATTGTATTTGCTGATCTTGTTTTACTAAAGATAGAAGTTGCTTCTCTATTCCTAAAAGCTCTTTATCTAAATGTTTAAGATCTCTTTTTAGTGAACGATATACCCACTTGGATGGAATTCCTAATACTTCTTCTCCATGGACCTTGTTCTTGGTAGCTGTTCTTTTTTTTAAAAAACTATCCATCAATCTAAATAACTGTAAGCTTTCACTTTGAACTTCGGTAAGTGCATTATACAATGGAACTTCATTAATAATCCCATATTCACAGATTGCTTTTGCATCACTTTTATCTGTTTTTACTTTTGCTAATTTCATTTGAATGAAACGCTTTACAGACAATGGATTGACCACAGATACTACTTGCTTTTTCTTGTAGAGAAACTGAGCCAATCTGTAATGATAATATCCAGTTGCTTCCATTACAATCAAAGTATTATCGTCCAATAATTGTAGAAACTTAATAAAACCATGTTCTGTGTTTTTAAACTGCAAATGACCTTGTTTACTGCCATAACAATCAAAGACATCTTTACTAATGTCAATTCCAAAAGTTTCTGTATATTTATTCATAAGAAATGATTTATGAAAGAATAA
>NZ_BMFQ01000015.1 GCF_014638915.1 Xanthomarina arctica | reverse complement strand
ACAGGCTTTTGCCATTGCTAAATCAGGACTAATATTTGACGAAACTTACAGAAGTACTTTAGTAAAAAAATAATAGAATTTTACTTGTTTTTTAGCACAGTACTTTGTTGTGCTTTCGTTATTTCATTTCCGATTCAATTCTTTTTCAATCATTTCAATTAAATCTTGTCCGTGTTTCCGTAATTGTATAAAGTCTTCTCGCCATTCAAAAGATTCCCATTTTCGGTCTGTAAAATCATTGGCTAGAGTTCTATCAGAGAGCAATCCTCTAACATTACTTGAGAAATTGTTTGAACTAGTTGCAATATTCTCTAACGATATATAATCTTTAATTTTCGGTCGAATTCTATTATTTTTTAATTCCCTCATAAGGTTTTCTTGTTCTTTATATCCCTCAAAAAAAACTGGGTATTGAACTATTTCTCTTTTTATAGAATCATTTTTTATCAACCCTATTTTATTACTAATTATAATTTCAATTCCTGACAAATTCAGTTGCACATCTTCTACTTCAGAACTAAAAGCGATAAGTTTTTTAACTTTATGGAATGAAGAATCAATTGGTTCATCTCTCATAAGTTCTAAAAAGAGTTTTGTTTCATTTATTTGTCTATCAATTTTTAATTCAGCCTTCTTTAATATTTCTTCATTAGATAATAAATCCACCAACACGCTTTGAAGAACTTGATTTTCAGTTTTTCTATCTTTTCGATTTTCATTCCAATTATTTATTGCAATAGCAATCAGAATGCCAATAACAACAAGTATGATTTCGCCAACAGCGTATTTAAGATACTTTCCAGTTTTTCCTTCTGAAAGTAAATTTTGTCTAATTTTTCTAAAGAATTTTATCATTGGTTAGCGGTTTCTGATAATGAAGCACAACGGTTTTGTATATGAAAAGTGCGTGCTTGTGTCAGAGGATTTTCGGAACGAAAATCGGATGAAAGCAAGTACGCACTTTCCTTTGATTTAGCACTAAACTACGCATTTTTTATATACGGCTTAAGTTAGCATTTTAATAAAAACACTAAATTAAGGCATATAAATTAGAAAGCACAAAAGAGAGGAATAAGGTTAATATATACGCAGAGACTATAGATCTCG
>NZ_BMFQ01000014.1 GCF_014638915.1 Xanthomarina arctica | reverse complement strand
CATTTTATTCAATTTAGTTTCTCAAATGTCTCTTAATATTATTAATCAAAAAAGTCAAAATGAGTGAACTGCTATTTTCGTTGAGTTACGCTGTTCTCAAATGACACACAACGGTTTTGTATATGAAAAGTGCGTGCTTGTGTCAGAGGATTTTCGGAACGAAAATCGGATGAAAGCAAGTACGCACTTTCACTTTGGTTTAGCACTAAACTACGCATTTTTTATATACAGTGTTGGCAACAGGCTTTTATTATTCAAGATTAAATACTTGATTATAATATTCGTTCAATAAGCCCTTCCCACTATGTTTTGTTTTTAAAATCAGTTTAGATTCAGCACAAGCATTTTTATATAAACTCTGTTCTTTGTCATTCTGACTTTTTGAACCTAAATAAACCATTTTATAAATCGGATTAGATTGTTCCATTTCAAACGCTTTTTTTAGCATTTCTTGCCCTTTAATTTCCAATTCACTTCGTAAATCAATATCCTTCTTAAATAGTCCATTAACATCTTCAATCATAGACCACAAAAAGAAGAAATAATGTTTCCACGTTTCAAATTCTGCATTATTTTCCGAAATCAGTTTTTGATATTCAGAATACGCTTCGTTATATTTTTCGGCAGTTTCTAATTCAAATATTTGTTTCAGATTTTGATTCATTCGTTTTCTTAGGTTGTCAAGTTCCACATTATATTTAAAAAACTCTTTTGGAAAACAAAATAAATGATGAACAAACTAATTAATATTCCAACATTGATTAAAGATGACTTTTTCTTATTTAGAATATACTTAACTATCAATATTATAATGTGAATAATTGTAAACACAAAAACTAAAAAGTTGAAAAAAATATCAGCTCCACCATTATGATTAAATAAAACAATAGATGAAAGACTGAAGTAAGTAATGAATAATAATAAAGTTACTAAGTGTGTTTTCTTTACGGTCATTTTTCAGCTTGTTGCCAACGTGTTTGTATATGGTTTGTTGCGTGTTTAAGAACGTAATTTAGCAAATAAAAACCGAATAGAAAATCCGCGAGGGTTTTCGTAAGCAAGCTAGAACCAGCAATAAATTATATACGGCTTAAGTTAGCATTTTAATAAAAACACTAAATTAAGGCATATAAATTAGAAAGCACAAAAGAGAGGAATAAGGTTAATATATACGCAGAGACTA
>NZ_BMFQ01000013.1 GCF_014638915.1 Xanthomarina arctica | reverse complement strand
TTTTTATACGGTGTTGTAAAACGTTTTTTAATTCAGTTTTGCTTTTAGTTTATCCCAAAAAGTGACTCTTTCGTTTGATTCGCCATCTTTTGTGAATTTTATTTTATTCCAATGTTTATCTAAATCCTTAACCGTTTTTATTTTTAGACCTTTGATATTCATTTCAGCCAATCCAGTTTCTAAATCGGCTTTCATACTTTTATACCAAGCTTCATTAGCTTTTTCATTATTCGTAATGTCAACGTCCTTAATTTGAGAACTGAACTCAACTGTTAACTTCTTCCACAATTCCGCATTTTTTTCGTCAATATTATAAGAGATTGTTGGTTTTACATTTTCTTTTTCATTTACGAATTGAATAATTTCCACAAACATTTTAGTTTTTTGGCTTTCATTCAAATTACTGACACCTAAATCATCAAAACAGATATTAATTCCATCAAAACAAGTTGAATTAAATTCATATTCCTTTCCGTTAAGTTTATATGAAATTCCTTCTCCTCGAAATCCGAATTTAATATGAGAAAAGTTGTTTGTTTTATCTGTGGACATTGGTTTGGTCAAATGTTTTACAACGGTTTTGTGTATGATTAGTGGCGTGTTTAAGCACCTAATTTAGCAAATAAAAACTGAGTAGAAAATCCGCGAGGATTTTCGTAAGTAGGCAAAAACCAGCCATTAATTATACACGGTGTTACCACACGTTTTTATTTTCAATTTCGTAATTATAAGGGTTTTCAGAGTCCATTTCTCCATTATGATAAATTAAAAATTCAGCTCGTTTTTCGTCAAACTCAACAGTTTCTATTTTATAAATTCCTCTCAAACATTGGTTACTGTCATAAATCAGTTCTTTGTCAAATATCAAAAATTTTGGCGTTGTCAATCTTATTATTTCTCCACACGCTAAAAATCCTTCACGACTTATAACTATATTATGGTTTTCGGTCACTTTGTAGCGACCTAAATTTTCGTTAAAAACTTGAAAATAGGCACTCAATAAAATCAATGGGATTAAAGTAACAATAGTAACTATTTTCCGAGTTGTGTTTTTCGTAATTGCAAAATATAAAAGGCTTGTCAGAATAAAAATCAGTCCAATTATTAAGTTTGAGTAAATTCCTTTGAGTTTTAGTCCGCTAAATGATAATATTATCAGAATTACAAACGTAAACGTTACGAAAATCAATATTCGTTTGATTAATTTTTCCGTTTTAGGGAATCTTTTTTTTGTC
>NZ_BMFQ01000012.1 GCF_014638915.1 Xanthomarina arctica | reverse complement strand
TTTCTTACTTCCCTAGGGCGTTAATCTCCTAAGCGGGTGCAAATATAAAACCCTTTTTATTCTTACACAATGTTTTTTGAAAAAAAATTTGAAAAAGTTTTTTTGACCTTTTCTTAATCTTCAATTAACACTACTTTTTAAGAACTTCACTATAACAGATGTTGTTTTTAGCGAGTGCAAATATACAACCCTTTTTCTTTTACAAACAAACAATTCTTATAAAAAAAATAAGTTTTTTTTATAAGAATACTTAATCAACTGAAACTTAATAGATAGAAAAGAATCATGTTCGTGTTTTTTTTAAAATATGGGAATCACCAAACGATTCAACCTAGCTTTTTACCCACGATACTGTTTACAATACAGTCCAAGGGGGTTAATTAATCCAAGCCAAAATAGAATAAATGACAGTGATTTCCTTTCAGTATTTATCATTATCTAAAAAACACGCCTTGATCCAATCCTATTATTAACTATTAAATAATGCAATAAGTAATGAATGTATAGATTTCAATATCATAAAAAATAATAAACCAATTAATCATCCCTCCAAAATTCAAAAAAACATCAATACCAATAAGAATATTCAATAGTTATATTTTGTGAATACATTTAATTTTCAATTTATTTATCACATAGTTTTTATTAGAAACAGAAATAAATTTAGACAATTCTATCTTAAAAAATAAAATTAGATACCAGTACAAACAAAAAATCCGTAATAAAACAATTTTGTTATTAAAATTGACGACTATTTTAAACTAGTAATCTTTTGAACTGGTTAATTATCTTAAATTTTAAATAAAACATGTTTCAATCTGGAACACATGCCTATATAATAAAGCCCATTACCTGGTTACAAACGAATCAGTTTTATTAGAAATATGATGGTTTTTACACAAAAAAAAATAACAATTGTAATCACTTAAGATTATTAAGAGATGGCTATTAATGAAGAATCATGAGCTCTATATTTTTACAAATTCAAAAGCACATGAGATAATAGCTATGAGCTACGGCTATAGATCCCAATGTTGTAATTTATGCAGGTGGCATCAACGAGTTGTTTTAAAGATTGTCGATATTGTTATGTAAGTAGCTCCAATTCTTGATTTGCCTTATTAACTGGAGTAGTTAGAAAAATGGCTAGAGATAACATATGTAAAAGTAGCCGAACAATTTTAAAGGTATAAGCTGGTATTCATTAACTGTCTTAAAAGGATTATTAATGATTTTTTTGAATTATCATTAAAACCTATGTCAAAAGATCATATTGATTCTATGGGATCCCCTTAATTTTAGGGAAGTTAACATCTAAATTTATTACAAAAAAAAATCCCGATTCAAAAAAATGAATCGGGATTCTAAAAAAGGCGATGACCTACTCTTCCACAAATGCAGTACCATCGGCGCTAATGGGCTTAACTTCTCTGTTCGGAATGGTAAGAGGTGAGCCCCATTGCAATAACCACCTTAAGTTATTGCTGCAGTAATAAGTTTTAGTTTATTACTTTCAGCGTTCCAACATAAAATTGGAACAAATATCTTAACATATTGAAAAAAATAACATGAATTTTGTAATTTAATTGTACTTTATAAAAAGAACAGCTGTACAAT
>NZ_BMFQ01000011.1 GCF_014638915.1 Xanthomarina arctica | reverse complement strand
ACAGGCTTTTGCCATTGCTAAATCAGGACTAATATTTGACGAAACTTACAGAAGTACTTTAGTAAAAAAATAATAGAATTTTACTTGTTTTTTAGCACAGTACTTTGTTGTGCACAGTATTTTTTTAATTATTTCTGCTATTTCCATCTCCAAAAACTTCTGGTTCTTTGGAATAATCAGCATTTAAATCAATTTTGCATAATTCGATTTGTTCTTCCATTGTCAAATTCGCTTGATATTCTTTTTCATATTCCAACTGTTTTCTTCCTTCAAATGAATTTATGTCCAGACTATAACTAAATCTTTTGTATTGTCTTTTTAGTGTTTCGGACCAACTAACTTTCGGAAAGTCTTTTGGCTTATTATTCTCAAAAATTTCTTGACAAACTAAAAAAGCACTGTTAAAGTCAAGCAAATCCAAGTTGGAAACCCAACCTTTAGCGCATAAATAAACTGGCAATTCATAAACATAGTTGTCGCCTTTTTTTTGAACACTCCAAATGTCAAAAACGCTATATTCAATAGGTACATTGTTGTCCTTTGTTGTTTCAATTCCATTGTCGGTAATTGTCCAACGTCCTATTTTAATTGTCTTCTTCATAATCTATGAATTCCCAAGGAATTTCTTTTTTAAACGTCTGAATACATTTCTCCATTAATTCAAGCGAAATATTTTCTTTAAAAATCTGTATTTTTCTCGTTCTTTCCGTGTCGTCTCTAAATATTTCCACAATCAATTCGTCATTTCGATAGATTTCAACTCCAATTCCGTCACGTTCATTCACGTCACTTGCAATTATAACTCTATCTTTATTTTCCTTCATTTGCGTTCTGTTCGGATATTGTGCACAACGGTTTTGTGTATGATTAGTGGCGTGGTTAAGCAACTAATTTAGCAAATACAAACCAAATAGAAAATACGCGAGTATTTTCGTAAGTAGGCGAGAACCAAGCAATTAATTATACACGGTGTTACCCAACGTTTTTATTCAGTTAATTTTAAATAATTTCCGTTTTCATATTCAATAAATTCAATTCCATTGTCAATAGAATATATTATTTTATTAATTCCAAATTCAGATATTCCCTCAAAGTTGAAAATATCATTGAATGTAAAACCATTTGAATTATAATCAGTCAATTGCTGTTCCGATATATTTTGCTCAAATTCGGTAGTGTTTAATAAAAATCTGTCATTATTTACAAAAATTACGAATGAGGTCAAACTTTGTTCGTTTTTTTCTATTGCTATTGTTAATATAATTCCCTCATTAATAAATGACATTTTAATTGTAGTTGAGTCGAGGAAAGTCACGCTACAATCGTCTCGATTTAAGGGAATTACTTTAGGTTCAGAATCAAATTCAGAATATTGGGCATTTAAAATTTCAGAATTCTGATTTGTAAATTCATTTTCTTGATTTAGTTCAGATGAAATAATCGTTGATTCAAATTCTGTAAATTCAACGTTAATGTCAATTGCACCTCTATCTTCACATCCACAACTATAGACTAAAAAGCAAAATAAAATTAGTGTTAAATATTTTTTCATAAATACGTTTTTATTATAGATGCTTAATTTTAGGAATGGTTGCGTTCAAATGTTGGGTAACGTTTATGTATAAGAATAGTTGCGGGTTTGTATGCGAGGATTTTCCGAAGGAAAATCAGACGTTACAAACACGCAACGACCTTTGATTAAGCACTAAACCGCAATTAT
>NZ_BMFQ01000010.1 GCF_014638915.1 Xanthomarina arctica | reverse complement strand
CAGCTCTGGAATTAAGTTGAATCCAATAATTATCAATATAAATACTATAATCGCTGTCATTTCTCAAATGTGTGGTAACGGTTTTGTATATGAAAAGTGCGTGCTTGTGTCAGCGGATTTTCGGAACGAAAATCGGATGAAAGCAAGTACGCACTTTCCTTTGATTTAGCACTAAACTACGCATTTTTTATATACAGTGTTGGCAATAGTTATTTTCTATTCTGTTTGTTTAATCGTTTCAGTTTGTTTATTTCTGACTTTTTTGTTTGGTTTAGTTTTTTTGTTTGAGTGCAAAGGTCAGTCGAAAAATATGGCTCAACTTTATTATTCTCGTCGAAAGTGTTTACTTGTAAATCCGTTTTATATGAGTAAATCAGATGTTCCGAGTTTAGGTCAAAATAATTTCCGCAATCTGCTCCACCACCAGAAGTCACGATAGTTATAAAATCCGATTTTTCTTTTCCTTTTATCAGTTCTGTTATTTTAAAAACAAACTCAATTCTATTAATTTCTTGTACGTAATATTTTCCTTTTTCGGTTGAGCTTGGAATTGAATCATAAGCCTTTTTTTTATTAATTTCTACAACGGTTCCTGTAAAAATTAAGTCCGAATGTTCAAATCCATATTTAATACTTGATTTTTCGCAAGAGCAAGAATAAACCTTGGTGGCTGAAAAAATCAGAAGAAATATTGTAAGGATTATCGGTTTTTTCATAATTATTGCCAACGTTTATGTGTATGATTAGTGGCGTGTTTAAGCACCTAATTTAGCAAATAAATCACAGATAGAATATTCCGCAGGAATGTTCGTAGGTCGGCAGTGACCTAGCCATTAATTATCCACGGTGTTGCCAATAGTTATTTTATTTTCCGTCCTTTAATTCCGCTTGCACAACCGTAAAAATATTCCACATATTCAACTTCAAATTCCAGTTTGTTAAAAATCCGATGAACATTTTTAGAGTTTCCAAATTCTTCAGTATAAACTCCTAACATTCTATAAGTATCTGGACTTCCAAGAAATAATTTTCCTAAAATCGGAATAATATTTTTTAAGTAAAACATATAAAACGGTTTTAATATTTTACTTTTTGGGACAGAAACGTCAATTAGCGAAAACTTTCCGTTTAGTTTTAAAATACGGTTTATTTCATTCGCTAATTCTCCAAGTTGTTCATCATTAAATGTTTTTAGTCCAAAACCTGAAATTACATAATCAGCACTTTCGTTTGCAATAGAATTGTCAAAAACGTTTTCTTTAAGAATATCGACTGAATGTTTTTTAAATTTCGATTTATTCTTATTTGCTCGATTTATCATTTCGGTTGAGAAGTCAAGTCCGATTAGTTTTGAGTTTTTGTCCGACTTTTTTAAAATATGTTTCCAACATTCTCCCATTCCAGTCATTAAATCGACAACTATTTTTCCTTTTTCGATTTCAATTTCCTCAACACATTGTCTTCTCCATCTTTCACTAAATCCGAATGAGGTTATGTAGTTCATTTTTGAATACGAACTACTCATTTTGTCAAATAGCTTTTCAACAAATTTAGGTTCGTAGATTTCTTTCATTCGTGATGTTGGTCATAATTATTGGCAACGTGTTTGTATATGATTAGTGGCGTGTTTCAGCACCTAATTTAGCAAATAAAAACGGAATAGAAAATCTGCAAAGATTTTCGTAAGCAAGCTAAAACTAGCCATTAATTATATACGGCTTAAGTTAGCATTTTAATAAAAACACTAAATTAAGGCATATAAATTAGAAAGCACAAAAGAGAGGAATAAGGTTAATATATACGCAGAGACTATAGATCT
>NZ_BMFQ01000009.1 GCF_014638915.1 Xanthomarina arctica | reverse complement strand
TTCGTACCTGATCGACCTGTATGTCTCTCAGTCAAGCTCCCTTATGCCATTGCACTCTACGCACGGTTACCAAGCGTGCTGAGGGAACCTTTAGAAGCCTCCGTTACTCTTTTGGAGGCGACCACCCCAGTCAAACTACCCACCAAGCACTGTCCCTTCGTTGAAGGTTAGACTCTAGATAAGCAAAGGGTGGTATTTCAACAATGACTCCACAACACCTAGCGATGCTGCTTCGAAGTCTCCCACCTATCCTACACATTACTTATCCAAAACCAATACTAAGCTATAGTAAAGGTGCACGGGGTCTTTTCGTCCCACAGCGGGTAATCGGCATCTTCACCGATACTACAATTTCACCGAGCTCATGGTTGAGACAGTGTCCAGATCGTTGCACCATTCGTGCAGGTCGGAACTTACCCGACAAGGAATTTCGCTACCTTAGGACCGTTATAGTTACGGCCGCCGTTTACTGGGGCTTCATTTCATTGCTTCGCCGAAGCTAACAACTCCACTTAACCTTCCAGCACCGGGCAGGTGTCAGGCCATATACGTCATTTTTCAATTTAGCATAGCCCTGTGTTTTTGATAAACAGTCGCCTGGACCTTTTCACTGCGGCCCCACCGAAGTGGGGCGACCCTTCTCCCGAAGTTACGGGTCTATTTTGCCTAGTTCCTTAACCATGAATCTCTCGAGCTCCTTAGAATTCTCATCCCAACTACCTGTGTCGGTTTAGGGTACGGGCTGCTTCTTTCGCTTTTCTTGGAAGTCGCTTTTCTGGATTATCACCGCAGCCGTAGCCTTAGTGTACTATCGCCGTGTTACCACTGGCTTCAACGAACTATTCCGTCAGTTCGCACCAAATTTACGCCTCCGTCACTTTTAGTAAGAGCAGGTACAGAAATATTAATCTGTTGTCCATCCACTACCCCTTTCGGGTTCGCGTTAGGTCCCGACTAACCCTCAGCTGATTAGCATAGCTGAGGAAACCTTAGTCTTTCGGAGTGCGGGTTTCTCGCCCGCATTATCGTTACTTATGCCTACATTTTCTTTTGTAGCTTCTCCAGCAGGCCTTACGACTCACCTTCGACGACACTACAATGCTCCCCTACCGATATTTCTATCCCATAGCTTCGGTAATATGTTTATGCCCGATTATTATCCATGCCGAACCGCTCGACTAGTGAGCTGTTACGCACTCTTTAAATGAATGGCTGCTTCCAAGCCAACATCCTAGCTGTCTAAGCAGTTCAACCTCGTTTATTCAACTTAACATATATTTTGGGACCTTAGCTGATGGTCTGGGTTCTTTCCCTCTCGGACATGGACCTTAGCACCCATGCCCTCACTGCTGATTAACATTTTATAGCATTCGGAGTTTGTCAGGAATTGGTAGGCGGTGAAGCCCCCGCATCCAATCAGTAGCTCTACCTCTATAAAACTATAAATCAACGCTGCACCTAAATGCATTTCGGGGAGTACGAGCTATTTCCGAGTTTGATTGGCCTTTCACCCCTACCCACAGGTCATCCGAAGACTTTTCAACGTCAACCGGTTCGGTCCTCCACTGTATGTTACTACAGCTTCAACCTGCCCATGGGTAGATCACACGGTTTCGCGTCTACCACTACTAACTAAAGCGCCCTATTCAGACTCGCTTTCGCTACGGATCCGTGACTTAATCACTTAACCTTGCTAGCAACGGTAACTCGTAGGCTCATTATGCAAAAGGCACGCCGTCACCCCAAAGGGCTCCGACCGCTTGTAAGCGTATGGTTTCAGGATCTATTTCACTCCCTTATTCAGGGTTCTTTTCACCTTTCCCTCACGGTACTAGTTCACTATCGGTCTCTCAGGAGTATTTAGTCTTATCGGATGGTCCCGACTGATTCACACAGGATTACTCGTGTCCCGCGCTACTCAGGATACCACTATCTTACTGATCTTTACTTATACGGGACTATCACCCTCTTTGGTTCCTTTTTCCTAAGGATTCTAATTCATTACAGGTCGAATATCGTGGTCCTACAACCCCGGCACTGCCGTAACAGTACTGGTTTGGACTAATCCGCGTTCGCTCGCCACTACTTACGGAATCACTATTGTTTTCTTCTCCTCCGGGTACTTAGATGTTTCAGTTCCCCGGGTTTGCTCCTATTGCTAGGTACTATATCTTCAATATAGTGGGTTGCCCCATTCGGATATCTGCGGATCGATTTGTATGTGCCAATCCCCGCAGCTTTTCGCAGCTTATCACGTCCTTCATCGCCTCTGAGAGCCTAGGCATTCCCCATACGCCCTTATTTAGCTTATTGTACTTTTTGTCTTTTTAATGAGTT
>NZ_BMFQ01000008.1 GCF_014638915.1 Xanthomarina arctica | reverse complement strand
AACAGGCTTTTGCCATTGCTAAATCAGGACTAATATTTGACGAAACTTACAGAAGTACTTTAGTAAAAAAATAATAGAATTTTACTTGTTTTTTAGCACAGTACTTTGTTGGCTGTAGTGCTTCTTTAAATGTTCCAATCAATCATATTAAACTTCTTGAAAAAACTTTCACCTTTTTCTTTTTCTACCGAATAGACAAAGCAAATTTTCCCATAGAGCCAATCTTTATAATTAGCTTTAATTTTTGATTTTTTAAATTTATATTCTAAGTGTGATTTATATCCATATTTGATACAGTAATATAGCTCTTGACTAATTTCTTTAATTATCTTTTTGTCTACAAATAAACCATTATTGACAGTTATACCTGTAACGGTTTGTTTTTTATGTTTAGAAATAAATCTAATTTTTTTAATGTTAACAGTAAAACCATTATGTCTAATAATCGACTTAATTTTCTTTAATTCAGGCATGTTTTTATTATCTCCAGACATGGTTATGTCGTCAGCATATCTAGTGTAAGATAAATGTGATTTCTCACAGTATTTAAATAAAATTTCATCTAATTTTATACAGAGTAAATTAGAAATTATTGGACTTGTTGGTGCTCCTTGAGGTAAAATAGATGGTTTCATTTTAATAAACTTTTTTTTAAGTTTATTTTCTTTTTTTAATTCCTTCCAGTATTTTTTTGGAGGATTAACACATAAGATTCTTGAAAGGTCGTATGATAATTTGTTAGTGTAACCTAATTTCTTGAATAATTGATAAATTCTTTTCTCAGTAATCGTATCAAAGAAGCGATATAAATCAATATTGAGAATGGTTTCTTTGTTTATATGCTTTTCAGCATTAGTAACAATTGATTTTTCTTTTACAAATCCATTTGCGGAATTATGTGTTTGTATTTTATCTAGAATATTAATTTTAATCCATGTTTGAATTGTTTTTAATTCTTCAATTGGACTCATTATCCACCTATGACCTCCAGTTTTTTTTCTTACTCGATATGTATTATATAGATGGTCTCTATCTTTTATTATGTTTATTATTCTGTAAGGCTGTATTCCAATTGAGTAAGCTAAATGGTATGCATCAAAAATAATAGGTAAATTTTTAGAGCTCAGATTCTGTGAATATTCAATAAGTGATTTTTTGTAATCATCTCCATGATTACTTTTACTTATTTGTTCTACTATTTTATATAAAGAAGACGACATGACAGAATTTACGATTTCATTTGACAAAGCTTTGCTTTGAGTAGTGGAACCTTTAGCGTTTCACTACTTAAACGATATAAGCTAACATTAATACAACTATAGACAACTAGTCCTAGCTTTTTACTACTATTACTACTAGTAAAAATTAAAGCTAAATCCATCATATCGCTCCTTTAAAATTTTTAGGTAAATAATAATTTTCCTTAACTTCAAAAGTAAGATTATTATTCTTAATTTCTTTTTTTACCAGTTTTAATTGTTTTTTAGTTTCTAAATAAATTTCATCCCCATATTCCGTTAGCGAATTGTTAGTTTGAAAAATTTCTTTTTTTTCAGATATTATATCACTATAATCATTTTCGGTAATTCCTAGAACTTGACAAATTACTGGAAGAGTTCTTTTTTGCTTAATCATTTTTATTATTGAATAAGTTATAAAGTCAGTTTTGGTAATAAAATTAATGGTTTTCCAACCTAAATCTTTTTCACCAGAATAAAAAACATCTGAAATTTCCGATTCTTTCATGAGCCCAATTTCGTGCGCTAATTTTTTTCTAATTTCTTTTGATTTTGACATCTTGTTTTGGGGAACTCTTGGGTATAAAGGAATCCAATTTTTACTTGACCAAATTATAGGTAAAGTATTGTTAGGAGGATTATAAGCAAAAACAATTAAAGCTTGACTGTTTTTATAACCTAGCGCATGTATTTCATTAGTTTTCTCTTTTTTATTATATGTGGAAAATAAATTTTCTCCATAATTATAGCAAAACTTTCTCAATGGTAGCATTGATTTTCTATAGCCAAATACAGAACCTTTTGATAAGAAAGCAGGATTTCGAACTTCTCCTATTAACTGAATCTCTGTGCAAGATTTTGCTATATATGATTTTGCTCTTTTTAGATAGAATAAGGTTAGAAAAAATGTTTCATTAATATTTTTATTACTGATTATTTGAGGTTTTATATAAGTTTTATAATAATTAACAAATTGTTTTCCAGAACCAGAAAAATCATCTAGAAAAATAATACTAGTTTTTTCTTTAATACTTTTTATTTTATGTTTAAAGTTTGAGTAGTGATAATAAAATACAATACGTTCTTTATTTTTACTGTAAGTTGGAGTTTTCTTTAAATAATAAACCATTAGAGTACTACTTTTTCCGTATTCACTTACAGCATGAATTATAACGTTGTCTAAATTACTGGTTAATATTTTTTTTAATTTAGAATCATATAATTCAATAATTTCATTTTCTGTTATATATTCTAATTTTTCAAGAATAGATAATGCCTTTCCTATTTCGTAAACTTTAAAGTTTTTTAACCAATTTATGATTTCAATCGGAGTAATTGAATTCTTTAATCTACGACATATTGAGTCAATTCTGAATTGATCAACTTCATTTATAATTAAATTAAATTTTGTAGCTCCTGATTTCATGGTTTTCGGCATTGCATTACAGCCAACGGTTTTGTGTATGATTTCGTTGCGTTTTTAAGCACTAAAGTTAGCAAATAAATCACAGATAGAAAGTCCGCGAGGACTTTCGTAAGTAAGCTATAACTAGCAATGAA
>NZ_BMFQ01000007.1 GCF_014638915.1 Xanthomarina arctica | reverse complement strand
CAGGCTTTTGCCATTGCTAAATCAGGACTAATATTTGACGAAACTTACAGAAGTACTTTAGTAAAAAAATAATAGAATTTTACTTGTTTTTTAGCACAGTACTTTGTTGGCAAATCGTTATTTTTTTACTCTCCTAAACCTCCATAGATTGCTTTTCCATTTTTTCGGATAACATAGCCTTTCCAAGCAATTAGTTTATAATCTCCATTAGTCCAATTTCCTTCTGCTGTTTTGTTTAAAATTATCCCTTTGTTTTCAAAAGGAAAGAAAACCTCTGCCGATTTATTCGTGTTATCAAATAATACATAAGCAACATTGCCTTTTGTTTTTGCTCCGTCTTTTAAAGGATTAAGTTTAATGTTTAGGGTAGATAATTCCAAACAGGTCTGTTTTAACTCGGAAAATGATTGTCCGTTTACAAGCAAACATTCAGCTCTTCATTTATCACAATCTACTTTTGTTAAAGGCATTGTGGAAGTATATTTAACGGTATTCACATCCTTAAATTTTGTTCCATCTTCATTCAAATCGCCATAACCTTCAATAAGTTGGTCGTCTTTAATTAAAAATGCCATTTCTCTTGAACTTTCTATTCCTTCTGAATTAAAAGTGTAAGTTCCAATTAACTTGTCGCCATTTAAAGTACCAACGAATTTTCCTTGATTAGCATCTTTTTCAGCATATGCAATATTCAGGATCCCCATCACTTTTTCATTTACTTCGGTAATTTCCATTTGAATATTGTTGCTTTCACTTTTGAAATTATAACAACCAGTTTCTAAAGTTGGTTTTAGGCTTGTTTTTATTACCGGCTTTTCTTCTTCTATTACCGTTTGGTTATCTGTTTTAGTATTGTTTTTACAAGCTACGATGGTAATAAGTGCAAATGTCAATAAGGCTAATTTTTTCATAATTTTTTATTTTTAGATTAATCTGTTTTTATGTTAGTAATACTTCAGACAAGCTACATCCGATTATCTTTTGTTATACACAGGAATAACTTAATATCAATAAACATAAAGTGCTTATTTTTATAGTGAAATTTATTGGCTATTAGCTTTTTTAAATCGCATCATTGATACATTGTCAAGCATTAAATTTAATTTTCCATCTTGGTCAAAACTGTATTTGTTTATTTTTTTAATCATACTCATAAATACTGTTTCTCCTTCGCCACAAAACATCATTGTGGTTGGTCCAGGTTCTCCAAAGGAAATAGAATTGCCAGTTAAAGTATAATCCGCGGAATAGCCGTTACAACTATTATTTCCGCTGACTTTATTAGTTGTTTTGTCGAAATTGATTTTCGGTTTTTTGTCAGGGTATAGTCCTTCGAACGCAATTCGTGGTCCAGAAATGTACTCCAATTCCCAAGCCGTATTGTACAGTTTTTCACTATCGACATTCTTTTGAGTAGCACAAGAAACAATTAGTAATGAAATTAGGGCAACGAGTAAAATTGTTTGTTTTTTCATAATGGGTTGTTTTTAAATTTAAATTTTCCAATAATTGATAAAGCTATCATAATTACAATAGCTATCGTAAAAATTACCGTAATGTTTAATAAAACACTTTCATAACCAATTTCTTTAATATTTAAGAATGGATATGGATAGTAACCAGATATATTTCCTCTTACTATTATAAATACAAGGTATATTGATGGATATATTAACCAATTGAATACAGGTTTAAGCAGTAAGTCTTCTTTTCTAATATTGAAAAACCAATACCCAAGCATAAATAAAGGGATGATGGTATGCAATAATTCATCAACAATATATTGAAGTCCAGTTGGTTCCCATATTTTTCTTAATACTATTTGATAAACCAAGCCTACAATTACTATGAAAGCTGTAATAGCGGTCAGCGTTCCTTTTGCTAAAAATAAATTAAAAGGGAATTTTTTGAATCTGAATACTGATATAGTTAAAAACAGTGCAACTATAATGTTTGTTAGGATGGTAAAAAAACTAAAAAAGCGAATAATCGTTTCTGGAATGTCAGCTTGTCTGTTTTCAAGCATTAAGAAAAACTGTGCAATAATGGCGAACCACCCAATGCTAAATCCAAATATTTCAAATTTTCTCTTCACTTTTTTTAATGTTTGCCAACGGTTTTGTATATGAAAAGTGCGTGCTTGTGTCAGCGGATTTTCGGAACGAAAATCGGATGAAAGCAAGTACGCACTTACTTTTGGTTTAGCACTAAAATAAGCATTTTTTATATACAGTGTTGTAAACAGTTTTTATTGATCCATATCATAAACTTTTAAGTCTATAATAGTATTAGTTTCATCAAATTGGAATATCAATTGTTTTTCACACTTTTCAAAGTGAGGTGAGTCAAGACAAAATCCGATAGAATTACCAATTGTTTCAAATTCAGGATAGCCTAACAATTCAATTATTTCAGTTTTTGTTTTGCCTTTCAGTTCATATGCACTTTGTAGGCTATTCATCATATTCCAACGAAGTAGATAATCATTTTCCAATTCCGTCCAGTTTTTCCATTTTTCAGAGTCAAATTGTTCGTGACTGATATTTCCTTTTAGTACAAATCCGATTAGAATTATCGCTCCAAAAATCAGAACTCCATATTTTACTATTTGCTTTAAGTTCATTTCAAAAAAATAGAGTTGGGATTAAGAAAAAGAATAAAAGCATTATCGGATACCAAATTAAAAGTGGGACGATAGTCCAATACCATTTATGTTTATTTATTAAATCGCTATTCCAAACTAAAATTATACCTACAATAAAGAATAGCCAACCAAAATAAATTCCATAGGGAAAAGATGAGATAATAATTCCAGCTAGTAATATAATTTTACTCGATAATGTCTTTCCGCTATCTTTTTTTGATATGATGTACAAGGATTTTATTTAAATTGTTTACAACGGTTATGTATAAGGTTAGTGGCGTATTTAAGCAACTAATTTAATAAACAAATACTTGCCAGAGATAATTCCGCAGGAATTATCCAAATAAGCTATAACTAGCCATTAATTTTATACGGTGTTAGCCACAGGTATTTATTCCCAATATTCAATTTTTCTGCTCTCAATATAAATTGGAACAAATTTCTTTGAATTATAAAAATGTTCTTTTAGAGAAACAGTTTTCTTAATCCAATTTCCATTATTATCAAATTTGTATTCATTCTTTGTTTCTCTTTTCAATTTAGAGTCTTGATAAGTTTTTTCGTTTGTCGGGTTGTAATATTTGTCAAATTCTGTTACACTTTCTAAAAGTTGTTCTGAATCATCAAAAATACTATAATACTCAATTTTGGATATTCGTCCAGCTTTATAAATGGTAATTGTCTTCATTTTGAAATTGTCAAACCCGTTTATTGATTCCACAATATTTCCATTTTGGTCATATTTGTTTTCAGTTACAGTTTTAATTTCGTTTTCTATTTCTTCTAATAGAATGATGTTTTTGTTTGAATCAAACTTGTAATTATATTTCACAAAAATTGTGTCTCCATTCTCAATTTTAATTTGTTCTTCGATTCTATCAAGTTTCCCAAAAGTTGAATGAAACTCAATGTTCAATGTGTCATTAATTGTTATATTTCTGAATTCAGTTTTTTTTATTGAATCACGTTCAATTAACTCAACCATATTTTCAGGAAAGTTTACACCTTTTGTTATTCTCTTTTGCAAGTAATCATTTGCGTCATAGAAATTTTCTGTTATTTGTTGAGTTTTTCCAAATGTGCCAAAGTATTCTGTGCTTTTTACAAAACCATTTTCAGTAAAGTTCTCTTTTAAATTGATTATTGGCTTTTCTGTTTGATTTTTATCAGAACTTTTAATATTTGCTCTGAATTGGCTAAATTCTTTTACTTTACCAAATAAATTCCTTGTTTCTAAATCAGTTTCAAAATCCGAGTATTTCGGTTGAATATTTAGTTCATTTTTACAACTAATAAAAAGTAGCAAAATTAAAATCAGATGTAATGTTTTTTTCAAATCTCGATGTTGGTTTTACTTGTGGCTAACGGTTTTGTGTATGAAAAGTGCGTGTTTGTGTCAGCGGATTTTCGGAACGAAAATCGGATGAAAGCAAACACGCACTTTCTTTTGATTAAGCACTAAACTACGCATTTTTTATACACAGTGTTGTGCCACGTTTTTTATTTTTTCAATTCCGATAATTTCAGTTAATTCTTTCAGACCTTTTTTGGAAATAATTCTAAACCCTAATTCAATAAACCCAAACCTTAAGATTATAATAAACATAAGTGTCGGAAGTAGAAGTTCAGTTGAGTTTTTAAATCCGTTTTGGATTAACGATATTAAAAATCCAAAAATCGGGAATAGAAAAAGAGTTAATAAAATAATCTTTAAAGTTTTATTTATTTCAATTTCTATAATGCCGTTTTCTTTCTCAAGTTTTCCTTTTAAAACACAAAATCCTCCGTATAGTTTTTTAGAAAGTTTGATTTCAAAATCTGAATTGTTTATTACTCCAATAAAGGTTTGTTTATTCCAGTTAGAAACGAATTGTCCATCAGATAGAGTTTCCTTTTTTAATTCAGAAATTGCTTTTGAACATTCAGTAATTAATGTGATTGAATATTTTTTAATCGGAAAGATTTTCATTCGGTTAACAGTGGTTTTTCAAATGGGGCACAACGTGTTTGTATATGGTTTGTTGCGTGGTTAAGAACGTAATTTAGCAAATAAAAACCGAATAGAAAATCCGCGAGGGTTTTCGTAAGCAGGCAAGAACTAGCAATAAATTATATACGGCTTAAGTTAGCATTTTAATAAAAACACTAAATTAAGGCATATAAATTAGAAAGCACAAAAGAGAGGAATAAGGTTAATATATACGCAGAGACTA
>NZ_BMFQ01000006.1 GCF_014638915.1 Xanthomarina arctica | reverse complement strand
ATAGAGAGCTTAAAATACTAAATCATAGAATTTTGAGCATGGAATAATAGTGAACAAAATTAATGAAGAAACTGCTTGTTTTTCAACTCAGTTCTTTGTTGGCAACTGGCTTTTTTTATTTAATCCGCTTAATTTTCAGAAATCAGTTTTGATAGTCAGAATAAACATCATAATACTTTATCGTTCCTCCCTATTTTAATTCTGTATTAATCTTCATTCTTATAATGACTAATATGAAGTCAAATACATAATTAGAAGAATAATTAAAATGATGAAGAAAAGTCCAATTCTATTATTCCAATTCTGTTTTAAAATTTCTTTATAGCTTAATTTGTTTCTCAAAAAAATCCATTTAATAGAAGCTCCAATATGATTAAAGCTTTGAGTAATAAAATCAAATATAAATTGTCCTAAAAAATCCGACATATTGTTTTTTTTTAGCTTGTTGCCAACGGTTTTGTGTATGATTAGTGGCGTGTTTAAGCAACTAATTTAGCAAATAAAAATCGAATAGAAAATCCGCGAGGATTTTCGTAAGCAAGCTCAAACTAGCCATTAATTATACACAGTGTTGGCAATAGTTTTTATTTTTTTTCCATTCATAAAGCCAAGATTTTCTTTTTCTTCACTTTGGTATATTCTGTAAATTTTTATTGACAATGTATCATTTGGTGGTCTTGGATAATCATAAATTTTAAAAATATCACTTTTAAATGTTATTGGTAAACTTTTAGTAATCATTGAATCTGAAATTTTCTTGTCAGCAAAAACTCTTAAATGAAATCTAAATTCATTACGCACGTCTTGTTCAGGACGACCAGTTATTAGGTTGTCTTTAATTGTTTTAATATCAGATTCTAAATTATTTAAGTTATTAGATAATTCAGTTTTTCCGATGATTTTATTATTTGAAAATCCCATAAATATCTTTAGAGAATATTCATTGTCTAAATTAACAGGTTCACTTTTACTATCATTTGGTAGTTCAAATTTAATTCCGCTTTTTTTGTTCAGATAGTCAATGTAATTATCAGCTCGAATTAGATTGAACTTAATTTCTTTTTGAGTCTCAATAAATTTTGTGAATAAAGTATCTTTTTTTGAAGATAAGTGATATTGAAGTGTAGTCTTTTTTATTTTTTTTCCGAGAGAATCAGGAAACAAAAGATTGTAATCAAATTCTATTTTCGATTTGTCCGCTGTCCATTCTACGACTTGAGTTCTTAAATCGGTAATAATCAGACTGTCTGTTTTGAAATTCAATCGTGTTATTCCGTCATTTTTGATTTCATACCAATTCCCATTTAATTGTTTCTCGTATTTATTTTGTCCGCAAGAAATCAATAACAATCCTGTTATGAAAATTAGTATGTATATGTGTTTCTTCAAATTATTGCCAACGGTTTTGTATATGAAAAGTGCGTGCTTGTGTCAGAGGATTTTCGGAACGAAAATCGGAAGAAAGCAAGTACGCACTTTCCTTTGATTTAGCACTAAACTACGCATTTTTTATATACAGTGTTACCACACGTTTTTATTTATTCCGATTAATTTTTTCATTACTTGATTGTATCGGTACATTATTTTAATTTTTTCACGAGTTGGTTCTATGTAGTAGTAATTTATTCCATATTCAGCTTCTATTTGCTTGTGAATTTCAATAGATTTCTCTGTTGGCCAGCAAACAGCTAATCCAAGAAGTTCGCGTTTTCCATTCTTAAAGTCCAATTCTGCTTGTTGTTCGTTATACTTATTATAAAATTCAGGATTTCCTATTGAATCTCTGTAAATAGATAACTTTTTATCAGATATACGAAGTCTTAAAGTGTCACGAATTTCTTTAAAGTCAAATTGAAAGTTTTCATTTAGAACTGGTGAATGGTCGTTAACTTTAATGAAAATAGAGTCGTTTAATTCAGTCCTAATTATAAAAACTCCGTTTGATTCAGTTTCGAGTTCGGTTATAATATCTTTTTGAATAATCTGAATTTTATGATTCCGATTAGTTAAATTTTCAATTGTTTCATCGGGAAATGATTCCAAAATATTCCATTCGTTATCAATTGATTTATAAAACTCCACCTTTCCAACAATTTCTTTTTGTGAGTAAAGATTTTGTTGAAAAATCAAAATTGTTAATATGAAAACTATTTTTCTCAAATGTGTGGTAACGGTTTTGTGTATGATTTCGTTGCGTGTTTAAGCAACTAAATTAGTAAACTAAAACGAACCAGAGGAAATTCCGAAGGAATTTCCAAGTAGGCTAGAACTAGCAATGAATTATACACGTTGTTGTGCATAGTTTTTATTCACCCACAACTCCGATAAATTCTAAATATCCTGTCTCTGCAATGTAAATTTCTAATAATTCGTTTTTTGTGAATTCAGTTTCGCTATTTTTCAAAACATATTCCACTAAGGCATTAATATCCAATTCGGCATTTGAGTCTGATTCATTTAATTGATACAGGTTTTCAGAGATTAAATCAATTTCACTCATAAATTTTTCTTCCGCAATGAGAGCGTCATGAATCAAATTCAAGTCAAATATTTTTTGATCAAGTTTTAATGCTATAAAACAAGAAGCCTCATTTATATCATATATTTCTTTTCCAGCATTATTTTCGTTTACGACACAAATAGGTGCATTCTTGCAGGAATTCAAAAAGAAAATTATTAATAAAATCTCGAATGTTTTTTTCATTTCGTGAGTTTTCTCAAATTATGCACAACGTTTATGTATATGGAAAGTTGCGTGTTTGTGTGCGAGGATTTTCCGTAGGAAAATCAGAAGCTAGCAAGCAAAGCAACTAACATTGATTAAGCACAAAACAGCAATTTTTTATATACTGTGTTGTGCATTGTTTTTATTCGTCAGTTATTATAATGTCTAAATTATCTTTCCTGTTTTTGTGAGCATTTAAAACGTATTCATTAAGATAATTCGAAAGACTATCTAGATCATTAAACAAGCTCATTTTGTTAATACCATAAAAGTCTAATGATTGAAGTATTTCTTCTTTAATTGCTTTTGGTATTATAATTTCCTTCAGCTTTGTTTTCAGTTGCTTTTTTAAATCCATTTTAGGCTTGTCTGTTATTGTAAATAAACCTCTTTGGTTTATAATTCGAGAAGCAAAACCACTTGGAAAAAAAACATTAAATCCTTTCATTTTGAATGGGTCAGTTTCTTTTTCATTAAAGTCAACAATATCCTCTAAAACATAATAGTAGATAACACCGTCATTTTTAAAATTTTCATAGCATGCAAAATATGCACCGACTAATGGGTTTTTAGTCCAATCTAATAATCTTGTAGCTAATCCATGATGTTGAGCTATAGCTAACCAATCCCAATTATTTTCTGGATATTTTGTTAAGTGAAATTTAGCATATCTTTTCCACGACTTAAAAACTTGTTCTTCGGATAGATTATTAGAATACTTATCAGAAAAGCCTTTTCTCCCGGATTTAGGAACTACTAACCAATCTTTGTCTGACTGGCCTCTAAAAATCAAATTATTTTGCTTTTTTAGAGAATCTAGAAGCATAATTAAGTCTGAAAATGATTTTAATTCCATAAGGTTTTTAAATAATGCACAACGGTTTTGTATATGATACGTTGCGTGTGTTAGCACGAAAGTTAGCAAATAAAAACCAGATAGAAAATCCGCGAGGATTTTCGTAAGTAAGCCAGCACTAGCAATGGATTATATACAGTGTTGTGGTGCGTATTTTTATTCAATTTCGTTTAGTTCTTTCGGTGGTGGTGGTGGCGGAATAAAATATATTTTTTCATTTAGCCATATCTTAATATCTGTTTTATTTGTAATTCGGTTGTAGGTTTCAGTCAGTTGGTTTAAAGTGTTAGGTAGTTCTTTAAATCCATGTTTATTGTCGTAAGAAATATAAATCAGTAGTTTTTCTGGATTATCACTCAATCTTGGGTTTTCCCCATTATTTTCAATATCTCTTTTTAAGACGCTTTCTAGACTATCCAAAGGGAAGAAATTTTCATCATTTTTATTAATTGTATCGTTATGAATCTCAATTACATTTTTTTGTTTGATTAAAATACAAGCAAAGTCTTCCCAACAAGGATTGCGGAAATAAATGGTTTTTAATTCTTTTTCTGTTGTAAAAGTTATTTTTGGTAAACTGTCATTACAAACAATTTTTTCAGTCCGTTCGAGTAAGTCATTCCACTTATTGAATCGGTTAATCTCTAACTCAACTCCAAGACTTTCGTTTTCTGTTTTCCATTTTCCAAATTCTTTTTGAGCTAACGGTTTTTCTTTTCTGTCAGAGTTTTGACATCCGATTATAGTCAAAATCAGTAAAATCAGAAACGATATTTTAATGTTAGTTCTCATTTCTTATATGCACCACAACGTTTAGTATAACCGCAGTTACGGATAAATATACGAGGTTTTTCGGTTAAGCACGGAAGTTAGCAATTACGCGTGGATTCGGACGCAGTCGAATCCGCCGTAATTGCGGTTATGCATTGTTGGCAATAGTTTTTCTAATTCGGTTTATTTCGGACCTCAATTCACTATGGGGTTCAGCATTTAGATAGAATTTTTTAGTCACAACTCCATTCGTTCCATCATACTTTAAAACAAAATTATACGATTTAAAGAATGAATCCGAATAGAATTGTAAATCCACAAGTTGAGATTCAGAAATCTTAATCGCTTCCTTTTGAGTTATAATTGAGTAGGTCTCAAAAATGTAAAATCCGTCGCTATTTTTAATATTGACTAATAATTTAGTACTATATGCAATTCCAATAAAAAGAATAAGAGTGAACATTCCAATTTGGAGGATATGAGAATCCACGGAGAACCAAATCCAGGTCAGCCAAATAATTCCAAGAATCAGTTGAATTAATTTCTGATTTCTATACTTTTTTATCAATGCAATTCTTTTTTAAATTATTGCCAACGGTTTTGTATATGAAAAGTGCGTACTTGTGTCAGCGGATTTTCGGAACGAAAATCGGATGAAAGCAAGTACGTACTTTCCTTTGATTTAGCACTAAACTACGCATTTTTTATATACAGTGTTGGCAAACGTTATTTTCAATTAATTGTATGAAAATGAATAGTGTTATCATTATCATTTTTAGTAGCTTCAAGTATAGAAAATTCATTCTTAAATAATCCTCTCATCTTTATTTTGACATAATGTCCTTTGCCTTTTATATTGTATTCGTGTATTATTTGAGGTTTTTCCATTTTATAATTCACTTTCGCTTTGATTCTTATTCCGTCATATAATTCTCCATTTAAAGTTGGTCTCAAAATTTCTAATATAAATTGCCAAGAAGTTTGATTTTTCCCTAAATCTTCAAATCTTTCTAAATCTGTAATTAGTTCGACATTTTGCAATTTGTCATATAAAGAACGAAATTTAGACGCATTTTCTCCAATTTTAATTTTTTCTTTCACGTAAGAATCTAAAGTCTGTTCTATTCCGTATTCTGTTTTTAAATTAATGCTTTCGAAATCTATAAAGGGAAAAATTGGATTTGGTGCTATTTGACATTCAATATTTATATCATCAATATATCTGCTCTCAATCTGAATGAAATAATTTTTGTCAAAAATTCTACTGTTTTGGCTGTCCAAAACTAATAATTCGATTCTTTGGTTTTGGGCTGCTCTATTTTTTGCGTCTTTGGTATAAGTTTTTGCTATAAAATATCCTTTTTGTGCATTGAAAAGTTTAAGTTTTTCTTCAAAAATTATGATATCATTTTTGTCAACCTTTTTTTTCTTATAGTTTTTACACTCAAAGATATAAATGAGTGATGTCCCAATTTTTAAATCAATTGTTACATATACATCAATTTCATTTTTGACTTGATTTGGAGTTATTATCTTATTGGTTTCAATTGTAATTTTTCCAATTTCACTTTTTTGAATATGGTTTATTATATGTGTTTCAATTAATTCAGTAGCTCTCTCAAGAGATTTTCCATCTAACTTCATTTTTTTTTTTAATGTTTGCCAACGGTTTTGTGTATGATTTCGTTGCGTTTTTAAGCACTAAAGTTAGCAAATAAATCACAGATAGAAAGTCCGCGAGGACTTTCGTAAGTAAGCTATAACTAGCAATGAA
>NZ_BMFQ01000005.1 GCF_014638915.1 Xanthomarina arctica | reverse complement strand
CATTTTATTCAATTTAGTTTCTCAAATGTCTCTTAATATTATTAATCAAAAAAGTCAAAATGAGTGAACTGCTATTTTCGTTGAGTTACGCTGTTCTCAAATGACACACAACGTCTCCGTATATGAAACGTAGCGTCTAAAAAGACACTATCGTTTCGGATTAAACACGAGCCGATTTTTTATTTTTTCTATTTATCTTTAATTTTATAAATATACAAAAATAAAAAATTGGCGGACTTAATAAATAAGCAAAAACCTCTCGGAAAGCCTGTAATAGCTATGTTTTATATACATTGTTGTGCATAGTGATTTTCACATTCAGCTTGGTTTTCCGATGTTTGTTGTTTAGTTCAGATGTGAGTGTTGGCAAGACATACTCTTTTACAGTTTTGGCGAAGCTTGGATGATGCGACTGTAAATGTGTATGGCTTAAGCGTTGGCATTTCGGTTATCGATTTTTCAATTTAGCACCAAATTTTTACGCAATGTTACTCAATCCCAATTCATTTTCTGTAATCTAACTGCATTTAAAATTGCTAAAAGTGCCACACCAACATCTGCAAAAACTGCTTCCCACATTGTAGCTAATCCACCTGCTCCTAAAATCAACACAATCACTTTCACTCCAAATGCCAAGCCTATATTCTGCCATACGATTTTTCGAGTGGAACGACTTATTTGTATTGCTCTTATAACTTTTGATGGTTGGTCTGTTTGAATAATCACATCTGCGGTTTCTATCGCAACATCACTTCCTAAACCACCCATTGCAATTCCAACATCACTTGCTGCCAAAACTGGCGCATCATTTATTCCATCGCCAATAAAAGCAATTTTGTTTTCAGAGTTTTTCTTTAATATTTCTACTTCATTCAATTTATCTTCGGGCAATAATCCACCTTTGGCTTGTTTGATATTTAATTCGGATGCAACCTTTTGGGTAATGGAATCTTTATCGCCCGAAAGCATCATAATAGTTGTTATTCCTACCTTACGTAAATTAATAATTGTTTCTTTTGCATCTTCCTTTAATTCATCTGCAATAACTACATAACCAGCAAATTTTTTATCGATAGCAACTAAAACAATCGATTCTACAATAGAGTTGGTTTCTTTTGCGACTTCAATATTATTGGCAGTCATCAAAGTCTTGTTCCCAACTAAAACAGATTTTCCGTTAACGATTCCTTTCAAACCTTTTCCAGCGATTTCTGAAACTTCGGTTGCATTAAAATCTTCGCCATCTGCTTTGTATTCTAAAATAGCTTTGGCGATAGGATGTGTGGATTGTTCTTCCATTGCCATTAAATACTTCATAAATTCAGTTTCTTCCCAACCAATTGCTTTTACTTCTTTTATTTTGAAAACGCCTTTTGTAACTGTTCCCGTTTTGTCCATAACCAACGTGTTTATTTTGGTCATTGCATCGAGAAATGAAGCACCTTTAAATAAAATTCCATTTTTTGAAGCTGCACCCAATCCACCAAAATATCCTAATGGAATTGAGATTACCAACGCACAAGGACACGAAATCACAAGAAAAATCAAGGCACGATACAACCAATCTCTAAATACATAATCATCTACAAAAAAGTATGGTAAAAACGTAACTCCAATTGCCAAGAATACAACGATTGGTGTGTAAATTCTTGCGAATTTTCTAATGAACAATTCCGTTTTCGACTTTCGAGCTGTCGCATTTTGGACCATATCCAGAATTCGGGCAATAGAACTGTCTTTAAATTCTTTAGTGGTTTCAATTTCAATCACACCATCGAGATTAATACTTCCTGCAAAAACTTTTTCACTTTTGGAAATCGTATTAGGTTTGCTTTCGCCTGTTAAAGCTGCTGTGTTAAACGAACCTTTATCAGAAAGTAAAATACCATCTAATGGCACTTTTTCGCCAACACGAACTTGTACTTTTTCGCCAATTTCTACAGTTTCAGGATTAACCGAAATAAAATCATTATTTCTATACACCAAAGCCTCGTTTGGTCTTACATCGAGCAACGCTTTTATGTTAGATTTTGCTCTGTTGACTGCTGCATTTTGAAACAATTCGCCAACTGCATAAAATAACATAACTGCAACACCTTCGGGATATTCGCCAATAATGAATGCGCCAATTGTGGCAATTGACATTAAAAAGAACTCTGTAAAAACATCGCCTTTTTTTATGCTATTCCAACCTTCTTTTAAAACTGGAAATCCAACTGGTAAATAAGCGATGCTATACCAAATAATGCGAATCCAATCTTTAAAAAATGCAACATCAAAGTAATCTAAAGCAATACCAACAATAAGCATTATGAAACTTATTATTGCTGGAATATATGCCTTAAAATTATTCGGTTCACTTCCGTGATTATGACCATCATCGTGACTGTGTTCTTTTTCAGAATTTGGATTTAGGTCTTTTAAATTAAGTTTTTTCTTTTTCATTTATATTCAATTATATTGTAAAGATGCTTAAAAAATAAGTGCAATGGAAGTGCATTTATTGACCACTACATTTATCGCAAATACCTTTTACTACCAAATTTATATCTTCGGAAATAAACCCGTTTGGCACTTTAATCTGTGGGATTTTATGTTCTGTTAAACAAACGGTTTCATTGCAATTATTGCAATGGAAATGTAAATGTAAATCGGTTTCAATTTCGCAATTACAACCTTTTTCGCAAAGTGCATATTTGGTAATTCCTGTGCCATCATCTATTTGATGAACGATTGCTTTTTCTTCAAATGTCTTAACCGTTCTGTACAAAGTTGTTCTATCTGCTTTTTCAAAAGCGTTTTCAATATCGCTTAATGTTACCGCTACTTGCTTTTGTGCAAGAAACTTATAAATAAGTAATCGCATTGCCGTAACTCGTATATCTTTTGACTCTAATAATTGTTCTATTGTTTGCATAATTAATGTGCGTGTTCTGCTTCGCCCTTTTTCATTTCTGCAATTAGGTAGTACGCATTGTTATAAGCAAACTTTGTATTTGGTGCTATTTCTTCGGGAAATTGAATTGCTACCCAATCGCCATCTTTATCTCCCAAAATAACCTCAATTGGTTTAAAACTCCAATCCACATTTTCTTTTTCAACTGAAAACACATAAAATTTGTCGCCTTCTTTTACAATAGCACTTTCTGGTAATGCCATTGTTTTAGTGCTTTCTGTCTGTATTCTTCCTTGAATGTACATTCCTGGAATTAAATTTCCTTTTTTGTTTTCAATTTCTGCGTGAACGTGAACCGCTTTTGGGTTATCCTCAAAAGTTTTGCTTACGGAATATATTTCTGCACTCAATTCATCATCTTCAATAGATTGTATATTAAAGGTAACTTTTTGACCTTTTTTTACTTTGTAAACATCTTTTTCAAAAACCATTAAATCTGCGTGAACGTGATGCGTATCTACAATTTCAAAGAGTTCAGTTTGTGGTTCAACATATTGTCCTGTTTTCACTTCCACCTTTTGCACATAACCTTCAATGGGACTGCGTAATGCCACACGTTGCGCTATCGTACCATTTGCGACTGAATTTGAATTAATATTCAACAATTTTAACTGTGCTGCCATTCCATTAACCATAGCTTTTGATGCGTCATATTCTGCTTCTGATTTTTGAAAATTTGCACCAGAGCCTACACCTGCATCATATAATTTTTGTTGTCGTTCATAGTTTTTCTTTAGAAAAGTGCTGTTGCTATACGCATTCAAATAATCGGTTTGCATTTGTATAATATTGGGATGTGAAAGGTATGCAACAACTTGACCTTTGTTTACTTTGTCGCCTTCAATCACTTCAATAGAAACAACATTTGCACCAACAACCGAAGTTATGGCAGCTTCATTTTGTGGTGGCACTTCCAAAGTTCCGTTTGCTTCTACATAGCCACTCATATTGCGTGAGGTAATGGTGTCAATCTTCATTTTTAAGGCTTCAAATTGTTGTGAGGATAACATAACTTCTTCGCTGTCGTGATGTTCTTCTTCAGTATTAGTATTGGTTTCCTTGTCGTGCGCGTGTCCATCTTCTTCATTGTGGTTTTCTTTATTGCCACAAGAGGTTGCTGAAAATGAAAGTATTAAAACTGTCAATATGATATATAATGTGTTTTTCATAATCTTAATTTTTAAAATATTGTAATTCAAAAGTGCTTTCTAAATAATTTGCCAAAGCTGCTTGTGCTTCAATTTCGCTCTGAATAGCTTCTTTTATAAGTTGTGTAAATGCCGAATAATCAATCTCGCCTTCTTTGTAAGCGAACAATGCGCCTGTTTTTTGGTCTTTTGTAAGTGGTAATACTTGTTCTTTATAAAAGAGCCACGATGTTTTCCACTTTAAATAGTTTTCTTTGGCTTGTATAAATTTAGATTCAACTTCGTTTTGTCTGAATTGAATGTTAGTTTCAGCAATTTGTTTGTCAATTTTTGCTGTTCTTATATTCGCTTTTGTTGTACTTGATAAAAATGGAATTGAGATACCTGCTTGATAGGTATAAAAACCAGAATTTCCGTTTACTTTTTGCAAACCACCTTGTAAATTGAACTTGGGTAGATTTTCGGTTTTTGCAGCGTTATAATTTGCTTCTGCTTCATCAATTTGAATTTGCGCAAGGTTATATAAAGGATGTTCTTTTGCATTAAAGTCGTTTACGTCAATTTCATTTATTGCATCAAATTCATCAGGAACTGTATATGTTTCTTCGGAAACGAGCCAAAGATTCAACTGCTGTAAAGCAATTAGATAGTCGCTCTTTGCTTGCAAAAACTTGTTTTGAACTTGTAGTGCTTGGTTTTTAGCTGCCGAATATTCCAATTTTGAAATGGCTTCTACTTCGTAATTTAATTCAACCGCTTTTTCAAAATTGGTGTAAATGGAATCTAATGCTGCATACAGTTTGAATTTCTGTTTACTTTGAAAGGCTTTTGACCACGCTTTTTTAACTTCTAATTCCAATTCTAATTTTGAAAGTTGAAAGGTTTTTTTAGCCAATAAAATTCGCTGCTCCTGTAATTTTCGTTTTGGCGCAATACCAAAGACGTCAATATTTGATTGTCCAATGCCAACCGTTGTATAAATACCTGTTCCATTATTGATTTCTTCGCCACCTGTAAAGATTTGGGTTGTACCAAAATCATAAGCAGTACCTTTTAACTGTTGTTGTTTTTCAATTTCCAACTGCCTTTGTTTTAAACTTGGATAGTTTTCTTTTGAAATCTTTACAGCTTCATCCATTGAAATTTCTGACAACGAATTATTCATTTCTTGCGCATTTCCGAAGAAAGGCAACAAGAATATAAAAGCAATCATTGCAGTAACTGTAATTACTTTTTTATTAGGTCTAAAGGTGAACGATTTATTTTCCACCCAATGATATAAAATTGGTAAGACGAACAAGGTTAATAAAGTGGAAGTTAACAATCCACCGATAACGACTGTTGCTAATGGTCTTTGTACTTCGGCACCTGCCGATGATGAAATTGCCATTGGTAAAAACCCTAATACATCTGTAAAGGCAGTTAGCATAATAGGTCTTATTCTTCGTTTTGTACCTTCTATAATTCTATCTTTAAGATTGGTAACACCTTCATCTTTTAGCTCGTTCAATCCGCTAATCATTACTAAGCCATTTAAAACAGCAACACCAAATAAGACAATAAAACCAACTCCTGCCGAAATACTGAATGGCATATCTCTTAACCATAATGCAAAAACACCACCAATGGTTGCCATTGGGATTGCGATGTAAATCATTAAAGTTTGTGGAAGTGATTTTAATGCAAAATATATCAGTACGAAAATTAGTAGTAACGCAATTGGTACAACGGTCTGTAAGCGATTGCTGGCACGTTCCAGATTTTCAAAAGCACCACCATACCTAATAAAGTAGCCTGATGGCAGTTCGAGGTTAGCATCTAATTTTTCCTTGATTTCATTTACCAACGATTTTACATCACGACCTCTCACATTAATACCTACATACGTTCTTCGGTTGGTATTATCTCTACTTATTTGCATTGGACCAGATTTGTAGCTGATGTCTGCAACTTCACGAAGCGGAATTTGAGTTCCTGAGGGTAAATTGATATACAAATTCTGAACATCTGAAATATCTGTTCGATTTTGAGAATTTAAACGCACCACCAAATCAAAACGTTTTTCACCTTCAAAAATAACGCCTGCTGTTCCACCTGCAAATGCAGATTGTACGATTTGGTTTAAAGTATTTATTTGAAGTCCGTATTGTGCTAATTTACTTCGGTTATAGGTAATTGTCATTTGTGGTAAGCCTGTGGTTGCTTCCGCTTTCATATCGCCAATACCTTCAGTTCCTGCGATTATTTTGGTAATTTCTTCTGCTTTTTGTGACAGTATATTTATATCTTCTCCATAAATTTTTATGGCAATATCTTCACGGACACCTTCGAGTAATTCATTAAAACGCATTTCTATGGGTTGGGTAAATTCATAGTTTACTCCAGGAATTATCTCAACTGCTTTCTTTATTTCTTCAATGAGTTCATCTTTTGTCGAAACAGTAGTCCATTCGCTTTTAGGTTTTAGAATTACAAAAACATCTGCTAAATCCATTGGCATTGGGTCGGTTGGAATTTCGGCAACACCAATTTTACTGACTATTTTTTCAACTTCAGGAAATTTTGCTTTTATAATTTGCTCAACTTTAGTTGTTGTTTCAATAGTTTCTGTAAGTGAACTGCCTGGTTTTAGAATAGCGTGAAAAGCAATATCGCCTTCATCGAGTTGTGGTATAAATTCGCCACCCATTTTGCTGAACGTAAACACAGCAATTCCGAAAAGAACCACCGAAACACCTATTATTAGTTTTCCTTTGGATAAAGATTTTTCTAATAAAGGCTGGTATTTACGTTCTACCCAATGCACAAATTTATCGCCATAGGATTTTTTATCAGATTTTGGTGCTCTTAAAATCAAAGCAGACATCATTGGTACATACGTCAAGCAAAGTACCATTGCTCCAATCATAGCAAAGATGAAAGTTAATGCCATTGGCTTAAACATCTTACCTTCAATCCCTTCTAAAGCTAAAATGGGAAGAAATACAATCAAGATGATAAGTTGACCGAAAAAGGCAGCGTTCATCATCTTTTTTGATGCGCTGGAAGCGATGCCATCACGTTCTTTAGATGTCAATTTTTTCTTCTTATAGAGTTGGGAAGCTATTAGGAAAACGGTGCTTTCTACAATAATTACAGCACCATCAACGATAATCCCGAAATCTATTGCACCCAAACTCATTAGGTTTGCCCAAACATCAAAAACATTCATTAATATAAAAGCAAATAATAAGGATAATGGAATAGTGGAAGCTACAATTAAACCACCTCGCCAATTTCCTAAAAGGAAGATAAGAACGAAAATTACTATTAAAGCACCTTCAATAAGATTGGTTGAGACGGTTGATGTGGTTTCTGCAATTAGTTTACTTCGGTCTAATAAGGGTTCGATGGTAACACCTTCTGGTAAGGACTTTTCAATTTGAGCAATTCGGGTTTTTACATTTTTAATTACTTTGTTTGAATTAGCACCATTTAGCATCATAACCATTCCGCCAACTACTTCGCCATCGCCATCTTGCGTCATTGCACCATAACGGATTGCAGCACCATATTGAACTGTCGCAATGTCGCCAACGGTAATAGGAATGTTATTTGAATTTTTGACTGTAATATTTTTAATATCCTCCAAACTGCGCACCAAACCTTCGCCTCGAATAAAATTGGCTTGGTGGTTTTTTTCGATATATGCACCACCTGTATTTTGGTTGTTGTTTTCGAGAGCTTCAAAAACATCGGTAATTGTAATACCAATTGCCTTTAATTCGTTTGGGTCAACAGCAACTTCGTACTGCTTGATTTTACCACCAATGGCGTTAACTTCAACAACACCTTCTACCATTGCCATTTGGCGTTGGATAATCCAATCTTGCATCGTTCGCAAATCTGTAATGGAATATTTGTGTTTATATTCTGGTTTTACTTTAAGTGTGTATTGGTAAATTTCTCCCAATCCCGAAGATATTGGACCCATTGTTGGTGTGCCAAAACCATTTGGAATTTCTTCTTTTACTTCGTTTAATTTTTCAGATACTAATTGACGAGGTAAATATGTTCCCATAGCATCATCAAAAACTATGGTTACAACAGATAAGCCAAAGCGTGAAATAGAACGGATTTCCTTGACATCAGGTAAATTACTCATTGCAACTTCTACAGGATAGGTTACAAATTGTTCAATGTCCTGCGTTCCTAAATTTGGTGCTTGTGTAATGACTTGTACTTGGTTGTTGGTAATATCTGGAACAGCATCGATAGGCACTTGGGTCATACTCCAAATACCTGCTGCTACAATGGTTAGCGTTAGCAAACCAATAATGAATTTGTTATTGATTGAAAAATCAATGATTTTATTAATCATAGAAAAGGTGTTAATTCAGTTGAAATTATTAATCCACGCAAGAGCGAACATTAAATGTGAAGCAATACTCACGTTAAAAAGCATTACGTTAGGATATAGCTATCCTTTAAAAAACTGAATTATGCCCTTGGTGGCTGTAAAATAGAAGTGGTAAAATCTTTTTCTGTACCATTTAAGTAGAGAAAATCTTGAGTAGAAATAAGAGTAATATCGAGTTTTAAATCTACAAATTGCATATAAGTTGCGCTAATATGGCAACATTGGCAAATACAAAAAGGGGAACATAAATCTGAATCTTGGTGCTGGTGGTCGTTATCCATAGCTTGTGAGATTTCAGTTTTAGCATCATCATCAATCACAACATAATCCGCACAAGGTGCTACATTAAGTGCGAAAATGTAAATTGACAATATGAATGCTAAATGTTTCATTGATGCAAATATATGAATTTATTAATGCAATGGTGTTGCAAAGATGTTCATTGGTTTGTTCGGATTTGTGCAGTGGGAAGAAACAGCTCTTTTATTTTTAGAGCGTTGGCTTTTTTGAGCGTTGGCAAAAAATGAATGTGCTGTTTGCGCGTTGGCTATTTTAGTTCAAATGTTCGATTTCCGCATTATGCACAACGGTTTTGTATATGAAAAGTGCGTGCTTGTGTCAGAGGATTTTCCGAAGGAAAATCGGATGAAAGCAAGTACGCACTTTCCTTTGGTTTAGTACTAAACTACGCATTTTTTATATACGGTGTTGTATGCAGTTATTTTAGTAATCTAAATGAGTTCAGATAGTTTTCAATCAGTTCTTGCTCTTCGCCAAAATATGTCAATTGGTAAGACCTATTTCCAACAAAGAACACTTTTCCTTTTATTCCGCCTTTCATTCCTTTTGGAACATTGGCATTTGGGTTTAAAGAAAATTCAAAGTATATTCCGTTAAGGTTGTTTTGTTCAGTTGGTTCTTTTTTTGTCAGGTCAAAAACACCACCATATTTTGCCTCAAGCGTTTTTAAAATTTGGTTATAAGCTTGGTCTTTGTCCCAAGATTCAATTATATATTCAGGAAAATCAATGTATTCTGCCATATATATCATTTGTTGTCCAGCAACAGCTTGATAATTATAGATTTTATATTTATCCATTCCGATTTGATTATCTATAACTCTCAAAGTCGGTTTTATCGGAAAATCAATTATAAAATTTCCGCTTTCTGAATAAAATTCTCCAGATTCGGTTTTTTTCATTTTGGTCTTGTCTTTCGTTTGTGATTGACAAGAATTAAGAGTAAAAATTGTTAGTAGTAAAATCAATAAATTTCTATTCATAAAGTTTGGTTTTAATTGCATACAACGGTTTTGTATATGAAAAGTGCGTGCTTGTGTCAGCGGATTTTCGGAACGAAAATCGGATGAAAGCAAGTACGCACTTTCCTTTGATTTAGCACTAAACTACGCATTTTTTATATACAGTGTTACCTGCCGTTTTTTTATTCGGAGTATTCTATAAGTTCTAAATTCGTTTTACTTTCGTCAATATTGGTGTATTCTAATTTTACAAAACCATATTTTGTGTTGAAATAGGCAGTAAGTTTTGTTTGTCCAATCTTACTTTTTGCTTTAGCCTCTATGACAAAACATTCAATATTTCCTAAGTCCGTTTTTAAAGTTCGTTTGTCCGTAATTTCATATTCGTATGTGTTTTCGATTTGTCCTTCCCAGATTTTCCAACGCTCGTCCGACCAATGGTCACCAATTCCTAAATTCCAAGTCCATTTTGTTCCGATTTCGTAAGGTGCTTTAATGTATGGAAAAGGGTTTAATTCTAAAATCTCAAAATATTTATCTCTTGGTGGATGAATCCAAACATTTCCTTCATTCTCGATTGCACCTGACATTGAAAATGTTTTTTCTTGTTCAAATTTATACATCAAAACGGTTTGATTATAATCAGGGACGTGGTCTGCCATTGGATTTCCATTTGCGACTTGAATTTTTACAGATTTGATAGTAGTGGAATCAGAGTTTTCAAAATCCACAAATTCCCAACTGTTATTATCTTCTCCTAAATTGAAAAATTTTATATCATTGTTTTGTGTTATATGTTCAAATTTATATTTGAAACTATTGCCGACTTTGTAGATTATGTTATTTTGGTTGTATTTGTTTTCGTCAACGATTGTAGAATCAAATTTTTCAATTAAAATTCCATCATTTTCTGTTATTAATTCATAGTTTTTTTTGGATTGTTCTGGTTTTGATTTGCAACTTGATAAAGAGACAATAATAAGAAAAATCAAAATGTTTATTAATTTCATTTAGTTGGGTTTAAATGGCAGGTAACGTTTATGTATAAGAATAGTTGCGGGTTTGTATGCGAGGATTTTCCGAAGGAAAATCAGACGTTACAAACACGCAACGACCTTTGATTAAGCACTAAACCGCAATTAT
>NZ_BMFQ01000004.1 GCF_014638915.1 Xanthomarina arctica | reverse complement strand
TAGTAATCTGCCTTCGCAATCGGTATTCTATGTAATATCTATGCATTTCACCGCTACACTACATATTCTAACTACTTCACAATAACTCAAGATAACCAGTATCAAAGGCAATTCTACAGTTGAGCTGCAGGATTTCACCTCTGACTTAATTATCCACCTACGGACCCTTTAAACCCAATGATTCCGGATAACGCTTGGATCCTCCGTATTACCGCGGCTGCTGGCACGGAGTTAGCCGATCCTTATTCTTACAGTACCGTCAAGCCCCGACACGTCGGGGTGTTTCTTCCTGTATAAAAGCAGTTTACAACCCATAGGGCAGTCGTCCTGCACGCGGCATGGCTGGATCAGGCTCTCGCCCATTGTCCAATATTCCTCACTGCTGCCTCCCGTAGGAGTCTGGTCCGTGTCTCAGTACCAGTGTGGGGGATCCCCCTCTCAGGGCCCCTATCTATCGTAGCCATGGTAAGCCGTTACCTTACCATCTAGCTAATAGAACGCATACTCATCTTTTACCGATAAATCTTTAATATAATCTTGATGCCAAGTCTATATACTATGCGGTATTAATCTTCATTTCTAAAGGCTATCCCACTGTAAAAGGTAGATTGTATACGCGTTACGCACCCGTGCGCCGGTCGTCAGCGGAGCAAGCTCCCTGTTACCCCTCGACTTGCATGTGTTAAGCCTGCCGCTAGCGTTCATCCTGAGCCAGGATCAAACTCTTCATCGTTAATTCTTAAATATTATTTAACAACCAATCGAAATAGTTTTAATTAGGTACTCAAAATAATTTATTCTCTTTGTTTGATTTAACCGTTTCCAGCTAAATCTTACGCTGTCAATTCAATATGTCTATGAACTTTTTTCTTACTTCCCTAGGGCGTTAATCTCCTAAGCGGGTGCAAATATAAAACCCTTTTTATTCTTACACAATGTTTTTTGAAAAAAAATTTGAAAAAGTTTTTTTGACCTTTTCCTAATCTTCAATTAACACTACTTTTAAAGAACTTCACTATAACAGATGTTGTTTTTAGCGAGTGCAAATATACAACCCTTTTTCTTTTACAAACAAACAATTCTTATAAAAAAAATAAGTTTTTTTTGAAGTAAGACTTAATCAACTGAAACTTAATAGATAGAAATCGGAAATATTTAATAAATCTTACAATAACTAGTTTTGTATATCATTCTATTTATAAAACAGTATCTATATATAGTAAGGAACTTCTAGTTTTTAAGAATACATCCTTAACTTTTATACATATATATGTAGTCAATATGCATAAAAATGATATCAAACAAATTTTAGGATGTAACATTGTATGTAAATTATTATACTATTATCTTTGCTACCTTATTTAAATACATATATATAATGATAGAGATTACATTGCCAGATGGTAGTATTAGGTCGTATGAAGAAAACACGACCGTTATGGAAGTAGCTAAAAGCATTAGCGAAGGCTTTGCTAGAAATGTTATTTCAGCTAAATTTAACGATACTGTTATTGAAACAACCACATCATTAACTACAGATGGCTCTTTAATATTATATACATGGAAAGATGATGAAGGTAAAAAAGCATTCTGGCATTCCTCTGCGCATATACTTGCTCAAGCAATAGAAGAACTTTATCCAAATGCGAAGTTGTGGGTTGGTCCTGCAATAGAAAATGGTTTTTATTACGATATTGATTTAGGAGAAGAAACTATTTCTGATAAAGATTTTAAACGCATTGAAGATAAGATGTTGGAGATAGCTAGAGGAAAGCATGATTTTAATATGCGTTCTTTATCTAAAGCCGAAGCTCTTTCATACTATAAAGACATCAATAGTTATAAAGTAGATTTAATTGAAAATCTAGAAGATGGAACGATCACTTTCTGCGATCATTCTACTTTTACAGATTTATGTCGTGGTGGACATATTCCAAATACAGGAATTGTAAAAGCCGTTAAGATACTTAGTGTTGCTGGAGCCTATTGGAAAGGTGATGAAAAGAACAAACAATTAACCAGATTATATGGTATTTCTTTTCCGAAGCAAAAAGAGCTTACGGAATATTTAGAATTACTTGAAGAAGCAAAGAAAAGAGACCATAGAAAGCTAGGAAAGGAACTTGAGTTATTTACTTTTTCACAAAAAGTTGGTCAAGGCCTTCCATTATGGTTACCTAAAGGAGCCGCTTTACGTGAACGTTTGGAGAACTTCTTAAAGAAAGCTCAGAAAAAGGCTGGATACGAAATGGTTATCACACCTCATATTGGGCAAAAAGAATTGTACGTTACTTCTGGACATTATGAAAAGTATGGTGCAGATAGCTTTCAACCTATACTTACACCAAAAGACGGTGAAGAATTCTTATTGAAACCGATGAATTGCCCTCATCATTGTGAGATATATAATAGCTCGCAGTGGTCTTATAAAGATTTGCCAAAACGTTTTGCTGAATTTGGTACCGTATACAGATATGAACAAAGTGGTGAACTTCACGGCTTAACTCGTGTAAGAGGTTTTACGCAAGATGACGCACATATTTTTTGTACACCTGAACAATTAGATAAAGAGTTTAAGGATGTTATCGATTTAGTTCTTTATGTTTTTGGATCTTTAGGATTTGAAAATTTCACAGCTCAAGTATCTTTAAGAGATCCTGAGAACCCAGAAAAATATATTGGAAGCGATGAAAACTGGGAAAAAGCAGAGAAAGCAATTTTAAATGCGGCCATTGACAAAGAATTAAATTATGTAGTAAAAACTGGTGAAGCGGCTTTTTACGGACCTAAATTAGATTTTATGGTAAAAGACGCCTTAGGGAGACAGTGGCAACTTGGTACAATTCAAGTAGATTACAACTTACCGGAGCGTTTTGAATTAAACTATAAAGGTAGTGACAATGAACTGCACCGACCAGTAATGATCCATCGTGCTCCTTTTGGTAGTATGGAACGATTTATTGCTATTTTACTAGAGCATACTGCAGGAAACTTCCCACTTTGGCTTATCCCCGATCAGGTTATTGTCCTATCAATTAGTGAGAAATATGAAAAATACGCGAAAAAAGTTTTAAATGTGTTAGAAAATAACGAAATTCGCGCCCTGATTGATAATAGAAATGAGACCATGGGGAAGAAAATTCGGGAAGCCGAAATGAAGAAAATCCCATATATGGTTATTGTTGGAGAGAATGAGGAGCAAGAAAGCATGATTTCTGTTCGTCAACATGGAGGGGAAGATCTTGGCATGATTACTGTACAAGACTTAACAAATATTATTAATGAAGAAATTAATAAGACATTAAAAACATTTTAAAATAAGTTTAACTAAAAACATAAAGCCATAGCAATACGTAGAAGAAAACAAGTCTCAAGACGTGTTAGTCAAGAAGATCAGCACAGAATTAATTCTAAAATTAGGTCTGAAAAAGTCCGTTTAGTAGGTGATAATATCGAAGTTGGTGTTTATCCAACTAAAGATGCGCTTGCCATAGCAGACCAACAAGGTTTAGACCTTGTAGAAATATCTCCTAAAGCAGATCCTCCTGTTTGTAAGGTTATGGATTATAAAAAGTTTCTTTATGAACAAAAGAAACGTGAAAAAGTTTTAAAATCTAAAGCTAGTAAAGTTGTAGTAAAAGAGATTCGATTTGGACCGCAAACCGATGATCATGATTACGATTTTAAAAAGAAACATGCTGAAAAGTTTTTAAAAGAAGGTGCTAAATTAAAAGCATTTGTATTCTTTAAAGGACGTTCTATTGTTTTTAAAGAACAAGGGCAGATTTTGCTACTGAGATTAGCTCAAGATTTAGAAGAATTAGGTAAAGTAGAACAAATGCCTAAACTGGAAGGTAAACGTATGACTATGTTTATTGCTCCAAGAAAATCGAAATAATTCCTGATATACAGGTTGAAAATAATAAGTGAAATAAACAAAACTAGGAGAACAAGATGCCTAAAATGAAAACCAAATCTAGTGCCAAAAAACGATTTAAAGTTACAGGTACTGGTAAGATTAAAAGAAAGCACGCTTTTAAGAGTCACATCTTAACAAAGAAGTCTAAAAAGCGTAAGTTAGCATTAACTCACAGTACTTTAGTACATGCGAGTGATGAGAACAGTATTAAAGAACAATTACGATTAAAGTAATCACGTTCGGTTAAATAATTTTTATAAACCCTGGAGTTAGGCCTCAAAATATTTAAGATTAGCGAATGTTAATTTTAGATTTTTGAACTAAAGTGTCGAAACAAAATCGACCGCCTACTACAAAAAACAATTAAAATATGCCAAGATCAGTAAATTCTGTAGCCAAAAGAGCCAGAAGAAAAAAGGTGCTTAAACAAGCAAAAGGTTACTTCGGACGTCGTAAAAACGTTTGGACAGTAGCAAAAAATGCGGTTGATAAAGCGATGCAATATTCGTATAGAGACCGTAGAGTTAAAAAGAGAAATTTCCGTGCATTATGGATTACGCGTATTAACGCTGGAGCCAGATTACATGGTTTATCTTATTCTCAATTTATGGGTAAATTAAAAGCTAATGAAATCGAATTAAACCGTAAGGTTTTAGCCGATTTAGCAATGAATCACCCAGACGCTTTTAAAGCAATAATAGAGAAAATTAAATAAGGCGTTTCGCCTATTGTATAACATATTTCACTTATATAAAAGCCAACTCATTTTGAGTTGGCTTTTTTTTTGACTTAACTATAAACGCAATTTAGCTTCAAGTACGGTGTTGTTAGTTTTTGTAAGGAATTTATATTCTCTATAAATCATATACTGAAACAGAATGTAAAAGATGGAGTTGAAGATCCAAATATCGACAAATGGTTCTTCCCATAAAACCAGTTCCATGTTTCCAGAGGTAAAAATTGAAACACTACAGATTAAATATAAAATTAAACCCACTGAAAAGTTGAAATATTTATGCTCTTTTTCAAAATTTCTAAAAATGAATAATAAAGCATAGAGAACCAGAATTGAGGAACATGATACAATTTCATAAAGATTAAAATCCCAAAATAACTGAAAGTCAGAAAAATAAATCCAACTTAAAATTAATAATTGAAGTACCAAAATTACTAATATGGCCTTTTTAATAATCATATTATCAAATATCTTATAATACAAAAGACTCAAAAAGACAAATTGGAAAACAAAGTAAAAATGAGAAATAAACATATTTGAATTCGGATTCAAGAAACCTATCACATGGCATGCAATTTCAATTATGGATAATGCCACTAAATAGACCAAAAATATTTTTGAAACCCTCTTATGGATAGATTTATTTTTTACGAACAAAACGGTATTTAGAACTAAAAATAGTAAACCGATTAAGCTTATGGAGAAAGAAAAGAGAAAATTCATTTATTGATTCTGTTAGATTTAGATAACATATTAGTTTTTCTATTTATACTTTTTAGTAACAAAACAAACACATTGTTTATTGTAAACCTAAAATTTATTCAGGTTGAAAGCATATTTAGTTTAGCATTTGGACAGATAACTTTGCGCATTAGTGATTGTGATCTATCTCAATGAAAGTTCTACTATAAGAGATTAAAGCAAATATAAAAATTAATTTCATAAAAAACAGCGCTACCAATAAAGGTAAACGCTGTTTCTCTGCTTATTAATCAAATCCCTTAAAAAATTTAACTAATGTGGGTGATACGAAAACTTCCCGTATTGATTTAAATAGCTTAATAAGTATCAAATCTAACTACTAATCTTAGTAGAAGCAATAAAAGAGTTTTGAGATACCTTTCTTTGTATGTAAGTGGTTGTTGCACTGCCCTATAAAGAGGTAGATTAGAATCTTAGAATTATTCTATAAAAAATAGCGACACCTGTTAAGGGTATCGCCATTTTCAACCAGATCTAAAATTACTATTATTAGTTCTTTATAATTCTTTTTATGATTTCGTTTTGATTTACTTCAATTTTTAAAAGATAGACACCAGCTTGATAAGCGCTTAAATCTATTTTGAAATTACCATTTGTATTTGATTGGTTTAGAAGTAACCTTCCATTTAAATCGTAAACTGTAATTTTGGATTCTTGTGTTTTTGGTAAGGTAATTGTAACATATGCTTTGGTTGGGTTTGGATAGATATTAATGTTTTTTAACATCTCATTTTCATTAATTCCTAAGGTCTCCTCTACTGATACCACTACTTCTACTCTTTCACTTTCGCAACCGTTCTCATTTGTACTGGTTACCCAATAGGATGTTGAACCAACGGTTGCTGTACTTGGCGTTGGCGCTGTAGTAGAACCTGTCCCTCCAGTTTCTGTTGTGTACCATAATACCCCTGAACCTCCTGTTGTTACAGCTAATTCACTTGCAGTATCACCTTCACTATAAGTAATTGGTGTAGTTACTGTTGGTTCATCTGGAATTTCATTAATTGTAACACTAACCGCAACTCTATTAGATAAGCCTTCTGTAATACGTTTAATAAACTCACCATCTGTCACTAAAATATCTCCATTTGCTTGTATGGTTAATCCAGCTGGGGCTTCAAATCCATTTCCTAAAATTTCTATACCTGTACCATCGGCATTCATACGTTTAATAGAGTTATTACCTAATTCTGCCACCACAATTTTTCCATCTGCTTGTACAGCTACTCCGCTTGGGTTAGAAAAACCACTTCCTAATATTTCTATATTTAAACCATCTGCATTCATTCGTTTAACTGTATTATCATTATTATGATAATTTGCAACTAAAATTCTTCCATCGGTTTGGATGGCTACTCCATAAGGGCTATTGAAACCACTACCTAAAATTTCTATATTAAAACCATTGGCATCCATTCTTTTAATCTGATCACTTTGGGTATCTGCCACCACAATCTTTCCATCGGCTTGAATCGCTACTGCATTAAGACTAACAAAACCACTTCCTAAAATTTCTATACTTGAACCATCTGCATTCATTCGTTTAATAGAATTACTACCAGAAGAACCTACCACCACTATTTTTCCATCGGATTGAATAGCTACTCCACGAGGACGTACGAAGTCACTTCCTAAAATTTCTATATTTGAACCATCGGCATCCATCCGTTTAACCTCATCATTATAAGTGTCTGCCACCACAATTTTTCCATCGGCTTGAATAGCTACTCCATGTGGAAAAATAAAGCCACTTGCTAAAGTCGTAACAGTAGTAGGTGTTTCTTGCTCCACATAATAAGTGCCTGTACCAAGTGCTGTAGAATTCTCTAATGCAGTACCTCCAGTAGCATCTGGGTACCAATTAACTGTTGCATCTGTTGATGGTGAGCTGGTTAAATTCTCTACGGTTGCAGACCCACAAAAGTCTTGTGATGCTTCACTAATTTGTTTTACGGTTATTGCTGTTTTTAAGCTTTCTCCACATGTGGTGGTTTGACTTACATAATACGTAGTACCATCTACTAAACTGACAGTTAAGTCTAAAGACGTGCCATTTGTAGCAGCATCGTACCAAAGTAAGCCTGTACCTGTAACTGTTAAGTCTGCAATAGTTGCTTCACTAGTATAAATTTGTACGCTATTTGCTGTTGGCGCATGTGGCATTTCGTTTAAAGAAACATTAACTGTAGTTCTTTCACTTTCACAACCGTTGGCATTTGTTTCTGAAACATAATATGTTCCTGTTGCTAAAGATGCAGTAGCCTCTAATGCTGAACCTTCCGTTGCTACATTATACCAAATTATAGTTGAACTAGATTCTGGTAATAAATCTGCAACGGTTGCAGCGCCACAAAAAGCTTGTGCTTCTGCTGTTGGTGCATTTAAAAAAGCAGGTTGTGATATTGTTACTGATAACGCATAAGGGTTACCAAAACCATCTCCTAACTCACAGCCGTTGTCATCGATTACGGCTAGTAAATTATATGTCCCAGATTGTAAGTTGCTTATGGAAGCGGTTGTTTCTCCATTACTCCAGAAATAAATATAAGGTGCTGTTCCGCCTGACACTGTTGTTGTAATACTTCCGTCATTGTAACCATTACAACTTACATTTGTGGACGTTGCTGTAACCGTAATTGCTGACGAAACATTTACACTTACCGAAGTTCTTTCGCTCTCTGTTTCATTTACAGTTTGAGAAACATAATATGTTGCAGAAGAAAGTACTGTAGTAGTTACTAAGGCTGTACCATCTGTTTCTGCTGTGTACCATTTTAAATCTGTACCTGTGGCTTGCAAATCTGCAACGGTGGCACCTTCACAAAAGCTTTGAGCAGAAGCTGTTGGTGCATTTGGTCCTGTTGTAACATAGGTTATAAACCATAAATCTCCCAAATTATAAAAACTAGCGTTTCCTTCTTGATAATATAAACCACCATCACTATAAGTGTTTCCCATTGTGATGCGTGTATCCATATCAATATTATTATTCATAACAAGACGCATCGTATAAAAATTACCACTTGTAATAGCTATTGGAGAAGAAAGGGTGAAGCTTATATTCTGTACTCCGTAATCTAAAAGAACTTCAAGCGATGTGGTATTTAAAAGCGTACCGCCATATCCGTTACCACTATATACCAATAAATCAAAGCTACCTTCCACAGCAGTAAAACTTTTGCTATTTATTTTAAGATCTATTTGGGATAGATCTCCTGTTACACCAGCTGTAAAGGATTGACCTCCAGCATCTGGGTAATTTGTACTGATAAAACTGGTTTCTTCTGGTGAATTTTGCTGGTCAATAGTTTGACCAAAAATTATAAATTGACATAATAGTGCCAAAGTAAATAAGTAAAGTTTAAGTTTCATAAGATTTTAGATTTGGGTTTTTTAATTGGCCCAAATCTAAGCATTAATCCATGAAATGCAAATAAAAAGGGTTGAAATGCACTGTTTTGTATTCCAATAACTACTTAAAGTGCTTTGCATAAGATCTGGACAAGGGTATTTCTGTTCCATTTATAATCACTGAATTTGGTGTAATTCGCTCCACTTTGGTTTTATTCACAATATAAGATCGATGCGATTGTTTAAAAATATCGGTAGGTTAGACTTTCAGCGATAGCCAATAATGATTGACGTATCGTATATTTTTTTTGAGGTTGTGTGAATATTAACATCTTTACCTCTAATAATGAAGAACATTTAGCGCGAAGATCTATTTCCGAATTTTTAGACCTTTACCCTACCGAATTTATTAGGATTCATAAATCTGTATTAATTAACAAAAATAGTATCCAAAGCTATTCTAGCCTATCAGTAAAAGTCAATAGCAAGAAACTACCATTGGGTAGAGCCTATAAACAAAATTTTTTGGATCAAATTAAAGACCTATCATTTTCGTGAATTATTACCATTTACCAAATGACTAAGTTATATTCGAATTTATATTCAAGAAGCCTATCACATGGCATGCAATTTCAATAATGGACAAAGCTACTAAATAGACCAAAAATATTTTTGAAACCTTACTGTGGATCGATTTGTTTATTACAAACAAAACGGTATTTAAATCTAAAAAAAAGTAATGCTATTATTTATTCAGGTTAAAAGCACATTTAGTTAAGTATTTGGACAGATAATTTTGCGCATTAGTGATCATAATCTAGCCTAGATAAAGTTTCTTGTTAAGAGAATATAGCTAATATTAATTTCATAAAAAACAGCGCAACCAATTAAGGTGAACGCTGTTTCTCTGCTATTTAATCAGTTTTTTTATATAATCAAAGTAGAATACAAGTACTTTTAGTATTGATTTTAAAAACTTAGTAAAATCTAATATAATATCTATTCTTAATAAACACGATAAAATTGTTTTGAAATACCATTCTTTGTATGTGAGTGGCTCTTTCACTGTCTTACAAAGAGGTCGATTAGAATCTTAAAATTATTCTATAAAAAATAGCGACACCTGTTAAGGGTATCGCCATTTTCAACCAGATCTAAAATTACTATTATTAGTTCTTTATAATTCTTTTAATGACTTGGTTTTGATTTACTTCAATTTTTAAGAGATAGACACCAGCTTGATAAGCGCTTAAATCTATTTTAAAATCACCATTTGTATTTGATTGGTTTAAAAGCAACCTTCCATTTAAATCGTAAACTGTAATTTTGGATTCTTGTGTATTTGGTAAGGTAATTGTAACATACGCATTGGTTGGGTTTGGATAGATATTAATGTTTTTTAACATCTCATTTTCATTAACTCCCAAGGTCTCCTCTACTGTTACCTCTACTTCTACTCTTTCACTTTCGCAACCGTTCTCATTTGTACTGGTTACCCAATAGGAGGTTGAACCAACGGTTTCTGTACTTGGCGTTGGTGCATTTACATCTCCAGTTCCTCCCGTTTCTGTTGTATACCATAATACCCCTGAACCATCTGTTGTAGCTGTTAATATGCTAGCTGTATCTCCTACCTCATAGGTTATTGATGTTGTGGTTGTTGGAGCATTTGGTATTGTAGAACCTGTAGTTATTGGAGAACCCGCTAAAAAGTTACTTGTTGTTCCAGATAAGGTGAAATTAGCTAATGTTCCATCGTGAGCATTTACTGTAGCATCCGTTAGAGTTGTAATAGCTGTGTTATCAGCAGTGTCTCCACCTTGATTAAATTTATAATATGCGACTAAGCTGGATTCTGAACCTTGTAATTCACAATTTTTACTACTATTAATTTGATCTGCACTTCTGACAACATCCCAAATACGAACATCATCAATAGAGCCATTCCATAGGAAATTACCTTCACTAGGACTATAACCACCTATAATAACTTTATTTCCATTAATTGGAGCAGGAATATTATTATTTGTAGCCACTAAAATCCCGTCTTTATACAATTTCATTTCTTGTGTTGCGCTATCATAACTAACAGCTACGTGATACCATGTATTTAATGATAGTATGTCTGGATCCACTACTCCATTCCAACTACCATTGTGGCCTGCAGATAATATACCATTTGGTACCCAAAGAGCATGTTGTCCAGAATTATTTGAACCTGAAATTATATTATTAGCGGATGTAAATGCGCTCATTGAAATCCATGCTTCTTTTGTATAAGAAGCTGGCAAAATATTTTCACAATCAACATAATCTTTTACTCCATCAAAATTTAGGTGAGTTGCAGGACTATAGATAGTAACCACAATTTCAATACGTTCACTTTCGCAACCATTATCATTTGTGCTAGTTACCCAATATGACGTTGAACCAATAGTATCTGTATTTGGTGTTGGTGCTTCGGTTAAAGCTGTATCTCCCGTTTCTGAAGTATACCACAATAACCCTGTACCTCCTGAAGTTGCTGTTAATGCACTTGCAGTATCACCCTGGTTATAGGTTACTGGAGTTGATACTGTTGGTGCTTCTGGCGCTTCATTAATTATTACGCTAACCGCAACTCTATTGGAAGTATAAGCTTCCGTGATACGTTTAATAGTATTATCATCTACCACTAAAATTTTCCCATCTGCTTCAATAGCTAATTTTCCAGGACTTGAAACATTGGCTATAGTTTCTAGACCTGTACCATCAGGGTTCATTCGTTTAATTTCACCATTTTGTGTTGCGACTACAATCTTTCCATCTGCTTGAATGGCTACTCCTGTTGGATAGTCAAAAACACCTCCTACAGTTTCTAAGTTAGTACCATCTGCATTGAAACGCATAATTGATCTAAACCCTAAATTTGCTACCACAATTTTTCCATCCGCTTGAATCGCAATTTGTTCTGAATCTAATTCAAAATAGTCATTTAAAGTTTCTATTGCCGTACCATCAGCATTCATTCGTTTTAAAGAACCTTCATAAAAATCGAAAAAAATAATTTTCCCATCTGCTTGAACGCTTACGGAATTTATATATAGATAACCCTCAATTAAGGTTTCTATATTTGAACCATCTGTATTCATTCGTTGAATATCCCCTGTACCTAACACCAAAATTTTTCCATCGGCTTCAATGACAACATCTCGAGCACTCTCAAATCCGTTTCCTAAGGTTTCGATATTGGTTCCATCTGCATTCATACGTATAATGGAACTACCATTATAATCTGATAGCAGAATTTTTCCACCAGATTGAACAGCAACTCCAGTTGGATTATATAAATCACTTAATAAAGTAGTGACAGAACCTGTCATCGATTCTTCAATATAATATGTCCCTGTTGCAAGTGCTGTAGTATTCTCTAATGCAGTACCTCCTGTAGCTTCTGAGTACCAACTAACGGTTGCATCTGCAGAAGGTGTGCTCGTTAAATTCTCTACGGTTGCAGACCCACAAAAGGCTTGTGATGCTTCGCTAATTTCCTTAACGGTTATTGCTGTTTTTAAGCTTTCTCCACATGTGGTGGTTTGACTTACATAATACGTAGTACCATCTACTAAACTGACAGTTAAGTCTAAAGACGTGCCATTTGTAGCAACATCATACCAAAGTAAGCCTGTACCTGTAGCTGTTAAGTCTGCAATAGTTGCTTCACTAGTATAAATTTGTACGCTATTTGCTGTTGGTGCATGTGGCACTCCGTTTATTGAAATATTAACTGCAGTTCTTTCACTTTCACATCCATTCGCATTTGTTTCTGAAACATAATATGTTCCTGCTGTTAAAGATGTAGTAGAACTTAATGGGGAACCTTCCGTCTGTAAATCATACCAAATTATAGTTGAACTAGATTCTGGTAATAAATCTGCAACGGTTGCAACGCCACAAAAAGCTTGAGCTTCTGCTATTGGTGCTAAAATAGAATTAACAGAAACATTAACGGAAACTCTTTCACTTTCGCAACCATTAGCATTCACTTCTGAAACATAATATGTTCCTGTTGTTAACTCTGAAGTAGAGCTTAAGATTACACCTTCTGTTTCTACATCATACCATACTATTGTAGCACTTGGTTCTGGTACTAAATCTGCAACTGTTCTACTTTCACAGAATTCTTGAGCTTCTGCTGTAGGTATATTAGGAGTGTCATATACAGTGACAACAACCGAACTTCTCTCACTTTCACAACCGACGGCATCTGCTTGTGAAACCCAATATATAGTTGAGCCTAATACAGATGTGTTTGGAATTACTGAATTAGATGGCAATCCTCCAGAATTCGTTGTGTACCATTTTAATCTAGTTGCTCCTCCTGTTAAGGTTGCTGTTAAAGCTGTAGCAGAAGTATTTAAACAATATGAGAGCTCTGATGTTGTTGGACTAGTGGCTGGCATAGCTACTAGAGAAGAGCTTACTACTAAATTAGCATTTATTTTTATGGTATCATCAATATCATTGTAAGTATTATAACCCACTATTTTTACATTATTTATTGCGCCATAAGTTGACAAATCAAAAGATTGCGCTTCTCCTGTACAATAATCCCCAATTTCTACATCATTGACAAAAACTTTATATTTAACAAAAAGATTGGCACAAAGATTAGTTGGATATGATAAATTCCGAAATTCAGTAATATTTAACACTACATTAGATTGACAGGCACTGATATCGTTAAAATTTATTTCAACAGCAGAACCTTCAACTGTATCTGAATATATATGGTCGAAATTTTGAGCATAGCCAATTAAGCTAAAACACATTAAAAAGAATAAAAAGTAAATTTTTAGTTTCATAAAATTAGATTTGGGTTTATAATTGGGCCAAATCTAAGTATTTATCTATGAAATACAAATAAAAAGGGTTGAAATGCATTATTTTGTATTCCAATAACTACTTAAAGTGCTTTGCATAAGATCTGGACAAGGGTATTTCTGTTCCATTAATAATTACTGAATTTGGTGTAATTCGCTCCACTTTGATTTTATTCACAATATAAGATCGATGCGATTGTTTAAAAATATCGGAAGGTAGACTTTCAGCGATAGCCAATAAAGATTGACGTATGGTATATTTTTTTGAGGTAGTGTGAATATTAACATAATTACCATCTGCAACAACAAATCTTATATCGAAAAATTCTAAAGTAACAAGATCATAACCATCTTTAAATTGAAAGTTTTTGGACTGCTTTTTTTGCATAGCCAACCTTATTGCGGCCAAAACATCTACTTTTTTGATGGGTTTAGTTAAATAAGCATCCGGATTGGTTTTTAATGCTTCACTCATTAATGCAAAATCATGTTGCCCAGTTATAAAAATAACTGTTGCATTTTTATTTTTAACTTTAGATAATTCTATTCCAGAATTGACACCTTTCAAATTAATGTCCATTAAAATGATATCTGGTAAAAAAGAAGTCATCTCTGTTAAAGCTATTTCTTTATTCTTAGCTATTTTAATGTTTGAAAAATGTTCATCTTGTAAAAGTTCTGCTATATATTCTGCAATTATTACTTCATCTTCAACAATAAGAATTTTTATATTTTGCTCTTTAGTCATTTATTATTTCTTTTACAAAGGAAAAAGAAAAGCCGTTTTCCGTATTAATTTCATATTCTATTTCTAATTGACGGCAGATTTTATCTATCAGTTTGGGTTGAATAATATTATCCATACGGGTTGTTCCGTTATCAGAATATTTAAAAATAATTCTATCCGTGTATTTTAATTCAAAATTAATCTCTTTGTATTCTTGGTTCTCAAAAGCATGTTTAATGGAATTTATACACAATTCGGTAAGTAACAGTCCGAAATACATTGCGTAATCTGAAGGGATCTGGACCGGGGCAATATTAAAATTAGTTTCAATATTATTTTCCTTAAATACCTGAAAAAAACCTGTTTTCACGTCATTCAAATAACTACAAACATCCACTTTGTTTTTATCCTCATTTTTATACAAATGCTTATGCAATGTAGAAATTGCCTCAACTTTTGTCAAGATACTTTTAAGTTGAAAATTTCGTTTTTTAGGTGTTTTTTTTAATTGATCTGAGATAAGAATAACCATCAATTGTAAATTATTATTAATTCGATGGTTTGCCTCACTTAATAAAAACTTATTTTCCTGAGATAAACGTTGAAGTCGCTTATTACTCCTCTTTTCTTTTTTTAAGAAATAAGCAATTAGAACAGAAATTCCAATGGCAGCTAAAAGTAGAGCAAAGCTAATAAACAGTTGCCTTTTGTTTGTCTCTAAAGCTTTATTCTTGTTTTCAATTTCAAGATTATTAATTGTAATTTGATTTTCTTTTTCAGACAGCTTGTATTTTTCTTCAAGATCAAACAAAAAATTATCATGTTCAATTTTATAATACTTATCTGTAAGATCTAATCTAATTTCCAAATATTGATAAGCTTTGGTTATATTTCCCAGTTTTTTATAAATATTTCTAATATTATCTGTAAAGAGAATTTCACCATAAAACAGTTCATTCTCTTTTGCAAATTCCAGTGCTTTTAAGCATTCACGCAAAGCCTTTTCTAATTGATTGTCTTTTATTAAAATTCTAGTGTAATTTATATAAGCATCAACTTGTTGCTGAATGAGCTTATTATCCTCAGAATATTTTATTAAGGTCTCTAAAGACTTAATAGCATTTTGAAATTCTTTTTTGTCCTCGTAAACACCTGAAATCTCTAATGACGAATAAAAAACGCCGTCCTTATCATTCACTTTTTCTGCTAGCTTTAAAGCTTTACTAGCATAATACAAAGTAGAGTCTTGTATAAAATAATATTCAGTAAAAAGGGCCGCTTTTCGACCGTAAAAATTAGAGAGATACACATCATCAATTTGATGACTCTTCAAGATGATGTCCGCTTTTTTGAGTTCTACTGCAGCCTCTTTAAACAAGGTTCTTTTCCTGTAAAACTCAGCCATTTTAACATAATAAAAGAATTTTAATTGTGTGTTATTTGAAAGCTCAATTTCTTCAAAAGCTCTAGTATAATATTTACTTGCTTCACTGTAATTTAATTGCAACTTATAAGCTTCTGCTAAGCCTAAAAGCAAATGGATACTCTGTTCATCGTTTTGTGAAACAATTAAATGCTTATTATAATAAGAAATGGCAATATCTAATCGGTTTTCATTTAGTAAACTTTGCCCAAAATCTACTATAGTATCATTTTGAGAGAATGATACTTGCAAAAACAAAAACGTTAAAATAAATAATACAGACCTCATATTAGGTTTTCTGCTTCTTCTTTTTGGCTGCTGGAAACAAAACATTATTCAAAATAAGTCTATATCCTGGAGAGGTTGGATACAAATCCAATTCTGTTTTAGGATCTCCAACTTTGTGGGTGTAATCTTCAGGATCATGACCTCCATAAAAAGTAAAAAAACCTTTTCCTTTAATACCATGGACATATTTTGCCTCGCCATTGGTTTTGTTTTCACCTAAAACTAAGACATTAGATTTTATTTCATCTCGTGTAAAAGACGTTGTTTGGCCCATAAAACCTTTTACCAAAGCTGTGTGGTTTTGACATAACATAGTTGGAATTGGATCCCATTTGGCAGAGAAATCCATAAGCGTGAAATAGTCTGTCATTTTTGGGATTTGTCTTTTCTGAGTCATATCTATGGATGAAAACTCATAAACCATCGGGTTTCTTTCTAAGGTGAAATCCTTAAAGGCAAATGTATTATTGTAATTTATCTTTGCTTGATAATTGGCGTCACTTGGATCTCCATCGAACATAGGTTCACAAATATCTACGCCCTCTGCCGATAAAGCTATATCAAAACTATCTGTTGCACTGCACATGGCAAACATAAAACCTCCACCAATAACATAATCTCTAATTTTTAGTGATACAGCTAGTTTTTCTTCAGATACTTTGGCATACCCTAATTTGGTAGCTAAAGCTTCGGCTTCTTTTTTTTCTTCAATATACCAAGCGGCCGTTCTATAATTGGCATAAAATTTTCCAAATTGTCCAGTAAAATCTTCGTGATGTAAATGCAACCAGTCGTACAATAATAGTGCATCATTTAAGACTTCTTCATCATAAATGGTTTCATAAGGAATCTCGGCATAAGTTAAAACCATGGTTACAGCATCGTCCCAAGGTAAATTACCCTTGGGAGAATAGACAGCAATTCTGGGTGCCTTTTCTAGAACTACCGCTTCCATGTTTTCACTTGGACTGCTAATTTTTTCAAGAATAGATTCTGTTTTAGCATCAGACAATATTTCAAATGAAACACCTCGTATTTGGCATTCACGTTGAATTTCTTCTGTATCTGGTAATAAAAATGAACCTCCTCTATAATTTAACAACCATTTTACCTTTAGCTGTTTTTCTAAAGTCCAGTAGGTTATCCCATAAGCTTTTAAATGATTTTTCTGTGTCTCAGCATCCATTGGGATTAGGATATATGAGCCAAATGTATTTAACGAAAACAATAAAACGAAGATGAATGCTAGATTTTTCACAGTTGAAATATACTTAAAAATAACTCCTCTTAATTGGTTTTTAATAAACTTTAACCAATGCTTTTTTTATTGTTTCCTGAAATAATACTAGAGATTACTTTAGTTTCAGGAAATTGGTCTAAGATAATTTTTATAAAGACCGTTATAGGGATTGCCATTATTAAACCTGGAACACCCCAGAGAAAGCCCCAAAGCATAAGCATAACCAAAACAGTAATGACGTTTAGTGAAAAGGATTTTCCCATAAAAATAGGCTCCAAAATAGATCCAAATAAGACTTGGACGCCTGTAATTGATATGATAAAAAAGGCTAAGGTACTTGTTGGATCAAATTCTATAAAGGCAAATAAGGATAATAATACGACTGTAATGATAGAGCCTACCATTTGTACAAAATTTATTATAAAAGCAAATAGGCCCCAGAATATAGGAAAACTAACATCAAAAAACAGACAAGCCAAACCAGTCCCTATCCCAGTTGCCAAACTTACAAGAAACTTTACTTTAATGAATTTAATAAGGTCTTTTTCAATTTTAAGAAATGTTTTTACAGAGGTAATACGTTGCTTAAAAATGGTACTATTTAATACTTTCTGAATGTTAATAGATTCTGCTAGCCACAAAACCACGAAAAAGATGGTCATAAGAATCATGGTTAGGGTTTTTTGAACAAAATTTAAGGTTTCGCCTAAGTTATCATTAGCAACTAACTGCGTTAAAACATTCTCTTTATCACCTATTTGAAATCCAAAAGTTTCTTGGGCTGCAAACCATAAATTATCAATCTTTTGTTCAGCTTTTAAAAAGAAATTAGAATCTGAATTAAGTATTTCATAACTAGAAAGTTTGATTAATTCCACACCAATTTTCACTCCTGCAGCAATCAATAGAATAATGATTGCAATACTAATAAATTTAGGAATGTTCTTTTTAGTTAACCATCGCATTATAGGTAAAAACAACAAAGCAATAAACATTGAGAATACCAATGGAATAAATATAAATGATAGAATTTTTAAAAGATAAAAAACTAAGGGTACAACAATAACTAGTAATAAAATATTTGTGGTTCTTAATTTGTCCATAAGGCTTTGTTATATAAAAAACTTGGGAATTTTAAAATGGCACGTCGTTATCTTCTTCTGGTGCACCAAAAGCATCATCAGCTGATGGAGATGGAAACTTATCAGGTGAAAATGTATTATCGTTTGCAGCGGCATTCATTTTAGAATGAAACTCCTGTCCGAAAGGCGTATCAAAATCATCTAAATTGTCAAATTTACCTAAATGACCTACAAATTTTAATCGAATGCTATCCAAACCACCATTTCTGTGTTTTGCAATAATAAACTCTGCTTGACCCTCGGTTGGAGATCTTTCTTCATCGTCCCATTCGTCAATTTTATAATATTCTGGTCTGTAAATAAAAGATACAATATCTGCATCTTGCTCGATAGCTCCTGATTCACGAAGGTCAGAAAGTAAAGGTCTTTTGCTTCCACCACGAGTTTCTACAGCACGAGATAATTGAGATAATGCAATTACAGGAATACTCAATTCTTTTGCTAAAGCTTTTAGGTTTCGAGAGATTGTAGAAATCTCTTGCTCTCTATTACCTCCACCTTTCTGACTTCCACCAGCTGTCATTAATTGCAAATAATCTACTACAATAAGTTTTATACCATGTTGTGAAGCCAAACGTCTCGCTTTGGCTCTTAAATCGAAAATAGAAAGCGAAGGCGTATCATCAATAAATAAAGGGGCTTTTTCTAAGCTCTTAACTTTCACATTTAATTGTTCCCATTCGTGTTTTTCTAATTTTCCAGTTCTTAGTTTTTCTGAAGATAAGCCGGTTTCACTAGAAATTAAACGCATAATTAATTGTACTGATGCCATCTCTAAAGAGAAGAAAGCTACAGGAATATTTTGAGTAACAGCTATATTTCTTGCCATGGACAAGGTTAAGGCTGTTTTTCCCATACCTGGACGAGCAGCGACAATAATTAAATCACTTTCTTGCCAGCCCGAAGTCAATTTATCTAATTTGGTAAAACCTGAAGGTATTCCACTTAAACCTTCCTTGTTGGAAATTTCTTCAATTTTCTTTTTTGCTTGAATTACTAATTCTTGAGCCGTTTCACTAGATTTTTTTATATTTCCTTGTGTAACCTCGTATAATTTAGATTCTGCGCGATCTAATAAATCGAAAACATCTTGAGTTTCATCGTATGAATCTTCGATAATTTCATTTGAAATTTTTATTAAACTACGCTGAATAAATTTTTGTAATATAATACGTGCATGAAACTCAATGTGAGCTGAAGAAGACACCTTTTGAGTCAATGAAATAAGGTAAAAATCTCCACCAACCAAATCTAGTTTGCGATTTTTCTTTAATTGACTAGAAACGGTTAATAAGTCGACTGGCTCACTATTTTCAAACAACTGAAATATAGCTTCAAAGATGTGTTGATGGGCTTCTTTGTAGAAAGCATCCGGACTTAAAATATCGATTACTTCATCGACACCTTTTTTATCAATCATCATCGCACCTAACACAACCTCTTCTAAATCAAGTGCTTGAGGCGGGATTTTACCCCTCTCTAGATTAATAATCGTGCTTTTATCTACTTGATATCCTTTAATTTGATTTGGTTGTTTCATGTTTACGAAAGTAGCTAAATTGAGATGATAAACGGTGTAAATATCTGTCTTGATTGTCCACCATAAGTTAACAATTTAACTGTTAATAACTTAATTATATTGTTGATAAGCATAAAAAAAATCTGAAATAAGACATTTCAGATTTATATTTATAAGGTTTGAAAGTCTTAGCCTTTAAAAACTCCTATTTCTAAATACTTTTCTTGTCGTTTGTTTACTAAATCTTTTGGTGATAAGTTTTTTAATTCATCAAAAGTTTTAAGAATGGCACTTTTTACAGCTAGATATGTTTTCTCTCTATCGCTATGTGCACCGCCAATTGGTTCTTTGATGATTTCGTCTACAATACCCTGCTTTTTCATGTCTTTTGCAGTCAGTTTCAAAGCGTCTGCGGCTTGTTCCTTATATTCCCAGCTTCTCCACAGTATGGAAGAACAAGATTCTGGTGAAATAACAGAATACCACGTATTCTCTAACATAAGCACCTTATCTCCTACTCCAATTCCTAAAGCTCCTCCAGAAGCACCTTCACCAATAACGATGGTAATAATTGGCACTTTTAGACGAGTCATTTCAAGAATATTTCTAGCAATTGCTTCCCCTTGTCCACGTTCTTCTGCCTCCAATCCTGGATAAGCACCTGGCGTATCCAATAAGGTTACCACAGGAATTCCAAATTTTTCTGCAGACTTCATTAAACGTAAGGCTTTTCTATAACCTTCAGGATTAGCCATCCCAAAATTTCTAAACTGTCTTGTTTTTGTGTTATAGCCCTTTTGCTGGCCAATAAACATAAAACTTTGATCTCCAATTTTTCCTAATCCGCCAATCATGGCTTTATCGTCTTTAAAGCTTCTATCTCCATGAAGTTCTAAAAAACTATCTCCACATAGGGCTTTAATATAATCTAGGGTGTATGGTCTACTTGGGTGGCGAGACATTTGCACACGTTGCCAAGGTGTTAAATTTTTATAAATCTCTTTCTTAGTAGCGATTAATTTCTTTTCAATCTGTTTGCAAGTTTCAGTAACGTCAACCTCGCTTTCCTTCCCTATAATCTCACATTTTTGTAATTGATCTTCTAGTTCTTTTATAGGTAGTTCAAATTCTAAATATTCCATTGGAAATTATAGTTTGTTTTTATTAGCACACAAAATTACATATTTTATTTTGTTTTAATTTTAGAATTAAAACGAAATACCTGATAAATTTAGTGAATTGCTTTTAAACTAGATGTATCTAGCTAAGGATAAAATCGTTACTTGTTAACAGACCTTAATGCTTTTTTAGCTTTACTACGTATTCTCTGTTTTAAGATACCGTTTATCATGACCACAGAAATAATTATAATAGCGCCGACATAAAAGGAAGAACTCATAACTTCATTCTCAGGAAAAAACAAGAGAGCTAAAAGGATGCCATAAATAGGCTCCAGATTATAGGTTAAAACAACCGTATATGGGCTAATATACCTCATAACATAAACCGAAGCAATAAATGCATAAGCTGTACAAACAGAGGCTAAAATAAATAGAAATATAAAATCTGATGTACTTAAAACAAAAAACTCTTTTGAAAAACCATTTCCGAAGAAAAGCATGAATAAACTTATAAATAAAACCCCACTTACAAATTCATAAACTGAAATAACCGTCGCGGTGTGTTTTTCTAAAAACTTGCCATTTAAAACAGCAAATGTTGAAGATAAAAAAGCTGAAATTATTCCTAAAATAATCCCAGACAAATACTTAAACTCGCTATTGGTTATGATGGCAACTCCTACTATAATTAGGAGTCCGAAAATAATTTCATAACAAATTATTTTCCGTTTATAGACCAGCGGTTCTATTAAAGATGCAAAAAACGCACCTGTAGAAAACATAGCAAGTGTTATGGATATATTGGATATTTTAATGGACTCAAAAAAGGTGATCCAATGTAAAGCAATAATGATACCTGCAAAAGCTAGTTTGGCAACAGATTTTAATGGAATTCTTAAATTAATTTTGGCAAAAGCAACATAGATAAGCATTAGAATGGTTGCCATAAGCATGCGGTACCAAACCAATGAAACTGCGCCAATGGTAATAAGTTCGCCTAAAACAGCGGTAAAACCAGCTATAAATACCAGTACATGTAAGTGCAGGTAATTTTTTAAATTATCGTTTTGCATTGTAAAGAAGATAAGCTGCTAAAAAGCCAAATATAATGTTTGGAAACCAAACGGCAACCAAAGGTGAAAAATCTGACTGAGATGCTAAAACACCAAAAATTTTATCAAAAAACACAAAAACCATGGCAATGCAAATACCAAAAGCTAGGTTTACTCCCATCCCTCCACGACGTTTTTTAGATGAAACGGCAACGGCAATTATGGTTAAAATAAATACTGAAACTGGCAAACTCCATTTTCGGTATTTTACTAATTTATATCTATTAATATACGAAGACCCTCTTTTTTCCTCTTTTTCAATAAATCGGTTTAATTCGCCATAAGGTAAGGTTTCAGCAATGTAAACCACTGGAGTTAAATCTTCTAAATCGAAAGAAAAAATGGTATCTTTTCTTCTTGCTATTTCAAGAATATCATCTCCTGCCCCAATTTGTCTTTTGGTATAATTAGATAACCTATAAGTAGAATCTTTTTCTTCATATCTAATGGTAGAGGCACTAATTTTATAAGACATTTTATCTTCTTCAATATGCTCTAGGGTAAAATCTCTACCAATCTTTTGTCTGACATCAAAACTACTTACATAAATATATTCATTATCATTAATTTGCCGATACACGTTTTGATTGTCGAGGGCATCATTTTTATTCTTAAGATACTTATAATTAAAATCATTAAAGCCATTACTTGCATTTGGAGCCAAATACATCCCTAAAACCAAAGCTAAAAGGGCAACAATAGTTGCGCCAATCATATAAGGTCTTAAAAATCTAGAAAAAGACACTCCAGAACTTAAAAAAGCAATCACTTCTGTATTATTGGCAAGTTTGGAGGTAAACCAAATGACCGAAAGGAATAAAAACAAAGGAAATAATAGATGGGCAAAATAAATGGTAAAATCCAAAAAATAGAGCAAAACTTCCCCAAACGGCACTTCGTTTTCAAGTATTTTTCCAATTTTCTCAGCTAGATGCACAGTTATTCCAATAGGAATAAACAACAATAACATGATAAAAAATGTAAATAAATAACGTTTTAATATGTACCAATCGAGTATTTTCATCCTCCTACAACTTCTTCAAAAAAGAAGTCTAATTCTTTGTTTTTAGTTAATATAATAAGATTAAAAACATGTTCATTTCTCAATCGTTGTTTTTTAATCTATTTTCTACTTTATTTAGTCTATAAACGCTTATCCATCTGCTTCACCATCATATCTTTCCAAGTTCTAAAATCTCCAGCCAAGATATGTTTTCTTGCTTCACGAACCAACCACATATAAAAACCTAAATTATGGATGGTTGCAATTTGTGCGCCCAATCTTTCATTAACCGTAAATAAATGACGTAAATAAGCTTTGGTGTAATCTGTATCTACAAAAGTAATTCCCATGTCATCTACTGGAGAAAAATCGTCTGCCCATTTTAGATTTTTAATATTTATGGTTCCATGAGCTGTAAATAACATCCCATTCCTAGCATTTCTTGTAGGCATCACACAATCGAACATATCCACCCCTAAAGCAATATTTTCTAATATATTAATTGGGGTTCCTACTCCCATTAAATAGCGAGGTTTATCTTCTGGTAAAATATTAGTAACAATTTCCGTCATGGCGTACATTTCTTCTGCTGGTTCACCAACAGACAAGCCTCCAATGGCATTTCCTACAGCTCCAGCGTTAGCAATATATTCCGCAGACTGCATTCTTAAATCCTTGTAAGTACTTCCTTGAACAATTGGAAAAAATGCCTGACTGTAATCGTATTTAAAAGGCACTTTTTCTAAGTGATTAATACATCTATCTAACCATCTATGCGTCATTTTCATAGAGCGTTTTGCATAATGATAATCGCATGGGTAAGGTGTACATTCATCGAAAGCCATGATAATATCTGCACCAATAGTTCGTTGGATTTCCATGACATTTTCAGGAGTAAAGAAGTGATAACTTCCATCGATATGCGATTTAAACTTAACGCCTTCTTCCTTAATTTTTCTATTAGCCGAAAGAGAATACACTTGGTATCCTCCAGAATCGGTTAAAATACTCCTATCCCAATTCATGAATTTATGTAAACCACCAGCTTTTTCAAGAATATCAGTTGTTGGTCGTAAATATAAATGGTAGGTATTTCCTAAAATAATATCAGGATTTATATCATTTTTAAGCTCGCGTTGGTGCACTCCTTTTACAGAAGCAACCGTCCCAACGGGCATAAATATAGGTGTTTCTATTACGCCATGGTCTGTAGTAAGTATACCAGCTCTGGCACTAGATTGAGCGTCTTTTCCTTTTAATTCGAATATCATGTTCTTATTTCGTCAAGTGGCAAATATAAATAACATAATACTATAGACTCTTAAACATTTAATAAATTTGAAACCTATGTGAGAAAATTTTTCTGTGTCTAAAGTGTCTAAAGTGTCTAAAGTGTCTAAAGTGTCTAAAGTGTCTAAAGTGTCTAAAGTGTCTAAAGTGTCTAAAGTGTCTAAAGTGTCTAAAGTGTCTAAAGTGTCTAAAGTGTCTAAAGTGTCTAAAGTGTCTAAAGTGTCTAAAGTGTCTAAAGTGTCTAAAGTGTCTAAAGTGTCTAAAGTGTCTAAAGTGTCTAAAGTGTCTAAAGTGTCTAAAGTGAAAAATAATATTTTGAGAATTATTACATCCTTAAATTGATAAAAACTTTATCATATTCTGTTTTCCACTTCAATTTCAGCAATTGTTAGCAAATCCATACAATTCGTTAATAAGTGCCTCACATCTCTTTTTGATTAAGGATAATAAACCTTTATTTTTGCAACTGAAAATTAACTAATAAAACATGTCAAACACACAACAATTAAAAGATTTAACAACACAAGTACGTAGAGATATTTTGCGTATGGTGCACAAAGTAAATTCAGGACATCCTGGAGGTTCATTAGGTTGCGCAGAATTTTTTGTTTCACTTTATAGTGACATATTAGATAGAAAAGAAGGCTTTGATATGGATGGGATTGGCGAAGATTTATTCTTTTTGTCTAATGGCCATATTTCTCCTGTTTACTACAGTGTATTAGCTAGATCTGGATATTTTCCAGTTAAAGAATTAAGCACCTTTCGTTTAATAAATTCACGTTTACAAGGACATCCAACAACTCACGACAACTTACCAGGAATTAGAATTGCATCTGGTTCTTTAGGTCAAGGTATGTCTGTGGCTTTAGGTGCTGCACAAACAAAAAAATTGAATAATGATTCTCATTTAATTTATAGTTTACATGGCGATGGCGAATTACAAGAAGGTCAAAACTGGGAAGCTATTATGTATGCCGCAGGTAATAAAGTTGACAATATTATTTCTACTATAGATTTAAACGGGCAACAAATTGATGGTTCTACGGACACGGTGTTACCAATGGGAAGCATCAAAGGAAAATTTGAAGCTTTTGGTTGGACCGTTGTTGAAATAAATGAAGGTAACGATATTGATGCTATTTTAAAAGGAATGGCTGAAGCTAAATCTAAAACTGGAAAAGGCAAACCTGTTTGTGTTTTATTAAAAACGGTTATGGGTAATGGTGTGGATTTTATGATGCATACACATGCATGGCATGGAAAAGCTCCAAACGATGAACAGTTAGCAAACGGATTAGTTCAGAATCCTGAAACTTTAGGAGATTACTAAAATAGTTTACAGTCTCAGTTTGCATTAAGAAAATATTAATTAAAAGATACCCGCTTTAGTGGACATAAAAATGAAAACATACACAAATACAGGAAGTAAAGACACTCGCTCAGGTTTTGGAGATGGATTAACGGAATTAGGAAAAACTAACGAAAATGTTGTGGCTCTTTGTGCCGATTTAATTGGTTCATTAAAAATGGACGAGTTTAAAGCCAATCACCCAGAACGTTTTTTTCAAGTAGGAATTGCTGAAGCTAATATGATTAGTTTGGCGGCAGGAATGACCATTGGCGGCAAAATTCCTTTTACGGGAACTTTCGCAAATTTTTCTACTGGTAGAGTTTACGATCAAATTCGTCAAAGTGTTGCTTATTCTGATAAGAACGTGAAAATTTGTGCTTCGCATGCAGGTTTAACTTTAGGTGAAGATGGCGCGACACACCAAATTCTTGAAGATATAGGCTTAATGAAAATGTTACCTGGTATGACGGTAATCAACACCTGTGATTACAATCAAACAAAGGCCGCAACCATCGCTATTGCAGAACATCATGGCCCAGTATACTTACGTTTTGGAAGACCAAAAGTTGCTAATTTTACTGAAGCAAATCAAAAATTCGAAATAGGGAAAGCCCTTCATTTAGTTGATGGTACAGATGTAACTATTGTTGCTACTGGACATTTGGTTTGGGAAGCTTTGGAAGCTGCGAAAGTTTTAAATGAAAAAGGCATCTCTGCCGAAGTGATAAACATTCACACTATAAAACCACTTGATGATGAAGCTATTATCAAATCGGTTACAAAAACAGGCTGTATTGTAACAGCTGAAGAACATAACTTCCTTGGAGGTTTAGGTGAAAGTGTTGCAAGAGTTTTAGCAATAAACAAACCTACACCACAAGAATTTGTAGCTACTAATGATACTTTTGGAGAATCTGGCACACCAGAACAGCTTATGGAAAAATATGGTTTAAATAGCAATGCTATTGTAAAAGCTGTTGAAACTGTTATAAAAAGGAAATAATTGCTGCATTATGTCGTTTTAACTTAAGAAATCAAAAAAACGACAGACATGAAAAAAGTAATTTATTTAAGTTTAGCCTGTTTATTATGTGTCACTTTTACTCAAGCTCAAAATAAAACTGGCTTTGGCTTAAAAGGTGGTATTAATTTTAATGGGAATGGCGATTATTTCGAATCGGTAGGTAGCCAAGCTGAACATCCAGAAAAAAATATTGGGTATCATGTTGGTATATTTGGAAAATTTGGTGGAAAGATTTTTGTAAAACCAGAGCTAGTTTATACCAGTACAACAAGCGACTATAATGACGGAAGCTTTAAAATGCAAAAACTAGATGCACCGCTTTTAGTTGGCTTGAGATTCCTTAAGATGTTTAATGTGTTTGCAGGACCATCGCTCCAATATATTTTGGATACTGAATTTGAAAACAATAACATCCATACTATTGAAAATGATTTTACAGTAGGTTTAAACTTTGGGGTTGGTGTTAGTTTTAATAGCATTGGAATTGACCTTAGATATGAAAGAGGCTTTAACGACAATGAAGCAACCTTTATAAATAACAATGTAAGCCCTGTTGTTGAAAGTAGAATAGACACCAGGCCAGAACAACTTATTTTAAGTATATCATTTATTTTATAAAACAAAAAAAGCCACTTTTTACAAAGTGGCTTTTTTTTATATAATTATTTTTTTACTTAATAAACGCTACTGTCTAAGTAATCTGGAATTCCGTCGTCATTAGAATCGGTGAAAATTACTGTATTTAAAGTAAAAGTCCCGTCGTTATTATCAATAATACTATAAAGAACTTCATCTGCCGCCGCGTAGGTATCATAATAAACTTGCGCTGCAATATTAGATGTAAACACCATCATGTTCTGATCTTCTGTATAAACTGTATGCTCTATTTCGTCGGTTGTTAAAACACCATCACCATCATCATCAACATCAATAAAATTTGGAATACCATCTCCATCCGTATCATCATCAAATGAATCTTGATTATCATTTAAATCCTCCAAGTAAGAAAATACACCATCATTATCATGATCTAAAAGCACTCTCTTTTCAGCGCTAAAAGAGAAAATCAAATTAGAATACGCAGGTATTCCAGTTTGAGTTTGCGCAGAATAACCTAATCCTGAAGGAACAAAAACTGCCCCAATTCCATGATTATGATTTGTTACGGTTCCATCATTATTAACAGTATAACCTTGACGTGCTTTAAATTTTATAATTCCTTCTTTAAAACCATCAACCACACCATATAAAGTACCAACAGTTGTTAAATAAAATGGTACAGCAGAAATGGCACTATCAAATAGAGTTCCATCAATTAATAAACCATTATAATTAGCAAAAACCTGATCAATTGGGTGGATAACTCCACCTAGGCCATCTCTAACTACTAAATAATAAAGGGTACTAACAATTCCATCAGAACTTGTAACTTCTTCACTTGTTACTTGGTCAATTAAAGGAATTTTATCACTATTAGCTCCAGCAATTGTATCGAATACAATTTCGAAGTTATCGTTTGGTGTCACGGTGTATGGCATGGCACTTAAGTCGCTATAGGTAGGGTTTTGTTCAAACTCTTCATAGTTATAAAAATGAGTTTCAAGGTAAGTTACTATTTCTAGTATGTTTTCATCATAAACTTCTTGAGCATCTCTTACAGGAGCAACTTCAGGAGTTATTTCATCGTCTTCCTTACATGAAAAAACAGTGAGGCCAAAACATAAAATGATAACTGATAAATTTCTAATTTTCATTATTCTTTCTTTTTTACGGTGCAAGATACAATTTATTAATAATTTTGTACAAGAACATTAACGTTGTTTTACAAGAACATTAACTTAGTTTTTAGATTTTTATTATGCGAATTGACAAGTATTTATGGTGTGTGAGATATTACAAAACAAGGAGTCTTGCCACAGTTGCATGCAAAAAAGGACATGTTAGAGTTCGTGGAGAAGTTGTAAAACCAAGTCGTGATGTGTTCCCTACTGACGAAGTGCAAGTTAGAAAAGAACAAATAAACTACACGTTTACCATCAACGATGTTCCTCCAAATCGGGTTGGCGCAAAGTTGGTTGATATTTACCGAATAGATACCACGCCAAAAGAAGCATTTGAAGCCCAAGATCTATTAAAGTATTCAAAAGACTACTACAGAAAAAAAGGAGTTGGGAGACCTACTAAAAAAGATAGAAGAGATATTGATGATTTCCAAATTGAAAATGACTAATAAAAAACTGTTTTTTTAAAATTGTATTTTATCTTTGAACAAACACTCTTAAAATGGCTTTAACAAAAAACATCATCTTAAATCACGAAGAAATAAATCATAAGATTAAGCGAATTGCTTATCAGATTTATGAAAACAATGTAAACGAGACTGAAGTTGTTTTAGCAGGTATTGATAGCAATGGGTATATCCTTGCCAAAAAATTAAAAACCATTTTAAGTAAGATTTCGTCTATAAACCCTATTTTATGTAAGGTTATTATCGATAAGAAAAATCCTAGAAACGATATTTCAACATCTCTTAAGAAACAAGATTATGAAAACAAATCTGTTGTTTTAATAGACGATGTCCTTAATTCTGGAACGACTTTGATCTATGGTGTTAAGTTTTTCCTAGACGTGCCCTTAAAACAATTTAAAACAGCTGTCTTGGTAAACAGAAACCATAAAAAGTATCCTGTTAAAGCAGATTTTAAAGGAATCTCTCTATCAACTTCCTTAAATGAACATATTGATGTTATTTTAGAAGGTAAAGAGTTTAGAGCATATTTAAAATAGATTCTATCACTTCCCCCTTCGATTTATTAGCATCGACCTTATAATTGGCTTGATTATAGAATGGCAAGCGTTCAAACAAATGCTTCCCAACAAATTCTAACATATCATTTTCATTTGTTACATATTTTACAAGTGGTCGGTTGTTTTTATCATTCATCAATCTTTTAGCAAGCTCATTTACGGGAACATTTAAAAAGAAAGATCTAATATCCTTGTTTTCTGTTAGTAGTTTTAAATTGTTGGAAAAACAAGGGGTCCCTCCACCAAGTGATAAAACCATCTTTTTATTTGAAGATAAAATTTCATTTAAATAGCTGTTTTCAATTTTTCTGAAAAATATTTCACCTTTTTCTAAAAATATTTTCTGAATGGTTTTACCCTCTTTTTCTTCGATAAATTGATCCAAATCTAGATATTCTAAATTCAAAATCTTAGCTAATTCACTGCCAATTAACGACTTCCCTGAAGCCATATATCCTATCAAAATAACTTTCATAACTGCATTATATTATCAATTAAAACTCTTCGCAAAGTAACAAAACAAAAAAACAAAAAACTTTTTTAAAAAAGGCTTGCAAGATCCATAAAACGTTCTATCTTTGCACCCTCAATAAAGAGAAACAAATTGACCTGGTAGCTCAGTTGGTAGAGCATCTCCCTTTTAAGGAGAGGGTCCTGGGTTCGAGCCCCAGCCCGGTCACAAAAAAAAAGTTAAGCAATTTTGCTTAACTTTTTTTATTTTTACACAAAACATAATGCGCACGTGGCGGAATTGGTAGACGCGCCAGCTTGAGGGGTTGGTGAACATTAGTTCGTGGAAGTTCGAATCTTCTCGTGCGCACTATTATTCTTTAAGTAGCTGCTCTATTTGATTTCTTACGCCATCACTATTCCAATTAGCTGCCCCAGTTTTATCTATAACTATCTGACCCTTTTTATCTATAATGAACGTTCTAGGAATGCCGCTTACATCAAATAATTTTGGATTGGAAGATTTTGGAGAGTAATATTGAAAACTATAGTTATTCTTAGTCATAAAATTTGCAATCGCTTTTGGATCTTCATCAGAAACAAATAGAAAAACCACCTCATCCTTATAAGAACTATATAAAGCTTCCAAACTAGGCATTTCGGCAATGCATGGTGGACACCAAGTAGCCCAGAAGTTAATTACTACCACTTTTCCTTTCGCATCGTTAAAATCGAAGCTTTCACCAGAATCGCTTAGCAATTGCCAACTATAATCTGTGAGTTTCTCCCTTTCAGTTTCTTCAATAATGGAAGGACCAAATAAAGCCAAGCCTTTATTCATAAACACTTGAATGGGTTGTCTGGTCTGTGGAATTATTAATAGTACAATGACTATTAAAAAAATAATGTTACTGGTATTTAATTTAGGTCTTTTCATAATATAAATAAAGCATAGTTTCTTAGACGAAACTATGCTTTAAAACTAACAATTACAAAATCTTTAAAAGCTATTATCTGCTTACAGAACCAGTTGGCATTGAGCTTAAATTAAGACCTAAATCATGTGTTGCAGGAGCTGTAGCAGTTCCTGTGACCCCAACTAAAGGTTTCATAACAAACGGGGCTGGAGAATTATCTGGTACAGGCTCAATAGAGATAACAACCGTTCTATTTCTAACATCTAAGGGAAAGGTTTCTCCAGCAGGTGCATTTAAAAAGAAATCTTCACCAGGAACCGGAGGGCCTGATTGCATTGTTTCGCTAAAAGGTGCCGCATGATCAACTATATCAAACATATTGAAAGTTCCAGTAGACAATGGTCCTGAATCACCAACTACCCATCCTTCATAAGCCCAACCATTAGGTAATGTTGGTAAATTAAAATTTGGTGTTGGAGGTGCACCTGGAGTACCAAACCAAATACCATTTTCATCATTACCATTATTTGTACCATTTTCGTCTGTTGGAGTTCTTAAAAAATAAGCTCCTGACGCATTTAAGAAATCTCCAACAATACCTGTACTAACATTTGCGGCATTTCCAGAAAAATCACCAGCTAAAATTTTAGTAGCAGACGGATCTGGATCAAGATCGTTTGTAGGTTCTATAGACAACACAAAAGTTGTTGCACTACTCAGTTGAACCGTATTTACTGTAAATGTTTGAGGAAAAGTGACACTTGAAAAGGTTCCTGTAGAAACAGGCGCTCCATCTACAATTATCCAACCTTCATAAACATAATTAGCTCCTAAAGGTTCCATTCCTGAAAGATTTAATGTTAAGCTTGAAGTGGTAGGTTCCATACTGTTATTATCGTCATCGCTACTACAAGAAACTAATACTGTAGACAATGCTAATACCGAGAAAATCATTTTTTTAATCATCGTTTTATAATTTTATAATTTATTCTACAAAATTATAACCCTCGATTTAAATTAAATGTTAGCTATCTAACATAAACTAATAATTAAGCTGAATTTTTTAAAATACGAATCTCTTTTCTATTAAAATCAATATAATTTTCATCCTTAAGTTCATTCAATAAAATGTTAAGCGTGGGCCTGGAGGTGCCTATTAAAGATGCAATATCTTTTTGAGTATAGGGATGCTTAATCACATGATCGCCTGTTTTATCACAATCATATCCATATTCCACACAAAGCTCATCTAAGAATTCTTTTAAACGGGTTTTGGTATCCTTAAATAATAACAACTGAAGTCTGCGTTCTAACTTTTTAAACTTGAAGCCAATAAATTTATATACGCTAAAACTAAATGTTTGATTGTTTCGCATTAACTCATGCATTGTTTGCACACCTATTGGGCAAATTGAAGTGGTATTATCTATTGACTGAGCGAATTCGTCTCGAGTAATATCTCCAAGAATGGCTTTTTCTCCAAATAATTCTCCTTTAGATAAGATGGCTTTTACAATTTCATTGCCATTTTCATTGTAGTAGCCAATTTTCACTTTTCCTTTTTCTATGAGATAAACCTTGTTCGCGGAATCTTCTTCAAAGTAGATGTAATCTTTTTTATGATAGGTATCAAAACTATGTGTGCCCTTATAAGCTTTAAATTTATGTGGACAAAGTATTTTAAAAAGATTGACATCGTCAAAAAACCAAATGGAATTCATAACGTCATATTTGTTAGTTATGTAGGTAGTCGTGAATTTATTAAGACCTTGCAAAAAAAAAGCTCCTTAATAGGAGCTTTTAATTATACTTATTCGATTATTATACTATTTATCCTCATTATAGCCATACCCGTACCCGTAGTTATAACCATAACCATGAGACTTACTTGTACCGACACTATTCACTACGTAAGCCATGTTTTTCAATTTACCAGACTCGTTTAATTCTTTAGAGAATTCTAATAGGTTCTTTTCAGTATAATTTGCTTTTACTATGTAGACATTTACATCCGACAAATGAGAGATTAACATGGTATCGGTTACTAAGATTGTTGGAGCTGTATCTACAATTATATAATCGTATAGAGATTTTGCCTCTTTTATCAATTCATCAAATCTGCCATTAGTAAGTAAATGTGCTGGATTTGGAGGGATAGAACCCGACAATAACACATCATGAGTTAGATGATTTTTAAATCCTCTAATTAATAAATTTTTCCAATCAAGATCTATATCGTGTAAATAATTAGATAATCCTTCTGCATTTTTATTTTTATTAGAATATGAATGTATTTGCGGATTTCTTAAATCAGAACCAATCAAAAGCACTTTTTTATTTAAACTAGATAAGGCCAAAGACAAATTAACACTTACATAGGTTTTCCCTTCCCCTTTAATTGTGGAGGTACAAAAAATAACCTGTCCGTCTCCATTTTCTTTAAGAGGTAAAACGTATTTCACATTAGAGCTTAAAATTCTAAAAGACTCTGCCAAGATTGATCTATCATTAGGGTCTTCGAAAATAAGTTTCGCTTTGTCTTTAACTTCAGGAATTTGACCGATAATAGGCACGTTTTTTACAATTTTTTCTATATCCTTTTTGTCATGTACTTTTGTGTCTAACATAAAAATAAGATACAAAACTCCAAAAGGCAAGAGGATTCCCCCAAGTAATGCCGCCGCATAAATAACATTGGGTTTTGGTGAGATAGGACCTGAACCCGACAAAGCAGATTCTACAATTTTAATTGACGGTTCCGTTATGGCTAAATTAATAGCTGCTTCTTCACGTTTTTGTAAAAGCAATAAATAGAGACTTTCTTTTATTCTTTGCTGTCTGTCTATAGCTCGCAATAGTTTTTCTTTTTGAGGGATTCTACTCACCTCTCCTCGAGCTCTTAAATTTCTTGCATCTAGTTGCTTACGTGAAACCTCTAATTGATTGTTATAGCTATTTAAAGTTTTATTAATATTTTCTCTTAAATCTGCCATGGTCAATTTAAGCTGTTTCACCATAGGGTTATTGTCACCACCTCCACTTCCGGTAAATTTCTCATATTCCAATACTGCTGTATTGTATTGGCCAATTAACTCATTAACACCTCCACTCTCAACTCCAACATTTGAAGGCAACAAGCCACTTGAGTTTTCATTACTATTTAAAGCTTCCTTGACTAGCTGCGCTAAAGCAATTTGACTTTCAATTCTAAATAACTCATCTTCAGATTGGGCTCTTCTTTGTAATCCTAATTCCGTATCGCTTGGTAAATAGACCAGGTTATTATCTTGTTTAAATTCCTTTTTATCTATTTCAATAGAGTCTAATTCTCTAGCTAAAAACATAAAGCGATCATCTATAAAATCTAGGGTTCTTTTAGATACTTGGGTTCTATCGTTTATACCATCTTCATTAAATACTTTCACCAGCGTATTTAACACATGCTCGGACCATAAGGTGCTTTCAGAATTAATAGATAATTGCAATAAATCACTTTGTTCTCCAATAGGTTCAATCTTAACTTGTGATTTTAATCGCAAGGTTGCTGATTTCATTGGCATAAAACGAACGACGTATTTCTTGCCTTCAATACTAGATAAGGTAGATTTGTTATTCAGCTTAATATCAAAAGGTAGATTATGAGATTTACTATATGAATCATGTCCCTTGAATGAAATTTTCTCATCTGATTTAACATTTAGTACTTCAAAATCATTTTCATTTACTAAAATCTCATATTGAAAATTATTGGAAATACTATCTGGTTGTATATGCTGATCAAACTGAAAAGGGAGTTCAGCCAATAGTGACGTTTGAATTTGACCTTCTTCTTGAAATGTTGTATTCAATTTTAATTCTCGAACAACTCTTTCAATTATCATGTAAGAAGTTAAAATCTGTATTTCATTTTCAAGATTGATATTAGAACGTTTAAATACAAAAGCAGACGTTGGCAATTCCAAACCATCAGACTCATCTAAAATTTTAATTTTAGTGTGGGTTTGATAAATTCTAGGCGTATAGCGTAAATACACATATGCTGCAGTAAAACATAAAGCAATAGCGAAAGCAAACCATGGCCAATACCTCAGGTACTTTTTAACTTCATGTTTTATATCAACATGAGAATTATCTTCTTGAAAATTTGAATTAGTTAAGTTTGTATCCATTCTTTATCTCGTTAATAAAATAATGACACTTAATATGACCGTGGATACCCCCAATAAGGTCGCTATATTCCCTATATATCCAGCTGAGGTTACTTTTGGTGGGTTTTGGTTTATGACAATCACATCATTTGGTTTGACATATGAAAAATCACTATCCAACCAGCTTGATTGGGTTAAATCCAGATGTCCTATTTTTCGCACACCATCTACTTCTCGCATGATTAGTACATCCTCGCGTTTACCTTGAATTGTTAAATCTCCTGCATATCCAATGGCTTGTAAGGTGGTAATACTTTCTTCGGTAAAGGTATAGGTACCAGGGTTATTAACTTCTCCAAGAACCGTCACTTTCGCATTTATAATACGCACCGTGACATCTGGTTGCACTAAATGTCCCTCATTGGTTAATCTATCTTTAATAAAAGTCTCCAATTGCAAAGTTGTTTTATTTTCTACAGAAATAGATCCTAAGTTAGGGAAAGAAATTGTGCTCTCCTTTGTTACTAGATAGCCTTGCAACCTCAATATATCCATTGAATTTTGTTGTATCGTACCTCCATCAAAATTTCTATTGTAAGGTTTTGCCGTTTCTGGAACTAAAGCGCTAACAGAAATATTTAAAATATCATTGGGCTGAATGGTTATATCGTTGTAGATTATTGCTTTATTATTATAGTCTTCCACATCTTGAAGATAAAAGATTTCTTTCTTAGAAACGCAAGAGCTAAATAATACAATACATGCTATGCCAATTAATTTAATTTTCATTTAGATATGGTTACAGTTTTTATGCAAATATAGGGGCTATTCATTCAAAAGCAAAGGCATTTATACGATTAAAAAATTATGAATCATTCGTTTAAACGGCTTAATTATTCACTTTGAAACCAAAGCTTTTTGTTTTAGTTCTTAGGATTACAAATGGTAAAACATACAACATGCTACCATAAATAAGAAGACAAACAATTTGTGTATTTAGATTAAGGTGCAATAAACTATAGGCAATCCCTATAATGGCTACATTAATTACGGTTATAATAATAGTAGTAGAAACATGGCTAAATCCAGCTTTTATAAAATGATGATGGATGTGGCTTTTATCTGGTTTAAAGGGACTCGCTTTTAAAAGTATAATTCTAACTAAGACAACTCTTAACGTATCAACCAATGGATAAAATAAGATTGCTAAAACCAAAGCGGGTGCTGCTCTATGAAATTGTGAATCTTGATTGACTTGCGCATCAGAAATAAAACTAATTGAAAAAAACGCGAGTAAAAACCCTACAATCATGGACCCCGTATCACCCATAAATATTTTGTTTTTTGTCGAAAAATTCAATCTTAAAAAAGCAATCAAAGATCCCATTAATGCCACTGAAATAGTTGCTAAACTATATTCTTTCGTCATAATAAACAACGCCCCGAAAACGGCACTTGCGCAAAAAGCAAAAGAACCTGCAAGTCCATCGACACCATCCACTAAATTATAGGCATTAATAATAAGGATGTATACAAATAATGTAAACCCTATGGAGACCCAATAAGGTAACATTTCCACATCTAAAATATTTGAAAAACCAATAATTCGTGTGTCTGTAAAGACTATTAATAAAAGCGCCGCGAACAGTTGACCACTAAATTTTTTTCGGGCTGAAAGAACGGTTAAATCATCTTTTAAACCTAAAAAGAAAAGTAATGTGATTGCTCCCATAACTAACAATATTACTTTAGGATTTAATAGCGCTCCAGTAATGGTCATTACCATAACTAAACTAAAAAATATCCCTATTCCTCCTAGTGTTGGAACACTATTTGAATGAATGCTTCTTGAATCTGGTACATCAACTAAATGCTTTTTTTTGGCCACATACAAAATAGTAGGAAAGGTACTATATGCAATTACAAAAGCCATCACAAAAGCAGATAGCAACCAGACGACAAGATGGTCTTCAGGATTAAATACATTAAGTAATGAAGTTGACATTTAGTCCGTTTTTATATAATTCGTGCAAATATCTACCATTTTTTTGAACAATCCTTTCAGAAACTAATAAGTTTTGTGCCAAACAAGATTATTATATGATTAATCCATTGGGAACTATGCTCTCTAAATGTCATTTGATATTACTGTGGCATCCTGAGTATCCTCTGGCGATCGACTAGTGACTATAAGTGACTTGCCTTCTACAAGCTCAGGCTGACAGTTAGTGACAATTAGTTTCTAAATGATATTTGGGATAAACACTTATTTTTACCGATTAATTTATGAACCTTTAAATAATATTAAAAACTATGAAAGTTTTAAAATGGCCTCAACGATACGATGGGCTGTTTTTCCATCCCATAATGGTATGTTTTGAGCTACCTTCCAATTTCCTTTGAACAGTTTTTCAAGATAAGGCTTGATGTTTTCGGGATTCGTGCCAACCAACTCATTTGTTCCTAAGGTAATAGTCTCAGGCCTTTCCGTATTATCTCTTAAAGTAAGACATGGCACATTCATAATGGAAGCCTCTTCTGTAATTCCTCCAGAATCTGTAATAACCGCTTTGGCATGCTTTACCAAATAGTTAAATTCTAAATAACTTAAGGGCTTAACAGTGTGCAATCGTGGATGTGAGATTTGAAGACTTTCTAAAATTTGTGCTGTTCTCGGATGAACAGGAAAGATTAATGGCAGGTCCGTTGTGTTGGCTACTATTTCATCAATCATTGCTTTTAACTGACCTTCTTCATCTACATTTGCCGGTCTATGTAATGTCATAACTATATATTCCTTTTCCTTCAAATCCAATTCATCCCAAACTTCTGGAGCCTTAAAATTGGGCATTTGTTTTAGAAGCGTGTCAATCATGGTGTTTCCAACAAAAAATATTTGATTTTCTTTTACACCATTGCCTTTTAAAATATTATTAGCAGTTTCTGAGGTTGTGAAAAAATAATTGGTAATACTATCGGTTACTAATCTATTTATTTCTTCTGGCATAGTCCAATCGTTAGAACGAATCCCTCCTTCAACATGTGCTACTTTTGTATTTAATTTTTGTGCCACCAAAGCACAAGCCATTGTGGAAGTGACATCGCCAACCACTAAAACTAAATCTGCAGGGTTTGCTACTAACTCAGTTTCAAAAGCCATCATAATATTGGCCGTTTGTACCGCTTGGCTTCCTCCACTACATTCTAAATTGGCGTGAGGTTCTGGGATTTGAAGTTGTTCAAAAAAATCGCCAGACATATTTTTATCGTAATGTTGGCCTGTATGAACCAGCCTAAAATCTATAGCATGTCCGTTTGATGTTGCGGTTTGTATTTCATGAATTATGGGCGCTATTTTCATGAAGTTTGGTCTAGCACCTGCTATGATTGTGATTTTATACATGTTTACTATTTTTTATTGGTATTCTTTATTGTTTATTGGAGAAGAGGCTTCAGCCTCAGTTTTCAGTCATCTATCACTCATGTTCTGTCTTTGTTCATTGAGTTTCTGTATTTATGTCTCTCGCTGAGATGCAAAGATGCAAAGAATCTAAAAAAAAACGTCCATCTTTTGAATTATAAATGTTCATGGGACAATGAATTAATGTGGCAATGAATTAATGAGTTAATGAGTTATGATAAAGGAATTAGAATTAGTCTAATACCTATTCAATATTCCTTTATTGCTTTCTTTTCTCATAGGACGCCATAGGATAGCCATAAGGAAGGTATAGGATAGCCATTGATATGACCAGCCCTAAAATAACTATGCAGATTAATAAATAAATCCTAATATAATTATACAACTATATTTCTTAATCCTAAAATGACTGTACAAAGGTTAAAGTCGTTTAGAATTCAAACCTCCTGCTTGTCTACCTTTATTTTAGCTCTGTTGCACCTGGCCAAACTATTGATCCACGTGCCTTCTCTGCTCATTCGCTAAAAAAATTCACTGGATTATTTTACATGCTTGGGTGCCTCATTAACCAAAGAGAGGAGCTGGACTTCGTTTGTTTTTCGAAATTATTTAACACGGAGTTACTACGGAGTCACTACGGAGTCACTATATAGTTTTCCCGTCTAAAAAACACCAAGCGTGGCTGTACGTTTTTTTTTATTTGGTTATAGGCATGTCCATCCAATTCTTCTATTCAATCCTTGTTCAAAAAACCCTATTAAGGTGGGAAGTTAGATCTTGTCTTTTCCGTTTTCAAGTTTAGATATGAAACCATTTTTTTTTGCACCCGCTTTGTCTGCAAGTGGTTCCATGACTTCTGTTTTTTGTTTTCATACACTCCTCATACATTAGCCATACATGAGCCATACATGAGCCATACATGAGCCATACATGAGCCATACATGAGCCATACATGAGCTATATAGTAAGTATGAATCTTTATGTCTTTTTAATACTTTCCTAGGTGCAAATTTACGAAGAATTTCACTAAATGTATTTGTCTTTTTATTCTTGATGGTTGCTTTACTAGGCGATAGGCCCACTCTAAATTGTTCTTTACCCACCATTCTGGAGCTCTTTTTACATTTCCAGTATAGACATCAAAACTACCACCTAAACCTTGATAGGTTGCCTCATGAGAATTTTGAATGCGTTCCATAAGTAATTCTTGCTTTGGAGAACCCATAGCTACCAAAACGATATCTGGTTTATGCTTGACAATATCTTCAATTAAAGCTAATTCTTCCTCTTCTACTTTGATATACCCATTTCTATAATTACAGATATTCATACCAGAAAAATCTTTCTTTAGGGTATTTACAGTTCTTTCAATAATCTCTTGTTTTCCTCCAACAAGGTAAAAGGATTTTTCTTTATAAAAAGATTGAACTAGATCCAACCATAATTCGCAACCAGGAATTTTCACCACATTTGGATGACCTTTTTTCTGTAAAGCCCAAACAGCACCTATACCATCTGGATATCCTAAATTTCGGTTTATAAGGTTCCGACTTTCATCCGTTGCATGTAAAATCTTTTCTGCATTTACAGCAATCAAAATCTTTTTATGACTCATAGCATAGTCCATAAGTTCTTTTCTTGAACTTGGAGCATAGGTTTTAACGCCATTTAGAAATTCTGTTATCATAATTTTAGGATTGCATTTCTAAGTGATAATGAGCCATGGCATTAAACATAAAGGCATTAGACCAGCGCATATAAGAAATTTTAGAACTCACTCCTTTTTTTAGTTGATAATAAAAATAACCTTTTTTATGTTGCATGTTATCTATAGTCCAATCTAAAACCTTAGATATTAATACTTCATTTTCTTTAAACAAGTTTAGTTTAGAGAGTGTTACCATTACTTGAGCGGGACAATGAATGTCTATGGGATATGTTTTATTATGATAATATTTTGGCATCCCATTAGTTTCAAAGAAATTGTTGATGTAGAAATCCAAACCTTTATCAATATGTTTTTGAAATGAAACATCACCAGTATTTTTCTGATAGGTTTCTATAGCATCTAAATTAAAGCCTGTATGAAAGCTATCAATCCAAGATTGAACAGGTAATAAACCATAAATCCAAGAGCCATCTACTTTTTGCAATTCACAGGCTGCCAAAACGGCCTCTTTTGCTAATTTTAAATGTTCTTTATTTTTTGTGTATTTATAAGAATAACTTAACACTTTAGCCCCCAAAAGCGACGCATTAATAACCGTATTATTGCCATCTTTCACACTATATGAAAACAAAAACCCATTGCCTTGTGGCGTTCTGGATAAATCGTTTATCACAAAATCGGCTGCCGTTAAAGTGTCTTTTAAAACAGCTACGTCTTTTGTTATTTCATAACTCTCCAACAAAGCCTCTACACAAAATGCAGTAGCCACAACAGTAGGTGTATTTTTTTTGAATAAGAATAAACGTCTTGCCTGCCAATCGAAATTATAGCCCCAGCAGGAACCTGAATACCCCGGAGATTTGAGACTTAAAAGCAACTCGGTAATCTCCTTAATCTGCTTTAATAAAACATCACTATTCCCGAACGTATTGTCCCCTTTTAAAGACGCTTTATACAACTTGCAGTAACCTAGTAAAAATAAGGCTACTCCTTTTGAGTTATGCTGTTTTGGTACTAATAAAAATTTCCTAAAATTAATAGGACTTCTTTTAAAACCTTGAATCCAAGCCAATCTGGCAATGTCCCAATGTTTTAAAGGCAGAGCTTGAAAAATTTTCGAATTCAGACCATCATAGGGATCCCAACCCTTAAAATTTTCAGCTTCGCAATAGGCCTTTAATTTTAAAAAACTTGTTTGAAATTTAGATATCAACCTGCTCTCCTCCACGTTTAATTGATTCAATGATGCTAAAACACGTTTTTGTTACTGCAACCACTTCATTAAATGCAATTGGCGCATTACCATCTTTTAAAAGACCATTCACAAAAGCATCTACCATTTCTTTCTGCCCTTTATTCTGATTGATTAGTTTTGTCTTTTTTGGTTTACCTTTCCCATAAAGATTCAGGACTTTAAAATCCTCAAGAACTCCTGTAAAACCAGCGCTAAAAACTTCTATATATTCTTTTGTTAATGATTTTGATCCATTTGAATAATACGCAATAACTCCTGAAGAGCCATTCTCAAATTGTATTAGGACGTTAATCGTATCATTTAGCTGATTGGCATCTGGGATGGCAGTTGCCGACACCTTAATAGGTAAACTACCATTTAAATAGGTCAGATAATCTACAAAGTGACAGACCTCTCCATGAATTCGCCCACCACCGATTTCCATATCCTGAATCCAATTGTCTTTAGGAATGGCTCCAGCATTAATTCTATAAATCATCGTCATAGGATTATTACCTACGGCTTTTTTTAATTTTTGAGTTAAAGGCGAAAAGCGTCGATTAAAACCAATCATAACCGATTTATTAGAAACTTTTTGCACCTCCATAATCTGTTCTAGCTCGGACTCATGAAGACATAAAGGTTTTTCTACGAATACATGTTTGTTGGCTTCCAACGCTTTTAAAACATAAGGACCATGAGAATCATGACGCGTAGCTATAAAAACAGTATTTGTTTTTTCATTTAAAACATCTTGTTCCTCACTGGTACAAAATTGAAACTTGAATTTCTCTGCAACTCTTTTTGAAGTAGTTCCTGTATTGGTTAGAACACCGATTCGAGAAATATCTGCATGTTGTGGAATATTTGGCAATAAATTGCCCTGTGCATAACTTCCTGCGCCAATAAAGGAAATATTAATCTTCCCTAAAACTTCAGATTCTGAAGTTGCAATGGCTATTTTTGATGGCAATTTAGCCACATCATATTTAAGAGCAATCCCTGTAAAGGGCTCTGTTTTTTCCACCACCAGATCGAAAGCCTGTTTCGCATTATCGAATTCAAATTCGTGAGTTGTTAAATAGTCAATATTTATGCGATTTGTAGCTAACAGCGATTGAAAGGCTTCCATGTTACGTTTTTCTGTCCAACGCACATAAGCTACGGGATAATCGATCCCTTTTTCTTCGTAATTTAGATCGTAACGTCCTGGACCATAAGAACAGGCCATTTTTAATTCTAATTCTTTACGATACCAAAATGGATCGCGATCAAAACCAGTTGGAACAGCACCAAGAACGATAACCTTTCCTTTTTTGCGCGCAATAGCACCTGCAAAATTAATAGGATCTAAACTTGAAGTCGCCGCAGCAATAATCACCGCATCAGCTCCAATGCCATTCGTTGCACTTAGAATTTGCTCTTCTATACCTGCAACATCTCTTGTTAAGCCTATATCAACGGCTTTATTTTTTACTGCTTGCTCTACTGCAGATTCAGATACATCAACTCCTATTACTGTAACACCTGATGCTTTTAAAATTAAAGCCGCTAGTTGACCTAGTAAACCCAGCCCAATAACAACACATGATTCACCTAAACGCAAATCGGCTTGACGAACACCTTGCATGGAAATGGCACCAACGGTATTATAAGCGGCATCTTTTAAATGAGCATCCGCCTCTAATTTTACACATAAATTTACAGGTACCGAAACTATTTCTGCATGATTGGCATAACCTGCACCTGCACAGGCTACCTTGTCTCCTACCTGAAATTCTGTAACGCCTTCTCCTACTTCGATAACTTCTCCTGCGCAACTGTAACCTAAAGGGGAATAGGCATCTAGTTTTTTCATAACCGCCCGATAGGTTTGAAGAGGGCCTTGCTTTTTTAAAGCGTCAAAGACCTGCTTTACCTGTTGTGGACGTTCTTTTGCCTTACCAATTAAGCTTTTACGAGCTGCTACTACGGTAGAACCCTCGGTTCCTGCACTAATAATGGAATAATGGTTCTTGACTATGAGCATGCCTTTTCCTAATTGTGGATAAGGTACTTCTTGGATAATCATGTCGCCAGAACCTAGCTTTTGTGTTAATTGTTGCATTTAAATTTTCTTTATAAATAAATCTTTTCTTAATAATAATAAACCGATGAGGCCCCAAACCAAAATGTTATAATAGTAATAGACACCAGGCACTAACCCGATACAATCTATCATATACATTCCAAGCAACATCAAACCAAAAACGCGAATGGTTTTATGAATTTTAAACACATTCTTAACCATGGTGAATACAAAAATAACCAATAATAATAAGCCTATTATACCATTTGCCATTAAAACTCGTAAAAACTCGTTATGTACTGGCCTTACAATCCCGTCACCCATCCATTGAAAAAATATGGTTTGCTTGGTTGTCCAAAAATTCCATGCACTATCCCAAATATAGCCTCTACCAGCTAGAGTATACCTTACATCCTTGACATCGCCTGCTTCATAACCAATTTCTTTACTAAATAATTGTTCTATGCTATTATAAAAAGTATCTCCAAAAACTATAAAAATTACAGATAGACCAACAATAATTGAAAAAACCTGTTTTACTTTCGATTTTGAAAACAATAACAATAATACAATCCACAATCCTATAATCCCCACTCCTGCTTTAGTAAAAACTAAATAGATGGAGAAAATAGCCCCCATACTAATTAACACCATAAATATTTTTAACCAGATGGACTTTGTTATAAATAGTGTGTTGTAAATTAATACGGCCATCAAGGTCATCAGTCCATAAAAACGTACTGGAAATGCATCGTGATAAAAACCAACATAACGAATTAAGCCAACTGTTTGTCTTACTTGAAAGATAACACCGGTTTGAAATTGATACAAACTAACTAGAATCGGGAATATGCCCCCTATCATAATTGCAATTAAAAGCTTTCTGAAATCTGATTGTTTGTTTATAAGTAATGGGATTATAAAGAAACCTAAATAAGCATTTAAACTTAAAAATACATTTTCAAAAGCTCCCAAAGGTTTTTCTAGAAACCCCCAAACTAATCCAAAAGACATCGCTACCAAATATATGTTAGCCGTTCGTAACCAAAATTTGGGAACTGTTTTCCTTTTTTTTAGAATATCGAAAAACAAAATTGGAATTAGGACACCTTGCAGAGCAAGAATAGATAGTGGCCCAAATTTAGACTCCCAAAAGGCATCTATTATAGATTTTGTAGCCACCAATACTAAAAAGGCCATGAACATGCCTTTTTGCATTTTGGTAATAACAATAACAAATAAAATTATAAGGGGAATTAAAATCATTCGACTGATTTATGCTTTTTAGGAAGTGGTTTATAAGGTTTTGTAAGCTCCTTTAATATTTTAATAGGATTCCCTGCGGCAACCACACCCTCTGGAATATCTTTATTAACCACAGAACCTGCCCCTATAATAGAATGACTTCCAATAGTTACATTTCGCATGACAACTGCGTTTACACCTATAAAAACATGATCGCCAATGGTAACATAACCAGTTCCATTATCCTCGGGATTGATAACATGTGCTGCACCATCGTGAGATAAAACATAACATCCATGGGTAATTAAACAATGGTCTCCAATGGTTACCTTCCCTCGTCTCACATCAATTTTGGCATTTAAACTTATCATGGTGTTTTTTCCAATCTTTGCACCTGAAGCTCTTAGAAAGGACAGATGGAAAAACCTCAGAATATTCCCAAAATAATGTACCAATTTTCTTATAATAGTTTTCATGTGTATCTATCTATAGTTTTTTAGGACATACTTCGACTTCGTTCAGAACAGGCGTGTTATTCGCTTTTAACAATTCTTTAGAAGAATAAATCTTTAAGCACCCTCTTATCATGTTGCAAGTGTATTTGAAATGATTGACTTGAAATCATTTGCTATAGTCTCAATAGAAAAATTTGCAATAACATTTTTTCTATTGTTCTCTCCTATCTCTTTACGTTTTTGCTCATCACTTAATAACATTCTCAAAGCATCTTTAAGTTGGTCTAATTTACCAGGCTCAAAAGAAAACCCATGAACCATGTTATTAAAAACTTCACGATGTGCTCCAACGGGTGTAAAAACTGTAGGTTTCCCTATTGACATAGCTTCTAGTAAGGATCTTGAAAATCCTTCAGAATAAGAGGCTGTTAAAAATATATCGGATGATTGTAAATGCTTCATTTTATCGTTTCCACTAATAATCCCTAAATTGACATAGTTATTTTTGTAATCTGAATTCAAAATTTTTAGCTCGGCTTCAAAAGGATCTTCATAGGTTATTTTTTCACCAGTAAACTGATTATAAAACACCCCTCGTTCTCCTTTTCTAATATTCCCGGCAAAGTAAAAATTAGCAAAAGGAAATTCTTGACAAATTTGAGGAATTATTTTTAAAATATCGGTATAACCTTTGGCTTTCGTCATATGGCCCATGACCAATATTTTTCCTTTTTCTACGGCAACATGAGTATTATTGGTGTATTCGGTTACATCCATCGCCTGATACAATACAGCCATTTTCTCTTGCGAAATAAATGGTTCAAACTGATCTTTCAAATAGTTTGCTTGCACAATGGCACAGTCTACTTTTCTTAAACTAAAACCTATAAATCTTTTTATGACACCATTAAATTGTTGAAAATTGAGTTTAAAATGACTCCCTCTTAAATGAATAATCACTTTCGCTCCAAAAAGTTTACTTAATAAAATAGTCCAAACATCTCTTCCTATCCAACCAACTTGTGTGGGTGTAATTGGGTAATACACACAATTAGGCCTATTTGATATAAGAAGCTTTAATAACTTTGAAAAGAAGATAAAAAAGTTAGTTAGCATGGATAAATCGAACTTCCCTTTTTTGGTGTTATCGGTTCTAAAATTGGTTTTTAGAAAACTGATATCATATGTTGCATTTAAAGTTTTGGATTCTAGAAACTGTTGCATGCTCAATTCTGGGCCAGAATAAGGAGGTGGTGTTGGGCCTATAAATAATATTTTTGCTTTTTTATTATTCATGTAATAAACTTGATTTTAATTGATTTACCCATTTCTGGACAGATAAAGAAGCACCCTTTTGTTTTGCATTCACACAAAATCTTTCTAATTCATTAGCGTTTATAAGCAACTTTGAAATTGTATCAATATTAGTTTTAAAATCTCCAGCTAGAACATATCCGTTTTCTTCATTGTCAATATAATCAAGTTCTGGGGCATGACTTAGCCCTTTTAGGGTAATGTATGGTCTTCCATAAGCAAATGCATGATTTATTGATAAACCAGAATGACCTGGAACAAATACTAAAGATCCGTTAGACATTATTGGGGCTATTTTAGATTCGTCAACTAGGGTGCCATGCCAAAAAACATCAATGTCAACTTTTAAAATAGGTTCTAAAATTGATTTTTCTGGCCCATCACCTATGATGTCTAATTTCAAATTTGGAATTCTTAATTTTAGTTCCCTATAATATTCAAGAAGAACCTCTATTTTCTTAGAAGCAATTAATCTACCAATAAATACAATTCTAGGATTATCATTTGGTGGTAGATGAAAAGAATAAAATTTTGCTATTTCAGTATTGTCAATAGTATTATTTGCCCAGAATGCTTTATTAGAATTGATAAGCTTCTTACTTATTGCCCAATCGCAACTTTGTTTTGTATAAAAAATAACCCGATCTAGTTTTTTGTAATAAATTTTAGTAATTAGTTTATCTAAAAATGTAATTTTTCCATTTTTAGATTTCAAAATTGGATGATTATAAGAAAACAATTGAACTGATGGATTATTTTTTTTAAGCTTCAAAGCATAAAATAATAATAACAAGTTTTTTTTTTCGGCAGGAATTAAGACCCAATCAAAATTATCGAAAATAGATTTAAGTTCGTTTCTAACAATTTTAGATTTACCAAAGTCTTTTTTAGACACATTGATTTTTATGTGCTCAAATTTCCAATTATCATCAATTTCTTGATCTCCCATCTTATCTCGACCAGCACCAGATAATATGGTTAATTCAACATTGGCATCGTTTGCCAAATGATTGAGAAAACGCGCTTTGTAGTGATTGAAATTTGGTGCGAGCCATAGAATTTTCATAAAGCTAAAGGATGTTTTTATAAACGTTATAATAATCTCTTTCCATACGTTCTATTGAAAAATTATTTTGAGCATATTGTATTCTTTTTTCCGAATTTTGTTGGATTTTATCTTTGTTTTGTAAACACCAAATTAAGCGTTCGGCTAATTCATTTTCAGTGTCGACAATGTTTTCTGGTTCTAAAGGGGCTACAACTTCCTTTAAACCGCCAGAATCGTTAAAGGCTAAGACTGGTTTACCATGAAGGTAGGCTTCAACAGCAACCAAACCAAATGGTTCATGTTCAGAAGGAAATACACATACATTAAATGTTTTATAGTAATCTTCTACTTTCGATTGATACCCTAAAACATCAATGAAGTCTCCTATTTCTAATTTAGTTATTAATTCATTAATGACCTGGAATGTCGAACCGTCTCCAACCAAAATGAGCCTACCTTTCCCTCCTTTATCTAAAAATAGTTTAAAAGCCTCAATTAGTCTATCAATTCTTTTTCTTGGCGTAAACCGAGAGACTAAACCAATATTGAAATCCTGTGAGCTATTATTTCCTGTGAGCGTATCTTTAGGTAGTTTAATGCCATTTAATACAACTAACTTATTAATATGTTTTAATCCATAACCAGCAATAGCTAAACCTAAAGTATATTCTGAATTAGCCACCAAAATATCAACGCGATTTAAATAATATGTCTTGATAGCCTCCCTGATAACAGTTTTTATTTTACTCTCATTTCTTATTCCTTTAGAAAGCCCATGTATTGTATAAACAATTTTTACTTTGGAAGCTTTAGCCGCCATAGATCTTATAGGTGAAAAATTATGAAGGTGAATAATTTGAAATACTTTAAATGCTGTTTTTAAATTTTTATAAGTTCTTAGACTCATATCGAAACCACCTTTAACTTCAGACTCTAGAATTGGTATGTTTTGAGATAACAAATACTCATAGTATTGTCCTTCTAAACTATCTAACATTACGGACACATCAATCCCTTGTTTTTTTTGCTCTATAGCAAGCTCAATCACCAAACGCTCAATACCTCCTATATGGGGACTGTTTATGCAGTGTAATATTTTCATTTAGTTTGAAGGACTTTTAAAAAATTATCAGTCATTTTTTTTATACTGTGATTTTCTATAGCATATGTGTAGCTGTTTTTGGATAACTTCTCATATTTGGCCTGGTTATTTAGTAAATCTTCTATTCGTTTTACGGCTTCGTCTGGTTGTGATACATTATAACCTAATTTATTATTAAAAATAATATTATCTGGGTCAAAGCCAAAACTAACAACAGGAACCTCTCTTAACCAAGCCTGAATAAATGTATTTGGAAAACCATCACCACCAGGTGCCGATGTATTCACAAAAATAGTGGCTTCATTAAAATAGCATAAGGCCTCATCAAAATTAAGCGTGCCTGTGGTAATAAGATTCTTTGGTTTGTTAGAAAATAACTGTTCAACATAACTTTTATCACTATGACCTCCAACCATAACAAATTTATAATCTGTATGTACCATTTTGGATGCTAATTCAATAAATAACTCAGGACGCTTATGGGCTCCAAAATTTGCACACCATAAAATGGTTTTGTTCTGAAAACGTTTTGAAATTGATATTCCATGTTCTGGTAAGGGATGACCAGAAATCATATGATGTGATTTTAAACCAAAACTACTTTTTACTTTTTCCTTCTGAAAATCATTTTGTGAGAATGCTATATCTACTTGATTCATACCTTTATTTCGGTAATAATCCATGAGTTTATTACTCGCTAATAAAAGTGAGTATTTCAAAATTCCTAAAGATTTAATTGTTGACCGTTCTTTAAATTTTGAAGCATGAAAATCAGAAAACGGGCTTTTATTATCTGTACAAAACCATATTAATTTACAGTTATTTTTAGAACTGTATTTCCCTATTACATAAGTGACATTAGAAGACAACCGCTGTAAAATATAGTCTGGTTGAATTGCATTTAACGGTTCTAGATATTTATATTGATCACGCCATTGAAACCTTCCAGATGCTCTTAAGAAATGTACATGAATATTGTCTATTCGTTCAATGGTATTTATTTTGCTTGTTATGGTTGTCTGACAAATATAGGAAACATGAAAACCTCTTTCTGCTAATTCTTGGGCTAAATAATTAGCCTGAACCTCTGCTCCACCACCTCGTTCCGAAATATGCCAAGGCATTACAAACACCACTTTATCTCCTTTACGCATTTTTCTGAAATAAATTTATATAGCTTTCTATAATACTATCATTTGAAAACTGCTGTTTTGCAAATGTTTTTGAATCAGCACTCATCTTTTTCAACTTCTCTCTATCTTCCAATAAATCATTTAGAGTTCTGGTTAAATCTTCTAATTTACCGTTAGCGCAATATCCAATGTTAAAATCGGTTAACCAATTATTAGGATTAGAATTCAAGGATAAAACAGGAACACCATTTAACATCGCTTCAATAAATGTATTTGAAACCCCTTCTCTATAGCTGGTGTTTACAAATATTAAAGATTGTGCAAAATAATCATTTACATTTTTGTAAGCTATTTTCCCAGGTGTTTCTATATTAAATTGTTTAGCCTTTTCCTTTAATTTGTTATTCTCATCCAAATTATTAGAGGTTCCTGCCATGATAAAACTAAAATTCTGTTTTTCTAATTTTGATACCATTTCGATAAATAGTTCGGGCTGTTTCTCTTTAGACCATCGAGCTAACCATGACACTTTATTTTTAATTGGACTTCCTTCTGTACTTTCAATATAATAGTAACTGTTTAAAACAAGTCCATCTCTATTTAAGCACTTTTTAGTTTGCTCTTTTTGATGTGTATTTTGATTTACTATGTAGTTAGGCATTTTCATACCCATATTAATGTAAATATCTTCAAGAGCTTTAAAAGGATAGAGCAAGAATTTTTTGACTATTGATCTTTTAGACTCTCTTAAACGCTTTACATTTTTGTTAAACTCCGCACTATCATCACCATTGGTTCCCCATACAAAAACTTTATTTTCGGCTTTGGCATAAGTACCCGCTATAAATTGTAATACATTTCGACCACGAACATAAATAGCGTCAGGTGAAATATTAATAAGTATTTTTTTGTAAAGAGTCATGGTTCGCTTCCATTCAAAAAGACCCTTTTGAGACTGAATCCAATAAAATTGAACGCCATTTATAAGTTCATATTTTGGTTTAGAGGTATCATTCGTTGTACATATATAATGAACCTCTACTCCATTTTTGTAGAATCCTTGAGCTAAATTATATAATTGCACCAAAGACCCATTGATGGAAGCAGTTTCATCAAACAGGTAGGATTGTGCAAGTATGGCTAATTTCATTAATTATTTATTTCTTCAATTACCAATTCAGTGAAATATTTAGCTCCTTCAAAATTTAAATGATCGCTATCTAGATAGAAGTTATCTGGAATGCTTAACTCTGTATAATCAAGTATTTGAATTTTTGGAAATTCCTCTTGTAGCTGTGACAAAAATAATTTATAGTCCCCATATTGTTCTTGAGACAATAAGCTTAAATATTTTTCATGAACTGGTGTACCAATAATTATTACCTCCTCATTTGTTGAGGTTGTAAAATCGATTAATTCTATAAAATATTTCTTAAATTTCTCCGAACTTAACTCTATATTTTTATTATTAAAATTTTCATCACCAAAATGACGTTGGAACGATTTTTTAACAAATTTTGAACTTAAAATTGTTGTATCCTTATCTCTATAAAAACCACCTTTAAAATTATTTTTAACTAAAAATGAAGACTCAATATTAGGAGCACCAGTTACTTTTTTTAAATGCAATAGGGCTCTTGTTTTCACAGGTAAGCTACTGTAATTATTCAACAGATATCTATGACCTATTAGACTCCAATATTTGCTGATCATTCCTGCAGAAGAATCTTGTTCATAATATTGTTTTTCTCGCCAGTTACTAATATTATGAGGTGATAATGTCATAACAATTTTCTGATTACTATTTGGTTTTAGAAGGTGTTGAGCTTTCAATAATGTAAAATTAGGAGCTTCAGAGCGCACACCGAAATTTTGAATCTCATTACCTTCATCATAAAAATTACATTCTGCATGAGAATCACCAAAAACTAAAATAGTTTTATCTGCTTTTATTTTGAAATCCTTTAACGCAATCCTTTTTATTATGAAATTCATAATTAAGCCAAAGACAAAGATTCCAGCTATACTTAAAATTATATGTTTTACAAATTTCATCTTAAAAATCAAAATATATAAATTCTTGAGGATTCAAAAAGTTACCCAACCAAATTATTAGAATTATTACGAGTACAATCATCATGGAATTAAACCAAGTAAATTTATTTGAAAAAATCATGGACTTATTTGCTTTACGCAAAAACCACTCCATTATAATAAATATGAATAAGATAGGTACAATTCTTATAAACTCAAGCCTCCCTAAAAAACCATTCGGATTAAAAACAATAGAATGATAATAATTAAATGCATCATTTATAGTATCCGCACGGAAAAACACCCAAGCAATGGTTGTTAGACAAAATGTTGTAAGCATCAGAAATAATTCTTTTATTGATGGCAAAACCGAATTTGGGGCAACCACATCCAAATGATTCCTATTATTCTTGGTGAGCAAAATTGGTAAAAAATATAATGCATTTAAAAATCCCCAGACAATAAATGTCCAATTGGCACCATGCCAAAACCCACTTACTAAAAATATAATAAACGTATTCCTAACCTTAAACCATACAGACCCTCTACTTCCACCTAGCGGGATATAAACATAATCTCTAAACCAAGTTGATAAAGAAATGTGCCAACGTCTCCAAAACTCAGCTATATCTCTAGAAAAATAAGGAGTTGCAAAGTTTTGCATCAAGTTAAAGCCAAATAATTTAGCTGTACCAATAGCTATATCTGAATACCCTGAAAAATCTCCATAAATTTGAAACGCAAACATAACTGCTCCAAAAACCAAAGTAATCCCATTATAATCTTGAGGTGCATCAAAAATTTGATTGACGTAAACAGCACAGTTATCTGCAATCACCACTTTCTTAAAAAGCCCCCAAAGTATTTGTCTCAATCCATCTTGAGCTAACGTAGCACTAAATTTTCTCTTCGTATTAAATTGTGGTAATAGATTCTTTGCTCTTTCAATGGGTCCAGCTACCAACTGCGGAAAAAAACTCACATAAGCAAAAAACTGAATAGCATTTTTTGTTGGTTTTAGTTTTTCTCGATACACATCAATAGTGTAACTCATGGTTTGAAAGGTGTAAAAACTAATACCCACAGGCAAAATAACTTGCAATGAGGACAAGTTCATATTAATACCAATAGAGTCAAACGCAAGCTTAAAATTATCGATAAAGAAATTATAATACTTGAAATACCCTAGAAACCCTAAATTAACTAGAATGCTTGTATACAATAATAGTTTTCGTTTTTTTACAACCTTGGTCTTATCTAATTGTAACCCTATGTTATAATCTATTAAAGAACTAAACGCAATTAATGTAAGAAATCGCCAATCCCACCAGCCATAAAAAACATAACTTATAACTAATAAAAAAAGGTTCTGAAGTTTTAAGTGTCGATTAAATACAAACCAATATAACAGAAAGACTGTTGGTAAAAAAATTAAATATTCGAAAGAGTTGAATAGCATAATTAAACAACACTTTTATAAACTTCTACCATCTGCTTTGAAATCCTATCCCAAGACAATTGGTTTATAGAGGTTTTAATTACTTTATTATTTAATTTTAGCATCTCCCTATCCTCATATAGACTAAGAATTAAATCGGCTAACCCATTTGGAGTTTCAGATTCCATTACCCAACCTGTTTTACCACGTTCAATAACATCTTTCACCCCGTGTTTTTGACCTATAACTATTGGAATACCGCAAGCAAGCGCATCTGTTGAAGCACCACTAAAAGCTTCGACATAAGAACAAGACACAAAAACATTCGATGCTCTGTAGGCATTGATTAAATCTGGATAAGGGGGCTGTATATTGAAGTTCATATTTTCTGGAATAGATCCAGACAAAACTACCTGATCAAGAACATCATACTTTTTTGCCAGCTTTTCTAAATTTTGTTTAGGTCCAACACATAGACATTTTATCGATTTATAATCCTTTAATTTTTGCAAGGCTTCGAAAAGTAGTTCCATACGCTTCACCGGTTTATTACGACCAACAGTAATAATCACAAAATCATCAGGTTTTAAATTAAATTGTGGTCTTAAATCATAAAAAGGTATGGCATTAATTTTTTCTATATCTACACCATTATGCACTACTTCCACATTTTCTGGTTTGGCACCAAGATCAATCATATTCTGCTTGTTAATTGAACTTACAGCAATTAGCTTATCTGCTCTTTTTAAGACCTGTTTTATTTGCTCCTTTTGTTCTATATTATTTAATGCTCCATAATTAATTTCTGGAACTACTTGAACATCTGCTCCATGTGATTGTGCAATAAACGGAACTTGAAACTTTTTACTTAAATCCATAGCATCAAAACCTCCTCCATGAAGCATTTGACCATGCAACAAATTTATTGATTCTCGTTTCACCATATGTTCCCGGTTCCTCTGAAACAACCAAGGTGTTAATATTGAAAAACTTTTAGCTCGATAACATGGGTAACTATACTTAAAATCAGAAGGAATATCAGTCAAGGTACTACAAGCTACAGCAACATTTACACCTTCTAAGTGATTCAGGTATTCTGCTAAATGATGCGTGCAGTATTCTAAACCACCCATTTGAGGGTAGTGATTATTCGTTATAAAACCAATGTTTAGCATATTCAATTTTCATTAAAATCACTGCAAATGTAACCTTTGCTTTTAATATCCATGTCTAGTAATTGGTTTAACTCAGCATTACTTTCCTTAAACCTATTATCTATATCTACCAGTATTTTGGGTTTTAAAAACCCATGATTCATCCAAGAATAAAACATGACATCCATGAACTTACAAAATTTAGTAATTATAAATCTTAAAAATGGAATTTTTATGGCTGGATACGGGTTTAGATTTTTGTTTTTTGAAAATTTATTGGCCCACCTTAAAAGTTTTAAAGACTTCGTGGAGAAACCTTTATTAACCTTTTTATTAAAATCAAATTGTGACAAATCAATATCTAAATTTAATTCTTTGGAAAAGGCTGTTAAAAACTTTTGCGGTTCGTCTGTAAAATCTTCATAGGCATAAACCTTAACATTCGATTTCCCAAATAACTCATAATAATAACTAACATGTTTATGATAATTAAAATAATCTAATTGAAAACTCGGGATGGTTCTTTCGTGTGTATAGATCCATTTTTCAAAGGGTGCAATACCTCCACGTTTCACATACTCCTTATAGGTAGAAACAATCGCTTTTTTTTGTTCCCTAATAAACAAAACGACTGTTGCATCCGAATAGGTTGCCTTAAGCCTGTCTCCAATAAGCTTTGCGTCATAACCTCCTGTAAAGGGATGACCAGACAAACGCTCTCTTGATAATAAGAGTGTTTTGTTGTCATCTACCGGTAATAAATCATCAATATGTCCTCTTACCTTTTCAGAAGAAAAATCGAAAGGTCTAATAAGTATTAAGTTCTCATCTAAAGATGAGTTTGCCCGATTACTAAAAGCAATATTATTCACTTTTGGAAAGAACACTTCTTGAAACCAAGTCGTTCCTGTTTTAAAATATCCAATATGGATTATTACCTTTCTATCCATCATTAAGTATGTTTTGTGTCTTTATTGTCAAACACGGTTTTGAACTCTGAAAGTCCTATTCCAAACGTATTATGTGTTTTATTTAACCACTCTAAATAAGAATCTAAACGTTCCATAATTTTATCCAATGCTGGTTTTGTTAGACTATAAGGACTCATGTCTAATTCAAACTCATTGCTATGAAACATCATACATAAAAACACATCTTCATTATCGCTTAATTCGATAAATTTATTAGTAACATTTTGCATTGTTTTAAGATTAGAGTAAGTTGGCCTCAACCATGTTGGCTTAGTAAAATTAGTCCCATAATTAAACATAATATGTTGATATGGTTTATTTAACTTAATTCCTCTTTTTAACCATAAAGGTAATCTTGAAAGTTTAGGATTGATTAAAGTTACTGGAACCTGCAAAATATCCATGGTTCCTTTTTTCCTAAAATCCTTTATTGAAGGATAGTAAGGCTGATAAGGTGCACCAAAAAAATTTGCTACATTACCACTCACTTGATTCCGCCATTGCATATCTGGAGTTACAGAACTATCAACGACATAACCTAAGTCTTGAAGAATCTGCAAGGAATCTTTACTAATTCCAAAACGGCCAGCTCTAAATGTTAATGGCTGATAACCAAAAGTTTTCTTAAACAAGTCGGTTAAATTTTCGAGTTTCGCTCTTTCAATATCGGCATTAAAATCACTCTGATAAAGACTTGTATTTGTACAATTAAAATTTGATTGCGGTTCTATAAACTCAGCATGTAAATGGGTACTTAATTCAACTCTATCCTCAAGATTCTTAAAAACCTTTACCGATTTTTCATCCATCATAATCTCTGGACTTAATAAATAGGTCGCCTTAATTTGATGTTTATCAAATATGGGTTGCAGATTATTAACAACACCATGATAAATATTCTCAAAAGTTAAGGGCTGTTTTACCTTCCACTTAGCGCCTTTATCGCATTCCGTATCTATAGTAATTGCTAGATGGATTTTTAAACTCATTACTTTACTCGTTTTTATCTATTCGCATGTAGTGCATCATTTCCAATTCAGATTGCGATATTTTAAATCCTGGTTTCAATGCGAAAAGTAAAGCACTTGAACCTTCTGTAGCGATATTAAATTTATTAGCCTCAAATACTTCTTTTATGTTCTTGAAGTTGTTATGCACACTATTTATTTTTAAAACATTTTTATCTAGAATGGCTAACTTATATACATATTTAACCAACTGGGTTAGATAGGACGTTTCATTATTGTAAATGGCATCTACAATATACAGTAAATTCTTTGATGCTTTAACAACAAGTACAGCCTCTAGAATTTGATTATCATTTAATGACCCATAAATTTTATAATTCCCTGTTGGATCTGCTAAACGCCATTTTAGATAACCTTCCGTTTTTTCATAACTTATGGTATGTTGACTTTTTTGTTGGGCAGAAAACACAACATAGTCTTTTATGGATATCTCCTTAATATTATCCGTCTTTTTAAAAGTAAACTTTCCAAAGTTATTTAAAAAAAGATTGTACCCCATCATTAACGGATGATTATACCTAACTCTCTTGGTTGCTTTAAGTGTCGTAAAAAAATCTTCAAAACCCAATTTTAATAGCGCCTTTCTCGATTTCTCATTTCCTGTACTATATACAAAAGCGACATCATTCTTTTCTCCAAACTCATTAATATGACTCAATAAATCTTCAAATAACCCTAGTCTTCTATAGTCTTTATGAGTTGCTCCATCACATAATATTCCAAAACGATATTTTTCACCATTAATTATGATTACATTGATTATCGCTTGCGTTGTAGCAATACACAAGTTATCTTTAAATATACAAAAGGTATATTCCTCTATTTCCTGAGTTTCATTAAAGTTATGTTTCCATTTAAAATATTCTAAGCTACCTTTAAAACTATTTTGTAATAAGTCAAGGCATTGACTCACTTCTGATTTTGATGTTTTATCCAATAATTTAACTTGATACGTCATTATTTCTAAAATTTATCTAGGCTTATTTCTTAATTTTCATTTTTATAAGCAGACTTTCAAATAATTCTCTCTCAAACTTTCTTAGCAAAAACACAAAAATCATTGTACCCAATATAAGTTGTAATAATAAACCAAATAAGGGCTTTAAATTTAAAAAATCAATGCTATAAACCGGAATAAAAATTATGAAAGCCATATAAATTGCTTCCTTAATTGCAGACAAAGCTGCATTATTTTCTTCGAGAACCTTGTTATAAAAAAATGAGGTATAAACCCAACCTGATAGAGCGCCTACCATATATCCACAAATTAAACCATAAATCCCTAAATGTGGTAAAAGCAAGTACATTAGTGGTAAGGAAACAACTACTTCAACCAAAGTTGAAACCAACATAACACGAGATTTCCCTTTTGAAATTATAGCACTTCTTAAAATATGAACCAACCCTCTTAATAAACCAACTACCGCTAACATACTTAACATTTTTCCTGATTCAGACCATTCTGGACCATAAAAAACAAAAATTAAATTATTACTAATTGCCATCAACATAACCATAAACGGCATAAATAATAAGGAGGTATAATGTAAGGCTTTTGTATAATTTGCTCTAAATTTCTCAACTTCGTACTGTAATTTTGAAAATCCAGGGGTTAGCACACTTGTTAAAACTGATTGAATTTTTGAAGCTGGAACAATAGCTAAATTAAATGCAATATTAAACATCCCCATAATTTCCTTCCCCAAATATCTACCTGTTAACAAGCCTATCATATTTTCAGCAAAAAAATAAACCATTTGAGCTCCTAACATGTTAACTCCAAATTTCAACAAGGGTTTAATCCCTTTAAACTCTGGTTTACCAGGTAGCCATTGTCCAAAATAAAAGGAAAGAATACCGTAAATGACGCCTTGAATAATCAATCTCCAAACCAAAGACCAAACCCCAAACCCATATAAAGCCATAATTACAGCTACCACGTTAGAGATTACCATAGAGCTTATTTCAGCAATCGAAAAGTTTTTAAACTCCATGCGCTTACGCATAAGAATATTTGGAAACTGAAAGGTTTGTAAAAAAAGCACTACGGCAATAGCTTCAATGATAGGTCTAATTCCTGGCTCCTCAAAAAATGAGGCAGCAAGACCAGCTCCAAAGTACACTGTTAAAGTTAATACTAAATTTAAAACGAATTGCATATAAAAAAGAGCAGATATTTGCCCCTTCGAAATCTCTTGACTTTGAATAATAGCCTGACCAAAACCAATAGATGTCAAAGCTTTTACAAAACGATTAACAATTAACGCCATAGCCACAAGTCCAAAATCACCTCTAGTAAGTAATCGAGCTAATATAATTGTAAAAACTATCTGAAGAATCTGTTGTAATATATCAGCACTTCCTCGCCAAGCAATTCCATTTAATACTTGTTTTTTTAATGTTTTTTGCAAAATTTTCGGGCAATGAATTTAAAGTAAATATCCTGAAACATGGAAACGGCCACAAAGATATCTTAAAATTATTTCCATTAGCAAGTTAGACAACTATTTTATTTTAAATTCTCGAAAACAAAATGTTTCAGAAGTCAGCAACTTTTCATACATTTGAGGTCAGCTATTAAAAAATCAAACACCTGATACTCAAGCTTGACTATCAATTAGTTAACAAATTATAAATTATGAAAAAAATTTACTTACTTTTAGTTTCAATTACTTTCAGCCTCTTAACTTATGGGCAAAGTCCAATTGTAACTGTAGATCGTGCAAATATTGCTGTTCCAACCGCTACTGGTAATGCAGCCTCAATTTCTTCTATTGGTATAACAAGAGGAACAGGCGTAATTAGACGTGTGGGTACTGATCATACTACAATAAGTTGGAGTGGAGTATCACAAGCTACAGCCCAGACAAACAATGATTATTTGCAATGGTCTGTGAAGGCAAACACAAACTTTGAAGTAGAATTAACTGAAGTGGACATGCACCTTAGACGAAATACCGACGGGCCTAAAGTTTGGCAACTCTTCTATAGCACCAATGGTTTTGCAACTGCTGGGACTGCTATTAATAGCCCAGTAGCAATGCCAGAAAACAATAGTATTGTATATAATTTAAATGGATTAAGTATTAATTCAGGAAATTCAGGGACCATAACTTTTCGATTATATGCATGGAATGCCAATACTAATCAGGGATGGCTTCGTATAAAAAGTTCTCCAACATGGTCTGAATTTGGAATAAGTCAACCTGGCATAAGATTAACAGGAAATATTACACCCGCTTCCATCAATAGTGCTGAGTCTAACATCATTTCTTCCATAAGTTTTGACCCAATGGATGACATAGATTACTTACTATATGATGCACCCTCTGGATTAACTGTTTCCAATGCTTTAAAGATTGGTGAATTTACAATACAAGATGGAGGAAATGATTTAATGGATGCCGATGCTTTGCCAACCATTCTTGAGGATTTATCTTTCCAAGTAGCTGGTTCAAGTAATTTTGCAGCCATTTCCATATTTGATGGTGCTACAAATGTGGGCGAAGTAACTTCTGTTGGGACAACCATAACCTTTAATGGGATTAATGGTGGAACTGGATTATTGGCACCAGACAATGGTTCTAAAACTTTTGATGTTTACGCCACATTTGGAACTAGTATTACGGACAATGAACAATTTCAACTGACAGTTAGTAGTGCGATACCCGATGGCGTTAATGGCTCCACATTCGAGTTATCGGATGCAGGAGGGGCTCAAACATTAATTATTGGTGATGATAATCGTCTAGAAGTTGTAGCTTCTCAGTTAATTTTCACAACACAACCTACAGATGTTAATCAGTTTGAAATAATGACACCTTTTCCTATCATCCATGCTGTTGATATAAATAATAATTTTGATTTAGATGGTACAGGTACTGTTTCCATTCTATCTGCGGGATCTTTAAATGGAGCTCCCATAGATTACACCATATTAGGAGGTGTTGCCACATTAAATACTTTAATTTTCAATGAAACAGAAACAGATATAAATTTATTTGCTTTTGGATCAGGTGGATTGGGGTTTGTAGTTAGTGATACTTTTAATGTATTGGGTCCACTAATTACAATTGCTATGCAAGATTTTGACCTTCCTTCGCCAGAATGGACTTATACCCATGATACCCCATTTTTTGATAATGGTTGGGGTACTGATGGATATTATGGAATTATCGATATCGCTGATGCAGCTCCATTAAACTACCCTTCTTTTACCAATAATATTTTAGGCGAAAATGATTTATACGATGAAATTGATAATGGAACTAGTGGATTTGCTACTATTACTTTTGCCGATGTTGACATAAGTAGCTTTAACAATGTTACTGTACAATTTGACTGGCAAATTATTGGGTATGTCGATAATGGTGACGATGCACAATATGAACTTTTTTATGATGGTATAAGTCAAGGTTGGGTATTTTTACTTGATGGTAACGGTCCTGTTGAGGAGGATGCTGAAACCATTATCTTAGATATTCCTGATTCAGTTGAAACAGTCGCGTTGCAGATTAGAGTAAGTAACAACGGAACAGATGGCTATTCAGGATTTGATAATTTTAAAGTGGTAAGTGTTTTTGATGGCTTGTTATACACGAACAGTGCATGGACACCTTATCCACCCACTAATTCAACAGGGTTGGAAAATGCCTTTGTAAAGGATGGTACTTACAATGTAGGTACTAATATTGAATTAAATAATCTAGTTATTGCAAATGGCGCTACTGTTTCTGTATCTAATAGTCAATCCATTAAATTAAATTCCGATTTGTTTACAGACGGATTATTAGAATTAAATTCCATTTCTAACAGTTACTCTAGCTTAATTGTTGAAGGAAAATCTACTGGAGCTGTAACTTATAACAGACATGTAAATTCATATGCTGGCAATAACGATTTAATTTCAGCACCTGTTACTGGTCAAACTTTTGGAGAGTTAGCAAACAATAATCCTAATTTATATTCATACCCTGCCACTCCAACTCGAAAATTATTTGGACCTTTCGATAAAGTAACAGGTTTGTATTTAACTTATGATACAAGTATCCCTTCGGACGAATCGGTAGTTTTAGCGCCAGGTACTGGTTATAGAGCCGCAACAAACGATAATTTAAATTTAAACTTTACAGGTATTGTTAATACAGGTAATGTTAATGTGCCTATTGTAATTGCAGGACCTTATAATCCGGAATGGAATTTAGTGGGTAATCCTTATCCATCTTATATCTCGTTATCTGATTTTTTAGCCTCTAACAATTCAGAATTTGAAACAGTTAGTTCGGGTGTTTACGGATATGATGGTAATGCTTCAGATGGCTGGAATATCTGGAATCAAGCATATTCTGATGCAAATCCTGCCGCAGTTATGGCACCTGGTCAAGGTTTCCTAGTAGCTTCAAAAACAGGTGGAGGAACTATTTCTTTCAGCCCTAGTATGCGCTCTATAGGGACTACAGATGATTTTATTCCAGGAAGAATGGCTACAGAACCAATTGAACATTTAAAACTTGAATTGAGTAGTACAGATAAACTATATAAAACAGATTTCTATTTTACTAATAATGCTACTTTAGGACTTGATCCAGGTTACGATTCTAATGTCTTTGGAGGAAGTGCTCCTGCATTCTCTATATATTCTCAATTAGTTGAAGATAATACTGGAAATGCTATTGCAATTCAATCTTTAGGTTATTTAGATTATGCTGATGTTACCATCCCATTAGGAGTACGTGCACCTCAAGGACAAGAATTAACTTTTAGCATTTTAGAATCGAGTTTACCAGAATCTACAAATGTGTATTTAGAAGATATGGTAGCTAATACAGTAACCTTATTAAACGAAGGCAATTATACATTGACACCAACATCTAATATTACCGGAACTGGGCGTTTCTTTTTAAGATTTGCAGAATCTGCCTTATCTATTGAAGAAGTCGCTTTTAATAGCATTCATGTTTTTGCTACTGCAACACCTAAAGCTATTTTTATTAAAGGAAACTTGACAGACACTACTTTAGTTAAAGTATATGATATGCAAGGTCGCTTGGTATTAAGCTCCAGTTTAGAATCTGGAAGTTCAAATAATCAAATTGACGTATCCACATTAGCAACTGGAATCTATGCTGTTTCAATATCGAATAAATCATTAACAAAAAATCAAAAAGTAATTATTAGATAATATTTAAAGCCTCTTATAAATTATTCAAACCTTATGATAATTTATAAGAGGTTCATTAAATTGCTAATTATTGTTTTAAACAATCTATTGGCACATAAAGGTAATTATATATAAATGATTTTTATATTTGCAATATGAATAAAGACTCTTCAAAAAATCAAATAACGCGTAACGAAGCGCTAAAGAAAATGGGTAAATACGCCGCAATAACAGCTGTGGGTACCTTTTTTATATTAAGTCCTAAAAAAGCACATGCGTCTTCACCTCCAGACCCAGGTAATAGAGTGCAACAAGAAGGTCCTGAGGATGTTTTTGAAACTAACTAGTTTTGAAATTGTCATTAGCTCCATCCTTAATTCGTGAAATTCATGGAGTTACTATTTTATGGTTTAAAAACTCAAATAAGTATATTCTCTTAAATGATTTGAATTATTCGCTATTATCTAGTTTTATTAAAAGCAAAGATGATAGCGAATTTCATTTTTTTATAAACACCTTAGATAATTTTCCATCTACTTTATCTAACAAATTATATTCGGAATTTGAACAGCTTTTGAACTCATTAAATGTTGTCCAATCTGATCTGAATACTATAGAATTTACAGGGTTTTCAGACACAAATTATATCTCTGTATTTTATAAAATTAAAGATTTAGTAATAAAAGTGTGTTATCAATCTCAATTCGAGAAGGACATAATTCACCCACAATTTTCTTATTTAGAACTTAAAGACCCGAATCTAAGATCTAATTTCACCTTTTACATAAAAAACAACAATGAGACGTTACACTTATTTAAAAACAAAATTCATTTAGGAACCTATAACCAAAGTGATTATCATTTGCTTCAAGGCAAATTTGCCATGGAGTTATTATGCGGTTTGACCCACACAATTGAAGATGATTGGCTTGGAACATTTCATGCTTCTACCATATCTAATAGTAAAGAAGCTATTATGTTAGTTGGGGAATCGGGTAAAGGAAAAAGCACTTTGGCTACCTTATTAATGGCAAATGGCTTTAATTTAATTGCAGATGATTTTACGCCTATATTGGCAAAATCTCAAAAAATCAATCCCTACCCTTCCGCCATTTCAATGAAAAATGGCTCATTTCGATTATTAGATTCTCTTTCTGAAAAGATTGAATTTAAAGCTAATTCTTTGTCTCATATTAAAAAAGGAGATCTTAAATATGTTAGCCCAATTAACACCATTGAAGAACCTATCTCCTGTAACAAAATAATTTTAGTTGCGTATAGTCCTGAGGCTGAAACCAAATTGGATATTATAAGTGCTGAAGAGATTTTAAACATTTTAATACCTGATTCCTGGCTTTCTCCTATCGCCGAAAATGCTGCTTATTTTCTTGATTGGTTAGAAACCTGTCATTTTTATAAATTAACTTACAGTGACTCCAATTCTGTCGTGTTAAAAATTAAAAGTCTAATTGACGAATAAAATCCTTTTTGACTCATTAGAGCAAAATTAAATTGAATAATATGGTCTCCTATTATCATACTCTTAAAGTTATTGCATCTATTTTGAGCTATAAGAACGATCCTATTCAATTAAAAAAATTATTATCCAATCCCTTATTCGATTGGGAAACACTTGTAAAATATGCAAGCCGTCATTTAGTTTTACCCACAATTTATACCCGATTAGATCAAAAATCGCTTTTACATGTCTTACCCTTAGACCTTAAAGAATACCTTAATGAAATAACAAGTATCAACAGAAATAGGAATACCTCAATTCTTAACGATGTTAATAATATCAGTAATCTATTTCAAACCCATCATATAAATCACGTTTTTCTAAAAGGAACTGCTTTATTAGCTGGAGCCTATTATTCTGATTTAGGAGAAAGAATGATTGGAGATATAGATATATTAGTAGATTCCAAAGATATGCATACAGCTTATCAATTGTTACTTAATGCTAATTTTGAAGCGGCTCAAGAATCTCCTTTACATCAATACACTGATCATAAACACTTACCACGTTTAATTCCTAAGTCGGGTTTAGCTGCGGTGGAAATACATAGACGCTTGTTTAATAGTAAAAACACAAGCTTATTGATGCCTAATTCAATCTTAGAATCAAAGCAGTTAATTAATAAAGTTTTTATTCCTTCGAACATTCATTTATTACAACATAGTGTCTTGAATTGGCAAATTAATGATAAGGGTTACTATTTTTCAAAAATAGGATTTAGGAGTGCCTTTGATAGCTTAACAATTTTAAATAGACATCCTGAAATTTGTGTTTTAGACGAAATAAACAATAAATATTCAAAAAACTATTTTCAATTGCTATCCCTGTTTTTTGATGAAATTGAACCACAGATTTTTAAAAAAAATAGTTTAAAATTATACTATCTAAAATATAAATTTGAGCATACTAAGCTATCCCATTTAATTGACTATGTTTTAAATAAATTAAGCTTTCTAAAGGTTTTATTTCAAAGGATCTATATGTTTATAATTAATAAGGAATATAGAAAAGCTGTTCTTGCTGATTATAACCGTATATTCAAACTATTAAAAATATCAAAATTCTAATCAATTCAAATCTTTCTTATATCTTGATTATTATTTTGTTGATGACAGAATTAATCTTATTTTTACGCCAAAATATACTATGAATAAATTAGCCCTATCAATTTGCCTTTTAATTAGCACTTACGGTTTCAGCCAATATGGTGCTGTTACAGATGTGCCTTGGACCATTAGTGCTGGTATCAATGTAGTAGACAATGATGGTTTTCAATTTGATAAACCTTTTGATACAGGAAATTGGAATTTCAAAAATCCTTTTACCATTGGAGCAGAAAGACGTTTTTCTGAGTTACTTGCAGCTAATGTCTCTTTGACTTTAAATGGCTTGGAAAGTTCTAATTTACAAAATGGTGGTTATTTAAGTAAAGATGAAACCTTATTCGCTATAGACGCCACTGCCAAATTTTATTATGATCAGTTATTTATGCCTACGTATCAGTTAAATTGGTTTCAAGGGTACTTAATCTCTGGACTTGGTTATACCAGTGTTGCCAGTTATAATACTGCTACTTTTGATTTTGGATTTGGTTTCCAATTTTGGTTAGAAAACAACATTGGTTTTAGAATTCAAACTATGGGTAAATGGGGCTTCAATGAATGGATTTATCTAAAAAATTATATTCAAAACAGTGCTGAAGTTATTTATAGATTCTAATTTTTTGCCTCTCCCGAAACTTCCTAAAAAAGAAGTTTCGACCTCTCCAAAGGAGAGGTAAATCGGAAACTCCAAGGCATACGTTAGTTATCGGGATGGAGAAATTGTTTAGATTAGGGATAAGATCCTCACAAAATTATGGTTCGATACAAGTAAACTCTAAAAATCTTAAGATTATATATTAAAACATAAATAAAACTCCTGAAGTAATTCAGGAGTTTTTTTGTGTCTCTTTATTTAGCTTTTTTTTGATTAACATTTGAAGCCCATAATTTCTTCCAAAAGGTATTAGCCACTTTAACCTATCATCGTGTAGCAAAAGATAATAAGAACTCCTTCTTGATATCTAGTTCTATCTATACCCACAATTTGAATTCTAATGTGTAATATAAAAAGCTTTTTTTTAATAAAATTGGCATTAAAAAATCCGTTAGAAAATTCTAACGGATTTTTTAAATTTATTTCAAATACTTACTTTTTAAGAAGCATTATGTCTTTTAATTAAGTTTAAAGCAGAACCTTCATGGTACCAATCAATTTGAGCTTGATTGTAGGTGTGATTCGCCGTTATAACGTCTTTAGAGCCATCTTTATGAACAAACTCTATAGTTAATGGTTTCCCTGGAGCGAATTCGTTTAAATCAAGGAAATTGATAGTATCATCTTCTTGGATTAAATCGTAATCTGATTCGTTAGCAAATGTTAAACCTAACATCCCTTGTTTTTTAAGGTTTGTTTCGTGGATACGTGCAAACGATTTTACTAGAACTGCTACAACCCCTAAATGTCTTGGTTCCATAGCGGCATGTTCTCTAGAAGATCCTTCTCCATAATTATGGTCACCCACAACTATTGAGTTAATTCCTTTAGCTTTATAATCTCTTGCTACATCTGGCACTCCACCAAAATCACCTGTCAATTGGTTTTTAACAAAGTTTGTTTTCTTTCCAAACGCATTTACAGCACCTATTAAACAGTTGTTAGAAATATTATCTAAGTGTCCTCTAAAACGTAACCAAGGTCCAGCCATTGATATATGATCTGTAGTACATTTACCAAAAGCTTTTATTAGTAATTTAGCTCCTTTAATATTATCTCCAATTGGTTGGAAAGGCGTTAATAATTGCAAACGTTCTGAAGTAGGACTTACAGATACGTTTACTTTACTTCCATCCTTTAAAGGCTCTACATATCCAGCGTCAAGAACATCGAATCCTAAAGGCGGTAATTCTATTCCTCTTGGCTCTTCTAATTTCACTTCTTCGCCATCTTCATTTATCAAGGTATCATTCATTGGATCAAAATCCAAACGCCCTGAAATTGCAATAGCCGCAACCATTTCTGGCGAACCTACAAAAGCATGCGTATTTGGATTACCATCTGCACGTTTAGAAAAGTTTCGATTAAATGAATGTACAATGGTGTTTTTTTCATCTCCTTTTAAATCACTTCTATCCCATTGTCCAATACAAGGACCGCAGGCATTCGTAAAAATAGTAGCATTTAAATCTTCAAAGATCTTTAAAATACCATCACGTTCTGCAGTAAAACGAATTTGTTCAGAACCTGGATTGATACCAAAATCAGCTTTAGATTTGATTTTCTTATCCACAGCTTGTTTTGCAATAGAAGCGGCACGTGTTAAATCTTCATATGAAGAATTCGTACAAGAACCAATTAAACCCCAATCTACTTTAATTGGCCAACCATTCGCTTTTGCTTTAGGTCCCAACTCTCCAACTGGTGTAGCTAAATCTGGTGTAAATGGTCCATTTAAATGTGGACGTAAGGTATCTAAATCGATTTCAATAACTTGATCGAAATATGCTTCAGGATTTGCATATACTTCATCATCTCCTGTTAAATATTCACGTATTTTATTTGCTTCATCTGCAATATCACTTCTATCAGTGGCTCGTAAATAACGTTCCATAGAATCATCGTACCCAAAAGTAGAGGTGGTAGCACCAATTTCAGCTCCCATATTACAAATGGTTCCTTTTCCTGTACAAGATAAGTTTTTAGCACCTGGGCCAAAATACTCAACAATAGCACCAGTTCCACCTTTAACAGTTAAGATTCCAGCTACTTTAAGAATTACATCCTTTGCCGACGTCCAACCATTAATATTTCCTGTTAATTTAATTCCGATAAGTTTTGGGAATTTAAGTTCCCAAGCCATTCCTGCCATAACATCTACAGCATCTGCTCCCCCTACTCCAATAGCAACCATTCCTAATCCACCAGCATTAACTGTATGAGAATCGGTTCCAATCATCATTCCACCTGGAAATGCGTAATTTTCTAAAACTACTTGGTGAATAATACCTGCTCCTGGTTTCCAAAATCCAATACCATATTTATTAGATACAGACGCCAAAAAGTCGAATACTTCACTACTTGTTTGGTTAGCACGCAATAAATCTGGAGTTGCTCCTTGTTTTGCTTGAATTAAGTGATCGCAATGAACCGTTGTTGGAACAGCTACTTTGGTTTTTCCAGCTTGCATAAACTGTAATAAAGCCATTTGTGCAGTCGCATCTTGACAAGCAATTCTATCTGGTGCAAAATCTACATAATCTTTTCCTCTAACAAACGCTGTGGTTGGTGTTCCATCCCAAAGGTGTGTGTATAAAATCTTTTCTGAAAGTGTTAATGGTTTTCCTACAATTTTACGCGCAACATCTACACGCTCCGCCATTGTGGAATACACTTTTTTAATCATGTCTATATCAAATGCCATAAGTTTTATTTATAAGATTGTTATTCATTTCAATAGTTCCAAGGACCCCTGGGAATGCAAAATTACAAATTTTAAAGGAGATTTAAAAATATGCAACATAATAGAATTTATGCTGAATATAATTCAACAAATAGCTGTTTTTAGTGAAATTATTTAGGAGTTTCGTAAATTTTCAACCTATAAAATAATAAATTAACAAAAATGTTAATCTGAATAAAGCTTCTAGAAAATTAAATTATAGAATTTTAGAGCAAAAAATGAAAAAGTGAAAGAATGTAATTTAGAACAAGCTTTTAATAATTTGCACTTCAGAAATACCTTCGGCTTCGGCTTTGTAATTTTTAATAATTCGATGCCTTAAAATACTTTCTGCAACTGCTTGCACATTTTCAATATCAGGAGAAAATTTTCCATGAATGGCTGCGTGCGTTTTTGCCGCAAGTATTAAATTTTGAGAGGCTCTTGGACCTGCTCCCCAATCTAGGTAATTTTTAACTAATTCTGGGGCCGAATCTCCATGTGGTCTCGTTTTAGCAACCATTTTTACCGCATATTCAATAACGTTATCTGCCACTGGAATTCTACGAATTACATGTTGAATTTCCGTAATTTCTTGAGCGGAAAATAATGAATTCACCTTAGCTTGAACATCACTTGTTGTGGCTTTTACAACTTGTACTTCCTCCTCGAAGGTTGGATAGTCTAAATTGATTGCAAACATAAAACGGTCTAATTGTGCTTCTGGCAAGGGATAAGTACCTTCTTGCTCTATTGGATTTTGAGTTGCAAGAACAAAATAAGGTAAATCTAGCTTATAATTATGTCCAGCTACTGTTACTGAACGTTCTTGCATGGCTTCCAATAAAGCCGCTTGTGTTTTTGGAGGAGTTCTATTTATCTCATCTGCTAAAATGATGTTAGCAAAAATAGGGCCTTTTATAAATTTAAATTGCCTGTGCTCGTCTAGAATTTCACTTCCAAGAATATCACTTGGCATTAAATCTGGTGTAAATTGAATGCGTTTAAAATCGAGCCCTAAGGTTTGTGCAATAGTATTTACCATTAAGGTTTTTGCCAATCCAGGAACTCCAATAAGTAAGGCGTGACCACCAGAGAAAATAGCAATTAATATCTGACTTACTACCTCATCTTGACCAATAATGACTTTGGCAATCTCTGATTTTAAGGCATGATATTGTTTAACTAATGCTTCTACTTTGGCTACGTCCGACATATTTATTTTTTTAACCAGTTGCTAGAATACTCACAATCTCTATGTTCCCCATTAACTTTAATATAGGTTTCCATAATTTTTTCGTCTTGCCAATCTTCAATGATTTTAAATTTCTTTTCATTTAAAGCCAACTCCTTTATTTTCAAGTAATCTTTAGAATAATCTGCTACGTGCTCATCTACACGATCGCTAACTTTCATGATTTTGAATTTAACGTTTCCTGTTCTACCTCTTTCAGTAAGTACCAAACTTATTTCATCGTCTTTTAAACCCTCAATTTGTCCATAAAGTTCTGGATCCATTCTGGTTAATTCGAAATTATAATCTTGTGTTGCAGGGTTAATGAAATGCCCCCCTTCGCTTCTAGTTTCCTTTTCGTCGCTAGACTCTCTTGCTGCATCTTCAAAGGTTATATCTCCAGCTACAATACTTTCTCTAATCTTATCAATCTCCGCTTTTGATTCAGTAACGGCATCTTGCGATACTTCTGGGATTAATAATATGTGACGCACATCGTATTCTTGTCCTCTAATTTTTTCTAAGTAAATAATATGATAACCAAACTCAGATTTGAAAGGTTCTGAAATTTCACCTTCTTGCATGGCAAAGGCAACATCTCTAAATTCCTTTACCATTCTAGGTTTTTTTCTGTATAAGGTATATAGTCCACCAGTTTTAATAGACTCTTTATCGTCTGTATATAATACTACTTTTGAACGAAAACTTGCTCCATTATCTAAAACATCTGCTCTAAATTGATTTAATTGATCAATTACTTTTTGAATATTTTCAGCTGATGCTTCTGGCTCAATAACAATTTGTGATACTTTTAATTCGGTTCCAAAAGTTGGTCTTTCGTCCACAGGGATTTTATTAAAAAACTGTCTTACCTCTTCTGGAGTTACTTCAACATCACTAATAATTTTCTGCTGCATTTCGCTAGCTAGCTTATTGCTTTTATTGATTTCGAACATTTCTGCTTTAAAGCTCTTTTCATCTTCTTTATTATAAAAAGCTATTAGTTCTTCCATAGTCTTTCCAGATTGCTCCAAAAATTGGTTCAATTGGTAATCGACTGATGCATGAATTTCGGCATCAGAAACAATAACACTATCCTGAATAGCATGATGTGCATATAATTTATCTTCCAGTAATTTACCAAACAATTGACATCTAGTAACACCTTCCATAGAAGCACCTTGTGCTTTAAGCTGAAGAATGGTATTGTCTATATCTGAATCAAGAATGATATAATCTCCAACAACTGCGGCAACTCCATCAATTTTTCTGGAATTTGAAGTATCCACGGCAACCGTTTTTACTTCTACTACTTCGTCTTCAATAATAATTTGTGCGGAAACAACTTCTGTTACTAAGCAGGTGAAACAGATAAGTAGGTACTGATTTAATTTAATTATAGATTTCAAATTTTTTATTTTTAATTGCATCTTGTTTAATATCCTTTTCTAATTCTCTAATGAGCTCCAATTTTCGTTTGTTTATGACAATTTTGTCTATGGTAGGCTTCACATATTCTAATGGCGCCGTGCTACTTCTAAGTAGAACATCGTTAATAAGCACCAAATATAATCCTAATGAATCTTTGAGTTGTATAAAATTAGATTTTTTTAACAATTCATTTCGATTTTCATTTGTAATAGGTGGTATTTTATCAATAACCTGATTTACTTTAACCCAAACGGAATCATTCAATGAAAAAGTCTTAAATTGAATTGAAATAGAATCGAGTTCCTTTTTATCTGCTTCGTTAAAACGTTTGAATTTGGTTTCCAGACCATTTAAATCCAACCTGTTTTCGTCTACATTAACATAGCGAAGTTTTATTAGATCTTCATTTAGAACAAAAACCTGCTTATAATCGTTATAATAGGATTCCACTTCGGCCAAACTAACAACGGTATCAATATTTTTTGCAACAAGAGCTTCTAAATAGGCTTTGGAATATAAATCGCTTTTGTACTCCATAACCAGCTTATTAAAGGACTCCTGTTTGGTTTCAGTTAAATTTCGCTTGGCACCATCCACTAATAATTGTTGTGTAGCCCAATGGTTTATATAATTGTTAACCACCATAGCACTATCTTGGCTAGACATACCTTCTTTGATTAGGCTTTGAATATCCTCTTCGTATAAATAAGTGTCATTGACTCTGGCAACGGCTTTTCTATCGTCTGTTTCTTTAAAAAAATCGCAAGAAACAAACAACCATAAAAAAGATAAAAGGTATATTATGTTTTTAGGTTGTTTCAAGGATTATTTATTTAATTGCTTTTTTACTTTTTCAAGAACAGCTGGATAAATAGTGACTTTATATTTGCTCTCTAAACTTAAAATCCAATTGGCTTCTTTATAATTTTGAAAATCGCTTATAACAGATCCTTTGGCTTCCTCAAAGGTTTTTAATTCTTTAGTTAAAACAGTTAAAACGTTAGCTACAATATAACCATCGTTGAATTTATAAATCTCTGAAATTCCAGTTTTAAACTGAAAAGATTCTGGCAAAGATTGGTGCTGTGCATCCATAATACCCGATGTAAAAATAACATCTATAGTCTTTTCTGAGTTTATAGTTTCCTTAATTTGTTCTGGTGTTTTTTTATCAAGTAATAAACCTTGAACCTTTTTTATTGTTGCTTTTTTAGCTGAAGACGCAACTACGGCATCTACTCTTTGGTTCCAGAAATAATTTTCTTTATTGTCTTTATAATACTTTTGAAGTCCAACAGAATCTGTTTTAGCAGCATTCCATATTTCGGTTTCCATTAAATCGAATAACAACAAACCATCTCTGTATTCTTCAACAATATTCGCGTAATCTTGATTCTCCACTTCTAAGTTCTCCTCTTTATACAGAATCAATTGTTTTTCTAAAAACGCATCATAACTAGTATCTACTAAATTTTTTATAGACGTTTTAGGCATTTGTCTCTTTTGATTTTTCTCTAAAAAAGAACCGAAGTCACCATTTGTAATTTTCTTATCTTGTATTTTTAAAAGCGTCTCGTTTGCCTTAAAATCTGCAGGAAGCTTCCAACTTCCAACAAAATAGCCATCATTCACAATAGTAACAAAATAATTTAGATCGGGTCTTTTATCGCTAATCTTATATTGTTTCTTTAAGGTACTAATTAGTGATTCATTAATCAATTGAGAACGAGAATCGCGCTTTACCTTTTCTTGAAGAACACCTTTCATAGTCTCAAAAGACTCTACAGATTTTTTATCGTATAGTTTTATGATGTGCCACCCGAATTCCGATTCAAAAGGTTTTGAAATATCTCCTACTTTTTCCAGAGCAAATGCTTCATTTTCAAATTTCAAAGAACTTAACTGGCCTCCGGTAAACGGAGATAACATACCACCTTTACTTGCTGAACTTTGGTCTTCAGAAAATTGTTTTGCCAAAGATTCAAAATCCTCACCTTGTTGTAACTTTAAATAAATATCATTAATCCTAGATTCTGGATTATCTTGAGATTGATCCTTTTTTTGATTATCAATCATAATATGTGCTACGGTACGTTCACCACGTGAGGTTCTAAAATCTGTAACCACAACAATATGGTAGCCAAATTTAGTTTTAAAAGGCATAGAAACCTCCCCAACAGCTGTACTGTAAGCTGCGGTTTCAAAATCATATACCATTTTAAAACTAGAAAAATATCCTAGATCTTCGGCATACACGTTTTTACCATCATGTACTTCATTTTTAACGGCTTCAAAACCTTCATTAAAAACTCTGTTTCGTAATTTTAATAATTGATTGTAGGCTTGTAATGTATCTTGTGGCGTAGCGTTTTCTGACAAACGAATTAAAATATGGCTAGCTTGTACTTCATTTATAGATCTACTGTAAGCTTCTTCAATTAGCTCGTCTGTAACTTTAGAATCTGTTAAATAGTTACTTGCTAATTGCGTTTTGTAGCTAGATAATTCATTGATGTATGACTTTTTTTCATTCAACCCTAAAGTCTTGGCTTCTTTTAGTTTTAATTTGTAGTTAACAAAAAGCTTCAAATATTCGTCAACATCTTTTTGAGATTCGTCTTTAACTAATTCAATATTCTTATTGAAAACTCTTGTGAATTCTGAAACATAAACAGGATCATTTTCTACTGTAAATAAAATTTCATCATTAGAATTTTGAGCTTTTATTGTGAAAAAACACAAAGTAAAAACGAGAATTAAAAAATATTTATTCATGTTTGGTTTTTATTTTTGATACAGATGCAAAAGTAATAATATTAAGCTATATAACAAGATGCATTAACAAACGGTTATGAAAGTTTTTTAGTATGTTTTAAATTGCATGTTTTAAATGCCATTTAATATGTATATTTAAAATTAATAAATGAAATTGCTATGAAATATACTTCGGAAATATTAATACATATTCCTTTGCGCGATTTTATTAAAAAACTGAATAATCCCGAACTTCTAAAATTTTGGCAACGCGGATTTGAGGGTTATGACTATATTTCTGGTACTCCCGGTGATATAGGTGCTAAAATGAAATTGAATTATATATTAGGAAAACAGCACATAGAACTTATTGAAACCGTAACACACAAAAAGTTACCTTACGAGTTCCATGTTATGTATGACACAAACAACATGCAAAATATTCAAGAAAATTATTTTGAAGAAACAGATAAAGGTTTTACTAAATGGCATGCTCATTTTGAATTTTTTCCTAGCAGTTTTAAGTTAAGAATGATGTTAATACTCATGCCAAGCACTTTTAAAAAACAAACAAAACAATACATGCAAGATTTTAAGAATTTTGCAGAAAAAGGAACTTCCGTTACAGATGCGTAAACTAAAATTAATTTGGGATTTTAAAGGTCCAGACTCAGCTAAAACAGCCGAACATCACGAAATACATTTAAAAGAATATATTGTTGCACAACAATTACCATTAAATATAACTGGTTTTGAAATATTAAGCGAGATGCACACTATTGCATTTATGGTTGTTGAAGAAGCAGACATGAAACCTATTCGAGATGCTTTAAAACCACATCGCGGACAGGTTTATCTTGAAGAAAATAGAGAAGAGAAAAAAGAATAAAGATTGTAGTTTCAGTTTTCGTGTTCAGTGTTCAGTGTTCAGTGTTCAGTGTTCAATGGCTTAAATAAAATTCTTATTTTGGAATTTAGTTTTTTTGGGAATTGGGATTTGATAAATTTTTATTTATTCAAATCCATTTGTTTTAAACTTTCTATTCTATTTCTAACTAAAAAGGCATCAATACTTTCAAAATGCTCAATGACACGTTGGTCTTTAAATTCGAACACTTTTTCAGATAAACCTTGTAGAAAGTCTCTATCATGAGACACTAAAATTAAGGTACCATCGAAATCCAATAAAGCTTCCTTTAAAACATCTTTAGATTTTAAATCAAGATGGTTAGTTGGTTCATCTAAAATAAGTAAGTTAACAGGTTCTAAAAGCAATTTCACCATGGCCAATCTGGTTTTTTCACCTCCTGATAAAATACTTACTTTTTTATCTATATCTTCTCCTCCAAACATAAAACGCCCTAGAATGTTTTTAACTTGGGTTCTAACATCTCCTTTAGCAACCTCGTCCACCGTTTGAAAAATGGTTAAACTATCATCCAGTAATGACGCTTGATTCTGAGCAAAATATCCTACTTTCACATTATGTCCTAAACTACATTTTCCTTGAAAATCTATTTCCCCTAATATGGCTTTAATCATGGTAGACTTGCCTTCCCCATTCCTTCCTACAAAAGATACTTTTTCTCCTCTAGAAATTGACATGTTCGCATTTTTAAAAACCACATGATCTCCATAGGTTTTTGTTAGATCTTGAACGGTAACAGGATAATCTCCAGAACGAATAGAGGCAGGAAAACGTAATTTTAAAGATGAAGTATCCATTTCATCAATCTTAATAATTTCCAATTTTTCAAGCATACGCTCTCGTGAAGTTACTTGATTTGTTTTAGAAAAGGTTCCTTTAAAGCGTTCAATAAAAAGCATGTTGTCCGCAATAAATTTTTGCTGTTCTTGATAGGCTTTTATCTGATTGGCACGTCTTTCTTCACGTAATTGCAAGTAATGAGAGTAATTGGCTTTATAGTCGTAAATACGCCCCATGGTGACTTCTATGGTTCTGTTTGTAATATTATCAATAAAGGCTTTATCGTGAGAAATAACCACAACTGCTTTGGCTTTATTAAGCAAAAAATCTTCTAACCAAATAACAGACTCTATATCAATATGGTTTGTAGGCTCATCTAACAAAATTAAATCTGGCTTTTGAAGTAATATTTTTGCCAATTCGATTCTCATACGCCATCCGCCACTAAATTCGCTAGTTAATCGCGTTAAATCTTCACGTTTAAAACCTAGACCTCTAAGTGCTTTTTCTACTTCGGCATCATAATTTACATCTTCTAAGGCGTAGAATTTTTCGCCTAAATCTGAAACCTTTTCAATAATAGACATGTATTCATCAGACTCGTAATCTGTTCTAGTTTCTAGAGCTTTATTGAGTTGATCCATTTCGTCACGCATTTCGAAAACATGCTTGAAAGCTTTGGAAGCTTCTTCAAATACGGTACATTCATCTTCAGTTAATAAGTGTTGAGGCAAATAAGCAATAACGGCATCTTTTGGAAACCTAATATGACCTTTAGAAGGCTTTTGCTCTCCAGCAATAATCTTCATCATGGTCGATTTTCCTGCGCCATTTTTACCCATTAAGGCAATTTTGTCGTTTTCATTTATAACAAAAGAAACGTCTTTAAATAACGAATGTCCACCAAATTCTACTGCTAATCCATCTACTGAAATCATGACTATTTTTTAGGTGCGCAAAATTATGGAAAAGAAATGTTATTTAATTACGAATGAAAAATTAATAATGACGAAATAAGAAAATAGATTAAAGAACAAAGATAAAAGACAGAATAGTAAGCCTCAATTTGCAGTTGTAGTGTTCATTTGAATTTGATTCTTTTTTAAAGAACAGGAGAAAATAACCTTGCTAATTTGTCTAAAAACCTATAAGGTGCTGGTCTGCTTTGCCATTGTTTTAAATCTATTCGCGTGGAGTCCTCTAAATCTTCATAGAAAGAAGCTTTTAATTGATCTGCTATTTCTTCATCATAAACAATCGCGCTAACTTCAAAATTCAAATCAAAACTCCTAACATCCATATTTGCAGTTCCTACAACAGCAATTTCATTATCGATAACCAACGTTTTAGCATGAACAAAGCCTTTGCAATAACGGTAAATTTCTACTCCAGATTTGAGTAAATCTGAATAATATGAACAGGCCGCCGCATTTACCAACTTAGAATCTGAATTTTTAGGCACTATAAGTTTTACCTTCACTCCACTTTTTGCAGCAATCATCAAGGCATCCATAATGCTATTACTTGGAATAAAATATGGGGTGGTGATTAGTATTTCCTTTTCCGCTAGATTAATCGCCTGAAGCAATGCAAATTTAATAGTTGGCACATCAGAATCTGGACCACTGGCCGTAATTTGTACATGTTTGTCATTCTTGGATTCAAAAGATCCTTTTACAGGAAACAACTGATTCGTGATAGTTACGTCATCTTCAGCACAAAAATTCCAATCGCATAAAAACAGATATTGCAAATACCAGCTTGCTGGCCCAACTATTTTTAAATGGGTATCTCTCCAAAAAACCTTATTCTTATTAGGCACTGTATTAATATATCTATCACTAACATTTATGCCACCTACAAAGGATGTATGACCATCTATAACTATAATTTTTCTGTGGTTTCGATAATTAATTCTATTGGCAAAAGCAATGAGTTTAATTTTATAAAATGGGAAAACTTTTACGCCACCTTCCTGTAACCTTTTTACTTGCTTTTTTCTAATAGAACGACTCCCAAAATCATCATAAATGAATCTGACCATGACACCTTGAGATACTTTTTCAATAAGGAGATCAATAATTTGAGTTCCTATATTATCGTCTTCGAAAATATAATACTCTATATGAATATGGTGTTTAGCTTGATTTATACATTCTATAACTTCCGGAAACTTAGTCTCTCCGTTTAATAATAATTTAACATCGTTATTATTGGTTAAGGGACTTAAATTATCCTTTAGAATCAGATTTATTAATTTTTTGTTTTCTTGAACACTTTCATCACCTTTTTTTAAAACATCTTTGGAATATGAAATAAGTTCCCTTTCAAGGTTAAGTTGTAAATCTTCATTTGTCATTAATTTTTTACCATACATTTTCCGTATCCGATAATTGACACCGAATGAAAAATAGAAAATCATTCCAATTATGGGAAGAAAAATTACCAATAATAAATAGGCTAATGCTTTTGTGGTGTTTTGAGTATCGAGAATTACGCGATAACATACCAGCATCAAACCAATAACATAAACAATTTCTAGAATTAAAATGTAGTTCATTAAAAGTAGGTGGTTTTTTAGTCTTTAGAAACTCGTTGCAAATCTAAATCGTGAAAATCGAAACTGAAATCAATGTTTGGAGAAATTCCTTTCATTTTAATGCTTTGAGCCATCCCGTTTTCATCTAAAGAAAACATGACAAATGCATCGGCATTCATGTCTTGATATTCCCATTTAATAGCAAAAGTATTGGCTTTGTAAAATTGTAATTGCCCATTTAATTTGGGTGATTTATAGGATTTTAACCAAAGTTTCCCGTCTTTTTTAAAGACTTCCATTTTTCCAAACCAGTTATCTTTATAAACGCCTAGGTAATCTGATTCATTAATTTTGACCTTTTTATTAAGGTTTACCGTCTCCCAGACTTGCTTAATTACGGCATCGCCTTCTGCTTCATTTTGACTAAAATAATCATAGAACTTGTCTGTCCAATGGAAATCATCCAAACCTAAATAACCATCTACAATGGTTCTAGAAACTGCCATGAAAACGCCTGCTCCTCCAGGTTCTGTATTGGTAAGCACCACAATACCTACATTTAAATCAGGAATTAAAACGGTTCTGCTTAACATTCCAGGAAGTCCACCTGTGTGAGAAACAATCATGTTTCCTTTTTTATCGGTTAAATCCCAACCCAAACCATAGCCTGCAAAATGAGAATTGTATCTCGGATTTCTATTCACTTCTGTAGTGGTGTGGATGGTCCACATTTCATGCTGACTTTCAAGGGTGAATAATTGATTTTCTAGGTTTTCGCCATATTTTCCTTGATTAAGTTGCACGAGCATCCATTGAGAAATATCGTTTACATTGGCATAAATCCCTCCAGCAGATCCATTCATCATTTCTTTAAAGCTTGGTAGCACTACAAAATCGCCACTTGCCGTACTATGAGGTAAAGCTAAATTACTTGTATCTGGAATTAAATTTAATCCGGCATAAGAGCTATCCATATTTAGAGGCTCAAAAATTCTAGTCGTAATAAATTCCTCCCAAGTAACACCACTTTTTCTTGCTATTAGTTCTCCTGCTACCAAATATAATAAGTTATCGTAATCAAATTGTGTTCTAAAAGCAGACACCGGTTTAAAATATTGGAAACTTGAAAGTAAGTCGGCCATAGTAAAATCTGAACCATCTGGAAAAAACATTAAATCTCCAACTCCAAGTCCTAGTCCGCTTCTATGTGTTAATAAATCTTGAATATTGAAATTTTCAGTAACATAAGCATTGTACATTTTAAATTCTGGAATATGATCTACCACTTTATCAGTCCATTTAATTTTTCCATCTTCAACTAAAAGCGCCAAAGCGGTAGTTGTAAAAGCTTTACTGTTTGAAGCAATTGCAAAATTGGTGTGTTCATTTACCTTGACATGAGTTGTTTTTGAAATAACGCCGAAGCCTTTTTCATAGATTATTTTACCGTCTTTTACAATGGCTACTGCTGTTCCTGCTACTTTAAATTTATCCATGGCATCTACAACCAAACTATCAATTTGACTTGATGATAATTGGGCAAAAGCAGATACATTTAAAATTAAAAAGAAGCTAAAAGCTAAAATTAAGTGGTTACTTTTTAGTGGTTTCATAAGACTGTTTAATTAATACTGAAGTAGATTTTAAAGGTAATTATTTAATATTTAGTATCCTATTATACTGACGTAGCCAAAATAACCACATTCAGAAAACTTCGGGTTTTAATTTAGTTTGGGTACAAATGTTAACAAATATCTTTTAAAGCATCATTTCAAACCACTTTATGTAGTATCTTTTTTACAAATATACATTTTATCGGATTTTTTTGCGTTTAATAGATTTTTTGTCAAGTATTTTAATATATTAGCAGTCTTAACTACCTCTAAACAAATCGAATTGTGTACTAATTAGAATTTTTTGGTATTTAAGATAATCAACAAAACCAATTATATTAAGTAATTATAGCTGTTGATTTAAAAAACATTATAACACATCATTAATTAAGGTTTAGCCCCAAACTCAAACTTAACCAAAATGAAAAACTTAAGGTATACCATCAGGTACACTATTCTTATTGTTGGATTAATATTCTGTATTAACACCTTTTCCCGATCTGAAACGATCTCGGCTGTCGCTTTAGAAAAAGTATTTACACTTAAAAATAACTCAAGAAAAACGAATAGGATTCTATCAGATAATAATCACGCTTTCATCCTAGGGAGTTCTTTATCCATTGATATCGATCCATTTCATAAACGTGGATGGAAAAAATCCACAACGCAAGTTACCTATTGGAGTGGAACTTCTGGTGACACCTTAAATCCAGACAACCAAATTATGGATTTAAGTTCTTTTGCTACAAATGACTGCACTACGACCATAAACTCTTTTCCATACACGCAATCTTTTGAATCAGGTTTTGGAGGTTGGACACAAGATAATTCCGATGAATTTGATTGGGATAGAAATATGAATAGTACAACTTCATATTTTACAGGACCAGAATTAGCTAAAAGTGGCTCTTGGTATGTTTACGCAGAAGCATCAGGGAACATCAATCAAACATCAAATTTAGAGAGCCCTTGTATTGACTTGAGCACCGTTTCTTTTCCAGAGATTTCATTTTCTTACCATATGTACGGAGTAAACATGGGAATACTTAATGTAGATATCAGTACTAATAATGGGACAAGCTACACAAATATCTGGACTCAATCTGGTCAAGTTCAAACAGCAAATGATGATCCATGGGAAGATGCAAACTTAAGTTTAGTTGCATATTCAGGGCAAATCATTAAATTAAGATTTAGAGGTCTTATAGGTTCTGATTTTAAAAGTGATATGGCCATAGATGATATTCATATTCAAAGCATGGCTACAGCCCCTGAAATTAAGATTTTAGGACATGATAACACTTTAATAGTGAATGGAGATCTTACACCAGATTTTATAGATGCTACTAATTTTGGATTAGTAGACTTAGGAAGCACAAAAGAACATACCTTCTCTATAGACAATTCAGAAGGTACGGCCGATTTAATTATCTCAGAAATTACAGTTTCCAATTCCGAAAATTTCACAATAACAGGACCTCCTTCTAACACCCCCATTTCAGGAGGTGATTCTAGTGCGTTTAGCGTTGCATATAATTCCTTAGAATTTGGAAAAAAAACATCATTAGTGAGTGTTTTTAGTAATGACTCAGACGAACCTACCTACACATTCCTAATTCAAGGAACTACCATTCAATATTTCTATGATAGTGATGGAGATGGCATTCTCGATCATGTGGATATAGATGATGACAATGATGGTATTATGGATTCTGCTGAACAACAAAATTGTGGTAATGCAGGAGGAAACAGTGTTAATTATAAATTTCTAAATGAAACTTTTGGTGTTGGTACAGGTAGAGCAACAATAAACAATAATACTGCAAATACGAGTTACTGCTATGAAGATGGTCTTATTGGCACGAATACACCAGAATGCCCAAATCAATCTTCATGGATTTTAGATCATGGCGAGTATACAGTGGTTTCAAAAATTACAGGAACCCAAGCCAGTGATCCAGAAAACATACATGGGGATTTGGCTTGGTACAATGGGGAAGATCATACTCCTAATGACATCAATGGAAGAATGGCCGTTTTTAGCGCGAGTGATACTCCAGGAGTTTTCTATGAAGCAACCATAACTGGCATTTTATCAAATTTTCCAATTTCCTACAGCTTCTATGCATTAAACATTATGTCTCAATCTAGTTTCTCGGGTTCCGATTTACCAGATATTACCGTTCAATTTTTAGATTTAAATGAAAATATCTTATCAACTTATAATACCACTCCCTTAGGAAGATGCTCTGTTAGCACAACAGATAACACATGTATTCAAGGAGAATGGCAAGAATTTAGTACAAACGTTAATTTAGGTGATGTAAACTCATTTATTGTTAGATTTATTAATAATACTCCTGGAGGTATTGGAAACAACTTGGCTATAGACGACATAACCATTATTCAAACATTATGTGACACAGATAGTGATGGCATTGCTGATATATTTGATTTAGATTCTGACAATGACGGAATTCCTGATGTTGTTGAAGCTGGATTAGGCAATTTAAGTGAAGGAACTGCAACCTTAACAAATACGTCTGGCTGGATTGACTTGAATGCTAATGGGATGCATGACTTGGCTGAAGGTTTTACAATTTTGAATTCAGATAACGACAGTACTCCTAATTACTTAGATCTTGATAGTGATAATGATACTATTTTTGACGTTGATGAATCCAAAGCTGGAAATTCTGCAGATTTGAATTTTGAAAATGGAGATGGTGATATAAATGGAGATGGTGTTGGTGATGGCTTAGATACAGATTATGCACGTAAAAAAGATGTTGATTCTGATGGTATCCATGAACTATTCGCTGATGGAATCCTTGATATTTACGATTATAACACAGGATCCACATTTGAAACCGCATTTGGTAATTCAAATCAAGGCTTAGGATCTACTTATTTTGTGGTGGATTCCGATTCTGATGGTATCCCAGACTATATGGATACCACATCAAATGGAAACACTTATGATATCAGTCAAACTCTTTATGCTAGTTTAGACACAAACGCTAACGGATCTATTGGAGGCGAAAATTATAATACCGATACAGATAAAGATGGTATTTTAGATTTGTTCGACACCGATGATGAACGTTTTGGGTCTCCACGTGATTTAGACAGAAAATTAAATTTATATTTCGATGGTCGAAATGATTATATTGAAGATTCAGAATTACTGAGTGGCAGAACGAATGCCACAATCATGGGATGGATAAAAATTGACCCATCATTTCTAAATGGAAGTGCGGTTATTTTTGGACAAGAAAATCTAAAGATTATGATTGAGCCATCTGCTGGCAACTATTATATTCGTGCAATAGCCAACAATATTGGTGCACAAAATGATTTGAATAGTCATCCAATAAACTCCAACCAATGGTACCACGTTGTTGCTTCTTTTAATGGAGAAGATGAAGAAATCACTTTATATGTCAATGGAGAGAAACTATCTAGCACTTTCGGTGCTGGAAGCTTTTTAGAATCTAATCCTTTTAATTTTAGAATCGGGAAGCAAGCTGATAACAACACTGACAAATACTTTAAAGGATTTATAGATGAAGTTCGTGTTTTCAACAAAACATTATCTGAGAATGAAATTCAGAAAATGGTGTATCAGGAAATTGAAAATAATTATGGCGTTGTTCGTGGTAGTGTTGTACCAAAAGATATAGCAAACTTTATCAGTACGTCCTATATAGACCCAATTCTCTGGCCTTCCTTAATGCGTTATTACCGTATGGACGTCTTTAAAGGTGATATAGTTGATGACTTAACAACTCCAGACTACGACTCTGGTACAGGTGCTAAATTGTATAATGCAAAACTTATAGATAACCAGACTGCACCAATGCCTTTTATAACACATTCAAGTGGAAATTTACCAGACGCTGTAGATTCCTTTGCAGATGGAGTTCATGGACAAGATGTTGTGACCTATGATTGGTCCATTGTAAAAGTAAAACACAATGATGTTTCCTTTAGTGGACATCAAGGCCATTTAGCCTTATTTATAGATGAACTAGATGCTACTTCTGCTCCTATTGAATACCACGTAAATGATGATTCTGAACTTAACGTTAGTTGGTACTTGGAATTAAATGGCTTTATAGATCTTGAAGGCGAATCTCAACTTGTTCAAGGTTCTGAAAGTAGTTTATTAGTTGGAAGTGCAGGTAAAATTGAAAAAGATCAACAAGGAACAAAAGACCTTTTTACTTACAATTACTGGTCTTCTCCAGTAGGTTTTACAACCACTGAATATCCTAATAATTACAGTTATAAGTTAAATAATAACATCGTTAAAGATGGAACAGATTCTGATAGTCCAACTAACATTTCCTTTGTAGGAGGTTATGATGGCAACTCTGGCTCTCCAATTGGGATTGCACATTACTGGATATGGAAATTTGGTAATTTACCAAGTAGTGATTATTCGGCATGGCAACATATAAGAAATACGGGAACCATTAAAGCTGGAGAAGGTTTTACTATGAAAGGCATAGAAAATACTGAAGGCGATTTAACTCTTGAGCAAAACTATGTATTTCAAGGAAAGCCAAATAATGGCGATATTTTAACTTTAAACCTGAACGCTGGTAACGACTATTTAATTGGTAACCCTTATGCTTCGGCAATAGATGCAGACCAGTTTATTTTGGATAATGGTCCAGAAGTTGACAATATTACAGGTATAGAAAGAAATTCAGAATCGAGTCCGTTAATTAATGGTACATTATATTTCTGGGAACATTGGGGAGGAAGCTCTCACTCATCATCCGAATATCAAGGTGGTTATGCTACTTATAATTTTTCAGGAGGTGTTTGTGCTGCTGCTTGGGGAACCATTAATCCTGACGTGGCAGAAGTAGGAACAGGAACCAAAACTCCCGGACGTTTTATTCCTGTTGGTCAAGGCTTCTTTGTTAGTGGTAAAAGAACAGGAACTATTAATTTTAATAATGGACAAAGAAGATTTGTAAAAGAAGAAGGCACTTTATCGAATTATATTAGACAAGAGCAAAACGAAGAAACAACTGAAGAAGAATTCGAAGATAACAGGATGAAAATACGTCTTGGTTATAATTCTGTCAACACCATTCATAGACAGTTATTGCTAACTGAAGACACTAGAGCATCTTTAGAATACGATTGGGGATTTGATGGTTTGTTATATCAAAACCAAATGGATGATATGTATTGGATGCTTGACAATGAAAAATACATTATTCAAGGCATTGATAATATTTCTGAAAACACCGTATTACCTATTGGAATACACACATCAGATCCTGGTTTAAATAATATTACTATTGATATTTTAGAAAATGTTCCAAGCACTTTAAACATTTATATCCATGATAAGGAATTAGGTCTTATTCATGATTTAAGAGTTGAAAATTATTCAATTTATTTACAGGCTGGAAGTTATTTGGATCGATTTGAAATTACATTTACAAACCAATCTTTGGGAGTTGAAGCCATAGAATTAGCAAATTCTCTACAAGTATCATATGTCAATACGAATGAAAGCATCACCATCCAAAATCCAGAATTGAAGACTATTAAATCTGTAGAAATGTTCAATATTATCGGACAATCTATTTTCAAAATAGAAGACTCTAAAACGGAAGCAAACTTGGTAATCAAAACAAAAACTCTAAGTGTTGGATCTTATATTATAAAGCTGCAAACAGAATTTGGAGTGGTGAGTAAAAAGGTCTTAGTCAATTAAAACAAATGAGGAATCAATTATAGAACGAAATATATTCTCACAAAAAAGAGTCCTGAATAATTTTCAGGACTCTTTTTTGTATAAATCATTAACAATGTACATTTAAAACATAGTCACTCAAGCTTTCAAAAACTCAGTGGGAGAAGAAATAACTTACTTAAATTTAGAAATTAGAACTTCAAGAGATACTTTGTCTTGTTCCCCAGAAATCATATTCTTTAAAGTATAACTATCTGTTTCCATTTCCTCATCTCCTACTAAAACTACAAAAGGAATGTTACGTTTGTTGGCATGATTCATTTGCTTTTTCATTTTGGCAGTATCAGGATATAATTCCGCATTTATATGATTTAAACGCAACTGTTTAATCGCTTTTAAACTAAATAAAGCCTCCGTTTCTCCAAAATTTATAAAGAGTAAATCGACATTCTTTGAAACTGTTTCCGGAAATAAATTTAGTTCTTCAAGAACCAAGTAAATTCTATCTAAACCAAAACTAATTCCAACACCACTTACATCTTTCATACCAAAGATACCAGTAAGATCATCGTATCTTCCACCACCGCCAATGGAACCCATTTGAACAGTTTCTGGAGCAGATACCTCAAAAATAGCTCCTGTATAATAATTTAAGCCTCGAGCTAAAGTAACATCTAATTGTAAAGTTGCTGTTTGCAAACCAAGTTGTGTAATAGCTTTATCTATAAACTCTAATTCTTCTATTCCTTTTTTGCCTTCTTCGGACGTACTTAAAATAGATTTTAATTGTTCTACTTGAGAACTAAAAGATCCTGAAAGTGTAAATAAAGGTTGAAGTTTTTCAATACCTTCCATAGAAATTCCTTTTCCAAGCATTTCTTCTTTTACTTTCTCTTCTCCTATTTTATCCAGTTTATCCAGAGCAACGGTAAAATCTATTAATTTATCGCTTGCTCCAATAACTTCAGCAATTCCAGATAATATTTTTCGGTTGTTTATTTTTATGGTAACACCTTCTAATTTTAAGGCTGAAAAAACAGCGTCGTATAATTGCACAAACTCTACTTCTTGCCATAAAGATGTAGAACCAACCACATCCGCATCACATTGATAAAACTCTCTAAAACGTCCTTTTTGAGGTCTATCTGCACGCCAAACTGGTTGCATTTGGTAGCGCTTAAAAGGAAATTCTATTTCGTTTTGATGTTGCACGACGTACCTAGCAAAAGGCACTGTTAAATCGTAGCGAAGTGCTTTTTCTGAGATTTTAGGAGTCGTTGCATTAGAATCCTTTGAAGCATAAAGTGTATCATCCACCTTATTCAAATAATCTCCAGAATTTAAAATTTTAAAAATTAGCCTATCCCCTTCTTCTCCATATTTCCCCATTAGGGTATCTGAATTCTCAAAACTAGGCGTTTCTATAGGTTGAAAACCGTATAATTCAAATTGTGATTGAATGGTATTAAATATATAATTGCGTTTTGCTACTTGCTCTGGAGTAAAATCTCTAGTTCCTTTTGGAATGCTTGGTTTTTGTGCCATGTTTACTTCCCACGAAAGTGGGAATCTCATTTAATGAATATTAATTATACTATACTCCACATCACACTAACACTAATGAGGTTGTATGATGAGGAAAACAAAAATAAAGAATTAATTACGTCAGTTCACGTTTTTTCTGAAAGAAAAAACAGATCTACTTAATTAAAATATGAATATTTCTGTTTTACAGGGATTCGATTATATCAAGAAAACAACCTGAAAAAGTCTTTAAATTAAAGGGATTTCTGCATTCGCAGGAATTTATTAATTAATCAACTTATCTAAATAGCTAAATAAATCGCCTTTGGTTATAACACCTCCTTGTTGAATTAATTTAAACTTATCAGAATTTTTATCGTCTGTATAATCTTTTTTAGCTTGAGAGAATTCAACATCCTCATCCATTAAGTTTTCTCGCAACCAATTAAAACCATCTGTAGAGGTTAAATCGATTGGGTTTTTTATTTTAATAACTATTAAATGCATGTTCTCTTCATTTAACTGAAATAAATGTATTTGTTGTGGCGAAATATGTTCTATAAATTCCACTTTACTTAAAACACCTTCCCAAACCAAATCACTGAACACGTCTAATTCTTGTTCGGCAACTTCAGGTTTATTCACTTTAATATCATCCCATTCTTTAGCAGTAATGGTTTGTGTAGCAAGAAAATTTATAAATTCTTTATGCAGTTCGTCAAATTGTTCTTTTGTTAATCTAGCGTATTTCATTGGTAATAAATCTATTTTCAATTAAAGTTTACTTATTGATTTCTAAAGCAGTTGCTGCTTGAAATGGTCTATCTGTTGCAAAGATATCAATTCCTAATTGATCCCATTTCAAATAAAGTGAATCTGTTTTGGAAGCGGCTTGTTTGTCTAAGTTGCCAAGAGTGCCTAACATGGTTTTTATACCCAATTTATGAATGTTGTTATACAAACTAGTATCCGAAAGTTTGGTACCCGTAAAAGCCAACATGTTAGTTAAAGGTATCTGAGTTTCTAGCAACCAATCCAATTCTTTTTGGTTTCTAGCAGACACAGACATGAGTAAATCCGGAGCTAATTGATAAGCCTTTTTAAGCTGGGCGATATCGTAAGTTATGATGATAGAAATGTCTTCTGCTTGTTGCATCCTAATGGCATCGATGACTTCAGCAACATCCACACTTGGCTTTATATCAATAGTAACGATGGCATTATTTGTTTTAGCCCAAGCTAAAACGTTCAAGAATTTAGGGATTTTAAAGGCTGTTTCATTTCCAAAATCGTCCACCAAATTAAAACTCTGTAATTCCTCAAAATTATAGTTTGTTAATTTATCCGTTCCTGTAGTGGTTCTTTCTAAAGTATTATCGTGCATTAAAACTAAAACACCATCTTTTGTTTTAGCAATATCTATTTCAAAAACAGCTTGAATACTATCGTTAACATAAGCTATGGTTTCCAAACAGTTTTCTGGATAATTTACTAAGCCTACGCCTCCACGATGTACACTTATTAAAGGAGAGGCATCCTTTTTATATTGAAAGGTTTCAATTAAAATAGAAGATGTTCTAGAATCTTTTTTAAGTTCTTGTGTTTGGTTAGCTTTGTCTTTACAAGAAAATAAAACCAACAATACCAATATAAAAGTAAAGCGCATGAGATAGGTTTCTAAAATAATTAAAATTAAAAAACCGTCTAGAATGCTCTAAACGGTTTTATTTTATAATGCAGAAATGCTAAAATTTAAGATTGAGCAATAACTTCAAAAGGAATTTCGAAAGTTACTTCTCTGTGCAAACGAATAACAGCGTTGTACTGTCCTAAACGTTTAATATTTCCACCTGTAATGTTGATGAATTTTTTATCGATTTCATGTCCTGCTTTTTCGAAAGCTTCAACTAAATCGGTTTTGGTAATTGAACCAAATAATTTATCACCTGCAGAAGCACCTTCAGTAGCTTTAGCTGGTATTTTAATTTCTAATGCTTTAATTGCATCAGCAATTACATTAGCATCATCAATTACTTTTTTGTCTTTAAATGCACGTTGCTTTACATTTTCTGCTAATACTTTTTTAGCAGAAACAGTTGCTAAAATAGCTTGCTTTTGAGGAATTAAAAAATTTCTACCATAACCGTTCTTTACCGTTACAACATCGTCTTTAAATCCTAAATTTTCAACGTCTTGTTTTAATATAAGTTCCATTGTTATGAGTATTTTATTTTAATAAATCTGCCACATATGGCATTAATGCTAAATGACGTGCTCTTTTTACAGCAACAGATACTTTTCTTTGGTATTTTAAAGAAGTTCCTGTTAAACGTCTTGGTAAAATTTTACCTTGTTCGTTTACAAAACCTAATAACCAGTCTGGATTTTTATAATCCACATACTTGATTCCAGATTTTTTGAAACGACAGTACTTTTTATTCTTGTTCGTTTCAATATTTAAAGGCGTTAAATATCTAATTTCTCCGTCTTTCTTTCCTTTTGCTTGTTGTTCTATAGATGACATAATTACGCTTTTTGTTTAAGTTTAACTCTTCTTCTCTCTGCCCAAGATATAGCATGTTTGTCTAAAGCAACAGTTAAGTAACGCATAAAACGCTCATCACGTCTAAACTCTACTTCTAATGGAGTAATAACTTCTCCATCTACTTGATACTCGAATAAGTGGTAAAATCCACTTTTTTTGTTTTGAATTGGGTAAGCTAATTTTTTTAGGCCCCAATCTTCTTTAGATACCATCTTTGCTCCACGAGAAGTAAGAAATTCTTCATATTTCTGTACTGTCTCCTTTATCTGTGTTTCAGATAAAACGGGATTTAAGATGAAAACAGTTTCGTAATGATTCATATTAAATTGTATTTATTGTTAAAAATGGGTGCAAAAATAAGTATTATATTTATATATTGCAACATTAAAAAGAACATATTTTATGGTTAATTTTGAAACGTTAAAAAAGGTTAAAATAAACGTTTTATCGATGTTTTTTGGTTTTTAACCGAATTATTTGTACTATTGTCGATATCTTAACCGAAATAAATTAAATGTTATGACTTTAAACTGTGTAGTAGTTGATGACTCAGCAATTCAGCGCCTCTCCATTGTTAAGTTAATTGAAAACCATCCTTCTCTTAACTTAATAGCGGAATACAATAGCGCTCTAGAGACAAAAAATGGACTAAACACCCATAAAGTTGACTTAATATTTTTAGATATTGAAATGCCTGTTTTAAATGGCTTCGAACTTTTAGACGTATTAAACAACAAACCCCAAATTATTTTTGTTACTGGAAAAACAGAATATGCATTTAAAGCATTTAATTATGATGCTACAGATTACTTGCATAAACCTATAACAAGAGAACGTTTTAATACTGCAGTCGATAAAGCTGTAGAACATCACAAATTAAAACTAGACTTTAATGAAACAGAAGGTGAACACATTTTTGTAAAAAGTAACCTTAAAAAACGTAAAGTTTATATTAAAGACATTAAATGGATTGAAGCTCTTGGAGATTACGTAAAACTTGTTACTGAAGAAACAAGCTTAGTTGTACTTTCTACCATGAAAGCTTTTGAAAGCGAACTTCCTGAAGGAAAGTTCTTAAGAATCCATAAATCGTATATTGTTAATTTAGATAAAATTGACAGATTTAACAGTAAGAATGTTGAAGTTGGTGCTTATGAAATTCCTTTAAGTAGAAATAAAAAGACCCAATTAGTTGATGCTTTAAATAACATTACCTAATACCCTGAACTTCGTCAGGATTAGTTTAATAACGGAATTTGTTTACAAATTTCTATTTTACTAATAATTATCAACATTTAGAATTACTCTTACAGCCCTAAAATCTTTTACAGCGAAGAAGCTATTATTAATTTTAATAATGGCTTCTTTTGTTTTTGACACCGATTGCTTGGGTGGGATTTTAACAATAATGTGTTTAATAAATTGATTTCTAATTCTAGACACCGCTGGAAACTCTGGGCCTAAAATATCAGTTTTAAAAACTATTCTTAACGATTTAGCATACCAATCTGATGCCACGTTTACCATATTGTAATTACGATGTTTTATGGTAATTTTAATCAGCCTATAAAGAGGCGGATATTTAAAATTACGTCGTTCCTCCATTTGTTCTTCATACATTTTCTGATAGGCATTTGTAGATACCTGTTGTAAAATGTTATGATATGGATTATACGTTTGAATTATTACTTTCCCTCTTTCTTCTGTTCTTCCAGCTCTTCCTGAAACCTGTAACATAAGCTGAAAGCTACGCTCATGCGCTCTAAAATCTGGAAAATTAAGCATGTTATCCGCATTCATGATCCCAACCAATTTTACATGTCTAAAATCCAATCCTTTGGTAAGCATTTGAGTGCCAACCAAAATATCTACTTCTTTTTGTTCGAAAGAGGTAATGATTTTCTCATAACCATATTTACCTCTAGTGGTATCCAAATCCATTCTAGCAACTTTGTACTCTGGAAATAACGTACTAACTTCCTCTTGTACTTGTTCCGTTCCAAAACCTTTATTATCTAAGTCGACACTACCACAAGCTTCACACGTTTTTATCATAACAGAATGATAACCACAATAATGACAACGTAGTTCATCTTTGTATTGATGATAGGTTAAACTAACATCACAATTTGGACATTGAGGAGAATGACCACAGGTTTGACATTCCACAATAGGCGAAAACCCTCTCCTATTCTGAAACAAAATAATTTGATGTCCTTCTTTGAGTGTCTCTGTCATTTCTTCAATTAGCCTATCGCTAAAATGACCAGTCATACGTTTACGTTTTTGCTTGTCTTTTATATCTACAAGCTCAATATCTGGCATTAACACATCGTTATATCTAGTAGTTAACTCTACCAAACCGTACTTTTTTAGTTTGGTATTGTAATAACTCTCAATACTTGGTGTGGCAGATCCTAAAAGTGTTTTACAGTTAAAAAGATGCGCTAAAACAATAGCAGTATCTCTGGCATGATATCTTGGAGCTGGATCGAACTGCTTGTATGAAGATTCGTGTTCTTCATCTACAATTACCAACCCTAAATTATTAAATGGCAAAAACACAGACGATCGTGCTCCTAAAACAATTTGAGCTTTGGGAGAATTATTTAAAACATGATTCCAGACCTCTACGCGTTCGTGAGACGAATACTTTGAATGAAAAACGGCTACTTTTTCACCAAAATAATCCTGTAACCTATTAACCAATTGCGTTGTTAAAGCAATTTCTGGTAAGAGATAAAGAACCTGTTTTCCTTGAGCTATAACTTCTTCAATTAATTTGACATAAATCTCTGTTTTTCCAGAGGAAGTAACACCATGTAACAACGTAATATTATAGGTTTCAAACGATGACTTTATTTCTTGAAATGCTATTTTTTGAGGCTCGTTTAACTGTTTTAATGGATTGTTTTCATCACCAGAGTATTGGACTCTATCCGTTTGAACAAAATATTCTTCTAGAATATTTTTATCAATTAAAGATTTAATAATAGCAGAAGACGTGTTGCTTTTCTCTGTTAATTCTGAAACCTTAATAGGCTTTTTAATTTGAGCTGAAAGTGAGAATAAAGTTAAAACAACTTCTCTTTGTTTTGGAGCTCTACTTAAATCTTCCAAAAGATCTTGTAAGTTTTTCTCAGAAGAAAATTTAGAATGAAGTTTTACATAACGCACCAGTTTAGGCTTGTACTTTTCATAAATTTCTTCTTCGACCAAAATAACCTGTTTGTCCAACAAGCTTTTTATTAGAGGAAGAACATTCTTTTTATTTAGAATACTTACAATATCATGTATTTTAAGAGAAGTTTGATGAAGTAAGGCCTCATAAATTAAAAACTCATCGTCTTTTAAATCCGCTTCATCAATAGTAACATCATAATTCTTACTAATTACGGTTTCACTTTCCAATAAAAAAGCATTTGGTAAAGAGGCACGCATCACATCACCCAAAGTGCACATGTAATATTCTGAAATCCATTGCCAATGTTCCAGTTGCTTTTCGGTAACGACAACTTCATCATCTAAAATTTGATGAATCTCTTTTGCATCGTAAACCAAAGGCTCGTTACCATGAATATTAAAAACTAAAGCCGTGTAGATTTTTGCTTTCCCAAAAGGTACAGACACACGCATCCCTGGCTTCAAAAAACCAGCTTCCGCTTCCGTTATACTATAAGTAAATAGTTTTGGAAGTGGAATAGGAAGAATAACGTCTATAAAGTGCAAGGGTTTTAGTTATTAAGTTAAGAATGCGATTTTAACTTTCTATGCGTTCCCAATATTGAGTTGCGTAAAAAAATGCAATATAACCTCTGACCATTAATTTATTTGGATTATCCTCATCTATAGACAATCTACATTTATAAGTTTTTCCTGATTCTGGATCGAAAATGGTGCCGTTTTCAAAATACTCGCCATCCTGGGTTAGGTTTTTTATAATAACTAGGCCTAAAACTGGTTTATTATATTCGTTCCCTTCACAAGTATCACAAAGAAGATCCCGCTTTGAGCTATCATAAATTTCAATGATCTTTCCAAAAATCTCTCCGTTCTTTTCATAAATATCTACGGTAGATTTGGCTTTGCCCGTTTTATCATCAATTGTTTTCCATTTGCCTAAAATGTTTTGAGAATTCATTGTTAAGGGCATTAAAAGTAGAAGTAGGAGTATTTTATACATAGGTTTTATTTATTTTTTTTAATCTGTTTAATGAAGCATTCAATTCGTATCCCAAAAGTAATATATTAGAGTTTAACCACAAATAAAATAGTAGAATTAACAATGCTCCAATAGAGCCATAAAGTTCATTATACTGTGAAAAATTTTCAATATAAATTCCGAATAAATAGGAGCTCAAAATAATTAAAATAGTTGTAAACATAGCCCCTACTGAGAAAAATTTCGATGTTTTACCTTCTCTAGTTCCAAAATAATACAACACGGCAGTTGCTAAATATACCATAATAACAAAAAATACATATTTAGCCACAGTAATCCAGAATTGGTTGTTACTTTTTTCTAAAACACCATAACTTTCTAGGTTTCCAAGTACATAAATTTCAAAGTAACCAAGAACCACAACTGTAAGAATTAATAAAAAGGCCAGAATTAAAGCTACTCCCATGGCGAATAAATACTGTTTAATGATATTACGAGTTAATTGTTCGTGAAATGAACTTTCAAATCCAACAAACACAGCGCTAATGCCATTGGCCATTAAAAAAATAGAAACTAAAAATACTGAAGAAAGAAGCCCTCCACGTTCGGAAGCTTCGATATTATCGAAAATACTATCGAAGAAAAAATCTGAAGTAGTTGGTGGCAAGAACGAGTTCAAAAAATTTAAAAACTCTATTTTAAAATCATCTATTGGAATAAGTGGAATAATAATTAATATAAAAAGCAAAAAGGGAAACAAAGCTGTAAAAAAGCTAAAAGCTATTGCACTTGCTCTGGTTGTTAAAGCACCTTTCCCTATTCCAATGATGTATAACTCTATTAAATCGTATAAAGAAAGCCCTTCCAAACCTGGAAGTTTAATTTGTTTTAAAAATTTGACTACCAAATTTAAAACAGGGATTTTACTTAATTTATCTTCTATAGGTTTGGTCATTAACTAATATATCGTGTTTGGTGTTTGGTTGTATAATAAAAAATAAATCCTGAATTAAACAGCTTTCAAACTTAAATCCATATTATAAACTGAGTGTGTTAAAGCGCCCGAAGAAATATAATCTACACCACATTCAGCGTATTTCCTAATCGTTTTTTCGTTGATGCCTCCAGAAGATTCTGTTAAACAAGTGTCACCAATTAAAGCAACAGCTTTTCTAGTATCTTCGTAATTAAAGTTATCAATTAGTATTCTATAAACACCTTTATTTTCTATAATTTCTTTAATTTCATCTAAATTTCTTGCTTCAACAATAATTTTTAAATCTCTATCAGTGTTTTTTAAATAATCTTTGGTCTTAGTAATGGCTTTCGTAATACCACCTGCAAAATCTATGTGATTGTCCTTTAACATAATCATGTCGTACAAAGCAAATCTATGGTTTTCTCCTCCTCCAATTTTCACAGCCCATTTTTCTAAAGCGCGAATACCTGGAGTGGTTTTTCTGGTATCCAATATTTTGGTTCCAGTTCCCTCTAACAAATCAACAAACTGTTTCGTTTTTGTAGCAATAGCACTCATGCGTTGCATGGCATTTAAAACCAACCTTTCTGCCTTTAAAATGGATTGAGAGGATCCTTCAACATAAAATACAATATCACCATACTTCACCTTAGAACCATCTTCAATAAGTGTTTCCACCTTTAAATCTTTATCAATATAGGCAAAAACAATTTTCGCAAATTCCACTCCTGCAATAATACCTTCATCTTTAACCAAAAGCTTGGCTTTTCCTATAGTTTTTTCGGGAATACAAGCTAAAGAACTATGATCTCCATCTCCTACATCTTCACGAATAGCATTTGCTACTATTAATTCTATCTCTTTGTTGAATTGCTCTTGCGAAATCATAAATGTTAATTTGACGTAAAAATACTAATTGAAAAGCAAATTATTTACATTCTAAATTCTTAATTCTAATTAAAATGTAAATTTGTATTTTATTCATAAAATGAAAATGTTGGTTTCATTCAAACCTTCCAGTAGTATTTACAAGTTTAATCTTCGCGATAGACCTCGAAGTAGTGACCCAACTAGAAAGAATATGCAAATAAAGCTATTAGCCATTGGCAAGACAGACAACAAACAACTTCAAGCTTTAATAGACGATTACCAAAAACGTTTGGGGTTTTATATAAAATTTGATTTTGAAATTATTCCTGACTTAAAAAAAGTTAAAAATTTAAGTGAAGAGCAACAAAAGCAAAAAGAAGGCGAATTGATTTTGAACAAACTTCAACCCACTGATATTTTGATCTTACTAGATGAAAATGGAAAACAATTTAGTTCGGTTGGTTTTTCGGAATATTTACAGAAACATATGAATTCCGGTATCAAACAATTGGTATTTGTTATTGGGGGGCCTTATGGTTTTTCCAACGATGTTTATAACAAAGCACAAGGCAAAATCTCCTTATCTAAAATGACTTTTTCCCATCAAATGATTCGTTTATTTATTGTGGAACAACTATATAGAGGTTTTACTATTTTAAGAAATGAACCTTATCACCATCAATAAGTTAACAGGTGTGAGGTGTGAGGTGTGAGAAAATAAAAAGCCACAGATTCAAAATGTTTTGAATTTGTGGCTTTCTACTTAAAACTCTTTTAAAAATCTAGTGTGTAGAAAAAGTTTGTTTTCTCTTTTCTAGTTGAATATCTAGATCGTTTATAGTTTCTTTTACTGCCGCTTCAAAATTCTTTTCAGTTGAAGTAGCAAAAATTCTTGGCCCAGGCAAACTCAATTCCATATTACAAATTTTACCTTGTTCTTTTTGATTGTTATCTTGTTTAAAAAAGACATCGCAAGCAATTAGCCAATCATATTTTTTAGCAAGCTTTTCAAGTTTTTCGGTTGTGTATTTAGATAGAGATTCGCTAGAATCCATGTTTACGTATTGAATGATGATGTTCATAATGTTATTGTTTTAGAATTTATAATCTATTGCAATAATATAAGAAATCAAAATGAAATAAAATGATAAATATCAAAATTATAACGAAACTTTAAGAAGCACTTTACATCCATCCTGCAAGGAGAAAACGGTAATCGATCTTATAGAAATAATCGATTAAAGGTAAAATTATTTGAACCAAATGGTAAATCGATAATCCTAAGAAAGTGATTTCCAGAATAATCAATCGGCCACTTTTTGCCTCAAATAAATTATTAGTATAAATTAATTAACACTGTTATCACATGTTGTATGCAAGTGTGGAGGAACATCTGTCAAATAATCGGATTGTTAAATGAATAAAGCCTTCACTAGCTCATTTTAAAATGATAGAACTATCAACTTGAAATAAAATTTGTAAAAGAGCAAGTTTGACCAATACAAATTAGCATTATTTAATTCTCCCGAATTTCTAATTCCTCTACAGTTTATTTAATAAATTCTTCTCTGTTTTTTACAATGGTAGGTACGTGAGGTACTATCCAATCAGCTAGATCGACTAATTTTTTCAAAAAGATAGAGCCTTGATCAGTTAAGTTATACTCTACCCTAATAGGTACTTCTGGATAAACAGTTCTTTTTACATGACCATCTCTTTCTAGAGTTCGCAACGATTTAGTCAGCATTTTAGGAGATATGCCTACCACACTTCTTTTTACATCTGCAAAACGGAGCACTTTGTGTTTTCCAAGAACTAATACTATCATCATAGTCCATTTATCCAACATTGTAGCTAATACATCTTTTATTGGACATACTTCTGATGGATTTTCTACATCCAAATTAGCCAACATCTCTTGCATTCTTTTGTCATTCATACTACTATATTTCTATTTAACTTTTATAAAAAATAGGATATATCAATCATAACTAACTGATTTACATAAGTACCTAATATATACTAAGACTACAAAGGTAACTTAAAATCCCTTAATCGCTATAATTTACAAGTCACTAAATTTTTCTTGAAAAAAAGTTCATTTATTTTTACCGATAAAGTCTTCACATCAACAACACTATCCTTTTGTATACTTGCTAACCTAAACGTAACGTATTGTACAACAGTAGTATCTTTTGTATACTTGCGTCATATTAGAAACTAAAACTTCATCACTGAAGAAAAAAATAGAAATTATGAATACAATAAAGAAAGTAAGCTTAGCACCGAAAACAATAGAAACTGCAAACACGTTATCAAGCTCCATTTTAGAAACCTCTAAAAAAAGAGCTGGAATGATTGCCAATATGTATGGCACCATGGCAAATAACGATGCGTTACTTGATGCCTACACCTACGCTTATGATTCGTTTAGAAAAATGCAGGTTTTACTCCACAAGAACAGGAAGTTATATTTTTATCTATGAATTATGAAAATGGATGTGAATACTGTATGGCTGCACATAGTGTTATTGCAGACCGTATGTCAAAAGTCCCTAAAGAAGTAACTGATGCAATACGAAATAATACAGAAATTCCTGATGAGAAATTGAAGGCATTAAGTTTATTTTCTAAAATAATGATAGAGAAACGAGGCTATCCTTCAGAATTAGATATTGAAAACTTTTTGAATGTAGGCTATACAAAAAGTCATATTCTTGGTGTTGTTACAGGGGCAGCTGTTAAAACAATGAGTAACTACACAAATCACATCTTTGATATCCCTGTAGACAAAGCATTTGAAAGCAGAGCTTGGACTAAAAACTAATTTTAAACTAGAAAAAATGTCAGATAAGATAAAAATAAACATCGTTTCAGATGTGGTTTGTCCTTGGTGTCTTATTGGATACAAAAGACTTCAGCAAGCAATTACCGAAATGGAATTACAAGATAAAGTAGAAATCATATGGGAACCTTTTGAATTAAACCCAGGTTTGCCTGCAGAAGGCATAGACCAATATCTATACAGGTCGCAAAAATATGGAGCAAGCAAAGAAGAAACAGATGTACATAAATTACGCTTAGCTGCTATGGCTGAGGCTGAAGGCTTTAAATTTGATCTTTTTGATGGCATGAAAGTGATGAATACAAAAAATGTACATATTTTACTAGACTATGCCAAAGGTTATGGCTTGCAGACCGAATTAAATTCGCGTTTAGTAGCATCTTTTTTCAGCGAACGAAAGGATATATCTGACAAAGATGTTCTATATAAGGAATTACTGGCTGTTGGACTGAACGCTGATGAAGGGATTAAAAAATTAGATGATACAGAAGCTCGTAAGCACGTTGAACAACAATTACAATATTGGAAAAACCAAGGAGTATCAGGTGTGCCAACCATGTATTTTAATGACTCAGAACCTGTTGGTGGAGCACAATCTGTTGCAAGTTATAAGCAAGTGTTAGCCGAGGTTTTAGCAAATTAAAATATATAAAAATTATGAAAAACAAAATAGACAAAGGACTTCAGTCTATGTACACGCCATTAAAATCCTTTACTTATTTGGCAAGTAGAAATTGGGGTATTAAGATGATGAATTTCTCAGCTCGTATGTTTAATGGAAAAAAAATAAAAGGACTACATAATGAAGAGCGCTTTATTCCAAGTAAAAATGGTGGACCAGATATTAGAGTACGTATTTTTAAACCGTTAAATGCCAAAGGAAAATTACCTTTATTACAATATATACATGGTGGAGGTTATATTTTAGGAAGTCCAGAAATGATGCCGAATCTTGATATTATTAAACAATTTATTGAAAAAAGACCATGTATAGTTATCGCTCCTGCTTATAGAAAAGCTTTAGACGCTCCATATCCAGCTGCTTTTAATGATTGCTATGACACGTTGTTGTGGGCAAAAGAAAATGCTGATGAACTCGGCATTTATGATGATAATTTTATGGTAGCTGGTCATAGTGGTGGTGGTGGATTAACAGCAGCTGTTACTCTAAAAGCAAGAGATACAGGTGATTTTAACATAGCTTTTCAAATGCCATTCTATCCAATGATAGATGACCTTCAGAATACTAATTCGGCTAAAGAGATGACATCGGTTCCTGTTTGGAATACAAAATCAAATAAAAAAGGGTGGGATTCTTATTTAAAAGATATTCGAGTTAACAATAAAAATGTTCCTGCCTACGCAGCAGCAGCAAGAAATAAAGATTACACCAACTTCCCTCCAACCATCTCATTTGTGGGTGATATGGAACCATTTAAGGATGAAACAATTGCTTACATTGATGCTTTGAAACAGGAAGATATTGATGTGAAATTCAAATTATATAAAGGTGCATATCACGGTTTTGATGCTTACGTTCCTAATGCTCAAATCTCTAAAGATGCGGTAAAATTTACGTACGATTCGTTTGGCGAATTCTATGATAAATATATGAAATTATGATTCAGATACAAGTATTTCCATTTAATCCTGTACAAGTAAACACTTATGTGCTTTGGGACTCTGAAACCAAAGATTGCATTCTTATAGATCCAGGTTGTTGGAATACAGAAGAAGAACAAATACTAGTTTCTTTTATAGAAAAAGAGCAATTAAATGTTACTAAAATCGTGCTGACACATGCACATTTTGACCACGTAGCAGGCGTTAATTTTGCATTAAAGCAATGGAAAGTTCCTTTAATAGGTCATAAAGAAACTAATTTACTTATGCCAAGAATTCCAGAGATGGCTGGCTGGTTTAATCTTCATATGGAACCCGTATCTCCATTAACCAATTATGTCAAAGAAGGAGATACGTTAACCTTAGGAACATCAACGTTTGTGATTATTCATGTACCAGGTCATTCACCAGGAAGTATAGTCCTTTACTGTGAACAGCAAGATTTTATGATTGGGGGAGATGTTCTTTTCAAGGGGAATATTGGTCATACGGAAGTACCATATGGCAACTTAAATACTTTAGTAGATGGTATTAAAAAGAAATTATTAATTAAGCCCGATGCAACTATTGTTTATACTGGTCATGGGCCTTCAACCACAATAGCTTATGAAAAGAAAAATAACTCTTATGTATTATAAACGCATACCTTAATATTTTAAAGGGTTATAAGAAAACAAAAAGGTTAGATTTGTTGAGGAATAAACTTACTGTTAAATATAAACACCAGCATACAACAAAGAACTGAGTTGAAAAACAAGCAGTTTCTTCATTAATTTTATTCACTATTATTCCATGCTCAAAATTCTATGATTTAGTATTTTAAGCTCTCTATTTTACTATTTCAGGCTATTTATTTAGACAGAACTGAGACGTAAGTTTCATCATATGGTAAACCAGATTTTGCAATAGCAAAACTTTGTTTTAGTAATTTATTAGAGACTGCAATTAGCGCTAACTTCTTACTTTTTCCTTTATTTACAATTCGTTCATAAATATTTTTACAAGCCTTATTTTGCTTACAGGCACTAAATGAACATAGGAATAATAGGTTCCTCAATTTTCTGTTTCCAACTTTACTTATTTTACTTCTGCCTCTGACACTGCTTCCAGATTCTCTAATTGTTGGTGTTATGCCTACATAACTACATAATTGGGAGGCTGTTTCAAACTTCTTAAATCCATCAGTTATTACAATTAAGAATAAAGCAGTTTTAAGCCCTATTCCTGGTATGCTTTGTAATAAAGTTAATTGTATTTGCTGGTCTTGTTTTACTAATGACAGAAGTTGCTTCTCTATTCCTAAAAGCTCTTTATCTAAATGTTTAAGATCTCTTTTTAATGAACGATACACCCACTTAGATGGAATCCCTAAGACCTCTTCTCCATGGATCTTGTTTTTGGTCGCTGTTCTTTTCTTTAAAAAACTATCCATCAATCTAAATAACTGTAAGCATTCACTTTGAACTTCTGTAAGTGCATTATACAATGGAACTTCATTAATAATCCCATATTCACAGATTGCCTTTGCATCACTTTTATCCGTTTTTACTTTTGCTAATTTCATTTGAATGAAACGCTTTACAGACAATGGATTGACCACAGATACCACTTGCTTTTTCTTGTGTAGAAACTGAGCCAATCTGTAATGATAATAACCAGTTGCTTCCATAACAATCAAAGTATTATCGTCTAATAATTGTAGAAACTTAATAAAACCATGTTCTGTGTTCTTAAACTGCAAATGACCTTGTTTACTGCCATAACAATCAAAGACATCTTTACTAATGTCAATTCCAAAAGTTTCTGTATATTTATTCATAAGAAATGATTTATGAAAGAATAACCTACTTGACTCACAACAACTTGAAAACGAGATCTAGGTCTCACAGAACTGAACGTGATTTTTAGTAGAAAAGAGAGAGGATTATCAATGTTGTCGAAGTCAAAGCTTCACTGTATATACTAACCTTAATTCTCTCTTTTATTCTTTCTAATTTATATGCCTTAATTTAGTGTTTTTATTAAAATGCTAACTTAAGCAGTATATAATTTATTGCTTAAGTTCTAGCTTACATACGAAAATTCCGCTGAAATTTTCTATCTGTGATTTGTTTACTAAATTAGTTGCTTAAACACGCAACAAACCATTTACCAAACGTTAAAAACAATATTTATTTTTACGAACTACATAAAAGCACACCTACTAAAACCGTAATATTAGATTTCCATTTTGCCTTGTACAGATAATTTTGTTGCTTTTTCGATACCCTCAAGAGCCAATCTTCTATTTGTTGCCCTTTCTAAAGTTGCGGTATACTGATAGATAGCTTCAGAATATCTTTTTTGAGTTATTAGCCAATCGGCATACAATTCGCTCGTTGGCTTTTGAATTACTGGTGGGCCATAACTATAACTTAGGTTTTGTTCTTGAAGAATCGTTTCCTTTAACAAGTTTTCTGTATTAAGAACATCATTTTCTAACCATCCATTTAAAGCTTTTAATTGGTTTAACATAATCAAGGATTGATCGATGTTTGATTGTGTTGGAGCACTTCTACTAAGCGAAGAACAGACTGTAAAACCATCGCTAATATTTTCCACTAATAAAGATTCTTTATCTATTTCGGCTGAAAGAATTTCAATTAAAGTTTCTATTTTTTCTGCATTTTTTTCTACAAAGGCTTCATAACCTTCTATAAAATAATATTGAGCTTGCGCTGTTAGATGTAAATTCGAAACATCGATATCCATATCAGCAATTGAAGAATCCCATTGATTGGATTCCACCAAATAAGTACCTTTTAAGAACGCTAAATACATATTTGTTCTATCTGAAGGCGTTTCTTTTGCATAAGATTCCATATCTAAAACCATTTGTTTAGCCTTTTCAAATTCACCTATTTGCAAATAACCATATTCTAACCAATGATAGGCATGATAGCCACGAGCATTGTTGTCTAATTCCTTACGCTTCATTCTATTTAAACTTGCCTGATAAGAATCTATGTTGGAATTAATAACTTCGTCCCACATTCCCAATGCCACATAGATATGAGAAGGCATGTGCAAGGCATGACTGGCATCTGGGGCCACTTTAGAATAGCTATTTGCAGCATCAATTGCCAAAGCCGCATGGTAAGGATCGTCGTATGAATGTATTAAATAATGAAGCGCTCCTGGATGATTAGGGTTTTTCTCAAGCACTTTTTTCGCTATTTCCGCTCCTTGTCCATAAATAGCATCGTCTCGACCTTCTGGAACCGAACCTAAAAGTGAAATGGCATAAAACGCTGCTATTTCCTGATTTTCCGGATAGGTTTTATAAAGCGATTTCATATAATTTTTATAGGCTACATCTCTTTCAAGCTTTGCCGTTTTTGGTGTGTAAAGAACTATAACTGCTCCAATTAATCCTTGTTCAACTGGAGAATACAAGTCAGAATCTTGAAAATGACTTATTTTTTCAACAGCCAAAAATCCAGCATCATAATCTTGTTCTCCCCAAATAGTATGATTATATGTCATGGCTTCTCCCCAATAAGCCATAGCCATGTTGGGATCTTTTTTTTGAGCTTCTAAAAACGCTTCTCTAGCGTCATCGTATTCAAAACTATGAAGTAATAAAAGCCCTTTTTCAAAAGAGGCTTGAGCCTCATTATTTCCGGTTACCTGAAATTCTACAACCCCAAGTGCATCGGTTTTTTTGACTTCATTTTTACATGAAATAATTAAAATACAAACTAAAAAATATACTAAGTTTTTCATTTTAAAAGTTGTTATGAATCCATATTAAACACCTGATTCAAAGATACATAAAAACAATGTCATTTAAATTAAGGTTACCATCTTATTGAACAACCTAATAATTAATGACTTAACTCTATTGCTCACCAAGGAAGAGATTTTCTTTTTGATTCTATAAAAAATATTCTTTGAGATTTTGATTGCTCACGCTATTGGCTTCAAAAGAAGTTTGAAAATTCAGCTTTTAATTGGCTGGTTTATTTTCTAAAAGAAACTAAAAGTGACATATTCTATATCTAAAAAACAAGAATCCCAAGTCTAAATCGTCATTATATCTAATAAAAACCACAACATCGAAAAAAATAGCTGTAACTTTGCACCCAAAATAAAAATGACATATTCAGTGTCATTCATCAAAAATCACATATGTCATTTAAAACATTAGGCCTTTCTGAAGCCATTCTTAAAGCTGTCAGCAAAAAAGGATATAATGAACCATCTCCTATTCAACTAAAAGCCATTCCTCCTATTTTACAAGGAAAAGATGTTTTGGCATCTGCCCAAACTGGGACTGGAAAAACAGCAGGATTTACATTACCTCTACTTCATATACTTTCGGAAACCGAAAAGACAAAATTTAGACCTATTCGTGCATTAATTTTAACACCAACTCGTGAGTTGGCTGCTCAAGTTTATGCGAATGTAAAAGAGTACAGCGAATTTTTAAATTTAAGAAGTGCCGTAATTTTTGGAGGTGTAAACCAGAAACCACAAGCTGCGACTATTCGTCAAGGAATAGATGTTTTAGTAGCAACTCCTGGACGTTTAATCGATTTAGAAAACCAAGGTCTTCTTTCTTTAAAAAGAGTTGAAATATTGGTTTTAGATGAAGCCGACAGAATGCTTGACATGGGCTTTTTACGTGATATTGAACGTATTATGAAAATGATGCCGGCAAAACGTCAGAATTTGATGTTTTCTGCTACCTTTTCAAAAGACATCCGAAAACTAGCGAATGGGATCTTGCATCATCCAGTTTATGTGGAAGCAACACCTGAGAACTCTACAGTAGATGCTATTGCTCAAAAAGTATATCGTGTAGCAAGTGGTAAGAAAACCGATTTAATTATCAAATTGATCTCTGAAGGAAACTGGAAACAAGTTTTAGTTTTTACAAGAACCAAACATGGTGCTAATAAGCTGTGTAAAAAGATGGATAGCTCAGGAATTTCAGCTGCAGCCATTCATGGTAATAAAAGTCAAGGAGCCAGAACTAAAGCATTAGCCGGTTTTAAAAATGGAAGTGTTCGTGTGTTGGTAGCAACAGATATTGCTGCTCGTGGATTAGACATTCCTTTATTGCCACATGTTGTTAATTTTGAACTTCCTAATATTTCTGAAGATTACGTACACAGAATTGGTAGAACAGGTCGTGCTGGAGCAAGTGGGGAAGCCATTTCTTTGGTAAGCGCTGATGAAACTACTTATTTAAGAGATATTGAGAAATTAGTAGGAATGAAAATTCCTGTAGACATTTTAGAAGGTTTTGAACCTGACCCGAATGCTTCTACCGAACCTAAAAAACAAGGTGGTGGACGAACTCAACGTTCAAACAATCCGAGCAAACGCTCTCAAAGTTCAAGCAAATCTAATAAAGCCACTAGTAATAAACCTAGTAATTCCAGACGTTCTAATAGAGGTAGCAATAGATCTTAATTTTTAATGGAAACACAACCAAACAACCCTTTACATGGTGTAAAACTGGAACAGATAGTTACAGACCTTGAAGCACATTATGGTTGGGAATACATGGGACATACTATAAACATTCGATGTTTTAAGGATAATCCTACCGTTAAATCGAGTTTGAAGTTTTTAAGACGTACACCCTGGGCAAGAACCAAGGTTGAAAATATGTACTTAAAAATGTTGAAGAAAAATCCAATTAAAAAGGAGTCTTAAGTTTTTTATTGGTTCTAATTTTATAACCTATTGCCAGTTTAGCTTTTGTATTACTAAAAAGATAATTCATGCCATTATTTAGATTGGTTGTATAAATACCACTTCCGTAGGATAAAGTCGAATAAAATCGATCCCAGTTATATCCGATTCCGGCATCAAAATCCAATCGGTATAACATAGGATTTGATACTTTATTATCGGTCAAACTTGAAGACACACTCTTACTCATCACACCAATTCCGGGAATGGCATTTAAAGAAGCGAAAAAGTTTTTAGGCAATATAAAAAGCGACATAAACCCGCAAGAAACCCCTAGCCCATAGCCTCTAAATTCATCTATAGGTTGCCCATTATTAAAAGTAGAATCTTCAGGAATCACAGAACTATTAGCAGAAAAATCATCATAAATTAAAAAACCACCAAACCCTACAGTCATAAAATGTTTCTTGTTTAGTTTTTCAAGTCTCGTTTCTACTACATTTGCTGAGAATGAAATATCATTTAAAGTGTATAAATAGCTAAGGCCAACAGATACGGACAAAATATCATCTCTAAAGGCTTCAGGTTCATTAAAATTATTGTACACATTAAATCCTTTATACCTTTGAACTAATATACCAATCAAGTTATTATCTCCAAGAATCAAAGACCCTTGCATATCAAATCGTTTCGTTTGATCTTCTTTGCTTCCCTTTAAATTAACAGCGATATCCACAATTAATTTACTGGTTCCTAAACCAACTCCAACCCCAAATTTATTATTAGGAACAAAAGACAATTTATCTGAGCCGTCTTTTAATGTGAATTTTTGTCCTTTATAATTCGCAAAAACCCTAATAGACCAATTATTCATGTCACGATCAATAAGTAACGTATCTATAGTCTCCTTAACATTTAAAGAGTCTGATTTTCTTATTTTTTGCGCATGTAAAGAAACGGATAAACAAAGAAAACAAACAAATATTATAAACCGCTTAAACATAAATGATTGGGTGTTTTTAAAATTTAATTATTAAATATTCAATGAATTTAATATTATTTTACGTTGTTTTGAAATTAAATCACATCTCTTTTTAAAAAAACTTTATTTCTATGAAACTTGTCTTTGCTACAAACAATCTTAACAAACTAAAAGAAGTCCAATTATTAATTCCAGAATATGTTCAATTACTTAATTTAAAAGACATACAATGTTTGGAAGATGTGCCAGAAACGCAGGAAACTATTGAAGGCAATGCCATTCAAAAAGCCACATACATTAAAGAAAATTATGGTTATGATTGTTTTGCAGACGACACAGGTTTAGAAGTTGTGGCGTTAAATAACGAACCAGGAGTTTATTCAGCCAGATATGCTGGAGAACAACGCGATTCGAACGACAATATGAATTTATTACTCGAAAACCTAAAGGATAAACCCAACCGGGAAGCCCAATTTAAAACTGTTATCGCGCTTGTTTTAAACGGCCAATTAAAAACATTTACAGGTATTTGTGAAGGTGAAATCACCCATCAAAAACAAGGAGAACATGGTTTTGGTTACGACCCGATTTTTAAAGCAAAAGGCTACACAAAAACCTTTGCTGAAATTTCTCTAGATGAAAAAAATGTGATAGGTCATAGAGGGAAAGCTGTAAAACAACTGGTTGATTTCCTGAATAACATTTAGGTTTTCACAATCCATAAAAAAATAAAAAAACAGATTAAATTTAGATGACTTTAACCGAATATATCAAGAAAAGGAATGGTGTATCTCTTGGAAGTCCAAAATCATTGAGAAATAATCTATACCGTTCTTTAGGCGCGAAAAACTTCACTACATTTTGGAATTATTGGAATCCCATATTCGGTTATTATTTAGGATATTTTATTTTTAAACCTCTCAAGAAAATTTTCCCTATTAGCATTGCCCTATTATTCACGTTTATTTTTTGTGGTCTGATTCACGATACTATAACTTTACTATTTCGTGAAAGCACCTCGTTATTCTTTACTATCTGGTTTTCAATAATGGGATTAGTTGTTTTAATAACTCAATTTCTTGATCACAATTTCTCAAGCCAGGCATGGGTTATTCGGGCAATTATCAATATTGTGATTATAGGTTGTAGTTTTCTGTTAACTTATTTCGTTTTGAAATTCTAGATACTATTTTATGCGATTTAAAAATAATTTGTAACATTTTGACATTCCTGGTATCTAAAGAATAAATAAAGGAAATGAAAAAAAGACTCATATTATTCGCATTTATAATATCTACAATGGTAGTTAACTCTCAAACCATTTTTTCAACTTCTTATGGTAATCCAAATGATAAGCCATTAATTTACCTTCATGGTGGACCAGGATATAATTCTGTGGGTTTCGAAGTGACAACAGCTCAAAAACTTTCAGAAAATGGTTTTTATGTTATTGTTTACGACAGACGTGGTGAAGGCAGGTCTCCAGACAAAAATGCCTCATTCACTTTTAATGAAACTTTTGAAGATCTCAATTCAATTTATGCAACATATTATTTAAAATCAGCAACCCTAATTGGACATAGTTTTGGAGGCGTAATCGCTACCTTATATGCCGAAAAATATCCAAACAAAGTAAAATCTATAATACTTGTTGGAGCGCCAATATCTATGCAAGAAACACTTAGCACCATATTAGAATCTTCAAAATCAATTTACATCAGGAAAAAAGATTCCGTTAATCTAAACTATATAAGTATGCTTGAGAAAATGGATAAAAGCTCCATTGAGTATAGTTCGTATTGTTTTAGTCACGCCATGCAAAATGGTTTCTATTATCCAAAAGAACCCACACAAGAAGCCGTAAATATTTACTCGAAGTTTGCAACAGATTCATTGCTTATAAAATACAGTTCTAAAATGACTTATGAAGCTCCAAGAGGGTTCTGGAAAAACGAAAATTATACAACCTTAGATTTAAAAGAAAACATAAAACACGTTCTAAAGAACAGCACTCTTGTTTACGGACTCTATGGTAAAGATGATGGTCTGTTCTCTAAACATCAAGTTAAAAACATTGAAAATTTAATAGGTTCAGAGCATTTGGAGTACATAAACAATTGTTCTCATAACGTTTTTATAGACCAACAAACTCAATTTATTAACGCCTTAAAAAAATGGACGGAATAATGAATTTTGAAACCATCTATAATACATATTGGCAAAAGGTTTTCAGGCTATGTATGGGTTATGTAAATGATACAGATTCTGCGAAAGATTTAACTCAAGAAACATTTATAAAAATATGGCAACAATTACCGAAGTTTAGAAATGAATCTTCCATTGGTACTTGGATCTTTAGAATTGCCTCTAATACGTGTTTACGTCAAATTCAGAAGGAAAATAAAATGCCTAAATCTGAATTGCCAATAGAGATTAACGCAGACACTTCTGAAGTAAATATAGAGAACGATTTACAATTTTTATATCAATGTATTTCTGAACTACAAGAATTGGATCGAATCATCATATCCTTGGAGTTGGAAGATATTAATCAAAAAGAAATAGCTAAAATAGTTGGTATTTCAGAAGGTAACGTTAGAGTTAAAATTCACAGAATAAAAGAAAAATTAACACTAAAATTTAAAAATAATGGACACTAATATAGATTTTAAAAACATATGGAACAAACAGGAAAGTGAGATTCCAGAAGTTAAAACACTTTACAATATGGCCAATAGATTTAAACGAAACAATCTATACAAACTAATAGCGGTTAATCTTATGCTCCTTTTAACCTCCATATTCATTGGCTTTATTTGGTATTATTTTCAACCTGAATTAGTAACAACTAAAATTGGAATTATATTTACTATTTCTGCCATGATCATTTTTTTATTACCTTATAATAGACAGTTGTCTTTATTATTCAAGAATAAGTCGGAACCTAATAGCAAGGAATTCCTTCAACAATTTATAGAATTAAAAGAAAAACAAATATTCCAACAAACAACCATGTTAAGTGTCTATTTCATTATTCTTTCTTTAGGCATTGGACTATACCTTTTTGAGTATGTTTTAAAAATGACAATAACCTGGGGCATAATTACTTATGAAATAACGACACTCTGGATTCTTATCAATTGGTTTTATTTAAGACCACATGCCATAAAAAAACAAAATGCTAAGCTAAATAAGCTGTTAGCTGAATTTAAGAAATTAAATCACCAAATGATGGATTAATAAGACAGCATATAGCAATATGCTGTGTTAAAAAAACAATTTATTCACCAGCATCAACTTAACAATTAGACCCTAAAACCCTAACACAAAGTTTTTTAACTTAACAAACCATTCTATTAAATAAAATCGTATATTTGCACCTTGAAAAAAATTCCAATTGCAGTTTTGCAAATATGGATAAATTCCTCAGAGTGAGGATGTGTTACTAGAAGTTTAGGTTTAAGTATGTCGATTCGCTTCTTTTTGTAACACTACAGAACAAAATCGAATACTTATATAAACGAATGAGCACATTCCAAGAATTAGGTCTTAATGAAGATCTTCTAAAAGCAATTACAGATTTAGGTTTTGAAAAACCTAGTGATGTACAAACCAAAGCAATCCCAATTTTATTAGAGCAAGACACAGATTTAGTGGCTTTAGCACAAACTGGAACTGGTAAAACAGCCGCTTTTGGTTTCCCAATGCTACAAAAAATTGATGTTGATAGCAGAACTACCCAAGGATTAATATTATCTCCTACTCGTGAACTTTGTTTGCAAATTGCAAACGAAATGAAGCAATATGGTAAATATTGTAAAGGCCTAAATGTTGTTGCCATTTATGGTGGAGCAAGCATAACAGACCAAGCAAGAGAAGTAAAAAGAGGTGCACAAATTATTGTAGCAACTCCTGGAAGAATGAAAGATATGATTAGCCGTAGAATGGTTGATATTTCTAAAATCCAGTATTCAGTTTTAGATGAAGCTGATGAAATGTTAAACATGGGTTTCAAGGAAGATATTACTGATATCTTATCTCATACTCCTGAAGACAAAAACACGTGGTTATTTTCTGCAACCATGCCTAAAGAGGTATCGAATATTGCAAAAAGATTCATGAAAAGTCCTATAGAAATTACTGTAGGTAATAAAAATGAAAGTACCAATCAAGTATCTCACGAGTACTATTTAGTAAACGCTAGAGATCGTTATGATGCTTTAAAACGTTTATCAGATGCGAATCCAGATATCTTTTCTGTCATTTTCTGTAGAACAAAACGCGATACTCAAAAAGTAGCCGAAAACTTAATTGAAGATGGTTATAGCGCTGGAGCTTTACACGGAGATTTAAGTCAGAATCAACGTGATTTAGTGATGAAATCTTTCAGAAACAAACAAATTCAAATGTTAGTTGCAACAGATGTTGCTGCTCGTGGAATTGATGTGGACGATATTACACACGTCATTAATTACCAATTACCTGATGAACCTGAAATTTACACACACCGTTCTGGAAGAACTGGTCGTGCTGGAAAAACAGGAATCTCAATGGTTATTGTTTCTAAAAGTGAAGTGCGTAAAATTAAAAGTATTGAACGCATTATCAATCAGAAATTTGAATTGAAACAAATTCCTGATGGGATGCAAATTTGCGAAGTGCAATTAATGTCACTTGCTAATAAAATTCATTCTACAGAAATTAATCATGAAATTGATAAGTATTTAGTTAGTATCAACGAACTCCTTGAAGACACAACCAAAGAAGAGTTAATTAAAAAATTCTTCTCAGTAGAATTTACTAGATTCTTTAATTACTATAGAAAAACTAAAAACCTGAATGTTGAAGGCTCTTCTCGCGATTCTGATCGTGGTGATGACAGACGCGACAGCGGACGTGATTATGGTGGTAGTTCTAACGATTCTCGTTACTTTATAAATGTTGGAAGTAAAGATGGATACGATTGGATGAAATTAAAAGATTTCTTAAAAGAAGTTCTAGATTTAGGAAGAGATGATGTCTTTAAAGTAGATGTAAAAGAAAGTTTTTCTTTCTTCAACACTGAAAAAGGACTTCAAGAAAAAGTATTAGCTTTCTTTACGGATTATAAACATGATGGTCGTTTTGTTAATGTTGAAGTTAGTGAAGACAAAGGTAGAGGAACCAGCAGAAACAAAAGACGTAGTGATGGCGGTGGATTTAGCAGACGTAGCAACAGCGACAAACCAAGAGGTGAAAGACGTTCTGGTTCTAAAAGCGATAGCAGCAGAAGCGACAGACGCTCTAGTCCTAAAAGTGAAGGTAACAGAAGCGATAGAAGAAGTTCATCTTCAGATTCAAATTCTGATAGACCAAGACGTTCAAGACGCTAAGCTTTTGTGCAATAACATAGAAAGTTGTTAATTTTAAGTCAAATTATAACATACTTTAATGTTTTAGCGTTTAGTTTAGTACTTTTATGCTCAATATATCTTAAATGAAGAAACTACTTTTGCTTTTTACTTTTATTATTGGAACCTCCTTTATGTTTGGTCAGGAAATGACGACTGTAAAAGGTGTTGTTATAAATGCAACTGAAGGTGTTCCTCTTGAGAGCGTTAATATTGTAAATTTAAATCAAGTAAAAGGTACTATTACCAATTCTAGAGGAGAATTTGAAATTAAAGCTAAAGCAACAGACACGTTACATTTTTCTTATTTAGGATTCAAGTCCATTCGTGTTCGAGTAACAAACGACTGGATTAAATATGGAAGCTCAACTATTGAATTAACCGAGTTGGCTTTTGCTTTAGAAGAAATTGTAGTAACAGAATTTAAGTTAACTGGTTTCCTTGAAGTGGATATTAAGCAAGTGCCTATTAATACTAATTATCGTTATAATATTTCAGGATTACAAACTGGTTATGAAGCTGGAGGTTCATCTTCCAATGCCGTAACTAGAGTTCTTGGAGCTGTTTTTAATCCAGCAGATTTTTTGTATAGCATGTTTGGAAAACAACCCAATGAAATGCGAAAGCTAAAACAAATGAAGCAGGATGACGAAATTAGAACCCTTCTTGCAAACAGGTTTGACAGAGAGATGCTAACGGCTTTATTACAAGTAGATCGCGCTGATTTAGATGAAATTATTAGGCAATGTAACTATTCTAAAAGCTTTATAGAAACGGCTAACGATCTTCAGATTTTAGATGCTATTAGTGAGTGTTATGAAGAATATCGCATTCTTAGTAGAAGTAAAAATAAAGGAAGACTTTAAATAAAGGAAACTTTAAAAATAGAAAAAAGCAGAAAGATATCTTTCTGCTTTTTTTATGCTTTATAATGGTATTAACACAAACCTGGCAGGTTTTTAAAACCTACCAGGTTTTTTTTAAGACTTCTCATAAAACCGAGCCACGATCTCATCATAGCTTTTAATCGTTTTCTTTATCCAGTCCAAACGCTTCTCAAGTTGCTCTTCTTCTGAAAGTTTCCAATCGATATCAGATAATTTTAATTTCGTAGTGACATGCTGTAAAATAATGGCTGCAGAAACAGAAATATTTAAACTTTCGGTAAAACCAGACATGGGAATTTTTAAATAACAATCTGCCTGATCGATCACTTCTTGCGAAAGACCTTCCGTTTCTCTTCCGAAGAAAAAACATGATTTTTTAGTGACATCGAATTCATGAAGCAAACAATCGTTAGTATGAGGTGTTGTTGCCACAATCTGATAGCCTTTATCCTTTATATCCTGAATACACTCCTTAACAGAATGAAACCTGTTTAAATCGACCCATTTTTGGGCTCCCATAGCAATTTCTCTATCAATTCGTTTGGAGTTTCGTTCTTCAACAATATTAACTTCTTGAATTCCAAAAACATCGCAACTTCTTATAACGGCACTTGTATTATGCAGTTGGTAAACATCTTCGGTAGCAACCGTAAAATGCTTTGTCCGTCCCCTAATTACTTTATCAAATCGTTGAATGCGATTTTCAGTTAAATAAGTTTCCAAATGTGCTATAAGTTCTAAATCTACCATCTTTTCAAAAATAATAAAACCTGACTGTTACATCAGGTTTTAAAAACTAAATTATTATGTATTAGTCGTTAGACCCAATATTTCCTTGAGAAATAACTGTTGCTTGCACGTCGCTTAACAACACTTTAATATGACCATTAACACCTAAAACATCGGCATAACCAAATAAGGAGTTATCATTCAAAACAGCCACATTGGTTTGACTCACGCCTGTATTTCCATTGACAGGATTAAAGGTAAAGATAATATCTCCTCCTAATGCAATATCATTCGAATAGATAGCTGCAGGATGCATGACGTCTATGGTTGTGTTTAGTAATAGAATAACTGCAAGAGCTTCGCCATTATTTCTTGCATAAAATGTGGCTGTGCCATTTGCACTAGAGCCATCAACTTCATCTAAAACATAACTCGTTGCAACACCAGTAAGTTGATTCTGTCCAATATCTCCTTCGGCGACAATTATTTCGGGAGTTGCTTGATTCTGTTGAATTTCAATATATCCATCAAAATCAACAATATCTATATACAAAAAGGACACATCGTTATCTAAGGCGACTACGTTGGTAGCACTAATTCCAGTGTCTCCATCTACCGGATTAAACGTTAAGGCTATAGAACCGCCTTCCACAGCTGTATTATTGTTCATATATGCAGGATACATGTTGCCTGAAGTAGGATTGATAAGCTGAAGAACAGCAAGTGATTCTCCATTTTCACGTTGAGAAAAAATAACCGAGCCAGAGATTCCTGGCACATCTTTTTCTCCCAAATTATAGGTGGTAGAAACTCCTGTTAATTCGTTTTCTCCAATATCCCCTTGGGCAATATTATTATCAGGTTCATCTACGCTATAAAGGACGTTCACATAACCATCAAAACCTAAAAGGTCATCGTAAGTAATAGGCGTTCCATCGTCTAGTGTAGAAAAACTAATGGTACTAAAACCAGTATCTCCATTAACAGTTCCCAAGGTTATAGCCACTGCTCCACCTTCGGCAGCTGTGTTATAATTAATAGAAGCAGGATGTGGAATACCCGTTGGAATTCCGGTAAGCTTCAACTCAACGGTGGTAGAGTTATCGTCATTCTTAATAAATTTAGCCGTTCCATTAACACTGTTGTCGTAAATGGAAGAAACGTCATAACTTTTAGAAATTTGTGTCGACGGTATTGGGGTAATATTATCGTCGCTACTACAACCCATTAAAATAACTAAGGGTAGAACTAAAAATAACGTTTTAAATAGTCTCTTCATAATCTGAAATTAATTATCTGTAATATTACACATAATATATAAATTTTTAAAGTGAAGTTCCTTTCCTTTTTAATTTTATTTTAAGAACGAAATTTTATAGATTCACAAAATGAAACATTTAGTTGTACTTACAGGAGCAGGAATAAGTGCTGAAAGCGGTATTAAAACCTTTAGAGATGCTGATGGTTTATGGGAAGGACATGACGTTATGGAAGTAGCATCGCCAGAAGGTTTTTCTAAAAACCCTGAATTGGTTTTAAATTTTTATAACGAAAGACGAAACCAATTACTAACCGTACTACCAAACGAAGCCCACAAAGCCTTAGCCGATTTAGAATCGAATTTTAAGGTAACCATTGTAACCCAAAATGTAGACGATTTACATGAACGTGCAGGAAGTACTGAAATTATTCATTTACATGGCGAATTATTAAAAGAAAGAAGCAGTTATAATGAAGATGATATTAAACCTTGTGAAAAGGATATTTTTCTGGGTGATCTATGTGAAAATGGATACCAAATGAGACCACATATTGTATGGTTTGGAGAAGCTGTTCCTATGATAGATAAAGCGATAACAATTTGTGAAACAGCCGATATCTTAGTAATTATAGGCACATCTATGCAAGTATATCCTGCCGCTAGTCTGATGAACTTTGTTCCTCAACATGTTCCAATTTATTATATAGACCCAAAACCGGCAATGGTAAACAACCAACGAATTACTATAATTCCTGAAACAGCCACTAAAGGTGTCGAGCAACTTAAGTTGCTTTTAAATAAGATTAATTAGAAGATTTTAATTAGGTTTCCTTTTCTCCTTTTTTGGAGGCATGGTTCCAAATACTTTATCCCAAAACGTATTAGATACTCCAAACGCTTTATTAGGATACTTGTAATGATGTAAACTATGATGATGCCATAAATCTCTGAAACGTTTTGGAGGACGCATTATATGAGTGGCTCTGTGCACAAACGAATACATCAGGTAGCCTATAAAGAAGCCTGGAAAAAATCCATAAACCAATTGTGTATAACCTGTAATCCAAAAGACAATAAAAAAGACACTAAATAGAAGAGATGCTAAAATAATACCCGGAACAGGAGGCATTAATAATCGATCCTTATCTGTTGGATAATTATGATGAGCACCATGCATAACAAAATGAAATCTTTGTGACCATTTGGCTTCTGTAACCCAATGAAACACATAACGATGAAGCATATATTCCGCAAAAGTCCAAAAGAACAATCCAAAAGCGAACAAGCCTATAAATTCGACAACAGATAACCCTTTAATACCAATAGCTACATATACCAAAAAGGCATTAAGCAAACCATAAACAATAATATTCGAAATTGGATCTGTTTTTGTTAAACGCTCCAATATTGGATTCTTAAATATCTCTGCTTGACCGGTTTGAAAATCTGTCGTAACTTCAGGTTTCATAATTATGCAATTTTTTAATGGTACAAAATTATAAAAAATATAAGAAAACTAAAAATTATCTATCTGGAATAATTAGGTGATTCTTTGGTTATTGTAACATCGTGAGGATGACTTTCATTAATTCCAGAAGCAGTAATCTTAATAAATTGTCCTGTTTCCTGTAAGGTAGCAACATCTTTTGCTCCACAATACCCCATTCCAGCTCTTAGACCTCCAACAAATTGATGGATGCTTTCGTACAATTCACCTTTATAAGGCACACGTCCAACAATACCCTCTGGAACCAACTTTTTAATATCGTCTTCAACATCTTGAAAATATCTGTCTTTACTTCCTTGTTTCATGGCCTCTACGGATCCCATGCCTCGGTAAGATTTATATTTTCTTCCTTCGTAAATAATAGTTTCTCCTGGGCTTTCTTTAGTTCCTGCCAATAACGAACCTAACATCACACAATCTGCTCCGGCTGCAATAGCCTTAGGAATATCTCCAGTGTAACGAATACCACCATCTGCAATTACGGGAACACCAGAACCTTTAATAGCATTAGCAACCTCTAAAACTGCTGAAAATTGCGGATAACCAACACCTGCAACAACTCGCGTGGTGCAAATTGATCCTGGGCCAATCCCTACTTTTACAGCGTCGGCTCCTGCTTCAACTAAATATTTAGCAGCCGCAGCCGTGGCAATATTACCAACAATAACTTCTAATTTTGGGAATTTAGCTTTTACAGCTTTCAAAACAGCCACCACACCTTTAGTATGTCCATGAGCTGTATCGATAATAACTGCATCAACACCAGATTTCACTAAAGCTTCTGTACGTTCTACAGCATCTGCCGTTACTCCAAGAGCTGCAGCAACACGTAAACGACCATACACATCTTTATTTGAAATAGGTTTTTGCGTTAGTTTCGTAATATCTCTAAAAGTAATTAAACCAGCTAGTTTATTATTTTCATCAACAATCAATAATTTCTCGATCTTATGCTCTTGTAAAATTACTTCAGCTTGTTGTAAAGATGTTCCAACTGGAGCAGTAACTAATCTCCCACTTGTCATAACTTCAACAATTGGTCTTTCTCCAACTTTTTCAAAACGTAAATCTCTATTGGTGACGATGCCTTTTAAGAAACCTTGGCCATCTACAATTGGAATACCTCCAATACTATGTTCCGCCATATTTTGTTTGGCATCAAGTACTGTCGCTTCTGTGGTTAGGGTCACTGGATCCGTTATCATGCCACTTTCTGCACGTTTCACTTTGCGCACTTCGTTTGCCTGTTGCGCTATTGTCATGTTTTTATGTAGAACTCCAATACCACCTTCTCTAGCAATAGCAATAGCCATAGCGCTTTCAGTAACTGTATCCATAGCTGCGGAAACTATAGGTATGTTAATGGTAATGTTTCTAGTAAATTTTGTTTGAATATTGACTTCTCGAGGTAGTACTTCTGAGAAAGCTGGAATTAATAGGACGTCGTCGTAAGTTAAACCTTCTCCTACAATTTTGTTTGAATGTGATGTCATGTTGCAATTACATTTAATTGCGTGCAAATGTACAATATTTATAGGGATTTAAGTTTTAAGTTTTTATTAAATTATTGTGAAGCTGTTTGAAAATAAACCCTTAAGGTGTTCAATGCATAGTTATATCTGTTTTCTTCATTGGATAAATCGCCTGAAAAAACAATTTCCTTAGGAACTATTAATCGATAGACACCTTTCCCTTTTGCCATTTTATCTATGGTTTTTAACGTTTTTTCATCAATTTCACTATAAATTCCTTGTAACCAAACGTATTGTTCTTCATAGATAATAGCTTTGTCCCAGTTTAAAGCTTCATCAGATTTTAAAACCGAATCTAAAAAGTAAATTGTATTTATTCTATCGAATGCTTTAGTAAAAACAGTCTCACTTCCTTTGGTTGCATAGATTTTCACTTCTTTACGTGTAAAAATATTAAAAGGAAAGGACTTGATTTTTTCTAATTTGTTTGAAATGAAATGAGCCATCTTTGGCCAAACCACTTCAGATTTTTTTAATTCCAAAGATGTTAATAGCCAGAGATAAAAATCCGTTCGTTGTTGAATGGTTTCGTATTCTAACGAAAGATTATTTTCTAGGTTATAGCTATTAGCTTGTTGCCAATTTAATGAATTGCTTTTTCTATCAGAATGAAGCCAATCTGAAGCTAGCAATTTTACTTTCCCGGTTTCATCTTGAAATTCCTTTAAGTTTTTCCATTCTTTGGCTGTTGAAAGATTAAAGAAGAAGAACAAAATCAAAAGAAAGAAATACTTCATAATAGAATAGTATAACTTGGATTAATGATAAGCTGTAAAAACTTTGGTTGCTTCGTTATAAGCACTTTCAAAACTAAGTGCATTGAGGTTAGATACCTTTTTTTGAGTAAAATAAGAAAGTAGTTTTTCAGTAGGCATATTACCAGTTAATTCGTCCTTAGCCATCGGGCAACCTCCAAATCCTTGAATGGCTCCATCGAATCTTTTACAACCGGCTTTATAGGCCGCATCCACTTTCTCAAACCAAGAAGTTGGGGTAGTGTGTAAATGTGCTCCAAATTCTATATCTGGATAATTAGGAATTAAATTAGAAAACAAATAGTTAATATTCTCAGGATTCGAGCTACCAATTGTATCACTTAATGAAAGAATTTTAACGCCCATATTTGAGAGTCTTTCGGTCCACTCTCCCACTATATCCACATTCCATGGATCTCCATAAGGGTTTCCAAAGCCCATGGAAATATAAACTACCACTTCTTTATTAGTCCTATCGGCAATTTCTAGAATCTCCTTTAAGGTAACGACAGATTGTGCAATGGTTTTATGGGTGTTACGCATCTGAAAGTTTTCAGAAATAGAAAACGGATAACCCAAATAATCAATTTGTGGATGTACGGAAGCCTCTTGAGCACCTCTTGTATTAGCGATAATGGATAAGAGTTTACTTTTTGTTTTACTTAAATCTAATTGCTCTAGAAGTTCTGCAGTATCCACCATTTGTGGAATGGCTTTAGGCGACACAAAACTTCCAAAATCTATAGTATCAAACCCAACACGTAACAACGACTGAATGTATTGTACTTTTTTTTCTGTTGGAATAAAAGCCTTGATCCCTTGCATGGCATCTCTTGGGCATTCAATAACTTTAACGTATTCTGACATTCTATTCTTGTTGGAACTGTAAAAATAGTACTATTTTTTTGAAAACAAGATGAAAACAGCAATTCCAACAAAGACAATTATTTGTAACCATTTTAAATAGTTCCCTATATGTTTATGTTGCTTGATATAACTTGAAATAGAACCCGCTAAAATAGCAATTGAAGAAAAAATGATAAAAGAAACAGCCATAAACAAGAAACCTAAGACGTAGAATTGAGTCACTTCATTTATCGTATTGCTAAACAAAAACCCTGGAAATAAAGCTAAAAAAAACAAGGACACTTTCGGGTTTAAAACATTCATTAAAAAACCTTGTTTAAACAATTGCTTTCCAGATTTTTTTGGAATGCTTTCTGAATTCAAATGTAAGGAACCATCACTCCTAAATACTTTATAAGCTAGATAAAGTAGGTACGTAGCACCTAATATTTTTATCATTAAATACAGGCTTTCGTTTTCTTTAATAAGGACAGAAACACCAAAGGCAACCAAAGTTGTATGTACCAAACATCCCGAAATCAAACCAGAAACAGTTGCTAAACCAGCCTTTTTTCCGTGACTAATACTTTGCATTAATACATAAATATTATCTGGACCTGGAGAAATTGCTAAGGCAGAGGTAGCAAAAGTGAACGATATGAGGATGTCGTAATTCAGTTTTAAATTTCTGTAAAAATAAGATTATAATACTATTTTAAGTCTCTTTTTACTCGCTTAAAAAGTTCATTAAATCTTAATTCTATATTTTAGCCAAAATATCATATAATACAAGCATGCTAAAAATTACCAAATTTACCCTTACTATTTGTTTCATCTTTCTACTGCAAAGCAGTTTGTTTTCGCAAGAGATATCTGAATGTGGCATAGTGGAAACACCTGAATCTTTAGAATTTTATGAGAACAACAAAGAGCAAATTATCCAGTATGAACAAGAATATTTAAATAATTTAACGTCACGTCGAGCCGTAACTTCAATTCCTATTAAAGCACATATTATAAGAACTACTAGTGGTACTGGAGGTTTAACAGTTTCTGAACTAAATGACGCTATGGATGTTATGAATGCTTTTTATGCCAATGCAAACATGCAATTTTATGTTTGCGATGGTATTAATTATATTGACGACAGCACCTATTATAATTTTATAGATTCAGATGAAATTGCGTTAACTAGTGCTAACGGTGTTTCAGGATTAATTAATATCTATTTTGCAAATAGTGCCACTAGAGCGGCATCAGACTCTTCGGTTTGTGGTTACGCTTATTATCCAGGAGGTCCAGATACGATTGTGATGGTTAATTCTTGTGCATTAAACGGAAGTACTTTGGCACATGAAATGGGACACTTTTTCAGCTTAAGACATACTCATAATGGAGGTACAGAATTGGTCGATGGATCTAATTGTACTTCAGATGGCGATTACATTTGCGATACTCCTGCAGACCCAACCTTATCTTATTCTAATGTAACTTCATCTTGTAATTATGTTGGTACGGATACAGATGCAAATGGAGACACCTACGTGCCAGACCCTAACAATGTCATGTCTTATTCGAGAAAAGAATGTAGAACATTATTTTCACCTGAACAATATGCTAGATTGTATGCTACTTTTCAAACTACAAGAAACAACTTTAATTGTTCTAGTTTTAACATCGATTTTATTGCAGACAATACCCAAACATGTGAAAACTCTCTAACAGTAGCTTTTACAGATAATAGTTATGGTGCAACTTCTTGGGAATGGGATATAGATGGAGATAATGTTATAGATTATACAACACAAAACCCTAATCATACCTATAGCTCTGCTGGCCTATATGATGTTACATTAACGGTTTATAATGCAACATCTTCTATTACAAAAAGTGAACTTGAATATATTCAAATAGGAACTTTAGAAAACTTGCCATTGGTTAGAGATTTTAATGCCTTAACTAATTTACAAACTGAAGGTTGGAAAGCAACTTCAAACTCTAGTTTTAGCTGGACTTTAAACGCTGGAGCAACTTTATCGCCTTCAACAGGACCAACGGGAGATAATTCGCCTTCAGGTGATGGTTTATACATTTATACCGAGGCTTCTAATTCAAACCTTGGTGACGTTGCAGAGTATACATCACCTTGTATCGACATCAACTATTCAGATGCCATGCTATCTTTTTATTATCACATGTTTGGAAATACCATGGGCGAATTACATGTAGATATTGATTCTGGTTCTGGCTTTGTAAACGATGTTACAGCCGCTTTAATTGGAGAGGAACAAACTGCTAGTGGTAATTCTTATATAGAAAGACAAGTTGACTTATCTGCTTATTCAGGTCAATCGATACGAATTCGCTTTAGAGCCTTAAGAGGAATTAATTTTAATAGTGATATAGCTATTGATGATATTAACATTAATGGTTCCATGCCTTTAACTGTTAATGATCATTTTGAGGATACCGTCAGAATTTATCCAAATCCTGTAAATAAGAATACGTTACATGTAAAACTTACTAACTCACCAACTGAAGTATCCTATAGAATATTAAATATACTCGGGCAAGAAATAATGAGTGGTAATTTAGATAACGAAAGAATTGAAGTTTCAAACATTACTGCAGGTACTTACTTTTTATCTATAGAATCTGATGGATCTACATTTATTAAAAAGTTTATCAAACTTTAAAAACACATTATTTTCAATAAAAAAAAACACTCCAAATTGGAGTGTTTTTTTTTTATCTTTTTAAAAGTGCTTTATTAATATCCTTAATCAGTTTAGGGCCTTCATAAATAAACCCAGTATAAAGCTGAATTAAATCTGCACCAGCATCCAACTTCTCTAAAGCGTCAGTAGCCGAATGAATCCCTCCAACTCCTATAATCGGGAAGGCTTTGTTGCTTTTTTCAGAAAGGTATTTAATTACTTGCGTACTTTTCGCTTTAATTGGTTGCCCACTTAAACCGCCATTTCCTATAGATTCTAATTGACTTTCAGATGTTTTTAATCCGGTTCTATCCATCGATGTGTTGCTAGCAATAACTCCATCTAGTTTTGTAATTGCTATAAGCTCTATAATCTCATCTAATTGATTGGTGTTTAAATCTGGAGCTATTTTTAGTAAAATAGGTTTTTGTAGCTCAAAGTTTTTATTGGCTTTTTGAACTGTTCCAATTAACTCTTCCAAATAATCTTTATCATTTAATTTAGCGTGACTCCCAACATTTGGACAACTTACATTTAGCACAAAATAATCGACATATGGATGCAGTCCATTAAAACAAGTTAGGTAATCTGCTGTATAATCTTCAGGTTTTGTTTGTGTGTTTTTACCGATATTCCCACCAATAAGCAGCTTTCCTTTATTTTGTTTAAGTTGCTTTATGGCTGTTTCTAATCCTTCATTATTAAAACCCATTCGGTTAATTATACCTTGATCGTCTTTTAATCTAAATAAGCGCTGCTTAGGATTTCCCTCCTGCCGTTTTGGGGTTACTGTTCCTATTTCAATAAATCCAAATCCAAAATTAGCAAGCTCATTATATAAAACCGCATTTTTATCGAAACCTGCAGCTAATCCTACGGGGTTTATAAACTTTAAACCAAATAAATCTCTCTCCAAACGTGCATCTTCAACAACATAAATACTTCTTATTAAATAAGATACGAAAGGTAATTTATTTAAAAATCGCACTAAAGAAAAGGTGAAATGATGAATTTTTTCAGGGTCAAAAAGAAAAAACAATGGTCGGATTAGTAATTTGTACATAATTGAATTTTGTGAGACAAAAATACAATTCTAATCACTTAGATAATTATTTCTATTGTAATTATTCTTTTAAATTAGAATGTCTTATATATTTCTCAACCACCACGGCAGTAACAATTACTAAATAAAACTGTCCCATCATAGCAAAAAGCATCGTCGCTTTTTGGGCAACATTAGAAATTGGAGTAATATCTCCATATCCAATTGTCATTAAAGTTATATAGCTAAAATACATCAAGCTATCTATATTTTCAGCGATGGTTGCTCCTTTTGTTAATCCGTAAAACGAATTAGGAGAAGCCAATTCAATACTAAAAAACACAAAAAATCCTAATAGACCAATACAGACATAACCACTCATTAAGCCAAAAATAACACTTTTAGTTACTTCTTTAGAGCGCCACACTTGTCTTATAATCTCGAAAGTTATTAAGGTGTAAAAAACAAAATAAATAGAGACTTTAATATAATCTGTTGTATTACTTATACTATTATCTATAAACCTATATATAATAACTATTAAAGCTAATATTAACAAGGATATACTAATTTTTGACTGTTCAGGTTTTTTGGAGAAAATGATATATCCTGAAGAAATATTAGTCAAAAATAATACATGCGAAATAACCTCAGAATACAAAATTTCAGAAAAGAATAGCGAACCAAATAAAATAGTTGTCAGACTAAAAAAGAATAATTCGAAACGATAAGTATAAAGTTTTTTAAATGTCATAAATTATTCATCCAAAAGAGTTTCATAAAACTTAAAACCATTATAATCAACTTATTTCGCTAACTACAAATATGTCCTTAAAGTTCCAACGTGAACACCTATAATATTTATAGAATACTATAAAGCAAAAGGCTTGAAATAAAACACTTTTCTTAGTTGTTTTGGTTTTTAATGTATAAAATTAATTTTATTATGAATAGAAACAAACTATATGTTCCTTTTTTTATTTCTTAATAGATTTACATGGTAATAACTTATTTATAAGAAACCGACCTATTACAATATTTAGAAATTAAATGGTATTTTTGAATACTTTAATAGACATAAATCACCATTTTAAATATATAGAAATGTTAAACAAACAACACATCATCGACCGTTTTATAAGTTACGTGATAATTGATACGGAATCAGACCCAAAAAGTGAAACCACTCCTAGCACAAAAAAGCAATGGGATTTAGCTAACAAACTAGTGGAAGAATTAAAATCAATTGGTTTACAAGATGTTACAATAGACGACAATGCATACATTATGGCCACCTTACCAAGCAATGTAGATCATGACGTTCCAACCATTGGTTTTATCTCGCATTTTGATACGACTCCAGATTTTACCGGAGCTAATGTAAAACCTCAAATTATTGAAAGCTACGATGGTAAGGACATTATTTTAAATGCTGAAGAAGACATTGTATTATCTCCAGATTATTTTGATGATTTATTACTTTATGTTGGTCAGACCTTAATTACCACAGATGGAACAACGCTTTTAGGAGCCGATGATAAAGCAGGAATCACTGAAATAGTGTCTGCTATGGAATATTTAGTTCAACATCCTGAAATTAAACATGGACGGATACGTGTTGGATTTACTCCAGATGAAGAAATTGGTCGTGGAGCACATAAATTCGATGTTGAAAAATTTGGAGCATCTTGGGCTTACACTATGGATGGCAGTCAAATTGGCGAGTTAGAATATGAAAACTTCAATGCCGCTGGAGCTGTTGTAAAAGTGAAGGGCAAAATTGTGCACCCTGGTTATGCCAAAGGAAAAATGGTTAATTCTATGTATATCGCAACGGAATTTATGAACTCTTTACCTAGATTAGAAACCCCTGAGCATACGGAAGGTTATGAAGGATTTTTTCACTTATATTCCATAGAAGGTGAAGTTGAAGAAACAGTTTTAGAATATATTATTAGAGATCACGACAGACAGCATTTTGAAGCTAGAAAAGAAGTGATGGTTAAATTAACCAATGATATCAATGAACAATACGAAAGAGAGGTTGTAACTATTGAAATAAAAGATCAGTATTTTAATATGAAAGAAAAAGTGGAACCTGTAATGCATATTGTTGACATTGCCGAAGAAGCTATGAAACAAGTAGGTATAAAACCTTTAATTAAAGCTATTCGCGGAGGAACAGATGGCTCTCAACTTAGTTATATGGGTTTACCTTGTCCGAATATCTTTGCCGGAGGACATAACTTTCATGGACGTTATGAATATGTTCCTGTGGAAAGTATGTTAAAAGCCACTGAAGTTATATGTAAAATAGCAGAATTGACTGCTCAAAAAAAATAATAACACCCCCAAATCACTACTTATCACCATGAAAAAAACCTTATTAACCGTAATAATTTGCGCTTTTACATTACTAGCAAAAGCACAAGATGCCAGTGTAGAAAAATCTGTATTTGGAATCCAAACGGGTCCCATTGGCCTTTGGGTTCATAATGAATCTAGATTATCAAATAAAATAGCTTTACGAAGTGAAGTAGGTTTAGATGCTAGTTTTTGGTCAGGATATAATTCTACAGATTTTATTTTAGGAATGGTAATTTCCATAGAACCTAAATGGTATTACAATTTGAACAAAAGAAAAGACAAATCTAAAAGAATAGATGGAAATAGTGGAAATTTCATTTCCTTAAAAACAAGCTTTCATCCAGATATATTGCTTGCTTCTAGTAATGATAATATAAATTTGGTTAGCGACTTAACTATTATTCCAACTTGGGGTATTAGAAGAAATATTGGAAATCATTTCAATTATGAAGCCGGATTTGGAATTGGATATATTCATTACTTTAATTATGAAAATTTAAATATTATAGGAGAATCTGATGTTGGTGTGAATTTACATTTAAGAATTGGTTATAAATTCTAAAAATGACCCATAAAAAAAATAGCTTGAATTAAAATTCAAGCTATTTTTATTTTGATATATCATGTTATGCTTAAAACGAATAAGTTAAAACTCCTGCGAAATTTCTAGGATCCGTTTGGTTTATATAAGTTGTTCTATAAGTGTTATAGCCAATTTGGTTAAAGACATTGTTTAGTAACACTCTAAAGTTCCAGTGCTCATTAAAATTATAAGCGGCTTGCATGTTTACTTGCGTATAAGCATCAACTATAAAAGGTTGTTGGTTAGGCACAATTCCTTCGTGAGTAATTGCTCCAGAACTCCAATCGTTTACAGGTCTTTCTCCAGTATAATAAGCTCCAGCTCCTACTGATAGACCGTCTAAATTATTTTTGAACCAATAATTTACATAGGCATTAAAGGTGTTTTTAGGTGTGTTTAAAGGGGCTGAACCATAAACATAAGATGTATGTTCCTTATATTGTGCATTAATATAAGAATACCCTGTAATAACTTCTAGGTTTTCTAGAATTCTACCACTAAGTTCTACTTCTATTCCTTTTCTTTCGTCGTTTCCACCTTTTTGATAATATCCTGTTTCAATCCAGTTTTCATCGTAAACAGGAAGATTGATATCTTGGTTATTAATTTTGAAAAATGTAAAATTAAAACGCAAGCGACTATTTAACCAATTGGTTTTTATTCCAGCTTCAAGTTGATCATAGCGTTCGTTACCCAATTCATTTCCATTAACATCTAAACGGGTTCCCGTTCTTGGATACGAACTATTAGTGTATGATGCGAATACGTTGATGTTCTCAATAGGTGTTGCAATAAAACCAACCATGGGATTAAAAGCGTCACTTTGCACGGTTTCCGTTTCTCCATCCGTTTGCGTTTGACTATAACGCACCCCTAAAAATGCTTTTATCCATTTATTAAACGTCATGACATCTTGAGCAACAAATCCAATAGCACTTGTACTAGATCCTGCTAAAGTAGCATTACCATAATCTAGATCACTTGGTAACTCTCTGGTATTATTAGTAAATACATTAATAGTGTCCACTGTTGAAATACTTTGGTTTCTAGTATTGAAAGTCGAGGTTCTGTAATCAAAACCTACTTGAAAGGTATGTGAAATAGATCCAGTTTTCAAATCTTCACCAACCAAATCGAATTGTAATACGCTATTATCATCCTGTCTTTCAGAAATTGCATACCCACGTTTACGTTCGTTATAAATTGGATTATCCAATTCATCTTCAATAACACCTCCTAAGCTGGCACCTTTATCGTCTAAATCTAAATTAGATTTATAAAAAGCTCCTACTAAATTCAATTTATCAGTTAATTCACGATTAAATCTAATAGCATAAGTGGTGTTTTTTGTCAATGATCTGTCATTTTCAAAACCTAGAAACTGGTTATAAGGCAAATCATAAATTGCATTAACATCATTATCGGCAAGATTAACAGTACCTACATCTGGAGTTCTACTATCGTCAAAATAATCCATTTCAAGGGTTATAGTTGTTTTATCATCTACTTGCCATTCTAAAGATGGATTAATATAAAATCGATTCATAGAAATACCAGATCTGTAACTATCGGACCGTTCAATGGCACCATTAATTCTAAAAGCTACATTTCCTTTTTCGGTTAAAGGACCGAAAACGTCGAAAGCCGTACGCAGTTGTCCATAAGAGCCAGCACGCACATAGGCATTTCCTCCAAAATAATATTTAGGCGTTTTAGTTACAATATTAATAATTCCACCAGGACTCCCTAAATCGGTAGCAACACCCTGAGTTATGGCAGCAGAGCCTTTTAACACTTGGATATTATCTACACCTTGCATATCTGTTAAAACTCCTACTCCTCTAAAATCTGAATGAATACGAACCCCATTCTTCAAAATAGGAATTCCTCTAAAACCACGAGAAGACATACTTTCTCTTTTGTTTCCATAAGTCGCAAAGGTATAAACACCAGGAACGTTTTTAGTAGCATCAGAAATGGTAAGATTTCCTTGTTGGGTAATTAATTTTTCTGAAACAATAGATATACTTTGAATTTGCTCATAAGGAGCTAGTGGCAATCTGGTAATCGCTTCTATTTTATCTGGATGTTTATAACGATTTCCAAAAAGCTCCACTTCATCCAAATATAAATCGCTTTCCATATTAAAATTTAAGTTTACAACTTCATTCTCCAATAATTGAACGGTTTTACTTGACGTTATATAACCCACGCTTGAGACTTGAATTATATAGGTTCCAGCACTCAGATTAGAAAACTCAAAATACCCATTTTCATTGGCTGTTGTTCCAATATTGGTACCCACAAGCAACACATTTGAAAACGATATTTCTTCACTATTATGACTCTGTATTTGTCCGGTAATTTTTGATTGTGAAAATGACATTTGAACTGCCAATACAAAAAGTAAAGTAAGTTTATGATACATGATTTTATTTAGATTGGTTTTAAATTGAGTGCAAATATAAAACCCAAAAGCACATCCACAAAGCTTATTTAGACTAAATTTAAATAGTATTTCATAAAATACTCAAACAGTGAAAAGTACCTTTCTAAAAAACCATATAAAGAAAGATGAAGTTGCAGATAATGTCAAAAAAAAGGTGGAGAAACCAAAAAACTTGTAAAGGGATTTTATCCCTCAGAAAAGAAGAACAATAATTATTTGAAGGGAAAAGTTGATAGATATTTAAATGGGTTTGCAACTAACTTATGATTTTAAATTACCTGCTAAAACAACTTAAGCATTTAGTGATATATAATCTGCAAAGAAAATAAATAAGAAATTTATTTATAAAAAAATAAAATCCAAATGTTTTACAACATTTGGATTTATGATATATCTATTTTTTTTTTAAATTAAGACTATAATAAAAAACGGTAATTCAATGATAGTAAAAAAGATTTTCTATTACCTAAAATTCCAGCTTCACTTCTTAACATCCAATGTTTATTATACTGAAATTGGGCCCCAATAACACCATTCCATTTTTGCTGTACTTGTTTATCTATGCCATATTTAATGATCGCATTTCCATCAGCTGCTTCAAGTCTATCTATAATTGGAGTTAAAACACGGTCTGCAACAACCTTTTCAGCTATTGTAGCTTCATTATCATACCAATTATTATAATTGGCTACTACTTCGTCTCTTTTAGTTCCATCGGCACCTGGTAAAGCTTCACTTAAAGAAATTTGTCCAACGGTATTACTACCTGTTTCCATAAAGAATCCCCCACCCCAAACAGCAATATTTCTTTCTGGTTTATTTTTAAAAACAAAACTATGTCCTGCACGAATTCCAACAACTCTAACTGGGACCGCCTCATCTAACAATTCGGGTTTGTTCCAAGTAAAATTAGCATCCACAGAGAAAAATATAGGTCCTACTGCTCCTGCCGCCATGATTCCAATTCCATAAGTAGACACATTTTGTTCTACCACTGATGTCAAACTAATTGGGTAAACCAAATTCACCTCTGTTTTAGAGTGTGCATAACCTAAGATTCCATAAACATTTAAAAAAGGAAAAACCCAAACATCTGGTCGAAAATTAACCGAGTATGAGGTATTAACATTTTCACCAAACTGTATTAAATCGACAGGTGTTAAGCCAATATTAACATCACTTGTTTCCAAACCTAATTGAAGATTAGTAATAGAAATATTTTGTTCCATCCAAACATAATTACCCATGACACCTATAGGATAAGGAATATCGAATCCTTTGGCATAAGCTTTTTGACCCCAAATAGGAAAAACCTGGTCATATTTCACCTGTTTTAAACTATCTCTATAAGCTTCAAATCTTGGACTAAATTCTTTTGTTGGCACTTGAGCCGAGATGGTCTGCCCAAAAAAGCTCGCCATTAAGCATATAATAATAAGTTGTTGTAATTTCATTTTTTTAACTTTTTAAATCAGACGTAGTTGGTATTTTTACCGCTTCCTTGCTCTCACGTTCTTTCAAACTTTTCTTAGCACCTATTGGTAAAGTTACGGCCAAAAATAAGGAATTATTTTTAGTACTTGAATTCCCTTTGTAAACATTTACAAAACCTTGAAAATATTTAACTGCAAAACTCATTCCCCCAATTTTATCCATTTTATAACCAGCACCAGCTCCTACTCCCGCTTCAATTGGATTAATTGAATTCTTGTTATATTGTTTTATAGTAGTATCTATATGGTCTCCATCGTTATCATATTCTACCCATGCTTTATATCGTAATCCAAATTCAGGACCTGCTTCAACAAAAACATTTTTAGTTATCATATATCTAGCGAAAACGGGTACCAAAAAGTAATTAATTTTTTGACTATAAATTCCTTCAGAGTCTACATAAGTTCCATCTGGGGTGATTAAATCAACTCCTGCTGCTTCCAAATCGGATTCACTTAATTCATTAACTCCTAATTTCGATTTCACAAGTACCCCTGTATAAATATGGAACTTTTCTTTTACTGTAAAATCAAAATAAAACCCAAGATTGAAAGTAGAGAATCTATTAGAAGCGTCCAATCCAGAAATAGAAGGCCAGTTAACACCACCTTCAATACCAAACTCTAAGTCTGGAGAATTTAATTTATCTCCAAATATCAAGGATAAAAGGACTTGAGAATTCACCGTATTAATGGCAAATAAAAGAACCAGACTACATAGTATTTTTTTCATGATTATTATTTTTAAGGAACCTAATGGGGTTAATATTTTTAAAGTTTAAACAAAAAAAACCATTCAACAAATGAATGGTTTTTTTATTTAATAGAAAATATTATTTTTCAATTTTATTGAGTTTTTTACTCATTTCCATAGAAATTGCAGATTTATCAAATTTGATTTTACCAGCTAATGTTTCAATAACACAACTGCTATCAGTCTCGTTTAATTCTACAATTTTACCATGCATGCCACTTTTGGTAATTACTTTATCGCCTCTTTTTAATTCTAAAGCGAATTTTTTTTCTTGCTTTTGACGTTTCATTTGTGGTGCAATCATAAAGAAATAGACAACTACAAACATTAATATAAACGGCAAAAAACTAGTGATTCCTTCTCCCATGTGGTAAATTAATCGTGGTTATGTCCTTCGTGTCCTGGTTGCGTACTAGATTTAACAGGAGCCCCTGCAGCTGGTGTTGCCATAGCTCCACTTATTGGTGTTTGAGCTTGTACTGGCTTCAATGGTGCATTTGGATCTGGCTTAACAAAAGCAGAAATTTTTACTACTTCTTTACCTGTTTCTGTATTTGCAGTTACCGTTACTGTTTTAGATACTTTATTAGCACCTGTTCCATTAAACTTTACTGTAAAATGACCTTTTTCACCTGGGTTTAAAGGCTCTTTACTCCAATCTTGAGGAACTGTACATCCACATGAGCTTTTAATATCTGTAATAACCAGTGGAGAATCTCCAGTGTTTGTGTAATTAAAAACTGTTTCCACATTTTGTTTTGATTCAATTTCACCAAAATCGTGATCTGTTTTGTCAAAAGTTAATACAGGAAATTTTGAAGAATTTGCATCTCTTTCTGCTGCTACTACAACATTCTCTTCATTAATTTTTTTTGAAGCATCATCCTTACAAGATGAAAATGCTATTAAACATAGAGCTGAAAGCCCTAAAATCGCTTTTTTCATAATAAATTGTTTTTTTTATTTAATTTGTAAAAGTAATAATAATTTCTAATTACATCAAGCCTCTACCTGTTTTATTTAAAGTATCGCTTTCTTGATATTCCTTAATAAGTTTATCTAAAATACCGTTTATAAAAATACTACTCTTAGGTGTGGAGTATTCCTTGGCAATTTCTAAATATTCATTGATGGTAACTTTAACTGGAATTGATGGAAATTTTTGAATTTCACAAATGGCCATTTTCAATAAAACAGTATCCAAAGTTGCTATTCTATCTGCATCCCAATTTTGAGTTTTATCTTTTATGATTTCTGTGATTTTCGATTGGTTTAATAGTGTTTTTTTAAACAATTCTACCGCATATTCTTTATCTTCTATATCTTTATATAGTTTTGGTAAAAAGTGGATCGAGAGAGATTGCTGCTTCACTTTGCGCAAAAGTTTTAAGATGGCTGTATTTACAACTGGTAAATCGTCAATCCATGTTAAATTCTTATCTTCTAAATAATCGTAAAGCTTATTATTAGGTGCGATAATATCAGTAAAAACATCGACAACAAAGTCCCTGTCTTCACTAAAACTAGTAGTTTTGGTTTGCATATATTGCTCATACAAATCGCTTGCAAGAATTTCTCGGAAAATAATATCAACATATTCAGAATCTAATTCCCAATTGTTAATATGCCTTTGTTCTAATTCGTCTTGAAGTAAAACATTGTTTTTTAGCATTAAAAGCACTTCATTATTAATCAGCTTTTTATTAGGATTTTTTTCCTCTTTAGTTGCTAAGTGTTTTTTGCTGGATTTATCTAAATGATCTTCAGACCTTTTTTGAACTTCAATAAGTAAAGAAATTAATAATAAATACAGGTTATAAATATTATCTAAACTGTGTAATAAGAACTTTTGTTCTTTATCGAAACTATCACTTTCTCCACCTTTAAAGGAGTAAATAGTTTGCATGACTTTTATTCTAATGTGTCTTCTATTAAGCATATGTACAAAGAACTTTAATATGTTTTTTTTTACATCCCTTTTTCGGGAAATAACAACCTGTTTAAATTAAAAAAGGCGAAAGTTATGCAACTCTCGCCTGGCAAAAATAATATTATTTTAAAGAATTATCTCTTATTCTCTTTTTTTCTTATGTCAATTCTGTTTTGAGCAATATTTAATGCGGCATGATTGGTAGTAATATTATGTGTTTTCGCATTCGTTAATATTTCCAAAGTTGTATTGTAAATATTTTCGGTTTTACGCATAATTTCTTTTTTATCGTAACCTTCTAATTCTGCATAAACATTAATAATACCTCCAGCATTAATTAAAAAATCTGGTGCATAAACAATATCTCTTTCTTGAAGAATTTTTCCATGTTTTGCTTCAATAGCCAATTGGTTGTTTGCTGCTCCAGCAATAACTTTAGCTTTTAATTTATAAATGGTATCGTCGTTTATAGTTGCTCCAAGTGCGCAAGGTGCATAAATATCCATATTCTCTGAATACAAATCGCTACCGCCGTATATTGTTACACCATATTTATTTCTGATGGCTTCCAAACGTTCTTGATTAATATCTGTGATAGTCACTTTTGCACCTTCATCAACTAAATGTTCTACTAATGCTTCACCAACATTACCAATACCTTGAACAAAAATGGTTTTATCTTCTAAAACATCTGAACCAAATTTAAATTTAGCAGCCGCTTTCATTCCCATAAAAACACCGTAAGCAGTAATTGGAGATGGATTTCCAGCACCTCCTAAAGACTCAGAAATTCCAGTAACATAAGGAGTTACTTCTCTAACTAAATCCATATCTGAAGTTTGCATTCCTACATCTTCTGCAGTAATATATCTTCCACTTAAAGAATGAACAAATTCACCGAATTTCTTCATTAATTCAGGAGTTTTCTGAGTTTTAGCATCACCAATAATAACAGCTTTTCCTCCACCAAGATTTAATCCTGTGATTGCCGATTTAAAGGTCATTCCTCTAGAAAGACGAAGAACATCGTTTAAAGCTTCCCATTCATTGCTATAATTCCACATTCTAGTTCCACCAAGTGCTGGACCTAATACCGTATTATGGATTCCAATTATTGCTTTTAATCCTGTATCTTTGTCGTTGCAAAACACAACTTGTTCATGATTATCGAATGAAAGTTGTCCAAAAACTGGATCAACTTTGTGAAGTTCATTTGCGTTAATAACGTCTGTAACCATTATATTTTAAATTTTAAGTTATCGGTTGTTTTTTGTATATATTTAAAAACAACGTGCAAAATTAGTCCATTATTAAAGTATACACAAATTAATAATGAAAAAATGCGAAAATGTTAAAAACTTTATCTATTTCAATTAGTTAAATGAAAGAATTACAACACCTTAATAAGTATTTTTTTAAGTATAAATGGCAATTGATTGTTGGTGTATCCATGACCATAGTCTCAAAAATATTTTTATTGTTCACACCAGAACTTATAGGTTCTTCTATTGACATTGTAAATGAATATCTGGAAGGACAAGTAACAGACATTGCAGTAGTAAAAAAAGAATTGTTGATTAACATTATTTATATCATTGGTGCGGCCCTAATTACTGGGGTTTTAACTTTTTTTATGAGACAAACCATCATTAATGTCTCTAGATATATTGAATACGACTTAAAAAATGAAGTCTATAAGCAATACCAAATTTTACCTTTAAAGTTCTATAAAAACAATAGAACAGGAGATTTAATGAATCGGATTAGTGAAGATGTTGGTCGCGTACGTATGTATGTTGGACCTGCCCTTATGTACAGCATCAACACCATTACTTTATTTGTAATCTCTATTGGATTTATGTATAAACAAGCGCCATTATTAACGCTTTACACCATTATCCCTTTGCCAATTCTCTCTTTTATAATTTATAAATTAAGTAAAGAAATACATAAAAGAAGTACGGTTGTTCAACAATATTTATCTCATTTATCGTCGTCAACCCAAGAGTCTTTTAGTGGTATTTCTATTATTAAAGCCTATGGTCTAGAAGCTATTACTTCAAAGAATTTTAACGATTTGTCAGAAACAAGCAAACAAAAACAACTAAGCCTTGTTAAGATAAATGCCTTTTTCTTCCCTATGATGATTTTACTTATTGGTATCAGTAATCTAATTGTTATTTATGTAGGTGGACTACAATATATTAATGGTGAAATTAGTTTAGGGGTTATTACAAAATTTATTATTTATGTAAACATGCTTACTTGGCCAGTCGCTACTGTAGGTTGGGTTACTTCCATGGTTCAACAAGCAGAAGCATCTCAAAAACGTATCAACGAGTTTCTAAAAATTATACCTGAAATAAAGAATACTGCTCAAGAACCTTCACTTATTAATGGAGATATTGAATTTAAAAACGTTCATTTTACTTATAACGATACCAACATTGAGGCTTTAAAAGGGGTTTCATTTAAATTAAAACATGGAAAAACTTTAGCGATCATTGGAAAAACAGGCTCTGGAAAATCTACTATTTTGGATTTAATAGGCAGGCTATACGATATTGACAAAGGAGACATTCTTATAGATAATATACCCATTAAAAATATTAATCTAACAAGTTTAAGAGATAGCATTGGGTATGTACCTCAAGATGCTTTTTTGTTTTCAGACACGATAAACAATAATATTAAGTTTGGTAAAGAAGACGCTACGCAGGACGAAGTTATTCAAGCAGCAAAATACGCCCAAGTTCATAAAAACATCATGGGTTTCAATAAAACCTATGATACGGTATTAGGAGAAAGAGGCATCACGCTTTCCGGTGGACAAAAACAGCGTATCTCCATAGCCAGAGCTATTATTAAAGATCCTAAAATATTATTATTGGATGATTCCCTATCTGCTGTAGATACAGAAACTGAAGAAAAAATTCTGAAACATTTACAAAACGTAGCAAAAGATAAAACCACCATTATTGTAAGTCATAGAGTTTCTTCAGCAAAAAATGCAGATCAGATTATTGTGCTTGACGATGGAAAAATAATGCAATCTGGAAGTCATGAAACTTTAATAGATACAGATGGTTATTATAAAAACCTTTATTTAAAACAATTAAGCGAATCGGCTAAATAATCATTAAATTTCAGAGGGTTATAAATTAGGAGTAGAAATATTCATCATATAATTAGAATCAGCTTGAAATATTTAACTGAAAATGTTGGTTGGTAACTGTTTTTTTTAGATTTTTGGAAAACTATAATAAACAACAATACGATTATGAGTAATAATGACATGATGGAGAAAGAAGAGATTTTTTCTAAAGTATTAAGAGCAGGAAGAAGAACTTATTTCTTTGATGTTAGATCGACAAAGGCAGAAGATTATTACCTAACTGTAACTGAAAGTAAAAAATTTACAAACGATGATGGATCGTTTCATTATAAAAAACATAAAATCTATTTATATAAAGAAGATTTTACCGAGTTTAATGCTATTTTAAATGAAATGACAGATTATATCATTAATGAGAAAGGAGATGAAGTGATAAGTGAACGTCACCAAAAAGACTTTAAAAAAGAATATGATTCTGACCAAAATGAAGTTGACAGCTCTATTGAAAACACTTCTACAGAAAAATTTACTGATATTGATTTCGACGATATCTAATAGAAATACACCTTTAAAAAAGCCATTACTTAGTAGTGGCTTTTTTTTATGTTTTAAAGTTAAAGTTTAACACTCAATAAAGCTATGAGTAAAACACACATAACATAGGCTAACCCAAATACGAATCCAAAGCTAAACCCTATAATTAAACAGCAAATTAATATCCAAAAAGGAACCAAAGTTATGGCTATTGCAAATCTAGCAGTTGCTACAAATTCCACTTCTTTAATTGTTGGCTTAACATAATATTTCCAAACTATAAAAGGTACAAACAAGTTTAAAATTAACAATCCAATAAAAAACTTTTTAAACAAATTTTTAGTTTGTTTAGGTTTGCTTTCACAGAGCTCAAAATTTGATTGGATACATTTATTAACTTCTTTCGGATTCAAAAAATCAACATTTAAAGCATTTAGTTTTTCTATGGTTTCTGGATAAACATCAAAATCAATATGTGTAGTTAATCCTTTTATTTTTTCCTGAATAGACTGTCTTAATGAAACAATCTCTTCATTTGAAAAATCGGAAACTAATGATTTTGCAGGAATAGGTTTTCCATAATACAAAGACACGCTATCCCCAAAAGCACTAATTTCCTTATAGTTTATTCCAATAGGAACTAACTCTAAATCTAAATCTGGATAGGCACTTAAGGTTTCGAAAATAATTCTTGTGAATCCTTTACTTAAAGACCTAACCGAACGGTTCTTATGATGATTCCCTTCAGGAAAAAGTGCAACAACCTCATTGTTCTTAAGCTCCTCCGTACATCTTTTAAAAATGGCATTGTTATTACTAATGGTGTTCCAACCATCTCTAACTCTATATACAGGCAACATATTTACACTATGCAACAATTTTGACACTAATGGTTTATTAAACACACTGGCACGTGTTAAAAAATAAGAGAATCTCCCAGAAGTTGTAGCTATTAATAAGGCATCAATCAAAGCATTCTGGTGATTGGACAAAAAGATAAGAGGCTTGTTTTTAGGCATCTTACTCTCCTTAACAACAACCAATTTTTTATAATAAAAAAACAATCCTATTGTTAAATAAATTCTAACCGTATGTAACCAAATTTTTTTCAAGAGACTTCGCGTGTTTTACTTTTTTTATTAGACCAATAATATGAAATAACCAAGCCAGAAATAATGTGCCAGATTCCCCAAAAGGCGGCCATCATTGCCATACCACCTAAGCCATTAAAAAAGGTGAAAATTAATAATAAGCCCAAGCCAGAATTCTGAATTCCAGTTTCTATGGCCAAAGTTTTCTGATTTTCGAATGATAATTTAAAAGCTTTAGCAACACTAAATCCGAGTAATATAGCTAAGAAATTATGAAATATCCCAATACCTATTACATGATGTACATAGACTTTGAACACATCCATATTATTAGAAAATGCAATAATAACAATCGCAACAAAAACAATAATAGATAGTGGCTTTAGACGTTTTGATACCAATATGGCTAGTTTTTCGTTTTTTGCACGAACTAACATACCAAGAAGTAAGGGAATTCCTAAAATGAACACCACAATCTTCAATAGTTCCAACGGATTTAGTTGAACCTCTTTTAATAAATTAGATGTTGGCTCGTATAAATATCCATAGAACTGAAAATTGAAAGGTGTCATGAACATAGCTAAAAAAGTTCCAAAAGCTGTTAGACTAACGGAAAGTGCCGTGTTACCCTTTGCCAGATGTGTCATAAAATTAGAAATATTACCTCCAGGACAGGCTGCAATCATCATCATTCCAAGCGCGATACTCGGTTGTGGCTTTAAAATCAAAATAATTAGAAAAGTCATAAAAGGTAATAGAACAAATTGTAATAAAATTCCAATTAAAACGATCTTGGGTTGCTTAAAAACACGCTTAAAATCTGCTTGTTCCATTCCAAGAGCAACTCCAAACATAATAAAGGCAAGTGCTATGTTTAAAACCCAGAGACTTTGGCTATCGAAATTAATTATTACTTTGTCAAGTTCCTGCATAAATTATGAGACAGTTGAGCCATTTAAAACTTTATTTTCAGGATTTAAAAGAATGACATCTTTTCCATTTACAGCTCCTAAAACCAAACATTCACTCATAAAAGAAGCTATCTGCTTTCTAGGAAAATTTACAACGGCAACAATTTGTTTGTTCAACAAATCTTCTTTTTTATAAAGTGTTGTTATTTGCGCTGATGTCTTTTTTATACCCAAATCTCCAAAATCGATTATTAATTGATAGGCAGGATTTCTGGCTTTAGGAAAATCTAATACTTCTAAAATGGTTCCTACCCGTAAATCTATTTTTACAAAATCTTCAAACTGAATTATATCACTCATTTTTAATGAATAGTTGGTTTTTCTTATTACCAAAAATAGTTATTTTGACTAATAATATCGCAATATAAGTATATCCAACTTAATCTAATCTATTTGGAATACTGATTATAAAATTGTAATTTAATTTTTTAAATAAAAAATATAATAATGGCCAATACACCTTCAAATATGATTCCTTTAGGGACTCAAGCTCCAGATTTTAATTTAATTGATACAGTTTCAGAAAACCAATATTCTTTAAACGAATTAAAAGGAATAAACGCAACAGTCATCATGTTTTTATCCAATCATTGTCCTTTTGTAAAGCATGTATCTAAGGAAATAAGCGATATAGCAAAAAACTATAAAAGTGGAGGTGTTAATTTTATTGCTATCTCGAGTAACGATGTCGAGAATTATCCTGAAGATTCACCAGAAAAGATGAAGCAAAATGCTATCGATGAAGGATTTATTTTTCCGTATTTGTACGATAAATCTCAGAAAATAGCAAAAGCTTATGATGCTGCTTGCACACCAGATTTCTATGTGTTCGACCAGGACTTAAAATTAGTTTACCGAGGACAATTAGACGATTCAAGGCCAGGAAATAAAATTCCTTCAACTGGAACAGATTTACGACATGCCATACTTTGTTTAATTGATAAAAAGGAAAATACACGAACTCAAAAACCTAGTATTGGTTGTAATATTAAATGGAGAAGTTAATTACTTATTCTTCTCTTCTATCCATTTGCTCATGTATTTGGTACTCTGCAATGTTTGATGCATTAGCATTTGACCAATAACATTTTGCTGTCTATGATGTTTCAAGTTTGTAATAGTGGCATTTATATGAGTAATCACTTCTAATTGTATGGTTTCCTTATTGAATCTGCCATTAAAGGTTTTGAATCCATTTTCCTGCTTTTCTTTCCAAATTAGGTCATTAGTATATAAACTAACAGCTTGATTGGCAAATTCTTCTGGATCATCAATTATAAACCCATTAGCATCAAAATCGCCAAACATGCCTTCTCCTGCTATATTGGACATAATGCAGGGTGTACCACTTTCCATAGCATCAATTAATTTACCCTTTAATCCAGCTCCAAATTGTAAAGGCGCTAAACAAACTCTTGCTTTTTGCATAACATCTTTAACCTGCTCTGCAAATCCTTTTATAAGAAATCCGTCTTTTTCATTATGTAATTGTGTTACTTTTTGAGATGCATAAGCGCCATAAATATGTAATTCAGCCTTTGGAAGTTGTTTTCTAATTTTAGGCCAAATGGTTTCTTTTAAATATAAAACCGATTGATAATTCGGTGCATGTAAAAAATTTCCGATTGTTATAAAATGCTGTCTTTCCTCAAATTCAGGAAGAGTTTCAATTGTCAATTCCGTCAATTTATCCTGCATAAAAGGCACATAGGCAAGCAGGGAAGAATTCACTTTTAAATCAGACGTTAATAACTGCATCTCGTATTCTGAAATAATAATACTTAAATCACTTCTGTAAATACTTGCTAATTCACGTTTAAAAGTATCATTAAGTAAATACCCTTTATCGAATGGCATATTATCCTTAAAAGCTTGATATCTTCCTTTCCTTAAACCATGCAAATCTTCAGTATCGATTAATCGCAAGGCATTCGGGCAATTTTCTGCAACGCGCCATCCAAACTGTTCTTCCATCATAAATCTATCGAACAGAACCACATTGGGGTTTAGTTCTTTAACAAATTCATCAAAACTGGAATTATTAAGGACTATGTGAATCTGTTTAACACCAATAGATTCAAGATTGAAGGCATTATCACTTTTTGCACACGGACTTGCAAAGGTAACATGATAATTATCGGATTGAAACATCTCAATTAATTGTAACATCCTGCTTCCTGCAGCCGAACTTTTGGGCTCTGGCCAAACAAAACCAATAATTAAGAGCCCTCTCTGTCCGTTGGACATCTCTCCCAAAGGGAGAGAATTTATGTTGTTAGAATCTATCAAATATTATGAAGAATTATATAAATATATTTATGCATTAACTTTTTTTGATTTTTGTTTTCCCCTTTGGGGAAATGTCTGAAAGACAATGGGGCTTTTATTCAGGTTTAGGTAATAAACTATACTTAAAACGTACTTGTTGTGCCCATTCAACTATTTCATCTATTTGTGCATCTGATAGTTTAGCTTCTGTATGTGTCCAAGTATATGAAGGCAGAGGCATTTCTCTTTCATCAACCATTTCAATTAATTCTTCAAACTTATGATCTTTTTTCTTTACAGATAAACCTTCCCAATTAGAAAAATTAAAATGTTTTTTCCCATCTTTAACATGGTCAGCCATCCAGTAATTTACTGGAGTAATATTATTGTACCAAGGATATCGCGTTACATTTGAATGACAATCATAGCAACTTTCCTTTAAAATAACTTTTACGCTTTCTGGAGGATTCGTTTCAGCTAGAAAAGGTTCAATAGAAACTAGATCTCCTTGATTTTTATCTGGCCCGAAAAACTGAGCCACAACAAATACAATAAGTAAAAGCAGTAATATTTTTTTAATGATTTTCATTTTGATTAATTTTAAAAAATAAAAGTAAGAATTTATAGTGACTAAAGAACAACTTTACAACGAATTAAATTATGTCAACCACACCCGTGAAAAACGTTCCTATTATGCGAATCTTATAATTAACAATCCAGAATTTCTGCCAGATTTAATTGAGATTCTCTTTATGGTTGACGATAAAATCTCATGTCGAGCCGCTTGGGTTTTAGAGTTTGTTTTTAATGAGAATTTAGACCTCCTCCTTCCTTACTTAGATGTTTTTACGGAGAATATCAACAAAGTTCATTTAGATCCCGCTGTGAGACCAGTTGCTAAAATATGTGAATATGTGGCTAAAGCTTATTTTTCAAAACAAGAAAACAATATGCAAGTAAAGTTGAAAACCATTCATAAGGAACGCATTATTGAAACATGTTTTGACTATATGATTAACGATGAAAAAATAGCACCAAAAGCCTATTCCATGAATACACTTTACCTATTTGGAAAGGAATTTGACTGGATCCATCGGGAATTAGTAACCATTATAGATCGTGATTTCCAAATGCAAAGTTCCGGATTTAAAGCAAGAGCCAAGCAGATTCTCAAGAATATTAAGAAGCAATAGAATTACTTCAAAATTCATAAATCATAAATCGTCTATCGCAAATCATTTCATTATCTTTGCATCTTTAAAAAACCACACAAAACATGTCTTTAACATCTCTTAATGCTATTTCTCCAATCGATGGTCGTTACAGAAATAAAGTAAACGAATTAGCGCCTTATTTTTCAGAAGAAGCTCTAATAAAATATCGCGTTCAAGTAGAAATAGAATATTTTATTGCACTTTGCGAGCAACCTCTACCTCAACTTGAAAGCTTTAATTCTAATTTATTTGAAGAGTTACGCGCTATTTATAAGAATTTTACAACGATAGATGCATCGGCTATTAAAGAGATTGAGAAAGTAACCAATCATGATGTAAAAGCTGTTGAGTATTTTATAAAAGATAAGTTTGAAGCTTTAGGTATTTCAGAATATAAAGAATTTATTCATTTCGGTTTAACATCTCAAGATATCAATAATACAGCTATTCCTTTAAGTATTAAGGAAGCTATGAATGATGTTTATGTGCCTGAATTTTATATTCTTCACAATAAATTAAAAGACTTGTCTAAAGACTGGGAAAATATTCCAATGTTAGCCAGAACTCATGGACAACCAGCCTCTCCTACGCGATTAGGAAAAGAAATCGAGGTGTTTGTAGTTCGTCTAGAAGAACAATTCAATTTACTAAACGACATTCCAAGTGCTTCCAAATTTGGTGGAGCAACTGGAAATTTCAATGCACATAAAGTAGCTTATCCAAATATAGATTGGAGAGCTTTTGGAAAGAATTTTGTTCAAGGAAAGCTTGGTTTACAACATTCGTTTCCTACAACTCAAATTGAGCATTACGACCATATGGCCGCTTTATTTGATTGTTTAAAACGTATCAATACTATTTTAATAGATTTAAATAGAGATGTCTGGACCTATGTGTCCATGGAGTATTTTAAACAAAAAATTAAAGCTGGGGAAGTAGGTAGTTCTGCGATGCCACATAAAGTAAACCCAATTGACTTTGAAAATAGCGAAGGAAACTTAGGCATTGCAAATGCTATATTTGAACATTTGTCGGCTAAACTCCCAATTTCAAGATTGCAAAGAGATTTAACAGACAGTACTGTTTTACGTAATGTTGGAGTTCCTTTTGGACATACGCTTATTGGATTTAAATCTATTTTAAAAGGTTTGAATAAATTACTTTTAAACGAAAGTAAATTTGCTGAAGATTTAGAAAATAATTGGGCTGTAGTGGCAGAAGCTATTCAAACTATTTTACGTCGTGAAGCCTATCCTAATCCATATGAAGCCTTAAAAGGTTTGACTAGAACCAATGAGAAAATCAACCAAGCGTCTATTTCTAATTTTATAGACACTTTAGAAGTTTCAGAACTTATTAAAAAAGAGCTTAAAGCAATAACTCCAAGTAATTATACTGGAATATGATCTTTACAGACAAACAATCCTTAATTCTTTGTGTCATCGTAGCTTTAGGGTTTTCTATATCTGGAATTATAGGGATTTTAGATAATTTTGTAATTGTAGCAGTACTCATTATATTGTTTTTATTGGTTGTATTCAATTTATTTAGAAACAAGCATTTCTTTGATAAAGATGAAGTTGATGCCTCTAATAAACCAGATTCATAGAAATAACACTCGAACAAGACGACATGTTATAAAACAAAAAGGCTCCTAAGTTATTTAGGAGCCATTTTACTTTAATCTACGAATCTCTTTTATTTAAAAAAACCAGTAATACTTTCAAATTGAGAACTATCTATATCTGCATTTTGAATTGCACTTACAAGGGTTGCCATTTTTTCTGGACGCATATCGTTTCCTAAAATTCTAACAATACCAAAACCCATATTTTTAGAGCTAGTAAACACGATAAACTCGTCGGCTATATCATCGTCACCAATATATTTAACAATTATTTTTGCTGCAGGATCATTAACTTCCATAAGTTCAATGTACTTCTCGTTATTTAAAATGGCATTTACTTTAGAAAGTTCTTGAGCATAAGTCTCTTGATTAGTTTCTGTAAGCTTAAAACCTAAAAAGTTTAATTTTTTTACCGAATTATAGGCTTCCATTTGATCTTCTGATAAACTAGCTTCATCAAGATTTACAATTGTCGTTGGAATATCTACAGAAATAAAATCTGTTTTTTCCTGATTGTCTACAAAATACGTTTGTAAAGATTCGCCATTATTACAGCTTACTAGCATAACACATGTTAGTAAACCGAAGATATATTTTTTGATTGATTGATTCATGGGGCTTATTTTTTATTTTTTTTCTCTAAATGCTCAGCACCTTGGATGTTCATTTTTTGAGTAAGCTTTGAAATCTGGTTTAAATCGATATCACCTGTTAAAGACACAACAACTGTTTCGAACTCGCGTTTTTCGCCATTCATGTTTACATCCATATCTTTAGTAACAGCACTTAAACCGTCAACAAACATTAAGAATTCACTTACGTGGTCTTCATCTTTACCTTGTTTCACATAAAATGTCATGTTAACACCATTATCTTTTACTACCATCAATTCTTCAAGGGCATTTTTATGAGATTGAACCCATTTGGTAACATCTCCAGAAATAGCTTTATTACCTGTTGTAATAACTTTAAAACTGGTAATACTGTTTACCATATCAAGATACTCTTGTGCTTCTGGATCATCCGAATTGATATCCATTTTAGCTAACATTTGAAACATTTTAGGTTTAATAGACACATAAGTTACTTCTGGATTATCGCTGTATTTAGCAAAAATATCCTGTGCCATGGAGGTTAATGGTAATAACATAATTGCCATTAAAAAAAGGATTGCTTTATTTTTCATTGTATTTGTTTTTAATTTATTTATTGTTTTCATTTTATTCTTTTTTATTATTTAAAAATTATTTTACTCTTAGTTTCCATTTCGCTTAAGTAACTAATCTTAGAAATACCAGAATCCAACTGATCGAGGTAACTAATTTTTCCAGTTCCTTTATTTAAACTATTAGAAATTAATTCTAAAGATTTAACTACTTCGTTATAAGCCATCATGGGATCATCATAAGTTCCTAAATCATCTTCTTGTTGAAACATAGGCTTACCAAAATAGAAACCTAACATAAGAACCGCTACTGCTGCTACCGAAATCCATTTATAATCGAAGATTTTTCTAGTTTTTAATGGAACGCCTTTGGTAAACGTTTCTTTTTTACTAATTGAAAAATAAGCAAACATGGGCTTATACATTTCTAAATGTGGTGCAATAGTTTCCTGAGAAAAATAGTTTTTTAACTCTTGCTCTTCTTTTAGGCTTGTTTCACCGTTTTCGTACTTTTCAAGTAACTTTTCTATATTATTTAGTACCATAACTATGCGTATTGGTTAATTGTTCTCTTATTGATTTTCTTGCTCTGGATAAAGCCACTCTAACTGCTGTATTATTCATATCTAACATTTTCGCTATTTCATCCAAATCGTATTGTTCTATATCTCTTAATTGAATCACCATTTTTTGTTGTTCTGGCAAATTCTCTATAATTTTTGCTACCCAATTAACACTATCATTTAATTCTATCTGCTTTTGTAAAGACGTATTATGGTCTTGATAATTACTATGTACAATTTTTAAATTCTGTGCATGTTTGGATTTTAATTTATCCAAACAAAAATTCTTAGTCATTGTCATAGAAAATGCTTCCACATTTTTATACTCTCCAATTTTTGTCTTATTATTCCACAATTTCAACAAAATCTCTTGAGTAGCATCTTCAGCTTCTTCTCTCGAAACCAATAAGCGTTTCGCTAAACGAAAGACCTTATCTTTAAACGGCATGACAATATTTAAAAATTCTGCCTGTGTCATAGTTTTGTTTGGTTTGTAACAAGTTGGTTTATGCCTGCTTATTATTACGACGATGTACTTCTTGTTTTGTTACAAAAAATTTTTAGTCTAAGATAAAGTAAGTACTTTTATTCCTATTTCCATGAAAGAAAAGTCGCTATATCAATATGAAACCTAAAAAATTATTTATTTTACTATTCTCAATTTCTTTTTTAACCGTTGGATGTTTTGAAGATCTGGACGACAATCCCGTTTCTACTACAGATTTAAACGACTTTGTTTGGAAGGGCTTAAATGCTTATTATGTATATAAAGACGACGTTCCCAATTTAGCCAACAATAGGTTTAATGATTCTGAATATGACACTTTCATAAATAGTTTTTCTTCCCCTGAAGCATGTTTTGAAAGCCTCTTATACCAAAGACAAACTATTGATAGATTTAGCTGGATTACCGATAATTATATTGAACTACAACAGCAACTTAATGGAACTACTTATAATAATGGGATGGAATTTGGCTTGGTTAGGTTTTCCAGTACAAGCTCTGAAGTATTTGGTTATATACGTTATGTGTTACCCAATACGGATGCTGAAAGTAAAGGCTTGCAAAGAGGAATGATCTTTCATGCCATTGATGGTGTTTCTATAAATGTAAGTAATTACATAAATTTATTAAGTCCGAATAATTATACCATCAACCTAGCTACTTATAACGATAATGGAACTCCTGAAACAGATGATGATTCCATTGATCCAATAAATCAAAGTGTAAACTTATCGAAAGCGCCTTATACAGAGAATCCTATTTTTATTTCAGAAGTACTTCAAGTAGCAAACCAAAATGTGGGTTATTTAATGTACAATGGCTTTACAAGAGATTTCGACACGCAATTAAATGACAACTTTAATTATTTTAAATCTCAGAACATTCAGAATCTAGTTTTAGATTTAAGGTATAATTCTGGAGGCTCTGTAAATACAGCTATTTTGTTGTCTAGTATGATTACAGGACAATTTACTGGACAGGTTTTTAATACAAATCAGTGGAATAGTGAGATTCAAGCGCAATTAGACCCAAGTGATTTAATCAATAATTTTACAGATAATGACGATGGAAGCACATTAAACAGTTTAAATCTTGGAAAGGTTTATATTCTAACATCTTTAAGTACAGCTTCGGCTAGCGAATTGGTAATTAATTGCCTGAACCCTTATATCAATGTGGTTCAAATTGGAACCACAACCACTGGAAAATATCAAGCGTCCATCACTTTGTATGATTCCCCCGATTTTAGTAGTAGCGATGTTAATCCTATTCACACCTATGCCATGCAACCCTTGGTTTTAAAAACCTTAAACTCGGTTGGTAATACAGATTATATTGATGGCCTTGAGCCGGATTTTACAGCAAAAGAAAATTATGGAAATTTAGGTGTTTTAGGAAATCCTGAAGAAACTCTTTTAGCTATTGCTCTACAACACATTCTTGAAAATGGCAGAATCTCCTTGCCTCCTTACAGTTCTCAAGAAATAGTTGGAGACAGTAAAGATTTTACTTTAACAAAAAATAGGATGTATGTTGATTAGAAATAAAAAGACCTGCCAGGTTTTAAAAACCTGGCAGGTCTAACATCTTTAATTTAATTGACTTTAATTAAAATATATTTTTGAAGCAATTTTTCCAACTTCAAAAGTATGGACTAAAGCATTTGAGGTTAAATCGTAAACAAGCAAATCACTTAAAGATGCATAATCTTTAGCATCTGTTATATATAACATGTTATTATTCACGGCCATTCCATAAGTTGTAATGACTCCTAAATTAATAATTGAAGACATTGGTAATGAAGTAGCAGTTTCATTCATAACAAAAACTTCATTATTAGATTGATAATACACATTTCCATTATCATAACTCATTTGACTAGGGTGAACACCACTTGCGAAAGTCATATTATCAGTTACTGTATTTGTTGACATATCGATTTTAGCTATCGAGGCCGTAGTTTCATCTCCTGTCCAAGCTGGTTTTCCTTCACATAAAACCATTAATTCTCCCATGTTGTTCACAATCATTTCATCTGGAACATCATTAACAGTAATTGTAGAAACAGCATTTGTTGATGCATTTATTACTGAAATAATATTGTTAGAATTATAACCCCCTTTATGAGAAACATACAATTCATTTCCATTAGCAATTATTTGTTCTGGTCCTTCTCCAACAGGAATCGTTGTTTCAACTGAATTGGTCGATAAATTTATCACGGCAATATAGTCGTCGCTTGTATCAGTTCCATCTCCCCAATTGCTTACATAACCTTTGCCATTTAAAAAGGCCATATATCTTGGTGTATGCAAACCAGCCGTTATAGAACCTTCTTTTACAAAGGTATAACGATCAACAATATTGATAATATTTACGTTATCTGAAACAATATATGCTTGGCCTCCATTAAAACCTATAGATTGCAAATAAACTCCTAATTGCTCATTATTTACATTAAAATAAATATCATTTTCTGTTGTAGAAAAATCATTAGAAATATAAGATACGGAAGCTGGACCTCCTTCTGCACTTACTAAAATACCGTTTTCATAATCCCCTAAAGGAGCAATTTCAGGTGAATCGATAAAATCGTCATCATCACTACAAGAAGTGGCTAAAAATCCACATAAAAAGATTAAAGTTAAAAGTTTAAATACGTTTTTCATTTTTTTAAAAATTAAGGTTTATATAAAAATTATAATTAACACCAGGCATATAGCGGTCTGCTACACTCTGATAGTTTTCGTTAAAAATATTATTGACTTGAGCTCCAAAAGTATATTGAAAGTTTTTCCCTAAAGCATATTCTACACCAACATTAGATAATAAATAAGGATCTAATACATACTTCGGATTGTTATCTGACAAAGTAAACACCTCTCCAACATAGATCGTTTGGTAATAAGCAGACAACCGTTTGTACTGATAATTCAAGATGGCTGTAGCCTTATTGTATGGCACATAAATAAGTTGTTTTTTGGTTTCTTGATTCTCTGAAACCGTATAAGCGTAGGTTCCTGACAATGTTAGGATATGAGATTGAAATTGTTGCTCGACCTGCAATTCAGCTTCTACTCCATAACTTATTACATGATCCGTATTTACAGGTTTCCAGACACTTCCTGATGGAAGCCAACGTATCATATTCTCGATATCGTTATAAAAACCAACAACTGAAAAAGAGAATTTATTGAATTCTAATTCATTCCCTAATTCGTATTGATTTGCAGTTTCAGGGTTTAAATCGAGATTCCCACTTCCAAACCAAAACAAATCGTTGTAAGTAGGAATTCTAAAATTCTTAGATCCATTAATATTTACGGTGTAAAAAGGCGTTATTCTATATTGTAGTCCTAGACTATACAACAACGGACTTTCGTAATTAGTTGTAATTTCTTTTCTTAAGCTTCCTTCAAATAAAAACTTTTTGAAAGTCTGCTTATACAATAAGCTAAAACCAGAAATAGTACGATTATTTTCGGCAATATCCGAACCTTCTCCATTTGTATAATTAATATCTAAAACACCTTGTACATTGGCTTTCTTAAAAATTTGATAATCTAACTGATACTTTCCAATATATGATGTTGCTTCCCCAAAACTAAAGGTGTTCTTATCTATATTTGAAAAATACTTATACTTTTCAGTAATATTTGCGACTCTTAATGTGGAAATAAACTTTCCGTAAAAACCTTGCCATTCTAAAAGCGCTCTCGTATTAAAATCTTGATATTTTGTAGGTGTTTCCGAAGGGAATATTAAAGAAAAATGACGTTCAGAATCGAACACATAACTGTAGAGCTTAAGAACATTCTTATCATTTATTTTATAACCAATGTTTGCTGAAAATGTAGCATTCCTAAATTCCCCGTTCAAATTGGTTTTTTCGCTATCTACATAAGGATAATTATTAGAAGAACTCGTTCGGCTTAAACCAACTTCAACAGAAAAATTTTCGGAAGACATACTTCCGTTATATCCAACATCCCAAGTATTAAAACTTCCATATCCAACGTAAAGACTATTTTCTAATCCAGCATTAAATATTAAATCGTTATTTAAATGAATAGTCCCACCAATGGCGCCACTTCCGTAAAGCACACTTCCTCCTCCACTTCTAACGGTTATGTTATCGAAATTCCGGATGTTAATCGTATTAAAATCCGTCTGCCCATTAAATTGAGAATTGATATTAATCCCATTCCAAATAACTGCTGTTTGTTGTGCTGTAGTTCCTCTAAAAGAAGGTGAAGAAACCATACCAAAACCATTCTCTTTAAAATAAATGGAGGCATTATTATTAAGCAATTGTGTTAAAGATGAAGCGCTTCTAACTAAGACACTATCATTAAAAACTTGAGTTAGTTGTGTATCTGAAAATGTTTCTAAATACCTATCGGATTTTAAAACAACTTCGTCCAGATTCTGTATAGAATCTAATGGTGCTTGAGACCAAACACTTACCTGACAAAAAAGAAAAAAAATTAAAACCTGTTTCATATCCTTAAAGTTCTTTTCCCGAAAACTTTTAAATTAAGTTGATGAAAATGGCAGGTCTCCTGACTTGCGTCTTCATGTTGGTCTTCCCACCCAAAATTGGACAGTGACTTGAAGTTTAACATGAAGCGTTGTAGCTTACAGTTGCGGGAACAGTACTGGAATGGATTATAAAAATCGCACCAGATTCCCTTTTAATCCCTCAAATAAATTTGATAGGAACCAAAATTCTCTGCAAAAGTAATTTAATTAAAATGTATATCTAATTAAAAGTTACTTTTTCTTAGTAAGCTTATAGATGAGATAAATAAACCCAATTAAAAAATGGAATATTATGATTCCACCTACTATATATATTGTTAAATTTGAACCGTCTCTCATGGTTTTATTTTTTGCAAAATTAGAAACCTTAGTTTCAATATACAGTTACAAATGTTACATAAATTATGATTTCTAGATATCTTTTAATTAGTCTTTGTCTCCTTTTATATAATTGCAAGAACAAAGATTCTATTCCTGTTATTGAATTAGATTCGACCCCGGTAACTTTATCCTATGCAGAAGGATTTGAAATAACACACCATGAAAATTTCACAACTTTAACTATTAATAGTCCTTGGCCAAAAGCTGAGAAGACCTATAAGTATGCTTTAATTGATAAAAACATGGCTCCTAAAATCACTTTAAACAAAGCTGATTTTGATGGAATTATCACCATTCCTATTGAAAAAATGGTTGTAACATCAACCACACACATTCCAGCATTGGAACTTTTAGGCGTTGAAGAAACCTTAGTTGGATTCCCCGGAACAGATTATATTTCATCTGAAAAAACAAGAGTAAGAATTGATAATGGCACTATTAGAGAATTAGGTAAAAACGAAGGTATTAACACCGAAGTTCTACTTGAAATACAACCAGACGTTGTTATTGGCTTTGGAATTGACGGAAATAATAAATCCTTCGAAACCATTAAAAAATCAGGTATTCCAGTGGTTTTTAATGGGGACTGGGTAGAACATTCTCCTTTAGCAAAAGCAGAGTGGATCAAGTTTTTTGGTGTTCTTTATAACAAACAAAAAGAAGCTGATTCCGTTTTTAAATCGATTGAAAAAAATTATTTAGAAGCTAAATCCCTGGCTTCAAATGCTAAAAACTATCCAACCATTCTAAGTGGCGCCATGTATAAAGATATTTGGTATTTACCTAATGGTACTAGTACAGAAGCACAAATTTTAAAAGATGCCAACGTAAATTATTTATGGAAGGAAACTGAAGGAAGTGGAAGTTTATCCCTAAATTTTGAGGTTGTTTATGATAAAGCTAAAAACGCCGATATTTGGATCAATCCATCTTATTACACATCTTACGAAGCTTTAGAAAAAGCCAACGAACATTACACTAATTTTGATGCCTTTCAAAATAAAACCATTTACAATTCAGCAAATACAACTGGAGCAACTGGAGGTGTTTTATATTATGAATTAGGAATAGCCAGACCCGACTTGGTACTAAAAGACATTATTAAAATCTGTCATCCAGAATTATTACCAGGCTACCAACCATTTTTCTTTAAACAATTAGACTAATTGCAAAAAACCAGCACATATAAAATTCCTTTTTTAGTTTTGATACTTGTATTAATTATCTGCTTTTTTGCAAATATTAGTTTGGGTTCCGTTTCTATTCCTTTTAAAACAATTTTTGAAAGTTTAATTGGTACCACAGATAACTATATTATTCAAAACTATAGATTACCAAAAGCTTTTACTGCCATTTTGGTAGGTTCTGGATTAGGAATCTCCGGACTATTAATGCAAACGCTTTTTAGAAATCCCTTAGCTGGACCGTTTGTTCTTGGTATTACTTCTGGAGCAAGTTTAGGTGTTGCCTTGGTTATTTTAGGTTCAGGAATTTTTGGAGGAATTTTCGCAACCCTATTAATCTCCAAATGGAGTATTGTAATAGCCGCAAGTTTAGGAAGTTTTCTAGTTTTATTGGCTGTATTAATAGTGTCTTCTAGAGTAAGAGACACGATGGCTATTTTAATTATTGGATTGATGTTTGGGAGCATAACATCTGCTGTTGTTAGTGTTCTCTCCTACTTTAGTTCTGCAGAACAATTACAACAATACATTTTTTGGGGATTTGGAAGTTTAGGAAACTTATCTTGGAGTGAACTTGGTGTTTTCTTTATTATTTATTGCATCGGAATTATTCTAAGCATCATTTCTATTAAAGGCTTAAACACCTTACTACTTGGAGAAAACTACGCTAAAAGTTTGGGATTAAACATTAAACAAAGTCGTTTATTAATAATCATTGCAACAAGTTTTTTAGCTGGAACGATTACTGCTTTTGCTGGCCCAATCGCATTTATTGGTTTAGCCATTCCGCATTTAACTAGACAGATTTTTAATACTTCTAATCATAAAATATTATTACCAGCAGTTTTCTTATTTGGCGCTATTGTGATGCTAATTTGTGATAGTATTGCACAACTACCAACAAGCGATTACACATTACCAATTAATGCTATTACCTCTCTAATTGGTGCTCCAGTGGTTATTTGGTTGTTGGTAAGGAAACGGAAAATGATTTTTTAATGACTGAACAAAACCAACATATCATTTTACAAACAGAACACCTTTCTATAGGTTATAAATCTAAAAAGAAAGAATCTGTTATTGCTTCCAACATCAATATTCACCTTGAAAAAGGAGAGCTTATTGGTTTGGTTGGTGGGAATGGTATTGGAAAATCAACTTTATTACGAACCCTTACAAATGTTCAAAATAGTTTAAGTGGTGAGATTTTTATTAATAACAAGCTACTTTCTGAACATACACCTGAAGATTTAGCAAAAACCATGAGCCTTGTTCTCACGGAACCTATTGCCTCAAAAAACCTAACCGTTTTTGAGTTGGTGGCTTTGGGAAGGCATCCTTATACCAATTGGGTTGGGAATTTATCTTCTGAAGATATCCATATAGTAAATCAAGCCTTAGAGCTTACAAATATTGAAGCATTAAAACATAAAAGGTGTTTCGAATTAAGCGATGGACAACTTCAAAAAACATTAATTGCACGTGCTTTAGCTCAAGATACCGATTTAATTATTCTGGACGAACCTACCACCCATTTAGACATGTATCATAAAGCCTATATTTTAAAATTGCTTCAGAAATTGGTAAAAGATACAGGGAAAACCATTTTATTTTCTTCACATGAAATAGATTTAGCCATTCAACTATGCGATAAAATGATAGTTATGACTAAAGATAATGTGGTTACAGATTCTCCTTGCAACCTTATTTCAAAAGGAACTTTCGAAACCCTCTTCCCAAAAGATTTAATTGTTTTCGATGAAAAAACAGGCAGTTTTAGGGTGAAGAAATAGTATTCAGTCTTTCATTAGCTGTCTCAATTCTATAAATCTAAGTTTTTAATCTCATTTACAAATCTTCTGTATTTAGTAATCTGACTTACATCCAATTTTTTTTATCTTTGATGAAATTCAATTTCCTTACATGACCAACAACCTTATTCTTATTCTAGCCATTCTTGTTTCTGGTGGCCTTGGTACCTATATTGGCATGGCTTTTAACAAGCTAAAGAGTAAAAGTGAAAGGAGCACACTTGAAGAACGTCAGAATCAATTAAATAATTCTATTCTTGATTTAAAAAATAATATTTCTAAAGTGGAAGATGAGCGAAACGATATTCGCAATGATAGATATTTCCTAAATTCTCAGCTAACCAGACGCAATACGGAATTCGATAATCTTCAAGAGAAATTACAAGAACAAAAAGCCGAAGTAGAAAAGCTACAAGAAAAATTTTCTAAGGAATTTGAAAATCTAGCCAATAGAATTTTAGAAGAAAAGTCGAAGAAATTCACCACTCAAAACAAAGACAATTTAGATGCTATTTTAAAACCACTTGAAGAAAAAATAAAGCATTTTGAAAAACGTGTTGAAGAAACCAATAAGGAAGATATTACCAGAAGTGCCGATTTACGTAGACAAATTCTAGGTTTAAAAGAGCTCAACGAACAGATGAGTAAAGAAACCAATAATTTAACCAAAGCTTTGAAAGGCGATTCTAAAATGCAAGGAAATTGGGGGGAATTGGTTTTAGAGCGTGTTTTAGAACGCAGTGGATTAACAAAAGACAGCGAATATTTTGTGCAACAAAGTTTTACTACAGAAACTGGAAAGCGTGTCATGCCAGATGTTATAATTTCCTTACCAGGAGATAAAAAATTGATTGTAGATTCTAAAGTGTCTTTGGTTGCTTATGAACGTTATATAAACGAAGTAGAAGACTTAGAAAAAGGAACCCATTTAAAAAACCACATTCTCTCTGTAAGAAAACGTGTCAGTGAATTGGGGGAGAAAAACTACCATCAAATTTACGAGATGGATAGTCCTGATTTTGTTTTACTATTTATCCCAATAGAATCGGCTTTTGCAATTGCTTCTATAGAATATCCTGCATTATATTCCGATGCTTTCGAAAAAAATATTATTATTGTTACACCAACCACTTTGCTTGCCGTATTAAAAACAATTGATAGCATGTGGCAAAATGAAAAACAAAAAGCCAATGCTATTGAAATTGCAACCCAGGCTGGAAGATTATACGATTCTTTTGTAAATTTAACCGAAGAACTTATCAAGGTTGGAAACCAAATAGGAACGGTTCAGAAATCTTACGAAAACGCCATGATTAAACTTACTGGAAAAGGAAATCTAATTAAGCGTGTTGAAACGTTAAAGACCTTAGGTGCCAAAGCCAGTAAACAACAAAACGAAAAACTATTAAAACGCGCTGAAAACACAGACGATTAAACACTAAATCTCATGAAAAAATTTCTAATAAAATTCTCAATTGTCCTTATACTGGTTTTAGCTTGCTATTCTGCTTTTATCTATTTTGCCACGTATAGCGAAGGGATTCGTGCGGGCGAATTGGTTAAATTTAGTAGTAAAGGTGTTTTAATAAAAACTTGGGAAGGCGAAATTAGTCAAGGAGTTTCTGAAGGACAATTATTTGAGTTCTCAGTTCAAGATAAGGAAAAAGAGGTCATTCAAAATTTAAACGATTTTCAAGGAAAATATGTAAAACTTCATTATTTTGAACGTTATAAAAGCATCTTTTGGCTAGGAGATACTAAGTTTTTTATTACTAAAGTTGAAGAAGACACCCAACGCAATAACAGACGCTTTTAAATGAAAACATCTTTCAAACCATCCTCAGATTCCCGTATTTCAATTTCCGAATTAATGAAACCTTCGCATTCCAATTTTAATGGAAAAATTCATGGGGGTTACATTCTCAATTTAATGGATCAAATTGCTTTTGCTTGTGCCTCAAAACACTCAGAAGCCTATTGCGTTACTGCCTCTGTTGATACGGTCGACTTTTTAAATCCTATTGAAATTGGAGAACTAATAACCATGAAAGCATCAGTAAATTTTGTAGGAAACACCTCTATGGTTGTTGGGATTCGTGTTATTTCCGAAAATATTATAACTGGAACTATAAAACATTGTAATTCCTCCTATTTTACAATGGTTGCAAAAAACGACGTCAATGAGTCTGTTGTTGTTCCTGGTTTAATTTTGAGGAGTCAAATTGAGGTTAGACGCTTTTTAAAAGCCATCGAGCTTATTAAAACAAAAAGAACCAGACATAAAGAATTTAATGATAAAGACTTTTCTGCTGAAAATTACCTGCATACCTTAGAAGCTTTCAAGGTTAAAGTAGAATTCTAATTTACTTATAAAACTGATTATCAGATAAAATAATTTATTTCCTTCAAAATTTATTTGATAATGTCTCAAAACATACTATCTTTAATATCACGTATTAAAAGGATAATTTATATTATCACGCAATTAAAGGATAATTTGTATTATCACGTAATTAAAGGATATTTATAAATATCACTTTATAGAACCATATATTCCAACAGTAATAAATTATGACTAGCGTAATAACAGGAGATATTATAAAATCTAGAACTATAAACAATCCCAAATTGTGGTTGGAGACTTTAAAGGACGCACTTTCAACCTTAGAAGAAGACAACTCTTTATGGGAAATATATAGAGGTGATGGTTTTCAAATAGAAATTAAAAATGTTCAGAAAAGTTTTGAAGCCGCCCTGTATCTTAAAGCGTGTATAAAAACTATTAAAGGTTTGGATGTAAGACTTTCAATAGGAATTGGTTCTAAAACATACCAAGGTGAAAACGTGACAGAATCTCAAGGGGAAGCTTTTCAAAACTCTGGTGAGACTTTAGAAACCCTTAAAAAAAGCAAGCAGAATCTTAAAATAACTACTTCTAATAAACTTTTAGATGAAGAACTGAATCTCTATTTTAAATTAGCGATTTGGATCATGGATCGTTGGACCGTAAACCAAGCTGAGATGGTTAAGTTAAGTTTAGAAAACCCTAAAGCTCTTCAAGAGGATTTGGGTAAAATACTAGGCATTAATCAGAATACGGTTAGCAGAAGACAGAAACGAGCTAATTTAGACGACATTCTAGACTTAAATACAATGTATCAACAAAAAATAAAACAGGTAATATGATTCTTTTGATAAAACTTTTTTTAGCCCATTTAATTGGGGATTTTGTTTTTCAATCTAAAAATTCAATAAAGCAAAAAGAGAAGAACAAATTAAAATCTCCTGAACTTTACATTCATATAGCTATACATGTTGCCTTATTATTCTTGATATTATGGAATTTATCTCTTTGGCCAATAATTCTAATCATTGGTGTTTCTCATTTCCTTATAGATGCTTCTAAAATCGTATTTCAAAAGAAGAAAACTAAAAGACGCTGGTTTTTCATAGATCAACTACTTCATATTATCATGATTTTCTTGGCCTATTTTTTATTTACGGAAAATCAATTTGACTTCTCATCCATTATTACCGAAAACTCTTTATTACTAATAACCTGTGTGCTATTTTTAACTCGTCCCGTATCGATACTCATGATGATCATTTTTAGCAAATGGGATATTAAAAAACTAACTGCAGGAAATGAGTCACTTGAAGATGCAGGTAAATACATTGGAATGCTTGAACGCCTATTGGTCTTTGTATTTATTATTACAGATCATTGGGAAGCTGTTGGATTTTTAATAACAGCCAAATCTGTGTTTCGATTTGGAGATTTAAAGGAAAGCAAACACCGAAAACTAACAGAATATATTCTAATAGGAACTCTTATTAGCTTTGGGATAGCCATACTAACGGGGATTCTATATTTGTATTTGGTATAAAAAAAAATACCATCAGAAATTATCTGATGGTATTAAATATGTTGCTTTTAAAAAGAGTCTATTTACTCAAATACATCTTTCTTCTTGCGTATAAATTGTAAAAATCATCGTCTTTTAAACTATCTATAAAGAGAATACTTTCCCCAGTACTTTTCATTTCTGGACCAAGTTTCTTATTCACATTATGAAATTTATTAAAAGAGAAAACGGGTTGCTTGATAGCATACCCTTTTAATTCTGGCTTGAAGTCAAAATCTGTGACCTTCTTCTCACCTAGCATCACTTTTGTGGCATAATTAACATAAGGTTCTCCATAGGCTTTAGAAATAAAAGGAACGGTTCTAGAAGCTCTTGGATTGGCTTCGATAATATAAACAATATCATCTTTTATGGCAAATTGAACATTTATTAGTCCTACGGTATTTAGAGCTAATGCAATATTCTTTGTATGATCTTTAATTTGTTGCATTACAAATTCCCCTAAATTAAAAGGAGGCAACGTCGCATTACTATCACCAGAGTGAATACCACATGGCTCAATATGCTCCATAATTCCGATGATGTACACATTTTCACCATCGCAAATAGCATCTGCTTCAGCTTCAATGGCTCCATCTAAATAATGATCTAATAATAATTTATTTCCAGGCATTTGTCTTAATAAACTAACAACATGCTCTTCTAGTTCTTGTTTATTAATAACAATCTTCATGCCTTGACCTCCTAACACATAAGATGGTCTTACTAAAATAGGGAAGTCTAAAACATCAGCAATTGCTGCAGCTTCATCTGCTGTTGTTGCTATATCAAATTCAGGATAAGGAATATTAAGCTCTTTAAGTAGGTTTGAAAACAAGCCTCTATCTTCAGCTAAATCTAAAGCTTGATACGTTGTTCCAATTATTTTAATACCATATCTATCTAACTTCTCAGCAAGCTTTAAAGCCGTTTGTCCACCAAGTTGCACGATAACGCCTTCTGGTTTTTCATGCTTAATAATATCGTAAATATGTTCCCAGAAAACGGGTTCAAAATACAACTTATCTGCTGTATCAAAATCGGTTGAAACCGTTTCAGGATTACAGTTTATCATAATGGTTTCGTAACCACATTCCGCAGCAGCTAAAACACCATGAACGCAACAATAATCGAACTCGATACCTTGTCCAATTCTATTTGGGCCAGAACCTAATACTATAATTTTCTTTTTATCTGAAACAACGCTTTCATTATCTGCAAAACGTTTTCCATCTGTGGTTTCTACATCACTTTCAAACGTAGAATAATAATAAGGCGTTTTTGCTTTAAACTCCGCGGCACATGTATCTACTAACTTAAACACACGATTGACACCTAATTCTTCTCTTTTATTATAAACCTGACTTTCTAGACAACCTAGCATGTGTGCAATTTGTCTATCTCCATAACCTTTTTGCTTGGCTTCAAGCAATAAATCTTTTTGAATGGTGTCTATTTTGAATGTAGAAATTTCTTTTTGAAGCAAATATAATTCCTCATACTGCTTTAAAAACCACATATCAATTTTAGTGATTTCGTGAATTCTACTTAACGGAATTCCCATTGAGATAGCATCATAAATAATGAAAACACGATCCCAAGAAGCATACGTTAATTTCTCTATAATTTGGTTGTAATCTTTATTTTCTTTTCCGTCGGCACCTAAACCATTTCGTTTAATTTCAAGAGATTGTGTTGCTTTATGCAAGGCTTCTTGAAAAGAACGTCCAATTCCCATAACTTCACCAACAGATTTCATTTGAAGTCCTAAAGTTCTATCACTGCCTTCAAATTTATCGAAATTCCAACGAGGAATTTTAACAATCACATAATCTAACGTTGGTTCAAATAAAGCTGAAGTAGATTTTGTAATCTGATTTTGTAATTCATCTAAATGATATCCAATAGCCAATTTAGCAGCTATTTTTGCAATAGGATAACCAGTAGCTTTACTTGCTAAAGCTGAAGAACGAGATACACGCGGATTAATTTCAATAGCAATAATATCTTCATTTTCATCTGGACTTACAGCAAATTGCACATTACAACCTCCTGCAAAATCTCCAATACTTCGCATCATATGGATGGCCATATCACGCATTTTCTGATAAGTTCTATCACTTAATGTCATTGCTGGAGCAACAGTAATGGAGTCTCCAGTATGGATTCCCATAGGATCCATATTTTCAATAGAACAAATAATTACAACGTTATCATTTGAATCTCTTAAAAGCTCCAGTTCATATTCTTTCCAACCAATAAGTGCTTTATCAATCATTACTTCATGAATTGGAGAAATTTCTAATCCACGAGTTAACAATTCATCAAATTCATCTTCCGTATGCACAAAAGAAGCTCCTGCGCCACCTAATGTAAAGGATGCTCTAATAACCAAGGGAAAACCAAATCTCTGAGCAATTTCTTTTCCTTTAAGATAAGAAGTAGCCGTTGCTTGTGGAGCCATTGGAATGCCAATTTTCAGCATTAACTCTCTAAACTTCTCTCTATCTTCAGTAATATTTATCGCGTCTATATCAACCCCAATAATATCTACATTAAAATCTTTCCAAATACCTTTTTCGTCTGCTTCAATACATAAATTTAAAGCCGTTTGCCCACCCATTGTTGGCAAAACTGCATCAATTTGAGGATGCTCCTTTAAAATTTGAACTATGGATTTTGTAGTAAGAGGCAACAAATATACATGATCTGCCATAGAAGGATCTGTCATGATAGTTGCTGGATTAGAATTGATTAAAACAGTTTCAATTCCATCTTCTCTTAAGGATCTCAATGCTTGTGTTCCAGAATAATCAAATTCGCATGCTTGCCCGATGACTATTGGACCAGAACCAATAATTAGAATAGATTTAAGGTTTGAATTTTTAGGCATTTTGTATAGTAATATATTGTTATCGTTGTGTTTGCAAAATTACTGAAAATTAGATATAAAAAAAGGCGTTACCGTTAAGTAACACCTTTTATATATTAACAATTGTTAATCATTATTTTTTATGTCTTGCTTCAGAAGAAACAGAAATTTTCTTTCTTCCTTTAGCTCTTCTACGTGCAAGAACTTTTCTACCATTGGCAGAAGCCATTCTTTCTCTAAAACCATGTTTGTTTTTTCTCTTTCTCTTTGACGGCTGAAACGTTCTTTTTGGCATTGTCTTATTTTTTTAAAATCTCTATATAACTAAATAATCTGTTTTATCTCTTTGTCTAAAACTGAGCGCAAATATACAAACCCTTTTTTATTTGACAAACCTTATTTTAAAAATATTTTTTCAATAAAAATTTAGTTTCTTTGCACTTCCAAAACAAAGCATATATAATGAACCCTTTTGTTGTTAAAATAACAGTCTTTTTTCTAGCTGTTTCTAATTTTGTTTTTTCACAAAACACATTAGAATACAAACTTAATATAGGTGATAATCTGTCTATTACACAGGTTTCGACGCAACAAATAATTCAAGACATTACAGATTCAAACCATGAAATGTCTAACAATATAGAATGTGATTTTAATTTAATTGTAACTGCTAAAACAGATAGTTCTTATCTAATAAATTTTAGGTTTATGCGATTTAAATTACAAACTACATCCAATATTTATGGTGATTTAATGAATATAGACACAAATTTGGAGATCAAAGATGACGATTTTGAGTCAAAAATGTTCTCTGGCTTAACAAATTCTGTCTTAAAAATTGAAATGCTCAAAAACGGCAAAATCCGAAACGTATCAGGAACAGATGCTATGATTCAAAAAATGGTTTATAATGCCGGAATTGAAGATGAATTTACCAAAGAACTTACCATTGAAGCTCTAAAAAAAGAATATGGTAATGAAAGTCTTTCTAAAAGTTTTGAGCAAGTGACTTATTTTTATCCTAAAAAGAAAGTTTTGGTTGGAGATCAATGGACTAACAAATATACAGGCGATCTTTTAGCAAACAACACTTGGACTTTAATAGACTTAAGTAAAAACATTACTTTAAATGCTAAAAGTAATGTAACTATGGCTTCTGAAGAAGGATCCTACGTTATGAATTTAAAAGGAACTCAGGAAACTCAAATTATTGCTAATAAACTATCCGGTTTCCCCGAGTCAATAACTGTAAATTCTACTACCAAAGGAACTACTGTTATGAACCAAATGGAAAACATAGAAATACCGACAACAATTATTTCGAAAACAACTTATAAAACAAAAAAAAATGTACAATAAAATATTTAAATTAATTATCGCAGGATTGATAATCGCTTATGCTATTTTCCAATTTACTGAAGGCCTTATAGGAAATGGTATTATGTTTCTATTACTATCTACCATATTCATTTTCTTATATTTTAAAAATGAAATTATATTATTAGCCTTTTTACGTCTTCGAAAACAAGATTTTGTTGGTGCACAAAAATGGTTGAATAGAATTAAAAACCCTGAAACTGCTTTAATTAAAAAGCAACAAGGTTATTATAATTTTCTTAACGGAATTATGGTTTCTCAAGACAATATGAATGAAGCTGAAAAGTATTTCAAAAAAGCCATTACTTTAGGTTTATCTATGGATCATGATATGGCTATGGCTAAATTGAATTTAGCTGGAATTGCCTTCAGCAAAAGAAGAAAACAGGAAGCACATTTACTTTTAAAGGAGGCTGAAAAATTAGATAAACGCGACATGCTAAAGGAGCAGATTAAAATGATGAAAGATAACATGAAGCGTGCTCAAGCACCTACACAACATTATGGTCAAGGTGGCTCTATGCGTGCTCAAAAAAGACGAAGTAACTAACCGTTATTTCATCTTTTAATTTGTTTAAATTAAATTTCAGATTTTTGAATTATTGAATTTGAAGAATTAAAGGTTATAAAAAGCATAACACTTATAAATAAGAGAAGCAAGTACCACGTATTTCCAACTAAATCAAAATAACCAATTTGACCGTTGGAAAAACTTAAAATCATTAAAACTTGTGCTCCATAAGGTAATAAGCCTTGAGTTATACAAGCAAAAACATCTAATACTGAAGCTGTTTTTTTATTATTTAAGGAGTATTCATCATTGATTGTTTTTGCCATAGTACCTGCTATAATTATAGATACGGTATTATTAGCTATTGCTAAATTAATAGAACCGACCAAAGCTGCTATCCCAAACTGAGCCGATTTCTTACTTTTAATTAAAGTTTTAATTTTATTTAAAACATAATCTATGCCCCCGTTTTTTTCAACAAGAGCGGCTAAACCACCCGTTAGTAAAGACAATAAAAAGATCTCAGTCATATTTGTAAAGCCAGAATATACAATTTTGGTAGATTCAATAATCGAATAATCTCCATACATAACACCTAAAAATCCTCCAGAAATAATACCCAAAAAGAGAGTAACAAATACGTTTACCCCGCTAACAGAAAGTAAAACAACTAAAATATAAGGTAGTATTTTTATAATCGAATAGCTGTAAACCACATTTTCTGGAAAATCAGATTCTAAACCGAATCCTTGATAAACTAAAATAACCAAAGTTAAAATTGCTGCGGGAAGGGCAATTTTTATATTTTCTTTAAATTTATCACTCATTTTACAATCTAGAGACTGTGTTGCCGCAATAGTTGTATCTGATATTACAGATAAATTATCTCCAAACATGGAGCCACCTAGCAAGGCGCCACAAAGCACTGCTAAGGAGATTTCACCTTGACCGGCAAACCCAACAACAATTGGAGCTAAAGTAACAATAGCACCAACAGAAGTACCAGTAGAAATTGATAGAAAGGCTGCTATAACAAATACCCCAAAGTAGATATATTGGATTGCAATAAAATCTAAACCAAGATTTACTATAGAATCGACACTTCCAGTAGCCTTAGTAACAGCCGCAAAGGCACCCGCTAATAAATAGATTAAGCACATGGTTAGGATCTTACTGTCTCCGCAACCCTTTAAAAGTGTTTCAATTTTAGAATTAACCGACTGCTTAAACATGATAAAAGCAACCACAATGCCTAATATAACCGCTATTGGAGCTGGCAATAGGTAAAAATCATTGTTGTAGATACCTATTCCTAAAAAAGTAAAAACAAATACGAATAATGGAATTAGGGCTTTAAAACCTGATGATGCTTGCTTAATTTCTGTCATTTAGACTTTTATTTTAGAAAGAAGACAAAAAGCAAATAGTATAGGAAGTGTGTTAACATTTTTTCCAAAATATTGGCTTATCGCTTTAGCACCTTGCTTGTTATTGCAGGTTGCTATCTCCTTTCGAGATTCTTGATAATTATTTTAAGTCGGCAAATATAAAGTAATAAATAACTATTAAACCTCTTAGATGTGTTAATTTTTAAGACACTTTTTATTAGGCTAAATACTAGTGGCGTATTCAATCAAAAAAAACAGCTCTAAAATTAGAGCTGTTTTTTTTTGTGATTTTCGGAATAAAAAAGACTCCTTAAGATTTTGTTTTATAATATCCTTCTTTAGGGATTTCTATAAAATATTGTTTTCTAGATTTATTATCTAGTTTAGGTTCTCTTAGCCAAGGATTATGGATTTTTAATATCTTATAGTTGATATCGAATCCTTTAGCAAAAGAAGCGAAATTCGTTACAGCTGTGTCCACTTCCACTTTGTAAGTTGGGATTTCGGTATAAAGATCTTTTTCTCTAAAATTGAAACCATATCTATCTGGGTTCGACATAATTTCTTTTAAAGCTACAATTCTAAATAAGTATCTACCAGTTTCTTCACCTAACAATAAGTCGTAATAATCTGTAACATCTTGTTCTGACAACCTCTTAGAAACACCATAATTTCCAGCATTATATGCCGCAGCCGCTAAAGTCCAAGAGCCTAATTGTTCCTTCGATTTCTTTAAATATTCGCAAGCTACTTCTGTAGATTTCTCTAAATTGTAACGCTCGTCAACATTATCGTTTATCTCCAAACCATATTCTTTACCAGTGGCAGGCATAATTTGCCAAACGCCTCTAGCACCAGCCGGAGAAACAGCGTTCACTAAACCACTTTCAATAACTGCTAGATATTTAAAATCGTCTGGTACACCATGCTTTTTCAAAATAGGTTCAATAACAGGGAAATACTTATATGCTCTTTTAAACATTAACAAACCGTTGGATTGCCAATAGGTATTTACCAATAATTCTCTGTCCATACGTTCATAAATATCTGGATCATCTAATGGAATATCCTCTCCAGCAAAATTTAAATGATCTGGAATTTGTAGCGCATAAACATTATAGTCGTTAATTATTTTTTTTTCAAAATTCTCGTCCGTTGGTGCATCTTGCATCGCATAAACAAAAAGCATCATCATACTAGACAATCCTATGAAAGCTAATATATTCTTACCCCATTTCATCATAAAAAGTTTTTATAAATTTAATAAATATACAGCAAATTTCAAGCCAATTATTCATCTAAAATTAATTTTGGTAAATTTTCGTTAAACCATTTATATTTATTGATAATCATTATATGAGTTCCTCCTTTTACGGTTATACATTCGCCTAAACAACGATGTGGAAATACCATATCTTTATCACCTTGAATATGAATGGCATTCTCAAGAGGTTTGTCTTGATTCCAGCAAACTACTTGCTTAATTGACCAATCTAAATATTGCTTATTGGTAATAGAAAGGTATCTTCTATATAAAGCAACTCTTTTCTTAACGGATTTTCCAAATGTATATTTTGCCAAGGCATCAATATTATTTACTAAACTTGTTGGCATAATTTTATATGCCTTCGTAAATTTGGCCAGTTTCATTCGTTTTGGCAGTTCGTGTTTTGTCTTGACACTTGAAATTACAATTAATTTTCTTAGACTAAGATACTTACTCATTTCTTGAACCAAAATACCACCAAAAGACACACCAATTAACACCACATTGTCATGAATAATATTCTCGTTCATTCGCTTGGCATAGTGCTCAATCGTCTCATTTACAGAAGGAATCAACCATTCTAGCATATGCATTTCAAATTGATTTTTAGGCAATTCTATGTTCTCATATATCAATGAGCTGGCGGCCATCCCTGGCACAAAATAAACATGTATTATATCTTGAGTCATAAGCTTTTATGTAGGTTTAAAACGAATTTATCTAATAAATTTTCGTAAATTTGCATTACAAAACTATTGAAAAATAGCACTGTCTCCTAAAATTCCTTTTAAATAAAAAACATTCTTATTATGATAGAAGCATCTGAACTGGTGGATAATGACTTTTTACGTCAGTATGAATTAAAAATTGATGACCATTTGGCCAAAATTGAGTATTCATTACAAGAAAGAAAGATTTTTTTAACGAAATTAATCATACCTGATGAAATTAATTCAGAGGAATTTCAAAATGAATTTTTAATTACAGTCTTTCACGATATTGAAGAACGTAATTTAAGCGTGGTACCTACAAGTCCTGAAATAGCTAAATTTGTTAGAAAAAATAGAAAATACAAACGCATGCTTCCTGTAGGATTAAGAATTTAGATATCCTTTCATGAAATGTCATAAAAAAATCCGAAACTAAAAATAGTTTCGGATTTTTTTATTGAATTCAATACTATAATTAAGATCTAATAAATGTGTATGTTATATTTTGGTTTATGGTCACTACATTAGTATCCATATCTTTGGCTATAAAACCATTTTCTATAGTTAATAACAAGGTGTTACCATTGATTAAAAATGAAGATTCAACATTGTCTAAAGAAATAGCTCCTATCCCACCACTTAATGTGTAAGTAATTGGATCAAAATCTCTTTCGTCTCTAGTTGAGCTTGATACCATCATGATTAAATTTCCATCCTCCATTCTAGTGTTATAGGTAATCTCTTCACTAAAAAAGATTGTTCCGTTAGAATCATCCAAAATTTCTATATTAGAATGAGCTAAAAAACCTGGTGCTTCAAATAAAACATCGCTAAAAACGCCATCATTATTAACATCGATAGGCGTTTCCAAAGTTACCTTAGTCAATCCCCAAACACCTTGAATAGTTGAAGATTCATTTTCAGACATTTCATTATCATCACTAGAACATGCTGAAAAAGATAAAACCAATACTATTACAGATATTTTTAATAGGATATTTTTCATAATCACTTTAATTTCTCTCAAAAATAGATTACAAAAATAAATAGGACAATTAAATTAGGTATACAACCCACAAACTCGTTAAGGCACGCATAGCTAAGGGAAAAATCAATTATAACTGATTTCGTTCACAAATTCTAACCTTACCAAACCGTCTTCGCCAATTTCTGTTAATTCAACTTCATGTAACGTATTTACCAATTCTGGATTCCAGGGCGCTTTTACTTTAACATAATTCCCGGTAAACCCTTGTATATACCCCTCCTTGTTCTCACTTTCAAACAAAACTTTTCTTGTTGTATTTAGTTGACTCTCATAAAAAGCACGACGTTTTTTTGCAGATAAACCTCTTAGCATCTTACTTCTTTTAGCTCTAACCTTTTTAGGAACTACTTCGTCCATGTTTGCCGCTAAGGTATTATCTCTTTCGGAATATGTGAAAACATGTAAATAAGAAACATCCAGCTCATTTAAAAAATTGTAAGTCTCTAAAAATAATTCATCAGTTTCACCTGGAAACCCAACAATTACATCTACTCCAATACAAGCATGAGGCATTAACTCTTTAATTTTGGTAACACGATCTACATACAATTCTTTCAGGTATCTTCTTCGCATAAGTTTTAGTATTTCATTACTACCACTTTGTAAAGGAATATGAAAATGAGGGACGAAGGTTTGGCTTTTAGAAACAAAATCTATCGTTTCGTTTTTCAATAAATTAGGTTCAATTGAAGAAATTCTTAATCTCTCTATACCTTCAACCTGATCTAATTTTTTTACTAAATCTAGAAAGGTATGTTCGTGTTTTTTATTTCCAAACTCACCTTTTCCATAATCTCCAATATTAACACCAGTAAGTACAATTTCCTTAATATCCTTTTTGGAAATTTCTATAGCATTATCTATAACATTCTGTAAAGTATCACTTCTAGAAATCCCTCTAGCTAAAGGAATGGTACAGTAAGTACATTTATAATCGCATCCATCCTGTACTTTTAAAAAAGCTCTAGTTCTGTCTCCAAAAGAATAACTGCCTACATAGAAATCGGCATCTTCTATTTCGCAAGAATGAATTTCGCCTAAATCGTTTTTAGTTAAATCGTTAATATAACTGGTAATCTTAAATTTTTCAGTAGCACCAAGAACCAAATCAACACCATCTACATCTGCAAGTTCTTGAGGTTTTAATTGGGCATAACAACCTATTGCTGCCACAAAGGCCTCGGGATTTAATTTTTGAGCTTGTTTTACAATGCTTTTAAAACGCTTATCGGCATTTTCCGTTACAGAACATGTATTTATAACATAAATATCTGCCACTTCATTAAACTCGACACGATCGAACCCTTCATCTTGAAAATTCCTGGCAATAGTTGACGTTTCGGAAAAATTAAGTTTACAACCTAAAGTATAAAATGCGACTTTTTTTCTCATAAATATTTTGATTCTTTCCGTAAAACAAACATGAATGCAAAATTAATAAAAAAGAGCGCCTTAAATAATTAAAGCGCTCTTTTTTTAAAACTATTTATACCTTAAACCTAGTTTTTAACCATCTTTTTAGTAATACTTCCTTCGTCGGTTTCTATTTTTAATACATAAATTCCAGGATTTAATTTAGAAACATCCAATTTTGATTTGTTCTCTACTTTTAAAACCTCTTGTCCAGTGATGGAATAAATGGTAACCCTGTTTACCTGTAATGAATTGTGTAAATTAATATTAACCTCATTGCTCATAGGGTTTGGATAAATAGACACATTGGATAATGCATATTCATCAACACCTAAAGAACATGTCCCATTAAAGGTATAAATTCCATCAACTCCACTAGTTGTAACAGCCCAAATGCCACTAGTGTTGTTATTTTTGAATGCATAAGCGTTCCCAACAACCGAACTCGTTCCTCCACCAATCCCAGTTTCAGATCCAGCCACATTACCCATATTAAACCCAACCCAAAAAGTTGCTCCTGAAGTACCAGCCGTATTATCTAATACAACAGGAGAAGTAAAAGTAAAGGTTACATTAAACATAGTGTAAGTGGAAATGACTCCTGTTTGAGTAACTGCCGTTGGCGCCATTGTCTCTGTAGTAATAATGGTTCCCGGACCAGGCGTTCCAGAAGCGTTATAAACACTAACTGTTCCAGTTGAATTAAGAGCGGCACCATTATTAGAAAGGAATAAAACAGTAACACTCTCTAAATTAAATTGGGTCCCTGCCTCCACAAGAAGGTCTAAGGCAACACTTTGGTTAACTCCTTCTGGATTGGTATTTATAACCGTAGTTAAAGTTGGAGCATTGCTTTGCGAACAATCAGTTTGAGCGTTTATTTGCAAAAAAAATATTCCAAAAAATAAAAATAGAATGTAATTTTTTTTCATGATTTTAAATTTAAGATTTATAGGTCATAAAATTACTAATTCATTACTAGTAAATAAAATTTAGTATCACAATATTTTGATTTTTCCCACAGGAAAAATAGGATTGTTATATCAACAAAAAAGAGCGCTTTAATTGAATAAAGCGCTCTTTTAAAAAATAAATTATTTAGAAAATAATACTAGTTTTTGATAATTTTTCTAGTAATACTTCCATTATCGGTTTCAATTTTTAATAAATAAATTCCAGAATTTAAATTAGAAACATCTAGTTTCGTTCTGTTTTGAACTTCTAAAACTACTTGACCAGTAATAGAATAAATTATAGCGTTGTTAACTTTTATAGCATTAGGTGATTCAATGTTAATCACATTGTTTACAGGATTTGGAAAAATAGATAAGCTATTTAAACCAAATTCTTCAATTCCTAAAATATCACCAGAAACTACGATATAAAAAAACGCACCTGGAAAATCCCCAAGATCAGCTGGATTACCGTAAGTATCCAAACTACATGCATCCGATTTAAGATATGCAATAGAAGTTTGTTCTGCAGTAGCCCCAATATATAGTGCAGTAGCGTCAGTAACACCTTGAACTAATTCTACTACAATATACGTTTCTGTTGTTGCTAATGTTATTGGCGTAGTAAAACTATAACTGATAACTGACGCAGCAGGAGTAGTTGCAGGAACATTTACAACTTGAGTACCTAATAAAGCACCTGGTAAGCTTGTTGGAAAATTCCCATCAGAACTATATACATTTACTGTAATGTTTCTTTCTATACCATTAATAGTTTCAATACCAAATTCTCCACTAGTTAGCTGAAATTCTCCTGTAACTCCAAAATCAGCTAATGTAAATTGTCTTGCAAAGTGATTATCACCACCAGGACAAGAAACACTTGCTCCAGGTATTATTGTACTACCTACATTATTTGATAAAGTTATTTGTGCATTGGTTGTGTAGACAAACAAAATGCTTAATAATAATAATAGAATGTAATTTTTTTTCATAATTTTAAAGTTTTATATTAATAATTTTATAAATATAATATATTTAATTAATAAATGAAATATTGCGTAATACTTTTCCTCTTCTTTTTTAACTGTACCAAAACTAAAAAACAAACTCAAAACGTGTTTCGTTATAACGAACATAAAAATATAGGTTCTTTAGATCCTGCATTTGCAAAAGACAATGCAGATATTTGGGCTGTCAATCAATTATTCAATGGTTTAGTACAAATGGATGAAGCATTAAATGTAGAACCAGCCATTGCAAAAAGCTGGAATATCTCTGATGACGCACTTACCTATACTTTTACTCTTAAAAATGATATTCTTTTCCACAAACATCATTTATTTGGTATAGACTCCACTAGAACTGTAAAAGCATCAGATTTTGAATATAGCTTTAATCGCTTATTAGACCAACAAATTGCATCTCCAGGGAGTTGGGTTTTAAATAAAGTTGAAAAATTTGAAGCGATAAACGATACTACTTTTCAAATTCAATTAAAACAAGCATTCCCTGCTTTTTTAGGCCTTCTTACAATGAAATATTGCTCGGTTGTTCCACATGAAATTGTGGAACATTATAAAGGTGATTTCCGCTCCAACCCAATAGGCACTGGTCCATTTAAGTTTAAACGATGGGAAGAAAACATTAAATTGGTTTTTAGAAAAAATGAAACTTACTTTGAAATAGATGAAAAGGGAAATCAATTGCCTTATTTAGAAGCCGTTGCTATAACTTTTTTACCCGATAAGCAAAGTGAATTTTTACAATTTGCTCAAGGCAATTTAGATTATGTTTCAGGTTTGGATGCTTCATATAAAGATGAAATATTAACAGCAAAAGGAGATCTAAGAGAGCAATATGTTAATGATGTTAATATGATTAGAGGCCCCTATTTAAACACTGAATATTTAGCTTTTTATATGGATTCTAGTCTTCCTGAAATTCAATCCTCAGTTTTAAGAAAAGCGGTAAATTATGGTTTCGATAGACAAAAGATGATGATTTATCTTAGGAATGGTATTGGAATTCCTGCAAATGGAGGTTTTATTCCTAAAGGATTACCTGGCTATAACGAAACAATAGGTTTTACTTATAACCCTGAAAAAGCAAAACAACTAATTGAACAGTTTAAAACGGAAACAGGTATCAATAATCCAGAGATAACTATTACAACTACAAGTAATTATTTGAGTTTTTGCGAATTTATTCAACGCGAATTACAAAAAATTGGACTTACTGTTCAAGTTGATGTTATTCCTGCAGCAACCTTAAAGGATGCAAAAGCAAATGGTAAATTAGATATGTTTAGAGCTAGTTGGGTAGCCGATTATCCAGATGCTGAAAACTACCTATCTTTATATTACAGTAAAAATTTTGCTCCAAACGGACCAAATTACACCCATTTTAAAAATGAACAATTCGATTTGTGGTTCGAACAATCATTTACCGAAACAAATATTACAGAAAGAGAAAAGCTTTATTCAAAAATGGATAGCTTGGTTATGGACAACACACCCATTGTCCCACTTTTTTATGATGAAGTAGTTCGATTTACAAGAAAAGATATTAAAGGCTTGGGCATAAATCCTATTAATCTATTGGATTTAAAACGAGTCCAAAAAGTAAAATAAATTTCCATCTAGAAAAACAGATTACCCTTAATTTTCAATAATTCCAATTCATTTTATACAGGTAACTTTAATTTAACCTACATAACTTTTAAATAAGCTTCTTGTAGCTTTTTGGTAATAATCACTTAATCCTTATCCTCTTTTCTTAAGATAGTTTTACATAAAAATAAAACTCTCTCATGAAACTAATTTACTCCTTACTTTTTTTGATGTGCTACTCAACATTCACAAGCGCTCAAAATCTTGACCCTTACCTTCAATCTGTAACACCTACATCTATTTATGTTAGCTGGAAAACAGACTCAAACACAGAAACCATTGTAGAATATGGTATTGAAGAAAATAATTTAAATACAACTGTTACTGGTAACACAAATGCTTTTACGGATAGTGGATACACTGGCAACTATCTATATCACAATGCTAAACTTATTAACTTATCACCAAACACAAAGTATTATTACAAAATTAAAACTGGAAGTTTAGAATCTGAAACTTTCTCTTTTAAAACCCTTCCAAACCCTGGTGAAGCTGCCACCGAAGATGGTCATATCCGTTTTTTAATTATGGGCGATAATCAATTAACTGCTTCTAGATACGACTCGTTAGTTTCAGCGGCTCACAGAAAGATTAAGCAAAAATGGGGTACCAATTTGGATCCTGAAGATAATGTTGCCTTAACTTTTATGGTTGGGGATCAAGTTGATATAGGAAACTTAAATCAATACGAAAACATTCATTTTAAAAAGAACACCAAATTATCTTCAAATCTTCCTATTCATACTACTGTAGGGAATCATGAAACTTATGGCTCTTTAGGCATGGAGGCTTACTATGATCATTTTTATTTAGATGGCTATACATATCAAGGTATTTCATCTGGAACAGAAAATTATTATGCCATGCAGGCTGGAAATGTTTTGTTTATCAGTTTAAGTTCAGAACATACAAGTTCGCAGCAATTAAGTTGGTTACAACAAATAGTTAGCGCTGCAAATACAGATTCTACAGTCGATTGGATTATTTCATTAAGTCACAGACCTTATCAAGCAGAACAATATGTTGGAGATATTTCACCTTGGGTAAGAAATTCGGCTGTACCACTTCTTACATCTTCCTCTAAATTTATTTTACATATTGGGGCACATCATCATTTATACCACAGGGGCCAATTAAAAGATTCACCAGCTTACAACATTATTTCTGGTGGAACTGCTTGGGACCAATATTGGGGAATGGCAACCGAACAAGATTTTGAAGATGTTCAAAAAACCATTAACAATTGGATGTATCAAATTATTGATATTGATGTAGAAAATGGTACCATGGATGTAGAAAGCTATTCCATTGGGAGTATTTACAAATGGAAAAACAATCAACTCATGGATGAATTCCATAGATACAAAAATACGGCGACTCCAAACCAACCTATAATTGAAAATGAATTTACCGCTGAAGAAACCCTTCCTTTAACAATTGCAGGTTCTGATTATCAAACCTCAACCAATGAATTACTAAATACATCGCAATTTTTAATCTCAAAAACTGCCGATTTTAATGTCATTGAAAAAGAAGTATACCGAGATTATGAAAACCTGTTTGGTATGTTTGAAACACAAAGTGACTCCACCGTAGATATTAATTTGGGTCTCAATATTAAAGTTATGACTATCGCCGAAAACGAAATCCCTAATGGTGATTATCATGTAAAAGTTCGCTATAGAGATAGAAACCTAGAATGGTCTTCTTGGAGCGAATCGAAATTATTTACTATAACCGGTAGCTCATTTGCTAACACAAGTATTACTCTCGATGCAGAAACGTATGATGTCAATAACACTATAACTATTCAATATGCAGATGCACCACAATCTACTAGCACATGGATTGGACTATATCTTGATACCCAAACACCTAGTGGCTCAAGCCCATCTCAAACTTGGAGTTATACAGATGGAACGGCAAACGGAAGTCTAACTTTTACGCTTCCAAACTCTAGTAGATATTACGCAGCAATTTTTGAAAATGGGGGCTACACAGAAATTGCCGATAGACAATATTTCTATGTTGGGGCTGTACCAGAATTAATTACAGATGCGGAAGAATATAGTATTGATGACACCATCAACATTTCATTTACAAATGGACCACAATTAACCAATGACTGGATTGGAATATATAAAATGGGACAGACTGCAGGAGAAAATACTTCCGCAAGTTTTCAATATGTAAGTTCATCAACCGAAAACATGAGCTTTACAGGTATTCCAAAAGGCTATTATTTTGCTGAATATTACATTCAGGACAGTTATAATGCAATTGGTAACAAGGTTTTCTTTAAAGTTGGTGATATTGTAACTGAGTTATGGATAAACAAACCCGTTTATGATTTAGGAGAAGATATTGTTGCTACTTGGACCGATGCTCCTGGAATTGTAAAAGATTGGTTAGGTATTTATCCAGAAAACACAGATCCTAATGTAGACCCTTTAATAAGCTACACTTATTTTGATGGCTTAGCAGATGGAACTATAGGCGTTACAAGTCCAGAATTACCAACGGATGAAGGTAATTACTTTCTAGTTATGTTTACAAATGACTCATATAATGAAGTTTCTAATAGAGTTGATTTTCAAGTTGTAGAGCAAACATTAGGTACAGATGAATATTCTATTGACGAAGGTATACAACTTTATCCTAACCCTGCTTCAAGCAATAAACCAAGTGTTATTTCTTCTAAATATCCAATCGATAAAATTGATATTTACAACACTACTGGACAATTAGTTTATTCTACTAAAAACGTAAATAACAATAAATATTCGTTAATTACTCAAGATTTACCTACAGGTGTCTATATTTTAAAAATTCACTCTAGAAAAGTATATACAACCAAATTAATTGTAAAGTAATTAAATAAAGATTGACACAAAAAAAGCGACTCTTGTAATAGGAGTCGCTTTTTTTTATAGCTTCTAATCTTCTATGTTTTATTTTACACATAGTCTTCAATAGCTACAAATTGATCTGTATATTCTATATTTCTTATAGAAGCAACTACATTATCTACTTCTATTTTTTTACTGGCCTGGTTGTAAATAAATAATTATTCCATTACAAAAAACGCATCAAACACCTAATATACATTGTTTTATGATGAAGTGGCTAGGTATTAAACTTATTAGATTTAAAACGCGTTATGAAAAATTGATTTCCTCCTCTTCTTTTTCTAACAACTCATGTTCTTCCTCTTTTTCATTTACTACACCATAAACTATAAAATACAGCCCTACCCCATAAAAGAACATAATAGCAAAATCTTGGAATGGTAAATCAAATTTAAAGGTTTTAATGGCCATTAAACCCTCACTAAATGAATATAATAAGACTCCAAAGAGAACACAAAAATAACTTTTTTTATTAAAAACATCCTTTCTTAAATACGCAAACTGAAACATCAATAATGTTAAGAAAAAGGTGATTAAAGCTGGGAAAAAGAAGTTATTGAGATTATTTAAGAGAATTGCCGTAAAAAAAATAATATAGCAAAATAATATAATAGTTAACGGAACTAATCTTGAAATTTTAAAATCCCTTTTATGAGAAAATTTAAAGCAGAAAAATATTTTACCAATTGAAAAAACAAGTAAACTCAAACCTATAAAAATAATATCTACACTATTAATTATAAGTAAATCTCCCACAAAAAAACTAAGAATCGCTAAGGACATCCACAATTGCTTTCTTTTATTATTCCCAGTTCTATTAAAAATAAAATATCCAAACAAGAGCAATAATAAAAAGGGCTTAGAAATTAGCCTATATGGAAATGGAGGTAAATTTAATTTTACAAGTATGTCAATTAAAAGCATTGTAAAATACAACAATGCAAATTGTTTATGATTAGAAAAGAGTTGCTTAATCATCACCGAGTATTTGAAAATATCGGTAAAAGTAACAAAATTATCGATTAAACGTCATTTTGCCCTAGGAATTCGTACTTAATAAAGTGTTAAAAGAGCGCATCCATTAAAACCTACATAAGATTTTTTGTTCTATTTAATTAATAAATAGCCATAACTAGTTATTTTTTAGAATATTAAAAATTAGTCCGACTAAAATATTTTTTAATAACGGTTAATTATTGCCTACGATATTTACTTGTTTCTTCAAATACGTGTTCTAAAATAGCCGCATCCTCCGTAGTAAATTCAATATCTCTTCGAGACATAACTACTTGGGCTACTTCAAAAGCTTTCTTAGTTAAATAAGTAGTAAACCCAGAACTTCCTCCCCAAGAAAAACTAGGAACAAAATTTCTTGGAAATCCGCTCCCAAAAATATTAGCACTAACACCAACAACAGTTCCTGTATTAAACATGGTATTGATACCACATTTGCTATGATCTCCCATCATTAATCCGCAAAACTGCAACCCAGTTCTAGAAAAGCTTTCAGTTTCATAATCCCAAAGCCTCACTTCAGCATAATTATTCTTTAAATTGGAATTATTGGTATCTGCACCAAGATTACACCATTCTCCTATGACAGAATTTCCTAAAAATCCATCGTGACCTTTATTTGAATAGCTAAAAATAACTGAATTATTAATTTCACCTCCTACTTTACTATATGGACCCACTGTTGTGGGACCATATATTTTAGCTCCCATTTTTACAGTTGCATGTTCGCACAAAGCAAAAGGACCACGAATAATGCTTCCTTCCATAATTTCGGCATCTTTACCTATATAAATAGGTCCATTTGTAGCATTAAGAGTTACAAAATCTAATTTTGCTCCTTCTTCAATAAAAATAGACTCGGCGTTTATGGTATTTACTGTTGCTGGGATAAGTTGAGATTTTCGATTATTAGTTAATAATTCAAAATCTTCCAGAATGGCTTCTCCATTTTTTGAAAAAATATCCCAAGAGTATTCAATCTTTATAATATCGTCAACATATTCTATAGCTTCATAAGATTCTAAGTCAATATCATCTTGCGTGTCTTTAGTATAAAAAGCAATTACATCTTCGTTATTGAAAATAGCTTGATTTTCCTCCAGGTTTCTAATCATTTCAACCAAGGCTTGGTTTGGCAAGAAAGAGGCGTTGATCATGATGTTTTCATCCATTTCCACCATGGGAAATTTGTCAGACAAATAATCTTCAGTAACTGTGGTAGTGGTGAATTCAAGATAAGCTTCCCATTTTTCTCTAATGGTTAAAATACCTATTCTTATATCTGCAACTGGGCGTGTAAAAGTAAATGGCAACAAATTATTGCGCGAAGGACCATCAAAAAGAATATAGTTCATGAGAAGGATAAATTTTAAAGTTTCTGCATATCAAACAGTAAACTCGCATTAATTAAATCAAAAGTAACTTAAAATTAGAAAACAAAAAAAGCCTTAAAGAAAATTCTTAAGGCTTTTATAAATATGCTGCGACTAAGTTTATTTTTTAAACTTAGCGTATTTGTTTTTAAATTTATCGATACGTCCAGCTGTATCAATTAATTTAGATTTTCCAGTGTAAAATGGATGAGATGTTCTTGAAATCTCCATTTTTATTAATGGATATTCAACACCTTCTACTTCTAATGTTTCACTTGTATTAGCAGTTGATTTTGTTAAAAACACATCTTCATTTGACATATCTTTAAATGCTACTAATCTATAATTTTCTGGATGTATACCTTTTTTCATCGCTAATCGCTTTAATTGTATTCTATTTTCGAGGTGCAAATTTAAGTAATTTTTACTAATGAACAATACTTTTGATTTTATTTTTTCAAGTTTTATTGTTTTTCAAAAATAAGCTGTAACGTTTTGCTATATTTGTTTACTAACTAACTGTAAAAATAACTAACTTATAATTAATATGGAAACTTCAATTAAATCGAATGGAATTAACTACGGTCTTTACTTAGGAGGGGCTTTATCTTTACTAACTGTATTTGCTTATGCTGTAAACATAGGCTTATTTACCCAATGGTGGTATGGTGTAGGATTAATGATTTTGGTAATTATCTTTGGTATCATCTCTGCAATGACCTCCAAAAAATTGTCAGGAGGATTTATTAATTTCAAAGATGCATTTTCATCTTATTTTTTTACTGTAGCCATTGGTATTATAATAAGTTCTCTTGTTAGCTATATTATATTTAATGTTATTGATCCAGAAGCGGCAAATATTCTAAAAGATAAATTATTAGATACACAAGTAGAAATGATGCGTAGTTTTGGTGCTCCTCAAGAAACTATTGCCGAAGTAGTTGAAGAAATGGAAAAACAAGAAAATATGTTTTCTTTAACCAAAGTATTGCAGTCTATCGCTTTTCAGCTTTTAGGTTTTAGCGTTGTAGGACTTATTGTTGCCCTAGTAGTAAAAAAAGAAGACCCTCAAGCTTAAATAATTTCTTTACTTTTGAGCTTTCAATCTTGAAACACGATACATGAATATATCTGTAGTTATACCACTACTTAATGAACAAGACTCATTAAACGAATTACATGATTGGATTGCAAAGGTTATGCAAACCAATCATTTTTCTTATGAAATCATTTTTATTGACGATGGTAGCACAGACGATTCTTGGAAAATCATAAAACAATTAGCAGAAAAAGATGTTAATGTTAAAGGCATTCGGTTTTTAAAGAATTTTGGGAAATCGCAAGCGCTTCACGCTGGTTTCAATAAAGCTCAAGGCGACGTTATCATTACTATGGATGCAGATCTTCAAGATAATCCTGAAGAAATCCCAGAACTTTACAACATGATTGTTGTAGAAAAGTACGACATGGTATCTGGCTGGAAAAAGAAACGTTACGATTCTGTAATATCTAAAAACCTTCCTTCAAAATTATTTAATTACGCCGCTCGTAAAACTTCTGGTGTAAAACTTCATGATTTTAACTGTGGGTTAAAATCTTACCATAAAGATGTTGTTAAAAACATTGATGTTAATGGCGAAATGCATCGATACATTCCTGTTTTGGCCAAGAATGCAGGTTTTACTAATATTGGTGAGAAAGTTGTACAACACCAAGCCAGAAAATATGGGGTAACAAAATTTGGCATGGACAGGTTTATCCATGGTTTCTTAGATTTAATTACTATCTGGTTTTTATCGCGTTTTGGAAAAAGGCCTATGCATCTATTCGGAGCTTTAGGCTTTATCATGTTTGCAATTGGATTTGCATTTGCAATCTATATTGGAATCGATAAACTTTTCTTTCATATAGATGGAAGATTAATTACTCAACGTCCACAATTCTATATTGCTTTGGCAACCATGATTATTGGAACCCAATTTTTTGTGGCTGGTTTTTTAGGAGAAATACTTCTAAGAACCAAAGAAGAAAAAAATCGCTATTTAATTAAGGATGAACTAAATATCTAGGCTTTTAGATAATTTAGATAGCATTTTACTTTTATCTTTTTTGAAATCCTTATTTTTGCATCACATTTTTTTAATATGATATACATTGAACCTGAATTGTTAGAAAGAGTAAATACGTGGTTAACCCCAGCTTTTGATACCGATACACAAGACTATATAAAAAACTTAATCGCAACCAACCCTGAAGAACTTAAAGAGAGTTTTTATAAAAATCTTGAGTTTGGAACTGGTGGCATGCGTGGGGTTATGGGAATTGGCACCAACAGAATCAATAAATACACTCTTGGAAAAAATACTCAAGGATTAAGTAATTACTTACATCAATCCTTTCCAAACGAACCTATAAAAGTAGCTATTGCTTTCGATTGCAGACATAACAGTCAGTCCTTGGCAAAACTAGTAGCTAATGTTTTTTCTGCAAATAACATTCAAGTATTTTTATTTGAAGACTTACGTCCTACTCCAGAATTATCCTTTGCTTTAAAGCATTTAGGTTGCCATTGTGGCATCGTGCTTACGGCATCGCATAATCCGCCAGAATACAATGGGTACAAAGTATATTGGCAAGATGGTGGCCAATTGGTACCACCTCAAGATGCTGAAATAATAAACGAAATAAACAATTTAGATTATTCTGAAATTAAGTTTGAAGCCAACGAAACTTTAATTGAATATATAGGAAAAGAAGTTGACGATGTCTTTATTAAAGCGTCTATAAAAAACGGAAGTTTTAATACACCTCAACAAGCTAAAGACAATTTAAATGTTGTTTTCACCTCGTTACATGGAACGTCTATTACTATTATTCCAGAAACTTTAAAACAAGCAGGATACAACAACGTAAGTATTGTTGAAGAACAAGCTAAACCAAATGGCGATTTCCCAACAGTCAAATCTCCTAATCCTGAAGAGCCTGAAGCTTTAAAAATGGCTTTAGCCTTAGCGGATAAAGTGCATGGAGATATTGTTATAGGAACAGATCCTGACAGTGATAGAATTGGAATAGCTGTAAGAGATTTAAATGGAAATATGACCTTGCTTAATGGAAATCAAGCCATGGTAATGATGACAGATTTCTTATTAAAACAATGGCAAACAAAAGGAAAAATTAATGGTAACCAATTTATAGGGTCTACCATTGTTTCCACTCCAATGATGAAAGTGTTGGCAAAAGCCTTTGATGTTGAATGCAAAATTGGCTTAACAGGATTCAAGTGGATTGCTAAAATGATTAAAGACTTCCCTGAACTCGATTTTGTTGGTGGTGGCGAAGAAAGTTTTGGTTTTATGGTTGGCGATTTTGTTAGAGACAAAGATGCCGTAACCGCTACTTTACTTGCTTGTGAAATTGCTGCTCAAGCAAAAGCTAAAGGCAGTTCGATGTATAAAGAATTAATTCAATTATACGTTGCACATGGGCTTTATAAAGAACGCTTAATTTCAATCACTAAAAAAGGAATTGAAGGCGCTCAAGAAATCAAGCAAATGATGATTGATTTTCGTAAAAAACCACTTACAGTTATTAATAATTCGAAAGTTATTAGAATTGAAGACTACCAAAGCTCTATAATTAAAAATCTCCTTTCTGGTAAGGAAGAAACCATTTCTATTCCAAAATCCAATGTGTTAATTTATTACACAGAAGATGGCAGTCAGATTGCTTTGCGTCCAAGTGGAACAGAACCAAAAATTAAATTCTATATTAGTGCAAATACAACGTTAAGCAAAGTCGCAGATTTTGAAATTACGGAACAAAAATTGGAAACCAAGATTGATGCTATCATTAAGGATATGCAACTTAATTAAATGAAGAAAATAATAAGTCAACTTGCACCTTATATTAAGAAGTTTAAAAAACATGTTTTTTTAAATGTCTTCTTTAATTTATTATATGCTTTGTTTAGTGCACTAGCTTTTATCTCTTTAATGCCCATGTTAAATGTTTTATTCGATAAAACATCTGTGGTCACAGAAGCTCCTATATGGAGTGGTATTTCAGGTATAAAAACATATGGTGAGCAACTTTTAAACTATAGAGTTAGCAGTTATTTAGTGGAAGGAAATGCACAAATGGCTTTATTCATTGTTATTTCATTAGTTATTTCAACATTTTTACTTAAAAATCTGTTTGGTTATTTGTCCATGCAACATATGATGTATCTTAAAAACGGGGTTCTTAATAACCTAAGAAAAGATATGTACAACAAAATTATTGAGCTTCCTTTAAGTTTTTATTCAAAAAGACAAAAAGGCGATGTTATGGCTAGAATTCTAGGTGATATTAGCGAAATGCAAAATTCATTCTTTATTGTACTAGAGCTTGTTGTAAGAGAGCCAGCCACCATTATATTTTCTTTAATTTTTATGTTTGCTTTTAGCTGGAAATTAACCCTATTTGTGTTACTATTTATACCTATTGCTGGACTTTTAATTTCTAGATTGGGAAAAAGCTTAAAGAGTAATTCATTAAAAGCACAACAAGAATCTGGAAAATTAATATCCATTGTTGAAGAAACTTTAACCGGTTTAAAAATTGTTAAAAGTTATAATGCAGAACCTATCTTCAGAAATATTTTTGTCAAATCATCTGATGAAATACTTAGATTATCTAATAAAATAGGTTTAAAAAATAATCTAGCTGGACCTGTTAGTGAAGTCTTGGGCATTACTACTATTGCTGTTTTATTATGGTATGGTGGGCAACTGGTGCTTGTAGATAAAGTAATTGAAGGTACCGATTTTTTAGTGTTTATGGGACTGTCTTATGCCATACTAACTCCTGCAAAAGCGATAAGTAAAGCTTCTTATAAAGTGAAAAATGGTATGGCAGCAGCCGATCGTGTTTTCGAAATTTTACACGAAGACGATAATTTGGCCGATATCCCAAATGCGACTATATTAAATGGTTTTAACAACGAGTTAGCTGTTAATAATATTTCATTTAAATACGATAACGAGCTGGTTCTTAAAAACTTTAGTATAAAGGTTCCAAAAGGAAAAACCATTGCTCTTGTTGGGCAATCGGGTTCTGGAAAAAGTACTATTGCTAACCTAGTTACCAGGTTTTACGACATTAACGCCGGAAGCATTACCGTAGATGGGAATGATATTAAAAATGTCACTAAAAAGTCATTAAGAGGTTTAATGGGTTTGGTAACACAAGACTCCATTTTATTTAATGATACCATAAAAAACAATATTTTAATAGGTAAACCAAATGCTACTGATGAAGAAGTAATGGATGCCTTAAAAATTGCCAATGCCTGGGAATTTGTAAAAGATCTACCAAAAGGTATTGAAACCAATGTGGGAGATGCTGGAAATAATTTCTCTGGAGGACAAAAGCAACGTTTAAGTATTGCAAGAGCAGTACTTAAAAACCCTCCAATTATGATATTAGATGAAGCTACTTCTGCTCTAGATACAGAAAGTGAACGTTTGGTACAAATTGCTTTAGAGAATATGATGAAAAACAGAACCTCTATTGTTATAGCTCACAGATTATCGACTATCCAGAATGCGGATGAAATTATCGTGATGTTAAAAGGGGAAATTGTAGAACAAGGCGCTCATCAGGAATTGTTAGACAAAAATGGAATGTACAAGAAGCTTGTGGACATGCAAAGCTTCGAATAACACGTTTATAAAAAGGAAATTAGAAAAAAGGACTATATTTTCATATAGTCCTTTTTTGTTCTTGTTAGGTTTGGGGAAAACTAACAAATAAGTAGGTTGATTCCTGTAAACATAAAACAAATTGCGATACTAACCAAATAAAAAACACAGTTAATCCTTGTAAAAATGCTTTTTGTCGATGTTTTTTAAATTAATTTACTGATTAACAATATTTTAACTTTTTCAATGTTTTTCACATTAAACTTTTATTACTTTGTAAAGTCTAATTTAAAATCATCAGGTGATAGACGAATCTAAATTATTAGAACAACTTCAATCCAACCAAAATAAAGAAGCTGCTTTCAGGGAGTTAATGACCCTTTATAAAGAGCGATTATATTGGCATATAAGACATATAGTAAAATCTCATGATGATTCAGACGATGTCCTTCAAAATACTTTTATAAAGGTTTATAAAAACATACAAAGCTTTAAAGGCGAAAGTAAACTCTATTCTTGGATGTACAGAATTGCAACCAACGAATCTTTAACCTTTATAAAGAAGAGAGCAAAACAATCTCAAATTTCAAACCAAGAAATGCAACAATTAGCTATAGATAACCTGAAGGCCGATGTTTATTTTGAAGGAGACGACATTCAATACAAATTACAAGAAGCCATAGCAAAATTGCCCGAGAAACAGCAACTAGTATTTAATATGAAGTATTTTCAAGACATCAAATATAAAGACATGTCCTTAATACTTGAAACAAGTGAAGGAGCTCTAAAAGCATCCTACCACATTGCCACCAAAAAAATACAAGACTATTTAACTAATCATTAAACTATTAACCTTTTAAATAGTCTAAACGATAAGATGAAAAAGAATAAGATACATAACATAGAGCATTCAGGGCTTAAAACACCTGAAAATTATTTTTCCAATTTGGAAGATACTATTATGGCACAAATTCATCTAGATGAAAAAATAAACAAATCAGTTTTTAAAACCCCTGAAATTTATTTTGAAACTCTTGAGGATCGCGTGCTTCAACAAATTTCGAATAATAAAGAAACTAAAGTAAGGTCTTTAATTTCGACACGCACTTTTATTACCGTATCAAGTATTGCGGCAACCATTATATTATTATTTAATCTCCAAGTTTTTGATAACAACATAACCTTCGACTCCATAGAAAATGAGGCGTTAGAGAATTATGTTTCTAACCAAGAATTTGAAACTTCCAATATGGAAGCCGAAATAATTGAAGATATTGACATTTCAACTTTTATTTTAGGAGAATCCATAAGTGATGCCTCACTTGAAAACTATTTATACAACTCATCAGATTTTGAAGATTACATATCTGAATAACATTATAAACTAAATGAAAAAAAGTATCCTATTATTGTTGTTTATACTCCTAAGTCTAACAGGTTTTTCTCAGGATAAACACGAAAAAATTAAAGCACTTAAAATCGCTTACATTACAGAGCAATTAGATCTTTCTAAATCTGAAGCTGAAAAATTTTGGCCTATTTATAATAAGTTCGATGAAAGCAAAAGTGCTTTGAGAGAAGAAGCTCATAAAGACAAAAGCGATATTGATTATACTAATTTAACTGAAGTGGAAGCCAACGCTATGCTTGTTGAAATGAAAACCTTCAATAATAAAAGAAGTCAGCTTTATAACAATCTTATAACCGATTTACAAAAAGTTATTTCGGCAAAAAAAATTGTGCTTTTAAAAAAGGCTGAAGACGATTTCAATAAAAAAATGTTTGAAGAATACAGAAAAAGGCAACATTCTGAACATAAAAATAAACCATAAAAAAAGGAAGCCCAATGGCTTCCTTTTTTTATCTAAAATTTAATTTACTAATTCTTCCTTGGCCTGCAGCGTAAGCTACGCTATCGTTTAGGAAGCGAATTGTATAAAAACCTTCTTTACTTAAATTTTTCCAAGTATTACCTCCATCATTACTATAGTCTATTCCTTTAAAGCCTACAGTTACAAGCTCCTTTCCTTCTCTATTTGGAATATACTGTACGCAACTTCTATAGCCTGGATTTTGCCCCTCTGCAATTAAGCTCCAAGTCTTACCGCCATCTATTGTACTTATCTTGTTAGCCTTATTGTTGTCAGGATTGGTGTAATCTCCTCCAATGGCATAACCGTTAAGTTCATCATAGAAATCTAAAGAATAAATTCCTTCTGTTTCCTTTTCGTGAATTATAGGAGTTTGTACCACATCCCAAGACACTCCTTTATCTTTTGAAGAATAAATTCTTCCTGCTGTAGTTGCTATCCAAGTGTTATCTCCAACTATAGAAATGTTTGTATTACTAGCTGCGAAGGCACCTTCTCCTTCAATTCCTTTTGGAAGGTTACTACATGGAATTTTATTCCATGTTTTGCCACCATCTCTAGTTACAATAATACTTAAACATGAATCTGTAGTATCTCCAATAGCAATTCCTTCTTGATCGTTCCAGAAAGCCATGGCATCATAAAACACCTTTGGATGCTCTTCTAGATAAACTAAATTCATATTACCTTGATCTCCCGTTTTAAATAATAAAGCAGGATCACCAACGCTTAGCATGAAAAAATCTGTAGTGGTATGGGCAATCGATCTAAATTCCAATTGTACTGAATCGATAGTAGACTCTTGTTTGGATATTTGCCAATTTCTTTTAATTGGACTGTAAAGACCATAAGCACCATTATTGGAAGCAAAAACCAGACTTTTATCATCTAAAATATCAATGGCTCTAATACTTAATAACGAATCTTCGAGGAAGTCACTAATTTGAACTTCACTTATAGTTCTAGGAACAAATATGGGTTTTTCGTCTTGTTTACAGGATACAAAAAATAGGAGCCCTATAAAAACAAAGAATGCTTGTTTCATGTTGATTTATGTTTCCATAAAAGTAAAAAAAAGCTTAGCCATTACAGCTAAGCTTTCAAAAAAAAATAAACCAAACTTAATTTCTTATAATCTTTAATGTTGTTGTATTATTAACATGAACCATATAAACTCCTTTTGAGTAAGAGGAAAAATCTAATTCTATACGATTACTGTTATTATATTTATTTTGAAATAATAGTTGCCCTTGCATGTTATAAACTGTAATACTTTCTATACTATCTGAGGTATTCTGAATAGTTAAAAGATTGTTTGTAGGGTTAGGAAACACTTTTAAAGTGTCTAATAAGCTATAGTTTTCTACAGATAATGTTTCATTATTGGCTCCAAAAGTTGGCGCTTGGATAACAAAACTTCCTGTTCCATTTGGAATTCTGGCGTAGCCCATATCATCTTCTTGTTCTCCAAAAGTAATATCTTCGATAATGGTACCATCTGCATAAGATAGAATAGCACTCTCTCCTCCTGCAGAAAATTTGATATCTGCATGTAAACCATCTTGATCATCATCTTTATCACACCAAACTATTAAATAGCTATTTGGGGCAATAGTTATTCCTGAAGGAAATTGCCAAGCTAATAAGTCTGTTGGATCATCAGACAAGTATAAATTATCTAAACTCAAGGTTTCAGAACTATTATTATACAGTTCTAACCAATCGTCATACTCACCATCTTGATCTGTAACAGTTGTTTCATTGGAAGCCATAATTTCATTGATAACCAAATCTCCAATTGTTAAAGTTTGGTAAGTAGCATTTATCGTATAAAACTCATGTTCCGCTCTCGCAGGAGAAAAAGCTCCAATATTGTTGTTTTCAGCATAAATATAATACTGTGTGTATTCCTCTGAAATTGTTAAATCAAGACCATAAACACCGTCGTTGGCATTGCCATCGTTATGTGCTCCATCATCGTACATTAAAGTTTTTGTAAAAGGTGCATTTTGATTGGTTCTATATCCTAAAAATACGGCGTCTGAATTTGTATTAACAACATTACTAGTAATATTTATTACAGAACCAATTTCAGGATTAGAATTATCTTCCATTATATCACTAATAGTTGGTTGAGTAACTGTAAAATCTGACAAGGCAGAAAGGTAAGTTCCTCTTGCATTCATTAAGAGTGTTAAGCCACTAGCAGTGTTCGTTCCTAAATTAACATCAGAATTGATATTACTATTAAATTGTGCATATGTATAAAATTTATTTACATCTGCCTGCACTGATGCATCAATAATACTTTGATAATCATTAGCTAATGTTAAGTAATTTGAATTTGTTATTTGCTCAGTTAATATGGTTTTATAATGAGCTAAATACATTTTTTTATAACGAGGGATTGCCAATAATTCAGAAACTAATGGGAAATCGCTACTCGTGTCATGCAATAAATGGTCCAATTGCGCCTTTTCAGTAGTTGAATTTAATCCACTTCCTGGGCCACCTGGACCTCCTGGCCCACCACTACTTTCTCCAGTTTGACTAAATGTTCCGAAGGACATATTTAAATCCCAAACTACAGCATTAAATCTATCAGAATCATCTTTATATAAGTAATAATTTTGTTTGAATTGTCCGATGTAACTATCTAAATTTACCATAACATTATCGAAAGCAAGCATCCAAATAGCTCTATCTACATCCAACACTGTTTCAATATCAGTCACATTATTATTCAATGTATTTGTTAGTGTTATTAAATCATCCCAATGAGCTTCGGCAACAGTTGGATCGTCATCATCATCTGATTTTATTTCATAAGCATCATCATAACTTGAACTACTGGTTCCTAAATAAGACAAGTTGGGCAAATTTGTAGATTGTGGCCCTGCACCATCTGGAGGACTACAACTAAAAAAAGCATTCTCATTTGATCCAAAATGATTATTGACAAACTTTTTAGAAATTGACTCTACATTTGTATACAACCCAATTAAAGTACCATTAACATAAATATTGGCATAATTAGCTTGTGGTGCATCCATATAATTACGAACTATATTATAGGCTACTGCTTCTCTTACAAATGAAGGATCAAAAATAACATTGGACAGTTTGATATCCGTATATCCTCCATAATTTTGATCTACATAGGTATCTAATTCAATATGAAATGGATTTTTAGTCTGATTGGCATTATAAGAACTATTCCCTTTATATTTAACGCCTACTTGATTAAAAGTAGTTCCGTTAATTGTTACAGAAACAGCTTCTGTATAATTATTATCTCCGGCCTTCTCTGCATCTAGTAAGGCATCCCAGTTGCTTTCTGCGAAAACTATTTCGATGGTTTGAACCGTTTCTGCGTCATAAAAATCTTGCGAATACATATTTGTAAAAGCGAGTAAAAGCAATAGTAGAGTAGTTATTTTTTTCATGTTTTTAATTATAATTAATTTTCTAATTTAAGCGATTTAATATCTGTAATTAATTGTGCAACCGAAGCTCTATTTAAACCATTATAAATACCTCTAATATGTTTGTTTTTATCTATTAGTAAAAAGTTTTCGGTATGCAGAAAATCGTCAATATTTTTTGGTTCTCCTAAATCATTTTCCACAAAATATTGATCTCTTCCTAAACTGTAAATTTCATTTTTATCCCCAGTAACCAAATGCCATTTATGGTCCATAACATTATAGGTTTTAGCATACGTTTTTAAAACAGACACAGAGTCTGTAGTTGGCATAACGGAATGTGACAGCAACAAAACATCCTCATCGTCTTTAAAGGCTTCCTGTATTTTAAACATGTTATCAGTCATTTTCGGACAAATACCAGGGCAACTAGTAAAAAAGAAATCGGTTATGTAAATTTTATTCTCAAACGTATTTTGATTAACTGTTTCACCTAATTGATTTGTTAGTGAAAAGTCTGGAATTTTATGAAATGCTTTTTCTTCCGTCGAATTTGGTGTCATCCAATTTGGAGTAAAAGATTCCTCATTATAATATGGCAAATAATCAACTCGGCTGTCTTCCACAACAACCATATTTTCTTTTTTCACATCCTTATTACAGCTTATGAAAAATAGAACCAAAAGAATACTTAGATATTTCATAAAATTAAATTTCTTTTCTTATTACAACTTCATCTTTTAATTGATAGCAGGAATTAGCTCGTCGCATGCCAAAAATACGTCCATCTTTTGCTTCGTAGTTTACATAAAGTTTTCCGTTTTCCAGCCAAGCTTGTTGTAGGCCATCCTCTTGGTTATTTAATAAATTTCTTATTTTAGAAATCTTACCAGTAGAAAACCAATGGCGTTCTTCACCTTGCTTTTTTCCTTCTACATAATTAGTTTCAGAAGCCAAAACACCATTAATCCACCAAGATTTGTAAGATCCTTCCAGTGAGTTTTGATTATAATTGGATTCTAATTTAAGTTCTCCGTTATCGAACCAAACATGGTAAACGCCTTCTTTTTTACCATTAAAAAAGCCTGTCTTTTCTTTTAAAGAATTATTGGCATAAAACTGAACCGCAAAACCAGTAAAAGGTGTTTGATTATAAGTCCAAACTCCAGTATTTCCATTTAAAATTAAACTATCCTTATTAATAATTCGAGTTGTATCTATTTGTACTTTATTAAAATTACTAGTAGCAGTATTCTTCTTATGCGTTGTAGAATTACAACCCATAAGAAAAACTGAATAAAATAATAAAGATAGTTTAAATGCTTTCATTTAGTAACCTTGGTAAGGTCCAGCAAATGCTATGTATGAACCAGTATTAGAATATAATTCGTTAATTATATGATAGTGATACTCTTCAACACCATCTGTATATTGAGTTGCCGTTGTATGACCACCAGAAGCATCTAAATCTGTAGGATAAGTTCCAGTTTCGATACATTTTCTTCCATAAAGAAAAACACCGTCTAGTAATACTCCTACTAAGTTTTCATCGTCGTCAGTGAATGCTTTTGGCTCTAAATGATAATGATACACTCCTGGACCAATATGAGCTCCTGTCCAATCTAAACTAGCTGCTGCAGCATCCAAAGCTCCACCACCTTCTTGATCATTAAATATCGAAGCGCCACTAACAGCAATACCTATGGTATCGAAATTTGTGCTTACTGTACTCCCTATTAAATTTGGCACGGCATCTACTGTAATAGTTACAGCATTGTTATTACTCGACATAATAGAAGGTGTTAATGCTACATCAGGCTCGTCTCTATACAACTCATTACCAACACCCCAGTATACTGTTTCATGATCTGGTAACCCCGTTGTTTCTATGGTTACTGTTGCTCCATTATTAGATAAATAAATATCTGTAGCTTCTGTATTAAATGCGGCATAAGCAGCATGTAATTGTGTTACAACTTCATTTTCTTCATTCTCTTCATTTACTTCTTCCGTTGAGGAAACGTCATCATCACTAGAACAAGCGATAAATCCTGTTATTAAAAACAGAGTAAGAAACGTTAATTTAAATAGGTTTTTCATAAGTTATATTTTTAGGTATGTAGTTTTAGATGATATATTTTGAAATAACTTGCGCTATTTTAAAAATTAAATTCTTCCACCTTTTGGTTGTTGTTTATTTTGTTTTTGAATATTTTCTAATTCTTCTTTAGAAATAAAACCATCAGTATTTACATCAATTTTTGTAAAATCCTGTTTTATTGACCCTTTAACCTCATTAGCTGAAAGTTTTCCGTCTTTATTGGAATCCATTTCATTTAGAAGGTATTTAAAGCTTGGTTTTCCTCCCTGAGCTTGTCCGTTTCTAGGCCCTTGCTGTTGTTGCTCAACTTCCCCCATAACACAACGGCCTATATAAGGAAACTCATTAGTCACTAAATACATATATTTTCCATCTATTGTAATTCCATTACATTCATCTAAATCACCAGAACCATTTACATATTCGTAATCAGAACCATAAGTACCATCATGATGTCCTCCAACCGAGATATCTATAGTTAGATGTGTTGTATAGGTGCAATCCTCTCCTTCTCTATTTCCATCTAACAATTTAAAACTTGGTTTATATTTTCCACTTTTTGAATAATACATAGGAAAACCATCGTGTGCAAAACCAATATGTACTAAATCTTCTCCTGTATCAAAGGTTTCTATAATGGAAGTTGGTGTACCATGATAATGATATTCTCCAGTTGGTTGCACATGTGCGTGATTAAAGTCTAAACCTAAATCGATAACATTTTGTATGGCTTCAACACGGTAATTTTCTCCTGTTTCGCATTCAACAACCTCTGCTGTTCCAGGTTCAAATTTAATACCGTTTAATGCTATTCCTGGCTCTCGCATCCATTGTGCTTTTCCTGTGTATTTTGCATTTAAAGGAAATGTATAGGTTTTATTTTGTGCCGAAATTGTATTGGGATTACCTTGATTTGGAAATTCTCCAGTTTTATGGTTTGGGATAGAATTGGTAACCATAATTCGTGTTTTTGCAGTAATAGTCACTCTAGTTTTGGTTCCAAAAGCTACATCTTCTAAATCGTAATCATCAAAATAATTAGTCACATTTCTAGAAACATCTTTGCTTTCATGAGAATGATTTTGTAAACCATCATGACTGTGGGCGTCCACTTTACTTTTGCAACCAAAAGTGACACCTAATAAAAGAACCGATATAATTATATAATATGTTTTCATTTTAAATTATCTATCTCTTTTTTTACGTTTTGGTTGCTCCTCGTTTTCTTCAAAGAATCCTTTTAATTCTTCTATATCAAGTTCACGATCTTGATTTGTATCTATAACAGTAAAATTATTTGATAATTCTAACTCTCCTTTAGCTGCTATTTCTAGTTCGTTTAAGGTACCATCGCCATTATCGTCAATATCCTTAATTAGATTTTTGGCTGATATCTGTTTAGGCTTCCCTTCATTTATAAAGGCTTCTAATTCTTCTAAATCGATATATTCATCATCATTAGAATCAATCTCATTAAAATTTTCTGCTATTTTGCCTCTTTCATCTTTAGAAACTTCATCCATATCAATAAGCTTATCATTATTAACATCTAACATTGTAAATATTTTGTAAGCGTCTGGTTTTCCTCCACCTTCAGGAGCTTGACCTTTACCTTTGCCTCATCTTCCTCCTCCTCCTCCCCCTGGAGGTCCTTGAGCACAGATGCCGATAGTTAGTAGTAATGTAAAAATGGTGATGGTAACTTTTAAATAGTTATTTTTCATTTTAGTTTTTATGATTTTAAATTAAGTTATAATTTTAAAAAAAGCTTCGTCAGTAATAACGAAGCTTTTAATAAGACTAATTCAAACTATTTTTACTTCATATATTTCAATTATTTATTTACTTGCTTTTTCTTTTTGGTTTTGGCGCATTATCTAATTCTTCTTCTGATAAGTACCCATCCTCATTTTTATCAATAGTATCAAAGCTATCTTTAAGTGGCCCTTTTACTTCTTTTTCTGATAATTGCCCATCTTCATCAGAATCCATCTGTTTTAATAATTCACTGGTTGATGGTGGCGATTTTTGTTGTTTGTTTTGAGATTGCGCATTTGTGTCAATTGACATAAAAACGGTTAATCCAAAAACTAATACGATTGTTTTAAATGTGTTGCGGTTCATCTCTTTAAATTTTTATTTGTTATATACCTTTAGATGGCAATAGATTAAATTACTTGTGGTCGTTCTTGTTAAATAAAAGCCAAAAAAAAAGACCCTCAAGAAATTGAGAGTCTAAAATGGTTTTATAAATAATTAACCTTTTGGAGGTGGCATTTTCCCGCCTTGTTCTGAAGGTGGAGGTGGCCTATGACCATCTGGACCTTTTCCTTGCGGAGGTCTATTTTCACTGTCTCCTCGACGAAGCGCATCTTTTATTATTTCTTCAAATTTTTGTTTTTGCTTATCATCACATAATTCTTGAATGCTTCTAAAATGAGAAAAGGCCTCAATTTCTTTAGCTTTTTGCTTTTTGCCTATTAAGGTCGCAATAGAATCTACAGTTTTGTTATCAATAATAACATCAGAAAGATTATTAAATAAAGCATCTTTTAATTCCTTTAAATCATCATTAATACGCATCATTTTTTGGTGATGCTTCTTATTGACACCTTCCATTTCCTCTAATTGTAACGCATTAAAATTTAATTGCTTCATGACAAAGCTCATTGGATCTCCACCTCCTCTTTCAACAGTATCATTGGTGTTTCCTAAGAAATAAAAAAGAAAAAATCCATTAAAGACAATTAAAAAAGCTAATAAAATATATAAAATTGTATTTTTTTTCATAATCATTAATTTAATAAATAGGTGTCGTTATCTGTTGATAAGCCATATGTTTCTGCAAAATCTTGCACATTGCTATTATAGGTGTTTGAATTTATTTTAACATAAGCAAACACATTTAAAAGCACAAAACAAACTAAAGTAGCAAATTGCAGTTTTGGTGAAAACCAAGAAAATACAAAGGACTCTTTTTCTTCTTTTTCAGAAAACAGAAGTTGCATGGTTTTATCTTTAAAAAAAGGTGAAACCTTAGTGTCGGTAATAGAATCAAAACTCTTTAATGTGTTTTGAACTTTTTGATTTATGTCGTTATTTGTTTCCATAGTTAAAATTTAGATGTGATTTTAATTAAAAACTTGCGCTTAACTTTCATTTTTATAATAATTATAGAGTAATTTTTTCAAATTATTTTTTGCCCTAAACATTAAGGATTCTACCGAAGACACACTTTTATCTATAACATCGCTAATTTCTTGATAGCTTAAACAATCTATTTTATGTAACGTATAAACCACTTTTTGAGTTTCTGGAAGTTTGTTAATAGCATAATATAAGGTTTCACTAGTTTCTTTATTTTCTAATTGAATTCCTGGGTGATTCATTTCCGTAAAGTAATTTGTTTTGTCTAGTGGCATGCCATTACCAGTAATGGACTGTAAAAAAGCAAAGCGTTTTTTAGTATTTCTTTTTCTTATAAACTCTAAACATTTGTTTGTAGTTATCTTATAAATCCATGTAGACAATTTAGAATCGCCTTTAAATTTATGGATGGAATTAAAAACTTCTATAAAAACCTCCTGAGCTATATCTTCAGCATCTTCTCTATTTGGCACAAAAGACAAACATGTTGCAAATACTTTATTTTGAAAGTTTTCTATAAGCATGCCATAAGCATCTTGCCTTTTATTCTTTAAGTTTTCTATAAAGTCGTTTTCAGTCAAAAATTAATTTTTTAATTAGCCATCACGTTTTAGATGCGATTAAAATAAAAAACTTGCGGTAAGTAGTAAATTATTTTAAAAATATACTCTTTAAAAGTCTAATACAAAAAATATTCGTGTATTCATCTCAATTAACGTAACTTTGCAAGCTTATAAAATTAAAATGAGATTACACAGGAATTTATGTTTTGCAACCATTGATGGATTAACATTAATCTTCAATGAAGGTAAATATGCAGACAAAGTTATTCAACAATTATTAAAACGTGATAAACGTTGGGGAGCTCGAGATCGTGCTTTTGTTGCTGAAACCACTTACGAAATAGTTAGATGGAAGCGTTTGTATTCTGAAATTGCTGAAGTAAAAGAACCATACAGCCGTGAAGATTTATGGCGTGTTTTTGCTGTTTGGGCAACTTTAAGAGGTATCAAACTACCAGATTGGAAATATTTTGAAAATACACCTTCTAGAAAAATTAAAGGGCGTTTTGACGAACTTTCAAAAATTAGAAAATTCAAGGAATCTATCCCAGATTGGTTAGACGAAGCTGGCGAAAAAGAACTTGGAAAAGCTGTTTGGACTAAAGAAATTGAAGCTTTAAACCAACAAGCAGATGTTATTTTAAGAGTCAACACTCTTAAAACTACAAAGGAAAAACTGCAAGCTGAATTATTCGATTTAGAAATAGATACCGAATTTATTAAAGACCATCCTAGCGCTTTAAAGTTGAAAGAACGTGCTAATGTTTTTACTACTGAAGCCTTTAAGAATGGACATTTTGAAGTTCAAGATGCGTCTTCTCAATTAGTGGCTGAGTTTTTAAATGTAGAACCAGGAATGCGTGTTGTTGACGCGTGTGCTGGTGCAGGTGGAAAAGCTTTGCATTTAGCTTCTCTTATGGAAAACAAGGGTCAGATTATTGCTATGGACATCTACGATCATAAATTAAAAGAATTAAAACGTAGAGCCAAACGTGATGGAGCTCATAATATAGAACCTAGACATATAGATTCTACCAAAGTTATTAAAAAACTATATGATAAAGCAGATCGTGTTCTTATAGATGCACCTTGTTCAGGACTTGGTATTTTAAGAAGAAATCCGGATGCTAAATGGAAATTACAACCAGAATTTATTGAAAATATTAAAAAAACGCAACAAGAGATTCTTCAACAATATTCAAGAATGGTAAAACCTGGGGGTCAAATGGTATATGCAACCTGCTCTATTTTACCTTCGGAAAACAAAAATCAAGTAGATACTTTTTTAGCATCTGAAATGGGAGAAGTTTTTACTTTTGTTAAAGATAAAAGTATCTTAGCTCACAAATCAGGATTCGATGGATTCTACATGGCCTTATTAGAAAAGAAAAAATAAAAACACATGAAGCACTTTTACTCCTTACTATTATTATTAGTCTCAGTTACAGCTTTTGCGCAAATCCCAAATGGATATTACGATACGGCAACGGGATCTGGATATACATTAAAAACGCAGTTATATAATATTATTGATAATCATAACGATCAAGGCTATAGCGCCATGAATGGATTTATTTCTACCTACGATCGTGATAACTATTATGATGCTAATGGAAGTACAACTATTTTAGATGTGTATTCTGAAATCCCTAATCCAACTAGTAACACTCCTAACGATCCATATAATTATACACCTGTTACTAATGAATGTGGGAATTATAATAGCGAAGGAGATTGTTATAACAAAGAACATATTATTCCACAATCGGCATTTGGTGCTGCGACTCCAATGAGAAGTGATGCACATCAATTATTACCAACAGATGGTCGTGTTAATGGTTTTAGAAGTAGCTACCCTTTTGGTCGTGTGGACGATAACAGTTTAGTATCACAAAGTAGTATTTCAAATCCAACATCTAATGGTTCAAAATTAGGTGGGAATATCAATTCTGGATATTCTGCAGGGTATACAGGAATAGTTTTTGAACCTATCGATGAATTTAAAGGCGATATTGCTCGAATTTATTTCTATTTCGTTACGCGTTACCAGAATCAAGTTGATAATTGGGATGCCTATGCTATGTTTGATGGTAGTAATGACCAAGTACTTTCAGATCCATTTTTAAATATTCTAATAACTTGGCATAATGCAGATCCTGTTTCTCAAAAAGAAATAGATAGAAATAATAACATATACTATCACCATCAAGATAACAGAAATCCATTTGTTGACCATCCAGAATGGGTAGCACAAATTTGGGATCCAACTCCAGATACTGAGGCTCCAACAAATCCAACAAATTTAATAGCTTCTAATCCAACAGACGTTTCAATAGATTTAAATTGGACAGCCTCTACAGATAATACAGCAGTTACTTCTTACGATATTTATGTAGATGGAACTAATAGTTTTAGTTCTTCTACCAATTCTTTTTCAGCAACTGGTCTAAGTCCTGATACTGAATATTGTTTTACAATTAAAGCAAAAGATGCTACTGGAAATGAATCAGAATTCAGCAATCAAGCTTGTGAAACAACTACAGATAATGGAGTTGGGGTGAATTGTCTAGTTGAAACTTTTCAAAATATTCCAGCAAATGCAGGTGGTTACGCAACAAGAGACTGGACTGGCGACAATGGTGGTGCTTGGATCGCTACAGACGCTAGAACAGATCAAACTTTAACTGATAGAGCTATAACAATTAGAAACGGAAGCCTTACTGCTCCAACTATCTCTGGAGGAATTGGAAGCCTTACGGTCTCTACAAAACGTGTTTTTGGAGGTTCATCTGGAACTTTCAATTTAACTGTAAATGGAGATTATGTGAATACTATCGCATATGGCGCTCAAGATGTTGTTGAGACTATTACCATTTCAAATATTAATATTGAAGGTCCTGTTTCCATTGTAATCGATGGAAATAGTGTAACATCTAATAGAGTTGTTTTTGATGATTTATCATGGACTTGTTTCACAGAATTAAACGTAATGGGTTATCAACTTAATGATATTTCTATCTATCCAAACCCTGTTTCTAACACTTTGAATATTCAATTAAACAAATCTGAAGAAACACAAATTGATATCTTCAACATTCTTGGAAAAAGAGTTCTGACTAAAACAATAAGGCAATCTCAAAGTATAAACGTTGAAAATTTAAATTCAGGAATATATATCTTGAAGATAAAACAAGGTGATGCAACCATAAGTAAAAAGCTTATCAAGCAATAAATTTTAAAAGCGACTTTAACGAGTCGCTTTTTTTTTGCATTATATCGTCGTAAATATCACAAAACTTTCAATAATTTAAATAGTAATTATTACACCGAAAAAAAGTAAATTTGCACTTTTAAACAACGCGCCTACCGAATAGGTAGACAACTCTAACTCATACAAAATGATTCATTTCTTCGGAAACCAAAACAGTAAAATCTTTGCTGTTCAAGCAACAAAAGAATTATCAACCGAAACCATCGCTAAATTAGTGTGGTTATTTGGCAACCAGCCAAAAATAGAACAAGCATCTCTCGATGCTTTTTTTGTTGGGCCTCGCGCTGCCATGATTACACCTTGGAGCACCAATGCTGTTGAAATAACCCAAAACATGGGGATTGAAGACCTCATTCGTATAGAAGAATTTCAAGTTTCTTCAGAAGATTCCAATGATTTCGACCCGATGATTTCTGAAAAGTACAAGGGATTAAATCAAGATTCATTCACCATACAGATTCAGCCAGAAGCCATACTTAATATAGAAGATATTGCAGCTTATAATCAAGAAGAAGGCTTGTCTTTAAACGATGAAGAAATCGAATACTTAGAAGGCGTATCTAGAAAAATAGGTAGAAAACTGACAGATTCTGAAGTTTTCGGATTTTCTCAAGTTAATTCAGAACACTGTCGTCATAAAATATTCAATGGCACATTTGTAATTGATGGAGTAGAAAAACCTACCTCTCTTTTCAAATTAATTAAAGAAACTGCTAAACAACATCCAAACGATATTGTTTCAGCTTATAAAGATAATGTGGCTTTTGTAAAAGGACCACGAGTAGAACAATTTGCTCCAAAAACAGCAGATAAACCAGATTTTTACCAAATAACAGATTTCGATTCTGTCATTTCCTTGAAAGCAGAGACTCATAATTTCCCAACAACTGTTGAGCCTTTTAATGGTGCTGCAACCGGTTCTGGGGGAGAAATTAGAGATAGACTTGCTGGAGGAAAAGGTTCTTTGCCTTTAGCCGGAACAGCTGTTTATATGACGTCTTATTCCAGATTGGAAGAGAAACGTCCTTGGGAACAAAAAATGGAAGCACGTCCTTGGTTATACCAAACACCTATGGATATTTTAATAAAAGCCAGTAATGGCGCATCAGACTTTGGGAATAAATTTGGACAACCGCTTATTTGTGGTTCTGTTTTAACTTTCGAGCACGAAGAAAATTCGTCATCAAGCACTTCTAAAGCCAGAAAATTAGGCTACGATAAAGTGATTATGCAAGCTGGAGGAATTGGTTACGGTAAAGCAGATCAAGCTTTAAAGGACACGCCAAAAGTAGGTGATAAAATAGTTATTCTTGGGGGTGAAAATTACCGTATTGGAATGGGTGGCGCAGCAGTTTCATCGGCAGATACAGGTGAATTTGCTTCAGGAATCGAATTAAATGCCGTGCAACGTTCTAATCCAGAAATGCAAAAACGTGCTGCAAATGCCGTTCGTGGGATGGTGGAAAGTGAAGAAAACTTCATTGTATCCATTCACGATCATGGTGCTGGTGGACATTTAAATTGTTTATCCGAATTAGTAGAAGATACTGGTGGTAAAATCGATTTAGATAAATTACCTGTAGGTGATCCAACTTTATCAGCAAAAGAAATTATTGGTAACGAATCTCAAGAACGTATGGGATTGGTTATTGCAGAAAAACACATAGATACTTTACAAAAAATTGCCGCACGTGAACGCTCTCCAATGTTTACGGTTGGAGAAGTTACAGGAAACGACCGTTTTACTTTTGAATCTAAAACTACTGGAGAAAAACCAATGGATTTAGCCTTAAAAGACATGTTTGGTTCTTCGCCTAAAACAATTCTAACAGATAACACTGTTGTTAGAAATTATAAGAATCCGCGTTATAAAACCAAGAATTTAAAAATTTATTTAGAGCAAGTTCTACAATTGGAAGCTGTTGCCTGTAAAGATTGGTTAACAAATAAAGTAGACCGTTGTGTTGGCGGTAAAGTTGCCAAACAACAATGTGTTGGTCCATTGCAAATACCGCTGAATAACGTAGGTGTCATGGCCTTAGATTATAAAGGAAAAGAAGGGATTGCTACTTCAATTGGGCACTCGCCTATTTCAGCATTGATAAACCCTCAGGCTGGAAGTAGAAATGCCATTACAGAATCTCTTACTAACATTATTTGGGCACCTTTAAAAGAAAATTTAAAAAGTGTTTCTCTTTCTGCAAATTGGATGTGGCCTTGTAAAAATGAAGGTGAAGATGCACGTTTGTATCAAGCTGTGGAAGCTATTTCAGAGTTTTCAATTGCTTTAGGAATTAATGTGCCAACAGGAAAAGATTCCCTTTCCATGAAACAGAAATACCCAAATGAAGACGTTATTTCTCCAGGAACGGTTATTATTTCTGCTGCTGGAAATTGTAATGATATCACTAAAGTGGTGGAACCTGTTTTACATGTGGATGGTGGAAACATTTATTACATCAACATATCTCAAGACGACTTTAAATTAGGGGGAAGTTCTTTCAATCAGTCATTAAATGCTATTGGAAATGAAGCTCCAGATGTTACCAATGCCGATTTTGTAAAAACAGTATTTAATACCATTCAAGAATTAATTAAAGCTGATAAAATCAAGGCAGGACACGATGTTGCTTCAGGTGGAATGATTACAACTTTATTAGAAATGTGTTTTGCTAATGTCAATTTAGGTGCAGATTTCGATGTTTCTACTTTAAATGAAGAAGATTCTATAAAAGTATTGTTTTCTGAAAACTCAGGAATTGTTTTTCAAGCAGATGCATCCGTAGAAACTATTTTATCAGAAAACAATATTGAATTTTTTAATATTGGATCAGCAAATAATTCAGGAATAGTAACTATTAAAAACCGGGAAGACAATGTCACTTTTAATGTTTCTGAAATGAGAGATGTTTGGTATAAAACGTCTTTCTTACTCGATCAAAAACAAACAGCAAACGGCTTAGCTAAAAACCGTTTCGATAATTATAAAAATCAACCTTTAGAATATGTTTTTCCTAAAGATTTCACAGGTAAGGTTCAGTCTCGACTTGACCCAACACGACGTCCGAAAGCCGCCATCCTCCGTGAAAAAGGTTCAAACTCTGAACGTGAAATGGCCAACGCCATGTATTTAGCAGGTTTTGATGTAAAAGACGTGCACATGACAGACTTAATTTCTGGGCGCGAAACTTTGGAAGATATCCAATTTATTGGAGCTGTGGGCGGATTTTCAAATTCTGATGTCTTAGGCTCTGCAAAAGGTTGGGCTGGTGCTTTTTTATATAATGAAAAAGCCAATACAGCTTTAAAGAATTTCTTTAAAAGAGAAGACACACTTTCTGTAGGTATTTGTAATGGCGCACAACTTTGGATGGAATTAGAATTAGTAAATCCAGACCATAAAACTCATGGTAAATTAACATATAACGATTCTCATAAACATGAAAGCTCCTTTACATCGGTAGCCATTCAGAAAAATAATTCTGTGATGCTTTCATCTTTAGAAGGCAGTAAATTAGGGGTTTGGATTTCTCATGGAGAAGGTAAATTCAGTTTACCAGAAAAAGAGACGAAATATAACATTGTTGCAAAATATGGTTATGATGAATATCCAGCAAATCCAAATGGATCGGATTATAACACTGCAATGATGTGTGATAAAACTGGAAGACATTTGGTTACAATGCCACATATTGAGAGATCTACTTTTCAATGGAACTGGGCTAATTACCCAAAAGGAAGAAAAGACGACGTTTCTCCTTGGCTTGAAGCCTTTGAAAATGCAAGAAAATGGATTGAAAATAAAAAATAATTTCTGTTATATAATTATAAATCAAGGAGCTTACATCTATTAAGCTCCTTTTTTTTATGGTGCCATTTGGATATTACTTTTATTTCCCTAATTTGCAAACTCCTAACTTCATATACAAATGGCTGAAATTTCAAGAATATTCGATTTTCCTTATCATCAACTAAAAACTTATAATTTAGAAAAAGCATTGACTTCTAAATTAAATGGAGAATGGCATTCCATATCTTCTCAAGAATACGTTGATCAAGCAAATGCTATAAGTAGAGGCTTATTGAGATTAGGAATAAAGCCTAATGATAAAATTGCAGTTATTTCTACAACCAATCGAACCGAATGGAATGTTTTAGATATTGGCGTTTTACAAACAGGTGCACAAAATGTACCCATTTATCCAACAATCTCTAAGGAAGACTACGAATACATATTAAATCATTCTGAAGCAATTTATTGTTTTGTCTCTGATGCTGAAATTTTAGAAAAACTAAATGCTATTAAAGACAAAACTAAATTAAAAGGGATTTACTCTTTTGATGACGTTTCCAATGAAAAAAATTGGAAAGAAATATTAGAATTAGGAAAAGACACCAGCAATCAGGCCGAAGTTGAAGAAAGAAAAACAAATGTCACACCAGACGATTTGGCTACATTAATATATACTTCAGGAACCACAGGGAGACCTAAAGGAGTTATGTTAACCCATAACAATTTAGTTTCTAATGTACTTGATAGTGAAAAACGTGTGCCATTTGATTATGGACAGTCAAAAGCCTTAAGTTTTCTACCTGTTTGTCACGTTTTTGAACGTATGATTCTCTATTTATACCAACATTGTGGTGTGGAAATATATTTTGCAGAATCCATCGAAAAAATGGGTGATAACTTAAAAGAGATTCAACCTAATGTCATGACAGCCGTTCCTAGGCTGTACGAAAAAGTTTATGATAAAATTGTTGCGAAAGGAAGTGATCTTTCAGGCATTAAAAAAGCGCTTTTCTTTTGGGCTGTAGATTTAGGTTTAAAATATGAGCCTTATGGTGCCAATGGATGGTGGTATGAAACACAACTTAAATTAGCAAGAAAACTTATTTTCAGCAAATGGAAAGAAGGTCTAGGTGGGAAATTAGATCTAATGGTTTCTGGAAGTGCTGCCTTACAACCAAGGCTTACTAGAGTTTTTGCTGCGGCCGAAATGCCAATTATGGAAGGCTATGGTTTAACTGAAACCTCCCCAGTAATTTCGGTAAACGATTTAAGAAATGGAGGTTTTAGAGTAGGAACTGTTGGACGAGTTATAGACCACGTTGATATTAAGATAGCTAAAGACGGCGAAATCATGGTAAAAGGCCCAAACGTTATGAAAGGGTATTTTAAAGATCCTGAAAAAACGGCTGAAGTTATGACCGACGGATATTTTCATACAGGAGATATTGGAGAAGTAGACAAAGATGGTTTCTTAAAAATTACAGACAGAAAAAAGGAAATGTTTAAAACCTCTGGAGGAAAATATGTGGCTCCTGCCCTATTGGAAAATCAATTTAAACAATCCCGATTTATAGAACAGATTATGGTTATTGGCGAAGGCGAAAAAATGCCGGCCGCCTTAATCCAAGTCAATTATGAATTTGTTGACGAATGGGCAAAAAGACATAAGCTTACATTTAATTCTAAACAAGAAATTGTATCTAACCAAAAACTTAGAGATCGTATCCAAGAGGAAGTAGACGAAGCTAACCAAAAATTTGGGCATTGGGAACAAATTAAAAAATTTGAAATCACTCCGGATGTTTGGTCTATTGAAGGTGGACACCTTACTCCAACCATGAAAATGAAACGAAAGGTTATTAAAGAAATCTACAAAGACCTCATCGAAAAAATATATCGCCCTTAAAATTTAAACTCCTTATTCTAATAAGGAGTTTTTTTATATCCTTATGTTAATTTTTTGCAATTTATTATGCACGCATAATAAATTTTTATATCTTTGGTAATATCAAAGATATATCAATGAAGGATAAAACTATAGATTATGTACTAAGAACCACTTGGTTAGCTGTACAAAAAATGTATAACGAAGAAGCCACGAAATTCGAAAGTACCATGGCTACAGGTTTTACATTACTAAGTATCGATCCAGAAGAAGGTACTCCTTCTACCTCACTTGGACCAAAAATGGGTATGGAAGCTACAAGTCTTTCCAGAATTTTAAAAACAATGGAAACTCGTGGTTTAATAGAAAGAAAACCAAATCCAGAAGATGGAAGAGGTGTTCTTATTTATTTAACCGATTTTGGTAAAGAAAAAAGAGGCTACTCTAGAGATCGTGTTTTAAAATTTAACGAAGCCATTAGAAAAAACATTCCGTTAGAAAAGCTAATAACCTTTTATGAAGTAGCAGATACAATTAATGAATTGGTTTCAAATAAAAAAATCTACACCAACGAAGTAAACAACATAAATATTAATAGATAAATCATTTAGAATAAAATGAGTACAAGACGCATAAAAAAAATAGCAATTATTGGTTCCGGAATCATGGGATCTGGTATTGCATGTCATTTCGCCAATATTGGTGTAGATGTGCTTTTACTAGATATTGTTCCTAGAGAACTTAACGATGCAGAAAAAGCTAAAGGTTTAACTTTAGAAGACAAAGCAGTTAGAAATAGAATTGTAAACGATTCTTTAACGGCTTCTTTAAAATCCAAACCCTCTCCTATCTATGATCTATCTTTTGCTAGTAGAATTACTACTGGTAACTTAGATGATGATATCGCCAAGGTAAAAGATGTCGATTGGATTATGGAAGTTGTTGTTGAAAGACTAGATATTAAAAAACAAGTATTCGAAAAACTTGAAAAATATAGAACGCCAGGAACTTTAATTACAAGTAATACGTCTGGTATTCCTATTCATTTTATGAGTGAAGGGAGAAGTGAAGATTTTCAGAAACATTTCTGTGGAACACACTTTTTCAATCCAGCTCGTTACTTAAAATTATTTGAAATCATTCCTGGACCAAAAACAGATGCTTCTGTTCTTGATTTCTTAAATGAATATGGCGAAAAATTCTTAGGAAAAACTTCAGTTATAGCTAAAGACACTCCTGCTTTTATTGGGAATAGAATTGGAATTTTCGGAATCCAAAGTTTATTTCACCAAGTAAAAGAAATGGATTTAACTATTGAAGAAGTCGATAAATTGACTGGCCCTGTTATTGGACGACCTAAATCGGCAACTTTTAGAACGGTTGACGTAGTTGGTTTAGATACCTTGGTACATGTTGCTAACGGTATATACGACAACTGCCCAAACGACGAAGCTCACGAACTTTTTAAATTACCAGGTTTCATCAATACCATGATGGAAAATAAATGGTTAGGAAGTAAAACTGGACAAGGTTTCTACAAAAAAGAAGGGAAAGACATTAAAACTTTAGATTTAAACACCCTTGAATATAGAGAGAAAAAATCGGCAAGATTTGCCACATTGGAATTAACAAAAACAATCGATAAGGTTGTTGATCGTTTTCCTGTTCTAGTATCAGGAAAAGATAAAGCTGGCGAATTCTACAGAAAAAACTTCGCCGCAATGTTTCAATATGTGTCAAATAGAATTCCTGAAATCACAGACGAATTTTATAAAATTGATGATGCCATGAAAGCTGGATTTGGTTGGGAACATGGTCCTTTCCAAATTTGGGATGCTATTGGTGTTGAAAAAGGTATCGCTTTAATGAAAGCTGAAGGTTTAGAGCCAAATGCTTGGGTTAATGAAATGATTGACTCGGGAAATAAATCTTTCTATTCAGTAAAAGAAGGCTCAACTTATTTCTACAACATTCCTACAAAATCACAAGAAAAAATTCCAGGACAAGATGCATTCATCATTTTAGATAACATTAGAAAATCTAAAGAAGTCTTTAAAAACTCTGGTGTTGTAATTGAAGATTTAGGAGATGGCATTTTAAACTGCGAATTCCAATCTAAAATGAACAGTATTGGTGGCGACGTTCTTGCTGGATTAAACAAAGCAGTAGATTTAGCTGAAAAAGATTTCGCTGGATTAGTTATTGGTAATCAAGCCGCTAATTTTTCAGTAGGAGCTAATATTGGAATGATTTTCATGATGGCTGCCGAACAAGAATACGACGAGCTTAACATGGCTATCAAATATTTCCAAGACACCATGATGCGTATGCGTTATTCTTCTATCCCAACTGTTGCTGCACCTCACGGTATGGCTCTTGGTGGTGGATGCGAACTTTCAATGCATTCAGATATGGTCGTTGCAGCTGCTGAAACTTATATCGGACTTGTAGAGTTTGGTGTTGGTGTGATTCCTGGTGGAGGAGGTTCTAAAGAAATGGCTTTAAGAGCATCTGATACTTTTAGAAAAGGTGATGTTGAACTAAACGTTTTACAAGATTATTTCTTAACCATCGGAATGGCAAAAGTAGCAACTTCTGCATACGAAGCGTTCGATTTAGGAATTCTTCAAAAAGGAAAAGATGTGGTGGTTGTTAACAAAGACAGACAAATTGCAACAGCAAAAGCATATGCAAAAATTATGGCAGATGCAGGTTACACACAACCGGTTAAACGTACAGATGTAAGAGTACTTGGAAAACAAGCCTTAGGGATGTTCTTAGTGGGAACAGATTCTATGGAAGACAGCAACTACATTAGCGAACACGACAAAAAAATAGCTAATAAATTAGCTTACGTTATGGCTGGAGGCGATTTATCTGAACCAACACTAGTAAGTGAGCAATATTTATTAGATCTAGAGCGCGAAGCTTTCTTATCACTTTGTACTGAAAGAAAAACTTTGGAGCGTATTCAACATATGTTGAAAACTGGTAAACCTTTAAGAAACTAGAAAAAAGAATAAAGAGAAAAGATAAGAGAGTCATTTAAAGTCTTTTTTCTCTATTCTATATTCTCTTCTCTTAATCAAAAAACAAAAGATATGAGCAAACAAGCATATATAGTAAAAGCATACAGAACAGCAGTTGGGAAAGCTCCTAAAGGCGTGTTCCGTTTTAAAAGAACTGATGAATTGGCAGCTGAAACCATCAAACACATGATGAAAGAATTGCCTCAATTAGATGTCAAAAGAATAGACGACGTTATAGTTGGTAACGCCATGCCTGAAGGTTCACAAGGATTGAATATGGCACGATTTATTTCGTTAATTGGTTTAGATAGTGTTGATGTTCCAGGCGTAACAGTCAATCGTTTTTGTGCTTCTGGCATCGAGACCATTGGAATAGCTACAGCAAAAATTCAAGCTGGTATGGCAGATTGTATTATTGCAGGTGGAGCAGAAAGTATGAGTTCTGTACCAATGACAGGTTTTAAACCAGAATTAAATTACGATACAGTAAAAGCTGGTCACGAAAACTATTACTGGGGAATGGGAAATACGGCTGAAGCTGTTGCAAAACAATTCAACGTATCTCGTGAAGACCAAGATGAATTTGCATACAACTCTCATATGAAAGCTTTAAGAGCTCAAGCAGAGAATCGTTTTCAAGATCAAATTGTTCCAATTGAAGTAGAAGAAACTTATGTGGATGCTAACGGAAAAAAAGCAACAAAAAAATATATTGTAACTAAAGACGAAGGTCCTCGTGCTGGAACTAGCAAAGAAGCTTTAGCAAAACTAAGAGCTGTATTTGCTGCTGGCGGAAGTGTAACTGCTGGTAACTCTTCTCAAATGAGTGATGGAGCGGCGTTTGTAATGATTATGAGTGAAGACATGGTTAAAGAATTAGGACTTGAACCAATTGCTCGTTTAGTAAATTATGCTGCTGCAGGTGTTGAACCTCGTATCATGGGAATTGGACCTGTAAAGGCTATTCCAAAAGCTTTAAAATTAGCAGGTTTAAAACAAGATGATTTATCGCTTATTGAATTAAACGAAGCTTTTGCTTCACAATCTTTAGCTGTTATTCGTGAATTAAACTTAAACCCAGACATCATTAATGTGAATGGTGGAGCTATTGCACTTGGTCATCCACTTGGTTGTACAGGAGCAAAACTTTCAGTTCAATTATTTGATGAAATGCGTAAACAGAATATGGTTGGCAAATATGGCGCTGTAACCATGTGTGTTGGTACTGGACAAGGTGCTTGCGGGATATTTGAATTTCTTAAATAAGAAAAAAGATAATTGAATAGAGATAAAAGACTAATTACAGAAATTTAAAAATTTGGAAACTCGGTTTAGAGATTACAAACGATGTTTCTGATATGTTATTAGACTTTCCAAAGCACGAAAGATATGATTTAAGTTCTCAAATTATGAGATGTTCAGTTTCAATGCTAAGTAACATTGCTGAAGGTTCTCCAAGAATTGATAAACCATTTAGTCATTTTCTGGATATATCACTTGGATCTTCTTTCGAATTAGGAACTCAATTATTAGTAGCAAAACATAGACAATATATAAATAACGAATTATTAAAAAAACTTGAAGATAAAATAGAAGAATTCCAAAGAATGACTATGGGATTCCAAAATGGACTTAGTTGAGTCTATTTTCTATATTCTATTTTCTATAATCTATTTAAAAAAATAATGGAAACAACAGAAAAAGACATACTAAGAGGAGGACAATTCTTAGTGAAAGAAACAAAATGTGAAGATGTTTTTACTCCTGAAGATTTTTCAGAAGAGCAAAAAATGATGAAAGAAGCTGTCATGGAGTTTAACGACCGTGAAATAATTCCACATAAACCTAGATTCGAAGCTAAAGATTACGCGCTTACAGAAGAGGTTATGCGTAAAGCTGGGGAACTTGGGTTTTTAGGGGTCGCTGTTCCTGAAGCTTACGGTGGATTAGGAATGGGATTTGTGTCTACAGTTTTAACTTGTGACTATATCTCTTCCGGAACAGGTTCATTTAGTACGGCATTTGGTGCTCATACAGGAATTGGAACGATGCCAATTACTTTATATGGTACGGAAGAGCAGAAACAAAAATATGTTCCAAAATTAGCTACTGGTGAATGGTTTGGTTCTTATTGTTTAACAGAACCAGGAGCAGGTAGTGATGCCAATTCTGGAAAAACTACAGCGACACTATCTGAAGATGGTAAAAGCTACAAAATTAATGGTCAGAAAATGTGGATTTCAAACGCAGGTTTCTGTCATTTAATGATTGTTTTTGCACGTATTGAAAACGATAAAAACATTACTGGATTTATTGTTGAATATGATAAAGCCAATCCAAATGGAATTACTTTAGGTGAAGAAGAACACAAATTAGGTATTCGCGCCTCTTCAACTCGTCAGGTGTTTTACAGCGACACAGTTGTTCCTGTAGAAAATATGCTTGCTGGACGTGGTGAAGGTTTTAAAATTGCCATGAATGCTCTTAATGTTGGACGTATTAAACTTGCGGCAGCTTGTTTAGATTCTCAAAGACGTATTTTATCAATTGCAGTACAATATGCAAATGAACGTAAACAATTTAATACACCAATTGCAGACTTTGGTGCCATTAAGTACAAATTAGCTGAAATGGCTGCCAGTGCTTATGCTGGAGAAGCTGCAACCTATAGAGCTGCAAAAAATATTGAAGATAGAATTGCCATGCGTCAAGCTGCAGGACTCTCTCATCATGAAGCAGAGCTTAAAGGTGTTGAAGAATACGCTATAGAATGTTCTATCTTAAAAGTAGCGGTATCCGAGGATGTCCAAAACAGTGCAGACGAAGGAATCCAAATTTTTGGTGGTATGGGATTCTCTGAAGAGACGCCAATGGAAGCTGCTTGGAGAGATGCTAGAATTGCTCGTATTTACGAAGGAACAAACGAAATTAACAGAATGTTATCTGTTGGAATGCTTGTTAAAAAGGCAATGAAAGGTCATGTAGATTTATTAGGTCCTGCTTCAAAAGTTCAAGAGGAACTTATGGGAATACCATCTTTTGATACACCGGATTATTCAGAATTATTTGCTGAAGAAAAAGAAATGATTGCAAAACTTAAGAAAGTATTCTTAATGGTTGCTGGATCTGCTGTTCAAAAATTTGGACCAGATTTAGATAGTCATCAACAATTATTAATTGCAGCTTCAGATATCTTGATTGAAATATATATGGCTGAATCTGCTTTATTAAGAACTGAGAAAAACGTGAAACGTTTTGGGGAAGCGTCTCAAACTGTGCAAATTGCAATGGCTAAATTATACTTGTATAACGCTGTTTCAATTGTAGAGAAAAACGGAAAAGAAAGTATTATTTCTTTTGCTGAAGGAGACGAACAACGTATGCTACTTATGGGACTGAAACGTTTTGTAAAATATGCAAATTATCCAGATATCGTGGATTTACGTATTGCCATCGCAGAAAAAGTAAAAGCTGAAAATAAATATTGCTTTTAAAAAATAAGTTTAGTTAGAAGGAAAAAAGTCGTTTTTAATAGAAACGGCTTTTTTTATTTCCTTAATTTAGTGGAAAATTTTTTACATGAAAAATGCCTTCCCACTTTTTGCCTTTATATTCTTATTTTCGTTCACCATAAAAGGACAAGAACTCCTTACTGAAAAAAATAATTTCACCCATCAAGATACCTTAAGAGGCAGTATCACTCCAGAACGTGAATGGTGGGATTTAACTTATTATCATTTGGATATAAAAATATTACCGGAAACAAAATCTATTTCTGGTAAAAACACCGTTCAATATAAGGTCTTGAAGCCCTATTCTTTAATGCAAATTGACTTACAAGAGCCTTTAATAATCACTAAAGTCGTCCAAAATGGTGAAGAATTAGATGTTAGACATGATGGAAATGCACATTTTATTACTATAGTTGAAGAGCAACAAAAAGGAAGTATCCATTCTCTTGATGTGTATTACGAAGGAATCCCTAAAGAAGCTGTTAAGGCTCCTTGGGATGGTGGTTTTACTTGGTCTGAAGATAAAAATGGTTTCCCATTTATTGCAACTTCTTGTCAAGGTTTGGGAGCCAGTGTTTGGTGGCCAAACAAAGACCATATGTACGACGAGGTTGACAGCATGTTAATTAGCGTAAATGTTCCTAAAAACCTAACAAATATTTCCAATGGAAAGTTGAGAAGTATCGAAAAACATAATGACAATACAGTGACTTCCAATTGGTTTGTAAGCAACCCAATAAATAATTATGGTGTTAATGTAAATATTGGAGAATACGAGCATTTTTCTGAAGTGTACCAAGGCGAAAATGGACCTTTGGATATGGATTATTATGTATTACCATATAATTTAGTTCGAGCAAGAAATCACTTTAAAGATGCTCCAAGAATGATGAAAGCTTTTGAGCATTGGTTTGGACCTTATCCATTTTACGAAGATGGTTATAAATTAGTTGAAGTTCCTTATTTAGGAATGGAACACCAAAGTTCTGTAACTTATGGAAATCAATACAAAAATGGATACTTAGGTAATGATGTTTCAGGAAGTGGTTGGGGATTAAAATTCGATTTCATTATCATACATGAATCTGGACACGAATGGTTTGCAAATAATATTACCTATAAAGATATTGCAGATATGTGGATTCATGAAAGTTTCACTTCATATTCAGAAAACCTATTTGTAGATTATTACTATGGAAAAGAAGCCTCTTCAGAATACGTTATTGGAATAAGAAAAAACATTACAAACGACAGCCCTATTATTGGCCCTTACAATGTAAATAAAGAAGGTTCTGGAGACATGTACTATAAAGGTGCCAATATGTTGCATACGTTAAGACAACTTATTGATAACGATGAAAAATGGCGTGAAATGTTACGCGGTTTAAATAAAACTTTTTATCATCAAACCGTTACTACCCAACAAATTGAAAATTATTTAAGTGAACAAAGTGGTATTGATTTAACAGCATTTTTTAACCAGTATTTAAGAGATATTAAAATTCCAACTCTTGAGTATACTATTGAAAACAATCAATTAAAATACAGATGGACCAATATTGTTAAAAACTTCGATATGCCAGTTCAAGTAACCATAGACGAAAAAGAACAATGGATTTATCCAAATGCAGAATGGAAAACAATAGAAATTGAAGGAACTACATTAGAAGTAGACCCAGATTTTTATGTTGAAGTTATAAACCCATAATTACCATGTCCCTTCCTGAGTTTTACTTTAAATCGGATAAAGAATGGCGAGATTGGTTACATATAAACCATGATGTCTTTGATGGCATTCATCTTATTTTTTATAAAGTAGAACATGAAAACGAAAGTATGCGTTGGGAGGAAGCCGTAAGGGTAGCCCTTTGTTATGGTTGGATAGATTCTACAGTTAAAAGTTTAGGGAATGGAAAAAGGCGACAATATTTCACGCCTAGAAATCCAAAAAGTGTGTGGAGTGCTTTAAATAAAAAACACATTCTGGATCTTGAAAAAGCTAAATTAATGCATAAAAGTGGTTTAAATTCTATAAAAACAGCCAAACAAAATGGATCTTGGGAAGCTTTAGATGAGGTTGAGAAAGGAATTATTCCAGAAGATTTACAACTTGAATTCAACAATAATCAAGAAGCCTTTTCAAACTACTCTAACTTTGCTCCTTCTTATAGAAAAAACTATTTATATTGGTTAAATCAAGCAAAAAGAGAAACTACCAGACAAAAGCGCATTATAGAAATTATTAAATTATGTGAAGCAAATATTAAAAGTAAAGGTGCTAGATAACTTATTCAACACGTTTTAAACCTTCCATATCTTCAATTTTAATTTGTTTTCCAGAAGTAGAAATTAAACCATCTTTCTTAAATTGAGATAAAACTCTAATGGCAGACTCTGTAGCTGTACCAACCACACTTGCATAATCTTCTCTTGAAAGAACGACATTTAAAACACCCTCTTTATCAACTCCAAAACTATGATGGATATAAAGAAGTGCTTCTGCTAAACGTTGTTTTACAGATTTTTGAGCCATGTTAACAATCACGTTGTCCGACTCTTTTAAATCCAGAGCCATTTGTTTTAACATGTCCATCGAGAAATTAGAATTGTTTTTTAAGTTTCCAAAAATTTCAACTTTTGGAATAAAACAAACTTCCATATTGTTTAAGGCAACAGCGCTTAAATTTACTGCCTCATCACTAATTAAAGAGCGTTGCCCAAGTAAATCACCTTTAACAACCAATTTTACAATTTGGTCTTTTCCATTGGCACTTAATTTGGTAAGTTTGCAGATACCGTCTTTTACACAATAAACGCCATTTAGGGTTTCGCCTTCTTCGAAGATAACTTCTCCCTTCTTAATAAATTTAGAAGTTTTACACCCTGAAATGCCTAACAATTCCTCCTTAGACAAAGACTTTAAAGAACTAAATTCCCTAACAATACACTGTTCGCACTTACTCATACCAATTATATTAAGTTTTGTAAAATTAATGAAAACATGACAATTATCATGTCTATATTCTTAGTATCTTTTAACCTTTGTAACGGGTAAAAAGAGCAAATTATTTATGGAGCAAAAGTCGTGTTTCCACTGTGGAGATTCATGTGAAAGTCATGCTATTATTTTTCAAGAGAAACCTTTCTGTTGTAATGGTTGTAAAACCGTGTACGAGATTTTTTCTGAAAACGATTTAACATGTTATTACGATTTACAAAACTCTCCAGGAGCTATTCCTAAAGAAATTCAAGGGAAATACGATTTTTTAGACCAGCAGAATATTATTGATAAGCTGTTAGAATTTAATGACGACCATACTCAAATTGTTACTTTATACATTCCACACATTCACTGTAGTTCCTGTATTTGGATTTTAGAAAACCTCAACAAATTAAATCCTGGTATTTCCGCTTCCCAAGTTAATTTTGGAAAGAAAAACGTACGCATTACTTTCAATTCAACTAAATGCTCCTTAAAAGATGTGGTTTTATTGGTTAGCTCCATTGGTTATGAACCTTACATTAGTTTAGAAGACTTTAAAACAGGAAAAGACAACATAAACAGGTCATTAATTTATAAATTAGGGATTGCCGGTTTTGCTTTTGGAAACGTCATGTTTTTATCGTTCCCAGAATATTTCGAAGTTGGCGAATTCTGGTTAGAACAATACAAGCACTTGTTTCGCTGGCTCATGTTTGCATTTTCACTTCCAGTAATTTTTTATTCGGCTCAAGACTATTTTATTTCAGCCTATAAAGGACTTCGCTCAAGGATTTTAAACATTGATGTGCCAATTGCGCTTGGGGCAGCTGTTTTATTTATTAGAAGTACCGTTGAAATTATCTTCGATTATGGTTCAGGATTTTTCGACAGCTTAACCGGCTTAATATTCTTCTTATTATTAGGAAGATTTTTTCAGCAGAAAACCTATGCCTTTTTATCTTTTGAACGTGATTACAAATCGTATTTCCCAATTGCAGTTACTAAAATAACTTCCGATGGAAAGGAAACACCCATTCAAGTTTACGACATTGAAAAAGGAGACAGGTTACTTATTAGAAATGAAGAATTAATTCCTGTAGATGGCATTTTAATTAACGGAAATGCATCTATTGATTACAGTTTTGTTACTGGAGAATCTGAAACGGTTTCCAAGCAATCTGGCGATAAACTATTTGCTGGAGGGAAGCAAACATCGGGAGTTATCGAGATGGAGGTTTTAAAATCTGTAGAGCAAAGTTATTTAACGCAACTTTGGAGCAACGATGTGTTTAGTAAAAACAAAGAAGATGGTTTTACAACCTTAACCAATAAAATTAGTAAGAAATTTACCATTGCTGTTTTAAGTATTGCTTTTATTTCCACAACATATTGGTTGTTTGTTGATGCGTCTAAAGCCATTAACGTTTTTACAGCTGTTTTAATTATTGCTTGTCCTTGTGCCATTGCCCTCTCTGCTCCTTTTACCTTTGGAAACCTGCTCCGCATTTTTGGGAAGCTGAAATTTTATGTGAAAAATGCTTCCGTTATTGAACAATTAGCCGAAGTAAACACCATTATTTTCGATAAAACCGGAACTATTACCACTAATAAAAAAAGCACAGCTACTTATGATGGAGACATATTAAGTGCCTCAGAAGAAATGCTTTTAAAAAATACGCTTCGTGGCTCAAATCATCCATTAAGTAGATCTTTGTATGATATTTTAGAGGAACATAACATTATTACCTTAGATCATTTTGAAGAGCATGTAGGTAAAGGCATTGAAGCCTCACATAATAACAATAACATTAAAATTGGTTCTGCCAGTTTTGTTGGAAGCATTGCTGACTCAACTGTTTTAAACACCTCTGTTCACATTAGCACAAATAATATTTATAAAGGAAAATATACTTTTTACAATAATTACAGAACAGGATTGTCCAAACTTTTTAATAAATTGAAAAAAAATTACGATTTAGTAATTTTATCGGGAGATAATGAAGGAGAACTAGAAAATTTAAAAAAATTATTACCTTCAAAAACAAAGATGATATTTAATCAAAAACCAGATGATAAATTAGATTATATAAAATATCATCAAACAGAAGGAGCCAAAGTACTTATGATTGGTGATGGACTTAACGATGCTGGAGCATTAGCACAAAGTAATGTTGGTATTTCTATTTCTGAAAACGTGAATGTATTCTCTCCCGCTTGTGATGCTATTTTAGATGCTTCAAAATTTAATCAATTATTTATGTATATTAAGGCTTCCAAAAGTGCCATAAAAATAATTAAATGGAGTTTTGTTTTATCATTTTGTTATAATGTCATTGGCCTTTATTTTGCCGTTACTGGACAATTAGCTCCTGTAATTGCTGCCATTTTAATGCCTTTAAGTTCTATAAGTATAGTGATATTTACAACCATTGCAACAAATGTTATAGGACGAAAGTTAGAATGATTACAAATTAATTGAACATGACAATTATCATGTTTTTTAAGCAGGCTCAAATGTATTTTTGAACCCTAACTTCAATTAGGTATGAGTGTTATTTACATCTTATTAAGTATCAGTATTATAGTTGCTGTATTCTTTTTCATTGCTTTCATATTAGCAGTGAAAAGTGGACAGTTTGATGATAGTTACACACCATCTGTAAGAATGTTGTTTGAAGATGAACTAGTAAAAGAACCAAAACAATCAATAAATAAAGAACCAAAAAAGACTAATTAACTATTATGGAAGTACAACAATTCTATTACGATAATAAAATCGTAAAAAATTTCCTTTACGCTACAATCCTTTGGGGAGTCGTGGGAATGTTGGTAGGTTTATTACTAGCATTTATGTTTATATTCCCAAATATGACAAGTGGCATTTCATGGTTAAGTTTTGGTCGTTTAAGACCTTTACATACCAATGCTGTTATTTTTGCCTTTGTAGGAAATGCTATATTTGCCGGTGTTTACTATTCGACTCAACGATTACTTAAAGCTAGAATGTTTAGTGATGTTTTAAGTAAAATCAACTTTTGGGGTTGGCAATTAATTATTGTGGGAGCTGCTATTACACTTCCTTTAGGATATACCTCTTCTAAAGAATATGCCGAATTAGAATGGCCATTCGATATTGCAATAGCTGTTATTTGGGTTGTGTTCGGTGCCAATTTAATTGGAACCATGATTAAAAGAAGACAGCGTCATTTATACGTGGCACTATGGTTTTACTTAGCAACATTTGTTACAGTAGCGGTACTTCATATTTTTAATAGTTTAGAACTTCCTGTAAGTGCTTTTAAAAGTTATTCTGTTTACGCAGGTGTTCAAGACGCCTTAGTGCAATGGTGGTATGGACACAATGCGGTTGCCTTTTTCTTAACAACTCCTTTCTTAGGGTTAATGTATTATTTTGTGCCTAAAGCGGCTAACAGACCTGTTTATTCTTATAGACTTTCTATCATTCACTTCTGGTCATTAATCTTTATTTACATTTGGGCAGGACCTCACCATTTATTATATACAGCTTTACCAGAGTGGGCTCAAAATTTAGGAGTTGCATTTTCTATTATGTTATTAATGCCTTCTTGGGGTGGAATGATAAACGGCTTGTTAACCCTTCGTGGTGCTTGGGATAAAGTTCGTACAGATCCTGTTTTAAAATTTATGGTTGTAGCTATTACCGGATATGGTATGGCAACGTTTGAAGGGCCTTTATTATCCCTTAAAAACGTGAATGCTATTGGTCATTACACCGACTGGATTATTGCGCACGTTCACGTTGGAGCTTTAGCTTGGAACGGATTTTTAACCTTTGGTATGATTTATTACTTAGTACCAAAACTATTTAAAACAAAACTATATTCGATTGCATTAGCTAATGTCCATTTCTGGATTGGTACCTTAGGAATCATCATGTATGCATTACCTTTATATGTAGCTGGGTTTACTCAAGCTAGTATGTGGAAACAATTTAATCCTGATGGAACTTTAGTTTATGGTAACTTTTTAGAAACTGTTACTGAAATTATGCCAATGTACTGGATGCGTGCCATTGGTGGTACTTTATTCTTAACAGGGATGTTAATTCTAGTTTACAACGTCATTGCTACCATTAGAAATGGTAATGCGGTAACTGACGAATTAGCAGAAGCTCCAGCTTTAGAACATGTTTCTAAAAAACGTGTTGCTGGCGAAGGATGGCATACTTGGATTGAGCGTAAGCCAATTAAACTTACTATATATGCTACAATAGCAATTTTAATAGGTGGAGTTGTACAAATTGTTCCAACTATTATGATAAAATCAAATATTCCAACCATATCAAGTGTTAAACCATATACGCCTTTAGAATTAGAAGGAAGAGATATTTATATACGTGAAGGATGTGTTGGTTGTCACTCTCAAATGATTCGTCCGTTTAGAAGCGAAGTAGAACGTTATGGAGAATACTCCAAAGCTGGAGAATATGTTTACGATCATCCATTTCTTTGGGGATCCAAACGTACAGGACCAGATTTACATCGTATAGGTGGAAAATATTCAGACAACTGGCATTTAAACCACATGTACGACCCACAAAGTACGTCTTCAGGTTCTATCATGCCATCATACCAATGGTTAGTTAGAAATGAATTAGATAAATCGATTACTGAAACCAAAATGAGAGCTATGGTAACCTTAGGTGTTCCATATACAGATGAAGAAATAGAAAATGCCCAACAGCACATGTTGGAACAAGGAACTCAAATAGAGAAAAACCTTTATGCAGATCCAGATTTTGCTGAAACTTATGAAGTAGACAAACAAGCTGGTGGTGCTGATTTTATTGAAATGCGTAATCGAGAAATTGTAGCAATGATTGCTTATTTACAGAGATTAGGTACAGATATAAAAGCAACAGACATAGAAGTTATAACCACACAAAATTAATAAGTCATGTTAAAATTTGTAAAAAACTACATGGATAGCATTGCTGGAATAGAGATATATCCAATCATATCCTTACTGATATTTTTTACTTTTTTTGTTGTACTCTTTTGGTGGGTTTTCACTGCCAAAAAAGATTATATCAACGAAGTAAGTAACATCCCATTAGATAACCAAAAAGACCAAATATCATGAGAAATTTAATCCCTTCATGGGTAAGAGTACCAGTCTTATTCTTTATCATTTTCGGACTAGTAGAGTATTTTGTGAATTCAGGGAAACAACCTGCATTTATAGAGTATCCCATGGTACTTTTATTCTTAATATTAATTCTCTTTGTTATTATAGCTATTGAAGCTATAGTAAGCTCTTTAGGGAATATTCTATATCAAAGTTTAGATGAAGAAGGCAAAGCACGTTTTGATGCAAAAGTAGACAAAACACCTAAGTTCATTACATGGATACAAAACACGTATAAAAAATCTTTAGGTCAGAAGCCACTTCAAAAAGAGCACGAAATTATCCTAGATCATAGTTACGATGGTATTCGTGAATTAGATAACGATCTTCCACCTTGGTGGACCTATGCTTTTATTGCATCTATTATTTTTGCTGTTATCTACTTAGTAAGATTTGAAGTTTTTGATGGGTATACCCAATACGATGAGTTGGATACTGAATATGCAGAAGCTAAAATAGCCCTTGAGGAATACAAAAAAACAGCTAAAGATTTAGTAGATTTTAATACTGTGGAATTACTAACAAGTGCTTCCGATTTAAGTAATGGGAAAACTATTTTTGAAACCAACTGTGTTGCCTGTCATATGGCAGATGGTGGAGGCGGAATTGGACCAAACCTTACCGATGAAAATTGGATTTTAGGAGGTGGTATTAGTCATGTTTTTAAAACAGTCTCTGAAGGTGGTAGAAACGGAAAAGGTATGATTGCCTGGAAACAAAGTTTAAAACCATCAGAAATTGCTCAAGTTGCTAGTTACGTTTTACAATTTCAAGGTACAACTCCTGCTAAACCAAAAGATGCAGAAGGTGATATCTGGGTTGAAACAATCGAATAATAAATTACATATTAGAATCAAGAATTAAGACTTCATCTTCCAACCAAAGGTCTTAATTCTTGACTCTTTAATCTCAAATCATGGAAATTCCAGAAAACGAATCTTTTAGAGACTCCATTGGCACGCTAACTGAAGATGGAAAACGTGCTTGGGTGTATCCTAAAAAACCAAGTGGAAAATTTTACGAGTATCGTAAAATAGTTAGTTATGTATTATTACTATTTTTAATTGGAGCTCCCTTTATTAAAATAAATGGCAACCAATTTTTAATGTTTAATATATTAGAAAGGCGATTTAATATATTCGGATTTCCATTTTGGCCACAAGACTTTCACCTCTTTGTAATTTCAATGATTATTGGAGTTATTTTTATTGCACTATTTACTGTTAGTTTTGGTAGAATTTTCTGTGGTTGGATCTGTCCACAAACCATATTTCTAGAAATGGTTTTCAGACGTTTTGAATACTGGATTGATGGTGATAGAAACAAACAGCGAAAACTAGATAATCAGGCTTGGAATGCTGAAAAAATTAGAAAAAGACTCTTAAAATGGTCCATTTTTCTAATCATTTCATTTATAATTGCAAACGTATTTTTAGCTTATTTAATTGGAAGCGATAAACTTTTGCAATACGTAACAGAAGGTCCATTAGAACATACAGGAACCTTATTTCCTCTAATTATTTTTACCGCCGTTTTCTACTTTGTATTTGCATGGTTTAGAGAGCAAGTATGTATCATTGCCTGTCCTTATGGTAGATTACAAGGTGTTCTTTTAGATGATAAATCTATTATTGTTGCCTACGACCATAAACGTGGGGAAGGTGAAAATGGTAGAAAAAAATTCAGAAAAGATGAAGATAGAGAAGCTTTAGGACATGGAGATTGTATCGATTGTTTACAATGTGTCCATGTTTGTCCTACAGGGATAGATATTAGAAATGGTACGCAATTAGAATGTGTAAACTGTACAGCTTGTATAGACGAATGTGACCATATCATGGAAAGCATCAATTTACCTAAAGGTTTAATTAGGTATGCTAGTGAAGACGAAATAGAGAAGAAAGAAAAGTTTACAGTAACTCCTAGAATGAAGGGCTACATAGCTGTTCTAATTATATTAACAGGGGTTCTTATGGGAATGATGTCTTTAAGAAATGACGTTGAAGCTACTGTTTTAAGACTCCCTGGACAACTTTACGAACATAAGGAAGGTAATATTATCAGTAACGTTTTTACCTATAAATTAATTAACAAAACCACCAAAACTATTGAAAATGTTAGTTTTAAACTACGAAAATATAAAGGTGAAGTCATATTAGTTTCAAATTCTAATACGTTTATTGTCCCAGAACAAGGTTTAGCGGAAGGAACACTTTTTATAGAAATAGACAAAAAAGAACTGAAAGGAGATAAAAATAAATTGATGATTGAAGTTTATAGTGGAGATGAATTAATTGAAACTACAACTGTCAATTTCTTAGGACCTAGAAGTTATCATTAATACAAGTATTAGTATTCAGTAGGCAGTCTACACTTTAATAGATACGGTAGGTTTAATGAACTTAATAGTTTATTATTTAAACAATTATAAGATTCCCTCCTTAGAGGGAATGACAAATATATTTTGCTATGAAAATAAATTGGGGAACAGGAATCGTTATTGCTTTTATAGGTTTTATTAGCTTTATTTTATATTTTGTTATTAAGATGAGTACGGATAGTGCTTACGCGCACGATTTAGTTATTGAAGAATATTATCAGGCAGAATTAGGATTTCAAGATGAAATTGATAAAGAAAGTAACTCTAACAAACTAACTGAAAATATTAATTGGAAGAAATCTGAAGAAGGGTTAGTTATCATTTTTCCTGAAAATTTAGATACTCAAAAAATTACAGGAATAGTTTCTCTGTATAGAACTTCCAATAAAAACTTAGATTTTGAAATGCCTATTTCTATTTCTAACAATCAAATGCTTATTCCAAATAATAAATTATTAGACGGAAGATGGAATCTAAAAGTCGATTGGAAGTACGAGGATAATGCCTATTTATACAAAAAAGAAATTATGTATTAAGTTGCCTTAAAAAGCCAATACATTCTATTCTAAAAACACAATTATTTATGCTTTGGTCCGCTCTTTTATTAGGTCTTCTGGGTAGTTTCCATTGCGTTGGCATGTGTGGTCCTATTGCCTTTATGTTGCCCGTAGACAGAAGTAATTCTGTAAAAAAGGTGGTTCAAATTTTTACCTATCATTTTGGAAGATTATTAGCCTATAGCTTGATAGGCCTTATTTTTGGATTGGTTGGTAAAAGTCTTTACATTTTTGGCATGCAACAGCAACTTTCTATAGCTATAGGAATCTTGATGATAGTAGTTGTGCTTATACCAACAAGAACATTTAACAAATACAATTTCTCAAAACCTATTTACAAATTAATTTCTAAGGTAAAATCTGCTTTAGGACAAGCCCTGAAGAAAAAAACAGCGGACACCTTTTTAACCATTGGCTTTTTAAATGGACTCTTACCTTGTGGTTTAGTTTACATGGCAGTATTTGGATCTTTAGCTACAGGCAGTGCTTTACAAGGTAGTTTATATATGTTTTTATTTGGCTTGGGCACCATTCCCTTAATGACATCCGCTATTTATTTAGGCAAATTTTTAAATGCAAATATTAAGCAACGTATCCAAAAAGCGATTCCTGTTTTTGTTGTTATTATCGGTTTACTTTTTATTATTCGTGGCTTGGGATTAGGCATTCCTTACCTCTCTCCTACTCCAGTTGTTGAAATGGTTGAAGGGGAAATAGATTGTGAATAGATTAAAATACTAATCTTATATTTTTTCGAACTCCAGAAATAGTATAAGGGTTGGTAACATATTAAATACCACTTATAAAACTGCCATAGGGATCTTTAAATTGAATGCCCTCAGAGAATTTGAATTTACTCAACAATTTATACTCAACTAAGGCCCACAAAACAAATTCCTTAACAAAGTAACTATCTTCCTGAGATACATTCGGTTGATGTTCCTCCATTAAATCGTTTAAAGGGCTAATGGCATCAAGCAAGCTACGGTACTCTTTATCATTTAAATCATCCAACAATTCAAAACCTTCTTTTTCGTTAAAAAACCAAGACACGATAGCATCGTAAGGGGTTTCTTCGTCTTGTTTTTGTAATTTTTCAATGCTTGGAAAAAACTCTGGAAATAAACTTTTTATGGCTTCACCTATAAGATTGTATGCAACAACAGCAGCACCTTCTTGTTCGCCTTCATAAACCAGTTCCACTTTTCCTATTATTGCTGGAAGGATACCAATAAAATCACCTAAGCGTAAAGTGGTATGTAAATCTCCCGTCTTTAGTGCTCTTAATTCTGCTGCACTTAATAAGTTTTCTAATGCTGAAATACTTAATCTGGCACTCACACCACTTTTAGCGTCTATATATTCGCTATCTCTCGCTTCAAAAACAATTTGCTCTAATAAATCTCGTGCCAAATCTGGTACTAAAATATGATCTTTTTGGTCCTGAACTATACGAGCTTCTTGCTCAGTAATTAAACGAGCTGTTTCAATATCCACAGGATAATGTGTTAAAATCTGACTCCCAATTCTATCTTTTAAAGGCGTAACAATACTACCTCTATTGGTATAATCTTCTGGATTGGCAGTAAAAATAAATTGCATATCCAACGGCAAGCGTAGTTTAAAACCACGAATCTGAATATCACCTTCTTGTAAAATATTAAAAAGCGCTACTTGAATTCTGGCTTGTAAATCTGGTAACTCATTGATAACAAAAATACAACGATTAGCTCTAGGGATCATACCATAATGAATTACTCGATCATCTGCATAACTTAACTTTAAATTTGCTGCTTTAATAGGATCTATATCTCCAATAATATCAGCCACCGTAACATCTGGAGTTGCTAATTTTTCGGCATAACGCTCACTTCTGTGTAACCAAGAAATAGGTGTATCATCCCCTTCTTCAGCAATACGTTCTATGGCAAAACGAGAAATGGGTCTTAAAGGATCGTCATTGACTTCAGAACCAGAAACATAAGGAATATATTCATCTAATAAATTTAGCATTAAACGAGCTAGTCGTGTTTTTGCTTGTCCACGAAGTCCTAACAAATTAATATTATGTCTGGATAAAATAGCTCGTTCCAATTCTGGAATAACCGTGTTTTCGTACCCGTGAACCCCTTCAAAAGTGGTTTCTTTGTTCTTTATTTTTTTAATAAGATTATCTCGTAACTCGTCTTTTATAGATTTAGACTGATAACCTACTTTCTTTAATTCGCCTAATGTATTTATTGTTTCTATTTTCATATGTTTCCTTTAGAAGTGAGATTATAGAAAATAGAATTAATAACCCAAATTCCTATACTCTATTTTCTTTATTCTTTTAATTAACCCTTTATCCTTTTTTTTCTATTGGTTTCGTAATCTTCAAAGATCATTTCTCCCAATCCTTTTAAACCTGTATAAAAGGCTTTCCCTTGATTGGCTCTTGTAAATTCTTGTACAAATTGCATTAAGTATCTATCTTGAGCAATCATAAATGTTGTAATTGGAATGTGCATTTTCCTAGCTTGTTGTGCCATAGCATAGCACTTATTTGTGATGTAAGGATTCAATCCATTGCTATCTTTATAATATTGGCCGTCTGGCATACGCAAACAGCTAGGTTTTCCATCCGTAATCATAAAAATCTGCTTGTTGGTATTTCGCTTTCTTCGTAGTAAATCCATTGCTAATTGTAAGCCAGCAACTGTATTTGTATGATAAGGTCCTACTCTAAGATATGGTAAATCCTTAATTTCTATTTGCCAAGAATCATTTCCAAAAACAATAATATCTAAGGTGTCTTTTGGGTAACGTGTGGTAATTAATTCTGCTAAAGCCATCGCTACTTTTTTAGCTGGTGTAATCCGGTCTTCACCATAAAGAATCATACTATGACTAATATCAATCATCAAAATGGTACTCATTTGAGATTTATGAAGGGTTTCTTCAATAACTAAATCATCTTCAGTTAAATTGAAATTATCTATCCCATGATTGATCTGCGCGTTTCTTAAACTTTCAGTCATAGATACTTTATCCAAAGCATCGCCAAATTGATAGTTTTTAAAGTCGCCCGTATGCTCATCACCTAAACCTACACCCTTACTTTTATGATTCCCTTGTCCGCTACGCTTTATGTTTCCGAAAATCTGTTCTAAAGCTTGCTGACGAATGGCTCGCTCAGTTTTTGCGGTTATGGCCATGCCTCCTCCTTTCCCATCGGGATCAATTTCTTCTCTAATGAAACCTTTCTTTTTAAGGTCTTCAATAAAATCGTCTATAGTATATTCGGCAGTTGTTAATTTGTATTCCTTATCTAATTCTCGAAGCCAAGAAATAGCTTCATCAAAATCTCCAGACGTATGGGTAATTAGTTCTTTAAAAATTTCAAAGAGCTTTTCAAAAGGCGATTGATTAGGTGCTTCGTAAGATTTAAAAACAAAGCCTCTTTTAATATTAGTAGAATTTTTCATAGCACTATAAAAATAATACTTTTTCGAACTACAACTATTAGCATTAACATATATTTTAAGAATCTAAGGATAGATTTTAATTATCTTAACACTTCTTTTTTAGCTATACACAAAACAACGCATCCAGAAAGCTACTCCTATTTTTGCAGGTATTAATAGTTTATTTTTTATTACTCGTGAGTAATAATTAGGCTTTCTTCACTTCTACTCTAATCCAGATGTTAAATGTCTTCAGGTGAAATTGAATGTCCACAAATTCCACCTAAAGTCATAAAAAACTGAACTTCTTAGTTGATTACATAAGACACGTTCATATAAAAGTTTCTACCAGGATTAGGGATGCTGTTCCAATCTGAAAAAGTAGTATAATTGGTGTCCAGAATATTTTCAATGCCATATTTCAATATCATTTTATTCTGTTTGAGATAAAACATGTTTCCTAAATTCAAATTTAAAATAGCGAAAGAAGGTGTTTCGTTTTCTCCATAGAAACTGCCATACTGCGTTTGATTTCCATTTCCATTCAATTGTATGGCCGCATTAAAAAATTCTCTGGAATAATTGATTTCAGCGAGGTAAGAAAACGGTTTAATAAATGGTAAATTTTCATCATTACTTCCTTTTCCATAATTGTAACCCAACGTACCATTTACAGAAAAAGCATCAGAAATATGATAGGTAGAATTTACATAAATATCAAAAATACTAGCATGAGCTAAAGACTGATATACTTTAACACCATTGGCTCCAATAGTCATAGCGTTTAATGAAGGATCAATTTCACCAATAATATAATCTGTTAAATAAAAATAAGAAGTTTCGAAACCAATCATGAATTTATTTTTATAATAATTAGCAGCAACATTGGCTTCTAAAGCTTTTTCATTTTTAAGGTTTGGATTTCCTATGTAATCGTAATTATCATAACTATTATATAAAAAGAAGCCATAACCTTCGCTTACTGAAGGAGCTCTTTCCCCATAGCCTGCCACGAAAGTTACATCATAGTTATCCTTTTTAATTTCATAGTCAGCAGAAAGACTCATTAAAAAACGATTTTTAGAATCGTTTAAACCCGGATAAAATATTTGCAAACTTTCTAAGCCTACGTCGCTTGCAATTGTATTATTATGAAATCCAAGACGTGCAGAACCAGATAAGGTTTTACCTTCGTCCAAAGAATAAGCATCTTTTGCATAAATGCCTGTATAATATGTCTGGATATCTGGCCACGTATACATAAACATGGCTGGCTGATTGGAATCGTTTGGATACATGGTCATTTCAGCTAAAGAACGGTTATAAAACCCACTTAAATTAACCAACATATCGTGCTTGTTTTCTTTTAAAATGACCTTGGAGTAAAACCCATAGGTATCGCTCCAACCTGGCATATCCATTCTAATGGCAACATCTGGACGTTGAGAATCGTCCATAATATGGGTAATGGTATTAAAATATAATTTAGATTCCCAAGATTTAATTCTAGTAGAATCGTTTTTATAGGTATGAGATAGAGAGCCAATTAATGCTTCTGCCAGAGATACATCCATAGGTAGAGCTGGGTATCCAACATTTGTAGCTTTATCATAAATAATATTAGCATCTAAAATGTGGTTGTCGGAAAGTTTATAACCTCCTTGGAAAGACACATTGTATTTTTGAAATTGAGAATACAACACTTCCTCATGTCCACCAGCATCATAATTATCCGATTTTCTAAAAATCCCATCCACATTGGCATAAAATTTATCTCCTACGTATTCCACTTCCAGACCTGCAATTCTGTAATTTCCATTGGTTTCGTAACCTAGATCGGCACTAGATTTAAAACCTGTACCGTTAAATTTTGACTGTGGCATCTGAAGATCGATTCCTCCACCTACACAATGACCGTTTTCTGTACCTTCTTGACCAGAATCTACACTAACTTTATCTAAATTAGAAACATCTACGTAAGAGGTAATCGGATCCATTTTATCTGTACAAGCACCAAAAATTTGCATGCCATCTATAGTAACCACCAATCTTTGGCTATCCATATTGTTTAAAGCAGGTTCCCAAGCATAATTACCACGTCTTATCATGGTTATTTTGTTTGATTTCTCTAGATATTCATCAATACTAGACAAAGTTTTTTCCTGTCTGTAATTGCTTAATTTTCGTTCACCAATTAATATCACTTCTTCTAATTGTGTGGTGTCTTTTTCTACAATAGCCTCTAATTCTTGTGCAAAAGTTATGGCACTAAAAAGGAAACCAAGACAAAATATGGTATATTTTTTCATGGGAATATTTTTAGGAAATGTATAGACAAATGAATAAAACCTCAATCTGTCTATACATTTAAAAATTGCTTGTTTTTATTAAAATTCAAGCTCTAAATAAAGACTACTTTGAGTATTTTCTTCGGTAACTGCTTCACCTTTTAGGATGTTATCCATAGCATCCATGAGTTCCAAATTAAGTACCCAATAACCTGTCATGGTTAAAGACAAATTACCTTGATAATTTTCGTTTACAGAACTATAAGTTAAGTCTGTATTGTTTGGAGAGGTGTGATTACCCATTCCTGGCATTCTTGGGTCAAGCGTTACGGTGAAATCTTCTACCGCAGGAAAAGACATCATGCTTTCCATTTTATACAAACCAACTTTCATGGTATTAATACCAATTTTTGGCGCTGTTGGCTCTAATAATGCCAAGACATACTTTACATTATCACTACCCGTAAAACTAGTTACATTTTGGTTTTCATATTGCATAACAGTAATGGTATCTGTTACGCTATAATCTACGTTATCTATTGTGTAATTTAAAGTTAAAGACCACCCTGAACCATCAGTATTTGTCATTTGATAAATAATGTTCCCTTGGTAAACTGTATCTTTTCCAGGTACTTTTGCAATGGCTGAATTTGGACAAGAATGTTGCATCATTGGCATTTGCATCATTGGCATCCAACTAATTGTAAAATCCTCATAAAACGTATCCGTTGTATTGTCTTTAATTCTAATGCTTACATCGTTATAACCAGTATAAAAATATCCAGAATTGTTATATAATTCAATCGTGTGATTGCTGTTTTCAATCTCTTGAACCATGGTAAGTCCGTCCACTTCATTAATTTCAGGAACGGTATCGTTATTATCATCATCTGATGAACAAGCTGTAGATAAAAGTGCTATAAATAGAACTGGTAATATATATTTTAATTTCATTTTAATATTTTTTAGTTTAAAATTTCATGTAGCATGTTAACCTAACCTATAGAAACAGGTTAGAAATTGCTTAAACTCTTAGAGTTTATTAAATAAGAAAGATTAACTAAAAATTGGTGGAGGTGTATCGATATCTAAAAAGGTTTTAACAATTTTAGGCGATTTATGAGAAAGTAAAATTTGTGGTAATTTGTATTGTGTACTTTGCTTTTCTAAGTTATAAATGTCTGAAACACAAAACACATCTAAATTTATTCTTTTACTTACTTGTAAAGGTATTTCACCATTAGAATTTTGAGTGTTTTCTGAAAGCTGTTTGGATAACTGACATTTACCATTACAACCCTTTTGATCTTCTTTTTGAATACAAAGGGTTTTAGCTATGAAATCCTGATTTACCAAAAAATCTCCAACAATAACAAGCGTATTTATATTATGTGCGAATAATATAAACACAAGAACAAAGGCTGTTATTTTATGTGTTATTGCAGAAATCATATGCAAATTTAAGTAAGATTCTCCTTTGAAAACATGATTAAAGTCAGAATATTTGGTTTAATTTCGAAAAAAAAGAGCTACATCTAATATGTAGCTCTTTATATATTTTATACTCGTTTTTTACATTTTAAATGTCATAACTGGTAAGATGGCATGATTTGCAATATCTTCGGAAATACTTCCTTCAAAGAAATGAGAAATACCAGTTCTACCATGAGTTGACACAGCAATTAAATCTGCTCCTAATTTGTTTGCAAAATTTAACACCCCTCTTTCAACCGTATAATCAGACACAAAATTAATATGTTTCAAATTGTCTAAATTACCATCGGCTTTCATTAAAAAGTCGCTAACAGTTTCATCTATTTCATTTGTACTTCTAAATCTATCTGAAGGTAAATTAACATGTAACAAATGTAATTTAGCATTCAAAGTATTAAATAATTTTGAAGCTTTTTTATAAACAGCTAAAGATTCTATTGAAAAATCGCTAGCAAAAACTACATTCTTTAAGTCGTTTTTATCCAGTTTATGTTTTAAAACTAAAACAGGAACATCTGCATTTCTAACAACCTTTTCAGTATTCGAACCAACAAAAATCTCTGAAAGACCACTGGTACCATGAGACCCCATGATTATTAAATCTGCTCCTTGTTCATTAGCTACATCATTAACTTCACTAAACACTTTAAAATGCTTAACAATTGGTGTAATATTAGCATCCTTTAAATAAGGCTTGTCTAAAAATTCATTGAATCTTTTTTCAGCAAGTTTTAAAAAGAAAACAGCTTTTTGCTGTTGTTCTGAATCTGTAGAATTAAGTACAGCATCAGACATTTCTAACATATGTAAAGCTAAAATCTCTGCATTATTAGGCTTTGCTAATTTTACAGCGGCTTCTAATGCAAATTCAGAATGTTCTGAAAAATCTATTGGGACAATAATTTTTTTCATTTTAAAGGTTTTTTAGTGGTTTAACAAAAATCGATAAACAACTCTTATTTTATCAGTTTGTCTAAGAAATATAAGTAGCTGTTTGTCTATATACCAAAGGTACAAAAAGCTAACTAAAAATCTTTCTTTTTAGCTTTAAAAACAATACGAAAAACGGGTAAAATAACCCAGACTGCTAGCATGCCAATAGAAACAACTAAACCAAAGTTAGTGCCGAAAAATTGTTTAAAAACAGCTCCTGTATATCCTAATAATGCAGAGATATCGAGTTTTAATAAAATAAGGGTTCTCGAAAGATCTATTGGATTTAACATGGTTCCAATAAGCGATAATTTATCTAAAGGATAATCTTCGAACATGATTAAAGACATTAGAAAGATACCATCGTAAATAATAGCCAAAAACAACCACAACAAAATGGCATAACCAAAACCTTTAATTTTATTTTCGTTTGATAAAGCAATATTAAAAGCCAATGCTGTGAAAATAAAAGTTAGAAAAGTTCCAGTTATTAAAAGGAGAGAGAAATCCCAAATGGCAGACGACATAAATAAGCCGTAAAATATAAACGGAAGTCCTAAGCCTAAAATCAAACTCATGGATAGCGAAATAGCAACACCTAAATACTGACCTAGAAAGATGGAAGATCGTTTTAATGGTTGTGCTAATAAAAGTTCTGTAAACTCTTTGGAATTATAATAATACATGACGCCAAATATGGTTCCAATTAATGGTACCAAAACAATGATAACATTCATTAAGGTAATTACTGCCTTAGAGAGATCATTATTTAAAAATAACAACACAATTCCAAGTAATAAGTAGAATGCAAAATACACGTAACTCCAACGGCTTCGCATTAAATCGTAAAAACTATATTTTAATATTTTAAGCATGGTTGTCTGTTAATATAGATGCGATAGCATGTTCGAAATCTGGTTGATTGGTCTTTGTTTTAAGCTCATTAATAGTTCCTTTAAAGTAGATTTTACCTTCTAAAAGAAATACAATTTCGTCGGAAATTTCTTCAACAAAACTCATAATATGAGAGGTTATCAAAATGGTTTTCCCGTTTGCTTTTTCAGTTTGGATTAATTTTTTTAAACGCAATAACGAAATTGGGTCTAATCCAGAAGTTGGTTCATCTAAAATTACCAAAGGACTATCGAACATAAATGTTAATACCAGGTTTACTTTTTGTTTTGTTCCTCCAGATAGGTTTCCTAATTTTTTGTCTAAAAAAGGTTCTAGTTTAAAGAGGTCAATTAACTCTTGGTCTTTAGTCGTATTTCCACGCAAGTCTTTAATCATTTTAATTAATTCCTTAACTTTTAGATTGCTTGGAAAGTTGGCTATTTGTGGTAAATAATCAATTTTATATCTATATTCTGAACCACTTTTTACATTATTACCCAATACCGTAATGTTTCCTTTATTAGGAATAACCATTCCTAATAAGCATTTTATAAGGGTTGTTTTTCCAGAACCGTTGGGTCCTAGAACTGCAAAAATACCACCTTCTTTAATTTCAAGATCTAAACCAGCTAACACCTGGTTTTTGCCGAATTTTTTATGTAAATTTTGAATGCTTACCATTCTATTCTTTTCATTTTAGGGTTATTATCTAATAAATTGTCTGGGGTGAAAACAGGAGATACTTTTTCAGAAAAATCAATGATATCTATAAACAAACTACGCAATAGAATGATGGTTTCTGGTGTTCTGTTTACAATATAAGAAAACAGTTTTACGGGTCTATATGGAATATCTCCAATGCCATTTTTATTTAAATCGTAACCGGTATAATTACTCCAATAATTTTTATCGAAAACATTGTCGTTAACATTACTATTGTAAGCAATATCGAAAGAGTTATATAAAAAATTATTCTCAGTAAACGAATTGGTATAGCAAGCTCCTTTTACCTTAATAGCCCAACCATTATTTATAAAATCATTGTGTTTATAGTTTATCCGGTTAGAGCCTTCTATATTAATGCCAATGGTATTGTCTTCAAAACTATTTCCAGTAATTTCGGCATCGTTAATTTCTTTTAGAAGTAAGCCGTAAGATGCTGTTCCCCAATTTTCCTTGAAGATGTTGTTGTACATTTTTATGCGTTTTGAAAACATAACTGCAACTCCAGCTCCATTGTTTTCAAAGGTATTATCCTGATAAACATCGTCGTTAGAAAACATAAAATGCAATCCGTAGCGGATATTTAAAGTACTTACATTGTTTTTTATTAGGCAATCATCTGAAAATTCCAAATAAATACCATCTCGAACATGCTGGACAAAATTGTGTTCTATTTCCACATTTTTACTATACCATAATTGAATGCCATTTCCTGAATTATATTCTTCTACCGCATCGCCAATAATTTTATTATGAAATATTTTTCCGTACTGAGATTTTTCAATGTAAATTCCGAAGAAAAGCTTTTCTAATACGACATTCTGAATTACAAAATACATACTTCTTTTAACACGAATGGCGGCATAATCTTCTGTATAACTTGTACCAACATTAATAATAAATAGCCCATCAACAGTAACACTATCTGACACAATGGTGATTATTTCACCTTTCAGTTCGCCATCTATAACTGGATAATTTTCTCCTATAATCGTTAAGGGTTTATCGACTAAAATATTGTATTCTTTATAAGTGCCTTTTTTTATAATTAGGGTATCGAAATCTTTGGCCGCTTTTACGCCATCACTAAAAGTCTTGTAAGTGCAGTCTTTACAAACCTCAACAGTTTGCGCCTGCAGAAACCCAACTATTATCATAGCAAAAAAAGTAACAATCTTAATTTTCATGCTAATATTAATTTAAATGAATCAATAATTCATTCCAGCCATATAAGGTTCCTTCTTTTTCAGCTTGAACTTTTAAGGCATCTTCCTTTGTTTTGAAAGCCGTTAAAAAAGCTCCCATTGGACTTGGGATTTTTTTACTTATTAAGAAAGTAGCTTTAGTAGCGTCGATAAGTGTTTCTGGTTCTGTATAGATATTTGTTAGATATAGTTTTACTTCGGAAGTATCGAAATCCTTCATAAAGTTGATCATACATTCTGACGCATCAAATTTATAAACTTTACCTTTATTTGTGACAATCTCAGTTGCGTGAACTTTATCTACAATAGTCATTTGACAAAATTGACAGCCATCACTACCATAAACAATTGGTTCTGGCCCAACATTACAGCTGGTTAATATCAATAGCCAAACTACTATGGAAAATTGTTTTAATCTTAGCATAATTTTAGTGTTTATTTAAGATGTTGTTAGCTTAGCAGTTTTCAAGCTAAACCTTCTACCTAACCAAAAGGCGACAAGTGTTAATGCCATTCCTAAAAACATGAGATATCCTCCAATATGAGGTAAGGAAGTGACATCAAAATTTAGTAATTTTTGATAACCGAATAAAGGTGGTTTATAAGACATAGGAGATCCATCTGGATTAGTCACCTTAATAATAGCATGTGGATCTAAGTCGCTTCCATAGGATGTTAACCAATTATTAAAATCGTACATACCTAATATGCCTAAAACAGACATAAGTATAAACCATCCTAAAAAGAATTTGTAGCTTATTTTACCAACAAATCCAAGAATACCAATAAGTACTCCTAACAGACTCATCCCTAAAATAACTATAGGAAAAACCGTAAACTCCCACATATCTTCAGCTTTAGGTATCGTTTTCATTCCAATATAATGATTCAAACCATCGATGTTTTGAATATCGAATTCCTCGACACCTTGTATACCATTAAGATGTATATTCATTCCTAAAGGATCTGGATATTGAGGAGCACCAAGCATGATGTTCCATAAAGGAAATTTAAAAAGTCCTAATAACAAAAGCGATCCTATTATCATTATAATACCAGCTTTCTTCATAATATTACTTCCTGTAAAAACAGGAGTCTTTTTTAATTAATACTTAGGTTTTACTTCAGGTATTCATTCTTACAACATTCCTATTGTAGTTTCAGCACTCATTTGATGAATTAACCTGCTATTTGAGATTCCTACTTTCGCAAGAATATTTGTGTTTAAAAAAGAAAGGCGAGAGCGATAATTCAACTCTCGCCTTGTTATAGGAAAATAAACACTAAAACAAAATTTTCCTAAATCATTTTATTCAATATCTTCTCCCATGGACCATTTTATTGGTGTATCAGAATTTGCTGGAGATACTCTAATGTAACCTTGCATTTCTTGATGTAATGCAGAGCAGAAATCTGTACAATAGAATGGCCATACACCTACTTTTGTTGGTTCCCAAACAGACGTTTTAGTCTGTCCTGGCATTATTAATAACTCAGATGTATTTTGACCTAACACGGCAAATCCATGAGGTACATCAAAATCTTGTTCTAAGTTTGTAACGTGGAAATATACTTTATCTCCTAATTTTATACCTTCTATGTTATCTGGTGAGAAGTGACTTCTAATAGTTGTCATATAAATATGCACATTACTTCCATCTCTTACCACTTTTGTATCTCCATCAGATTTAGCAGCATATGGATGCTTGTTATCCGCTAAATTGTATATTTTTTGAGAGTTTTCTTTAATAATGTCTGCTCGCATTGCAGCAGCATAATGAGGTTCACCATGTGTTGGAAAGTCTAAAAGTAATTCCATTTTTTCTCCAGATATATCATATAATTGAGCAGAGTGCTCCATTTCTGGACCTGTTGGCAAATAACGATCTTTGGTTATTTTATTCATGGCAAACATATATTTACCTTGTGGTTTTCTAGAGTTTCCTCCAGGAATGGTTAAGTGACCTACAGAATAGTAAGTAGGTTTTCTATCTATTACTTCCCATGTTCCTAATTTCCATTTCACTACTTCAGAAGAAATAAAGAACGTAGTATATGCGTTTCCTTTATCATCAAACTCCGTATGTAATGGTCCTAATCCTGGTTGGTTAACAACACCTGCCAAAACATCTTCAAAGTTTAGAATTGGAATACCGTAAGCCTCTCCAGCAAATTTTTTGCCTTCAATAGCAGCTAACATTTTAGTAAAAGAATGCACTGTTAAGTTTGCAGATAATTTTCCATTACCAACAATATATTCTCCAGATGGGTCTACATCACAACCGTGTGGCGATTTTGGAGTAGGCAAGAAAAATACTGCTCCGGGAACTTCAGATGGATTAACCACACGTACTTCTTTGATCATAGTAGAAGTTGCTGTATGTGTATGCTCATCGTATACATTATGAGCGTAATCTGTTGGCATCATTGTTCCACCACCGTTATTAACATATTCTTCAATTTTTTTCCAGTTTATTGCTGCAATAAAATCTTTATCGTTTTGAGAGGCATTTACCTCTAATAAGGTATTAGCTTCTTCAGTATTATATGTAGTAAAGAAGAACCAACCATGAGATTTTCCACGTCCAGGATGTGATAAATCGTAGTTAAACCCTGGCATAAGCACTTGAAATTTGATAGCCATGTCTCCAGTTTCAGGAGCTACACTAATAAAAGATAAGGCACCTTTAAAATTACCTTTGTAATCTTTAATTGGCATATCTCGTTGCGGAATTGGCACTGAAAAACGGGTTCCCGCAACAACATACTCTGTGTTTTCAGTTACAAATGAAGAACTGTGATTACCAGCACTGTTAGGTACTTCGATAATTTCAGTTGTTTCAAATGTTTTAAGATCTATTTTTGCAATTCTTGGCGTGTTATTTTCATTTATAAAGATAAAACGACCATCAATCTCACCATTGGTTTGTGAAATATCTGGATGGTGAGAATCTCCCCAAGGAATGAAGCCATGAGAGGTATTTAACATAGGTTTCGTCTCTTCAGAATAACCATATCCAGATGTTGGAAACTGTGAAAATACAGGGATTTCTTTAAACATTCTACCAGATGGTAAACCGTAAACAGTTAGGTTACCACTGTATCCTCCAGAAAGAAAAGCGTAAAATTCATCGTACTCTCCGGGAGCAACATACACTTTCTCAGCTATATTACTTGCTAAAGCACCGGATTTAGAATTTGATTTACTTGCGTTGTTACAACTTGTAAAGGCTATAAATACCGTTACCATTGCAACTACTGATTTTATTATATTCTTCATTATTTTAGTAATTAAATTAGTGTTATACTATTCTGATTCTCCTGTAGGTGGTGGTGGCAATAACACCTTATCTATAACATGGACAATACCATTTCCCGCACGAATACTGATTAAGATATTTGCGCCTCCAATCATAGGTTTTCCATCCACAATTTCGATATCCACATATTGGTTATTTGCCTGTCCTAACTTTGGAAGTTTTGTTAAAATAGAAGTGTTTAAATTCCCTGGTGTTACATGGTATTTCAAAATATTAGCTAAAACATCCTTATTTTCAGGTTTCAACAAATTTTCCACTGTTCCTGCTGGTAAGGCGGCAAAAGCGGCATCTGTAGGTGCAAAAACGGTAAGCGGTCCTACATTTACCAAGGCATTTTCTACCTGAGCTGCTTGTACAGCTGCTACAAGTGTTTTATGATCTGGAGATGATATGGCTATTTGCAAACAATTAGGCGTTCCTTGATCGTCTGTAATAAAGGCCTGACCTTTATTATCTGCTGGTTCTTTCACTTCAGTATCTGCTACTGAATTTTCTGAAGAAGCTTCTTGATTCTCATTCTTACAAGCATAAAATAAACTCACACATGCAAAAAGAAAAAATAATTTTTTAGCTGTTTTCATATTTTATTTTTAAAGTGTTCTGAAGTATTCTAATACAGCTCTTGCTTGGGCTTCAGTTAAATTTTGATTTGCCATTGGAGCACCGTTGAATTCCATTAATAATTCTTTAGCTAAAGGATCTTCTTTAACCATTACTTCTGGATTTAAAATCATGTTCATTACCCATTCTGGCGATCTAATTTCTAGAACTCCTTTTGGAGCTGGACCGATAAACTTTTTGTCCGGTCTATGGCAAGCTGTACAGTTTTTTTTGAAAATCTCTTCTCCTTCAGCGGCCATTGCTTGGTCTATTTCTGGTGCTAAAACAAGGGACTTAACTGGGCCAACACCTTTATTAGCTAGATCTACTCTTTCAGAAGGAGGGACAACCTTGGTAGCTTCTGTAGATGTGTTACTAGTTGCTTTTTCAGTAGGCGCTTTTTTATCATAAGAGAAGCCTTCTTCTTTTTTCTCTTCTTTTCCTCCACAACTTACAAGTAGTGAAATAAATAAAACGGTAATAATCTTTAGTGTTAATTTCATGATATATATTTGATTTAATACCACAAATTTAAGAGCTATCTGTAAAACAAAATATGACATTCATCATATTTAGGACAAAAAAGTCTTTTTATTTAAGTTTTTCTTAACTTTTACAATAAAATAGCATTTTACCATTTTTAAACAACTGATTTACAACAAAAAAAAAGAGCTAAACTTTTGTTTAACTCTTTTAAATTTTTAAATAATTTTTTACAATCTTTTATATTTTAAAGGTCATTACAGGTAACGTAGAATGATTAGCAATATCTTCTGAAATACTGCCTTCAAAGAAATGCGCAATTCCTTTTCTGCCATGGGTAGCGACGGCAATTAAATCGGCTCCAATAACATTCGAAAAATTTAAAATTCCTTTTTCAATGGTATAATCATTCACATAATTAATTTCATTCATTTTTTCGATTCCACCATCTGCTTTTCTTAAAAATGATGCCACTTTCTTTTCTATTTCTACGGAGCTCTTAAACTTGGAACCTGGTAAATTAACATATACTAAGTGCATTTTAGAACCAAGTTTGTCTCCCATTTCTTTAGCTTTTAGGTACTGTTCAATAGCATCTTCTGAAAAATCGCAAGCAAAAACCATATGTTCAAAATCCATTAATATAGGATTGTGTTTTATTATTAACACCGGAATTTCAGAATACCTAACCACTTTTTCTGTATTAGACCCTATCAATACTTCTTTAATACCACTTGCTCCTTGAGACCCCATAACAATTAAATCGGCATGGACTTCCTTTGCTACTTCATTTACTTCACTAAACACTTTAAAATGCTTCACTACTGGAGTGACTTTAATCCCTTTTAAATAGGCTTTATTTAAAAACTCATCAAATTTCTTTTCTGCTAGTTTTAAAAAGAAAAGAGATTCCATTTGTTTCATATCATCAGCTTTATTAATAACAGCATCTGAAATTTCTAACATATGTAATGCTATAATTTCTGCGTCATTTTTTCTTGCTAATATGGAAGCTGCTTCTAAGGCATATTCTGAATGCTCTGAGAAATCGACTGGTACAATTATTTTTTTCATATTGTTAGGTTGTGTTATTATATTGTCATTGAGAACAATTGAGTTTCTGGCATTTTTTCTTGTAATAATAAATCGAATGCCATACAAATGTTTCTCACAAATGGTTTTCCTTTTTCGGTTACTTGAATGCTCGTGTTATTCATTTTTAACAAGCCATCAGCTTCCATTTCGATAAGCTTTTCTAAAACTTCGGGAAGCTCTTCAAAATATAGATCTTCCGTGTCCCACGACGTTTGAAACAGACACATCAGGTTTAAAATATGTTTTCTGATAATTAAGTCTATATCGTTTAAGATATGACCTCTGTAGATAGGAATAATACTTTCACTTACTAAATGATAATACTCTTCTAGTCCTTTTACATTTTGTGCAAAGCCATACCAGCTATCGCTAATAGAAGACACTCCCAAACCAATCATTACTTGTGTTTTAGAAGCTGTATAGCCCATAAAATTTCTATGTAATTTTTGCTCTTCAATGGATTTGAACAAAGAATCCGATTTCAATGCAAAATGATCCATGCCAATTTCCACAAATCCTGCTTCACCCAATAATTCTTTGCCTAACTCGTATTGTTTTCTTTTAGTTTCTGCGCTTGGTAAATCTTCGTCCTTAAAACCACGTTGTCCATTTCCTTTAATCCAAGGCACATGAGCATAACTATAAAATGCCAAACGGTCTGGCATAAGTTCCTTAGTTATTTTAATGGTTTCTTGAACATGTTCAAGGGTTTGGAATGGTAATCCGAAAATAATATCGTGACTAATGGAGGTATATCCTACTTCCCTAGCTTCTTCTGTAACACGTTTTACGTTTTCAAAAGGTTGAATTCTATGGATGGCTACTTGTACAACTTCATTATAATCTTGAACACCAAAACTAACGCGTCTAAACCCTAAATCGTAAAGCGTTTGCAAATGGGCTTTAGTTGTATTATTTGGGTGTCCTTCAAAACTAAATTCATAACCTTCGGCTAAAGTGGCTCTTTTTAACAGCCCATCAATCAATCGTTTTAAATTAGCCGTAGAAAAAAATGTAGGCGTTCCACCACCTAAATGGATTTCCTTAATATTTGGTTTGGTATCAAATAAATTGCAATACAAATCCCATTCTTTAAGAACTGCCGTAATATATGGCGACTCTACTTCATGCCTTTTAGTAATACGTTTGTTACAACCACAAAAGGTGCATAAACTTTCGCAAAATGGTAAGTGTAAATAAAGACTTAAACCTTCAGTAGCATTACTTTCATTGAAAGATTGAATTAATGTTTCCTTCCATTTTTTAGACGAAAAGGTATGATTATCCCAATAAGGAACAGTTGGATAGCTCGTGTATCGAGGCCCTGCAACGTTATATTTATTTATCAAAGAATTTTTCATACCCTATCAATTCAGATACAAAAGTATGTGTAACCCTGATTTTAAAACATGACTTTTATCATATTAGCCGGTGCAAAACTTTAAAAATATCTAATTATTATGTAACTTTGAGTAAACATTAAACAAAAATTTAAAATGAAAAAATCCATATTATTTACACTACTGCTGACTTTAACTTTCGCGGTAGGATGTAAAAACGACAAAAAAGAAAACACTGAAACTGAGGTAATTGTTACTGAAGAAGTAGCTATTGAACCTGTCAAGGAAAAAGCAAAAAAAATAAAAATTAAGCTTGAACCAAAAAGTGATAGCAATGTAAATGGTAATGCTATTTTCACCGAAGCCGATGGAACTGTTACTTTGGTTGCTGTATTTGACGGTCTAACCCCAGGAACTCATGCCATACATTTACATGAGAAAGCAGATTGTTCTTCTCCTGACGGAAAATCTACTGGAGGCCATTGGAATCCAACCAATCAGCCACATGGAAAATGGGGAGATGCTAAAGGTTACCACAAAGGAGACATTGGAAACTTTGAAGCTGATGCTGATGGAAATGGAACCATTTCTTTTAGTACGGATGAATGGTGTATAGATTGTGACGACCCAAACAAAAACATTGTTGGAAAAGCTGTTATTGTACATCAAGGTACTGACGATTTCAAAACGCAACCAACAGGAGACGCTGGTGGACGTGTAAGTTGTGGTGGTGTTCTAACCTTAGAATAAGTTTATAAAGTATTATAATAAAAAAGCCCTTGTTAATGTTGACAAGGGCTTTTTTTGTGCTTTATAATTAGCTTAAAATCTATAACTAACATTCGCTTTTAAAAAGAAAGGAGTTCCAGGGGTAAAATGAATTTCTTCTACAGGATTTAATTCGTTTTGCAATCTAGATTCCGTTGCAAATTGGGTTTCATTCCATTCCGTATCAAACAAATTTTCAATAGCAATACCTAGCACCAGGTTATTGGCAAACTCGTAATTCATACTTAAATCTGCAATAAAATAACCTTCGGCAATTAATGAGTTATCCTCGTTAGCTGGTCTATCGTCTATATAACGAAAATCAATTCCTCCAGAAAATCCTTTAAAATTATTTACAGATAATCCTCCTGTAAGCGTAAAATCTGGTGCTAAAGGAATGTAATCTTCCCCTGAAGGCTCATCCACACTTCTTGCATGTGTAAGAGTAGCATCGGTATTAAAATACAACCAATCTGTAAGTTGATATCTAAGTCCTAAATCCAAACCATAACGTCGAGACTTTCCACTAGGTTCAACAATTCCTGCATCACCCACATAAACAAACTCTTGCTCTAGGAACAAATACCATAAAGCCGAATTAAAAACCAGTTTTGGAAAAGGTTTCCAAATAGCACCAAGATCTGCGCCGTAAGCTCTAGGCAAAATATCTTCACCTTGTTGTTGTACTATTACTCTAGCATCGTTAGAGTGAAAACCTATTCCAGTTTTTAAGAACCATTGTAAATTCTGATTCTGATTGAAAAAGAAATTCAATTTTGGACTCACAATGGTTTTTGTTTCAGCAAGTGTTTCATAATCCATTTGCAAAGCATCATTGTATAAAAAATTAAAATAGTCCAAACGCAGTGCTGGAGCTACAATAAATTTTCCAAAATCGAATTCGGCATTGATATAGGCATACAGGTTTGTTTCATTTACATCTCCTAAAGCCATATAGCTTAAGGTTTCATTTCTATTTACGGTATGCGATAATTCTACATCGTCCACAAAATCGTATCTCAAACCAAATCCACCAGTATAAGTAGCATCTACAGAACCTAATTTAGAGTCTTTAATAAATTCAGTATTGAATCCAAAAATATCTCGGACTTCCTTCTGTTTAATCTGGTCTCCATTGATCGGGTCTTCAAGAAAGAACGTAAAATTAGAATACAGTTCAAAATCATATTGAGAATAAAACACATTCGATTTAAATTGCAAATCATCACTTAAAAGCGACGTGTACTCCACGTTCAAATTTGTTCTAGACGTATTCCCTCCTTCAGTATCATCAATAGAACCCCAACGGTCTATCAAACCACTATCAATAGCTCTTTGTGGAATCTGTCCTGAGGCATCCCAGCGACTTTTAAAATAGGAAAGGGTTACAGATAATTTATCATTCCCTTTTAAATAGGTAGAATATTTTCCAAAAAGATTAATTCGATTAAAATTTTGAGGAGAATCATACGGGCCATCAAACTGAATATATTCCAAAGCAACATAGGCATTTTGGTTAGGTGTGCTTCCTAATAAATCGAACATAGCAAGCGTTCTTAAGGAATTATATTGTCCGTAGCTGAAACTTATTTCACTATAATCAATATCATCTTTGGTCTTAAATTCCACAAAACCAGCCGTATTAAAATCGCCTTTATCAGCATAATAAGGTCCTTTTCCAAAATTGATATTATTAATGGTTTCAGGAATTAAAAAGTGTAAATCGCTATAACCTTGTCCGTGAGCATGTGAAACCATGTTTACTGGAATTCCATCGACAGAAAGATTGATATCTGTACCATGATCGATATCGAAACCACGAAGAAAAATTTGTTCAGCCTTTCCTCCTCCTGCATGTTGCCCAATAATTAATCCTGGAACCGTGCGTAATATTTCTTGTGAAGAATTAACTGGATTGGTTGCCAAATCTACTTTCGAGATGCTATTTAAAGCGTCTATTTGCTCCGTAATAACCAATTCGTTTAATAATATGGTCTTACTTTTTAAAGTAACAGAAAGTCCGCTGTTAAAATCACTTTCAGCTAATACAATATGAAATTTTTCATAACCAAGTAAACCAATAGTTAAAGAATCTCCAATTCTATTATTTTCTATCACGAAAGATCCATTTGCAATGGTATGCGCATGAGAGGCTGAATTCGTATTATAAACGTAAACATTTTCAAGAGGTTGTTGGTTATCAGTATCTGTAACAATACCTTTTACTTCTTGAGCATTGATTTTACAAAATAAAAAGAGGAATAATAGCGTTGTAATTTGCTTCATAATTAATAGTTTTTAGTTGGTAATCGATTAACTGGTAAAAATAAGACTACATAATCAAGGGTATTTAATGGTTAACAGATTTTTAACAATTAACCGCTAACCCCATATAAAATGGCTTTTTTAAAGTCATTTTAGTTCCAATGTAGTTCTTACTATTACCTACGAAAAAAGGATCAAGTCGGTTTTAAAAAAATCCAATAAATAAAAAAGAACTAATTAATAAGTCTTAAAATTTTATTTAGTAATTTAGAAATCTATTAAAAGACTATATGCAGATAGAGCAACTTGTTTCTAAATTTCAGAATAAAGACGAAAGGGCTTTCGAGACCTTATACCAAATGTATAGTGAAAGTATGCTTGGTGTTATATACAATATTGTACGAGATCATGATATGGCACAAGATGTTATGCAGGAAGTCTTTATTAAGGCTTGGAACAGTGCAGAAAGTTACTCTCCAAAAAAAGGAAGGTTTTTTACTTGGTTGATAAACATTTCTAGGAATGCGGCAATCGATAAAGTCCGTTCTAAAAGCTATAAAAACTCTGGTAAAAACCTCAACGCCGATTATTTCGTAGATATTATACAGGACCATGATAGTTTGGACGACAAGACTGATGCCATTGGCATAAAACAGTTTGTAGGCAAGCTGGCAAAAAAGTGTATTGAAGTTATAGAGCTTTTATATTTTAAAGGTTATACGCAAAAAGAAGCTTCAGAATCATTAGAAATGCCAATTGGAACTATTAAAACAAGAAATAGAAATTGTATAAACGAGCTAAGACTCATGCTCGACGTTTAGTATGGATATTAAAGAATACATAGAATCTGGAATTTTAGAACTGTATGTTGCAGGCGCTCTTTCTGATAAAGAAAATCAGGAAATCTATGCGCTATTATTAAAACATCCAGAATTACTAAACGAAGTTATAAGCATAGAATCTGTCATAGTAAAATTAACTGCAGCCGTGTCTCCAACAAGCACCAAACACCTCTTTAAAGCTGTAAAAGAAAAACTAGGTTTAAATAAAGAAACTCCTGTTAGACCTTTACACAAACCAGAAACAAACTGGTTTAGCTATGTTGGTTGGGCAGCATCTCTGGTTATTGGATTGGGATTATTTTGGTTTATAAATCAGAATAATGAGCTTCAAGAACAATTACAAACCGTTGAAACTGATAAGGATTTACTAGAAATAACCTTAGAAAAATACAATAACGATTTAACAACATCTAAACAATTAATCACTTTTTTAAGAGATAAAGATATTATTGCTGTCCCACTTGCTGGACAAGCTGTATCTCCAGACTCTTATGCCAAAGCCTATTGGGATAAAAAAACCAATACAGTAGTTTTAGATGTACAAGGTTTACCAGAACCACCAAAAGGCATGGTTTACCAGGTTTGGTCTTTAACATTAAACCCATTAACACCAACCAGTCTTGGAACTATAGACCGTTTTAGTACAGACGAAAACAAACTCTTTACTATTAAAAACGCTAATGCCTCTGAAGCATTTGGAATTACCCTAGAACCAGCTGGAGGAAGCGTATCTCCTAATCTGGAGCAACTTTACACGCTTGGAGTTGTAGAAACATCTTAGGGATTTCAATACTATTTACAGAACAATAACAATTCTAAGATACTCATTATCCATTAAAATATTATGGATAATGAGTATCTTGGTATTTATATAATACGTTGTACACAATTTAAACCAACCTAATGGAAATGAACAAACTACTAATGTTTTTACTACTTATTATTTCTTTGAGCAGTTGTAAAAACGATAAAAAGTCAGACTACAATGACGAACAAGACAAAACAATAAAAGGAGATTATTATGAAAATCTAAATGCATCTGACCTTAACGAAAAAGGAATAGAATTAAGCAAAAGTGGGGACTATGAATTAGCCAAAGAAGTTTTTTTAAAAGCATTGGAATTAGAACCAAACAATCCAACTACATTAAGTAATTTAGGTTTAAACAGATATTTAGATTATGACTATGTAAATGCCATAAAATATTATCAAGAATCTTACAAAATTTCTGATTCTACATATCATATCGCTGCAATTAATTTAGGACTGACTTACTTTTACAGTAAAAAATTTGACAAAGGAATAGAAATCACCAATTATGTTATTAAAAACACAAAAGACAAAGATATTTTGTCGTCTGCTTATGTTCATAGAGCATTGAACTATCTTGGAAAAGATGAATGCGGCAAAGCTCAAACTGACTTGAATTATATTATTGACAATTTTCAAGGAATTGGAAATACGGAATACCACATAAAAGACTTGACTGAAAAAATAAAAAACTGTTGTCCACACTGTAGATAAAAAATGCGTAGTTTAGTGCTAAATCAAAGGAAAGTGCGTACTTGCTTTCATTTACAATACCATTGTAAAACATTTGAATGAAACAATTTCTATCAATCTTATTCTTGCTTCTGATATATAATTTATCAAACGCTCAGCATACTATTAGATTTAAAAAGATTGTAAAAGATCTCAAACAAATTGAATCAAAGCCTGACACAATTTATTATGGAAACGGACAAATTTGGTGGAAAAGTACAATAACCACTTACGAATTTAATTCTGAAATGTATTCCATTCATACAGGAATACAAACTCAATATTATAAAAACGGAAAAATTGCCAGCGAAGTAGTATTAGATAATTATGGCATCGTTTTATCTTGGAATGCATTTGACACCGACGGAAATAAAACTTCAGAATCAATTACAACCGAAATCGACTCAAACGCTAAAAATCTGACTGATTTTTTTGAATCTGATAAGCATCTTGATTTGAAAAGAAAAGTCAAATATTATAAATGCTCATATAAATTAGGAGTTTGTTATTTGTTTAAAGAAGGACAAACAATAAACGGAAAGAATACCGGACTTTGGAAAACTCACACAGAATACGGAGCATTAAAAAAAGAAAAAACATACTGAACAAAATAACTAAAGAGATATAAATAATATCATGTTTAATAATTAATTGGGAGTTATATCTGTTGAAATTCAACCTCTAACTTAGTTAGTTTGAGAATATTTGTAACATCAAATAAAAAGATGATATACTTGAGTTTCATTTGAAAAATAAACAAGTTTATTCAAAACAAAAACGCCAAGTTTAAATAAACCTGGCGTTTTCACAAAAAACCAACAAAAAACACTATCAAATCCCTCAATTCGTTATTTCTTTTATAAAAAATGGCTGTTTTGTTGGTTACGACTACTTCAATTAATTTTAATTATATTTTTTGAATCTCTCTTTCCATTAGTGGTCCTAATTCAAAAGTACTTTCCAGTAATTCCTTTTTTAAACCTTCAGCTTCAGCAATTTTTCCATTGGCTTTGTAAATTTCAGCTAAATGATATAAGGCTTCCGGCTCAAACGTTTTATCCGCAATATGTTCTTCAGCAATTAATAAGGCATTTACATAATTCCCTTTGTTGTAATAGGTCCAAGCTAACAAATCGTAAGATTGTGGGGTTGGTCTATTGGCAATTTCAGTATTTGCAATTTGCAAAGCTTCATCCCATTTTTGCAAGTCTTCAGCATATAAAATAGCATTGTACTTATTGTACATATTACCATATTTGGTGTTTGCCACTGCATTAAAATATTGGCTTAAATTTTCGTCTTTCGCTTCTAAATTATTTTGATATTCTGCTATCTCTGCTTTAAATAAATAATAATCTGGAGCATTGTGTTCTTGGGAAATGGTGTTTAATATACGAAGCGCTTCATCTGGTTGTTTTTCGTAAGAATATACAATCCAAGCAATACCTTTTTTAGCATATGCATCGTCTGGGTTTAAGGCTAAGGCTTTCAAATAATATTTGTAAGACTTCTCTATTTCTCCGTTGTGTCCATAAAAATCGGCAATATTAGTATAGGTCCATTGCATAAAACCATCCACTTTAGAAGCTTCTGAAATAGTTAAAGCCTGTTCCATATATTTTATGGCAGCTTGTAAATCTCCCTGGTGATCGCTCCATTTTGATAAACGAATTAAATAATCGAAATCTGATACATCCTTAATTTTATAGAGATAAGTTTTTGCCAATTCATAATTTCCTAATTCTAAATACACATCAAAAAACATTTTTTGAGTTCCTTTTAAATTATCTCCATTAGTTTCTGCTGTCTTTAAAAGCTCTAAAGATTCTTTAAACTTGTGTTGTGAAATATAATTTCTAGCTAAAGATCGCAAATATCCCGATTGCTTATAGTTAGTAAGTTTATTTACTTGTATTAGGTTTTCTTCTGCAAGAATTAAATAATCGATATCTCCAGTAGTATGAAATATTTGAGATTGAGCCGAAGCAATTTTAGCCATATAAGGATACTGACTCGGTTCTTTTTCTAGCTTTTTCTCCCAAAAATTAAGATCCTCAGTGGCCTTTTGCAACGACTTATTTTCTTTTTTTTCTAAATATGGATTATAATCATCCACACTTGTAATGTTATTTTGGTTTGTTTGACAACTTGTTATAAACAGAAGCAATAAAACCATTGATGCGAATTTGTTATAAGTGTTCATGTTGTTGTTTTTTGTTGTTGTTTTTTTGATTGTAGGTCTAATAAATAGCCATTAGAGGATGTAAACCACCCTCTAATGGTTATTAAAATATTACCAAGCCGAAGCTAAATAAGGGAATGAGGCAGAAAAAGGTTTGTCGTTTGCATCTACGTTATCGTTAGATAAAGTTGGATATTCAGGATTTGTTAATCCTTCTTCCCCTCCAAAAATCAAAATCAATTCTACAGTAATCACATCATCTGCTAAAGCGCGTCCTGTTAATAAGGCTCCCGAATTTGGATTAAAAAAGGTCGTTTCACCATCAAGAGATAAGCTTAATACATCTGTAGCCAATAAACCTGTAAAGGTTGCGGCATCCAATCCAAGGGCATTCATATCTCCAGGATTAGCAAAAGCAGGACTTAAGCCCATTAAATTATCTTGAAACATGCTTTGAAAAGCAGCTCCTTGTTGTGAAGGTGGTGTTACATTGAACATATCTTTAGCTGACGAAGACACAAAAACGGTGTTTACAGCTGGTCTTCCCATCTGATCTTGTTGTGCATAAATACCAGTAAAATCTTGCTCTGTAGGCGTTGGAATTACGGTGTTCATATCGTCATCGTTTGAACAATTGAAGGCTAATCCAGAAATCATTAGGACTGCAACGATGTTTTTTATATTTAATATAGTTTTCATAATTATAGTGTTTTTAAAGATTATTATTGTTTTCTTTTAGATTCTACCCAAGTATTTACTGTTCCAGAACCACCGATAAAACTTTTTGGCACCTCTACTACAATAGACATTACATTAGATCCGGCAAAGGTATCTGAACCTGGATTATTAAATCCTGTTGCATTTCCAGCAAGTATTTCACCAAATTGTGCGAAATCCATAAAAAAGGGATCATCACGCGGTCCAGCAAAAATTTTCAAACCATTACTATTTTTAACAATGGCTTGAGAACCATAAGGTGTTATATCTACTACAGATTGTGCACCTGAAGTTTCAATAGAACTGTTAAGTCCGGCAGTCCCAGGGCTTACTGGTCCAAAAAAGTACATTTTACCATCTCTAGGAATGGCTTGAATTACTAAGTCTTCTACATTATCACCCGTAGTGTCAATGTTAATTTCAATCAATACATTTTCGTCAAAGGAAGCATCTGCAGTTGCTGAAGGACTTAATAGGCCTTGAACATTTGCAACAAATACAACATTGTTGGTGTCTTGCCCTTGAAAGGCATAAAAATCTGTGATATCGCTTGTACCACCTTGCACTGCAGGAGCATCAATATGATCTGCTGCTACCATAAAGAAACCAGCTACAGCTACTGCGCCAATTCCTAATAATACTTTCATTTTTTTCATAATAGTGAGTTTTTTGTTAATTAATATTTGTCTCTCAGCAATACCTACGAGAAAAAGGAAAGGGCGGTTTTATATTTTTTTAGATTATTGCTCTTTACATGAAAAAATAAATTCATTATACAGTCTAAACACCTATTAATCAGTGTTTTAAAAATTAAAAATTATTTTAAAAAAAAAGAAATAATTACACAACTCATCATATAAATACAACATTTCAGACATTCAAATTTCATAAACCAAGGCTATAGCCCGTATTTAGGACTATTAATTACAACTAAAGAATTATGGAAGAGACTATTAAAATTTTCATTTATATACATGCTTTCTTTGGAGGAATTGGATTAATTACAGGAATGGGAAGTATCCTTGTAAAAAAAGGGAGTCGACCTCATAAAAAAATGGGAAAATTATTTTCAATAGGAATGATTATAAGTTCGCTAATTTCTATCCCTATTTCATGGTTACCAAACCACGAAAACATATTTCTTTTTTTAATAGGACTCTTTACAATATATCTTGTAATATCAGGAAATCAAATTTTGACCTTCAAATCAAAAACTAAAAAACAAGCAAAACCTCTAGACAACATAATATCAGGAAGTATGTTAGTCCTTTCAACCTTTATGGTGCTATTTGGAACTTATGGGTTATTTAAAGGCAATATGGTATATATTCTTTTTATCTTTTTTGGAAGTTTAGGTTTACTTTTAACCATAAAAGATTTTATTTTTTACAAAAACTTCAGAAAAACTAAAAATGGGTGGCTAACTAATCATGTTGGTAAAATGGTTGGAGCCTTCATTGCTTCTGTTACTGCCTTTATTGTTGCCGGTTTAGGCATAGGGAATTTAATAGCTTGGACTTTACCTTCTATTATAGGAACCGTGTATATAATATATTGGAGAAGAAAACTGACGGTAAAAACTGCGTAAATCATTCTTCTAAATAAAAGGCATGAAACAGAAATCGCTTTTATAATTTTTAGGCCTTAAACTTTTGTTAGATTTTCGATTTATAAATTATCTTTACACCAAAGAAATATTCGAATCATGAATCCATCGGCAAGTGGCTGGATAAAAAAATTACTCAAAGAATTAAGTAACACGGCTCTTTGGGATCAAACAGACTATAATACGTTTTATGATTCTTTAAGGGAAAGTGGTTTTATTTATGGAAGCAATGTTCAAGTAGTTAACAATTACATTGTTTATTCTGGATTGACAGAAGAGGAAATTTGCAAAGTAAATTTTTTACTTGCCTTGAATTATATTTATCAAGAAAACAGTTCGTCAACCGATGATTTTGTTGAAAGTGTTATCAATTTTTACACTGAAATAAACGCCTACTCTACCTCTATTTTTTCTGAAGTATTAGGTGGAAAAAAAACAAGTGCCTTATTAGAAAAAATAGTTCATAAGCGCATTCAGATTGACGATAACTTAATTGATAGAAGTTTTAATTATTTTATTACCAACGCTTTACTTTTTACAGATATATTAGCCTATAAAGCGTATTTACAAACTCAGGAAATTTCTGAAAAGCACATACAACACCTAGAATCTGCTATAGAAACCATAGTTAGTAAGGTTTTAAATTCCAAAGCAAAGAAAACAGAATACGACAACAGTTTAATAAAATTAGTTGAACAATCTATAAGATATAAGTCTCATAAAACTCTAAACTTTCAGGAGGCTTTAGAATTTATAAATACGGATTTAGAGAAATATTACATCATGGATATTGCCTCTATGGCAACTTGGGGAGATTTAAAAATCGATGACAACGAAAAAAATCTACTTCTAAAATTAGGTGGAAATTTAAATTTAGAAGAACAACGCATTACTAATTCCATCAATTTTATTGAGAAATTCTATAGTAATAATAAAGATAAAATTGCTTTATTAAGCTCTCAAAACATTGTAAAAACTTTTTATTCTAACTCGAGTAAAATGGTCACTAAATTAATTTCCAGAAATAGCAAACGCCTGCAGAAGGAGCTTTCAGAAAGTAAGGAATTAATGGTTCTTTTATCAAAGTCGACTGTTAGAGATTTAAACGAAAAGGAACAGAAAAAAGTTCAAAGCCAATTATTGGATATTTTTAAATCCATACCAAGTCTAGCTATTTTCCTACTTCCTGGTGGCGCTTTGTTATTGCCTTTAGTTATTAAATTTATTCCAAAACTATTACCTTCATCTTTTGATGATAATAGGATTGAAGATTAGCTTATTCCAACCAGTTTTTAAACTCTTTAACACGCTCTCTGGCTACAATAACTTCTTGTTCCTTATACGAAAGTAATTTTATTTGTAAACGCGAATTCGTATAACTAACCATGTCTTTAATGGCATTGATGTTCACGTAAAAGGTTCTGTTTACCCTAAAAAACAATTCCGGTTGCAACTCCTCTTCCAATTGTTCTAAAGTTTGATCTATTAAATAGTTTCGTCCATCAATAGTATAAAGGTAAGTTCCTTTATTCTCACTGTAAATACATTCAATCTCTTCTATGGATATCAATTTTAAATGCTGACCTACTTTTACAGAGAACCGTTTTTTATATTCCTTTTGTTCTCTTTCAATAGGATTTACTAAAAGTTTTTTTATATCGTCGAAATTCAATGCTATAGGCTGAATTACCTTCTGATTTAATTTAAATTTTTGAACAGCCTGTTCCATTTCTTCCGTATCAATTGGCTTTAACAAATAGTCAACACTATTTAATTTAAACGCTTTAAGTGCATATTCATCGTATGCCGTTGTGAAAATAATAGCCGATTTCACTTGTACCAAATCGAAGATTTCAAATGAAAGCCCGTCACTTAACTGGATATCTAAAAATATCAAATCTGGATGTTCATTTTCTAGAAACCAAGCAACAGATTCCTCAACAGAATGTAACATGGTTTCTGCTTGAATTCCTATTTTATCAAGCATTCTCTGTAATCTTCTTGCCGAAGGTTTTTCATCTTCAATAATTATGACTCTCATATTTTAAAAGGTTGGTTGGTTTTATTCAATTAAAGTTAAGTGCTTATTCCCAATGTTTCTTATCGCTATCCATTAACTGCTTAATTTTTCGTTCTTCCCAGTTACTTCCTGATATAAAATCTGGTAAAAACACACTTAATCCGTGAATGGCTAAACCTATTCCCCAGAAAAACAGCGTAAAGAAATTTTTATATTGAAAATAGCTCTCTCCAGGTTGCAGATCTTGAATGTTAATAATAACAATCATGATATTTATAACCACATATACCAATAGATGTGAATAAAACCCTTTAATTTTTTTTACTCGTTTTCTGGCTCTTTCTAATCGATCTAGTTCTAAATTATCTCGTTCCATTCTTATTTCCATTTACTTTGATTAAACTCGTCTTCCTTTTCTAAGATTTCTTGAATCTTTCTATCTTCCCATGTTTTACCATATCCGAATACAGCAAATCCATGAAAAACTAAGCCCATTCCCCAACCAAACATCGGGAACCAAAACCATTGAAAATTCCATGAGGTTTGGTAATTAATAAAAAATAGAAGTGGAATAACAAGGGAATAAGAAATTAGATTACCATAAAACCCTTTAATTTCTTCTACCTGTTTTTTAGCTCTGTAATAAGCATCTTCTCTACTATGTGATGTTCTTGTTTCCATATTGGTAATTTGTTTAGTTAGCATGGGTATTGCAACTGCAAAACTCTCTGCTTGTTGATTGATGATGACTTTTCGTTTGGTTAATAATTGGTAGCGCTGGGTAATATTATTTAAACCTACACCACTACTCTTTTTAACTATTTGTTTAATCTGTAAATTATTTTCTACTACTAAAAGGCCGTCTTTTTCGTAAACTTTAATGTGTAAAGGTTTTTTTTCTGTTACCATATTATGTTTCACAGCATTTTCTAATAATAGCTGAAGCGATAACGGAACTACTTTACTATCTGGATTTGAAGCCTGTTCTGGAATATCAAAAATAATACTATCTTCAAATCGCATTTTTAATAAGGACATATAGGTTTTAGCAAATTTCAATTCTTCGTCCACAGATACCAAATCCTTATTTTTTTGTTCTAGAACATACCGATAAATTTTAGATAAAGAAGTTGTAAAATCTTGAGCTTTATCTGGGTTTTCTTCAATTAAACTAGTTAGGACATTTAAACTATTAAACAAAAAATGAGGATCTAACTGGTTTTTTAAGGCATCGAATTTTGCTGTTTGTGTTTGGGCAACTATTTGAGACTCCTTAACCTTCTTCTCCTGATTCTTTTTAAAGAAATAAACAGCATGAAATGTAATGACGATACTTAATGTAATCCATAATCCAAAGGTGTAATTTCTATAAGATTCGTTTGCTATAAATGCATCAAACGATTGATCTGCATAAAACATGGCAGTTAGCATTCTTAGAATAAACAACCCTATAAGAGTAAGAACAATAGAACCAAAAATACCAACAACAATTCGCTTTATACTATCATTATCTTTCCATGGAAATTTTTCTAAATAATCGAAAAAATACATGTTTGAATACCCCAAAACAAAGGCATATAGTTGATATAATGAAAAATGAACTAGTAATTCCCTAAAGCTTTCAAACTCAAATCCTCTAAAAATGGCATTGCCAATTATAAAGACTAGACAACCAATGCCAAATGTGATTATGATATTTTTCGTGTTTTTACTCATATTATTATTTACAATCTTTCAATAATTCTTCAGCGCGTTCTTTTCCCCAATTTGGAGCAAACTGGGATTCAGGTTTAAAGGTAGCAAAAAGTTCTAAAGCCCTTTCTAAATCTTTACAAAATGGCTGAATATCCTGACCAAAATAGCTAGCGCCTCCAATTTCCCAACCAGCCTTATTTAAAACGACTCGTGGGTTGTTTGGTGCTAATTTTTCGGCTTGATTGTATAAGGCTATCACTTTCCCGCCGTACATCATGCCATAAGTCATTCCGTCACTTGCTACATAAACAGTATATAACAAAGCTTGCATCACCATTATTTCAGGATTATTTTTGGAAATAGCAGTAGCATCGTTTAAAAAAGTTTGAGCCAGATTTAGTTGGCTTTCCAAAACATTTTTGTTGTCTAACTTAGAGAAACCATCCAATATTAGAGTTTCGGCTGCATAATATGGAGGCAACCAGTTTTCTGGTTCGGCAGAAGCAATGCGTTCAAATAATTGAGATGCTTCAATGGCATTTATTTCCCATAAGGCGAATGCTTTCTCCATGCCTTTTTCGTAATTAGTTTGTGCGTATAAACTTCCGGTTAGAGAAATTGCAAGGCCAATAATAAAAAGTTTAAAGTATGTCATTTTTTTAGGTTTCATGTTAAGGCAAATATCCTCCTAATAAACCCGCATATGAAAAGTGTTTTCCTGAACTGTAATATCTTGCTTCTGAATTGTATTAAAAAGTCCCATTCTAGGAAACATGCATGGCTTTTTTCAAACGCTTCACAAAAAAGCACTTTCATATTATATATGAAAGTGCTTCATCTTATCTTTAATATACTAGTTTTTTATTAATTCTGAATTTGAAAATTAACAGGAATACTATAAGGAACCGTTACAGGATTCCCACGTTGTAACCCAGGTTTCATTTTTGGAAGTAACCCGATGATACGTTCTGCTTCTTTTTCAAGCATTTTATCTGGCCCTCGAGATTTAATATGACTTACGTTTCCATCTTTATCTACTACAAAAAGCACAATAACCCTTCCATAAACGCCCAGCTCTAAAGCGGCTTCTGGATAGCGAAAGTTTTTAATAATATGATCATTGATTTTTTTACTAAAACAGTCTTTTAGTTCTTGGTTCGTCGTACCAATACATCCAGGGAAAATAGGCACTTTCTCCACTACTGAAAATGGAACAGAAATATCTTCTTCAACTTCTTCAACAAGAACCTCTTCAACTTCAACAATTCGTTCTTCAATTTTCTCTTCCTGATCCGTTTCTGTGCTTTCCAATACGGTTTCTTCAATTTCTTTAGCGTCTTCTACCACTGTAATAGTTTCTGGAGCAGAAAGTACTGGTGGAGGTGGTGGTGGTGGTGGCGTATTTAAATCGGTAATAGGAATATCTTCTTCAAATAGATCTTCCATTTGAATGTTTTCTATAGTTGTATTTGTAGTTTCATAGGTTTTATGCTCTAAAGTAAGATATGTAAATAGCAACATAACATTTAAACCCAAAGCAAAATAAAGCCCACTATTTCTACCAACAGCTATTTTAGGATTCTTTTTTGGTTCCATGATAATACAATTTAGCTTCTTAAAGTTAAGACTCTAAATATCAAATTACTATGACATAAATCAGTTTGAAAACCAAAAATCGCGTAGAACTTAAATGTTATAAATTATTTAATTGGTTGTCTGTTCCTTTTTCGCTGATGGTCCAAAAGAAGCCCACAAAAAAGAATTGATCTGCTGCTGGTCTTAAAGTGCTACTGGCATAATTACCATGACTGTCTGGAACCTTTGCATATTGATAACCATCTATGTTTTTTATACCTAAGACATTGTTTACGGAGAAATATAAAATTTTTTGCTGACTAATTAAATAAGCCCAATTAAGACTCAAATTATTATAAGATTTTGTTTCCTGATTTAGAAACCCTCCAAGATTCGGGTTTGTATAAGATCTACCCGAAGCAAAAGCATAACTCATTCCAACTTGACTTTTCCAGTTTTCAATCCAATATTTTGTAACAATAGATAAGTTGTGGGTATTCACGAAATTTGGGGTTGCCTCTATTGGATAATTTTCATAATCTCTTTCACTGTCCAAAAAACTATAACTTATCCAATAATCTAAGTTTTTAATGCTTTTGTTATCTCTCCAAAATAAGTCTAATCCTGCAGCATACGCTGTTCCTGAATTATTGTAAGAACTTGAAAAATCGGCATATTCGGTGTCGTATTTTATCAAATCAGTATAATTTTTATAATAAGCTTCTGCTCTAAAAATTTTGCCATCGTTATTTAACTGATAATTTAAAATATAGTGGGTGTTTTTTTGAGCTGATAAGTTTTGTTCAAATTTTAAAATTGCATTGTTTGGGTTTTGATAGAAATTCCCATAAGCAATAGAAATTTGACTAATATCTGATGTTTTATAAGCCAACGATAATCTAGGAGATAAGGTTAACTCCTTAAACAACTCACTATATTCCAATCTCAATCCTGCTTGCAACGCCATGTTTTTTGAGAAAAACACATCTGCTTCAGAATAAGCCGCAGTTATGTTATTATTAAACCCATACGAGATGCCGTTTATAACAGGGTTTTTGAACTCTTCATTAAAATTAGTTGCGAAATATTCTCCTCCAATGTTTAATTTGAAACGGTTACTAAAATGATGCTTTAATTTAAACTTCGCATGGTAAGAGTTTTCAGCATTTTTAATATCATCTGCTATTACAACAACCTTACTCTTATTGTAAGTATAACTTAGACCTCCAAAAACAGACCAATTATCTGCTAAAACCCCCGTGTAACTACCATTAAAATAAAGGTTTGTGTTGTTTAGTTTGTTGTAAACACCATCTGTAAAATTAATATCCTCTTGAATTAATTCGAATCCACTCATTTCAAAAGCTGTATATAATTTTAATAAGCCACTATCAAATTTCTTTCTAAAAACAGCCTCTCCCGAACCTCCTTGGAAAGGTTCAATCCAATCGTTTCTATCTGGAAACAAAGACACATAAGGTGCTAAATTAATATAAGAACCATTGACACTTAAAGAACTGTTTTCCCATAATTCTGTATGACCTAAAGTAGCACCAACACTCATGATACCAATATCTGTTTTTTCCTGGTCTGGCTCATCTATTGTGTTTAATAACAATACAGACGACAAAGCTTGGCCATATTCTGCCGAGTAGCCTCCAGTTGAAAATGTAATACCATCAAATAAAAATGGAGAATACCGACCTCTAGTAGGCGTATTACTAGAAGTTGGAACATAAGGTGTAAACACACGAATCCCATCTATAAAAATCTGAGTTTCGCTAGCATCACCTCCTCTTACAAACAAGCGTCCATCTTCTGCAACTGTGGTTGTTCCTGGAAGAGTTTGCAAAGCTCCTACAAAATCTCCCATTGCTCCAGCAGTAGTAACAATGTCTAAGGGTTTTAAAACAGAAATTTTACTATTATCTCCAGCCGAAAATGTTCCTGCAGATATCACAACAGTATCCAAGGCATTCAGGTCTTCTCTTAATTTAATTTTTAAATTGTTTAATTCGGAAATATCGTTTGTTAAAGTGAAAGTCTCGTAAGAAACAAATGAAATTTTCAATGTTTTAGTTCCAATTTCTTCTGTTTTAAATGAAAAGTTTCCATTTTTGTCAGTAGTAGTTCCATCATACGTACCTTCTAAATAAACATTAGCTCCTTCTACTGGATTATTTTTAGCATCTGTAACCTTTCCGTTGATAATAGATTGGGAAACACCAGAAGTTAATGTAAACAAGAAAAATATTAAGAGTGATAGTTTCATTAGGATGGATTTACGGTTCGTTTTTTTTAATGATGAAACAAATCTCTCTTGAAATCCATAGATTTAAAACTAAAATTGACCGAATTGTAAAAATTCAATGATGAATTGAATATATTTGATTTCAACCTAAATTTCATGCTAACAAAATCCGAAAAGTCATTTTCCATCTTATTCATCATACTTCTAGCGTTAGAAATTTTGACTTCTAGCATTGAAAGTATTTCAGGTTTAAATTATATAGCAAAGCCTGCTTTATTGATTTCTTTGATTATTTTTTTCTGGAAACATAGTTCTCATCTTGATAAAAAAATGAAATTGATGATCTATTTAGCTCTGATTTTTTCTTTACTTGGAGATATATTACTCATGTTTGTAAACGAGTCTGCTAACTTTTTTATCGGTGGCCTACTAGCATTTTTAACAGCACATATTTTTTATGTTTTGGTGTTTTTAAAACAAAGAAATAAGACAAAAAAACCGATCCCTTTTATGGGCTTGATGCTACTCTATGGATTACTTTTATTTTATCTTTTAAAAGATAGTTTGGGAGACATGCTACTACCTGTAATTCTATATATGCTTGTTATTTTAAGTATGGCTACTACCGCTTTTTTAAGACAAGGCGCTGTGGTAAAAAGCAGTTATCTAATCGTATTTGTTGGGGCTATTTTATTTATGATTTCGGATAGTATTCTGGCTTTAAATAAATTTTATCAGCCCTTGCCCTATTCAAATTTTAGTATTATGTTTACCTACGGATTTGCACAACTTTTCATTGTTTTTGGACTTCTAAAACAACGATAGATTTTATTTATACCTGAAAGTGTTTTCATTTAAAATCAAATACTTAAACACAACTGTATAAATAATTAATTCACCTTCTTAAAGGGTCTGATAATAAGTCTTGCTGCTTTATCGAAATTGATATAATTATAGACCCAATTAAACAAAACTACGATTCTATTTCGAAAACCAACTAAAGACATAAGGTGAACAAACATCCAAATAAACCATGCAAAAAACCCAGAAAATTTATACGCTTTTAAATCCACTACGGCTTTGTTTCTTCCTATAGTCGCCATAGAACCTTTATCTCTATATTTAAACTTTTTCAAAGGTTTACCTTCAATTAATTTCATGAGATTTTTTCCTAATAATTTACCCTGTTGAATAGCAGGTTGCGCAACTTGAGGATGGCCTTTGGGATATGCTTCGGTTTCCATTAAGGCTATGTCCCCAAGAGCAAAAATATTTGGATAACCTTCTACTTGATTATAATTATTTACGCGATATCTATTTGCTTTTTCAACAAGCGCATTTGCATCCAAACCTTGAACTGGATTTCCAGTAACTCCCGCAGCCCAAATTAAGGTTTCTGTTTCTAAGATTAAATCTGTGTTAGTTGAAACCACTAAACCGTCATAGTCCTTTACAAACGTATTACAATGAACAATAACTCCTAATTTTATTAAAAACTCTAAAGCCTTTTTAGAGGCATGGTCACTCATTGGTGGCAAAAGTTTCGGACCACCTTCTAGCAAGTGTATTTGCATGTCTTTAGAATTCAAATCGTGGTAATCCTTAGGAAGGATGTGGTTTTTCAATTCTGCTATGGCTCCTGCAAGCTCTACTCCTGTTGGACCTCCACCAACAATTACAAAGTTTAATAAAGCCTCGCGTTCATCTAAAGATTTTGCAATGGTCGCTTTTTCAAAGTTTTGCAAAATAAGACTCCTAATATCTAATGCCTGCGGCACGGTTTTCATTGGCATGCTATGATTTTTAATAGCTTGATTGCCAAAGTAATTAGTTTTTGTTCCAGTTGCAATAACTAAGTAATCGAAAGTTAAGGCTCCAATATCAGTGTTTATTTGATTAATATTAGAATCTATAGTTGAAACTTCTGCCAAACGGAAAAAGATATTATCATGTTTTTTAATAATCTTCCTTAAGGGATAAGCTATGGAGTCTGGTTCTAAACCTGAAGAAGATACTTGATAAAGTAATGGTTGAAATGTGTGATAATTACGTTTGTCTAAAAGCACGACTTGTACTTTTTTATTAGCAAATTGTTTTACTAGACTAACACCTGCAAAACCTCCACCAATGATAACAATACGTGGATTATTAGATTTAGGAATATTCATAAGAATAAAGAAAGTTTTCAATAACAAAGATACTATAAACACAACTTAAAGACTATTTTTAAAGATTGTTTAGAGATTTTGTAACAAACAAAAACAAAAAGCTACATATAAGGTAGCTAAACCACCAATTTGAATAAAGAGTTAGAACATAGTTTTGTAGAGGAATTAGAGAAAAATCAGAACATTGTGCATAAGGTTTGTAGAATTTATACCAACAACCAAGATGCGCATAATGATTTATTTCAGGAAATTACCATACAACTTTGGAAAGCCTATCCTAAGTTTAGAGGAGATTCTAAATTTAGTACTTGGATGTATCGTGTTGGACTAAATACGGCCATAACTCTTTATAGAAAGCGAAAACGTTCCATAAGAACTGAAGATTTTGACGCTTTTGAATTCAAAATAAAATCAGAACCATACGACGATACAGAAGAAGAGCAATTAAAATTGTTATACAAAGCTGTACACCAATTAAATGACATTGAAAAAGCGCTTGTCTTTCTATATTTAGAAGACAAAAACTATAAAGAAATAAGTGAAACAATAGGAATTAGTGAAGTTAATGCGCGAGTTAAAATGAATCGCATAAAAACAAAGCTTAGAACTATTTTAAATCCGTAATCATATGGATGAATTAGAATTATTAAAAAAGGACTGGAAGAGCAATGAAGATACGAAGTATCCGAAACTTTCATATAAAGAAATCTATAAAATGATTTTGAAGAAATCTTCTTCGATAGTTAAATGGATTTTTATAATTAGCATATTAGAGTTTTTGTTATGGACAGGAATCTCTTTCTCCTTTAAAAATACAGATTATAATAAACGTTTTGAAAGTTATCATGCAGAAAACATCATGATTCCTTTGCTTATATTAGGATATATTATTTTGGCCTATTTTTTCTATAGATTTTATATAAACTATAGAACTATATCGGCTACTGATAGTGCTAAAATTTTAATGGAAAACATTTTAAAAACAAGACGAACCGTAAAGCAATATGTAGGATTTAACCTAATATACATGGCCGTTTCGGCATTTGTTGCTTTAGGGGTTCAGTTTGATAGAGATAAAGAAATGATCTCTCTTATGGATAAAGCATCGGCTAATGGAGAGATATTTAAATTCTATGCCATGACCATTATTCTAACCTTAGTATTCTTGGGTGTATTAATAGCCATCATACTAGGATTTTACTACCTGATATATGGTATATTATTAAAACGACTTAATTCAAACTATAAAGAACTCAAAAAACTGGAAGTCTAATAAAAAACTTCTTGAAACTGGATATCTAGATAGATAACCTCAAGGCGTAGCCTCGTGGAATTCTTTAAGTTAATAATGGTCCTCAAGGCGCCATTTTCTTAATTTATTCAATTCTTCCTGATCTTCTACTTCTTTTATAGGAATTACTTTTAAGAAAGATGGATGCTGTTCTATGGCATATTCTATTTTTTCAACAATATCCGCTATACTTTCATTTTCGTAATCAATAACCAAAGGTTGCTTAATTTCAAAAGATTGAAGGATGTTCTTCTTTTTAACACGAAGACCTTTTTTATCAAACGAACGTCTAAAGCCATCAATAACAATAGGGACAACAATAGGTTTATAATGCTTAATAATATGAGCAGTTCCTTTTCTAATAGGCTTAAAAGGTGTTGTGGTTCCTTGAGGAAAAGTAATCACCCATCCATCGTCAAGCGCTTTTTTAATATTAGAAATATCGCTCATCTTCACTTGTCGGTTAACATCTTCACCTTTGGCTCTCCATGTTCGTTCAATACTAATAGAACCTGCATAAGCTAGAATTTTAGGCAACAAGCCCGACTTCATGGTCTCTTTTGCAGCAACATAATAGATGTTCAATTTTGGGTTCCATAAATAACCTATATTTTTAATATTGTCTTCTCGATTACTTAAACTGGCATTAAAAACATGGAACATGGCGACTACATCGGCGAAATATGTCTGGTGATTAGAGATAAAAAGCACGTTTGTGTCTGGTAAATTCTTTATAATTTCGGAACCTTCAATTTGAAGTTCATTAAACCCTCTAAATCTGCGATGGGTTAAAGAACCTATAATTCTAATGACCCATTTTTTTACAAATAGTATATGTCCGAAAGGATTTCTTTTAAACAATCCCATAATTTTTTTAGTGTTAGGAAATACAAAGGTAATAAAACTGTCCTTTTACAAGAGTTCTTTTAACAAGTCTTTTATTTCACTGAGCATCATGGCTGTTGCTCCCCAAACCACATGTCCATTTAAATTAAAAGCAGGAACAAGCACGTCCACATTATAAGATGTTGAAACTGTTTTGGTTACAACATTATTCTCATTAATAAAATCAATTAATGAAATCTCTAAGATAGCTTCAACCTCCTCGTCTTGTTTTATAAATTTTGGCGTCATTCTAGAAATTCCAATAAAAGGTTGCACAAAAAAATTACTTGGTGGAATATATACTTGTGTTAATTTTTTTAAAACCTCAATATCATTTTGTGGCACCCCAATTTCCTCGAATGTTTCTCTAATAGCTGCCGCTTTTATAGAGCTGTCTGTGATTTCCAATTTTCCTCCAGGAAAACCAACTTGAGCAGAATGAACTCCTTTATAGGTTTTTCGCAAAATTAAAACCAAATGTGTTTGTTGCAAAGTATCTGGATAAAATAAGGCCATGACTCCCGCCATTTTCGCATCTTTTATCTGGTGACTCTGCTTTTCCTCCAAGGCTTCCCTAAAAGGTGGAGACATTTTTAACTGAGATGGTTCGGCTGGAAGTGGGATATTTTCTATTTTTGAAATCAGCTTACAAAATTTATCAAATTCCATGGTTTCTATTTACATATTAAACTGAAAGCAATCATTAATAAACCAGACATTATAAACATCTAAAGTTATTTATGAAATATATTTTTCTAATGCTATTTAGTTTCGTTTTATTGAATTGTGAAGATAAACAATCTGATAAAAAAACAAATACATCATCTCAAGAAACAAGTAAAATAAATAAAAAAAACAGTATCCCAGAAAATGAACTTGATGTAGAAATTAAAGATACTACACGTTTAACGGACGAAAACGCTATGGAATTTTTTCTTCAGTATGAAAGAGAAAATCCTGAAAACAAAGTTCGCATTACAACCAATCTGGGAGATATTGACATTTTGTTATTTAATGAAACGAAATTTCATAGGGCTAATTTCATCTTTTTAACGAAGCAAGATTATTTTGATGACACGCAATTTTATCGCGTAATTAATAATTTCATAATTCAAGCCGGGAATTCTGATAATGCAGAAGTTTCAAAAAAGCGCAATAGGATTGGCAGATATCTTTTACCTACAGACACCAAGCGAGGTTTTAAGCACGACAAAGGTGTTATTAGCATGCCAAGTAGCGATATTGAAAACCCTTATAAATTAGCCTCTCCATTCGAGTTTTTTATTGTGCAAAAAGAAGGAGGCGCCCATCATTTAGATGGAGATTATACAATTTTTGGAAAAGTGATTAATGGTATGGATGTGGTTGATAAAATCGCCAAACAAGAAACAGATGTTGCGGATTGGCCATTACACAATATATACATCGAAAAAGTAGAAATTATTGAATAGTTTTTCAACTTCGACTTCAATTTCAGTTTAATTCATTTTTATACAAGCTTGGTAGGCTAATTTTAAAACGAATAGCCAAAAGCCTTGTCAAGATAACGATACTTCCAGCAATTACAAAAGCTAGATCAATATCTATTGGGAGTTTTTTAATTAAAAAATATGAGAAACCACCCAAAATACAAGCAGTAGCATAAATTTCTTTTCTAAAAATAACTGGAATCTCATTACATAATATATCTCGAATAACACCACCAAAACAAGCAGACATAGTTCCTAAAGACACACAAATAATGGGACTTAAACCCGCAGAAATTCCTTTTTCTACGCCCACTACTGTGTATAATCCAATTCCAATGGTATCAAATAGCAACAATGATTTTCTTAAGTAATCGATTTTTTTTCTAAATACTACAGCAAATACGGTAGAACCAAAAATAACATAAACATAGGTCATGTTTTTCATCCAGCTAACCGGTGTGTCTCCTATTAAAACATCACGCAAAGTTCCTCCTCCTACTGCGGTTACAAACGCAATAATCAAAATACCAAAAGGATCCATTCTTTTATTTAAAGCAACTAGAACACCCGAAATTGCAAAAGCAATGGTTCCTAAAATATCAATGGCATAAAACATTCTTACTTATTTAATCAATATAATTAATGAGCAAAATAAAGATAATTACAAACCATTTAAAAGGTTTATGTTAAAAATCTGAATACAAAGAGCCAATAATTAACAATTCAAGGATATGAACCTACAGTTCAGTATCTTTACTTAGATTCCTTTTAACTTTTTGCAGATATTTGAAAAGTATTAATCAATTAAAATTTTATAAATATGAAAACACTAGCTTTAATTTTCTCACTTATTTTAACCACAGCTTTTTGTCAAGCTCAAGACGACACCGAAACATATAGTATTACTGTAAAAATAGATAATGCTTTAAACGATGAAGGAAGTATGCTGATTGGATTACATTCTGAAGATACTTTTATGAAAGGACAAGGTTTAGAAAACATAAAAAGTGCCATTGTGGATGGAAAAGTAGAAGTTACTTTCGACGACTTAGTACCAGGAACCTATGCGATTATGGTATTTCATGATGCAAACGACAATGGTAAAATGGATTTTGACGCTACTGGTATGCCTCTAGAATCTTATGGCATGTCCAATAACCCAATGCTTTATGGTCCACCAAGTTTCACAGACGCCAAATTTATATTAGAAAACGACGATTTAGAATTACTGATTAGATTTTAAGTTTCAAAACTTTTTATAAAAACAAAAGCGACTTACTTCGACTACGCTCAGTAACCGAAAAGTCGCTTTCGTTTTGCTATTAATTGTAATTTAATTTATACGGTTTCGCCTAACCAAGCTTTCATCATCCAAACCGTTTTTTCTTGTTCGGTAATAAAGTCACTCATCATAGAGTTCGTTCCTTCATCGTTTGCTTCCCCAGATTTATCCAGTAGGTTACGTTCTATGTGTAATAATTCTGCTAACGATTCAACTATTAGTCTTACTGCTTTCTCATCTTGAGATATATTTTTTCCAACTGGTACTTTTGCCAATTTTGTATAATCCTCGAAGGTGTGTAGCGGTGTTTCACCTAAAGTTAAAACACGTTCAGCTATTTCATCTACTTTTAAGTTGGCATCTGTATATAGTTCTTCAAACTTCACGTGTAAATCGAAGAAGCGTTTTCCTTTAATATTCCAGTGAATACCTCTTAAGTTTTGATAATATATTTGAAAATTAGCTAATAAGCCATTTAAATCTTTCGCTATGTCTTTAGTCTTTTTTTGATCTAATCCGATACTATTAAGTGTCATAATCTACGTTGTTTTTATTGTTCATTCAAAATTACAAGATATTTAACAAAATTAATCATAAATTTTATTGATAGATTTTATATTTTTATAGTCTAAATTGATACTTATGACTATCACTCAATTATACTATGTTTTAGCAGTTGCCGAGAACCAAAATTTCACTAAAGCGGCACAAAAATGTTTTGTTACCCAACCAACTTTAAGTATGCAGATTCAAAAACTGGAGGATGAATTAGACATACTAATTTTCGACAGAAGTAAAAAGCCCATTGAACTAACAGATGTAGGTAGAAAAATAGTAAACCAAGCTAAAAACATTGTTAACGAGTCTTATAGAATACAAGATATTGTAGATCAACAAAAAGGTTTTATTGGTGGCGAATTTAAATTAGGTATCATTCCTACCATCATGCCGACACTTCTACCTATGTTTTTAAAAGCTTTTATAAAAAAGTATCCAAAAATTAAACTTAAAATAGAAGAACTAACCACAGAAGATATTATTTCCAGATTAAACGAAGGACATCTGGATGCCGCTATTGCAGCCACACCACTAGAAACAGAGAGTATTAAAGAACGTGTATTGTATTATGAGCCCTTTGTAGGTTATATTCCAGAACACCATAGATTACACAGCAAACAAAAGATTAGTACCGCAGATTTAGACATCGACGACATGTTATTATTGGAAGATGGACATTGTTTTAGGGATGGCGTTATTAATTTGTGTAAGACATTTAAAAATCAAGCAGATACTAGTTTTCAATTAGAAAGTGGCAGTATTGAAACACTAATTAAGCTATCCAATGAAGGTATGGGAATGACACTTCTTCCCTATTTACACACTTTAGATTTAAATGAAAAATGCAAACAAAATTTACATTTCTTCAATGAGCCAAGCCCAGCAAGAGAGGTGAGCTTATTATATCATAAAAGTGAATTAAAGATGCAAATAATAGAAGCGATGCAAGATGTTATTTCGGGTATTATTAGAGGAGCCATAAAATTTCAAAATGTGGAAATTATCAGTCCCTTGCCGAAATAATTTAAAGTTCCAGAATTTCAAATAAAGGAATAAAAAAAGCGACCTGTTGGTCGCTTTTATTTTTATTATTCTTTCAAATAGATTAGACATTGATTTAAGTCGGGATTTTGCTGTACAAGAGATTCTATAAAAATCTTTAGTTCTTCAATTTCATACGGTAATAATCGTTGAAGGGCTTTTTGTACTTCTTTGCAAAACAACGTAGCATCAAAACTTACCTTATTTAGTACAGTTTTGGTGTACTCGAACATTGCTCTAGCCATGATATTTTTTAGGTTTTGGGTTTAATAAAAGTAGATTTGTTAATAGGCTATCATTTAGTTTAGTTTTATAAATTTAATAAAAAAAAGGGTCTCTTTTTAAATTAAACATAATTTTAACAATCCTTTTGGTGTTAAAATTTATTATCTCCATCTAATAAATTCCCTAACCCTCCAAGGATGCTACCTTCACCTTTATCTTTTCCTCCACCTTGAGGTGCAGAAGCCAAAACGCGACCTGCTAATCTGCTAAACGGTAAAGACTGAATAAAAACGGTTCCTGGACCTTGTAGTTTCGCAAAAAACAAGCCTTCGCCTCCAAAAATGGTATTTTTTATACCTCCAATAAATTCTATATCGTAATCTATATTTTGGGTAAAACCAATGATACAACCTGTATCGACTCTTAAAACTTCGCCAGATTTTAATTCTTTTCTAACCATGGTACCTCCTGCATGAACAAAAGCCATTCCATTGCCTTCTAATTTTTGCATGATAAAACCTTCGCCACCAAATAGGCCGCGACCTAGTTTTTTACTGAATTCTATTCCAATACTCACTCCTTTAGCGGCACATAAAAAAGCATCTTTCTGACAAATAAACTTGCCATTAAAAGCAGTTAAATCAATTGGAATTATTTTTCCTGGATAAGGTGATGCAAAACTTACTTTTCGCTTTCCAGAAAGGGTATTGTAAAAAGCCGTCATAAATAAACTTTCTCCCGTAAGAATCCGTTTTCCAGCTCCAAGAATGGAATCTAAAAACCCTTTATTCTTTGATGAACCATCTCCAAATATGGTTTCCATTTGGATGCCATCGTCCATCATCATAAAACTACCTGCTTCAGCCACTACAGCTTCTTGCGGATCTAATTCTATTTCAACAAACTGCATTTCTTCACCATAAATCTTATAATCTATTTCGTGTGCTAGCATAGTACTGTATTTTGTTAAGTTGTCTAATGTATTAGTTGCCTATTATGATGATTTGTTACACATTTCTTTAAAACCTCAACAATTATTGACTTAAAATTGTTGCCTGATTATTAAAAATTAATATCTAAGATTTTAATTTTAGAGTCCATTCAAACTTAAAACTAGAAACTTCTATACCTTCTGCATTGGTGCCATTAACATGCATCCAAATAGTTTGACCTTCGTCAGTTTCAATAGCCTTTTTTATAATTTCTTCCACCTCTAGGCCTTGATTACAAACAAACGTAATTCTACCGGTGGCCTTTTTATGAAAACTCGCATTATTATTAGCTACCAACATAGAAATATTCTTACCACTAGCTCTAATTTGTTGCATCATTAACGCACCTGTTGTTAGCTCTGCCGCCATGCCTTGAACAGCCCAAAACATAGAATTAAATGGGTTTTGATTAATCCATCGATGTTTTACGGTAACGACACATTTTTCATTATCTAGGTATTTTGTTCTAACACCAGTTAAAAAGGCTGATGGTAATTTTAATAACAAAAAGAAATTGAGTTTTCTGGGATTTATTTTCATTTACAAATAGGAGATTATTATTTTTAATTAAAAAACTACTTTTTTTCAACTATAAAAGATGGAGGGAATTCGGTTTTAAAAAAACCATTCCAACTGCTGGCAAACATTACTTTTGTTCCATCTCTATTAGGTACTGCTTGCGCTTGTTGTTTGTAATTATCTTTATAAGTTGCATGATGCAAACCAAATTTCTCGATTGTATTGCTTCCATCTAATTTAATCGCAAACACTTCCTTTTCTCCAATGGTCTTACAACAACCTTCACTTACATAAGCCCAACCTGGTCTGTTAGTATTTCTACAACTTATATGACCATGCCAAACACCATAAGCTTTAGTATAAGTGAAAATAGGAGTTTTTAAGCCATCACTCAATCGAACCATCATTAAATAATAATGTTTATCTCTTTCCGAATCGTCACCAAACGACACATGAACTTCGTTTCCTTCTGTATCCACTCCTAAATCTGAATGCGTATTATAATCATCCAGATGTCTTTCGTTAGTTAAATCTATATCATAGACTTTCATGCCTTCTCTTTCTCCACTTCCATGAGTTCCCCAACTAACCACAGCATAATTACCTAAAGGACTTACAGAAAACCAATCAAATTTATCTTTTGAACCTATATGTTTTGTACCCACTATAGTTGAGTTTAATATATCGAAAACTATTAGGGTTATATCATCAAAATTTTCACCTATAAGTCCAATATATCTGTCGTCATTAGACGTATTTCCTTCACCGAAACCATATTTAATCTCTTGATATTCACTAAAAGTGTACAGGGTTTGACTTGTATTTATAATAATATTATAGGAAACTAATTTGTTTTTAGACGTGCCATACATGATATTTGGGTTAGTATTTGCCCAAGTTGCTGAACTTGGAATATCTGCCCATTGTACAAATTTATACGTATTCGCATCAAGAATGGCTGCAGGATATCCAGAGAGTTTTATATAGGTTTCATCACTATTCCAAGGCGAGTCTTTACTATAGTGATGACGCAACTTTTGGGTATCTCCGCCAAAAACTTCAACATCGCTTATTCTGGTTACTTCCAAACCAAACCCATTTGTAAATGGTACCAAATATTCTGGCGAATTCGTTGGGGGTTGATAGACTTCCCAAGTTGTTTCCATAATATTTTCTGCTACCGGAAATGTTTGTGAAAAACAACTGGAACAGACCAAAAATAGGACATAAGTCATTTTTCTCATCTTAATGAAATTTTAAGTTTAGCATTTTGAACCATGGTACAATTTAACAAATATAACTGAATTACCATTTGTTAAATTTTTGTTAAATTTTAGTACTTTGTATTGCATAATACCTTCTTTAAGATATATATTTGCATAAGAAACTATTATATGCTTTTAAAATGATCGATACTAACCAAAGAAATATTGCCACGTTTATTCACTTATCAACCTTCTCTAGGTTTATTTTTCCACTAGGAAATTTTATTGGACCAATTGTATTGTGGGTTGCAAATAAGGATAAATCTGACTTTATAGATTCTCATGGAAAACAGGCTTTAAATTTTCAGCTAAGTATTTTACTATATGCTATTCTTTTAGGTATGCTAACCATTCCTTTTTTTGTGTTTAACTTTTTCGATGGTTTCAACTTTTTAGATATCGATGCTTTTAACAGCATCCATATTAGCTTAACCAAACCTTCTCCTCTGCTATACATTACTGGTGGATTAGGATTTGTAGCAGTAATTGGTTTTATACTAGAATTAGTTTTTATAGTAAAAGCAAGCTTGGCTGCAAAGGAAGGTCAAGATTACAAGTACCCATTAACAATCAACTTTTTAAAATAAATCATCAATCCTCCTTCAAAAATCAACTTTACAAATTGTTGGAGAAAAATCAATAATAAAAAAATGAACAGTTTAAAACAATTAAAAACGCTTAGAATATGACACAAGTATTATTTAAAGCATCAAAAAAAATAGTAGGTCTAAAATGCGAATTGCATGAAACCTTAATTAAAAATAGCATAGACATATGAAAATTGAAAACACAAAGGCACAAATGAGAAAAGGTGTCCTAGAATACTGCATATTATCTGTCTTAAAAGATGAGGACGCTTATGTTGCAGAAATTTTAGGAACTTTAAAAGACGCCAAGTTGTTAGTTGTTGAAGGAACCATCTATCCATTACTAACACGCCTTAAAAATGCTGGACTTCTTAATTATAGATGGGAAGAATCGACCTCGGGACCACCAAGAAAATATTACGGTCTTACAGAAACAGGCAAATTGTTTCTAAACGAATTAAACACCACTTGGAGTGAATTACAAAATGCAGTTAATATAGTAACCAGTCAAAAAACTACAACAAAATGAATAAAACAGTCAACATAAATTTAGCAGGTATATTTTTTCATATAGATGAAGATGCATACGTAAAATTACAACGCTATCTTGAGGCTATAAAACGTTCATTTACCGACTCTCAAGGACGTTCTGAAATCATTTCTGATATTGAAGCAAGAATCGCCGAACTTTTTAGCGAACGCATAAAACATGAAAAACAAGTTATTGGAAATAAAGAAGTTGAAGAAGTAATCACCATTATGGGACAACCAGAAGATTATTTGGTTGATGATGAAATCTTTGAAGACGAACCAAAATCTTCTTATCAAAGCAGACCATCTGGACGCTCTAAAAAATTATTTAGAGACACAGACAACTCTTATATTGGAGGTGTAGCATCTGGAATTGGTCATTATTTAGGTATCGATCCACTTTGGGTACGTTTACTATGGATCTTACTTGCCATTGGTTCTGGTGGAACATTTATCTTTATATATATATTATTCTGGATTTTAGTTCCGGAAGCAATGACAACTGCCGACAAGTTAACCATGACTGGCGAGCCTGTTAATATTAGTAACATCGAAAAAAAAATTAAAGACGGGTTTGAAAATGTGTCACAAACCGTTTCAGATACTGTAAAAAACATTGATGTTTCTAAACAAAGTAATAAGATAAAATCCAGTTCCAAATCTTTTTTTGATACGCTTGGAGACATCATTATGTTTTTTCTAAATATTTTCGCCAAATTCATTGGAATCATTTTAATTATAGTTGGAGCTTCTACATTAATTGGTTTGATTATTGGCTTCTTTACAGTTGGAATTTCAGATATTATTAATGTTCCGGGCTTCGATTTTATTGATGCCGCCAATGCAGCAAACACACCCGTTTGGCTAGTATCCTTATTATTGTTTTTTGCCATTGGAGTGCCGTTTTTCTTTGTATTCTATTTAGGATTGAAAATTTTAGTGAATAATTTAAAATCTATTGGTAACATTGCTAAATTCTCCCTATTAGGCGTTTGGTTATTAGCTATTATAAGTTTAATTGTTATTGGTGTTAAACAAGCCAGCGAACATGCTTTTGATGCAAGTGTTACAGAAAAAGTAAGTCTGAATATTAGAGCAAACGACACTTTAAATATTAAAATGTATGGCAACGATACTTATAAGAAAAGTATTCATAGAAATGGTGGTTTCCAATTAGTTTATAATGAAGAAGACGAAAAAATAATATTCTCTTCGGATGTAAGACTCATTGTAAGATCCACAAAAGATAGTGTGGCTTCAATCAATATTGAAAAAAGCGCTGAAGGCAGCAGTTATCAACAAGCTAAAGAACGTGCAAAAAACATTCAATATAACTATACGTTAAGGAATAACGAATTGATGTTAGATTCATATTTAACAACTGAATATGAAAACAAATTTAGTGATCAAGAAATAGAAATTATTCTATATCTCCCAGAAGGAACCACTTTAATTGCAGACGATAACACTTCTAGTTTCCATAGTAATACGAGTCGATATAACGATATTTTAGATAATGGCATGGAAGGATTTCTCCTAAAAATTATTGATAATGGCATTCTTTGTGAAGATTGTCCAGAAGATATAAATATTAATATAGACATCAATAATAACAACTCCAGGGTTAAAATAGACGAGAATGGTGTAGATATTATATCGAACGATTCTAGTTTAAAAATTAACGAACAAGGTGTAAAAGCCGAGAGCGAAAGTGTGAGAGTTGATATAGACGAAAACGGAATCAATATTACAACAGATGGAAACTAATCAATTCATCTATAAAAAAGAACAGTTCAGGAATATTTCGTTTCTAAACAGTTATAAATAATCAATCTTTGAATTACTAATCAACCACCCTCCTACGCTTCTAAGCTTCGGAGGGTTAATCAAAAATCGAACAGATATGAGTACACTAACAAAAATTTCAGCATCCATTATTCTAGCCATCCTAATGATGTCATGCAATTTCGACATGGGAGTTAAGGGAAACGGCGAAGTTTCCACAAAAGAAAGAGCATTAAATGAGTCTTTTAATGCTGTAAAAGTAAGTCGAGGCCTCGATTTATATTTAACACAAAGCAACGCAGAACGTTTAACAGTTGAAGCCGACGAAAATCTTCATGATATTATTACTACAACTATTGAAAATAATGTTCTGGTTATTTCTACAAGTGAAAATATTGGAAGAAGTACTTCGAAAAAAATTCATTTAAATTTTAAAAATCTTCAAGTTATTACAGCTACTAGTGGCAGCGAAGTTTATTCAACAAATACCATAAAGGCTACAGACTTAGAATTAGATTCGACAAGTGGCAGTGATATGGAATTAAATATTCATACCGATACGGTTATTTGCAATTCCACCAGCGGCAGCGATATGGAGCTTTCTGGAAAAACAACAACCTTTATTGCGGAAGCTTCAAGCGGAAGTTCTATTGAAGCTGAAGATCTAGAGTCAATCAATGCACAAGTTGTAACTTCTAGTGGTGGAGATATTGTTGTTAACACCCAGGAGCTAACTGCGAAAGCCTCTAGTGGCGGAGATATTAGATATATAGGGAATCCCAACATTCTTGAAAAAAGTGATGGCGTTTCTGGGACTATAAAAAGAGATTAATATAATTATAAAGAAATTTTCACCTTATTTGGGTTGGAATAGTCTTAAAAAATGACACCTTACTTTTCCCAAAGTTCCTAAAAAACAAAAAACCCGAAAACTTTCATTTTCGGGTTTTTAAATATATAAATTATTCTAATTAATTATAGTTAGAAGTAGATACTTCAAACGAAGAGTCTTTTGCAGCCAACCATCTTTCTGCATCTAAAGCGGCCATACAACCAGTTCCTGCTGCCGTAACAGCTTGTCTGTACACATGATCTGCTGCGTCTCCAGAAACAAAAACACCTTCTATATTAGTTTTAGATGTTCCCGGTACATTAATAATATAACCCGTTTCGTCTAAATCTAAAAAACCTTTAAAAATATCTGTATTTGGTTTGTGACCAATAGCTACAAAAAATCCAGTTACTGGAATCTCGTGCTTTTCATTCGTTTTGTTATTAAAAACACGTACACCCGTAACTACTTGGCCATCGCCTAAAACCTCATCAGTTTCAGTATTGAATAAGATTTCAATATTCTCTGCGTTTTTTACACGAGCTGCCATAATTTTGGAAGCTCTAAACTCGTCACGTCTTACCAACATGGTTACTTTTTTGCAAAGTTTAGATAGATAATGAGCTTCTTCGCAAGCAGAATCTCCTGCACCAACAATAACGACTTCTTGATTTCTATAAAAGAAACCATCGCAAACGGCACAGGCTGAAACACCTCCACCTAATTTTAAGTATTTTTGTTCAGAATCTAAGCCTAAATACATTGCCGAAGCTCCTGTAGAAATAATAACTGTATCACAATGAATTTCTTTAGTATCATTAACCCAAACTTTATGTACGTCACCAGAAAAATCAACTTTAGTTACCCAACCATCTCGCACATCTGTTTCAAAACGTTCGGCTTGCTTTTGTAATTCTATCATCATATCTGGGCCAGTAATACCATCTGGATATCCTGGAAAATTCTCAACTTCATTGGTTGTCGTTAATTGGCCTCCTGGTTGTGTTCCTTGGTATAAAACAGGTTTCATATTTGCTCTGGCAGCATAAATTGCTGCAGTATATCCTGCAGGTCCAGATCCTATAATTAGACACTTTACTTTTTCTATTGTTTCAGACATAATCGATTGTAATTTTATATTACAAAAGTAGAATTTTTAAAAGAAACCTTACATGAAACTTATTAAAAGTTATTATGACGATATAAGCCTTTATTATTTACATTCTTCAATGTGTCTAATTCTAAGACTTGTTGTCCTTTTCTAAATCCTTTCTATCTTTCTTGGCTTTTTCTTTCTCATGATACAAAAGTGGATGATCTTGTTTTAGGCCAACAATCAGAATGATATTACTCACTGTATTATACAACATTAAAATAACCACCACCATTAAACCACTTAACATGGAAGACATAATTAATGTTGCCCAATAAATAACTTTAAACCAAATGGTTGGTACATTGTCTGCTTCTGTAATAGGAATATTAAACAACTGAAATAAGATAAGGGTAATAATAAAAAGGAAAGTGTCTATTTTAGCAATACTCATAACTCCTAAATAATGACTGTCTTTTAACTTAGATTTTGTTCCTGAGCTAATTCCTAATAAGGTTAAAAGTAAGGCCAAAATGGTTGCAGATGCTAAAATTATGGTATTACAAAGCATGTTAATTCCCATTAAAGAAGAACCTAAAAGAATTCTTGCTTCATAACCAGAAATATTACCTAGTAAAAAAACACTTATAGCGATTATTACAAACGTTATGATTCCGCCAAAAATGGCACGTTTATTTTGTTTTAAAAATTCTTTCATGGTGCTTAAGCATGTTTAAATGAATTAAGATTATAATTTTTACAGTTAGATTATCAAGCCATTAAAAAGTAGATTTATTTTCTAAAAAAAAATTATGGGAACTATTGCCACAAATCAAAATCAAGTAATTCTTTATTATCATTCTGAAACATCTTTAGGTAAACAAGCCTATGGCTTTTTACAAGCAACAAATAAAAAGATATTGGCTATTGATATTTCAAAAACTAAAGTTACTGGAATGCAATGGCTTGAAATTTCAGAGAATTTAAATACCATTCTTTCTAAGCTTGTTAATCAAGAACATCCAAATTTCAAGGCAAATTTCGATTCTGGAATTAATTTAGATAAAGAAGATTGGATAAAAGTGATCCAAAATTATCCTGAGACCTTGCGTTGTCCTATATTAATTGATGGTGATAAATATTATTTAATTGAAATACCTTCCGAGATTTCTAAACTTTTAGAAAAAGAATAAATACATAAAAGTCTCTTTATAAGGATATCAAGTCTTAGATATCATCATTGGAATGATCATTCTGCTTTGGAATCCTCTTAAAAAAGTCATCAACATCTGTATCACTTTTGGCTCCGTAACTGGCAGTAACCATTCCTTTAAAATCATCATCTGTTTTTATAATATATAAAATTGACATGTCCGACGGATTACTTAATCCCTCAAATCGATGTTCTCTTTCTATAGTAATTTGTTCAGGTTGATACGTGTTTTTACTCTCAAGCTCAATTAATAAATCGTTTTCACACTTAAAATTACTTGTATAACCTTTGTCCTGATATTTTTTTATAACGTCTAATTCGTTTCTTTCCTGTTGCATAATTGTATGTTTTTTTTAAATGAAAAAGGCAGATTCGCTATTATAAAATCGCTTATCTGCCTTTACTACCAAACCAACTAACTAATTTTTATAAATTTGTGTTTTTATTATTAGTGTACTACATCGTCAACTGCATCTCCTACTTCATCTGCAGCGTCATCTACTGCATCTCCTACATCGTCTGCGACGTCTTCAATACTATCGTTTTTTTTCTCTCTACAACTTGGTAATACCAAGGACATAGTAAATGAGAATAAAAATATATAAAATAATTTTTTCATGATTAATGGTTTTAAGGGTTAGTGTTTATACTCTAATTAAATTTTCTTCTTTCCCATGAATAATGAGACGATAAATAGCACGATAAAAATGAAAAATAAGATTTTAGCAATTCCTGCTGATGCTCCAGCAATTCCACCAAATCCTAAAACTCCGGCTATAAGTGCGATAATAATAAAAGTGATTGTCCAACGTAACATAATATTTGTTTTTATGGTTAATATTAGAAAACTGGCTATCAGATTTCTATAATATAAAGGTCGTTAAAACTTAAAGTTGTGTTTTGCTTTATCGATATAACCTTTAACTCAAATGGATTTTTTTAGGTAAATTTTAAAATTAACTTGTTTACTTAAAAAAGCATTTGGAACAAAAAAAAAGAGACCTTAATTAAAAGAATCCCCTTTTCAAAATAACTACATGGATATTTTATTTTAAATCTTCCAAACGTTTAATAGTGTTCAGTTCTTGAGAAATGGTGTTTTTTTGTTCCATCACAATTCCTCTAGTAGTTGGAGGTAAATCTACCTCGCTAAGAACGTCGTTATACTCTTCAACAGAAGCTTTTTCTCCTCTAATTGCTTCTTCCAGCATGGATTCTTCATTGTCTGTTGAAAAGATGGCTTTTACATCCATCCAGGTTCTGTGTGCAGATCCTGCAACACTACCACCTTCTTTTGGTTTTTCACCATAATTTGTAATCTCAGATTTTAACTGATGACCAAAATTATAACGTTCTGCCGCTTTACGACTGAAATAATTTCTTAATGCTGTATTTTTAGTATGTTCTGCGGCTTTTTTATAACCAGCTTCAGCATCGTAATTTTTTTCTAACAAATTGTTAAGTTTGCTTCCTACTTCTTTTGTGTATGAGTTCATAATAATATGTATTAAGGTTTTGAGCAATTTTTTTAGAGATGTTTGCTGTTTTACATCTTAACGTCTATGATATAAGACGAAACTATTATTGATATAATAAAATTAAGGAAAGAAATGCGCATTGGTTAATCCTAAAAAATCAAAGTTTAACGCAATTCAAAAATGAATTTTATTCTATACAAATATTAAAATCTAAAGAATAGATCCAATTATGTAATAGTACTGAAATTGAAATTATTCTATTAAAAATGTATAGGTATGGGAAACCTAAAGATTAGCTTCCATGTACTTTTTAGATGCATTTGCGAATATAAAGTTGCCTTTTTTAAGCAATAATGCATATCTATTTTATAAGTATTAGTTAAGGATTAACTAAATATCTTGTTTTTTGTATTTTGATCTAGCATTAAGACCTCAACATAATTAAAGTCTAATAATTAACGTTTAAAGAAAATCTTTTTTATTAACATGATCAAACCATATTTACTAGCTCCCTTAATAATTGGTTCTACCCAATTTAAAGGCCTAAAATCTTCTTTGAACTCTGTTTTTAATAATTTCAATTCTTCCCAAGCAACTTGTCTTTCTAAATCTAAAAGCTGTAATTCGGTTTCAATCTGTTCAAAATTTTTGTATGATGGTTTCATAAATTATTGAAGTCTTTTAAAATTCATTTAAATACTCGATGTTCTTTTTAAGAAAAAAATTTGGAACCAATTTTCTGCAGAACTAATTTATTAATGAAAGCTCTTGACATGAACAAAATAATTCCAATTAGTAGAAAAGATCCTCCTACTATAAGATATCCTAAAAGTAAATTTTCCAAAATCTCACCAATAGCCATCGCTCCAGCAATTGCACAAAAAATAAGTCCTAAAAACACAAGCATGCTTACAGCAACTAATTTTGTAATAAAACTGACCGATAAGGTTATCTGCTGAAATATTTTCAACTTAAGATACTGGCTAGACGCTTTAAAATACGCTTCACCAATATCTGTAGCTTTATCTGTAGATTGACCTAAAGATTCAAAAACATTCATAGTTTATACTGTTTTTTGAAATTGCTTATTTTTTGCTTTCAAATCTTTTAGTTTAGCTTCAAGAGTTGTAATTACATCTTCAGCTTTATAACTTGCATCAGTTACTATAGATTCTACTTTATCGTTTAAACTGTGTTTTTCTACACTAACTGTATGAGCAATTTTATCTCTCAAACCTGCTGCTGAAGAACTTAATTTCTCCTTTTGCAATTCTGCTTGATCTGCAATACGTTGTCTTGTTACACTTCCTTTTTCTGGAGCGAATAATATACCTAAAACTGCACCTAGTGCTGCTCCTGCTAAAACTCCTAATCCTGTACTTCCGTTATTTGACATAATTCTTTTTTTTTAAGTTTAACTATTTGTTCTAAAACAAATTTCGGAATAAACTACGAAGTGTATTAACGCTAAAAAGTAAATTATTAACCTTAACAGTTATACCCATAAGAGTCAATTGTTTTATGGAATAGGTTAAGCCATTGGCTTTTAAAAAAGGAACTTTAATAATTAATAAAAAACATCATTATGTCTTCAATAATTAAAACAATTAATCCATATAACGGCGAAGAAATTAAGGAGTATAAACAATTTTCTAAATCAAAAATAGAAACTTGTTTGGCTCTTTCAGAAAAAACATTTGAAACATGGAAACATGTTGAAATTTCAGATCGAACCAAGCTTCTAAAAAAACTATCAAAAAACTTGATTAAAAATAAACAAGTTTATAGTGAGCTTATGACTGAGGAAATGGGCAAGCCTATCTCGCAAAGTAATACTGAAATTGAAAAATGTGTGTTTTTAGCCGACTTCTACGCTAAAAATTCAGACCAATTTTTAGCAGACGACCTTATTAAAACAGATGCTAAAGAAAGCTTTATAAGTTATGACCCCTTAGGTTGTATTTTAGGGGTTATGCCTTGGAATTATCCATTTTGGCAAGTCCTTAGATTTGCAATCCCAACCATAACTGCTGGTAACACAGTCCTCCTGAAACATGCTAGTAATGTTACCGGATGTGCCTTAGCTATCCAAGATTTATTTGATGCTAGTGGCTTTCCAAAAGGCTGTTTCCAAACACTTATAGCAGATCATGACCAAATAGACGCATTAATTGCAGACCAAAGAATTAAGGCCATTTCCTTAACGGGTAGCGAAAAAGCAGGAAGACATATGGCTGAAATTGCTGGGAAAAATCTTAAAAAAGCCGTTTTAGAACTTGGAGGAAACAATGCATGTATCGTTTTAGCTGATGCTGACTTAGATAAGCATATAGAAACCATGGTTGCCGCTAGAATGCAAAATACAGGTCAGAGTTGCATTGCTGCCAAAAGATTTATTGTTGTTGAAGCGATCTACGAGGAATTCTTAGAAAAATTCACAAAAAAAGTGAATGACCTTAAAATTGGAGATCCTAAGGAACCAGAAACCAGAATTAGTGTTTTGGCTAGAGTAGATTTAGCAGACACTTTAAAAAAACAAGTCGATAGTTCTATTAAGAAAGGAGCCAAAGTAGTGATAGGAAACAGAAAAGACCAAGCTTATTTTGAACCCACTATTATAATAGATGTTAAACCTGGAATGTCTGTTTTTGATGACGAAACATTTGGCCCAGTTGCCGCCATTATAAAAGTAAAAGATAATGATGAAGCTTATCAAATGGCCTCCAACTCAAAATTTGGTTTAGGAACAATGGTTTTTACAGAGAATTTTTTAGAAGCTAGAAAACAAATATCTCAAATTTCAGATGGCGCATTTTTTATAAACGAACTTGTAAAGTCAGATCCAAGATTACCTTTTGGAGGAACCAAAGCTTCTGGTTATGGAAGAGAACTTTCCAAAGAAGGTATTCAAGAATTTGTAAATAAAAAAACAGTATATATTAACCATTAAAAACGAAACATTATGCCAATTATTAAAGATGAAGATTCAAATACAAAAGATTATTTATTACAAGATGATAAAAAAACCAGGTTTGGTGCAACATTCATCATTTTGACCTTGATTATTTTAGCCATTGCTGTTGTAGCTTCTGGCTTATATTTTAAATGGTTTTAATATTAACCATTTCTTTTAAGCACAAAAAAGCTCAACCTAAGTTGAGCTTTTTGTTTTAAAATATTGTTAAACTTAATGTTTTGAACTTCTTACAAATTATGCTGAAATCAACATTGATTGTTGTGCACATTTATAATCTTTTGGGCTACAGTTATATTTTTCTTTAAATATTTTCGAAAAATAACTTCTACTAGTAAGACCAATGGTATAAACCACTTCAGAAATATTCATATCAGTATTTTTAATTAGCTCTTCAGCATTTTTAATACGAATCTCTCTAATATATTCTGTAACGGTATGTCCATGCATCAATTTAAAACCTTCTTGAAGTTTTGATGGAGAAAGTCCGAATTGGCCATACAATTGTGTGATTGTTATTTGAGTTTCAGAATTCTCATTTATAAATTGAGAGACTTCTTTAATAACATCCATATCTCTATGGGTTAAAGTACCTGTTTGTAAAAAGTTATTTTGAAGATCGTCTTTATGTTGTTGAATTTCCAAAGCTAAAACAACATGAACCAATCCTTGTATTAATAAACTTCTTACAATCCCATCTTGAGAAATAGCATTCAGTTGCTCAATTTTTTCGGCAATCTTTAAGTTATGAGATCCTATGTATAAATAATTTTCTGCTACATCATTCTTAAAAAATGTTTCACGTAATTTTTGTTTTAATTCATCTGTTCCAGCATTCAATCCCTTTTTAGTGGTTTGAACCGTAATTAAGGTAGTTTTTAACGCTTCATCCTTTTTAAAGTACAAAATATTCTCATCCATTTTCTTACTGGTTAAAATACCTGTCTGGTAGCTTTCTAAGGTGCGTTTTTCACCTTCAACACCAAAACTATGTGTTAAAGTACCTTTAGAGCAATATGTAAAATAAATTGGGTTTTTTTCTGGTGTATTTATAGACAATACCAAATCGTGATAAAAAACCATATCAAATTCTAAATAGGATATTCCACCTTTTAAAGACATTCCTTTTATAATACCTTTTCCTATTTCATTATCTATTATTAAGGTATGTTCTTGTAGTTCTCTTGTTAATTCTCCACCCAAATTAGCTTTTAATTGTTCTAACATGGTTTTAATAACACCTGATTTTAAATATGCTGTTTTCATTGGATTGTGATTTAAGTTTTGGTTTGATTTTTAATACATGATAAAGGTCGTAACAGAGACAGCATATTCTATTACACAATTTTTGCATTATGTTATACAACTATTGGATTTAAGGTTAAAATGTGTTAATAAAGCTCCAAAATTAAAGGAAAATGGTTTTTCGGGCTAAAAGAAAGTAGAAAAATCGTGAAAATATTATTACTAGTAGAGAGGAATAAAAGGGTGAATTATTGGACTTATTTAAGGTAAAAAAAGGGTTTTAAGCAGGTAAATAAACTATAAACTGAGCACCTTCGCCCAATTTTCCTTTGGCATACATAAAACCATTATGGTTTTCTACAATTTTTTTACAAATGGCCAAACCGATACCAGTACCTGAATATTCAGTTTTTTGGTGCAAGCGTTGGAAGACCTCAAAAATTTTGTCTGCATACTTTTCGTCAAAACCAATACCATTATCTGTAAATGTTATTTTATAATAGTACTTATTGGTTCTAATTACATTTTCCGGGAGATCAATAGCCGCAATTTTTTTAGAAGTAATTTCTATTATAGGTGTGTCTATAGTAGACTTATATTTTAAAGCATTTGAAATTAAGTTGGCAAATAATTGCTCCATTTGAAAAAAGACACCTTTAATCCCAGGCAGGTCGTCTAATTTAATTATGGCATTAGCAACTTGAATGTTTGTTGCTAAGTCTTCTAAAACCTTTTCTTGAACAAGGTTCAAATCGATAGTCTCAAAATCTGTCCGCGAACTATCGATTCTAGAATAAGCCAATAAATTTTGTATCAGCGACTGCATGCGTATTCCTGCATTTTTTACTTTTTGAAAATATTCAATGCCTTTACTAGAAAAGTTCTCTGATTCTTTATCTTCAATTCTTGAAATAAACAACTGAATTTTCCTAAGTGGCTCTTGTAAGTCATGACTTGCAACACGATTAAAGGATTCCAGTTCGGCATTGCTTCGTCTTAATTCTAGATTACTTTTTCTTAATTCCACTCCAGCTTCAATGGTTTTAGTAACATCTTGGACCACGCCAATCATTATGTCTTCTTCACCTTTATTTAACAGCTGTCCATTGGTTTTAAAGTGTTTTACATTGCCCTTTTTAGTAATTACGCGATAGGTATATTCTGTAGGTATTGCATTGTTATTAGATTGATTTGATTTCTCTTCTACTAAAACCAGATCGTCTGGATGAATAAACGATTTATATGTTTCATATGAAATTTCGAAGACACTAGTTTCCATTTCTAACATATGTAATAAATTTTCTGAAATTTCAAACTTATCAGAATCCTTATACCATAGGAAACTACCAATTTTTGCTATATTTTCTGCATCGTTTAAAATGGAGTTTCTAATAACAAGCTGCTCGTTTAGTTTTATAAGTTCATTTGCTTTTAGTTTCTCTTCAGTAATATCTCTAGTTGTAACGGTTACTCCATCGTCTAATTTGATAGCTGTGGCACTAAACCAAGTTGTAATACCATTTCTTTCATAAGGCGCCTCGTATTCCTGGGGTTTGTTTAGTTCTATAGCATTAACCAAATTTTCGAAAACATGATTTTCGAAAACATTAGGAAAAACTTGGGAAACCAATTTGTTTTTTAAATCCTCGGGAATATCCCCAGTTACAGGATTAATCCTTTCGTTTACAAAAAGAATTTCAAAGTCGGTGATTACACCCTTTTCATTACGAATGCTTTTGAAGTGCATGATAACATGCGAGATACTTTTAAAAATATTACCCAAAAAAGCACGACTATCTAATAGTTGAAGGTTTTGTTTCTCTAGTCGTTTATTAAAGGTTAATTGGATTTCCTTGGCTTTTTCTTCTGAAGTTGTATTTCTAGCAGTTTCCAAAATACCATTACCTAAAGGTGTTACTAGAGATTGAAACCACATTTTTTCATCTTGAACAATTATGTGCCTATCTGAAATCTCCTTAGTTTCTTCATTATAAGATTTTTTCATTTTTTCCAGCTCACCATTATTTAATAAAAATGGAAACACATGGGAAACTTGTTTTCCTACAATATCAATGGGTTCCAAACCAAAATAATCGCGATTGCAGTCGTTGGCATAAATAATCTTAAAATCTACTACATTGTTATTTTTATCGAAAATGGGTTCATAATAGTTAACAATATTATCTGTTGTAGACAATACATTTTTTAAAAAAGCTTCAGATTCTCGAAAACGGATTTTATTTTTATAGATCCTAATAAATGAAAGAACAAACACTAATACTGAAATAAACGTAAGCATTAACAATGTTAGAGGAGCTAAAGCTTTTTCAGAATCGTAAGCTTTTTCACGTTCTTGAATTAAGTTTTGCTCCGCAGAAAGCATTTGATTTGTTAAACCACGAATATGGAACAAAGTTCCATTAATCTTCATTTTTTGTGATTGCTTATATGAAATAGCTTCTTGACTATTTTTATAATTTACAGCGTCCAACTGTTGTAGTTGACTATATAATCTATCTAATAAAATACTTAATGATTGTAAGCGTTCTACTTGAATAGCATTATCTGCAGTGAGATTTTTTAAATTATCTATAATATCAAGCCCTTCTTGCCTATAATCCTTGAAGACCTGACCAGAACCTCCAGTTTTTAAGAGCTCTCCTCTAAATTCTTCAGATTCAGCTTTTGAATAATGGGTTGTTAAGATATTTAAATTATTATAAACCCGAAGCGTGTGTTTAACAAGTTCGGAAGATTTTTGCATGTGTAATATTTGCATATAAGCCATACTAGCTGTTGCAACAAGTAAAACCAGTGCTACAATTAATAAAATGATATACGCTTTAGAAGTGGTATATACACGCTTAAAATCCATAATAATATAAGGCTTTAGATTCGGAAAAGAAAAGTCTCCTTATTCAAATTGGAGGTATGATATTGCCAATTTAGTTGTAGCACTTTCTCAACCACTTCTCGCAATTTACTAAAGTTATTGGGCTTATTTACATAAATATTTGCCCCATTTAAGAAAGTTTCCTCAATATCCTTTTCTGAAGACGAGGTAGAATAAATAGCCACGCATAAATCTTTAAGCCTTGGATTACTCCGTATTTCTAAAAGACATTGTTGGCCATTTTTAATTGGCATGTTAAGATCTAAAAAAATAAGATTTGGAAGAACAATGTTAGGCAAGGTTAAATAATCCATTAATTCTTGTCCATGATTAAAGAGCGACAATTTGGTACGGATAGCAATTTCGTCGATAGCTTCGTTAAATAACATTCTATCATCTTCATCATCATCTGCCAAGGCTATGTTCAATATTTTATCACTCATTTAATTCTATTTAATAGATGGTTTTATAATTGTTGTTTCTTTTTCATAATTCTTAAAAAAAGACTAGGTGTTAATCCAGTTGTTTTTTTAAACTGCCCAGATAAATGAGCCACACTGCTATAATCTAAGCGAAAAGCAATTTCGGTTAAAGTTAAACTTGTATTGCACATAAGTTCTTTGACAAGATCTACTTTTTTAAGAATCATATAATTTTCTATTGAATTATAGGTGTTCTCTGAAAAAGCAGTTGATAAATGTGCATATGAATAATGTAATTTATCTGAAAGATAGGAAGAAAGTTTTTCTGATCGCAACTCTTTATTTTGCAAATAGTCGTCTATGGCGTTTTTAATTCTTTCAATTAAAGTAACATTTTGTTTCGATAATATTTCTATGCCATATCTTTTTAAGGAAGCTGTTAACATATCCAGCTTGTCCTTAGATAATTTTCCTTCTATGTGAATTTCTCCTAAACTGCCAAAAGAATATGCAATATCCAGAGCTTCGAGCTGCTCTTTTAAAAGTGTCTTATATACCAAATCGAAGTCGTATTTTACAAATAGTGTCATTGATAAATAGATGCTTTTATTTCTATTTTTTACAGACTAAAGATATACCATTTCGATATGATTCTTCTAAAATTACAAAATTATTTTCATCCTTAACAAACTTTCTTAGTATTCTGATTTTTAAGCTTAATTGAAAGAATTGTAAGGATTTATTTAATTCTCTTCCTTTTTATCGTTAACCATATGTATAGAGTTTTTACCAAAATCCAATGTTCTAATTGGAAAGGGAATATTAATATTGTTGGTATTAAAATGGTGTCTAATAAGTTTAATGGCTTTATGTGATTCGGCATAATTTTCTCTACTACTAACCATGTCTATCCAAAAACGTGTTATAAAATTAATAGAACTATCTCCAAATTCTGTAAAGTAAAACTCCACTCCTTCTCCATCTTGTTGTTTAAAATTTTCAGAAATAATTTTCGTTACCAAATCCTCTACTTCTTGTAAATCACTCTCATAACCTATACCACAACTAACCGTAATTCTACTTCTTTTGCTGAGGGAATAATTTGTAAATGGATTAGTTATAAAAGTATTATTTGGAATTATGGTATAATTATTATCTGGTCTTCTTACAACTATGCTTCTTAAGCTAATTTCGGAAACAAACCCTTTAACACTATCTGTTTCAATATAATCGTCGATTTTCAATTTAGGCATAAAGGAAAGTATTAAGCCTCCAATGGTATTGCTTAAAGTTCCTTGAAGAGCTAAACCAATAGCTAAACCAACTACCCCTGCTCCCGCAAGAACACTAGTAAGTACTTTATTCAATTCTAATACGCCAAGAGCAATAAAAAAACCGAATAGTATTACAATTAAAAAAACAATTTTTGAAATGATATCTTGAATCGATTTTTGACCAATATGCTTTAGCAAATATCTTCTTAAAAGATTTCTAATAACCTTAGCTATAATATAAAAGCATACCATGATTAAAATAGCCATGATAAAATTTGGCAATTTTAATATAATTGCCTCTAGCCAACCATCTAGCTTATCCCACAACTTATTAAGAGCTTCTTCTATAGAAAATGAATTATTCATAATTAAATTTTATAACATTTTAGTTAATAAGAATGTAGCAACTATCCACAATATGATGCTTAAACCACCTCCAATGTAAAGAAAATGCTGAAAGCGATAATTACCTATGCCGTAAATTAAGGAATTAGTTTGATAACCTACAGGTGTAAAGAAACTAAAGTTTGCTGCAAACATAACTGCTAGAATAAAAGGTTTGTAATCTAAATTCATTCCGTAGGCCACGGAAATGGCAATAGGTGTCATAATAATAGCTGTTGCGTTGTTACTCACTACACCACTTAAAACCATAGTTACAAAAAATATGGTACCTATAATAATATAGTTAGGCTGGCCATCTAAAAAACCTAATAATTTCTCTGAAATCCACATATCTGTTCCTGTATTATGCATAGCAAGTCCCAAAGGAATCATACCAGCTAACAAGAAGAAAATTTGCCAATTTACCTTTTTATATATGGTATTTAAGTTTAGATTTTTCGTGACCAATAACAAACATATTCCCGTTAAAGCGCTAACCATAATTGTTAATAATCCTGATGCAGCCATCGCAATTACTAATAAAAGGACGAAAAAAGAAAAATACTTTTTACGTTTAGATATTTTATCGATTTTATCTAATTGTTGCAAAACCACCACGTTTTCAATAGCATCTAATACATATGATTTTTCTTTAGATATTTCAACCAACAGTCTATCTCCAGCCTTTAATTTTAATTTATCTGTACTGCTATGAACCATTCTTTCATTGAGATTAACCAATGTCTTTCTTTTTTTAATGGCGATTGGAATGGCATCCTGAATCATAAAACGTCTTAAGTTACCAAGCGTTTTGCCTAATAAGGCAGCTCCTGGAAGCATCAGTAATTCAACAAAAATATGTTCATCTACTTCAAGTTTATTTTTTCCTTCTTTATTTTTTGTGTTTTTATCTATTATTTCCTCTTCAGCATGGTCGGTTTCATGAATGATACTCATGTTTTCAGATTTGCTTATACGCGACAAGTTTTCGAGATCACACATTAAAAGCAATTCATCATCGGCCTTAATGGTTATGTATCTTCCAGGAGAATTATGAACCTCGTTATTTCTTGTTAGACGCAAAAGTGATACATCTGGATTATCATGTAAAAAGCTATCATGGATTTTTCTCCCTACTAATTTAGAATTAGCGGTTATACGGACACTGGTAATATAGTTTTCAATTTTATAATCTTTATTCAGGTTTTGTTTGTCTCCCCAAGGCAACCAACCTAAAGTTAGTGTTAAGTAAACAATAGAAATGCCAAGAAAAATAAGTCCCAAGACTGAAAACTCAAAGAAACCTAACTTTTCGACACCGAGATCTTTTGAAACTGAATTGACAATTAAATTTGTTGATGTCCCCATTAAGGTACAAGATCCACCTAGAATACCAGCAAATGAAATAGGTAATAAAAGTTTAGATTGTGATATATTGTATTTTTCGGAAAGTTGGTTGACCATTTTAATAAAAACAAGAACCACAGCAGTTGTGCTAATAAATGCAGAAATTCCAGCAGCTACCACCATAAAAACAGGAGCCATAACAAAAAGAGGTAAAGATTTCACTTTTCCCATGCCAGATGTCAACCAGTTAATTACGCCATTTTCTTCCATGGCAATGGCCAAAATCATAAGTGCTAACACAGCAATAGTTGCGCTGTTAGAAAAACCACTAACACCTTCTTCTGGAGTAACTAAACCCAATAAAATAAGCAAAACAATAATAAAAAATGCTACTTTATCTACAGGGAAAATCTCAAACACAAAAAGTACTACTGTTGTTAGTAATACAAGAAACATTAAAATAATTTCCAAGCTCATCTATTAGTTTATTAAGTAATTTAAAGTTCAGTTAATTAAATTACTAAATTAACGTGAGATTTTCAATTTGAAAACGATGTATTTATAAATGACTTAGGTATATCATTTAGTTTGATAATAAATCAATATTCTTTGGAGGCATTAACTAAGTCTTTTAATTTAATTAATTCCAGAGATTTTCCATATATAGCTTTATCTGGATCCATAATATTAGAAGCACTTAGGTCGCCAACATAAAGCGCATCAAAACCAATGTCTTCAATTAACTGTCTTCCTATAGTTTTGCTTTCCTCATCTTGTGCCGCATAAGGAATAGACAATTTATCTTGACTTCTAAAAGCTCTATCACGTAAATCTTCAGCTTTAATCGTATTAAAAGCCTTAATTGTTTTAGCTGTGTTAAATTTCATAGCTGTATATTCCGAAGCATTATAATTGGCATCTCTAACTTCTTGAGCCATTTTGCCATCTCTTTCAGGATATGGGTTTGTGGCATCAATAATTATTTTATTACCATATTCTCCAGCATACAATTCTGATATGTTATCTATAGCCTCAAATGGAGTTGCTAAAAGATACGCATCTGCATTAGCTTCAAAAGCTTCGGCAACACTTACAGCTTTGGCATTATTACCTGCATCACGAGCCAAACTGGCAAGTTGATTTGGATGTCTTGAGCTAAAAAGCACTTCATGACCAGCTTTTGCCCAGTACTTTCCTAGATTGCCACCAATTTGTCCGCTTCCTATAATTCCTATTTTCATAATATTTTTTTTAGATTTATAATTTATATCCCTAGCTTCCATTGATTTTTAAAAGCAAATGCTTCTTGAGAAATTCTCTTACGTTTTTTTGTTTCCAGGCCCTGTAAATCTTTTGGGAGATCTTCTAACTCTCCACCATAATAACCTAAAGCAATAGCTGTAGAAACATGAAAACCTTCTGGTACATCGAATTCTTTTTGTGCTTTCTGCCAATCTACTCCAGCCATGTGATGAATAGCTATGCCTAAGTATTGGGCTTGAACCGTCATAGAGCCTAAGCTTAAACCTAAATCGTGCAAAGCGTGAAAATTCTCTTTACCTTCCTCTGTCTTTTCTTGATAAGCAGAAAGCAATAAAACAGGAGCATTTTTAGTCCAAGATTTATTAAAATCGCTTAAACAATTGAAAATTTTAGTATAAGCTTCTGTTCCTTTTTCAGCGTAAATAAAACGCCAAGGTTGAATATTGTTAGAACTAGCAGACCATCGTATGGCTTCAAAAAGCTGTTTTAAATGCCTGTCTTTTATCGATTCATTTTTAAAAGTTCTAGGACTATATCTTTGTTTTAACAGGGCAAAGATTTCATGATCAGTATCTGCAATGTTCTCTAACCTTATTTGTTCTGCTTTATTCATCTTTTCAACTTTTAATAATCCTTCACTGCAAATTATTTAATAAATAAGGCTTCACTTAACCTAAAGCAATAATTTATTAATGCAATTAATTAAAGACTACTTAAATCTTTTGAAGCATATTCTTTTTTGTAAATACGAACGAATATTAAAAATAAACTAATCAACAAGGGTCCAAAAATCAACCCGATAAACCCAAACAAGGGAATTCCTATGATTACACCAATTAGGGTTATTAAAGGATGGACATTATCTAGTTTTTGAAGTATAAACAAACGAATAATATTATCAGTAGAACCAACCACAATAAAACCATACAGCAGAATTCCCCATGCTTGAAATGAATCTCCGTTAGAAATGGTTAAGATAAAGACAGGAATAACACCCAAAAACGTTCCTATAAAAGGAACCATAGAACCTATGGCTACAATAACGGCCCAGAAAAAAGGACTTTCTACTCCAAAAATAAAAAATCCAATTAAAGCTACGATACCTTGCGCCACGGCTACTAAAGGAATTCCAAAAGCATTGGCACGAACCATTTGTCCGCTTTCCTTTCCTAATAATTTTAAATTTTCTCTACTTAAAGGAATGTATTCCATTAAGGATTCTTTAAGTTGTTTGCGATTTGTTAACATATAAAAAAGCAAAAAGTACATAATGGCAATGGCAATGACTGTATTAAAAGTACCACCTGCAAACCCTGTCAAACTATCGGACAACCAACTTGAAATTCCAGTGGCATCAATTTGAGACGTCAGATCAAAACCCAAACGACTTTCCAATGTTCTTAATTGGACTTTAATGGCTTTTGTTACTGCTTCACTATTATTAGCCGCTTTTCCTATTTTATTACCTAGCATTAATACAGCTCCGGCAATAGGAATTAGAATAGAAATAAAAGATAGGAACAATAAAGTTCCAGCTGCCAAATTAGGATTCCAACCCCTTCTAACTAATTTAGACATTGTACCTCTTAAAAGAAAATAGAAAGTTATGGCGCCTAAAACTCCCGAAAAGTATGGCATCATTTCCCTAAAAATCAATACAACTATTAAAACTATCAACAGAAGTAAAAAAATTTGACGTAATTTTTTGGCGTTTATCATAAAAACTGAGTACTTAAAATTGGTTTAAAATTTGTCTGGTTTTATTTAAATTAAATTATTAATTGTTTCGCAAAGCAATAATTAATTCGACTTTGTCCATTTTAGAACGTCCCTTAATTTCTACATTTTTAGCTTGTTGATATAATTCGTTTCTGGTCCAGTCCTCATAGGGTTTTGCATTCCCTCCTTTATCTCCAGCCTCTGGTGAATTAGCAATCCTAGCTGCTTTTTGTTTGCTGTAGCCTTTATCTTTAAGTGCTTGGTATTGCTGTTCCTTTTTAATATTAGGAATATCCATAATTTTGGTTTTAAAAAATCTAATGGTAAATAATGTATAAAATTGTCCTCGTAATTTCGCAATGAGCCATTTTTGGGACAGATCAAATGTCAGGTTATGGATTTGCATGGATTAACACAATCAGGAAAAATATTGCTCTCAAAAAAGTATTTTTAAGCGGACGTAATTGGTTCAATAAATTATTTTTTTGAGTCAAACCAAACTCTGTATATATTATAAATTGCAGGTATTAAAACATTATTAATTAAAAAAATAAAATCATGAACAAAGATCAATTAGAAGGTAAATGGAAACAAGTAAAAGGTGAGTTCAAACAAAAATATGGTAAACTTACAGACGATGATTTAACGTATACTGAAGGAAAATTTGACGAAATGGTTGGAAAACTTCAAGAAAAAACGGGAAAGAAAAGAGAAGAATTAGAAGATGAAATTAAAAATTGGAAATAATTATTAATTTATATCATTAAAAATTCTTTCATAAAAACACCTCTAACGAATAGTTAGAGGTGTTTTTTTTTATCAAACAGAACCAAGACATCATTATTTAAAGAGATGGACCATTTGGAAAAAATCAAATTACAAAAAAGCTAATTAAAGTTTACTCATTATTTTTTTTATTGGAGCTTGGTTGGATTCCTAATCCATAACGTTTGGCATAAACCCAGGTAAATTGTGCTCCAAAAAATAAAATTAGACAAGAATATGAAACCCAAAGCAAAATTAAGACTACAGTTCCAGCTGCCCCGTATGTAGAACCGGGATTTGCCTCTCCAAAATAAAGTCCAAGCAAGAATTTTCCTAGAACAAACAAAACGGATGTTATGATTGCTCCAATCCAAACTGTTTTCCATTTAATTTTGGCATCCGGTAAGAATTTAAAGATCATGGCAAACAGAACCGTTATAATTCCGGTGGAAACCACAAAATCCATAATAAAAGCGATATAAACTATTAAATCTGGGACTAAGCTAGTTATGTATTCATTTAATACAGAAATAGCCGTGGTTACTAAGAAACTTATTAATAGCAAAAAGCCCATAGCTAAAATAAAAGCAAAGCTTCTGGCACGACTCCAAAGCATTTTCACAAATGGCAAACTGTTTTCCGAACCAACCTGCCAAATTTTATTAAGTGATAATTGTAAATGATAAAAAACCCCTGTAGCTCCAAAAATTAAGGTTACTATTCCCAGAATGGTAGCTAATGTGCTTTTATCTTCATTTTGAGTTTCAATCATCATGCTTTGTATAGACTCAGCAGCATCTCTTCCTAAAGCACTGGAAATTTCGTTTGTTAATCTACCTTGCACTATATCGACTCCCCAGACTGAACCTACCAAATTGATAATAATAACTAATAATCCGGGCAAGGAAAGTACAGCATAATAGGCTACAACGGCGCTTAACCTAAAAGGGTCGCTAGCATCCCATGCCTTATAAGTTTCAACGATAAGAGATGGTAAATCTTGAATCTTGAATTTTTTTGAATTGGTCTGAGTCATGTTATAAAACTATTATTTAATAAGCTTACTTGCTAACTTAAAACGAATTTTGGTTAACTCATAAGGATTATAAAGTTCTTCTATTAAACAAGAAAAAGTTGGCAAATTGCCAACTTTTTTCTCAATAATATATCATGTTTTTAAGTATTACTTAAATGGATGATATTCAAATTTCTGACCACCTACAGAAGTTTCAGCCATTAAACCTGCTTTAGGCATAGCAAAAACTATAACGTTATCATCATAATTTGCATCTTCTGAGACCCCCTTATCGGCTATAACAGCTGAAGCCTGAGCTGCAAACTCATAATTTCCTTGTTTAAATTCATTTAGGGCTTCATCTGTTTCAAAAAAGATAACTTCCGTTAGTGCCTGACCACCAGCTTGAATACCAACACTTAATTTTTTAATATTTGACATTCCAATAGCTACCCCATTTTCGTAAACAACACCATTCCCCATGGCACCACCTATAATTAAAGCCCCTTTTCCAATGCTAGGAAAGATGACATATCCAGAAGCAGTGTCAAAGAATTTTTCAAGACCTGGGTCTTTTTCTAGTAATGCTGTTTTAGCTTTTTGGGCATCTGCCATAACTTCCTTGTCTTTACTGTTTTGAGCAGTTACACCAACCGTTATTAATAGAAGGCAAACTGCCATAATTGTTTTTAGAGTTTTCATATATCTGTTTTTAAATTATTCTCTTCAAATATATTTATAAAGTGTCTTAGGGAATGACTCAAAAAATTTAAATGTTAGCTCAAAAACATTAATATTTCGCCATAACACCCTGAAATTCAGATTTTAAATTTTATTTTTTTGATACACCACCCAATTGTACTTGGAAGATTTACTTATAGTATGAAGTACTATTTTTATTTAAAATAAAATCAGAATAATTTCAAAAAAAAAAGGAATCCAAATTGGATTCCTTTTTCAATAATATCAGTTTGTAAAGTTTATTTAAAGAATCTTTTTGCCATTAAAAACATGCCATATTTACCTGCCATTTTTAGTCCAGTTTGCAACCAATTTGCAGGTGTTAAACTTTCCTGAAATTCGCCTTTAAGAAGTTTCATTTCTTCCCAAGCAATATTTTGTTCTAGACTTAATCGTTTTAAATCGGTTTCAATTTCTTTAAAAGATTGGTATTGTTTCATATGTCTTTTTTATTGTAGCTGCATTTTCTATGAAATAAATTCCATTAGATAAATGGTGCAACATGAATTTTCTTAAATTATTAATCGAAAAATTTAGATGACTTAATCGAAAAATTTAGATGACAAACTTTTGATTACTTTTTTATTGATTAGATTTCTCTTGTAATACGTTATGAATGTAACTATTAGAAATAATCCCGCAACAATTAAATAACCCAAAGCTACATTGTCTAACCATTGGCCTATAGCCATGGCTAAGGCAAAAGACATAAAAAACAAAGCTATTAGCAATAAACCTCCAATAATCAGCGCTTTAGACACCAACGTTATGGAAACACTTATTTGTTGAAATATTTTTAATTTTAGATACTCCTGAGATTTTTGCACATAAACTTCACCAGCATCCGCCATCTTTCCTGAAGTTTCATTTATATTTTCGAATATATTCATTCAATTTAAGATTTTTGATACTTTTTGTTTTTTGCTTTAAGATCGCTTAACTTATTTTCTAAAGAGGTAATGACATCCTCAGTTTTATGACTAACATCATTCACAATACTATTTAATTGATGATCTAAACTTTCTTTTTTATGGGTAACGGTTTCTTTAACCTGATCCCTTAAGTGATGTGCACCTTCCGTCATTCTATCTCTTGCAGTCGCGGCCTCATCTGCTAATTTTTGTCTCGTATTCGATCCCTTGTCTGGTGCAAATAAAATACCTAAAGTGGCCCCAATTGCTGTTCCTGCTAACAATCCTAATATTGCATTACTTTCTTTTCCCATGATAATTTAAATTTTAAAAATTATTAATTTTTGTTTAAAAAGAGATGATAATAAATAAATATCACCTTAAAAAATCAAACACAAATCAATCTTATAAGGCTCATGCAATTTAATTAATTTCACCGACATTTAATTAATTTTAGTATTTGATTTAACATATAATACCATACTTTCTCCAATCAAGCATCCTAATTACAAGTAATTTAACATTTGTTTAAATTGTACAGATTCTATTTAATACTATTTAGTGATCTGTTTCAAAAATAAATTAAAAACTTTGACTTAGTTTTTTTTATTCAATACATTGTAAGCTTTATCGAATCTATGCGTGAACAACAAGTTAGTATAACTGGAGGAAGTGGTCATTTAGGCACTTGTCTTATTGAATTATTATTAGAAAAAGGGTTCCTAGTAAAAGCCTTGTATCGTAATTATAAGCCACCTATTTCACATCGATCTTTAACCTGGGTTCAGGGTGATGTTTCAGACAAAACTATTTTAAAGCAATTAGTGCAAGATTCCACTGCAATTATCCATTGTGCAGGCATGATATCTGTTGGAAAGGTAAATAAAGAAGACGTTTATAATACCAATGTTATTGGTACAGAAAATGTTATAAATGCTTGCTTAAATTCTGATATAAAATTCATTTTTATTAGTTCATCAAATGCTGTTAAAGAAACAAAAGCGAATGAAATTTTTGATGAAAACCGACCTTATAAAACCAAAAACGATTTTCTTTATGGTTATACCAAAGCATTATCTGAACAGCTGGTTTTAAAAGCTGTATCAAATAACAACTTGGATGCCATTATTATTAGACCCACTTCCATAATTGGTTGTCCTGACCATAAACCTTCTCATTTTGGGAAAACTATTTTAGATATTTACAACAAGAAGATTCCTGCATTAACCACAGGTGGTTATGACTTGGTTGATATTAGAGATCTTTCAGAAACCATAATAAACAGTATTCAATTAGGTGAAAAAGGTGAAATCTATTTAGTAGGAGGCAACTTTTACAGCTTAAAACAGATAGCTAGAATTGTAAATCCTGACCACAAATTTATTTACATCTCATTAAACTTATTAATTTTTCTATTGCCATTAATTCAAATTTATGATACTCATTTCCCTTTGGAATGGCCAATAACCAACGAAAGTTTAAAAATTCTTAAAAGAGCACCAAAGAAAGTAGATTCTAGCAAAGCAATTAAAGAATTGAAGCATAAAATTCGACCTATAGAAGATACGTTAACAGATTTAATAAATTGGTTTAACAAGCAAAATTTGTCATGACATTAAGCACGTTTCATATTATTTGCATTATTTGGGCTTCCATTGGCATTGGCTCGTTTATTTTATTACAATTTGTAACAGCTCCTTATGGCAGACATATTAAAAAAGGTTGGGGACCAGAAATTTCAAACAAAATTGGATGGGTTTTAATGGAAATTCCATCTTTTTCTATCATTCTATATTTCTTCATGACATCTAATCAGAGTAAATATGCATCCATGCTTAGTATCTTGTGGCTTATCCATTATTTTAATAGAACGTTTATTTACCCTCTAAGAATACGCACAAAATACAAAAAAATGCCCATTACCATTGTTGTTTCAGCCATCGCTTTTAATATGGTTAATGCTGGATTAAATGGTTATTTTCTAGCTAATTTTGAAGCATACACTATCGATGCTTTTAATAATTGGCATTTCTACTTAGGATTAACGCTTTTCGTTTTTAGTTTTATAACCAATCAAATAAGTGATAACATTTTAATTCACCTTAGAAAACCTGGAGAAACGGGTTACAAAATTCCAAACGGATTCCTTTTTAAATATATTTCATGCCCGAATCATTTAAGTGAATTACTACAATGGACAGGTTTCGCTATTATGGCATGGAATTATCCTGCCACAACCTTTTTAATATGGACAGCGGCCAATTTAATACCTCGAGCTTTGGCTCACCACAAATGGTACAAAGTCCATTTTAAGGAATACCCAAAAAACAGGACAGCCTTGTTTCCACGATTCTGGTAAGGGGTGTTGAAATTCAATCTTAATAAATAAGATATTTTCTAAGGACAACCCTTTTAAAGCTAAATTTTATTAACGATATTTATAGGCTTTTATAGCTGTAACTTAAAACATACCAACACCTTTGAATACAACAAAAATTTCTGACAGCATTGTTGCTTTACGATGGCCAATTATTATAATAGTAACCATTTGCACTCTGTTTTTTGGGTATCATTTGAAAAGTTTAAAAATCGATGCGGATATTTTAAGCTCCTTACCTGATACCGATCCAAATGCTTTACTTCTTAAAATAATTAGTAAAAATTTTGGTGGCAATAATATTGGTGTCGTAATCTTAGAAACAGATAATATTTATCAAACCAAAGTTCTGGAAGATATCCGTTCCATTACTGATACTTTAAGTGTTATTGATGGCATTTCGTCTGTTTCTAGTTTAACCAACATCATCAATATAAAAGGAAGTGAATATGGCATTGAGATAGGCCGCTTGGTCGATGAAAACAACTTCCCAAATAGTCCTGAAGCCTTCGAGTTGTTACGAAACAATGTCATGTCTAACGCAATGTACAAAGGCTCTATAGTTTCGGAAGATGAAACCTCCTCTTTAATTATTTTCAACTTAGAAGATGGTGCCAATGTAAATGACATTGCTGAAAATGTTATTAGCAATGTCTCTAATTTAAAGCTTTCCGAAAACATTTATTATACAGGATCTCCTATGTTGGTAACCTCTATTTCAGATTTAATGAAAAGAGATTTCGTGTTACTTTTACCAATTGCTTTTTTAGTTATTGGTTTCATACTGTTTTTAAGTTTCAGAACTATTAACGGTGTTATTTTACCATTATTAACAGCCGTTATATCAATTGTTTGGAGCTTGGGAATTATGGGATTGATGGGATATAGTATGTCCATGATTTCAAATAATATTCCAATTATTTTATTAGCTATTGGAAGCGCCTATGCCATTCATGTGGTGAATAGAATTAATATAATAAGTAAAACAGAAAACCAAGATGTTGTAAGTAAAGCGCTTGCCTATGTATTAATTCCTGTAATATTGGCTGCCATTACAACCATGATTGGATTTGTGTCCTTTGTATTTGGTGCTTATTTACAAATGATTGTCGATTTTGGAATTTTCACTTCTTTAGGAACTTTATTTGCCTGTTTACTCTCTCTTTTCTTTGTTCCCGCTATCATGGAAGTGTTTAAATCTAAAAAAGAAAAAGACATTTCTAGAGCTGAACGGCCTTCATTTTTATCAAACAACGTTTTAAAACCGTTGAACACTATTTTATTTAAATACCCAAAATTGATTTTAAGCATTTGGTTGGTTCTAATAGTTATTAGCATTTTTGGCGTATTTTCAATTAAACGAAGTGTCAATATTCAAGAATATTTTAAAGAAGGAAACCCGACCAGACAAGCCGAAAAAATAATGGTAGACAAGTTTGGTGGCACCAAGCCTGTATTCGTTTATTTTGAAGGAGACATGCAGGATCCTGAAGTCTTGAAAAAAATGATAGAAACTTCAGAATATATGGAGCAAAGTCCAGACATTTATACGTCCATGTCAATTGCTCATTTAATTTCTGAATTGAACTTTGCGATTACTGGAAACAGAAAAGTTCCAGATGATGCCGAACAGATTCAACAGCTTTGGTTTTTATTAGATGGAAATGAAATTATGTCCAGATTTGTCAATAAAGATTTAACAGAAGGCATTATTATTACCAAGTTTAAATCGCCAGACAACGATTCTAAAAAAGAATTTGCTAAATACATGAATGCTTTTATTGAAAGTAATTCCACAGAAAACTGTAAAATTCAAATTACAGGAATGCCATTTGTAGATATTACAATGGATCAAAGTTTAATTAATAGCCAAATAGGCAGTATTTCGATCGCTATCATTTTTATGATTTTCATTGTAGGGTTAATCCTTAGATCTTTTTTAAGTGGTATTTATGCTTCCATTCCAATAATTGCAACCATTATTATTTTGTTTGGGGTTATGGGAATAACAGGAATTTCACTCAATATTGCTACCGTTCTTGTAGCAAGTGTTGCCTTAGGGATTGGAATTGATTATTCCATACATATTATTTCGCATTACAATCATTCCATAAAAAGTAATAAATGCCTAAAGGAAGCCATTACAGAAGCTATAACAGTAAGTGGCTCTGCCATTATTATTAACGTGGTTGCAGTATCTGTTGGTTTTATGGTACTAATGTTTTCTGTAATGGTTCCTTTACAATATTTTGGAATACTTATTGCTTTAAGTATGATAAGTTCTGGACTTGGAGCCTTAACTTTGTTGCCCGTGATCTTGATTCTTTTAAATAAAAATAAATAAAATTCATGTTGAAAAATCTATTAAAACCCTTCGTCTTCATTGCATTTACAATTTTAAGCATCTCCCATTTGAATGCTCAAGATGCAAATACCGTTCTTCAAAACGTAGACAAGATAATGTCTGCTCCTAAAGACAAGCAAGGAACTGTTCAAATTATTGTAACGGACAAATCTGGAGATGAAACTGTTCGAGAAGCAGAATTGAAGCAAAAAGGAATGGATAAAAAATTATATAGATATACCAAACCAGAAAACAAAGCTGGGATTGCGACCTTATCACTTCCAGATGACAAAATGTGGTTATACATGCCATCTTTTGGAAAGGCGGTTAAAATATCGCTTTTAAGCAAAAGTCAAGCGTTTACAGGAACGGATTTCTCTTATGAAGATATGAGTGGTATTCCATATAGCTCAAGATATACTCCTGAATTCCTTAAATCTCTAGATCCGAAGGCATATTTATTGGAATTGACTCCTAAAGACAAGTCCATGGAATATTCTAAAATAATAATGACCGTTGATAAAGCAAACAATTACCCAATGGTGATGGAATTTTATTATAAAGGTGATGAGATAAGAAAAGTAGCCACTTACAAATATTTAAAAAGCGGCAAATATTGGTATGCTCAAGAGGTTACCATGAAAGATATTAAAAAAGAAAGTTCAACAAAAATTGTTATGTTAGATCTTAAATTTGACCAAGGTATTTCAGACGATATTTTTACAGTAGAAAACCTAAAACAATAACCGATTACTATTTTATAAAACTGTACTTTTTGTTTTTATATTTAGGTTTGTTGATAGCTTCCCTCAAATTTAATAAGGTATAATATGGAGAATCGTCGACAACCATATTGGCCATCCATGCTGGAATCTCACCTCCAGGATTGACTTCCATCATAAAAGTTACTTCCAATTTTCCCGAGTTCAATTGCGTAGCGCTCCAGTATCCATGTCCTTTAATTGCTACTAAATCTGGATCCACAACTTTGTAATTTTCTAATAAGTTAATTTTAACTAATAGTGTTTTTGTTTTAGAATTCCATTGGAATACATTTTTATAAATACCATCTCTATTTTTATAAGGAAAAGGAGCTTTGGCCTCGGCATAATATATTTGAAGTGAATCTCCAGATCTTTCAAATAACCAAGCTGTTTTAATTTTATAACCCCAATCCAAAAGTCCATCTACATCATACATAACAGATGCAAATTCTTCCACCGTATTATCAAGCAAAACGGTTGCCTTAAATGGCTTGTAGCCAGAATCCCCCGCTTCCTTTGTATAAACTTTTATACCACTAGCATCTTTTTGAAGACTCCAGCCATCTTGCATTTGAGCCATCGAAAATTGAAAAACACAAAGTAATAACAATACAATCAAACTTTTTATTCTATTCATCTTTTACAATACTTATATTATTAGGTATGACATAATTCCATTCTTCCATTGAAAAACGCCATTCATTTTTTAAAACATTCATTTGAGATTCTTTAATGGTATGCGTGTTTTTTTTATAGCTTTTCATACTACTTAAATAAGCTTCTATATTTGGTAAAGCTTCCTGATAACCATTTATTCCCAAATCACTATATATACGTTTTACCTCATCAATCGGATTGATTTCAAATTCATCAAATTTAATTTCAACCAAATGATTCTTAGGAATTAAATCTCTCTGCTCTAAATAGTCACTCATTAAATCCTTATAAACTTGAACGATATGATTATCTACAACTTCTTTAGATATATTCTGTAGTTGCAGATGAGGCATCATTTTGTTAAAGAAATTTTGAGTAGACAAAAATACTTCTACTGGATTTCTATGAATATGAATAAACCTTGCATTTGGAAACATCTGCAATAATTCCTTTACGCGACCTGTATTTGGTGGGTTTTTGGATAAAAATCTTTCCTTATTGGTGTTTTTAATTGCTTTCTTAATAAGCAATTTATACTCATTTTTCCATTTATCTAGTTGCTTCTCTTTAATTCCTGAAAAACGAATAAAACGTTGGTAGTATTCTGGGATTTTTGTTGGAAACATCCAAAAGTAATAAAAGCTAATAGGGGTTTTGTCTCCCAAAGCAAATTCTTCTTCTTGCGGTAAAGACGACCCTAAGGTTACATTATCCCCTGCTCTTTTTCCCGGAATTAATAAGGTGGCAAAACCTTTAAATAAAAGACGTCCTAATTTATTGAAAAGTGTATCTGGAAAAACACTTTGATAAGTAGTTGTGTAAGCCATTTGAGAATCTTGGCTTAGTACATTATGTAAATGGGTTGTACCACTTCTCCAATGTCCTAAAATAAAAATAGGATCCTTCTCTATATTTATATTTTTAAACCTTGGGTTGATAAACAATCTTTCATAGGTTCTAAACGGAAAATTAATAAGATTGACTATTAAAATAATAATAGTTCTTAGATAATATTTAAAGTTAATTTTATTATCACTTATTAATTTTAATACAATATGAAATGAATACCCAACAGCTGGTGGCAGTAAAACTCCTTTTTTGCTATTCTTTTTTTGAGACATGAATCAAATTTATCAAAAAAAAACCTTGAAGATTCAATTTCTCCAAGGTTTTTGTATTGTTTATTTATTGTAATAATTAATCGTTAGTTGGAGTTGCTTTTTTGCTTCTATTTTTAAACGTATAAGCATAAGCTAAAGAAAACGTAAAGCTTCCCATATGAACAGTACCATAAGTTTCTGTATCGTTTTGTAATGGAATAAATCCATAAGAACCACGCATATCAAATATTAATTCGCTGGTATCATTTAAATTATAAGACACACCACCACCAAACATGGCTCCAAAATCCATGTCTGCAAGATCTTTATCGATGTCTGTAGTAGCAGTCATGTTTTGAGCAGGAAGATCTACCATAATAATAACTGGATTTTCATCAGTACCTGCATTATAAGGAACTTGTACTGCCATTGTTCCAGCTTCATCATAATAAAATTTACTTTCACCTGAAGTTTCTTGTTCTGGACTTAAAATAAATTCTACATATAAACCTGCATTTGCATATACTCCCCATTTATCACCTAAATTCCATTCGTATTTAGCTAAAACTGGAATTCCTATATAATTAAAAACAGCTCTGTTATCAAAATTAGCATAAACTGGAACACCACCAGTTAGTTGACCTAATTGTGGATCTAATTGTGCAGGAGGAATTGGTTGCATCCCATTTCTTTCTCCACCTTTTGTTGCATAGTACAATTCTGTTTTAATAGAAAAGTTTTCAGTTAGACCATAATCTAAAAAAATACCACCATCAAAACCAGCTACTGTTTTATAATCTTTACTGTAGATGTTGTCATCTGTACTTTGAAGGTTTGGTAATCCAACACCTAGGCGGACACCCCATTTAGTTTCTTGTGCAAAAGTTCCTGTCGTAATTAAGACAAGAGCTAACACCATTAGTTTGTTAAAATGTTTCATTTATTATTGTTTTATTTGTTGGTTAATTAGCGGCTAATATAGGAAAAATATATAAAAAGAGGTACCGATAAAAAACACGATATCAGCCATCCTATTTTTTCGATTTCAAAGGAAAAAAACGAGATACTTTTTTTTGATACTCTTTATATTTAGGGTATTTGCTATTACTAATTTCTTCGCTAAAATCTGAACTTCCTTGAAAAAGCACTATCAACAACAGGCAACCAGCAATACTCCAATTAATCCATTGTCCAGATGCTGAAACGCTAAATAAATAGAAGCTCACCCAAACACTCTGTTCGGCAAAATAATTTGGATGTCTAGAGAAAGCCCATAAACCTTTATCTAAAAACCCCTTTTTATAATCCCCAGTCAAAGGCTCATTATTTCTAATCATTTGATGTTTTTTACTTTGAAAACGCCAATGTTGCTCGTCTGCAATAGTTTCATAAACAACAAAAAACAACATGAAGCCGGCTGCTAAATAATCTAAAAATCCAAGAGGAGTTTCATTAAATTGTAAAGCGACAAGTACTGGAAGTGTAAATAATAAAATTAAAATATTCTGGTAACCCGAAATGAAAAATAAATTAAAGAGCGTCCATTTCCATTTAGCTTGGAATTCAGGTTTACTTCTTAAAACCTGCCATCTATAATCTTCTGTACCTTCCCAAAACCTAATTGTAAAAGCACCGTGTCTTGAAAAATTATAGGTTAATCTTATTCCCCAAATAGTAACTAATATGGACATAAGTATTAAGCGAGGAGAATAGTTACCAAAATCTGTAATTACCCAAGTGTAGGCTATGGGTATCAAGCTCCATAATTTATCGACCTGACTTTTATTATCTGTTAATTCTCCAATAACAAAACAATAAATAATAACTCCTAGATTAATATATAAAACAGTTTTTAGGGCTAACCATTCTGTTTCGTTTAATGGGGTTCCGAAGAAATAACTGATAATTGGAACTACTAATAAGGTAGTAATTAATAGCGTTGCAACTTTTATAATATTCATTTAAACTTTTATTTGGTGGGAATAAAAGTAAACAAATTTTTGTAAAAAAAAGAGCTTGAGAATTAACTCAAGCTCTTTAAATACTAACTATTGAAAAATATTATTTTATTTCAACCAATTCTAAATCGAAAGTAAGGTCTTGACCAGCTAAAGGGTGATTTCCATCTACAATAATATGGTCATCATTAACAGCTGATACTCTGAATTGATTTTCAGAACCATCAGGATTTTTAGACGCTAAGCCCATCCCTACTTCAGGAGCCATATCTTGTGGTAATTGTTCTTTTTTAACTTCATGAAATAATTCTTTTTGAACTTCACCATAAGCCTCAGTTTGAGGAATGTTTATAGTCTTCTTCTCATTTAATTTCATATCAATGATCGCTTTTTCGAAACCAGGAATTAACATACCTTGACCAAGAGTTACTTCTAAAGGCTCTCTATCAGCAGAGCTATCAAAAACTTGACCATTGCTTAATTTTCCTGTGTAATGAACTTTTACTGTATCATTTTCTTTTACTTGACTCATATTATATATTTTCTTGTTTAATAAATCTATGCAAAACTATAAATTTATTGAAAGACCATCAACCTTTTATGGGTTAAATCCTTGAGAATTAAGATAAAATTAACGAAATACCACTAAGAAAAGAAAGAATAACCAACTTCTTGCAATTTAATAGGTAGGAAAGCAGAATTATCTTTCAGTCTTAGTATTATTAGCATAACTTAAGTCTAATTAAAAAGCTTTACCGTTTTAAAACAAAAAATCCAACCACTTTCGTGATTGGATTATTCTTGGTCGGGGTGGCAGGATTCGAACCTGCGGCCTCCACGTCCCAAACGTGGCGCGATAACCGGGCTACGCTACACCCCGAATAGTTATCAAAAATTTGAGGTGCAAATATATGGCTTTTCTTTAACAACAAACAACTTTTATTTCTAAATTTATAGAATAAAGATTTTAACTATGAAATTACAATATTCATCCTTCATTATTTTTAGCTTAATAAGTATTTTATCTTGTGGACAAACAAAAAAAGAAACAGCTTCATCAGAAACCTATCAAGTTGTTGTCTCTGAATTAAATATCCCCTGGGGCTTTACTTTTTTACCAGACAATTCTATATTAATAACCGAAAAAAAAGGAGAACTCATTCACTTTAAAGATGGAAAAAAAACACTAATTGAAGGGTTGCCAGAAATAGATGTTCGCGGACAAGGTGGCCTTATGGATATTGAATTACACCCCAATTACACCAAAAATGGATGGATTTACTTTTCTTACGCATCTCCTGAGGGAGAAGGAAAAGGTTCTAACACGGCTATCTTGAGAGCAAAACTTGATGGCAATAAATTAGTTAGTAAAGAAATAATCTATAAAGCATCCCCAAATAGCACAGGTGGACATCATTTTGGTTCCAGAATTGTTTTTGACAAAGCGGGTTACTTATTTTTTACTATTGGAGAAAGAGGAGATGAAGAAACAAATCCTCAAGACTTAACCAGAGATTGTGGTAAAGTTTATAGGTTGTATGATGATGGTAGTATTCCAGAGGACAATCCATTTTACAAAACTCCAAGTGCCAAAAAAGCTATCTTTTCTTATGGAAATAGAAACCCACAAGGCATGAAAGTCCATCCCGAAACTGGAGAAATCTGGACCCATGAACATGGCCCAAAAGGTGGTGATGAGATTAATATTATCAAATCCGGTAAAAATTACGGATGGCCAAAAGTCTCTTATGGCGTTAACTATAGTGGCACAAAAATAACCGATTACACCAGTCTTCCAGGAATGGAACCTCCAATACATTATTGGGTACCTTCCATTGCTCCTAGTGGTATGGCATTTATTTCTAGTGAAAAATATCCTGGTTGGAAAGGTGACTTACTAGTTGGATCCTTAAAATTTCAATATGTTAGCAGATGTATTTTAAAAGATAACAGTGTTATAAGTGAAGAAAAATTATTGGAAGGACTTGGAAGGGTTCGTTCCATAGAACAAGGCCCAGACGGTTATATGTATGTTGGAATTGAAAATCTTGGTATCGTGAAGCTTTTACCTGAAAATTAATAAATTTTATGGTTGGTAAGTTTCAAAGATACCTCCTATATTTCCAATGTAAATACCTAAATTTGTGCTTTAAATAAAACAAACATTCATGCTGATTATAGGAATTGCTGGGGGAACTGGTTGCGGAAAAACAACCGTTGTAAATCAAATTTTAAAAGAATTGCCTGAAGGAGAAGTTGGAGTCATTTCTCAAGATTCTTATTACAAAGACACAACTCACTTAGGCTTTGACGAGAGAGTAAAAATCAATTTCGACCATCCTCGGTCTATAGATTTCGAACTCCTTGAGTCTCATTTAAAGGACTTAAGAGAGGGAAAAGATATTCATCAACCTGTCTATTCTTTTATCAAACATAATAGAACTGGCGATACTATTTTAACGCATCCTAGAAAAGTGATGATTGTAGAAGGGATTTTAATTCTTACAAACCCAGAATTAAGAGAGATGTTCGACATTAAAATTTTTGTGCATGCAGATAGCGACGAACGTTTAATTAGAAGGCTAAAACGTGATATTACAGAACGTGGCAGAGATATTGAAGAGGTGCTTGCCAGATATCAAAACACATTAAAACCAATGCATCAACAGTTTATTGAACCTATGAAGGAATATGCAGATATTATTATTCCTAACAATAAGTACAATACAGTAGCTGTAGATATTGTAAAAACTATTATCAATCAACGCTTAGTATAATGGCTAATAATTCGAGCAAATATTTAAAACCGTTTAAAAACATTTTTGTTTTAATACTTGTTGTATTTGCTGTTTGGATGATTTTTTTTGATGCCAATTCTTGGTTAATTCACAACGAATTAAACTCTGATATTGACGAACTTGAAATTGAAAAAGACTTTTATAAAAACGAAATCACCAAAGACAAAAAAGCAATAAAAATATTAAGTACCGAGGAAGGTGTTGAACAATTGGCTCGTGAAAAATATTATATGAAGAAAGATAATGAAGAAATTTTCATCATTGAGTACCAGGATAGCATAGCAAATAAAGATAAAAATGAGCAATAAATTATTTGAAGAATTTAGCGAAGTTTCATCTAAAGAATGGAAACAAAAAATTCAAGCAGACTTAAAAGGAGCCGATTATAACGAAACCCTTATTTGGAAAACAAATGAAGGAATTGATGTAAAACCCTTTTATCATGCTGACGAATTTTCATCTATGCCAAATGTGTCTTCTTCAGAAGCTACGCAGTGGCAAATTTGTGAAACCATCTTTGTTGCAGATGTTGAAAAATCAAATGTTCGGGCTAGAGGGCTCTTGAATAAAGGAGCCGAAAGTTTAAAATTTATTATTCCTTCAGAAGATATTTCAATTGAATCGCTTTTAAAAGGAATCGACTCAAATAAAACACAGTTATTTTTCGAACTTCATTTTGTGTCTGTTACTTTTACTAATCAACTTTTAGAAGTTGCTTCAAGAGACAAAACAATTATCCTTACTGATATAATTGGAAATCTGGCAAGAAGTGGCAATTGGTTTTCGACATTACAGGAAGATCATAAACAATTTGAAGCTATTGTTACTAATACGGCAACCATTAGTGTTGATGTGTCTTTATACCAAAATGCAGGAGCTACAATTGTACAGCAATTAGCTTATGCTATGGCTCATGTAAACGAATATTTAAATCATTTAAAAGATAAAGAATCTCTTCAAGTAATCTTTAATGTTTCAGTTGGCACCAATTATTTCTTTGAAATCGCAAAACTGAGAGCCTTAAGAGTGCTTTGGCAAACTTTGGCTTCAGAATATGGCATAAATTCAGAATGTCACATTTTTACAATCCCAACTAAACGCAACAAAACCCTTTACGACTATAACACCAACCTACTTCGCACAACAACAGAATGTATGAGTGCTGTTCTTGGTGGCACAAATACCATAAACAACTTGGCTTATGATGCTATTTATCATAAAGACAATGAATTTGGAAACAGAATTTCTAGAAATCAACTTTTAGTTTTAAAACATGAAAGCTATTTCGATAAAGTGAATAATCCTTCAGATGGTGCTTATTATATTGAAAGTCTCACTCAACAATTAGCAGAAAAAGCCTTAGAATTATTTAAGGATATTGAAGCAAATGGCGGTTTCTTAAAACAATTAAAGGAAGGAATTATTCAAAGAAAAATTAAAGATAGTGCCGAAAAAGAACAAACGAAATTTAATAATGGTGAAGAAACTTTATTAGGAACCAATAAACATCCAAATCCTGATGATAAGATGAAGGATGAATTAGAAATATATCCTTTTGTAAAAACCAATCCTAGAAAAACGTTAATCGTACCTATTATAGAAAAAAGATTAGCAGAAACTTTAGAACAAAACAGAATAAAAACTGAGTAAAATCATGAATAAAACACTATTAAAACTTTCAATTATCACCATATGTCTGACACTTTTAAATTGTAAAAAGGACTCAGAATCCTTTAATAATTTTAAGTATGCAACTGAAGAAAATGTGTTGGTTTGCGAAAATTTAAACACCAAATTATATCTTGAAGCTTTGCTTTCTTTTGAAGATGATATTACCGATAAATATAATCCATCAAACAAAGACCTTCGTAGATCTTACTCTTTTTTTACTAGAGATGCGATAGCTGGAAATGCAAATTATCAAGACATCGTATCACCACATACCATGGAAGTTTTTGAAGCTTTAAAAGACGATCAAGACCTTTGGAATGCTGATAATAGTATAAATTACAACTCAGATATTATGACTTGTGTGAGCAACAATTTTAAAAATAAAGGATTACAAACCACTTTCCACGCATTGATTTCTGCAAACAATATGCGTTCAGATTATTTTAGAGCTCCACTTAATAAACATGTAAAAAATTCGAATCAAGACAGATATATGGCAACCTACGTAGCTTTGGATTTGTTTTATGCAAACTTATTTGATGTAGATCCTACACAAGTAACTGAAAAACCAAAGACTCAAAATACTGCAACATCCGAAAACAACGCCAATAACGTTATCTTAAAAGACGAACAAAAAGCTGAATAAATTCAAACACGATTAAAATGTCTAGAAAAAATATTCAACATATCACGCTTCAAGAAGCTAAAAGTCCTAAACTAAAAGCAGATACCATTTTTAAAACTGCTGAAGATATAGATGTAAAATCCACCTATTCTAAAGAAGATTTAAAAGACGTAGAACATTTAAATTTTGTAGCTGGAATTGCACCGTATTTGCGTGGACCTTATAGTACTATGTTTGTTAGAAGACCATGGACTATTCGTCAATATGCAGGTTTTTCTACTGCTGAAGAAAGTAATGCATTTTACAGAAGAAATTTAGCTGCTGGTCAAAAGGGCCTATCCGTGGCTTTCGATCTTGCGACGCACAGAGGTTATGATTCTGATCATGAACGTGTGGTTGGTGATGTTGGAAAAGCAGGTGTTGCTATTGATTCTGTTGAAGACATGAAAATTCTCTTCGACCAGATTCCTCTAGATAAAATGTCGGTTTCCATGACCATGAATGGCGCCGTTTTACCCATTATGGCATTTTATATTGTTGCTGCTGAAGAGCAAGGAGTCAACCCAGAAGATTTAGCTGGAACCATTCAAAACGATATTCTTAAGGAATTTATGGTTAGAAACACGTACATCTACCCTCCTACTCCCTCCATGAAAATAATTTCGGATATATTTGAATATACTAGTAAATACATGCCAAAATTCAATAGTATCAGTATTTCTGGGTACCATATGCAGGAAGCTGGAGCTACCTGCGATATCGAATTGGCTTATACCCTTGCAGATGGACTAGAATACATTCGTAAAGGGTTGGATGCTGGTATGGACATAGACACGTTTGCGCCTAGATTATCTTTCTTTTGGGCCATTGGCATGAACCATTTTATGGAAATTGCAAAAATGAGAGCTGCTAGAATGTTATGGGCCAAAATGGTGAAACAATTCAATCCTAAAAACAAAAAATCTCTAGCTTTAAGAACTCACTGCCAAACCAGTGGTTGGAGTTTAACAGAACAAGATCCTTTTAATAATGTTGCCAGAACCTGTATAGAGGCTGCTGCGGCTGCTTTTGGTGGTACACAATCTTTACATACCAATGCCTTAGATGAAGCTATTGCCTTACCAACAGATTTTTCTGCAAGAATAGCCAGAAACACACAAATATTTCTTCAAGAAGAAACCAAAATCACTAAAACTGTCGATCCTTGGGCAGGCAGTTTTTATGTTGAAAAATTAACACATGATATTGCCCAAAAAGCCTGGGAACTTATTGAAGAGGTTGAAGAACTTGGTGGCATGACCAAAGCTATTGAAGCTGGAATTCCAAAATTACGAATTGAAGAAGCTGCTGCAAGAAAACAAGCTAGGATAGATTCTAACCAAGATATTATTGTAGGAGTTAATAAATACCGATTAGACCAAGAAGATCCAATTTCCACCTTGGAAGTGGACAACCAAACGGTTAGAAACTCTCAAATAGAACGTTTAAATACGATAAAAGCCGAAAGAAATCCTATAAAAGTAAATAAGGCATTAGCCAATTTAACAGAAGCAGCAAGACTTTGGTCTAAAGATTCTAAAGATTCGCTTTTGAAAGGGAATAATAATTTATTAGCTTTAGCTGTTGAAGCGGCTCGAGAAAGAGCTACTTTAGGTGAAATAAGCGATGCTTTAGAAATAGTCTACGGACGTTATAAAGCACAAATTAAATCCTTTTCTGGCGTGTATAGTAAAGAAATTAAAGATGATTCCTCTTTTAGCAAAGCAAGAGAACTTGCCGATAAATTTGCCGAACAAGACGGCAGAAGACCACGTATCATGATTGCCAAAATGGGTCAAGATGGTCACGATAGAGGAGCCAAAGTGGTTGCAACTGGTTATGCCGATGTTGGTTTTGATGTGGACATTGGACCACTCTTCCAAACCCCACACGAAGCTGCCAAACAAGCAGTAGAAAATGATGTCCATATTCTTGGGGTTTCATCCTTGGCTGCTGGACACAAAACTTTAGTACCACAAGTTATTGAAGAGCTTAAAAAATATGGCAGAGACGATATTATGGTAGTTGTTGGTGGCGTGATCCCAAAACAAGATTACCAATATTTATTTGATGCTGGAGCTATGGCTGTTTTTGGGCCTGGAACCAAAATTAGCGATGCTGCTATTCAGATTTTAGAGATATTGATTGATTAAAATAGGTAACAAAAAATAATGAAATCCCAATAACAAACTGCTTAACACAAGTATTTGTGATTATATAATACGTTGTAGCCTTTTGAGGAAACCATCAACTAAAGATTAAATACTCAAAAATATGACTGAAATGACATACAAAATATCCTTTTTATTAGGATTAGTTTTCATTCTAATAGGTCAGATTATAATGTCTCAAGGGAATGATTTTGTGTATGCTCAAAAACCTATTGATTTTGCACATTGGTTTTTGTTAGTTGGAGTGGTTTTACTAATTCCTCAAGTAGTTTCTTTTCCTAAAAAGATATTTAGCTTAATTGGAATACCTTTAACTTTAATAGGCATTACGTGCATTATTGGAATGTGTGTTTTGGATTTTATTTGGTGGAGCTTTCCAAATGAAGAAATGCGTAATGAATTCACTAATCATATCTCACAAGTCCCATCAATTTGGAAAACTTTCATGACCATAGGACCAAGCTCTAAAATTTTTAAGCTTGGTTTATTAATTTTAAGCTTGAATTACTTTCAGAATAATAAGATAGGAATAGTAATTATTTTAATAGCTAATCTCATTTTGTGGCATATTATCCCATTGCCTTTTCGACTGATTTTCGGATATGCGATAACCCTAGTCGGTTTCAGTATAATTTTAATCCAAAGTGGTAAGAAAAACGTGATACTATAAAGAACTGAGTTAAAAAATAAGCAATTTCACTTGACACTTTATCTCCTTTTTGAATAAAACCCAATTGTTCTCTTAAGCCCTTCTTCAGTTGAATATTTTGGTTGAAAATCAAAATCATTTAATGCTTTCTTTGAGGAATACGTAAAATCCGTACACGTATAAGTTACAGCAAACCGACTAAATTTTGGATTATAATGTTTAATTGGTCGAAATAAAACAGCAATACCTTCAGACATACTTCCAATAGCATAAGCTAGCTTTTTAGGTATCCAGGCATTTTTTGGGAAAATCTTATAACCTGCTCCTTCAACAATGTTGTCAAAAAAATGAAAGAAATTATGTCCTTCACTATCAGTAATAAAATAGACTTCTTTCTCAACTTTTTGGTTTCCTGTCCACAAAGCATTTGCAGCTAATACATGTGCATAAGCCATATTGCCTACATAAACATGTTGACATTTAGCTTTCCCATTTCCTAAACGCACATAAAAACCACTCTTTGCCATATCAATTAATGGATCCATGTGATACGGATCGGCTTCGCCATAAACATCTGAAGGTCTTAAAACACATGTTTTTAAGGTAGATGAATGCGCTTCCAAAACGGCTAATTCTCCCAATTTTTTAGATTCGCAATATACAGTTGCATGTGTTTCAGGATAAGGTTGAGATTCATCAATATCTATCAAAGGAAAACCCGTAAAAACAGCATCTAATGAACTTGTATATACCAAATAATTAATGTTGTTTGTCTTACAAGCTTTAATGATATTTATTGTGCCTTCCACATTAATATTCAAAACTTCTTGTCTTGTTTTAGTTCCCCAATCAATAATGGCAGCAGTATGAATAACAAGATCAGCATTTTTACTAGCTTCTGCAACAGCTTTATAATCACAAATAGAACCTTGAATAAAATGAATAACTTCATTTTCAACTCCTTGATATGGCTGTTTATCAAAAACGGTAATTTTCGATGGTTTTAAAGGAGAATCTTCAGCTAATAATTCTTCAACAATCCGACTTCCAATAAAACCAGATCCTCCAGTTAAAAATATATGTGGTTGCTTGTTTTCCATATGCTTTTCATCAATTTATTAGTATCTTGCTCGTAAATACAAGCAACTAAATTACTCATAATAATTGGTTTTGAAAATGACAAAAACAATATACTTAATAAGAGGTAAAAAGACAGAGAGTTATAAAGATTTTAAAGACTATATTCTTCTAATAGCAAATAATTTAGTTGATAAAAACCCAACTATTTTAGCAAAAGTAGTTTTAACCGAAACGCCTCCTCCTACTATTTCAATCATTCCTTTTAAAAAAGACAAAGTGGCTTCAATATCTATAAAAAGTTCAGAAAAAGACTATTTTGATGATTTGATAAACGCAAAAGGATTTGCAGGAGCTTTTGATGTTACAGAAGCACTTCCCGTAGCTTATAATAAAAATTGGGCTGATGGAAAAGTAACTCCAGGCATCTGTTTGTTGACCCTTTTCAATCAAAAAAAATCGATTGATTACAATACGTTTATCGATCGTTGGCATCATAGTCATACACCTCTTTCCTTAAAGATTCATCCACTTACCCATTATGACAGGAATGTCGTTGATGAACGTGGACCAAATAACACTGAAAATTGGGATGGTATTGTTGAAGAACATTGTAGCACCAAAGCTGAATTATTAAATCCTGTAAAATTTTTTGGAGGCCCTCTTAAAATGATTCCAAATATGATTTCAGTTTATACAGATACTAAATCGTTTTTAGATTACGGAACTATTGAAACTTATTTAGCTGCAGAATATCATATAAAAAGTTAGTTTTTACTTTGATGTTTAAACATGGTCAGCATGGTTTTATTTGCTATCGAAGCAGCAAATTTTCGAGGTAATAATCGTGTTAAAATAAAGTAATTCATTCGGTTAGAAAATCCAGGAATATACAAGGCTTTCTTTCCTAATGAATTTAAAGCGCTTTCGGCAACATCTTCAGATTTCATAACCAAAGGTTTTATAAGTCCATAAGTCGGCTTATTTTTTAAATAGGTTGGCGTTAAAGTAGCTCCAGCAATACAAGACATGACATGAATATCTTTTGGTTTTAATTCGTAGTGCAATCCTTCAGCTAAATTCCATGCAAACGCTTTTGTAGCGGCATAAGTTGAAACCAATTGCATACCAATTAATCCTGCTAACGAAGACATTAATAGGATACCTCCAGCTTGTTTTTTATCGACTAATAATTTTGAAAACTGGTGGACTAATTTTAGTTGAGACCTTGTATTAATATCAATAAAACAATCTAATTCTTCTTCAGAATGATTCACGAAAGGTTTAATTAAACTGTAAGCTGCATTGTAAATAAGTAAGCGACAATCTACTTTTTGAATGTCATGCATCATTTTTTTTACAGCATCAGAATCTGATAAATCCAGACATAATTCTATAGTTTCGATATTAAAATCTAATTCAAGTTGTTTGGCTAATGTAGAAAGGGAATTTTGCTTATTATCCACCATAATCAAGTTGATGTTCCTTTTTGCTAAAGCTATGGAGTAGGCTTCTCCTAAACCTTCAGCCGAACCAACAACAATTGCCCAACTTCCGTATTTTTTTTTGAATAGATTGACATCCATATTTATAAAATTCCTTTACTTTTAAGAAAATTAAAAATACACTAATTTCAACCAATGCGTAAACTCCTTTTTGCTTTTTTAAATATTTCGAAATTTTTCAGATCTATTAGATTATCGCTTTCTGGGAAAACAGAAGATGATATTTATAATGAACGCATTGTATCAGGAAAATCTTGGGATGAGTATTGCGATCAATTAAAATTAGCTGGCACCAACTTAAAAGCTTCTGGAACACCTCAAGATGCTTTTTCACAGGCTGAAGGCGTTCGTTATTTAACACGTTTAACCCGAGTTTCACTAGAAGCTTTTGTGGAATATGCCGATCCTTCTTTTCCTATTTTTAAAAGAATGGTGCATGAAACTGTAAAAATGGGAGCTGATAATCCTGATAATTATTATTTCAACGCGCAAATTAGTGGTGAATTTGAATATAAAATCATTGGAAAAAGAAACACAGCACATTATATTGGATTTTTTACCCAGAATGGAAATTATGGAACAACAGGAGGCTTATCGCCATGTGGGGCTTTGGAAGGAAAAGACTTGATTTTAGAAGCCGATGGGAGTTTTGAAATTATTTTAAGCAAAGAAAAAAAAGGTAAGAACTGGCTGAAACTTGAAGACGAAACTGGCATGGTCATGGTTCGTCAGACGTTTTTAAATCGCTTTGAAGAAGTGCCTGCAGAAATTACCATAGAAAATTTAAACGGAAAGAAATCACCCGATGCTATTACCCCAAAATTGATAGATGAAGGTTTAAAAATGGCTGCCATGTTTGTTGCTGGAGCTCCCATATTATTTACACGTTGGGCCAAAGGATTTAAAAAACATGCTAACACCTTACCACAATTCGACCCGAAAGTATCGAATGCGGCAGGAGGCGATGCTAATATTATTTATTATCATAGTTATTGGAATTTAAAAGAAGATGAAGCCTTGGTAATTACGGTTAAACCACCAGCATGCGATAGCTGGAATTTTCAACTAAATAATTATTGGATGGAATCTTTAGATTATCGTTACCACACTATTTGCATTAGCAAAGGCACAGCCGAATATGAACCTGATGGCAGTATAAAAATTATAGTCGCACATAAAAATCCTGAATTAAAAAATTGGTTAAATACCTGTGACCATTTAGAGGGAACTATGTGTTGGAGATGGTATCGATTAGAAAAAGAAGGAACAGAAATTCAACCGACTTGCGAAGTCGTAAAATGGAATAGTTTAAAATAATATGAACGCAGGAACGACATATACTTCGAGTGATTTCAACAAACAACCAGGTTGGTTTAATCTGATAAATAGTGTTTGGTTGAAAACCTATCCTTTAGGAACAAAATCGACTTTAGAAATTGAATGCTTAAAAGAAGCAGCAGTAAAAGCAACAGGATTATCTGATTTTGGTGATTTTTGGGAAGAACCATTGAAAGTAATGCTAAAATCTATCAATGAAGAAGCTAAATTACACCCAATTGGACAGTTTATTGCAAGACAACGCATTATTAATTTATTGGCTGTTAGATTACGGGCAGAAGAGTATTTCAAAAGATATCCTGAAATTTTAGAACAAGAATTATATCCATGTATGGTTATTGTTGGTTTACAACGCACTGGAACTACAAAGTTACAACGCTTGTTAGCTGCAGATCCAGACAATCGTGCTCTCTTAAGTTGGGAAGCTTTAAATCCAGCGCCAATAAAGAACGATGATAAAACAGGAAAAGAGCGCCTTAAGATTGCCCATACAAGTGTCAAAGCCTTGAAACATATGTCTCCTGGATTTTTTGCCATTCACCCTCTTGAATCTGAAGCTCCCGAAGAAGATGTTCTGCTGTTAGATGTTTCATTTTTAAGTACAACAACAGAAGCAACCATGCATGTTCCAACCTATGCTGCTTGGCTAGAAAAAACAGATCAATCACCAGCCTATGAATACATGGTAAAATTACTAAAGTTGTTACAATGGCAAAGACCTGCGAAACGTTGGGTTTTGAAAACACCTCATCATTTAGAGTTTTTACCAATGGCTAAAAAACATTTTGGAGAGGTTCAATTTATTTGGACACATAGAGATGTTCAAGAATGTATTCCGTCCTTTTTAAGTATGGTATCTTATTCTCGCATTTTATTTAGTAAAGAAGTAGAACAAAATGAAGTTGCAAAACACTGGGTGCGGAAAAACGGATATATATTGCAAAAAGCACTGGATTACCGAACCAAAAATGAAGCAGACGTTATATTTACTGATATTTCATATAAGGCATTAGTCAGAGATTCTTTAGACGCTCTTGAAAAAATTTATACTGATCGAGGGGAGATTATTTCACCCGAATTAAAAGCCATTTTTGAAAAATCAAATAATGAAAATCCAAAAGGAAAATATGGCATACATAAATACCATTTAGAAGATTTTGGTGTAGATGAAGCGTATATTAGTGAGTCTACAAAGGAATATCAAGCCTTTCAACAAACATTAGAACAGTAAAAAATGAGTAAAAAAATTAAAAAATACGATAGTCCGATTCAAGCAACTGTTAGCGGAATTTTAGATTTATTCAAAAAAAGAGAACGAGTTGGAATATTACATTCGTCTGATAATCTGACTGGAAAAAAAGTCCTGATTACAGGTTCAAGTTCTGGTTTGGGATTGGCTGTAGCTAAACAATTAGCAAAATTAGATGCTGAAGTTATTATGGCAGTTAGAAGTGGCATTCCTGAAAAAGGTGAAGAAGTTATGAAAGCTTCAGGAAGTGATAAAATTAAAATGCTTTCTGTTGATTTATCTGATTTCAATTCTATAAAAAACTTAACTTCAGAAGTAAAATCCAAGATTGGAAAAATAGATGTATTGATTTGTAATGCTGCTATTGTAGTAAACGAAGCCAGAAAAACTTCAGATGGGTTAGATGAAATGTTTACCGTGAATTATTTATCAAAATTTGTTTTGGTTAATGGCTTATTAGAAGGAGATTGTTTTAATACGAAAGTAGCTTCAATTCCAAAAATTATTTTTATTTCATCTGAAAGTCACCGTAACCCAAAAGCTTTTGAATGGGATACTTTTGGTGAATTCCAAGATCATAAAATGGCTAAAACCGTTGAGCGTTATGGCTATTACAAATTATTACTAACCACATTTGCTCAAGAATTAGAAAGAAGATTGAATACCGAAAAGGTAAACTATTCTGTTTTCGCTTTGTGTCCAGGACCTATAAATTCCAACATTGCACGCGAAGCTCCTAAATTGGTGCAACCTGTTATGAAATTGGTTTTTAAAATCTTTTTTAGTTCACCTGAAAAAGCAGCAGAACCAGTAGTGTATTTAACGGCTTCAAAAGATGTAGAAGGGAAGAATAAAGATTATTTATTTTTAATGAGCAGAAGAGAGGTTGACGACAATGCTTCCGATCCTGAAAATGGAAAACGTTTGTGGGAAATGACCGAAACTTTATTAAAAGAGTCTGTTCAATAGAAAAACCAAATTGATTGTTCTATTATTTGTGAGTATGCTCTTGTAATTAAAGATAATTGAATTAAATAACGTCCAGAATAAAAGTGTTTTACTAAAATTTGTTCCTAATTTTACAGATAGAATTCTAAAATTAAAAGTAAGCACGTGCTTTCAACCAATTTTAGTTCCGAAAATTTCTAAAAAACAAAAACACAAATATTTAAGAATTAATTATTATGAGAAAAACAGTGAATTTAATAATAGGAATATTAGCACTTGGAATTGTTTTTTATAGTTTTTTAGGAAATTCGGAATATACAAGCATATTCGGTTTTGAACTGAATATTTGGATTTATAGATTAATATGGAGTGTGGTTGCCATTCTAATTTTTTACGAATATTCAAAGAAAAAGAAAGTCAGTTAAATTATGATTCTCACATAAATAGGATTGAAAATAATATCGAAATTTAACTAACCCATTTCCATTTAAATTACTTCACCACTTTAATTTCTTTTTGTCTTCCATTTACATATCTAAAACCATTAGGACCTAAAAAACCAGCTTCTTCTAGCATAATACGGATGTCTTTATTCCATTCAGGAATATTTACGGTAGTGTTTAACTCAATAGCATAAACTGTATTTTCATGAAGTGGATAATCTCCAGCTACCGGCACTCCATCTTGAGAATCCCACATTCCAATTGTTGTTCCTGAACTATGTCCATAATTCCCTAAGGGATGTGAGTAAATGGCTGGACGCATACCTTCTTCTCTTCCCTGTGCTAGTGACATTGCTAAAACCTCATTACCTGTTCTCCCTTTTTTAATGTTTCCTGTAAAAATATCTTGAACTCGGTTTCCTTCTGCAAATGCCTTCTTTAAAAATGTTGGAACTTCAGTTTCACCTTCTTTTAATACATAAGCGTGACGTTGGCAGTCTGTATTTAACGTAATGTAGGTGATACCAAAATCGCAGTGTAATAAATCGCCCGGAATAATTACTTTTTCTTCCTCATCTTTAGAAAATGCTGAAACCTGACTTTTTAATTCTTCATCGTCACGTTGTATATCGATTGTTGGATGAAACCACGTTTCTAAGCCAAGATCCGTCACTTTTTGACGCATCCACCATACCACATCATCAGTTGTAGTTACTCCTGGTGTAATTACAGCTGTACTAAAAGCTTCATCAATAATAGCACTTGTAATATCTACAAGTTGGTTGTACAATTCCATCTCTTTAGAGGTTCTAGTTTCGATCCAACCAATAGCTAATTTTTCTGCCGAAACGATACGTGCTTCATATTTAGCAGGAAGAATATCCATAAGTTCAGTGTAATCGGTTTTTACTAAACCATCCACTATTCCATAATGTTCAGAGACATTGATTCCAATAGTTTTAGGATCGCGCTCCTCAATTAATTCTACCAAACGAGCCCATTGGTTTGCTTGTTTCTCTTTATCCCAGGCGGATGTTATATTTTCTCCCACATCATAGCGAGCAACAGCCAATCTTTCTGTGGTATTAGTTGTTTTGTTTTGGTAAAAAACTAAAATAGTGCGACGTCTTGCATTGAGCCAAGTAGCTGGTAACATGGTTCGCATTACAGGATCTTCGTTGTATTCTCTTCCAATAACCAACCACATATCGATATCATTTTCATCCATTAATTTAGGTAGCACATTTTCAAAACGATCTTTTAAAATGGCATCTCGCATGTCTGCACGATCTCTTTCAGGAAGAACTTGTGCATTAGTTGCTGAAAATTTTAAAAGAAAAACGAGACAAAAGCCGACTAAAAGGAAGGAATGGGTTTTCATAGTTAAGTATTTTTGCTAAAGATATTAAAAATGTTAGTGTGAACGGCTAGTAAAACAAACAGCATTTAAAAAAAAAAATTAAGATGTTTGTATCCATATTGAAAGCCAAATGAAAAACGATTACCTCTAATAAATATATAAAATTGTTATTTGGAGCTTTACCTATGGCAGTTACTCGTTTGATAGCTTCCAATTTCTCTTCGGAAAATCCTTGACACCAAACACGCAACTAATCATTTAAAAATCGATATCCAAAAACTTCAAATAACTTACCTTAAAAAGGGTTAAAAAAGACTTCAAAATCTTTAGAAAACAAAAAAATGGTTAACCTTAATGCAACTTAAAAATCACATAACACTTTTTTAACTCTAGATGAACTTATTGAAGAATTTTGTTAAATAGATGCCTTAAACGCGCTTCATATTCCTGTTGATAATAAAATTTTATTACGTAGTAGTACAGGTTGTGTAAAAATAGCTACGGCTCACGCCATTAAAAATTAGTATAAAAAAATAACCCCTTGAAAGGCACTTCAAGGGGTTCACTTAACTAATATCCCGATGACACTTTTATAACTCGTTTTCATCGGTAAAAAACAAGGACTATCTACGCTTTCTTGTTTGCATTGCTTCTAATTTTTGTTTGATTTTTTCTTGTTTTTTTTCTTTCAAATCTACTTTAGGAGCTTTTAAATTTTTTCCTTTAGCCATGATATTATATTTTAATTATTAAAAATTAATTGAAAATAAAACGGCAACCCTAATAATTTAACCTATTCCCTGCGAGTTTAAACTAAGTGTATAACACATAGCATTATTAATTGATGGAATAAAGGTTTCGGGTTGTTTTAAGCACACTCGTGAGTGCTTAAAAATTCGGAAAGATAATTTTAGGTTTTCTAATTGGAGCTATGGGTTGAAGGGCGTGATTTAAATATTCAAACCCAACAAGTCTTGCTTTAAATGAAGCAAAATGAAACTGGACATGTTTTTTATAAACGCTTACCATAATAACACTATTTGTCAATCTCTTGACTGTATTTCTGTAACGTTGCGAACATATACAATATTATTGACATTTCAAATATTACCCTTCAAATTAACCATTCTTTTAAGAAAAATTAATCATAATATCGTTGGATTAAAAGATTTAACTAAATTTAATTCGGATGTATTTGTCCGTAATAAATATTTATTATACATTTGTACTCTAATTAAAGAAATAATATGTTTTCTAAAGCATGCGAATATGGTATTAAAGCGTCTATTTTTATATCGCTTAATTCTTACGAAGAAAAACGAGTAAGCTTAAAAGCCATTGCTAAAGAAATAAATTCACCCGAAGCTTTTACTGCAAAAATACTACAGGATTTGGTAAGACACGATATTATCAATTCTGTAAAAGGTGCTCATGGCGGTTTTGAAATTGATAAAAATGCTATTTCTAGCATCAAATTATCTCAAATAGTAAATGCCATAGATGGAGATGATATCTATAAAGGTTGTGGCTTAGGCTTACACACTTGCGATGAAAATCATCCTTGTCCTGTGCACGACAAATTTAAAAGTGTTAGAGACGAATTAAAGAACATGTTAGAACAAACAAATTTAGAAGAACTGGCATTAGATATTAAATCTGGTATCGCATTTTTAAAGACTTGATTTAAAATGAATACTTATAATCCCAATCTAAAATTGGGATGAGTTGAACTTAAAAAAATTTGATTTAAAATAGGATAAAATTATCCGAATAACAATTTATTATGGAAACATTAAGCAAAGAAACACAAAAACAAATTGGAGAATTTGTTGCCCAAGATTACAGAACTGCAGCCATATTTTCAAAATATGGAATTGATTTCTGTTGTAAAGGACACAGAACAATAGAAGAAGTTTGTACAAAAAACGATATTGATAGCAATCTGCTTTTAACCGACTTAGAAAAAGCCTTATCGACAAACACAGACCAATCCATAGATTACAAATCTTGGCCTTTAGATTTATTAGCAGAGTATATTGAGAAAAAACACCACAGATATGTAGAAGAGAAAACACCTGTAATCCGTCAGTTTTTAGATAAACTTTGTAAGGTTCATGGTAGCACTCATCCTGAATTGTTTAAAATAAATGAACTTTTTACAGCTTCAACAGGAGAATTGGCTTCACACATGAAAAAAGAGGAATTAATTTTATTCCCTTTCATTAAAAAAATGGTAAAAGCAAAATTAGATCAAGGAGCAATTGTTTCTCCACAATTTGGAACAGTTGCTAATCCAATTGCTACCATGATGCAAGAACACGAAAATGAAGGCGAGCGTTTTAGACAAATTGCTGAATTAACAGACAATTATAATCCGCCAGCAGATGCTTGTAACACATACAAAGTAACTTTTGCCATGTTGGACGAATTTGAAAAAGATTTACACTTACATATTCATTTAGAAAATAACATATTATTCCCTGAAGCAGCCAAATTAGAGAAAGCTTTTCTATAAGAATGATTAATAGCAAATGTGTTTTCTAAGACATAATCTGGAAGTCATTTTCCCCAGTGGCTACCAGATTTAAAATAAATATGGTTGATGTTACTAATAGTAATTTCTAAAAACACTTCTCCCGTAACTGATTATAGTTTTAAATTTGTTGATGAGTAAATTTATGTTCATGTAGTTATTAATACCTGAGGAGTGTTTTCCTTTTTAATTACTTTTACCATTAATCTTCTATAAAATATATGCCCAAAAAGCTTGTAATTACTTGCTTAATCAATTTTTTAATTGCTGCCCTTTTAGGATTAGCTTTACGGTACACCTATATATTTCCAATTTCTTTCAACTATAGGTTTTTAACTCATGCACACTCGCACATAGCCATGTTGGGCTGGGTTTATTTAATGATTTTCACCCTTTATGTACACTATTTCATTCCAGATAAAAAGCCCATTTACAACAAGCTTTTTTGGATTACCGAAATAGCTGTTATTGGCATGCTACTAAGTTTTCCTTTTCAAGGTTATGCAGTTGTATCCATCACCTTTTCTACTTTACATATATTCTGTAGTTATTATTTTGCCCGACTTATCTGGAAAAACCATCAAACAGATTCCATGGTTACCCAATATTTGGTTAAAGCCTCACTCATTTTTATGGTTGTTTCAACTCTTGGTGTGTGGGTACTAGGTCCTGCTGTTGGGATTCTTGGGCAAGCTTCGGCATTTTATCAAATTGCCATACAGTTCTTTTTGCACTTTCAATTTAATGGCTGGTTTTTAATTGCCGTTATAGTTGTGCTATTCCATAAACTTCAATTGAAATACTCAAAAGATTTTAGACTGTTTTTTAAATTATTAGTCATTTCAACTATTTTAACTTTTGCCTTACCAATCAATTGGTTTGTTCCACACATCTCTTTATTATGGATAAATGGTCTGGGAGTTTTGCTTCAACTTGCTTCTTTATTTCTGTTTATTAAACTTATAAAACAACCATTAAAAAGTATGATAGCTACAAGTTCCAAAATCATTAGATTCATGCTTCGCTTCGCTTTATTCTGTTTTGTATTAAAAATCGCATCTCAAAGTGTGTCTTTAATTCCAGAGATTTCGAACACGGCATTTCAACATAAAAATCTAGTCATTGGTTTTATACATTTAACTATGTTAGGCGTTATTTCGGGGTTTTTATTCTCTTATATTTTACAAAGCAACTTAGTAACCCAGAATAGAAATTTAAATATTGGGATGGCTATTTTTGTAATAGGATTTATTCTAACCGAACTTATTATAATAAGTCAAGGCTTTATGTTTTACTTCGGAATAGGATTATTACCAAACTATTATCTCTTATTGTTTATAAGCAGTATCTTACTTCCTTTAGGAATTGTAAGTCTTATTTTTAATATTTATAGAACTCGATTATTATGAAATCAAAACCTCAAAAACGACATAAAGCTCTTCAGCCATTAAGTAGAGAGCACCATCATGGCTTACTCCTATCATGGAAAATAAGAAATGGTTTTAATAAAAACATCGACCCCAAGCGCATTAAAACTTATACCGATTGGTTTTTTGAAACCCATTTAATTCCACATTTTGAAATGGAAGAAAAACATATTTTTTCTATTTTAGATAGCGACAATGAATTAATTAAACGAGCCTTAACAGAGCACAGACGCCTTACAAGATTATTTTCTGAAACAGAAGTAGAAGCCAAAACTTTAAGTAAAATTGAAGAAGAATTAGAACAACACATTCGCTTTGAAGAACGCGTACTTTTTCCTGAAATTCAAAAATTTGCTACTGAAGAACAATTATTACAAATAGAAAAAATCCATCATGAAGAGCCTTTTGTGGACAAACTTGATGATGAATTTTGGAAATAAAAAAACCTGCTAGGTTTTAAAAACCTAGCAGGTTTAAATCTAAATTTTAGAAGAGGTTTAATTAGTAGTCTCTTCTTTCTTAAAAGATGTTTTAAATAAAGAAGGCTTCACAGTTATCATAACCCAAGCCCAGTTATTTGTTTCGTCTTTGTCACCTCCTTTTATAACTTGCATACTTTCTGTAGCAAACATTTGAGAATAACCTATTTGAAAATTAATGTCTTTAGAAAATTTATAGCCAAGCATGAAGTCTATTTCGGTTCCTAAGGTATTGCTCATTTCATCTCCCATGTTATCTACAATTGTTGCTGCAGAAGAAAAGAAATGTGGTACTAACGTAGCCGAAAATTTATTTTTCTGGTAAGCAATCGTTGCATTTAGATCTACTAAACCAACTGTGTTTATATGATTTCCTACATAAAAATAATCCATCCAACCATTAAATTTATGATTGGTTCCATACCAAGGATTAAAAGATTCTATTTTATTATCTGTTGAATTCATATCTGTTCCAGATAAATACTCACCACCTAATCCAATATCTAAATTGTCTGTAATGGCATAATGGGCATTTAAAGCAAAGTCGTAAGCACTTAAATCTGCAGTCGCAATTTTTCCTGTTTGAAAGTAGAAGGAAGCATCGGCCTTCAATTTATCCTTACCATAAGTTGCATGAGCACCAAACGTCTGGTTATAATCTACTTGTTGTTCTTCGTCTGAATCTAAGTAAGTCAAACCGTTATTAAGAGCTAAAATACTTAATCCAACGTCACTCAAATTGGTATGGTACCAGACATACTGAAAAGATTTGTAGTTATTAATGGTATAATCTACTTCAAATAGAGATTCATTCTCGGCACTTAATGCTAGACCAAGATCTATTCTGTTGTTTTCGTTAGGCTTAAATGTTACAATAAGCGCGTCGTGGCTACGTGCTTGTTGCGTCCAACCCACATTACCAAACATACGTTGATCGTCGTAAACAATTTCTTGACGTCCCAATTTTACAGAAAATTGGCTATCTAGCATAAGCTCAGCCCAAGCTTGGTGGATGGCTGTTCCATTTGTATCAGATAATGCCAAAGTGGAAACATCTCCCCAAACTCTAACGTTTTGAAGACTAAAATAGACGTTTAACTTTTCGCTATTATAACCAAAATTTAAACGAGTTCGTTGAGAGACAAAGGTCGCCGCGTTTAACGAATCGACTGCTAAAGTTTTATAACCATTTCTGTATTCAAATCTAGGGCGTAATTCTGCAGAGATTTCAAATTCTTGAGCATAGGTTGTCATGCCTAGCCCAATACATAGTATTGCTAGTAATTTTTTCATTTGTAATGTTTTAAGATTTTTTTGCGTTAATAAAACGCTTTCAAGTAGTTATAGCATACTAATTACTATTGAGTTAATTCCAAGATGCTTTCAACGGTTTCTTTATTATCTACTCCCAAACCTTCTTGTTGATGTATGAGTTCTCCTCCGGAATTAAACACACTTATAATATTTGAATGTGAAAAATCTATTGGTGAAATTTGCTTGTATTTCATTGCAAGAACATTTGCAAATTCCCTGACACTTGCTTCTGTACCTTGTAAAAAGGTCCATTGTTCGCCATCCATAAAGTTTTCTATAGCGAATGCTTTTAAGCGCTCTGGCGTATCTGTATTTGGATCGATACTTACTAATACAAAACGAAGATTGTCTAAATTATCTTTAGGTATTTGCGCTTCAATGTTTCTCATATCGGCTACCAATCTTGGACAAGCTGCTTTACAGGTAGTGTAAATCATGACCATGACTAAGGTTTTTCCTTTTAAATCTTCAAGCTGAATTTCTTCGCCTTCTTCCGTATTCCAAGTTGATGTTAAATTAAAAATCGATTCCTCTGAAATTCCATCTTCATCAATTACTATGTCTTCTTGCATTTCAATAGGTTGCAAGTCCATATTGCAAATAGGACAAGATCCTGCTTCGGCATAGGTTTTTTCACCTTCGCATTTCATTGGACATTGAAAGCCTGTTAATTCGTCTGAAATTTTTTCAGTTTTATTGGAATTACAGGAAGCCAAAGCCATCACCATAATAAAAACAGAGAAGTATATTTTTAAGTGTTTCATGTGTTAATTTTATTATTTTTTAAAAGTCACATGGAACAGCCAATTAATCATTCCTCTAGTATTTAACTTTTTAAACATGGCTGTTTCATTTTATTATTGATTTATATCTTGCACACATCTAAACCCTAAATTCTTCATAGAATATTTAGCTTTTAAACTCCCACGAATGGCATAACGCATAAAGGCGGCATAGTTCATTAAATCTGTAGCATTTAAAGAAGCGCTTCCACAAAACAGATCACTATCTTTATCGACATCTTTTCTGGATTCTCCTGTTATTAATACAGAATTAAAATCTAAAGTCCATTCCCAAACCAACCCATGTAAATCGTAAACTCCCCAAGCATTTTTTGGTGATTCTCCAATTATATTTTCGTTAGAACGTGGGGCCTCGTACCAAGCAAGAATTTGTTCGTTATAAGAAGGTTTAACACGAGCGTCTTTTGTAGTTTCATCTGCCATAGCAGCATATTCCCATTCATCGACAGTAGGCAAACGCTTTCCCTGACATTCGCAATAAGCTTTTGCCGCAAACCACGATACATAAGTAACAGGGCTGTTACTATTTTGATCATCTTTTAGCTCTAAATTATTTTTCCAATTGGCCAAATAACTATCATCTGCAAACAATTTTATAACATTCGATTTCTGCCATTTGGGATATTTTTCTACAAAAAGCTCATAATCCTTATTAGTAACAGGATAGATATCCATGTTAAAATCTTTGACTTCAACTACTGTAGAATCTCTTCCATATAGAGGCAAATACCTGCTTCCTTTAATAAAAACCATGCCTTCAGTCTGTCCAAACATGAAGGTTTGAAACACACAACATATAATTATTAAACTGAAGGCTTTGGTTTTCATTTTATTGGATATTTAAATTTGAATTATTTATTTTTAATTTTGTCAACCATTTCTTTGGTTACTACTTTTTTCGAGTTACCCCAGGAGTTATAAACATAGGTTAACACATTTGCTACTTCATCAGAAGATAAAGACTGACGTGTCATAACACTGTTATATTTCTCACCGTTTACAGTAATTTCTCCTGTTAAACCGTGTAATACAATTCCAATAGCTCTATCTACATCAGCATTTAAATAATCTGATTTTGCCAATGGAGGAAAGGCATTCGCGATTCCCTGACCTTCTGCTTGGTGACAAGCAAAACAAGTTTGCATATAAGCTTGTTTACCAAATTCCATTTGCTCTTCGAAGGATTTTGCAGGAACTTCAGATTCAACAATCTCGTTTGTAGTAGGCATGGTTTGAATTCCAGGACCTTCAGGCAAATAAATATCATCTCTAATTTCTCCAGAATAGATTTTCTTATCTTCTTCTCCTTCAACTTTAAGCATTCCTAAAGCACCTTTATTAAAAGCTCTAAAAATAGAGTGATCTACAAGAATAAAAGTCCCAGGAACATCTACTCTTAATTCTACTATAACTGCTCCACCAGCAGGAATAAGTGTGGTTTGAACATTTTCGTTAATTAAATCGCCACCTTCAACATGTACTTTATCGAAAATCTCTCCAATTAGATGAAATGAGGACACTAAATTTGGACCACCATTACCAACAAATAATCTGACTGTTTCTCCAACATTTGCTGTAATAGCATTATCTCCTGTTAAAGCTCCAACTTTCCCATTAAAAACAACGTAATCGGCATTTTCATCAACCGCTTTTTGCATATCAAAAGGTTGTAAACCTCTTTCTCCATTAGCTCCTTTAGTATAGAAGTCTCCTTGCATGATGTAGTATTCTTTATCAACTTTAGGCAGACCACCAGCTGGTTCTACTAAAATAAGACCGTACATTCCGTTAGCAATGTGCATTCCAACTGGAGCAGTTGCACAATGGTACACATACAATCCAGGATTAAGGGTTTTAAAAGAAAACACTTTTTCGTGTCCTGGAGCAACAAAAGAAGACTCTGCTCCTCCTCCAGGTCCAGTTACAGCATGTAAATCGATGTTGTGAGGTAATTTATTATCGGGATGATTTTGTAAATGAAACTCAACTTCGTCTCCAACTCTGGTTCTAATAAAGCTTCCTGGAACTGTACCTCCAAAAGTCCAATACATATACTTGACACCATCAGTCATTTCACCTTCTTGTTCAAGGATCTCCATTTTTACAATTAGCTTTTTAGCTTTTCTTGCTCCTACTGGAGTTGGTACATGTGGCGGTGATGTTAATTCTGCTATCATTTCTTGATGAACTGAAATATCAGCCGTATCAACATTTTCTTCTTTTTTGTCGTTTAAACACGCAATAAAAAATAGAGGCATTAATAGCAAAGCAATAGTCCTTGCTATCTTAAATTTTCTTTTTGATTTTTGGTTTACTTTCATGGATAAATTTTTTAGTGGTTTATTAAATGTGAAATCATTAAATTCGGATAAAATAGTCCTATTAATTTCTATACAAATATATTGCTCTGAATGAAAGAAAAACATGACATATGTCATGAAATTAAATTATGAAAATAATATATTTGAATTTTAAAAATAGATAAAAAAAAATATGAAAAACCCAATCATCTACCTATTTGTTTTTTTTACAAGCTTCATGTTTGCGCAAAAAAACAATTTGACTACTATTCATTTTAAGGATGGCACGTCAAAACAATATGAAAAACTAAAATTTGAGTATAACACTGAAAATTATGTAATTGGCATAGAAGTTACAACTAATTCTGATAAAAAAACCAAAATCAATATTTCAGATATCCTTAATGCTCAAGAAGACAATAGCCATTATGTTACTAAGCAATACAATAAAAATGTCTACTTATTCGAAGAGCTTATTCTAGGTTCTTTGTCTCTTTATAGAAGTGGGGATCACTTTTTTCTCGACAACGAGGCATATGGGTTTAGAGAAATAGAAAAGAAAGTAGTAAATGATGTTACTTTAAATACATTTAATTATGGTACGCTAACCATATACATTAATAAATGCCAAGCCGCACAAGAAGAAGGATATAACAAACACGATTCCATTACTTTAAGTAATTTAATAGCCATTATAGAGACTTATAACTCTTGTGATTTAAGCGAAGATACCCAATTTGCTACAAATGTTATCACTCAGGCAAATAACCCTAAAGAATTTGTTGAGTTTGCAGTAAATGTAGGTTACAACCTATTAAACACAGATTTCAACGATTTATCTCCAGGTGTTTCTAATAGTTTTGGAACGCCAGTAATTGGTGCACAAGTATATTTTAATAACAATATGTTAAACGGTAGCTTGGGTTTTATTGCTATGGTTGATTATTCTTTTCCTCAGGAATTTAATTCATCTAGCAACGACATTTTCTTAAACACCAAAACCTCTTATGTTTTAACTATGTTAGGTGTTCGATATTCATTTAATAATATTAGTAAGACCTTTCGCCCTTATTTTGGCTTTAACGGTGGTTTTTTATTTAATTCTATGTCTTCAGTAACAAAACAAAGTAATATTTATGGTTCTACTGTATATAACTTTGATACAACCAACGAGTTGGCATACAACTTAAATGCAGGAACCTACATAAAATTTGGAAAGCAAAAGTTAGATTTTAATGTAATGTATCTACCTAAACTTGATTTCGGATTAATAGCTTTAGCGAACTTAAGAAGTATAAGCAATAATTATACTGTATCGGGTTTCCAACTGAAAGTTTCATACATTTTTTAATTTTCCTTTAAAAACAATCAACTTTTAGGAGCTAGTTTAAATAGCGGCTCTTTTTGTTAACAAATTCCGTTTTTTAAACTCGTAAATAATTGTATTTTTACCGATACTAAAACCAAATCATTAATGGGTAAAATAATAGCAATTGCTAATCAGAAAGGTGGCGTTGGAAAAACAACAACTTCTATAAATTTAGCAGCTTCTCTTGGCGTCCTTGAAAAGAAAGTGCTTTTAATAGATGCAGATCCACAAGCTAATGCTACTTCAGGGTTAGGGCTAGATGTAGATACTATCGAGATTGGAACCTACCAATTATTAGAACATTCTAAAAATGCCAAAGATGCCATATTAAAAACAAGCACACCAAATCTGGATATAATCCCTTCTCACATTGACCTAGTAGCTATTGAAATTGAGCTAGTTGATAAAGAAGAACGTGAGTACATGCTTAAAAAAGCATTACAGGAAATTAAAGACGATTACGATTTTATTTTAATTGATTGTGCGCCATCTTTAGGCTTGTTAACATTAAATGCCTTAACAGCAGCCGATTCTGTAATTATTCCTATTCAATGTGAATATTTTGCTTTGGAAGGTCTAGGAAAACTATTAAACACTATAAAAAGTGTTCAAAAAATACACAATCAAACTTTAGATATTGAAGGTTTATTATTAACCATGTACGATTCTCGTTTAAGATTATCGAATCAAGTGGTTGAAGAAGTCCAAAAACATTTTAACGATATGGTTTTTCAAACCATTATTCAAAGAAATGTGAGATTAAGTGAAGCACCTAGCTTTGGTGAAAACATTATTAATTATGATGCTAGCAGTAAAGGCGCATCCAATTACTTGAGTTTGGCAAAAGAACTTATTATTAAAAACTCCTAATAAATGGCGAAGGCAACAAAAAAACAAGCTTTAGGTAGAGGATTATCGGCTCTTTTAAAAGATCCATCAAACGACATAACATCAGTTCAAGATAAAAATGCAGACAAAGTTATTGGCAGTATTGTTGAATTAGACTTAGAATCTATTGAAATAAATCCGTTTCAACCAAGAACCAATTTCAATGAAGAAACGTTACTAGAATTAGCTTCTTCAATTAAAGAATTGGGTGTTATTCAACCTATAACAGTTAGAAAATTAGATTACAATAAATTTCAATTAGTTTCTGGAGAGCGACGTTTTAGAGCTTCAAAATTAATTGGCTTACCAACCATTCCTGCTTACATACGTATTGCAAACGATCAAGAATCGTTGGAAATGGCTTTGGTGGAAAACATTCAACGTCAAGATTTAGACCCTATTGAAATTGCGTTATCATATCAAAGATTAATTGACGAAATTAATTTAACGCAAGAGCAAATGAGCGATCGCGTTGGAAAAAAACGCTCAACCATTGCCAATTACTTACGTTTATTAAAATTAGATCCTATTATTCAAACAGGCATGCGTGATGGCTTTATTTCCATGGGTCATGGGAGAGCAATTATAACCATTGAAGACCAAGGAATTCAACTAGATATTTATGAGAAAATTATCTCTAATAAATTATCGGTTAGAGACACAGAGGCTTTAGTAAAATCATACCAAAAGGAAAAAACAGTAAGTATTCCAGAAAAACTAGAAACTCCTAAATATATTAAAAATGGTGTTAAGGATTTTTCAGAATACTTTGGACATAAAATTAACGTTAAAGTTTCTAAGAATGGCAAAGGTAATATTAGTATTCCTTTTCATTCGGAAGAAGATTTTAATCGCATTTTAAAACTAATAAATAGTGCCAAATAAATTTGTAATATTAGCCGTTTTTTTATTCACCTTTAGTTTATCAATGGTAGCTCAAGACGATAAAAAAAAGGACGAAAAGAAGAATGAGAACAACATTCCAACTGAAGAGTTGGTTGTTGAGGTAGCTTCTGTAACTAAGGTTCCTATCGATCCTTTGTCTCCTGCTCGTGCCGCATTTTACTCTGCTGTATTACCTGGTTTGGGACATGCCTATCTAAAAGAATATTGGAAAATACCTGTTGTTTATGCAGGCCTTGGTGCTGGTATTTATTTTTATGTTGATAACAATAATCAGTACAATCGTTATAGAGATGCCTATAAAAGTCGTTTAGCAGGTTTTGATACAGATGAATTTTACGGAACGATATCTACAGACGGTTTGCAAGATGCCCAAGAACAATTTGGAAGAAATAGAGAAATATCTCTTTTAGTAACCATTGGTATTTATGCTTTAAATATTGTCTGGGCTAATGTTGACGCACATTTAGCACAGTTTAATGTGGATGATAATTTATCACTAAGACCACATTACCAGATGAATGAATATGATAATACTGGGGATCTAGGCTTAACACTTAATTACAAATTTTAAGATGAAAATTGCTTTACTTGGCTATGGGAAAATGGGTAAAACTATTGAACAAATAGGCTTACAACGTGGACACGAAATAGTTATAAAAACGAACGATGAGGATGGTTACGATTTGTCTCAAGTAGATGTCGCCATAGATTTTAGTGTTCCAAAAGCGGCCTTTTTCAATATAGCAAAATGTCTAAAACAAGGGATTCCTGTAATTTCAGGAACTACCGGATGGTTAGACAACTACGAAAATGCCGTAAAACTTTGTAAAGAAAATAAAGGAGCTTTTATTACGGCCTCTAATTTTAGTCTGGGTGTCAACATTTTTTTTGAGCTAAACAAAAATTTAGCAAAAATGATGAGCCAATTAAAACAATATCAAGTTTCTATTGAAGAAACGCATCATACCCAAAAACTCGATGCTCCAAGTGGTACTGCTATTACATTGGCTGAAGATATTATTTCTCAACATCAAGCCTATTCTAAATGGTTATTAAACGATACAAAAGAACAAAGTATATTAATTACAGCTAACCGAATAGATGATGTGCCTGGAACACATAGCATTGAATATAAAAGTAAAACAGATTCCATAAATTTAACACATACCGCGTACAGCAGAGAAGGTTTCGCCCTTGGGGCCATAGTTGCTGCCGAATGGATTCTAGGTAAAGAAGGTGTTTTTACCATGAATGATGTGTTAAATATTGGTTAACACCCAAATAAAAAGTAACATTTTTTAGTGTTTTTGCACTTATAAAAAACAAAAGATATTATTATGACATTAACGCAATTGTTTATTTTCCTATTAGTAATTCAAATAATTCACGGATTAGGAACTTGGAAATTATATATAAAAGCTGGCAGACAAGCTTGGGAAGCCTTTGTTCCTGTTTATAATGCTGTTATTTTAATGAAAATCATCAATAGACCTTGGTGGTGGACCATTTTACTATTCTTACCTATAGTAAACCTTATTATGTTTCCTGTGGTTTGGGTGGAAACAGCTAGAAGTTTTGGAAAAAACACGACTACAGATACTATTTTAGCAGTTTTCTCTTTAGGTTTTTACAATTACTATCTTAACTACGCCTTAGATTTAAAACATATAGAAAACAGAGATTTACACCCTAGAACTTCTGCCGGAGATTGGGTAAGCTCGATTCTTTTTGCTATTGTAGCAGCTACAATTGTACACACCTACTTTATTCAACCTTACACCATCCCAACCTCTTCTTTAGAGAAGTCTTTATTGGTTGGAGATTTTCTATTTGTAAGTAAGTTTCATTATGGAGCTCGTGTGCCAATGACTACAATTTCGGCACCTATGGTACATGATACGATCCCTTTTTTAAATAAGAAATCTTATTTATACAACGATAATGTAGAGAAAAAAAATACTGCATTTATAAATAAACTGTCATTACCTTACATGCGTATTCCTGGTTTTCAGAAAATTAAACGAAATGACATTGTTGTATTTAACTGGCCAGTAGATACCATGTTAACCATGCGTGGAACGGACAGAAACCGTTACAAACCTATAGACAAAAAAACCAATTACGTAAAACGTAGTGTAGGTATTCCTGGAGACACCTTGGAGGTTCGTGATGGATACGTCTTTATTAATGGCAAACAAAATGAATTACCTGATAGAGCAAAAATTCAATTTTCTTATAAAGTTGAAACTAAAAATGGTCCTTTTAACAATGAGCAATTAACAAAAAGATACGGAATAACAGACTTACCGCAATACAATCAAGATTATTCTATAAGTTATTTCCCTGGAATAACGGAGGAAGGCTTAGAGCAATTTAAAGACCATCCAAATGTAAAAAGTATAGAGCCTTTGAAACGTGAAAAAGGACAACGTGAAGCTAGTGTGTTTCCTCACGATCCTAATTACGATTGGAACAACGACTTTTTTGGACCACTTTATATTCCTGAAGCTGGAGCAACTATCGATTTAAATTTAGAAGTATTACCATTATACAAACGTGCTATTACAGAGTACGAAGGCAATACATTACAAGTAAAAGGAAACCAAATTTTTATAAATGGTGAAGTTGCAAACACCTATACGTTCAAGAAAGATTACTATTGGATGATGGGAGACAATCGACATAACTCTCAAGATGCTAGGTCATGGGGATTTGTACCATTCGATCACGTGGTAGGAAAACCTGTATTAATCTGGATGAGTTGGGATAGATTTGGAAAACCTCGTTGGGAACGTTTCTTTACAACCGTTCATGGAAGTGGAACTGCAACATCTTACTTCATTCCATTTTTAATTATCATAGCTGGATTGTTTGGATTTAGCCAATGGAGAAAACGTAAAAAAGCCAATAGCTAATTGTTTAGTCGTAAAGCTGTTTGTCGTTTAATTGAATAATTTTTAGCAACTTAACAACAAACAGCAAACAACAATAAATGAACATACTTATCCATCCAACCTACTTCCCCAACGTTGCACATGTTGCTGCAATGGCTCAGGCGAACGAAGTAACGTTTGAAATGGACGATAATTATCAAAAGCAAACCTATAGAAATAGAACTTATATCTATGCCGCAAACGGCATCTTGCAATTAAGTGTTCCTGTAATTCATTCGCAAAAAGACAGACAAAAATATCGTGATCTTAAGATTTCTAATGTTGAAAACTGGCAAGCCATTCATTGGAAATCTTTAGAATCCGCATATAAAACCTCCCCTTTTTTTGAATATTATGAAGATGAACTACGCCATTTATTTACAGAGAAAGCAGACTATCTTTTAGATTTCAATTTAAAGTGTATGAACACTGTTTTCGATTGCTTGCAACTGGATTTAAAGAGTTCTAAAACCGAAATTTATCAAAAGACTTTAGAAGATAAATCAGATTACCGGTTTCTAGTAAATGCTAGAAAACAAATTTCATATAATTTTGATACTTACACCCAAGTATTCAACGACAAGCATGGTTTCATTCCTAATTTAAGCATTCTGGATGTCTTGTTTAATGAAGGTACAAATGCTTTGAATTATTTAGAAAGTCAATACAAACACATTTCATGATACAACCTGTAGTACATTATGGCATTCACTTTTTATTGCCTTTGGTTGTGGCCCTACTTTTCTTTAAAAAACATTGGATCAAGGCCTATTTAATCATGCTTTGTGGGATGTTCATAGATTTAGATCATCTTTTGGCCAATCCCATGTTCGCTCCAAATAGATGTAGTATCAATTTTCATCCACTACACACCTATTACGCTATAGCAGTTTATGTACTTTTATTATTTCCAAAGAAAACCAGATTGATAGGTTTAGGTTTGGTTATACATATCTTGGCCGATAGTGTAGATTGTATGATGATGTAATTAATTTGAAACGAATTTCAAACCAACAATGGAAGCAATTAAAGTAACTAAAAAGAAGACTCTCCAAAAACTAGCTGGTTCTTTAAAAACAAAAATACCCACAAGTACGGTTCCCACAGCGCCAATTCCCGTCCAAACAGCATAAGCTGTTCCAATTGGTAATTCTTGAGTTACTTTAACAAGCAGATACATACTTATAGCTAGACAAATTAAAAAGCCTGCGTACCAATAAGTCATTTCAGTGCCAGTAGATTCTTTTGCTTTTCCTAAACAGGCCGCGAAAGCCACTTCAAATAAACCAGCAATAATTAATAAGATCCAATTCATTTGTTTTGTTATGGATGAAGTTTGAAGGTTGCTAAAATGGGAAAATGATCTGAATATTTATTATCAAACGCCTTAAAATCTGTGAATTCAAATGAACTTTCAGCTAAGATAAAATCTATTCTAATTGGGAAAAATTTAAAGTCGTACGTGCGTCCAAAACCATTTCCTGCCATTTTAAAAGCATCTTTTAATTCGCCTTTAACCTCTTTATAAACATAGGAAAATGCTGAATTATTAAAATCGCCACAAATAATCATTTTATAAGGACTACTTGCTTTATGTTTCAAGAATATTTCAGTTTGCTCCTGTTGCATTTTAAACGTTTGTTCCACGCGCTTTAAAATCCATTCGGAATCTTCTTGTTTTAGCTTTTCAACATTGGCATCAATACGAAGGGATTGTAAATGAACATTGTAAATACGAAGTGTGTCCTTACCCTTAACAATATCTGCAAAAATGGCATTATTAGACGTATTAGGAAACTCAACAGAACCCGAGTTTATAATTGGATATTGTGAAAAAATAGCCTGTCCGTATTTTACTTTTTTCCCCGAAAGCTTTTCAAACTTGTATTTAAAAAATGACAAATCGATATTTTTATGTGGATGATATTCCTGCATACTAATAACATCTGGAGATTTTGATTTTATAAAATCTACCATCTTATTTTCAACACCTTTTTCTGGAATCCATTCGTATAAATTAAACAATCGAACGTTGTAATTCATTACAGAAAGATCTGTTTTTTCAGGTTCCAAATCTGAAGAAGAAAACTTATAAAAGGAACCTAAAGTAAAATACCCAATGGTTAAAACCACAAAAGACATTATGAGTTGCTTTTTAAGTTTTATCAACCAATAAATAAAGAAAACCACATTGATTAAAATTAAGAAAGGAACTCCTAAACTTAAAACGGAAAGCAATGCGAAGGTTTTTGGCGGAAAATAAGGAAGTACATACGAAAGCAAAAGCATGGTTGCCACTAAAGCATTAACTATATAAATTAATTTATCTATATGCTTTAGGTTTTTCATATATATTTATTCTCTTATTTACCTGCTTTAAATAAAAACTCTTTCTCTTCTTTGGTTAAACTATCATAACCACTTTTACTAATTTTGTCTAAAATAATATCAATCTTTTTCTGATTGTTAAACTCGTTAAATTCATCTTTAGAATAACCGGCAACCTTTTGAGATTTCTTTCTATAAACGGTTTTTAATGGCGATTTATTAGATTTTTTAAACAAATTTAAAAACCAATCCATTAGTTTCTCAAAACCTTTACCGATATCTGTTCCTTTTTTTAATTGAACAGCATAAAAATAGCCTAACAAAGCACCTCCAATATGAGCCAAATTTCCTCCGGCATTTAATCCGAAAAGGCCTAAGGCATCAATAACTACAATCCCAACACCAAGATACCAAAGTTTTAAATTGAAAGTAAAAAATCTAACTTCAGTATTTGGCATGTAAGCACATAGAAAAATCAAGAGAGCTCTAACTCCCGCAGATGCCCCAACAAGGCGACTACTGCCTTCAAAAATCACTGGAAAAACATTGTAACCTAATAGAAACAACAAACCTCCTGAAATAATTCCTAGAAAATACACATTCAAACCTAGTTTTACTGAAAACAGATTCATAAACATCCGACCAATAAAGTAAAGCCATAACATGTTAAAGAGAATGTGCCAGAAATCGTAATGCACAAATCCATAGGTAATTAGACTCCAAGGTTTCAAAATAAAATCTAAAGCGTTACTCGGTAGTTCAAGCCAACTTAAACTAGAATTTATGGTAAAGACAACTTTAATAAATAACCCGATAAAAAAGATAATTAGGTTAATACCTATTATTTTTTCGAATACGTTTAAGTTTTCAAGCTTGTCTTGTATGTCTTTGTTAAGTGTTGTCATTTCTAATTCCAACGATTTTTATTAAACTGTGTCTTCTTCCAATACCACATGATGATGAAACCTGTTAAAGCGCCACCAATGTGAGCCATATAAGCTGTATTACTAGGGCTAAAAAATGATTGTCCTGTTATAGCTGAAATAACATCAAGAAGAATAATTCCCGGAATAAAATACTTGGCTTTAATAGGAACTGGTAAAAAGATTAGCATCAATTTGGCGTCTGGATTCATCATACCAAAAGCAGCTAAAATTCCCATAATGCAACCCGAAGCACCAACCATAGAAGCGTGAAAGATTTGAAATAGGTTCTGTAAAATACCCAATTGAGTATCGTTTACATTAGCCGTAGTCTGACCGGTGTTTAGCATCTCAACTACCATTTCATTTGATAAACCAGAATTAATCAATTCGTTATAACCAGGTAAGAAATTAAAATAATAAAAGCCTAATTGGAATAAAACAGCACCAAGTCCTGCGGAAATATAAATAAATAGAAATTTTTTCGCTCCCAATTGACGTTCTACTGCAGTTCCAAACATCCAAAGCGCAAACATATTAAATAGAATATGCATAAATCCACCATGCATAAACATGTGTGTAATTATTTGCCAAGGTTGAAAGGCAGGATTCTTTGGAAAATGTAAAGCAAACCAATCGTAGAATAAGGTATTCTCTCCAAAGGCTAAACCCCCAATGGCTAGAGTCCCTATAAACATGACGACGTTTATAATAATTAAATGTTTTACGGTATCTGTAATATTATTCATCATAAGGCTTAATACTTATATAAATTTTTTATCTAACTCGTCTATACTTAACGTAATGAAAGTCGATTTATTTGTAGGCGACATATTTGGTTCTTTACAACCAAACAAGCTGTTGACCAAATGTTCTTGTTCCATAACTGTAAGGCTTTGTCCTGTTTTCACTGCCAAACTTTTAGCCATGGATTTTGCCAACAAATCTGTAGGACTAAAATTACTGTCTGGTACTTCGTTTTCAATATCGTTTATTAATTGTTCTAAAATGACTGATGCTTCGCTTCCAGGAACATGAATTGGAACTCCTGAAATTTCAATGCCATCCTTAGTGAAACTTGAAAACAAAAAACCAGTATGTTCTAAATCTTCTTTAACTTGTTTTAAAATTTCAATTTCTTGAGGTGTAAAATGAAGTTGCACAGGAAAGAGAAGTTGCTGACTCATACTTTCCTTAATGGTCATATTCTTCAGGAAATCTTCGTATAAAACTCTTTGATGAGCTCTATTTTGATCGATGACCAACATCCCAGATTTAATGGTGCTAATTATATATTTATTCTGAATTTGAAATGTGGTTTGTTTGGTTTCAACCTGAGTCTGATCATTGAAGATAGATCCTGTTTGTGGGTCACTTTCAAATTGAATGCTACTAAAATCTTGTTGTGTTTGTGTGCCTTTAGACTCCAAACCTACATACAAACTATCCCAATTTGTTGGCGTTTGTTTTTTAAATGCGGTAGTTTGTCTTCCAGAAAACTGTTTTTCTTGAAATGGATTATAACTTCTATCTACTTCAACTTTTGGAACACCTGGACTGTGAATATCCTTGTAATTATATGGTGTATCTAAATTAGAATCTCTCTCAAAATCCAAAACAGGCGCAATATTAAACTGCCCCAAACTATGTTTTACCGAGGCTCTTAAAATAGCATAAAGCGTATGTTCATCATCAAACTTAATTTCTGTTTTAGTTGGATGAATATTGATATCTATGGTTTGAGGATTTACCTTTAGATTTAGAAAATAACTTGCATGTGTATTATCTTTTAAAAGGCCATCGAAAGCAGATGCAATAGCATGATTTAAATAGGCACTTTTTATAAATCTATCGTTGACAAAAAAGAATTGTTCCCCTCTGGTTTTCTTAGCGTATTCTGGTTTTCCAACAAAACCGGAAATTTCAAGAACTTCGGTTTCTTCATTGACAGGAACCAGTTTTTCATTGGTTTTAGCACCAAAAATATTTACAATTCTTTGTCTGTAATTGCTTTCCGGAAGATTAAAAACCTCACTTCCATTATGGTACATTACAAATTGAATATTTGGATGTGCTAAGGCAACTCTATGAAATTCGTCAATAATATGACGGGTTTCTACTTGATTCGATTTTAAAAAATTACGCCTGGCAGGAATATTAAAAAACAGGTTTTTAACAGCAATGGAACTTCCTTTTGGAGTCACCACCACATTTTGAGAAACCACTTGACTTCCTTCTATAATTAATTCGGTTCCAACCTCATCTTGCTCCTGTTTGGTTTTTAATTCCACATGAGCAATAGCGGCAATACTAGCTAAAGCTTCTCCACGAAATCCTTTGGTGTGTAGTTGAAATAAATCTTCGGCAGTCCTAATTTTTGAAGTGGCATGACGCTCAAAACTTAATCTAGCATCTGTAACACTCATTCCAGAGCCATTATCGATAACCTGAACTAAGGTTTTTCCTGCATCCTTAATTAAAAGTTTTATAGTAGTGGCATGCGCATCGATAGCATTCTCCATCAATTCCTTAACCACAGAAGCTGGACGTTGTACAACTTCTCCTGCAGCAATCTGGTTAGCAACATGATCTGGTAATAACTGAATGATATCTGACATGTGCTCTTTTAAAAGAAAATGGATAAATCGAATTCAATAAAAATCAAGAAGATTAATATTAAAATGGCTAAAATGATCAAAACCCTTTTATTCGCCTTTTGATCTTGATTATTTTTATAGTCGTTGAGTGCAGAAACCAACTTCCTTTTTAAACCTTTATTACTTCCAACGGTTGTTCTAAAATCGTCGAATTTATGTTTTATTTCATACGGATTGCCTTCACCTTGATAATGTCTAGGTGTGTAACTATACGTTTTGTTCTTTCTTGTTTTAAAAATCCCCATACTTATTCATAACCACTTAAAAAATACCACAATACTATAAGAGCTATCAAAAACAAGACCATATACAATGGTGAAGTTAAAATGCTACTTTGTCGCGTTTTTGATTGCTTTAAATCTTGCCATTTTGACTGAAGATCTTGCTCTAAACTGTCATCCGTTTCATTTTGAAACTTCGGCTTGATATTAAACTGTCTATTCTTTTTGAATATTGCCACGATTATAATCCTTTGATATCTTTCAAAAATACTTAAAAATCAAAGAAAAACAGGCTTTGAAATGCCAAAAATTGTTAACATTCTAAAGCATAATTACAGCTTAGGCTAATTCTTCAAAATAGTAGTTTGTAGAATTTGGTTTTTGCCTCCCTATTGACAGGCAGGGAATTTATAACTTATTGCTTATTCAAAAACGCCATTTTAATGGCAGCAATAGCGGCTTCGGTTCCTTTATTTCCATGCTTTCCACCAGAACGATCGATGGCTTGTTGCAAGTTATTATCTGTGAGTAAACAAAATATTACAGGAACATCATGTAGAATGTTTAGATCTTTAACACCTTGAGATACGGCTTCACATACAAAATCGAAATGCTTGGTTTCCCCTTGAATGACACTTCCTATGGCTATTACAGCATCCACTCCCTTTTGTTGCATTTTTTTGCAACCAAAAATAAGTTCGTAACTGCCTGGCACATCCCAACGGATGATGTTTTCTTTAGCGACGTCATTATCTATTAATGCGCTATATGCACCATTAAACAAACCTTCTGTAATGGTATCATTCCATTCTGAAACAACAATCCCAAACCGAAAATTTTTCGCGCTTGGGATTGTAGCTTTATCGTAATCTGATAAATTTTTATTTTCTGTAGCCATCTTTGCTTTCCGAAAACTCGGAGATGTTATTTATTAGCTAACGCTTGTGCTTCACCAATAAATACATCAATATTTGATGCTTCTGAAGAAGATGCGTAGTTTTCTTTAATATCGTTAAAATAAGTAAGTGCTTTGTCTGCTTTACCTAATTCAATTGCAACAATACCCGCTTTATATAAATATAATGGTGTAGTGAAATCGTTCTTTCTTAATTTGGAAGCTTGTTCGTAATAACCTAAAGCATCTTCAGTTTGATTTAATTGCACAAACGCATCACCAATACTACCTTTAGCCATAGGAGCCAAAATTAGATCGTCGCTAGAAAAATCACTTAAATAAGTAACTGCGTTTTTGTAATCTTTTAAATTCAAGTAAGCCATTCCAGCATAATAGTTTGCTAAATTAGCTGCAGGAGTTCCGCTATACTCAGAAGTTATATCTAACATTCCTAATTTACCTTCACCTCCATTAAGAGCTAAAGTATAAAGTGAATCTTTTTCAGTTCCAGTTACTGCTTGGTTAAAATATTTTTGAGCTTGGAACATTTCGTTCATAGCTTCGCTTTGTTTTGGTTTTGCAACAAATTCATTAAAACCTAAGTAACCTAACACTACAGCTGCTACTATACCTATAATAACAAAAATGTATTTTTGGTTAGCAATAACCCAGTCTTCAGTTTTTGAAGCAGATTCATCTAATGTATTAAAAACCTCAGCAGTTGTTGAGTTTTCTTCAGAATCATGTTCCTTTTCCTCTTTCGTTGCTGGTTTGTATCCTCTTTTCTTGTAAGTTGCCATATTTTTCAAATTAATGCGTGGCAAAAATATGATTTTTCTTCATATATAAAAGCCTATTTATTTGTTATTTTTCAATAATTTGCACAACTTATTATTTTATAATTTTAAAACGATATTTAAGTAACTTTTTTATGATTTTAAAATCACTTTCCTTACTAAACTATAAAAATTTTGAAAGTCGCTCTTTTGAGTTCAATAACAAGATAAATTGTTTTGTAGGAAACAATGGCGTTGGAAAAACCAATGTGCTCGATGCTATCTATCATTTGTCCTTTGGAAAAAGCTATTTTAATCCGATAGCCTCCCAAAACATTAGACATGACGAAAGTTATTTTGTTATTAATGGTGATTATGAAAAGGAAAATAACCTCGAAAAAATTGTTGTTAGTTTAAAAAAAGGTCAGAAAAAAGTGATAAAACGCAATGCTAAAATTTACGATAGATTTAGCGACCATATTGGCTTTTTACCTCTTGTTATTATTTCGCCAGCGGACGGAGATTTAATTATTGAAGGGAGCACTACAAGACGAAAATTTATTGATAGTGTGATCTCTCAAAGCGACAAACCTTACTTAAATACCTTAATTAATTATAATAAAGTGCTTGTTCAGCGAAATTCGCTACTAAAGTATTTTGCTTTAAACAATACTTTTAATGCCGACACTTTAGATATTTATAATAAACAACTTGACGGTTACGGAAGTATCATTTTTGAAAAAAGACAAGCCTTTTTAGAAACGTTTACACCTATATTCAAGGAGCGTTACAAAGTAATTAGTAATGGAAGCGAAATTGTTAATTTAATTTACAGTAGCGATTTGCAAAATGAAACTTTAGAAACGCTTTTAAAGAAAGCTATCAATAAAGATAAGGCCATACAATATACAAGTGTTGGCACGCATAAAGACGATTTGATTTTTGAAATAGAAAATCATCCCATAAAGAAATTTGGTAGTCAAGGGCAGCAGAAGTCCTTTTTAATTGCTTTAAAATTGGCTCAGTTCGATTTTATTAAAGAACAAAGCGGTGTAAACCCTATTTTATTATTAGACGATATTTTCGATAAGCTTGATGAAAACAGAGTGTCGCAAATTATAAAATTAGTTGATGACGAAAATTTTGGGCAGTTGTTTATTAGCGACACACATGCTGAGAGAACAGAGAAGGCTGTAAAACAAGTGCATCAATCTTATGAAATCTTTAAACTTTAATTTAAAAAAGAAAATAGATTAAAGAGTATAGAAAATAGACTAAAAAAAATGACGTTTGCTGTTTTCTTAATATTTAAACTATCAACCGTAAAAATCATATAAATATGAACTCAAAATACCTCTTCTTAATCCTTACAATTCTGCTGTTTGGCAGTTGTTCTAAAAATCCAGAAAAAAATATAGAACACCTTCTAGGTTATTGGGAAATTAAAGAAGTACAACTTCCAGATGGCTCAAAAAAGAACTATACTTATAACGATACTGTAGATTATATAGAGGTCTCAGATAGTCTAACAGGTTTCAGGGTGAAATTAAAACCTCGATTTGACGGTACTTATGAAACTTCGAAGGACTCGGAACAATTCACAATTAAGGTTGAAAACGACAGTTTAAACTTATATTATAAAACCCCTTTTGACAGTTGGAAAGAAACTATTTTGTTAGCAACTGGAGAAGAGCTTAAAGTAATAAACAAGAATAAAGTTGTATTTTTATACAAGAAATTTATTCCTATAGATATTAATAAATAAGATTCCCACTTTCGTGGGAAATAAATATGGCCAAAAGAAATAACGAACATATTAGCATTTCAGATGCCTTAAAAGAATTTGTTGAAACCAACAAACTAGAATACGGATTGGATGTCGTGAACGTTCAAGACACTTGGAGAGACATGATGGGAAATGGCGTAAACAATTACACCACTGCCATTCAATTAAAAAACAACACGCTTTATGTGCAATTAAGCTCAAGTGTTTTAAGGGAAGAGCTGAGTTATGGAAAAGAAAAAATTATCTCTATGCTAAATGAATCTCTTGGGAAAGAAGTGATAAAAAAACTGGTTTTACGCTAAAAACAGGTTAACAATAAGCCATAAAAAAGCCTTGTAATTATTTTTACAAGGCTTTTTTAATATTATTACTTCTCGCTTTTATTGCTTGATAAGCTTGATAACTTGTGTGGCATTTTTAGAATGAACATTCATAAAATAAAGTCCAGAGGTTACATTTGTTATATTTATTATCTGAAGATTTTGACCATTTGTAAGATCAATAGTTTTAATTAATCTACCGTTAATATCAAAAATCTCAGCTTTAACCAATTCGATATTATTTAAATTGTTAAGAGTAAATGTTCCATTTGAAGGATTAGGATACACTTTTATTGAATTTTGTAAACTTTCAACATCTGCAATAGAAAGACTCATTTCGCAATTATAAACAGAAATATCATCTATATACCAGCCTTCTCTACCATTACAGCCATCGGTCCCCATTTCCATTCTAAATTGAATGGTTGAATTTGCAATAACACCTATAGATGATAAATTGATAAAGCTTCTTCCCCAACTTCCAGAAGACGAACCTCCATCAGAACCAGTAAATGCTAGTTCACCCGCCATTGGATTATCATTTCCACTCGTATTAAGAACTCCATTATAACCATTTTCGGTAAAGGCACTTGCAGGAATTATTGTCCACGCATTTCCATCCAAGCTATATTTAATATTCGATCCGTCCCAACTATCTTCTGTAGAAATATAATGCATAAAAGTCATTTCAAAAGTTCCAGTTTGTTGGTCTGGAATATTTATCACAGGACTCTCTAATCTAAGAATCCCGTTTTGTAAAGATGTTGTACAGTTTCCGTTTATTGGATCTATTCCAAAAATAGCCTGACCTGTTCTTCCGTCCGGTAAATTAGTATTAATAGCCCAATCTCTTGCTTCCCAAGACCCTGGATTTGATGCTATTTGAGACACAGTCCAATTGTTAAGTCCAGATTCCCAATCTTCTAAAAATATTGGCGCTAATGAAGCCGATTCACAAGGATCTGCAGTAGCCGATAGAATTGGCACATATCCACAAGAATCATCCGTACGAAGTTCTACGGCTAATAACACCTTATGAAGCTCGTCATAGTCTGCAGCAGTAATAATCTCACCAGAAAGGCCAATTGCCGCAGAGGTACTTAAACCTTCAAGATCAATTCCTAATAAATCTGTACACGAAGCTTCTAACGCATCGGCTAAAGAATAAAAATCACTAGTAGCTGTTAAGTATTCACTCTGAGCTCTCCAAAAAATGTGAGCTGCTTTAGTAAAACCAATTCCATTAATGGTTTGTCCATTATAAGTACCGCCATCGACTAAAAGAGCGTAAGCATGATTAGGAATTCCAGAATTTGAATGAACTCCTCCACTATCTCCAGTACCACAACTAAATTGACCATCGGTTAATTTTCCTGGGTCACCATTGCAATTAGGATTCCACAAATCTCTAATAGCTCCACCAAAAGCAGAAGCATCTTCTCCCATTTTCCATCTGTCTGAACTCCCACATCCTGTTCTTAAGGATTGGTCATCGTCTGCATCTTCGTAATTATTAAATAAATCTACGGTTTCTCCCCAAATATCTGAGAATGATTCATTCATTGCTCCAGATTGGTAGGCATAAATTAAACCACTTGTATATTCGGTATAGGCATGTCCCCATTCGTGAGCAATTACATCGTCTGAAGCAGTTCCATTGCAATAATTTGCGGTAACCCCATTCCAGTTGGCGTTAGGACAATTGATGTTCGGATTATTATTAATGGTTCTCATTCGTGCATCTGCACCATTATAACTTGTATATCCAAATGCATTATTAAAAAAGTTATATACATGCTCCGATGCCATAACTTCATTTTGCTGCCAAATACTTAAAGTTCCTGGAAATGTATCCCCTTCTTCCCAAACAACATTGCTTGTATTATTTTCATACACAACTCGATCTAAAGCATGAGCCATTCCTGTAAATTGCTCTGTAATTTCTCCGGAATGAGCGTTAACAAACACATATTCTCTAACATCTGCATCATTTCTAACCTCAACTTCGTAAACCAAGTATGTGCCTCCAAAAGAGTTATCAATTAATCCTTTTTGAAAAAGATATAAGTTGGTATCAAAAGCAAATAAAGCAACTCCAGAATTATTTTTATCTTGTTTATTTACCGTATCAATTGCAATATTACTTGCTTGAGCTTCAGTAATAGATGGGCTTGTGTTATTTTTAATATTTGGAATATAATTACCATTTATTGCCGTTAGCTTGTTGTCTGCATTAAAATGGAAGCGTAATTGTCCATCAAAAACTAGAACATTATTTTTCTTCTGATTTAAGACTAGATGCTTAAACCCATAATTATCAACCTTTACAGGTTCGAAACTAAAAGCACTCTCAATGGTTTGAAAAGGAAATAGATCTTTATTTGCAGTTAAAAACGATTTTACTTTATTCTGAATGGTCAAACCTTCTAATGAGAGAGGATTTGCTATTGGAAACTTAATAAATTCGGCAACCCCATTTAAGCTAACAGTAACCTTAGCATTTGTTTGCGATTCCAATTTTTTGATTGCATTTTGCATGTTTTGTGAAAAAGCCATAGAGCCAAGTAACACAAATCCAACCAAAAGGATGACAGATTTTTTCATTCGTAAATTTTTAAGTTGGGCGAATTTAAAATAAAAAAGCCTGAAAAAGTAAATTTTCAGGCTTGATTATTATGTGTTTAGATTGTTTTAACTAAAACATCTCTCTCCCAGAAAAATGAAAAGCGCTTTCAATAGCTGCATTTTCATCGCTATCACTTCCGTGAACTGCATTTTCTCCAATAGAAGCTGCATATAATTTTCTTATTGTTCCTTCGGCAGCATCTGCAGGATTTGTAGCACCAATTAAAGTTCTAAAATCTTCAACGGCATTTTCTTTTTCTAAAATAGCAGCTAAAATAGGACCACGAGTCATATATTCTACCAATTCTCCATAAAAAGGTCTTTCGCTGTGAACTGCATAAAAAGCCTCAGCATCCCCTTTTGTCATTTGTGTTAATTTCACTGCTACGATTCTAAAACCTGAAGCATTGATTTTCTCTAAAATTGCGCCAATGTATCCTTTTTCAACTGAATCAGGCTTAAGCATTGTAAATGTTCTGTTAGTTGCCATCTAATTTTTTTTTAATTTTATTCTGTAAATTTTTATTTTGATAAATAGGTCTTCATGAAATTACAATTGAAACATAGACAACAAAATGAATATATTATGCTTTTGTAATTTTGTGCAAAAGTAGTGTATTTCTTCAATAAAATCATAATTTTCATTATTAAAAAATTGTATCTTCGTTGCCTATGACCAAAGACGACATTCTCAAAGTAAAACAACTATTACAAACCCCTAAGCAAATTGTTATTGTTCCTCATAAAAACCCTGATGGTGATGCTATTGGATCTACCTTAGGTTTGTATCATTATCTTATAAAGAACAACCATAAAGCAACTGTTATTGCTCCAAATGATTATCCAGAATTTTTAAAATGGATGCCTGGAGAAGCTGATATTTTAAAATATGATTCTCAAAGAGAAAAATCCGATGACTTCATTTTAAAAGCAGATCTTATTTTTACATTAGATTTTAATTCGTTACATCGCATTGGCGATATGGAAGCTCCTTTAACTTCTAGTAAAGCGCTTAAAATCATGATTGATCATCATCAACAACCGGGCGACTATGCAACCTATATGTATTCGGATGTTAGCATGAGTTCTACTTGCGAAATGGTTTTTAATTTCATTGACATGCTTGGAGATAAAAACCAAATAGATGAGGACATAGCAAGTTGTTTATATGCTGGAATTGTTACAGATACTGGTTCGTTCAGATTCCCTTCTACCACTACTAAAACACATCAGGTAGTAGGTGAATTAATAGAAAAAGGTGCCAGTCATTCCGATATTCACAATCAGATTTTTGATAATAGCAGTTATGAACGCATGCAACTTTTAGGTAGAGCTTTAAGTAATTTAAAGGTTTTACCAGAATATAGAACGGCATTTATAACCTTATCTCAAGACGAATTAAACCAATTCAACTATAGAAAAGGCGATACTGAGGGATTTGTTAATTATGCGCTTTCTCTAAAAAACATTATTTTTGCGGCTATTTTTATAGAAGATTCACAAAATAACATCATAAAAATATCGTTACGTTCTAAAGGGAATTTTTCTGTAAACGAATTTTCCAGAGCTCATTTTGAAGGTGGTGGACATACCAATGCCGCTGGAGGAAAAAGCGATTTAGATTTAAAATCAACTGTTGAAAATTTTATTAGTATATTACCAAGCTATAAAAATGCCCTAAACAATGAGTAGAATAGTTATCATATTAGCATGTTCTCTGCTTCTAGTAGCTTGTAAATCGCCCGAAGCCAGAAGACCTATATCTTCAAAATCTGGTTCTTTTATTGATGCGTCTGTTGCAAGAAACATTAAATTAAATGAAAAAGAACAAGCTTATATCAAGAAAATCATGTCCGAAAATCCTGAAGAAGAATACATTGCTTCAGAAAATGGTTTTTATTATTTTTACAATATAAAACAAGCAGACAGCCTGATATCTCCTGATTTTGGAGACATTGTAAATTTTAATTATAATATAAAAACTTTAAACGACGACGTTATATATACCAAAGAAGACATAAAAACCCAAAATTATGTCATGGATAAACAAGAGCTATTTTCTGGGTTAAGGGAAGGATTAAAACTTATGAAAACTGGCGAAACGGTTACCTTCATGTTTCCTTCACAAAAAGCATTTGGTTATTATGGAGATGAAAATAGAATTGGCTTAAATGTGCCTTTAAAATGCGAAGTCTCCATAAATTCAATCATAGATAATTAACCTCAATATAATTTCAAATAAACACTATTTTTACAACCGAAAAAATTTATAACAATGAACATTTTAAAACATACTATGAAAATATTACTTCTGGCACTTTTAGTAAGTGTCTCATCTTGTGAAGAGCAAAAATACCCGGATTTAGAAGACGGAATCTATGCTGAATTTGTAACCAACAAAGGTATTATGGTCGCAAAATTAGATTATAAAGAGGTTCCTGTTACTGTGGCAAATTTTATAGCTTTAGTTGAAGGAACTCATCCAAATCTTCCAGATTCTTTAAAAGGAAAAAAATATTATGATGGAACAACGTTCCACAGAGTTATTGATAAATTTATGATTCAAGGTGGAGATCCTACTGGAACAGGTGCAGGAAGTCCTGGATATAAATTTTCAGATGAATTTCATCCAGCATTGAAACATGACAAGCCAGGCGTTTTATCTATGGCCAATTCTGGTCCAGGAACTAATGGAAGTCAGTTTTTTATAACAGAAGCTCCAACACCAAACTTAGATAACAGACATTCTGTTTTTGGGGAATTAGTAATAGGAATAGATGTACAAGATAGCATTTCGAATGTAGCAGTAAGTCCAGGTAATAACAAACCTGTAGAACCTGTAGTTGTAGAAGCTATTAATATTATAAGAGTAGGTGCAGATGCGGAAGCTTTTGATGCTGTAAAAGTTTACACGGAAGATTTACCTAAAATTGAAGAAAGACAAAAACAATTAAAGGAAGATGAAAACCAAAAGATTAAAGAAAGCGCTAAAGTTGCTGCTGAAACTTTTGTAACTAAAAATGCGGATTTAGCTGGTACTGTTAAAATTTTAGACACAGGAGTAGTAATGATCTTTACAAAACAAGATGAAGGGGCTGTAAAACCAAATGCATCTCAAAGTGTTTTAGTAAATTATGCAGGTTTCTTTGAAGATGGTAGTTTATTTGATACTTCTTGGGCAGATGTTGCTAAAGAAAACAATGTTTATAACGAACAACGTGACACACAAGGTGGTTATAAGCCATTCCCAATGATTTACAACGAAACTGCAAGTCTTGTTCCTGGATTTAGAGAAGCGATGCTTAACATGAATGTAGGAGATAAAGCACGTGTTTTTATTCCTAGTTATTTAGGTTACGGAGCAAATGGTATGGGACCAATTCCACCAAACAGTAATTTAGTTTTCGATTTAGAAATTATGGGATTAGTTGAATAACATCCTTTAAAATATAAAATAAAAAAGCAGCTCAATGAGCTGCTTTTTTTATACTTCTAAATATCATATTTACTTCTTAGGAATCTGTTTCAAAATCTCTAAAACAAACTTCCAATATTTTTGAGCTGAAGATATTTGAGCTCTTTCGTCAGGAGAATGCGCTCCTTTAATATTTGGACCAAAACTAATCATATCCATGTCTGGATAATTTTGTCCAAGAATACCACATTCTAATCCAGCATGACAAGCCGCAACATGTGCTTTTTGTCCATTCATTTTTTCATATAAACCATCTAAAACTTTTAAGATAGCCGAATCCATATTTGGCTCCCAGCCAGGATAATCTCCAGATAATTCTACTTCGCAACCAGTTAATTCAAACGTAGCACGTAGCATGTTGGCTAAATCCCATTTAGAACTTTCTACTGAAGAACGTGTTAAACAACCAATTTTAATAGCACCATCTTTAACAATTACTCTTGCAATGTTATTAGAAGTTTCCACTAAATCTGGAATATCTGCACTCATTCTATACACACCATTTAAGGCAGCATACAAAGCTCTTGTTAAACCTTCTTGAACCCCTAAGTCCATAATATTTTTTGGAGTCTCAGTTTTAGTAACTAGGATTTCCATATCTGGCTCCTTAGTTTTAAATTCTGCTTTTATCTCATTAGCATTATCAGTCATTTCAGCGATAAAGGCTTCTTCATGAATGGAATCAATAGCAACAATCGCTTTACTTTCTCTAGGAATGGCATTTCTTAAACTACCTCCATCAATTTCAGAAATACGTAATCCGAAATTTTCAAACCCATCAAACAGCAAACGATTCAATATTTTATTGGAATTTGCTAAACCTTCATGAATTTGCATTCCAGAATGTCCACCTTGTAACCCTTTTACGGTTATAGTAAATCCAGTTTTAAACTCAGGAGTTTCTTCTTCTTCATAAGTTCTTGTAGCAGTCACATCAATACCTCCTGCACAACCAACACCTATTTCATCATCTTCCTCGGTATCTAAGTTTAATAGAATCTCACCATGAAGCAAACCTCCCTTTAAACCCATAGCTCCTGTCATTCCTGTTTCTTCATCTATAGTAAACAAAGCCTCGATAGCAGGATGAGGAATATCTGTACTTTCTAAAATAGCCATAATAGTTGCAACACCTAAACCGTTATCGGCTCCAAGGGTTGTTCCTTTTGCACGAACCCAATCTCCATCTACATACATTTCGATGCCTTGAGTGGCGAAATCAAAATTAGTATCCGAATTTTTTTGGTGAACCATATCTAAATGCGATTGCATGACAATTGCTACACGATCTTCCATTCCAGAAGTTGCTGGTTTTCTAATAATAACGTTACCAACTTCGTCTTCTATAGTTTCAAGATTTAACTTTTTACCAAAATCTTTCATAAAGGCAATAACTTCTTCTTCTTTTTTGGAAGCTCTTGGTACGGCATTTAAGTCGGCAAATTTATTCCAAAGTTCTTTTGGTTCTAGGTTTCTTATTTCTGAATTCATATGAATGTTTTTTTGAAAGTTCAAAGATACAAATACCTCGCAGGTTTTTAAAACCTACAAGCAAGTATTACAAACATTTGTCTATTTTTGAAGGATGCTAAAAAACCCAAAACCATATATAGCCTTTTTAATAGTTCCATTATTTCTTATAGTGAAACTCTTAAAGCAGTTCCCAGAAGTTGTTGAACGCTATTATAGTTTAGGAATATATCCGGTAATTTCCAGTTTGTTTCGTTACACTTTAGGTTGGATACCGTTTTCTTTTGGAGATTTGCTTTACGCCTTCGCCATTATTTACATGATAAGATGGCTTATATTAAACAGAAGACGCATTATAAGAGATACCAAAAACTGGTTGATAGATGTTTTTGCCTTTATTTCAATTATTTATTTAGCCTTTCATTTATTTTGGGGTTTTAATTATTACAGATTGCCTTTACATGAAAGTTTAAATTTAAAAGCAGATTATACAACAGAACAACTTATTTCTGTGACTGAAAAACTGATAGAAAAATCGAATGCACTTCATTTGGAACTTGCTAAAAACGATTCGGTTAAAATAGACATCCCATATAGTAAAAGTGAGATTCTATCTTTAGTTCCAGAAGGTTATGAAGCTTTAGAAAACCAATTTCCACATTTAGAATATCATCCAAAAAGCATCAAAAAATCGTTGTTTAGTTTGCCTTTAACCTATATGGGTTTTAGTGGTTATCTAAATCCCCTAACGAACGAAGCACAAATTAATAGTCTGATTGTGCCTTATAGATTTCCTGTAGTAGCATCTCATGAAGTAGCACATCAATTGGGTTACGCTAAAGAAAATGAAGCTAATTTTATTGGAGGTTTGGCAGCCATAAACCATGAAAACATTTATTTTAATTATAGCGGTTATACTTTTCTATTAAAGCATTGCTTACTAGAAATTTATAAACGTGACACCGATTTGTATTTCGAAACTTTAAAAACTATCAATCCAGGTATTTTGAAAAATTATCAGGAAGTTCAAGATTTTTGGAACAGTTATCAAAATCCTGCGGAGCCTCTTTTTAAAAGCACCTATAACAGTTATTTAATTGCTAACAATCAAGCAAATGGTATGGAAAGCTACAGTTATGTAGTCGCTTTAATTGTAAATTATTTTAATTATTAAGTTTTTCATATATTTACATAACATGGTTCATATGAAAAATTCCGTTTTAATATTTTCAATTTTTATAAGCTCTTTTTCTTTTGCGCAATCAATAGACCAAGGGACAACGCTTAAAAAAAATTATGATCTTCTTGAAGGTTTTACAAATGAGTACGTTTATTCCTTAACGGATAATAGCAGACACATTTCTTTACAAATTCAAAATTTCGATAACAGAAACCCTAATATCGAATTTTATTCTGACCCATATTCTTATAAAAAAAATAGGTTCTTGGATTTTTCTGACTATAAATTAACAGATGAGCTGAAAAATGTTATGTTAGAAATTCCTGGTTTAGACAGACCAATAGATTATGACCCACGCGATAATTAGTTTAACCATTGATTATCGATTTTATATCACATAAAAAAAGCGAGCTAATTTAAATTAGCTCGCTTTTTTTTGATAATGTTTAGAAATTCTAATTTACAAATTCTGCTTTTTCTGGCTTCGCAAAAACGCTAGATTCTATAGCTTTATCGCTAACTTGTACATTAATGAAATTAGTGCTCTTTTTAGCTTCAGTTGGCTTGTCGTCTTTAAAGCCATATCCTACAATTGTTTGTGGTAATAATAAACCGTTCACTTCTTGCCAGTTATCATATCTTCTAAAGTGCAATTCTTTTTTATCTATTCCTGGCACAAAACTTACCGTATATCCTAACCATTCCATTTTGAATGTTTCAGGATTGTAGTACAACACATAACGATCTTCTGGTGTTTCTCCAACGCCTGCATTATAGGTTACTTGAATACCTGGATATGTTACACCTTCAAAAACTAAAGGTTCTGCTTCTGCATAGTTAATCCCGTCATCTGCCAAGATAAAAGGCATGGCATAAAAATAGAACATTAGGTTATAGTAATATAAAGGATCGTAACCTTTATACTCCCCTTCAGCCTTATTTAAAAACCAAGCTTTAGAACCGTCAAAGCCTATATTTACTGTTGCACTTTCAATTAAAGCCTCTCTAGAGTATAAGTTTGTTGTAGTAACTTCATTTCCTTCTGGTTTTTCCATGGTAAATGCCAAGGTCTTCAGAGATTTCCATGCATCAATGCCACCGTGAGCATCAAATACCTTAGTCAGGTTTTCAGGGTAGTTATCTTTTTCTACTTCAACAACTTCTATTACGTCGTCTGCAGTTTCTACGACTTCCGGTTGCGTATTGTTTTGCTTACAAGCAGAAAATACAGATACTAGTGTTATTGCAAAAAGGTACTTTTTCATCAAATAATTTTTTTTATGGTTGTATTACTTTGTCGAAGTGCCAAAATAAACATTACAAAAAAAAGCCTCAGTATAACTGAAGCTTTTATAACTTAAGTTTAACGTATGTATTTATTTAATTATTAGTTTTTCTTTTATTATAAAACTTTCACCTTTTAATTCTACAAAATACATGCCTTGCGACAAATTAGAGACATTAAAACTTATTTTATTATTATTTGAAATGCTATTGATTTTACTTACCAGTTTCCCTTGAACATTATAAATATTTACCACTAAATTTTCAGCTACAGCTTTATCAAACTGAACATGAACAGTATTATTTGCAGGATTTGGATACATACTATATAGTACTGTAGAAAAATCGTTTACAGAAAGCGTTGTAACAAATTCTGTTTCAAATGTATTTGTAGTAATAGCCGGGTTAAAATCGAAATAGATATCTGCCGTATTTGGTATAATATCGCCATCTTGGTAACCCGCTAATGGTTTCACTTTAAAGTAAACATAACCATGACTATTTGGTTCATCCATACTTTCGCTTGGTAGATTAATAGCATCAAAGTTCCAAATTAAATTATTATCTGTTCGTGTTACTACATAATCATGACTCGCGTTTAACATTTTAAATGTACTAGCATCTAATTGACTATCTAGAACGTCTTCCACCCTTACTTCTAAAGCTTCGGCTGTTCCTAAATTTTGGAAGTTTATTGTATAATATAAATAATCTTGATCCGTAAAATCGTCTAATTTAATTTCTGGTCCGTGAGATTCTATTTTATTATTTGGATCGTAAGAATTCACAATGGCTTCTGTTAAGGAAGAAGCATTGTTATTTATATTAATATCCGTCTCATTATAAACGACAGAGTTTGTAATATAATCGCCAATATTTAAACTGGTCGACACATTTAATTGCACAGAAACCTGTTCTTCATATCCTGGAGTTAAATTATTGAAATTTAAAATAAAACCTGTAGGTGTATTCGTAATCGTATTTCCAGTATCGACACCCGAAACTGTATTAAGAGTGACTAAATCATCATGTGTAAATTCAATAGAACCTGAAACCGGTAAGCTCCCTAAATTCTCTACTACAAGATAGTTGATTAATGTTTGACCTGGTCTTGGTGGTACATAGGATATAATATGAACGGCAATATCATTACAATCTGACAGCTGTGTTAAAGGGAAATTTACTTCACTAATTTCACCTTCTACAGGCACAACATCTTCCACTAAAGTAAATGTTTGATTTAGACAATCTTGATAACCATCGTACATAACAAAACTAATATCATAACTATTACCTGCTTCTGTATTAGGAATAGCAAAATTTCCGTTTGAAGAATTAACGTAATTTATAATGCCATCATTGTTTACTTCATAAGTAAAAACGCCTGCATTAAAGTTCGTTTCTGAAGCGTCAAAAACAGTATTGCTATTTTCATCATAAAAGGCATTTACATGAATAACTCCAACGGCATCTTCGCAATACAAGTAAAAACTAATTGGTGTAAGAAAAGAACTATTTGCGCAACTAACACTCGCATCTGACTGCACAAAAACTGTAATAGTGTCTCCTGAAGAAGTAAATGTTAATCCTGTTAAATCTCCATTATTTCCATAAGGGTTTGCTTCATTTAAATTGGTGACTCCATCAGAATCTAAAATAAGTAATTCATCCCAGTCATTCTCTACTTTACCTGCAGTAAAAACAATTGTTAGAGGTGCGCCGTTTTCACTCGTATATGTGTATTCTGTTGTATTATTAGCTTCATAACAAAAAGTATCACTTTGTTGGCAAGCAATTGCACATTCTGTATCTATAATTAATTCTAATGTAGTAATAACTATACAACCTGCTAATAGATTCTCTACACGTGCATAAACGGTTTGTAGATTTGGAACGGTATTATAATACGCAGTAGCATTTAAAGCATTTGTAGCTATCATTGCATCTGCTTCCGTTTCATAATAACTTATTGCATAAGCGTTAGGATCTAATCCTTCTAAAATCTCTGTATTTTTTTCGGTTAGATTAAATAAATAAAGTCCATCTTCTACGCCATCATAATCACAAGAAACAAATGGAGTTGGCGTGTTAATTGCAGTTCCATCTTCTACACTGATCACAAAATTACCATAACTTATACATTCTGAATTTAATACTTGTGCTCTAACAAAAATAGTTTGGGGATTACTAGTATTAGTATAATTATCTGGTAAAGAAATTACATTCGTTTCATTGTATGCATCTTCTTGCGTTTCAAAAAAGGTAACTTCTTCTGGTTGTATGTTTCCATTTAAATGTTGTTCTATATGTGCAAATAAATCAAAGGATGAAACTCCACCTGCATCACATTGTATTAAATCACCTATATTTTCTAACACAACACCACTATTTACATTCAAAAAGCATTCCGCTATACTATAACAAGCATTTGTTTGGGCTTCTACTCTTGCGTAAATTACTTGGTTATTTGCCGTTTCATTTTCATATACATCTGGAAGCATATTGACGGCATTTTCAGCATCGCTATAAGATGTATAATAAGAAACCGTATTATCCGTGTTTCCCCCTGTAATATCATTATCCATATCGGACAATTGAAAAGTTGCAAAACCAACATTTGTTGGACACATTAAAAGTTCTGACGCATATATTTCTGGAAATAAATTCACAACTAAATTAAACATGGTGGTCTCATAACTACCTGAATCAATATCTTGAACTCGAACATAAATGGTTTCTGGATTCGAAATATTAGAATAGTACTCTGGATTTGCGATTGCATTCGTATCGTTTTCAGCATCTACTATACTTGTATAATAACTTACAATACTGCATGTACTTCCACCAGTTATAACTTCTGTCTGAACAGTTAAATCAAAGTCCACATCTGTTTCAATTACATTACAAGTCTTTAAATCTTCTAGTGCTTCTCCAGAAACAGTTACGTATAAAATAACTGTTTCGGTTACGGTTTGGTATGCTCCTAAACTTGGATCGTAATAATTTACTTCTGCTGTATAGGTTTCGTTAATGGTTGGACAAACATTAATACTCGTATCTGTAGTTATTAAAACCCCAGCTTCGTTATACCAAGCATATTCATTCTCAAAACCATTTCCAGCAGGACTAAAACGCCAAGATTCGTTAGTTGCTTCCCATGCTCCTGTATTTCTTCCAGGTGGAACTACAGCTTCCGTTCCTGCAGGGTTCTGAATTCCTAAAACAGCATTACCACTATTCCAAGTTTGGCAAACTGGTTTATCTAATATATGTACTTCTATAATATTTGTAGTTTCATACAAAACAACCATTTGTGTTGTTTTTAAATCCTCACAATCATATTGTGCTACATTAAAAAAGCTAGCTACAAACATTCTATTAGGAGCTGCTCCAAAAACTTCGTAACCAATTTCATGATCTCCATTACCTGCAGACGGATATACATCATGTCCTGCCCAAAAAATATTAGCTTGACTTAATGTTGTATTCGTATTATTAGGTAAAGATTCTCCAAAGGACCAACCATTAGGGCCACCAGCGTTACTAACATTAAAGGAAATAACACCATTAGCTCCAATGATTAATGAATCATATGTTTCTCCATAAAACGAAAAAGTAAATGGCAAAATAACTTCATCACTCCAAATATCATCTATGTTTGAAAATAGCTGGTTTTCTAATCCACTATAACTTGCTGGAGGATTGTTTGGAATACTCGCAACATTATAATTTAGAGTAGGAGACGGACCATCAAAATCTATGGTTAAGTCTGAACAACCTGTTGTACAATCTTTCACCTGAGAAATAATAGAAGACTGTGAATAATGGTTTAAACTAAATAAAAAGCTAAGTAATAATAAAAGTAATTTTTTCTTCATAATAGTGTAAATTTGGACTCACAAGATAAGTAAACTCATGGTGTTTAAACAAATTACAAGTACACAAAATTCCTACATAAAAGAATTGGTGCTTTTAAAAGATAAATCTAAAAACAGAAAACAGTCTGGTTTATTTTTAATTGAAGGTGCTCGCGAAATTGATCTAGCAATCAAAGGAGACTACAAAATAGACACCATATTATTCTATCCAGAATTATTCTCAGAAGAGCAACTTAATAGCTTAAAAGCCTCGCAAAATAATACCATAGAAATATCTAAAGACGTTTACCAAAAACTAGCTTATAGAGAAACAACCGAAGGTGTTATTGCAGTTGCCAAAACCAAAGAATTTTCGCTTAAAAACTTAAAGTTTAAAAATGAAAACCCTTTAATATTAATTGCCGAAGCTCCTGAAAAACCTGGAAATATTGGAGCGCTCTTACGTACAGCAGATGCCGCCAATGTAGATGCTGTTATTATTGCCAATCCAAAAACCGACTTATACAATCCAAACATTATTCGTTCGAGTGTTGGTTGTATTTTTACAAATCAAATTGCAACTGGAACGACTCCAGAAATCATTCAGTTTTTAAAAGAACATAAGATTTCCATTTATTGCGCCGCTTTACAAGCGAGTAAAAATTACCACACACAAGATTTTACAAAACCTTCTGCTTTAGTTGTTGGAACGGAAGCAACTGGACTTAGTGCAGAATGGACGGAAAATTCCTATCAGAATATCATCATTCCTATGCAAGGTGAAATAGATTCTATGAATGTATCTGTAGCTGCAGGAATTCTTATTTTTGAAGCTAAAAGACAAAGAAATTTTTTGTAATTTGAAATTGTCATTCCGAACGAATGTGAGGAATCTCTTTTAAGATTCTTAAGATTTCTCGACAAGCTCGAAATGACAAAAGACTAAATTTAAATATGACTGCCACTACCCTATTCTACATTATTATTAGCATTTTAATTATCAGTTTTATCTTGGATAAAATCCTTGACGCTTTAAATTCCAAACATTTTAACGATCCAGTTCCTGAAGAACTACAAGATGTTTATGAGGATGCCGAATACAAGAAATCTCAAACTTACAAGAAGACAAATTACAAATTTGGGTTATTAACATCTACATTTTCAATTGTTTTAACTCTTGGATTTTTATTTTTAGATGGCTTTGAATATGTGGACAATATTGCTAGAAGTTATTCTGAAAATCCAATTTTGACAGCTCTTATTTTCTTCGGAATAATTATGATAGGAAGCGATGTTTTAACAACACCTTTTTCCTACTATCAAACCTTTGTAATTGAAGAACAATTTGGCTTTAATAAAACTACAAAAAAAACATTTGTTCTAGATAAAATTAAAGGCTGGCTCATGTTAGCTATTGTAGGCGGTGGTATATTAGCACTTATTATTTGGTTTTACCAATTCGCTGGAGATAATTTTTGGTTGTATGCTTGGGCTCTAGTTACGGTCTTTACCGTTTTTATGAATATGTTTTATGCTAAATTAATTGTGCCTTTATTCAATAAGCAAACTCCTTTGGAAGAAGGCGATTTACGAAATAAAATTTCCAATTACGCTAAAACTGTTGGTTTTAAACTCGATAAAATATTTGTAATTGACGGCTCTAAACGAAGCACCAAAGCCAATGCCTATTTCTCTGGATTTGGAAGCGAAAAACGGGTGACATTATACGATACCTTAATAAACGACTTAGAAGATGAAGAAATTGTTGCTGTTTTAGCACACGAAGTGGGTCATTATAAAAAGAAACACATCATTTTTAATCTAATCGCCTCCGTGTTGCTAACCGGATTAACACTTTATATCTTATCCATTTTTATTTCAAATCCATTACTTTCAAACGCTTTAGGTGTTGACATTCCAAGTTTTCATATTGGATTAATTGCTTTCGGCTTACTTTATGCTCCAATCTCAGAAATAACAAGTTTAATTATGAATTGGTTTTCTAGAACCTTTGAATATCAAGCTGATAATTATGCAAAAAACACCTATAAAGCAGAGCCATTAATTTCTTCACTTAAAAAATTATCTAAAAACAGTTTAAGCAATTTAACGCCTCATAAAGGCTATGTTTTTATGCATTATTCTCATCCAACATTGTTAGAAAGAGTGAAAAATTTAAAATTATAACCAAACCCCTCTTTTTTAAAAAAATTTCTTGTTTTAAATACCATAAAGTCGCTAAACATCTTATATTTATATAAATTACTTCCATTTACAAACTTCATAGTACCAACTATTTTAAGTAGAAAAGGATTGTAAATTCGTTTCGTTTATACTATTTTTAAATTTATGACAGAACTAGAGCTAGAGAATGAAAATGTTGCTATTGCTAAGGCTTATAAAGAATTACTTCGTGTAAGTTATAGAACGCTTACAGACGATGACAAAAAACTTATAAGGAAGGCTTTTGATGTTGCTGTAGATGCACATAAAGACCAACGAAGAAAATCAGGAGAGGCTTATATTTTCCATCCCATTGCAGTGGCTAAAATTGTGGCACAAGGAATTGGTATGGACGCAACTTCTATTGCTGCCGCATTACTTCATGATGTGGTTGAAGATAATGAAGACTACTCCATTACAGATATTGAGCAATTATTTGGTGAAACCGTTGCAAAAATTGTCGATGGCTTAACTAAAATTTCCTCTTTAGACACCGAAATGGATGTGTCTCTGCAAGCTGAAAATTTTAGACGTATGCTTCTAACATTAAATGACGATGTTAGGGTAATTATCATTAAAATAGCAGATAGGCTTCATAACATGCAGACTATGGAATCCATGCGCTCTGACAAGCAAGTTAAAATTGCCTCAGAAACCCTGTATATTTATGCCCCTTTGGCTCACAGAATTGGACTCTACAATATTAAAACAGAACTTGAAGATTTAGGTTTAAAATACACAGAACCTGAAGTATATAAGGATATTCTTACTAAGATAAAAGAGAGCAAAGAAGAACAAGATGCTTATATAACCGAGTTTAATAATGTTATAAAAACCTCGCTAGATAAGGAACAATTAAATTACACCATCAAAGGCCGACCAAAATCCATTTTTTCCATTCGAAGGAAAATGCAGAATCAAGGGGTTTCCTTCGATGAAGTTTACGACAAATTTGCAGTAAGAATAATTTACAAATGTAATCCTGAAGAGGAAAAATTTCTTGCATGGAAAATTTATTCCATAGTTACCGATCATTTTAGACCGAATCCTACTAGGCTTCGAGATTGGATTTCATCACCAAAATCGACAGGATATGAAGCATTACATATTACTGTTGTTGGACCAAAAGGACGTTGGGTTGAAGTTCAAATTAGAAGTGAACGTATGAACGAAATTGCCGAAAAAGGCTTTGCAGCTCATTATAAATATAAAGAAGGTAGCGTTAAAGAAGACACACTTGACACTTGGGTGGCCAAACTTCAAGAAGCTTTAGAAAACCACGAAACCAATGCTGTAGATTTTGTTGAACAGTTTAAGCTTAATCTTTATTCAAAAGAAATATTTGTCTTTACTCCAAAAGGAGAACTTAAGTCATTACCAAAAGGAGCAACACCTCTAGACTTTGCTTATAGTATTCATACCGAAGTTGGCATGAAAACTCGTGGCGCTAAAGTTAACGGGAAGCTGGTGCCTTTAAGTCATGAACTTAAAAGTGGGGATCGTGTAGACATTTTAACTTCAGATGCGGCGAAACCTAACCCTAACTGGTTAGATTATGCTACGACTGCAAAAGCGAGAAGTAAAATAAAATCGGCACTAAAGGAAGACAAGAAAATTATAGCTGAAGATGGTAAAGAAATTCTAAGACGAAAATTAAAGCAGTTAAAAATTGTTTTAAACGAGAAATCTGTAAACGAATTAGTAAGTCATTTTAAACTAAAAACCAGTTTAGATTTATTTTACAGAATAGGTGTTGGAACCATTGATAATACCATGCTTAAAGAGTATGCTTCGTCTAGAAGTAATGCTTTTATGAGCTATATTAAAAACAAAATCTCTCGAAAACAGAACCTTACTCAAGAAGAACTTGACAGAGATGAAATAACCTCTAAGTACGATTTATTAGTGTTTGGGAAGGAAGAAGAAAAACTAGATTACAAATTAGCCAGTTGTTGCAATCCAATTCCTGGAGATCCTGTATTTGGTTTCTTAACCATTAATGATGGTTTAAAGGTGCATAAAAAAAATTGTCCAAATGCTGTAAGCCTCCAATCTAACTATGCATACCGAATTATGCTTGCGAAATGGATTGATTCCTCTCAGCAGGAGTTCGCAGCCCAAATAACTTTATCTGGAATTGACAACCTTGGTCTTGTAAACGAAATTACCAAAGTCATTTCATCTAATATGCACGTGAACATGAAAAGTATAAGCTTTCAAAGTGATGATGGTATTTTTTCCGGAAAAATAAATGTGATTGTAAAAAACATCACCCTTCTTAAAAAACTTATGGACAACCTAAAAAAAATTAATGGTATCGATAAAGTATCTAGAGTTTAAAAAATAATGTAAATTTGCAACTGAATTATGAGTTTAAAAACAGATACTAAAAATCAGGAAATTGTAAAAAATGTTTTTACGGCTTATTTGGAACAAAAAAGTCACAGAAAAACACCTGAGCGTTACGCCATTTTACAAGAAATTTATAATAGCGAAGTACATTTCGATATCGAATCTTTGTACCTAAACATGAAAAACAAAAAGTATCGTGTTTCTCGTGCAACGTTATACAATACCATAGAATTATTATTAGAATGTGGCTTAGTTAGAAAGCACCAATTTGGCCAAAACCAAGCGCATTACGAAAAATCGTATTTCGACAAACAACACGATCATGTTATTTTAACAGATACTGGTGAGGTTATCGAATTTTGCGATCCAAGAATACAAAGCATAAAAAAAACAATTGAAGAGGTTTTTGATATTGAAATCACAAACCACTCACTCTACTTTTACGGCAACAAAAAAACAACCAAATAACTTATTTACAATGGCAGTAGACTTACTACTAGGATTACAATGGGGTGACGAAGGCAAAGGAAAAATTGTTGATGTTCTTACCTCCAATTACAATATTATTGCACGTTTTCAAGGTGGTCCAAATGCTGGACATACTTTAGAATTTGATGGCATAAAACATGTTTTAAGAACTATTCCTTCCGGGATTTTTCACAAGGAATCCATGAATGTTATTGGTAATGGTGTGGTCATTGATCCTGTTGTTTTTGCAAAAGAATTAGAAGGTTTAGATCAATTTAAAATCGATTATAAAAAGTCACTTATTATTTCTAGAAAAGCGCATGTCATTCTTCCAACGCATAGATTGCTAGATGCTGCAAGCGAAGCTTCAAAAGGAAAAGCTAAAATTGGTTCCACTCTTAAAGGAATTGGCCCAACTTATATGGATAAAACTGGAAGAAACGGAATTCGTGTTGGCGATTTAGAATTACCTGATTGGAAAGAAAAATATCGTGCTTTAGCTAATAAGCATGAGGCCATGATAAAATTCAATAATGTGGATGTTCAATACAATTTGGATGAAATGGAAGTTGAATTTTTTGAAGCTGTTGAAGTTTTAAAATCTTTACAATTTATAGATTCTGAAGAATATTTATATCAAGCCCAAAAAGCTGGAAAAACTATTTTAGCTGAAGGAGCTCAAGGCTCACTTTTAGATATCGATTTTGGAACTTATCCGTTTGTAACTTCAAGTAACACTACTGCAGCTGGAGCTTGTACAGGTTTAGGAGTTGCTCCAAATCAAATTGGCGATGTATATGGGATTTTTAAAGCCTATACAACACGTGTTGGTTCTGGCCCTTTTCCAACAGAATTATTTGATGAAGTTGGTGCAGACATGGCAAGGATCGGAAACGAATTTGGTGCTGTAACCGGGCGTGGTAGACGTTGTGGCTGGTTAGATTTAATAGCTTTAAAATATGCTTGTCAGGTAAATGGTGTCACAAAATTAATGATGATGAAAGGCGATGTGCTTTCAGGTTTCAAAGCCTTAAAAGTATGTACGGCCTACAATTACAAAGGAGAAACAATTACGCATCTACCTTATAATATTGAACCAGAAAACTTAACACCTATTTATACAGACTTTAAAGGGTGGAAAGAAGATTTAACTAAAATGACAGAAGCGTCTCAATTCCCTAAAGAATTGAACGACTATATAGATTTCTTAGAAAAGGAACTTGAAATCCCTATCTATTTAGTTTCTGTTGGACCAGACAGAAAACAGACTATTTTTAGATAAACCTTTTATAAAAATACCATATTAGACCTTTTAGTTTTAAAACACTGAAAGGTCTTTTCTATTAAAAATATCTTAATGCAAGCTAACAGAAGATATTAATCATTATTTTTGGGCAAAATTTACAATGTTGCAAAAAACAAGTCAAAATATATTAAGCATTTTCTTTTGTGTACTATTCTTAGGCGTTTCATTTGCCCAAGAACAGAAGCGTATAGAGATTAAATACTCTGGCTTTTTAGAGTTTAAGGAAGATGAGGCTCCAGGCTTGAAAGTAATGACTCGTGACGACTCGCAACAAATTCACGTAATTCACGAAGGGGTTAATATGTATTGCGATCAAGCGTTACTTTATAGCAACGAAGATTTTATTGAGGCTTACGGAAATGTCAGAATGATTCAAGGAGACACCATCAATATGACAGCCGCTTATTTAGAATACAGCGGAAAAACCAAATTGGCTTTTGCTAGTGGCGATGTTGTTCTTACAGAACCAAATTCAACCTTAACAACAGACACCTTATACTTTGATCGCGTCAAGCAACAATCATATTATAAAAGTGGTGGCCAAGTGGTTCGGGATTCGTCAGGAACTATTACCAGTAGAATTGGACGTTATTATATGGATTCCAAAAAGTATCAGTTTGTAAATGATGTCGTGTTAACACATCCTGATTACAATATCAATACTACCCATTTGGATTTTTATTCTGAAAGTGGTTATGCTTATTTATATGGTCCTTCAACCATTGTTACTGATGAGAGTAAAACCTATTGTGAAAAAGGGTTTTATGATACCGAAAACAAAACAGGTTACGGCATTAAAAATACGAAGATTGAATATGATAATCGGGTATTTGAAGGTGATAGTATGTATTTTGATAATACCAGAAGTTTCGCTTCGGCAACCAATAATATCATTGTAACAGATACCATTAATAAAAGTATTATAAGAGGTCATTATGCCGAAGTTTATAAAGCCAAAGATTCGGTTTTTATAACAAAAAGAGCTCTAGCAATCTCTGTACAACAGAAAGACTCCATTTATATTCATGCAGACACCTTAATGATAACTGGAAAAGCTGATAAGCGTATAACCAGAGCTTTTAGAAACACCAAGTTGTACAAATCGGATATGAGTGGGAAAGCAGATTCTATTCATGTTGATCATCAATCGGGATTAACGCAACTTATCAATCTCTCGAGATTAGGACCAAAAGATGCATTTGCTGTAAAACGAAGACCTGTAATCTGGAATTTAGACAACCAAATTTCGGGAGACACCATTCATTTAAAATCAAATCCGAAAACCGAAAAACTAGATTCTTTAATCGTTTTCTATGATGCGTTTTTAATTAGTAAAGACACCATTAGCGCCGACAGTTACAATCAAATTTCAGGCAAAAGACTCATTGGATTATTTGATAAAGAGAACAATTTAAGGCAAATCGACATTATTAAAAATGCCGAATCCATCTTTTTTGCTAGAAATGAAGAACAAGAACTTATTGGCATAGATAAAGCGAAATCTGGAAGCATCACTGTTTTCTTTGCCGATGGAGAAATGGAACAATACAACCGTTACAATCAGGTGGATGCAAAAACTTTTCCAGAAGCAGAATTCCCCAAAAATGCTAGAAAATTAAGAGGTTTCGATTATCGAGATGATGAGCGCCCTAAAAGCGTGGAAGATTTATTTAGTGAGGATGCGCCTTTGGAATTAACTAAAATTAAAGGCATGGAAGATTATGTGCCTCAAGAAGCCTTTTTCGATGAAAGCATGATCGAACGGATTAACAAAGCTGAAAAAGCTGAAGTACCAGTTCTAATTAAAGAAGGTGAAAATAGCGATAATACAACTAAAGAACGTTCTAAAGCCGCTAGACAAGTGCCTCAAAGCATTATAGATAGTGTGCAGTTAAAAAAGGAAATCAAAAAACCGATTCTTAAGGACCCGAGTAACTAATTATGGCAGATGATTTTTTAAAATATCAAGCGCAAACTTCGCCTCATCCATTAGCTATGAAAGTATCTCATGCTAAAGGTTCTTATGTTTACGATGTAAATAACAAAGCCTATTTAGATTTTGTGGCTGGAGTTTCAGCCTGTACCTTAGGGCATTGTCACCCAAAAGTAGTTACAGCAATTAAGGAACAATTAGACAGCTATTTACATGTCATGGTTTATGGCGAATATATACAAGAACCAGCTGTAGAATTAGCAAAATTATTGGCCAAAAACTTACCCAATTCCTTAGAAAAAACATATTTAACCAATTCTGGAACCGAAGCCATTGAAGGTGCTTTAAAATTAGCAAAAAGAGCCACAGGAAGAAGTCAAATTATTTCCGCAAACAATGCGTATCATGGCAGCACCATGGGAGCTATGAGTGTTATGGGCTTTGAAGAACGCAAAAGAGCCTTTAGACCTTTGTTACCAGATGTGTCATACATTACCTTTAATAACGAAGAGGATTTAATCAAAATAACAAAAAAAACGGCCTGTGTTGTTTTAGAAACCATTCAGGGCGGCGCTGGTTTTATTGAACCTCAAAATCATTATTTAGAAAAAGTTAGAGAACGTTGCGACAAAGTTGGGGCTCTTTTAATTTTAGATGAAATTCAACCAGGTATTGGCAGAACAGGAAAGTTATTCGGGTTCGAACATTATAATTGTGTTCCAGATATTTTAGTAACAGGAAAAGGTCTTGGTGGAGGCATGCCAATTGGTGCATTTACGGCTTCATCCAAATTAATGGATTTATTACAAGACCACCCCAAATTAGGTCATATTACTACATTTGGTGGGCATCCAGTGATTGCTGCCGCAGCTTTAGCCACTTTAAAGGAAGTTACAAAAAGTGATTTAATACCGCAGACACTAGAAAAAGAACAACTTTTTAGAAAACATTTAGTGCATCCATTAATAGTACAAATTCGCGGAAAAGGATTAATGCTCGCGGCAATGACCCCTTCCGCAGATATTACAAACGAATTGATTTTAGGGTGTCAAGATGAAGGACTTATTCTCTTTTGGCTACTTTTTGAACCTAAGGCAATACGGATAACACCTCCATTAACCATTTCAAAAGATGAAATTATTGAAGGTTGTCAAATTATTTTAAAAGTTCTTGATAAAATTCAAAAGAAATACAGCTCATCAACTAACTGATAGTCAGACAAAACCAAGCCTTTCCCTTAAAGTGTTCATTACTTTGTTAAAAACATTTAGGCTATTATATCATAAAAAACAAATAGTACGTTACATTTAGTAATGCAAACCATATAAATGTGCTTATGGAGTTTAGTCCCAATAACAATATATCTCTTACAAAGTTTGAATCGATGCTTAAAACAAACCATGTTTTGTTTTTCGATTCGGAGGAATTTGAGAACATTATACATCATTACTTAACTCAAGGTAAAATTTCTCTTGCTAAAAAAGCAATAAAATTAGGTCTAGAGCAACACCCCGATTCTACTAGTTTAAAACTTTTTAGAGTTGAAATTTATGTTTTTGAAGATAAACTTGACGAGGCAGATTCTTTATTGAATGAGCTCTACGAACTAGAACCACACAACGAAGAAATCTATATTCAAAAAGCAAATATCTTTTCAAAAAAAGACAATCATAAAAAGGCGATTCAAGCATTAAAAAAAGCCTTAGAACTTACAGATGATGTTCAAGATATTTACTCCCTAATTGGTATGGAGTACTTATTTATGGATAAATTTGAGGAAGCAAAATACTATTTCATGAAGTGCATGGAAGAAGATTATGAAGATTATTCTGCTTTGTATAACATGATCTATTGCTTTGAATTTCTTGATCAATTCGATGAAGCCATAGAATACTTAAATTCATTTTTAAACAAAAACCCTTATAGTGAAGTCGCTTGGCATCAATTAGGAAAACAATATTTTGCTTTAAAAGAACACGAAAAAGCTCTAGCTGCATTTGAATTTGCTATCATCTCTGACGACACCTTTATTGGTGCCTATCTCGAAAAAGGGAAAGTTTTAGAAAAATTAAAACGTTATGAAGATGCTTTAGAAGCCTATTCCATAACTCTAGAGTTAGATGACATTACGTCGTTTGCGCTTTTACGAATTGGCCACTGTTATGAGAAACTAAATCAAAATGAACTAGCCATTCAATATTACACCAAAACAGTTAAAGAAGATCCCTTATTAGATAAAGGATGGATTGCTATTACTAAGTTTTATAATAAAAAGCGAAATTATAAAAAATCCCTTTATTACATTAATAAAGCTATAAATATTGATTCTGAAAATGTAGTTTATTGGAAATTATATGCGCAATTAAACTTTCGATTAAATTTTTTAGAAGAAGCTGAAAGAGGTTATAAAAAAGTAATAGAATTAGGAAATCACGAATTAGAAACCTGGATGGTTAGAGGTGATATTTTACTAAAACTTGGAGAAACTGAAGCGGCTGTTTATCATTTTTTACAGGCCTCTGAATTCTACCCGGAAAATGCCGAAATTGAATATCGATTGGCAGGTTTATACTTTACTTTAAATGAAACTGAAAAAGGAAAATATCACTTAAAAAATGGCTTGTGCTTTAATATTGAATATGCGTTTATTTTAGAAGAACTCTTTCCAAAAGTCTATAAAAAACGTCTAATTAAAAACTTGCTTAAATCCAAATAATAGTAAAAACGTCTAACGTAAATTACATACCTTTGGTTTTCTATTTAAAAAACGAGACATGCAGAGACGTTTTAAAGACTATTTCTTAATTACATTAAAAGGTGTTGCCATGGGAGCTGCAGATGCTGTTCCTGGAGTTTCTGGTGGAACAATTGCTCTTATTTCGGGTATCTACGAAGAGTTGATTTCTACCATTAGCAATGTCAATTTTTCGCTTATAAAAACGCTTCGTACTGAAGGTTTCAAAGCTTTCTGGACAGCCTTAAATGGAAATTTCATCCTAGCACTTTTAATAGGTATTTTAACCAGTTTTGCATCGTTTATGCGATTAGCAAAATATCTAATTGAAGAACAGCCCATTTTAATCTGGTCGTTCTTTTTTGGATTAATAATTGCCAGTATTTTCTTTGTAGGGAAACAGATTAAGAAGTGGAACCCAGCTACTTTTATTTCATTAATTATTGGTGCCATTCTAGCTTATTATGTCACCACCTTACCTTCGATGGCAAACAATAGCAACCCCCTATTTTTATTCCTTGCTGGTGCTATCGCTATTTGCGCCATGATTTTACCGGGAATTTCAGGGTCTTTTATTTTGGTGATTCTTGGAGCCTACAAAACGTTAAGCGATGCTTTTCACGATTGGGATTTTAAACGTATTGCTATTTTTGGCCTTGGTGCAGTTGTTGGTTTACTAAGTTTTAGTCGCGTTTTAAAATGGCTTTTTAAGCATTATTATAATACAACCTTAGCACTTTTAACAGGCTTTATTATAGGTTCCTTAAATAAAATTTGGCCTTGGAAAAAATCTATTCTGGTTCTAAAGGATAGCACGGGATTAACCATGCCTTTTTCTGAAGTATCCAATTTAGGGTCGCTCTCCGTGTACCAACAACAAATAAACAACTTCGATTCTTATAAAATTGTAACAGAAGAAAGCGTTTCTCCTTATGTCTATTCTTCTATTAACGACGCAGTGAACAATCAATTATTTGTTGCTATCGCACTAATTATTGCAGGTTTTTTAACTATTTTTATTCTTGAGAAAATAGGAAACAAACAAACCTAATGCAAAGTACCAGGACATTTAAAGATAAAGTATTTCTAGTTTTAAAAGGACTAGGAATGGGAGCTGCCAATAAGGTTCCTGGTGTTTCTGGAGGTGTGGTAGCATTTGTGGCAGGTTTTTATGAGGAATTTATATACTCTCTTCAAAAAGTAAATGGAAAAGCCTTTAAACTTCTTATTAACGGACGTTACAAAAGTTTTTATCAATATATTAATGGGAGATTTTTAAGCTTGCTTTTCTTAGGAATGGTTGTAAGCTATTTTAGTATCTCTAAAATATTAGATTATCTTATTAAACATTATGAGCTCTATGTTTGGAGTGTATTCTTCGGAATGATTATTGGCTCAATTTATTATATAAGCAAAGATTTTAAAGATTGGAATTATAGAACCACTTTGTCCCTAATTATTGGGATTATGGTTGGTCTTAGCATTAGTTTTTTAGATCCAGCCACAGAGAACGATAATTTATTCTTTGTTTTCTTCTGTGGTATTATCAGCGTAGCAGGAATGACCTTGCCTGGTTTTTCGGGATCTTTCATTTTAATTATTTTAGGAAATTATGTGCTTTTATTAGTCGATTCTGTAAATGCGCTTTATGACACGTTTGCTCAAATAATAACAGGAGATTTTAGCTTTGTAAACAACCTAGAACGTATGAGAATGCTAAAAGTTTTAGCCGTATTTACCATAGGTTCTGTGGTTGGTTTGGTAACGTTTTCTCATATCCTAAATTATATTTTAAAACATTATAAAAGTATTACTATTGCCGCAATAATTGGGTTTATTGTTGGATCACTTGGCGTAGTTTGGCCATGGAAAAAAACCATCTTTAAAACGCAAAATAATGGTGAGTTCGTTTTGGATTCCACAGGACGCCAAATTATTGAAAATTACAAACGCTTTATTCCAGAATTAAATAGTACCACCTATAATGCCATTGGATTTATAGTATTAGGTATTATCATTGTTTTGGCATTAGAAATATACGGTCAGAAAACCAGAAAAATACATGAATAAATTTGGTCTCATAGGTAAAAACATCTCCTATTCATTTTCTAAAAATTATTTTAAAATTAAATTTAAAGATGAAAGCATTCTCGATGCTTCATATGAAAACTTTGATATTCAAGATATTAGTGCTTTTCCTGAAATCCTTAAAAACAATCCGAATATAAAAGGCTTAAACGTCACAATTCCTTATAAAGAAGAAATCCTTCCTTATCTAAACAAATTGGATAAGAAAGCAAAAAAAATAGGTGCAGTTAACACTATCAAAATAACTAAAAAAGGAAAATTAAAAGGCTACAATACAGATTATTACGGATTTAAAAAATCTTTAAAACAGCATCTAGAACCTCATCATAAAAAAGCACTTATTTTAGGAACTGGAGGGGCTAGTAAAGCTATTGCTTACGCTCTAAAAAAATTGAATATTGAAACTAATTTTGTTTCACGAAGTATTTCAAAAGAAACAGCTTATACCTACACCTCTTTAACTAAAAACGACATTGAAAGTCATCAAATAATTATTAATTGCACACCTTTAGGCACGCATCCGAATATTGATGAATGCCCGGAAATTCCTTATGAAGCAATAACCGAAAACCACATCCTTTTCGATTTAATTTACAATCCAGAGGAGTCCAAATTTCTTCTATTCGGGAAAGAAAAAAATGCGACAACCATAAACGGATTCCAAATGCTAATTTTCCAGGCAGATAAAGCGTGGAAAATCTGGAATTATTAGCTTAAAATCATATATAATTAGCCGAAGTCTTTGTTAATAATGCAGTTGTTATTACCTTTAACGCTAGAGTATTTTATTACGAACCATAACATTTTACAAAAATGTCAGAGCAAGATAACCTGCAAGAAGCAGACGGAAAGAAAGAATTAGAAATTTCAACAGAAAACATAGAAGATTCTACAACACCTAAACAAGAGATTACAGAAGAAATCGAAGACACTGAAAACGACGATAAAGTAATTTCTGAAATAGAAGAATCTAACGCTGAAGATGCTGAAGATGAAGGCAGTATAGACAGACATTCCATAACTAAAAAGGATTATGAGAAAATGTCTATGGAAGAACTTGCTGAAGAGTTGGAACACCTTGTAAATAACCAAAAGGTACAAGCTATAAAAACTCATGTGGAAGAAATACGCAGCGAATTTAAATCAAAATTCAGCACGCTTTTAGATGAAAAGAAAGAGGAATTCTTAAATGAAGGTGGTAGCGAAATCGATTTTTTCTATTCCAGTCCCATTCAAAAACGTTATAAAGACTCTATAAAAGACTATAGAACCAAATTAAATGCTCATTATAAAAGCTTAGAAAAAAGTCTTAAAGATAATTTAGCCGAAAGGTTAGATATAATTGAAGAAATAAAAGGCTTAATTAATGTTGAAGAAAACATTAATACAACCTATAAACATTTTAAAGATTTACAAGAAAGATGGCGTAAGGCTGGCCCAATTCCAAGAGACAAGTACAACAATGCTTGGAATAGCTACCATCATCATGTGGAGATATTTTATGATTTTCTTCATTTAAATCGTGATTTAAGAGATTTAGATTTTAAACATAATCTAGAACAAAAAGTAAAAATAATTGTTCGTGCAGAAGAGTTAGCTCAAGACGACGATTTAAATCGTGCTTTTAGAGAACTTCAAGTTTTACACAAAATGTGGAAAGAAGAACTTGGACCTGTCGATAAAGAATACAGAGAAGAAATTTGGAAACGCTTTAAAGCGGCTACTAAGAAAATTCACGACAAGCGTCAGGTATATTTTGAACAACTTGATGAAGAATATGAAAAAAACTTAGAGCTAAAACATGTTCTTATAGGCAAAATAAAAGATTTAGGTGAAAAAGGTGCCAAAACTCATAATGAGTGGCAGAAAAAAATTAAAGAAATTGAAGTTTTAAGAAACGAGTTTTTTAGCGCTGGAAAAGTACCCATTAAGGTAAACGAAGCAACTTGGGCATCTTTTAAAACAGCCGTAAGATATTTTAACAAAAAGAAAAACGACTATTATAAAGATCTAAAAAAAGATCAATATGATAATCTGAATAAAAAGCTTGAATTAATTAAAATTGCAGAAGCGAACAAAGACAGTGACGACTTTGATGCAACTACAGCTTTGATGAAGAAGATTCAAAACGACTGGAAGAATATTGGTCATGTGCCAAGAAAAAACAGCGATAAAATCTGGAATCAATTTAAAGCCGCCTGCAACCATTATTTTGATAAATTACACGAAGCCAAAAACGAAGAAAACAAAGAAGAAATAGAAGCTTACAACTCCAAAGTAACATTACTGGATGAGATTAAAGCTATCGAATTTTCTGGAGAGAAGGCAACAGACTTAAAAACGATTAAAGACTATATAGAACAGTGGAAAACTATTGGAACTGTCCCTAACAACAAAAGGCACATTGAAGGGAAGTTAAACAAAGTTCTAGATACTTGCTTTAAAAGCTTAAAATTAAATAAAACAGAAGCCGAACTTATAAAATTTGAAAACAAACTTGAAGTTTTAAGTAATTCGGACGATTCTAGACATTTAGACAACGAGCGTTCTTTTATCAGTAAAAAAATACAAGAAGTCAAAAGCGAAATCAACCAATTAGAGAATAACTTACAGTTTTTCACTAATGTAGATGAAAGCAATCCATTTGTAAAAGAGGTTTTGAATAATATTCAAAAACATAAAGATACTCTGGCTCTTTGGGAGACTAAACTAAATAAGATCAAGGCATTCTATTAAGAATAGTATTTTTTCTTAGCTCTATAAAACATTAAATCCTATTTGCATGAAATAAGTAAAACTTATTCGACAAATAGGATTTAATCTAACTAAACTAACTAAAAAGTTATTTTTTTCCCAACAAAAAAATAACCTACTTATTAATTGAATGACCTTCTGTATGGTAAGAACTTAAGCTATTAATCTATTACTCATGAAATAAAAAGTGTCATTCAATTATTATATATACGCACAGATATCTCTTTTGGATTACGAGGTTTAAAAAAAAATGTTTATTATTCGTATTTAACTAAAATTCAAAAGGTTGCAAATAATAATTTATCTAATTAAATCTTTTGAGACCGCCCGCCAAGACTTTCGGACAGGCTTTGCTTCTTCCCAAATTTAGTATTTGAAAATCACAGATTTTCCAGTTACATCTTTTGAGACCGCTTTGCTTCTTCCCAAATTTAGTATTTGAAAATCACAGATTTTCCAATTACATCTTTTGAGACCGCTTTGCTTCTTCCCAAATTTAGTATTTGAAAATCACAGATTTTCCAATTACATCTTTTGAGACCGCTTTGCTTCTTCCCAAATTTAGTATTTGAAAATCACAGATTTTCCAATTACATCTTTTGAGACCGCTTTGCTTCTTCCCAAAAGACATCCATTTCAGCTAAGGTCATATCTTTTAAATCCTTGTTTAAAGATTTAGCTTTAGATTCCAAATATTGAAAGCGTTTAGAGAATTTTTTATTTGTTCTTTCTAAGGCGTTCTCTGGGTTTATTTTTAAAAACCTAGCATAGTTTACCAAAGAAAACATAACATCTCCAAACTCATCTTCCATGCCGTTTAAGTTGCCATTTTTTACCTCGTGTTTAAACTCAGCTAGCTCCTCTTCTACTTTTTCCCAAACTTGGCTTGGTTCTTCCCAATCAAAACCTACACCAGCCACTTTATCTTGAATTCTACTCGCTTTTACTAAAGCAGGTAGACTTTTAGGCACGCCTTCAAGAACACTAGATCTTCCTTCTTTAAGTTTTAGGTTTTCCCAATTTCGTTTTACGTCTTCTTCATTTTCAACAATCACATCGCCATAAATATGTGGATGTCTATCAATTAATTTATCGGAAATTCCATTACAAACATCAGCAATATCGAAATCTTTAGTTTCACTTCCAATTTTTGAATAAAACACAATATGCAATAAGACATCACCCAGTTCCTTCTTGACCTCTTCTAAATCGTTATCTAAAATAGCATCACCTAATTCGTAAGTTTCCTCAATAGTAAGATGTCTTAATGTTTCCATGGTTTGCTTCTTATCCCAAGGACACTGTGCACGTAACTCGTCCATAATAGTTAATAACCGGTCGAAAGCTTTTAGTTGATTTTCTCTAGAATTCATTTGTGATGTTTTGATAAAATTACAATTTTTAATAGGATTGATTTAGGATATAAAGCAAAAAATCCAGCCTGTAAAGCTAGATTTTTTGTAATTTATTTTAATGAAAGAACTAATACTATTCTTCTTCGTCTGAAACAGCTGCTTCAACTTCAAAATCTAACATATCGTGTTTATGAAGTAAGTTATACCATTGAATTACTTTCTTGATATCGCTTACATACACACGCTCTTCGTCGTAATCTGGTAAGATTTCAAAGAAATATTCTTCTAATGCATCTTTACTGTCTTTATGACTAACAGGAGTGACATTACTGTTTTCTTTTTCTTTAATTTTAGTTAAAACCTCACGCAAAGGCACTTCTTCCGTTAGGGTATAAATAGCAATTTCGCTTAATACACTAACATTTTGATGAATGTTTACAGACAATCTTTTATTATCTAATAAAGATTCTGCAATAAAACCACCGCGAGTTTGGGTAATTAATTTATATAATCCTGGTTTCCCGGAAATGGCTAATACTTTTTCTAAACTCATAATTAATTTTTAAGGATCGCAAATATGCTACGTTTGTTATATTAAAACAAATTTTATCGTTTCTTTTTTTGATTAGGGAAGCGCATTCTATAATCAACACTAATTTTTCCTTTAGAAATATTAGTTAGTTTCCCTTTTATTAAGCGTTTTTTTAAAGCTGAAAGTTTATCAGTAAATAAAACACCTTCAATATGGTCATATTCATGTTGAATAACACGTGCTATTAAACCACTAAATTTTTCGGTATGTGTTTCAAAATTCTCATCTTGATATACAATCGTTATATTAGGTTTTCTAAACACATCTTCTCTAACATCTGGAATACTTAAGCAACCTTCGTTAAAAACCCATTCGTCACCTTCTTCCATTGTTATTTGGGCATTGATAAAAGTGCGTTTAAAACCTTTTAATTCGTCTTGCTCTTCAGGAGTTAACTCTTCGTCTTCAGAAAATGGAGACGTGTCTACAATAAACAACCTTATTGGAAGTCCAATTTGAGGCGCAGCTAAACCAACTCCAAAAGCACCATCCATGGTTTCATACATGTTATCTAAAAGTTCAGATAGTTTTGGGTAGTCTTTAGTAATCTCTCCACCTTTTTTCTTTAAAACTGGATCGCCATAAGCTACAATAGGTAATATCATTTTTTGTGTTTTGATAAATTCTCTGCAAAAATACAATCTTTAATTTATATCCATAAAAAAACTCCTTTTATTATAAAGGAGTTTTAATTTAAAATATATAAAAGATTTTTAACATCTTTTGCTTTTATCAGCAATGAAAAATAAATCTATTTCGCCTTTTAATTTGGAATTAATTCTTGCATTTAAGATATCTCTCTTTTTAGCAGCAATTTGTTCAGCAGAATCAATACTTAAAACTACCTCAGATATTATAGGATTTATTTCAATTGAAGTTTGAGAGTTCATATTAAAAGTTCCTAAAAATGCTACGAAAATTAAAGTCAAAAATGTTTTCATGTCGTGTATTGTTTTATTGAGACAGGACAAATATATGTTCGACGAACGGTATTAAAAGAATAAATTTGTTGAAACCCGCTGTAAATTCGTTAATATGATGAAGACATGTATTTCACCGATAAACGTACTACTCATAAACCTTAACAAATGGTTGTTCGTCGATTTATTGAAATAGTTGCTATTTTGAAGACAGATAACTTTGAAGAATGAGAGTTGCGCTAATTTCGTCAACTAAGGCTTTATTCTTGCGTTTCTTTTTAGAAAGACCACTATCAATCATAGTTTGAAACGCCATTTTGGATGTAAACCTTTCATCCACTCGAATAACAGGTATGCTAGGAATGGATTTTTTTAATTTCTCTAAAAATGGGATAATTAAGACTTCACTTTCAGAAGGGTCATTATTCATTTGTTTAGGTTCTCCAACCACAAATATATCCACGTTCTCTGCAGAAGTATAAGATATTAAATAAGCTATTAATTCTTTGGTTGCTACTGTTTCGAGTCCAAATGCAATAAGTTGCAATTCGTCTGTAACTGCGATTCCTGTTCTTACTTTCCCAAAATCTATAGCTAATACTCTTCCCATAGGTCAAAGTTACTACTTAAAAAGAGAAGATTCATGAACTGTTTAAAATTTCATATTTATAATCAAATCTAATTCTATGGATTTTGAATGAATAGCCTTTAGAGATTTCAATTATAGGCTTATCTTTGTGAAACGTATAATTAAATAACTAATGTTCCCGCTTTCGTGGGAAAACACTATGAAACAACTACAGCAAATTATAGAAAAAGCTTGGGACGACCGCAGCTTATTAACAGATAAAGTAACCATAGAAAGCATCCGAAATGTTATAGACTTATTAGACGCTGGAACTTTGCGTGTTGCTGAACCAACAGAGAATGGCTGGCAAGTAAACGAATGGGTTAAAAAAGCTGTAGTCTTATATTTCCCTATTCAAAAAATGGAAACCTTTGAAGTTGGAATTTTTGAATATCACGATAAAATTCCTTTAAAAACCGGTTATGCTGACAAAGGCATTCGCGTGGTGCCACATGCCGTTGCCAGACATGGTGCTTACATTTCTAAAGGTGTTATTTTAATGCCAAGTTATGTAAATATTGGAGCTTATGTTGACGAAGGAACCATGGTAGACACATGGGCAACTGTTGGTAGTTGTGCACAAATTGGTAAAAACGTCCATCTTTCTGGTGGTGTTGGTATTGGAGGCGTACTAGAACCGTTACAAGCAGCTCCTGTTATTATCGAAGATGGTGCCTTTATTGGTTCCAGATGTATTGTTGTAGAAGGTGTACGTGTAGAAAAAGAAGCCGTTCTAGGTGCCAATGTGGTATTAACTATGAGCACAAAAATTATTGATGTTACTGGAAAGGAGCCAGTAGAAACTAAAGGTGTTATTCCTGCTCGTTCTGTGGTAATTCCTGGTAGCTATACTAAAATGTTTCCTGCAGGAGAGTTTCAAGTACCATGTGCATTAATTATTGGAAAGCGTAAAGAAAGTACTAATAAAAAGACATCCCTAAACGATGCCTTACGTGAGTATGGTGTAGCTGTATAGGCTCGTTGCACTTCGCAAATAATAAAATTTAAAAAACTAAATTCCAAAATCAATATATTCCATGTTGGTTTTGGAATTTTTTTTATTCCGATTTGAATCTCATTTTTCTACCAGAACGTCTCAATTTCTTAGAATCTACTTTCTTTTGAAATGCTCTACTATGTTTCAACATTAAGGTATAAGTTTCATCGTAAGTCTTATTGTATAATTTAGAATACGTTTTGGACATATATTTAACCATAGTTCTAGACAACCACAAACGTCTAAAATTGTGCATACGATCGTTAAAGTCCATAACCTCAAAATGCATTCGATTTAAATCTATAAGATAGAAATCATATTGTTTCTCTTCTTTCTCAATAATCAAAGTATTTCCAGGAGAATGGTCTAAAAAATTAATATTGTTTTCGTGTAGCTTAAAGGTGAAGGCTGCAAATTGTTGTAATATCTCTTTCCTATTAGGAAAAAGTGGCTTGTGTATTAAATCTCTAAAATCGAAATCGTAGTTCACATGCTTACTTATATAATAACTAGTTGTTAGTCCTAAAAAATTACTATTTTCAATATATGCAATAGGAAATGGCGTTAAAATTTGACAGGCAATTAATTTCTCAGCATATTCAAAGGAACGTTTTGCCTTAGATTTTCGAATATACTTATACACAAAACTATTAAAGGCACTTGGTTTCTTGAACGACTTAACATTTAAAGCTTCCCCATTTACTTCAAATTGCTTGATAACATTTCGCTGACCAATAGTTACAGCTTCCCCAGAAGTTTCAAAATCTGCAATAATAGATTTTAAAGCTTCGTTTAAATGTTGGTATTGAGAATGGATGTGTATAATTTTGATTGTGTTTTGAATTTTCTCAAAGATATGTTAATTGATATTTTAATAAAAGTAGAAAATATAATACTTTGCAGTTAATTAAGTTTTAAGTTGATTAATTTTTATAAAAAAAGATTCCCACTTTCCTGTCTGCCGACAGGCAGGCGTGAGAACTAAGATGAAAAAAATACTTGTAATACAAAATAAACGTATTGGAGATGTTTTAATAGCTTCGGTAATAGCTCAAAACATGAAAAAAGTCTTTCCCGAAAGTGAGATTGATTTTTTGGTGTACGATTATACGGTTGGCGTTATTGAAAACCATCCCGACATTAGTCATATTATTGAAGTAAATGACAAGGAACTAAAAAAACTTGGGAATTTAAAAAAGCTTATCCAAGCAGTTAGAAAAAAAGAGTATGATATTATTTTCGATCCTTATTCTAAATTACAAAGCCGACTTGTTTGTTATTTTTCCAAAGCTCCTATTAGAATCGGCTTTCAAAAAAGAGGCAAAAACCCATTATTAAAATTTTACACCCATAACATTCCGTTTTTAGAAGACAAAACAAAGATTTGTGGCAAGGCTATTGAAGATAGAATTAATATGGTGACTTCTGTTTTCGATTTACCTGAAAATCAAATTGAATACGAACCAAAAATTGTTTTAACTGAAGAAGAAAAGCAATATAAAAAACTAGACACATATAATAAACCTTTTATCATGCTGGGTATTTTAGGGAGCACGCCTCAAAAATCTATGCCTTATGAATATATTGTTGAACTGATAGATTTTATTACGGACACCTACCAAGTGAATGTGCTTTTTAACTATGCTCCTCATCAAAAAGAAGATGCTCTTAACATCTATGAGTCCTGTAAAAACAAAGACAGCATTGTTATCGATATATATGAAGATAGTATCCGAGGTTTCATAAAACTCATGAATAAATGTGTGCTTTTAGTTGGGAACGAAGGAGGTGTTGTACATATCTCGAAAGCTTTAGACAAACCTACATTTACTATTTTCTCACCATATGTCATGAAAGACCATTGGGCTAGTTTTGAAGATGGCAAAAAACATGCATCTATCCATTTACTGGAAGAAAAACCAGAATTATATGATGAAAACAGTGTTGAAAACAGACGGAAAATTGAAGCAGACCCCAGCTTTATGTACAAGCAATTAACCCCAGAACTTATTATCCCTAAACTAGAAAATTTTTTAAAGTTCAATTTAAAAAACAAGGTTTGAAAATAATAGACAAGTTTCATAATTGGAGAAGAAAAAAGCGTTGGGATAGGCAATATAAAAAAGGCCGTTGGGACAATTTAAAAAAGCCTATTGAAGCATCTCGATATCATACTATAAAAGAGTTTATAATTTCTTATGGTAAAGACCAACCAAGTATTTTAGACTTAGGATCTGGAGAAGGTGTTCTAAACGAATATTTAGACTTAAATTCATACAACTATTTTTTAGGAATGGATTTTTCTAAAGTTTCTATTGAAAAAGCCAAGGAGAAGCAATTCCCAAATTCTAATTTTATCACAGCAGACATTCATAGTTTTACTCCAGACAGAAAATATGATGTCATTATTTTTAATGAAGCTTTTTATTACATTCAAGATTCTGAAAAAGAAAATGTCTTAAACCGCATCTTAAACTTTTTAGAAGACGAAGGCATCCTTATCGTTTCAATATATCAAGAAGGAACCAGTTGCTGGGAATACTTCAATAAACTGCAACAACTAAATCATAAAGTTGTAAAGACTCAAGAAGAAAAAAGGTATTGGAAAATAGGTGCTTATAAAAAATAGGTGTTGCTATTTACCAACAATCCCAAAATCGGTCCACGTTTTTTGTTCCGTTTTAGTTGTTTTTCTAATAGCTAGGTTTTTATCAATAGACTCCTGATTTTTATAACCTCGCGGATGATCTAAGTGAATACAAACTGCACTATATCTAATCTGTTTTCCTTTAATTCCAAGATTCATTAAGCGCTCACCTAGCTCTCTGTCTTGACCTCCATATTGCATACGTTCGTCAAATCCATTTATTGCAACAATATCTTTCTTCCAACCAGATGCATTATGTCCATTCCAACTAGCATTTGTAGGTGTAATCGCGTTTAAAAACCAAGACTTAAAACCTTTAGCTGTTAATTTATTATTTTTAAAAGACGCTTTTAAACCTTGAGATTTTAGCCATTTTAAATTAAAACAATTACCATTTAGAATAGATTCTTTAGTAATGGCTTTCGAAATAGTCATTGGCAACATAAAATAGCCACCAGACAAGAAATAACCTATTTCTCTTTCTCTAAAATGTACCTCAACAAAATCTTCTCTAGGAATACAATCGCCATCAGACATTAAAATATAATCTGCTTGACACTTTACAATAGCCTTATTTAAAATCTGAGATTTCTGAAATCCATTATCCTCATGCCAAACATGAGTAATTGGATAAAACACTTCCTTCTTTAAAGCTTCAATAAGATCTATGGTTTCTTGTTTAGAACCATCGTCTGCAATTACAACCTCAAAGTTCTGGTAAGTTTGATTGTTATAACCATGTAATACGTTTGCCAACCATTCAGGAGAATTGTAAGTACTAATTATTATAGAAATGGAAATCTCACTCATTAATTTATTGTTTTCTAAGGCAAAGATAAACATATTTAAGGTATTTGTTTTAATGGTTTAGAATGGTTTCAAATGAAATGGAATCTGTTATATTTAGGAATTCAAGAATTCACAAAAAATATAATTGGAACTATTTTAATAGAAATAATTTTAATAACGACTCCTAATACCATTTCCACCAAAAGTTATTGCCAATTTGGAAAGAGATAATTAGTAAGAATCAACAAACTCCTGTGATATAGCATTTTTTTCCACTTCTTTTATTTATCTTAGGGCTCACTTCTTAAAGACCTAATAAAAATAAATCACCCTCACAAAAAACATTAAAATCAATGAACATAACAGTGAAAAACATGTTAGCAGTTGTTGCGGGACTCGTAATTGGAAGTATTGTAAATATGGGCTTAATTAGTATAAGTGGCTCTATAATTCCTCCCCCAGAAGGAGTAGATAACACAACTATGGAAGGACTAAAAGAATCCATGCATTTGTTTCAATCCAAACATTTTATATTTCCATTTTTGGCACATGCCTTAGGCACTCTGGTTGGAGCCATAATCGCAGCAAAAATTGCAGCAACTCATAAAATAACATTCGCATTGGTAATTGGTGTTTTTTTCTTAATTGGCGGTATTGTTAGTGTGGTCATGTTACCTTCGCCAACTTGGTTCTCCATTCTTGATCTTGTTGGTGCTTACATTCCAATGGCTTGGCTTGGAGGAAAAATAGCCATAAAAAAGGTATCCAATTAAAGATGTAAATTACTTTTTTGAAATTAATTTAAAATCGTAATATTGAATCTTACATTTCTATGAAAAAACTATCAGTCATCATTCCCACATTTAACGAGGAAGCCTATTTAAAAAATGCGCTTCTTTCAGTATCGTTTGCCGATGAAATAATTGTGATAGATTCTTTAAGCACAGATAAAACCATAGAAATCGCACAAGCTTTTGGTTGCAAAGTAATAAACAGAAAATTCGATAATTTTTCGAACCAGAAAAACCATGCCCTTCAGTACGCTACTGGAGAATGGATTTTGTTTATTGATGGAGACGAACGTATTACCTACAAGTTAAAACAAGAAATTCTTGAAGCCATGGATTCTGGCAAACATGCTGGTTACAAACTTAACTTTCCACATTTTTATATGAATCGGTTTTTGTACCATCATAGCGATAACGTAACCAGATTAGTCCTTAGAGAAAAATGTCGTTTTGAAGGTTCTGTCCACGAAAAACTGATTGTAGAAGGTTCCATTGGGAAACTTAAAAACCCCGTTTTGCATTTTACTTACAAAGGCTTGATGCACTACATAAGCAAAAAAGACAGTTATGCTTGGTTTCAAGCCGAACAACTTTTAAACAAAGGGAAAAAAGCGACTTATTTTCATTTAGCTTTTAAACCCTTTTACCGTTTTTTTAGCAGTTATATTTTACGAGCTGGTTTTATGGATGGCATTCCTGGATTAGCTGTGGCTAGTATTAATGCTTATGGTGTTTTTTCACGTTATGTAAAGCTTATACTTTTACAAAAAGGCATTAAATAAGTATTAAAAAAACAATTTTCCGATCTTTAATTTCCTTTTAAAAGTAGCCAAACTATCTTCTCCCTTAATATCTAAGCGCTCAATTTCGTAATTGTTTCTAAATGGAAATTTATTTACTCTGTTTCCAATTCGTAAGCCATAAGCTATCTGATTCTTATTCAACAAACTAAAAAACTGTTCCTGAGCCTTGCCTTTTCGCGGATATTTCCCATAAGGGTAAGCTAAAGTGTTATGTATTTCTAAATTGTTTCTAACTATAAAATCTTTGCAGGTATCAAAATCTACCTGTATGTCCTCAACAGACATTTCATCATATTTTTTATGCGAAAAACTATGTAAACCAAGTTCGACAATTTCAGAATCCAAAGATTTTAATTGGGTAACAGACATAATCTTTTCTTCATCTGTGTTCCAAGAATCTGTACCATTTACATATTTAAACGGCACATAAAAACAGGCTTTTAAACCATATTTCTTTAGCAAGGGATAAGCTAATTCTAGCTGATTGATATAGACATCATCAAAAGTGATGATGACGGCTTTCTTCGGGAAATCTGCTGGTCCCGTTAAATGCTGTAAATCCTTAAAATGTAAAGTTTGATAGCCATTTTCCTTTAAGTAAGAAAATTGTTCTTCCAATTTTGAAACAGCAATAGTTAAGTCCCGACTCTCTTCAAGATTCGCACTCACGCTATGATACATTAAAATAGGAAGTTTTGGCATTGCTAGTTATAATTGAAAAAAATCTTTGTAAATTGATTCGTTTTAACACAAAGATATAAAGGGATTAGCAATATATTTGATAAAACTGAAATTTTATAAATGATAAGCGCTTTAGCTATAACCTACAACGAAGAATCTAACATTGAAAGATACATAGAAAGCTTGTCTTTTGCCGATGAAATTATTATTGTAGATTCTTTTAGTACTGATAATACTGTTGCTTTAGCTAACAAACACAACGTAAAAACTGTGCAACGTACATTTGATAATTTTTCAAACCAAAAAAATTATGCCATTTCCTTGGCAAAAAATGACTGGGTCGTTTTTTTCGACTTAGATGAAAAAATTTCAGAACCACTTGCTAAAGAAATCGTTTCAACGGTAAATTCTGAAAATCCTTTGAAAGCCTATAAAGTGAAACGCAACGTTATTTTTATGGGCAAACGTTTAAAATACAGCGGTTTTCAAACAGATGAAGTTATCAGGTTATTCAATAAAAACTACTGTAAATACAATGGGAATTCGGTACATGAAATCATTGAAACTTCAGAAAAAATTGGGCTTTTAAAAAACAGGTCAGATCACGATACCTATAAGAGTTTTGATAATTACAATCAGAAATTAACTCAGTATAGCAAATTGCAGGCACAGCAATTATTCAAAAAAAATGTGCGACCAAATATGTACCATTTCCTTTTTAGACCTTGGTACAGATTTATGCATCAATATTTTTTAAGGCTGGGCATTTTAGATGGCAAAGAAGGATTTATCTTAGCTTACATCAATGCTTTTTCGGTATTTAAACGCTATATTCAACTTTGGTTGATGTATAGAAAAATTAATTGATTTATGAGGCTTTTACAAATCACAGCATCGAATGTCTGGAGAGGACACGAACAACAAATAGCTTATTATTATGATGAATTCGACTCTAAAATTGAGCATCAAGTATTACTTTGTCCTACTAACACCCGTTTAGCTGAAATTGCCGAAGAAAAAAATTACACATTTTACGCTTTACCTGATTATTCTAAATCTAAAAAACTTTGGATTAGCACCATAAATAAAATTGTAAAAGAGCACAAAATAGACATTATTCTTATCCATAACAGCAAAGCACATACGCTTTGTATTATGTATTCACTGTTATATCAATCTAAAATTCCGATGGTGTTTTTTAGAACATTAATTAAAAAAGTGGATACCAATGCGCTTAGGAAATGGAAATACAATTATAAGCATCTTAAAAAACTGGTTTGCGTCTCGCAAGCAGTTGTCGATGTTTTAAAACCAGCCATTAAAGACCATTCTAGATTAAGTATTGTAGGAAGTGCCACAGATATTAGCGAATTCCCAAAAAAGAAAGCCACAGGGCTTTTACACCGTGAATTTAATTTACCAGAAGACAGTATTTTAATAGGAAACATTTCAGCTTTTGTTCCCTTTAAGGATCATTATACCTTTGTAAATGCTGCAAAAATTATAAAATTTAAAAAACCTAATACCAAATTCATTCTTGTTGGAAAAGGGGAATTAGAAGACGAGATAAAAGCATATGTAAAGGAATTAGGTCTTGAAAAGGATTTTATTTTTACAGGTTTCAGAAAAGATATTCCAGAGATTTTTCCAGAATTTGATGTCTTTATGTTTACTTCAAAATTAGAACCTACTGGAGGTGTTTTGTTAGAGGCCTATAATTGCCATGTACCAATTGTTGCAACTAATTATGGCGGTATTCCCGAGGTTGTTGAAAACAACAAAACTGGTATTTTATGCGAAAAAGAAAATGCTGAAGCTTTTGCCGAAGCAACTCTTAAAATAATAGAAGACAAGAACTTAAGAGATCAATTTGTTTTACAAGGCGAAAAACACTTATTAGCCAATTTTACAAAGGAAATTATTGCGGATAAAATGTTAAAAGAACTTCAGGAAGTTCTTAATTAGGCTTTATATGAAACACATTCTCTATCCAACCTGCCAAAGTGTATTTATACAAAACATCCATTGAAATTTCTTGATAAGGTGTTTTAAAAAAAGCATCAGGAATCTGGATATTATGAACATCAACAACCATCATGTTATTCGGATTATAAAAATCGTAATGAACTACATCTTTATTCGTTGTAATTAGTTTTTTCTTGTAACCTAAAGATTCGAACACTCTAAAGCTTAATCCATGTTGATTTTCCTTCTGAACATCCAAAAGCACATCTGCCTTTAAAAGATAATTCTTAACATCTTTAAGTGGCATATACTCCTGAGTAAATGTCACCAAATTTGAAACTTCTTCTTTCTCTTTTCTAATTATAATAGTGTAATCTAAGTGCTTACTTTTAAAATAAGTTGCCATCTTTTCAAGAGCTCCAAAACGCTCATCGTAAGACGAAATATTAAAGATCTTACATTCTGGATTTATTTGATTTATTGTATCAAAATCGTAAATAAAATTTGTGCTAAATGAAAGATTATATTTTTCAACATCCTTTTTCTCATAACTAAATACAGTATCAAAGTAAGGAATTAATGCAATTTTTTCTGGAAAATTTGAAATAGCATCGAAGTAAAATGAGTAATAATTTTTGGTGTATTTTTTCAAAGCAATTATAGTATCCAATTCTAACTTATCAGGTCTTACAACTATAATAAAATCTTGTTTTCCTAAAGCTTGAACTTGTCTAAATATTTCTTGAGATTTATAGATGTCTTTGATATTCTTTTTAAGGAATGTTTTTCTTAAAAGGTTCTTAAACTTATCAAATACAGATTTATATTGATAATGAAAACTTGAATAATTAATATAAACCGCCTGAGTCTCAGGATGTGCTTGTAATTCCTTTATAAGAAAATCCAAGTACCCAAAAGATTTAGGAGCAATGATGGTAATCTTTTTCATCTTTTAGTATAAGCTATGGTTTAATTTAAAACTTGTAAAACCTGTTTTTCGATTGAAGATATAGAAAATGGTTCTAAAATTTTCTCCGAAGCGTTACTAACATCCATCCATAATGCTTCGTCTTCATATAATTTAAGAATATTATCTGCTAAATCTTGAGACGAAGTAGCTATTAAACCCCTAGAAATAACGCAAAAATTAAATCCTTCTGCACCAACAGGGGTGGTAACAACTGGCAAGCCATACTCTAAACTTTGTCCAATTTTCCCTTTCACTCCCGCTCCATAACGTAAAGGCGCCACAAAAACTCGTGAAGTATTAAAGTAATGTGAAATGCTTTCTACATATCCCAGCACAGAAAACCTATCTGAATTTAAGGCTAACATCTCTTTTGTAGGATAACTTCCAACAATTGTAACTTTAATATTTTTATTTTTCTCCCAAACTAAAGGCATAATATCATTATATAGAAATTTTACAGCATCTTCGTTGGGTTTATGCGAAAATCCTCCAACAAAAAACAAGCCTTCCCTTTGTTTAAAAGGCACTTTTTCCACATCCAAATATTGATGAACATTACCAATAGTTATCATATTATCTTGTTTAGGATAAAATTCCTTTAAAGCAATTTCATCCTCTTTTGATATTGTAATAACGATATCTGCTTGCTGACAGTTTTTAACTTCTGTTTTTAAATATTTTTCAGCTTCTTTCTTCGTTTTAACCACTTTTGTTTTGTCCCACTCCCTAATTAATCTTAAGTAATGAAAATCGACCATATCGTAGATTAATTTGACCTCTTTACGTTTCGATACTAAATCCACATAATCTTTAAACACATCTGCTCTATGAAGCCAAGCATAGTCAATTTTAGGCAATATAGAATCTATAAATAATTCTTTGGTTATAAAGTCTCCATTTTCGTCAATGGAAGGTTCGTAAACAATAGCTCCTAGTTTTTTATAGTGCGCAACGTATTCGGTTTTGTATTTATACTCTTTTTTATCTGCAACTAGAAAAACACCAAATCCATGATTCAACAAAATATTAATTATTTTGTATAAGCGTCTAGAACCCGAATCTTTATCAAATTCAGGAATAATGGAATCTATTATTAAAACATTTTTTTTAGAATATGAAATTTTACTAAAATCAAAACATTTATTTGCTTTAGTCAGACGACGTTTTAGCTGAAACGTTTTATATTTTAATCTTAGATCTTTGTAAAATGACATGTAGTATAGATTTGGTTTTATTACAAACTAAAACACTTCTTTTAAAATACAAAAGTAGGTTATTTACTTATAAACTTTTTAGTCCTTTTTATTTTGTTTAGTAAGAATGAATTATTTTTGACTTAAAGTTTAAAACCTTGCAAAAATGTCTAAACCCTTAATTTCCATAATTGTTCCTTGTTACAACGTAGAAAAATTTATAAATAATGCCCTACAAAGTATATTCTTACAAACATATACGAATTGGGAGTGCATTTTGGTTGACGATGGCAGTAAAGATAATGTAAGTGATGAAATTGATGTTTGGGTTAAAAAAGATTCTAGATTTAAATATTTCTACCAAGACAACCAAGGACTTTCTGGTGCTAGAAATGAAGGCCTAAAAAAAGCCAAAGGTGAATTCATCTATTTTTTTGATTCAGACGATTTATTAAACACCATAACACTAGAAAATTTATATTCGTTAATTAATGATGAAATAGATATTGTTATAGGGAAGAACGCTATTACTGAAGGACAAACCAACCAAATATCTGATTACTTAGAGCACTATTCAGAAACATTAAAGAAATTAAGCAACCAAAATAAAGACTTAATAAAATTGGTTGTAGAGAATCCAATTATATGTGTTGCTTGGAATAAACTTTATAGGAAATCGTTTTTAGACAAACATCAATTAATTTTTAAAAAAGGTATTTTGCATGAAGATGAATTATGGTTTTTTGAAACGCTATTCCATGCAAGAGCCATAATTTTTAATAACAAGCCAACCTATTATTATAATGTTGCAAATACAAACTCTATTACAAATAATTTCGGCAGAAGAAATCTAGAATCCTATTTAGAAATAATTGAATATGTTAACGAATTCTATTACCAAAAGTCATCAGATAAGAATGATATAGAGTTATCATCTATATATACGACACATTTAAAAATAAAAGCCATACAGCATTGTTACAAACAGCTAAACAATAAAGATAAACACCAAGCTAATTCGAAAATAAAAACTTGTTTTGAGAGAGTTCAACCTACCAGAAACAAAAAAATATTAACTATCTCATTTGAAGATTTACATTATCATTTCAAAATAGCTGAAGTTCTAGAGCCCAAAAACATATTAAAATTTTTACGTTATTTTAACTCCTCAAAAATATTTAGAAAATTAAAAAGCAAGATACTTTTGCAAAAAGCTTTTAGAATCAATTCTCATAAAAATCGTTTTATTAAGAAGGTGTATTAAGTTATTCAAATAACGAATCTTTCTTTAATTCCAATATTTCATTTAAGTTCAAGAAACCCAAAATCTAAATCACATTTTAAATACCTATAAATCATAATGAAACACCTATTAATCAGTATAAAGCTTTAATTTAGTTTATATTAAAAAATCGTTTTATTTTTTGTTTTCTTAACTTTCTTTTTAGTTTTCTAAACTTCTGATCAAGTTTTTTATGTGCCAGTTCTGGTAAGATTCGATGATTTATTAAAGCCTTAATAGTATCATGGTCCGTTTGCATCTTTTCAATTTTGGATTTGGCAGTCCAAACACCTTTTTCATGAATTCTATAAACCGCCATATACTCTTCCAGTTTTTTTATTTTCCCATTTCCAACTTGTATGAAAAACAAAGGCCAGTCACTTATAGGTAAACTATTGAACCAAGGGGCTAGTATAAAGTTGTTCCTCATGACAACTGTTGGTGTCGCAATAAAATTATAATCCACCAAATCTATTGCAGTCGTTACATCTGGTATATCCGATGAAGCTGTGTTTATCTCAAATTCTCCATTATTTTGAAAGTACTTTTTACTATTGTGAAAGCACAACTCAAAGTCCATATTCTTTTCCAAAAAATCAACTTGTTTCTGAAGTTTTAACGGATCTGTCCAATAATCATCCCCTTCGCACAAAGCAAGATATTTACCTTTAGCCGCAGGAAAAACGAAACTAGCCCAAGGATCAACATTTTGAGAATATTGATTTTCAGTTTGAAGAATCGTTACAATGCGACTATCTTTAGCTGCATATTCCTTAATAATCTCAACAGTATTATCTGTTGAAGCATCGTCATGAATAATAATTTCTATTGGGAAATTTGTTTGTTGCATTAGAAACCCATCCAAAGTTTCCTTTATATATTTATCCTGATTAAATACGGTGCAACAAATGGTTAACAATGGCTTCATTATTACTTATTTTTTAGTTTTCCAGGAACACCTACAATGGTATTTTCGGTTAGGCAATCTGCTAGAACTAAAGTTCCGGCTCCAACAGTTACATTATCTCCTAAAATAATATTTGGTAATATTATAGCTCCTGCTCCAATATTACAATTGTTCCCTATTTTGACCTTTCCTAAAATTTTGGCACCTGGAGAAATATCGCAATAATCACCAATAGTTACATCATGATGAATATGTGCCGACGTATTTATTAAACACCCCTCGCCTATGTGAACGCTATTACTTATAAAAACAAAAGGCATAATATTACAGCCTGTACCAATCTTCACATCTAAAGAACCCAAAATGGCATGTTTTGAAATAACAGACTGATAAACACCTCCTGCTTTTAAAAATTTTTCTACAACCTGTCTTCGTAATTTAGGAATCCCAATAGCAGAAACAAAATGTGAATTTTTCTTAAAGTCGATGTCATTTAAATCATGAACAATTAGATATTTATCTAAAAAAAGTAATTCTTCAGGCTTCGTATAGTCGTCAAAAAAGATAAGAGTAGATGGTTCTTTTACCGCTTCATTTAAAACGACTAATAAATCTTTGGCATGTCCTTTTGCTCCTAGTACAATCATTTATATGCTATTAATAACGCTACAGATTTCTGCAACTTGCTGTTTTTCTAATTCGAAATATAAAGGTAAACATACTATTCTATTACAAATATCTTCTGAAATTGGCATACTTACAGAGTTTAACAAATAGGGCAACTTATTAAGTGATGGATAAAAATAGCGACGCGGATATATTTTTAATGCAGCTAATTTTTCTAATACCAATTTTAAATAAGCTTCATCTTTAAAAACAACAGGCATATAAGAATAATTTCGTTCAGTTGAAGCTCTAAAGTTAAAGAGCGTTACATTCTTATTCTTTTGTAAGAGAGCCTCATAATGCTCTGTTAGTATTTTTCTTTTCTCAATAATATCATCGATGTATGGAAGGACACTTAATCCTACAGCAGCTTGCATTTCGGATGCCTTGGCATTAATTCCTAATCCGTGATAGTCTAAAGGACCATTATGCCCAAAGTTATGATGATAATAACATTTTTTATATAAAGCATCATCTGGAACAAATATAGCTCCACCTTCCCCTGTATGAAATAATTTGGTTGAATGAAAACTGGTTGTAATTATATCGCCGTAAGAAAATATCGATTTTCCTTTATAGTTAACGGCAAAACAATGTGCTCCATCATAAATAACTTTCAAATTGTGTTTTTTGGCAATGTGTTCTATGGCTTCAATATCACATGGGTTTCCAAAAACGTGAGTTGCTAAAATAGCCTCCGTATTTCCCGTAATAGCCGCTTCAATTTTAGCGGGATCAATAGTTAACATATCACATTCTATATCCACAAAAACAGGCGTGCAATTCTCCCAAACAATGGCCGAAGTGGTGGCAACATAACTAAAAGGTGTTGTAATAACCTCCTTCGTAATATTTAAGGTTTTCAAAGCGATCTGTAATGGCAAAGTGCCATTGGTTGTAATAAAAAAATTAGAGACATTTAGGTAGTTTGCTAACTTCGACTCTAATTCTAGAAGTAATTCCCCTCTATTGGTCATCCATTTCTTATCCCAAGCGCGTTTTAAAATTTTTTCAAATTCTTGAATCGGTGGCAGAAAGGTTTGTGTTACGTTTATCATTATAACAAAATTAAGAAACTTCGACTTCTAAGACCTATAAAAATATAATTTTTTATAATCGAAGTAATTACTTGTTAAATGTATAATTTTACATTGCAGAAAGATTAAATATATGTCCAAAAAAATCTTAATTATTCCATCTTGGTACCCAAATACTGATAATGAGCAAGTTGGAACTTTTTTCCATGAACAAGCACAATTATTAAATAATAATGGATTTGATATCAAAATACTTTTTGGTGTAGAGAAGGAACTTGGATTTTTTGAATATTTAAAAACTCGATTAAAACAAATATGCAACAAAGATAACGCTGTTAACATTACTTACTTAAAACAAGATCCCCAAGCATACGCTTTTAATATTTATCATTATAAAAAATGGCGTGTAAAAAGGAAACTTAAAAAAAGTAAGAAGTCTTATCAATTAGCGTTTAATAGTATTACCGAACATTGGCAACCCAAGCTTATTCATGGGCAATGCGGTGCAAATGGAGGGATTTATGCCCATTATTTATCGGAAAACACTAACATACCGTTTGTAATTATTGAACACCAAACATTTATATTGGATTATTATCATAAGAAAATTCAAAGAGGTATTCGAAAAGCCATCGAGAATGCTTCAAAAATTGGAGCTGTAAGTCACCATCAAGAGCGGTGTATTTTAATGAATAATATGAATTGCAATCCAGATATTATTTGGAATTTAATGGATGAAAATAAATTTCAAATAGACACGAACAAAACAAATGACAAATTTACGATTGCAACAATAACTAATCCGCTATTGATTAAAGATTCTGAAACATTTTTTAAAAGTTTAGAAGCTTTTCAGAAGATATGTAAAGATGATTTTGAAGCTATAATTATTGGTAACGATGCCTTTAACGATATTTCCAAAGCCAACAGTTCCTATTTCGAATCCTTGGCTAAAAAATATAACGTTTTTGATAAATGTAAATTTTACCCACAGGTTTCACGATCAGAAATCAACATATATCTACAAAGATGCCATGTGTTTGTTTCAACGAGTATCGCAGAAACCTATGGTGTTGCCATTCGAGAAGCTATGTTGTGCGGAAAACCAGTAATAGCAACAAAAAGCGGTGGCGTGGAAGATTCCATAACTGTTGAAATAGGAGTTTTAGTAAACATTAAAGACGCCCATGCTATTGCCGAAAATCTATTAAAAATAAAAAATAAAGAACTTATTTTTGTTCCAGAAGATATTAGAAACCACATAATTAATCAAAGTGGGAAAGACGCTTTTATTAAAACAATGACTGACTTTTACAATTAGAAAAATAATCATGTTTACACTAACTCAAGCTCTAACGACTCTAAAAAACGGAGGACTCATACTTTATCCTACGGATACCGTGTGGGGAATTGGATGTGATGCCACAAACCCGGAAGCTGTTGAAAAAATATTTAAGCTTAAGCAACGTAAAGACAGCAAAGCTTTAATTTGTTTGGTGGCAGACGAAAGAATGCTAAAAAAATACGTTAAACAAATTCCTGAGGCCGCTATAGATTTAATGGACATTGAAGACAATCCAATTACCATAATCTACGACGAACCTCAAAATTTAGCAGAAAATTTAATAGCTAAAGACAATACCATTGCCATAAGAATTCCAGACAACGATTTTTGTTTTCAACTCCTTAGAAAATTCAATGGCGCCATAGTTTCTACTTCTGCAAATGTTAGTGGAAAGCCTACTCCAAAATCCTTTAAAGAAATACATGAAGACATTTTAAAAGGTGTGGACTATGTTGTAAATTTGCCAGACGAAAAAATAGGTGCTAAACCATCGTCAATTATCAAATTAAGTAATGATGGAAAAGTACAAGTTATAAGAAAGTAAATCCCAAAATCTAAATACTAAATTCCAAAAACACACTTTGGAATTTTATTTTTGGAATTTGAAACATATGAATTACAAGCAAGCATTAGAAAACCCAATCTTTAAGATTATTTCGCAATCTGCAAAAGAACTTGAGCTTGACGCTTATGTTATTGGCGGTTTTGTTCGCGATTTCATCTTACAGCGTGGTTCTGCAAAAGATATTGACATCGTAGCTATTGGATCTGGAATTGAACTAGCAAAACAAGTCGCTAAAAATTTACCCAACAAACCCAGCGTGCAAGTTTTTAAAACGTATGGCACTGCCATGTTACGTTTTGATGATATTGAAATTGAATTTGTAGGTGCAAGAAAAGAAAGCTACAATGAGGACAGTAGAAATCCTGTAGTTGAAAATGGTTCCCTTGCAGACGACCAGAACAGACGTGATTTCACTATAAATGCTTTGGCATTAGATTTATCTACAGAAAATTTTGGAGACCTTTTAGATCCGTTTAATGGGACTCAAGATTTAAAAGATGCCATTATTAGAACACCTCTAAATCCAGACATTACCTATAGCGATGACCCGTTACGTATGATGAGAGCCATACGTTTTGCAACTCAGTTACACTTCAAAATTGAAGAAGAATCGCTTAAGTCTATTACAAAAAACAAAGAACGAATCGAGATTATTACTAAAGAGCGTATTGTAGTAGAACTGAATAAAATTATGGAAAGCAGTAAACCTTCCATAGGCTTTTTACTTCTCGAAAAAACAGGCTTATTAGATTACATTCTACCTGAATTAACAGCTTTAAAAGGCATTGATGAAATTGAAGGTCAGAGACATAAGGATAATTTTTATCATACTTTGGAAGTCGTCGATAATATTTCAGAGAACACAGAAAATTTATGGTTACGTTGGGCCGCTTTATTACATGATATTGGAAAAGCACCAACCAAGAAATTTGATAAAAAGGTAGGTTGGACCTTTCATGGTCACGAATTTAAAGGCTCTAAAATGGTTTATCATTTATTTAAACGATTAAAAATGCCCTTAAATGATAAAATGAAATTTGTCCAAAAAATGGTATACATGAGCTCGAGACCTATTGTCTTAGCTGAAGATATGGCTACAGATTCTGCAGTTAGAAGATTGGTTTTTGATGCTGGAGAGCATGTGGACGATTTAATGACACTTTGCGAAGCAGACATTACTACCAAAAACCCTAATAAGTTTAAAAAATATCATAATAACTTTAAAAACGTTAGAACTAAAATTATTGAAGTTGAAGAACGTGATCATGTTCGGAATTTTCAACCTCCAATTTCTGGTGAAATTATTATGGAAACTTTCAACTTAAAACCTTGCAGAGAAATTGGACTTATAAAGGAAACCATTAAGGAAGCCATTCTAGAAGGAGACATTCCAAATGAATATGATGCCGCTTTTCAATTAATGTTGAAGGAAGGTGAACGTTTGGGACTAAAAGCTATTGAGTAATCATGTTAGAAATTGTTAGAACAAGCTCAGAAAACTTAGATTTTGTTTTTTTAGTAAAACATCTCGATAACTATCTAAAAGTGATGGATGGAGAGGAACATGATTTTTACAATCAGTTTAACAACATCGATGTTTTAAAAAACACCCTAGTAATTTATCTAGACAAAAAACCTGTTGGATGTGGCGCTTTTAAAGAATATAATTCTAAAAGTGTCGAAATAAAACGCATGTTTACTCTTCCAGAAACTAGACAAAAAGGCGTGGCCTCGAAAATCTTAACGGCTTTAGAAGATTGGGCTAAAGATTTAAACTATTCTTCTAGTATTTTAGAAACTGGTATCAGACAAGTTGAAGCTGTGCAATTTTACAAAAAGAAAGGTTATAAAATTATTCCAAACTACGGACAATACAAAGATGTTGAAAATAGTATTTGTTTTAAAAAAGAATTAATTGACAATGAAAAAGGACAATAAGAAAGTAATTTACTGGCTTTTAACAGGCTGTATTTTACTCTTCATTATGGTAATTATTGGAGGTATTACCAGATTAACAGATTCGGGATTATCTATTTCCAACTATAAATTGATAACTGGTACCATCCCTCCTATTGGCGAAACCGAATGGCAAGAAGCTTTCGAACTATACCAACAATATCCGGAATTTCAAAAATTACATTCACATTTCACCATAGAAGATTTTAAAGATATTTATTTCTGGGAATGGCTTCATAGAGTCATTGGTAGATTAATAGGTCTTGTATTCTTTATTCCATTTATGTATTTCATATTTACAAAACAACTCACAAAAAAAACCATAAAGAAGTGTATCGTTCTTATGATTCTTGGAGGTTTCCAAGGTTTTTTAGGTTGGTATATGGTTAAAAGTGGTTTGGTAGACATGCCAGATGTAAGTCATTTTAGATTGGCGGCACATTTAACAACGGCGTTTTTAACCTTCGCAGCAACTTTATGGGTGGCTTTAGATCTAATCTTTCCCGAAAAAAAAATAGTGGATAAGAAATTTAGAAATCTTGTTATAGTAGGTTATCTCGTATTAATATTTCAGATAATTTATGGTGCATTTGTAGCTGGGTTAAAAGCTGGTTTACTACATAATCATTGGCCCTTTATGAATGAAGGTAAATTCATGCACGAAACTGTTTACATACTAGATCCCTTTTATAAAAACTTGATAGAAAACCCAAGCGGCATTCAATTTATTCATAGAACATTTGCCTATATAGTGGTTGCCTTTATTTTAGTTATCTGGTATCAAGCAAAAAGAATGACGCTTACCAACTATCAAAACAAAGCAGTTAATAGCCTATTTATTTTGGTTTTAGTACAGTTTTTATTAGGTGTTTTAACCATTATTTATCAAGTTCCTTTATGGTTAGGCGTAGCACATCAAGTAGGTGCTTTTTTCTTGCTTACTGCTATGACTTTTACCTTACATCGCTTTAGTAAATAGTTAAAATGCCTAAAGTTTTGAGTGCCTAAAGTATTTAAAGTTTGGCTTTTGGAATTTAGTTTTTGGGATTTAATATTTTATCTTTGCACACTAATTTTTGAACATGATATACAGATTTAGAATTATACTTGACCACGAAGATGAAGGGGATATCTTTAGAGACATTGAAATTCGTGAAACAGACACTTTAGAAGATTTCCACAACACCATTACACAATCTTTTGGGTTTGAAGGTAGTGAAATGGCTTCTTTTTATGTAAGTGATGACGAATGGAATCAAGGAGAAGAAATTTCTTTATTTGATATGAGTGAAGTTGCAAACCAGGTTCGTTTAATGAGAGATACTGCAGTTAATGAAGTAACTGACGACTCTAAAACAAGGCTGATTTATATTTACGATTTTTTAAGCATGTGGACTTTTCTAGTGGAACTTGCCGAAATTGTTGAAGAAGCTGAAGGTGCTGACTATCCAAATCTGATGTTTGTACATGGACAAATTCCTGATGAAGCTCCAGATAAAGCTTTTGAATCTGAAAGTTTCGATGATGATGACGAGTTTGAAGACGATTTTAATCCAGAAGATTACGACAATTTAGATTTTGACGAGAACTGGAATTAATTTCTAAAAAAGAAAATAGAATATAGAGAAAAGATAAAAGACTAATTTCATTAAGATTTGAGTATAATTTTCAATTGAACAACTTTATTGCAAGCAACTTCAATTTCAACTTCAATAAAAGTTTTTCATATTCACATCTTCGTAATTTCGTTTCACAAAATCCAGAGCATATTTTAAAATACCTCCCATGGTATTACATTTCTTGAAATTGATATCGGAAGCAAATTCAAAAATATCATCTCTTAACTGCTTAACATATTCAGGTTTTGAAATGGTATCATCAATCATACAAACTATTAAATGCTCTATTCTATCATGATAACTTATCAAGCGCTTTGCAATTATAGAACGCTCTTCTAACTTATATTGATCGATGGATTCTGATCGAATTTTTTCAGTCACCAATTCTACCATTTTATAATTTTCCTTGAAAAACTGAGGTTTGTAAATATTAAATTTCCCTTCGTAACACTGCTGGTCAAAATCTATGGCACGAATTCTATAAACTACATGATCGAAATCGTGAGTTGGAACAATAACGTAATTATAAGACCTCATATCTCCTAAAAGTCTAATAGTACAACGTTCGTTAAATTTTACAAACTCTTTAGCTATCTGCGATTTTTCTAAAGGATTACAATTTGGCAACATGTTTTTAATAAACTCATCTCCTGGAATCCCAGCAATATGCTCTTCAATTAAAGTATCCTTATGTACCAAGAAATTCAAATTATAAGGAGATAACATGTGTTCCAATTCCAAGCCATAAACCCTGGAAGCATCTGCTTTTTTTACATAAAAATAAGTGTAATTATCGTTTAAAACGTTTCTAACCTTCACCCGAAATGGCTTCGAATTTCCAAAAGTGCAGTAATCGACAGCATCAACAGTTAAATATGGAATGGTTTTTTCGTTTCCATCACTATGCAAAATAGTGTAAACACGTTTCAGACTTAAATCTATTTCCTGACGTTCAAATTCATTGTAAAAAACACGAACCCAAAGAGTGTCTTCATCATTTTTGTCATAAACAACAATTGAACCTTGAAAGCGTAACAAATCGTCATAAAAAATTGGCAACCTAATATTTCTGTTATATTCAGTAAGATATTGGTGTAATTTATCACTAACGGGATAAGATGGCTTTTTTTTTGATATCTTTAAATCTTCCATAGAAAACGAATTCTTCAAATTTAAGCTTTTATTTTTATGGTTGTAACATTTTTGAAGGTCACTCGTCATATACATACTAACTTTTACCGAATCCACGTTCGGCATCAATCAAAAACAAAAAAATTTGGAACCAATTCTTACAATTAATAATCTTACAAAAAAATTTGGATTTCTAACAGCTGTAAACGACCTATCCTTTAACATAAACAAAGGTGACGTATACGGAATTTTAGGTCCTAATGGAAGTGGGAAATCGACCACCTTAGGTATTGTTTTAAGTGTTGTAAACAAGACATCTGGAGACTTTAAATGGTTTGACGGCAAAGTTTCTGCACATGATGCTCTTAAAAAAGTTGGAGCTATTATTGAGCGACCAAATTTCTATCCATACATGACAGCTGCTCAAAACTTGAAATTGGTCTGCAAAATAAAAGGGGTGGATTATTCTAAAATAGACGAAAAACTTGAAGTTGTAAATTTATTAGATAGAAAAGACCACAAATTTAGCACCTTCTCTTTAGGAATGAAACAGCGTTTGGCCATCGCTTCGGCTTTATTAAACGATCCTGAGATACTGATTTTAGATGAACCAACCAATGGTTTGGACCCTCAAGGAATTCATCAGATAAGACAAATTATGAAAGACATAGCTAGTCAAGGAACAACCATACTTTTAGCTTCACATTTATTAGATGAAGTTGAAAAAGTTTGTTCTCATGTGGTGGTGTTAAGAAAAGGCGTTAAACTCTATTCTGGACGTGTGGATGAAATGATTTCAAGTCATGGTTTTTTTGAATTGAAATGCGAAAATGAGGAAGAACTGATTGCTTACTTAGAATCGAATCCTGATTTTGGAACCCTAAAAATTGAAAACCAATTAATCACTGCTTTTTTAAATGAACCAATGGATGCTATAACTTTTAACAAGCTCATGTTCGAAAAAGGCATTGTCTTATCTCATTTAGTAAAACGCAAGCAAAGTCTGGAAGAACAATTTTTACAACTTACAGATAAACTTTAATTCATCCAATCAAAACCAATTTCATGTTAAGACTTTTAAATCTAGAACTACAAAAACTGCTTTTAAGCAGAACCAGTAAAGTATTGATATTTGTATCTTTTATATTGCCATTTACCGTATTAATTCTTTCTTCTATAAAAATTAATTTTTTCGGTTTTTTCACCTTAGAATTAGGAGAATTAGGCATTTTTAACTTCCCGATTATCTGGCATATTACCACTTTTTTCGCATCGCAATTTAAATTTTTCTTTGCTATTGTTGTTGTAAGCATGATAGGAAACGAATACAGCAACAAAACCCTGAAACAAAATTTAATTGATGGCTTAAGTAAAAAGGAATTTATACTTTCTAAATTTTACACGATTGTTTTCTTTTCATTAATTGCTACATTATTAATTGCAGTTGCTTCATTTTTTATTGGAATGTATTATTCTAGTTATACAGAAGCTTCTATTATTTTTAGGGAAACCAGTTTTTTATTAGCATATTTCACCAAACTTATTGGTTTTTTTAGTTTGTGTTTGTTCTTTGGAATGTTGGTAAAACGATCTGCTTTTGCTTTAGCATTTCTATTTATATTATACATTGTAGAATGGATTATTTTCGGCCTAATTTCTTGGCAGGCAAATATGGATATAGCAGGTAAGATTCAAGATTTCTTTCCTTTAAAATCTATGTATAATCTTATCGATCAGCCATTTCAAAGAGTTATGATGACTAAATTTCCTGAAAAAGGAGAATTAATGTACGATTACGCTGTTCATGGAGGAGAAATAGCTATTGTACTATGTTGGACTGCTATATTTATCTTTTTATCTTATAAATTATTAGAAAAGCGAGATTTGTAGTACATTTAGTAGATAGTCTCATTAAATGAAAATACTACCTTTTTATATTATACTATTTGGTTTTTTCACAGTTTATTCTCAGGAAGAAGCTTCCAATTGGTATTTTGGTAACAATGCAGGGATTCAATTTAATACGTTATCAGGAGCTGTAACAGCAAAAACAGATGGACAATTAAATACAAAAGAAGGTTGTGCTTCTATTTCTGACGAAGAAGGAAACTTATTATTCTACACAGATGGGGTAACCGTTTATAATAAATTACATCATGTAATGAACAATGGTGAAAATTTATATGGTGATGATTCTAGTACACAATCTGCCATTATAGTTCCTAAGCCAGAAGATTCAAACATATATTACATTTTCACGGTAGACAGCGCGTCAAATGGTACAAATCAAGGTCTAAATTATTCCACTGTGGACATATCTTTAGATGGAGGTTTAGGTACCATAGTTAGCAAAAATGATGGCCTATTAGAAAAGTGTTCAGAAAAAATAACCGCAGTTTTAAAAGATTGTGGTTCTGAGTCAATTTGGGTCATTGCATTTGCCGCTTTCGACAGAAATGATACTGGCGGTGTTTATAATACCTTCCATGCTTTTGATGTGAGCTCTAATGGTGTGAACACTAATTCCATAAGGTCTTTTGGGCCAGTTATCTCAGATGCCAGAGGTTATCTTAAAACGTCACCAAACGGCAAAAAATTAGCAGCAGCCAATGTTAGAGACGGTTTATATTTATTCGATTTTAACACATCAAATGGTAGAGTTACAAACGAAGAAGAAATAGAATTACTTACTGTTAATTGGTTTCCATATGGAGTTGAGTTTTCACCTAATAATCAGTATCTATATATTCATGCTTATAATGATATACCAAGTACGGATTTTAATATTATTCATACTTCAGCTTTATTGCAATTTGATTTATTAAATCCATCCATTAGCAGTTCTATGGCCGTGCTTGATAATCGAGATTTATATAGGGGAGGTTTACAATTAGGGCCAGATGGAAAAATTTACAGATCTCTTAGTCATTCTTATTTATTTGGCAGTCCCTATCTAGGTGTAATAAACAATCCTAATGGCTCAGGTGCTTCATCTAATTACGTACACAACGCAATTGATTTAGGAGGTAGGCCTTCCACGCAGGGACTTCCTCCATTTATTACTTCTTTCTTTAATCAAAAAATCGATATTATTAACAATGGTGAAGAATCTACTTACTTACCTTTATGTGAAGGTGACAATTACACATTAATAGCTGAAGAAATAGTAGGTGCAACTTATACATGGTATCAAGACGGTATTTTACTACCTGAAGAAAATTTTAATTTAACTGTTACAGAGTCTGGTGTGTACGAGGTAATAATTCATTTATCTAGCGGCAATTGCGAAACCTACGAAGGGAAAGCTAATATTGAGTTTTTTGAAAAGCCTACAGTAACGAATGTATCCTTAATACAATGTGATGAAGATGGTTTAAATGATGGACAAACCATTTTTAATTTAGAAGAAGCTAATGATATTTTAATTGGATCAAACTCGGGCTTAGAAATAGTATATTATAATTATTATTTTGATGCAGAAAACGAATTAAACCCTATTACAAATAATATTTTTACAAATTCAAGTAATCCGCAAACAATTTTTGCACATATTACAAGTGCTGCTGCCAGTTGTTCAACTATAGCAGAGGTCTCTTTAGAAATAAGCACAACTCAAATTCTTGATTACAATTCTCCAATAGTTTGCGACGATATAGATTCTGAAGATGGATATAACACCTTTAATCTAAACGATTTTGAAGCAGATATGCAAACTATAAATAGTATCGGTTACCCAATTACTTTTTATGAGACTTACCTAGATGCTCTATTAGAACAAAATGAGTTAGTTTCACCTTATAATAATATAACGCCATACAGTCAAACTATTTTTGCCCGGGCAGAAAGCAACAATGCTTGCTATGGCATAAACAAAGTTTATATTAATGTTAACAGGTTGCCTGAACTGGAAAACAACGAAACTGTTTATTATTGCTTAAACATTTTTCCACAAACCATTCCGATATCAGCTGAAATCCGTAACGATTCGTCTACTAATTTCACATATTTATGGTCTAATGGTGAAACTACTGAAACAATTTATATTAATCAATTGGGTACTTACATTGTTACTGTCACAGACATGAGTGGTTGTTCTAAATCCAAATCTATCATAGTAGAATCGTCTAACACAGCTACCTTTATCAATATTATTACGGTTGATGCTAATGAAAATAACACGATTACAGTGTTAGTTTCTGGTGAAGGTCAATATCAGTATGCGCTTTACAATCAAGATGGTTTATATGCTACTTATCAATCTAGTAACATTTTTTACAATGTTTATGGTGGTATTTATACGGTTGCAGTAAAAGATATTAAAAACAATTGTGGAACTGTTTCTCAAGTGATATCTATAATTGGTTTTCCTAAGATATTTACTCCGAATGGAGACGGTTACAACGATACTTGGAACATAAAAGGAGGGTCTAATGTGTTTCAACCAGATACAGTGATTCGTATTTACGATAGATATGGCAAACTTATTAAACAAATAAGCCCTCTTGGTGAAGGGTGGGATGGCACTTTTAATGGAAACCAACTTCCAAATACCGACTACTGGTTTTCTGTAATGCTACAAGATGGCCGTAAATTTCAAAGTCATTTTACGTTAAAACGATAATTTTTTTACAGATTTGAGACTTCGTATTCATAATTAAGGATTTATTTTTAATAATTCAAGATTTCTTTCCTTTAAAGTCTATGTATAACCTTATCGATCAGCCATTTCAAAGAGTTATAATGACTAAATTTCCTGAAAAAGGAGAATTAATGTACGATTACGCTGTTCATGGAGGAGAAATAGCTATTGTACTATGTTGGACTGCTATATTTATCTTTTTATCCTATACATTATTAAAAAAGCGAGATTTATAGTACATTTGGTAGCTATCCCTCGTTAAATGAATAAATATCTTTTTTATATATTTTTATTAAGTTCATTGTCTGTCTTATCCCAAGAAGAAGCATCGAATTGGTATTTTGGTGAAAATGCAGGGATTCAGTTTGCAAATGATGGTTCAATTAATATTTTAAATGACGGTCAATTAAATACCATTGAAGGTTGTTCTTCCATTTCGGATGATAATGGTGACTTATTGTTTTATACAGATGGCACCACCGTTTACAATAATCGGCATTTAGTAATGAGCAACGGATTTGGGCTTTTAGGAGATCCTTCGAGCTCACAATCGGCTATAGTTATTCCTAAGCCAAACGATTCAGATATTTATTATATTTTCACAGTTGGTTCTAACCAATCATTTACAGGATTAAAATATTCGGAAGTAGACATCACTCTTGACGGTGGTTTAGGTGGCATTACTCAAAAAAATATTAATTTATTATATCAATGTTCTGAAAAAGTTACAGCTGTATTAAAAGACTGTACTTCCCAGGCCATTTGGGTTATTTCATTATCCAATCCCAATGGAACTTCAACTTCTCAATTAAATACGTTTCATGCGTTTGAAGTAACTAATGCTGGTGTCAATACAACCTCTGTTACTTCAACTTTTAATAGTTTAGGTATTTTAGATTTAAGAGGCTATTTAAAATTATCTCCAGATGGAGAGAAATTAGCCTGTGCAAATGTAGAACGAGACGAATTATTTCTTTTCGATTTCAACAAAGACACTGGAATTGTCAGTAACAATTTAAGATTAAACATTAATAGTCCATACGACCAACCTTATGGTATCGAATTCTCACCTAATAGCCAGTTATTATATGTGTCTTCATCAAACGATAATTTCGGTTCTACGAGTCAAAATCCTTCAAGTCATTTTTCAGCCTTAACACAATTTGATTTAACAGCAACAAATATTGTTGCATCTCAAGTTCTTATTGATCAACAAAATTTATACAGAAGTGCCTTACAACTTGGACCGAACGGAAAAATATATCGTTCTATGGCTGCCACTTATACGCAAGGAAGTCCTTTCTTGAGTGTCATTAATAATCCAAATGAAATTGGTCAAGCTTGCAACTATCAAAATAATGCTATTAATTTAGGCATCCATAATTCCACACAAGGCTTACCTCCATTTATATCCTCTTTCTTTGTCGAAAAAATTGATATAATAAATAATGCGGTTACACCAATAGCTACTAATTATTTGCCTCTATGTCTTGGTGAAAATTACAGGTTGATGGCTGTTGAAGTTCCTGGTGCCATTTATTCATGGACCCGCAATGGTCTTCCGTTACCCAATGCCGATTACTTTTTAGATATTAACCAGAATGGTCATTATGAAGTATTAATCGATTTAAACAATGGAGGTTGTGACTTTTTAGAAGGGGAAGCTACAATAGAATATTTTCCTATTCCCATTGCAAATAGTACTCCAAAAATAGATATCTGTGACGATAATAATGATGGAGCTTGGGCTTTTGATTTAACCGTTCAAGATATAAGTATTTTAGGTGTTCAAGATGCAAATCATTATAGTGTGCATTATTTTGAATCTGAAAATGATGCAGATTTAAACCAAAATGAAATTTCTGGATTATACACCAATCAAGACAATCCTAAAGAAATATTTGCTAGAGTAGATCTAATTGGAAGTCCAAGTTGTTACGATAAAACATCCTTTTTAATAGAGGTTTTCAACACACCAACTGCAAATCCAGTAAGTATTCAAGAGTTTTGTGATAACAATGTTGATGGGAATTATTCAAACGGACAAATAGATATCTTTTTACATAATTACGATGCTACCGTTCTAGATAGTCAAGATGCTACTGCTTATACAATAACGTATCATCCAACTCAAACAGATGCTGAGAATAATACTGCTGCATTAAACGAACCTCACTACAATTCAACAAATCCTTTTACAGAAACCGTTTTTGTTAGAATTGAAAATAATTTGAATACAACTTGCTACGACACAACATCCTTCAATATTATTATAAATCCTGTTCCAATATCTTATAACACATCCCTTTTACAATGTGATGAAGATGGATTAAACGATGGTAGAACATTTTTTAATTTAAACCAAGCAAACCATGATTTAACTGGTGGAGCTCCAAATACATCAACTGTTTTTTACACCAGTTTTATGGATGCCTCAGACAGTAACAGTCCTGTAAATGCTGAAAACTTTAACAATACAGAAAATCCTCAAATTTTGCATGTTCAAGTTATAGACGATATCACTGGATGTTTTAGTATTGCCCAACTTTCGCTTGAAGTAAGCAACACCCAGCTTTTAGACTACCAAGCCCCTTATGCTTGTGATAATTTGGATTCTGAAGATGGTATAAACACGTTCAATTTGGCTGATTTTGAAAGTGACATGCAAACTTTAAATGGGATTACTTTACCTATTACTTTCTATGAAACTTATCAAGATGCCCTTTTAGAGCAGAACGAATTGGTATCTAATTATAACAACATAATTCCTTATAATCAAACACTCTTTGCCAGAGCAGAAAACAGCAATGCCTGTTATGGTATTAGCGAAGTCTATCTTTCTGTAAAGACCCTACCTTCTTTAGAAGAAGATGAAACTGTTTTATATTGTTTAAACACCTATCCGCAAACTATTCCGTTGGAAGCAGGTATTTTAAACGATTCTCCAGCAAATTACACTTATTTATGGTCTAATGGCGAAACTTCTGGAACCATTCAAATTAATGAAATTGGAACTTACATTGTTACGGTTACTAATAGCTTTGGTTGTTCTCAAACAAGACAAATCACGGTAGAGCCTTCCAATACAGCAGCATTTAATGATGTTATTGTTGTTGATGCTAATGAAAACAATACTATAACAGTCCTTGTTTCAGGTGAGGGAGAATATGAATATGCCTTATATAATCAAGATGGCTTATATATTTCATTCCAAGAAAGTAATACATTCTATAATGTGTATGGTGGCATTTATTCTGTAGCTGTAAGAGATATTAAAAATAATTGCGGCATTGTAACGCAGTATGTTTCTATCATTGGTTTCCCAAAATTCTTTACTCCAAATGGAGATGGTTACAATGACACATGGAATATAAAAGGAGTTTCAAATGTCTTTCAACCTAATACCATGATTCGTATTTTTGATAGATATGGACAACTTTTAAAGCAAATCAATCCGCTTGGCGAAGGTTGGGATGGAACCTTTAATGGAGATTTATTACCAACTGACGATTACTGGTTTTCGGCAACCCTTCAAGATGGAAGAGAATTTAAAAGTCACTTTACCTTAAAACGCTAATTTCATGAAATTGATAAAAAGTATTTTATTCATATTTTTCTTGGTTTCTCATTTACATATTGTCGCTCAACAACCTACAGATTGTATTGATGCTGTAATTGTTTGTGGAAATTCAGCAATAAACCTAAATGTTAATGGCATAGGCATTCAAGAATTATATGGATCAAACACTTGTCAAAGTTTGGAAAACAATAGTATTTGGCTTCAAGTTACCTTAATAACCGATGGTACTTTGGGCTTTACCTTAAAACCTGAAAGCCGTTCAATACAAGAAGATTACGATTTTTTTGTTTTTGGTCCCAACGTACCTTGTAATAATATTGGACAAGCCATAAGATGTTCTACAACCAATCCTGAAGCTTCAGGACAGGCTAATAATTTTACAGGAATGAATGAAACAGAAACAGATACAGCTGAAGGACCAAGCGAATTTGGCAATAGTTTTGTTCAATGGCTAGATGTTTCTGCAGGAGACACCTATTTTATTGTAATCGATAGGCCTATAGGAAATAGCCCATTTACTTTACAATGGTCTGGAACAGCTGAATTTTCTAGTCCCCCAATAAATGAAACCGGTTCTCCGGAAGCCTTGAACCTTGAAGCTTGTGATACTGTTGCTCCATTTGATGATGGTAAAAGCCAATTTAATTTAGAATTGAACACCAGTTCTATTATTGGTTCTCAAATAGATGTGGCAGTTACCTATCATTCAAATGAGAGTGATGCTAATTTAAATATTAATCTTTTAAATAGTCCATACACTAGTACAAGCATTTCTCAAACAATTTATTCTAGATTAACAAATACCATTACTGGATGCTTTGAAGTTATACCTTTTGAGCTATCGGTTACTAGTCCCGATTTTGCCCAACCATCAGATTTTATAGTTTGCGATAACTATGAAGATGGTGATGCCACAAATGGACAGGTAATTTTTGATCTTCTATCTAAAAATAGTGAAGTTTTAAACGGACAAAATCCAGCAGATTTTAATATTAGCTACCATAAACTTCAAACTGAAGCTGAAACAGATGCCAATCCTCTAGCCTACTTATATCCTAATTCAACACCTAACATGCAACAAATTTATGTTCGGATTGAAGACGCTAATAATACAAATTGCGCTAGCATCACTACTTTGAACTTGGAAGTATTGGTTGTTCCAAATTCCTATAACACGACATTATTACAATGCGATGTAGATGGCTTAAACGATGGTAGAACCTATTTTAATTTAAATGAAGCCAATTCTGAATTAACAGGAGATGTTGGTAATCTTTCAACCGCTTTTTATCTCAGTTTTTCAGATGCCGAAATTAGCAACAGTCCATTAAATGCAGGAAATTATAATAACACATTTAACCCGCAAATAGTTTTTGCACAAGTAATCGATAACGCTACGGGTTGCTTTAGCATTGCTCAACTTTCTTTACAAGTTAGCATCACGCAACTTCTGGACTATCAGTCACCTCTTGTTTGTGATGAAATGGATTCTGAAGATGGGATAAACACCTTCAACCTCAACGATTTTGTTGTAGCCATGCAAACCGAAAACAATATTACATTTCCAATTACTTTTTATGAAAATTATCAGGATGCCCTTTTAGAACAAAACGAATTGTCATCGCCATATAACAATACCATTCCATACAATCAAACACTTTATGCTAGAGCCGAAAATGATAATGCTTGTTATGGGATTAGTAAAGTTTACTTAACAATAAATCAGTTACCCGAACTTGAAGAAGATGAAACTGTTTTATATTGTTTAAACACCTATCCCCAAACGATTCCATTGGAAGCTGGTATTTTAAACGATTCTACAGTAAATTACACCTACTTATGGTCTAATGGAGAAACTTCAGAAACCATTCAAATTAATGAAACTGGAGTTTATACTGTTACTGCTACTAATAGTTTTGGCTGTTCTAAATCGAGAAACATCACCGTTGATCCATCAGACATTGCAACTTTTAATGACATTATAGTAGCTGATGCTTCTGAAAACAATACCATAACAGTTCTTGTTTCTGGTGAAGGAACATACGAATATGCCCTTTATAATCAAGATGGCTTGTATGCCAGTTACCAAACCAGTAACACATTCTATAATATTTATGGTGGCATTTATTCTGTAGCAGTTAGAGATATTAAAAATAACTGTGGGATTGTAACACAGAATGTTTCAGTTATTGGTTTCCCAAAAATCTTCACTCCCAATGGAGATGGTTATAATGATACTTGGAATATAGAAGGAGTTTCTAACGTCTTTCAAGCAAATACCATGATCCGTATTTTCGATAGGTATGGGAAATTGGTAAAACAAATTAATCCATTAGGCGAAGGTTGGGATGGAACCTTTAATGGTGCTATTTTACCTGCAGACGATTACTGGTTTTCAGTAATCCTACAAGACGGAAGAGAATACCAGAGTCATTTTAGCTTAAAACGATAAACTTAAAAGTTGTACATTTATTTCAACAATAATTTCCGAATGTATAAACTCTTTAAATACGTTTTATTTATTTCACTTCTAACTGGCAATCTAACCTATGGGCAAGAGATAACCTTATTTCAACAATTTAATGGGCGTTACGATTATTTGGCTTTTGGGAACACCTTAAATCCAGCTGAAAACAACATAGAAAGAGCTTTTTGTAATATTTTACCCGAATCTCAAGCCGATTTACTTTTACCTACGAATACTACCATTGTTGCCGCTTATTTATATTGGGCTGGCTCTGGAGAGGGAGACCTAAACGTAAACTTAAACAATACACCTATTGTAGCAGATAATACTTACTTGGTAGAATTTAACGACCAAACCTATGGTAATCTCACCTACTTTTCTTGTTATGCAGACATTACAGATCTTATAACATCTACAGGGAATGCCAGTTATACCTTAACAAATTTAGATATTTCAGAAACCTTAGCTAGCAATCTTGGCTATTGTGGTAATAGAACCAATTTTGCAGGTTGGGCTGTTTATGTTGTCTTTGAAGATAGCCAGCTACCATTAAATCAGGTAAATTTATTTCAAGGCTTAGAAATTATAAATAGAAATGTTCAAGAAAAAACCATTTTACTAGACAACGTCAATGTTTTAGATAATGACGGAGCAAAAATTGGATTTCTTGCCTGGGAAGGAGATTCTAATTTAGATTATGGCGAATCCATACTCATCAACAATAATATTATTTCAAGTCCGCCTTTAAATCCTGCCAATAATGCTTTTAATGGAACAAACACTTTTACAAATAGTAGCACCTTTTACAATGGGGATGTGGATGTTTATAACATTCAAAATAATATTGCTATTGGAGATACTTCGGTAGAAATAAAATTAACAACAGGCGATTATGATATTTTTGGAAACTTTCAAGCAGATTTAATTATAATCAACAACATTATAACCGTTTTAAACAGTCAGCTTCCTGATGCTACCATTCAAATTAACAATATCAATTTGGAATGTGGAAATAGACAAGTTACTATAGATTATACCGTTTTCAATATAAATAGCACAGATGTGTTACCCGCCAATACACCAATAGCCATTTATGCGAACAATGATCTTATTGCAACCACTTATACTACAACCCAGCTAAATATTGGGGCTTCAGAAAATGGCCAGATTACAGTTAGTATTCCTGATAGTCTACCTGCTGACCTTATAATCACCATGGTTGTAGACGATACAGGAAATGGTTCCGGAATTATTACCGAATTAAATGAATTAAATAATGAAGCATCTCAGGAAATCCAACTTTTAGAAATTCCTGTCAACCCACTTCAACCTTTATTAAATTGTGATGAAGGTTTTAACTCAGCTTATTTCGATTTATACTTATCATTAGATCAAATAGAAACAAACGGCATGGCAACTTCATTTTATAAAACTCTTGAAGATTTGCAATCAGATACCAATGAAATTCTAAATCCAAGCTATTACCAGAATACAACTTCCCCGCAAACCATCTATTTAAAAATGGAAAACACGCCATGCTACGATATCTATTATTTCGATTTAACAGTAGAAAATTGTCCTCCAATTATACCACAGGTTTTCACACCAAATAACGATGGTTATAACGACTGGTTTAACATTCAAGGACTTTATAATATTTTCGAAAACCATAAATTATTAATCTATAACAGATATGGCACCTTAATCTTTGAAGGAGACAACAATAATCCATGGTTAGGAAACTCTAATAAAGGCCTCAATAATACAGGTAAAAATCTACCTACAGGAACCTATTATTATATTTTAAATCTGAATGATTCTCAATATAAAACTCTAACAGGTTGGGTATATCTAAATAGGTAGTTTAAATTAAAATGTTGCGTTTGGTCGATAATTTTTGCGTTTAGTCTATTTTTTAGTTACTTTGCTCCAAAATTAACACAAAACTGAATTATCCTTGAAAATAAAAAACAATCGTTCGTTTTTATTGCCTAAAATTTACAGCTATTTATTGATAACTTTATGCGTTGTTTTTACTCAAGTTTCCTTCTCTCAACAAATTTCAATTAACGATAATGTCTCTTTAACCGAGCTTATTGAAACAAACCTAATTCAAGGCTGTGTTGAGGTTTCAAACATTCAATCGAACATTAATGGCTCTGTAAATCAAATAGCTAGTTATGGTTATTTTGAAAAAGCTAGTTCCAATTTCCCCTTCGAAAACGGTATCATGCTTTCTACGGGAGCCGCAGTTTCAGCTGGAAATACGGTAAATTCGAATCCTTTAAATGAAGGTGAAACCTCTTGGGGAACAGATTCCGATTTAGAAATTGCGTTAGGAATTACAAACACTTTAAACGCGACTTCCATAGAATTCGATTTTATTTCAGTTTCTAATCAAGTGCAATTTAATTATATTTTAGCTTCCGAAGAATACTATGCTTACTATCCATGTGAATATTCAGATGGATTTGCATTCTTAATAAAACCTACAGGTTCAGCAGCTCCTTACACCAATGTTTCATTAATTCCTGGAACTAATATTCCAGTAAACACGAATACAGTTCACGAAGAAGTTGTTGGTTACTGTCCTGCAGAAAACGAACAATATTTTGATGGTCATAATTTAGGAGACACCAATTTTAATGGAAGAACGACCGTACTATCTGCCATTGCAACCATTCAACCTAATGTACAATATCATATAAAACTAGTAATTGCTGATCAAACGGATGAAAATTTTGATTCTGCCGTTTTTATTGAAGGAAATAGCTTTAATGCCACTGTAGATTTAGGTCCTGACATTACAACTTGTGCAGACAATGCTGTTTTAGATGCAGACACACAAAATCCTTTAGCAACTTACGAGTGGTTTTTAGATGGACAACCTCTTTCTGGGGAAAATTCAGAAACATTGACAGCGGAAACTTCTGGAACTTATACCATAGTTATTTCGATTCCCATTAGTAACACCACTTGTGTCATAGAAGATACTATAGAAGTTATTCTAAACTCTGAACAGCCTGCTGGACCAATTTCCGATTATGAACTTTGCGACGATGCCAGTAACGATGGCATTGAAACCTTCAATCTAAACACCAAGGATTCCGAAATTTTAGCCTCTATTCCAGCTTCCAGTTACAATATTAGTTATCATTACTCTTCAAATGACGCTCAAAATAACTTAGGCGCCATTACCACAGCCATTCAAAACACAACTAGCCCACAGATAATTTATGTAAGAATAGAAGACTCCGTTAATGGCTGTATGGCTTATGCTAGCTTTAATTTAGTGGTAAACCCACTGCCAACCATTACAGATCCTCAACCTATGGAAGTCTGTGATGATTCTACTTCTGATGGTTTTACTCAAATAGACTTAACCCAAGCTAATAATGAAATTACAAACAACGACCCCAATTTAATTGTTTCTTACCATTATTCACCTGAGGAAGCAGCAACTGGAGCAAATCCTATTGCTTCTCCTTATGTAAACACAAATCAAACAGAACAACTTTTTGTTAGGGTTATAAATGCAAGTACGGGATGCGAAACAACAACTTCCATTGTTATTACGGTTTTGGATAGTCCTGTTATTAATACAGACCCACAAACCATCAATGCCTGCGAGCAAGATGGAGATGGATATGAAATTTTCGATTTATCGTCCATTATAGATAACGTGCTACAAGGTTTAACCGGTGTTACAACCACATTTCATATTACGTATGAAGATGCTCAAACTGGCGACAACCCGATTCCAGACATTCAAAACTTCCAAAACACGACTCCTAATATTCAAACTATATTTATAAGAGTTATAGATTCTGTAACAGGATGCCCATCTATTTCTACCATTATTTTATACGCTAATATCTTGATAGATGGAACCAATATTCGAGATTTTAGTGTTTGTGATGATGCTTCAAACGATGGTATTGCTACCTTCGATTTAGAAGATATAGCAACTAGTATTATTAATGGTCTTGAAAATGTAACGGTTACTTTTTATGAAACTGAAAACGAACAAACCAATGGGAATAATCCAATAGATCAAACTATTCCTTATGAAGTTATTGCAACGCCTCATCAATTATTTATAACTATTGAAGATACAGATTGTGATTATACTACAGGAGTTTATTTAATTATTGATCCCGCAACTGTTATTCTACCTTTGGATACTGTTGATTATTGCGATACAGATGACGATGGTTTTACAGCTATTGAGCTAGCAACCTTCGATAGTTATGTTAGTACTGGAATAGCTAATGCAGAAGTAAGATATTTTTTAACTGAAGAAGATGCTCAAAACTTGGAAAACTTCTTACCTCCATTTTTTACAAATACAAGCAATCCTCAAAAGGTTTATGTTCGTGTCACTAATTCTACTAGTAATTGTCATGATATCTCGCCTCTTTATATAAATATCGTTCAAGCTCCAACAGTTAATCAACCAATAAATCTTGTTATTTGCGATGATGACCAGGATGCATTTTCAATTGTGAATTTAGATGATAAAATTTCAGAAATTGTTTCGAACACATCTAACTTAAACATCTCCTTTCACACCTCTGAAGACGATGCCAACCTTAAAGAGAATGAAATTACTAACACAACGGCTTATAATGCCAATACCCAAACGGTTTATGTTAGAATAGAGAGTGAACTTACAAGCTGTTATACTTTAGTTCATTTTGAAATAATTGTAAATACAGAGCCAACATTCATCGACATTAGCAATTTCAGAAATTGTGAAACAGATGGAAATCAAACTGCAGAATTCTTTTTTGTAGATAAAGATGCTGAAATATTAAACGGTCAACCTGGGAAACAGGTGTTGTATTTTGAGAATGCAACCGACGCCTTAAATAGAACCAATATTATAGATAAATCTGTAGCTTATGTAAACCAAACGAATCCAGAAATTATTCATGTTCGTGTGGAAAACAATAGCGATCAAAGTTGTTTTGGTCTGTCTTCATTTATTATTGAAGTAGGTTCAGTGCCTCTTTTCGATGCACCCTTAAATACCTTTTTATGTGATGACAGCTCCAACGACACTCAAGAATCTTTCGATTTAAATGCGATTATTACTGAAATGTCACAAAACAGTCCAGAAAACTTAATAATTACTTTCTATGAGAGTTTTTTAGATGCTGAAAATAAAGAAAACGAATTGCCTTTAAATTATACCAATCAAACCAATCCACAACAAATATACGCTCGTGTAGAAAATGGCACCTATTGCCACGCTATCGCGGAATTTGGTTTAAATGTGATTCAAGTACCTTTAGTAAACTCCGCTTCTGCATTAACACAATGCGATACCAACCAAGATGGTTCTGCTAGTTTTGATTTAACGGTGACAGAACCTGAAGTTTTAGATATTAGACAAGATGATATTCTAGTAACCTTTCATGAAACTATCGAAGATGTAGAAGATAACAATGTGACTATTCTTAATCCAAGTGCTTATACCAACACCTCAAATCCACAAACGGTTTATATTCGCGTAACCAATACAGTTTCGAATTGTTATGTCACTATTCCTTTGGATTTAATCGTCAACCTACCTCCTGCTATTCTTACAAACACTATTGACACTTGTGAAAACGATTCAAATTTCTATAATTTATTAGACGCAATTGAAGATTTAATTGGAACCCAAACGCCAATAGATTTAACCTTTTATGCTAATTTAACTGATGCACAAAGCACTCAAAATCCTTTAGACACAAATTATACTTATATAACAAACAACGACACTATTTTTTTAAAAGCTGTAAATACAGATACTGGTTGTACTACCATTACATCTTTTAACTTGTTGATAAATCCTACTCCATTTGCAAATCAGCCTCAAAACATGGTTGCCTGCGATGACGATTATGACAGCATGCTTATATTCGATTTATCGCAACAAACATCTTCCATTCTAGGAGCACAAAACCCAAGTCAATACACCGTTAGTTATTTTGAATTAGCTGAAGAAGCTACAGACAACACCAATGCCATTCTAGATTTAGATTACAATGCATTCGACCAGCAAACTATTTATGTAAGAGTTGATAATAATACTACTGGCTGTTTTAGCACAACCTCTTTTATGACTATTATAAATAGAAAACCTGTAGTGGATATTCCAGATCAAACAGTTTGTTTGGATAATTTACCTTTAGTCGTTTCCGCTGATACTGGATTTGCAGACGACACCTATTTATGGTCTACAAATGCATCGACACCAGAAATTGAAATCACACAAATTGGAACCTATACGGTTACTGTAACCACTGCTAATGGTTGTCAAACCTCTTCAACATTTACCGTAATAGAATCTGAACAAGCCACCATTGAATTTACAGAAACGGTCGATTTTTCTAATCCGAATAACATTACTGTAACTATCAGTGGAATTGGAAATTACTTATATACCCTAGATCACGGAGTACCACAAGAATCTAACGTATTTTACAATGTAACCTTAGGATTACATACCATAGAAATAATCGATTTAAACGGTTGCGCCAATGCTACCAAAGAGATAGTAATTATTGATGCCCCATTGTTTTTTACTCCAAATAACGATGGTTATAACGACACATGGCATATTACAGGAGTAGATCAATTAGAAGGAACTATTGTACATATTTTTGACAGATATGGCAAACTCCTTATTACCTTAACCCATAGTTCTCCGGGTTGGGACGGAATTTATAGAGGAGAGAATATGCCATCTAATGATTATTGGTTTATAGCTCAAGTTAAAAAAGGCCCCATTTCTTTTGAAGTGAAACGACATTTTGCATTAAAACGATGATAGAGGAAGCAGATGTTTTTCTTTTCTCATGCCATTAAGTTTTCTTTTAATTAACCAGAGTCTGCGATTTCGTTTTTAAAAACTCATTTTCATGAATGATGTAAATATTTGGAGATGGCTTTTTAGAATATTCATTTTCTGTAAAACCGCCAATAAGGTAAAAAGCACCATTAAAATAATGCATTCTGGCATGCTCTACATGTAAATTAATCTCATAGGTCACAAACGTTTTCTTAGGTGGATTATATACGTACATTAAACCTGCATCATAAATGTATATCTTTTCATTGTGAACAGTCAAGGCCGGCTGAGACATACTTGAAGGCAGATCTATTTCCTCCTGCCAAACTTCAGAGTTTAAATCTAAAACGTCAATCGTAGACAAAGGCTTACCATCAAAACCACCTACTACATATATTTTATCCTTAATTAAAACGCTATTCGTTTCTTTTGGATTTATCATACTCGGTAGTTCATACCAAAGTCCAGATTTAAAATTGTAAAAATGGACTTTATCTGAATAGATAATTTTTCCATTTTTATTTTCTTTAAAAGATCCACCCATCGTCACCAAATAATCTTTAAAAACCACAGAGGTCACATTTTTTGCTTGATGTGGGTTTGTGTAATCGACTGTAACGTTAAGCGAATCAAGATTAAGAATTTCTATTTTTTCATTTAGATAAACATAAATACCATTTTTGGAAACTCTTTCTCCTCCAAAAGCATAAAGATTGTTATTATAATAGGCGACATTATGATAGGCACGATTATCGAACGTAACTTCATTTTTAACCCAAATATTTTCATTTAAATCATATATCTGTAACTCATTACTGTACCCAAATTTAGAAATCTCATTATATCTCCTCATCAATACAAAATAGTTTTCAATACTTTCAATCATGCCATTAGAATGGAGAATGACCTTTTTCCCAACATCGGTAAAGGTTGAAGCATCTCCTCCAATTATGTAAATTTTATTATTAACTATGTAGGAACCAAATGCAAAAACATTATTTTTCAGTCTGGTAAGTTTGGAGTAATCCAATTTATCTTTTAAACGATTTTTTCCTTTTAATGCAACTTCCTGAAGTTCTTCTATGTTTTCGGAAAGTGAAATTACATTCTTATTAGCCAGAAGCTTTTGAAACGTTATTTCCAAAGTAATATAACCTATATAAGAAAAACGAATGGTATCAGTCTGCAACAATTTTGATTGATCCCTTATTTCAAAAATGCCAAGACTATCAGTCGTTGTTCCCTTGCCATCCTTTAGAATAAAAACATTAACTAGTTCCAATGGATTTCCTTTGACATCAATAACCTTACCCTTTAAATTTTGGCTAAAAATTTGGGGACATATAAAGAAAAGGAATAAAAAGGGCAACAAGTTTTTCATAACATGAACTAAGTTAATGCTTTTGTAGATTAAGACAAAACTGCTATAGGTTGTTATTCAAATAAAAAAAATTCCTTTTTAATTAAGAAGTCTTTTTGTTAAATCTTTGATAATGAACCCTAAAAGTCTTTAATAACTTTATTCCTTTAAAAAACCTTTATTACTTATCTTTGCAATCCAATTATTCTTAATGAAGTCGTTTTTATTAATCTCATTTTTATTAGTTTCCAGTATCCTGTGCTCACAAAATGTGACTACAGATAGTAGAACCTATACCCCTCAACAACTCATTGAAGACATTTTAATTGACAGTAATTGTATTTCAAATGTCATTGTCACTAATTATGTTGGTGGAAATTTTAATGGTGCCGATCAAAGTTATGGTTATTTTGAAGCCAATGGATCAACATTTCCTTTTCAGAATGGTGTGGTTTTAAGTACAGGAAGACTAGTACATGTTCAAGGTCCAAATACTACTTTAAGTGATGATGATGCTCCAGATTGGCGTGGAGATGCCGATTTAGAATATGTTTTAAATGAATCGAATACTACCAATGCCACCATATTAGAATTTAATTTTGAAGCTGTTGCAGACCAAATTAGCTTTAGATATCTTTTTGCTTCCGAAGAATACCAAGAAGGAGACAGTAGTACCTGTCGCTATTCAGATTTATTCGGGTTTCTAATTAGAAAAGATGACGAAACTAGATACGAAAACATTGCAGTAATTCCTGGAACTCGAACTCCTGTTAAGGTAACAACGGTACACTCAGGAATTCCTGGATCTTGCGACCCAATTAATGAAGCTTATTTTGGAAGTTGGAATGGTGCTACGGCTCCAATAAATTTCAACGGGCAAACAGCTGTTTTAACTGCCATTGCAGATGTCATCCCTAATGAAACCTACCATGTCAAATTAGTTATTGCGGACGAGCAAAACTACAGATACGATTCTGCAGTTTTCCTTGAAGCTGGAAGTTTTCAGTTAAGTACTAATTTAGGTCCAGATTTATTATTAGGAAACAATACAGCCTTATGTCCAAACGAAACCATTTGGCTAGATGCCAGTCAACCAGGAACAAACTCTTACAAATGGTTTAAAGATGGGAGTGAGTTATTAGGAGAAGTCAATTCAACTTATTTAGCTGTTGATGCTGGAACTTATGCTGTTGAAGTGATTATTGACGGAACTTGTTTTTCTTATGGACAAGTAGAGATAGAAGTTGGAATAAACCCAACGGTATTTGACACAACGCTTATTAGTTGCGATTATAATTTAGACGGCATTACTATTTATAATTTGTTTGATGCTGAAAGAGATATCACAAATAGTAATAACAACTTGACATTAGAAAATTTCTATTTGTCGCCAGCCCAAGCAACATCTGGAACAAGTCCAATTCCGGATCCTACTAGTTTTGAAAACACGTCTTTAAATCAGATGGTTTACGCAAGAGTTTCTAATGCCAATGGCTGTATTTCTATTGCAGAAGTAACTTTATCTTTTGCTAATAATTCTGTTGTACTCCCTGCCTATCCTACTTGCGATAACGATGGAACAAACGATGGTGTAACCACTATTAATTTAAATGATTTGGAAACTTTCATTCTTAACCAAAATGATGTACCCAACACAGCAACGACTACATTTTATGGTTCCCAAACAGATTTAGAAAACCAAACAAACCCGCTTTCTGGAACCTATGAAAATACTGGAAGTCCCTATTCTGATACGCTTTATGTACAAATTACAGATAATGGCGTTTGCTATGCTTACACAAATATCAATTTAATAATAAATCCTTCTCCAGAGTTAGCTCCAGACGAAGAGACCTATTATTGTTTAAACCTGTTTCCACAAACTATTACTTTAGAATCCGGAATTCTATCTGGAAACCCTTCTAATTTTAACTACCAATGGGAATTAGATGGCACGGATTTAATGCAAAATTCCGCACAAATATTAGTAAATGAAACTGGGGTTTATACAATTACAGTTACTAATAACAATGGTTGTTCTGCCTCAAGAAACATAACAGTTGCTCCTTCAAATATGGCAACTATTGTTGATATTTCAGTTATTGAAGCTTCAAACAATAATTCTATTACAGTTACTGTTTCAGGAGAAGGAGATTATGAATACGCTTTGGATACGGGTTATTTTCAAGATAGCAATATTTTTACCAATGTGTCACCTGGATACCATACCATTTATGTAAAAGACAAAAATGGTTGTGGCATAATGCCTCAAGATGTTTCAGTGTTAGGTTTTCCAAAATTTTTCACTCCAAACGGAGATGGTTATAACGACTATTGGAAACCCATAGGTTTAAATAATTTGGATACTTCAGTAGGCGTTAAAATTTTTGATCGATACGGAAAACTCATAAAAGAATTAAATGCTTTCGGAACTGGTTGGGATGGTACTTTTAATGGAAACCTACTTCCAAGCGCCGATTATTGGTTTGTAACAACCATGAGTAATGGAAATGACTTCCGAGGCCATTTTTCTTTAAAAAGATAATTTTCGTAACAATCGCTTAACATGACTTGTTTTTTTAATTTACTATTTTTGCCTGCCAATTATTTTCAATGAAACAACTGATACTTTTACCAACGTTTTTTTTTGCCATTTTATGTTACAGCAATACTTATACAATAAAGAGTAAAGACCTTATTTCTGATAATGCATTTACCATCCCTTGCCCTGCACCTGTAATCTCCTCTTTTTCACCCGCTCAAGGACCAGAAAATACTTTAGTAACCATAACAGGATCCAATTTCGGTAATGCTCTATCCGTATTTTTTGACGGTATTTCTACTAGTTTCACGATAGTGAACGATAATCAGATAACGGCTTTCGCACAATCTTCCTCAAACATCAATGCTATTATTTCTATTACAAGCTCAGGCGGTTGCACTGGAAATTCGGCAAGTAATTTCACCTTTTTAACACCAAATTGTTCAACGGGAGATATTTTTATATCAGAAGTATACGACTCACAACTAGGCGACTATGGAATTATTGAAATCTACAATCCAACAAATACATCTATCGTTCTAGATGGCATTTATGAAGTTCAAAGATTTGGAGACATTGGAGATTCAACACCTACCATATCAATTCCATTAGTTGGATCTATAGCACCTTTAAACACCTATATTATACAAACGGGAAGTAACGGTTACACATGTAGCGGTCTCTCTCCAGACATTACAATAGGTTCTGGTTTTAATGATAATGATGAATTAAAACTCGTGAAAAATAATGTGGTCATCGATGTGATTCAAGCACCAGGTGATCGAGGTTATACCATAATAAGAGATGCTGATGTTAATGAACCACAAGCAACTTTTGATCCTAATAATTTCTTAATAGACAGCGATGAATACTGTTCAAATTTAGGTTCTCACACGGCAGACCCCATCTCTAGTTCTGTTCCAATTATCACACAACCTAGTTCGCAAACCATTTGCGAGAACGGGAATGCATCATTTACTGTATCCATAGCAACTGGAACCTATACATACCAATGGAAAATACTTAACAGCTCTAATGTTTGGGTGAATGTGGCAAACAACTCAGTTTATTCTGGAGCCACCACGAATACTTTGATTCTCAACAATGTACCAATTGGCTTTGATAATAATCAGTATTATTGCGAAATAACATCAGCCACTTGCAACCTATTAAGCGATGCTACTTTTTTATTTATTAACGTTCCTGAAGTGGATACTTTAGCTGATTATTCAGGATGCTCAAGCTATACTTTACCAGCTTTAATTAACGGGAATTATTTTACAGGAACTAATGGATCTGGAACAGCTTTAGCATCTGGAGCTGTAATTTCAACATCTCAAATTATTTATATATACAACCAAACAGGAACGGCTCCTAATATTTGTTTTAACGAAACAAGTTTTTCTGTAACCATTACAAATGCTCCTCCTGTTGATACTTTAACTGATTATTCAGGATGTTCAAGCTATACTTTACCAGCTTTAATTAACGGGAATTATTTTACAGGAACTAATGGATCTGGAACAGCTTTAGCATCTGGAGCTGTAATTTCAACATCTCAAATTATTTATATATACAACCAAACAGGAACGGCTCCGAATATTTGTTTTAACGAAACAAGTTTTTCTGTAACGATTACAAATGCTCCTCCTGTTGACACTTTAGCTGATTATTCAGGATGTTCAAGCTATACTTTACCGGCTTTACTTAATGGGAATTATTTTACAGGAACTAATGGATCTGGAACAGCTTTAACATCTGGAGCTGTAATTTCAACATCTCAAATTATTTATATATACAACCAAACAGGAACTGCTCCGAATATTTGTTTTAACGAATCGAGCTTTTCTGTAACCATTACAAATGCTCCTCCTGTTGACACTTTAGCTAATTATTCAGGATGCTCAAGCTATACTTTACCAGCTTTACTTAATGGGAATTATTTTACAGGAACTAATGGATCTGGAACCGCTTTAGCATCTGGAGCTGTAATTTCAACATCTCAAACCATTTATATTTACAATGCAACTGGAACAGCTCCTAATATTTGTTTTAACGAATCGAGCTTTTCTGTAACGATTACAAATGCTCCTCCTGTTGACACTTTAGCTGATTATTCAGGATGTTCAAGCTATACTTTACCAGCTTTAATTAACGGGAATTATTTTACAGGAACTAATGGATCGGGAACCGCTTTAGCATCTGGGGCTGTAATTTCAACATCTCAAATTATTTATATTTACAATGCAACAGGAACAGCTCCTAATATTTGTTTCAACGAAACGAGTTTTTCTGTAACCATTACAAATGCTCCTCCTGTTGATACGCTTCCCGATGTAGCTTTATGTCTAGAATTTGAATTACCCAACTTAACAAATGGTAATTATTATACAGGTCCTAATGGAACAGGAACACAATTAAGCGCTGGAGATCTTATTACAATCACGCAAACTATTTATATTTATAATAAAATGGGTACCACACCCAACATCTGCTTTAATGAAAGTAGTTTTTTAGTAACTATTTATCCTGCCACAGACTTCACTCTTGATGCTACAAATATTGTTATTAATGATGATACAATAACTGTTGTAATGACAGATACAACTATAAACTATGAATATGCCATAGACTCTTACAGTTTCCAAACAAGCCCAATTTTCTATAATCTTTTGGGCGGAAGCCACACGCTATATGTTCAAGATGAAAATGGCTGTATTATAAAATCTATGCAATTTGAGATTGAAAGTGTTGATAACATCCATATTCCTCCATTTTTCACACCAAACGGTGATGGATATAACGACATATGGCAAATAACAGATACTCAAAATACAATTGCAGAAATTTTCATTTTTAATAGGTATGGGAAATTATTAAAACAAGTATCTCCTCTAAACAGAAGCTGGAATGGCATCTATAATGGAAACCTTTTGGAAACTAACGACTATTGGTATCTTATTAACTTAAATTCTGGGGAAACACTCAAAGGTCATTTCACATTAAAACGCTAGTTCATATTACGAAAATGCACATTTTTTTTACGTAATTTTGTGCTATGAAGTTCAAGATAAAATCAGAATTCAGCCCTACGGGAGATCAACCTACAGCTATCAAACAATTGGCGGCAGGCCTTGATGCTAATGAAAAATATCAAACTTTACTAGGTGTTACTGGTTCTGGTAAAACCTTTACTGTTGCTAATGTTATTGAAGAAGTACAAAAACCCACCTTGGTTTTAGCGCATAACAAAACCCTAGCAGCGCAATTGTATTCTGAATTTAAACAGTTTTTTCCAGATAATGCTGTCGAATATTTTGTTTCTTACTACGATTATTACCAACCCGAAGCCTATATTCCTGTTTCAGGGGTTTATATTGAAAAAGATCTTTCTATAAACGAAGAAATCGAAAAGATGCGATTAAGCACCACCTCTTCCCTACTTTCAGGTAGAAGAGATGTAATTGTGATTGCTTCGGTATCCTGTTTATATGGTATTGGGAATCCTGTAGAATTCCAGAAAAACGTCATTTCAATTGAAAAAGATCAAGTAATATCACGAACCAAATTACTTCATAGATTGGTTCAAAGTTTATATTCTAGAACGGAAGCCGAATTTAATCATGGGAATTTCAGAATAAAAGGAGACACCGTAGATATTTTTCCAAGTTACGACGATCATGCCTTTAGAATTCACTTTTTTGGTGATGAAATTGAAGACATTGAAGCCTTCAATATTCAAACCAATGAGGTTATAGAAAAATACGACAGAGTCAATATTTACCCAGCAAACATGTTTGTTACCTCTCCTGACGTTTTACAAGGAGCTATAAAAAGCATTCAAGACGATTTGGTAAAACAATACGATTATTTTAAAGAAATAGGAAAACATCTAGAAGCCAAAAGATTAAAAGAGAGAACCGAATTCGATTTAGAAATGATTAGGGAATTGGGTTATTGCTCAGGTATTGAAAACTATTCTCGTTACTTAGATGGCCGACAACCAGGGACTAGGCCTTTCTGCTTGCTTGACTATTTTCCAGACGATTATTTAATGGTTGTAGATGAAAGTCACGTAACCATTTCGCAAGTACATGCCATGTATGGTGGAGACAGAAGCAGGAAAGAAAATCTGGTAGATTATGGTTTTAGATTACCTGCAGCCATGGATAACAGACCCTTAAAATTTGAAGAGTTTGAGGCTTTACAGAATCAAGTAATTTATGTAAGTGCGACTCCAGCAGATTACGAACTTCAAAAATCCGATGGCATTATTGTGGAACAAGTTATTAGACCGACTGGACTTTTAGATCCGATTATTGAGGTGAGACCAAGCTTGAATCAAATAGACGATTTAATTGAAGAAATCCAGTTACGAGTTGAAAAAGACGAACGTGTTTTGGTTACGACTTTAACCAAACGTATGGCTGAAGAATTAACCAAGTATTTAAGCCGCATTCAAATTCGTGTTCGTTACATCCATAGTGATGTGGATACTTTGGAACGCGTTCAAATTATGCAGGATTTACGTGCTGGAATCTTTGATGTATTAGTTGGTGTAAATTTACTTCGTGAAGGTTTGGATTTACCAGAAGTATCTTTAGTTGCCATCTTAGATGCCGATAAAGAAGGGTTTTTACGTTCGGCAAGATCGCTGACACAAACCGTTGGTAGAGCCGCAAGACACTTGAATGGAAGAGCCATTATGTATGCCGATAAAATTACAAAAAGCATGCAAAAAACTATGGATGAGACCAACTACAGACGAGAAAAACAAATGGCCTACAACACAGAAAACAATATGGTTCCAAGGGCATTAAATAAGAGTCTTGATAATGCCTTATCTAAAAATTCTGTAAGCACCTATAGCTATGAATTGGATGCCTTGAAAGCCGCCGAACCAGAAAGCGAATATCTTTCTAAAGGCGAACTGGAAAAGAAAATTCGTGAAAAACGTAAGTTTATGGAAGAAGCCGCCAAAGCTTTAGACTTTCTTCAAGCGGCTAAGTTTAGAGATGATATAAAAGCTTACCAGGAGAAATTGGAAGGATTAAAAAATTAGATATCTCTTATTCGTAAATACTACGGAAAGGCCAGCAGTCGCAACATTCACTACTTACTTAAAAAGATATATTTTCGGGATTTCGGATTTGACTTTTTGGAATTTTAGTTAGTTATACTGCACCTTAAAGATATCAATAAGCACATCTGGCGGTACAATTTTATTAGGAAAACTCTCCATTAAGTACAACACTTTATTTATGGATTCATGACTTAAGCCCATACGGATTCCATAATTAAAAAGTCTTATTCTTTCTTTATTTGTATGTTCGTCACCAATATTCATCAATAAAACCAATCTATGAAACTGAACAATGCGTTCGCTATGAGACCCTAAATGAATATAATTAATAGGGTGTTCAATTAGGTAATTGAAATCTTCTCTCGAGATTTCAAGTTGTTTCGCAATGGCAAGCAAAAAGCTATACTCAATTGGTTTTAAGTCGTTTTCATTTTTCGCAAATGAAATCATCTCAGACAAAAGGCTTAATTTTTCAACTCTGTTAATCATTAGAGGAATGGATTAATAATTTCATTATAAAGATACTTATAAACCATAATTGATAATCCCTGATAATTTGTAACTTGTCGAAAAATAATCTGCATTTTATCGTTAATATCTTACATTTTATACAAATATTTTCGTATATATCTGATTTTTAGAACATTAGCATAGATGTGCATTTCATCGATTATTTTACTTTTGTGAGAAAAAAGCAACAACAAATTTAAGTACATGACTAATAACGACATCTTTAAAAAATTAAGAGTAGCCTTACAGCTTCGAGACGACGAAATAGTAAAAATTTTAGAGCTGGTAGACTTTAAAATTTCCAAAAGTGAATTAGGTGCTTTCTTCAGAAAAGAGGATCATCCAAAATATATGGAATGTGGCGATCAAATTCTTAGAAATTTCCTAAATGGCTTGGTTATTCATCTTCGTGGACCCAAACCTAAAAAAGAAGCGAAACCTTCAACTCCCAAAAAACCCTTAAAAAAAGAATAAAGGCTTTTCTAGTTTCTTGAATAATCTTAAATTGCGCATTTAAGATTAAAATGTCCTAAATAAATATGTTAGACAAACCTATAGTTATTGATGCATCTGTCATTTCAGATGAAAAAATAAAATCTCTAAACAGAAAATACAAATCGCTTTCTGCTACCAATCGTATAAAAGAGCTTTATAAAGATTTTGATGTTAGCGAAGTGATGCTTACAAGTTCTTTTGCTGCAACCTCAGCATTTCTTTTAAAATTATTTTCAGACGTTAATAAAGAACAACCGGTGTTTTTTATAGATACAGGATATCATTTTGAAGAAACTTTAAAATATAAAGAGAAGCTAGAGCAACTTTACGGCTTAAACGTAAAATCTATTGGAGCCATAAAAGAAGAACACGAGTTTACAACAAAAGATGAAACCTGGAAAAAAAATCCAGATTTCTGCTGTTCAATCAATAAGGTCAGTCCTTTAGAAACCATTAAAAAACGTTACAACGTTTGGGTTTCTGGGTTAATGGAATGGCAAAGTGACCACAGAGCAAGTTTGGATATATTTGAAATGAGAGGAGAGATTTTAAAATTCTACCCCTTATTAGATGTTACCAAAGAAGAACGTGACGCTTTTATTGATGAACATAAATTACCTTTCCATCCATTGGTTGCAAAAGGATATCATTCTATTGGTTGCAGTCATTGTACGGTTCCGGGTGAAGACAGAAGTGGAAGATGGAATAACAATCCAAAAACAGAATGTGGTTTGCATTTATAAAAACCCCTGACTTATAAAACCTAAAAAGAGCCACTTTAAATTAAAGTGGCTCTTTTTTATATAATTATAACTCTTCGAGTTACATCTTTTTACTTATTTTCTAATACTTGCTGAACTTTATCTGCAGCTTCTTGGAACTCAGTAGCACTCATAACATCTAATCCAGAACTATCAATTAATTCTTTAGCGATATCTGCATTGGTACCTTGTAAACGTACAATAATAGGCACAGTAATATTACCCATGTTTTTATAAGCATCGATAACACCTTGAGCAACTCTGTCACAACGAACAATACCACCAAAAATATTTATTAAGATTGCTTTTACATTAGGGTCTTTTAAGATAATTTTAAAAGCAGCCTCTACTCTAGCAGCATCAGCAGTACCTCCAACATCTAAAAAGTTAGCTGGCTCACCACCTGCTTGTTTTATTAAATCCATTGTTGCCATTGCAAGTCCTGCGCCATTAACCATACATCCAACGTTTCCGTCTAAATCTACATAGTTAAGTCCTAAAGCTCCTGCTTCCACTTCAATTGGATTCTCTTCACGTAAATCACGTAAATCTTGGTAATCTTTATGTCTGTAAAGTGCATTATCATCAATAGTCACTTTAGCATCTACAGCCATAATTTTATTATCGCTTGTTTTTAAAACCGGATTGATTTCAAATAAAGAAGCATCAGATGCAACGTAAGCCGTATAAAGGCTTGTTACAAATTTTGTCATTTCTTTAAAAGCAAGGCCATCTAAACCTAAGTTAAAAGCAATACGTCTAGCTTGAAAAGGCATTAAACCAACTGAAGGATCTACTTCTTCAGTAAAGATTAAATGTGGTGTTTCTTCAGCAACTGTTTCAATATCCATTCCACCTTCAGTAGAATACATTATCATGTTACGTCCAGAAGCACGGTTTAATAATACAGACACATAAAATTCACTAGTTTCAGTTTCACCAGGATAATAAACATCTTCGGCAATTAATACTTGATGTACTTTTTTACCTTCAGCAGATGTTTGAGGCGTCACTAAGTTCATACCTATAATCTGACCTGCAATAGTTTCTACTTCCTGAAGATTTTTAGCAATCTTAACTCCTCCACCTTTACCACGTCCACCAGCGTGAACCTGAGCTTTAATAACATGCCAGCTTGTTCCTGTTTCAGCAGTTAATTGTTTTGCTGCAGCCACAGCTTCTTGAGCATTTTTCGCAACAACGCCACGTTGAATACGTACGCCAAAGTTTGCTAATATGTCTTTTCCTTGATATTCGTGTAAATTCATCTATATTAAATTATTTGCGTTCCATTAAAAGAAAGGAATCTCTTAATATTTTGTTGCACAAAAGTAATCAACCTAAAGCTTTTTACCAATAATTTTTAAAGGAAGTATTGCGATACTTTCTAAATGACTGAAATATGAAATAATTATCACCATATTTTAAGTGTTAATAAAAAATACTTTTTAGTTTTACACTTCATAAAAATTAACAAAAATGAAAACAAACACTTTATTACAGATTGCTAAGGACTTTGGAAGTCCTGTTTATGTTTACGACACAGAGATGATAACTTCTCAGTATAAACGCTTAACAGCAGCCTTTAGTAAAGTCAAACAGGTTAAAATTAATTATGCCGTTAAAGCGTTGTCTAATATTTCGGTTTTAAAATTAATGAAAACACTTGGTGCAGGTTTAGATACCGTTTCCATTCAGGAAGTTAAATTAGGTTTGACCGCCGGATTTTTGCCAGAACAAATTATTTACACTCCAAACGGTGTTTCTCTTGAAGAAATTGAAGTTGCCGCAAAGCTTGGAGTTCAAATTAACATCGATAACTTATCGATTTTGGAACAGTTTGGTACTAAATATCCAAAAACTCCGGTTTGTATTAGAATAAACCCACATGTGATGGCTGGTGGAAACACCAATATTTCTGTAGGACATATTGATAGTAAGTTTGGAATTTCCATTCATCAAATTCCGCACATTATTCGTATTGTAGAAAATACCAAGATGAATATCAATGGAATTCACATGCATACAGGAAGTGATATTTTGGATATTGATGTGTTTTTATATGCAAGTGAAATACTTTTTGAAACTGCTAAACACTTTAAAGATTTAGAATTTATTGATTTTGGTTCTGGTTTTAAAGTGCCTTATAAAAAGGATGATATTGAAACCAATATTGAAGAATTTGGCGAAAAACTAACGAAGAGATTCAACGAGTTTTGTAAAGAATACGGGAGAGAATTAACCTTAGCTTTTGAACCAGGGAAATTTTTGGTGAGTGAAGCTGGTGTTTTTCTAGCCAAAGTAAATGTTGTAAAACAAACCACTTCTACGGTTTTTGCTCAAATAGATTCTGGTTTTAATCATTTAATTAGACCCATGCTATATGGATCTCAACATGAAATTGAAAACATTTCGAATCCAAAAGGTAGAGAGCGCTTTTATTCTGTTGTAGGATATATTTGTGAAACGGACACATTTGCAAACAATAGACGTATTTCTGAAATTACAGAAGGAGATATTCTGGCATTTAAAAATGCTGGAGCCTATTGTTTTTCTATGGCATCTAATTACAATTCCAGATACCGTCCGGCAGAAGTGCTATGGCATAATAATAAAGCACATTTAATTAGAAAAAGAGAAACTTTTGATGATATAATTAAAAATCAAATAGAAATTGATCTTTCAAAATAAGAGAGTAAAACAAAAAAGCGTTTCAAATATTTGAAACGCTTTTTTTATGAATTAAATTGAATTTATTTTTTTAAGAATTTCTTCGTATAAACCCCTTTATCAGTTGTTATATTAGCAATATACATTCCTGCTTGCAAACGGGAAACTGAAATGGAATTTAAGTTCTCATTCACACTCAAAACTTGTCTTCCCTTGATGTCTGTTAATGTAATAGAACGAATAGATTCATTTTGACTTAAATGAATATTTAACACATCTGCAACAGGATTTGGAATTATAGATAATACTAAAGCAACAATATCATTTTGATTAATATTTAATGTACTTAAAGGTAAGATACTTTCCATTAAAGTCACAGATTCATTTATACTTAAAATTGGAACAACAACATTTAACTCAAGACTTCTAAACACAAGTTCATTGGTTATGTTATCGTAATAATTATAAGCTGTTTGTGTAACAGTTCCAATATTAGAAAAACCCAATGCCGTCATACTCAAATTCTGAACTGTTTTTAAACGGGTTACAGATCCAGAATAAGCGCCCTCTCCAAGATCATTCATATTAAGAGTCCCATAAGCATCAACTTCTGTATTAATGGTTCCAGTAAAAGTTCCATTATATGTTGTGTAAATAAAAGTACCGGCAACAGCATCGCTATTTGTGGCACTATAGCTCATAGGGAAAGTCCCTATTAATGCGTTATTGGTACTATAATTTAAAATAATATCATCTCTTGTAGCTCCTGTTAAGGATGTTGTACCATTAACGTCTGCACTAAAGATTTTGTTTTCTCCAGATGAAGAATTTGTAACAGTCAACACATTAGTAGTCCCAGGAAAAGTAGTTAATTCTGGTCCAGTTGGAGTAGTATACGTATCTAAATCTGTATCCGTTTGTGTGAATGTATTAAAATTCCATGTCAAACCTGCACCAGTAGTTGTTTGGTCTATTGTGGAACTTGATGATACCACAGCATATGTAGAACCATTTAAACTATAATACGTACTAATAGGTGTTTGTCCAAAAGAAACTAATGATAAAAGCAATAATAAAAAAGGTAGTTTTGTTTTCATAAGTAATTGTTTTACACAAAACTACCAAAAAGAATATAGGAATTATAATATATAGAGTTCTTTTTAAAAAACTATGGGTCATGAACCTTTGAAACTCTTAGATACTGAATATCAATACTCATGTAATAAAACTCAGTTTTTTATTATAAAATTCACTCTATAAAACAAAAAACAACTTCAACACCTCATAATATACAGCTTACAAGTTTATAGACTTGTATTTTTTTTACTACCTTTAAAATCTCCTCAGGTCTTTTTTAATAGCGTTTAAAGGACTTATGAAAACTAACAAACACATACCATTTACACTATTTAGTGTAACGCCTTCTTGTTGTACGATAAATTCAACGGACATTCCAGAATGTAAACCTTCCAAGAGCTACTATAAATCTATTTTTTTAGTTTTATTTTTGCTATACATGCCCTTTGTTTCTGGTCAGAATTATCAAATAGATAGCTTGTCTCATTTACTTCAAAATGAAAAAGACAGTCCTATAAAATTAGAATTATTAGAAGAGTTAGTAACTGTGCAATCTCAATCAGATTTTGAAAAAGCTATTGTTTTTGCTAGACAAGGCGTTTTACTTTCAGATAAAACAAATAACACCAAATGGCAACCTAAGTTTTATGAAATGCAAGGTAGAATCCACGCCAATCTTCTAGAATTAGATTCTGCCTCCTTTTATTTTAACAAGGCCTTAGTTGGTTATAAAACGATAGAAGATCAAAGAGGTCAGGCCACTACTTATTTCAAAATTGGTTGGGTACATAAAAGAAGAGGCGAAATTGAACAAGCTCTAAAAACAGATCTTGAAGCTTTAAAACTCATGGAAGCTCTGGACGATAAAGCAGGAATTGCTGGAGCTTACAGCCGTGTTTCTGAAGATTTAAACAAACAAGGAAGACACAACGAAGCTCTAGACTATGCTTTAAAAACAATTGATATTAGTAAAAAACACCAGTTAGATACTGAACTAGCTTATGCCTACACTTCTGCAGGAGATTCCTATATGGCTATGGGCAACTTTCAAGAATCTTATAATTATTTTGAAAAAGCACTCCGTTTAGCAGAAACAATAAATTTTTCAGTTTTCGATATCATAAATTTCTCTAACAATCGGGCCAATGCACTTAAACGAATGGGGAATTATCAAGATGCTAAGAAGGAATATGATAGTACCTTATTAAAGGCACAAGAAGTAAATTATGAAAATGCTATTTATGTCATAACTGCAAATTTAGGTGAAGTGAACCTGCTTTTAGAAAATTATGAGGAGGCTTTAAAATACCAACTAGAAACAGTTGCTCTTCAGGAAGCCAATAAGGATGTTTCCAATCTAACCGAAAATTACGATCATGTTAGCACGATTTACGAGAAGTTAGGCAACTTTCCAAAAGCTCTTGAATATCAGAAAAAAGCAAGAGTTATGAGAGATAGCACAGCCACTATTGAAAGTGACAAAGTCATGTCCAACCTTTTAACTAAATATGAAACAGTAAAAAAAGAGGCCACCATTAAAACCCAAGAAGCCACAATATCCCAACAACAAAAAACACAAACCTTGTACATTGCCATTGCGGCCCTATTAACACTTAGTTTGATTGGGATGCTTTCTAGTATGAGAAATATTAGATCCAAACGTAAGAAATTACAAGTCTTAAATTTGGAATTAGAAACTAAAAACAAGCAAAATGAATTGTTGATGAAGGAAATTCATCATCGTGTTAAAAACAATCTGGAATTAGTAAAAAGTTTAATCTCCTTGCAGTCTGCCCAATTAGAAGATTCAGCAACCAAAGATGCTATGATTGCTAGTCAGAACCGAGTGCAGTCTATGGGAATTATTCATCAAAAACTTTATCAAGGCGAAAACTTGGGAAGCATAGAAATGAAGGATTATTTCGTAAATTTAAGTGAAGGCATTTTAGACACCTTTAATTCTGAAGATCAAGTGAAGATTGAATGCGCTATGGATAATTTAGAATTAGACGTAGACACAGCTGTTCCAATAGGTTTAATTGTAAACGAGTTATTAACTAACGCTTTAAAATATGCCTTTCCCGATAACAAAAAAGGCAATATTCAAATTAGCTTATTAAAAGACAGGCCAAATATTTTAACCTTAAAAGTTGTCGATAATGGTATAGGAAAAACAGATGGCATGGCTCCAAAAGGCACTGGATTTGGCTCGCAACTTATAAGTCTTTTAACGCAACAATTAAATGGAGAAATGCAAGAAGAAAACACAAATGGAACATCCGTTTTATTTCACTTTAAATTAAAACCAGCTGCTTAAAATGACACATCCTATAAAAATATTGATAGTTGAAGATGAGATGATTATCGGAGCTAATATTTCCCTACAACTTACGTCGATTGGATATGATGTTATTGGAATTATTCCACGTGGAGAAGAAGCTTTGATTTACATAAAAAATAATCAACCAGATATCGTTTTATTGGACATTAATTTAAAAGGTGAAATTGATGGTATTGAAACAGCTATTTTAATGCAACAAGATTATAATATTCCTATTATTTATCTAACGGCAAATGCAGACGACACCAATTTTAAGAGAGCCAAAGCTACAAATCCCTATGCTTTTATTTCAAAACCCTTTAAAAAATTAGATTTACAACGTGCCATAGAATTGACTGTAAACCATGTGAAAATTGAAAAAGAAAACACAAAAGACACTATTATTGACCACGAAGAACCTCTAATTTTAAACGACTGTATTTTTGTGCGTCACCATGAAAAAATGGTGAAAATTAAAATTATTGATATTTTATATATTGAAGCCGAACGCAATTATTGTCGGATTTATTCCAAAGGAAAAGAATATTTACTTGTAACCACATTAAAGGATATTGACGAGAAATTGCCTCAAGAACATTTTTTAAGAATTCATAGGTCTTTTATCGTTAATATCTCGCAAATAGATGAAATAGCCACAAGCCACGTGGTGGTTTCTAGGAAAGCTATTCCTATTAGTAAGCAACTAAAATCTGAACTTCTAAAACGCTTACATACAATTTAATATCTTATAATTTAGCAAATATCAACATGCTTCAAGCTCTTCCGATAATAAAAAAAGGAGGCTCGGACAATAATATACATGTTTCGTCCTAACTCGCTTTCAATTGGTTATTAAAATAAGTTACTTGGTTAAGAATTAAGTAACCGCTATTAATCTTAACACTTTTAATTATGAAATCTTTAAAACTCAAATTAGTTTTTATAATAGTCATTTTTTTATTACCAATTAGATTGTTCTCCCAAAATCAAGACAACAACATCATTACAATTGAAGAAATCTATAACCACTTAATTTCAAACAACGTTTCCAATATTAGATATTTAGTTAATCCTACAATTAATTCTGACTTGTTACCTACAAATAAAGAACAATCAGTCTCTGTTCTTAATTCAACCATAATCGAAAACGTTATCTCAGATTTTAAAAACGAATGGGTCTTTATAGTCTTTAACAACATAACTATTAGAGAAATAAATAGCGACCATATTTTTGTTTCTGGTTCCATTTCTGGCAAAAACATTGAAAAAGGCATGATAGATTATATGGAGTTTCAGCATACTTGGATCCTTGAAAATGGAGTCGTTATAAAGTTTATAGAATAAACTTAAAACAGGCAGATTTCTTTTTATTCATAGGGAAATTGGTAAAAAACCGTTTTGTTTGAAACCTGAAGTTTTGGTGATTTTAAACAAGAGTTTCACTCAAAACGATACTCGGTCTGTCTGTTTTTTTAATTAATATAAAACAACACAAAAGAACAAGAAATTATGAAAAAGATTGGCATCATAGGAGGTTCTGGTTTTATTGGAAGCCATATCACAAAGCTTTTTTTAGATAAAGATTACGACGTTAAAGTGTCTACAACAGATATTTCAAAACAAGAAAAGTACGAGCATTTAATGGATTTAAACCATTCAGACCATTTATACCTTAGTGAACTTAATGTAGAAAACAAAGAGCAATTAAGGGAGTTTGTAAAAAACTGTGATATCATCATTCATGGAGGCACTCCTTTTCTGTTAGATTTTAAAGATGCTCAAACCGAACTCTTTGATCCAACAATTAAAGGCACTGAGAATTTTTTGGAAATAATTAAAGAAACACCTTCGGTTAAAAAAGTAGTTCTAATAGCTTCTGTTGCTGCCTGGAACACAGATTTCCCTTTGCCCGCAGAAGGAAAAACTTCAGAAGACACCTTTAGCGAAAAAGACAAACCATTTTTCAGTAACGAAAGTCATCCATACGCGCAAGCTAAGTTTATAGCCAATCAAGCTGTTAATGACTTTATAAAAAAGAATCCTGCTCTCAATTTCGAAATCACAAGTGTTTCCCCAACCATGGTTATGGGAAAATCGTTGTCAGATAGAGAAGATTCGACCTCAACAGGAATACAGTTTCTTTTCAAAAACAAAATAGCTCCAAATCCATTCATCCAAATGTTTTACGATACAGACATCCCTTTAGCTATTGTGGATGTGAAGGATGTTGCGATAGGTATTTACAAAGTAGCTACCATTCCTGGATTACATGGCAAGAACTTTTTACTTTCTAGTGAAACTTATACAGTCTCGGATGTCACCTTAATGTTAAACCATCAGGAACCGAAAAACACACCTAAGATTATTTATCAAAATCAAATGGCAGAACGCGAATTAGGGTTGCCTTTTCGATCAGCAAAATCGACTCTAAATAATTATGACACATGAAAATAATCAAATTTTATGGTTTTACTTTGATTTTCCTTGTTTCTATAATAACTGGTTGTGGACAAGATAATCCTTGTAGTGAAATAATAAATAATAATTCAGGGAATCAAATTGATGCACCAGCAAGTCCAAATAAAGTTATCACAACTCCCAAAAACCATAAAGTTTTATTAGTAAAAGACAATGTAAAAGTTATAGAAGTGATTCATTCAACAGGAAAAGTGAAAATTGTCTTTATAGTAGATGACCAAGTGTGTTATACCTTTTGGAAGCCTAATATTTTTTAGATTTTGAAGATGAATGACACGTTTCCAATACTTTAAGTAAACCAATAACCTTTCTAATTATTAACATAGGGAAAAATTAACCAACTATTAATCATAAAATAAAAATTACTATGAAAAAAGCAGTCTTTTTAAAACTAGGAATTCTTTCCCTTTTAATATCTGTATCTTTAATAAGTTGCAAAGAAGAACCAAAAACAGAAACTCTTCAACCTGAACTGCAACCTATTGAAGTTGTTTTAGATGAAACACCAGAATATTACTTGTTACGTCCAGAAGTTGAAAAAGCCTATGGATATTCTCATGCTGTAAAAATTGGAAATTCTATTAAAGTTTCTGGAGCAGTAAGTATGGATAATGAAGGAAACCCAACAGCTGTAGGAGATTTAGAACAACAAATGAAAAACTGTTATGCCGATTTAGAAAAAATCTTAAAACATTACGGTTGCACATTTGATGATGTTGTTGTAGAAAATGTCTTCACCACAAATATGCCAAAGTTTTTGGAAGCTGCAGGTTACCGAACAGAAATCTATAAAAAACAATTCCCAACAGGCTCTTGGATTGGCGTTAAAGAATTGGCGGTTCCAGAGTTTATGATTGAGATTGAATTGGAAGTACATAAACAAAATAAAGACTAGAGACTAGAAGAAATTAATTCATTGAAATTCAATACTATGAAAATATCATTTAAAATCCTTATCACAGCAATCCTTTTTACAGGTTATGCAGCCACCAGCCAAACAACATCTCAAGCACTTTCAAAAATTAATACGGAAGGTTTTCAAAAATCGCAAGTAATGGATCTTATTTCTGATTTGTCTGATGTTTATGGCCCAAGATTAACAGGAACAAATCAATATTATACAGCTGCAGAATGGGCAAAAAAAACCATGGAAAGCTGGGAAGTTGATAAAGTGTATTTCGAAAACTATTGTGATGATTGTATGGGTTGGGAAGTCAAGTCATTTAATATAGAAATGATAGAGCCAGCATACATGAAAATTCAAGCTTATCCGTATGCATGGACAGAAAGTTCCAAAGGTGTTCAAACTGGCGATTTAATATGGATTGAAAATTATGCCGATTTAGAACAAGTAAAAAAACAATGGGCTGGAAAATTACAAGGAAAAAACATCTTGATAGGATCAGCTCCAGAACAAAACATGTTATTCGATCCACTTTCTTCACGATTTACTGAAGATCAAATTGAGGAAGCTGAGAAATCTATTCTACCTGTACCAAATAATCCTTTAGGACCATCAATTGGAGACATAGACATCATAGGGAATTTGGATGCTATATTCAATACTTTTATGAGAAAAGACGATGCCTTTTTCGCCTTTTTAAAAGCCGAAGGCGCTTTAAGCATGTTAGGTACGACACCTTTTTTTCCCGGTGTTATTCATCCAAGTGGGACTTATAATTTTAGAGAAAGCGATGAAAAAACAGTGCCTTATTTTGCGATTTCGCCAGAAAATTTCGGAAAATTATCACGATTAATAGATAAAAAACTGACTCCGGAAATTAAATTTCATTTAGATTCTGAACTCTATTTAACCCCAAAAAATAATGTAAATATTATAGCAGAAATTACGGGTTCGGACCCAAAATTAAAAAACGAAGTCGTAATGATTGGTGCCCATTTCGATTCATGGCATCCTGCTTCCGGGGCAACAGATAATGGCGCAGGTTCTGCAGTGATGATGGAAGTGATGCGCATTATAAAAGAATCTGGATTAATACCAAAACGCACCATTAGAATAGCACTTTGGGGAGGCGAAGAACAAGGGTATTTGGGTTCTATGGCTTACGCAGAAAGCCACTTTGGAAAAGTAAAAGAAACGACTAGAAAAAAAGAAGTTGAAAACATTTCAGCCTATATCAATATGGATAATGGCGCTGGCCAGATGAGAGGCCTTTATTTGCAAGGAAACGAAGCAGTGAAACCCATTTTTGAAAACATGTTAGAACCTTATGCTTATTTAGATGTCAATAATCTAACCATTCAAAACACCAATTTTACAGATCATGATGTTTTCGATTATTACAAGATTCCAGGATTTCAAATCATTCAAGATCCGTTAAACTATGGTACAGTAACACATCATACTAATTTAGACGATTTAGAATATGTTCCAGAACGTGATATGATGATTAATGCCACAGTCATTGCGGCGCTGGTTTATCAAATTGCACAGAGAGATTCTATGTTACCTAGAGAAGATTAAAATACAAATGTCTATTAAACCAATTAAATTATTTCTTGCACTTCTAGTTATGATTTCCATAAACCTAAATTGTTTAAGTCAAGAAAAAAATAATGAACAAAAAATAAATTATAAAACAGGAAATCCAGCAGACTGGCCAAAAAAACTTGATGCAGTAGTATCTGTACCAAAAAATCATAAAATCTTATTAGAAAATGAGCGTGTAAGAGTCTTTGAAGTTACTCTAGCTCCTGGGGAAGTAGAAAATCTTCATTTTCACCAATGGCCAAGTGTCCTCTATATTCAGGAAGCTGGAAATTTTATTGATTCCGATGGAGATGGAAATGTTATTTTCGACTCTCGAAACTTACCAGAACCTCTAACACTTCCAATGACTATGTATAAAAATCCAGAAGCGCCACATAGTGTAGTCAATTTAAGTGATACAGAAACCATACGACTTATTCGAGTTGAAATGAAATAGTAATATGAAGTGTTATTCAATAAAATAATTACTTGTAAGAAATTATACGCTTAAATTTTGTACTTTTACTTGATTACTAGCACATTAAATGTGTCTAGAACTCAAGTAATTTTGTTTTAACAACTATTAGCCTTTTTACTGCCATTAGACTTAAGGTATCATTTTTGTATCAAATGGTGTTTCACATTTTTGAATTCTATTTAAAATGCATCAAGTGGATATCTCTTAATAAAAGTATTTAATTATTAACTTAAAACCATATCTCATGAAAAAATTAGTTTTAATAGGATGTTTGTTAGTTATTATCTCTTCATGTAATAATAAAAAACCTAAATACACTCAAAGTTCCGAAGAAATTGAAATTGTAAAAGCGAATATTAACGATTACGATTACCAAGAATGGGAGAAATTAATGTCTCATTATGCAGATACCGCTCACATTTATTACAACACGAGATCCAATGGTTTATCTCCTAATGATATTCAAAGGTATCACTCAGAATTTGACAGCAATCTATCTACTCGTGCTTTCGAAGATGAGAATCGAGAATACGAAATGGTTGAAGATAACAACGGTAAAACTTGGGTTAATTTTTGGGGCTTATGGAAAGGGAATTTGGTTGCAAACAACAAGCAAATTGTCATTCCTGTTCATATTACTTATCAATTTATCGACAATAAAATAGTTACGGAATACGGCTATTGGGACACCTCTGAAATACTTTTTGAATTAGAAAAAATTGCAGCTAAAAAAGCTACAGAAATAGCTCCTGAAAAAACTGACAAAATTATTGAAATTGATGACATTGATGACATTGAAGTTATAGAAAATGTGGAAGATTTCGAACAGTAAAAAATATTCATTGGTAAAAATTAAGCCAATATAAACAACTTTTAAGCTACTATTACAAACCTACTTGGTTTAAGCAATTCTTTTACGATAAATAAATTAACACGTTCGGACAATGATATGACTCATTCGTCCTATATCGTTATTTTTTTAATTTAAATATTGCTTACTTAGAATTCAATTGTTTGTTGAACTCAATCTAATTATTCAATAATTTATCTTAATCATGAAATCAAACGCTATTATCTATTTGCTTTTTTTAAGTCTATTTTGGGCTTGTAAAGAAAACCAAAATATCACACCAACAACCGATTGTATTTCAACTTATATGAATTACTCCAAAAGTAAAGATCAATTTACTGGAGGTATCAACATGATTCCAATTACAACTCCAAAAGGAACCTTTAATGTTTGGACAAAACGTGTTGGAAATAATCCAAAAATAAAAGTCTTATTACTTCATGGAGGTCCTGGAGGCACTCACGAATTTTTTGACTGTTTTGATGGTTATTTCCCAAAAGAAGAGATTGAATATATTTATTACGATCAGCTAGATTCTTATTATAGCGACAAACCAAACGATTCTACCCTTTGGACTACAGAACATTTTGTTGAAGAAGTAGAACAAGTTAGAAAAGCCTTAAATATGGATAGCAGTAATTTCTATTTATATGGTCAATCTTGGGGAGGGATTTTAGCCATGGAATATGCTTTAAAATATCAAAAAAACCTAAAAGGCCTAATCATTTCAAATATGATGTCTAGTGCGCCAGAATATGGCAAGTATGCTGAAGAAGTACTCGGACCTCAAATGCCACCTGAAATTTTAAAAGAAATAAAAGAGCTGGAAGCTAATGAAGATTATGGCAATCCGAGATACACAGAACTTTTAATGACGCATTATTACACGAAACATGCCCTGCGTATGCCTTTAGAGGAATGGCCAAAGTCTATTCAACTAGCGTTTGAACATCTCAATCCAAATATCTATCTCTTTATGCAAGGGCCAAGCGAATTTGGCATGGCAGGAAATGCCACGTTAAAAACATGGGATGTGTCTGATAGATTAAAAACAATTAACACACCCACTCTAGTTATTGGCGCAACCTACGACACCATGGATCCAAAACACATGGAATGGATGGCTAACGAATTTCCAAAGGGTCGGTTTCTACTCTGTCCAAATGGGAGTCATTTGTCACAATACGACGACCAAAAAATCTATTTTGAAGGCTTGATTTCTTTTATAAAAGATGTGAATAACGGCACATTGAATTGAAAACAACAAAATCAAGAAAGTGTATTTCATAAATTAAAAATATAAGAAGAAAAAACGTTCCCCTAAGTCTTTACTAACTAATAGCAAACTAACAAAAAAGACCATGGACACAAAGGCCAAGTTACATCCTATAAAAAAAGAAGACCGAATTGATTTTTTGGATGTTTTAAGAGGAATAGCCATTCTATTTATTTATGCGGCTAATATTGTATATTTTTCTGGATACTTCTTTTTTCCTCCAGAAGCACATTTTCCTGCCACAAATCTAGTAACAGATCCATATGTGGATTTTATATCTTTTACATTAATAGACGGGAAATTCTACTCCATCTTTTCCTTGTTATTTGGAATAGGTTGTGCCATTCAATTTCAAAATTTAAAAGCTCATGGAAAAGAATTCGCTCCTTTTTTTAGACGACGTATGTTTTGGCTTTTAGTATTTGGACTTATTCACCTCGTTTTTATTTGGTTAGGAGATATCTTAACACTGTATGCCTTGCTGGGCTTTGTATTAGTTTGGTTTATCAATTTATCTAACAAAAAACTTATAACATGGGGTGTCTTATTAATTTTATTTCCACTTGTCAATTGGTTTATCATACATATTGCGAATATTAATTATCCTGATATTCTCTTTAAATTAAACACACAATATTCAGAAGCCTTAGGCTTCCATATGGAAGAATGGCAAGCCTTGAAAATATTCGATTTTCAAGCTTATTTAAAAAACAAAAGCATTATCGAATTCTTTAAAATGAATATTGGAAACACCTTAATTAGATATGGTGAAATTTTAAACGAAGGAAGAATCTTTAAAGTATTAGGCATCTTTTTAATTGGCCTTTGGACTGGAAGAAAGATTCTAATCGAAGATTTATTAAACAACACGTCATTTTTAAAGAAAGTCGCCATTTGGGGAATTTGCATTGGACTTCCAGTAAGCATCTTTAGAACGTATATTGTATTCTTTTCAAATCAAGAATCTTTATGGGATTTCTTAAATACGCTAGCCTATGCTTTTGGAACAGTACCACTAGCTATGGGCTATGCGGCTTCCCTAGCCTTACTTTATAAACAAGACCTAAAGTTTTTACAGCGGTTTGCTCCCATTGGAAAAACAGCCTTATCTAATTATATCTTTCAAACCTTAATCTCCATTACCATCTTTTATGGTATTGGTTTTAACCTAGTTGGCAAATTTGGAATGACCATAATTATGATCATTACTATAGTCATTTTCATCCTTCAAATGATCATGAGCACCAGGTGGCTAAAGCACTATAGATTCGGACCACTTGAGTGGATTTGGAGACAATTAACATATCAAAAAAGAATAAAACTTAAAAAATAATATAATGAATTCAACGGGAACCACTTGGACAAAACAAGAATTACAAACCTATATTTTACTGCTTTGCGCAAATGCAGATTCAGAAGAAACCGAAGAAGAACTTCGTTTAATAAAAGATAAAACAGAGCCTTCCATTTTCGAAAAAATATATGCTGAATTTAACAAAGACAATGAAGAGCAACGGTTTGAAAAAATTGACGATACAATCCAACTTCATGACTATTCCAATATGGAACTATCAAAATTTAGAAAAGAAATGCACGAAATTTTCTTTACAGATAAAAAGTTCGGGATGATGGAACAGAACCTTGATAAAATCATGGATAATATTCTTTATTAATTCAACTAAACTTTATTTGACAAAACACTTTTTAGATGATAAAACTCTTCCGTAAAATCAGAAAAAACTTTCTAAATGAAGGAAAAACCACTAGGTATTTCAAATACGCCATTGGCGAAATCATCCTTGTGGTTATTGGAATTTTGATTGCGCTTCAAATAAATAATTGGAACGAAAACCGGAAATCTAATATTGAAGAAACTGCTATTCTAGAAAGTCTATATGAAAATTTAGTTCTGGCCAAACAACAATCGGACTCATTAATCACTGAAGAAATGGCACTAAAACAATTACTCATTTTTGTTCTTGAAGTTGAACCTGATCCAATAAAAATTGAAAAACCAACTATTACAGATACGATGTTTAAAAATGCTGTTTGGGATGTACAAAACGACCTACCCATTATTAACACCTATATCAATTTAAAAAACACTAATAAATTAAGCCTCATTAAAAACAAAAAAATCAATGAGAAATTTAGCGATTTAGACTTTCAGTTTAATAGAGTTCAAGATATCCTTGCAGATAGGTTATCCGTTCATCAAGTTAGAATTGATGATATTCTAGAAAATGACATCAATTTTATCCCTTTGGTAAAATCCAATGTTCCAGAAATAAATATTGCAAATGAAATACCTACCAATTACCAGGATATTTTAAATGAAAAACGCATTAGGAATCTCATTGGAATGAAGCTCACCTTTACACAAGATGTTATTGATAGACGTAAAGATCTTGATAGAGAAATGAGAATTTTAATAAGCTTGATTGAAACGGAATTACATAAATAAGTTAAAAAAAACACCATTATGAAGATAAAATTATCGGTACTTGGCTTGATAACATTGTTCATTAGTGCTTCTGCGAACAGTCAAACTGTTGATGAAAAATATGTGAAAGATGTAAAATCTATAGATGCAATCATTACTGCTTATTATAATGTTATTTCAGGCGCAAGAACAGATCCTTGGCAGTATGAAAGAGACACCTATTTACATTCAAAAACTGCTATTATAGTTAGATTAGACAACAACGGAAATGCAAACGTCCATACTTTAGAAGCCGAATACATTCCATTGTTATTAATACCTAAAGAAGATTTTTACGAAATAGAAATCAAACGAAAAGTAAGTGAATTTGGCAATATGGCTCAAGTTTGGAGTGCTTACGAAGTAAGAATGAATCCAGAAACAGCTTCAAATACAAGAGGCTTAAATAGCATTCAACTTCATTTTGAAAACGACAGATGGTTTATAGATGGTTGGACCACGCAAATGGAAACAAATGCCAATACTATAGTTTCAGATTTCTTGAAAACGGATTAAAGCTTGTATTCAATAATAAAAATAACATCCTCAAAAAAAGAGCTCAGTTATGATTAAATTCTTTAAAAAAATACGTCAAAACTTGATTAAAGAAAACAGAACAAGTAAATATTTGTTTTATGCCATTGGCGAAATAATACTCGTGGTTATTGGAATTTTGATTGCCTTACAGATTAATAATTGGAACATTAATACGCAAAACAAGAAACAAGAACAGCAAATATTGGAGCAATTGTTAGTAGAATATACCAGCAATCTCGAACAGATAAATCAAAAAATTGATATTAGAAACGACATGCTGAATTCTTGCTATAGTCTGTTACGTTATCGAACAGAAACTAATAATCAAATGGTGGCAGATAGTATAGATGCACATCTTTTTAGAATATCAATTAGACCAACTTTTGATCCCGAATTAAGCGTTACCAATGAGTTAATTAACTCTGGAAAACTCTATCTGTTAGAAGACATCAAATTGAGAAATAAAATTTCTTCATATTCTAGTTCTTTAAGTGAACTCAAGGAAGAAGAGCAAATCATTGTAAATTTTACCGAAAATTGGTTAATACCTTTTTTAATTAAGAACTATCAGATAGGTAGAATGCAGATGATTATTTTAGAAGATAATAAGCTCAGATCCAAAATCACTATGGGCAATCTAGGCAAATACAATACTTTGAAGGATATAGTACTACAATCAGATTTTAAACCCTTACTAAACAATCCAGATTTTGAAGATTACCTCATGCAACTCATTAGTTACACGGCTTACACAAATGACCAATCAGACGGTGTAAAATTAAAAACAGAAAGCATCATAGATACTATTAATTTAGAATTGCATGAAGATAAAAATGATTAAAAAATGATAAAACTCTTCAGAAACATCCGAAAAAACCTTTTAGCCGAGGGTAAAACTACAAAATACTTCAAATACGCCATCGGCGAAATCATCCTTGTGGTTATCGGGATTTTGATTGCACTTTCCATAAACAACTGGAATGAAAATTCAAAAGATCGACGAACTGAACAAGGATATCTTAACGTTCTGAAGGAAGAATTTAATTACAATCTTATTGAATTGAATTCAATGATTGAGAGAAATGATTTTAATAACTATAACGCCTTAAAACTTTCTAATCAGATGGGACCCGAAAACCCTAATATTACAGAAGAAGAATATGCTGACTTGGTAATGAATATGACAAATTTTGAGGTGCAATACCGTCCTAATAAAGCAGTATTAGATGAAATAATAAGTTCTGGAAAACTTCCTATTTTCAGTAATGACAACTTAAAATTTGCTTTATCTTCTTACAATGGAAAATTGACTAAAGTTAAATTTCAAGAAGACGAACATGCACTTATTAGAATGCAGGTAATTGCCATTATGAACGCCAAAGGCAATGGAAAAAAATTATTATCAGATAACAAATGGAGAAAATTTGGATTGAGTGAAAGTAAATTTGAACTTGGAAATCTTCAATTATTACAATCTCAAGAGTTAGAAAATGAACTTGTAGATTTTATATTGACGTCTCGTTATCTTAATTCAGATTATTATTCAGAATTGAAAACGGAAATAGATACCATATTAGAATTAATAGAAAAAGAATTAATTCATGATTAAACTCTTTAGAAATATCCGAAAAAACCTTCTAAAAGAAGGAAAAACTACAAAATACTTCAAATATGCCATTGGAGAAATCATCCTCGTGGTTATTGGAATTTTGATTGCGTTGCAAATCAACAATTGGAACGAACAACGAAAACAAAACCGCAATCTTCGTGATGTTTATAGCAATCTATTGCTGGACATTAAATCAGATTCCGTTTCCTATAGTAAAAACCTTAAAGAACTTAAAGACATCGATTTTTTACAGGAACAATTATACAAAACAGGCGTAAAAAATGATACCACAATTGTCATAGAGAACACTAGCATCATTAGATTTTTACCTAATTACAATCCAATAACAAAAGACAATGATCCCTTTTTAGCGACAAAAATCACAAATGATAGCATTAGAAAAGAGATATTAATCTATTTCAGAAACATGAAAGATATGGACGATATCTATTCTGAACTAGACGAGATTATAAAAACAAAAATGCGCATTTTTTTAGGAAATAAAAAAATGTACAAGCTTACCAATTGGTTCGAAAACAAGTATAAAAACACAGCCGTCGAGGACTTATCTTACGATTTTATTGATAGCGCAGAGCTCACACTACTTTCAAAAGACGCCGAATTCCAGCAAATACTTTTTGAAGCCTCTCTAAAAATTGTAAACAACATTGATAATCTAGAAATATTGGTAAAGCAAAATGCGAAATTAATACGTGTGATTGAAAAACAATTGAATAGACCATAAACAATGATAAAAATCTTTCGAAAAATTCGTCAAAATATGATTAAGGAAAACAGAACTTCCAAGTATTTACTCTATGCTATTGGAGAAATTATCCTAGTGGTGATTGGGATTTTAATTGCGCTTCAAATCAATAACTGGAATCAAGAAGGCATTTTGAAAATTGAAGAAAAAAATATTGTAAAAAACTTACATAACGAATATTTACAGAATAAGAACATCATCCAAAAAAGTATTGAAGAATCTGATAGTAGCATGCATACGCTTAAAAGTATCATGAATCTTATGGGTAAGGACGAGGAATTCATCAATAAACATAATAGTGATAGTTTAATGTATTATGCACTTGACTTTCCAATTTTCAGACCATCCGAAAATACTATTTCTGGCCTTATCCAATCGGGACGCTTGGAATTACTTCAAAATCAAGATTTAGTCGATTTAATATATGAATGGGGACGCACCATGAAAGCCTTAAACGACCATTCAGAAAGACTGTTGATTAAAAACGATAACGAGGTACTTCCCTATTTATCAAAAAATTATTCCCTTAAAGACATGGATGTTTATGGCGATTTAAATTGGAAAAACCAGACCATCTTGGAGATTGATAAGCTCAAAATTTTTGAAGCCATTGAATTTGAAAACATCATGGACGATTTTTTATATAGAGTGAATGAATGCAAAAAAAAGCTCATAGAATTAGAAATTATTATCAACAAAATTTTAATGGAAACTGAACAATGATAAAATTTTTTAGACATATCAGAAAAAACCTTCTTAATGAAGGCCTGCCTGCCGGACAGGCAGGGAAAACCACAAGGTACTTTAAATACGCCATCGGCGAAATCATCCTCGTGGTGATTGGTATTTTGATTGCATTAAGTATTAATAATTGGAACGGAGAACAAGCCGACCATAAGAGAGAAATCAAGTATCTAAAATCCTTAAAAAATGAAATGGAGAGCAACCTAAAATCCGTTAACACAGAAGAACAGCGCATATTAGATTATATGAAAAGGGAAGCAGTATTGGCTAAAATAATGAGTTCCCCAAAAGCCGTAGATAGTACAAGTGATAAAACAATTTTTAATTTCTATTATGATATTTATAATAACGACGTAGTTACCAATATTGAAACGGGTGCCATAAATGAAATTATTTCTTCAGGGGGTCTGCAGTATATTAAAAATGATAGCATCAGGAAATTAATAGCCTCTTGGGAAACCAAAACTGCCATTTTAAAATTGCAAGAAGAGTTCTTAAAAGACACCTCAAAAAAAATTGAAAATTTATTTTTTGATGAAGAACTTATCAGCACCAGATACTTTTACTCGCTCTATGCATCATTTGATACTCAAAAGTTAGGAGAACCTTTGGGAGAGAATTCGCTCAAACCCTTATTACAATCAAAAAAATTCGAAAGTCTGTGTCTGTTACATTATGGTAGATGCGGTGTTATGATTAATAGGATTTATCCTAAATATAAAGCCAGCCTAAATGAGATGATTGATTTAATAGACCGCGAACTCGATAAATAAAATCTATAATTTGTTATGATTAAATTCTTCAGAAAAATAAGATACAACCTCATGGACACAGGAAAAACCAGTAAATATTTCAAATACGCCATTGGCGAAATCATCCTCGTGGTTATTGGGATTTTAATTGCATTACAAATTAACAATTGGAACGAAGCTAGAAAAGCAAATATATTCGAGAAGGACATTTTAGAGTTAATAGACCAAAATCTCAAAATAGATTCTATCGCTTTATCGGTTGAATTAACAAAGGCCAAACAAGCCATTTTACTCACGAATCGGTTGCTGGAAAAAGTATCACAAAAAGATTATAGTGATAGTTTAAACTTCTGGATGGGTAAAATTATTTCCTTCGAACGTTTTAAATCGCAATCAAGTGCTTTTGAAGTATTAAAGGCAAAAGGCATAGAAAATATTTCAGATAAAGACCTGCAATTGGGATTGATATCCTATTACGACGAACATCTATTCAATGTATATGAAAGCCTCAATGATGTTCTGGGTTCTTTTAATAACGATTGGATTCCTGTTGTTAAAACAGATTTTGTCGATTTTAAATTTAGAGAATATTGCACACCTATCGATTCACAAGTTTTTTTTGAAAAACCATCTACCATCATTCTTTTTAAACTCTATAAAGACAATAGATCTGGAGAAGTGCAAAAAATGGAAAGTGCCTTAGCCAAAACATCTGAAATTAGAACCATTATAAAAAAGAATTTAAAATGATAAAACTCTTCCGTAACATCAGAAAAAACCTTCTAAATGAAGGAAAAACCACTAGGTATTTCAAATACGCCATTGGCGAAATTATCCTTGTGGTTATTGGAATTTTGATTGCACTTCAAATAAATAATTGGAATAATGAAGCAGCTAATAAAAGAGATGAGCAAAATATTGTTAAGAATTTAAATTTGGAGTTTAAAAAGAATCGAAAAAATCTTCAAGAATCTATTAAACATCATAAACAAATCCTTTCATGTGCCACAGATGTTATGAATTTAATTGGCGAACCAAAAGAAGTTCTAAATAAACATAATTTAGATAGCCTGTTAGAACGAACTTTAGATTACAGAAGCTATAAACCAAGTCAAGCTGTGGTTTTAGATGTCATATCCTCTGGTAAACTAAATTTAATTTCTTCAGATTCTTTACGCTTATTGATATTTGATTGGTCAAGTAATTTAGAAAAAAATGAAGAAAACTATCTCACACTAGATGAATCAAACCAGGATCTAGTTTTGACCTATTTAATCAAGAACGCTTCAATGAAAAATATAGATAATTATGGCATTTTACAGTGGAATAAAAAAACAAAACTTTACCATGACAACTATAACATGTCTCAGGATATAGAATTTGAAAATGTTATGGATAACCACTCTTGGAGCATATTAAATTATATCATGGCTCTTGAAAATCTTGAAAATACCATGACCAGAATTATTGAAGAAACCAATAAAAACTTTTAAATAGTAATGATTAAATTCTTCCGAAAAATACGATACAATCTCATGGAACAAAACCCGTCAGAACAGTCTAGTCGGGCTGGCAAAACCACCAAACCTGCCTAGCCGGCAGGCAGGTACTTCAAATGCGCCATTGGAGAAATCATTCTTGTGGTTATTGCCATCATCTTATTTGCAAGATTAGGAGTTCGCTTAGTTACTGGTTATTTTAAAATGAAAAAGGAAAATGATTCATCTGAAGAAGGAATTGAATAGCCTTGTTAAGGTTTCACTTTTCCATTAAAATGATCTACTTTAGGGTTTAGCGGGTTTCCAGAACTTCGTCTAAATGAAGAAATTTGTCCACAATGCCAAATTGAATCTGTAATTGGGCCATTTATTTCATTCCAAAAAGGTATTTCTTTATCTCCAAAGATGATTTTATATTGAGAAATATCATCACTTTCTTTTAAAATATTAGCAGCCGTTTGCAAATTTAATAAGGTAAGAATTCGTTTTTCCTCAAAAGTTACTTCTTCAGGTTCAATCTTACTATTCGGCTGATTTAAAGTGGCATTAACAATCATAAAAGATAAACTATAAATATGGTCTATAGTCTCAGAAGTGGATCTAACATCTTCATTTAGTTTATAGGCTAAATCTATTTCGGTTAATCCTTCTGTGGCCCAATAATATCTAAACCCCAAACTTTCTACCAATCTTCCAGCAACAGTCCCAGCCGTATAAGTTTCAGGGTACTCGGGTAAATCGTAAAAAGGTAATGGCTCTTGATTGATATCTTGGGAATATGAATTACACATGGATATTAATGTCAGAAAAATTAAAAAGGATTTCATACTAACTCAAATTATTTTACCAAACCATATTTGTCAAACAAATAAACTAAACTAGCCATTGATGCGGCTCCAAGTTCTAGTTCTCTTTTATTAACAGCATCGAACGTATCGGTTGCCGCGTGGTGGTAATCAAAATAACGTTGGGAATCTGGGCGTAATCCTGCCAACACATTAGTATCTGTTTTTAATGGTCCTACATCTGCTCCACTACCACCTTTTTCGAAATAATGAATTAAATAAGGCTGAAAAAGTTCTTGCCATGTTAAAACTTGATTGAAATTAGCATCACTACAATCAAAACTAAATCCTCTTGGGGTAAATCCTCCAGAATCACTTTCTAAAGAAAAAATATGATTTTCACCTTTTTGCTTAGCAACATCAGCATATTTTGTAGCTCCACGAAGGCCATTTTCTTCATTCATAAACAAAACAACACGAATACTTCTTTTTGGTTTAACACCACTTTCTTTGAGTAAACGTAGTACTTCCATAGATTGCACAACTCCTGCTCCATCGTCGTGAGCGCCGTCTCCTAAATCCCATGAATCTAAATGTCCTCCCACAAGAATATATTCGTTTGGAAACTCACTTCCAGTAATTTGTCCAATAACATTATAAGATTGCACATCATTTAACTGTTTGCTGGTCTGACTGAAATAGAATTTTACATTTTTATCTAGAGCCAACATACCACTTAAGGTATTGGCATCATTCGTACTTATGGCTGCAGAAGGAATTCTTTTCGACAAAGGCAAGTCTCCATAAGTCATGCTTCCCGTATGCGGAAAATCGTCCTGACGTAAATTCATAGAACGAACAATTACTCCAACCGCTCCATATGTTGATGCCTCTAAAGCACCAGAGTATCTTTGATTAACACAGCCTCCATATGCGTCGAAGGTTTGAATTAAATCGGCTTGCATGGGTCTATTAAAGAAAACGATTTTTCCTTCTATATTTTCTTTCCCTAAGGCTTCTAACTCTTCCATGCTTTTAACCTCAACAACATTGGCTTTTATACCACCAAAAGGTGTTGCAATAGAACCGCCAAGGGCACAAATATTAACATTTGTAGTAGATCCAAAACCAGATTCGATAAAGGCAAATTCAGGAGCGCCACGAACCCATTTTGGAACCATTACTGGTTGCAACCAAACTTTGTCTATGCCTAATTTTTCTAACTCTTCTTTTGTGTATTCTACAGCTTTTTCTGCATTTAAGGAGCCCGATAATCGACCACCAATTTGATTAGACAAATGGTCTAACCACTGATAACTATTCCCATTTGTAAGAGATGTTGTGTATATGGTTTTTAAAACGTCTGCATCTGTTTGCGCTGAAGTATTTAAAATAAAAAAAACGCTAAGCAGAAGTATTATAAATTTCATAGAAAATATTTTAAAAAAATAAAGATACTATTATTACAAAGGGAGACTGTGAAAGAAAATATAAAAGAATTAAAATGATTACTCCCTTTCAAGCTGTTTTTTATAAAGCTCTAAATTAGCTTTAATATCGTCGTCTAATTCAGGCTCCTTAATATCATCATATTGTTTTAAAGTATTGTAAATAATATTTCCAACTAGCAGCCTGGCAGTTGGTTTGTGGTCTGCCGGAATGGTATACCAAGGCGCATGAGGTTTCGACGTTCTATTTATAGCGTCTTGATAGCAATATTGATAGTCGTCCCAAAGAAGGCGTTCTTTTAAATCGTCTGGAGAGAATTTCCAGTTTTTGTTTTTCTTATCCAAACGACGAATTAATCTGTTTTTTTGTTCTTCTTTAGATAGATGCAAATAGAATTTAAAAATGATGGTGCCGTTTTCAGCTATATGTTTTTCAAAGTTGTTAATTTGTTCGAAACGTTTGTCCCAAAAAGTCTCATCGACATCTTCCAAAGAGGTAACATCTGGTAAATTTTCACCCAAAATATACTCAGGATGTACGCGTGTTACTAAGACATTTTCATAATGGGTTCTATTGAAAACACCTACTTTTCCACGAGCAGGAAGCGCAATATAATGTCTCCATAAATAATCGTGTTTTAACTCTAAAGACGTAGGCACTTTAAAACTATGTACAACAACGCCTCTCGCATTCAAATCTTTAAAAACTTCTCTAATTAAACTATCTTTTCCAGCGGTATCCATGCCTTGCAAACAAACTAAAACAGCATATTTTCCATGAGCATACATGGTATCTTGTAATTTTGCTAATTTTATTCTAACTTCTTCAAGTTCAAGTTCTATTTCTCTTCTTTTGGCTTCTAAATTATAAGTGGTACTTATATCTTTTAAAATAACTTTTTCCGTGACCTTAAAGGTATTTGGCTGTATAGTCTTCATTTTTAACTAAATTTTTTAATTTGGTTTTTAAAGATATCAATATTTTCTGTATTACTATTAAATGTTTCTATAAGTAAACCCAATTTTATCCTATAAAAACACATTTCTTCGTATTGTAAAAATACGATATGAAAAAAGCAGTTATTATTCAAGGAAGTTCCAGAACTATAGGTGACACGAGTTTAATTGTGAATTATCTAGCGAATAAATGTGAAATAGATGTTATTGATTTGAATACGAAAACTATTGGTCAATATGATTATGAGTATAGAAATGCTGATGATGACTTTATTCCAACAATGACTGAAATAATTGCAAACTATGACACAATAATTTTTGCAACGCCTGTCTATTGGTATGCTATGAGTGGGATTATGAAAGATTTTTTTGACAGAATTTCAGATCTTCTAAGAACTAAAAAAGATTTAGGAAGACAATTACGAGGCAAAAACATGGCTATGATAAGCATTAGTAATGCTGATGATTTAGTAACTGGTTTTAATATGCCATTTGTAGAAACTGCAAAGTATTTAGGCATGACCTATTTAGGCGATATACATTCCTGGGTTGAAAATGATACAATTCCTGAAAATGTTAAAACGAAGATTGATAATTTCGCTAATCTTCTATTTCTGCAGAAATAAGCTCTTTTAGCTCCATGTTATCGTTTAGTAAATCATGAAGGCTCTCAAGTGTATTATCTTCTGAAGCTTTTTTCCATGCATGCACAGCTTCCATTATTAGGAAAAGCTTTGGATAATTAAATTCTGGTTCAAGATATTCAGCAAGAAATTCTTGATTACTTAGTCGTTCAGTAAGCGTTATGCTACCTATTAATAAAGAGGCTTCTTGCAAAATATTACTTTTATTGTCATCATTTGAAGTTGATACTTTTACCGTTAATTCTTGTGAACGTTTATAATCTGCTAACTTATTCCTGACATTTGGGTTTACTAATTTTATATCACCAGTGTTTTCTAGAGTTGCAATTGTGCTGGTATTAAATGCTATTACGGAAGATAAAAAATCAACACTAAATAAATTTTCTAATGCCTTATTTGGATTTAAATTAGGCTCTTTAAAGGTTTCGAGATAGGTATTATAATCTTGTCGAAAGGAGTCTAGATTTGCAATTGTTTCTTCAACATATACTTTATCCTTATTTAAATCGTCTAAAAGCTGATGGTAATAGGCTTGTCTACATCATCTAGTTTTCTATTCTCACTCCATAAATTAAGTTGTAATGCAATAAAAATCCCAATAACAACAAGTATAATTTCACCAATAGCATACAGTAAATACTTACTGAATTTGTTTTCAGAAATTAATCCTTGTCTTATTTTTCGGAAGAATTTCATCATTTACTAGCAAATAGCTTGACATCTTTTTCGCTTACTTCTTTTTCACCTAGAATAATAAGTCTTTCAACCACATTTCTAAGTTCACGTATATTCCCAGTCCAATCGTATTCTTGAAGCATTTTAATCGCTTGATCAGAAAACGATTTTTTAATTGTTCCTTGTTCACCAGAAATTTTATCAGAGAAATATTCAATTAATAATGGAATGTCCCCTCTTCTATCGTTTAAGGATGGTACTTTTATTAAAATAACCGCTAATCTATGGTATAAATCTTCACGAAATCTATTTTCTTCTATTTCATGTTTTAGGTCTTTATTGGTTGCTGCTATCACTCTTACATCTACTTTAATATCTTTGTCGCTACCAACACGTTGAATCCTACTTTCTTGCAAGGCTCTTAAAACTTTAGCTTGTGCAGATAGGCTCATATCACCAATTTCATCCAAAAAAATAGTACCACCATTAGCGGCTTCAAACTTTCCTGCTCTATCTTTTACAGCACTTGTAAAAGCACCTTTTACATGACCAAACAATTCACTTTCTATAAGTTCTGAAGGGATTGCGGCGCAGTTAACTTCAATTAAAGGACCGTTAGAACGCTCACTTTTTTGATGCAACCAATGTGCTACCAATTCTTTTCCAGTGCCATTAGGACCCGTTATAAGAACTCGAGCATCTGTTGGCGCGACTTTATCTATCATGTCTTTTATAATAGAGATCTCGTCACTTTCGCCAATCATTTCAAAATTCTTGCTTACTTTCTTTTTAAGCCTTTTGTTTTCAACAACCAGTTCTTTACTATTTAAAGCAATACGAACCGTATTTAATAATCGGTTTAAATCTGGTGGTTTAGAAATATAATCGAAGGCACCCAACCTCATGGTATTTACTGCTGTGTCTAAATCGCCATGACCAGAAATCATAACCATAGGTATTTCTGGTTTAATTTTCTTAACAGCTTCTAGCACTTCAACACCATCCATTTTTGGCATCTTGATATCGCATAAAACCAAATCAAAATCTTCGTTTTTAATTTTTTCAAGTCCTATTAACCCATCTTCAGCTTCCTCTACTTGATAGCTACTATTTTCTTCTGAAAGAATTTTAACTAATACTCTTCTAATAGCCGCTTCGTCCTCTATAATTAATATTCTTGGCATGTCTTAATTCTTTTTTTCTATAATATGAATGTCTCTTTGCGCAAAAGGAATGCTGATGATATTTTCCCGAAATAATTTATCTATTTTAAAACGGACATCACTTTTTGGATATCGCGCCGTAAAACTATCATTAAGTGTAAATATAACTTTAAAGTACAGGGAACTATCCCCGAAATTTGTAAATAACACCTTAGTTATTCCTCGCCCTATAACTTCTGGAATTTTTTATATCGTTTTCTTAATATTTAATCCACTTCAACAGCTCTTTATAGCTTGGTTTTTTACCATACATTAATATACCAACACGATAAATTTTTGCTGCAAACCAAACTGTAAAAATAAATGTCCCTACTAATAAGGCGAAAGACACTATTTGTTGCCAAATTGGAACCCCAAAAGGAATTCGCATTAGCATAACAACAGGAGATGTTAAAGGGATAAAAGAGAACACCGTTGAAACTGTTCCATGAGGATCTTCTATAACTGTGAAGATTCCAATATAAACAGCCAATATTAAAGGCATTAAAATAGGTAATAAAAATTGTTGTGTATCCGTTTCGTTATCAACGGCTGCTCCAATTGCTGCATAAAATGAACTGTACAATAAATAACCTCCAATAAAAAACAGGATAAAGGCAATAATTAAATTGGTTATTGGCAAATTATAAAAGGCATTAATAGCATTTTGAATTTCCATATTGACATCTGGATTCTGCATGGCTTGATTTAAAATCTCTTGTTGCCCTGATGTTGATTGTGCAAAATCTACCCCAAAAATCAGAGAAAGGAGGGTCATTAAAACACTTCCTAAAATAATCCAAATAATAAATTGGGTAATCCCAGCCAATGAGGTACCAATAATTTTACCCAACATAAGATGTATGGGTTTCACAGACGAAATAATAATTTCGATAATCCTACTGGTTTTTTCTTCTATAACACTTCGCATAATCATGTTACCATAAATAATGATAAACATAAACAACAAGTACCCAGCTAAACCTCCAAAAACAAGTTTTACAACGCTATCTATTTTTGAAGTTTTTTCTCCAATAAAACTTTCTTGCCCAATATTGACAGAAACTCTAGCGGCCTTGATTTTTTCAATATCTACCCCTTCAAATTCTAGTTTTAAATCTGTAAGTTGCTTTTCTAATTTACTTTCTAAAGCGGACATAAGAGTTAAGGAAGGAGACTCTTCCGAATAAAACTTTATGTGCTCTCCAACTTTATTGATATCTTGAAAATTCCCAATGTATAAAAGACCATACTCTTCATTTTTATTTACTTGAATTTTGGCATCTTCAAGCGACATGTTATCTAGAATATGATATTTAACCGTTTCTGTATCTATAAACGAACTTTTTAAAATTCCAGATTCATCCAGAATTGAAATGGTACGTTCTTTATTGTTATTTATTTGAGAAAGATAGCCTACAACAGCAATAAGTGCAATCATGATGATTGGACTTAAAATAGTCATCACTATAAAGGACTTATTTTTAACCTTGGTTAAATACTCTCTCTCTATGATTAATGCTAAATGATTCATGTTAGTTATTCTTTATGGCTTGAATAAAAATATCGTTGGCACTGGGAATTAATTCTACAAAATGCGACACCTCACCTTTTGAAGTTAGAAAACTTAATAAATCGTTTGGAATGTCTTTTTCTGAGAGTTTCACATTAAGCTTTAGTTCGTTTCCTAATGTTTTGAAATTTGCCGGTGACACTAGAAATTTTTCTGAAAGTTCTTTCTCAAGAAGCAGATTATCTGTGGCTCTAATACCAACTTCGAAGGTATTTGTTTTAAACTGTCTCTTAATATCTGTGAGTTTTCCGTCAAGAATTTTATTGGACTGATGAATTAAAGTAATCTGGTCGCATAATTCTTCAACCGACTCCATACGATGAGTAGAAAAAATAACGGTTGCACCATTTTCTCTCAATCTTAAAATTTCATCTTTAATAAGAATGGCATTAATTGGATCGAAACCAGAAAAAGGTTCGTCGAAAATTAAAAGTTTTGGCTCGTGTAAAACGGTAACTATAAATTGTATTTTTTGAGCCATTCCTTTTGAAAGCTCTTGGATTTTTTTATTCCACCAATCACCAATTTCTAATCTTTCAAACCAATATTTCAATCTGGTTCTAGCTTCATCTTTACTTAAACCTTTTAGCCTTGCCAAGTACATGGCTTGCTCTCCAACTTTCATAGATTTGTACAAACCACGTTCTTCGGGCAAATAACCAATATCTCGCACATGATGGGCTTGCAAGGGCTCTCCATCTAAAATCACCTTCCCTTCGTCTGGCATGGTAATTTGATTAATAATTCTAATTAAGGTGGTTTTACCTGCTCCATTTGGACCTAACAATCCAAAAATACTTCCTTTAGGCACAGAGATAGACACTTGATTAAGTGCCGTAAAATCTCCAAATTTTTTAGAAACCGAATGTGCTTCTAATAAGTTATTCATATACGTTGGTTATTATTCAATAGAAATGTAAATATATTAAATGTTGTGAAGTTATTCTTTATATAAGATCATTTATTAAAACCATTATAAAAACAAAACCCACCCTGAAATATAAAATATCTTAGGATGGGAAAAAATTGCTATGAAAAAGAAAAAAACCACTATTTAAAAATAGTGATATCTCAAAGATAGTGTTTTTTAATAAACAAACGAAAATATGTTATACTAAGTTCTTATTAAAACAAAAAAATCCGCCTTAACAGGCGGATCCATTGATGTTTTTGTTTATTATGAAAACATATCCTTTACTTTTTCAAAGAAAGATTTGTCTGAACTTTCTGGCTTTGGCTCAAAATGTTCATCTTCTACCATGGATTCAAAAAAGTCTTTTTGTTGTTTGTTTAAAGTTTTTGGTGTCCAGACATTTACATGAACTAATAGATCTCCTTTTCCGTATCCATTAATGCTTGGGATTCCTTTACCTCTTAAACGTAGTATTTTTCCAGATTGAACACCTGCATCTACCTTAATACGCACTTTTCCGGTAACCGTATCAATTTCTTTTGAAGTTCCTAAAACAGCATCTGGTAAACTAATGTATAAATCGTAATGCAAGTTATCGCCTTCACGCTGTAACTTGTCATGTTTTTCTTCTTCTATGGCAACTAATAAATCTCCAGAAATTCCATTTCCAGGAGCTTCGTTACCTTTTCCAGAAACTTTTAACTGCATGCCATCTACAACTCCTGCCGGAATTTTAATAGCAACCGTTTCTTCTTTAATTATTAAACCATGACCATCTGCATCATCTGGTTTTTTATCAATCATCTGTCCTGCACCACCACAAGTAGTACAAGTGGATGCTGTTTGCATACGACCTAAAATGGTGTTTGTAATACGTGTTACTTGTCCTGAACCATGACACATACTACAGGTTTTGTAAGTAGTACCTTTGGCTTGAACTTTTCGTCTTACTTTCACTTTCTTTTCTACGCCATTAGCAATTTCTTCAAGTGTTAACTTAACACGAATACGCAAATTACTACCCTTTACACGACGTTGTTGACCACCAAAGCCACCTCCAAAACCAGAGAATCCGCCTCCACCGCCAAAACCGCCACCGAAAATATCACCGAACTGACTGAATATGTCATCCATATTCATATTACCGCCACTAAAGCCACCATTACCATCGAATGCTTGATGTCCAAACTGGTCGTAACGTGCTTTTTTGTCGGCATTACTTAAAACCTCATAGGCTTCTGCCGCTTCTTTAAATTTGGTTTCAGCTTCTTTATCGTCGGGATTTTTATCTGGATGATGTTTTAATGCCATTTTTCTGTAAGCCTTTTTTACTTCGGCTGCAGTTGCATTTTTATCTATTCCTAATATATCGTAATAATCTCGTTTTGCCATATTTCTATTGTCCTATAACTACTTTTGGGAATCTAATTATCTTATCTCCTAGTTTATATCCTTTTTCTACTACATCAATAAGTTTTCCTTTCAAATCATCTGTAGGCGCTGGAATTTGAGTAATCGCTTCGTGAACATCTGCATTAAAGACATCCCCTTGATTTGACTCAACTACTTCTAGACCTTTTCCGTTTAAAGTGTTTCTCAATTTGTTACTAATAAGCTCAACACCTTTTAACAACTCCTTCTCTTTAGTTTTAGAAATCTCCAAATAAGCTCTATCAAAATCATCCAAAACTGGTAGTAAAGCAACCATAAGATCTTGGTTAGCAGTTTTAAATAATTCAATACGTTCTTTAGACGTACGTCTTTTATAATTTTCAAATTCAGCAAACAAACGTAAAAACTTATCTTTCTCTTGTTTTAATTCTTCCTGAAGTTGTTCTTCTATTGTTAGCTCCTCTAGGTTAAGCAATTGTTCCTCAACCTGTTCTGATTCAATATCTGTGTTTTTGTCTTTCTTACTCATAGTCGTGCTAATAATTTTTTAAAATACTAAAAATAGGATGGCAAAAGTACTGCCATTATTATTAAAATGTCAAAATGTCACTAATAAATTTTAATCTTTTTTAAGTTTCTTTTCATTTTCAAATGTCTATTTTTGTTGCTTAACACTAAAACTAATTTTATATTATGAAAAAAGGATTTTTTACAATATTAGCATTAGCAACAATGACCTTAGCGTTTACAAGCTGTAAGGACAAGGCTAAAGAAGCTGTTACAACAGAAGCTGTGGTAGCGGTTGAAAAAACAGACGTATCTACAAAATACTTGGTAAACACAAGCGGTTCTACAATTATGTGGACAGGACACAAACCGACAGGATCTCATAATGGTACTATAGGTCTTGATAGTGGAGTTCTTACAATGAACAACGGGACTTTAGAAAGTGGTACGTTTTTAATTGACATGACATCTATTAATGTTTCTGATATTCCGGTAGATGATAAAAATCATGCAAAATTACTAGGACACTTAAAAAGTCCTGACTTTTTTGACGTAGAACAATATCCAACTTCTGGTTTTGAAGTAACTAAAGTTGAAACTGTAGATGGAAAAACTATGTTATCTGGAAATCTTAAATTGAAAAATGTTGAAAATAACATTACCATTCCTGTAACAATCAGTCAAGATGGAGAATCGGCAACGATTACTAGCGAGACATTTACTATTAACCGTTCTAAATGGAATGTGCAATATGGTTCTAAATCGTTTTTCGATAACTTAGGAGATAAGTTTATTAATGATGATATTGAATTAAAAATTAATGTTGTTGCTAATAAGAAAGCATAAAATACTATTTAAACATTACAATAATTAGAGCCAGCTAAAATTAGTTGGCTTTTTTTATGTAAAAAAAGATATTACGCTACTTTTACAAAGATTTATAATTAACCATGAATTATAAATTACTCATAGCCGGAGTTGTCTTTTAGACCGTTATAATTTGCTATGCTGGTTAAATAACATGATTAAATATAAATTTAAAAAAGCGATTTGAACACATATTCAAATCGCTTTTTTTATTTTAAGCTTCAAGTAAATTTTCTAAAGCTGGCATAAGATTCGGATACATAAAATCGAATCCTTCTTCTTCGATTTTTTTGGAACAGACACGTTGACTTTCAAAAAGCAAAACGTGCATGTCTCCCAATGCCAGTTTCATAGCTATTTTCGGGATATTTGGTAGCCATAAAGGTTTTTCAAGTGTGCTTGCAATGGCTTTTGTCAACTCCTGATTTGTTATCGGATTTGGAGCTACACCATTAAAAACACCTCCCAAATTTTCCTCTAAAGTATAAACAAATATTCTGGCCAAGTCTTCTATATGAATCCATGATTGCCATTGAAGTCCGGTTCCGAAAGCAGCACCAAACCCATATTTAACAGGGGAGACCATTTTTGGCAAAGCACCTTCCTCTGCATCTAAAACCAAACCAATTCTAATTTTGGTTACCAAAATGCCTAATTCCAAAAACTCGTCTGCAGCTTTTTCCCATTTTACAGCAACTTCTCCTAAAAACCCCGAAGACATTGTAGATGCATTCTCTTCATGATAATTTGTAATGGAATTTGGATAAATACCAATGGCACTAGCCGAAATTAATTGCTTGATATTAATATTCTCTTTTTGAATAGTCTGCTTTAATAAATGCAAACTCTGTAATCTACTATCTAATATTTTCTGCTTGTAGCTTTTTGTCCATCTGTTAGAAATAGGGGCTCCAGCTAAATTTATAATAGCATCTACCCCATAGAAACATGTCGAATCAATTTCTTGTTTAGCAGGATTCCAATAAAACCCTTTATAATGCTCTTTATCTTCAATTTTTTCTTTTGAAGTCGTTAAATAATGTACAGAAATGGCATTTCTTTTACACTGAGCAACAATAGCACTACCAACTAAACCCGTAGCTCCAGCAATTAAAACTTTCATTGTCAATTTTTACTTAAAGATACTGAATTGCATGACTTTTAAACGACACTTTAGTTTAGGTTTAACAGAATTAACGAAAGTTTATGGTTATGAATGAATGAATTTTAGCTCTTAGAAACTTACCGAATGTTAAATGCCTTTTCTTTGAAGCATTTGGCTCGTAAAACCCGCCGAATGTTAAATGCTTTTTCCGGTTTCTTAACTTTCAACTCAAAACATGGTTTTATTTTGGAGTTGTTGGGTACTTCGTCGCACGAAGCATCTCACGTTTGCCAGGAGGACCAGGCAGTCTTTCTACTATAAAACCAACTGCTTGCATGGCGCGACGTACGCTTCCTTTTGCCGAATAGGTTACCAAAACACCTTGATCTTTTAAGGCATCGAACATTATTTTAAAAATTTCTTCAGTCCATAATTCTGGTTGAATTCGAGCACCAAAAGCATCGAAGTATATAAGATTGTATAAATTTAAATCTACAATCTCATGAAAGAATTTTTGTTGTTTTTGTAGAGTAAAAAGAGAAGTTATTTCATGGATATCTTCCCATTTAATGGCGTGGATTGTCTCGTATAAATTTCCGGAATCTAAATCCGGAAATAGACCTTGGTAATCTAAGGCTAAAACTTCTTCCTTTGATACAGGATAAGCTTCAACACCAACATAATTTATTTTAATGGATTGGTTCTTGACCTCAAATAAGGTGACCATCGCATTTAAGCCAGTTCCAAAACCAATCTCTAAAATGGAAATTGGTGCGTTTTGCTTCAATTGAGATTGTAAAACATGTTGAAGACCATGCTTGATAAAAACATGCCGTGCTTCCTGCAATGCACCATGAAGAGAATGATATTGCTCGTCTAAACCAACAAGTTGGATTGTTTTAGAACCATCTGCAGTTGTGATGATTTTACGTTCCAAGTCTTATTTAATTAGGAGTTTCTGAATTCTAGTAATAGGTCCTGTACATTCTGTTTGGTGACAAGAAATACACAGATTTACCATAGTATTAAAACGTTCTTTAACAGGGATTTGAGAATTTGAATTAAAAATCTCCTTTTCACTTTCTATAAATAGTTTGGAAAAACTTTGAAAGGTTTCATTTCTACTTTTAAAATCAGAAAGTTCTGCGGTATGGATTTTTAAAAAATCCAATGGAAATACTGTAGGTATCTTGCCTTCTAGAATATCTTCTTTTATTTGAAGATTTTGGGCGTACATCTCATTCATTAGATTTGCCATTTCAGAAGGCTGATACATATCGTAAATCACTTCCTTTTTTTCTACAACAATTTCTTCCTTAGAATTATTGCAACTAAAAAAAAGTGTAAAAGTAAAAATAAACAATACTAATTTTATCATTTATTCTTCAATTAGAAGGACACCATTAGCTTCAAAAGTATAGGTGCGTTTAGGTTCTGTTATGGCTGCAATTTCATTTTCAGATTTCCCAGCATCTTCAGCATAATGACGTTGTTCTTCAACAGTCATTTCACTAACGAAAGCTTTCCCATCTAAAATCACATCTTTTCCTGCTATATTTTTTGGCATAAAAAATCCGTAATCTTTAAACTTCACCATCACTTGTTCGTCGTTTCCTAAATCAAGTTTCATCCAGCAACCTTTTGCCTGACAAACTTCATCAACTTTAGCAATCATTTTAGTTTGAAGGCTATCTCCAACTATCATTTTCTTATAAGTCTCAGCCATTAATATAGCATCAATAGCGTTATCAGCTTCTATTTTATCACCAAAAGAGGCGTAAGCTATTTCTTTAACTTCTTCAGTTTGAACAGTGTTTACCTGAGTATCGCTTGTGTTATTTTTACAGGAAACGAATACAAAAGATAGAGCTAAAAGGGTTAAAATGTGCTTCATAATAATTTTATAAATTTGAATTTGAATAGCACCAAATATACGTATTTTTTAAAAAAAGTTTTGGTTTTTTATCCTAGTTTAATTTTATAAATTTGCACCAGAAAATTTATGTAATGACACATCCTTCAAACTCTAATATAGACATTGTAAAATCCAACACTTCAAAAATTGAAAATGTTGATTTTGATAACTTAACTTTTGGTAGAACTTTTACAGACCACATGTTTGTTTGCGATTTTATTGATGGAAAATGGCAACAACCAAAAATTATGCCTTACCAGGCAATGACTTTTGAGCCATCTGCTAGAGTCTTTCATTACGGACAAGCTGTATTTGAAGGCATGAAAGCTTTTAAGGATGATGCTGGAAAAGTTTGGTTATTTAGACCAGAGGAAAACCATAAACGTATTAATATATCTTCGGCTAGATTAGCCATGCCAGAATTTCCAAAAGACTACTTTTTAGACGGATTAGAAGCCTTATTAAAATTAGATAAAGATTGGATCAAACCTGGAGTTGGAAATTCGTTATATCTAAGACCTTTTGTTATTGCAACAGAACCAGCTATTTCTGCATCGCCTGCAAACATGTATCGATTTATGATTATTTGTTCTCCGGCAAAAGCATATTATTCTGGAAAAGTACGTGTTTTGTTTGCTGAAAAATATAGTCGTTCTGCTGATGGAGGTGTTGGTTTTGCCAAAGCTGCTGGAAATTATGCCGCTCAATTTTATCCAACTTCACTAGCTCAAGAAAAAGGGTATCAGCAAATTATTTGGACAGATGCCAGTACTCATGAGTTTTTGGAAGAAGCTGGAACCATGAATATCTTTTTTAGAATTAATGACACCTTAGTTACGGCTCCAATTAGCGACCGAATTTTAGATGGTATTACCAGAAAAAGTATCATTCAGTTGGCTGAAGATAATAATGTTCCAGTTGAAGTTAGACGTGTTCCTGTAAGTGAAATAAAAGAAGCCGCCAGAAATGGTAGCTTAAAGGAAATTTTTGGTGCTGGAACTGCAGCAGTAATTAGCCCTATTTCAGCTTTCGAACATGGAAATGAAGTATTTGAACTTCCTGAAATGGAAAATGCCTATGCGACAATGTTTAAAAAGGAGTTACTAAATATTCAACATAATTTATCTGATGACAAACATGGGTGGAGACGTGAGGTGAAATAGGTGATGAAATCGAAAATGAAGTTGAAGTTGAATTCTCAAATAACTTATTAACTCAATAACTCTCTTTTTTCATTTATCTATTCCCTATTTTCTATTTTTCAAGAATGTCAGAAATATTTGGTTTAAAATAATTTGGACCTTTTAATACTTTACCATCTTCACGGTAAATAGGCTCTCCATTTTCTCCCAATTTACTCATATTACTACGTTGGATTTCATTAAAAACCTCTTCAATTTTATGTTGCATACCATGCTCAATAATGGTACCACATAGAATGTATAGCATATCTCCCAGAGCATCGGCTACTTCTATTAGATCATCATTGTTGGCTGCTTCCAAATATTCTTCGTTTTCTTCGCGCATTAACTTATAGCGCAACATGTTTTTTTCTATACCTAAATGGGCTTTTGGCGTCTCTCTATGTCCTATTTTAAATGCTGTATGAAAGGCTTTAACTGCTTCTATTTTATTTTTCATATAAATTATTTTTTCATTTCTTTAAAAACAGAAAACTAATCTTATTTGTTTTCTTATTTTTGCCTAAAATTAAGGATATGTTTACAAATGGTCAATGGGTTTTTGGAATTTTATTTGCGATTGTATTTATCATAGCCATTTTCTTTACTTATAGACGCGATTTAAAACTTCACAGAAAATACTACAAAGGAAGCGTTTGGATTTTAGTTGCGTTTATTTCCTTTATCCTGTTTATTGCTTCTATAAAATGGTTTTTTAAGTAAGAAATCAAGCTTCAAATATTTTTTTTTAAATTTTGCTACCTTCTTCATCTAAGCTTTAAGTAAGTCTGTGAAGATATTTTTTGGTTTTATTATGTAGATAACAAAAACAATTATAAAACGCTTTATTAAAAATTAATAAAAATATTTTTCATATTAATAAATCCCCAAATTTTGGGGATTTATTCGTTTTAGAACTTATGGCTGAAAGGGTTCTAAAGACGACACCTTGCTTAAATTATAAAAAAGACATTAGTTTTTAAGAAATTACTCAATTTGAGTATTTTCTAGTTTTAATTTTACCTGTAGATTTATAGTGCTATTAATCAATACTTTAATATTATGAAAAATCTTCTACTTCTTTTTATTTTTACCTTTTTTACAACTCTATTATCCTTTGGTCAGGTCCCACCAAATGATTTAATCCAAAATGCCACTTTAGTTACTGAATCTCCTTTTGTAGAAACTGATGTGAGACTCGACCTGTCAAGTCCAAGTACTGGAGGACAAACTGGATGTGACTTATTAGACACCCCAGTAGTCTATTACAAATTTACAGCCATAGCTAATTATAACATATCTATAGCCGTAGAAGACGGATGGGGTTATGACAACGGAGAAACTTTATCAATTCTTTATTCTGCTCCTAATTTAAACGTGACTGACGAAAGTCAATTAACAGCGGTATCTCCATGTACTTATGGTAATATTATAGATTTGCCAGTGACCGCAGGTACTAATTATTATACTTTAGTTTCCAGAATTGGTGGAGGCACCTTTTGGTCCGATGTGATTATAGATATTCCACAAGAAGTATCTGCAAATGAAAGAAGCGCTTTAATTGATTTATATAATAATGCGGATGGTGCTAATTGGGCAAACAATAACAACTGGAATACCTCAGAGCCAATCTCTTCATGGCATGGTGTTACTGTAAAAGATGGTCACGTATCCAAAATTAATTTACGTTGGAATAATTTAACAGGTACCATCCCTGAATCTATATCAACCGCTTTAGCATTTCTTGAAAACGCTGATTTCGGATTTAATTATTTAAGCGGAATAATTCCTGATTTTTCTATAATTCCAACAATTATCCAATTAGATGTAAGCAGCAATATCTATTCTTTTCAAGATTTAGAAACTCATTATACAAATAATACATCCATCTCTACTTTTAATTATCAATTTCCAAAACCAATTGATACTGAAGATAGTTTTGATGGAGTTATAGGTGATAATTACACGTTAACAATGACTCCCGTTAACGGAACAAACGTACAATACCAATGGTATAAGAAGCGAACTAATTATTATGACCCTAGTGATGAACCTATTGCAGGAGCAAACTCTTCAACTTTAAATATAGTTAACTTACAAGAAGAAGATATGGACATTTATTTTTGTAAAGCCACTAGTCCAATTATTACAGACTTGGAAATCGATAGAAACCCAATCAATATTAATGGTCCTATTTCCGAAGCAGAGTTAAATGCTCTGGCGGCTATATATTATTCAACCAATGGAGATAATTGGAATAATAACACCAATTGGTTAACAGCAGAACCAATTTCTACTTGGCATGGAATAACAATTTCAGGTAACAAGGTATCTGGAATTGATCTTAACGGTAATAATTTAACCGGTACCTTACCTCCTGAAATCGGAGATTTTTATGGACTTGAAGTATTAGCTCTTTTTTATGGAAATAATATCAGTGGGAACTTACCTCCTGAAATTGGTAATTTAACTGAATTGCGTATTTTAGATGTTGGTGATAATAATTTTACTGGCGAAATTCCAGCATCATATGCCAACCTTACAAATTTAAGAGGGTTTTGGTTTAATGACAATCAACTTTCGGGTGAAGTCCCAGATTTTGTAGCCACCAATTACCCTAATATGACATTTTTTTATATTAGTAATAATAATTTTCATGGAGTCTTACCGGATTTCACTTCCTTACAAAACCTTTTAAGTGTAAACATAAGTAACAATCATTTCTATGTGTCTGATTTTGCAAATGAATTTAACGATTATTTAAACTTGCAATATGGTTGGAGTAACTCTAATTATTATTCCCCACAAACGACCTTAGATTTGCCAGAAAATCAATCTTTATTAGAAGGTGAAGACATTTATCTTACTGTTAGTGAAAGTATAGAAAGATATGGAAACACTAGACGTGCACAGGTATTACAATGGTATAAAGACAATGTCTTAATTCCAGGAGCAAATACGAATCCTTATATTATTACAAATGCTACAATGGCAGACAGTGGAAGTTATCATTGTGTAATAACAGATACAGATATTCCTGATTTCGAAATTTTTAGAGCTCCGATTGTAGTCGATGTTACTTTAGGAATACATGAAAATGAATTGCAAGACTTTCAAATATATCCTAACCCAACAAACAGTTTCTTATATATTAAAAGGCCTACCAACATCGAGGCTACTATAAATGTATATGATATAAATGGTCGTTTAATTTTAAATCAAACCATTATCAATACTCTTAACGAAATCAATCTTAGTAAATTCCAAAGTGGAATGTATATTTTAGAATATAAAACCAATGAGGTAAAAATCGTGAAACAAATTATCAAACAGTAATTAAAGTCAAATAACAATACAAAACGCCTTAATGAATTAATCATTAAGGCGTTTTTATTTATGTTGAATTTCTAGTTAATTCTCTTCCGGCAGAAAATTATAATTTGCACTATAATCAAGCATCTGTCCAGAAAAAGTTGCTGGTTGTGTTACTTTTATAGCAGTAATTTCACCATTTTCATCCATCTCAGGAACTAAAATAGGATTTACAAACCCACTATAAGGTGCAGAAGTAAATTGTTTATTGCGCTCTAAAACTTCGGCATGAATACTTTGGTCCACTTTAACACCATAGGTTTCGACTAAAGTTTCTACAGCTGTATAATCTCCTTCAGATTTAATACGTTGTGTCTCCATTAATAATTGACCAAAAAGATCATGTAATTTATCATAGTCATTGATATTATAATACGTTTTACCATCTCTGGTTATTTTTTCAATAACGTTATCTGCTTGTCCTTTTTCAAAAACCCAAGCACTCACCCATTGTCTATTACGCATGTGAGCTTCTTCAACATCATCACCTAAATTTAAACGGATTAATTGAGACATCAAACCGTTTCTAATGTAACCATCATAGGCTGCCATTCCAACAGATTTCCAATCTTCAACCAAACCTAATTCCTGTAATTTTGGATTGTATAAATAGTAAAGTCCAACTAAATCTGCACGTCCTTCTTCTAAAGTTGATGCGTAATTTTTCAAAGTTTCTTTAGTTTCACCAACTCCTGGATTTAACTGTCCGGACGCGTGACCTATAACTTCGTGTAAAGCCGTATGTAATTTATCTGCTACTTGACCATATTTTTCTTCTAGTTGCAATTCTTCTTCATCGTTAACAAATTCTTCTAAACGCCCTGAACTTCCAGCGTTATTATAAGCTTCAATAACATTACCTAATGAAACTGATTTACTACCAACAGCGGCACGAATCCAGTTAGCATTTGGTAAATTAACACCAATTGGCGTGCTTGGGGAAGCATCTCCAGATTCTCCTGCAATATTAACTACTTTATAAGTGACACCAACAACATTTTTCTTTTTATGTTCTTCCATCAAAGGAGAATTATCTTCAAACCATTGTGCATTATCAGATAAAACCTTCATTTTTTGAGACATATCAAAATCGTTAATTTGTATGATACTTTCATAAGACCCTCTATAACCTAGTGGATCGTTATACACTTCAATAAAACTGTTTATATAATCTACATTTCCTTTCGTTGCAGCAGTCCAAGCCACATTATAGTCATCCCAAGTTTGTAAATCTCCTGTTTTATAATATGCAATTAACAATCCTAAAGCATCTCCTTGTTCTTGGTTTTCGGCAACACCTTTTGCCAATTCTAACCATTTAATAATTTCATCAATTGAAGCGCCATATAAACCTCCAGATTTAAAAACCAATTCTTTTAATTGGCCATTCTCTTTTACCAATTTAGAGTTTAAACCAAAAGATAAAGGTTTCTTAGGATCTGGTGATTTTTTGTTCTTATAGAATGTCTCAACATCAGCATTTGTTACATTAGGACCGTAAAAATTAACTGCAGAAAGCAATACATTATCCACTCCTTTAGCTTGATTTACTTTCTTTGAATCTTTATCGTTAAAAATTACATCAAAAGCTTCACCTTCTAAAACTGTATTTGTTTCAGATAATAAGGTTTTTAAATAGTCTTGAGAAAATTCTGGTTTTATTTTATCATTAGAATAATGATGGTGAATTCCATTACTAAACCAAACACGCTTTAAATAAGATTCGAATGCGCTCCAGTTTTCATTAGACTTATCGCCAGAATAATTAGAATAAACTGCTTCTAAAGCAGTTCTGATTTTTAAATTATAACGGTAATTTTGATCCCACATAATATCTCTCCCAGCCAAACCTGCCTGAGTCAAATAATAGACCAATTTTTGTTCTTTTAAGGTTAAGTTTTCCCAACCTGGAATCTGATAACGTAATATCTTAATGTCAGAAAACTGTTCAACATTATAATCGAATACATTTTCTTCTTGTACTTCTAAAACTTCAACAACAGGTTCCTTATTATCTTCTTTACAAGACACAAAAGCTGTGAATGCTAAAGCAAAACCTAATACATACTTTACTTTCATCTTTAAATTTTTAATTAGTGAATTGCAAATGTAACATATATTAAGATAGTATAAAATTGATTATCTTTGAAAAACCTTTATAAAATCTACTATGAAAGCACTTAAATACATTCTATTTTTAATACTTATTTTAATTATTGGATTCACTATTTATGTTGCTGTACAGCCTAATTCATTTGAAGTAAAAAGAGTTCAAACAATAAATGCTCCAGCGGAAGTTGTTTATAACAATGTAATAGATTTTGAAAATTGGAATTCTTGGTCTTCTTGGATTGAAAATGATCCAGAAACAGTGATTACTTTAGGTGATAAAACAAAAGGAGTTGATGGTTCTTATTCTTGGATTGATTCAAAAGGAAAAGGCAAGATAAAAACGCTTACTACTTCAGAGAACGTGTCCATAGATCAAGAAATGCAACTTGATGACTTTGCGCCTTCCAAACTACATTGGGAATTTAACTCTATCTCCAAATCACAGACAGAGGTTGTTTGGAAAATAAATTCAGGTAACATTCCATTTATGTTTAAAGCTTATGCTCTTTTCTCTGGGGGATTTGATAGTATGTTAGGTCCAGATTTTGAAAGAAGCTTAGAAAAATTAGATAGTATTGTAATGGCATCTATGAAAGTGTATTCTATTAAAGTTGATGGTATAACACAACATGGAGGTGGTTTTTATCTTTATAATACCACTTCTACTAAAATGGATGACTTTGAAAATGTCATGCAAAATATGCTGTCTAAAGTTAGTCATTATGCTCAAGAAAACAATATAACAACAGCGGGACCGCCTTTTATATTATATCACAAATGGGATGAGACAAATAACTCGGTCATGTTTTCTTCTTGTATACCAACCACTTCGCAAATAATTACTACAGAAAACAATATTTTAACTGGACAGCTTGAATCTTTTAAAGCAGTAAAAACAATTCTAAAAGGAGACTACAGCAATTTAAAGGAAGCATGGCAAACCACTATGGATTATTTTCCAAAAAATGGTTTAGAGATGGCAGAATTAGGACCTATGCTAGAAGTATATGTTACAGATGCTTCAAAAACTCCAAATCCAGCTAATTGGATTACTGAAATTTATATAGCAGTTGAAGAAAAACAAGCTTTAAAATAAATTTATTTAATGAAACAACTTTTACTTGTATTTGTTGGTGGTGGCGTTGGTAGTGTACTAAGATATATTCTTGGAAAATATTTAAACAGTTACGAAACTGGAGTTCCGTATGGGACTTTTCTTGCTAACATCTTGGGTAGTTTACTTATTGGAATTATTCTAGGTCTTGCCGCAAAAAACAATACCCTTTCCGAAAATCACACCTTATTATTAGCTACCGGTTTTTGCGGTGGTTTTACTACTTTTTCGGCTTTTGCTTATGAGAATCATGTGTTTTTAAAATCCGGAGATTTTATGAGTTTTGCCGTTTACACAATTGCTAGTTTTGTATTGGGATTCCTAGCTGTTTTCTTAGGAATGTTTCTAGTGAAATAAATAACTTTAATGTTTATCAAAAGCCTTTACACCAGCTTCTACTTTAACTTCTAAATAGTTTTCTCGAGGTACAATTGGACAAGAATACTTTTCGTTATAAGCACAATAAGGATTGTAAGCCGAATTAAAATCTATAAGCACCATATCATCATTGGGGATTCGGCATTCTACATAGCGTCCACCTCCATAAGTAGTATCGCCATTGGTTAAATCTAAGAATGGCAAAAACAAATAATCATTATATCCTTTTTCACCCATTAGATCCATGCTCTGATAAATATTAAGCTCATGTGTTTTTCCTTTTAGTTCAAACGAAACAACACCATATTTAACATACATAGGCATGCTTTCTGTATTTGTTTGCATTTTAAAAGGTGTTTCATCCGGTGTTCTAGTAAGGTTTGCACTCACAACATAAGTTGAATCGAATTTAAAAAAGTCAAGCCCTTTAAAACCTTTCAAGTCCTTAACTTTTAATGGTGATTTAGAAGCATCCTTAAAATCGGCATTCATCTTTTTTTGAAAATCTGTTTCTCCTAAAATAGGTTGCTTGCCTTCTGCACAGCTCAATACAGAAACCAATATTAATAAATGTAGTAAGTATTTCATTTTAAAATTTTTACTCTTCAAAAGTACAACATTAAAATATTTTGTTTAGATTTGATTCGTTAAAAGTAAAACCAATGAACCATTACGTCACTATTTGTAGAAAACAAACCACTTCCTATTGGAAGAGTTGGGCTTGCTATATAATCTAGTGATTTAATTATCAAATAAAATTATATATAAAAGTCTGACGATAACGTCGGACTTTTTACTTTTAATATATCAATCAAAAAATGAAAACACTCTTTAATAATTATATAAACACCTTCAAAGGATTATCTTCTGAAGTGTGGTGGCTTGCATTAATTACACTAATTAATCGAGCAGGAACTATGGTAATCCCTTTTCTTTCCTTGTACTTAACAGAGGATTTAAATTTCTCATTTGCACAAGTTGGTTGGGTTATGTCTGCATTTGGTTTAGGATCTCTAGTTGGTTCATGGTTAGGAGGAAAACTAACGGATAAAATAGGCTATTATAAAGTCATGGTAAGAAGTCTATTGCTTACGGGAATTCTTTTTATCGGATTACAATACTTAGATACTTTCGAAACTTTTTGTATTGGTATTTTTGTAATCATGTCGGTTGCAGATATGTTTCGTCCAGCTATGTTTGTTGCCTTGAGTGCTTATAGCAAACCTGAAAACAAAACACGTTCGGTAACTTTAATACGTTTGGCAATTAATTTAGGATTTTCAGCTGGACCTGCTGTTGGAGGAGTCATAATTACTACTATGAGTTATGGTGGTTTATTTTGGGTGGATGGTATTACTTGTTTGTTGGCTACAATTCTATTAATAAAAGTATTGAATCCAAAAAAAGTAAAAACATTAGATTCTGTCATTAACCAAAATCCACAATCAGCTTATAAAGACAAAGCCTTTTGGATATTTTTAGCATCTATGACTTTGTTCGGAATCATCTTTTTACAATATTTCTCAACAATGCCATTGTATTATAAAGATGTATATAAGCTAACTGAATTAGAAATAGGTTTGCTTTTGGGACTAAACGGCTTTTTCATTTTTACATTTGAAATGCCCTTAATTAAATGGTTAGAACATACAAAATACACAAAACCTGGACTCATGATCTTTGGAACTTTATTAACGCTTGTAAGTTTCCTTGTACTAGATCTCACTTCATGGGTAGGGATTTTAATTATTGGTATGCTCTTGATGACTATAGGAGAAATGATAGCCTTCCCTTTTTCTAATGCGTTTGCTATGCAGCGAGCTAAAAAAGGAAATCAAGGTGAGTATATGGCCTTATATACCATCTCTTTTTCAATAGCACATATTTTCGGTCATAATGTAGGATTACACCTAGTTGAACGTTTTGGTTTTACATCAACTTGGTTTGTCATGGGGATTTTAGGACTTATTGCTGTAGGCCTACTTTACTACTTAAAACAATACTTGAAATCCAAAAACGAGCTGTATCTAAAATAATTAAGAGTCATATTTCATTTACTGTTTAAAGGATAAAAATATACATAAGATGAGAGAAGAATGGAAAAAACTACCTGTGTTTAAAAAAGCTACGGAAATTCAAGAATTGGTTCAGCACATTGTAAAAGTTGTTGAAAGTAGTAATACCGAATTTGAAGATAAAATTGAAAAAGATATCATAAAAAGCCATCTCTTTTATCTTTTACGAAACTCATTAATCATTCCTGCAAAAATTGCTGGTGTTTCAAACAGTGACATGCCATATGATATTAAAATGGAAAATGCCACCTTAATCCGAAAAGCAGCAAAAGAATTTATTATGGATGCGCGTGGTCTTCAAATACACGGTTGTAATGATATTGAATATTTAAATTTAATAAGAAATGAGGTAGATGAGTTTAGAGTTCTATTTGCAGAATGGGTTAAAACATTTGATTGTTGGAATTATACTATTGATCGGTGGGGACTTTTTAATCCACCAGGAATAAATTATGAAGATAAAGATCCTGATCAGGATATTCCTTTTGATACTGAATAAGTTAGTTTTATTTTAAAGGTTTCACAGGACTGTGTTTTATAACGTGAGACAAGACTATTTGCGTTTTAGTCTCGCCATATACAATTAATTGGTCGATAAAAATTTCCAAGTGTTTCTGGTTTTTTAAAACGACTTCCATAACTATATTTTCATTGCCTGTAATTCGATAGCAATTAATAACTTCATCAAATGTCTTAACCTTTTCTAAAAATGGTTTAAGCATTCCCATAAAAGCTCTTATAGTAATAAGGGCTTTTAATTGATAGCCAACCTCGAAAGGAGAAACTGTTGTATGGTAATTTTGAATTATCCCTAGATCCTCCATTTTTTTAATTCTTTCAGAAACTGCAGGAGAACTGATACCAACTTGCCTACCTATTTCGGCATTAGATAGTCTGGCATTACTCTGTAAACATTTAAGAATTTTCCAGTTTAACGAATCTACACTCATTTTAAAGAATTATTAAAATATACATTAAATATTAAATCAAATATACGAATTTACTTTAATACCGAAAGTTAAAAATGAAAACTTGTCACTATTTTTGATATAATTGTTATTAAAAAATGATTACAAATATGTCCTCACATTTATCTCACTCGCCTATATATCAAAAGGCTATAGAAATTATCATCTTATCTAGAAGTATTTCTTCATATTTGAATCAAGATTTAGCATACTTACGTCTTGATGGTACAGAAGATTCTAATATTTATTTTTCAGGGGATATTGTTCAGCAATCAAGTTCATTAGCTCCAGAAATTGAGAAGGCAGAATTAGAAAGATATAGTGATAAGAAATACAAACATATTGCTTCTGTTAAACGATTAACAAATCTATTATACAAGAATTGCAGTAGGTTAGAAAAATCTAATAGCAATGGGAAAGATTATCTTCCTATACTGAGAAATGAACTTAAAAAATTCAGAAAACTACAACACACTTGGTCTTTAACTCTGTAACATAATAATACCTTTCTTAAATTATAGTTTTTTGGAATATGTTTGTTAAGGCATTTCTACATTGTTAAACTAAGACCATATTTCATTAAGCAATTAACTCATTAAGCAGGGTTATCTTCTTCCTACTTTTTAATGCTCAAGAGCTATTAGGACCAATTAACAAAAATTTCAATTCACCTACTTATCTACTCATATCATCAACTGAATTAGAACGCAGGAAACCTACTAATTGAAATATTGGTTCCTATTACGCTTTAACCAAAAATCGATTCCTATTGAGAGTCCTTTGCAATTATTTCAATACAGATAATGGCACTTTTTGATCTACACTAGTTATTGAGAATCTCTAGCTACTAATTAATAAACATCCTAATCTAAAATTTAGCTACAGATTGTAATCGAACCTAATGTTGTAATTTATCAACTATTTCTCTTCCTGGTCATCACTTAATTTTAGGGATGATAAAATCTAAATTTGTTGCACAAAAAAATCCCGATTCAAAAAAATGAATCGGGATTCTAAAAAAGGCGATGACCTACTCTTCCACAAATGCAGTACCATCGGCGCTAATGGGCTTAACTTCTCTGTTCGGAATGGTAAGAGGTGAGCCCCATTGCAATAACCACCTTAAGTTATTGCTGCAGTAATAAGTTTTACCTTATTACTTTCAGCGTTCCAACATAAAATTGGAACAAATATCTTAACATATTGAAAAAAATAACATGAATTTTGTAATTTAATTGTACTTTATAAAAAGAACAGCTGTACAAT
>NZ_BMFQ01000003.1 GCF_014638915.1 Xanthomarina arctica | reverse complement strand
CAGCTCTGGAATTAAGTTGAATCCAATAATTATCAATATAAATACTATAATCGCTGTCATTTCTCAAATGTGTGGTAACGGTTTTGTATATGAAAAGTGCGTGCTTGTGTCAGAGGATTTTCGGAACGAAAATCGGATGAAAGCAAGTACGCACTTTCCTTTGATTAAGCACTAAACTACGCATTTTTTATATACGGTGTTGTACACAGTTTTTTATTTTTTCGGTCAAATCGTTGATGTGATATGCAGTGTTTCCGATTCCTTGAAAATTTTCTATTATATAATTTAAATCAGTTTGAGCTTTTTCACAGTCGTCTTTACCAAGATAATTTAATGCTCTATGAACATAGGCTGTAGATAAGATATCCTTATCATCGGTGTTTTCAATAACATAGTTGGTAATTACAACACCTTTATCAAACTCTTTATTATAGAAATAGGTCAATCCTAAATTTATTCCTGCAATATGATATGTTGAATCTGAAACTTCATAAGATTTTTGGTAATATTTTATTGCATTTTCATAGTCATAATCTAAATATCTATTTAATCCTAAATTACTTAATGTAGTTGGATTATTTGGGTCCAATTCTAACGATTTTAGAAAAACCTCTTTTCCTTTATCATAATCTCCATTTTTACTAAATTCTATTCCTTTTTCGTTTAGGTCTTCTGCGTTTTCATTTTCGTAATAATCACCAGGAATTGATTTGTTTTGATCATCGTTAATTGATGCTTTTTTATTGTCTTTGCAACTATTCAAGGATATTATAAGTAGTGAAAGAAATAGTAATTTGTTCAGCGTCATTTGGGTTTGTTTAAATTGTGTACAACGGTCTTGTGTATGAAACGTAGCGTATAAATAAACACTAACTTTTCGGATTTAGCACGAGCCGAATTTTTTATTTTTATGTTTAATTTTCTTTTATAAATATAACCAAATAAAAAATTTGGCGTACTTTTTAAATATACAAAAACCTCTCGGAAAGCCTATAATAGCTATGTTTTATACACGTTGTTAGCCACTGGCTTTATTCCGCAAACTTGCTAGCGTTGGCGTGAAAGCTCTTTTAAATTTGTGAGGCACGAGCAAACTTTGAATGTGCTTTCACTTGCGTTGGCTTATCCAATTAATTTTTCTTTTCTATTTCCATAGATAACAATACCTTGTTTAAAATCATAAAGATAATTTGCTATAAGTTTTCTTTCGCTAATTTTTTTCTGGTCTACTAAATAATAAGATATTCTTTGATTTGTTATAAATCGAATTAAGTCAACTAATTGTTCAAAAGTTTGATTTTTTTGAATACAGATGGTTATGCTTTTCTTTATTATATAATTTATTTCTGTTTTTAATGCTTTTTCTATTTTAGCAAGAGATGTTCCAGGTTTATTTTCTTCTTTTTGTTCTTTTAATTCTTCAATTGAAGTAGGTAAATCTCCGAATCCTAAAAAGACTTTGGCTCCTTTTCTTATTGCTTCTAATCCTATTTTTCCATTTGAATTACAAGTTAAACAAAAGATTTTTTTTCCTTTGAATGAATCAATGTTATCAAACGTTATAAATTCTTCTTTGTAAAAATAATCCTCTGGGTGTTCTTTTTTTGCATCTTCACTTATAAAAGCATTGTCAAATAATTTTCCTTTTGCTCCGTATAAGTAATTACTTCTTCCGTGTCCCATAAATAGTATTAAACCATTCTTAGGATGGTCTAAAATACTTTGAAGACAATTTTCGTGAGACTCTTCATTTGGTTTAACATTATAATGATGTGTTATAGATGTTAACTCACTATTTAAATGATTCTTTATTTTATCTAAAAAACCAGTAGTTGAATCTTCGGGATGGATTATAAGTAAAAGTCGTTGCATATTAAATTTTGATTGTTAAATATGCGATAGTTTGTTGAATTATTTCTTTTTTAAATTCATTTCTGATTTGATCATTAGCTTCAATATATTTAGCTATTTCAAGAAATGTTTTACCCTCTAAATTTTTGTTAATGAAATTTTGTTCAAATACTAAATCAGGAAATTTCTTTAATTCTTCTTCAATAATTAAATCTGTTGATTCAATATTGGTTTTAAAAAAATTTCTAATTTCAATATCTCTATTTTCTCTTTCTATATAATCGATTACTCCATTTTTAACTAATGCTTTTATTCTTGTAACAGCATTGTCTCTAGATTCATCACGAATAATTGTTTTAAGGATATCATCCATTAATCCAGAGTAGACAATCTTAGGAGTAGTCCTAAATATTTTATTTGCTTTTAGTTGTCTTATTAACTCAACTCCATTAATATCATCATCAAGTTGATAATCAAAAGCTACAAGATGAAATACGTTTCCACTGAATCTTCTGCGGTATTCAGAAAGAACTTTTTGAATATCTATAGCTCCTTTTGTAAGAAATTCTGAATATTCTGGATTTCCAACACTAAATTGTTCACAAACTAATTCGATACCATCATTTTTAGCATCTCTGATGAGTTTTTCTATTTCTTCAGTTTGGTCTTCATTATCGACTATTAAGCACTTTCTTACCATTATTGTATTGTGATTTCGAAACAAGCACCTTTTAACTGAATATTGTTTCCTATAAATTTAATTTCCCCTTTCATTGATTTCAATCCAGTTCTAACCGAATTTAATCCAATACCAGACCCCCCAAGAGTTGTAGTAATACCTAAGTCAAAAATTGTTTCTTTGTTTTCTATGAACTCTTTAGATACTCCGTTCCCATCATCTGAAAAATATATTTTCAAAATATCTTTTGATGGATTAGACATTTCTATTTTAATGTTTTTAGCAGATGCTTTAACTGAATTGGAAATCAAATCATCTAAAACAACAGATATATCTAATAAACTGAATTTTTTAACAAGTTCTGAATCATTGCATATCACTTCAAAATCTAGTTCCGTTTTAGGATAAATGTCAGAGTAAATATTAACATATTGATTTATGTATTTAACTACATCTGCAATTTGTGCATTTGCATCTGCTTTAAAATTTGAGCGTGTAATTATTTTACTAATTTTGTTTGCTTTTTCGGCTTGAAATTTTATTGCTCCTAAAGATTTTAAAAGATTATTTTTAGTGTAATTATTTTCTATAACCTTATGGTATAGATTGTCTACACTATCACTTATTTTTTTTGAAGTAATTTTTATGTTATGAACTAATCCTTTCGCATCCTCAGTTAATGAACGTGAAGAAGTTTTGAGATAAGTATTCTTTTCTTTTTCTAATTCTAATTCTTTTTCTAATTTTTCAGCATCCTTTTCAGCTTTAATTTTTTCCTCTTCTAGAGTTTTTACATTTTCAAACTGTTGCTGAATTTGAATTTTTAATTTTTCTTGCTCAGTTTTTAATTTGTCTATTTCGTTTTGAGAAATAGGGAAGCTGTCCAACTCTATTTTTGAAGTTGATATTTTACTCAAAAGTTGATTTAACTCAACAGACGAGAGTTCTTTTTTAGATAATTGATTTACGATAGAATTTAGTTCTGCTTCTGATTTTTGTTTTTGCTCATCAGCTAAGTCAGATACAAAATCACGATTAATTGATAAATCGATAATTTCATCTTTTTTTACATTTACAATTTTTTCTATAACTGATAAGATTCTTTTATTTCTTGTGAGTGAATCTTCATTAAAAAGTTCCTTTGATTCATCCCAATTAGGGTCGTTAATTATTTCATCTTCTAGCTTACTAAAGTTTTTAATAGTTATACTATCCCAATTAATCCCTTCAACTACAAATCTTTCTAATCTCCTTAAAGTTTTTAAATAATATCCAAATGGATTTGAAAATTTAGTTAATTGATTGAAAATATCATTATTTAATACACCTGACCTACTAGAAATAATTTTAAAATATTTTTCATCATCTTCTTTTTCTTGATTACCAAACACCTCAATTCTTCCTATAACTTCGCGAGTTCCTAAATATCTTGCTCTACCTTGGTTTTTTCTGTTCTCCATACCTAACCAATCATCCCCAGAATCTCCATAGGGAGGAACCCTAAAGCCGTCTATAAAAAAAGAAATTGAACCAAATTCGTTAGAACGAATTCCAGTTTGCTTCATAAAGTAAGCTTTCGAGTAAGGATTTAAATAATAAATGTGAATTTTTATGTTTTTGAGTAAATCAAAAGGGTTATGTTCTGTGAGAGTGAAAATTTCATTTCCTCTATCCTTTAGAGTTGTGGTTATTTTTGTACCATCTTCAGAAATTTCAGAATGAATATATGTTACTTTAAAATTAAGTTTATCAAAAATTTTATTTTCTACTGTACCATTTATTTTTTGAAAAGGTTGAAAGTCTTTTTCAATTTTTATAAATTCTTCTGCTAAAATATTAACATCAAATTTTTCAGATTCAAAACTCTGATTTGGATTAATAAATTTTTCCAGTTGTCGTTTAAGAGAAAGAATTTTTTTATGGCTCCATTCTTCTCTAAGAGATGTTATTGATAAAGTTGTTCCTGATTTAAACGAGTTTAAGTTGGTTTCGTTTTGATATTGAATCATTGTTATTTCTTCAAGGTCAAAATTGATATCTTGAATATTAATTTCAATGTCATCAATTTGTTCAAATTTTCGCCAGTCTATTGAAAGTTTAATTAAGTTTGAGTTTTCTTTTTTTGTGTAAATTGTTAAAAATTTACCTAATCTATCACAAGAGAATCTGCCAACACCTTTGTTACCTGCTAAGGTTCTGTTATGCTCTTCTTTTTTTGATTTTTTTTCAGAATACGCAATATTTAACCACTTATTAATCAAATCATATTCAGACATTCCTGAGCCACTATCTGAAATAATAATTTCTGAAGCGTTTAGTTTTTTATATTCTTTAATTTCTTGGTTATGAAGGACATTTCTGAATATAATATTTGATTCTTTAGAACCTGCGTCAAAAGAATTTTTAACTAGTTCTAAAACAGCAATGTTATCATCAGTAATAAGATCTTTGCCAATGATACTTTTAAGCAAAACATTAGTTCTAAAGCTTACTTTTGTCATTATATCATTGATTTTAAAACTAAACCTGCTTGTTCTCCAAATAAAGGAGGAATTGCATTTCCAATTTGTGAATATCTAGGAACTTCTTGTGTTCTTCTTTTTCCTCCAGTTGTATATTTCCCCTTAAATTGATAATTGTCAGGAAATGATTGAATACGTGCATACTCACGAACTGTCATTATTCTTGGTTCGCAATAATGAATGTAATCATCTGGAAGTGTAGTAATTGTCGGGGTAGGCTTATCTGCTTCTAATATTTTTGTGCTACTCTTTTTTAATTTAAATCTTTCTCTATAAGTTGAACTAGTTAGTTTTTCGTCTAAAGCAACTTGAAATCTATTCTTAACTACGTCTGTATGTTTTGCAAACCTGTGACTATCTACATTGCTTTGTTGTTTTTTATATTTTCGCAGGTATTTTTGATATTTCGATTCAATTTCTCCATAAACACCAGCTTTAAAATTAGGTGTTTCAGATTCTATTTGTCCATTAGATTGAAGCAAGTCTGAAATTGCATTTTCTAAAGAAGGATTTACCGTAAGGTTTTTATTAATTAAGAAGTTTTCTTTATTGTTTTTAATTTTTTCAAAGAAAGTTTCTTTATTAATATTTGAATTATTCTCTACAAATTCATTCTGAATACCTACTAAAATAAATCGTGTTCTTTTTTGAGGAACTCCATAATCAGCAAAATTGATAAGATGTCCTTGGACAGTGTATCCTTTCTTTTTTAGTTCATCAATTACATATAATGAGTAGGCTCTTCCTTTTTTGTCATTCTTTCTAAAACCTTGTGTAAAACCTTTAACATTTTCAAAAAATATTAGCTTAGGTTTTACCAAGTCAATAAATTTAATGTAGGAATTGATTAAATCATTTCTTGAATCATTTTCAATTCTTCTGCCTGCCATTGAAAATCCTTGGCAAGGTGGACCACCAGCAACTAAATCAATTTTACCTCTTAAAGCTATTAAGTTTTCAGAATGATTTTCTAAAACTTGATTTATGTCGTGATGTTTTTGGTCTAACCAATTTGGCCAATCAAAATGTTTTTTCTTTTTGATTAAATTGTGTTCAAGTGTTTTAAAGGCATCTTCACTTTTTTCAATAGCAAAAGTACCTTTCCAACCTGCGTTATGTAATCCTAATGAAAGTCCTCCACACCCAGAGAACAAATCAATATATGTTTTTTGATTCTCCATTTTATAAGTTACTTTTTGTAGAATGTAACAATATTCTAATATCCACATTAAGTACGTTCGCAATGTTTGATAACGTATCTAATGATGGTTGTCGAGCATTCGTACACCATTGAGATATTGTAGATTCATCTTTATCTAATTGTTCAGCTAACCATTTGTTTTTTCTTCTGGTTTCAGCAAGAACTACTTTGATTCTATTTATTTCCAATTTCGCCAATTAATTTGTGTTATACGCAAATATATTAACTTATCAGGTGAATTCTTTTGTTTTTATTAATTATTTCCTTTTTTTGGGAGAGGTGATGGGAAAAGGCAAGCTCTTTTTATTTTTTGAGGCACGAAAAAAATGAAATGTGCTTGACTGTGCGGCTGGCTTTTCAGCTTGTGGCTAACGGTTTTGTGTATGATTAGTGGCGTGTTTAAGCACCTAATTTAGCAAATAAAAACTGAATAGAAAATCCGCGAGGATTTTCGTATGTTGGCGATAACCAAGCCATTAATTATACACGGTGTTGCCACCAGTTATTTTTTCCACTTACTTCTTTTTTCATTCCATTCTTTCCAGAATTGTAAATATCCTTTTCGGTCAAATTCGTCTTTCGGTATTTCCTTTTCTGGACTATTTTTATAAAATTCCTCTACTTGGTCAACAAAATCTAATACTTGGCTTTTATAGTCCTTAAAGTCAACTTTAGTTTCATTTCCGCTTTCCGTTTTCAGCGTTACAGTTCCGTTATCGTGAGTCAATTCCCAGTCAATTCCGCTCGGACAACTTCCAATATAGACTTCCTCCATATCATTGTCAAAAACTAAAAAGTGTCCACAGCAAGGAATTAATTGGTCTCCAACAGGATTTTCTTTGGTGTGATTCCGTTCCAAAGTCCGAAGTAAGAGTAGAGCAGTTGCACTAATCGTCCAGCCATCATTTTCGGATTGGTCAACAACAATTTCATTTCCAATATTCACACGCATTTGTCCGTGAGCACACAAATCCGTTTGAGTATCTTCTTCAGATATCCAATTTGTCTTTAAAAGTTCAATTTTGAATTTGTTCGAGGTCATTTTTTAATTGGTGGCAACGTTTATGTATAAGGAAAGTTGCGTGTTTGTGTGCGAGGATTTTCCGAAGGAAAATCAGAAGCTAGCAAACAAAGCAACTAACATTGGTTAAGCACAAAATAGCAATTTTTTTTATACGGTGTTGCCATTAGTTTTTTATTTTTCATAGAAGTCTCCGTCTTCCCAATTTTTTGTTCCGAGATATTCTCCGCAAAAATTGTAACGTTTGATACTTCCGTTTGTATTAAAGATTTTTCCATATCTAAACAACCAAATTTCATTTTCTGTCAATTTAATACGTCGAAATCTTTTGTCGTCACTTGCGTCCATTGAGGAAATAAATACTGATTTCTTTTCAAAAAGTACAATTCCGTTTGGGTCTATAATTCGGTCGATAACTATAACTTTTTTGTGTTTCAATGTCCAGAATAAAAACTTGCGTTTTTTGTCTATCGATTCGGTTTTTAAAGTCACACTTTCAATCCCACAACTATCATTTTTAGTCAGATTAGCGCTCTGTAATTCAGTCGTTTTTATTCCGCTATTCGGATTAATGATTAGGGAAATCAAACTTATTGAAATCGAAAATATTAAATTTATGACGGTCATTTTAAATTAATGGCAACGGTTTTGTGTATGATTAGTGGCGTGTTTAAGCACCTAATTTAGCAAATAAAAACCGAATAGAAAATCCGCGAGGATTTTCGTAATTATGCAAGAACCAGCCATTAATTATACACGATGTTGGCAACAGTTATTTTATTATTCCTATCCAATTATTATTTCGGTCAAATTCATTAAATCCGTTTTGAGAATCACTTTCATAATGACTAATATATTGATTCGATGAATCGAAAATGATAAATCCGCCTTGCATATGTCCGACTGCAAAAGCTGAATTATTTAGATTGAAATCAAATATCTGGAAGATATTCCTATCAACTACAACAATAAAATGAGTGACCTGAAGATTTCTATCAAATCTAAAATATCCATTAAAATTGTAATTAATATTTGGATTTATATTCCTATTCAACTTTGGGTTAATATTTCTATTTAAAACAGGATTAATATTTCTATTTAAAACGGGATTTATGTTTCTGTTCAATACAGGATTGATATTTCTGTTTAAAACGGGATTTATGTTTCTATTTAGAATTGGGTTGATGTTCCTATTTAGAATAGGATTAATGTTCCTATTTAAAATAGGATTTATTTGTCTATTTAAATTTGGATTTAAAAGACGATTTAATTGTGGGTTTTTATCTCTTGGAATAATCATAATTACTTACTTAACAGTTGAGTTATTTCACAGATAGGAACGCAAATAGCATACCCTGAATTAGAAAATTCTTGTCTTACAAAAGCACTTTCTCTGTTGTTTTTCCATTCTGTTACGAAAGGTATGTATTTTGAAACTATTCCGATTAATTTCATTTCGTTGTTTTCTCTGTATTCTATTATTGGACCACCACTATTTCCATAAAAAACTGGACAATCAATGATGAATGTGTTTTCTTTAGAGTTAATTCCTGCGACAATTCCTTTTCTTAAAAGAGGTCTATTAATATCAAAGAAAACAGCATTTTGCATAATTAGTGATGTTGGAAATCCTACAAGTAAAATATTGTTAGCAATTTCAATTGTTTTCAATTCCCCAATGTCATCGTCATTTACACTAACAATATCTTTGCCATTTTCCTCAATCCGAAATAATTCGGAATCATTTAATGAAATAGCAATAATGTCAGACTTAAGTGATTTGAAAATTTTAATTTTATCTAATTCGTCTATAACTATGGTTTTGGCATCTTCTTGTTCGCTTGTATGGTTTTGAAAAGTTATTAATAATGATTCACACCTTAACTTATCCTTTTCGTCAAAAAGAACGTGTTTTGCAGTAATCAAATACTCCTTTTTTTCAAAAGTCAAATGAAAACCTGAGCCAGTAGAATTTCCTGCGTCTAAACTCAGGAAAGCTGTATAACTTACGTTTTTATTTGTTAATGCCATAGGTTGCTTTTAATTGTTGCCAACGTGTTTGTATATGATTAGTGGCGTGTTTCAGCACCTAATTTAGTAAATAAAAACCGAATAGAAAATCTGCAAAGATTTTCGTAAGCAAGCTATAACTAGCCATTAATTATATACGTTGTTATCTATAGGTCTTTTCATAGTTAGCCAGAGTTCAGATGTTTAAATTTTTATATAAATATAATTTAGGAATTCTGATTTTAGCAACGGTTTAAGCGCAATGATACATTTCTACTGTCAGATTAGCTCAGATTGGTTTTTCTGCGTGTAATTCAGTCGTAACGATAAACGCAAGCTTTTCAATCTTAGTTTATAAAATCAAACAGAATCCAATCCGTAACGTTTTTCAGATTACATTATTCATCTGAGTAATTATTCCCTTATTGGAAGTTCAGACTTATAGATTTTCCAATAATTTTTGTTGGTGAGTAACTTATAGATAACTCGTTATATAAACTCAAATATAGCTAATTAAGGGTTATAATTGCGGGATATCAACACTTTATTGTTGCCTTTGTCTTTTAACCTTAGCTCCTCAACTATAACATCCAACGGATTGCGTATTTGCATGATGTTTTTTTGTGCCACATGCGTATAAATCATGGTAGTCTCTGGTTTAACATGTCCTAATAACTCCTGTATATAACGTAAATCTATCCCGTTTTCTAACATGTGTGTGGCATAACTATGTCTTAAAGTGTGCGGTGTCACAACCTTATGGATCCCCGCTAATTTGCAAGACTGCTTTAAGAAATTTCTAATACTACTGGCCGAATATAAACCGCCATCGCGCCCTTCAATAACATATACTGCAGGTCTATAAGTTTGAATGTAATTTAATAAAAGCGGTTTAATAACTTCACTCATAACCACAACACGATCTTTCCGGCCTTTTCCTTGTTGTATATGTATCTGACTTCTGTCTATATCCAAATTGTTTAATTTCAAATTTAAAAGCTCTCCTATTCTAAGTCCTCCCGAGTAAAGTAACCCTAATATCGCCCGATGTTTTAGGTTTTTTGTTACTTGTAATAAATCTATTATGGCTTCTTTAGATAAAATGGTTGGTAAAAAATTGCTTTTTTTTGGACGTGCAAAATTTGTTGCATCAAAATTATCTAACTCGCAAAATGCTGTAAAATGCTTAAAACTACTTATGCATTGCCGGTGACTACTTATGCTATAAAATTCTTTTGTAATTATTTCTTCCATAAAACTCTCCAGGCTTCTAGTATTCCAATTTGTTTTATCTAAGTTTTTATGATGGTGTAAAAAACGAAGAATAAAATAGCCGTAAGAGGAAACCGTACTTTCGCTAAGTCGTTTTCCGCGTAAATAAGTAACATACTCTTTTAATAGTTTTTTTTGGTCCAAAGTCAACTCCTTAAATAAGCTTAATTTATCTGGTGGTTTTATTTTGCTTGTAGGTGATTCCGGTGCTTTTTTTATAAGTTTTAAAGCACTATAGTTTATATAATATCCTCCTTTTTGTAAATATGAAAAAAGGAAATGTAAGGTTTGATCGCTGTGCGATACATAATACGTCTTATTTGTAGCGCTCCATGTAACACCATTAAATTTTTTAATGTAATCTTTTGTACTGTCGCTAAATGGAAAATCAATAGCTATTTGGCTATGGTTCTTATGAAGAAGTGGTTTTAAAGTAACTGTAATTTTCATAATGGTTGAATTTATTAAAGTTAAATAAAATTTCTCAAATTTCTATTATAATGATTATCTGAATTTTACGAATGCTTACAACATATTTCAAGCTATTGATATTATTTATGCGCCTTAACTTAATAACATAGGTTTCAGAAAGGCTGTAATTAGTTTAACTATATATAAAAGAGTACTAATTCAATCAATTTCTTTGTGAAGAATTCTATCTTTGCATCATGCAATCCAAAATCCTTTTTATTACACCGCCTTTTACGCAGTTAAATACGGCTTATCCGGCCACTGCTTATCTGAAAGGTTTTTTGGAAGAAAAAGAGATCTCTGTTTCGCATTGCGATTTAAGTATTGAACTCTTCACAGCTATTTTTACAGACGATTTTCTAAGTTCTATTTTTCAAGAAGCTGAAGATTTGGAGAATTTCCATTATCCTGAGGTTCGTAAAATGAAGGATCAGTACATTTCTAGTGTTGATGTGGTTCTTGGATTTCTTCAGAAACAGGATGTTAAAACAGCAATTAAAATTTTAGAACCCAATTTTTTGCCATTAGGTCATAGACTTAAAAATGTGAATAATGGAATTAAATGGGAAGCTGGCGATATAGGTGTTATCGATAAAGCAAAACATTATGGAACTCTTTTTATTGAAGAAATTGGCGACTTTATTCAAGCCAATGTCGACGATTTTTTTGCATTTACTAAATATGCCGAGCAAATTGCTACATCAGCAAGTAGTTTCGATCAGTTAGACGATTTTTTAAGCTATCAGCCAACACTTATCGAAGTGAAAATGCTGGATATTTTAGTAGAGCAGATTGAAATGCATGAACCAAATTTAGTTTGCTTTACAATCCCTTTTCCAGGAAATTTGTTTGCCGCTTTAAGATGTTCTCAATTTGTAAAACAGCTGTTTCCTGATATTCATGTGGCTTTTGGTGGTGGCTATTGTAACACTGAATTACGTTCTCTCGAGGATCCAAGAATTTTTGAATTTGTCGATTTTATTTCCTTAGACGACGGGGAAGGGCCTTTATTAAAAATGGTACAATTTCTTGAAGGTGAAATTTCAATAGACGAATTAGAAAGAACTTTTGTCCTCGAAAATAATCAGGTGGTTTACAAGAATAAAATCCCAAATACCATTTATCATCATAGAAATTTACCTGCTCCAGATTATTCTGGGCTACCTTTTGATAAGTATGTGTCTTTTTTGGATGTTGTAAATCCCATGCATCGTATGTGGACAGATGCCAGATGGAATAAGTTGACAATCTCTCATGGTTGTTACTGGAAACAATGTTCTTTTTGCGATGTGACTTTGGATTATATTGGCAATTACCAAAACACCACGGCAGACGATTTAGTAAATAAAATTGAAAAAATAATTAAGGATACAGGCATAACAGGTTTTCATTTTGTAGATGAAGCTGCGCCACCTAAAATGCTACGAGCTTTATCCGAAAAACTGATAGAGAGAAATCTAAAAATTACTTGGTGGACAAATATCCGATTCGAAAAAACGTTTACTTTTGAATTATGTCAACTAATGGCACAATCCGGTTGTATTGCAGTAACTGGGGGTTTGGAGGTTGCTTCAGACAGATTGTTGTCTAAAATGAAAAAAGGCGTGGATATAGCTCAAGTTACTAGAGTAACTCATAATTTCTCTGAAAATAACATCATGGTTCATGCTTATTTAATGTATGGATTTCCTACCGAAACTGAACAAGAAACTATTGATTCTTTAGAAGTTGTAAAACAATTGTTTGAAAGAAATTGTATTCAGTCTGCTTATTGGCATCAATTTACGACCACCATTCATAGTCCCATTGGTCAGAATCCGGAAACCTTTGGAATAAAAGTAACGGGTCCTGTTTTTGAAGGATTTGCTCAAAACGATTTGTATCATGAAGATCCTCAAGGAGCCGATCATCCTAAATATACCAAGGGTTTAAACTTGGCATTAAATTCTTATTTAAATAACGCCGGATTTAATAAAGACATGCAACATTGGTTTGACTTTCCTGTTTTAAAAACGAGTCATCCTGAAGGCTTAATCGAAAGTTTCTTATTTAAAGGTGAAGAGAAAAAAGTAGCTGTATTAGATTAAGGTGAAAGTCCAAGCATTTCTAAATTAGCCAGAAATCTTGTACAAAGTAATTCTCTAGAACGTCCTGTTTATCTGGACTATTTTAAGCCATTGTTATTAGGACTTATTTTGTATGTTGTTTTATTGTTTTCACCCAATTTTTTAAATAAGTTTAATTTCAAACCTTTTTTCAAATCCCTACTTGCCGTTGATGAAGAAATATCTTTAAAAACGTTCATATAATCTTTTCTTGAAAACGCTTTCTTATTTATCGAAACAAAATATTCAAGTCTATTTTGCTCGGTTAAAGTTCTATTATTAAAATCCATTAGGTCATTCATTGAAACGTCAATTACATTTAGCATGTATTCAATGAATTTTGTTGACTTTCCAGATTTGTCACTTGCAGCTAATGCCTTGTAATAGTGTTCTTGGTCGTTACTAATCATTGTTTCGAAAGGCAGAAATTCAAAAATCGGATATTTTTCCATTAATATTATAGTCTGCCATAACCTTCCCATTCTACCATTTCCATCTAAAAAAGGGTGAATGAATTCCATTTCATAATGAAAAACACAGCTTTTTATTAATTCAATTTCTTCAGAGCTTTGCAAGTATTTAAAAAGATCTTTCATTAAATAGGGGACATTTTCAAATGGTGGCGCTAAGTGTTCTATAATGGAGCCTTTTATAATGCCAACACTTTGTTTTCTGTATTTCCCAGGACCTTCCATAAGGTTCCTCATTAAACTTTGATGTGCTTTAAAAAAAGATTTTTCGTCGTTGGGCTTGTATTTTTCTAAATTCTCATAAATCTCGATTGCATTTAAAACTTCTAGAATATCTTTTTTGGGTCCAATAATTCTTTTCTTTTCAAGAAGTGCCGTTATTTGTTCCTCTGTTAAAGTATTACCTTCAATTTTTAAAGAAGAGTGAATCGTTTTAATTCTATTCTGCTTTCTTAATTTTGGAGAAGGTTTATTTAAGTAATTTGCGTTTATTTCCCCAATTTTTTCTGAAATAGAAGTAATTAAATTTAAAATTTTTGGAGTTATTTCGTAAGGAGGATTCATTTTGATGCTATCATTTGATGCTATCAAAGATACAATCATTTATCTTTAAAAGTGAATTGAGAACTTCTTTTTTAATAGCTTAGTTTTACTTTGAGTCTTAAAAATGAGGAAAGTAGGTATGGTCGGAAGAATGATAGTTTTATAGCTCTCTAATTTCTGATGACATTTTTTGTTTATGCTATTGTTGATCGTTCTAAATAAAATAATCTAATAATAAAAATAAATTGGGAGGCTAATTTCAAGCCTCCCAATAATATTATATCATTTCAACAAAATCTAAAAAGACTTTTTTATGAAGCTCAAGATCTAAATCTGGAGAAAGAGATGCACGAACAATGTAGTCCTTGTCGCCTTCTTTAGTTGTGCCTTGAGTAGATGTTGCAGGAATGGTCCAATAACAGCCTTTTAATTGACCGTAACTGACACAGAACTTACTTTCATTAGGGATTCTAGTTATCATTAAATGAATCAATTTCAAATTCAATGCGCGTTTATGTGCTTCTTTTTCTTCAGCTGTATTTCCTTCTGTAGGAAGATCTAATGAAAAAACAGAAGGTGTAAATCCTTGTGATGCCAATTCTTCTGAAACAAAATTTATTTTCGCTCCTGGTAACGTATCATGAATGAAGTTTACAAATTCACGAGTGTTTTTATATGCATCTATAATTCTTTGATTCATAGACGGTAATTGTTTAGCTAAAATGTCATATTGAAGGTCTGTAGCTTCATTATCGCAAAGTGCTAAATGCATGTCTATTTTTTCCATTAATGCATTTGTTTTTTTATTTCCCACGCAGTAACCAGCAGTACATTGTCCACCACTAGGGAATTTAGATCCACTAGCAAATGAAATAGTTCTAACCGCCGAGAGAATGTCTTCGTCTCCTAAAAAATGAACATTAGGACAAAACGTTTGATCTAATATAAAAACAGGATCAATAGCAAAAATACCAGTTTCAGTTTTTCGAGGTTTGCTTAAAACAGCCTTTAATTGATTAAGATCGGGAACTTCAACTCGAGGATTTGTTGGAATTTCGGCAATAATATAAGGAACGGCATCTTCTTTGGCAATGGCTGTTAAAACGGTGTCAATACTTTGAACCATGTCGTTATCGCCATCTACTAATAAATCCACTATTTCTACATTATCTAGACAGGCGGCAACACGTCTTGCTTGATCATTTGTACCTCCATAACAATTTGGAGGAACAATTATCTTGATGGCTTTTCCTGGATGATTTTCTCTGGCATCGTGAATTAAACCCATTAAAATGGCATACTGAATAGATAAACCACTCGAAGCAACTAATGCTTTTGTTGTGGTATTTGTAATTTTATTAATCGAGTTTAAAACCGATTTTTTGTTGGCTTCAAGATTATTTTCATGAAATGCGATAGAAGTTTGAGCCACTAAAGCGTTTAAAGCAGTAAGGCAATCCGCTGGTGTCATGGCAATAGTTTCTCTTCTTCTTACATGTTGAATATCTGAAACATAGTTTTCATTTTGTTCGCCATTCACAACTAAAACACTTCCTAAATGCTCATAAAGGCTTATGAAAAAATCTATATTTGAGTTGAGGTCCACAGTTCCAAATCCGTCTTCCTCTGAAATAAAAATGGTACTGCCATTAAATGGGACAATATCTTCTATTTTCTCAACTTTCTTTAATTCAAAGGTATATCCGTAAACAGACTTTATAACTTCAGCATCGAAACACGTTGGTAATTTGTCTTTATATACAATTTGAGTGTTTTTATTATCTAATAAGTTTTTTCTTAAGATGGCTAAAACCGGAACTGTCTTGGATGAAAAACTGATAACATTTTCCGATTTTAAATGGTTTAGGTTGGCAATTCCCCATTCTAGGACACAAGACAATGGGTGTCCTAATCTAATATAGTCGTAGGCAGTTGGTAATTCATTTAGTGCCGTTGATTCTGAATTGTTATTTTTAAATAAGGTTTCAAACTGCTCTAAGAATTGGGTTTTAGCCAATTTTTCGTCGTAAATATCTAGTCGGTGGGTTGTTGTACTTAACCAGCCAGTGGGCATATTTTCTAAGACTTCTTTAATATAATTTAGCATGTTACTTGCTTCCATAGTTTTTAACTTTAAATAGGTCTGCAAGATACAGAAATTAGATTTTTTTATAGAATTATAAACGGTTTTGTTATTTGAAGTTTGAAGGCGTTTTATATGAAAAAAGTATGTTTAAAAATAAGGGTTTTATAAAGAAGGACTTTATAGTTACAAGCAGAAATTCCTTTTAATAAGAACGCGAAATAGACAGTTGTTTCATGATTAGTAACGGATTGAAAATGATTAAATACGATAATTAGATTTGTTGTTCAGATGAAAAAAAAATCTCAGATTATTTTTAACCTGAGATTTTACTAAATAAAATTTATATATTGTTAACTTTCTTGTATGGAATTACTTTTTACGATCTTCACCTTGTTTTCCATATTGATTGTAATGGTCTTTTTTCTGAGGTCCTTTTTCATCCGTTGCATTTTGATGAAGTTTCTTCTCGTGCTCAGTTTTTGGATTTTTTCTATCTGTTGCCATAATGCTATTTTTTTTAATTATTTTGCTTTTTTATTCAACCTTCCTTCAGCCAAAGTATCCAGTTTATTATCCGCGTTGTATTCTTCATCCAAAGTCTTTTGTAATTTAGATGCAATATCATCATGACCTAATTCTTTAGCGAAACGAACGGCTGTTCCATAACCAGAAATTTCATAATGTTCTACACGTTGTGCTTCGGCTATTAAACCAGCATCCATGACGTCATTGCCTTCAGCTTCCTTCATAAAGCCTTCGGCTTCTTTAATAAGACCTTCCATAGCCTTGCATTTTTCTCCGTTTGGCTTAATGTCAAGGGTATTGCAGATGTCTTCCAATCTTGATTTATGATTTTTTGTTTCTTCTAAATGATCTTCAAAAGCTTTCTTTAATTTTGAATCCGATGCTTTCTTTACCATTTTTGGTAGCGCATCAACAAGTTGACTTTCTGCACTATATAAATCTTTTAACTGGTGTTCGAATAATTCTTTTAAGTTTTTCATAATTTTGTATTTTTTATTATTACAATAAAATTACAGAATAAGTTACTATTCAATTACTCTAAAAAAAATGAATATTAACGCTATTCATTTAGAAAATATAGTTTTAAAAATAATACTTATTTATAAGTGTTTGGATTCAACAACGTATTGAATAGTCTTAAAGGATCCACCATTACTATCTTCTGCAGAACAAGATGTTAAACACACTAACAAATCCATTTGTGCCTCAAATTGAATATAGTCTCCTGCTTTCGATGTTGGTGGCAGAACAGTGATTTTTCCATTTTCATCAAACTGGACATTCATAAAAATATTAAATGCCGTAGGAATATCATCAATTAAAATACCAAACGGTTTTAAGTTTTTGTGTAAATTCTCAAGACAACTAGGATGATAGCCTTTGAATTTATACATAATTTCAAAAGTCTCTTTACTACAAGGAGCTAATAAAAAATCATTACGGCCATTGGTGTCTTCTATAATTTTAACCATTTTGTTTGAGCGATTGCTCCACAAAAAATTCCCTTTAGTTAATAATATAGATTCTTCAAAATCAAGAGATTTTCCTGAAGAGAGTTTTTCGTTTAGATCGTTAATATTAAATAGAACCATATCACTTACCTGTTGTCCTTCAGGATCAATAACCGTTAGAATATTACCTTTATTCAGTTTAAAAGCTCTTCCAGATTGTTTTTCTATTAAATTTACTGCTTTCATACCATTTCAGATTTTGAGTGGAAAGGACATTTCCAATTTTGTTCTACGTGTCGGCCGCTATACTGCTTTGTTTCAGAATCTTTTCCAAAATCTTCTAAAACAGGATTTATATGTCCTTGAAGTTTTTTATCGCGTTTACGAATTCTTTTCTTTATGCTTTTATAAGTTTTCATTTCCCTCAAGCGCTCAAATTGCCAATGCATGTTAAACACAAGGGTTGTATACGGACTTTGTCTTGCCAATCTGGAACTATTTGGATGAAGCCCAACAATATAAAAGGCTTTGCCTTTTAAGCTAAAACTGAAATTGGGATCATCTGGTTTTTTACTTACTGTTGAATCCCATTCGCAATCATCTAATTCATGTAATTTCTGAAGCCCGTTCCACATGGCTTTTTCAAACGCCATTTCTGTATTATAATTACTGTTTTTAAAAACGGCTATAAAGGATTCGAATTTATTGGAGTCGAAATCATATTGATTTATATAAACTTCTAAGTCATGTAAAAGTTTTTTTAAATCGATATCATTTTCTAAAGATTCATAAATATTTAAATGATAATCTTCCATCATAAACAACGTTTTTGCCATGATGCAGGGATGTTTTTTCTCTAAAATAAAATTTTTATATTCTAATTCAATTGATTTTTTTATCTCCGATTGTTTTGAAAATATAGTTTCCATAGTATAATTTTTTAATAATTTATAGAATATGGGGAGTTCTAAAAATTCAAAATTAATACAGATGGTCCACTACATTTTGCTCTATCGATTTTAAGTTTATCTCATATAAGTCTTGTGAATCTCGGGTATTTGCGATTAGTTAAAAACTAAATAAGCACATATTTTACTTAAAAGCATTAAGAACTTTTTTGCTTTTTGAATAAATTTAGTAACACAATTAATAATTTAATTATGACTTTACAAGAATCTATTTGGTTGGTATTATCCGTATTAGGAGTTTTTTCTATAATAATTATAATCACGAGAATATTTGGACTCAGGACGTTTGCTAAAATGTCAAGTATTGATTTTGCTTCAACCATTGCAGTTGGTTCGGTACTAGCCTCTATTATTTTGAACAATGATTATTCTTTATTAAAGGGAGGAATTGTGCTCATCAGTATTATTAGTTTACAAACTGTATTTTCACTGCTGGTACGCAAGAATGATTTTTTTAAAAAAATATTTACGAACAAACCTCAAATAATAATGTGGAATGGAAAAATATTGCAGGATAGAATGAAACGTTGTAATGTTGGCGAGAATGATCTTATTGCAAAGTTAAGAGAAGCCAACGTTCATAAATTTTCGGAGGTTAAAGCTGTGATTTTTGAAAGCACGGGAGATGTATCAGTAATTCATAATGATAAAGAAAAAAGTGTCGAACCACGAATGTTTAAAGATGTGGATACACAAGGTGTAAATATCTAACATCCTAAAAAACAATAAAAGACGTAATTTAAAATGAACTGTTTAAGAATTTTTTTACGGTAGCATTGTTTTTTGATTCTCACTTTTTTCTTTTTAAATGGAATAGCTATAGAGATTATTTTTAAATTCTAAAGCTTCGTTAAGCTGGAACTTTATTAGCTATCTCTATTCTGTCCCAATTTCTATGTTTTGCAATAGATGTTATAATCGCTTTAGGATTTTCATTTATTAAAACAGCCTTATCATCTTTATAATCTGCAACAAAAGTGCTATCCAATAATTCTTCACCTTCATGATCTGCCGCGATGGTTTTACAATGCTTGAAAGCTTCATTTATAAATTTCTTGAATTTAGCTTGTCCTAAAAGTTCTTGAATGGATTTTTTACCTCCTGGAATATAAATGGCATCAAATAAAACACTTTCTGTGGTCATTATAGACGCATCAATTTCGTGCTCCATATTCTCGTTGCAGATTACGGTGCCTCCATGAGGCGCAATTAGTTTAACCATGGCACCTTCTTTTTCAAAGGCTTGTTTCTTGGATTTATAATCGCTCATAGAAAAACCATTAGCTACTAAAACTGCTATTTGTCGGGTTTGAATGCTATCAAACTTGGTATTGGCTTGACTTAAGGCAGGATCGCTATCTAAGTAATTTTTCTTTGCAGGTGGTTGATGTTTTTTTACATCAGCATCTGCACCAATAGCTTGATTAATTGGTTGCTCAATTTGTTTCGGAATTTTTAATCCCAACCCTTTAGCGACATCTTCTGCTAAGGTGCTGTCAATTTGTGCGATAAGCCAAAGCATACGCTCCTTAATATGTTTATGATTGCATTTGCCAAGTTCAAAAATATAAGCATCGGTAACATGCTGTTTTTCCCATTTGGCCAAACTTCTAAAGAATAAGGCAGGTTGCGAAAAATGATCATTGAAGCTTTCACTTCTTGTTCTTATCTTTTTAGCATCAATACGCTCTTCATATGAATGAAATGCGCCTTCAGCCATTTTCGCTAAATGAGGACATCCGCCACCTATAGAATTTGGGAAATAAGCCGTCTGTCCTTTAGGAATATCCATTTGCATGTGTCCATCTCTCTGGTTGTTATGTACTTCTCCAACAGGTCTGTTAATAGGGATTTGATGAAAATTTGGACTTCCTAATCTAGATAATTGTGTGTCTCTATAAGAAAATAAACGACCTTGTAGTAAAGGATCATTGGTGAAATCAATTCCAGGAACTATATGCCCTGGAAGGAAAGCGACCTGCTCTGTTTCGGCAAAAAAGTTTTCTGGATTTCTGTTCAATGTCATTTTTCCAATTATCTGAACAGGAACGATTTCTTCTGGAATAAGTTTGGTAGGATCCAATAAATCAAATTCAAATTTGTGTTCGTCCTCTTGTGCAACGACTTGTATTCCAAATTCCCATTCAGGATAGTGTCCGGCATCGATAGCATCCCATAAATCACGTCTGTGAAAATCTGAATCTGCACCATTTATTTTAACAGCTTCGTCCCAAGTAACAGAATGTACCCCTAATTTTGGTTTCCAATGGAATTTTACAAAATGAGATTCGCCTTTGTCATTAATCAATCTGAAGGTGTGAATTCCGAATCCTTCCATCATACGTAAACTACGTGGAATTGCGCGATCGCTCATGGCCCAAATCTGATTGTGAAGGGTTTCGGTTGTATGAGATACAAAATCGTAAAAAGTGTCGTGGGCTGAGGCCGCTTGTGGGATTTCCTTATTAGGTTCTGGTTTTACAGCGTGTACTAAATCTGGAAACTTCATGGCATCTTGAATAAAAAAAACAGGCATATTGTTTCCAACTAAATCCCAAGTGCCTTCTTGCGTATAAAATTTTACTGCAAAACCGCGAACATCTCTCGCTAAATCTGGCGATCCTTTGGAGCCAGCAACCGTTGAAAATCTAACGAATACAGGTGTTTTTCTGTTAATGTCTGTAAAAATGCCGGCTTTGCTATATTTTTCAATGCTTTCATATAATTCAAAATACCCATGCGCACCACTTCCCCTAGCATGAACAATGCGTTCTGGAATGCGTTCATGATCAAAATGAGTTATTTTTTCTCGAAGTAAAAAGTCTTCCAATAGGGTAGAGCCTCTTTCTCCAGCCTTTAAAGAATTATTAGTATCATTTACTTTTAATCCTTGATTAGTGGTCATAACCTTATCTGTGGCATCTTTTTCAAATTGCTTAAGATCTTTGGTTTTCTGATTCTCTGGTGTGTTCTTGTTGGCCATGGAATTAAAATATTAGAATTTAATTGATGTTTTCAAAATTTGAATCTAATTTACTGATGGTCAGTATTTTTAATTAACGCATTTAGGTTTTTTTATGGCTGTATTAATAAAAGTTTATTATTTAGAACTTAGTTAGATTGATAGCGAAGTTTTTTTTATGAATATTTCGAGTTTACCAACTCGTCTTATAAATCTTCATCCTTCACATAAATATTGGAAATTTCATTTATGGTTTTAACTTGATTCGTGTTAGGTTCCAATGTTAACCACGAATCGACAACGATAGCACTTGTAGCATAACAAGCTTGTAAACCATAGGAGTAAGGCCTGCAACCAAAAGTATGTGGAAATGAGAGATCTTGAATTCTAGAAGTAGTTTCGCCATTGGTTCCAATAATATGATAGGCACTATCAATGTCTATGCCTCCAATGTTTAAAAACAGCTCATTATTATTAGAGAATACAGTACTGAGGTTTACAGAGGTGTCTATTTGGGATATGTTTTTTACTGTTGCAAATTTGCTTTGTGCCTTCCTTACCATTCCAGATGTAACCAAAGATTTAAATAGATAATTTTCAATTTCTACCTGATCGCTGCCGGAACAGTTGATAAATAAATTGTATGATTTTAGTTTGGTCTCATCTGCTGTAGAAATTTTAATTTTTGTCATTTCTTTCGAATTTGAATCTTGAAGAATCTCAACTTTTCCAGGAATTAAATCCACGACTTCCGCATCATAGAGTGCTAAAAGAATTTTTGCGGAACTTAAGGGTAATGCCGCAATAACATTCATTAAAAACGGTTTTATCTCTTTTTTGAAAAATAAATGGTCTTCTGCAGGCATCATTTCAGCATGAAAATTTAAACAGTACATTAAATCGTCTAAAGTTTCCATCCAATGAATCGGATTATTGTTTTCAACAGAGTCTTTAGCTGGAATCATTTCTTTTTTCATGCCTTGAAACGAATTTATATATTCATGATTTTCGGCCATGATATTTATAAATTCTTTAAAGTCCAAATGAGATTCGGATAGCATTTTTGCCATTTTGTTATTCTTGTCTTTCTTAAAAGCTTTTTGCAATGCTGGTTTGCATATGTTATTAAAAAACGTATCAATTCTTAAATAGCCACTGTCATTGCGAAGCGAAAGGATTTTCTCGCGAGTAGCATGCCTGTATATTTCACGAAATGGCTCAACTTGTTCATATTGTAAATGTGGCAGCCAACCTTCTGCGGCATGTAAAGTCATTCTAAAGTTTTCGGAATTTTTGTGAAGTTGAAATTTTAAACCATTGTTAGTTTTAGTGAATTTTCCATGTCTATGGGCTAAAGAAGTAACCACATCAAAAGCACTTAAAGAAGCTCCTAAAATCCCTATTTCGAAATTATAGTATTGGTTTTTTTTGGGTATAATTTTATGTATGGGCCATGGCGTTTCATAATAACCAGATTCTGGCTTATCTTTAGTTTGTAAATGATGTCCTGTGGCTATTACAACTTTTGAAACATTGAATTTAGTTTTATTTCCAATAAGTTCTATAGTTGTTTTATTTTTTACTCGGATATCAATTATCTCCTGATTAACAAATGTATCCACCTGAAAACCTATTTTTCTAAGTTTATCTATTAATACATGAAATTGTGCATGAAAATATTCGCCCAAGGCTATACGACTATAAACTTCAGAATCTTGAATGGGTAAACTAGTTATATGCCATTTTTTTAAGTCTTCTTTATTTTGGTTTCGAAGCCAATCGGCAAATGTTTGAAATAACATAGGGATTTCTTCCGACGAAATATTGGATAAATTGTATTTATCAGTAGTAACTGGATTATATGGCATTCCATAACCCATTTTAGCGCCTTTTTCAAAGATAGAAATATGGGTGAATTGGTGCTTTAACACATCTGAATGGTCCAAAATATGTTTAAGAGAATAAAGAGCGGTTGCGCCAGAGCCAATTATAGCTAAGCTAAGTTTTTCCATTTTATGATCCATTACTTTCCTTAGTTTTTATAAGTAGTAAAGTTAGTAATGGACTGGATATCCTGTTAATCCAAATAATAGAGATTTTTGCTCATTTAATGAACGTATTAAATTGAGCAAACATAATTGTGGCTACAAGTTAGTTTATTGGTTTTCAACACCTAACCTAAGTTAATTAGGAAAATAAAATTTAAATCTTTTTAATAAATTCTTCCAAATCTGTATTGATTTCTACGGTTTCATTATCTGTGAATTTCTCCATAGCTCCATGCATATTTACAATGGCAGGAATGCCATATTCTCTGGCTACCACGGCGCCATGACTTAAAGGAGACCCAATTTCTGTAATAATGCCTCCAATAATAGCGAAATAAGGCGACCATCCAATATCTGTGTATTGGCAAACCATGATGTCTCCTTTTTCAAGCTTATCGGCTTCTTCTAGACTTCGTACGACTTTTATTTTACCGGTAACCTGTCCTTGACTAACAACGGTTCCTTGGTTTGTGCCTTCAGAAGATTGGCTGTTTACAGGATATGGATGACCATAATAAACTTCACTGAAATTCATTTTGGCGTAAACATGATTCAGTCGTTTACGATCAGTTATTAATCGTGAAGCATGATCTAACTTTTCATCTATAAGCAACCCAATTTCTTTATGAGTTAGGTAGAACAAATCTGCGTCATCGGTAATAAATCCTTTCTCTTTTAATTTTTCAGCTAAATCTAAATAAGCAAATTTTAATTTCTGTTGAAATTTGATGGCAGACGATTTACTCATCTCTCGCATAGCAATAGCCTCTCTTGTTGTATTTGCTAATTTTTTAATAATAAGCTTATTGACGCTTTTCATCTTAGGAAGTTTTGATAAGGCGTCTTCCATATCAAATGCTTTTATATGAGTTTCAAACTGGCCAGTTTTTACAATGTTTCTTAAGACAGGAATTAATTTCATAGGTTCCTGAGACCAATCTTTTTCGGCCATTTCAGCTTCTCGAACACATCTGTGTCCATGTTCTTGAATAAATTTCTTATAAGTTTCCCCAAGTGTTCCTTGGTTCGTTTGTATTGTGTTTAGTAAAGTAGCATCATCTATATTTTCAATATTAGGAATAACCATTGAAATCTCTTTTGCAAGATTTTTAAGTTGCTGAATAGAATCTGCGCCAACTATACCTTCAATATTTCCTAAAAAATGAGACGCATAAGTATTGCTTTCTGGGCTTGGTTTTGGTCCACCACTAATCACACTTATTAGTGCAGAATATTGACTTCCAGATTTCCCTGAGGTACAATAATGATAACTATAAGCTAGGTTTAGATTGTGTAATTGACCATCAACCCAACCATACAATTCTTCAATATTCAAATTCTCAGGTTGATGGATGTCTTCACACATCTCCTGTAATTTTTTTAATCTTTTTTTAGCTTTCCCAAAATAACGAAACTGCTTCACCTGATTTCTAATTTGGGTGAATTTACCTTTCGGGTTTCCTGGAGATTTCTTATCTAATTCTCTACCTAGAATACTGTATTCTATGTATTCATTCTTTGGTAATAGTATGTAATCGGAAATGGCATAAAGCCCAGTTAAACTTATAAAACCATGATTGTAAAAGTATTTGATGTTTAGATGTTCATCAATAATTTTCTTTTGAACTCCACATTGCATGTAAAAGTCTTGAATGCCATATTCAATTGCTTTTCCAAAGGTAGATAATGAAAGCGGCGTTAAATGGCCAGGCATCATTTCGCCAATATTTGCTCTTGTTAAAATCTCGTCATCATTAGCTAGCTTGGAGTCTAACTCATTGGGATGTACGTTTGAAAGTGTTGTAATGGGTCTAACTTGCAACCAATACAGTTTATCGTTTTGGTCTACAGCCCATTCCACATCGACTTCATGCCCCAATTCATTTTTAAGTTGAATTAAGCCCTCGTTTAGCTCTTGAAGAATAGCTTTTGAAGCCAATTTTGATTTAAAATCAAAATCTTTCTTTGCGTACTTATTAATTTCAATCTGTTCAGGTTCTGCTTTTCCATCAACTAATTTATCTCCTAATCCTTCAACAATATTGATAATGGACAAATCTCTTCTTCCGGATACGGGATCTGCAGAAAACGCGACACCTGCATATTTGGCATCTATCATTTCTTGAATAATAACGGCCACATGATTCTCTTTTTGAAGGTCTGAATCATATGTTTTAACACGATCAGTTTCTCCAGAAGCAATACAATCTTTTACGGCTTGAACGATTTCTGTAGAACTTTTTAGATTTAGATAAGATTCAAATTGACCTGCGAAAGATTGATTTTCTCCATCTTCTCGTAAACCACTAGATCGAACCGCTTTATTTGCCTCCGACATCCATGAATAATGAGCTTCAGGATTTTCGAAAAAAGAATCGCGACCTTCAAGTGTAATCACTAAAAACTGAGGGATTGTAAAGCCTTTTTGATGTAATAAACCTAGACCTTTAGCCTTTCCTCCAATAGGAAGATCGCCTTTTATTTCATTAAATTTATATATCATAGTGAGACGGGTTGAATCCAAATTCTGTAACCATTTTTATTGGAATTCCATTTAGCGTTCCAAAAGAAACACCTTCATTAATATGATATTCGTCGTCCATATTATAAGGGACAAATGCTTTGCGATCGCATATTAAATGATATTCTTTTCCATCGGAATATTTAAATTTAAGGTCTAAGGTATCGGGAAATAGCGGATTACTAGCAAACTCTTCAATGGTTGGAAATTCTCTTAAATAATGGATTTGTTCTCCCTCTGTGACGAAGCCAGCAGATAATTGTCCCATATAATCATATTGAACCATGGCAACGTTAAAGCACTGTTTATTTTCCATCATGCCACACATCCAAACATGACGTTTCCATCCACCCCATTTACGAATTCCCCAACTATGGTCACGCATAGAAGAGAAATCGACTGGTCTTGAATCTCCCTCAATTTCTATCGTTCCTTTTATACGGCCACCTTGTTCAAAATGTTGCTTTTTAGAATCTTTTAGTTTTTCAAAAAACGATCTCGACCATTTGGCTTTGGCAATTGCTTTTGCAGTAGCATCTACAATCATAGCATTCTGAAAATCTATAATTGGTGTTTCTGCCGTAAAATGTAAATCAATTTTGACTTTTTTTGAAGTGCCATCCAAATCCATTTCCCCTTGAAAGGAAACGTTCCACTCAGTTCCTAATTTTACAGGGTCAAAACGTAAGGCACCTAATTGAAATCCTTCACCTTCCTCGCCTGGATGTTGCTTTAAACGTAACAAGCCTAAATCTGGAAAAAAGACTTCTAGCCAGAATTCATTTCCTCTGGTGGTTCTAAAACTTTGTCTTACAAAAAAGTAAGAACCATCATCCGAAATTCCGTTAAAATAAGAGGAATCATTAAATAATTCTTGCGAAGGATCTTTGTGTTTTTGTTCTATTTCTTCTAAAGGGATGAGTTCTATATCTCTCTTTAAAAGTTTCTTTTTAATCATTTTATATTTAAATCCTGTAAACATCTTATTCTAAATATTTTGATTTTAATAATTCAATTTCTTCTTCATTGAGCCCTAATTCACTTTGGAAATAATTTCTTACTGAGCCATGTGTTTTATCTATATATTCAAAAATGTTTTTCAATATACCTTCATGGACATAGAAAAGTGATTTTACAGGAGCAAATTCCTCTTCGGAAACTTCTCTATTAAATTGTTTGGAAAAATTATCCTTAATCATTTGAAGTTGGTAGTCATTGGATTTTTTTAAGAATTCATTTGACATTAGGTAGTCTGAATAAATGTGTTTTCTGTCTACTTCAAAAAAGTCTAGGAGTAAAGCACTTATAATTCCAGTTCTATCTTTACCATGACTGCAGTGGTAAATAATTCCATTATTGGCATTGAGGATTTCTCTGTAAATAGAAGCTAATTCCGTTGTGAATTTTGTGATAAGATCGAAATAGATTTGTTCCAAGATGTTGGAATCTAATAAATGAAATTCTCCTTTTGTAAATATGGGAATCAGAGATTTGGTAATGTTTCCAGCGTTTAGAGGAATGTTCTGATAGTTGATACTTTCTGGATAATCTCCTTTTCCAATAAGGTCAATTTCCTGCGAGGTTCTTAAGTCAAGAATTTCTCCTACATTTAAATCTTTTAATATGAACAATTCATTTTCGTCCATCTTTCCTAAAAAACTCGATCGAAATATACTGTTTTCCTTTACTTTTTGACCTGATTTAGTATGTACGCCACCTAAATCGCGAAAATTAGGTTGACTTTTAAATATGGAATTGTTATTCATGAATAGCGTTAATATTTCGCAAATGTTCCATTCTAAAAATGATATGAGACTGAAGAATGAATCGATTCTTCAGCCCGATGTTGAGATGAAACATTTTGGATATTTTAAAGCCTAAAGATAAAAGGATTATTATTTTTTTATATAAATTAATTGCATTTATTCTTAAAGCTTAAATTGTTTTGAGAACACTTTTTAATTATTTGGCTATCAGTTGTCTCAGAATATTAATTACCTGTTTAAACAAACGCGCTATAACCAGTAATGGCTCTACCTACAATTAATGAGTTGATCTCTTTAGTGCCTTCATAAGAATAAATAGCTTCTGCATCTGCAACAAAACGAGCCACATCATATTCTAATAAAATACCGTTACCACCCATAACTTCACGCGCACGACTTACCACATCTCTGGTACGCATGGAGCAAAATACTTTAGCTAGCGAAGCATGTTCATCAGTTAATAATCCTTGATCTTGTAATTCTGAAAGACGAAAAACCATGGCTTTCATAGCTGTAAGATTTGCAAGCATTTCCACCAAATGATTTTGAATGAGCTGAAACTTTGCAATAGGCTTTCCAAACTGTTCACGCTTTTTAGTGTATTTTAAAGCACTCTCATAAGCGCCTCTGGCACAGCCTAATGCTTGCCAAGCAACACCAGCACGCGTCATTCGTAAAACTTTGGCTGTATCTCTAAAAGAATTTGCTTTTTGCAATCGGTCTCCTTCAGGTATTTTACAATCGGTTATGGTAATCAGAGCATTTTGTACCGTCCGTAAAGCCATTTTATTTTCAATTTTTTCTGCTTTATAACCAGGATTTCCTTTTCGCATTAGGAATCCTTTAGCTTGGTTGTCATCTACATCTCTAGCCCAAATAATAATAACATCTGCAAAAGTAGCGTTACCTATCCATTTTTTTTGTCCGTTTAAAATCCATTCATCACCAACTTTCTGACAGGTGGTTTCCATGCCACCTGCAACGCCACTACCTACATTAGGTTCGGTTAGACCAAAGGCTCCAATAGCTTCCATTTTTTGCATTTTTGGAAGCCATTCTTGTTTTTGTTCTTCACTGCCGCAAAGGTATATTGAGCCCATGGCAAGGCCGCTATGAACCCCGAAAAAGGTGGAAATGGAAACATCAACACGTGCTAATTCTTCAGCAATAATACCTTCCATAAGAAAAGGTAGATTAGGACAACCATATCCTTCGTAAGCCACACCACAAATATTTAAGGCAGCCATTTTTGGAATGATTTCCATTGGAAATTCTGCTTTATTCCAATAATGATTTGCAATTGGATCAATTTCAGTTTCCATAAAGCCACGAACTTTCATTTGAATATCTCGTTGTTCTTGACTTAATTTTAAATCGTAATCATAAAAGTCACCATCGATGGGAGGTAACTTGTGCTGTCCTTTTTTTGCTTTTTCAGTAAGCATTTTCATTAAGCCTTTAAGTTGATTATCGTCTAATTCACCTACGGATTTCATGATTTTAGGTAAATCTATTTTTTCTGAAATTTCTCCCAATTCTTTGAAATCTATTTGTTTCATTAAATGGGTAATTTGTTTTATTTTCTTGAAGAGTTCCATAGGATTTATTTATGATTTTTTGGATAATATTTTTTTTCAAATTATACTCTCATGCTTAACTTATTCCGAAGTTACTTTAAAAATGAGCGTGCTCTAAATATAGTAATTTTCATAATAAAAAATGAACATCTGTTATTTGGGTAAAAGTTTATCCTATTTTGAAATCTAATTTATAGTTGCTACTGGCAATTTAATTCTCAGGTTTATGTTCAATAAGATTAGTGAAGTTTAGAATGAAAAAAGCTTTTAAATTAATATAAACACTGATTGTTCTTCCTTTTGTGGCTATTTTTGTAAAGAATTCTAATTAAGAAAAAGATGTTGGATTATGTGGTGATTGGTGGTGCGCAAGCAGGGTTAGCTATGGCTTATCATTTGAAAATAATGAATAAAAAGTTTATAGTTGTTGATGGCGAAGAAGAAATTGGTGCTTCCTGGTTGAATAGATGGGATTCTTTAAAACTGTTTACTCCAACAGAATACAATCATCTTCCAGGCCTGAAATTTGATGCTCCCAAAGGACATTATCCAACTAAAATAGAGGTTGCCAATTATTTTAAATTGTATGTCGATACATTTGAAATTCCTGTGCAATTAAACACCTTAGTTACATCGGTACGCAAAGCAGAAAAAGGTTTTTATGTTAGTCATAAAAATGGCGAAATTAAAACCAAAAATGTTATTGTAGCTACAGGACCATTTCATATTCCTTATACACCGCCTTGTCATACTAAAGCATCAGCAGAGATACTTCAAATGCACAGTAATTATTATAAAGGTGTGCATCAATTACAGGAAGGAGATGCGTTGGTAGTTGGGGGTGGCGATTCTGGATATCAAATTTTGAACGAAATTTCCAAAGACGCATCTAGAACGGTCTATTTCTCTGGAGATACCGATGTAAAATCTTTACCTCAGAATTTTTTAGGAAAAACATTATGGTGGTGGTTTACATTGGTCGGGTTTTTAAGCTATAGCAAGTATAGTTGGATAGGGAAAAAAATTAATTCTTCTACGCAACCAGTTATTGGAACAGATGTTAAGGAAATTCTTTCTAGAACCAACGTCATTCCTGTAGGAAGAACAAAAGATGCCTTAAACGACAAGATTATTTTTGAAACTAAAAAAATAACTACCATTAAAAATATTGTGTGGGCAACTGGGTATCGTCCAAATTTTAGTTGGATAGAAGGTTTGGAATTGGATGCAGATAGTTATCCTAAAAATTATAGAGGGGTTAGTAATATTAAAGGGTTGTACTTTATTGGCTTGCCATGGATGTTTACCCGTGGATCGGCAACATTAGGAGGGGTCTCGAAAGACGCCAATTATTTGGCCAATATGATAAGTAAGAAAGGTAAAAAATAATTTTAATATAGTTTTTTAGATTCATTTATACCTTTGTACTTCGTTCAGAATAAATTAGTTTGAACATTCTTCCTCTATTATTATATAAGTAACAACAGTGGATTACCTTTCGTATTCTAGTGAAAAAAAAATTTTTAACAGTCATTGCTATCAATATTTTCTAATTTTATAGAAATTTAAAAACTACAATTTTATGAAAAAACTATTACTTAATTTCTTTGCAACCATTTGTGTCTTTGGGATACTTTCGGCGCAAGATTACACGACACCAGATACTGGTTTAACTTATTCTTTGGATGACCTTGTTATGGAAAGCCCATCTACTATATCAGTTACAGGAAACACTTATACTTTAGTAGGGAATCTTACAATTTCTGAAACAGATATTTTACTAATTGATTCTGATTTGACTTTAGAAATTGGGGCAGATATTTTGATTACCGTTTTTGGAACTTTTAACGTAGATGCAGATAATGTTATTTTTACAGCTATTGATATAAATGCTCCTTTTGAAGGTTTTCGTTTTGAAGAGTTCTCAGAAATCAACATTCAAAATTCTACTATAGAATATGGAGGTGGCTTACGCGTTCTAACGGAAACGTTTACCATTAACAATTGTGTGGTTACTAATAATGTGTCTGGTGTAGCTACTAGTGGTGTTATTTCACTTTCCAGAGGGATGGCGCAAATTACTAATAATACTATTAGCTTTAATCAAACAGCAGCCATTAGTTCTGCTGCCAATAGTGCTGTGTCTCCTTACATTTTTAATAATTATATTGAAGGGAACAATCAAGAAAATTCTAACCGACCTCAAATTAACATAGGGTCGACCATGGTGGAAGAACCTATACAAATTATTCAAAATACCATTAAGGGTGATCGTGCTTTGAATATGGTAGGAGGTATTGCTATATCTAATTTTGTAGCTGGAAATATCAACGCAGTTATTGACGATAATATCATTATTGACAACCGTTATGGTCTTACAATTTTAGGAAACAATTCGTTTGCTTATATTAGAAATAATACAATAGAAGATAATAACACCCAAGGAAGTCCTAATTTAGGAGGAAGTGGTATTTCTTTAAATACGTCTTCAGCAGGAATGGAAGTTATTGCAAGTGGTAACCAAATAAGTGGTAATCTATGGGGAATTACCGTTATTGGCGAGGCATCTATCAATTTAGGTGATGGTGCTGATAATGTTGGGCAAAACGCTTTTTCTAACAATGGTAACGGAGGCGTTATTTATGCGCTTTACAACAATACTCCTAATCCAATAATGGCGATGAATAATTGTTGGGATGAAGACAATTTGCCAAACACGCTAGCAGATGCTGAAGCAGTAATTGTACATCAAAACGATATTGGCTCATTAGGTTTGGTAACCTTCGATCCAGTTAATTGTGGGTTCTTAAGTGTTGAGGAATCGCAATTAAACGCCGTGTCAATTTATCCTAATCCTACTAACGGACAATTATATTTGTCCAACAATACTTTGTTTGAAACAATGAATGTATACAGCATTGATGGGAAATTAATCATGGAGAAAAAACTTCAGCCAGGTACTAATGAGATGTATCTTGAATTGAATTCTGGTATTTATATCTTGGAATTGAATGGTGCTAATAATAGAACTATAAAAAAGCTAGTAGTTAAATAGTTTTTTTAAATCTATATTAATGAAAAGCTCCACCTTTTAGTGGAGCTTTTTTTATTGAATTTATGTGAAGATTGTAGAGCTGGTTTAAAAGAGGTTATCTTCTACCTCCAAAACCGCCACCGCCACCAAAGCCTCTTCCGCCACCAAAACTACCGCCAAAGCCACCGCCACCGCCATAGCTTCCGCTAAATCCAGATCTTCCTCCAAATTGTTGAGCTTGGGTAGCGCCTCTTTGTCTGTTTTGAAATTCATTGTCCAAATCATTCATTTGCGATGATTCACTTCTATTCCCAGACAAATTATTTCCGCCGTTATCACCATCAAACTGATGATCGCTAGAGTTGTTTTTATCAAAATTATCGCCGTTCATATTAGAATTTTCCCAGCCATTTGCAGATTTCTGATATACATTACCATTTTTAGAAGCGTACATATCTCCACTAGCACTTTCTCCAACTCTCGCAGAACCAACGCCTCCAACTTTTCCTGCCACTTCCGCACCAGAGTTAGACGTTATATGTCCAGTATATGCCGTTTTACCATCTCCTGAAGTAATTCTACTAGCACCTGCTGTTCCATTAGGATTTGAAAATTGTCGTGTTCCTGCGCTAGCTCCAGTGTAAGGATTGTATGCTTGTCCAGCGCCTCTGGAATACGCGCCATTTGTTGCTGATGCTCCTCTTGAATAAGTTCCTGTTGAAGGATTATAACCTCTACCAGCTGATGCACTGCCATAAGGACCGTATGCTGTTACCCCATGACCATAAGCCCCAGTAACAGAATTATATGAAGAGTGATAAGCTACACCTCCATAATAATACGGATGATAAGCATAACAACCATAAGTCATTGCTAAACCAAAATATAAAGGGTAACCCATTGGAGGATAATAATAATAAGGTGGATAATAGTACCCAGATCCATACATCACTACAGCGCCAACACCTGTATTTGTAACATAAACGCCTTCATATCCTGCAGTATAACTTGAATTAACCATACCGTCAGGAGAAACTGTTTGAGTTACATAAGTCACATTATACACTGGAGAATTTGCAGGCATCTCATAAATGGCTTGTGGTATAGTAGCTGCCGCCTGCCAAGGTCCTTCTGCTGTTGTAGAATCAAACCAAACACCATCGACACATGCATAATAAGATTCGTTGGATACTTCAATAACTTTATCGGTTGTATTTACGGCATATTCTAATTCTGTATCATCAATAGCCTTAAATTCTGGCTTCCCAGAGTATTTAATGTCTAGCTTGCTTGCAGCTTCAACACCATTTATCTGAATTTTTGTTGGGATTTCAGCAATCATAATGGCATCTGCAGCTTCATCTGTTCCTGGAACATGAGCTAAAATGGATGCCGCTGGACTTGTTGTAGGAATATTTGAAAAATCTTTAGGTAAGTTATTAGAAGCATAAGTCCAAGGTCCTTCCAAATTTGAAGCACTAAACCAACGTCCTGAGGCTAAATAATAGTAATTGTTTGTTGTGCTACTAAAAAACACATCACTATCAGTGTTCGTAGCATATTTTAAAGTGGTTTCCTGAATTTCTGAATAAACCGGAGTGCCTTCAAATAAAATAAGGACAGCCGTTTTATCTGAGTAAAAAATTTGAGGTATTTTTTTATTCGCTTTAGAAACAGGAGGAAGGGCATCTTTTAGATGTGACCAGTTTGAATTGTTTGAAAGTGTGTCTAAAGAGTTTGGTAAGTTATTAGTGAATGTCCACGGGCCATTAACAGCGGAGCTTTTTTGCCATTCTAAACCATCATAAACAAAATATGAGGAACTTGTAGAATCAAAAAATAAAGGAAAATTAGAATTTATAACATACTCTAATGTTTTATTAGATGAGGTTACAGGCGATTTTACAGCTTCTCCGTCTAATTGAAGTAAAACCGTAGGCTTATAACTGTATAAAATAACTGGAGGTGTATTATTTACATCAACAGTTTTCTTTGGCGCTGTTTTAGGGGTGCTCGCAACAATTTGTTCTAAAGAAATGTTTAAGGTTTTATCAGGGGTCATAAATTCACGTACCACTTTAGACATTATTTGAACAGAATCTGCGCTCATTGAAGGGAAATCTGCCTTAATAAATTGCATGTCTTTTATTAAAACTTCGTGAGTTATTGTATTGACATCGGTTGCTGCATTTAAATAAACGACACCAACAATATCTTTTCCACCAGAAGGTGAAAGTTTAAATGCCATTCTAAAATCTAAAATCTCATGATTGTCCCAACTTTCAACTTGTGGTTGGTAAGCGGATAATGTGGAGTCTCCTTGGGATAACTCTTTTGGCCAAAGAATTTCTTGCGAAAAAACGTGGGCTAAAATAGCCAAAAATGCTAATAGACTTAGTGCTAACTTTTTCATTTTTATTAGATTATAATTTTTTATATATTCAAATTTAATATTATTTTCTAAGCTAATTAATCAGAATTATATAAAACTGATCAATGCCTATCTTTCAATTTCAATTTTAAGGCTTAATTAATAAGTAGGTGTTCCTTTTGAGGTAGCCTTTTTTATGTCAGAATTTTTTGTCAATTACCCTAACAGGATTAAGGGAATTGTTGACAATAATTTCAAAGTCAATGACACCTATTACTAATTCTTCTTCAGTTATCACTTCTACCTTCCATAAACCTTCCTTTACATTACTTTTGAATGTATGGCCACGAAAACCTCCATTTCTGCCACCCGAAATTTCATAGCCTATATCCTCTACAATTTCCCATTCTTCTGTTTCATCGTTGTACCATTCCCAACGATGAAAAATTGATTTCTCTATGTCGGTAGGAGCAAATATGGATGCAAAAACATAAACATTTTCACCTGGTTCGTAAAGGTATTTTAATCTATGCTTTCTCCAAAACACATACCATTCATCCCTTTCATACGTGATAATATAATTATTGTTTTCCACTTTAATATTGTGAGCAACGATGCCATTCTCTAAAGCAAGTGGGACAGGCGGAATGAGTTTGAAAAAATAAAATAAATTAATGATTGCGTATATTGAAAATACCAAACCCAAAAGTTTTCCAATACGAATTTCAGCACGCGTACTTGGACTTAAATTATAAATGATAGTTATTAATATAAGCGTAAAAATTAAACTAATTAATCCTGAAATAATAAAAACATTCGTATTCATTAATTTAATGAATACTGGGATTATGAAAGTGAAAAATGTGAAGCTTATAAAGAAATAGACACTAAATTGTAAGTATTTATTTGAGATTCTTTTTTTAAGAAACTCGTTTGCGAAAAGTAATGCAAGTAGGATGATAAAGAATGAAAAGGTTCTTGATAAAGAAACACTTCTTGAGAAATAAATAACAAATGCACTTGAGAGTCCACCAAAGAAAAACTGAATGGCTAAAGGGAAATATGTCTGATAGCGCTCAAGAAAGGTATTTTTCCACTTCCCGTCATCAGCTAAATTATAGAGAAAAAGTGTGATAGTCAATAGGCTCATGTGTAAGCACAAGACAATTAAATCATACAAGCGATCAATGCGACCAAGTGTTAATGTATCGAAAATAAACCCTCCTATAAAAAAAATAAGGGGAGCATACTTTCCGTGCTTTCTAATATAATTTCGAAAGGCACTATTTCTAAACTTAACTAAGGTTCTTTTCATATAAATTTTGAAAGCGTTTAAATGGCTAACGTTTTAGAATATGACTAATAGACTTTCAAATCGCTAAATTTTCGGGTTCTCATATTCTCAAATTTAGTATTGAGCTTTACTTAAAGTTAAACAAAAAAATAAATACTTTTCTAAAATGCTTCATTCACACCAAAATAAATACCACTACTGCCATCAATCCCAATAGCCGCATCGAGTCTTACCCAAGTATCCTGAGTCTTTAAAATCTTATATCTTAAACCTCCGCCGGCACTAGGTTTTAGTTCGTTAAAATTAGCGAGTTCTTTAAAATCGCTTGCTACTTTTCCAAAAAGACCAAACCCAGCTAATGCCCATCTTGGTTTAAAGCGATATCTATATTCTGCCTGAAAGAGATATAGACTGTTATCTATAAAACGACCTTGGTAATAGCCCCGTGCTCTATTGCCTCCACCATACCAAGCCAACCCTTGAAACGGAGCCGTGCCATAATTTCCTTCGTAATAAAGTTGAAGGGCAACAATACTATGTTTGCTTATTTTCTGGTAGGTGCGTAAATCGGCAATAAACTTGTTATAATTCTGAGTGGCTCCAAAAAGTTCACTTGAAAATTGGGCATTTATTTTAAGTAAATGTCCCGCAGTAGGTGATCCCACATTATTTCTAGAATCTAAATTAAAAATGGCACCAAAACCACTTATTATGGCACCATCGCTACCAGGAATTTCTCCGGAAGCTAAAAGACCACCTTCTTGAACCTTTGTAACATCGTGATTTTCATAAATGTATTCGAAGCCAAAATTTAAATCGGGAGGCAACCTTTTTAGAAAACTTACTTTTGTAATGTAAGAGGTCATATCATAAGATTCCTCATTGCTGTTTGGAGTGGTATTACCAATTCCCCAAAAGTTATTCGGAAAAATCTTCCACTTAAAACTCATGTCAAGAAAATAATTACCTTGACCAAAATAAATTTGAGGAATCACATCAACAATAAATTGCTTATTAGATGTCATAATAAAGTCTACAAAAATATTTGAGACGCGGTCGTTATATATATTTTTCTCTTTTAATAAAAATATTTGCGCGCCAGCACCAAATCCAAAACTTGTTTCTGGGGTATAAAAAATAATGGGAATAGCCACAAACTGAAATTTCTTACCCTTATTAAGAGTATCAGATTTTATAACGTCTTCCTTGGTCTGACTATAACTGTCAGGTATTAGAAAGAGACTAATTAATATGAGGAGAATTAGTTTTTTCATTATAGAGGTTTCGAGTCTATTAATATTTTAAAACCAAAAGAAAAAGAAATGTTACTTAGTTCGTAAGTCACATTGTTTGAATTTTGATTAACGCTAGTTCCTTGATTTAAATTTAGCCAATACACATTGTAATTAAGACCTAAATCAAAAACAATTCGATCTTGAATCACATAAGAAAAACCAAACGTAGAAAGAAAACCAAATCCACCGCCCTTATTTATATTTTCAACGTAAATTTCATCTTCCAGACCTCCCAGGGTTTCTCTATATAGCGCGTAACCTGGAGATAAACTAAAAAACACGGAGCCAATACTGCTGGGAGACAAATAGTAAGTTCCTTTAGGGCCTACAAAAAATGTTTCGGAGGTGTTTTCTTCATTTTCATTTTCCTCATTGCTACGTTCCATGTTGACCGATAAGCCTAAGTTTAAGCGGTCTATTAGAAATGTTCCTGTGGCAATTTCAAATCGGTACCAATTGCTTATGGATTTATTATCGGTTTTTGTGTTTTCAAAAGACCCAGAGCCAATAGCCCCAGAAAGTCCTGTTAGCCATCTACCTTTTCTAAAAGGAGTTTGATTACCGTAATCTGTAGAGTCTAATTTAGTGTCTTGTGCAAAAGTTAAAGTAGGCATAAAGCCAATGCATGCAACAAAAAAAAGTAATAAAATTGATTTGTTCGTCACTTAAATAGCGCTTAAATTAAGGTTTTGAATTCTAGGACTAAAGTATTAAAAAAAATAAACAATAAACTTAATTAATTAAAAAGTTGCGAAACTTAAAAGAGCTAATTAATGCAAAAAGAAGGCTTCGATGCTTCAATATAGATTACTTGCTTAGATAATAGAATGTTTAAAATTTTTAAAACTATCTTTGCCATATTAAATTATCATGATGCATAAAGCAGGTTTTGTAAATATTATAGGAAATCCAAACGTTGGAAAATCGACATTAATGAACGCTTTTGTTGGTGAAAAGCTATCAATTATCACCTCCAAAGCACAGACAACCAGACATAGAATCTTGGGAATAGTTAATGGTGAAGATTTTCAGATGATATTATCTGATACACCTGGGATTATTAAACCAGCTTATCAGTTGCAAGAATCGATGATGGGTTTTGTTAAATCGGCTTTCGATGATGCTGATGTGCTAATATACATGGTTGAAATTGGCGAGAAGGAATTAAAAGACGAAGCTTTTTTTAATAAGATAACCAGTTCTAAAATTCCGGTTTTATTACTCCTAAATAAAATTGATAAATCCGATCAAGACCAGCTTGAAGAGCAAGTGCAAAGTTGGGCTGCAAAAGTGCCAAATGCAGAAATATATGCTATTTCGGCTTTAGAAGGGTTTCAAGTAAAAGAAGTTTTTAATAGAATTATTGAGTTACTTCCAGACTCACCTCCATTTTACCCTAAAGATCAATTAACAGATAAACCAGAACGGTTTTTTGTAAACGAAACGATCCGAGAGAAAATATTAATACACTACAAAAAGGAAATCCCTTATTCTGTAGAAATTGATACCGAAGAATTTTTTGAGGAAGAAGAAATTATTAGAATGCGTTCGGTAATTATGGTAGAACGCGAAACCCAAAAAGGAATTATTATTGGACATAAAGGTTCTGCACTAAAACGTGTTGGTGTTGAAGCTAGAAAAGATTTAGAGAAATTCTTTGGTAAACAAGTCCATTTAGAACTTTATGTAAAAGTCAATAAAAACTGGAGAAACGACCAAAAGCAGTTAAAACGTTTTGGTTACAATTAGTATAAAAAGGTGTGAGGTATTAGGTGTGAAGTGTTTTGGAACTGAACATTGAAATTCGGAATATTGATTTATACCTTAAATCTAATCTCTTAAGGTGTCTTTCATAAACCCATGTAATAAATGCATGCCGTCTTTGCCTGTCTTTTTTCCCATCTGGCCAATAACATACAAAGCAACCCAAATAAGAATCATAAGAAACATGACACTTAATTGTACAGCATAACTTGTTTTTAAAGCCCAATTGGTGTATCCCCAAACGCCAAATCCAAGAAAAAGGCCACCAACAATAAAATGAAAAAACATAAACATGGTCCAAACAGTTGGGTTTGGTCCAAATAACCCACGTAATAAACTGTTGTTAGAGTCTATTTCTTCAATTTCTAAATGTAATTGTGGAGACCAAAAATGCTGTTTGTGTTTTGGTAATTTAATAAACACGTGATTGTCAATTCGCGACACTATAAAGTGGTTTTGGTCTTTTTTAGCTTTATCAAATAAGCTCAATAAATCTTCATTATTTTGGGGTCTTTCAAATTTAAAACGTGGTCTTAGAACCACTTCATTGAGTGTTGAGGAGTTGGACATATAAATTTTTAAATTAATCAATGTTTCTAAGTTGGTAAGCCTATAAATACACTCAACGTTTTACGAAGTTTTTGAATTCAGAAGGTATAACTATAAAGTCAATTAAATCGTTTAATAAATGTTGCAAATTATATCTCATTCACATATTTATTTTTTTGAAGCAAACAAAATACAATTTAATACTTAGCATATCATTATATTTGCATCAAAATTATTTAAAATGAGTAACATAGTTGCTATAGTAGGAAGGCCAAATGTTGGGAAATCGACTTTTTTTAATCGTTTAATACAACGAAGAGAAGCGATTGTTGATGCTGCAAGTGGGGTAACCAGAGATAGACATTACGGTAAAAGCGATTGGAATGGAAAAGAATTTTCTTTAATCGACACAGGGGGATATGTAAAAGGAAGCGACGATATTTTTGAAGCTGAAATTGATAAGCAAGTTGAATTAGCTATTGATGAGGCCGATGCTATTATTTTCATGGTAGATGTGGAATCTGGTGTGACAGGAATGGATGAAGATGTAGCGACTTTGCTTCGAAAAATTAAAAAACCAGTTTTTTTAGTAGTTAATAAAGTTGATAATGCTAAAAGAGCTCAAGATGCCGTAGAATTTTATTCTTTAGGTTTAGGCGAGTACTTTACCATTGCAAGTATTAATGGAAGTGGGACAGGAGATTTATTAGATGCCATTGTTGAAACTTTTCCTTTAAAGGAGGAAGTTGAAGAAGATGAGCTACCAAGATTTGCAGTTGTTGGAAGACCAAATGCTGGAAAATCCTCTTTTATCAATGCCCTTATTGGGGAAGATAGATATATAGTTACAGATATTGCTGGAACAACTAGAGATTCTATAGATACCAAATTTAACCGTTTTGGTTTTGAGTTTAATTTAGTGGATACCGCTGGAATTAGACGAAAAGCCAAAGTTAAAGACGACTTAGAGTTCTATTCTGTTATGAGAAGTGTACGTGCAATCGAGCATTGCGATGTGTGTTTGATAGTTATGGATGCTACTCGTGGTTTTGATGGGCAAGTACAAAATATCTTTTGGCTAGCGCAACGTAACAGAAAAGGAATCGTGATTCTTGTAAATAAATGGGATCTTGTTGAAGATAAAGGGAACAATTCTATAAAAGAATATGAACGTGTTATCAGAAGAGAAATGGAACCTTTTACAGATGTGCCAATTGTCTTTATTTCTGTATTAACTAAGCAACGTATTTTTAAAGCTATTGAAACAGCCGTTGAGGTTTATAAAAATAGAACTAAGAAGATTAAAACAAGCGTGTTGAACGAGGTTTTATTACCAATTATAGAACACAATCCACCACCAGCTTATAAAGGGAAATATGTAAAAATTAAGTATATCATGCAGTTGCCAACACCGCAACCGCAGTTTGCTTTTTTCTGTAATTTACCTCAATATGTTAGAGATCCATATAAACGTTTTCTAGAAAATAAATTACGTGATCAATTCGATTTTAACGGTGTTCCCGTGAGTGTGTACATGCGTAAAAAGTAATTATATCTTATTATAAATAAAAAAGGTTCTACATCAAGTGGAACCTTTTTTTTGTTAGAAAACCTGGTATAAAATTATTAATTGAATAACTCAGATTGTAATTCTTAAACGAATGTTATTTAGAGTTTATTTTAGTTTTATTTGGAATCTTTATATGGTGATTTTTAGTTCTCTCACGTTGGATGATCTGATAAAATATCACGAAACTTTAGTGCTGTATTACCAACTTCCACCAGCTCCACCACCAGAGAAACCTCCGCCGCCAAAACCGCCTCCAAAGCCACCGCCACCAGAAGAACCACCAAAACCACCAGAAGAACCGCCAAAGCCACCTCTACCCATATTACTTAGAATAATAGCATCAAGAATACTAAAGCCTCCAGATTTGTTGTTTCCAGAGCCTCCAGAGCCTCCTTTTCGATTTTTAGAAATGGAAATTAAAATAAAAATAAAAATGATAAATAAGAAGAAAATTAAGCCTGCAGGAAATCCAGGATCCTCTGTAGATTGTCTGGAACCTTGATATTCTCCCATTAATACTTGAAAAATAGCATCTGTTCCTTTGTTTAAACCTTCATAATAATCTCCTTTTTTAAATTCAGGAATTATCACGTTTCTTGTAAGTTCACCAACAATACCAGCAGTTAATTTATGCTCGACGCCATAACCTGGCGAAATCCAAATCTGTCTATCGTCTCTGGCTAATAAAACAAACACGCCATTGTCTTCTTTTGCTTGTCCAATACCCCATTCTTGAGCCCATTTGGCAGATAAAAGTCCAATGTTTTCACCTTTGGCTGTTGGAATTATAGCAACCACAATTTGTGTTGAGGTCGTATCAGAATATTTAATGAGTTTTTGTTCTAAACTACTTTTTTCTGAAGCAGATAGTAATGATGCATAGTCGTAAACACTAGTTTGTTCTTCAGGTATTTTAGGAATATCAAACTGTGCAGAAATATTTTCAAATGAAAATAATGAAATACATAAGACTAAAAAATAAAATTTTCTAGAGAGGTTACGAAAAAACTGTAAACTACTAACTGAATACTGCATGCTATTTTATCCTTTTGATATCTCGTTACTTAATTCGTTGGTGTCGTTATGTTGCCAAGGAAAGTGTTTTTCTAAAGCATTTCCTGCTTTTAAAATACCATTTACAAGGCCTTGTTTAAAATTTCCAGATTTAAATTGCGATTGAATAGCATCTTTCGTGTCATCCCAGAAATCTTTACCAACTATGTCATTAATGCCTTTGTCGCCATATATAACAAACGTTTTATCTTCTACAGCAACATAAATTAATACCCCATTTTGTTCTTTTGTATTGTCCATTTTTAAATAATGGAAGACTTCCATGGCGCGATCAAATACGTCCGTTTTAGAAGATTTTTCAAGATGCACCCTGATTTCCCCAGATGTATTTTTTTCAGCCACGCGAATGGCATTAATAATATCTTGTTCTTCTTGAGCAGTTAAAAAATCTTCTATTTTAGACATATCTTTTTATTTAAAATCAAATTCAACTTCTACTGGTTTTTCAGCTCCAGCTTCAGCATCGAAATATGGTTTTCCTTCAAAATTAAAAATACCTGCTAATACAGAATTAGGGAATGTTTTAACATGAGTGTTATAAGGTTTGATAGCTTCATTATAACGTGTTCTAGCAGTTTGAATGGTGTTTTCTGTGCTAGTTAGTTCATCCTGAAGTTTTAAGAAATTCTGATTGGATTTTAGTTCCGGGTATCTTTCAACGGTAACCAAAAGTCTGGATAACGCACTGCTTAATCCTCCTTGAGCTTGATTGAATTCTTGTAATTGCTCTGGTGTAATATTTGAAGGATCAATTGTTGTTTTTGTAGCTTCACTTCTAGCTTTAATAACAGCTTCAAGAGTGCTTTTTTCAAAATCGGCAGCTCCTTTAACGGTATTTACAAGATTGCCAATTAAATCGTTTCTACGTTGATAAGAAGTTTGGACATTTCCCCAAGCTTCACTTACGTTTTCATTAAGTACAACCGCCGTATTATTAAATCCTACAGCCCATCTGTAAACGCCAAAAGCAATGACTGCTATAATAAGTACAGGAATTAACCATTTTTTCATAATATTTAATTTTAAGTGTTAGTGTTTTTTTATATTAGTTGTAAAAGTTATAAAGATGTTACAATTGCTCTTTAATTTTATTTAGTTGCGACTTGATATTTTCTAATTTAGTAATAATTTCGAAAACTTCAAGGGGTTTCTTTTTCTCTTCTTTTAGATGTGTTTTTGCACCTTCAAGAGTAAAACCTCTTTCTTTTACTAGATGAAATATAAATTTTAGATTTTTAATGTCTTCAGGCGTAAACTTCCTATTGCCTTTTGCGTTTTTCTTAGGTTTTAAGACATCAAATTCTTTTTCCCAAAAACGAATTAAAGAGGTATTCACGCCAAAAGCATTAGCTACTTCGCCAATACCGTAATATCGTTTTTCAGGTAAATCTATATGCATTAGTCTAAAGATTGATTTTCTAAGGAAGCGTGTTCCAATAATTTATTAAATTCTTCAGCAGATAAACTTCCGTAATAGAAATTTAACGGATTGATACGTTCGCCATCTTTAAAAATTTCATAGTGTAAATGTGGCGCTTCAGATCGTCCTGTGCTTCCAACAAATCCAATGATATCACCACGTTTTACTTTCTGATTCTTCTTTACATTGTATTTATACATATGTCCGTAAAGACTAACGTATCCATATCCATGATCTATTCGTACATGGTTTCCATAACCAGAAGATGCATTGTCTGCCCTTACTACAACGCCATCCCCAGAAGCATAAATAGGTGTGCCACGAGGTGCTGTAAAATCCATGCCCCAGTGCATTTTTCTTGCTTTGGTAAAAGGATCGGTTCTAATCCCATAACCAGAAGCCATTCTTGTTAAATCTTCATTTGTAACAGGTTGTATGGCAGGAATAGCTTCCAAAAGTTTTTCCTTTTGTTCCGCTAATTTGGTGATTTCATCTAGAGATTTTGATTGTACCACAATTTGTTTTTGCAGTTGATCAATACGTTTATGACTTTCTATAATTAATTTCGAATTATCGAATCCTTCTAAATCTTTATAGCGATTAATACCTCCAAAACCAGCTTTTCTTTGTTCATCTGGTATTGGATTTGCTTCAAAATACAAACGATAAATATTGTTGTCTCTTTCAGCAATGCTGGCTAAAACAGTCTCTGTCTCGTCCATCTTTCTGTTTAATAACTCAAGCTGTAATTCGGCATTCTGTAATTCGTGTTTTAAACCTTTTTCTCTTGGAGATTCAATGAATTGACTAGATATAAAAATAAATATAAAGGCGAAAATAGCAGAGGCCAGTAAAAATAGCATCATGTATTTTACCGTTCTACTTTTTTTTCGCTCTATTCTTCTATAAGAAAGCGTATCAGGATCATAATGATATTTTACCTTACTCATTATCTAATTTATGCTATTTTTGCATGGAATTAATTTATAACAATTTATCAATTAATATCCAAAACGAACAAACCTACAAAATATTTTTAATGTAAATTTAGTGAAAACTAAATGATAAAATAAGAAAGTAGGGTCTCTCAATCCGAAATTTAAAATAGATTTGTAGAGAAATTGTAAAAAATGTCTCGTTTTATAGAAAATTTAACAGAAATCAAGCTTTCAAAATAAATAGATGAAGTCTCAAGAAGTACGCGCAAAATTTTTAAGTTTTTTTAAAGATAAAAAACACAGTATTGTACCATCTGCTCCAATGGTGTTGAAGGACGATCCAACGCTTATGTTTGTCAATTCAGGAATGGCACCTTTTAAAGAATATTTCTTAGGAAATGCTGTACCAAAAAATAATCGTATTTCAGATTCCCAAAAATGTTTGCGTGTATCTGGAAAACATAACGATTTAGAAGAAGTTGGTTATGATACTTATCATCACACGCTTTTCGAAATGCTAGGAAACTGGAGTTTTGGCGATTATTTTAAAAAGGAAGCGATAGCTTGGGCTTGGGAATTGTTAACCGAAGTTTATAAAATTGATAAAGACATCCTTTATGTTACCGTTTTTGAAGGTGATGAAGGTGATGGAATCCCTATGGATCAAGAAGCTTACGATTTATGGAAACAGTATATTTCTGAAGATCGTATTCTAATGGGAAATAAGAAAGATAACTTTTGGGAAATGGGAGATCAAGGTCCTTGTGGTCCTTGTAGTGAGATTCATGTAGATATTCGTTCAGCAGAAGAGAAAGCGAAAGTTGATGGAAAATCTTTAGTGAATATGGATCATCCACAAGTGGTGGAGATTTGGAACCTCGTATTCATGCAATACAATCGTAAAGCAAATGGTTCTCTTGAAGCTTTGCCAAATAAGCATATTGATACAGGCATGGGGTTTGAACGTTTGTGCATGGTTATGCAAGGTGTTCAGTCTAATTATGATACGGATGTGTTTACACCAATCATTAGAGAAATTGAAACTATTGCAGATAAGCCTTATGGAAAAGATGAAAAAGTAGATGTCGCTATTCGTGTTATTTCAGATCACGTGCGTGCAGTTGCATTTTCTATAGCAGATGGCCAATTGCCTAGTAATACAGGAGCAGGTTATGTAATTAGACGAATTTTGCGTCGTGCTATTCGTTATAGTTTTACGTTTTTAGATCAAAAAGAACCTTTTATTTATAGATTAGTAGATGTTTTAAGTGAAAAAATGGGAGATGCATTTCCAGAACTTAAATCTCAAAAGCAACTTATTGAAAATGTAATTAGAGAAGAGGAACATTCTTTTTTAAGAACCTTGGATCAAGGATTAGTCTTACTTAATAGAATAGTTGAAGAAGAGAATTCTGAAATTATTTCTGGGGAGAAAGCTTTCGAATTGTACGATACGTTTGGGTTTCCAATAGATTTAACCGCTTTAATTCTTCGCGAAAAAGGCCTTCGGTTAGATGAAGCAGGTTTTCACGTAGAAATGAAAAAACAGAAAGACCGTTCTCGTGCAGCTAGTGAAATGAGTACCGAAGATTGGACCATTTTAAAAGAAGATGCTGTTCAAGAATTTGTTGGTTACGACCTTCTTGAAACAAACGTGAAATTAACACGATACAGAAAAGTGATTTCTAAGAAAGATGGTGAAATGTATCAATTGGTTTTCAATTTAACACCTTTTTATCCGGAAGGTGGAGGACAAGTTGGAGATAAAGGGTATTTGGAAGATGCACATGGAGATGTGGTTTATATTTTGGATACGAAGAAGGAAAATAATGTTATTATTCACTTTGCGAAAAATCTGCCAAAAAATTTAGAGGAAACTTTTAAAGCTACCGTAGATTCAAAACAAAGATATAGAACAGAGTGTAATCATACTGCAACACATTTGTTGCATCAAGCTTTAAGAGAAGTTTTAGGAATGCATGTCGAGCAAAAAGGCTCTGCAGTACATTCCAAATATTTGCGTTTTGATTTTTCTCATTTTGCAAAAATGACTACAGAAGAATTAAGCGACGTTGAAAATTTTGTGAATGCTAGAATCGCAGGAAAATTACCGCTTCAAGAGAAAAGAAACATGCCTATGGAAGAAGCTATAGAAGAAGGAGCTATGGCACTTTTTGGTGAAAAATATGGCGATACCGTTCGTATGGTTCGTTTTGGTCAATCCATAGAATTATGTGGAGGAACACATGTTAAAAACACAGGTGATATCTGGTTTTTTAAAATTGTATCAGAAGGAGCTGTGGCGGCAGGAATTCGTCGTATTGAAGCGATTACTAACGATGCTTTAAAAGATTATTTCGTAGATGTAAATAAGACGTATACAGAAATGAAATCCTTATTAAATAACAACGAACCTGTTAAAGCACTTCAGAATTTACAAGACGAAAACTTAGATCTTAGAAAACAAATTGAAGGGTTACTTAAAGAGAAAGCTAAAAATGTAAAAGGCGATCTTAAAAACGAATTAACCGAAATAAATGGGATTCAGTTTTTAGCTAAAAAATTAGATTTAGATGCTGCTGGAATTAAAGATGTTTGCTTTGAACTTGGAAGCCAATATAAAAATTTATTCTTGTTATTTGGAGCAGAAAACGACGGAAAAGCCTTATTGTCTTGTTATATATCTAAAGAATTAGTTGCTGAAAAAGGACTAGATGCTGGAAAAATAGTAAGAGAATTAGGAAAACACATCCAAGGAGGTGGAGGCGGACAACCTTTCTTTGCAACTGCAGGAGGAAAGAAACCAGAAGGTCTTGAAGAAGCTTTGGAAGCTGCTAAAGCATATTTAGATTAATATATAACTAAGTTTTTTCACAGAGTTACACAGAGTAAATTCTCAGAGATTCTCAGAGTTTTTTTTAATCCAAATCTCTCTGTGAATCTTTTTAACTCTGTGAATCTCTGTGTAATAATTAAATAAGTGTCTAAATGAACCTCCAAACAAAAATCCCATTAATAAAACAACAGCATAATCAAATAGATTATCATTCGAAATTGCTTTTAATTGGGTCATGTTTTGTAGAAAACATGGGACAAAAATTGGATTATTTTAAATTTCAGTCTCTTCAAAATCCTTTTGGAATTTTATTTCAGCCATTAGCAATTGAAAACTTAATTACAAATGCTATTAACGAAAAAGAATATTCAGAAGAAGATGTTTTTTTTCAAAATGAACAATGGCATTGTTTTGAAGCCCATTCAAAGTTAAGTTCGCCCTCCAAAGAAGATTTGTTAGATAGTTTGAACAAGCAAATCAAACTCACAAAGAAACATCTTCAAGAATCAACACATTTAATAATTACATTAGGAACAGCTTGGGTTTACAGAGCTATCGAAACAGATACTATTGTGGCGAATTGTCATAAAGTACCGCAAAAAAAGTTTTTAAAAGAACTGCTTTCCGTTGATGAGATTTCCCAATCTCTAGAAGCAATATTTAGTTTAATTAAAAGTGTCAACCCTCAAGTGTCAATCATATTTACGGTTTCGCCTGTTAGGCATTTAAAAGATGGCTTTGTAGAAAACACTCTAAGTAAGGCACATTTAATTGCAGCTATTCATCAAGTTTTAAATAGTAATAGGTTCTTGAGCGTAGCCGAAGGATACTTCCCGTCTTACGAAATTATGATGGACGAGCTTCGCGATTACCGTTTTTATGCCGAAGACTTGATACATCCAAGTCAAACAGCTATTAATTACATATGGGAGGCCTTTAAAGAAGTTTGGATTTCAGAAGAAGCTTCAAAAATAATGGAAGAAGTAGATGCCATTCAAAAAGGACTTCAGCATAAGCCATTTAATCCAGATTCTGAAGCTCATAAATTGTTTCTTCAAAAGTTATCTGAAAGACAAAAAAAGCTACAATCTCGTGTGTCACACCTTTCTTTTTAAACTTTATTATAAGAAGAGGAATGTCTAGACGGAGGATCGATATGTAGTTAATAAGGTACGGATATGACGCTTAATCTTTTTTTAATATCTGTTTATCGAATATTTAATTTAGATAAACCTTTAAATTGTACTTTTAATATGCTATTAATCAATTATATTCATAAGCATCAAACAATATCTATCTTTTGAGGGATTGAGTTTGATGTTTTTTTTATGCTTAAATAATTAAAAATATTTGTTGTATTAAAACTTAATAACCCAATGATTAAATAAGAATTTCATTTCCACACTGCCTAAAATTTTATCAAAAAAAAATCTCATTCCGTTAGAACTTACACTTAATATTTTCATCTTCTTTAGAGTGTGAAAATTATAATTTTTAATTGTTCCTGGGTTTTTTGTAATTAATTTGATTCAAAATTTTGTCAAATAAATCATCATATAAAAAGCTTATCGTTTATTCTAACTTGAGTTAATGAAGTACGGAAATGAGTTTTGATTTTTTTAATTGAGTATTTTGTATTAAATTCACTAGTGATTTTTATAAAAAAAAACAGATATTATGAAAAAAATAATTTTTGCCTTATTTGTATTCCCTTTCCTTTTAACTTCCTGCTCAAGTGATGACGATTCACCGTCTCCTATACCTATTGAGAATTCCCTGAAATTGAAAACACAAATATCTACACCTAGCGATGGTGAAGTTGTAACATCCAATTACATCTATGATGGAAATAAACTTATAAAGTTCACAGGTGATCATGGTTTGCACGAGGATTACTTATATACAGGAGAATTTTTAACTGATATAAATGAATATATTAATGACGAACTAGTGACTACATCAAACTTGACATATGATTCGAATAACAGATTAATAAATGTAACCAAAAATTTTGTAGGAAGTAGTTCTGAAGGAATGATAACTACAATTACTTATAATGATGATGATACCGTAACATATAATATAAACAATGAATTAGAATACATCTATACATTTCTAGATGGGAACATTGTTTCGGCGGTTGATACTAATAAGACTAATACTTACTATTATGATAATAAGAATAATCCTTTTACTAATGTTGATCATAAGGAAGTTTTAGGATTTCTTGGATACCCTGTAACAACAAACAACCTAACAACTTTAACTCAAACCGTAAATGCTAATCAACCAAATGTAATTAGGACTGTGGAATATAGTTACAGTTCAGATAATTATCCAATTTCTGCCACCGTATTTTCTGGTGCATTAGGTTCCGAAGAATTTGCAACAATAGAATTCATATATGAATAATTGATTATAAACATACTTTTAAAAGACATTAGTTTGCTTAATTAAATTAAGAAAGCTAATGTTTTTTCTAAATTAGAAATATGAGAAAAATCTTATTCGGTGTTATTATAACTTTAATTGTACTTTTTACCTTCAAATATTGTGGAGATAAGCAAGAAGATGAAACGATTCTTAAAGAAAGTTCTGCCTTAATTCAAGAGCAAATTAAGAATGTAGGAAAGCTAATTGTTACCGAAGGTCATTTTAGTGAAGTTTTTAATTATAAGAATTCTAAAGAGATTTTAGGAGACTATATTACCTCAGAGAAAAAAGCATTAGTTGTTGTTAATGCCGATGTTTTCATTGCATACGATTTAAGTAAAATAGAATTTGAACTAGATGAAGAATCAAAAACACTTATCATTTTATACATTCCCGAAGAAGAAATAAAAATAAGTCCGGATTTTGAATATTACGATGTGCAAGCCGATTTCTTAAATCCGTTTGAAGCAAGTGACTATAATAATATTAAGGAAACGGTCAAAGAAGCATTGATGAAAAAAGTAGAAGCTTCAGAAATAAAAACCAATGCTAAAAATAGATTAATTAGCGAATTATCTAAATTCTATATTCTCACAAATTCTTTAGGTTGGACCTTGCAATACAATCAAACTCCTATTAACAACATCCAAGAATTTCAAGGTTTAAAACTATAATTTTTTTTTCAAATTTATCCAACCTCCACCATTAGTCGCATCTATATTGTGGAGACTTAAATATTCGGCTGCTTCAGAGCTTCTAACGCCACTTTCACAACAAACTATAAACGATTTATTCATTTGTTTTAATTCACTAACATGATTTTGTAAATCATCTAATGGAATATGTTTTGCGTTTTCAATATGCCCATTATCCCATTCGCGTTGAGATCTTACATCCAAAATGACTGCGCCTCTATCTAAATATTCCTGTACCTGTCTTTTTTTTGCGCCAAAAATAAAATCTAAAAATCCCATAGTTTTTCTTTTGATATAAATTTACAACAATTAAATAGAAACTTCAGTTGAAATAAGAATCACATATAGCAGAAATTACAAAAACAGTAACCAAGCTTTTAAGGGAAACATATAGGGCTGTAACTAGGAGAGACTTATAGTTTTTTGCTCAAACTATTCCAACCTCCACCATTTATAGTCTCTATGCCATTTTTATTTAGTAAAGATGTAGCACTTGCAGAACGCATTCCACTAGCACAACAGGCAATTACGGGTTTGTTAAGCTTCTTAATTTCGTTAATTTTACTGTTTAATATTTGTAAAGGAATGTTTTTGGCCCCAGCAATAGCTCCTTGAGCAAATTCCTCTTTCGATCTTACATCTATTATAATAGCTTTTCTAGATTGAAAATCTTTTATTTTATCACCTTTATTACCTGTTAGAAAATCTAATAATCCCATAATTTTATTTTTTTACAAAGTACCTGGTTTTTTTTGAAATTGAATGTAACAAGAGTTACACCTTGATTTTTTGAGTATCTTCATCCAATATTATGAAAGAAATTACACGTAAGGAAGAAATTATAACAACGGCGGCTAAACTTTTTAAGGAAAAAGGATATAGTGCTGTAACCATGAGAGACATTGCAACTGCCATGGGAATGAAGGCGGCAAGTTTATATAATCACATAAGTTCCAAACAAGAAATTCTTAAGGACATTATTATTTCTTTAGCAGAGGAATTTACTGAGGAAATGTTTTTAATTAAACAATCTGAAACCAATACACTCAATAAGTTAGAAAATATTGTTGCTCTTCATGTAAACATAACAAGCAGAAATCCAGATGGAATGGCATCCTTAAATAGTGATTGGATGCATTTGGAAGAGCAACTTGATTACTATTTAGAGTTACGTGTTAATTATGAAAACGACTTTAGAAGTATTCTAAAGTCTGGAATTTTAAATAAAGAGATAGCTAATAACAATATGGAAGTAATGCTCTTTTCCATGCTGTCCACCTTGCGTTCCTTATATATGTGGATACCTTCCAAAGAAGATTTGGAATTACAAAAGATAAGTTCAGAGCTAAGTAAGGTTCTCATAAACGGAATTAACAAATAGTTAAGAATTTATTTTGTAAATTTGTAATCCTAACTAACAAGTGTTAGTTAATTATATTAAAACAATTCATGGCAGATTTTTTTAAATTAAAGGTTGCAGATATATATAAAGAAACTAAAGACACTGTAGTAATATCTTTCGATGTGCCTGATAATCTGAAGGCTCAATTTCAGTTTAAACAAGGGCAACATCTTACGCTGCGCAAAGAAATTAATGGTCAAGACATCCGAAGAAGTTATTCTTTATGTTCAAGTCCGTTGGATAATCAATGGAAAGTAGCTGTAAAAACCATTCGTCAAGGAGTTTTTTCTAATTATGCCTTTAACGAATTAAAAAAGGGAGATGAACTTCAAGTCATGGCTCCTCACGGAGAATTTTTTGTGGATTGTGAGCCAGAATCTTCAAAAAATTATATTGCTTTTGCTGCAGGAAGTGGTATAACGCCAACTTTATCTATTATAAAAACCCATTTGCTTCAAGAGCCAAACAGTACTTTCAAACTGTTTTATTTGAATCGCACAGTAAAATCAATTATCTTTAAAGAAGAGATCGAACAGCTGAAAAATCAATTTTTTGAAAGGTTTCAGGTGTTTTATTTTTTAACAAAAGAACAACGAGATATTCCATTCTTAAATGGTCGTTTCGACGAAGAAAAATTAGGAATTTTAACAAAAACCTTCATAGATATTCCAGACACGGACCATGCATTTATTTGTGGACCTCAAGACATGATTTTCCTAATTCGTGATGAATTGCAGAAAGCCGGTTTATCTAAAGATAAAATACATTACGAATTGTTTTTCTCTGGAAGTTCCGAAGAAGAAAATAAACATATTGCTGAAATTTTAGAAGAAAAAGCAGATGGCACACAAGTAACCATAATTGATGGAGGAAAGGAATTTCATTTTATAATGGACGACGATTTCGATAACATCCTTGATGGAGCACTTGCTGCTGGAGCCGATTTGCCTTTTGCTTGCAAAGGAGGCGTTTGCAGTACATGTAAATGTCAGGTAGTAGAAGGATCTGTAAAAATGAAAGTAAATTATGCGCTAGAAGAAAAAGAAGTAGCGCAAAACTATGTATTAAGTTGTCAAGCCGTACCAACTAGCGAAAAGGTAGTTGTTAATTTTGATGTTTAACATTCCTGCGAAGGCAGGAATCTTATGAATTATAAAATATTCATAATTTGAATTAATGATTATAGCGTTACCCTAAAAAGGGTCAGGCTTTCGGCAGTCGCTCTTTGCAAGGAGCTCCAACAGAGCCTCAATCCTTAACGCAGATTGAATTAAATAAAATAAATGTCACTTGCTAATGGCGATAAGTCAAAAGCTAAAAGCTTATAAATTATGAGTGAAGAACAAATAAATTTGGAGGCCGAGCGTAGTCGAAGCCTAGAAGAACAATTTGAAGCACGTATTGTACGTGACGAAAAAATTGAAGCTAAAGACTGGATGCCAGAGAAATACCGAAAAACTCATATTAGGCAAATGTCTCAACATGCACATTCCGAAATTGTAGGAATGCTTCCTGAAGGAAACTGGATTACCAGAGCACCTTCTTTAAGACGTAAAGTTGCGTTGTTGGCAAAAGTTCAAGACGAAGCAGGACATGGTTTGTATTTATATTCTGCTTGCGAAACCTTAGGGATTTCTAGAGACGAATTGTACGAACAATTGCATTCTGGAAAAGCAAAATATTCCAGTATTTTTAACTATCCAACAGTTACTTGGGCAGACATGGGAGCTGTAGGTTGGTTGGTTGATGGTGCAGCAATTATTAATCAAGTGCCGTTATGTAACACTTCTTATGGACCTTATGCAAGAGCTATGGTTCGTGTTTGTAAAGAGGAAAGTTTTCATCAACGTCAAGGTTATGAAATCATGATTAAGTTAACCAATGGAACCCCAGAACAAAAGGAGATGGCGCAAGACGCTTTAAACCGTTGGTGGTGGCCAAGCTTAATGATGCTTGGACCAACAGATGCAGAATCTATTCATACAGAACAATCTATGAAATGGAAATTAAAACGAAAATCTAATGATGATTTACGTCAGCAATTTATAGATCAAACCGTGCCACAAGCAGAGTTAATAGGATTGACTATTCCAGATCCGGATTTAAAATGGAATGAAGAAAGGGGAAGTTACGATTTTGGAGAAATCGACTGGGAAGAATTTTGGCAAGTCGTTAAAGGTCATGGTCCATGTAATAAAGAGCGTATGAAAGCGCGAGTTGGTGCTTGGGAACGTGGCGAATGGGTTCGTGATGCGGCAATGGCTCATGCAGAAAAGCAACAAGAAAGAAAAGAAAAACAAGCAGTATAAAAGAACTTGAACTTGAAGTTGAAATCGAAAAAGGTTCAACTTCAAGTTCGATTTCAATTTAATAAGAAAATTATGGCAACAAAAAACTGGCCACTTTGGGAGGTCTTCGTAAGAAGTAAAAACGGATTAGAACATCGTCATTTTGGAAGTCTTCATGCGGCAGATGCCGAAATGGCACTTGAAAATGCTCGAGATGTATATACTAGAAGAAATGAAGGTGTTAGCATTTGGGTTGTAGAATCTAAAAATATTACAGCATCAAATCCAGAACACAATGGCGAAATGTTTGAGCCTGCTCAAGATAAAGTGTATCGTCATCCAACCTTTTACGAATTGCCTGATGAAGTAAAATATATGTAACAGAGAAATTGAAACTGAAGTTGAAATTGAAACATGAATGAGAATAAATTTGATTTATCAGAACGTTTAGAAGATTTTGCCGCTTCAGTAATTGTGTTATATAACAATAAGCCACTTTCTTATGCGGGAGAGTATTTAGCAAAACAATTAATAAGATCATCTTGCTCTTCTGCATTAAACTATGGAGAAGCGTTGGGTGCTGGTACAGATAAAGACAAAATTAATAAGTTGCGAATTTCATTAAAGGAATTGAGAGAAAGTCAAAGGAACTTGAATATTCAATCTAAAGCTAATTTATTTTCAGAGGATAATCTTTCAAAGTTAAAAGACGAAAATGATCAACTAATAAGAATAATGGTAACACGAATAAAAAATATTAAGTAAGAATAGAGAATTTCAAAACGAGTGTTAATTTCGATTTCAAGTTCAAATTCAATTTTAAGTTCATTTTATGAAAAACGATAATTTATACAAATACATTCTAGGAATAGCAGATAACTCCCTTATCCTAGGTCAACGTCTAGGAGAACTTTGTGGACATGGACCAAGCCTAGAAACAGATATAGCTTGCACCAACTTATCACTTGATTTATTAGGGCAAGTTAGAAGTTATTATCAATATGCCGCGAAAATTGCTGGAGATGGCAGATCAGAAGATGATATTGCCATGCTTCGTAAAGAACGTGACTATTTAAATGTTTTGTTAGTTGAACAGCCTAATACCGATTTTGCTTATTGCATGGGACGTCAGTTTTTGTTCGATGTTTATCATTTCATGTTTTTAAATGAATTGCAAAAAAGCACCGATTTTACTTTGTCTGCAATCGCTATAAAATCTATAAAAGAAGTAAGTTATCATCAACGTTTTTCTTCCGATTGGATTAAAAGACTAGGAGATGGAACAGAAGAAAGTCATCTAAAAATGCAAACAGCCATTGATGATTTATGGACTTACACAGACGAATTATTTCATCAAACAGATGCTGATAAAGCGATGGTAACTGAAGGAATTGGAGTTGATATTACGAAACTTAAAAGCGCGTATTACCAAAAAGTAAGCGATATTTTAGAGGAAGCTACTCTAAAAGTGCCTGAATCAAAATATTTTCAAAAAGGAGGAAAACAAGGTATTCATACAGAACATATGGGTTTTTTGTTGGCCGAGTTACAATATATGCAACGTGCCTATCCTAATATGGAATGGTAACTAAATTCCTGCGCACGCAGGAATCTAATAAATAATAAACAATATGTCATGCTAAGCTTGTCGAAGCATCTCAAAATGGTTACAGAAAAACAACATATAGCTAATGAATTAATTCCAATTTTGGAACAAGTTTCAGATCCTGAAATCCCAGTTTTATCTATTATGGATATGGGAGTTGTGCGTACGGCTGTTATTGAAAACAACATAGTAAAAGTTCAAATTACTCCAACATACAGTGGTTGTCCGGCTATGGATGTTATTGGAGACGATATTAAAGCCGCTTTAAAAGAAGCGGGATATGATAGTGAGGTCGAATTAATTTTATCACCTGCGTGGACTACAGATTGGATTACTCCAAGAGGCAGAAAAGCTTTGGAAGATTACGGGATTGCGGCTCCTTTAAATGCTGAAGCAGATATAGACGTGTTGCTTCACGGAAAACGCCTTGTAAAATGCCCACAATGTGGATCGACAAACACCAGATTAGTTAGTCAGTTTGGTTCAACAGCATGTAAAGCACAATTTCAGTGTGATGATTGCCAAGAACCTTTTGATTATTTTAAGTGCTTGAAGTAGATGTCATTCTAGATGTCATTCAAAACGAAGTGAAGAATCGGCTGAAAAGGTTGATACGTTCTTACTTCTGAATGACAATTAATAAATTAAGATAAAATAAGATATGAGTAATAATTCAATTCTATTAAAAATTGAGAATAAAGTAGCCTATATAACTCTAAACAGACCAGAAGTGTTTAATAGTTTTAATCGGGAAATGGCATTTTTACTTCATGATACTTTAGATGCTTGTGAGAAAAATGAGGATGTTAGAGCCATCGTACTAACTGGAAATGGAAAAGCATTTTGTGCCGGTCAAGACTTAAAAGAAGTTACAGATCCAGAATTAAATCCAGGATTCAAAAAAATATTAGAAGAACATTACAATCCAATCATAACCAGATTGCGTGCCATAAAAAAACCAATTATTGGAGCTGTAAATGGTGTTGCGGCAGGAGCAGGGGCAAACATTGCTCTAGCATGCGATATTGTTGTTGCCCATGAAAAAGTGAGTTTTATTCAAGCCTTTAGTTTAATAGGTTTGGTGCCGGATAGTGCTGGAACCTTCTTTTTACCGAGATTGATTGGTTTTCAAAAGGCCTTAGCATTAGCTATGTTGGGTGATAAAATTTCAGCTGAAGAAGCCGAAAAAATGGGAATGATTTACAAAATGATTCCACTAGAAAATTTTGAAGAAGATGTTAATAATCTTGCTTTAAAATTAGCCAATATGCCAACTAAAGCGCTTGGCCTAATTAAAGAATTATTTAATCAGTCCATGACGAATGATTTAGAATCTCAACTTGCATTAGAATCTAAATTACAAATAGAAGCCGCTCAAAGTGAGGATTATGCCGAAGGAGTTGCAGCATTTATTGAAAAACGAAAACCAAATTTCAAAGGAAGATAATTAACGATTCATAACCTGCAAGGTTTTTAAAACCTTGTAGGTTTAAATAAAAGAAACACGGAATTTATGAATATAGGAATTATCGGTTGTGGAACCATGGGAAGCGGTATCGCGCAAGTTGCAGCGACTTCTGGTTGTAAAGTAAAATTATTCGATACCAATTTAGCAGCTTTAGATAAAGCAAAAGTAGCTTTAGAAAAGATATTGGCGAGATTAGTTGAAAAAGGACGAATTGATAACTCTGAAAAATCACGAATTCAAAGCAATATTTCATATGTTAATACTATAAAAGAGCTTTCAGATTCTAATCTGACCATTGAAGCGATTATCGAAAATCTGGAGATTAAGAAAAAAGTATTTTCAGAATTAGAAACTTATGTGTCATCAGATTGCATTATTGCATCTAATACGTCTAGTTTATCTATAGCTTCCATTGCAGCCTCATTACAAAAACCAGAACGCTGTGTTGGAATTCATTTTTTCAATCCAGCACCTTTAATGAAGTTGGTTGAGGTTATTCCTGCCATTCAAACTTCAAAAGAAGTACTTGACAAATCGATTCAAATTATTTCAGATTGGAAAAAAGTAGTCGCTGTGGCAAAGGATACACCCGGTTTTATTGTTAACAGAGTGGCAAGACCTTTTTATGGCGAAGCATTACGTATTTATGAAGAAGGACTAGCAGATTTTGCAACTATAGATTGGAGCTTAAAAACCCTTGGAGGTTTTAGAATGGGACCCTTCGAACTAATGGATTTTATTGGGAACGATGTAAATTATACTGTAACTGAAACCGTATTTACAGCATTTTATTTCGATCCAAGATATAAGCCAGCATTCACACAAAAACGATTTTCGGAAGCTGGATATTTAGGAAGAAAATCTGGGAAAGGTTATTATAATTATGATGAAAATGGACGTGTCATTCAGAGCGATGCTGTCATTCAGAGCGATAGCGAAGAATCTCAAAAGAAAGAATTAGCACAACAAATATACGAGAGAATACTAGTGATGCTAATCAATGAAGCTGCAGATGCTCTGTTCTTAAATATCGCATCCGCTGAAGATATCGACAATGCCATGACTAAAGGTGTTAATTATCCAAAAGGATTATTAGCTTGGGCAGACGAAAAAGGTATCGATTGGTGTGTTAAGAAAATGGATGATTTATATAATGAGTATCACGAAGATAGATATCGTTGTAGTCCGTTATTACGTAAAATGAATAAAAAAGGAATGAGGTTTGAGGTATGAGGAAGTCAAAGTATCATTTTAAATTTGAGGAATTAACGATTTATTCGATGGCTATGGAATTCGGAGAAGTTGTTAATATGCAGTCAAAAAAATTCCCAAAGGATGAAAGGTTTGAGTTGACATCACAATTTAAAAGGGCAGCAGATTCTATTGCATTAAATATTGCAGAAGGTTCAAGTGGTTCCGATAAACAGTTTCATAATTATCTAGGTAATGCTTGGTTTAGTACTCATGAATGTATTGCTTGTAGTTCAAAAGCTTGGATAAGAAATTATATAACGATTGAAGAAGACGAAGAAAACAGAAGATTAATTACTGAATTATCAAAAATGATAACAACTTTACGTGCTATAATTTTTAAAAGAATAAATAATTAATTTTAAATAACGGATGAAACCTATTGCCTCACACCTCATACCTGTAAAGATGCTATCCCAAGATGCCTACAGCCAATGGCTTGGTATCGAGATTATCGAAAGCGAAATCGGGCGTTGCAAAGTTGGTATGACCATTAGAAAAGACATGCTAAACAGTATGAACAAAGCTCATGGAGGTATTAGTTATTCGTTAGCAGATACGGCATTCGGATTTGCCGCCAACACGCATGGAAAATATGCCGTTTCTATAGAAACGAGTATCAATCATATGGAAGCTTTAAATGAAGGAGATTATATTGTTGCAGAATCAGTTATCGAAAATGTAAAAAATAAATTAGGCTTTAATATCATTGAAGTTAAAAGAGGAGAAGAACTTGTTGCGCTTTTTAAAGGCGTTGTATACAGAACAAGTAAAGATTGGGAGTTATAAATAGAGGTTTCCATATAATTTAATAAAAAATTTAATGTTATGAAATGGCAAGGTCGAAGACAAAGTAGCAATATGGACGATCGCAGAGGAATGGGATCAAAAGGCAAACTAGCAGCTGGAGGTGGAGTTATAGCCGTAATTGTAATTTTATTACAACTTTTTGGAGGCGAAACAGGACAGCAAATTGCGCCAATAATCGAACAGATAAATCAAGGTCAATCTTCACAACAAGTAGAACAAAGAGATCTTACTGCTCAAGAAAAAGAAGTTGGAAGTTTTGTTGCCACGGTTTTAGCAGATACTGAAGATGTTTGGAACCAGGTTTTTATGGAGAATGGTTTAGGGAATTATAAGGAGCCTACCATGGTTTTATTTTCGGATGCAGTAAGTAGTGGGTGTGGAAATGCAACTGCAGCTTCAGGGCCTTTTTATTGTCCTGCAGACCAAAAATTATATATGGATTTGACTTTTTTCGATGAATTAAAAACACGTTTCGGAGCTCAAGGAGGCGATTTTGCTATTGCCTACGTTACTGCTCACGAGATTGGTCATCACATACAAACATTAATGGGAACATCGCAAAAAGTAAGACAATTGCAACAACAAACTAATAAAGTGGAAGGGAATAAACTCTCCGTTGCTCAAGAACTACAAGCAGATTTTTATGCAGGAGTTTGGGCGCATCATAATCAAGATTATTTAGAAGTAGGAGATATTGAAGAAGCTTTAAGCGCTGCAAATGCAGTTGGAGACGATGCTATTCAAAGAAGAGTGCAAGGAGATGTGCAACCTGATTCTTTTACACATGGAACTTCCGAACAACGTATGGAGTGGTTCATGAAAGGTTATAAAACAGGCGATATGAGACAAGGAGATACATTTTCGGCACTTCTGAATTAATTCTTTTTTTTATATGATTTTAAAAATCTTAAAAGGATAAAATTAGAAACAAAAAACTTCGTATTCGAAGTATAAATAAAAACATTAATTTGAAAAGAAGTTTCAATTTACGACTTCAATTTCAATTTCAATTTTAAACATGGAAGCATATATTATAGATGGTATTAGAACACCAATAGGAAGTTATCAAGGTACGTTATCTGCTGTAAGAACAGACGATTTAGCGGCTCTGGTAATTGAAGAAATAGTAAAGCGAAACCCAAATATTCCTAAAGAAGCATACGACGATGTTATTATAGGTTGCGCTAATCAAGCCGGAGAAGATAATCGGAATGTTGCAAGAATGGCATTACTTTTGGCAGGTTTACCTGTAACCGTTCCGGGAGAAACCGTAAACAGACTCTGTAGTTCAGGATTGTCTGCAATTGTTCAGGCAAATAGAGCTATTAAAGCTGGAGATGGCGATATATTCATTGCTGGTGGCGTTGAAAATATGACCCGTGGGCCATACGTAATTGCAAAGCCATCGACTGGCTTCGGAACAGATGCCAAAATGTACGATTCAAGTTTTGGATGGCGTTTTATCAATCCAAGAATGCAAAAAATGTACGGAACTGATGGGATGGGAAATACAGCTGAAAATCTCGTTGAAAAATATAATATCTCTCGAGAAGATCAGGATAAGTTTGCTTTTTGGAGTCAAATGAAAGCTACTAAAGCACAAGAAAATGGTCGTTTGGCAAAAGAAATTGTTACAGTAGAAATTCCTCAACGAAAGAAAGATCCAATAAAATTCTCTAAAGATGAGTTTGTAAAACCAAACACCTCATTAGAAGTATTAGGAAAATTAAGAGGTGCTTTTAAAGCCGAAGGAGGAAGTGTTACCGCTGGAAATTCATCTGGATTGAATGATGGCGCAGCAGCTACAATCATCGCTTCAGAAGATGCTGTTAAAAAATATAATTTAAAACCCTTGGCAAGAATCGTAAGTTCTGCCGTAGTAGGTGTTGAACCTAGAATTATGGGAATAGGTCCAGTAGAAGCTTCAAACAAAGCCTTGAAAAAAGCTGGTTTGACAATGGCAGATATGGATATTATTGAATTAAACGAAGCTTTTGCCGCACAAGCCTTGGCTTGTACTAGAGCGTGGGGTTTGGCAGATAACGATCCAAGAATAAATCCGAATGGAGGTTCTATTGCCATCGGGCATCCTCTTGGAGTTACTGGAGCAAGATTAGCTCACTCGGCGGCTTTAGAGTTGCAAGAGCAAAATAAACGTTATGCTTTGATTACCATGTGTATTGGTGTTGGGCAAGGTTATGCTGCCATAATTGAAAGAGTATAATTCCTTCGAAGGCAGGAATCTCATAATAAAAGGGACGAACTATATTGGTAAGTCTATTTTTTATAATAGAGAATAAGGATTAACCAACAATAAGATACCTGCCTGCGCAGGCATTCATATGAAAGTAAAAAGAACAGGTTTAATTTTATACGTCAAAGCATATCATGAATGTGTTCTTTTTTATGCTGAAACTTTAAACCTTTCTATTCTGTTTCAGAAGGAAGATTTAACCTGTTTTGATTTTCACGGAACATATCTCATGGTTGAAAAGGAAGATAGAACTGATTATTTAGAAAATCATTCAGAAATAAAAAATCACAGCTGTTTACGAATTCATGTAGCTGATGTGAAAGCGATTTCTGAAAAACTGAAAAACCAAAACATAAAAGTAGATTATCAAGAACATGCTTGGGGGAAAGTAGCAAAATTTAAAGACCCTGAAGGGAATTTAATTGCTTATAAAGACGAAGAGAGTTTTGCAAAACAAATAGAAGATTATAAATCCTGCAAGGTTTTAAAAACCTTGTAGGTATGAATAAAATTAATTAAAACGTTACTTCGAGGGATTCCCATTGTTATCAGATTTGTCTCGAAAACATAAATTAGATTTCCGTTTTTACGGAAACGATAAATAAATTTATCGATGAAAAAAATACAAAATTACGTCACAGGACAATGGTTGGAAGGTAAAGGCGAAGGCGTTCCTATGTTCGATGCTATTACCGGAGAAATTGTAGCACTTTCAGATACTGAAGGTTTGGATTTTGCCGAAATTCTACAATACGGACGAACTAAAGGAGGTGAAGTTTTAAGAAAAATGACTTTCCAAGAACGTGGTAACATGTTGAAAAGTCTCGCCTTATATCTTACAAAAAGAAAAGATGCTTTTTACGAATTAAGTTATAGAACCGGAGCTACTAAAATTGATAGTTGGATAGATATTGAAGGAGGTTTTGGTAATCTTTTTGCCAATGCATCTTTAAGAAAATTATTTCCTAACCAATCCTATCATGTTGAAGGTGAGGCAATCGATTTATCTCGTGGCGGACGCTTTATGGCTCATCATATCATGGTGCCTAAACGAGGCGTAGCAATTCATATCAATGCTTTTAATTTCCCAGTTTGGGGAATGTTGGAAAAATGTGCATCCAATTGGATGGCAGGTGTTCCAGCGATTGTAAAACCAGCAACAAATACGTCGTTTTTAACAGAAGCGGTTGTGCGTGAAATAATCGCTTCTGGTATTTTACCAGAAGGTGCTTTGCAATTAATTACAGGTTCGGCAAGAACTATTTTAGATACTGTAGAATCTCAGGATGTTGTGACCTTTACGGGTTCCGCTACAACCGGAAGATTATTAAAATCTCATAAACGCATCATTGAGGAATCTGTTCCTTTTAATATGGAAGCCGATTCGTTAAACGCATCCGTTTTAGGTGAAGATGCTCTTCCTGGAACTCCAGAATTTGATTTATTTATCAAAGAAGTCAGAAATGAAATGACCGTAAAATGTGGTCAGAAATGTACCGCGATTCGTAGAATTATTGTACCTCAGAATCGTGTTGAAGATGTTCAAATAGCTTTAGGCAAAGCTTTGGATAAAATCACTATTGGAGACCCACGACTTAAAGAAGTTAGAATGGGGGCTTTAGTAAGTAAAGATCAGGTTACCGAAGTTAGAGATCGGGTTCAAGAATTAGCTAAAACAGCTAGTATTGTATATGGCGATTTAGATAAAATTGAAACTATTGGAGCCGATGCTAAAAAAGGTGCCTTTTTAAGTCCTATTTTACTTAGAGAAGACAATCCGTTTATAAATTTAGCCGTTCACGAAACCGAAGCTTTCGGTCCAGTAAGTACCATCATGCCTTATAAAAATTTAGATGAAGCGATTACTTTAGCCCAAATGGGAAAAGGATCTTTGGTCTCTTCTATTGCAACCAACGATGATAAAATTGCCAAAGAATATGTTATCAATGCGGCCACTCATCATGGACGAATTTTGGTTATCAATCGCGATATGGCTAAAGAAAGTACTGGTCACGGTTCGCCATTACCTAGCTTGGTACATGGAGGTCCAGGTCGAGCTGGTGGAGGAGAAGAAATGGGAGGAATGCGTGGTATTAAACATTATTTGCAACGTACTGCCATTCAAGGTTCACCAACTACCTTAACAGAAATTACAGGTATTTATCAGCCAAATGCAGCCTATAAGGAAGCTCCAGAGCATCCATTTAAATATCATTGGGAAGACATTCAACCAGGGATGTCTTTAAAAACACATAAACGTACGTTTACAGATACAGACATTATAAATTTTGCCAATCTTACTTGGGATCATTTTTATGCTCATACAGATATTACCTCTTTAGACGGAAGTATTTTCGAACAAAGGACAGCCCATGGGTATTTCATTATTTCAGCAGCAGCTGGATTATTTGTTTATCCGAATAAAGGTCCGGTTTCAGCAAATTACGGGTTAGAAGAATGCAGGTTCCTAAGACCTTTATATCATAACGATACCGTTTATGTACGATTAACATGTAAGCAAAAAGTAGATAGAGATGTTGTCTCAACAGAGCATCCAAGTGGTATTGTAAAATGGTTTGTTGAGGTTTTTGATTCAGAAGATGAATTAGTGGCGGTTGCAACCATTCTAACGATGGTTCAAAAGAAACAAGAAACGTTTGTTGAGATGACAGAAGATAAAATTACTGAATGTCTTTCGAAATTAAACAAGGATACCAAACCAAAATGGGGAATTTTAACGCCTCAACATCTACTGGAACATTTAGAACATACCTATAGGATTTGTTCTGGAGAAATTCAGGATTTTGATATAGCAACCCCAGAAAAAATATTAGAAAAAGTACATAACTCTTTATATAGTTATGATAAATTTCCAATGGGAACATCTTTTCCAACATATAAAAAGAAAGAGTTGGAAGATTTAGTGCATCCAGATTTTGAGACTTCAAAAGAAAAATTAATAGAAGCTAGAGAAGCTTATAAATTATTTTTCAAAGAGCATCCAGATGCAATAATGAAGAACATGGTTTTTGGAGAATTGAATAAATATGAGTCTTATTTATTGGAAAGAAAGCATCTGAATCATCATTTCGAGCAGTTCAATTTGCTATAGCAAATTGAACTGCTCGAAATTTCCACGAAAGTGGGAATCTCAAATATTAAAATGAAGCATTGTGTCTACATAATAACTAATAAACCCAGAGGTGTAATTTATGTTGGTAAAACTGGACAATTAAAGAAAAGAATTTATCAACATAAAAAGAAAGCTCATCCAAGTACTTTTTCAGCAAGGTATAATTTAGACAAGTTGGTTTATTTTGAATATTATGAAATGGGAGACGAAGCTAAATTAAAGGAGAAGCAGATAAAGAAATGGAATAGAGATTGGAAAATAGAATTAATAGAAAAGCAAAATCCTGATTGGAAGGATTTGTATGAAGAATTATAAAATTAGAGATTAACGAATATTCACTAAAGTGAATAACCAAAAAAAGATTCCCACTTTCGTGGGAACACATAAATGTGATGACCGAACCTTACGTTAAATTAAATATAAAGAATGAAGTAGGATATATTGAGTTTTTTCATCCTGCTCATAATTCCTTACCTGGAGATTTGTTAGCAAAACTGGCTAATACAATTACCGATGTAGGAAATAATTATAAAATAAAAGTACTTGTTTTAAAAAGTGGAAATGACAGAACATTTTGTGCTGGTGCCAGTTTTAAAGAACTTATAAATATCAACGACGAAGCTACTGGAAAGATTTTCTTTTCAGGTTTTGCCAATGTTATCAATGCCATGCGTAAATGTCCAAAATTTATAATTGGTCGTATTCAAGGTAAAACAGTTGGTGGAGGAGTAGGTTTAGCTGCCTCTACAGATTATTGTATGGCTACTAAATTTGCATCTATAAAATTAAGCGAATTAAATGTTGGGATTGGACCTTTTGTAGTTGGTCCAGCTATAGTTCGTAAAATTGGTTTATCAGGAATGTCGCAAATTGCCATAGATGCAGATACTTTTTATTCTGCAGAATGGGCAAAACAAAAAGGCTTGTTTACGCAAGTTTTTGAAACAACGGACGCTTTAGATGAAGCCGTAAAAGAATTTGCTGAGAATTTATGTACATACAATCTTGAGGCTATGAAGGAAATGAAAACCATTTTCTGGGAAGGGACTGAAGACTGGGATAATTTATTAGCAGAAAGAGCGGCAATAAGTGGCCGATTGGTGCTTTCAGAGTTTACCAAAGAAAAACTAAAAGGGTTTAAGTGATTAGGAGTTAGTTGGTAGTCGGTAGTAAAGATTTATTGGAAAGTTTAAATTTAAATTTCAAATGAAAAGTAAGTATCATTTTAATTTTGAAGAGTTGATAGTGTATCAAAAAGCTATAGAATATGGCGAGTTGGTTCATATACAACTTAAAGATTTTCCTAAAATTGAAGATTATAGGTTGTCAGCTCAATTTGCTCGTGCAGCAGATTCCATTGCATTTAATATAGCTGAAGGTTCTGGTAGTTCTGATGCTAGTTTTTTGAACTATTTGAGGATTGCCAAAGATAGTTCTCGTGAATGTGTAGCGGCAACAACAAAAGCGCATTTACGACACTATATAACTTTTGATCAGAGCGAAAATAATCGAGCTCTACTTGTTGAAATTAATAAAATGTTGTCAGCTTTAATGAAACACTTAAAAAATAAAAACAAATAACTTGAATTAATGAAGCAATTGATAAAAATAGACGGAGTTCACCCTCTACCTACTACGATCTAAAAACTATTTTCTATGATTTACAGTTTTAAAGGATACACACCAGTCGTTCACGAAAGTAGTTTCGTGCATCCTCTCGCTGCTGTAACAGGAAACGTCATTATTGGCAAAAATTGTTACATAGGTCCAGGGGCGGCTATTCGAGGAGATTGGGGACAAATTATTTTGGAAGATGGCGTCAACGTACAAGAAAACTGTACCGTTCATATGTTTCCTGGAAAATCTATTACATTAAAAGAAAGTGCTCATGTAGGTCATGGAGCCATTATTCATGGTGCTAATCTGGGCAGAAATTGTTTGATAGGAATGAATTCAGTCATCATGGACGATGCCGAAATTGGGGACGAAAGTATTGTTGGAGCCATGGCATTTGTTAAAGCTGAAACCAAAATTCCGAAACGCAGTTTGGTAGTCGGTAATCCAGCAAAAGTCATTAAAGAAGTAAGTGATGAGATGATTGCATGGAAAACGAAAGGAACGCAATTATATCAACAATTACCAGCCGATTGTCATGAAAGTTTAAAAGAAGTAGAACCTCTGAGAGAAGTTCCAGATAATATGAAAATCCAGGAAGATGTTTATAAAACACTTCGTGATTTCATGAAATAATAAGAATGTCAATCTGCAAGGTTTCTAAAACCTTGTAGGTTTAAATAAAGATCTAAATTTAGTTAATAAATTAAGAAATGAGTGAAGATAAGAGATTTCCACTTTCGTGGGAGCTGAAGATGCCTAAAATGGGCGAAAGTATTACAGAAGGTACCATAATCAATTGGTTAATTGCTGAAGGAGATAGCTTCGAAGAAGGCGATATCATCCTTGAAGTTGCTACCGATAAAGTAGATAATGAAGTTCCTGCTCCAGCTTCTGGAATCTTAGTAAAAACCTTGTTTCATGCAAAAGATGTTGTTCCTGTTGGAGCAGTCATGGCTATTCTTGAAGTTTCAGAAGAGGCAAAATCTTCAAAAAAGGAGAATGTCATTCAGAGCGATAGAGAAGAATCTCATAAAATCCAAAATGAACTAAAAAAGAAGCGAATTGTCATTCCGAGAGCAGTCGAGGAATCTCGTTCAACTTCATTTTTAACAACAAATTCAAACACCTTCTTTTCCCCATTAATCATAAAAATAGCCAAAGAACAGCATATCAGTTTTGAAGAATTGGCTAGAATTCCTGCAACAGGAATGGAGGGCAGATTAAGAAAAAGCGATATTTTTAATTATATAGAAGAAGGTAGGCCTTTTAAATTCGCGCAACCAGTAGCCGAGAAAGATCCAACAGCCTATCGTATTCCGCAATTACAATTTGATAAGGGCAAAGGGAAAATCATTGAGATGGACAGAATGCGCCAGATGATTGCAGACCGCATGGTGTATTCTAAGCACACATCACCCCACGTTACCGCTTATGTTGAAGCAGATATGACAAATATGGTTCAGTGGAGAAATGCCAATAAAGTAGCCTTTCAAGAAAAGCACGGAGAGCGTTTAACATTCACACCACTATTTGTGGAAGCTGTGGCAAAAGCAGTTAAAGACTTTCCAAATATAAACGCTTCGGTAGATGGGACGAATATTATTGTAAAAGAAGATATCAATATCGGCATGGCAACCGCCTTGCCAAGTGGGAATTTAATTGTGCCTGTAGTTAAAAATGCAGATACTAAAAGTTTGGAAGAAATAGCTAATAATGTGAATGCTCTCGCCGTAAAAGCTAGAGAAAATAAGTTAGGAGGAGAAGATATTAAAGGAAGTACGTTCACCATTTCCAACGTAGGAACCTTTGGAAGTGTCATGGGAACTCCAATTATCAATCAGCCAGAAGTAGCTATTCTAGCTTTAGGAATTATTAAAAAACGCCCAGAAGTTATTGAAACTGAAAAAGGCGATGAAATAGCCATTCGAAGTATGATGTATCTATCCTTATCCTTTGACCATAGAGTGGTTGATGGTTTTTTAGGTGGAAGTTTTGTGCGTCGCGTAGCAGATTATTTTGAACAATTTGATATCAATAGAAAAATATAACTAATTCCTGCGGAAGCAGGAATCTCATAATAAAAAGAGTCTAAACATAGTTTAAACACCAACCTAGGTAGATGTGTATTAAAAGAAAATTAGATATGTGTTGCCATTCAAGATTCAATTGGGAATTCACGAAAAATAGTTATAAAATAAAATAGATTCCTGCTTCCGCAGGAATGTGAAAAATTATGAAATACGAAATAAAAATATCCAAAGTCGATAAATCCAGAGTTGATGCTTTAGACTTCAACAACATTCCATTAGGAACCACTTTTACAGATCACATGTTTATATGCGATTTTGAAAATGGACAATGGGTAAATCCTAGAATAGAACCTTTGGCAACCATTCCTACACATCCGGCAGCAATGGCTTTACATTACGGACAAGCTATTTTTGAAGGCATGAAAGCAACTTTGGATTCAGAGGGAAACCCAAGGTTGTTTAGACCTACAAAAAATGCGGAGCGTCTAAATTTTAGTGCAGATAGAATGGGAATGCCAGATTTTCCTGAAACTTTATTTGTGGAAGGATTAAAACAATTGGTAGCATTAGAAAAAAGTTGGATTCCGCCTCAAGATGGAAGTGCATTATATTTACGTCCCTTTATGTATGCCGACGAACCTTTTATCGGGATGCGAGCAGCGACTCATTATAAATTCATCATTATAGCTTCCCCAGCAGGACCTTTCTTTAGTAAGCGCATAAAATTATGGGCAGAAAGAAAATACATTAGAGCAGTCGCTGGTGGAACCGGTGAAGCAAAAGCCGCAGGAAATTATGCGGCAGCCATTCGTCCTACAGAACTAGCAAAAGCAAGCGGTTACGATCAAGTATTGTGGCTCGATGCTGTAGAACATAAATACATTCAGGAAGTTGGAACCATGAATATCTTTTTTAAGATAGCTGGAAAAATAATTACACCTAAAAGAGACGGAGCCATTTTAGATGGTATTACTAGAAATAGTGTTATAGAACTTTTAAAACACAAAGGTTTTGAGGTTATTGAACGTTCAATTAGTATTGACGAGGTTAAAGAAGCATCAAACAACGGAACTTTAGAAGAAGCCTTTGGAACTGGAACAGCAGTAGGTATTGCCTATATTCAGGAAATTGGGTTTGATGGCGATGTGATTCATGTTTCCAATGAAAGCCCCGTTGGTCTGGATATCAATAACACCCTAAACGAAATTAAAACTGGGAAAATTGAAGATCCCTTCAATTGGATGGTTAAAGTTGAAAACGAACGTGCCTAATGAAAAAAGATATTTTAAAAAAAGGATTTTCAAATTTAGTTACTGCCAAAGCAATGGCAGAATTATACGAAGCTAATTTTAAGCAAGTATCCAAATATGTACATGCCACTTCTAGAGGGCATGAAGCCATTCAAATAGCCTTAGGAATGCAGTTATTGCCTCAAGATTATGCCTTTCCATATTATAGAGACGATGCCATGTTGCTTTCTTTTGGTTTAGAGCCTTACGATTTAATGTTGCAACTATTAGCAAAAAAAGACGATCCTTTTTCTGCCGGAAGAACCTATTATTGCCATCCTAGTTTAAAGGATGCAGATAAACCTAAAATCCCACATCAGTCTTCTGCAACCGGAATGCAAGCCATTCCGGCAACAGGAGTTGCTATGGGATTTAATTATCGCGAAAGCGGTAATCTCTTTGCGGATGAAAACAAAACAAAGGATGTTTTTCACCCAGATTACGATGCTTCTGTTCATTCAGAAGATTCCCGCCTTCGCGGGAATGCGCCAATTGTTGTTTGTTCCCTAGGAGACGCATCAGTTACCGAAGGTGAAATAGCAGAGGCATTCCAAATGGCAGCATTAAAACAAATGCCTATTTTATATTTAGTGCAAGATAATGGTTGGGATATTTCAGCAAATGCTGAAGAAACCAGAGCCCAAAATGCCTTTGAATATGCTCAAGGTTTTAAAGGATTAGAGGCTATTTCTATTGATGGAGCTAATTTTATTGAAAGTTATCAAGCCATTGAAAAAGTAATTGAAACCATTAGAAAAGAACGTCGTCCATTTTTGGTTCATGCCAAAGTTCCTTTATTAAATCATCATACATCTGGTGTACGAATGGAATGGTATCGTGACGATTTGGAAGAAGCACGTTCTAGAGATCCATATCCAGTTATAAAACAACAATTATTAGACAACGGTTTTTCTCAAGAAGACATTGAAACTTTAGAAAGTAACGCAAAGGAGAAAGTACAGGCTGACTTCGAAAAGGCACTAAAAGCTGAAGATCCAAATCCTGAAGATTTATTTACAAACGATTTTGTTCCTACCCCAATTACGGAGGAAAAAGGAGAGCGTTCTCCAAAAGGAGCTGAAAAGGTAGTGATGGTAGATTGCGCCTTGTTTGCTATTGAAGAACTTATGGCAAAACATAAAGAGTGTTTGTTATATGGACAAGATGTTGGAGGAAGACTTGGAGGTGTGTTTCGTGAAGCGGCAACCTTAGCACAGAAATTTGGAGACGATAGAGTCTTTAACACGCCAATCCAAGAAGCCTTTATTGTAGGTTCAACCGTTGGAATGAGTGCTGTGGGATTAAAACCTATTGTTGAGGTTCAGTTTGCCGATTATATTTGGCCTGGATTGAATCAACTATTTACCGAGGTTAGCAGAAGTTGCTATTTAAGTAATGGAAAATGGCCCGTTAGCATGATTCTTCGTGTACCAATTGGCGCTTATGGCAGTGGAGGACCTTATCACTCGTCTTCCGTAGAAAGTGTGATTACTAACATCCGAGGAATAAAAATAGCATATCCAAGTAATGGTGCCGATTTAAAAGGTTTGATGAAAGCCGCATATTACGATCCTAATCCTGTAATTATTTTAGAACATAAAGGCTTGTATTGGTCTAAAGTGCCAGGAACTCAAGGAGCTACTTCGGTAGAACCGGCTGAAGATTATGTCTTGCCTTTTGGAAAAGCTTGGGTATTACAAGAAATTTGGAAGCAAGAAGATGTTGAAACCCTGACAATTGTTTCTTATGGAATGGGAGTTCATTGGGCCATGAATGCATCGGCAGAATTAGGAATGACAGATCAAATTGAAGTTATTGATTTACGTACCTTATTTCCTCTGGATGAAGAAACCATCATGAAGTCGGTTAAGAAAACTGGAAAATGTTTAGTAGTTACAGAAGAACCGAGCAATAATAGTTTTGCCAGAGCTTTATCTGGAAAAATTCAGGAAGAATGTTTCAGGTTTTTAGACGCGCCAGTAATGACTATTGGTAGTGAAAACTTACCAGCAATACCATTAAATGCCACTTTAGAACAGGCGATGATTCCTTCAACAGAAAAAGTGAAGGCTAAGATTAAAATGATATTGGATTATTAAATTATAATTCCTTTTTTACTCATACTTTGCAACCAAATAAATTGTAACAAGTAGTTTTATTTTTGAAAACAGCCCATTTGATAAAGACAAGTCAGCATATAAGTATCGAAGAATTTGATGGTAGGAAACATCGAGAAGGGTGTATACAACCTCATGACAAGGCGTTGATTACTCATTATCTTCATAACAATCAGAACAGTGTTTCTAAACATTATAAAAAGGAAGCCTTAAAAGCCATCCACAATTTTATTAGCTATAAAGAACAAGTAGACAATGTGTCTCTTGAGCAAGAAACAGCTTTAAAACAATTACTTTCTGAAGTTGAAAATGTCCCTTTCCCCACTTCTAAAGCTTCTAAATTTAAATTTATAGATTTATTTGCCGGAATTGGTGGTTTTAGATTAGCCATGCAAAACATGGGAGGAAAATGTGTTTTTACTAGTGAATGGGATACAAATGCTCAAAAAACATATAGAACTAATTTTGGTGAAATTCCTTTTGGAGATATTACCAATGAAAAGGTTAAAGGATTTATTCCTAGCGATTTTGATGTGCTTTGCGCCGGCTTTCCATGTCAGGCTTTTTCAATTGCTGGAAACCGAAAAGGTTTTGCAGACACCAGGGGAACTTTATTTTTTGATATTGAACAAATAGTCACAACCCATAGACCCAAAGTCGTTTTTTTAGAAAACGTTAAGAATTTAGTGACACATGATAAGGGGAATACCTTCAAAACAATCATTTCTGTTCTTGAAGATAAGCTTGGTTATAAAACGTTTACTAAGGTTTTAAACTCCATGACGCATGCAAATATTCCTCAAAATAGAGAGCGAATTTTTATTGTAGCATTCGATCCTAAACAAGTTGAAAACTATGAGAATTTTCAGTTCCCAAGTAAAATTGAATTAATAAAAACCATTCACGATATATTAGAAAAAGGAAAACAGGATGATAAACTTTATTATAAAAAAGAACATGCCTATTATCCGGAATTAGAAAAAACGGTAACTTCTAGAGATACAGTTTATCAATGGCGAAGAGTTTATGTTAGGGAGAATAAGAGCAATGTTTGCCCAACCTTAACTGCTAATATGGGTACTGGCGGACATAATGTGCCTATTATAAAAGACGATTATGGCATTAGAAAATTAACTCCTAGAGAATGTTTCTTGTTTCAGGGGTATCCAGAAAATTATCTTTTACCAGAAATGGCCAATGGTAGATTATATACTCAGGCAGGAAACTCGGTAACTACTACTTTAATTGAGCGTATTAGTAAGGAAATTATTAAGGTCTTATAAAGTTTATTCAATGTTACTTATTTCAACATATCAATATGCTTTAAAAATTTAAAGCCAGTAAAATCCATATAATAGTCGGTACTCGATCTAACAATGCAAGTTTCTATGAGGTTTTGTTTTATTACTTCAACAGAAGCAAAGCCACAAAGTAAAAAGGTTAGGTTGTCTTTTTGAATAATAAAAAACACAGTATCGTTTATATCATCTACTTTTAGTGATGGCAAGGTGCCAAAATCAAAAACATGAACATCAATTTTAGTATCGTTTAACTTGATGTAAGGATGGAAATCTGTAAGATTGGCTTTGTCTACATCTATAAGTTCCTTGTTTAAATATTTCTGGACAGCCATCAAACCACCAATATTCTTCATGGTTTTATCAAAAAAGGATTGACCTTCGTATCGATCTCTTAGTTGATTAATGTTAGTAAAACCCAAATGTCCCATAGCGGAATCTCTTATTTGGATTGCATCATTTTTTGAAAACTTAACTTGAGGATATGACCTTAAATACTCACCAAGGTATTTTAAAAATAGTTTCATTTTTCAAATTTGTAAACAAATCTAATAATTTAATTGATTAAATGTTAGATTAAAAAAATTGGAAAGGGAATTTATAAGAGCGAAGGTTAAATAAGATTCGGTAAAATAGAGCTAAAAGTAACTTCAGATAAGAAAAGTGTTAGAAGTTTTTAATGGTTAAAAAGGACAATGATGTAGTTTGAACATAATTATAGAACTTTTAAATTTAAGGTTAAATAAGAACGGAGAAAGTATTCCGTCGGGAAGATAGAAGGTTATAAATGAGTTATTAAATTATTGATTCGAGTTAAATTGTGGAAGGGATGATGTTTATTTTTGATAAACACAAAAATCAAATATTATGAAAAAAGTAATTTTTATGTCATTCATGGCCTTACTTATGGCCACCTCATTTACATCATGTAGAGAGGAGAAAAAAACTCAATCGGAAGAATTAATTGATGATATGCAATCAAAAGGAGCCGATATAGAAGTTAAAGATCGTGCTAATGACACCAAAATCAAAATGGAAACTGATGATAAAAAGGTGAAAATTAAGGAAGGTGACGACGGCGATACCAAAATAAAAGTTAAAGAAAACGAAATGTAATCATGCGCCTAGTTTCTAATGGAATGAAAATTTCCGTTAATTAAAATATAGTAAAATAAAAAAGCCTATCGTAATGATAGGCTTTTTGAAAAAGTTTTAAAAGTATATATTTAGATAACTTTTACGTTAATCGCGTTTAATCCTTTTTTACCTTCTGTTAAATCGAATTCAACTTGGTCACCTTCTCTTACTTCGTCGATTAAGCCAGAGATATGAACAAAATGCTCTTTATTGTTTCCTTCTTCTGTTATGAATCCAAAACCTTTAGAGTCATTAAAAAATTTTACTGTACCAGTACTCATAATAATAATTTATTTAATTAAGCGACAAAGGTAGTGTAATATTCTGATAATTAAAGCTTTTTTTGATTTAGTTTTATAATTTTATTGAATACTTAAAAACTCTCTGTTATTTCTAACCTTTGGTAGTTGATAAAAAGTCTTATTTTATTTATAGATGTTGCCAAGGAATTGACGGTATATTGATAATTTTTGTATATTTATTTTTTTATAAATAATATTAACTAAAAAGAATCATGAAAAAATACGTATCGTTATTAAGCTTTGTAGCTTTATTTTTTATTGGGATGCAATCCTCTAATGCTCAAACAACTGAAAGACAACAAAGTCCTGAAGCTATTGCCAAACAAAAGACTTACCAATTGCACGAGCTTGTAAATTTAACAGGTGAACAACAAAGTGCTGTTTTTAAAGTGTTAGTTGATGCAGAACAAAACATGAGCGAATTGGTGAAAAAAGATACTTCTGACAAATTTAGACAAGAAGGTATTAAAACTGTAGATAAACGAATTGAAGATAGTTATAAGCAGATTTTAACACCATCTCAATATAAAACTTACGAAGAATCGTTAGTTAAAAAGTAATTGTAACATTGTTTTAAAAAAAAAGGGACTCAATTAAATTGAGTCCCTTTTTTTGGTTTCTATTTCTTTTCAGATCCGGGTGGATATAGCTCGAAAATAGAAGTTACAAATTCTTGAATGCGTTCTTCTTTCTTAGTGTTATTCTGACTTAAATAGCCTGTACCAACGCCTTGCCAAACAAGTTCTTTTTTATTGGCATCAATTAAGTCGATGTATAAAACTCCTTCAGTAGAGGTGGTTACCGTATTATAGTTACCGTAATAATATGGACTCCAGCCCCAACCATAGCCATATGGTCCAAAACCATTATTATTATATACATTTACTTGTTCACGAGATTTAGTAAACATACTCACCAATAAATCAGGTGTTTCAGATTTAGTAAAGCCTTTGGCTAATAATTCACTTTCTATAGCACGGAGGATTCTTCGTTTGTCAATATCATTAATTTCAGCTTTATCAATACCAGGTTTATAAAAGGCAAACGTTTTGTATGTTGCAAAATCTGCTCCTTTATCATAATCTGAAGCTACTTTTACAGATGTGCAGGATGAAAGCATAACAGCAATAAGTAAAATGCCTAAAACTGGATACAAATTCTTGTTCGAAAGACTTGTAAAACGAAAGTGCTTTCGACTCGGTAATAATTTTTTCATAGCGTGAATTTTTAAGTTATAACGAGTTAAGTAACTTTTCATCAACTAAGTTAGGAAGTGTGACTTTTAAATTAGGTTCAACTTCCATAGCTCTTTTAATGGCAAAAATAGCTTCTTTGTTTCTTGCCCAACTTCTTCTGGAAATACCATTATTGACATCCCAGAAAAGCATGGATTTTAAGCGTCTTTCTGCATCATTACTACCATCAAGAACCATACCAAAACCTCCGTTTATAACCTCTCCCCAGCCTACGCCACCACCATTATGGATGCTCACCCACGTCGCTCCTCTAAAGCTATCTCCAATAACATTATGAATGGCCATATCTGCTGTAAAGCTTGATCCATCATAGATGTTGCTTGTTTCTCTGTAGGGTGAATCGGTTCCGGAAACATCATGATGATCTCTTCCTAAAACGATATAACCGATGTCTCCTTTTGCAATAGCATCATTAAACGCTTGAGCAATTTTCATACGTCCTTCAGCATCTGCATAAAGAATTCTAGCTTGCGAACCAACTACCAATTTGTTTTCCTGAGCTCCTTTTATCCATTGAATATTATCCGTCATTTGTTGTTGGATTTCTTCTGGAGAATTCTTTTTAATTTCTTCTAGAACCTTACAAGCAATAGCATCTGTTTTTGCTAAGTCTTCGGGTTTCCCTGAAGCACAAACCCAGCGAAAAGGTCCAAAACCATAATCGAAACACATAGGTCCCATAATATCTTGAACATAACTAGGATATTTAAATTCACGCCCTATGGTTGGATTTTCAGACATAACATCTGCACCAGCTCTTGAGGCTTCTAATAGAAATGCATTTCCATAATCGAAAAAATAAGTACCTTTTGCCGTGTGTTTATTAATTGCACGAGCATGACGACGTAAGGTCTCTTGCACTTTTTCTTTAAATAATTCTGGATTGTTTGCCATCATATCGTTGGCCTCTTCAAAAGATATACCTACAGGATAATATCCTCCAGCCCATGGATTATGAAGTGAGGTCTGGTCGCTTCCTAAATCGATAGTGATATTTGCTTCATCAAATTTCTCCCAAACGTCTACAATGTTGCCTAAATAAGCTAGAGAAACCGTTTCTTTATTGGTTTTTGCTTCTGTAACTCTATCAACTAATATGTTTAAATCAGTTATTTTTTCGTCTATCCAACCTTGGTCTAATCGTACTTGGGTTATTTTCGGGTTCACCTCAGCACAAACCGTAATGCAACCCGCAATATTTCCGGCTTTTGGTTGTGCGCCACTCATGCCTCCCAAACCAGAAGTTACAAACAAGTTACCTTTTGGCTCTTTTTTTATTTTTCTAAAACCGTTTAAAACGGTAATGGTTGTTCCATGAACAATACCTTGAGGTCCAATATACATAAAGCTTCCAGCCGTCATTTGGCCATACTGTGTAACGCCAAGGGCATTGAATTTCTCCCAATCGTCAGGTTTAGAATAATTAGGAATCATCATTCCATTTGTAACAACCACTCTTGGAGCTTCTTTGTGACTTGGGAATAATCCCATGGGATGACCAGAATACATGACTAAGGTTTGCTCTTCGTTCATCTCGCATAAATACTTCATGGTCAATCGGTATTGCGCCCAATTGGAAAATACGGCTCCATTGCCACCATAAGTAATTAATTCGTGAGGATGTTGTGCAACAGCATGATCTAGGTTATTTTGAATCATGAGCATGATAGCGGCCCCTTGTTTGGAATTTGCAGGATAGTCGTCTATTGGTCTTGCGTAAATTGCGTAATCTGGACGATAACGATACATATAGATTCTTCCGTAAGTTTCTAACTCGTTTTTAAATTCTGGAAGTAAGGTTTCGTGATGTTTTTTATCAAAATAACGAAGGGCATTTTTAAGAGCTAGTTTTTTTTCTTCAACCGATAAAATATCTTTTCGTTTTGGCGCATGATTCACGCTTGGGTCGTATGATTTTTTTTGTGGTAGGTTTTCTGGAATGCCTTCTAGTATTTGTTCTTGAAATGTCATTTGTTTAATGTTTGGTGTTTTGTTTTCCCGTCTTCGCTAAAAAGCTACGGTCGGGCAAGCAGTTATCTGTTTACTGTTGTGTGCATATTTCTTATTTGAGCAGACCGTTTTTTAATCCATTTACTACCATCTATTTCTTGCAGCTCACTTCATGGCCATTCCCTAATGCCTTTTATCATTAAACCCATAAGGACAGTGTCTGCAGCCGCTTTCGCAACAATAGCCTCTTTTTAGAAGGTATTGTGCTGTAAAACAGCGATATCCTTCTGGTGTTAGGTAATAATCTCCTTCCTCTAAGGGAATATTTTTTTTCATGTTGTAAAGATAGTAGAAATGATTTATGATTTACGAATGATGATTAATGAATATGGATTAAGGCTTGATGATTAACCATTAGCGAATCTCGATTAACCATTGTTGATTAACAATCATGATTCTTGTTAAAAACTCCTTTTTTAACTTTCCATTCTCATAAGTAATCATAGAGTATCCATAGGGAAACCATAGGGAAACCATAGGGAAACCATAGGGAAGCCATAGGGAAGCTATAGGAATGACCCGTCTTAAACATTTTAAGAATGAATTGTAGGATTTATTTTTCATACATTAGTCATACACTCTTCATACATTAGTCATACATGAGCCGTACATGAGCTATACATGAGCCACATTTGTAATCCGTTTTAGAATAACTATACAGATACCACTGCTTTAGCTATTGTTATTAAAAAGAACATATTTAAGTTGTAATTTTGGTTTGATTTTTGAAAGTTTATATTTATGATTTTAATTTTTAAATACATCATTCCGAAAGGTTATACAGGAATTGCCATTTTTCCATGTATCTTTTTAAAACATCCACATCTAAAAAAAGATACAGCATTAATTAACCACGAACGAATTCATTTAAGACAACAAATAGAGTTATTGGTTTTACCTTTTTTTGTGCTTTATGTTTTAGAGTTTTTAATAAGGTTGGTTCAATACAAATCTTGGTATTTGGCTTATAGAAACATTTCTTTTGAGCGTGAAGCTTATGCCAATGAAAAAGACCTTAACTATTTAAAGTCAAGGTCTTTTTGGGGTTTTACAAATTATTTCTAATTATTATTTTAGAATCACCTTTTGTGTTTTTTGAAGTCCGTTTGCTAAAGTAACTTTTACAATAAAAGTTCCAGAAGCATTTTTTAAGTCATTAATAATAACTTCAGATTTTAGAATGTTTTTAGTATCAAATATTACTTTTCCTAATAAATCGTATACCACGATGTCTTTTATAACATCTTTTGCTGAAGTTATTTTAATGTAATCATTTTTTGGAGCAGTAATGCTTAGATCTTTAATAGTATTAAATTCTTCGTTGCTTAAGACATCATTAGTATAGCGTAACACAAAACGATTGTTAAAAGTGCCTACTTCTGCATTAAAACTATAAGGGTTAACTCTTAAATCGTGAATGATTCCAGTAAAGGTGTCTTCTAAATAGATGTCTTGAGCACCTGTTTCAAATAAACCATCTAATGTGTTAATAGCTATGGTGTAGTTTCCAGGTTGGGGAATAAGTAACCCAAGAGGAACCAAATCCGTTTCTATAAATGGGAGGGCTTTTCCTTGAATAGCCATTTTTTCTTCACCTATTAAAGAATAGAATCGTGTGCTAGTTTCACTTAAGTCGTAACCATCATAAAGTAGGTCTAGTCCATCAGTGGCATTTTCAATATATCCCACTAAAATAGAGGTTGCCATATTATTTGGAGCTATTAAATCTAGCCAAATTCTATGTTTTTCAGTTGGAGAAGGATCTTGGTTTGTTCTATAAAATTGGCTATTGTCATATGATGCACTTCTCATCGAATTATTAAAAACGATATTTGAAGGTGTTGCGGCACTATGATCCATTAGAACGAAGAAGCCTTGACCTGATGCAATATTCCCTTGAAACCCCACGGGATTAGGTCCTGAAAGATTGTAGGCTATATAGTCGTTAGGGTTGTAGTTATAAACAAAATCGCCATAAAAAGGATTATTTGAAGTGCTTGGTGCAGATGCGTGCGTCCATAAATAAACAGTGCCTGTAATGCTAGGTGATTCACCTAAAAGGCCCGCATTCTGAATAATGAAACTATCCGCAAAAATAGCAGACGGATATGGATTTCCAATTAAATTCCAATTATCGTCTAAATTAGTTGCCTCCGTGGAATTTCCGGTCCCATAATAATTAGGGCCTGTATAATTACCTCTAGTAATAGGGACAGTTATATCTCCATTATTAATGCGATTAGTAAAGTTACTGGTGATTGTGCCATTCGTACCAGATCGTTTAATATAGCCTTGACCAATATTCATAGATCCAGAAGCTGCTGCCCAGTCTCCATAATGCCCAATTCCATTACTGTTTATAGTTGGTATCCAATAATAGGATGCATTCCCTGGGACATTGCTGATGTTAAAGTTACTTACAGGTGATGACCAGTATACATAGTCATTACTATTAGTTATACTGTTACGTTTTATAGTTCCCTTACCTGTGTTTTGAATGTTGTCTATTTGAATCAAACTGGCATTGTTGTTAACAACAAAATTTCCGTTTGTTTTTACGTCTAAATCTTCTTGTATGAGTAATGTACCATTAACTTCTAAGTTACCATTGGGGTTAACAATGACATTAAGAGCACTCCCAACTGAACCACTATTTATAACAGTAGGATTCGTAGGATTTATAATTACACAATTATCTAATGTTGGCAGAACAGCAGGCTTCCAGTGACTTGGATTATTCCAATCTGTGGTAGCACCTGTAAATACCCTAGTATTATTGGTTACAGTTACACTTCCATTAGCGGTACAGCCATTGGATAGTGTAGATGTAACTGGGATATTAAATGTTGATAAATTCAGCTGAGCTTCAGTCGGTTTTATCCAAATGGTCGTAGCTGGGTTACCAGACGTATAAGGTATTGTGGCTGCAGCATCTGTGTATGCATTTACTGCTGAGGTATCATAATTGAAGGAGGTAGTTAATGGTCTCGTTCCAAATAACTTTATATTATCTACTGCAATTCCATCTCCCCAACCACTTCGAAATTGAATTCTAATGCTTAATGATGATGAACTATTATATGATGTAGGTAGGTTGATACTTTGATTCTCAAAACGTGTGCCTATACCTTCACTTGTTGTATACGTACTTAATGTATTCCAACCTGTTCCTCCATTTGCTTGAATGCGAATTTGATCTCCAAAATTTGAATAATACATATCAAATGTTAGTGTCAGGTTTGTCATGTTGCTAGCATCAACAGGAGTAGTAAGTTGAAGGTATTGATAAACATTGCCAGTAGGAGGATTCACATCTGATGTTGACATGACAAAATGATTACCAGACAAGCCAGATGAAATAGCTGGAGACCAAACTTCTGTATTATTAGGGATGTATGGGCTTGTTTCATTTTGCCAAGCAGTAATACCATCATAGGGATTCCCATTTGGGTTATCATTATTATTTGTGAATACACCTAAGCCTCCATCTTCAAAATTTTCATTTACTAATACCACTTCTTCAACATCTCCTCCAGCAGTTATTTGTATAGCTTCTTCACCACAAAATATAGGGTTTGAAGGTGTGAATATGACGGTTGGTGTAGGGTTTATATTTGCAATTACAGGAGTTCTAAAATAAGATTCACAGGTGCCATTGTAAGCTGTAACCCAGTAAGTTGTTGTTGTGGATATGTTTGGTGTTGTCCAAGTTCCTGTTGATGCAGTATCATCATAGAGCAATGTGCCTCCTGTTTCAGAACTATACCATTTGAATCCAGTAGTTCCAGCAGTTCCAGTAATAGACAAATCTACGGTTCCTGGCCCACAATTGTCACCGTCTATAACTGTTACAATATTAGCATTACACGCAGGAATTACAGTAAAAATATAATCTTCTGCTTCACCATCAGAATAATTCCTATTAGTGTAATCAAAATCTTCACAACTGTCAAAATCATAAGAAGAAGAAGAAGAAACTACATTATTTCTTATACGAATTCTATAATCCCCAATAGGAGTCCCTAAAGGAATAATGACACCAAAAGTGGCAGAACTAGTTGAAACGGTGCCAGTGTCGTAGACTAATTCACCAGAATCACTAAAATCACCATTTTTGTTCCAATCTACCCATGCTTTCACATGAGCACCTCCAGAATAACTTTCATTATTATAATAAATATTCATTCCCTCTCCTTGTGCCTGAACAGCATGTGGTAAATTCGTGAAGTCTTGATATCCATTAGAATATCCGCTATTTAGATTATCTACATCATTCAAAGTTCCCATAAAACGAATATCATCGATATAAACATATTCTGGTCCTTCGGATGTAGGTTCGCAGTAAGTAACTGTTCCTGGTGGTACGACTCGGAGTGTGTAATCTTCAGCTTCACCACGGTTAATTGAACTACAAGGGTTAGGGTTTGTTATATAGAAGTCGTTTCTAATTCTCATGGTATAGTTACCAGCTGCGGTAGCGCCAGGAATGGTGAAATTACCTGTTGCACCAGTAACATATGCGTTACTTGCATAAACTCTTTCACTATTTTCAAAGATTGCATTTTGATTCCAATCTACCCAAATATTAAATCCAAAAGTAGTATCTCTATCACTAAAATCTGTTGAGAAATTTAATACGCTACCTGCAATTTGAGATGCAGATTGAGCCGTATAATCACTATACCCATTTGAAGTAATTCCTGTTCCAGTATTATTATTAGTAATGTTTGTTGTACCTCCAGTTGTACTGAAATCATCTATGTAATATGATGTACTCGTTGAAGAAGGTGTGCAATAGTCTTCATACAATTTTACAATTTGTATTTCATGATTCATTGCGTTACCACTTCTGTGTGACCAATGTGCAGCTTGAGTAGGAGAATTTATTTGGTAATTACGCCATCCTCTACCATAAGCAGTACCATTACCACTTGATGTTGAAGTCCCAATTATTAAAGCTTGATTTATAGATGTTAATCCAGAAGAAGTAATATTAAACGTAGATTCTCCAGCACCATTATCATTATTGCCATTAAAACGAGTTACAGAAATTTCAGGGTTATTTGCAACATGCACAAAATGTCTGTTTCCATTATTTTTTGCATCATGATCCGAATTAAAAGTCCAATCTACAGTTTGGTTATTGCTTCCAGGACTCATCAAAGGCCAATTGTCAGCAATAGCATCATCAACACCGTTATCATCCATATTTCCTCTGTGTTGAGTAAAAATCATAGAATTTGCCCAATCGGTAACACTTGTTGGTGTACCAGTGCCATTAGAATTTGCTCTTAAGTTAACAGATCCTGTGTCTGCGTTTACTGGACCTGAATCACCATGTAAAATGGTCCAATTGCTACCTGTAAATTCTACTAGAGTTATGTAGACGGATACATTATTCGCGTTAGAACCTTTTTGTACTCTTAAAGTTGTTGCATTTTCTAAATAAGCTATTGCTGTACCAGAATCTGCATCATCATCAGATGCATTTGTAACGATTCCAGTTATAAAAGGAATACATTTATTAGCATTAGTAACTCCACTAACAGCTTGTGTAATATTATTTGTAATACCATTTAAATTTACAATTAACCTGTCTCTAACAATAAACTGGTTATTACCGCCAGGTGTACCAGTATACTCCCAAATAGAAGAACTAAATTTCATATTAGTATTTAATGAACCAGAATTTCTAAAGTATGTTAATGTGTTGTTTGCAGTTAATCTTACAGCACCAGATAAATCATCACTATCTAAATTAGTATCAGTTTCATCTGTTCGACCAGCATGCGTTTTTCTATTATTGTTAGGTAAAACAAATGCGCTGTTTGTACTAGATACAGGAGTAAAACTCGTGGTTCCTCCAGTTCTTGCAATATTATTTTGAATATGTTGTACATTAAAATCTTGTCCATACCCTATTGAAGAAAAAAGGAGCGCAAATAATAAGAATAAAGCGTTGAATTTTGCACATAACATGCGTGTTAATACTAAGAGAATGTAGGATTGTTTCATAATAGTTGGGGTCTATTTAGCTTTTATGTTTTTTGATAAATAGGTATTTTGTTGTGATACAAATCATTAAATAACAAGCAAATATAAATAAAAAACGCAGTTAAACTAATAAATCGTACGTTTTATCGACAAAAGCAGTATTTTGTCTGTAATTAATCCTGAAAACGAACAGCGATTCGATATTCTTTATTCTCTAGAGGTATTCGTTTGTGGCTTTATTTTATACGACTTCGAGATCTCTTCGTGAAAATTAAATTTTTAAAATATAGTATGAAGGGTTTCTCGAACAAGTCTCGAACAAGTCTCGAACAAAACCCCTTGAAAATTGGAATTTGTTGTCAAATTGTGTCAATATGTGCCAAATCATACCAAAACGCGCCAAATGCTACCATTTTAGGAATAAAGGGATTTGGAAGGATGTGGATTATAATGTTTGAATCTATTTTCTAAAAGGTAAATTAATGGGCTTTGCATTTAAAAAGGGTGCTAATTAAAAGACCCTTGAATTAAAAAGAATCAAGGGCTTTTTGGTTGGCTATTAATCGGGTAATAAAAAAGATAATTATTTTTTGAGGACTACTTTTTGTGTTTTTTGAAGTCCGTTTGCTAAAGTAACTTTTACAATAAAAGTTCCAGAAGCATTTTTTAGGTCATTAATAATAACTTCAGATTTTAGAATGTTTTTAGTGTCAAATATTACTTTTCCTAATAAATCGTATACCACTATGTCTTTAATAACATCTTTGGTTGACGTTATTTTAATGTAATCATTTTTGGGAGCAGTAATGCTTAGATCTTTAATAATATTAAATTCTTCGTTGCTTAAGACATCATTAGTATAGCGTAACACAAAACGATCGTTAAAAGTGCCTACTTCTGCATTAAAACTATAAGGGTTAACTCTTAAATCGTGAATGATTCCAGTAAAGGTGTCTTCTAAATAGATGTCTTGAGCACCTGTTTCAAATAAACCATCTAATGTGTTAATAGCTATGGTGTAGTTTCCAGGTTGGGGAATAAGTAACCCAAGAGAGACCAAATCCGTTTCTATAAATGGGAGGGCTTTTCCTTGAATAGCCATTTTTTCTTCACCTATTAAAGAATAAAAACTAACTGATGACCCAGCAAATTCATGGCCATCAAATAAACGATCCTTGTTATTTGTTGCGCCTTCTATATATCCAACAAGTATGGAAGTCGCAATTTCATTTGGAGTTATTAAATCTAACCAAATTCTATGGCGTTCTATTTCCGTGAAATTTTCGTTGGCTTCATTTAATTTATAAAACTGACCATTGTCTAACGTTTGATTACGCATGGTGTTATTAAAAACGATGTTTTCTGAAACAGCTGCAATAGGACTGTCTAACATGAGAACAAAAAAGGCCTGTCCAGCTGCAATATCTCCATTAAAACCTGGCGGATTTGATCCTGTGTAATTGTTGTCAATATAATCATCGCCATAATTATAAACAAAATCATAATAGAATGGGCTGTCAATGGCGCTTGGAGCTGCTTGATGGGTCCATAAATAAATTGCTCCATCTATATACGGGTTTGCAGCTATAAAGCTACTATAGGAAATAGCGGAAGGATATGGGTTTCCAATTAAATTCCAATTGTCATCCAATGCCGTAGCTTGGGTATTACCAGGTCCGTCATAATCTCCTGCAACATATGTTCCTCTTGTAATTGGAGTTTCAATAAGGCCATTTTGTGGTTTACCAGTAAAATGTGCCGTATTGGGTGGGACTGGATTAGTAGAAACAAGCCCTCTTACGATATAGCCTTTTCCTCTTGTCATAATTCCAGAGGCAGGAATCCAATCTCCATGAGTCACTCCATTTAAGGTGGGATTCCACTCGTAAATGAGTTCTCCTGTTGCTGAAGAAATATTTGTTACGTTAAAATCGTTATCTGTTGGAGAACTCCAATACACATAATCGTAACTATTGACGCCTGGCACCGTTCTTTGCATGTTCATAACTCCATTTCCAGTATTGTTATTGGTGTTAACAGCGCCATCTGTAACTTGAATTAAACTTCCTGTATCTTGGATATTTAAAGTTCCGTTTAAATCTATTTCATCTGTCACAACTAAATAGCTGCCTGCGAGAATTTCTAGGGTACTGCTTGAATTAATCGTTAGTTTTCTCGTGTAACCAGGTACCGGAGGAAATGGTATCGTGCTAGAATCTATAAAGTCTATTTCAGGAGAATTATTGCTTCCTGAGCTTACGTCTGGGATAACAACACAGTCATTATTATCTGGTTTGCCTACAGGATACCAGTTGTTGTCATTATACCAATTAGTATCTATGTTTCCCGTCCAGGTTTTTTCTGCAGTAATTATTGCCGTTCCTGTTAATCCTGCAATATTCGCGTTGCAATTCATGTCATTGACTGCAGTTAGAGTATAGGTCGTTGCTATAATTGGAGAGACAGTAAAGATGTGAGGAGAAGAAGTAATTCCTGAAATAGTTATAGGAGTTGTGCCATTAGTGTAAGTTACATTCCAAGGTTGCGTTCCGGTAAGTGCTATAGTTATTTCAACATTAGGATCAGCGCAAATAGAACCATCACCTGATATAGATGCCGTAGGTAAATCATTAATAATAACTTCTACAGGAGTTCTATAGGAAGGAACTGCGGAACAAGCGGCATAAAACGTATAGGTTCCAGGCGTACTTGTATCAGGTAGTAAAGTTGTGCCAATAGGATTAAAAGGAGTTCCAGTCCCTATTGACGTGCCTCCAGTGGCTATGTCATACCATTCTATTTCGCCAGAAGATTCACTGCTAAGTACTCCGGGGCCTGTAATATTCCATGAATAAGATTCTGTTTCTAAAACGCTTGAAAAGCTAAAAGCAGTTGTTATAAGAGTGTAGGTTATCCCTGCTGTTAAGTTAGCAGTTAAGATAGCCTCTACACCAACTCCACTGTCATCATCACCAGTTATCCATGTCCAATTTGTTCCTTCTCCTGCACAAGTTCCCGCATTGAATAGTCCATTTGGATCTATTATAATATAACCCATGATATCAAAATCTGGAGCATCTGAAGAGAAGGTATAGGTTCCACTTATCGAAACTTGAAAATTTATCGTTGTATAATTTGCTGTATTCCCATCATCATCAAAATCACAATTATCTGGATTGGTAATGAAAATTTCTGGTTGAATGGCTATACCGCCTGTAGCTCCGTCTAAATTTCCATCAATGGTATTATCAATAATTGTGTTGACAGTACAGGGTGCTGTAGCACTTATGGTTCCAGTATCACCAACGCATATCGTTAAACCAGTTGTAACTGGTAATTCAGGATCTGTGGTAAAACTTTCAGGTCCTATCCAAGTACCTTGACCATTTAGTCCCCCACATTCAGATCTAACCCATACATAATAAGCGGTGTTTGAAGTTAAAGGGCTTAAAGTAACTGAAGTTCCAGAAGTAGAACCGCCTGGAGCTATTGGAAGGGCGCTAAAATTAGGCGCTGTTGGATTTTCTGAAACATAGTAAGAGTATCCATTGGCTGGTGTTGGAGAAGCTGCTGTCCAGCTTAAAACGGATGAAGTTTCTGTTATAGCTAAAAAAACTATGTTTGAAGGGGCGTCTACGCAGGTTGGTGTTAAAATAGTTATAGTATAATCTTCTGCTTCACCATAGTCAAATTCTCCACATGCAGGGGCAGGATTACTAAGATATGCATTTCTAATACGCATTCTGTAATTTCCGGGAGTCTGACCTCCAGGAATTGTTACTGTTCCTAACGCAGCAGGAGTAGCAAGGTATCCAGTAGATATTACATTTTCAGCAGGATCATCAAAGTCTCCATCATCGTTCCAATCTACCCATACATTATAGCCATATGTGCTTGATGGATGAGTTGCAGTAAGTGTAAAGTTAGATCCAGGATATTGACTTACAAAGAGTGTTGAATAATCTGTATAACCAGAAAAACCTGTTCCTGTATTATTAATGTTTGCAACACCACCCGTTGTTGTAACGCCACTAATATAGTATGAAGTTGAATATGTGTTTGTTGGTGTACAATAAGAAATTACAGATGTAAACGTTCCTGTTGAAGAATTTCCGCTAGAAACAGAAGCTGTACAAGTGACAATCAAACGCCATGTTCTAACGATTCCTAGAGCTGGAGCTGTCAATCCAGTAAGCGCTACGTATGATGCCGTTGTTGTGCCTTGGTTTGTCCACGGAGCGCCACCAGTATCACTGTGTTGCCATTGATATGTTAGACCTGTACCTATAGTATAACCTGTGGCAGTTACACCATAGGTAGAACCTGGATTTCCAGATGTAGGGTTTACTGTTACAGTTCCGCCAGTTGGTGTACCAGAACAAACAGCTAAAGTTAGTACTGTAACTGTATAATCTTCTGCTTCACCATAATCAAAAGAACCACAGGCAGGAGCAGGATTGCTAAGAAATGCGTTTCTAATGCGCATTCTGTAATTGCCTGGAGTCTGACCTCCTGGAATTGTTACGTCACCCAACGTTGCAGGAGTAGCCAGGTATCCAGTTGATATAACATTCTCACCGACATCATTGAAATCACCATCATTGTTCCAATCTATCCATACATTATAACCATAAGTGCTAGAGGGGTGTGTTGCCGTTAAAGAGAAGTTCGATCCAGGATATTGACTTACAAAAAGTGCAGAATAGTCTGTGTAACCAGAAAATCCTGTTCCTGTATTGCTAATGTTTGTAACACCACCCGTTGTTGTAACACCACTAATATAGTATGAAGTTGAATAGGTGTTTGTTGGCGTACAATAAGTAATAGCAGATGTAAATGTTCCTAAGGAAGAACTTCCGCTAGAAACAGAAGCTGTACAAGTGACTCTCAAACGCCAAGTTCTAACGACTCCTAAAGCTGGAGCTGTTAGTCCTGTAAGTGCTGTGTAAGATGTATTTGCGGTTCCTTGATTTGTCCACGGAGTACCACCCGTATCACTGTGTTGCCATTGATATGTAAGACCTGTGCCTACTGTGTAGTCAGTTGCATTTACACCATAAGTAGAGCCTGGATTACCAGATATAGGAGCCACCGTTACGTTTCCACCATTTGGCGTACCTGAGCATGGTGTTGTAGAGGTAAATTCTAACTGGATTTGATTTCTATAAGAAGTTCTAACTCCTGCTAAGGTAATAGAAGTAGGATTAGGATTTGTACTATCACTTTGGTAGTATATCCCTGAATTAGTAGTCGGGGAAGGTGTGGATGGTGTAAAAATTCTAAAAGCATTTCCATTACCATTGTAGCCAGTTGCATTTTCGTCTACCGCTACTACTAAGTTATCAATATTGTTGTAATTAAAAGGAGTGTCTAAAGTTATTTCCATCCATCCTGCCAAAGGATTAGCAGGGACTGTTCCTGAAAATACTTGTGTCATTGCTCCAGATAAGATCCAATCAGTATTATTTGTAAAAGTTGTTTTATTGGTATGGCCTAAATGGATTGTCCAATCATTTGAGTTTCCTATAGGAAGGCCAGTGCTATAAAACCTAATCGTTGTAATGGATCCTGCATTGTTGATTTCGGTTTGGGGAATAATTTGTTCAGATAATGAATATCCAAAAAACGGTACTATAGGTAATTTATTACCAGTATTGGTTCCATTTCCTATTGTGACCGTCTGCCCAATCCCATTAAAAGAAATTAAAAAAAATAAAAAACTTAGGTAACAAAATGTGTAGAGAGAATTGTGAGAGTACTTTTTCATCATGCGCTATTAATCAGTTTTAAAACCTGTTTATGGTTATTTATTAGTAAAAGCATTGCTAATGCTTCTTTATATTTTGGGAGAATATTAAAAAATTATGATATTTTTAATTATTTTAATTTATTAGTTCGATTTATTTATAAAATTAACTATAAAGTTTGTGTTTTTGTTGCTATTATGATTAATTTATTAGCAATATGTTAACATAAATGTAATCGTTTTTTTAAGTTGTAAAATGATAGTTTCAAATTTTCGGTTAAAAGCATAAAAACAAGTTTAAAAGCGTACAATTTGGATAAAATGGCAAATTAATTAGGGAATGACTTACAGTTTCTTATTCATATCTTTGCAACTATAAAGTTATTCCCAATTAAATGTTTGAAATAAAAAATCTACTAAATATCGATCTTGATAACCAGGTTTTTATAAAGCCAGATTATTTAAATCATCCATGTATCTCAGGGAATAAATACCGAAAATTAAAGTATAACATTCTTGAAGCTAAACGGTTAAATAAAAAAGTATTGTTAACCTTTGGTGGTGCTTATTCTAATCATATTCAGGCTGTAGCAGCTACTGGAAAAGAATTTGGTTTTAAAACCATTGGCGTGATTAGAGGAGAAGAATTGGCTGATAAAATTCAAGAAAATCCAACCTTATCGTTTGCCAAACAACAAGGCATGGAATTTCAATTTGTTTCTAGAGAAGCTTATCGCGAAAAAACAACTGACTCGTTTATAAATAACTTAAAAAATCTGTTTGGCAATTTTTATCTCATCCCGGAAGGAGGGACAAATAATTTTGCTGTAAAAGGCTGTGAAGAAATACTAACAGAAACCGATAAAACCTTTGATTTTATATGTTGTCCAGTAGGAACTGGAGGCACTATTAGTGGCTTGATTAATTCCAGTTTTCCAGAACAGAAAATTCTTGGGTTTCCTGCGTTAAAAGGTGATTTTTTACAAGAAGAAATTAGTAAATTTGCAAATAATTCCAATTGGGAATTAATTCTAGAGTATCATTTTGGGGGTTATGCTAAAATAAATACCGAATTAATAAGTTTTATTAACATGTTTAATGAAAGGTATTCCATTCCATTGGATCCTATTTACACAGGAAAAATGATGTTTGGGATATTCGATTTAATAAAACAGGGTTATTTCCCCAAAGGGTCTAAAATTTTGGCTATTCATACAGGAGGGTTACAGGGAATTGAAGGAATGAATAAGACATTAATAAGGAAGAAATTACCAATAATTAATTAATAGATTGCCGCTTTCCTGTCTGCCGACAGGCTGGTGCGAAGAAAATAAATATGAGAAAATTTATATTGCTATTTGTTTTAGGGATGATTGTTTTTAGTTGTGGTTCTAGTAAGAAAACAAGTTCAAAACGCTCTAAAAGTAAAGCGAAAACGGAACGTGTTGTTAGAGATACGAGACCAACACCTACGCCTAAAAAAGAAGAAACTGTAGAGGTGATTGTGGTAGAAGAAACGGTTGTAAAAGTTCCAAATTCAATTGAAGAATACATTCTTCTTTTTGCTCCTATCGCACAAGAAGAAATGCGTTTATATCATATTCCTGCAAGCATCACTTTAGCGCAGGGTATTTTGGAGTCTGGTTCGGGAAAAGGTCGTTTGGCTGCCGAGGCAAATAATCATTTTGGAATTAAATGCCATGAGTGGACGGGTGCGAAAATTTATCATGACGACGATGCTTCCCAAGAATGTTTCAGAAAATATAATGATGCCAAATATTCATATAGAGATCATTCCTTGTTTTTAACCAATAGATCACGTTATCAAAATCTCTTTCAGTTGAATATTCATGATTATGAATCTTGGGCCAAAGGGTTACGCCAAGCAGGTTATGCAACCGATAAAAAATATCCAGAAAAATTAATAAGCTTGATAGAACGTTACCAACTTTATAAATACGATGATGTTGTTTCTGAAAATAAAACCACTAGAGCTACTAGTCCTGAAAAAACTGAAAATACACACCAAATTGCAAAAGGAGACACCTTGTATTCTTTGTCAAGAAAGTATCAAACAAGTGTTGAGGAGCTAAAAAAACTAAATAATTTAACGAGTAACGATTTAACTATAGGTAGAATTCTAGTAGTTAAATCTAATTAATAAGAACTTATTTCATGCAATATAAAAGAAGTCATGCGTTATTTGCAGAAGCAGAAAAAGTGATTCCTGGAGGTGTAAATTCACCAGTTAGAGCGTTTAACGCTGTTGGAGGAACTCCTGTTTTTATAAAAAAAGCCTTTGGAGCTTATTTGATAGATGAAGACGATAATCAATACATTGACTATATAAATTCTTGGGGTCCTATGATTTTAGGTCATGCGCACAAACCCGTAGTTGATGCCGTTATTGAAAAAACCAAATTAGGAACTTCTTTTGGAACACCTACAGAAATTGAAACAAAAATTGCGCAATTAGCTGTTTCTATGGTGCCAAATATAGAAAAGATTCGTTTTGTAAATTCAGGAACTGAAGCTTGCATGAGTGCTGTGCGCTTGGCAAGAGGTTATACAGGGAAAGATAAAATAATAAAGTTTGCAGGTTGTTATCATGGTCATAGCGATTCGTTTTTAATTCAAGCTGGAAGTGGAGCCATTACTTTTGGAAGTCCTAATAGTCCTGGTGTTACCAAAGGAACTGCTCAAGACACGTTATTGGCAAGATATAATGATATTGATAATGTGGAACAACTAATTGAAGCTAATAAAGGTGAAATTGCTTGTATTATTTTAGAACCGGTTGCTGGAAATATGGGGTGCATTCCTCCAAAAGAACAATTTTTACAAAAGCTTAGAAGCTTATGTGATGCTAACAACATCTTATTGATTTTCGATGAGGTTATGACAGGTTTTAGATTAGCAAAAGGTGGCGCACAAGAATTATATGATGTTGTTGCAGATCTTGTTTGCTTTGGAAAAGTTATTGGCGGAGGCTTACCTGTAGGCGCTTTTGCAGGACGTTCAGAAATTATGGATTGTTTAGCACCAATTGGTCCTGTGTATCAGGCAGGGACTTTAAGCGGGAACCCTTTAGCTATGGCGGCAGGATTGGCCATGCTAACAGAATTAAATTCAGATAAAAACATTTATGATCGCCTTGCTGAAAAGACAGCGTATTTACATAAAGGTTGTGAAGCCATTTTAAATAAACATAAAATTCCGCATACTATTAATAGAATTGGTTCTATGATCTCCATTCACTTTTCAGATACAGATGTGGTTGATTTTGAAACTGCAGTCGAAGGAAATAATGATCGCTTTAAAGGATTTTTTCACGGGCTATTAAAAGGGGGAGTTTATATTGCGCCAAGTGCTTTTGAAACTTGGTTTATAACAGATGCTTTAAGCTATGAGGATTTAGATAAAACTATTGCTGCTTGCGACACTGTTTGCAGTACGCTATAAAAAAAAAGCTACCCTAACTAAAATAGGGTAGCTTTTTCTTATTGATTAAAACAGAACTTATTGTTTTTGCGCGCCCAAACTTGCTTTTTTCTTGTGTTGCATGTTTTTTTGATGCTTCTCTTTCTTTTCCTCATTCATTTTCTCCCATTTGGTATATTGTTCTGGAGTAAGAATGCTTTTCATTTCTTTCTTCATCTTTATTTGATGATCTAATCTGTCATTTTTCATCTGAAGTTTATCTTCCTTACTAAGCTCATTTTTAGAAGCGACTTCTTTATTTTCTGAGCCTCTTTTTTCTTGCATTACCTGTCTTTCTTTTGCATTTTCAAGCTGAATTTGTTCCACTTGTTTTTGCTGGGTGTCGCTTAAATCTAAATCTAAAGTAAGTTGTTTTGTTTGTATCTGTGCCATTTCTTCTGGCGTGTAGTCTTGCATTTTTTGTTTACTCTGCATCTTTTCTTGTGCATTTGTAAAACTTACCATAAATACTAGAGCGATAAATGCTAATTTTTTCATTTTATATTATTTTAGGATTATGTTATTAAGACTCTTTAAAGATAAAAAGGTTTAATGATAACCAATTAATCTATAAGGTATTTAAATACTCTCTAATTAAATCATAGCCTTCCGGATGCATCATCGTTGTTCCAATTAGTGGCATGCTTATCCCATCATAATACATAGACATTCTAAAATCTATGTTGGGTTTGTCTTCCAGAATATAAGTATCTGCAAAAGGTGTGTCGTAATCAAACCTTAAGTAAGACTGATCTCCACAACTGCCACCAGCACTATGGCAATGGGCGCAATTCATATCAAAGTAAGCTCTTGCTCGTTCTTCTAAAGTGTAATTTACAGCATCTTCCCAATTAGGTAAAATCGAAACTTGGGATGCGTCTGTTAAATTACTGATGTAATTGTTTGCAATCCACTCTTCTAATTGGTTATTTCCGTTTATTGCTCTTAGTTTTGGACCAATAGGTAAAATAACATTGCTAGAACTATGGCATTCTATGCAATCTTGGGCAGAAGGAATCACATAATCTACATTAACCGTCGCTCCATTATTGTTTGCATAACTTATAGGAACAGTACTTGTAGTGTTGTCTAAAACAGCGTCTGTTTGATTGGCATTCCACTTGTAGTTGCCTAACTCCCAAACTCCATTTTTCTTAATGATGATACGTGTTTCAATTAATTGTCGACCTTCAGACTCATCTCTCTCATTATTAAAGTAATAAAAAGTTTTTGCAATAACGGTGTTGTTTGGAAAAACAGGGAAACCATCATCCACATATTCCATTGTTGTTCCTTCTGGGAGGGCTAAAACACGTTGTTTGTGTGAATAATCTGTAAAAAGTGTGGTATTTAAGTCGTAAATAAAAGCACGATCACTGGGTGTTAAATCGTTTAAATTTTCTGTGAATAAGTTGAGGTCAGACAAATTAGGTAAAAACTCGGGAACCACAAGTGGAGCAGCAGTTGTAAAGCTTATTGGTCCTGTGTATAGACTCATGTTAGATGCAGAACAGTTGGCTTTTACATAAACATCGTAAATTGAATTACCTGACAAATTAGATAATGATGCCGAATTACTGTTAATATCTATCGATGTTCCTGATCCTATTGAAAATCCAGACAGACCATATTCTAAAGTGTAAGAGGTGTTGCCATCATTGTCCCATATTATGGAGGCGCTATCAAAAGTTATATTGTTGACAGTTATATTTTGTGGTTGATCGCATTGTGCTACAATCACTTCATCATCATTATCAGAACATGATGTGAATGTAAAGATTAGAGCGACTAAATAGATTATTTTTTTCATTTTATGAATTGATTTTTGCTGAGTGAAAATAATAAAAAAGTTTTATAGGAAGATGAAAATAGCGATAAAAATCTGATATATAAATAACAAGCATCTATATTCGGATTTCTTTTCATCTAAAATTTATGTCTAAAACCCTGAAATAGCCAATGGTTTTATATAAATAAAATACTATTTTTGTGCTATGCAAAACACCATAAAACCGTTTGTAAACGAAAATGTTTTAAGTCAAGTTCTTGAACTTTTAAATCATGATCATTTATCGGTTAAGGTGAAAAAAGAGCGAAAAACCAGACATGGGGATTATAGGTCTTTACCTAATGGAAAACATCAAATTACGGTTAATTCTAATTTAAATTCTTATCGATTTTTAATAACCTTAATACATGAAGTAGCCCATTTTGAAGCTTATAATAAATTTGGTAGATTTATAAAACCACACGGAAAGGAATGGAAATATACTTTTCAGCGCTTGATGTTGCCATTTTTAAATCCCGAAGTTTTTCCAAAAGAATTATTACCTCTTCTTGCGCAACATTTTAAAAACCCAAAAGCCAGTAGCGATTCGGATGCTAAATTAGCATTAGCTCTAAAGCAATTTGACGAGCCAAATGATAAAACCTATGTTTTTGAGGTGCCAATAGGTGTAAACTTTAAGTTATATAATGGAAAAATATTTAAAAAAGGAGAAACCAGAACAAAACGGATTGAATGTGTTGAAATAGGAACTGGAAAGTTGTATCTTTTCAATCCGAATGCGGAAGTAGAGTTGTTGGATGAGTGATTTTATTCCATAATGAATGGGGAGCTTTTAACGGGTTTGATGAAATAGATTGTTACGTTTATACTTCGGCTTCGACTATGCTCCGTGTGACATCTCGCAACGATAAATAGAAATTTTAATAAAATAGATTTCCTTCATCAAAGGAATGAAAAAAACAGTTTCAATGAATAAAAATTATTACGCCATATTAATGGCTGGAGGCGTAGGCTCCAGATTTTGGCCAGTAAGTACACAAGATTTTCCTAAGCAGTTTCACGACATGCTTGGAACTGGAGATACATTAATTCAAAAAACATTTCAAAGACTTTCTAATATAATTCCGAAGGAGAATATTTTCATTTTAACCAATGAACGTTATAACGATTTGGTTTTTCAACAACTTCCCGAAGTTACCAAACGCCAAGTGGTATTAGAACCAGCCATGAGAAACACAGCACCGTGCATTTTATATGCGTCTTTAAAAATTCAAAAAGAAAACCCAGATGCTGTTATGATTGTTGCTCCAAGCGATCATTGGATTGAAGACGAACAGGCTTTTACAGATAATGTGCAACAAGCTTTTGATTATTGTTCAAAAAACGATGCTTTAATGACTCTGGGAATTAAACCTACTTTTCCAAATACGGGTTATGGGTATATTGAATATAATACCAGTTTTGAAAAAGACATCAAACAGGTCAATCAGTTTAGAGAGAAGCCAGATTATGCAACGGCCAAACAATTCATGGAACAAGGTAATTTTTTATGGAATGCAGGTATTTTTATGTGGCATGTAAAACATGTTGTAGCCGCTTTTAAAACGAATCAACAGGAATTGTTTCAACTTTTTGAAAAGGGAATTCCCGTTTATAATACCGAAGGTGAGAGCGATTTTATAAATGAAAATTATGGTTTGGCCGAAAATATTTCAGTTGATTATGCCATTATGGAAGCTTCTAAAAATGTCTATGTTATTCCTGCCACTTTCGATTGGAATGATCTGGGGACTTGGGGAAGTTTATACGACAAACTGGATAAAGATTCAAACCAAAATGCCGTAGTAAATGCAAAGACCATATTGGAAAATGCTTCTGGTAATATGATAAGCACTAAAAAAGATAAAGTGGTAGTTGTAGATGGGCTAAAAGACTATATTATTGTCGACAAAGACGACGTGTTACTTATTTATCCTAAGTCCAAAGAACAAGACATTAAAGCGGTGCTGAACAAAGTAAAAGATACTTTTGGAAATCACTTGGGATAAGCATTAAAAATTTTACTAAGAAATAATTCAAAAAAAATAACCAACGATATTTATTTATATCTTGGACGCAAGTTTTAAATACCAAAAAATGGAAGAGAATAAGTTCAATTTTTCTGAAGAAGAAACAGCTAAAAATGAAGCCGCTGAGAATGCGAAAAAAGATGAAGCAGTGAAAGCTTCAAAAGAAGCTGTAAAGAAAGATGCGAAAGGTTTATTTCATAATATTAAGAATTTTTTAAATGAACTTCTAGATTTTAGAGAAGATACAGATAGAGACGAAACCATTGAAGCTATAAAAAGAGACATCTCTTTTAAAGGCGCGACAGCTTGGATTTTAGTTTGTTCTATCTTTGTGGCTTCCATTGGGTTAAATGCAAATTCTACGGCTGTTGTTATTGGAGCCATGTTAATTTCTCCCTTAATGGGCCCTATTTTAGGAGTTGGTATGTCGGTGGCAGTTAACGATATTGACACCATGAAAAAATCGTTAATAAACCTTGCAATCATGATTGTGTTGAGTTTATTAACAGCCTTTTTGTTTTTCTGGTTATTTCCACTTAGCGAAGATACTTCCGAACTTTTAGGAAGAGTAAAGCCAGATATTCGAGATGTATTGATTGCCTTTTTTGGTGGTTCTGCCTTGATTATTGCTAAAACAAAAAAAGGAACCATAGCATCTGCTATTTTTGGTGTGGCAATTGCTACAGCTTTAATGCCTCCTTTATGTACTGCAGGTTATGGTTTGGCAAAAGGGAATTGGCCTTACTTTTTTGGAGCCATGTACTTATTTGTAATCAATACTATTTTTATTGCCTTGGCAACCTTTATCATTTTAAAGGCCTTGCGTTTTCCTATGCTTAAATATGCGAACTCTCAAAAGAGAAAGCGTATAGCAAGAATTGCATCTGTTTTGGCAATTATTGTGATGATTCCAGCAGTATGGACTTTTGTTGAAGTGTTGCGAGAGAGTAATTTTTATGCTGATGCTAGAAATTATGTTGAAAAGGAAGTAAGTGGTTTGCCAGATTATGAATACATTAAAAAGAACATTATCTATAAGTATGATAAGAATGAGCCAAATATTGTTTTTAATACGTATGGTTTAACTGAAATGCCCCAGTCCACTATTGATCTTTTAAAACATAGAAAAGATGCTTATCCGGCTTTAGCAAATACCAAAATATTATTTAATCAAAGTAAGATTGAAAAATATGATAACATGAAATATATGGAGCAGTTAAGAACTCGTGACTCCCTAGATTTAATGTCTCAGACTGAAAAGATTGAATTTTTGGAAAAACGTGTGAAATCCTTATCAGCTTTGGAAAAAAACACGATTCCGTTTAGTCAAGTGGCTCAAGAAGTGAAAATTAATTATGAAAATGTATCAGATTTTAGTTATGCAAATCTTATAAAAACAAACTTCAAAACAACAGATACCATTCCTGAATTTTTAGTGACTTGGGACAAAGAAAAATTGAAAGCTGATGACATTGTCAAGGAACAAGACAAACTAGAACGCTGGCTAAAAGTAAAGCTAAAATTAGATACGTTGGTGGTAAGACGAGTTAAAATTAGATAACTTCAAATTTTACACGTTAAGAAGGTTATAAGTAACTTTGATGATTTATTTCATTGGAAGACTTTTTAGATGCTAATCCAAATAAGATTTTTTGACATCTACATTATAGACTCTTGAAGTATATTTAAGGTTTCAGGAAGAATCACAAATCACGGGGTTTTTAGTAAACAACCGTCCTTATGATTTTTGAATAGAGCGTTAAATTTATAATGAATAGAAGACTTAAGAGGAAATTATTAGTTTCTTTCCTCTATGTACATCTGGCGTACTTTTTTAAATAACTCAGAGGAGTAAACAAAATCCGTAACAACCTCGTTGTCGGTTTTAAAAATAGTTTCTTTTGTTCCTTCCCAAGCTTTTAAACCATCTTTTAAAAACACAATTTTTTCGCCTATTTGCATCACGGAGTTCATGTCATGCGTATTAATGATGGTCGTCATATTATATTCCTCGGTTATTTCATGAATCAGGTTATCGATTACAATAGCTGTTTTTGGATCTAAACCGGAGTTAGGTTCGTCGCAAAATAAATATTTAGGTTTATTTACAATGGCACGAGCAATGGCAACCCTTTTTTGCATTCCACCCGAAGCTTCACTAGGCATTTTATTATGGGCATCTTCAAGATTGACACGCTTTAATACAAAATCTGCACGATCTTGCATTTCACTTTTACTTTGTTTGGTAAACATGCGTAACGGAAACATCACGTTTTCCAAAATGGTCATCGAATCAAACAAAGCACTGCCTTGAAAGACCATGCCCATTTCAGAACGCAGGTCTCTTTTTTCATTGCTACCTAATTCTGAATATATTTTTCCATCATATGAAATAGTGCCTTCTTCAGGTTCAAACAAGCCTAACAGACATTTCAAAAACACGGTTTTTCCAGAACCACTCTGTCCAATAACTAAACTGGTTTTTCCTTTCTCAAACGTGGTGGATATCCCTTTTAAAATATGGGCATCACCAAAAGACTTATGGATGTTTTTTACTTCTATCATTAGCTTAGTAAGAGTTGGGTTAATATATAATTTAAAAGAATAATAGCCACACTAGTCCAAACAAAGGCTGTTGTACTTGCTTTACCAACTTCTAATGCGCCACCTTGCATAAAATAACCATGATAGGACGGAATGGTTGCAATAACAAAAGCAAAAACAAAAGTTTTAATAAAGGCATAGGTTATATGAAAGGGAATAAAATCTAATTGGATACCTATAATATAATCGTCTATCGTGCTATAGCCACCATAAATGCAAGCAACCATACCTCCAATAATACCTAAAAACATAGCAATAGAAATAACAAAAGGATAAAGCATTAAAGCAATAAACTTAGGGAAAACCAAATAATTAATGGCGTTAATTCCCATAACTTCCAAAGCATCTATTTGTTCTGTAACACGCATGGTTCCTATACTTGAAGTTATAAAAGAACCTACCTTTCCAGCCATAATAATAGAAATAAAGGTTGGTGCAAACTCCAAAATAATGGATTGTCTGGTAGCGAAACCAACTAGATATTTTGGAAACAACGGACTGGTCATGTTTAATGCCGTTTGGATGGTTACAACACCACCAACAAAAAACGAGATAAAAGCTACTATGCCTAAAGATCCAATAATTAAATCGTCTATATCTTTAAAGATAAGTATCTTCATCACAGACCATTTGGTAGGTTTGCGAAACATATCTTTAATCATTATAAAATAAGCACCAATACTGTTCAGGTATGTCATGTTCTAATTTGTTGTTGCTAAAGTATAAAAATAACCTTAATTTAAAATAATGACGTGTTAAATTCCTTATTTTTGAAGTTAAATAAGTCTACATAATGAAAAAGCTAGTTTTTGCCCTTTGTCTTTTAATATCGAGTGTATCATGCAAATCTCAAAATGAAACAGTTATATCTTCTAGTAAAATTGAAATTCCTCAAGATAATCCAAAGTTAGTAATTGGTATTGTTGTAGACCAAATGCGGTACGATTATTTAACACGTTTTTATAACAAATTTGGTGATGGCGGTTTTAAACGCATCTTAAACAATGGTTTTAATTGTAAAAATAACCACTACAATTATATTCCAACCTATACTGGCCCAGGACATGCCTCAGTATTTACAGGTACAACACCAAAATATCATGGAATTATTGCTAATGATTGGTTTGATAAAGAAATAAAAGAATATGTTTATTGTGCAGGAGATGATACAATGAATCCTGTAGGAACCGAATCTAGCGCAGGACAAATGTCGCCACACAGAATGAAAACGACTTCTTTTGCTGATGAAAATAGAATGTTCACCCAATTGAAGGGGAAAACTATTGGAATTGCTATTAAGGATAGGGGAGCTATTTTACCTGCAGGACATACGGCCAATGCGGCATATTGGTTTCAAGGAAAAGATGAAGGCCGTTGGATAACAAGTTCCTATTATAGAAATGATTTACCAAATTGGGTAACAGAATTCAACGCTTCAGATGTTGCAGAGTCTTACCTTAAACCTTGGAACACACTTTATGATATTAATACCTATACAGAAAGTGGTTCGGATTTAAATATTTTTGAAGGCGGATTTAAAGGAAAAGAAACAGCAAATTTTCCTTACGATTTAAAAGCATTAAGTACAGATAATGGCGGTTTCGATATTTTGAAGGCTACAGCTTACGGAAACTCATTAACTACAGATTTCGCTATTGCTGCAATTAACGGGGAGGAATTAGGGCAAGATCTTTTTACAGACGTTCTTACTCTTAGTTACTCTAGTACAGATTATGTGGGACATAATTTTGGCGTAAATTCTAAAGAAGTGGAGGATACCTATATTCGATTAGATCTAGACCTTGAACGTTTAATGAATGAACTTGATGCAAAAGTAGGAGAAGGAGAATATGCGTTGTTTTTAACTGCAGATCATGGTGCAGTAGAGGTTCCTGCTTATTTGAAAAGTTTGAGGATCCCTTCAGGGAATGTAGATAATAAAACAACTAAAGCTCGATTTAATACATTTATGCAAGAGACTTATGGGGCTTCAGATTTAGTTGAAAATGTGAGTAACAACCAAATATTTTTAAATAGAGAAAAAATAGCATCATTAGATTTAGATTTAGCAGACGTACAGCAAAAAATAGTTAACGAATTAATTAACTATCCTAATGTGGATAAGGTTTATAGTGCAACAACTATGAGTACCACTTCATTTACCCAGGGAATTGAGGAATTACTTCAAAACGGGTATAGCCAAAAGCGATCTGGAGATATTTTAATTGTAAACGATCCTGCATATATATCTTATGGACTAACAGGCTCCACTCATGGTTCTGGATTAAATTATGACACACATGTGCCTTTATTATTTTATGGAAAAGGTATAAAACATGGTGCTAGCTTTAAAAGAACTGAAATTATTGATATAGCTCCAACGATGTCTGCATTGTTAGGTATTAGTTTTCCTAATGGCTCTACAGGTATTCCATTAGAGATGGTTTTAGAATAGGTAGTTTGAAAGTTTAAGCAATAAAGCTCAAACCTTGAATAAAGAATTTTAAATATTGAATTGGGTAGGAGTTTACTTTCGGTAGAGGAAATAATTGTTAACAAGCCCTATATAAGTTTCTTTCGCTTCATCTTGAGTGATGGATTGAATTTGAAATAAGGCATTTGTTTTAAAAGCTGTAATTAAAGGTTTGCTACTACTTGGTCTACTATAGTCGTTTGTTGCTTTTTTATAATAGGCATATAAACGCAATAAAAAATCGGCAGGAAAAGGTTCTGTATAATCGTTAATCCGATCTACAGCTTCTCTAAATTCAATATCTAATTCTTCAGAAGTCATTATTTCTCTGCAATGATGGTTTCACCACCACGAACTTTTTGATTTAATTGTACTTTAATCTTGGTATCTAAAGGTAGAAATAAATCGACTCTAGATCCAAATTTTATAAAGCCTGAATCTTCACCTTGTAAGACCGGTTGATCCACTTTGGCATAATTTACAATTCGTTTTGCTAGTGCTCCGGCAATTTGTCTGTACAAGACTTTTCCATAACTTTCATTTTCAACAACAACGGTTGTGCGTTCGTTTTCTTCACTGGCTTTTGGATGCCAAGCTACTAAGTATTTACCTTTGTGGTATTTACTAAATAGAACTTTACCACCAATTGGGTAACGAGTAACATGGACATTTATAGGCGACATAAAAACACTTACTTGAATGCGTTTTTCATTGAAATATTCTTTTTCAAAAACTTCTTCAATAACAACTACTTTTCCATCGACAGGAGATACAACATGATCAGCATCTCTATGACTAAATCGTTTTGGATTTCTAAAAAATTGTAAAACGATGATTAAAAATGCTAAATAGATAATCATTAACACCGTATTCAACCATGGAATGGTTACAAAGCTATCTGTTAATAGAAATAGAGCAACAATTACAATAAGTGTTACTAAAATAATTCTGTGGCCTTCTTTATGAAACATAATTTATAATGCGTAAAAACAAATAAATAAAAGGTGCAGCAAACACAATGCTGTCAAACCTATCTAACAATCCGCCATGTCCTGGCATAATAATTCCGCTATCTTTTACCTTAGCTTGACGTTTAAATTTAGACTCTATTAAATCACCTAGAGTACCAAAAACACTTATAATAATACCTAAAATTAGCCAATTGCTAAAACTCAGGGTTTCTGTAAAGGTAGCAATAAAATAACTTGCTACACTAGCAAAAAATAAACCTCCTAAAAATCCTTCTACCGTTTTTTTTGGAGATATGCTTGGAAATAATTTTTGTTTACCAAAATTCTTTCCTACTAAATAGGCAAATGTATCATTAGTCCAAACTAAAATAAAAGATCCTAAAATAATTAAAGGACTAAACGTATCATGATAATTGGCAATTAAAACCAAAAACACAAAACCACTAGAAATATAAAAAGTAGTAAGTATTATTTTTTTAGAAATAAATAGCGGGATATTTTTTTCTGTAAATAAATCTCTAATTAAGAAGAGTTGCACAAAAATGGTAATTACCTGAAGAATTTGAGTGGCTTCGTTTAAGCCAGAATTGGAGTTCATTACAAATTGCCAATAGCCAAAAACGCCATAAAGTACTGTGAAAACAATATAAGGTGCAAATGATTTATAGTGGATTAATTTTTTTAATTCGGCTAAACAAATTATCCCGAAAATGAAAAATAGCACTATAAATACATGTTTGTTGAAAAGTGAAAAAACCAACAAAGAAACATATACAAGTCCTGAAAGAGCTCTTATTAGAATTTCTTTCATGGACGCAAGTTTGTTTTTTTATTTAAAAAAAATGCTAAGATTAATTTCATGAATGGTTTTTAGAACTAAAATTGGTTGTTTTCTAAATAAGTTAGGCTATAAATCTTCTAGCAATAACAAATATAAATTTTTTGAACTACTACCATAGGTCATAAAATCTTTTTCTTCTAAAGATTTAAAGTGCTTAATGGTTGTAATATTGGTTGGTATTTGCTTTTTGTTTTTAGATTTAATGCTTTTAAGCCCTTCGCCTATATTTTCAACTATTTGACTAGTTGTTGCAAATACAATAAAGTTTTCTGGTAATTCTATTAATCTTTTTTCTGCTATTTGTTTAGATGAAATCAACAAGGATCCATCATCTGCAATTAAGTTTTCGCAAGTCGATAAAAAATAGGATGCTTCTTGAGAATTAGAAGATGTAGGTAAATTAAAATCTTTAAAGCGATCTTTTAAGTTTTTGTCAAAAATAAGAGCTTGCTTTTCTTCCCATTCATTTTCCTCAATAATACTATTTAAAGAATTAAATATCTCATCTAAATTTTCGCAATATAGAAACTTGCCACCATTAGCTTTAAAGTTTATTGTAAACCTTTCATCTACTGGTAATTTTATTTCTGGCATATATTTGCCTCTCTCATGTGGCTTTAATTCATCCTCTGATTTTTCAGATTTAGAACCAAAAATTTTTCTAAAAAGACTCATTTAAATGTTGCTATTAATCTAGGCATCGAAAGCTTATTTTCAAATATAAAAAATCTTAAATTAACCATAGGGTCAATTTAAGATTTTTGCTTAACCTTAACAAATATATAGTAGAAATTTTATTCTTCTTTAGTTTTGTCTAGTTCTTTTTCTTCTTCTATTATTTCTATTGTTTCTTCAACCTTTTTATTGACAACCATTTCTTCTTTTTCAAATGGACGCTTTCCGAAAATTAATTCTAAATTATCTTTAAAGATGACTTCTTTTTCAAGTAATACATCTGCAAGCTGTGTTAATTTATCTTTATTTTCTTCAAGAAGTTTGATTGCTCGTTGATATTGAACTTCAATAATATCGGATATTTCTTTATCAATTAATTCAGCTGTTTTCTCACTATATGGTTTAGTAAAACCATATTCGTTTTGTCCAGAAGAATCATAATAGGTTAGATTTCCTACTTTCTCACTTAAGCCATAAATAGTTACCATAGCTCTTGCTTGTTTGGTTACTTTTTCTAAATCGCTTAAAGCTCCTGTTGAAATTCTATTGAAAATTACTTTTTCTGCAGCACGACCACCTAAAGCGGCGCACATTTCGTCTAACATTTGTTCTGGGTGAACAATTAAGCGTTCTTCTGGTAAATACCAGGCAGCACCTAAAGAACGTCCACGAGGAACAATAGTAACCTTTACCAAAGGAGCAGCATGTTCCAACATCCAGCTTACTGTAGCATGACCAGCTTCATGAAAAGCAATGGCTCTTTTTTCGGCTACGGTCATTATTTTATTTTTCTTCTCTAAACCTCCTATAATTCTATCAACAGCATCTAAGAAATCTTGTTTGTCAACAGCTTTTTTACCTTGTCTCGCGGCAATTAAAGCCGCTTCATTACAAACGTTTGCTATATCTGCACCAGAAAAACCAGGGGTTTGTTTCGCCAAGAAATCGATATCAAGATCTTTAGCTTTCTTTAAAGGTCTTAAATGAACTTCAAATATTTCATTACGTTCGCGAACATCTGGAAGATCTACAAATATTTGTCTATCAAAACGTCCTGCACGCATTAAAGCTTTATCTAAAATATCAGCTCTGTTGGTTGCAGCAATAACAATAACGTTTGTGTTTGTACCAAACCCATCCATTTCTGTTAATAACTGGTTTAAGGTGTTTTCACGCTCGTCATTACTTCCAGACATGGCGTTTTTACCTCTTGCACGACCAATAGCATCTATTTCATCAATAAATATAATGGCTGGCGATTTTTCTTTTGCTTGTTTAAAAAGGTCTCTTACTCTAGAAGCTCCAACACCTACAAACATTTCAACAAAATCTGATCCAGATAAAGAGAAGAAAGGTACTTGTGCTTCACCAGCAACAGCTTTCGCTAATAAGGTTTTTCCTGTTCCAGGAGAACCAACTAATAAAGCTCCTTTTGGAATTTTACCTCCTAAAGATGTGTATTTTTCAGGGTTTTTAAGGAAGTCTACAATTTCTTGAACTTCTTCTTTTGCTCCTTCTAATCCAGCAACATCTTTAAACGTTGTTTTTACATCGGTATTCTCGTCAAAAAGTTTGGCTTTAGATTTACCAATATTGAAAATTTGACTTCCGCCGCCACCTCCAGCACCACCGCCAGACATACGACGCATAATAAAAATCCAAACTCCTATTAAAAGTACAAATGGTAACAAACCAATAAGGAAATCTCCCCATAGGTTTTGTTCGGTTTTATACTCGATTTTTGGTTTTGGATCTAAATGCTCGTCTGTAACTACCTTAGCAATTTCATCTTCAAAATTTTGAAGATCACCAAATTCAAATTTATAATTTGGTAATTGTGTAGCAGATGGTAATAAAGAAGTAGGCTTCGATTTTTTATGCGTTTCTTTTTGTTCAGCTTCAGGAGTTAAATAAACTTTAGCTTCTCTTCTGTTTACAATTTCTACTTTCTCAACATCACCTTCTTTTAAGAATGTCATAAATTGTGAAGGGGTAGTTGTACTAGCTTCTTGGAAACTACTACCACTAAACAATTGCATACCCAAAAAGATGACTATGATGATTCCATAAATCCAGTAAGGACTGAATTTAGGTTTTTTAGGATTAATTTTTTTCTTATTTGTCATTAATTCTTTTAATAATTTGTTTCAACTACTGTTGTTTTTGCATCTCCCCAAAGGCTTTCAAGGTCGTAATACTCTCTAATTTGTTTTTGAAAAACATGTACAACAACGTTTACGTAGTCCATTAAAACCCATTCAGCATTGTCTTGACCTTCAGTATGCCAAGGATGGTCTTTTAATTCTTTACTTACTTTCTTTTGTATGGAATTTACAATGGCATTTACTTGTGTGTTAGAGGTACCTTCGCAAATAATAAAGTAGTCGCAAACTGTATTTTCTATGTCTCGTAAATCTAGAATATTGATGTCTTTTCCTTTAACATCTTCGATTCCACTTAAGATAGTTGCTATTAGCAAGTCTGCATTTGGTTCTTTTTTAGCCATTAATCATTTTTAATTTGTGCAAAGTTATTATTTTTTAGTTCTTTATACTCTAAAATTTTCATAAGATTTTACAGTACGAATATAACCAATTAATATGCGTATAATCAAACTTAATGCCATCGATTCGACAAATAGTTATTTAAAACAATTAAGTGTTGAGGAGTCCTTAGTGGACAATACGATAGTTGTTACTAATTATCAAACTAAGGGAAGAGGACAAATGGGAACTACTTGGGTTTCTGAAGACTCTAAAAACCTTATGTTTAGTGTTTTAAAGGACGTTTCTTGGCTTCATGCCGATAAAAGTTTTTATATTAGTATGGTAACTTCTTTGGCTATAATTAAGTCTTTAGAATATTTTTCTATCCCTAAATTACGTATTAAATGGCCTAACGACATTTTGTCAGAAGACATGAAGGTCTGTGGTGTTTTAATTGAAAATGTCATAAAACACACACATTTAAAAGATTCCATTATAGGAATAGGGCTAAATATAAATCAAACAGATTTTTCTAATTTGCCAAAAGCAACTTCCTTAAGGTTAATTTCGGGCCAAGTTTTTAATTTGGATGAAGTTATGATTATGATAATTAAAGAAATTACCTATTATTTTAAACTTTTAAAAGCCGGAAGGTTTCAAGAAATAAAAAATCTTTATGAAACTTTATTGTTTAGAAAAGATAAACCTTCAACATTTAAAGATGCTGAAGGTTCTATGTTTTCTGGTTTTATAAAATCAGTTTCAAATTCTGGTAATCTTCAAGTCTTGCTGGAAGATGATATTATTAAAGAATTCGATTTAAAAGAAATAAGTCTGCTATATTAAATAGAAGATGGGATATTACATGCTAAGGTTTCAATAAATTTAGAGATAGGACCTTTTATCATCATCGCCATCATGGAATTAAATTCGCCATCGAAAAGTAATTGCACTTCGCTTTTGCCAGCCTCAAGTTCCGTAATATTTCCTGTTAAAGAAAAGTCTAATTTTCCACCAGCGGCACCTAAAACTACTTTATTAGGAGAGATTAATTCTTTTTTCTTAAGTACAATTTCCGGCATCCCTTTTAAAGCGAATAAAAACTTCTCATCGTTTAAAACTTCAAATTTACTAATGTTTTCAGGCATTAATTTTTCAAAGTTTTTTATATCAGATAAAAAATTAAAGACTTCTTCTGCAGATTTCTCTACTGTAACTGTTGTTGATTCTAAATTCATCTTATTATTGTTTAGTTCTATGCCGTGAAGCTATTTATTTGTTGGGTTTCAATAAAATCTACTATTTTGTCTCGACATCTTAAGCGCTTCACGCCTTTACATTTTTAAACTCAATGGCCATTCCACTCACTAGGATTGGCGTTCCAATCTGATAATGTTTTTATTTCTTTTTGAGTTATATAATTGGTTTCTAAAGCTTGTTCTAATAAGCTTTCGTAATTACTTAAGGTGTGAAGGGTAATATTTTCAGATTCGAAATTTTTAACAGCAATATCGAAGCCATAAGAAAAGATGGCAACCATACCTTTTACATTTAAATTAGCTGCTTTCAAAGCTTTAACAGCATTCAAACTGCTATTACCTGTGCTAATTAAATCTTCAATAACAACCACATTTTGTCCGCCTTCAGCATGCCCTTCAATTTGATTTTGTCTTCCATGAGATTTAGCCTCAGGACGCACATATATAAAAGGAACACCTAAATATTCTGCTACCAACATACCAATACCAATAGCACCAGTAGCTACACCTGCTATAACATCTGGTTTACCATAATGTTTCTCAATTTGTTTCGCCATGGTTTCACGAACATAATTTCGAATAGTAGGGTAGGATAATATAATTCTATTATCACAATATATTGGAGATTTCCACCCTGACGCCCAGGTAAAAGGCTCTTGTGGACTTAATTTAATAGCATTAATTTGCAATAAAACTTCTGCGGTTTTTCTTGCGGTATCTTTGTTGAAAATCATAGGAGCAAAATTACACTTTTTTAATTAAAATTATAATTTGAATTTGTATTTATAATTACCTATGAAATCTATTGTTATGAATAAAAAATTTTTATTTTTACATTTCATAACTGCCTTAAAACACTTTATGCAGAAAGTTTTTGTAAACGATAAGCCCATAATTTTAACTACTATAGTTGAAAAGGAAGATGGATTTAAAAACTATTCCTTAAAATCTGTTAACCTTAATAAAGTTATTCGGGAGCTTAACCATACCTCTTTAAAAGAGGTTCGGTTAATTCATAAAAAGGAAGATAAGCTTTTAAAGAAATTCTTAAAAAAGCTACCTAATGTTATTGCTGGTGGCGGAAAAGCTTTCAACGAAAAAGGTGAAATTTTATTTATTTATAGAAATGATAAATGGGATTTACCTAAAGGGAAAGCCGAAAAAAAAGAGACTATAGAAGATACTGCTCTTAGAGAAGTTGAAGAAGAAACAGGTGTTCAAGGTCTTGAAATAGTCAAACCTCTTGAAACGACCTATCATATTTTTAAACGAAATGGGAGGAATAAAATTAAAGTTACCCACTGGTTTGAGATGAAAACAGCATATACTGGAAAACTAGAACCTCAGCAAGATGAAGGCATTACAAAAGTAGCTTGGTTAAATCAAGATCAAATTGTAACGGCTATGGAAAATTCCTATGCAAACATTAAAGTTTTGGTTTAAATTTTCTCCTCAATTTTGACCGTATTAAGGATTAAATTTGAAGCAATTTTAAATAAGACGAAAATCTGATAATTAAAATAAGGTCAACTCTTTATTAATAGCAATCAAATCCTTAAATTTGCATCTTTAAAATTCAGAAGAAGTATGTTTAATAATTTAAGTGAAAAGTTAGATAAAGCCTTACACGTATTAAAAGGTCACGGAAGTATTACAGAAGTAAACGTAGCCGAAACCTTGAAAGAAGTGCGTAGAGCGCTTTTAGATGCCGATGTTAACTTTAAAATTGCTAAAGATTTTACCGTTCGTGTAAAAGAAAAAGCACTTGGACAAAATGTACTAACAACATTACAGCCAGGACAATTAATGGTTAAAATCGTTAAAGACGAATTAACCGAATTAATGGGTGGAGATGCAGAAGGACTTAATTTGTCTGCTAATCCAAGTATTATATTAATGTCTGGTTTGCAAGGTTCTGGTAAAACAACCTTTTCTGGGAAACTTGCAAATTTTCTTAAAACAAAAAAAACAAAAAAACCTTTATTAGTTGCTTGTGATGTGTATCGTCCTGCGGCGATAGACCAATTACATGTAGTTGGAGAGCAAATAAAAGTAGAGGTTTTTAGCGATAAAGGAAATACAGATCCGGTTGCTATTGCTAAAGCTGGTGTAGCTTATGCGAAAGCCAATGGATTTAATGTGGTAATTATTGATACAGCTGGACGTTTGGCTGTAGATGAGGCCATGATGACCGAAATCTCGAACATTCATAAAGCCATCGAGCCACAGGAAACATTATTTGTTGTGGATTCCATGACTGGTCAAGATGCAGTTAATACGGCAAAAGCCTTTAACGATGTCTTAAATTTTGATGGGGTTATTCTTACCAAATTAGATGGTGATACTCGAGGTGGAGCCGCTATTTCTATTAAATCTGTAGTTAATAAACCAATTAAGTTTATTGGTACTGGAGAAAAAATGGAAGCGATTGATGTGTTCTATCCATCGCGTATGGCAGATAGAATTCTTGGAATGGGAGATGTTGTGTCTCTTGTTGAAAGAGCTCAAGAGCAATACGACGAGGTAGAAGCAAGAAAACTTCAAAAGAAAATTGCCAAGAACCAATTTGGTTTTGATGATTTTTTAAAGCAGATTCAGCAAATAAAAAAGATGGGGAACATGAAAGACCTTATCGGAATGATTCCTGGAGCTGGAAAAATGATGAAAGACATAGATATAGACGACGATGCTTTTAAAGGTATTGAAGCTATCATTCATTCTATGACACCTTTAGAGAGAACAAATCCATCTGTTATAAACTCTAGTAGAAAAAAACGTATTGGTAGTGGTTCTGGAACATCAGTTCAAGAAGTGAATCAATTATTGAAGCAGTTCGACCAAATGAGTAAAATGATGAAAATGATGCAAGGTGGAAAAGGGAAAGCTATGATGCAAGCAATGAAGGGAATGAAATAGTTTTCAGTCTCAGTCCCAGTTTTCAGTTTTTATCCAATTAAAATTTAGAATAATAAAATAGGATGGATTTTAAAAAATTAATAGCATACCAAAAAGCATTTGATTTGGCTATGTCTGTTTTTGAGATTTCAAAATCATTTCCAAAAGAAGAAACTTATTCTCTGACAGATCAAATTAGAAGAAGTTCACGTTCCGTAAATGCTAACTTAGCTGAAGCTTACAGGAAAAGAAAATATCCAAAGCATTTTATTAGTAAGTTAACAGATGCTGACGGTGAAAATTCTGAAACACATACATGGTTAGATTTTGCTCTTGCCTGTAAATATATTTCTAATAAACAACATATAGATTTATCAAACAAAGGAATTGAAGTTGGTAAATTAATAAATTACATGATAAACAATCCAGGAAAATTTGGAGTAAAAGAAGATTAGCTTAGTTTCTTATAAAAAGATTAAGTGTTTTTACTAAAACCTGCGACTGAAAACTAACACAAGAGTAAGCGCTGAAAACTGCGACTGCGACTGAAAACTAATAACTATGATTTTACTCGACGGAAAGAAAGTAAGTAACGACATTAAAAATGAAATTACTGAAGAAGTAAAAAAAATGAAAGCTAAAGGAGAAAAAGTGCCTCATTTAGCGGCTATTATTGTTGGTAACGATGGCGCGAGTTTAACTTATGTAGCTAGTAAAGTTAAGGCCTGCGAGCGTGTTGGTTTCGAATCTACTATGATTCGTATGTCTAATACAACTAGCGAAATTGAGCTTTTAGATAAAATTGAAGAATTGAATTTAAATGACGAGATCGATGGGTTTATTATTCAATTACCGCTTCCTAAGCAAATAGATACCCAAAAAGTTTTAATGGCTGTCGATCCAGATAAGGATGTCGATGGATTCCATCCAATGAACTTTGGGAAAATGGCACTAGATATGTCAACCTTTATTCCTGCAACTCCTTTTGGAATCCTAGAATTATTGGATAGATATAATGTCGAAACAAAAGGAAAACATACCGTAGTTATTGGTCGTTCTCATATAGTTGGTCGTCCTATGAGTATCCTCATGGGGAGAAAAGGTTTTCCAGGAAACTCTACAGTAACTATTACCCATAGCCACACAAAAAATATCACGCAAATTACCTCTCAAGCAGATATTATTATTTCTGCATTAGGAGTTCCTAATTTTCTTAAAGCCGAAATGGTAAAAGACGATGTGGTTATTATTGATGTTGGAATTACACGCGTTGCAGATGAGTCTTCTCCTAAAGGTTATGTTATTACTGGCGATGTAGATTTTGAAAACGTTAGTAAAAAAGCAAGTTTTATAACTCCTGTTCCTGGTGGCGTTGGACCAATGACAATTGCCATGTTATTAAAAAACACGTTGTTAGCAAGAGAGTTACGTCATAAATAGGCTTTCGGAAAAAGAGCGATTTTATTTCTACCATAAAATTCTTACCTTTTCCGGAAATAACCAATCCTATGAATTCTTTTTCGAAATACGCAATTCTACTTTCTGTTTTTGTGCTAGCTTGCCAGTCCAAATCATCAGATACATCTAAAGAGTCTCATATTTCTGTATCCTATTCTGACAGTCTGAATCTGGATAATCTGGATGGCAGATTACTTCTTGTTTTAGCTGATAATAATGAGGATGAACCTCGATTTCAAGTTGCCTACGATTTAAAAGCTCAACCTATTTTTGGAAAAAATGTAGAAACATTAAAACCTAATCAAGATGTTGTGTTTTCTGATGACGTTTTTGGTTTTCCATACGAATCATTATCCAATGTAAAACCAGGTGAATATTATGCACAAGCTGTGTTGCATGTCTACGAAACCTTCAATTTGTCTACGGGAAAAACGGTTAAACTACCTATGGATAATGGTGAAGGGCAACAATGGAGCAAGTCTCCTGGGAATTTATATAGTAAACCGGTTAAAATTAAAATTACCGAAAATTCGGTTCCAAGTATCCATCTTGTTATGGATCAAATTATTCCTGAAATAATAGAACCCGAAGATACAGAGTGGATAAAACATGTGAAAATTAAATCGGAATTGTTGTCAAAATTTTGGGGACGTGATATGTATATAGGAGCTCATGTATTGTTACCAAAAGGCTTCAAGGAGCATCCCGAAGCCAAATATCCACTTATGGTTTTTCAAGGACATTTTCCAAGCGATTTTGGCGGATTTAGAACCTCTCCTCCAGATCCAAATTTAGAATCTGAATATTCAGATCGCTTTGGAGTAGACGGTTATAACATAATAGAACAAGAAGAAGCCTACAATTTTTATAAACGTTGGAATGAGCCAGATTATCCAAGATTTTTAATCATTCAAATACAACATCCAACGCCTTATTACGACGATTCTTATGCTGTAAACTCTGCAAGTCAAGGCCCTTATGGAGATGCTTTAACTTATGAATTAATTCCATATATAGAAAAGATGTTTAGAGGCCAAGGAGAAGGATGGGCACGATTTTTATATGGGGGCTCAACAGGTGGTTGGGAAGCTTTGGCTGTTCAAGTAAAATACCCTACTGAATATAACGGTTGTTTTGCAGCTTGTCCAGATCCAATAGATTTTAGAGCCTATTGTTTAATTAATATCTATGAAGATGAAAACGCTTATTATGCAAAATCTAATCATAACACTGTTGAGATTCCAGCGCATAGAGATTATTTAGGCAATATTAGTGCAACTTTAAAAGATGAAAACCATTTAGAATTAGTTCTAGGAAATAAATCTCGATCCGGAGGTCAATACGATATTTGGGAAGCTACTTATTCGCCTCAAGGAGCAGATGGTTATCCTGAGCCTATTTGGGATAAATATTCTGGAGACATAAATCATGAAGTTGCTACATATTGGAAAGAAAACTACGATTTAAGACATATATTGGAACGTGATTGGGATAAATTAGGAGATGATTTGAAGGGTAAAATTCATATTTATTGTGGCGATATGGATAATTATTATTTGAATAATGCCGTTTATTTAATGGAAGATTTTCTGGAAAGTACAACAGATCCATATTATGAAGGGGAAGTAGCATATGGAGATCGAGCTGAACATTGTTGGAATGGCGATCATGAAAATCCTAACTATATTTCAAGATTGCGATATAATAGTATGTACGTGCCAAAAATTATGAAACGGATTATGGAGTCTGCTCCAGAAGGTGCAGACTTAACCAGCTGGCATTATAAGTAATATGCTATTTAGCAAATAACTGATTCATATCTTTAAACGCTTTAAACTCTAAAGCATTTCCAGCAGGATCATAGAAAAACATGGTTACCTGTTCGCCAACTAAACCTTCAAAACGGATATAAGGTTCTATAATAAAGTCAATATCCTTTTGTTTCAAATTTTCAGCAAAGGTTTGAAATGTATCCCAAGGTAAAACCACACCATAATGTGGCACAGGAACCGATTTTCCATCAACTGAATTGGTGTGTACTTCTTCTTCAGACTTTGGTTTATAATGAATAACCAATTGATGCCCAAAGAAATTAAAATCGACCCAATGGTCGCTACTTCTGCCTTCTTCACAGTTCAAAACATCGCGATAAAAATTTCGGCATTCACTTAAATTATGAACTGGGATGGCAATGTGAAAAGGACTAAGATTTGACATGTTTTTATAAGGTTTGTTTTCTTTAAACAAGAAAGCACTTTTAATTCAAAGTTTTGCCTTATTTCAAAATTAAAATTTGGTAGTAGAAAGCGTCTAAACTTTGATTTACTGAGTTTATAATTTTACAATTTTAGAAAAATAACTTTTATGCTCGTTGGTAATTTTAACAAGATATACGCCAGGGTTTAAAAAGCTAGTTGAAAACGTCTTTGAACCTTCTATTTCTTTAATTATTTGACCCGAAATAGAATAAATCGCAATCTTTTTAATATCTTTTTTTGTACTAATCCAGACGATATCACGGGTTGGATTTGGGTAAAGTACTAAAGGAGAATCTAATTCGAAAGAATCTGTATTTAAAGTATATGCGTCCTTAAATCGGACAAGCATTGTTTGTGGACTGGTATTTGCCGAAGATGTTTTTACGCCTACTGAAAGTATTTTTCCATTAGCCTGTATTAAGACATCATTAGAGAATTCTTGTAATGTACTATTTTGATGTAAAAACTGACCATTTGTGGCAAAACTACTGTCTCTAGTGCCATTGATGTGATATGCTGTAAGTAATAAGTCGTAATTATTATTACCAATCGCATTACCAGAAACTAATAAATTACCATTCGGCATTATATTAATATCTGTCCCGAAACAGGTATTGTAATTAGAATGGTCTGGAGATTCAATAAGCTTACCATCTGTACTAAAATTAGTATCTAATGAACCATCAAAATTATAGCTTGCTATTCCAATATGTGGCAAAAAATCTGTGGACGAAATAGTGCCAACTGCTATAATTTTTGTGTCTGTAATTACAAATTCGTTTATGGATTCATTTAAATAACCAAAATCTGTAATTACAAGTCCATTTGTTCCAAAGGAGGTGTCAAAACTGCCATTACTATTCAATTTTGCTAGAAGGAAATCCTTATCATTTGTAACTCCTATTAAAGATCCAGAAAGTATGATGCTATCATCACTTTGTACGAAAATGGAAGTTAAATTGATGTTATTATCTAAGGCTATATTCTCAATTCCATTAGAGCCAAAGTTTGTATCTAAATTACCATTAACATCATATTTTAAAACCTGGGCCGTATTATTTCCGGAGTCAGATTCTGTGCTGTGAGAAACTGCATAAATATGAGTAGAACTAGTTATGTAGATGTCGCTAATATAATCTTCATTAGAACCTAAATCTGTTTTTACAAAACCATTATCTCCAAAAGATGTGTCAATACTACCATCTGCATTAAATCTAGCTAATAGAGCATTATAATAATAGCCAGATAATGACGGATCAATATCTGATTGTCCAGCAACAATAATTTTACCGTCCTGTTGCAAGGCTATTTTATAAATAGCTTCTTTTTGGTTATTAATGGAGCTTATAGTTGTAGAGCCATATCCATTGGTTCCAAATGTTGTATCAAATGAACCGTCTGTATTATATTTAGAAATGTAAAATTGGTTACTAGCATTCTTTGTGCCGGCAACTAGCGTTTGATTATTAGGTAATAAAATGGCAGAGGTTATGTAATTGCCACTAAAAACGCCATACTCAAATTGGTAGCCATCGGTGCCAAAAGTAGTGTCTAAACTAATGTTTTGTGATGAAACCAGATTTACAATAAAAAAAACGGACAGAGTTGTGATGAATCTACCAATCATGATGAAAAATTTTTAAAATGGATGAAAGGAATAATCAAAAATCTCTACTCTTTTCTTCTTTTAAAAGTATGAGTTTTTTTGGGTTCCTTAGTCGAAGAAGGTTTTTTAGATTCTTTGTAATGCATATCAGAATCTTCTAATAGCAAGTTAAGATCTTTAAATTCAGTTGCCGTTAATTCTCGGTATTCTCCAACTGGAATATCTAGTTTGATATTCATAATTCGAACACGTTTCAGGGTTTCAACCTCGTAGGTTAAATATTCGCACATACGTCGAATTTGTCTGTTCAATCCTTGTGTTAAAATAATTCTAAACTCGTTCGAGCCTAGTTTTTCTACCGTACACGGTTTGGTAGTTTTTTCTAATTCATCTAAATAAATACCTCTAGACATATATTCTAGAAATGTTTGAGAAATACGCTTATCTACTGTAACAATATATTCTTTTTCGTGATTGTTACTAGCTCGAAGAATTTTATTTACAATGTCTCCATCGTCTGTTAAAAGAATTAAACCCTCACTTGGCTTGTCTAATCTTCCAATAGGGAAAATTCGTTTTGGGTATTTAATATAGTCAATAATATTGTCTTTTTCTACACGAGTATCTGTAGTACAAACAATACCAACAGGCTTGTTGAATGCTAAATATACAAATTTTTGTTTGGTGTTTTCTATTAACGATCCATCTACATGAACCTCGTCATTAGGTCCGATTTTAGTCCCCATTTCAGGAACCTCGCCGTTAATTGTAACACGACCAGCATCGATAAGTTTGTCGGCCTCACGACGCGAGCAATATCCAGCTTCACTTAAAAACTTATTGATACGTTTTAAATTTTCTTCCATAAGGCAAAGATAGAACTTTAGTTGTCTATAAAGTCGTAAATGTAATTTGAAACTTCGTCTGTAGCTAAAGAATGACCGAAACCTTCCGTGGTAATTAGCGTACTGTTTTTGTATTTGGTTTTAATAAGTAGGGCATCATTATAAGGAATAATTCTGTCTGTTTTATCATGAATTATTAAGCCTTGAGAGGTGTTATGTTCTAGAAAATTAGCAGTAGAATATGCTTCTGGAAGTTTCCCGAAACGGTCTTTAATGACTAAATCTATTTTTTTAGATACTCGTTTGCTGTAACTCATCATATCTGTATAACGTTTTATAACATCAGAAAACTCTGAAGGTGCTCCTAAAAAAATCATTTTTTGAATATGCTCCTTTTTGTAAGTGTGTTGAAAAAGTGCAGAAGCCATCCCGCCAACCGAATGCCCAATAATAATACTTGGTTGGAAACGATCTGAAACTACTTTTATAAATTCAGAATACATAATGGCATTAAACCTATTGCTTCCTGAGCGACCATGTGCAGGAGCGTCAAGGGCAACAACACCATAACCTTTTTTCTTTAAGTTGGTGATTAATACTTGCCATCTAGCCGAATTACTTTCCCAGCCATGAACCAGTAAAATAGTCTGCTTTTCTCCAAGCCAACGATATGTCATGATTGGCATGTTATTAAATTTTAACTCTTCAATAAAGGCCGTTTCTAAAAAATCGGATTGTTTTTCGTTTGGTTTTCCTTTTAATGGTTTTGTAAAAAGAAATAAAGCCATTCTAGCAGCTAATTTTGGAAAGAATAATCCTGTAATGTTTACAATGAAACCAATTAATTTTTGCAAGATTGTTTTCATTCGCTCTCTCTATTTACAAGGTCCGGAGAAAAAGCTGGTAAACAAATAGCAAGGTATTCGCAAGGCTCTGTAAAGGGATTGGAATATTGAACTCTGGTGTTCTTTTCTATTTTAATAGATTGTCCAGCTTCTAATATAATTTCTTCGCCATCTATTATAAACTGCTTTTTTCCTTTTATAATAAAAGTATATTCGTCGAATTCTGGAGTTTGAAAAGGTTCGCTCCAACCAGCAGGCGCAACCATGTGCGCGATACTAATTTGAGAATCTCCTTGAGTAGCATTTCCAAAATGTTCCTTAATTATTTTACCATCGGTTGTTGGAACCATAAATGGTGAATTCTGAATGGTATATTTCTTGTTTTTTTGCATTTGTTTTAATTATTACTGTGACTGTGACTGTGACTGTGACTGTGACTGTGACTGTGACTGTGACTGTGACTGTGACTGTGACTGTGACTGTGACTGTCCACTATATCTACCAGCCAATCATGAAATATTTAATTTTTGCATTCCCTGGTATTTGTACAGCTTCAATTTTTTTGCTTGTGTCAAATTGTAATTCGGCAGGTAATTGACTTTTATCAATAGTGAAAAAAGCATTGATTTCGTTTACAAAAACCACAATGTTTTTAAGGGTGTTTTGAATACTCGAAATTTTGTAATTTTTTTCTATGTCTGCAAAGGTGCTTTTAGTGCTAATTCCTTTGTCCGTTTTAAATCTAGAATCCAATATTTTAATTGTTTCTATAGTAGAAGTAGAGTCTACAAGTACTTTTGGTGTTAAAGTAAGTAATTTGTTTCCTGCTTTATCAAAAACATCAATATCTGTTCTATTAAAGGAAAATTCCTTGTCTAGAAGTCTTTCTACAACAGAATCGTTTACCAAAACAGCTTTTAATTCTTTTACTTGCGTCGAATCTGTTAACAGTCCTATATTTTGTTTACTAATTTGAAATGGGTCTTGCTCTTTTTTACAAGCAACAAATAAAAGGGTTATAATAGCTAAACTGAAAATAGATTTTTTCATATTAATTAGGGGTGAATTTTAAATTATTTTAAAGATTAATTTGGGTGTTTATTTTTTCATCATCTTAGTTAAGATGCCAAAAACGCTTCTAATAAAAGTAGCGCTTGTAAGCACTTTTACAATTGGGTTCATGGCGCTACTTTTTCTAGTAGAAGAGGTTCTGCTTTTAGAAACCGCCTTTTCCATAACTTCTTTTTCTTTTCGTGCTTTTTCTTTTAATTCCTCGGCTTCTGCTTGCTCAATTTTTTCATTCAGCATTTCGTAAGCACTCTCTCTATCAACCTCTTCGTTGTATTTTTTTACAAGTTTAGAATTATCTAATAAATTGTCTAATTCAGAATCTGTTAAAATATCCATGCGACTCATTGGAGCACGCATCATCGTTGCTGCTAATGGAGTTGGTCTTCCTTTTTCATTTAAAGCAGAAACAAGAGCTTCTCCAGTACCCAAAGAAGTAAGAACGCTAGCGGTATCATAATATTCTGTGTCTGGATAATTTTGTGCTGTAAGTTTAATGGCTTTTCTATCTTTTGCTGTAAAAGCTCTTAAAGCATGTTGTATTTTTAAGCCTAACTGACTTAAAACAGCTTCAGGCACATCTGTTGGATTTTGAGTTACAAAATACAAACCAACACCTTTACTTCTTATTAATTTTACAATGCTTTCAATTTGATTTAATAAGGCTTTCGAAGCTTCATTAAAAATTAAATGGGCTTCGTCGATAAACATAACGAGCTCAGGTCTTCCTGAATCTCCTTGTTCTGGAAAAGTAGAATAGATTTCAGCTAACAAACTTAACATAAAGGTAGAAAACAGTTTGGGTTTGTCTTGAATATCTGTTAACCTTATAATATTTATGTAACCTCTTCCGTTTTCATCGATTCTTAATAAATCTTGAGGGTCGAAAGATTTTTCACCAAAGAATATATCCCCACCTTGTTGTTCTATTTCTACAATTTTTCTTAGAATAGCTCCAGTGGAAGATGTAGAAATTCGGCCATAAGCTTCTTCAAATTCTTCTTTACCTTCATTAGTGGCATACTGAAGTATTTTTTTAAAATCTTTTAAATCTAATAGTGGTAGCTTGTTATCGTCGCAATATTTAAAAATTACGGAAATAATTCCAGCTTGCGTTTCAGTAACATCTAAAATTCTTGAAATTAAAACAGGACCAAACTCACTAATAGTCGCTCTAAGTCTTACGCCATTTTGAGCAGAAAGCGTTAATATTTCAACAGGAAATCCTTTGGCTTCAAAAGGAATTCCTATTTGTTCATGGCGTTCGTTTATTTTTTCATGACCAGGACTTGGTTGTGCCAAACCACTTAAATCCCCTTTAATATCCATGAGTAATACTGGAATACCTTTTTCGCTTAAATTTTCGGCAAGTACTTGTAATGTTTTAGTTTTACCAGTTCCAGTAGCTCCCGCAATTAAACCATGTCTATTCATGGTTTTTAAAGGTATGTTTACAAAAGCATTTTTTATAGCTTTACCATCTAACATGGCAGAACCTAAGGTAATATATTCACCTTTGTTCGTGTTCCCTTCTTCAATATGGCTAAAGAACGCTTCCTGTCTATTCATGGTTTTTGAAAATTTTTATAAAAATACTAATCTTGAGTCAATCCGAAGATAAATCTTTTCAACAATTTAAGAATTAGTTGTCAGAGATTTATTAATAATTAGTAAAGTTAGCTTCCCTATTGAATAGAAGGGTGTTAATGATTTCCGAAAAACTGTTTGCTGTATACTACTTACTGAATACTGTTTCATATCTTTGCAAACTATGACAAAAAGTGAAAGACAAGAACTGATTGATAAGGGGTTGCTTCTTCCGTTAATGGAAGAGTTTTACACCATTCAAGGAGAAGGATTCCATAAAGGAACGGCGGCTTATTTTGTAAGAATTGGTGGTTGCGATGTTGGATGCCATTGGTGTGATGTTAAAGAAAGTTGGTTGGCAGATTTACATCCTCCAACAGAGATTGATAAAATTGTTGCCAATGCTACAAAATACAGTAAAACGATTGTTGTAACAGGAGGAGAGCCATTAACTTGGAATATGGATCCGTTAACAACAGCTTTAAAAGCTAACGGACTACAAACGCATATTGAAACCTCTGGAGCTTATAAATTAACTGGTGTTTGGGATTGGATTTGCTTATCTCCTAAAAAATTAAAATTACCAACCGAAGAGATTTATGAGAAAGCACATGAGTTAAAATGTATTATTTTTAACAAGAGTGATTTTAAGTTTGCAGAAGAACAGGCAGCAAAAGTAAATAAAGATTGCATTCTATATTTGCAACCAGAATGGAGCAAACGAGATAAAGTAGTTCCGGAAATTGTAGATTATGTTATGGCAAATCCACAGTGGAAAGTATCCTTGCAAACGCATAAATATTTGAATATCCCATAAAAGGCATGAGGTATTAGGGATGAGGTTTAATTTTACAAGAATAAAAAATGTTCCAAAGCATTTAAGCTATGGAACATTTTTTATTTTTTGAATTCTAAACTTAAAACTCTGAATTTATTTGATTGGCACTGCAACTCTTAAAGTGTCCCAACCCATGTACATTGTTCCATCGTCATCAAAAGCCATAGAAAAAGCTTCTAAAGATTCCTCGTCTTGAGTAACTGGTACTGTTACTCTAGCAATATCGTTAGCTTCGTTGTAAGAATAAGATCCCCACGCATTTAAATCTGAGTTTAGTATTATAGTCCATTCAGCTTCATTTGGAATAGTGTACATAGTATAAGTACCTGCTTTTACTTTTTTGTCTCCAAACATTTTGTCTTGGTAAAAAGTAATCTCCACAGCTTCGTTTGCGCCAGTTCTCCATACTTTACCATCTGGAGCTAAAGTTGCAACGTCTCTTCCTTTTAATTGTGGTCTACTATAAATTACTTTTACTTGTTTCTCTGAAACTTTGTAACTACTAGGAAATGACGCCGCATCTAACGGGCTTTTGTCTAAATCGCTGTAAGTTTGTGCAGATAAGGTTGTTGATAATAGCATGACAAGTGAAAATGCTAAAGTTGAAATTAAAGTTGATTTTTTCATAGAATGTGTTTTTATCTCCTAAATTACCTTGAGATTCCACCAAAGTTTTAGGATTTATTTTGTTAAAGTTTAAAAATATTAGAATCGTCTTAATATTTGTCGGAAGGATATGTTAAAATTTACAATTTGGATGAAAATAAAAATAAATCATCCATAAAAACTACAAATAGGCACTAAATAAGTCTATTTGATTTTAAATTGTAACAGTTTTATGATTATATGTTTCATATTTACAATAATTAGTTCAATTTTGCTTAACTATTTAAAATAAGTATCAATAAAAAATAAAGACTATGTGTGGCATTGTATGTGCATTCGATTTAAAAGAAACCGCTGAGGAATTAAGACCTCAAATATTAGAAATGGCTAAAAAGATTCGTCATAGAGGTCCAGATTGGAGCGGTATTTATAGTAATGATAAAGTAATCATGGCTCATGAACGTTTGGCTATTGTAGATCCAGCTTCAGGAAAACAGCCTTTATTGAGTGAAGATAAAAAACTTATTCTTGCTGCCAATGGTGAAATTTACAACCATAGAGAGTTAAGAAAACAATTAAAAACGGCTTATAACTTTCAAACTGAAAGCGATTGTGAAGTTATTTTAGCATTATATAAAGAAAAAGGAGTTGAATTTTTAGATGATATGAATGGCATTTTTGGATTTGCTATTTACGATGTTGAAAATGATAGCTATTTTATTGCCAGAGATCATATGGGAATTATTCCTTTATATATTGGTTGGGATGAAAATGGGACTTTTTACGTAGCTTCAGAATTAAAAGCACTTGAAGGTGTTTGCTCTAAAATTGAATTATTTCCGCCAGGACATTATATGTCTAGTACAGATGGAAAATTCGTGAAATGGTATAAACGTGAGTGGACTGAATTCGATGCAGTAAAAGATAACGAAACGAGTATAGCAAATATTAAAGACGCGCTAGAAGCGGCTGTTCATAGACAATTAATGAGCGATGTGCCTTATGGGGTTTTACTTTCTGGTGGTTTAGATTCTTCTATTACATCTGCAATTGCGAAAAAATATTCACAAAAACGTATTGAAAGCGATGACACTTCTGAAGCTTGGTGGCCACAACTTCATAGTTTTTCTGTAGGACTAGAAGGTTCTCCAGATTTAATAGCTGCAAAAAAAGTGGCAGATCATATTGGAACAGTTCATCATGAAATAAAATTTACAATTCAAGAAGGTTTAGATGCTATAAAAGATGTGATCTATCAATTAGAAACTTACGATGTAACCACTATTAGAGCTAGCACACCTATGTATTTAATGGCAAGAGTTATTAAATCGATGGGAATTAAAATGGTATTATCTGGTGAAGGTGCAGATGAACTTTTTGGAGGTTATTTGTATTTTCATAAAGCGCCAAATGCACAAGAATTTCACGAAGAAACGGTTAGAAAATTAAGTAAACTTCATCAATACGATTGTTTAAGAGCAAACAAAAGTTTAGCAGCTTGGGGAATTGAAGGGCGTGTGCCATTTTTAGATAAAGAATTTATGGATGTGGCTATGCGCATCAATCCTCAAGATAAAATGATCAATGGAGAACGCATGGAAAAATGGGTGCTAAGAAAAGCGTTTGAAGATGTAATTCCACTAGAAATTGCCTGGAGACAAAAAGAACAGTTTAGTGATGGAGTTGGTTATAGTTGGATTGACACACTAAAAGAAGTGGTAGCTAAAGAAGTAACCGACGAACAATTGGCAAATGCGAAATACAAATTTCCTATTCAAACGCCAACAAGTAAAGAGGAGTTTTACTATCGTTCTATTTTTACTGAACATTTTCCAAGTGATACAGCGGCTTTATCTGTGCCTCAAGAAGCCAGTGTGGCTTGTAGTACAAAAATCGCTTTAGAATGGGATGAGGCATTTAAAAACATGAACGACCCTTCTGGAAGAGCTGTTGCAAAAGTGCATGCAGATGCATATTAATGAAGCTCTAAATTTTCAAGACGCAGTCGTAGAAAATTTAGTTAGCTGAATTAATCCCGATGCATATCGGGATCGTTTGAAAGTAATTATTCAACAAGACGCAGTCGTAGAAAATTTAGTAAAACCGAATTAATCTCGATGCATTTCGGGATCTTTTCATGAAAACACATTTTATAATATTCAAAGATTAGGCGTCATAAATTAAATAATTGAAAACCAGCTAACCAGCTGGTTTTTTACATTTAAAAAATAACTATCTTTAGACATTGACCAACCAACCAACCAACGAAATGAATACATACTTCTGTGTCTTCTATTGTGCTTTTAGTAAATACACTTTAAAGCCTCTAACTTCTTGTTTATTAATACTACTGTTTATAAGTAACAATGGATTTGCACAACAAAAAACACCACTTATAGATGTTTTTTACCAAGCGCTTTCATTAACAGAAAACGACACGTTAAAACCTTCTGGTAGTTTTTATGAATTCAGTCTTAAAAATTACGACAATGAAATTATTGACCCTCGAGCAATAATTAAAAAATATCCAGATGCCAAACGTTATTTAGTAAACGATTCTATTTTTAATATTAGGTGTGCTTTAGAAATAAATGGATTAATTGAAGATTTATCTATATTGGATCCACGAATTACAATTAAAAATTTTCATTTTTCAAATGATGTCCAATTAAGTTTAAAAATCTATTCCGATATCGAAGATGAAGTATTCAATTCTTCAAGATTAGTGTTTGTAAATATTAAGGCAGACCAAATGTTTATGATTTGGTTCAATAATTTCGTCACCTATTTTGGTGCTGTTGATATCAATCATTTATGGATAGGGAACGAATCTGTAGTTTCACCCAGAATTTTTGTACAAAATAGTCATATCGACTTCCTGCAACTTTGGGCTATTAAACCAGGTGAAATCAAGATAATTAATAATCAATTAGGCATTGTAGAAATTACGGAAGTTGAAACTAAAAAGTTTGATATAATTAGTAATACTTTTCAACTTCCTAAAATTCCAGAAGATAATAATTGGTATTCAACTGAAGACAGATTTAATACCCAATTAGACTCGACCGACAGTGAATTTATAAATAGGGATCATGCTATTAAAGGTAATTATTTATTAGCCATCATGTCTAACGATCGTACCATAAACACCTTGAATATAAAAGGCAATACCTTTATAGATAGTACAGCATCTGTTCCAGTTATTTTTGGGCAAAAGTCCAATAAAATGGAGGTAGTAAAAAACACGTTTCAAACACCTCTAATTTTATCTTCTATTGTAAGCGATAATTTTGAATTAGACAATAATGTTTTTACTACAGTGAGTATGGGAGCTTCCATGCCATCGACGCCTCAAAATATTGTCAATGTTAATTGGAAGGATTTAAAAGGGAAGTTAGTCTGGCAACCTACTATTTTTTCTACACCTTATCGAGGCATTTCAGAAACCGAATTACAAGACTCAAAAAGCTTTTTTCATCTTTTAGGATCACACAGCAGGCTTTTAGAAGTTTATAAAAACTATGGCAATCTGGACGATGCGAACGATGTATTTCTGGACATGAAAGGCTTGCATTTAAATCGCTATGAATATCTATATAAAACAGATGGTGGCACAACCAACTTCTTCCAATTATATCTTAATAAATTATTGAGTGTTTACACCAAACATGGCACAGATCCAGCACAAGCCATGACAGCTTCACTCTGGATAATTATCTTCTTTAGTATTATTTATTTTTTTTTCCCATCAGATTGGGATGTTTCTTCCAAGCAAAAATTAGTAGCAGATTTTAACACCTTTATAGAAAAAAACGAGAAAGGCTATGTTAGACCCTTTCTGTCATTAGCAAAAGGGTTTTTTATTAGTTTTTTCAATGCTATCACTTTAAGCGTTAATAGTTTTGTGACTTTAGGTTTTGGAACGATACCAACACGTGGCTTGGCTAAATACATTTGTATTTTTCAAGGCTTCTTAGGCTGGTTTTTATTAAGCATTTTTATAGTGGCATTAATCAATCAAATTCTAGTATAAGTAATGATTAAATTCTTTAGACATATAAGACGTAACCTCATGGAAACAGGAAAAACAGGCAAGTACTTTAAATACGCTATAGGTGAAATTGTGCTTGTAGTTATTGGGATTTTGATTGCATTACAAATTAATAACTGGAATGAAGACAGAAAATTAAGAACTGTAGAACATGCTATCCTTCAAAATATTAAAAGCAATCTTATAGATTCTAAAAGTAAGTTAGATAGGGTTGTAAATAGGGATGAGGAACAAATAAAACATTACAAACGCATCCTTCATTATATAGATCAAGATTTGCCATATAACATAGAACTAGATTCATCTTTTATATATATTTCAACTTGGGCGAGTCCTTATTTGACTTATATAGACTATGAAACTTTAAAAACGAAGGGTTTGGATATTATCCAAAACGATAGTATTAAAAATGGCATTACCTATATATATGAATCTGCTTTTGCTTGGCTTGTAGACGATTTTGATAGATTAGAATGGGCACGAGCTGAAAATGTGACCATCCCGTTTTCCGAAAAACATATTCGATATAATATCGAGAATAATCTTGCAAGACCTAATGATTTTGAAGCCTTAAAAACAAACGACGAGTTTATAAATATTTTAAATAACAACATGTATTTTCGGAAAAATGGAATAGAAGCTTGCAAAAGAATAAATAAGGAAATTGAAGAAGTTATTCAAATGATAGATAAAGAGCTAAAACAGCATGATTAAATTCTCTAGAAAAATACGATATAACCTTATGGAACAAAATTAGAAATAGAAATCCTCAATCCAATTTTTTTTGAAGCCATTCCAACGAATTATAAAGAATTGCTAAATGATACTATTTATATAAATATGATTAAGCACAGAGGATCTTTTCGAAATCATAGTGCCGAAATAAAAAAAGTGGCACTTAAAAAATCTCTATGTTAAAACAAGGAATTAATGCATACCTAGAATAGTAAATAAAACGAAACCAACCAATGAAACATTTATTAGTTATCCTAAGCATCAGTTTTTTAGTATGTAGCTGTAATACAAAAGAAAAATCAGAAAATGCTATACAGACTGATACACAAACTTATAATACCAATAGTTATGACGATTTAGTAAAGCTATTTAAGGAATGGCGTGCTTTTGAAAACCCTCCAAAACTTGATGGCGCACCAGATTACACGAAAGCAACCTTCTACAAACGTTGGCCTGAGTTTAAAGAACTTCAAAACCAATTAAAAACGATTGACACGTCAAATTGGTCTATAGCAAACCAAGTAGATTGGATGATTGTTTGGGCCGAAATGAACGGTTACGATTTTAATAATAACATATTAAAACCTTGGGTTCGCGATCCTGCGTATTACAAAGCTATTTGGATGTATAGAAGTGATGTTCCAGCACACGAAGGACCAACAAACCATGGCATTCTTGAAGTATGGAAGTATAATTTTCCGTTATCTCCAGAAGCCAGAGCTAAGTTCATTTCTGAGCTAAAAGTCATTCGTCCATTAAACACACAAGCACAACTAAACTTAGCAGGCAATGCTAAAGATTTATGGATTACAGGCATTAGGGATATTGAATATCAAAGTTATGAACTTGCACAACTTAAAGAAATGAAAGGGATAAAAGAGGATGCTGAAATAATTGAAGTTATTGATCAAGCCATTGCATCTACAAATAATTTTGTTTCATGGTTACAAAAAGAAGGGAATTCAAAAACGGGTCCATCTGGAATAGGAAAAGACAATTATACTTGGTATTTACAAAATGTTCATTTGGTGCCATTAACTTGGGATGACGAAGTTATGATTTTGAAACGAGAACTCGCTCGTGCTTGGACAGCATTAAAACTTGAGGAACATAGAAATAGAGGCCTTCCTGAACTTAAAGATGCTAATTCACCAGAAGCTTATAACAAAATGGCTGAAGCTTCAGCAGTAAGTTTAATGAACTTTTTAGAGGACCAAGATATTGTAACTGTAAAACCTTATTTCGATTCTGCACTACGCGAGCACTTAGGCGAATATATTCCAAAAGAGGAACGTAATTTTTTCTCGATTGGACAACACTATGATGCGCGACCATTATACTCACACTTTTATCATTGGTTTGAATTAGCACGTATGGATAATGAGCCACACAAAAGCGAGATTAGACGAGAACCTTTACTCTATAACATATTCGATTCAAGAAACGAAGGTACAGCCACAGCTGTTGAAGAGATGTTTATGCAAGCTGGGTTGTATGACGACAGTCCACGAACCAAAGAAATCGTCTATATCATGATAGCACAGCGTGCTGCACGAGGATTAGGCTCATTATATGCACACTCTAACGATATGACCATGGAAGAAGCTGGTGGCATTCACAGTGAGTATACACCAAGAGGTTGGATGAAAACTGAAAAAGAGCTTCTTATTTTCGAGCAGCATTTGTACTTACGTCAACCTGGTTACGGCACCAGTTATATTACTGGAAAGTATTTATTAGAAGCTGCTATGGCAGATTATGCACGAATACAAGAACTTAATGGAAACGAATTTAAAATCAAAGATTTTTTCGATACACTAAACAGTATTGGTAGCATACCAACATCTCTAGGACATTGGCAAATGACAGGAGAAAAGAAACATTTAGAATCTATTATTAATGATTAAAATCTTCAGATTATCGAAACAAAATTTTGCCTAAGCAAAATCGAATGTCCAGTGGGCATTTGGTGAAGATAGCCGTTTACGGACTTAACCTTACTCAATTTAAAACTATGATAAAATTCTTTAGACATATCAGGAAATCATTACTCATGGAAAAACCAACCTTCGCTAAAGCTTCGTCAGGCTCGAAAACCTCGAAATACTTCAAATACGCCATTGGCGAAATCATCCTCGTTGTTATTGGAATCCTGATTGCGCTTCAAATAAATAATTGGAATGAAAATCGCATCAATAACATCAAGTTAAAAAGTTATTTAACAGAAATAATTAAAGATTTGAAAAACGACACTTTAAGTGTAAATAACTCAATAAATCTCGCTAAAAGACGGATTAAGACTACCAAATCATTCTTGGCATTAACAGATTACAACGCATTAACTATAGATAGTTTAGAAAAAAGTCTGGAAACATTCTATTCAGAAGTTCCTTTTAGTACTTCCACATTTAAAAAAATAGAAAGTTCCGGAATTACAAATTTTGGTAAGTACGAGGATTTAATAGAACGTTTTAAAATCTATTATACTTTTATTATTCCAAATATTAAGGGTTTTGAAGGAACACAAAATCGCGCAGTAGATATAGAGGATAATTATTGGCGTTATAATCAAAATATATATGAGTTTAGCTATGAAGGTGATTTAGCTTCTTATCAAAATAAAGAAGAAGCTAGAAAACAATTAATACAATTATTACAATCACCAACAGCACGTAACATATTAAAAATAGATTATCGAAGAAATATTAGAAATATGGAAAGGCTAAACAGATTAAATGGTCAAGTAATGCAATTAATAGAAGCAACCGAAACTGAACTCAATGATTAAATTCTTTAGAAAATTACGATACAATCTCATGGAACAAAATAAAACAGGCAAGTACCTCAAATACGCCATTGGCGAAATTATTCTTGTAGTCATTGGAATTCTCATTGCACTTCAAATTAATAATTGGAATGAAAAAAGACTCAAACAAGAACAACTCATTTCAGTTTATGAACGCACGCTAACCGATATTGAAAACGATATTCAAGAGTTGACTACTAATTTAGAATATTACAATGGCATAGAATATATCTTTAAAAAAGTGATTAACGATTCTATAACCCCAGATTTATTCGATGTAGGATTATCTAGAATGTTAACAACTTTTGGTGTGGCTACAAGCCTAAATATGACAGGAGTCAATCAATTAAAAACATTGAATGTTAAAGATAGTTTGTCACTAGAAATAATAGATGTCTATGCTAATATGGAGATTTTATTGATTAATGGTTTTGAAAAAAGGATCAATCAGGAAAGTGAAGATTTAATATATAAATTTAGAGATAACTACAGTTGGTATCCTGAATACATGGGTAAAACCATCATGCAAGATAATAGCAGTAAAGAGTTGCAAGATTATTTTCTATACAATTCTGAATATAGGCATCGCGTGATTAGTAGCTATCAATTAATTTATAATAATTACGTAAGAATGCTAAATGGGATGATACCAGCACTAAAAGAAATCACAGAAGAATTAAAAATAAAATTAGAAAAGGCATAACATGATTAAATTTTTTAGACATATCAGAAAATCATTACTCATGAAAAATCAAACAGGCAAATACTTCAAATACGCCATTGGAGAAATTATTCTTGTAGTCATTGGTATTCTTATCGCGCTTCAGATTAATAATTGGAATGAAAATCGTAAAAGAACAAATCAAGAACATGTTATTTTACGTTCCTTAAAATCCGATTTTAAAGAATCTGAAAAACGACTGCAACATACGTTGATGATGCAGAAAAATTCTTTGGCACGAAGTATTTCTTTAATTTCTGTTTATGAAAACAAAATACCCATGCCTATTAATGATTCTATAAAAATGTATGTTGAATATGGTGCTTTTTCATGGTACAGAGCTGAGTTGGTAACAGGAGCTTATGATGCTTTAATAAATACTGGAGATTCTGACTTAATTAAAAATGGCGAACTTAATAGATTGTTGGCTGAATATTTTTCCATACTAAATGCTGGGTTTGAAGATCAGGAAACAAGTATGTTTCTCCTAAACAGATTACAAATAATTGCTGAACCCATATTGCTTACCTTGTCCGTTCCGCAATTAAGAGATCGGATAGAATTAGAACAAAATTCAGATAGAGCCAAAGAAGCAGAAGCCATAAAATTCTTATTTGAGCAAAAAGCTTTTTTTGGTCATTTGTATAATAAAACACAATTAGAAGATTTGCGACATATTATTCAAAAGGATTTAATGAATCTAATCTCTGAAATATTAGAAATAATTGATAAAGAATTGAAAACTATTAAAAATGATTAAATGCTTCCGAAAAATGAGTCAAAATAGGAATCCTTTAAATTCAATAAATCACCTCACATCAACGATTGCTGTTTTTGTGTTTTGACATTTAGAAATAAATCATCAAAATCTATTTTAAAGGTGTTTTAAGGCTTTCTGAGACGTTTTAATGTAATTAACAAATGTTGATAAAAATAGACGATATTCGTTAAAATGCTTTTTAAAAGCCTTATTTGTTTGTATCTTTGTTTGTATTCAAAAGGATGCCTCTAGCATCTTTTTTTATGTTAATGAAACTCTGAATTTTCAAGTCGCTGAGACGAATAAAATTTAGAAAGTTGAATTAATCCCGTTGAAGAACGGGGTCTAAACAAACAATAAAAATAAATAATTTCTTATATGAGCGATAAAAGAGAAGAATTTAATAAGGACAACTATTCAGCAGATAGTATTCAGGCCCTTGAAGGCATGGAGCACGTGCGTATGCGTCCATCCATGTATATTGGTGATACGGGTACAAGAGGTTTGCATCACTTGGTTTATGAAGTTGTGGATAACTCCATTGATGAGGCCTTGGCTGGACACTGTGATAATATTACGGTTATAATTAATGAAGATAATTCTATTACCACAGAAGATGATGGGCGTGGTATTCCTGTAGATCTACATAAAAAAGAAGGTGTTTCCGCATTAGAAGTTGTAATGACTAAAATTGGTGCAGGTGGAAAGTTTGATAAGGATTCTTATAAAGTTTCTGGTGGATTGCATGGGGTTGGTGTAAGTTGTGTGAATGCATTATCAGATCATTTAACAGCTACAGTCTTTAGAAAAGGTGAAATCTGGGAGCAGGAATACCAAAAAGGGAAACCAATGTATCCTGTTAAGAAAATTGGTGAAACGGATAAAAGAGGAACTATTGTTACCTTTAAACCGGATGCTACTATTTTTACTCAAACATTAGAGTACAACTACGATACTTTAGCGAGTAGAATGCGTGAGTTGGCTTATTTGAATAAAGGAATTACCATTCATTTAATTGATAAAAGACATAAAAAAGATGATGGCGAGTTTGAAGGTGAAACTTTTCATTCGACTGAAGGTCTTAAAGAGTTTATAAAATTCTTAGATGTTAATAGAGAGCCTTTAATAAAAGAGGTGATCGCTTTTGAAGGTGAAAAAAATGGTGTTCCTGTTGAAGTTGCTATGGTTTACAATACGTCTTATGCCGAAAACTTGCATTCGTATGTGAATAACATTAATACACATGAAGGGGGAACGCATTTATCAGGTTTCCGTCGTGGATTAACACATACGCTTAAAAAGTATGCAGATGATTCTGGCCTACTTAAAAATTTAAAATTCGAAATTGCTGGAGATGATTTCCGTGAAGGCTTAACAGCTATTATTTCGGTAAAAGTTCAAGAACCACAATTCGAAGGGCAAACAAAAACAAAGTTAGGAAACAGAGAAGTTTCAGCTGCCGTAAGTCAGTCTGTTTCAGAAATGTTAACGGATTATCTTGAAGAACATCCAGAAGATGCAAAAATAATTGTACAAAAAGTTATTCTTGCGGCTCAAGCACGTCATGCAGCTCAAAAGGCGCGTGAAATGGTGCAACGTAAAACCGTTATGAGTATTGGTGGTTTACCTGGAAAATTATCTGACTGTTCAGAACAAGATCCAGCAAAATGCGAAGTTTACCTAGTAGAGGGAGATTCGGCAGGTGGAACAGCCAAACAAGGTAGAGATAGAGCTTTTCAAGCCATTCTTCCATTGCGTGGTAAAATCTTGAATGTGGAAAAAGCCATGGTTCATAAGGTGTTTGAAAACGAAGAGATCAAGAATATCTTTACGGCACTTGGTGTAACTATAGGAACTGAAGAAGATAGTAAAGCCTTAAACTTATCGAAATTAAGATATCATAAAGTGGTTATTATGTGTGATGCCGATATAGATGGTAGTCACATTGAAACCTTAATCTTAACGTTCTTTTTCCGTTTTATGAAAGAGCTTATTGAAAATGGGCATATTTATATTGCAACGCCACCTTTATATTTAATTAAGAAAGGTGCTAAAAAGCAATATGCTTGGAATGAAGAGGAACGTACTGCTATTATGAAAGATTTTGGCGATGGAAGTAAGATTCAACGTTATAAAGGTCTTGGAGAGATGAATGCGGAACAACTTTGGGATACGACTATGAATCCTGAATTTAGAACCTTACGTCAAATTCAAATAGATAATGGCGTGGAAGCAGATAGAATATTTTCTATGTTAATGGGAGACGAAGTGCCACCACGTAGAGAGTTTATTGAAAAGAATGCTATTTATGCAAATATTGATGCTTAGACTTTTAAGTATATAAAAGATAATTAAAGTGCAAGAGTTTAAATCTTGCACTTTTTTATTTTAACACAAAATAATTAGTACTTTTGTTATCATTAAAAACAACACAAATTTAAAATACAATATATTATGAAAGTAACAGTAGTTGGAGCAGGAGCAGTAGGAGCAAGTTGTGCAGAATACATAGCAATTAAAAATTTTGCTTCAGAAGTCGTTTTATTAGATATTAAAGAAGGTTTTGCTGAAGGTAAAGCTATGGATTTAATGCAAACAGCTTCATTAAATGGATTCGATACAAAAATTACAGGAATTACTAACGATTATTCGGCAACTGCAGATAGTGATGTTTGTGTAATTACTTCTGGAATTCCTAGAAAACCGGGAATGACTCGTGAAGAATTAATTGGAATTAACGCAGGAATTGTAAAAGCTGTTTCTTCTAGTTTAGTAAAACATTCTCCAAATACTATCCTTATTGTTGTAAGTAATCCAATGGATACCATGGCTTATTTAGCAGCTAAATCAACAGGATTACCAAAGCAAAGAGTTATTGGAATGGGTGGCGCTTTAGATTCTGCACGTTTTAAATACAGATTAGCTGAAGCTTTAGGAGCCCCAATAAGTGATGTTGATGGAATGGTTCTTGGTGGTCATAGTGATACAGGAATGATTCCTTTAACAAGATTAGCAACAAGAAATTCTTTTCCAGTAACAAATTTTTTATCTGCAGATCGTTTAGAGCAAGTTAAAGAAGATACGAAGGTTGGTGGAGCTACGCTTACTAAATTGTTAGGTACATCGGCTTGGTATGCTCCTGGAGCGGCTGTAAGCAGTATGGTTCAAGCTATTGCTTGCAATCAAATGAAAATGTTCCCTTGTTCGGTTTTTCTTGAAGGTGAATATGGCATGAAAGATATTTGTTTAGGGGTTCCTGTTATTCTTGGAAAAAACGGAATTGAAAAAATAGTTGAAATAGATTTAAACGATGCCGAAAAAGCAAACATGCTTGAAAGCGCAGAAGCTGTTAGAAAAACTAATGGTTTACTAGAATTATAGAATTCTTAATTTAACCTAAAACAATTTAAAAAGATGAAAAAAATATTATTTATACTGTGCGTTGCCATTTCAAGTGTTGGTTTTTCTCAAGAAGCAATTACTGAAGGCGTTGTGTTGTCTAAGCAAACCATGTCTACTGATAATGCCGAGTTACAAGGGCAATTAGCAATGATTGGAGATATTGTAACAACCACTTATTTTAAAGGAAATAAAACCCGTTCTGAAACTAATAATTTCATGACTGGTTCTTCAGTAGCTATTATGGATAAAGATAACAACCAGATGTTTATGTCCTTGAATAATCAAGCTTTAGGCAAAAAGTATGTGCTTAACACTATGGAGCCTTCGGCAGAAGATACCAAAGATGTTGTTGTTACTAAAGGAGACCTAACTAAAACGATTCTTGGATACGAATGTCAACAATATCTTGTTGAAATAAATAAAGAAGGCGTGACTGTAAAAATGGATGTGTACACAACAGACAAAGTAAGTGCGCTTTCACAACAATCTACAATGATGGGAGCCGATTTAAACGGATATCCTATGTATTTGGCTATGAGCATGAGTCAGATGGGAATGGATTTAACCATTATCCAAGAAGTTACAGAAATTAAAAAAGAAACTGTACCTGATGATAAATTTGATATGACACCTCCAGAGGGTTACGAAAAAACGGACAAGTTACAAGGTATGTAAGTCAACATTTTTAGTATTATAAAAAAAACAGCTTTTTAAGCTGTTTTTTTTTGTTATATGTCTCAAACATTTTGTTAAATAAGTATAGAAGATATATATTTGCTCGTTTTTAAAAATATCAACAAGAGAACTAATTAATTTAATAAATAATGCAGAATAAAGGATTAGTAAAGCTATTTGCAATTTTATTTGGTTTGGTAAGTATTTACCAATTGTCTTTTACATTTAAGGCAAACAGTATAGATGACGATGCAATTGTATATGCAAATGGTGATGACGTAAAGGAACGTCAGTATTTAGATTCATTAGCTAACGTTAATGTTTATAACTTAGGTATTGCAGATTATACTTACAGTGAAGTTAAGGAAAATGCCATGAATCTTGGTCTTGACCTTAAAGGTGGTGTTAGTGTTATTCTTCAAGTATCTGTAAAAGATATCTTAAAAGGATTATCGAATTACAGCAAAAACCCAGTTTTCAATAGGGCTTTAGATGATGCTTCAGAGCTTCAGAAAAACAGTCAAAACACTTATTTAGAGGATTTCTATGTAGCATTCGATGCTATTAAAGGAGATACTAAATTAGCTTCTCCAGATATTTTTGCTAATAGATCTTTAAGTGAAGAAATAACTTTCGATATGTCTGATGATCAGGTAAAACCTATCATTTCTAGAAAAATCGATGAGTCTATTGTTTCTGCATTCGAAGTGTTACGTAAACGTATTGACGAATTTGGTGTAACATCACCAAGTATTCAACGTTTAGGAAACTCTGGACGTATTTTAGTAGAACTTCCTGGTGTAAAAGACAAGGAAAGAGCTCTTAAATTACTTCAAAGTACTGCACAATTAGAATTTTGGGATACCTACAAAGGAGAACAATTTATGGGCTTCTTAAACCAAGCTAACGAATTAATCAAAGGCCTTGAAACTTTAGAAGATGAAACAGCAATAGAAGACGTTGTTGTAGAATCTCAAGATTCTGAAAATGATAAAATCGCCGATTTATTAGGTGACGATCCAGATTCTTTAAGTGTTGAAAACAATCCAATAGGAGAATTAATTAGAGGTTTTGGTTACCAAGGTGGTCCAATTGTAGCACAATTTGCTATAAAGGATGAAGCAAAAGTTTTAGGGTATTTAAATATGCCTCAAGTAAGAGCGTTGATTCCTGCAGAAATGCGTGACGTGAAATTTGTTTTTGGGAAACCAGAAAAAGATAGCGAAATAGCAGATTTATATGCCTTAATAGGAAATAGAGATAATGTACCACCATTAAGTGGTGCTGTTGTTACAGATGCTCGTCAAGATTACGGACCAACTAGTAAGCCAGTAGTATCCATGCAAATGAATGCTAAGGGCGCTAAAATTTGGGAAGAAATGACTGGAAAAGCATTTGCTCAAGGAAGTTATATTGCTATTGTTCTTGATAACGTGGTGTATTCTGCGCCAGGAGTTACTACAGGAGCTATTTCTGGAGGAAACTCTCAGATTTCAGGTCAATTCTCATTAAATGAAGCAACGGATTTAGCAAACGTATTACGTGCTGGTAAATTACCTGCTTCTGCAGATATTATTCAAGGTGAAGTAGTTGGACCATCTTTAGGACAAGAAGCTATTGATAGTGGTAAAATGTCTTTCATGATTGCACTTTCTTTAGTGTTAATATGGATGATTTTATATTACGGAAAAGCAGGTTTATTTGCAGATATCGCAATGGCGCTTAACATCTTATTAATATTTGGTGTGTTATCTGGATTAGGAGCTGTTTTAACACTTCCTGGTATTGCAGGTATCGTATTAACTATTGGTATGTCTGTAGATGCAAACGTACTTATCTTTGAGCGTATTCGAGAGGAGCTCGCGAAAGGGAAAAGTCAGAAAGAATCTATTCAAGATGGATTTAGTAATGCCTTGTCTTCTATTTTAGATGCCAACATTACAACTGGTTTAACAGCATTGATTTTATTTATCTTTGGAACAGGACCTATTAAAGGATTCGCAACTACCTTATTAATTGGTATTGCTACTTCTTTATTTACTGCTATCTTTATTACTAGATTAATTGTTGATTGGTATGTTGGAAGAGGAGGAAAATTAGATTTCTCTACAAGTCTTACTAAAAACTTATTTAGAAATATCAATATAGATTTCTTAAAGAAACGTAAGATTGCTTACATTATTTCTGGAATTGCTATTGTATTAAGCTTAGGTTCTTTATTTACAAATGGTATAGATCAAGGTGTGGATTTTGTTGGAGGTAGAACGTATCAAGTGCGTTTTGCGCAAGATGTAAGTTCTTCTGAAATTACAAGCCTGCTTTCAGATCCTGCAGTGTTTGGAAGTGCAGATGCTAAAACATTTGGTAGTTCAAATCAGTTAAAAATTACAACAAAATATAAAGTTGACGAAACGGATAATGCAATAGATGAAGAATTAAGAAACTCTTTATTTGTGGCTTTACAACCACATTTAGAAGGTGTAACTTATGAAGATTTTATTAGTGATGACGAGCATAAAACCGTTGGTCTAATGAAATACTATAAAGTAAGTCCAACTATTGCGGATGATATTAAAAAGGAATCTTTCTGGGCAATTCTAGGTTCATTAATCGTAGTATTCCTTTATATCTTGTCTCGATTTAAAAGATGGCAATTCTCTTTAGGAGCAGTTGTGGCAGTATTCCATGATGTTATAATTGTATTAGGAGTTTTCTCTTTAACATATAAATTCATGCCTTTTGCAATGGAAGTCGATCAGGCATTTATTGCGGCAATACTAACAGTAATTGGTTACTCTCTGAATGATACGGTGGTGGTATTCGATAGAATTCGTGAATTCTTTAACGAACACACAAATTGGCCTTTAGAGAAAGTAATTAATGCTTCTTTAAGTAGTACGTTAAGTAGAACCTTAAATACCTCATTAACAACATTGGTTGTATTATTAGCTATCTTCATTTTTGGTGGAGATTCTATTAGAGGATTTATGTTTGCATTAATTGTTGGTGTGGTAGTAGGTACTTACTCATCATTATTTATTGCAACTCCAGTTATGTACGACTCTGTTAAAAGAGGAAATGCTGCAGATTCTTTAAGAGATAAAACTCCAGAAGAATTAGAAGCTTTAGAAGAAGCGAAAGCTTAATTCTCTTTTTAAAAGATATAAAAAAAGCCTTTCAGTTTAAACTGAAAGGCTTTTTTGTTGTTTATATAAATTTCATCAGACCTTTCAGGTTTTTAAAACCTGAAAGGTCTTTATGTATTTGTTTTTATATAGAAAGATATGGTTAAGGAAGAATGGCTTAAAAACAATTCCTAGACTTAATGAAAACCTAACTAGGAGTGACATTTTTATTTATGGAAGACTATGACTTCTAATATTTGCTTTCAGGTCTTGTTTTAAGCTTGTAAGGTGACTTTCAACCTAATTAAGTATGGATTGATGTTATTTGTGTTTAGGACAGCTCAAGCTTTATTTAAACATGTAGAAAGTTTGATTTAAAGTCTTATTCAATAGGTTTAAAGGAAACATTTACTTCTGATTAGCCATTTGTATGTTAAAGGCTAAAACTATAATTATTTGCTTTCAAATTATATTTAAAACTTGAATGTGCACAATAAAAATGAATTAGTTTGGAATAGTATTTTTAAAATTTTTCCCAAACACTAAACACTACTGATTACTTGCTGAAAATTCCATCTTATCACCAACTTGCAGTCCCCATTTATTTACCAATCCCGCATTTACTTCTAAAACATATTGAGCAGGAGCATTCGATGGTAAAGAACTTTCATTCATCGGCTCAGCGTTTTCTTGAAAGCTCACAATGTTTTTATTAGCATCCAAATAGATAAGGTCTAAGGCAAATTTTGTGTTTTTCATATAAAAGGAACGCGGTTGCGAATCTGGAAACACAAATAACATCCCTCGATCTTCCTTCATGGAATTCCGGTACATCAATCCTGTTTGCGTATCATATTCATTGTCGGCTATTTCAATATCTAATTTTGTAATAATCGAGTCTGTTGCTAATTTATAAAGAGTTAATTCTCCTTCTTTTTTAAATGAAACTTCGGTAGTCTTTATAACCTTTTTATCGTCTTTACAAGAAGTTATAACACTTGTTGTAATGATGCTAAGTGCTAAAACAAATGAGAATGTGTGTTTTATTTTGAAAGTCATATTAGCTATTTTCTGCTTTGGGTTTATAACCGAACATAAAATAAAGTCCAATAATTATAAAAGGAATACTTAACATTTGTCCTGTGTTTAGGCCCATAAAAGTAATATATTCTTCACCTTGAGGTTCTTTTACAAACTCTACAAATAAACGTACAGTCCATAATAAAACTAGAAACAAGCCAAACAAAAATCCTGTCTGATTTCCTTTATTGGTTTTAGAATAAAAATACCATAAGATTAAGAATACAAAAATATAACAAAAAGCTTCGTATAATTGTGCTGGATGCCTAAAGGGAACGGCTTGCAATAATTCTTGAAATTGCGGATTATTAGCAATAGCATCATATGCGGCTCTGGGTGTTTTCATGCCTGTAAGTTGCATGGCTTCTCCTGGACTATATTCATCTTGTATAAAACGAACTCCAAAAGCGGAATCTGTAACTTTACCTATGATTTCAGAATTAATAAAATTCCCAATTCGGATAAAAACAGCACCCGAAGCTACTGGAATAACAACACGATCTAAAATCCACATTAAAGATTTATACTTATATTTTCTTCTATATAAATACATACCTACAATAATTCCTATAGCAGCACCATGACTGGCTAAACCTTGAAACCCTGTGAATTCAAATTCTGGATGAAAACGAAATGGTAGAAAGATGCTAAAGAAATCTTGAGAAATTAATTCCGATTGATAAAATATAACATGTCCCAAACGTGCCCCAAGCATGGTAGCAAAAACCGTGTAAATAAATAAAGGATCTAAATATTCTAGCTTTATTTTGTCTTTGACAAAAATACGTTTCATAATATACCATCCTAACATGAAGGCGGTAATCCACATAACACTATAAAAATGAAGTTTGAAATTTCCAATAATATCAATTCCAGAGATTGGATTCCAATCGAACTTAAGTAAAAACATAGGTTTTATTTTATGAATGTAAATATAACATTTATGGATTATTTAAATGAATATGTTAAAAATGATTAACGAGAATTTATCATTTAAAGCTTGTGTGAGTATTTAAAGTAAAATGTCTTAGAAGGGAAACTATTTTAGTTGTCATCCTTTTCGGGAACTGGATAATACCCTGATTTTCCCCAGGGCGATGGAGCGAATCAGAAATGTACAGTGTACATTTTTAGCGAACATGCGAGGTGGCGCGTTGGCAATTTTTAGTTGTCATCCTTTTCAGGAACTGGATCATACCCCGATTTTCCCCAGGGCGATGGAGCGAATCAGAAAATGTACAGTGTACATTTTTAGCGAACATGCGAGCTGGCGCGTTGGCAATTTTTAGTTGTCATCCTTTTCAGGAACTGGATCATACCCTGATTTTCCCCAGGGATGACAACTAAAAATCCTTATAATCGCTAATTTCCCACCTTTAAAAAAACCATGTTTTTCTAAAGCTTCTTTGGCGTAATGAGAACAAGTTGGTTGAAACCTGCAAGAAGCTGGTGTTAATGGAGAAATAACCGTTTGATATATTTTTATGAGTAGTAAAAAGGGATAAGCCAATATCTTTTTCATAAGTCTATTTAAATATCATCTCCCTCTGGGAGTTTAAGTAAATCTGGATTTGGGCTAAAGACTACAAATTAAAACTCGTTCCATCCTTCCCATCATTCAATTGAATTCCAAGAGTATCAAGTTCATTGCGGATTTGGTCTGATAGTGCAAAATCTTTGTTAGCTCTTGCTTCTTGACGTAATTTAATCAATAATTCAACGGTTCCAGAAAGCTTATCAGAATTTCCATTAGCATTAGTGGAAACAGTATCTTGAAGGCCCATAATATCAAATACAAAGGCGTGAATAGTTTCTTTTAAAATAGCTAAATCTTCTTTTGTAATTGTAGCTTTTTCATCATTAATTTGATTGATGTATTTAGCTGCTTCAAATAAGTGAGCGATTAAAATGGGTGTATTAAAATCATCGTTCATAGCATCATAACATTTCTGTTTCCATTCTAAAACATTCAATGTCGATGTAGTTGCAGTTGGTAAACTATCTAATAAATGAATAGCATCCATAAGTCTATTAAAGCCTTTTTCACTGGCTAATAAACCATCATTAGTAAAATCTAACACAGATCTGTAATGTGCTTGAAGCATGAAGAATCTGGCGACAGAAGGTGTAAAACCTTTAGAGATATGTTCATTATCTCCAGAGAAAATCTCATTCGGAAGAATAAAATTCCCGGTAGATTTTGCCATTTTCTTACCATTCATGATAAGCATGTTGGCATGCATCCAGTAATTTACCGGTGTTTGGCCTTTAGCGGCTTGGTTTTGTGCTATTTCACATTCGTGATGTGGAAATTTTAAATCCATACCACCACCGTGAATATCAAAATGCTCACCAAGATATTTGGTACTCATGGCTGTACACTCTAAATGCCAACCAGGAAAACCATCGCTCCAAGGAGAAGGCCAACGCATAATATGTCTCGGTTCGGCTTTTTTCCAAAGTGCAAAATCTTGAGGATTTTTCTTATCACTTTGTCCATCAAGTTCGCGTGTGTTATGAATTAAGTCTTCCACCTTACGCTTACTTAAAATACCGTAATTATTTATTTCATTATATTTTAAAACATCAAAATAGACGGAGCCATTTACTTCATAAGCAAAGCCGTTGTCTATGATGGTCTTAATCAATTCTATTTGCTCAATAATGTGTCCAGTGGCAGTAGGTTCAATACTTGGAGGAAGAAAATTGAAAGCATTTAAAGTGTTATGAAAATCGACCGTATAACGTTGAACCACTTCCATAGGTTCAATTTCTTCCAAACGGGCTTTTTTAGCAATTCTGTCTTCTCCTTCATCAGCATCATTTTCTAAATGCCCAGCATCAGTAATATTTCTAACATAGCGTACTTTAAAACCCAGATGTTTTAGATATCTGAAAATCATATCAAAAGACATAAAAGTTCTCACATTTCCTAAATGGACATTGCTATAAACCGTTGGGCCACAAACATACATACCAACGTAGCCTTCATGAATAGGTTTAAAAACGTCTTTTTCTCCTGAAAGTGAATTGTAGATTTTTATCTCTTGCTGTTTGTAAAGTGGCATATTTTTGATGTTTGTTGTTGAGATGTTATTTGTAAAGTCGTTTGTTGTTGAGATGTTAATTCAAAGTTTTTACTTCAAAAGAGTTAAGTCGTTTATCTGTTATTCTAAGGGAAACGAAGAATCTGATTCCAAGCGGTTAAATAGTTAGCTGAAAATCGAAAATCAACAATCGTTAATCATCTATCTCCAATTAAAAAGAAGTATCCAGTTTAATATAATCTAAAAACTCTCTTTTAGTTTCTTTTTCTTTAAATTTTCCGCCAAATTCAGCCGTAATCGTACTACTTGCCGTATCTCTAATTCCACGAGAATTTACACATAAATGTTTCGCATCCACAACGCATGCAACATCTTGAGTATTTAAGACTTCTTGTAATTCTTTTACAATTTGAATGGTTAAGCGCTCTTGAACTTGAGGACGTTTGGCATAATAATCAACAATGCGATTCATTTTAGACAAACCAACTACAGTGCCATTAGAAATATAAGCTACATGAGCTTTTCCAACTATAGGTAATAAATGGTGTTCGCAAGTAGAGTAGAGCGTAATGTTTTTCTCTACCAACATTTCACCATATTGATATTTATTGTCAAAAGTAGAAGCAGAAGGTTTTTGATTCGGATCAAGGCCAGAAAAAAGCTCTTTTACAAACATTTTTGCAACGCGATTAGGAGTTCCTTTTAAACTGTCGTCTGTAAGATCAAGGCCTAAAGTTTCCATAATGTGTTTTACATCCTTTTTAATAATCTCAATTTTCTCTTCGCCTGATAATACAAAGGCATCATCGCGCATTGGATTGTTGGAAGATGTTCCTATATGGTTATCTCCTAAAGACTCAAATTCTTCAATTTTTTTATCAAATTTCATTCGTAAAAATTAAATATGTATTTAATCTGCAAAGATAAGAAAATCCATATTTAATGGTGTTTTATTAACATAGAAATAATTTCGTAAAAAATTTAACTGTATTTTTCATAAAATTTCCTTAATTTTCAGCTCAATTTTAACAATATAGACATGTTTAGTTAACGTAAAAGTGTTAATTAAATATGGTTTACCACGATTCTCCCTATGAAAAAGTTAATTACCCTCTGTTTTCTTTTATTTCTTAGTACTACCTATGCCCAACTTATAGCCATTGACGATGTCGTTGTTGGAAGGTCAGATAATCCAGCCGATTCTTATGCAACGAAAGACCAAATTTTCCTGAACGATTATTTAAATGGCACCGCCATTGGTTTTACTACATATAGCAATTTTTCCTATTCAGAATTAATTCCTGACCCTACAGGGAATACACACTTAATTACAACTGGATTTCCAAATATTCGAATTGACGCCAACACTCCAGAAGGTATTTATTATATTACCTATGAAATTCAGGAAATTGCGAATCCGGCAAATATTGCTTCTGCAGTTATAGAAATCAGAGTATATCCAGGTAGTTTAAGTTCTGGTACTGGTTCTTCTGATATGACTATTGCTACTAGTTCTGGTGCAATATATTGTGGAGGTAACGTTTGTATTACAGATGCTTTTTGTGTCGATATAAATACAGGAACCATTCCACCCTTAACTTTAACGGCAGATTATAATGAAGTTGGAGAATCTAATTCATATGATGTACGTTCTATTCTCTTTAATCCACAATTTCCATCTACAATTTCACTTACACCTTCTGAAACTGCCTTAAACCTAACTTCTGATGATGACTGGAGTCCAGTAGTGAATTTTGCTTTCGATTTTGAGTTTTATCAAACTAATTATAGCCAATGTGTGCTTTCTACTAATGGTGCTGTAAGTTTTAATTTGGCTAGAGCCAACCAACCTCACGGCTGGGCCTTTAATCCTACTGATTTGATTCCAAGAAATAATCCAGGAGCTTTTACTGGTGCAAATATTTTTGGAGCCATGCATGATACAGATCCAAATGCGTCAGGGGTTAACGAGGTTAATTATAAAATAGCATACGATGTAAAAGGAGAAGCCCCATTTAGAGCTTTTGTTTTTAGTTTTTATAATGTAGCACAATATAGTTGCAATGCTTTAAAAACGGAACAAATGATTGTGTTTTACGAAACCACGAATATTATTGAAACTTATATCTATAAAAAACCTATCTGTTCATGGAATGGAGGATTAGCCGTTATAGGGATTCAAAACCCTGGTGGAACACAAGGGGTGGCACCTCCAGGAAGAAATACAGGTGTTTGGAATGTTCCTGAGTTAAGTCCTGAAGCTTGGCAATTTTACCCAAATGGCACACCAATTACAACCTTTCAATGGTTAGACGAAGCTGGTGCTGTTATTGGAACAGACCCAGCAAATTTAACTGTTGCACCTAGCCAAACTACAACCTACGTCGCACAAGTAACTTATACAGATGCATTAACAGGTGATTTGTTTACTGCTTACAGACCAATTACAGTAGTTGTTGCACCAACTCCGGTAGTAACCGTAACTAGTAGTGCAGATGTTTGTACAGGTGGAGATGCTGTGTTTACCATTACTGGATCTGAAAATGATGTGGTAGAATATATTTTAAATGGAGGAGCGGTTCAAACGGTAACTCTAGATTCAACAGGAATTTTTGTAATTACTATTACAGGAATAACTGCTACACAAACTATCGAATTAATCTCTGCAAATAATATTAACTCTGTATGTGGTGATACGTTCTCTTTAACTGAAGATGTAAATTTATTTACAACACCAGTTGCAGATGCTCCCACAGATGTTACAGCATGTAACGATTATACCTTGCCAGCCTTAACTATTGGAGATTACTTTACTGCCACTGGAGGAGCCGGAGGAACGGGAACCATGTTAAATGCTGGTGACGTTCTTACAACAACACAAACCATTTATGTGTATGCTGAAACGGGAACAACACCAAATTGTGTTGATGAAAATAGTTTCGTATTAACTATAGATTCTTGTACCTTATCTGTAACAGCAACTGCCGATATGCCTTCTATTTGTCATGATGCCGGCGCCGATGTTACTTTAACAGCAACGGCAAGTCCAGCAGTCGCTGTTGGAGTCTATACTTATAGTTGGAATATTCAAGGTGATGCAACGGTTTTAGGAACTGGTACGACATTATTATTGTCGCCCCCACCGGCAGCCACAACCGTATATGAAGTCACTTTAACAGACGATGGTTTAACTGCGCCAAACGATACAGTAACAAATACCGTAACCGTAACAGTTAATACCACCCCTACGGTTGATGACCCAATAGATGTTGTTGTTTGTGATAGTTATATATTTCCAGCATTAACAAGTGGAGATTATTATAATGGTACTGGAGGAACAGGTGGTTTAATAACGGCAGGTACATCTATTAGCAGTACACAAACCGTGTATGTATATGCCGAAACAGGAACAACACCAAATTGTTTTGATGAAAACAGTTTTCTAGTAACTATTAATCCGACGCCAACTGTCGACGCCCCAACAGATGTTACAGCTTGTGATAGTTATATTTTACCAGCGTTAACAGGAGGAGATTACTATAATGGTTCAGGAGGTTTAGGCGGTTTAATTTCTGCTGGGACATCTATTAACAGTACACAAACTATTTACGTGTATGCTGAAACAGGAACAACGCCAAATTGTTTTGCAGAAAACAGTTTTGTGGTAACTATTAATACAACACCAATTGTAGATAACCCAACAGCTGTAACGGCTTGTAATGAATATGCTTTACCTGCACTTACAAGTGGGACTTATTATACAGGTCCTGGCGGAACGGGAACAGTATTAACGGCAGGACAATTAATTACAACAACTCAAACTATTTATGTATATGCTGAAACAGGTACAACACCAAACTGTTTTGATGAAAATAGTTTTATAGCTACTATTGATATATGTACTATATCTGTAACAGCTACTGCAGATATGCCATCCATTTGTCATGATGCAGGTGCCGATGTTACTTTAACAGCTAATCCTTCGCCAGCAGTTCCAGTTGGAAGCTATAGCTATAGTTGGAATGTGCAAGGTGATGCAACGGTTTTAGGAACCAATGCAACTTATGTAATATCGCCTCCTCCAGCAGTAACCACAATCTATGAGGTAACTTTAACAGATAACGGGTTAGTGGCTCCTAATGATACGGCAACAAATACGGTAACCATAGTGGTCAATACCACTCCAACGGTTGATGACCCTATAGATGTTACAGCTTGCGACAGTTATATTTTACCAGCTTTAACAAGTGGAAATTATTACACGGGTCCTGCAGGTACCGGCACTGCGTTAAGTACAGGAGCAACCGTTTCAAGTACACAAACTATTTATGTGTATGGAGAAACAGCAACTACTCCTAATTGTACAGATGAAAATAGCTTTGTAGTTACTATTAATAACACTCCAATAATTGACTCGCCTGCAGATGTATCTGCATGTGACAGTTATACGTTGCCTGCCTTAACTGGTGGTGCTTATTATACTGGAGCAGCAGGAACGGGAACAACTTTAAATGCAGGCGACCCTATTACCACAACTCAAACAATTTATGTGTATGCAGAAACAGGTACAACACCAAATTGTGCTGTGGAAAACAGCTTTGTAGTAACTATTAGTGCAACGCCTACCGTTGATGCGCCAACAGATGTTACTATGTGTGATACTTACACGTTGCCAGCACTAATAAATGGAGCTTATTATACTGGGTCAGGTGGAACAGGAACCGTGCTGAATGCGGGAGATCCAGTTACAAGTACACAAACTATTTATGTATATGCCGAAACAGGAACGACTCCTAATTGTTCTGATGAAAACAGTTTCATAGTTACCATTAACATAACCCCAGTTGCAGATGCACCAGTTGCTGTTACGGCTTGTGATAGTTATACGCTTCCTGCTTTAACAGTTGGTTCTTATTTTACAGGAACATCTGGAACCGGAACTGCATTAAATGCAGGAGATCCTATAACAACTACTCAAACTATTTATGTTTATGCAGAAACAGGAACCACTCCAAATTGTACAGATGAAAATAGTTTTGCTGTAACAATAAATGTAACACCTTTAGTAGATGCGCCAGCAAATGTTGCAGAATGTGTAAGTTACACTTTACCTGCCTTAACAAACGGGACATATTATACAGGGACTTCCGGTACAGGGACTGTTTTAAATGCAGGAGAGGTTATTACTAGCACACAGACTATTTATGTTTATGCTGAGACAGGAACAACGCCAAACTGTTCTGCTGAAAATAGTTTTGTAGTCACTATAAACCCGTTGCCAACAGTAGTTGCTCCAACCCCATTAATTGTCTGTGATGATAATGTAGCGGATGGCATGACAGAAATGGATTTAAATGATAAAAACAATGAAATTTCTGGTGGAAACACCAATTATATTGTAACCTATTATAATAGCCTTACAAATGCTCAAAATGGTACGCCAGAAGTAATGCCTTCTTCTTCAACTTATATTGGTACAAATAATGAAGTTGTTCATGTAAGAGTAGAAGATGCTACAACCGGTTGTTTTGATTTAACTACTTTAACATTGAATGTGGTGGAAGCGCCAGCTGCGATTACTCCTCCAGACCTACATTACTGCGATCCGAATAATGATGGTTTTGGTGTTTTCGATTTAGATAGTAACATTCCATTAATTACAACAGATCCAGCTTTACAAGTAAGCTTTTATAGAACGTCACAAAATGCTATAAATAGTTTAGAGCCACTAACCAGTCCTTATACTAATGTAGATATCGATCAACAAATTATTTACGTGCGTGTAGATTATGTAGGTACAACAACAGATTGTCCAACCTATCTTCAGTTCAATATTATTGTCGATAAAACACCTGTAATTGAAATGAATCCTGAGCCAATTGTACTTTGTGATTACGATGGCGTTGCAGATGGGATGACAGTATTCAATTTAACAGATAGTAATACTGAAATTTTAAATGGTCTAAATCCTTTAGATTATACAGTTACTTATTATACTGATCAAGCTGGAGCTGAAACAGGTCCAACAGCTTTAACGTATATTTCAACACCTGCAGCGTTTACAAATACCAATGCACCAAGTCAAATTGTTTGGGTTCGCGTTGAAAATAATACAACAACTTGTGTAACGGTAACATCTTTAGAGTTAATAGTAAATCCGTTACCAATACCTGTAACAACTACAGATGCGGTTTTATATGAAATTTGTGACGACACCATTAACAACGACGGATACGCTGTTTTTGATCTAACATCTCAGGATAATGCTATTACTGGAGGAAACTCTAATTGGTCTGTTAATTACTTTGAAACAATGGCAGATGTAACAGCTAACAATCCTATTCCAGATTACACAGCTTATACAAATATCTCAGTTGGAGGCTTACCTCATAATCCTCAAACTATTTTTGTAACGGTTTCAGAAACAGCAAACAACTTAGATTGTTATGCTATCTCTACATTAACATTAACGGTTAATCCGGTGCCAACTCCGAATCCGGTTTTACCAGCTTTAGAATTATGTGATGATATGAATCCAGGAGATTTAGAAGAGGCTTTCAATCTAACATTAAATGAAGGTCTAATGGGGCTTTCTTACAATCAAACTGCAACGTATTATACAGATATGTCAGATGCAGAATTAGGGAATAACCCTATTCCAAATCCAACTGCTTACGTAAGTCAGTCTCAAACTATTTATGTAAATGTAGCATATACGGGAGATCCTGCTAATCCATTAGATAATGGAACAGGATGTTCAACGGTTGTATCATTTGAAGTTATTGTAAATCCATTACCAGTTGCAACTCCAGTTGATAATATGATTGCTTGTGAGTTAAATACAGATGGTTACTTTACTTTCGATTTAACCACTCAGAATGATGCTATTTTAAACGGTCAACTAGAGCCTGATTTTGCTGTAACTTATTATACAACTTTGGCAGCAGCCGAAGCCGGAACAGGTTTTATTGCTAATCCGTCGGCTTATCAGAATATGATGGATCCTGCTAATCCAGGACAACCACTTAATCCGCAAGAGATTTTTGTAAATATCACAAATACGATTACTGGCTGTGATGTTACTACGGTTAGTTTCTTTATTGAAGTTCAGGAATCTGCTGAGGTAAATCCAAATTACAATTTATTCGCTTTATGTGATGATAATATGGAATTTGATGGAGATCCTTCTAACGATACAGTAGGGTTTGATTTATTATCTCAAAACACCATTTTATTAAATGGACAAAATCCTGCTAACTTTAATGTGGCATACTATGTGAATCAAGATGATGCGCAAGATGAAATAAATGCTATCGATGCCTCTTCTCCTTATGTTAACCTATCAAACCCACAAGTTATTTGGGTTCGAATAGATAACGATACCAATGCAAATTCTATTTGTTTTGATATTAAGCCTTTAACTTTAATGGTGGATCCAATTCCAGCATTCGATTTAAAAGACGTTTATACCATTTGTGTCAACTTAAATGGAACCGAAGTTATTGGAGCGCCATTAATGGAGACTGGTTTAAGTACAGCTTTATATACGTTTGAGTGGATTGAAACTGGAGATCCTTCAGTGATATTAAGTACAGATTCATCTTATATGCCAACAGTAGCCGGTAATTATACAGTTTTTGTTGAAGATATTAATAATGGATGTACAAGTTCAGATTCTACAGTGGTTCAATTAAGTTCGCCACCAAATATGACTGCAACACTAACAACTCAAGCTTTTGCTAGTAACAGTATTATAGAAGTTACTGCAACAGGAGATGGAGCCGCTTTATTTGAGTTTAGTATTGATAATGGTCCTTGGTTAAGTAATGAGCCAAATTCTAATACCTATACTTTCTCAAATGTGCCTTTTGGAAATCACCTGATACAAGTTAGGGATATTAATGGATGTGGTATTGCCAGTGATAATGTCTTAGTTATGGATTATCCATTATTCTTTACACCAAACAATGATGGTTATAATGATACATGGCAAATTTTCGGAATAGAATATTTAACAGATGTTAAAATCTATATTTTTGATCGCTATGGAAAACTATTAAAACAATTAAGTCCTACTGGACCAGGTTGGGATGGAACTTATAACGGCGAATTATTGCCTTCTAATGATTATTGGTTTACAATAGACTATAAGGAGTTAGGAGAAAGCGAAGGAGCTCAAAAGCAATTTAAAGCGCACTTTAGCTTAAAAAGATAAAGTTGTTTTAAACTTTAATAAAAACTCAGACTTGGCGAAACAAGTCTGAGTTTTTTTTGTTTCTATACAATTCTTTTTAACTTGTTATAAACCATTTTAGATAACACTTATTTTCCTGCATCTACATCTGTAACTGTGAAGCCAAAATATATTTTAATACGACCATGGCTTCTAAATAAGCATGAAGGAATTCTTTAAGTTTTGTTAACTACTTGTTGGATTAAAGGGTTTCAGTCACGTAGGTAGAGTAGGAGTAGAATTGTTCTTTTTGAGCAGAATACAGGACCTGTATTGATTCTTAAGTAACCGATAGGTGTTTTATGTAAACCTATAGATTCCAATTGAGATGATTAATAAGGATGAAGTGTCACCTAAAAATTGGAATAAAAAAAACTCAGACAAGATTCGAATCTTAACTGAGTTTTTAAATTTTTATAATGAAATGTTTTACAGATTGAAAGCAACTGTAAATGTTACATTAGTATATCTGGAATCTATGGAAGCACTACTTGGGAACCCAGAATTATTAAATAATCTGTATTCTGAAGATTGTTTTGCTTGATCGAAAGCCATATCCATTCTGAACTTACCAAAATTATAACCTAAACCTAGAGAGTATCCATTTAAATCGCCTAAAGTATTGGCGTCTTTGTATGGACTTTCTTCAAATCTGTAACCACCTCTTAGACTTACTTGGTTCAATCTAATTTCTGCACCAACTTTATAAGTAGAAGCAGTTGTTAACTGATTATTGATGGCATTGTTCTGTCCAGAAAAATAAGGGTTAGATGTTGGTTTAAATTTAGTGTTGCTGTAGTCTTTTAAAGAATAATCAAAACTTATTAAACCATATTCTCCAAAAATATAAGCTAAACTTCCTGTAAATTTCCCTGGAGTTTGGATATTGTATGCAGGGTAAACATTAATTATATTTGAAATATAAGCTATCTCAGGGTCGGCAATATTAGAACTAATGCTTTGAATTAATTCTTCTTCTATTCGATACCATGTTGGAGAATTGTAAGTAACACCAAATCTCAAATCGTTTGTAATTTTTGCAATGGCACCTAGTTGAAAAGAAACTCCTGATCCAAATGTTGATAGCAAGTTATCAAAAACAATATTTTTTGCTAAAGAATTGGGATCAGAATTGGTTTCATAAAAACTGGTGAACTTATCATAATTAATAAAATGAGAATTTAAATTAACACCTAGATATAATCTGTCTTTAAAAGCTGTGGCAAAGTTTAATGAGAACTTACCATTGTATCCTGAGGCGGCATAATAATATTCCTGATAGAGGGCATTTGCTGGAGCCGTATTAGATACGTAATCAATATTATCATTGTTGGTATCGTTGTCCATATTAAAAGGGTCTATAATTCCAGCCCAATAACCTAAAAATACTTGTTGAACAGGATAGCCGTAATTTGGATTTGATCCAATATCAGCATAAGCTCCTTCAATATATTCACCTGGCTGTAGTTTTAAAACTCCAAAAGGGACTGCTTGATTTTCAGTGATGTCAAGGAAGTACCTGTCTATAGATGTTGAATTTGTTCCATTGGCATACCAATCATTATTATAATTCTGCACTTTATCATATGCAGCACTAAAAGCGAACTTAGACCAATCGGAATTGCTATTTTTATTATAAACAACAAAAGTAGCGCCAGTTTGATTTAAATCAATGTTCGATTCTTTAGATGTATTAAATCCATTAAAATACTGAACATCATTTTTAATGTTATTGTTTGATAAAGATATTGAAATGTGGCTATCATTAAAAATAGCAGATCCAGCAGGATTAATACTAACAGCACTCATGTCGCCTCCTAAAGCTCCAAAAGCACCGCTTAATCCTCTAAACCTAGCTGTTCCTTGTATTTCGTCCTGAGAAAATCTCACAGCATCTGTAACGTCCTGAGCGTATAGTGTAGCCATAGAAAATGTGACTACGAATAGTAAAAGTAACTTTTTCATATTTTTTTCTTTTTCTTTTTCTTCAATGCAATTTTATCCTCGTCCTCTAGAACCTCCAGAACTTCTTCCACCTCCTCCAAAAGAACCTGACGATCTAGCCGATCCCGAAGAGTAAGATCTTGAACTTCCAGAAGATCGACTTGGAGTAACCGATTTACTAGGAGTAGTTGTAGCTCTTGGTCTAGTAGTTGATGAACTATTCGTTCTAGTTTTTGTTGAAGGACTTAAGGTTGAACTAGAATTTGTTGTAGTACTAGGTCTAACCGTATTTGTACTTGGTCTAACAGTCTCATTAGATCGAGTAGTCGATCTTGTAGTCGTGTTTGGACTAACTGTGGAATTAGTTCTAGTTCTTGTTTGAAGTGTAGAATTTGTTCTTGCGTTAGTATACCCTAAACTAGAACCCGTTGTTCTTGTTCTAGCATTGTAATAATTTGAACTTCTATTATTATAATTGTTTCCATTATAATAAGTTCCACGACCTCCAGAACTGTAAGATACGCCTCTGCCTCCATAAGCATAATAGCCTCCACCATAATATCCTCCGCCATAATAACCACCGCCATAATAACCATAAGGTGTTGGTCTTGGTGCATAATAGCCCCAGCCATATCCATAATAAGGGTAATAAGGGTTATATCCACCATAATAATATGGAGAATACCAAGGACTATAACCCCAACCATAACCAAAACCTGTATTTATAGTAATAGTTACGTTGCTATTATCTTCTCCCCAACCGGCATATTCGTTATATTCTACATTAGTAGTGTCTTGAACTACAGCATATTCGCCTTCATAAGAATCGACATCTGTAAAAACATCAGCTTCATTTTCTTCTTCAGGTAATTGGTATTCTAAAGATTTTTCTTTAAAATAGTTTTTATAAAAAGTTTGGCTACTAGGTTCTTGTACTGTTTCTACAACAGCAGTTTCTTGATATTCAACTTTGGTTTCAGAACCATAAATACCATCATTGTCTTGTGAAACCTGTTGTGAAGAACCACAAGATGCTAAAACAACAAATAAGCTAAAAACAGCTATTTGAGGTGTTTTAGTTAAAAAGGAGTTATTATTTTGCATATCTCTTGAATTTTTATTGTTGAACGTAACAAAAATAGTTAGTTTTGCGCAACTATTTTTATATTAATTATATTTAACACAATCACAATTTTTGTGCCAAAATCCTGAATATGAGTAAAAATCTTACGAGTAGAGCTGAAGACTATTCTAAATGGTACAACGAACTTGTTGTAAAAGCAGACCTTGCGGAGAATTCTGCAGTTAGAGGTTGTATGGTAATCAAACCTTATGGCTACGCTATTTGGGAAAAAATGCAAGCAGAGTTAGATCGTATGTTTAAGGAAACTGGACATCAAAATGCATATTTCCCTCTATTAATACCAAAAAGTCTATTTGAAGCCGAAGAGAAAAATGCTGAAGGTTTTGCCAAAGAATGTGCTATTGTTACACATTATAGATTACAAAACGATCCTGATAATCCAGGGAAATTGCGTGTGGATCCAGATGCTAAATTAGAAGAAGAACTAATTGTTAGACCTACTAGTGAAGCTATTATTTGGAATACATATAAAGGGTGGATACAGTCTTATAGAGACTTGCCATTGCTTATTAATCAATGGGCCAATGTGGTTCGTTGGGAAATGAGAACACGTTTGTTTTTACGTACTGCTGAATTTTTATGGCAAGAAGGTCATACTGCTCACGAAACAAAAGCGGAAGCTATTCAAGAAGCGGAATTAATGAATAACGTCTATGCTACTTTTGCTGAAAACTTTATGGCTATTCCAGTTATTAAAGGAGTAAAAAGTGAAAGTGAACGTTTTGCTGGTGCTGTTGAAACCTATTGTATTGAGGCCTTAATGCAAGATGGAAAAGCTTTACAAGCTGGTACATCGCACTTTTTAGGTCAGAATTTTGCTAAAGCTTTCGATGTGAAATTTACGTCTAAAGAAGGAAAGCAAGATTATGTTTGGGCAACTTCTTGGGGAGTTTCAACCAGATTAATGGGTGCTCTAATAATGACGCACAGTGACGATAAAGGTTTGGTTTTACCTCCAAATTTGGCCCCTAACCAAGTGGTTATTGTTCCTATATATAAAACAGATGAGCAATTAGAAGAAATCTCTAAAATCGCCAATTTAATGATGGGAGATTTAAGAGCGAAGCATATTTCTGTGAAATATGACAATAGAACAACTTTAAGACCTGGTGCTAAGTTTGCACAACATGAATTGCAAGGAGTTCCATTAAGAATCGCTATTGGGCCTAAAGATCTTGAAAATGGCACTGTTGAGGTGGCTAGAAGAGATACCTTAACCAAAGAAGTGATTGCATTAGATAATGTAACTTCTACTGTTGAAAATTTAATGACTGAAATTCAAACGGCTTTATATACAAAAGCATTGAATTTTAGAGATTCTCATGTAACCTTGGTAGATACATTCGATGAATTTAAAAATGTTTTAGAAACTAAAGGTGGCTTTATTTCAGCCCATTGGGATGGAACAATTGAAACTGAAGCTAAGATAAAAGAAATTACAAAAGCCACTATTAGATGTATCCCTACGGATGAAGTGCCTGAGAACGGGATTTGTGTCTATTCTGGAAGCTCTTCAAAAGGTAGAGTATTGTTCGCAAAAGCTTATTAATAAATTTTTTAAAAAAAATATCAATAAGCTCTTGCAACATTTAAAAATAGTTGTATTTTTGCACCCGCTTGAATGATATAAATTAACTCAGTCAAGTAAACAATGGAAACATTGTAAGTTATTTTGAAATAAGTATTGTGAATTAAAATATATAGTTATATATTTGCACACTCAAAACAAAATGGCCCGTTCGTCTATCGGCTAGGACGCCAGGTTTTCATCCTGGTAAGAGGGGTTCGACTCCCCTACGGGCTACAATTTTTATAAAAGAAAAGATAATAAAATGGCAAATCATAAGTCAGCATTAAAGAGAATTAGAAGTAACGAAGCTAAACGTTTAACTAATAAATATAAGCATAAGACAACTCGTAACGCGATCAAAAAATTGCGTGAAATAGAGTCTAAGCAAGAAGCAGAAGCTTTGTTTCCTGAAATAGCTTCTATGATCGATAAATTAGCTAAGAAAAATATTATTCATGCTAATAAAGCAGCGAATTTAAAATCGAATTTAACTAAGCACGTAGCTGCTTTATAAGAGTCGATTAACTCAATATATAAAAAACCTTTCAATATTTTGAAAGGTTTTTTTTGTGCCAAAAATTAAAATATTAAAAAAGGAAAAGCCTTGATTTCTCAAGGCTTTATTTATTATAATAATGAAAGAGGTTTATCCATTCATGGAAATTAAAAACTCTTCGTTGTTTTTGGTCTTCTTAAAGCGTTCGTTAATAAACTCCATAGCTTCCACAGGATTCATATCTGCTAAATACTTACGCATAACCCACATTCTTTGAATGGTGTTGGCATCAAGTAAAATATCGTCGCGACGTGTACTAGAAGATGTCAGATCGATAGCAGGGAAAATTCTACGATTAGATATTTTTCTATCCAGTTGTAACTCCATATTACCAGTTCCTTTAAATTCTTCGAAAATTACTTCGTCCATTTTAGAACCTGTTTCTGTAAGTGCTGTAGCAATAATGGTAAGCGAACCTCCATTTTCTATGTTACGAGCCGCTCCAAAGAAACGTTTTGGTTTATGTAGTGCATTAGCATCCACACCACCACTTAATATTTTACCAGAAGCTGGTTGAACACTATTGTAAGCTCTTGCTAAACGTGTAATAGAATCTAAAAGAATCACAACATCGTGACCACATTCTACTAATCGTTTTGCTTTTTCAAGAACAATATTTGCAATTTTTACGTGCTCATGAGCTTCCTTATCAAATGTAGAGGCAATAACTTCTCCACGTACATTTCGCTGCATATCTGTAACTTCTTCTGGGCGTTCATCAATCAATAGAATCATTTGATAAACTTCAGGATGGTTTGCGGCAATAGCATTAGCTACATCTTTTAGCAACATGGTTTTACCTGTTTTCGGTTGCGAAACAATCATTCCACGTTGTCCTTTTCCAATTGGGGAAAACAAATCCATGATTCTTGTTGAAATGGTACTTTGTCGTCCTGCTAAATTGAATTTCTCTTGAGGAAATAAGGGTGTTAAATGTTCAAAAGAAACGCGGTCTCTAACCACATTTGGGTCTTGACCATTAATTTTACTTACTCTAATTAAAGGGAAATATTTTTCTCCTTCTTTTGGTGGACGTACTTGTCCTAATACGGTATCTCCAACTTTTAAACCAAATAATCTAATTTGTGATTGAGATACATAGATGTCATCTGGCGATGATAAATAGTTGTAATCCGATGAGCGTAAAAAACCATAACCATCTTGCATAACATCTAAAACACCTTCACTTTCTATAATAGCGTCAAATTCAAAATCTGGCTCTCTATATCTGTTTCTAGTATCTTTATTCCCGTTATTGCTATTGGAATTTTGGTTTTTATTTTTACTTTCTCTTTTTGGACGATTTTGATTATCGTTTTTAGAGTTTGTTTTGTGATCTTCTTTATCCTTGTTATTCGAATCTTTATCTTGAGCTGGTCTAGCAGGTCTTGCAGGTCTCGGAGTTTTTTGTTGAATTGGTTTGCGAGGTTCTGGTTTAGGAGTTTCTTCCTTTGGGATCTCAGCTTTTGAAGTTTCCATTTTCGGAGTCTCAACTTTAGGAGTCTCAACTTTAGGAGTCTCAACTTTAGGAGTTGCTACTTTAGGCGTTTCTGCTTTTGGAGATTCTGATTTTGGGGATTCTATTATAGGAGTTTCAGCTTTGCTTTCTTGTGATATATTGTTATCACTATTTTTAACCTCGTTGGAGGGACGTTGAATTCGTTCTCTTGGTTTTTTTGGTTGTTGTTTAGGAGCTTCTTTTTTAGGTTCTACTTTTACAACTTCTTTAACTGCGCTAGGATTTGCAGCTTGCTGATCTAGTATTTGATAGACTAAATCTAATTTCTTTAAGGAACGATATTTTGAGACGTTCAGTTTTTTTGCTATATCCTGTAACTCAGGAAGCTTCATTTCTTTTAATTGTGAGATTTCAAACATTGATGTTGAATTGAATATTTGGATTAAATATTAAAATTGATTTTTTCTGAAAAAAAATTGATTTTATTCTGAAGAATTAACAGCTTACAACTGTGGTAGTTGTCCATTGTTATTGCAATTATACAACTTTATTTTATTAATTTAAGTTAATTTATTAAAAAGAAACGTCTATTTTTGTCTCTTCAAAATTAGAAAAGGAATGCTTCAAAGAATTCAAACCATATATCTATTATTAGCTGCAGGAGTCTCTGGAGGTCTTATATATGTTTTTGAATTATGGACAACACCCGAAAATGTGAAAGTATTTGCAGACGATATCAATTATATTTTTGCAATGTTTTTAGTGTCAGCATTTTTTTCGGTTTTATCAATAACTAGATTCAAACAAAGGAAATCTCAATTTGTGTTGGGAAGACTAAACATCATATTAAACTTTTTTTTACTAGGATTATTTGTGTATCAATCTCTAAACGTATCTGGAGAAACGGAAGTTTCGGAGAAAGGTATTGGGATTTTTCTCCCTATTATTTCTATCGTGTTGTTGGCATTAGCCAATAAGGCCATTAAGAAGGATGAAGATCTTGTAAAATCTGTAGATAGATTAAGATAAGCCTAACATCTTAGTAATTTTTTAGTGCGTGAACCCAAGGTGAAGATCTTGGGTTTTTTTATTAGTGAAACCCAAAACTCAAAAGCAAAGCGCATTGAGTTTTGTTGGTTGAACTAATCCCGCTGAAAAGCGGGATCTTAAAGTTGTTTAGCAAAGGATTCTTATGGAAAAGCAAAGCGCATTGAGTTTTGTTGGTTGAACTAATCCCGAAGAATGGAGAGATTTCAATTTTTTTAGTTTTTTCGGATATAATATGCTTATGCTCTAAATCGTTTGCTTTTTTGGAATTTGGTATTTCATTTTTTGGAATTTTATTTTATCATCTCCCTTCAAACTCTATAACTTCTAAATCTTTAATATTACTACCATCTATTACAAATCGAAGCATGGTTCTTACTTTATGGAATCCGTATTTTCCAACTGCTCCTGGATTCATGTGTAATAAATTTAATTTTTTGTCTGGCATGACTTTTAGAATGTGAGAATGTCCGCAGATAAATAATTTTGGTGGACTTTTTCTCAAGGCTTCTCTAATTCTTATATCATATCTATTTGGATAACCTCCAATATGCGTTATCCAAACATCAACACCTTCGCACATAAATCTGTTGTTTTCCGGGAATTCCGTTCGCGCTTCATGTCCGTCAATATTTCCGAAAACGGCTCTCAACGGTTTTAATTTCTTGATTTGGTTTGTTACTTCCAAATCACCAATATCTCCAGCATGCCAAACTTCATCTGCTTGTTTTACATGTTTTAAAATGGCATCATCTATATAACTATGAGTATCTGATAGGAGGAGGATTTTTTTCATGGATTGCTTTCGGTATACGGAAATCTCTTTTTATTTAACTTTTATTTGAAATTTCAAGAAGGATTAAAATTCTATCTTTGCACCTTACAAAAATAGTACTTTAGCTTGAGATATTTTTTAGAGATAGCATATAACGGAACAGATTATCATGGTTGGCAAATACAGCCCAATGCTATATCTGTACAAGAAGTTATTGAAAAAGCGTTGTCTACACTTTTAGGTCAAAGTACCACCATTTTTGGAGCAGGAAGAACAGATGCTGGCGTGCATGCCAAACAAATGTTTGCTCATTTCGATACAGAAAAAGCTTTTTTAAATGAGGATCTAGTTTATAAACTTAATTCCTTTTTACCTAGTGATATTGCTATTCTAGATGTTTTTAAAGTTATTTCAGATGCTCATGCTAGGTTTCATGCCTTGAGTCGTGCGTATGTGTACCGAATTTCATTGGAAAAAGATGTCTTTAACATCGTTGGAGCTTATTATTTGAAGCAAAAAGTGGATGTAATTAAAATGAGGGAAGCCACAAAGGTTCTATTGGAATATCAGGATTTTCAATGTTTTTCCAAAAGTAAAACAGATGTAAATACTTATAATTGTAACATCATGGAAGCCGAATGGTCCTTGGAAGGAATCGAATTGCAGTTTACAATTAAAGCCGATAGATTTTTAAGAAATATGGTTCGTGCGATTGTGGGAACTTTAATTAATGTAGGTTTAGGGAAACTTGAAGTTGCAGATATGCATAACATTATAACTTCTAAAAACAGGAGTGAAGCTGGTTTTTCTGTGCCTGCGCATGGCTTGTATTTGGTAGAAGTGGTTTATCCAGAATCAATTAAATTAAACTAATAAGATTTTTTTAAAATTATATGAGTAAAGTGGATTCCATATTGGAGATAGATTTGTTTAAAAAGCTTTTAAAGTTTATTAGACCTTATAAACATGTTTTTGTAGGAGTGCTAATTGCGGTTTTTTTACTGGCTATTTTTGGAGCTTTAAGACCTTACATACTTCAGCAAGCCATTGACCATAATATTACTAATAAAAAAATTGAAGGATTTTTTCCATATATTTTAATTATGGCTGGCCTTTTAATGGCCGAAGTTATTTGTCAGCTCTTATTTATTTATTACTCAGGTTTTCTTGGGCAAAGTGTTGTAAAAGATATCCGTGTGAAACTCTTCGATCACATGATTCGTTTTAGAATGAAATACTTCGATAACTCATCTGTAGGAATTTTAATTACTAGAGCCGTTACAGACATGGAGCGTATTGCAGATGTTTTTGGGGAAGGCTTTTTTATGATATTTAGAGATTTACTAACCATGTTGGTCGTTTCTATTGTGATGCTTTATATGAATTGGGAATTAAGCTTCATAGTATTTTTAATGCTTCCTTTGGTTTTATATGCCACTAGAATTTTTCAAAAGTATATGAAACGTGCTTTTGAAGAAGTTAGAACCGAAGTTTCTAATTTAAATTCCTTTGTTCAAGAACGGATTACTGGAATGAAGATCCTTCAGTTATTTACAAGAGAAGATACAGAATACAAAAAGTTTCAAGAAATAAACGAACGTCATAAAAAAGGCTGGTTGAAAACGGTTTGGTACAATTCCATTTTCTTCCCAATTGCCGAATTATCTTCTTCCATAACCATCGGTATTATTGCTTGGTATGGCGGTTTAAATACGGTTATAGATCATACAGCTTCGCTTGGAGATTTAACGGCTTTTATCATGATGATTCCGATGTTGTTTAGACCATTGCGTCAAATTGCCGATAAGTTTAACACGCTTCAAATGGGAATGGTTGCTGCTAGAAGAGTTTTTAAAGTACTTGAAACTACCTCGCAAATTGATGATCGTGGAACTTTAGAAGTGTCTCATTTTAAAGGGCATATTGTTTTTAAAGATGTGCATTTTAGTTATGTTGAAGATGAAGAAGTTTTAAAAGGAATTTCTTTAGAAGTGAACGTAGGAGAAACGGTTGCTATTGTTGGAGCAACTGGAGCAGGAAAATCGACAATTATTAATTTACTGAATCGTTTTTACGATATTCAAAAAGGGACTATTTGTATCGATGACATTAATATAAAAGACATCAAATTAGCTTCTTTAAGAAAACCAATAGCCATTGTATTGCAAGATGTGTTTTTATTTGCCGATACCATTTTAAGTAATATTACATTGAATAACCCAGATATAACCTTTGAGCATGTCGAACAAGCCGCAAAAGATATTGGTATTCACGATTTTATCATGAGCTTACCAAACGGGTATGACTATAATGTGAAAGAACGAGGCGCTATGTTGTCTTCCGGACAACGTCAATTAATTTCATTTTTAAGAGCCTATGTTACTAACCCAAGTATCTTGGTTTTGGATGAAGCAACATCTTCTGTAGATTCGTATTCAGAGCAACTTATTCAAAATGCCACCTATAAAATAACTAAGGAAAGAACCTCCATTATTATTGCACATAGACTGGCAACTATTAAAAAAGCCGATAAGATTATTGTAATGGATGCTGGAAAAATAGTTGAAGTAGGAACTCACGAGGAGCTCCTTAAAATTGAAGCTGGTTACTATAGAAATTTATACGAAGTTCAGTTTTTAAAGGAGGAAGTTGCTTAGTTTTTGCAAATCATCATCTTTAAACTATATCGTTTTTAATAAGTTGGATAAGTTCTTTAGTGTCTTTAAACATAATAAATTCACCATCTTTAAATAAAGATATTTGACCGGTTTCTTCACTTACAGCAAGAGCCAAAGCATCAGTTTTTTCAGTAATTCCAACAGCAGCGCGATGTCTTAATCCAAAACGTTGTGGTAAGTTGTTGTCACTGCTAACAGGAAGAATAACTCTAGTTGCTTTCACAATATTATCGACTACAATAATGGCTCCATCGTGCAACGGACTATTTTTGAAAAAGATACTTTCAATAATGGGTTGAGTCACTTTTATATTCATCTCATCTCCTGTATTTAATAGGAAATCTAAATTATTGTTACATTCAAAAACAATTAAAGCGCCCGTTTTAGTCGAAGACATTTTAGTGCAAGCAGCAACTATAGATTCGACATCTGTTAAACTATCTGTTTCTGTTTTTAAGAATTTTAATTTCCCAAAGAATTTTCTTCTCTTACTGAAATTGGTTGAGCCAACCATCAATAAAAATTTTCTAATTTCTTGCTGAAAAACTACAATTAAGGCAATTAAACCAACACTCATAAAACCGCCAAGAATTTTACTTAGCATTTTCATCTGCAAAGCTTCTGTAAGTAAATAGATGAAATAGATTATTACAATCCCTATAAAGATGTTTATGGCAACAGTACCTTTTACAAGTTTATAAACATAATAGAGTAGGGTTGCCACAAGAATGACATCTACAATATCTATAATTGTAAATTTTAAGAGGTCGTCAAAGATTTCCAAGCGCAAGGAGTTTTGGTAAATTTAACAAAATATCCTTAGAACTCAACTTAATAAAAAATGAACTCGTCATTGGCAATAAGTACCTGTTTGTTATTTAATTGATTTAAAAGAGATTTGAAAGTGATGTAATTCTGAAAAGTTAAGTTTTTATTGAAAAATAACTGGATGGTTTCTAAGGCTACATTTTTTGAAGTGATTGTTTTTAGATCTTCTAATAATGTAGCTTTTGAAGTTTTGATAGTCTCGTTATCTGGTAATTTTAATTCAATATCGGAATCCGAATTAAAAAGAACAACTAATGTATTTGGTTCTAAAGTAAAATCCTCTGATTGTTTTTCTTTGTAATAAACATCCGTAAATTCAATAAAACCTAAGTTTTTTATGGATGAATTGTTACAGGTATAATAATTTTTTGCAGCGGCATTTTTATGTACTTCTGCATTTCTTTTTTTGTCTTGCAGATATATTATTTTTGGAATGGCCTGTTTTAAGGTTAAACGTTTGTCTACGTTTACCAGCCAGTTGGTGGTTCCAATTATTGATTTTCTATTAAGTTCTATGCTGTCCTTTTTCGTTTCATCATAAAAGAGATAAGCCGCGGAGACATCCAAAATTTCTGAAACCTCAGAATGAGTTATCTCAGGAAGTTGAACAATTTTTTCATTACCACAAGACATGATTAAAAGGAGTAATGCTATTTGGAAATATTTCATTTTTAAGATTTTAATTGTTCTAATAATCGAATACATTCCACAGCTTCTTTGACATCGTGTACCCGTAAAATAGAAGCTCCTTTTTGTAATGCTATAGTATTTAACACGGTCGTTCCATTTAAAGCTTCTTGAGCCGTGTTTTCTAAGGTTTTATAAATCATTGATTTTCTGGAAACTCCAATTAAAACTGGTTTTTCAAGTAATTTAAAAAGTTCTAACTGCTTTAGAATTTCGAAATTCTGTTCTCTAGTTTTTGAAAATCCAAAACCAGGATCTACAATCACATCCATAATACCAAGAGCTTTTGCTTTTGCTATTCTTTCAGAAAAATAGAAGAGCATCTCTTTTATAATATTCTTGTAATTGGTTTCCTGTTGCATGGTTTGAGGCGTTCCTTTCATGTGCATCATAATATATGGCACTTGCAATTTGGCAACAGTTTCAAGCATTTTTTCATCTAAAAGTCCGGCAGAAATATCGTTAATTAAAGAGGCTCCTGCTTCGATTCCTTGTTTAGCGACCTGACTTCTAAAAGTGTCAATAGACAAAAGTGCCTCTGGAAATTCTTTCAGAATTAAAGTAACTATGGGTAATAGACGTTTTAATTCTTCTTCCTCAGAAATGTGATTGGCGTCTGGACGAGAGCTGTAAGCGCCAAGATCAATAAACGTTGCTCCAGCTTTGAGCATGATATAAACTTGAGACAAGATTTCGCTCTCATTTTTGAATTTTCCGCCATCGTAAAAAGAATCTGGAGTCAGGTTTAAAATCCCCATGACTTTAGAAGTGGATAAATCTATGAGTTTGCCTTTGCAGTTGATAGTCATATTAAGGTTTCGAGTTCTAAATTCAAATTCAAAAAAGGATAAACAAAATTAACACAATCAGACTAAAACATTGGTGTTTTCGAAGGAAAATAAAAACATTGCACATGGAACTTTGAACTTTAAACTATTTAAGCGAAATTTACGCAAAATTCATTTTAATTCATGCAAGACACTTCAAAACAATACGACTCAGTTATTAAAACATGTAGAGATTTATTCGTTAAAAAAATGTCGGATTATGGAAGTGCTTGGCGCATTTTGCGTTTACCATCTCTAACAGATCAAATTTTTATAAAAGCACAACGTATTCGCGGGTTGCAACAAAATGAAGTTCAAAAAGTAAATGAAGGTCAGGAAAGTGAGTTTATTGGAATTATAAACTACAGTGTCATGGCGTTAATCCAATTAGAGAAAGGCGTTGTAGAACAACCAGATTTATCTGTTGAAGAAGCCACGAAACTTTATGATGATAAAGTAGCCATCACCAAACAGCTTATGATGAATAAAAATCATGATTATGGTGAAGCTTGGAGAGACATGCGCGTGAGTAGTTTAACCGATTTAATCCTTCAAAAGTTATTGCGTGTCAAACAAATTGAAGACAATAAAGGAAAAACTTTGGTGAGTGAAGGAATAGATGCTAATTATCAAGATATGGTAAATTATGCGGTTTTTGCTTTAATTCATCTTAATGATAATTAATTTTTTTGCTACTGATCGTTGTTCACTGAGCGAAGTCGAAGTGAGTTGAAGCAAAAAGAATTGTTTAAATAGTAGTATTATTAAATAGATTCCTGCCTTCGCAGGAATGCAATATAAAATTATGAAATACATAGTAAACATTAGTAGAATTTTAGTTGGCGTTTTATTCATTATCTCAGGATTTGTAAAACTTAATGATCCATTAGGGTTTTCATACAAACTGCAGGAGTATTTTAGTGCAGATGTGTTAAATATTCCGTTTTTGGAACCCTACGCTCTTATGATTTCTGTATTTGTAGTAGTATTTGAAGTCTTACTGGGAATTTTTCTTCTAATTGGGTACAAACCTAAATTTACTGTTTGGAGTCTTTTAGGAATGATTGTATTTTTTACTTTCTTAACATTTTACTCTGCATATTTCGAGAAAGTAAAGGATTGTGGATGTTTTGGGGATGCTATTCCATTAACTCCTTGGGAAAGTTTTACTAAAGATGTTATTTTATTGGTACTTATTTTAATCCTATTTATGGGTGTAAAACACATCAAACCCTTATTTAGTAAGTTTGGATTAGCTGTTGCATCTTTATTGAGTTTTATTGCTTGTTTATCCTTTGGCTACCATGTGTTAATGCACTTACCATCTATTGATTTTAGAGCATACGCTGTAGGGAATAATATTATGGAAGGTATGATTATACCAGATGATGCTCCAAAACCTGTTCAAGAATTTACCTGGACTTTTAAAGTGAATGGTGAAAATCAAGATTTTGTTACAGACGGCAGTTATCCTGAAGTGGACGGCGAATATGTAGGTGTTGAAACAAAAATTATTGATGAAGGTTATGATCCTCCGGTAAAAGATTTCTCTATAGAAACTATGGATGAAGATTTTACGGAATATTATTTAAATGAAGACAACTTGATCATGATAGCGATGTATAATTTAGATACTGCTGAAAAAGATGGGGTTGTAAAACTGAAAGCCTTTACAGATGAAGCAATTGAAAAAGGCTATACAGTTATTGGTCTATCAGCATCTGGTGAAGAAACGAAACAACAGTTCAAAGAGCAAAACAAACTTAATTTTGACTTTTTCCTATGCGATGAGAAAGCAATAAAAACTATTGTTCGTTCTAGTCCAGGAGTTTTAAAGCTGGAAAAAGGAACTATTACTCAAAAAGTCCATTGGAATGATTTAGAGGATATGGATTTACCAGCAGTAGAGCGCAAGCCAGAGCCATTACAGGAAAAGATAGTTGTTGAAGAAGTCATTCTTTATCTTGTGGATGGTACAGCATATGAAAAATCTTATGTAGATCAAATTGACCCAAATACCATAGAGTCAATGAGTGTTATAAAGGATACGACTCTAATGAGAGAAAAAGGGATTGTAGATTATAATTCAATGATTGAAATTACTTTAAAGAAATAATAATCTGATAAACTATCTATTAAATAAAATCTTTTACGCCTTACTTACATTATTTGGAGTAATAACTGTGATATTCTTTTTATTTAATGTTCTTCCTGGAGATCCTGCTCAAATGATGCTTGGTCAAAATGAAGATAGTTCGCAATTAGCTATAGTTAAACATAAATATGGTTTCGATAAACCCATAAGGACACAGTATTTTTATTACTTAAACGATTTGTCGCCAATTTCTTTTCATTCAAAAAATAAAGACGATTACACCTATTTAAGAGACGGAAAATATACAGCTACAAAATTGTTTTCGATTGGAAATACAACCACCGTTTTAAAATTCCCGTATTTAAGAGAATCTTTTACCAAACAGGGAAAAAAAGTAAGTCAGGTGTTGGCTGAAACATTACCAAATACTATTGTTTTGGCTGTAAGTGCTATTTTTATAGCGCTTATAATTGGTTTGGTTTTGGGTGTTGTTTCTGCTTTATATAAAGATACATGGGTAGACAAAGTCATTCAAATAGTAAGTACCATAGGAATGAGTGTGCCTTCATTTTTTAGTGCTATTTTATTTGCTTGGTTGTTTGGTTTTGTGCTTCATAAATACACCAATCTGGAGATGACAGGGAGTTTATACGAATTGGACGATTATGGAGAAGCCATGCACATTCAGTGGGAAAATTTAATTCTTCCTGCTATTGTTCTAGGTATTCGTCCTTTGGCTGTTGTCATTCAGCTTATGCGAAATTCCTTATTAGAAGTTTTTAATCAGGATTATATTAGAACCGCAAGAGCAAAAGGGCTAACCGAATTACAGATTATTAGAAAACACGCCATTAAAAATGCTTTAAATCCAGTAGTTACCGCCATATCTGGTTGGTTCGCTTCTATGTTGGCTGGAGCTGTTTTTGTAGAGTATATTTTTGGATGGAATGGTTTAGGAAAAGAAATTGTAAATGCTTTAAACACTTTAGATTTACCTGTAATTATGGGTTCTGTGTTAATTATTGCGTTACTCTTTATAATAATCAATATTTTTGTAGATATAATTTACGCTTGGTTGGATCCTAAAGTGAAGTTGGAGTAAAGCCAACCAAACCTGCAAGGTTTTTAAAACCTAGCAGGTTTATAAAATCAATTTTAATTAAAAGATACCTGCTTTCGCAGGCAAAGAGATGAGAAAACATATCGTTGCAGGAAACTGGAAAATGAACAATGATTTGGCAATGACTGAATCATTAATTACGGAACTTAAAAATCAATCGCAAACTTCTAATGCTGAAGTGATGATTGCACCAACGTTTACAAATCTTTGGCATGCGTTTGAAGCTTTAAGAAGTTCAAATGTAGAAGTGATAGCACAAAACATGCACTTTGCAGAATCAGGAGCTTACACCGGAGAAATTAGCGCAGAGATGCTTAAAAGTGTTGGAGTGCAAACCGTTATTTTAGGACATAGTGAACGTCGTGCTTATTTCAATGAAACCGATGAGTTACTTGCTAAAAAAGTGGATGCGGCTTTAAAAAGCAACATGAGAGTTATCTTTTGTTTCGGGGAAGAACTTGCTGATAGAAAGGCCGGAAACCACGAAACAATAGTCGGAAACCAAATTAAAAACGGGTTATTTCATTTAGAAGCTGAAGCATTTAAAAACATCGTATTAGCTTACGAACCTGTTTGGGCTATTGGAACAGGTGAAACGGCTAGTCCGGAGCAAGCACAAGAGATGCATGCTTTTATAAGAGAAACACTGGCTAATAAGTATGGTCAAGAAACCGCCAATTCTGTCTCTATCTTATATGGTGGGTCCGTGAAGCCAAATAACGCAAAAGAAATTTTTTCTAAACCCGATGTCGATGGTGGTTTAATTGGTGGAGCAGCACTTAATGCTGAAGATTTTTATACGATTGTAAACGCTTTTTAATTTTTAATTATGTCAAATAATATTTATATAGGTTACGATTTTAAAGTAACTCCTTTACAACCTGGAACCGAAATTTTAATTGCAGAATTAGGTTATGCAGGCTTTGAAAGTTTTGTTGAAACTGATGGTGGTGTTACAGCTTATATTCAAAAAGACGAATGGAATGACACTATTTTAGAGGATATCCAGATTTTAAGTTCAGACGAATTTGAAATAAGCTATTCTTTCAGCGAAATAGAACAAGTGAATTGGAACCAAGAATGGGAAAAGAATTTTAATCCGATTATTGTTGAAAATGAATGTTCCGTTCGTGCACCTTTTCATGAGAAACCAGATACAAAATTCGATATTGTTATTGAGCCAAAAATGAGTTTTGGAACGGGACACCATGAAACCACTCACATGATGATTCATCATATCCTAAAAAACGATTTTGAAGGAAAATCGGTTTTAGATATGGGTTGTGGTACAGGCGTTTTAGCTATTCTTGCTGAAATGAAAGGTGCAAACCCACTTGATGCTATCGATTATGATAATTGGTGCTTTATTAATAGTTTAGAAAATGTAGAACGCAATAACTGTAAGCATATTACAGTTTTAGAAGGTGATGCCGCTTTACTGAAAGACAGAAAATACGATGTTATTATTGCTAACATCAACCGAAATATCTTACTTAACGATATAGAAGCGTACACCAAATGTTTAAATACTAATGGCATGTTGTTTTTAAGTGGATTTTATAAAGACGATATTCCCGTTATTGAAGAAGAATGCAATAAATATCATTTAAACCTCGTTGAAACATTGGAAAGAAACAATTGGGTTGCTTTAAAATTCTTAAATTAATAAATATTTTGTCATTACAACGTGTCACATTGAGCTTCCCTGTATTGAGCGTAGTCGAAATGTAGGTGCGAATTTAATTCATAAGATGTATGAGTACTAAAGAAAAAATACAGGAACAAGGAAGTGTTGACACTTTAGAGCAAAAAAACAATGAAATTGTATTGTATAACGACGAAGTAAACACCTTCGATCATGTTATTAATACACTCGTTTTTGCTTGCGAGCACACTCCAGAACAAGCCGAACAATGTTCGATTATAGTTCACTACAAAGGAAAATGCACTGTCAAAACTGGAGCTTATGACGAGTTGGAGCCTAGGTGTTCTATGTTATTAGATGCCGGTTTAAGTGCGGAAATAATATAAAAATAGTCACTTTAAAAAGATCACAGTTTTAAAATAGTAGCATTATTTCTCCTCTAAATTATATTGAATAATCTTAAACTACAAAAGTCTTAAAAGATAAATATAGTTGCCTAACTTAGCCACGTTTTTTAAGTGGTTTCTTTTATTAAAACCAAAATATTAAATTCAGAGTTCATGAGAACATGAACTTGATTAATCTAATTTTATTTATTAGATTTAGCATAAAGAAATCAATTCATTAAATTGGTTTCTTTTTAACATGATAATCTATTTACTCTATGAAAGTTCGTGAATACTTTGTAATTATTTCTATTGTTTTAACTGCTTCGGTAGCTGTTATAGCACTTTTTTGGACACCCATTTTATGGTTGTATATAATTGTTATCCCTCTTATACTTTTGGGAGTTTTTGATATGGTTCAAAAAAAGCGGAGTATAAGAAGGAACTTTCCGCTACTAGGGCGTATTAGATATATGTTAGAGTCTATTAGACCTGAAATCATGCAATACTTTGTAGAAACTGATACTCAAGGACGTCCTATAAACCGTATTTTAAGGTCGTTAGTATACCAGAGAGCAAAAGGGCAAAATGATACAGAGCCTTTTGGAACTCAGATGGATATTTATCATTCAGGTTATGAATGGATGGAACATTCCATGTATGCAAAAAATAACCCAAAGAATATTGGTGAATTCCCTAGATTATTAATTGGAGGTAAAGATTGTAAGCAACCTTATTCTTCAAGTTTATTGAATATTTCGGCAATGAGTTTTGGGTCTTTAAGTAAAAATGCCATCATGGCATTAAATAAAGGTGCTAAAATGGGAGGTTTCGCTCATAATACTGGAGAAGGTGGGATTAGTAATTACCATTTAGAACATGGTGGAGACCTTATTTGGCAAATTGGAACAGGTTATTTTGGTTGCAGAAAAGATGATGGTACTTTTAATGATGAGACATATAGAGTAAACGCTTTAAGACCTGAAGTAAAGATGATTGAAATAAAATTATCTCAAGGAGCCAAGCCAGGGCATGGGGGAATTTTACCAGCGTCTAAAAACACAGAAGAGATTGCGAAAATTAGACATATAAAACCTTTTGTAGCGGTACATTCGCCTCCCTCACATTCTGCTTTTTCAGATCCTATTGAGTTTATGTATTTTATTAAAAAACTTAGAGATCTTTCTGAAGGGAAACCAGTTGGTTTTAAACTGTGTTTGGGTAGAAAGCAGGAATTTATGGATTTTTGCGAAGCCATGATTTATACTGGAATACAACCTGATTTCATAACCGTTGATGGTGGTGAAGGAGGAACTGGTGCTGCGCCTGTTGAGTTTTCAAATTCTATGGGAATGCCATTGCGTGAAGGACTTATTTTTGTTCACGATACCTTAGTTGGCTTTGGTTTAAGAGATGATATAAAAGTAATTGTAGCTGGGAAAATAATTACAGGTTTCCATATGGCTAGAGCTTTGGCTTTAGGTGCAGACGGATGTAACAGCGCTCGCGCCATGATGCTTTCAATAGGATGTATCCAAGCTTTACAATGTAACACAAATACCTGTCCGGTTGGTGTTGCAACTCAAAATCCTTCATTAATAAAAGGTTTGGTAGTGGATGATAAAGCACCAAGAGCAAATAGATATCATGAAGCCACCATACATAGTTTCTTAGAACTTATAGCCGCTGCAGGACTAAATGGGCCTGAAGAGTTAAATCGTAGTCATATTAGTAAAAGAGTAGGTTTGTATAATGTGCAGACGTATGAAGATATCTATCCATATATGGTTCCAGGATCGTTAATAGATATAGCCAACATTCCTGAAAGTTATAAAAAATTCTTTCAATTAACTAGAATGATGAAGTAAAGTGGGTGAGATTTTCTTGCAATTAGCTATAAAAATAGATTAAACTTTGTACGAAATTCACTTCCTTTCAACTTAGAATTTTAAATAAATTAAAACGTGTAGACCAATAGAGAACCGAGAGGTTTTAAATTGTTCTACACGTTTTTTTATATACTTGAATAATTTAGTATTTAATGTGGAAGCTTATCCTTTAACACACCATAAACATAAGTTCCTAATAGAGCCGCAAGAATTACAATTAGTACAGTAAAAGCACCAGTGCCTACCAAAATATACATAGGTCCTGGACAAGCTCCAGATAAAGCCCAACCTAAACCAAAAATAGACCCGCCAAGTAAGTATCTGGTAAGACCATTTTCCTTTTTAGGAACAGTCATTAAGTGTCCTTCAATATTTTTAAAATGTAATTTTTTTGTTAGAAGCATTAAAACAATCCCGGTTGTTACAGCGCTACCAATAATTCCGTACATATGAAAAGATTGAAATTTGAACATTTCGAAAATGCGATACCAAGAAACAGCTTCAGATTTAACAAGAACAATTCCGAAGAAAATTCCAACTAATAAAAATTTTAAATATTTCATGTTTTTATAAGTTTTAGAAAATTAATGGAAATAGTAAATGAATCATAATCAAACCTCCTATAAAAAAGCCAATAACAGCAATTAATGAAGGTAATTGCAAACTGCTTAAGCCTGTTATAGCATGGCCTGAAGTACAACCTCCAGCATAACGTGTTCCAAAGCCAACAAGAAAACCCCCAACAATTAAAATAGAGATTCCTTTTAAAGTGAATACGGCGTCCCAACTATAAAGTTCGGCAGGTAAAAGTGTTTTTCCCGCATTTTCAAATCCTAGTAGAGAAAGGTCACTGACAGTTTCAGGATTCAGATCAATGTCTATTGGAGCTGAAAGCATAAAATGTGCAATAAAACCACCAATTATGGCACCAACGACAACCATGAGGTTCCATCGTTGTTCCTTCCAATCAAAATCAAAAAAAGCTGTGTTTTTTCCAGCGCCGCCAATAGCACATAAGGTTCTTAGGTTGGAAGACATGCCAAAGGTTTTACCAAAATATATAAGTATAAACATAACAAGAGCTAGGAGTGGTCCAGTAATATACCATGGCCAAGGCTGTAAAATATAATCCATAAATTTTAAATTAATTGCAAATATAGAAAGAGCATTGCATTTAATTTGGAATTTTATGACTCTTTTAAAAGAGGGAAATAAGTGAGAAGTAAACTTGATTTGGCTTGAATAAATAAATTAAAAAAGCATCTACGTTTTTAAGTAGATGCTTTTTTAGTAGAAAAAAAATCAGAATATTTTTAATTAAAATTCACTAATTTTATTTTTCAAGCGTTTTCTCACTCTTCATAACAATTGTTCTATAAGGAAATGGGATTTCAATTCCTTCCTTGTCAAATCGTTTTTTTATACTTTCAAGAACATCGCATTTTAAAGTAAAAGAATCTGAAAAATCCTTAGACCAAGCCCAAGCTCTTATAGTCATGGAAGAATCGTTAAGTTGCGTTAAAGCTGTTTTTACTATTGGCAGACCGTTTGTTTCTTCCAGTTTCGTGCGGTTATCTAAAATTAGTGGGTGATTTTCACATTCTTCTTGCATGATTTTTTTTGCGAGATCTATATCGCTATCATAAGAAATACCAATTTCAATACGTTCACAACATTTAAGTTCACCTAAATCGTAATTGATTATTTTTTCTTTATTCATGATGGCGTTTGGAATAACGATCATCTTATTTTCAAAATTACGAAGTACCGTATGTCTCAACGTAATGTCTGAAACTGTACCAACCATGGTGTCTGTTAACTTAACAACATCACCAATTTTAAAAGGTTTAAATGAAATAATAAAAACACCACCTACCAAATTAGATAAAGCCTCTTGAGACGAAACACCAGCAATTATTGCTAGTACACCAGCGCCACCTAAGGCTGTTTGCGCAACACCTTTAAGAGAAGGGAAAGCTAATAAGGCGAATAAACAACCAATAAAACAAATGGAAAACACCGCAACATAACGTAAGAATTTGTAGCTAGTGGAATCATATTTCAATGCAATTTTTTCTTGAATTTTGTGTTTAAACCACATGTTGCAGAGTGTGGCTAATACTATGGTTACTACGGCTACAATACCTAAATAAGACGCTAATTTAAAAAAGTGAATCAGAGTTTCACTTTTATCGTTGTCAACAAAATTATAGCTTAATGCAATAACACCTAAAACCAACCATAAAATATTTAAAATACGTTTAATAATGTTTACCGGTCTTAATGGAGCGTCTGGAAAAATACGTTTCTCCTTTTTCAGTAACCAATTGTAAAAAATAGTAGTTGTAAAATAAAGAGTCGCAACAACGACTATAATAATAGCCGAATTGATTAATTGCGATTTATGTAATTCGAAAAATTCTGTCATATTAATTATACGCTATAATTTTTATTTAAGCTTAGCTAAATTTCTATCTGTTGGATAAATTAGAAGATGATAAATTGGCTATAGCAAGATACCAAATTGCATATTCTTCAACAATCATTTTTTATAAAATAAACAGATGTTTTTTTTTGTACAAAAGCTAGGATTCCTTTTGAGTCTAAACCAATCTCGTGTTTGATTGTTTCGAGGGGTTAGTAATAAACAAAATTAGTATACATTATTAATATTCTCATTTTTAAGTATTTATTTTGCCAGCTAATAAAAAGTGAATAAATAAAATAAAAATAGAGTTGATTAAATAGTTTTTAGTAATTTCATTATCTAGAATCGCAAGGAAATTCAAACAACGAAGTGGATATCTATTATTAAAAAATGAATATGATTAAATTAATTACCCTTAAAGCTTTCAGGCTAAATTTAGTGTTGAATAATTATTTAAAAGCATTTGTACTTCTGTTTGTATTTTGTGCGTATTCTCCAATATCTCATGCGCAAACAAAATCAGATTCAATAAAAAAACATAAAGAGAAATTCTCTTTCAAAATGCTAAAAGACACCTTAGATGGAAATTTAGATATGAGTTATGTCTTGATGCATAACAACGGGTTTATTCCTGTTCCTCAAATTGTTACCGAGTCGGCATTGGGAGGTATCGGACTTGTAATGGCTCCCGTTTTTATTAAGCCAAATAAACACCAAGTAGAAGGGGAACATGTAGCACCCAATATTACAGCAGCATTTGCTGGTTATACAGCGAATAAAACATGGGGTTTTGGTGGTTTTCGTAAAGCTTCTTTGCCAAAGTATCACTTAAAGTATACTGTTGGAGCGATGTATGCTAATATAAATATGGAGTTTTATAGAGATATTCCTGTTGTTGGAAATAAAGAATTTGATTTTAATTTTAGAGTTGCAGGAGGGTTTGTTTCTGTTTTAAGGGAAATTGCCAACACAGATTTATATATGGGGTTACAGTATTATTATGGACATGTTGATGTGACACCTCAGTTTCAAAATGTTGAAATAGCAGATTTTTTTAAGGAAAAAGATTTTAGTAGTAATATTGGCAGTTTAGGCCTAGCCTTAGAATTTGATAAGCGGGATAATGTTTTTACTCCTGATAAAGGTTGGTATATATCTTCACAGTACCAAGTAAATGCTAATTGGACAGGAAGTGATTACGATTTTCAAAATTTTAATTTAGAAATTCTTAAGTATTTTCAAGTGACTCCAAAATGGGTGAGTGGCTTACGTTTCCAATCTCAACTCCAGTTTGGAGATGCTCCCTTTTACTTAGAACCCTCTGTAGTTATGAGAGGTGTTCCAATGGCGAAATATCAAGGAGATGAAGTTTATGTTTTAGCTATGGAACAACGTTATGATTTTCTCTATAGATGGAGTGCCATTGGTTTTGGTGGTTTAGCAAAAGCCCCAACTAAAAGAGTGTCCTTTGATGATGCCGAATTAGTCTATAGTTATGGAGGTGGTTTTCGATACCTTATTGCTAGAATGTTTAAATTAAGAACAGGTGTTGATGTTGCTTGGTCTAATAACGGCGATTTTGGCTGGTATATCGTTTTTGGATGCGCATGGAATAATTTTAATTAATTATCATTACAAACTTATCACTATTCATATACCTCGTTTATTTTTACACTAGTCATCAGTTTGGGCTTCAGCCTTTAGGTTTTTTAAAGATTTTTTATAATGTTTATTCTTTGAGTCGAAATCTATTTATTAACTCCAATTAGAACTGATGTTCACACGGAGTCACTACGGAGTCACTACGGAGTCACTACGGAGTCCATGTGGGTGAATTTAAGCTTTGACTTTTAATAAAATAACGATGTAGGATTAATTTTTAAACCGTTAGAGAATTTTCTGCAAATGAAAAAATCTGCATTTTCATAAACGTTGTAAAGTGCTGAATTTATATACTCATTTAATAATATGTATAGTATAACGAATTGCTAATTGAATCTTTTATAGAAGTGCTTGGAATACGTTCAATTAATGTTTGTTGAGTTTACATCATCTCTCGGCTTAATTTTTTCAACCCCCATTTCCGGCAACATAGTTAGGGCTCCAATAAAAAAGCAAAAAGCTCCGGTCAGGGTAAATAAAAGACTTATTTCCAGGGAGAAATTATTTGCACCTCCTTGAGGTATAAAAGCAAAAATAGCAGAGGTCATAAAGGCAATACACCCGATAAGATTGATGAAAACCACCCACCAAGACATATTTTTTGTTTCCCATTTCCAATAGCTATGGCCTACTTCTATAAAGGCCAAATATCCTGAAATAAGAAAGAAAATTGAACCAACAACGTCTGGCGTCCAAATCCATACATCAGATTGTGAGGTGCTCAGATTTGATTTTGTAGCATTATAGGTATTTACATTAAAGAGCAGGGTCCCGACAAACTGAAATAGGGCACTGAGATACCCTAAAGAGGATAAATTATAACCCTTCCTTTCGCTATGAGACTTTATCGATTTGAGCAGTTTTTTGCTTGCAAGATAAGTTTGCAATAACTGAAGAAATGCGGCAGATGTAAATGGAATTGATCCTAAAAAGAAAACAAAGTTTACTTCTGTAGGATTGAGATTAAGAAATAATGCCAATCGAGTCCATAGACTTAATATGCTTCCAAACATAAAAAGAGAGGCCCCAAAAGCAAATAAAATACTGATCCACCAATTTAGAGTAGCTACTTTTTTAAAGCCATTCGAAAATGCAATTCGAACCGATTTAAAATCTTTTAAAAAAGTAGCCTCTAAACCTTTTCTATGGCGTCTAGATTCCCAAGTATTGATTATATCGTAATAATTACGAACAATCAACTTGGTTACAAATGGTCTAGGTCCTTCAGTTATAAGTGTTTTTGTGTTTTTCAATGCGATTGATCACTAATGATTAAACCCGGAAGCTTCTTCTTTACTTAGAGGAACCTGAATAGGATGTTTTTCAAAAAAGTTGATACTATCTTGAATGTCATTAAGAAGTAAATCGGCCAAGTCGAAGCTTACGCCATGGCGAACAAGTATGCGCTGAATAGCAATATCTTCACAATTGGAAGGAAGTGAATATGCAGGTACTTGCCATCCTTTTATTCGGAGTCTGTCTGCAAGATCATAAAGCGTGAAACCTGGTGTTTCACCCGATTTTATTTTCCAACACAAGGCAGGAATTCCTGATTCCATATCACCATTGTAAATGATGTCAAACATGCCTAATTTTTGTAATTCTGCAGAGATGTATTGTGCCGTTTTATAACAAGCAGAATGGATTTTGTTGTAACCTTCTTTACCTAACCTAATAAAATTATAATATTGAGCAATTACTTGTCCGCCGGGACGTGAAAAGTTTAGGGATATGTCGCGCATATTACCTCCTAAGTAATTTACCCAAAAAACAAGTTCTTCCGGTAAATCAGTCGCTTCACGCCAAACAACCCATCCCACACCAAGTGGACATAATCCAAATTTATGTCCAGACGTATTTATTGATTTTACTCTTGGAAGTTGAAAATCCCATTCCAATTCTGGGGCACAAAAAGGGGCTAAAAATCCACCGCTAGCACCGTCAACATGAATAGGTATATCTAGGCCAGATTCCTTTTGAAAGGTATCAAGAGCTTCGGCTACTTGTTTTACAGGTTCGTATTGACAAGTAAATGTAACACCTAAAGTTGGAACGACCCCAATGGTGTTTTCATCACAACGTTTTAAAACTTCCTCGGGTGTCATCAAAAACCGATCTTTATCCATAGGAATTTCACGATGTTCTATATTCCAATATCTTGTAAACTTATGCCAGCAAACCTGGACTGGCCCTGTAACTAAATTCGGTTTGTCGTAGGGTTTACCTGCTGCTTTCTGTTTGGCCTCCCATTTTCTAAGCATTGCCATTCCTCCAAGCATTGCAGCTTCACTAGAGCCTACGGTAGAACAACCTGTCGTTTTTGCTGAATCAGGTGAATTCCAAAGATCAGCTAATATATGAACACAGCGTTGTTCAATCTCAGCGGTTTGAGGGTACTCATCCTTATCAACCATATTTTTATCCATACACTCATCCATAAGCTTGTGGACTTCTGGTTCAGACCATGTTTGACAAAAAGTAGCCAGATTCTGTCGTGAATTTCCATCGAGCATCAACTCATCGTGTACGACTTCATAGGCAAATCGGGGATCACTTTCTAAGGTTGGCATTTTAAATTTAGGGGCTCTACCCGCCATTCCTTTAGTAGCAAATACATCTAAATTTGATTGATAATCTGTTGGGTTTTTATCTTTTTTACTCATTTATTGTATCGTTTATCATTTGTTAATTGCACTTTACTTTATTGAAGCTACAAGTTACACCTTTGCATAATAATAAAGAAATGATTCAATATTTAACCTCCATTTCATTTGTAAGAAAGTAGAAGAAGGGTTTCTTAGCGACCTTATTGAAATTATACCTTTTCGGGTTTAATTAATGTTTAATATACCCTTCTGAGTATCTTTAAGAAATATCTTCTAGAGAGCTCATGACCAATTCTTATAAAAGGATAAAAAGATTATTATAAATGAAAAAAAAATCACCTTTATTGGGTAAAACATTAGAGGTGATTAATGATTTTTCTGCAAATAGTGTGAAAATTAAAAAACCAGCATTTACAAAAAGCTTTGTAAAGTGCTGGTTTTAGTAGTGACCTCGACTGGATTCAAACCAGTAACCTCTTGAGCCGTAATCAAGTGCGCTATTCAGTTGCGCCACGAGGCCTTTTTAAGTGGGTGCAAATATATTCCTTTTTTATAATATCATCAAAATAAAATTCAAATTAATCTAATGAATTTTTTGTAACGTACAATTTCCAACCAAAAATAGCCATCTGAAATTTGGATGCTTTACTTAAATCTAACCTTTGTTTTGTGAAACTTGGTAGAATGGCTTTATTCACTTTCGCTAATAATTTAAAGAAGTTCTTTTTCATATAACTTATAGAGATGAATTCCGGATGGTTTGATTACTAAAACGTTAAATTTAACTAATTTATAATTCATATAATAAATAAAAGAGGAAGAGTTGATTACATTTGCTAAAAATCTTCCTTCATGAAACAATTAATTACTTTCTTGAGCTTCCTAATTTTAGGACAGCTTTCTTATGCACAAATAGTAATAAACGAATTAGATTGCGATTCTCCTGGAATTGACGATAAAGAGTTTATAGAGTTAAAATCTGATACGCCAAACATGCCTTTAGACGGTTATGTGGTCGTTCTTTTTAACGGTTCATCTTCTGGAAACGATTCAAGCTATTTTACAATTGATTTAGATGGTTTCACTACGGATGATAATGGTTTACTTTTAATTGGAAGTGATGCTGTTTCTCCTTTTCCGCAATTACTAATTGCGGCAAATGTTATCCAAAATGGTGCGGATGCCTTGGGTATTTATCTGGGAAGTGATACAGATTTCCCTGAAGGAACCGAAGCGACACAAACTAATTTAATTGACGCGTTGGCATATGATACTAGCGATTCAGACGACACAGCCCTTATGGCTCTTCTAGGACTTACAGAACAAATAAATGAAGGTTCGGCTAATAACACCAATTCTATTCAACGTAATAATGATGGAAGTTATTTTGTAGGAACTCCAACACCTAGATTATTAAATGATGGAGCTGGTGTTATTTTTAATGCTATATCTATAGCAACTGCAGAATCCCAATACAATGAAGGTGATGTTTTTGATATTGTTTTCACTGCTCAACAAAATGTAACAGAGGATGTAACCTTTACTTTTACATTAGACAACTATGGTTTTGATGCTTCCGATTTTACAGGAAACACAACCCTAACTATCCCTTCAGGACAAAACACGGTTACAACTACAATTACTTTAATAGATGATTCTTTGGATGAAGGAGATGAAGAACCTATTGTAAAGTTTGTAAATTTAGATTGGCCTTACATACCAAATAATAATTTCTTAAAACTTCGTGTTATTGATAACGATTTTACGGTTGCTCCTTTTGGAACACCTTTAAATTCTACTTATGGAATAGTTTCAAGTACGCAACCAAGCGGGTATTATAATAGTTTGGATGGTTTAGAAGATGTGGTTTTGCGCCAAGCTTTGCAAGATATTATTGCAGATCCAAATGTGGTAAGAGCACAAACCTATAACGATTGTATTGATATTTTAAAAGAAGCAGACCAAAATCCTGAAAATAGTAATGAGGTTTGGTTGGTATATTTAGAACAAGGTCGTGCTAAATTGGATTTTCAATTAACTTCAGTAAATACAGGAACTTGGAATAGAGAACATACCTTTCCTAGATCTCGTGCTGGATATTATAGTATTGAAGAAGATGAAATTGCAGATGGTATCGATGTGTTTTGGGAAACAAAAGCCGATTCCTTACGTCATGGGAATTCAGATGCTCATGCTTTAAGAGCGGTAGATGGTCCTGAAAATAGTAGTCGTGGAAATCAGTTTTATGGTGAATATAATGGGCCAACAGGAGTTCCTGGTGGTTTTAGAGGAGATGTTGCTCGTGGCGTGTTTTACTTAGCGGTAAGATATAATGGATTAGAAATTGTAAATGGTTTCCCTGAAGGCTTAGTTGGTCAGTTTGGAGATTTACAAACCTTACTTGAATGGCATAGAAATGATCCGCCAGATGATTATGAAATGAATAGAAACAATGTCGTTTACAACTGGCAATTTAATAGAAATCCATTTATCGATCAACCAGATTTAATTGAATATATCTGGGGTGATATGATTGGTGAAACTTGGGAACAAAATTTATCTATAGAAGAAGTACAAGAACTAAAAGTAAGTTTATACCCAAATCCAACAAGTGGAAAATTATTTATTAATGGTATTGTAGCAGAAACAGCTGTTGAAGTATTTTCTATTGATGGTAGACAATTAATGAAGACTTCAATTAATGGGAATGGTCAGTTAGATTTAAATTTTACAAGTGGTATGTATCTTGTTAAATTAACTTCTGAAGGAAAATCTGTTGTTAAAAAGGTGATTATTAAATAGAACAACTATCGAATAAAAAAAAATCCCAAACATAAGTTTGGGATTTTTTTTGTTTTAAAGGTATTGAAGTTATTTTTTAGTGGTTATCTCAATTACACCATTTTTTCCTTTTTCTCCATACTTTTTAACTGCTGTGTCTCCTTTTAAAATATTGACACTAGCAATCAAGTCTGGAGTTACCTGTTTCATTTCTTCATTTGTAATTTCTTTGCCATCAAGAATGAAGATAGGCGATTCTTTATCAATTGATTTGAGTGTGATCTCATCTTCTCTTAACTTAAAACTTGTTGGGTTTTGATTGTTTGAAGTCACGTCATCACTCTGCAATAAAAAAGTTTTTCCATCTTCAATAATAATTTCTTGTTTTACTAATTTACCATCCTTCACTTTCTTGGTAATCTTGATGTGTTTTGTTTCTGGCTCGTTATTGGAAGATATGTTGGAATTTAGAGAATTAGATTCAGATGTGGAAATAATTAGTTTTTCACCTGTCTTTATTAAATTTCCATTAGCATCTTCAACAATAACTTCTAAATCTGTTGAGTCATTATTAGAAAGAAAATAAATGGTTTCCTCCGGATCTTTTGATTCTAATTTAGTTGTATGTCCATTTTTAGTAATTAAAGACACGGTTTGGTTTTCAGATTCGGTAGAAGTGCTTCCAATATAAATATGGCTTCCGTCTTTATTAAAACTAATTATAATTGGAGATATTGGGAGGTCTGTTTTAACATGATAGTTGGTAGTTGTCTCTTTTGAAGCTACATCTATTTTTATGGCAATTATTTCGTCAGAAACATTTCGTTTAATACTTTTAATTTTAATTGTGAATCCTTCTTGTAAAAGTTGACTTTTAATTTTTCCTAATTCGGTGTCTGTGAAGTCTTTAGTAATAAGAAGTGTTCCTTGGTTTGTTGAATTTTGTAGTGAATTATTTACAGATGAAGTTTCTATTAAGACTTCTTTTGTGCTAAAGCTCATTAGAAATAGAGCAAGTAAAGGCAGAATGATGCCAAACTTCCAGGCATTTAATTTGTTTGATTTTGATTTGTGTAACATAACGATTCGTTTTTTGACCTGCCCGAATGGCTTTCCTATAATTAGTTTTTTTCCAAAAAGGGTCAGGCGGGTTAATGAATTATAAAAATTATTGGTAATAACCAATGGGTGATTAGGGATTGACGTTTTTAATAATAAACGTTGGTAACTTTGCTCGCAGGTTGAAATGTCCTGCGCTTGATTGTCTGCAATAAATTCTAAGTTTTGTTGCAATTCCTTTTTGTATAACCAACAAAACGGATTGAACCAAAATATCACACAAGTTAGTTGAGCAAGCAAAACATCAATAGAATGATATTGCCTGGCATGTGCTTTTTCATGGTTTAAAACATGAGTTAACTCTTCTTTTTGAAATTGATTTGGATTATAAACAATCCACTTAAAAAATGAAAAGGGAGGTACATTGTTTTTAGTTTCAATAAAAGTAAAACCAGTTTCTTTTTTATGTGAATCATTTTTAATTAATGAAAATAAAGAAGTGAATTCTAAAAGGAGTTTTCCTGAAAATAAAAGTATTCCAACCAGGTAGATCCAAGAAATGATTTGCAATAAGCTGAAAGCTGTTATTTTGGATTCATCTTGTATTTGATTCGCAGATAAGAGGTTGCTTGGAATTGAAATAGGGTTGTAATCTACATATAGAGGAATCACTAACAAGGGAAGAAAAATAGCTACAACTATACCAGTTAATAAAAACCATCTGTTGGCATTAAAAAATGTTTCTCTTTGTAAAAAGAGTTTGTAGCAGATATAAAATATACCCAAAACAGCTGAGGCTTTGATAAAATATTCCATGATATTATTTTTTAGAATTGGACTTGCTTTCTATTAAAGCGATAATTTCTTTTAGCTCGTCAACGCTAATTTTTTCTTCTTTGGCGAAAAAGGAAACCACATTTTTGTAAGAGCTATTAAAATAGTTTTCAATAGCTGTAGTCATAAAGCGTTTTTTGTAAGCTTCTTTGGTAACCAATGGAAAGTACTGATGTGTTTTTCCATAAGCATGATATCCAACGTATCCTTTTTCTTCTAAGTTTCTAATAATGGTCGAAAGCGTATTGTAATGTGGTTTTTCCGTATCTATTTCTGCTAAAACATCTTTTACAAATGCTTTTTCAAGCTTCCATAAAATGTGCATGATTTCTTCCTCTTTATTTGTTAATTTTTGCATTGAAAATCTATTTGCGTTTCCATTGAATTGGAAAACTTGTTATTATTGAAGTTCAAACATACAACTATTTTTATAGTTATACAACTGTAAATTTAGTTATTTAACGAAATTTTTAGTTTTCGCTAACTTTTCAAAGTAAATGTTATCTTTGCAAAAAAATAGTTTATGAGCATTGTTTGGATTATTCTAGGTTTGATTTTGTTAGTTGTAGGAGGGGAGTTTTTAGTGCGTTCTTCTGTTGCATTATCTTTTAAATTTAATATTTCAAAATTGGTTATTGGAATGACTGTTGTTTCTTTTGCAACTTCTGCTCCAGAACTTTTAGTAAGCTTACAAGCCGCTTTAGATGGTTCGCCGGATATTGCTTTAGGAAACGTAATTGGTTCAAATATTGCAAATATTGGATTGGTTATGGGGATCACTGCAATTATTTCACCTTTAATAATAAGTCCCGATTTTTATAAGCTTAATTGGCCCATGATGATGCTTTTGTCAATAGCCTTGTATTTTGTTTTGCAAAGTGGACAGGTTATTAATTTTACAGAAGGGTTATTGCTCTTTGTATCCTTAATAGTTTTCTTATACATATTAATAAAACGCTCTAAAGGCAAAGAAGAGGTGGATGTAGAAGAGGTAGATGATGCTTTACAAACAACATCCAATTTTAAAATTATTGTTTGGCTATTAATTGGTGGCTGCTCTCTTTATTTTGGTAGTGAATGGTTGGTTTTTGGAGCGAAAGATGTGGCCATGTCTTACGGCGTTAGCGAACGGGTTATTTCTGTAACTATGGTAGCTATGGGGACTAGTATTCCTGAATTAGCAGCTTCAGTTATTGCAGCCATGAAACAAGAGAAAGCCATTTCGTTAGGAAACTTAATTGGTTCCAATATTTTTAATATCGCTTCTGTAATTGGGCTAACAGCCATGATACATCCAATTGCTTTAGATAATCCTAAAATATTAACTAATGATATTTTTTGGATGATTGGTTTCGCGGCCATCCTGATTCCTTTCATGCTATTACCTAAAAAGTTTGAAATTGGTAGAATTAAAGGGTTTATTCTACTTGGTGCTTATATATTGTTCGTTTATATGGCATTTGCAGGCGAAAAATAGGGTTAAGACTCCTTGATTTGTTAATTTTATAAGTCTACCCCTATATTTTTAGGGGGTAAGTTGTTATGTAATGAATTTTTTTTATAAATTTGTCCTGAAATATTCACAACTAACAAACAAAATATGTCAACCTTAAGATTCTACGCTATTAAGAAATCGCTTAATAGAAAACCAGTTAAAATTGAAGAAAATGAACGTCGTTCAGCTCTTTTTGGAAGAAATGTCTTCAATGAAGATAAAATGCGACAATACCTTACTAAAGAGGCATTCAATAGTGTTATGGATGCTGTCCAAAATGGTTCAAAAATAGATAGAAGCGTTGCAGATCACATTTCAACTGGAATGAAAGAGTGGGCAATTTCTAAAGGTGTTACACATTATACGCATTGGTTTCAGCCATTAACGGGTTCGACAGCCGAAAAACATGATGCTTTTTTTGAGCCTATAGGTAATGGTCGTGCCATCGAGAAATTTGGTGGTGGGCAGTTGGTACAACAGGAGCCAGATGCTTCAAGTTTTCCAAATGGAGGGATTAGAAATACGTTCGAAGCTAGAGGTTATACTGCTTGGGATCCTACTTCTCCAGCTTTTATTTATGGGACAACTTTGTGCATTCCAACGGTATTTGTATCCTATACGGGTGAGGCTTTAGATTATAAAACGCCTTTATTACGTGCCTTGCAGGCTATTGATACAGCAGCGGTAGATGTGTGTAAATATTTTGATAAAAATGTAAAAAAAGTGAATGCTTCTTTAGGTTGGGAGCAAGAATATTTTTTAATTGATAGTGGTTTGGCAGCTTCAAGACCAGATATCCAACTAACAGGTAGAACGTTACTAGGACATTCTTCAGCCAAAGGACAACAGTTAGATGACCATTATTTTGGGACTATTCCACTTAGAGCCATGCAGTATATGCGTGACTTGGAGACCGAATGTATGTTGCTAGGTATTCCAGTTAAAACAAGACATAACGAAGTTGCTCCAAATCAATTTGAGTTGGCTCCCGTTTATGATGAAGCTAATTTAGCCGTGGATCATAACTCCTTATTAATGGATGTAATGCATAAAGTAGCAGAACGTCATGATTTTAAAGTTCTTTTTCATGAAAAACCTTTTAAAGGTGTTAATGGTTCTGGTAAACATAACAACTGGAGTTTAAGTACAAATACAGGTGTAAACTTATTAGGCCCAGGGAAAACACCTATGAGCAATCTACAGTTTTTAACCTTTTTTATAAATACCATCAAAGCAGTTCACGATAATGAAGAATTGATTAGAGCTTCTATTGCTTCTGCTAGTAACGATCACCGATTAGGAGCAAACGAAGCGCCTCCCGCCATTATTTCCGTTTTTATTGGGGAACAACTAACAAGTGTTTTGGATGAGTTGCAAAATGTTACAAATGGCAAGTTGTCTCCAGAAGAGAAAACAGATCTTAAACTAAACGTTGTTGGAAAAATACCTGAAATATTATTAGATAATACAGATAGAAATAGAACGTCACCTTTTGCCTTTACGGGGAATAAATTCGAATTTAGAGCCGTAGGTTCTACTGCTAACTGCGCGAATCCTATGACGGTTTTAAACACCATAGTTGCAAATCAATTAATTGAGTTTAAGAAAGAAGTCGATGCGTTAATTGCTAAAGAAAGTTTAAAGAAAGACGAAGCCATCTTTAATATTCTAAGAGAATATATTAAAAAGTCTAAAAATATTTTATTTGAAGGTAACGGTTATGGAGAAGCTTGGGAAAAAGAAGCTAAAAAACGCGGTCTAAGCAATTTTAAGACAACTCCTGAAGCTTTGAAAGCAAAGGTGTCTAAAAAGGCTATTAAGCTTTTTGAAGATCTGGGTGTAATGAATAAGATTGAATCTGTTTCTCGTTATGAAATAGAAATGGAGGAATACGTGCTTCATATTCAAATAGAAGGACGTGTGCTAGGAGATATAGCTAGAAATCATGTGGTTCCAACAGCGGTGAGATACCAAAACATCTTGATCGAAAATGTTAAGGGACTTAAAGAAATCTATGGAGATGGATTTAAGAAATTAGCTAAAGAGCAAATGGCATTAATTGAAGAGATTTCAAGTCATATTGAATCTATAAATTCGAATGTTACTAAAATGACAAACGAAAGAAAGATATCTAATAATATTGAAGATCTCGAGATTAAAGCTCATGCCTATTGTTCTAAAGTGAAACCATTCTTCGATGATATTAGATATCATTGTGATAAGTTGGAGTTATTGGTTGACGACGAGCTTTGGCCATTAACAAAATACAGAGAATTATTGTTTACTAAATAATTCTAATTTTAAAATAAAAGATCAAATTTAAGAGTCCTATTAATCAGGACTCTTTCTTATTAAATAGGGCTAGTGTCGTTTGACTGATTAATTTTGTATGTCAACGAAAAAGTGATTTTTGACAAATGAAGTAGGTTGTTTTTTAGTACTTTAGCAGTGCTATTAATCAATTATACATATTTAACATGAAAAGGCTCATAATAAGTGTTCTTATGCTTATGGCTGCAACATTTATTTTTTCACAAAGAAATAGTGAAGATAATAAAGTGAAATCGCAGCAAGATTTAATTGTTCATCAAGAAACAAAAATAAGTAAGTTTTAAGAATTCTTTAAAACATTTAAATTGAACTCACACTAGTTTAATAATGAAAATTTAATTCATTGTTAAGCTAGTTTTTTTTTTTTGCTTAAAAATTCTTTTCAAGAAGGTGTAATCTAATAGGGGTTCTAAAAGAAAAGTTAAAACTAATGTAAACCTGCCTACTATTAATAATTCCAAACCTATAATTAACGTTTAAATAAATTACAATTCTTACTTTTGCATTTCAAACCAATTTCATGAGTGGAGAAATAAGTAAAAGGTATTCGCAAAGAGGTGTTTCAGCCTCCAAAGAAGATGTTCACAACGCTATAAAAAATATTGATAAGGGGCTTTTTTCTAAAGCCTTTTGTAAAATTGTGCCAGATTATCTTACAAACGATTCTGATTACTGTTTGGTAATGCATGCTGATGGAGCTGGAACCAAAAGCTCCTTGGCTTACATGTATTGGAAAGAAACAGGAGATATTTCAGTTTGGAAAGGCATCGCTCAAGATGCGCTTATTATGAATATCGATGACTTGCTTTGTGTTGGAGCTACAGATAATATCATGCTATCTTCAACCATAGGAAGAAATAAAAACCTGATTCCTGGCGCAGTGCTTTCGGAAATTATTAATGGTACCGAAGAGCTTCTTGCCGAATTAAAATCTTTTGGTGTGACTATTCATTCCACTGGTGGAGAAACGGCAGATGTTGGTGATTTAGTTAGGACTATAATTGTTGATTCTACAGTTACCGCTAGATTAAAGCGTAGTGATGTTATAGATAATGCAAATATCAAACCTGGAGATGTTATTGTTGGTTTGGAATCTTTTGGTCAAGCTTCTTACGAAAAGGAGTATAATGGAGGTATGGGTTCCAACGGACTAACTTCTGCAAGACACGATGTATTTCATAAATATTTAGCTGAAAAATATCCCGAAAGTTTCGATGCTTCAGTTCCTGAAGATTTGGTTTATTCCGGTCAAGTAAAACTTACAGATGCTGTAGAAAATTCGCCTATCAATGCTGGGAAACTTGTTTTGTCTCCAACCAGAACCTATGCGCCAATTATTAAAAGCATTTTGTCTAAATATAAAAGCGACACTATTCATGGAATGATTCATTGTAGTGGTGGGGCTCAAACAAAGATTCTTCATTTTATTGATAAACTTCATATTGTAAAAGATAATATGTTTCCAGTTCCTCCGTTGTTTAAACTTATTCAGGAGCAATCTAAAACAGATTGGAAGGAAATGTATCAAGTATTCAATTGTGGTCATCGTATGGAGCTGTATGTGTCTCCAGAAGTGGCTCAAGATATTATAGCTATTTCCAAATCTTTTCAGGTTGATGCTAAAATTATAGGTCGCGTAGAGGCGTCAGAAAAAAAGAAACTTACTATTTCTAGTGAGTTTGGAGAGTTTGTTTATTAGTATTTTTTTTTAAAATTTCCGATTAATGAAGAGAGTCATATTCATTTTATCTTTTATTAGCTTTCAATTTATATCTGCCCAGCCAGATTCATTGTTCTTTAAAATTGAAGATATCAATATTCCAAAGTGGACTCAAAAAAATGAGGCAAGTGCACTTTTAAGTGAGGTAGCTTTTGTGAATTGGAATTCAGGTGGAAGTAATTCTATCTCTGCTTTGTTTAATTTTGAAGGAGCCTTAAAATATCGCTACAAACATCTTATTTGGCAAAACTTAGTGATTACTCGGTATGGTATCAATAAGCAGGAAAATCAAGGTTTAAGAAAAACAGACGATATAATTGATTTGAGTTCAACTCTTGGTTATAGAAATAATGAAACTACCAATTGGTATTTTTCTTCTAGGTTTAATTTTAAAACACAATTTACAAAAGGTTATAATTATCCAGACGATACATACGTCTTGTCGCAATTTATGGCTCCTGGTTATTTGTATATTGGGGGAGGACTAGAATATGGTAAGAATATAGATAAATTCTCAGTTTATTTTTCGCCATTAACAGTGAAAACTACTTTTGTTTTGGACGATGCCTTAGCAAATGCAGGCTCTTTTGGTGTAACTCCCGCTGTTTACGATAGTGAAGGTAACATAATTGAAAAAGGGGAGCATATTAGAAAAGAAGTAGGTATTCTTTTGACAAGTGCATACGAAGCTCAAATTTTTGAAAATGTCATGCTTTATAATTATGTGGGACTTTATACAGATTACCTAAATGATTTTGGGAATATCGATGTCGATTGGCAGATCAATTTCGATTTTAAGGTGAATAGTTTCATGAAAGCTAATTTTGGATCACATTTAAAGTACGATAATGATGTAAAAACACTTGTTGAAACGGATGTAGAAGGTGACTATGAAACCGAAGGTGCGAAGGTGCAATGGAAGCAAATACTAGGTGTAGGCGTGGTTGTAGCCTTTTAAAATAAAATAAATTATTTGTTAACTTTTTATTGTTAATAAATTTTAAAAAACTGATAATCAGTTCTTTATTAATATTTCTTGTAAACTTTGTGATTTTTATCATGCTTTAAGTTTAAAATTTTCACGTTCTTTACAGTTCCTAAAAAAGAATATTAAATTTTAAATTAATCCATAAACATGCCAACAAAAACCCAATCAAAAGTTCTCCCTCCTACATATTCTCAAGACGATGCCTTTGAGGCATCTGTTAAGTACTTCAAAGGCGATGATTTAGCCGCTCGCGTTTGGATAAATAAATATGCCTTAAAAGATTCTGACGGTAATTTATACGAGTTAACGCCAAACGATATGCATAAGCGTATTGCTAAAGAAATTGCAAGAATCGAGGTGCGTTACCCAAATCCTTTATCTGAAAAAGAAGTTTTTGATTTAATTAAAGACTTTAAATATATAGTCCCACAAGGAAGTCCTATGGCTGGAATTGGAAATCCATACCAAATAGCATCCCTTTCAAATTGTTTTGTTATTGGAAATGAAGGTGATTCAGATTCCTATGGAGGCATTATGAAAATCGACCAAGAGCAAGTGCAGCTTATGAAGCGTCGTGGTGGTGTTGGTCACGATTTATCGCACATACGTCCAAAAGGATCTCCAGTGAAAAATTCAGCTTTAACATCAACCGGTATTGTTCCATTTATGGAACGTTATTCTAATTCTACTCGCGAAGTGGCTCAAGATGGGCGTCGTGGTGCTTTAATGTTATCAGTTTCTATTAATCACCCAGATTCTGAAGATTTTATCGATGCTAAATTAGAGCAAGGGAAAGTGACAGGAGCAAATGTTTCCGTTAGAATAGACGATGAGTTCATGAGAGCTGTAAAAGCAAATTCAACCTATACTCAGAAATATCCAATATTTAGTGAAAACCCAAAGTTTTCAAAAACGATAGAAGCCAATAAAATTTGGAAGAAAATTGTTCATAATGCATGGAAATCGGCAGAACCTGGAATTCTATTTTGGGATACGATCATTAATGAATCTGTTCCAGATTGCTATGCAGACTTAGGTTATAAAACCGTTTCGACAAATCCATGTGGAGAAATTCCTCTTTGTCCTTACGACTCTTGTCGCTTGTTAGCCATAAATTTATTTTCATATGTAGAAAATCCGTTTACTGATAAAGCAGAATTTAACTTCGAATTATTCAAAAAACACATTCATGTAGCGCAACGCATCATGGATGATATTATCGATTTAGAATTAGAGAAAATCGATGCTATTATTGAAAAAATAGATGCAGATCCAGAAGTAGATGAGGTAAAAGCTACCGAAAGAAACCTTTGGTTAAACATTCAAAAGAAAGCAAACGAAGGACGTAGAACAGGAATTGGTATTACTGCTGAAGGAGATATGCTTGCGGCTTTAGGTATTAAATACGGAAGTAAAGAAGGAAATGCCTTTTCTGTTGAAGTACATAAAACATTGGGAATTGAAGCTTACAGAGCGTCAGTTTATGCGGCAAAAGATAGAGGTGCATTCGCTATTTTCGATGCTGAGCGTGAAAAAAACAATCCGTTTATCCAACGTTTAAAAGAAGCAGACGATAAGTTGTATTACGAAATGTTAGAACATGGCCGTAGAAATATTGCTTTGCTAACTATTGCTCCAACTGGAACAACTAGTTTAATGACACAAACATCTTCAGGAATTGAGCCAGTTTTTATGCCAGTTTATAAACGTAGAAGAAAAGTAAATCCAAACGATAAAAATGTTCGTGTTGATTTTGTAGATGAAGTTGGAGATTCTTGGGAAGAATATGTGGTGTTTCATCACAGATTCAAACAATGGATGGAAGTTAACGGATATGAAGTTTCAGCAAATTACGACCAAAAAGAATTGGATGCTATAGTTGAAAAATCGCCATATTATAAAGCCACTTCCAACGATGTGGATTGGATGAGTAAAGTAAGCATGCAAGGAGCTGTGCAAAAATGGGTGGATCACTCAATTAGTGTAACCATCAATTTACCAAACGATGCCACCGAAGAATTGGTTGGACAACTATATATGGAAGCTTGGGAAGCAGGTTGCAAAGGTGTTACTGTTTATAGAGATGGTTCGCGTTCTGGAGTATTAATTTCAAACGAAGAAAAGAAGGAAGAAGAACTAGAAATTCTAACAACTTTTCCAACAAAACGTCCGCAAGTGCTGGAAGCAGATGTGGTTCGTTTTCAAAATAATAAAGAAAAATGGATTGCTTTTATTGGTTTGATCGATGGAAAACCTTACGAAGTATTTACTGGTTTAGCAGATGATGAAGATGGGATTTTAATTCCACGTTGGGCTAATAAAGGACTCATTATTAAGAATAGAAATGAAGATGGCACAACGCGTTACGATTTTCAATATACCAATATTAGAGGTTACAAAACCACGATTGAAGGTTTGTCTCATAAGTTCAACCCAGAGTTCTGGAATTATGCCAAACTAATCTCAAGTACCTTACGTCATGGCATGCCAATCGATAAAATTGTAGATTTAATTAATAGTTTACAATTGGATAACGAGTCTATTAATACCTGGAAAAATGGGGTTGTTCGAGCAATTAAACGCTATGTAGAAGATGGAACTCAGGCTAAAGGGCAAACTTGTACTAACTGTAGTTCAGAAAATTTAATTTACCAAGAAGGCTGTTTAACCTGCAAGGATTGTGGTTCTTCTAAATGTGGATAATCTAAATTATAATTTAAATTTAAAAGAAGCTATTTCAATTGAAATAGCTTCTTTTTTTATAGCGTATTTTGACTAATATATTTAAAGTCTTCAAGCGTTTTTAAATCGGTAATCAGTTTAGAATGACCATCTTTTATGAGATATAATCTATCGCTGGCTTCTATAATATCGCGATACAAATGATCCGTAATTATGATGATTTTTCGTTGCTTTTCTTCAGATATCAGTTTTTTTATTATTTCAATATATAAAGGTGCAACATGTAAAAATGGTTCATCCAAAAGAATAATTTTGCCCGGACTTTTTAATAATAAATAGGTTTCCACGATGCGCCGTTCGCCACCGGGCAGTTGATGAAATTTGTAGTTTTTATAGATGCTGAAGGATTCAAAATGGGAAATAAATTCATCCCAATTCACTTGAAACAATTTGAAAGCCATTTTAAGTCTCAGGTTATTAGGTATAATGGGAAGTTGAGGTAGAAACTTAACTAGTTTTGTTTGATAAAGTGGTTTTAAAATGGGCTTGCTGTCTAAACGAATCAACTTATATTTTGGAATTAGAGTTCCAAAAATAATATTCAGGATGCAACTTTTTCCGCAACCGTTGCTGCCTAATATTCCAGTAACTTCACCTGTCTGAGCTTTCAGATATATGCCATTAAGAATGCGTTTATCCTTAAAATACAGTTCGACATTATCTAATTCTAAAATCATATAAAGACATCAATCAGCTTAAAAATAAGGCTGGTTATAAAGATATCAATAATAAATAGGGTACTGAAAAGTTTGAAGGTAGAAATGCCCAAGTTTTTATAAAAAAGTAGTTTGCGTTTCGCAGTGGTTTCAGATAAAAAATACCATAAAAACGCAATTAAAAATAGCTTTGCAATAAAGATAACCACTAAGTTGGACTTAAAAGCCATTAAAAAAAGTGTGACACCAAATGACCAAATAACATAAGGTTTATAGAAAATTAATATAGCTCCAAAGCGTTGTATCATGTATGGGAAACGGAATTTTGAAGTAATTATTTTAGTTAATTCGGTTAAAAATAATTTGCATGACCATAAGATATAACAATTCATAAATTATCGTATTTTTGTCAAACAATTTAAAAAGCTACATGTTAGATAAATTACAAATAGTAAAGCAACGTTTTGATGAGGTTAGTGATTTGATCATTCAACCAGATATAATGACAGATCAAAAACGCTATGTAGAGTTAAACAAAGAATATAAGGATTTACGTTTATTAATGGATAAACGTGAGGAATATATTGAGCTTACGGAAAACTTGAAGGAGGCTGAAGAAATTCTTGCTGATGGAAGCGATCAAGAAATGGTTGACATGGCTAAAATGCAGTATGACGAAGCTAAAGAAGGTATTCCTAAATTAGAAGATGCTATTAAAGTGCTTTTAATTCCTAAAGATCCTGAAGATGTTAAAAATGCTGTAGTAGAATTACGTGCAGGAACAGGGGGAGACGAAGCCAGTATTTTTGCAGGAGATTTATTTAGAATGTATTCTAAATATTGCGAAAGCAAGGGTTGGAAAGTAGATACTGTAGATTATAGTGAAGGTACCAACGGCGGATTTAAAGAAATTCAATTCGAGGTTACTGGAGACAATGTTTATGGAACTTTAAAGTTTGAAGCTGGTGTGCACCGTGTACAACGTGTACCACAAACTGAAACTCAAGGTCGTGTGCATACTAGTGCGGCAACCGTTATGGTATTTCCAGAAGCTGAAGAGTTTGATGTGGAAATTAACCCAAAAGAGGTACGTGTCGATTTTTTCTGTTCTTCTGGTCCTGGAGGACAATCGGTAAATACTACTTATTCTGCTGTGCGTTTAACACATATTCCAACTGGTTTAGTGGCTCAGTGTCAAGATCAAAAATCGCAACATAAAAATAAAGAGAAAGCGTTTAAAGTATTACGTTCTAGATTGTACGAGATGGAATTAGCAAAGAAAAATGCTGAAGATGCTCTTAAGCGTGGTTCCATGGTGAGTTCTGGAGATAGAAGTGCTAAAATTAGAACTTATAATTACTCTCAAGGGCGTGTAACAGATCATAGAATTGGATTAACGCTTTACGATTTAGGAAATATTGTAAATGGCGATATACAAAGAATTATAGACGAACTTCAGTTAGCGGAAAACACCGAAAAGTTAAAAGCAAACACTGATGTGATTTAAAACCGAGCCTCTTTTGAGGCTTTTTTTATAAGATGACGACAACCCAACTTATTTCAGAAATCAAAAAAAAGAGATCCTTTCTTTGTATCGGATTAGATGTTGATTTAAATAAAATACCACAGCATTTATTAAAAGAAGAAGATCCCATTTTTGCTTTTAATAAAGCCATTATCGATGCTACGCATCACTTATGTGTGGCTTACAAACCTAACACGGCTTTTTATGAAGCTTATGGTTTAAAAGGCTGGAAATCTTTAGAGAAAACTATTAAGTATTTGAATGAAAAACATCCTGAAATCTTTACCATTGCAGACGCAAAACGTGGAGATATTGGGAATACCAGTAGCATGTATGCTAAAGCTTTTTTCGAAGATTTAGGCTTTGATAGCGTTACAGTTGCTCCATACATGGGAAAAGATTCTATAGAACCTTTCTTGGCTTTTGAAAATAAACATACTATTATGTTGGCATTAACTTCAAATGAAGGCGCTTTCGATTTTCAGACGAAATTAGTTGAAGGAAAAGAATTATACAAACAGGTTTTAGAAACGTCAAAAACTTGGAAAAACTCTAAAAACTTAATGTATGTTGTTGGTGCTACAAAAGCCGAGTACTTTGCTGCAATTAGAAGCATAGTTCCAGATAGCTTTTTATTAGTTCCAGGAGTGGGCGCACAAGGAGGGAATCTGCAAGATGTTTGTAAATACGGTATGAACAAAGATGTTGGTTTGCTTATTAATTCTTCAAGAGGTATTATTTACGCTTCCAATCAAGAAGATTTTGCAGAAGCTGCAGCCGAGAAAGCAAAAGAATTGCAAATGCAAATGGAAATTATCTTGAGTTTGCAGTCACAGTAAAAAGTCACAGTTTTTCGCATGACTGAGCCTGAAAACTGCGACTGCGACTGTAAACTATATAAATGAAAGACCAGTTAAATAGAACCATTCAAATAAATTATATTCCTAAGAGGATAGTCTCCTTAGTCCCTTCACAAACCGAATTGCTTTACGATTTAGGTTTAGAAATATCGCTTGTTGGCATCACCAAATTCTGTGTCCATCCACAGCATCTTCTCTCTAATATAGCTATAGTTGGCGGAACCAAGCAGGTTCATTATCATAAAATAAAAGCTCTTAACCCAGACATTATTCTTTGTAATAAGGAAGAGAATACGGCTGAAATGATTGAAGAATTGGAGAAAATAGCTCCAGTTCACTTAAGTGATATTTATACTATTGATGATTGTTTGGAATTGATTAAAATGTATGGAAGTCTATTTTCCGTAGAAGTTAAAGCTGAAGGTATTATTACCAGTATTAAAAATCAACAATTAGAATTTCAAGAATTTATTAAAGAGCAACCTAAAGTGAAAACAGCCTATTTTATCTGGAAAAATCCTTGGATGGTTGCTGCAGATAATAATTTTATAAATGCTTTGTTAAGAGAGGCTAAATTTGAAAATTATTTTGGTGATTTAGATAGGTATCCAGAAATTGATTTGGAAAAAGACTTGGATAAGGATGTTGAAGTCGTCATGCTTTCTACGGAGCCTTTTCCTTTTAAAGAAGAGCATGTTCAAGCTCTTAAATTAAAATTTCCAAAAGCGAAAGTTTGGTTAGTTGATGGCGAATTATTTTCGTGGTATGGATCTAGATTGGCTAAATCTTTTAAATATTTCAAAACACTTAGATCTAAATTATAAGATTAAGACTTCTATTCTACTAGTTTATTACTAAAAACATTTAAGTTTATAACAGCTGTTTTTTTGCAGGTTCTCTACTTAAATACCGTAATCTATTTAATTTGTTTAAAAGCTTAATAGCTTTAAATTCTGAAATATCACTCATAGCAGAATCTGTTTCACGAAGATTATAGGCCTGTTCTATAAGTTGTTTGTAGCGTAATTGTAACTTGATTTGGTTTTGTTTGATTTTACTTAAATTTTCCATTGCTGACCCCTTTGAAAATTAAATATATCTAAAATAATAGAATTCAGCAAGTTAAATCTTCAATTTGTTGATAAAAAAAAATCGATTCACCACGAATCGATTTTTAATCTTAATAACTAACTTAATTCAAATTTTCACAGAAGAATGAAATTTTCCATATTGAAATAAAATCAATACAAAGGTTGCTTTTTTTTAGCCCTTTTGTGTTAACTTAATATCAACTTAAGTTTAAATAACTAATTTTTATCTATTTGAATCTTGTAAAGCAAAAACTTGTTTCAATAAATTAGTTGTTCTCGCAGAATATTTTGTTCTAATATCTTTTTCTTCAACAGCAATCATGGTATAAACTCCTTTAAGAGCTTCTTTAGTAACATAATCTGTTAAATCAGGATTTACATTGGTTGTAAAAGGGATGGCGTTGTATTTGCTAATTAAATTAGCCCAGATTTTGTCTGCTCCTACTTTTTGAAAAGACTGGTTAATTATAGGTTGAAACTCGGTATATAACGACGCTTCAGTTTTTCCTGCTAAATAAAGAGATGCTGCATCATCACTTCCTAGTAAAATGGTTTTAGCATCATTAAAAGTGATGTCTTTTACTGCCTTTACAAAAATAGGTGTAGCTGTGCCAACAGCATCCTCGGCCGCATGATTTAAAACTTTTAAACCTTCATCAGCCAAAGAGCCCAATCCAATGTTTCTTAGTGCTTTATCAACTTTTTGTAATTCTTCAGGAAGCATTATTTTTACCAAACTATTATTGTAAAACCCGTCTGTTTGAGTAAGCTTGTTTACCTGTAAGTTAATTCCCAATTCCAAGGCAGACCTTAATCCAGCTGCTATTTCTGTATTGCTAATTCCTGTGGTTCCTTCTGGTAATTGATTTACCACCTCTTGCAACTCGGCACAGGATAAGAAATTGATAACAAATAAAAAGGCAAAACATTTTTTAATCATGATATTTTTTTTGCAAATATAAGGCAATCATATATTCTTTGAGGAGTCGAATAGAGATTATAAACTAAAAGTAGTACGCTGTGTTTGTTGAATATTACGTAAATTTGTGCCACTAAAAAAAACGATTTTATACATGGAACCTATAGCGCCTTATAAACCCAAACATAAAGTACGAATAGTAACTGCAGCCGCCCTTTTTGATGGTCATGATGCAGCAATAAATATCATGAGACGAATTATTCAGGCAACTGGAGTAGAAGTTATTCATTTAGGTCATGATAGAAGTGTTGAAGAAGTAGTAAATACAGCCATTCAAGAAGATGCTAATGCTATTTGTTTAACCTCCTATCAAGGAGGTCATAATGAGTATTTTAAGTATATGTACGATTTGTTGAAGGAAAGAGGTTCAGAGCACATCAAGATTTTTGGTGGTGGTGGTGGTGTTATTTTACCTTCTGAAATCCAAGAATTAATGGATTATGGAATTGCTAGAATATATTCTCCAGACGATGGTAGAGAATTAGGACTTCAAGGAATGATTAATGACTTGGTACAGAAATCCGACTATGCTATTGGAGATTCTTTAACTAATGAAATAGATTTACTTCCGAAGAAAAATGCTAAAGCTATTGCTCGAGTTATTTCTTCTGCTGAAAATTTCCCAGAAGTAGCAAAAAGTACTTTAGATAAAATTCATCTTACAAATAAATCTTCTACCACGCCAGTTTTAGGAATTACAGGAACAGGTGGTTCAGGAAAATCCTCTTTGGTAGATGAGTTGGTTAGACGATTTTTAGTCGACTTTCCTGAAAAAACAGTGGGTTTAATCTCTGTAGATCCTTCAAAAAGAAAAACAGGTGGTGCACTTTTAGGTGATAGAATTAGAATGAATGCGATTAATTCTCCTCGAGTTTATATGCGTAGTTTGGCGACCCGTCAGTCTAATCTGGCCTTATCCAAATATGTACATGAAGCCGTTGAGGTTTTAAAAGCGGCTGGATACGATTTAATTATTTTGGAAACATCTGGAATCGGACAATCAGATACAGAAATTATAGAGCATTCAGATGTGGCACTTTATGTTATGACTCCAGAATTTGGAGCAGCAACACAGTTGGAGAAAATAGATATGTTAGATTTTGCCGACTTAGTCGCTATTAATAAATTTGACAAACGTGGCTCATTAGACGCGCTTCGTGATGTGAAAAAACAATACATGCGCAACAATCATCTTTGGGATACACCACAAGATGAATTGCCTGTTTATGGTACTATCGCTTCGCAATTTAACGACCCTGGAATGAATACGCTTTACAAAGCGATAATGGATAAATTGGTTGAAAAAGTAGACTCTGATTTGAAATCTACTTTTGAAATATCAGCAGAAATGAGCGAAAAAATCTTTGTGATTCCACCATCAAGAACACGTTATTTATCTGAAATTTCTGAAAGCAATCGTGCTTACGATAAAAAAGTTATCGAACAAGTTGATGTGGCTCAGAAACTGTATGGAATTTGTAAAACCATAGAATCTGTTTCAGGTATCAAGCTAAGTTTGACTAAGCATGGTATTGATAGTGACGGTCTTCGCCAGTCTCAGACTGAAGATAATAAAGATTTCTTAAAGCTTTTGTTGGCTGAGTTCGACAGAGTAAAACTAAATCTTGACCCATACAATTGGGAGGTTATTACTGGTTGGGACGAAAAAGTTAATAAATATAAAAACCCTATTTATTCATTTAAAGTAAGAGGGAAAGAAATAAAAATTGAAACGCATACAGAATCCCTTTCTCATACGCAACTTCCTAAAGTAGCTTTACCAAAGTACCAAGCTTGGGGAGATATTTTAAGATGGTGTTTGCAAGAAAATGTACCAGGGGAATTCCCGTTTACAGCAGGATTATATCCTTTTAAAAGAACAGGGGAAGATCCCGCAAGAATGTTTGCAGGTGAAGGTGGTCCTGAACGTACCAACAGACGTTTTCATTATGTAAGTGCCGGATTGCCAGCAAAGCGATTATCGACAGCCTTCGATAGTGTTACACTTTACGGAAACGATCCAGATTTACGTCCAGATATTTACGGGAAAATTGGAAATGCAGGGGTTTCAATTTGTTGTTTAGACGATGCTAAGAAATTATATTCTGGTTTCGATTTAGCCAACGTCATGACCTCGGTGAGTATGACTATTAATGGTCCAGCACCTATGTTATTAGCTTTCTTTATGAATGCGGCTATAGATCAACAATGTGAGTTCTACATTAAAGAAAATGGCTTAGAAAAAGAAGTTGAAGCGAAAATTGCTAAAATATATAAAGGTAAAACCCGACCATCTTATAATGGGGAATTACCAGAAGGAAACAATGGTTTAGGTTTAATGCTTTTAGGCGTTACTGGCGATTTGGTTTTGCCAGCAGACGTTTACGCTGAAATTAAAATGAATACGATTGCTCAAGTTAGAGGTACGGTTCAAGCAGATATTTTAAAAGAAGACCAAGCCCAAAATACCTGTATTTTTTCAACAGAATTCGCTTTGCGTTTAATGGGTGATGTACAGGAATATTTTATAGAAAATAATGTGCGTAATTTTTATTCGGTTTCTATTTCTGGCTATCATATTGCAGAAGCAGGAGCCAATCCAATTACACAATTAGCATTGACATTGTCTAACGGATTTACCTATGTAGAATACTATTTAAGTAGAGGGATGGATATTAATAAATTTGGCCCAAACCTTTCTTTCTTTTTCTCGAATGGAATCGATCCGGAATATGCGGTTATTGGTCGTGTAGCAAGGAAAATATGGTCTAAAGCCATGAAAAATAAATATGGAGCAAATGCAAGAGCACAAATGCTGAAATACCATATTCAAACCTCGGGACGTAGCTTACATGCTCAAGAAATTGACTTTAATGACATCCGTACAACGCTTCAAGCTTTATACGCTATTTACGATAACTGTAACTCGTTGCACACAAATGCTTACGATGAAGCTATTACAACGCCAACAGAAGAATCTGTACGTCGTGCTATGGCTATTCAGTTAATTATTAATAAAGAATTAGGGTTGGCTAAAAATGAAAACCCAATTCAAGGTTCTTTTATTATTGAAGAATTAACCGATTTGGTAGAGGAAGCTGTTCTTTTAGAATTCGATAGAATTACTGAAAGAGGAGGTGTTCTAGGAGCTATGGAAACCATGTACCAACGTTCTAAAATTCAAGAAGAGAGTTTGTATTACGAAACTTTAAAGCATAATGGGAAATTTCCTATTATTGGAGTGAATACCTTTTTAAGTTCTAAAGGCTCTCCAACGGTTCAACCAGCAGAAGTTATTCGCGCTACGGAAGAGGAAAAACAGTTCCAGATAAAAACGCTAGAGAATCTTCAAAAAGCAAATAATACTGAAGGATTGCTAAAAGATCTTCAAGTAAGAGCCATTCATAATGAAAATATTTTTGAAGCTTTAATGGATGTTTGTAAGGTGTGTTCTTTAGGTGAAATTACTTCATCTCTATTTGAAGTAGGCGGACAGTATAGACGAAATATGTAATAGATACGATACCATACGAGTTAACTGTTTGTGTATAATATATTATTAAGTGTTTTAGAAGAATGCTTCTTTTTTGCAATGATAAGGCAAGATTGAAGCATTTTTTTTTTTTATGGGAAGGGACAGCTCGCGAGCTGTCCGTTCGGGAAAGGAAATATTAATGAATAAAATTGGTTATATTTAATTGTTAATTTATAGTGTTTTAAAATTATTGGAGTAAATGATAAATGCTGGGACAGCTCGCGAGCTGTCCCAGCATTTATAAATAATTATCGTTAAAATGAAAAACAGGAAACGAAATAGAATGAAAGGGTTTGATTATTCAAGTAATCATTTATATTTCGTAACGATTTGTGTAAAAGATAGATTGTGTTGTTTTGGGGAGGTTGTTGTTGGGACAGCTCGCGAGCTGTCCGTACAGGATATAAGAAATAAAAATATTATCAATAACGATAAAATCGATCCCAATCCATTCAATAAAATCATGAAATTAAATTCCTTTGGTTTAATAGTTCAGGATAAAATGCTGTGGCTGGAAACACAATATCCTTATGTTGTTTTATATAATTTTGTGGTAATGCCTAATCATGTTCATGCAATAATTGAAATAGATAGTTTGAAAATGACAGACAAGGAGATTAAAATAAAATCGTTATCAAGTTTAGTTGGTGCTTTTAAGACCACTTCGTCTAAATTGATTCATGAGAAAGGTTTTAATGATTTTTCTTGGCAGCGTTCTTTTTACGATCATATTATTAGAACACAAAAGGCATATCATAATATTTCTAATTATTTAGATATGAATCCACAAAAGTGGCAACAAGATTCTTTGTTTTTGAAAGATTAATACAACTCCAATTGTGCGAGCTGAGTTTTTTTGCTTCAATAGAATTTAAAAAAAATCAAAATAGTTGCATCTTTTTCAAAACATCTACGTCTATTATATGAACCTTTAAATATAATAAAATGATAAATAAAGAATGTACCTGCAACTGCTCTGGTTGCAAAGATGGAAATTGTAAAAATTGCACCTGTGAGAATTGTACATGTAGCAATTGTAATTGTTAAGTTATCTTAAAACACCAAAGAAACAGCATCTTTTTAGTAATTTTATACTAATTAAGATGCTGTTTTTTTAATTTATAACCTATGACTACTCAAACAATTTGGAATCTATATGCCGAAGATGTTAAGCGCTTTATTTTGGCTCAAGTGAAGGACGCAACGGCTACAGACGATTTACTTCAAGACACTTTTATTAAAATTCACACCAAAAAGGAGACGTTAAAAGATGAAGCTAAGATGAAAGCCTGGATTTTTTCTATTGCTAGATATACAGTTATGGATTATTTTAGGGAGCATAAAATGCCGTATTCAGAATCTCAAACCGAAACTTACTCTGAAATTGAAACTAATAAACATACGGAACATGATTGTTTGTACGGCATTTTAAAACAGTTGCCCAAAAAATATAGAGACCCATTGTTTTTGGCTGACATAAAAGGCTTAAAACAGGCAGAAGTGGCCAAAGAGTTGAATGTTTCTCTACCAACTGTCAAGTCGCAAATACAAAGAGCCAGAAAACTTATTGCTAAAGGATACATGGATTGTTGCGATTTAAAAATGAATTCTGAAGGTTTTTTAGTTGGAGAAATTAAAGAAAAAGAAGATTGTAAGATCTGTAATTATTAAAAGTATGTGTTGTGTTTCTTTGGTATAGGAAATACCTGTTTTTAATCGTATTTTTTTGTAACTCTATGTTTTTTAGAGCAATATATATGTTGTTTGACTAAATAATTATTCAAATATAGTCTCATTCTGTAATTTTGAAGTGTTCATTTTTAAACACTATAATTATGGAAGCAACTTTAAATTACAACTTTAGAAGAAAATCTGAGAACCATTTAGATTGGTTACTTAACATTATTAAATCTGAAAAATATTTCGAAGCAGATAGCTATATCGTTCCATTGAACCAAGCTAGTTAATGAAATATTTAAGGCATAGAATTAAAAGGAGGTTGTCTATAAAATGATTTTAGACAACCTCTTTTTGCTCAAGTATGGTATGTATTATTTTTTTACTATTAATTTTTTAGATACATGTCCATTAGGAGTGAAAATATTCAATAGGTACATGCCTTCAGATAAATTAGATACATTAATAGTGTTATTATTTGATAAATTTATCATGATTTTCTTGCCTGAAACATCAAATAATTCAACATAGTCAATAATTGTTCCTTCATTAGGTTTTAAGTGCACGACATGACTTGCAGGATTTGGATATAGTAAAATATTCATTTTTATTAATTGCTCCACCAAGTCTAATGTAAAAGTAGATGTGAAAGTGTCTACTGCAAAACCATCGCCATTACCACCGTTAAAAAGTATTAGTATTAAGCCTGACAAATAATTGTCGGGCTGAAATGATTTAGAAAATCCATCACCATTTCCACCGTTAAAAATAGAGGTGATAAATCCTTCTAAAAAAGCGGAATTTAGTATAGCATAATCAGAACCATCACCTACATTGCCCTTATAAAGAATACTTAAGTCTTGTCCGTTAAGTATCGACTGAAAGCCATTACGTGAATGACCATCGCCAGAATTCCCATAATATAAACTGTTCATGTTGCTTCCGGAAATTGTTAAAGAGGCAATATCTTTTGAAAATCCATCACCTGAACTACCATGGTATATCTCAAAATTATTAACAGCTAGCAGTAACTGATTGCTATGGGCATCATGGCCATCGCCGGATGTGCCTTGGTAAAGCACGGAAAGGGATCCAATATTTCCATTCAACTTACTTCCATGCAATGTCGCTAGATCGCTTCCGTCATTGCTTCCTCCAATAAATTGGGCGTTTAGATTATTTGCAATTAAGAACGCAGCTATAATAATATATAGTTTATGAATCATAATATATTTATTTTAATCTATTGATCTTGCCCCACGAAACCCTAATCTGTTGTTAGCTCCAGCAAGTACTGATGCCGCATCGAACCTGTCTGAAACTCTTATAAAATTTGAGCCATTAAAATAAGACCCTCCTTTGTATCCTATTCCTTCTCCATTACTTAATGGCCAATTTGGTTGATTAGATAATCCGGATTCAGTTAGAACACCATCACCGGGCATACCATCGAATATTCTGCCTTCAGGTAATCCAACCGTAACACAACGCTCATATAGATTTCCCGAAAGCTCCATAATGCCGTAATAACTTCCACCGGTCTCTTCTCTGTTATTGTTGATGGCACTGGCTGCCAGTATTCCTGCACGTTTTGGGCCAGTTGGAGTTCCGTTAGTTTCCCCATAAATAATATTCCCAACGCCTTCTTCAGGGTTGCTAACTTGCTCATTAGGTTGTCCAAGATTAATATAAGTATAACTAGTGGTGGCAATGTTAGCATTTCCCCAAGCAAATTCTCCTGGTTTAGGTGCAATTGGTCCACGACAAGCTTTTTCATATTCCAATTCTGTAAGGTGTCTCAATCCAGCCCAATCCAAATAGCTGTTTAATCGAAGATTATTAATGTAATTTAGTGGTAAATCAGGACTCGTAGTTGTGGCATTAGAACTGCCGTCAGACCAAGAAATGCCGTTCCTGTTAAGTTCGGTGTCCTGACTTTTACCATCAGCATCAGTCACGTCATTAGTGATTTTCTGAGTGGGAGTCAGGGTGTTGAAAAAATCAACCCATTGCCCTTGCGTTACTTCATATTTCATAGTATAAAATGCTTGAAACCCTTTTGGGAATTCTGTTGGGATCGGGCCTAACTGATCTCCCGGTCTTGATCCGCCTACAGAGGTGTCATAATAAAGGTTTCCTGCACTATTGGCAACTGTAATGGCATTTTCTGAAGTGATTTCATAGGACATTGTAGAATTTCCTCCTTCAAAAAATTTACCTACTTCATCTCCAGAAGTTCCTCCAACCCAGAATGCACCTTCAGGGACGTAGACCATTTCTACTGCAAATACTTGTATATCGATAATATCGTTGGTGTTTACAGAACCATAGTCCCAGCGTAAACGCATATTTTGCAGATTTAAATCCCCGCTTCCATCGCTATCTCTGTAAATAAAAGCTCCAAGGCCATCACTCGAAACATCTATGGTACTTCCTGTAGCTGCAACAAAATCGGATGTGCTTAATTGCGCATGAGCCCAATCTCCACTGTTTACACGATATTTAATAATTACCCATGCGGCATCCCAATTTGATGGTCCAGCACTTAATCTCCAAGAATTTTCCCAGCTTAGATCAAATTCTACTTGAACCCAGTTGGGCTCATTTAAGTTCTCCAATGAAATATTGCTAACTGTAATGTTATTGGCATTTGTTAAAAAGCAAAACATCATTGCTAATATTAGTGTCCCTTTTGTTTTCATCTTTATAATTTTAAAATTATTGTTTAAACAAAATTACATATGGATGGAGGAAAGGGATATCACTATTGTAACAAAGTACACAAGATATGTAACATGATTGGGATTAAGCTTGCAGCTGATTGATTTACCAAAGAAATTTAACCCATTATTTATTTGAATTCTATGTCATAATGGGGAAATGGAAGTAAAAAGTATTTTTTTGGATGTGGAAATTATTTGAATTTTTATTAAAATAAAAAGACCCAACTAATGTTGAGTCCTTAATTGATATGGTGTTATTTTATATTAACCTTTTATAATACCTCTAGAAATTACAATCTTTTGAATCTCTGAAGTACCTTCATAAATCTGTGTAATCTTTGCATCACGCATTAAACGTTCTACATGGTAGTCCTTTACAAAACCGTTTCCACCGTGTATTTGCACAGCTTCAACTGTATGAGTCATGGCAACTTGAGAGGCATAAAGTTTAGCCATAGCGCTAGACATGTCGTAATTGTTACCTTGGTCTTTATCCCAAGCAGCCTTCATTACTAACATTCTTGCAGCTTCAATTTCGGTAGCCATGTCTGCTAATTTAAAAGCAATAGCTTGGTGATTACAAATTTCTGTACCAAAAGCTTTACGCTCTTTAGAATATTTTAAAGCTAATTCATAAGCTCCAGCGGCAATTCCTAAGGCTTGAGCAGCGATTCCGATACGTCCACCAGAAAGTGTTTTCATTGCGAATTTAAATCCGAAACCATCTTCTCCAATTCTGTTTTCTTTAGGTACTTTTACATCGTTAAATTGTAAGGTATGCGTATCGCTACCTCTAATCCCTAATTTATCTTCTTTTGGACCTATATCGAATCCTGGCATGCCTTTTTCAAGAATAAATGCATTGATTCCTTTGTGTCCTTTATCTTTATCTGTTTGCGCAATTACTAAGTAAACTCCCGCACGACCACCATTAGTAATCCAGTTTTTTGTACCGTTTAATAAATAATGATCTCCCATATCTATGGCAGTTGTTTTTTGCGAAGTCGCATCACTACCTGCTTCTGGTTCGCTTAAGCAAAAAGCTCCAATAATTTCACCTTTAGCTAATTTTGTAAGATATTTTTCTTTTTGGGCTTCATTAGCATAAGATTCTAAACCATAACAAACCAATGAATTGTTTACAGAAACCATAACAGAGGCCGAAGCATCTATTTTAGATAATTCCTCCATAATTAACACATATGAAATTGCATCCATGCCAGATCCACCATATTTTGGATCTACCATAACCCCCAAAAATCCAAGTTCTCCCATTTTGCGTACTAAGCTTTCTGGAAATGTTTGAGCATTATCGCGTTCTATTACACCTGGCAGTAATTCGGTTTGTGCAAAATCGCGAGCAGCATCGCGAATCATAATGTGTTCTTCTGTTAGATTAAAATCCATAGTTTTCTGTAATTGTAATTTTTTTTAATAGAGCACAAAGATACTTTTTTATTAGTATTTTTTCAAAAGGGATTGTTATTTTTACGGGATATGAATAAATCCGAATATCACATTGTTGGCGTCATGTCCGGAACATCTTTAGATGGAGTGGATTTAGTAAACCTAACTTTTACTTATGTTGAAGGTGATTGGAGTTATAAAATACATTCGTCATCTACGGTTCCATACTCCAAGAAGTGGTATGATATTCTTAAACATGTGGTTTCAAAATCTTTAGAAGATATTCAAGAGATTGATATGGAATATACAACCTATTTGGGATCTATTATCCAGGATTTTATTACACGAAATGGTATTAAAGACTTAGACGCCGTTTGCTCTCATGGACATACAGCCTTGCATCAGCCAGAGAAAGGTATGACTTATCAAATAGGGAATTTACCTATTATATATGATATTTTAAAAACACCCATTGTTTGCAATTTTAGAGTTCAGGATGTTGCTTTTGGAGGTCAAGGAGCTCCTTTGGTTCCAATAGGTGATAAATTGTTGTTTTCAGATTTTGATTTTTGCCTAAATTTAGGTGGTTTCGCTAATATTTCAACTGAAATAAAAAATGAACGAATAGCATACGATATTTGTCCCGTAAATATTGCTTTAAATCATTATGTCTCATTATTGGGTTTGGATTATGACGATAAAGGCCTAATTGCTTCTAATGGGATTATCCATTTAGAGCTGTTAAATCAATTAAACAGCTTGGACTTTTATAAGAAAAACCCTCCTAAATCTTTAGGCTTAGAATGGGTGAATCAGCACGTTTTTCCCTTAATAGATAGTTTTCAACTTCCTGTAGAAACGGTTTTAAGAACATTTGTGGAACATGTAGCTATGCAAATTTCAAAGGAAATAAATAAAAAACCCAAAGCTAAGGTCTTGGTTACAGGCGGTGGTGCTTACCATTCGTTTTTAATAAAACAAATTGAAGGAAGGACTTCTAATAGTTTAATTATACCAGAGAATGAGCTGGTTGAGTTTAAAGAGGCTTTGGTTTTTGGTTTTCTAGGGGTGCTAAAATTACGGGAAGAAGTAAATTGTTTGAGTAGTGTTACTGGAGCAAAAAGAGACCATAGCTCCGGAATAATTTTTAATCATTAATATTCTTATAAATTTAATAAGAAAGGCTATTAGTTTTTTATATTTGTTTCACATTTATTAAATAACCATCCGAATGAAATATTGTCTCGTTAATAGTTCGCAATTAGTTGTGATTTTTATTATTCGATGACTTTCACTTGTTTGTAAATCACATTACTTAGATGAAAGAATTACTTCAAAAATACGAAGCCAAAGAGCCAGAAATTATTTTTAATTGGAAAGATCCAGAAACGGATGCTGAAGGATGGACTGTTATAAACTCTTTAAGAGGTGGAGCTGCTGGTGGAGGAACTAGAATGAGAAAAGGATTAGATATGAACGAAGTTCTGTCTCTTGCTAAAACCATGGAAGTTAAGTTTACTGTTTCTGGTCCAGCTATTGGAGGTGCAAAATCTGGGATAAATTTCGATCCGAAGGATCCAAGAAAAAAAGGCGTTTTAGAACGCTGGTATAAAGCCGTTTCCCCTTTGTTGAAAAGCTATTATGGTACTGGAGGCGATTTAAATGTCGATGAAATCCATGAAGTAATTCCTATTACCGAAGAAAGTGGTGTTTGGCATCCACAAGAAGGTGTTTTTAACGGGCATTTTAGACCTACGGAAGCAGATAAAATTAATAGAATTGGTCAATTGAGGCAAGGTGTTATTAAGGTTATTGAAAATCCTGATTTTTCTCCAAGTGTTAAAAGAAAATATACCATTGCAGATATGATTACAGGATTTGGTGTCGCCGAAGCTGTAAAACAATATTATGAGATTTATGGAGGCAGTGTTGTAGGGAAAAAAGCCGTTGTTCAAGGGTTTGGAAATGTTGGAGCTGCTGCCGCTTTTTATTTAAGTCAAATGGGAGCCAAAGTGGTCGGTATAATTGATATTTCTGGTGGGTTGATAAATGAAGAGGGATTTACATTTGAAGAAATTACCAACTTATTTTTAGCCAAAACAGGAAATACACTTGTGTCAAACCATTTGATTCCATTTAATGAAATTAATGAAAAAATCTGGGGACTGCAAACAGAAATATTTGCACCTTGTGCTGCTTCCAGATTAATTACAAGAGATCAAGTAGACCAATTGATAGGTAGTGGATTGGAAGTTATTTCTTGCGGTGCCAATGTGCCTTTTGCTGACAAGGAAATATTTTTCGGATCTATTATGGAGCATACAGATAAGCGTGTTAGTCTCATTCCAGATTTTATTTCTAATTGTGGAATGGCTCGCGTATTTGCTTATTTCATGGAAGCTCGTGTTACAATGACGGACGAAGCTATTTTTAATGATACTTCGAATACCATTAGGAAAGCCATTCAAAACGTTTACAATCAAAACAAATCAAAAACCGATATTAGCGAAACCGCATTCGAAATTGCATTAAAACAACTTATATAATAGTTAAATTTTATGGAAACAATTATCATATTAGTATTTGTACTTGGGTATTTAGCTATTACCTTAGAACACAACCTAAAAATAGACAAACTTATCCCTGCTTTAGTCATGATGGCTATCTGCTGGGCTTTAATAGCTTTAGGTTTAGATCATTTTACAGAATGGTTTGACTCTTCCACACACACATTACTTGAAAATTTCGGCCTTCTAGGTCACGAAGAGAAGTTACATTTAATGGAAGAAACTTTATTGCACCATCTTGGTAAAACTGCCGAAATATTGGTGTTCCTATTGGGAGCCATGACTATTGTTGAAATCATAGATTATTTCGATGGCTTTGCAACCATTAAAGGTTTTGTAAAGACAAAAAGTAAAAAACGTATTCTGTGGATTTTCGGTTTTTTAGCATTTTTTCTTTCAGCTATAATAGATAACTTAACAGCTACTATCGTTTTAATATCGATTTTGCAAAAACTTGTTAGTGATAAAAGTGTTCGTATCTGGTATGTTGGACTGATAGTTATTGCTGCAAATGCAGGAGGTGCTTGGTCTCCAATTGGAGATGTTACAACTACCATGTTGTGGATTGGTAAAAAAGTAACAACAGGACACTTATTTGTATACCTATTTATACCATCACTATTATGTATGTTGGTTCCAACTTTTATTGCTTCATTTTTACCAGCATTTAAGGGGAATTTAGAAAATGTTGAAGAAGATAAAAATGATAAACCTAAAAGTAAATACAGTGCAACGATGTTGTATTTAGGATTGGGAGGAATTGTTTCCGTTCCTATTTTTAAAACCATTACACATTTACCTCCTTATGTGGGGATGATGTTAGCATTAGGTGTTGTGGCCATATTTGCGGAACTGTACAGTAATTCTAAATTCGCTTTATCTTATGATGGCGATGATTGCTCTGAAGCTTCAGATCACGAAGGACATCATAGCCCTGTACATGCTTCGTTAGCTAAAATAGAGTTGCCTAGTATACTTTTCTTTCTAGGAATTTTAATGGCTGTTGCCGCTTTAGAATCTCTTGGGATTTTATTTGGTTTTGCTACAAGTTTACAAGATAATATGCCAATGTTAGGAACAGAATTGCACCATGCAGGCGTTTCAGATTTAGTGGTGTTATTATTAGGAGTGGGATCGGCAGTTATCGATAATGTGCCTTTAGTAGCAGCTAGTTTAGGGATGTTCACAGAACCTATCGATAATGAGTTATGGCATTTTATTGCCTTTTCTGCAGGAACAGGAGGAAGTATGTTAATTATTGGTTCAGCCGCCGGAGTTGTTGCCATGGGAATGGAGAAAATAGACTTTTTCTGGTATTTAAAGAAAATATCTTGGTTGGCTTTAATTGGCTTCCTAGTAGGCTCGATTGCCTTTATGTTTACTAGAACTATTTTTTAAGTATAATTTAAAATATAAACGAACGTTATAAGCGTACTAATAGAATAAAATATGATGAACTTATTTTTACAAGATGCTCAAGAAGGAGCAGAGCTACTGACTGATGTCGAGCCTGTAGAAAAAACATTGTCCATAATCGAGTTGATAACGAGCGGAGGAACAGCTGGGATGATTATTATGACCATCTTGTTTGTATTGTTAATTGTTGCCACTTATATTTATTTTGAGCGCTTGTTTGCTATTAAAGCAGCCTCCAAGATAGATGCCAATTTTATGAACCAAATTAAAGACCATGTCTCTAATGGTAAAATAGATTCGGCTCAGGTATTATGTGCTCAAGTTAATTCTCCTGTTTCAAGATTGATAAGCAAAGGTATTTCTCGAATCGGAAAACCTCTAGAAGATATCAATACAGCTATTGAAAATGCGGGACGTTTAGAAATTTATGGTCTGGAGAAAAATGTGAGTGTTCTTGCCACCATTTCTGGTGCAGCGCCTATGATTGGATTTCTAGGTACTGTAATTGGAATGATTTTATCCATTTTCGAAATTGCAAATTCAGGAGGTCAAATAGATATTAAATTATTAGCCGATGGATTATATACAGCTATGACAACAACTGTTGGAGGTTTAATTGTTGGTATTATAGCATACATTACTTATAACCATTTGGTAGTAAAGACCGATAAAGTTGTATATCAAATGGAAGCTAATTCATTAGAATTTTTAGATCACTTAAACGAACCAATTTAATGAATTTAAGAGGAAGAAATAAAGTAACACCAGAGTTCAATATGTCTTCTATGACAGATATTGTCTTTTTGTTACTTATCTTTTTTATGCTTGCATCCACTTTGGTAACCACTAATGCTATAGATATTTTATTACCTACAGCTAGTGGAAAAACAGAAAACAAGAAGTCGGTGTCCGTAAGTATTAAAAAAGATTTGACTTATTATATAGATCAAAAACGTGTTGGCGAAAGTGTCTTAGAATCTGAATTAATTGCGGCATTATCTACAGAAGATAAACCAACTTTAGTTTTAAGAGCAGAGAAATCTGTTCCCGTAGAACATGTAGTAAAGGTTATGGATATTGCTAACAGAAATAAGTTTAAGGTTATTTTAGCAGTGAAACCCAATTAGTTTTATGAAAGATCTATGTCCAATATCTAAATGCATTGGGAATTGAATTTTTGGATCTTTAACAAGACTATTGGTAAATAATAAGTAAGAACATGAAATATTTCGAAACCATACATGAACGTAATTCAGCAAAAATTACCGCGCTAATCGCGGTGTTGATTATTTTGTTATTGTTTATAGTTGGTACGGAATATATGGATCCGCCAGAAGAATATGGCATAGCTGTAAATTTTGGGACCACCGATTTTGGAAGTGGAGATATACAACCTGCAAAACCTATCAAATCTGAACCAAGGGAAGTTATAGAACAGCCACAGGAAGCCGTTAAGCAACCAGAACAGAAACAACCAGAAGCGGCATCTTCAAAAACGAAAGCAGAGGATGTTTTAACGGATGATAATGCTGAATCTATTGCCATAAAAAAGAAAAAGGACGCTGACGCAAAAGCCAAAAAAGAGTCGGATGCGAAAGCCAAGGCTCAAGCTGATGCTGACGCTAAGGCCAAAGCTGATGCGGATGCTAAGGCGAAAGCCGAGGCAGATAAAAAAGCCAAGGAACAGGCTGAAAAAGATGCCAAAAAGAAAAAACTGGATGCTTTAATTGGCGGGGTTAGTAAATCTGAAGGTCAACAATCTGGAGGTGAAGGCAATGACAATAAAGCAGGAGATAAAGGTCAGTTAGATGGAGATCCCTATGCCACAAGTTATTTTGGTGAACCTGGATCTGGTAGTGGAGGCGTTGGGTATGGTTTAAAAGGACGAGGAACGCCTTCAAAAAAAGTTTTTAAACAAGACTGTAACGAATCTGGTATGGTAATCGTAAAGATTGTTGTCAATAGAAATGGCGATGTTATAGAGGCCATTCCTGGTGTTAAGGGAACAACCAATACAGCTTCTTGCTTATTGGAACCAGCAAAAAAAATTGCTTTATCACATAAATGGAGAGCAGATAATAATGCACCAACCAAGCAAATTGGTTTTGTAAAAGTAAACTTCAATTTAGGTCAATAACAATTATAATGACATATCAAGATACCGTTAGTTGGATGTTTTCTCAGCTTCCAATGTATCAACGACAAGGGAAATCGGCTTATAAAGCAGATTTAAATAATACCTTGTTATTTGCTGCGCATCTAAAAAATCCAGAACATCATATTAAAACAATTCATGTAGCCGGAACCAACGGAAAAGGTTCTACAAGTCACATGTTGGCTTCCATATTGCAGGAAGCGGGCTATAAAGTGGGATTGTTTACTTCACCACATTTAAAAGATTTTAGAGAAAGGATAAGAATTAACGGAACGGTAGTAAGCAAAGCTTTTGTACGCGAGTTTATTAAACGAAATAAGACATTTTTAGAGGCTCATAGCTTATCTTTTTTTGAAATGACTTCAGGCATGGCTTTCGATTATTTTGCAAAACAAAAAGTGGACATCGCTGTTATTGAAGTTGGTTTGGGAGGGAGATTAGATTCTACAAACATTATTACTCCTGAAGTTTCTGTCATTACTAATATTGGTTTCGATCATACCCAGTTCTTAGGAAATACCTTAGAAGCTATTGCTTTTGAAAAAGGAGGTATTATAAAGTCACATGTTCCTGTGGTTATTGGTGAAACACAGCAAGAAACAATGGTTGTTTTTACTAAAATGGCTAAGAAAAATCAATCGGATATTTATTTTGCAGATGTTTTAATTGATGAAGTTTATTCAAGCGATTTAAAAGGCAATTATCAGCGGAAAAATATTAAAACAGTTTTACAAACTATTAAAGTTCTCAAATCTAAGTCCTTTTTGATTTCAAAAAAGCAAATTCAAAACGGGTTGCTTCAGGTTGTAAAAAACACAGGTTTGCAGGGAAGATGGCAAATATTGCAAGAGCAACCTAGAATAATTTGCGACACAGCTCACAACAGAGAAGGACTAAATTATGTAGTTAAACAATTGGCGGAAGAGAAATTTAGCGACTTACATATGGTGTTTGGAGTAGTTAGTGATAAAGATCTTATTTCTATTTTAGACATTTTACCCAAAAAAGCCACTTATTACTTTTGCAAACCAGATGTTCCTCGCGGAATGGACATCAATTTGTTGGAACAGCAATTTAAGGCGTTCGGCTTTAAAGGTTCGAGCTATCTAAGTGTAAATGAGGCTTTAAAAAGCGCGAAAAAACACGCAAGAGATACCGATTTAATTTATGTTGGAGGCAGTACTTTTGTTGTTGCAGAAATAATTTAAAAATTTTTCAAAAAACCTTTTGTAGATTCAAAAAGGGGTGTATATTTGCAATCCAATTACAGAGGGCGATTAGCTCAGTTGGTTCAGAGCATCTGGTTTACACCCAGAGGGTCGGGGGTTCGAATCCCTCATCGCCCACATCAAATAGGAAATCCACACTTTTAGTGTGGATTTTTTTATTTCCTCTGATTTCAAAATTTATTTTGAAATCAGAGGAAATAAAAAAAGTCCAAATTGCTACTGCAATTTGGATTTTATATTTGCAGGAGTGGTTTCGACCAGGGATATGTAATCCCTCTTTTATTACTTTTATTCGGAATTCAAAATTTATTTTAGAAATCAGAGGAAATAAAAAAAGACCAAATTGCTACTGCAATTTGAATTTTATATTTGCAGGAGCGGTTTCGACCAGGGATATGTAATCCCTCTTTTATTACTTTTATTCGAAATTCAAAATTTATTTTGGAATCAGAGGAAATAAAAAAAGAACAAATTGCTACTGCCATTTGGATTTTGTATTTGAAGAAGCGGTTTCGTTCAGGGTTATGTAACACTTCTTTTATTCTTTTTTAATATGAAAATTTTCGTTCTTGAAAATTAAAGGTGTTTTATGTTTCACTTTTTTAAACTGTCTATTAAAATTTGAAATATTGTTGAATCCCACTTTAAATGCAACATCAGAAATAGTAAGGTTCTTTCCAGATAGCATGAGCTTGCAGGAATGTTCTATGCGTAATTCATTTAAAAATTTCCCATAGGTTTTATTTGTGTATTTTTTGAAATATTTGCAAAATGCGTTTTTCGTCATGTTAGCCACATTAGCAACCGATTCTAGGGTAACGTCTTTTTCGTAATGAGACATGGTATATTCAATAACATCCCGCATGCGTTCACCTTCAACTAGAGAATAATTTTTTTCATATATAAAAGATGATAAACTCTTATAGTCACTAATAGAAAGAATTTTTAAAAGATGTAATAAAATGGTAAATCTATCCAGTTTTGAAGACAATTCAATTCGATTAAATAGAGCTATTATTTCAATTTGATTAGAATTGACTTTAAATCCATGTTTGGCTTGCTTGAAGAAAACTTGTAATTCTATTAATTCCTCTAATCCAAAGAAGCCTTCTCCAAAACTGCTTTCGGTAAAAAAAAGCGTTTGCATATGCGATTGACTGTGCTTCTCTTGATCGCTTTCAAATACATGTGGTAATTGACTTCCCAAAATAAGAATATCCCCTGTTTTATAATAATTAATGGTGTCACCTACAATTAAAGTGCCTTCCCCACTAACGATATAACTTATTTGAATTTCTTCATGCTGATGTAACTTATTATAAAAATAAGGTTCCAGATCTACTTGATAAACTAAGTTGGAACCTTCTGGTTTAGGAATTTTAAAAGGTAGTACTTTCATTATAAGCTAATTTTGAGTACAAAATTAAGCAATTATTAGCATTTTTGATAATAATAAGATAATATAGTATTATAATTGGATAATGTCAGGTTAATATTCAATGCCATTCTTAATTAAATTTGTGATAATTAAAAAAAGCAAATTATGAGTATTCAATGGAAAGGCATCATGCCAGCAGTTACTACTAAGTTCAACCATGCAGATGAATTGGATTTAAAAATGTTCGAGGTTAATATCAACGCACAATTAGAAGCCGGAGTTCACGGGATTGTTCTTGGAGGTACCTTAGGTGAAGCTAGTACGTTATTAGATGAAGAAAAACGTATTTTAACAAGAACTACCGTAGATATTGTTCAAGGGAAGGTTCCTGTGTTCATAAACATTGCCGAACAAGCTACCAAAGCAGCTATTCATGCTGCTCAAAAAGCGGAAGAAGATGGAGCAAAAGGGCTTATGATGTTGCCTCCCATGAGATATAAATCTGGAGATAGAGAAACTGTAGAATATTTTAAAGCAGTGGCTAATAATACGTCGTTACCAATTATGGTTTATAACAATCCAGTCGATTATAAAATTGAAGTCACCTTAGACATGTTCGAAGAGCTCTTAAAATGCGATAATATTGAAGCTGTTAAAGAATCTACTAGAGATACTACAAATATTACTAGAATTAAAAATCGTTTTGGAGATCGTTTAAAGATCATGACTGGTGTAGACACTATAGCTCTAGAAAGTTTGTTGTTAGGAGCAGATGGTTGGGTAGCAGGTTTGGTTTGTGCTTTTCCAGCAGAGACTGTGGCTATTTACGAACTTCAAAAAGCTGGCAGAATAAAAGAAGCTCTTGACATTTATAGATGGTTCATGCCTTTGTTAGAGTTAGATATTAACCCTAAATTAGTACAGAATATTAAATTGGCAGAAGTAGCCACTGGTATTGGTACAGAAAACGTTCGGGAGCCAAGATTACCACTTTTTGGAGAGGAGCGTAAACACGTATTAAAAGTGATAGAAGATAGTTTGAAAAACAGACCAACACTACCAGATTATAAAAATTTATAACATGATATCAGGAAAAAATTATATAGGAAATCAACTTTCAGCAAAAGGAATTAAAACGTATAAAACTTTTAATCCGCAGTTGAATATTGAAAACAATCCTATTTATACCGAAGCAACAAAAGAAGAAATAGATGAAGCAGTCTCAATGGCTTCAAATGCATTTAAAACATTTAGAAGTACTTCTGGGAAAGAGAAAGCGGCTTTTTTAAATGCGATTGCAGACGAAATTTTAGCGTTAGATTCCAAATTAATAAAAACTTATTGTTCTGAAACAGGTTTACCAGAAGGTCGTGCCATGGGCGAAAGAGGCAGAACAGTTGGCCAATTGCGTGCCTTTGCCGAATTAGTTCAAGAAGGGTCTTGGGTAGAAGCTACCATAGATACGGCGCAACCGGAGAGACAGCCTATGGCAAAATCTGATATAAGAAAAATGATGGTGCCATTAGGTCCTATAGTAGTCTTTGGAGCTAGTAATTTTCCTTTGGCATATTCGACAGCTGGAGGAGATACAGCCGCCGCTTTTGCAGCAGGTTGCCCAGTTATTGTAAAATCACATCCTATGCATGCAGGAACTGGCGAATTAGTAGCTTCGGCAATTATCAAAGCCGCAGAAAAAACAGGCATGCCAAATGGGGTGTTTTCAAATATAAATAGTAGTGGAATAGATGTAGGAACACAATTGGTTTCTCATCCTGGAGTTAAAGCAGTAGGTTTTACCGGAAGTATTCGTGGAGGTCGAGCTTTGTACGATTTAGCAGCAACACGTGAAGAACCGATTCCAGTATTTGCTGAAATGGGAAGCATCAATCCCGTAGTTATTTTGCCAGAAGCTTTAAAGAGTAGAGGTGAAGCGCTAGCAAAAACCTATGCTGGATCTATTATGGTAGGAACAGGTCAGTTTTGTACCAACCCTGGTTTGCTATTAGGAATTAAAGGTGACAGTTTATCACATTTTATTCAAAATTTATCCAATGAAATTATAAAAATAGAACCTACTTGCATGTTGCATCCAAATATTATTGGAGCTTATGAGCGTAACAAACAAAAAGCATTGTCTCAGCCCGAATTAACCGTTGTTGCCGATTATAGTTCAGATGTAAAATCAAATTATGCTAGACAAACGGTAACTACAGTTGAAGGGGCTACTTTTCTAAATAATACATCATTACATCAAGAAGTTTTTGGGCCTTATTCTATGGTTGTTCAATGTGAAAGTGCCGAACAATTAGAACAGATTATTTCAAAACTTGAAGGACAGTTAACAGGAACTTTAATTGCCGATGAAAATGAAGCAACTCATTATCCTAAAGTTATTGATGCTTTACAAAATCGTGTAGGTCGTATCATTTACAATGGTGTGCCAACAGGGGTTGAGGTTTGCCCGTCCATGGTTCATGGTGGTCCATATCCAGCTTCAACGGATAGCCGATTTACGGCAGTTGGTATTAATTCCATCAAACGTTGGGTAAGACCTTTTAGTTATCAAGATTGGCCAAATAATTTGTTGCCAAATGAATTAAAGAATGAAAACCCATTAAATATTTCACGTTCAGTAAATAACAAGCAAACCACAGATACTATCTAATTCTATGAAAGTTTCAAAACTTTTAACCCTCTTTTTTTTGTGCAGTTTTATAGCTTGTAAAAAAGAAGTCCCTGAAAATAATTCTTCAGAAGTATTGTTGGAAGATATTATTAAAACATATGAAACTGAAAGAGAATACGATTTTGAACGAAATGAATCAGTAGAAAATACCATTGCATATTATCAAAAGGAAGCAGATTTTGCAGAGGAACTTCAGCAAGAACTTTCAAAAGTGAATGAAGAAACGCTATCGGAATCTGAGACTATTTCCTTGGAATTGTTACAATTTGTCTTACAAGATAAAATCGATACAAATACCTTTAAAACCTATCTCAATACGATTACTTCAGAATCTGCTTTTCATTTAAATTTAAGCAATATGGCAAATATCACTTTTGCAGATTATGAAGATGTAAAAGAATATTTAGTCCAATTAAACGATTTACCAAAAACGGTAGATTATAATTTAGCACTTCTAAAGGAAAGCGTGAAAGAAGGCATGTCGCAACCAAAAGCTGTTTTTGGTGACTATAGTTTTACGTATAATAAACATCTTGTTGATGATTATACTAAAAGCGACTTTTATCTACCTTTTAATACCTTGCCTGAAAGTCTTACTAAGCAGCAAAAAGACAGTGTTTTGACAGTTGTTAAACTCAGTATTGAAAACAATGTGGTTGCTCAATATCAAAAGATTAAAGATTTTTTTGAAATCGAGTATTTTCCAAATTCTCGTAAAAAATTAGGCATCACATCTACACCCAATGGCGAAGCTTTTTATCAAAATAGAATTAATTATTTTACCACAAGCAATCAATATACAGCCGAAGATATCCATCAAATAGGGTTAAAGGAAGTGGCTAGAATTAAAGGCAAAATGCAAGTCATTATTGACGAATTGGAATTTGAAGGAAGTTTTGAAGATTTTCTAGCATTTCTTCGAACCGATCCACAGTTTTACGCAAAAACGCCTAAAGAATTAATGATGTTTGCTCGTGATATTTCTAAAAGAATAGACGGTGAGTTACCAAAATATTTTAAAACCTTACCAAGAAAACCATATGGCGTTGTTCCTGTTCCTGCCGCTATTGCACCAAAATATACTGGAGGAAGATATTCAGGGTCAGACAATGATAAAACGGCAGGATTTTATTGGGTGAATACTTATGATTTACCAAGTAGAACCTTATATACTATTCCCGCTTTAACTGCGCACGAAGCTGTTCCAGGGCATCATTTACAGATCTCTTTAAACAACGAATTAGGTGATTCCATTCCAGAGTTTAGAAGAAACTTATACCTTTCTGCTTATGGGGAAGGTTGGGGTTTATACTCCGAATATTTAGCCGATGAAATGGGGATTTACACAACACCTTACGAGAAATTTGGTCAGTTAACTTATGAAATGTGGCGAGCCTGTAGATTGGTTGTCGATACTGGAGTTCACGCCATGGGCTGGACTAGGCAAGAAGTTCTAGATTATTTGGCTTCAAATACAGCTTTGTCTATTCACGAAGTGACTACCGAAACGGATAGATATATTTCTTGGCCAGCACAAGCTATTTCCTATAAAATAGGCGAAATAAAAATTAGAGAATTACGTGAAAGAGCTGAAACTGAATTACAAGATAAATTCGATATTCGAGAGTTTCACGAAGTCATTTTAGGAGAAGGAACAGTAACCTTATCTATTATGGAACAAAGAGTAAATAGTTATATAGAAGCTGTTAAAAATGAATAAAAGCACATTTGTTTGTATCGATGCGCATACCTGTGGAAACCCGGTTAGAGTTATAAAACATGGTGGTCCAGACTTGGTTGGAAATACCATGAGCGAAAAGCGTCAGCATTTTTTAAAAGAGTACGATTGGATCCGTAAAGGTCTCATGTTTGAACCTCGTGGTCACGATATGATGAGTGGTAGTATTTTATATCCACCACACCATCCAGAAAACGATTTTGCCATTCTGTTTATTGAAACCTCAGGTTGTTTGCCCATGTGTGGACACGGAACTATTGGAACCATTACCATTGCTATTGAAGAAGGTTTAGTTATTCCAAAAATTCCAGGAAAAATTAGAATGGAAGCTCCGGCTGGATTGGTAGAAATTGAATATCAACAAACAGGAACTAAAGTCGATTGGGTAAAACTAATTAATGTGAAAAGTTATTTAGCGGCGGAAGGTTTAACGGTTGATTGTCCCGAATTGGGAGAAATTACATTCGATGTGTCTTATGGTGGAAATTATTATGCCATTGTAGATCCACAGAAAAATTTCTCTGGAGTTCAGGATTTTTCTGCTTCAAAAATCATTCAATATTCGCAAGTAGTTAGACAACGGATCAATGAAAAATATCCAACTTTATTTATTCATCCAGAAAATGAAACCATTCGAGATGTCACACACATGCTTTGGACCGGAACTCCAATCGATCCGGCATCGCATGGCAGAAATGCTGTTTTTTATGGCGACAAAGCTATCGATAGAAGTCCGTGTGGAACAGGAACTTCAGCAAGATTGGCACAATTACATGCCAAAGGACAATTGAAAGTTGGAGAAGATTATATTCATGAGAGTTTTATTGGAAGTAAATTTGTTGGACGTGTTGAAAAAGAAACTACTTTAGATGGGAAATTAGCAATTCTTCCTAGCATCCAAGGTTGGGCAAAAGTTTTTGGACATAATACTATTACTATAGATACTGAAGATGACCCGTATGCTTTAGGTTTTCAGGTAATTTAATTCGAAGAATTAAATTACTCCCAACTTGATTGGGAATCTCAATAAACAAGTATAACGCTTTCGCATTATTACTATGAAAATAAACAAGGAAGACATTTTAAAAAATCATTGTTATACGGAACTTGTTTATAAAAGGATAAATAAGAAATTAGGCACTAATTTTTCCAAAGAAGAAAGTGAAGCGCTTATTAAGAAGGTCTTAGCAGAAACAGATATAGCGTACTTCAATAAGAAAGGAAAGAATTTTTATATTACAAACATCGAGTATAATATTAAAATCACAGTAAATTCAAATACATTTCGAATTATAACAGTAGATCGTATTAAAAAAGGAAACATAGAATAATTAGTTTTTTAATCTGTAATAAGTTTAAAATAAGAAGTTAAATGTCAAAAAGCATTATAATTATAGGCGGAGGCATCATTGGTTTATGTTCTGCATACTACCTTCAAAAGGAAGGACATCAAGTAACTATTATAGATCAGTCTAACATGGATACAGGAGCTTCTTATGTCAATGCAGGGTATTTGTCGCCAAGCCATTTAGTGCCATTATCGGCTCCTGGAGTTATGAAAAAAGGTTTAAAATGGATGCTGAATTCGGCAAGTCCGTTATATATAAAACCACGTTTGAATACCGATTTTATTAAATGGACATTGGCGTTCAATAAATCTTGTGATGCCAATCATGTTAAAAGAGCTATTCCTGCTATTAAAGGAATTGCTTTATGGAGTCAGGATTTATATGATGATATTAAGCGGGATGAAAATTTTAATTTTCATTACCAGAAGAAAGGCTTGCTTATGTTGTGTCAAACAGATAAGATGCTTGAGGAAGAAATTGAAATGGCACATTTAGCAAAACGTGAAGGTTTAGACGTTAGTGAAATTAGCAAAGAAGAATTAAAAGCTTTAGAGCCAAATGCCACTTTTAATATTAAAGGAGCCACTTATTTTAAGTGTGACTCTCATATGACGCCTCAGGAATTTATGACCGAGATGAAAGCGCATTTAAAAGCAGTTGGCGTTCGGTTTTTTCCAAATGAAAAGGTGGAAGATTTAGTCGTAAATAATGAAAAAATAGAAGCTGTTAAAACGAATAATCAAACCTTAAAAGCAGATGAATTTGTTTTGTCGGCTGGGTCTTGGAGTTCCTTATTAAGTAAAAAATTAGGCTTAAAGTTGTTGCTTCAAGCAGGAAAAGGTTATCGGATAAATACAACGCAAGATACAGGAATTACTATTCCTTCCATTTTAGCTGAAGCTAAAGTGGCTGTAACTCCAATGAATGGTTTTACTCGTTTTGCAGGAACCATGGAAATTGCTGGAATAAACGACAACATCAATAAAGTTCGAGTAGAGGCGATTGCTAAAGCTGCATCAAGTTTTTATCCAGAAATAACACTTACTCAAGAAGAAAAAAACGATGTAGCTTCAGGTTTACGACCTGTTTCTCCAGATGGTTTGCCATATATTGGAAAATCTTCAAAATGTAAAAACTTAACCATTGCAACAGGTCATGCCATGATGGGTTTAAGTATGGGGTCTGCAACCGGAAAATTAATATCTGAAATTATTTCAGATAAAAAAACAACATTAAACATCAATCCATTTCATCCAGATAGAAAATTTTAAACATGAGATATAATCAAATTTCAAATAAGCTATTTATTAAAAATAGAATTCATTTTAGTAAAAAAATGTCATTTAATTCTTTAGCCATTCTTACATCCAATGATGTGAAACATAACAATGCAGACGATGTCATGGGGTTTACCCAGAATAACGATTTGTTTTATTTATGTGGTATCGATCAAGAAGAAACCATTTTGGTAATGTATCCTAATGCCTATAAAAGAGAGAATCGCGAGATTTTGTTTATTAAGGAAACAAACGAGCAAGTTAAAATTTGGGATGGCGATAAGTTAAGCAAGGAACAAGCTGCAGATATTTCAGGAATTTCACGAGTAGAGTGGGTTCATGATTTTGAAAAAGTCTTGCAACTCATGGCTTTTGATGCTGATGGCATTTATCTTGGGCACAACGAACATATTAAACGTGTAACCTTCAATCAACAAACACAACAAGATAGAATGATAATTTGGTGCAAGGAAAAATATCCTTTGCATGACTATTATCGTGTGGCAAAAATTACTCGAGATTTAAGACTTATTAAATCTGATGAAGAAATTGCCATGATGCAAAAAGCAGCAGATATTAGTGTTGAATCTTTTAAGCGTGTTTTGAAGGCATGCAAGCCTGATATGAAGGAGTTTGAACTTGAAGCTGAATTATCTTATAATTTAATAAAATCTGGAGCCACGCGTCACGCTTTTAAACCTATTATCGCTTCCGGGAAAAACGCCTGCGCACTTCATTATAATACGAATGATGATGTGTGTGAAAATGGGGAGATGATTCTTCTAGATTTTGGCGTTTGTTATGCGAATTATAACAGCGATACAACTAGGTGTTTTCCTGTAAACGGGACATTTTCTAAAAGACAAAAAGAAGTTTACAGCTCCGTTTTATACTGTTTAAAAGAAGGAAGTAAGTTGTTGAAACCAGGAATTCTGCCTTCAGATTATGAAGCTCAAATGGCAAAACTTGTTGAAGCAGAACTTATAAAATTAGGTCTCTTAGATGCAATTGATGTTGCAAATCAGAATTCTGAAAAGCCATTATATAAAAAATATTTCATGCATGGAACGGCTCATCATATTGGGTTGGATATTCATGATGTTGGTTTGTATTCTAAACCATTGGAAGCTGGAATGGTTTTAACTTGCGAACCAGGAATTTACATTCCAGAAGAAGGTATTGGTTGCAGATTAGAAAACGATTACTTGATTACCAAAGATGGAAACTTCAATCTAACCGAAGCTATGCCAATAGAAATCGAAGAGATTGAAGCGTTGATGAAATCCTTATCTTAAAATAAATCCATCTTTCATTGGGTCATTCGGGTCAATTACAAAGGTGTGCATTCCTGTAATATAAGCGGTTCCTTCTACTTGTGGAATGACCGCTTTGAACGGACCGTAATTTTCTTCTGAAAGAATAGAGCCAGTAAACACAGAATCTGTAATACTTTCTATGGTCATTTTGTCTCCGTAATTTATTTCATTTCTAGCTTTATGAATAGCCATTCTTCCGGAAACACCAGATCCTGTAGGGCATCTATCGACTTCGCCTTCTGCAAAAACGCACACATTTCTACTATCTACTCCATTTTCTTGTTTACTATTATCTATAAAAATGGTGCCATAAAGAAAACTTAAATCTTCCTCAAATGGATGAAGAATCTCTTTATCATTTTCCATGACAGCATGTTTAATGTCCATGCCTTTTGTAATTAAAGAACGATAAGATTCTGGTTTTAAATTGAAGTCAAAATTGTTTTTTGCCAAATCTACATAAGCATAAAAAGCACCGCCATAAGCCAAATCATAAGTTACTTCTCCTAGGCCATTTACTTGGACCTTTCTGTCTAAACCAACAACAAAACTTGGTACACAATGAAACTTTACACTCGTTACTTGGCCTTTTTCAACTTGCGTAAAGGAAGTAATTCTACCACAAGGCGCATCAATTTTTAAAATGTTTTCTCCTTCTTTTACGGCTATCCAATTCATTTCGACCGCCAAAGTTGAAATGGCTATAATGGCATGTCCACACATGGTTGAGTAGCCTTCATTGTGTAAAAAGATAATCCCAAAATCGCCTTCATCATCATTTGGAGGTGTTAAAATACAGCCATACATATCTGCATGTCCACGGGGTTCAAACATTAAAACTGTTCGTAAATGATCAAAATTTTTAAGACAATATTTGCGATATTCTAAAACGGAATTCCCTTTTAATTCTGGGAAACCATCAACAATAACACGAAGTGGTTCGCCCCCTGTATGCATATCAATTGTTTTAATTTGAAGCCAATTTTTATTTGGTTTAAAATCGGTTTTACTTAGGATATTTTGATAGGTGTTAGTCATTTTTAAATTTATTATAATAGTAAGTAGCTGCAGTTAAGTCTTCCAATGAATGACCAACAGACTTAAAAAAGGTGATTTCATCTTTATTTTGTCTTCCCGATTTTTGATTGGAGCAAAGCTGAAATAGGTCTGCTTTAATATCTTTTTCTTGAAGAGTCCCATTTTTTAAAGGAATAACAATATCTCCACTTTCTTTTAAGCCACCTTGAAAGGTATCAATAAAGATGGAAGCTTTTTTGATGGTGTCATCATCCGCTTCTCTCATGTCTGGTTTGTATGCGCCTACTAAATCTAAATGCTGCCCGGATTTTAAATAGGCACCTAAAACTAAAGGCGTTTTAGATAATGTAGCACAAGAAACAATATCGACTTCTGAAATCTTTTCTTCAATGGTTTTAATAGGGTAAACGTTGAATTTTTCATTTTTAAGCTCTTTAGCAATTGCTTCAGCTTTTTTGAAATTTCTACCCCAAATAAAGACGTTTTCAATTGGTCTAACCGAAGCGTGTGCTTTAATTAGATTTATAGATAAGGCTCCAGTGCCAATCATTAACATGGATTTTGAATCTTTCCTAGATAAATAAGATGAAGCTAAAGCAGATGCTGCTGCTGTTCGTTTAACAGTTAAACTTTTAGCTTCCATAATAGCCTTTACAGTTCCTTTTAAAGCATCAAAATAAATATAGGTGCCTTGAATGGAAGGTAATCCAAACTGACTATTTTCTGGGCTTACTGTAACAATTTTTACACCAGCAATTTTACTCGGATTCCATGCTGGCATTAATAAAAGTGTCGAGTCTGCGCTGACTTCAGGATTTGGAAAATCGTGATGATGGCGTAAGGGAACAATGACATTATTGTTAGAGAAACTCTGTTTTAATTCTAGAATTAATTCAGAAAAAATAGTGTTTTGCTCTATAAAAGAGTCTCCAATTTGTAAAATATGATCCATAGATTAAAAGTAACCAAAATTTGAATTCTAATTACATTTTGGCGGAACATCAGTGAAAATGGTATCAATATTGGATAATATAGTATCTAAATAGAAATACTTATTCAAATTACTTATTCTTTTAACCAGCCATCAATAATAGCGTAAATTTCTTTCTGACTTTCTGGACTAAAGCTTTTTATTCTGGTGGTATGACTTCCTTGTGGTTGGACAAATTTATAGACTTCTCTATCTGAAGCATCATCTTTTAGCTCTACAGCTGTTGCACTCCAAGCATCATATTCACCATAAATAAATAGCATGTTTTCCGCAGAATTATCTAGAAAAGCTTGAACCTCCAACATAGGTGCTAAATCGTATGGTTTTGAAATGCCTTCAGGGAAAGCCCATTCGAATGTGTAAATTTCTTCGGTGTTTAAATATTGTTTAAAAGGCGCTGTTTCATAACCATAAATACCTTGTTGCGTTAATGCAGCCCAAAAGTATGGTTGCAAACCTTGAACCCCTTTTTCTTCATAAAAACCATAGCCAACCACATTAATTAAATGATCGTAAATCTGTTGGGTAGTAGCATTTTCTGTAGGAATGCTTTCTGTTGGAACTCCCCATTGCCAAAAGGCAAATGAATATTCAAGTATGGTATAATCGATAGCTTTATCTACGCCAAATTCCCAAGACATGTTTTTTTCAACGGCAGAGGCTTTCATCATTTCTAAAAGTGCGTCTCTATTTTCAAAGCATAAGTTTTGAAAAGCTTTTACTTTATCTCTATTCTCTTGTGTACTTACATTGTTCAAAAACTCATAAACTCTAGGGTCTTCACGTTCATAATTCAAAGGGCCAACATAACAAACACAGGCATCCACATTTTCTGGAAAATATCTTCGATGTAACATGGTTGTTTGACATCCTTTAGAGATTCCTGTAGAAATAAATTTAGCATTTGGAAATAACGCATCCCTTATAGCATCAATAATTCTTGCTTGATCTTTAGCGGCATTTTCTACAGTAAGCGTATTCCAATCGATGCTCTCTGGTTTCGAATTATTAAAGTATCTATGTTCAATGTTTAACTGGTTCGCTTTATAATGGCTAGCTAGTTCTCCAGCTTTCTCAGTGCCAATGCCATAACCTTGAAGCTCCACGATAACTGGTTGCGTTGCATTTTCATAACCTAAAAGCACGCGTTGTTTAAAGGTGCCTTTAGAAAGGTCGTTATAATCTATGGGCTGTTCGAACCAAATTTCATAATTTTCATTAAAATGACTAACAGCATCTCTTTTTTCGATGACTACAACATTTTTTATGGAAGCTAATTTTTCAAAAACAGGAAGTTTTACTTCAGCTGTAATAGTTGACTGCGATGTTTTGCATCCTGTTATTGATAAAACAAAAAGTGAAAGAAATAACGTGCGAATTAGTTTCATGAGTTGTTGTTTAAATTAGGTTCTATGAAAGATAAATATAATAATTATACAATTGAATAAGCTATTAGAATAAATCTAAAATACGCTCTAAAGCCATACCTCGAGATCCTTTAATGAGTAAGGTGGCGTCTTCTAAACTTTTCAAATTGAATTGTTCTTTAAAATCGTTGAAGGTTTTAAACGTTTCATGGCCAATTGGAAGGGCATTATGAAAATTTTCTCCTATAAAAATAATTTTTGAAATAGGTAATGAATTTGCCAATGTCGCAATTGTTAAATGTTCTTTTTTGGCATCTGTACCTAACTCGAACATATCTCCAAGAATAGCGACCTTGTTTGTAGTTTCTAATTTCCCAAAATTTTGCAAGGCTACTGTCATACTTGACGGATTGGCATTATAGGCATCCAAAATAATTTCAGTATTTCCTTTTTTAACAATTTGAGACCTGTTGTTTTTTGGAGTATAGTTTTCAATTGCTTCTTTTATAAGTTTTTCATCTACCTTAAAATAGGCGCCAATGGCAATAGCAACTGCTATGTTATTGAAATTATAATCGCCAATAAGTTGGCTGTTTATTTCAATATTATTAAAACGAACAGTAACATTAGGTTGTGCGCTTACAAAATGAATAATGTAATTATCAGTTTTGTTTTGACCAAAAGAAACGGTAGTAGCTTCTTGACTTTTCTCTAGTTGAATAGAATCGCTTGAGTTTACAAACATGGTTTTGTTATGGTTTATAAGATGTTTGTACAGTTCTGATTTTGCTTCAATAACGCCTTCAATACTTCCAAAACCTTCCAGATGTGCTTTTCCGAAATTGGTTATTAAACCATAATCAGGAAAAGCGATGTTACATAAAAACGCTATTTCACTTTTATGATTGGCGCCCATTTCAACAATACCCATTTCGGTATTGTGATTCATTTTTAGTAAAGTTAGAGGAACACCAATATGGTTGTTGAGGTTTCCAAAAGTTGCAACCGTTTCGAATTTTTTAGAAAGCACAGCATGAATCAATTCTTTCGTAGTCGTTTTTCCATTACTTCCTGTTAAAGCAATAATGGGCAGGCTTAGATGTCTTCTATGATATCTTGCTAATTCTTGAAGGGTTTCTAATACATTTTCAACAACAATACATTGCTTGTTAAGTGCAAATTCCTCTTCGTCTATAATGCAATAGGAAGCGCCATTTTCAATAGCTAGTTTGGCAAACCTGTTGCCATTAAAATTGTCGCCTTTTAAGGCGAAATATAAATTGTTTTTAGAAATTTTTCTAGTGTCTGTTGAAACAGATGGATGCTTTAAGAAAAGCTTATGTAATTTTTCGATGTTCATAAAATAAATGTATAAAAAAAGTCCTAACAAATTGTTAGGACTTTTTTAAAAGATATGAAATTTCTTAATTTTTTGTTTTGTTCTTGCTCTTCGATTTAGAACCTACACGAGACATAGCACATCTAAAGCCAATATAATCTGTAGCCATAGTTTGTGGGAAATAACGTCTTTGAGCTGGATCTAACCAATATTCTCTGTCTTTCCAAGAACCACCTTTGTAAACACGAACTTCGTCGTTAATTAATGAGGTTCTTTTGTTAGACTTGTCGTATTCTCTAATTAAAACTCCTGTAGAATCGTCTGTAGTAACACTGTGTTTAGGCGAATTGTACATTTTACTTGTTACGGAGGCGCCTACTATTATATTGCCATTTTCATCAGTTTCAGTAAAACTTTCTCTGTATTGACGAGACGACTGTTTGTCTCCATCTCTAAAGTTTCTGTTATCACTTCTGTCAAAATTTTGTCTTAAATATGTTTCATCTTCGTCAATTGGAATTTGAGCAATTTCTCCAGGTAAATCTCTGGCAACCACTTTTCCGTTAGGTAATGTGTCAAAAACAATTTCGTCTGTAGTTACAATAGTAACAGTCCCATCTTCATTGATCGCATTTTTTGTATAGACGTTTCCACGGTAGTAGTTAAAGTCGTTGAACTCATCATCAACTATCGGTCTGTAAACATCGGCAACCCATTCGGCTACGTTTCCAGCCATATCATATAAACCAAAATCGTTTGGTTCGTATTGTTTTACTTCATTAGTAATATCTGCACCATCGTCAGACCATCCAGCAATTCCACCGTAATCTCCATTACCTTGTTTGAAGTTAGCCAATTGGTCTCCACGAACTTTACGTTTTCCAGAACGTGTGTATTGACCATCCCATGGGTATTTTTTTCTACCTCTATAGATGTTATAACTACGTAATTCTGTTAAACCTAATGCCGCATATTCCCACTCAACTTCTGTAGGAAGTCTGTAACTAGGTGAAATAAGACCAGTTTCTCTAGTAGCATATACACCAGTAGTATCACCAGAAGCAGTTGTTTGTACTCTTCTTCTCGTGTTATCTGGACTAGTAAGACTATCATTACCACCATATACTTGAGAAGGAGCGTTGATATAAGTTTCGGTATTGAATGTTTCTCCAGCTCCAACACTCGCTATTTTAGCATCTCTAGTAATGTAACCAGCTTCCTCTAAATACATTTCATTAACACGATCTGTTCTCCAGCTAGCAAATTCAACTGCTTGAATCCAACTAACTCCTACAACAGGATATTCTCCATAACCAGGATGACGTAAATAGTTTTCAGTCATTACTTCATTAAATCCTAATCTGTTTCTCCATACTAATGTATCAGGAAGTGCACCATCATAAATGGCTCTATAGTTTTCTTCTGAAGGAGGATAAATTCTTTTTAACCAATCTAAGTATTCTAAATACATTTTATTGGTAACTTCTGTTTCGTCCATATAAAAAGACTGAACGTGTTGTTGATTTGGTGTGTTGTTCCAGTCGTGCATAACATCATCTTGAACTCTACCCATAGTAAAAGTACCACCTTCAACAAACACCAATCCTGGAGCAGTTTCCTGTTCTTGAAATTGTGTGTTATACTGAAACCCACCCTCTCTATCGTTTATATCCCAACCTGTAGCTCTAGAGCTGTTAGAATTTGATGATCTTTTACAACCAATCGTAGCTAGTGAAATTGCTACTAGAAGCAAAATCTTGAATGCCATTACTTTTTTCATATCCATACTTTTAAGTAAGCTTATAATATTTTTGGTGACGCAATATAAGAATTATCGGTAATTATACAAGATAAAATGTAAAATATGATTAAATATTTATGTATTTCATCCTATTTATTACACGTTATAACGATGTTTTTCTCGTTTTAATCCTCCAATTTGTGTTTAAATAACGTGTTTTTTTATAATTTATTATTGTAAATTTGAAACGTTTTTTAAAATTGTTTGTTTTGTCATACTAACATGCAATTATTCACGTTATTTAAACAATGAAAAAGAAATTATTATTCTTAAGCTTTTTTACCTCCTTAGTGATCTATTCTCAACAAAAGCAATTTCAAATTCTTTGGGATGGTGATGAGGTGTTCTCTACAGGGAGTTTTAGTGTTACTGTTCCGTCTTTTAATAAGGCAAACTTTAATTATAGTGTAACAGAAGGTGTGCAGTTTGTTTCTCAATGGGAAATTAATCAATCTGTGGACGAGTCTTCGGTAAAGGTTGAGAATGTAACCTATGCATCTATCTCAAGAAGCGAATTAAAAAATATTGATGTAGAATCCTTGCCTACAGAGTTGCGCTTTAGTCTTAAAACAGCTATTGCTAGAGATAAGATGCAAGCATATTTTGTGTTATCTCCTATAATTAAAACAGGCAATGGAGTTTATAAGAAAGTAACATCGTTTACGGTTAGTTATTCTAATGGAGGACAACTTTCCTACCGAAACCAGAACCAACGTGTTATTCAGAATTCAGTTTTAAGTAGCGGGCAATGGTATAAATTTTATGTAGATAAAACAGGTGTTTTTAAAATTTCAAAAAACTTTCTCTCTCAAATGGGAGTGAATGTAAATAATATAGATCCTCGAACCATTAAACTATATGGAAATGGAGGTAATATGATTCCTTATTCCAATTCTATTCCCTATCCTATTGATGTTACTGAGAATGCTATAAGAGTAGTTGGAGAGAGTGATGGTGTTTTTCACGATAGTGACTATATTTTATTTTATGCGCAAGGCCCGCATGAATTTAGTCCAGATAGTAACACGAATATTAATTGCTACACAGATCAAACCTATTATTATATAAATATAAGTCCAGGAAACGGAAAAAGAGTGCAACCTTTTATGCAACCATCTGGTGCAGTGGATTTAATGATTGATACTTTTCAGGATTATAAATATCATGAAATTGACGAGTATAACCTAGTAAGTGTTGGAAGACGTTGGTTTGGCGATAAGTTTGATGTGGACGATACCAAAACCTTCGATTTTAGTTTTCCAGACTTGGTAACCACTATACCAGTAAATCTAAAAGTATTTGTTGCAGGTACTTCTGTTACCCCAACAACAATGTCAGTCAATGTTAATGGTGACAACATAACCACCTTACCTCTTGCTGCAATTACAGATTCTAATTTAGCTACAGAATCTAGTTACAATAACAACATTACTGTTAATTCATCTAACCTGGCCGTTACATTAACACATAATAATGGTGGTAATCCGTCAGCCTTAGCTTATATAGATTATATTTCGCTTGAGGCCACTAGAGCATTAAATTTCTCAGGAAATCAATTCACTTTTAAAAATAAGGAGGTTACCCTAATGTCTGGAATTGGTCAATATAATGTTACCAATACAGCTCAGGTAAATGAAATTTGGAATGTAACAGACATATATAATGTTACCACTTATTTAAATCCAGGGAATAGTTCTAATTTAAGTTTTACCTCCACTTTGGGAAGTTTAAAAAAATATGCCATTGTAACACCTTTAAATTATTATGAACCTTTTTTAGCTTCTAATTCTTCGGTTTATAATCAAAATATTAAAGGAACAATTTTTAAAGATGCACAAGGTCAGGATATAGATATTGATTATTTAATAATAACTCCAAGCTTTTTAAAAGGTCAAGCCGAAAGATTAGCTCAAATAAATAGGACGCAGTATAACTTATATGTTAAGGTTGTGACCTTAGATGAAATCTACGCCGAATTTAGTACAGGAAATCAAGATATTGGAGCGATAAGAAATTTAGTAAAATATGTGTATGACAATGCCTCGACTCCAGAAAAGAGGGTGAAATATTTATGTCTATTTGGAGATGGCTCTTTCGATTATAAGGACCGAATTCCAAATAACACTAATTTAGTACCATCTTGGCATGCCTACAATAGTTTTAATCTTACCAACTCGTTTATATCTGACGACTTTTTTGGGATGATGGATTTTAACGAAGGGGATATGGCTATTTCAGATAAATTAGATATCGCTACAGGTAGAATATTGGCCGAAAATTATCAGAGTGCTAGAGAGTTGGTCGATAAAATTGAAAGATATTATAGTGAAGCCTCATTTGGGAGTTGGAGAAATAACTTTGTAGTTATTTCAGATGATGTCGATGCTAGCTGGGAACAATCTCTTGAGGAAACTACAGATGAAATTGGTAACGCAGTGGCACTCGAAAAACCATTTCTAAATGTTACCAAAATACATTCAGATGCTTTTGTACAAGAATCTTCTGCTGGAGGTAATAGGTATCCAACAGTTAATGTGGCTATAAAAAATGCCATAGAAAATGGTGCTTCAGTAATAAATTATTTTGGTCATGGGGGAGAAGATGGTTTAGCTCACGAACGTATTTTTGAAAAACCTGATGCTCAAGGACTTAATAATTTCTGTAAACTTAATTGCTTTGTTACGGTTACTTGTGAATTTACCAAATTCGATAACCCTTTAAGACCTACAGCTGGAGAATATACCTATTGGAATAAAGATGGTGGTGCCATAGGGTTAATTACAACAACTAGACAAGTTTTTGTAAACGTAGGGATTAGCTTTAATAATGTTTTAGAAGAATATCTATTTTCATATAGCGATAATGATACGTATCCAGATTATGAGTATCCTAGTATGGCTGAGGCTTTAAGACTTACAAAAATAGATCCAGCAATTTCCATTATTTCACAAAGAAGATTGGTGTTTTTTATTGGTGATCCAGCCATGAAATTAACATTTCCAAAACCAGACATTGTTTTAACAAAAATAAACGATGCGCCAATTTCAGGACCTACAGATGTTTTGCAGGCCTTGAGTCGTGTTAAATTATCTGGAGAAGTCGTTGACTTGTCAGGAAACGTGATAACAAATTATAATGGGATACTTTCAACCACAATTTACGATAAGAACATCCAAAGACAAACCTTAGGAAATGACGGAACCACATCTAATGGTCAACTAATAATTATGGATTTTGAAACTCTTGGACCAATTATTTTCCGAGGGCAGGCTTCTGTAACCAACGGTCAATTTGATATCGAGTTTGTTGTACCAAAGGATATTGGGATTCCAGTAGGTTTTGGTAAAGTAAGTTTTTATGCTAAAAAGGAAGGCGTTCTAATAGATCAGGCTGGAGCTAGTGTCAATCAAGTTCAAATTGGAGGTTTAAACGAAAATGCTCCAGAAGATAATATAGGCCCAGTAATTGCGGCTTATATGAATGATGAAAGCTTTGTTTCTGGCGGTATTACAAATAGGTCTCCAAGTTTATTGGTAAAGCTGCAAGATGAAAACGGGATTAATACAGCTAGTGGTATTGGACATGATATTGTAGGTGTTTTAGATGGAGATGAAGCCAATCCATATATTTTAAACGATTATTACCAAACAGAACTTGACGATTATCAACAAGGTATTGTAAATTACCCTTTAAGAGATTTGGAGCCTGGCTTGCATACGTTATCTATAAAAGCATGGGATGTTTATAACAATTCTTCTGAAACAGAAATACAATTTGTGGTGTTTGACGAGAATCAAGAGTTGGTCATCGAAAATGTTTTAAATTATCCAAATCCCTTCGTTAATTACACTGAATTTTGGTTTAACCACAATAGTTCGGAACCATTAGACGTTTTAGTGCAGATATTTACTGTTACTGGAAAAATTGTAAGAACTCTCAGTGGACAAACAAATTCAGGAAATTGCTGTAACGATGGCGGCTCTTCATTATCAAGAGAAATTATTTGGGATGGAAGAGATGATTTTGGAGACAAAATAGGAAAAGGTGTTTATATTTATAAGCTAACAGTCCGTTCGGCTGCATTAAATAAAACAGTAGAAAAAATAGAGAAACTTGTTATACTATAATAAAAATATATATTTGCTAAATAAAAATAATTTATGAAGAAATCACTTTTAATATTTTCAGCATTATTCTGTGCTGTTCAAATACAAGCTCAAAACGTTGTTGAAATTATTACTCCAGACCCTTACTATTCCGGAGTTATTACTACAGGTGTCCCTTTTTTATTAATTGCTGCTGATGCGCGTGGAGCTGCATTAGGAGATATGGGGGTTGCAACTTCTGTAGATCCGTTCTCACAACAATGGAATGCCTCTAAATATGCTTTTTCTGAAACCAAACAAGGGGTTGGACTTAGTTACACACCTTATTTAAGTAAATTAGTAAATGATATCTCTTTAAGTAGCATAAACTATTTTAACAGGTTAAACGAAAGAAGTGCTTTTGCTGCTAGTTTTAGATATTTTGGACTTGGAGAAATTGAATTTGTTGAAGATGAAAACCAAACGCCATATATTGTTAAACCTAACGAATTTGCTTTGGATGTTTCTTATGCCTTAAGATTAAGCGACGAATTTTCCATGGCTGTAGTTATGCGTTATGTAAATTCAGATTTGAAAATACCAAATGCAAATACAGATACCTCACCAGCGAGTACTTTTAACGTAGATATTACTGGTTTTTATCAAAGTGAAGAACAAGCTTATAATAGCTTCAATGGAAGATATAGATTTGGATTTGCTATTCAGAATATCGGGCCTACATTTAAATATGACGAAGGAGGACAAGAGAATTTTCAACCTACAAATTTACGTTTAGGGGCTGGATTTGACTTCATTTTAGACGATTATAACAAAGTAACTCTAACAACAGAATTTACTAAATTATTAGTGCCAACACCTCCATTAACTGGAAATGTACTTGTGTTTGATGATGTAAATGGTGATGGAGAATATGATGTAGCTGATGGTGATATACTTATTAGTGATACAGATAATGTTATTTTAGAAGGTAAAAGTAATGATGTAGGTTTTATGAAAGGCATGTTCCAATCATTTGGTGATGCTCCAGGAGGATTTAGCGAAGAAATGCAAGAATGGACTTGGGCTATTGGTGCCGAATATTACTACCAGGATTCTTTTGCTTTTAGAGCAGGATATTTCCATGAAAGTCCAGACAAAGGAGCTAGACAATTTTTTGCTATTGGTGCCGGATTTAAATATAATGTGATAGGTCTTGATTTATCATATTTATTTTCTGCTTCAAAAATACCAAGCCCTTTGGAAAACACCTTACGTTTTTCTTTAACGTTTAATATCGATAGAGAAGCTTACAGAGAATATTAGAAATTGTTTTAATTTGCCTTACAAACGGCATCAAAAAATGAAAGAAAATTCAGAGCTTGTCCCTAGGGACAGCTAAAAGGATATTAATTATAAAAAAACTATTGCAAACGCAATAGTTTTTTTGTCTAAAATAGTATCATTACCTTTAAGTATAATAAAAGTACATCCCAAAAGTATGAAGGAAATAAAAATTGAATCCATTTTATCCGTTTATGATAATCTAGACGAGTTACCTGCAGATATTGTAGGATTAATGGATCAAGCAGTTTTAGCCAGAGAAAATTCCTACTCACCTTATTCTAAATTTAGTGTTGGAGCGGCTATATTGTTAGATAATAATGAAATTGTTTTAGGGTCTAATCAGGAAAATGCGTCGTATCCATCCGGATTATGTGCAGAACGAACCGCTATTTATTATGCAGGTTCGCAATATCCGAAAGCTAAAATTTTAAAAATGGCCATAATTGCAGGTTCTAGAATTCGTCAGACAGTGACACCAATTCCTCCTTGTGGGGCTTGTCGTCAAGCTATTGCGGAATACGAAGTGAAACAGGATTCACCAATAGAAATCTATTTTATGGGTGAAACTGGAAAGGTCGTAAAATCGCATTCCTTGGCTAATTTACTGCCTTTGGTTTTCGATAAATCAGTTTTATAAAAATCGTTTTATTAGATATTAACGTTTTGAATTAAAATTTTACGAATTACTGTTTTTTCATTAGTGACTAAAGTGTTACTTTTGTTAATTGTTTCTATCTTTTTAAAAAGAAAGAATTATTATTCTTAAGCCTTACATAGGTTTATATTGAAAATTATTTTTTTAATATTTATTTAAATGCAAAAAATAACCAAAGAAGTTTACCTTAAGTGGTATGAAGACATGTTGTTTTGGAGAAAGTTTGAAGACAAACTAGCTGCTGTTTATATCCAACAAAAAGTAAGAGGATTTCTTCACCTATACAATGGTCAAGAAGCAGTATTGGCGGGAGCTTTACATGCTATGGACTTAACAAAGGATAAAATGATTACGGCATACCGAAATCACGTACAACCCATTGGAATGGGTGTTGATCCAAAACGCGTCATGGCCGAATTATTTGGTAAAGCTACTGGAACCTCTCAAGGTCTTGGTGGTTCTATGCATATCTTTTCCAAGGAACACCGTTTTTATGGGGGTCACGGAATTGTAGGAGGACAAATTCCATTAGGAGCAGGAATTGCTTTTGGTGATAAATACCACAATATAGATGGTGTTACTATTTGTTGTTTTGGAGATGGAGCAGCAAGACAAGGTTCATTACATGAAACTTTTAATATGGCTATGCTTTGGAAACTTCCTGTAGTTTTTGTTTGCGAAAATAATGGATACGCCATGGGAACGTCAGTAGAACGTACAGCAAATCATACAGATATTTGGAAACTTGGATTAGGTTACGAAATGCCTTGTGGACCTGTAGATGGTATGAATCCTGTAAAGGTTGCTGAAGCTTTCGACGAAGCGATTCAAAGAGCTAGAAGAGGTGACGGACCAACATTCTTAGAATTAAAAACATACAGATATAGAGGTCACTCCATGAGTGATGCACAGCATTATAGAACCAAGGATGAAGTAGAGGAGTACAAGAAAATTGATCCTATTACTCAAGTAAAAGATATTATTCTTGAAAATAAATATGCTACGGAAGCTGAAATCAAAAGTATTGATAAACGTGTAAAAGAGTTGGTAAGTGAGTGCGAAAAATTCGCTGACGAATCGCCTTATCCTGAAAAAAATGTCATGTACGACGTTGTTTACGAACAAAAGGATTACCCTTTTATTGAACATAAAATATAAGCTATGGCAGAAATTATAAATATGCCTCGTTTAAGCGATACCATGGAAGAAGGTACTGTGGCTACTTGGTTGAAAAAAGTTGGTGACAAAATAGTTGAGGGAGATATTCTTGCTGAAATTGAAACAGATAAGGCAACCATGGAATTCGAGTCTTTTCATGAAGGAACTTTGCTTTATATTGGTGTTCAAGAAGGTGAAACAACTAAAGTCGATACCTTATTAGCTATTATTGGAGATGAAGGTGAAGATATTTCAGATTTGATTTCAAATACCAAAACAGAAGATCCAATTACCAAAACTGAAGGAAAGAAAGATGTCAATCAGAGCGATAGCGATGAATCTCAAGAAGAATCTCATTCAGATTCAAAAGAAGAAGTTAAAACCGAATCTGGGTCAGTGAGCGAAACCGAACTGCCAGAAGGTGTAATTATAGTAACCATGCCACGTTTAAGTGATACCATGGAAGAAGGAACGGTTGCTACTTGGCTTAAAAAAGTTGGTGATGAAGTTTCTGAAGGAGAAATTCTTGCAGAAATAGAAACTGATAAAGCAACTATGGAATTTGAAAGTTTCCAATCAGGAACTTTATTATATATTGGATTGCAAGAAGGAGAATCGGCGAAAGTAGATTCACTATTAGCTATTATTGGTCCAACGGGAACAGATGTTTCTCAATTGGCCAAAAACTATGGTACGCAAGAATCTTCAACTAAAAGTGAAGCACCTGCAAAAGAAGAAGCTAAAAAAGAACCTCAAACTTCTAGCCCTAGCGAAAAGTCCGAAGCTTCAACTTCAACTTCAACTTCAACTTCAAGTTCAAGTTCAAGTTCAGATTCATCCAGAGTATTTATTTCCCCATTAGCCAAAAAAATGGCTGATGAGAAAGGAATTAATATTTCTCAAGTAAAAGGTTCTGGAGAAAACGGGAGAATTATAAAACGCGATATTGAAAACTTTACACCATCAGCTTCTGCTACAGCTTCAGTTGGAAAATTTGTACCAACCGGGCAAGAAGATTTTGATGAGGTAAAACACTCTCAAATGCGTAAGGTTATTGCTAAACGATTAGGTGAATCTAAATTTACAGCACCACATTATTATTTAAATGTGGAGTTCGATATGGAAAATGCCATGGCATTCCGCTTGCAATATAATTCGATACCAGATACTAAAATATCATATAACGATATGATTGTTAAAGCTTGTGCTTTGGCTTTAAAAAAGCATCCACAAGTAAATTCTCAGTGGTTTGACGATAGAATGCGTCTTAACAATCACGTACATATTGGCGTAGCAGTTGCTGTTCCAGATGGTTTAGTAGTTCCTGTAGTTAAATTTGCTAACGAGCAAAGCTTAACACAAATTGGAGCTGCTGTAAAAGATTACGCAGGTAAAGCAAGAAACAAAAAACTAACGCCTCAGGAAATGGAAGGTAGTACCTTCACCATTTCTAATTTAGGTATGTTTGGGATTGAGAGTTTTACTTCTATTATCAATCAGCCTAATTCTGCTATTTTATCTGTAGGTGCTATTGTTGAAAAACCAGTAGTTAAAAACGGACAAGTAGTTGTTGGAAATACCATGAAATTAACCATGGCTTGCGATCATAGAACGGTTGATGGAGCTACAGGATCGGAATTTCTTATAACCTTGAAAGGATATATTGAAAATCCGGTAACTATGTTAGTTTAAATCTGATAACAATAAGTTGAAAAAAATATAAATTAAAAACCTGTTTCATTTTAAATGAAACAGGTTTTTTTATCTTTAAACAAAATATATAAAACTCATGAAACATCTTTTATACCTTATTTTTATTGGAGTCTTTTTTTTAGGCTGTAAACCATCAACAGTGGTCACTAATAATAACGATCCAAGTGAAATAGTTATTTCAACACCTTCCAAATATCAAGCGGTAATCCCTTCTGCTACTAAATTAGATAAACCTTATGTTGTTACTAGTATAGAACTAAAGGAAACAGTTGAGTTTTTAGCCTCAGACGAATTAAAAGGAAGAGCTACAGGGAGCGTCGGTATTGAAAATGCAGCAGTTTTTATAGAAAATAAGTTTAAAGAATACAACCTGAAGCCTTATTTTGAGACCTACAGAGATCCCTTTATGGTTGGAGACTTAAACGCTTATAATATGGTAGGTTTTCTTGAAGGTCAAGATGCAAAACTTAAAGAGGAAGTAATAATTATAGGAGCACATTATGATCATATTGGCTATGGAAAAATAGTTGAAAACGATTCTATTGCGAATGGTGCAAATGATAATGCCGCTGGAACAAGTTCTGTTTTGGCAATGGCTAAATACTTTTCAGAATCTAAAACCAATAGCAGAAGTATCATGTTTGTTTTGTTTTCAGCCGAAGAAATGGGCTTGTTAGGTTCTAAACATTTAGCAGATAAATTAAAAGCAACAGACATTAATTTATACACTGTTTTAAATATGGAGATGATTGGTGTTCCTTTTGTAGATAGAGACTATGTGGCTTTCGTTACAGGTTACGATACCTCAAATATGGCAACTAAAATAAACGAGTATGTTGGCAGTAATCTCATTGGTTTTTCAAAAGTTGCTAAGCAATATGGCTTGTTCAAAGCATCTGACAATTATCCTTTTTATGAAGCTTTTAAGATACCTAGTCAAACCATTTCATCTTGTGATTTGTCTAATTATAATTATTATCACCATGTAGATGATGAAGCAGATAAGTTGGATTATGTACATATGGCTTCATTAATCAACAGCTTTATTCCTGCTGTCGAAATGATAAGTCAGACCCCAACTAAAGAAATTGTGTTGTATGAAGAGTAAAAATATTATTATTACAGGTACGAGCAGAGGTATCGGATTCGAACTTGTAAAATTATTTGCAAGTCAGGGACATCAAGTTTTGGCATTATCCAGAAACCATAATCCCGTAACTAATCTAAAATTGAAAAATGTTACGGCTTTAACTTTTGATTTATCAGAACCTTCAAATTACAAAATAGTAACAGATTTTGTTGAAAAGGAATGGAAGCAAGTGGATGTTTTAATAAATAATGCAGGCGCTTTATTAAATAAACCATTTAAAGAGACAACCTTTCAAGAATTCGAAACGGTCTATAAAACAAATGTATTTGGGGTTTCAGAAATGATACGTACCATTCTTCCATTTACAAAGAAAGAGAGTCACGTTGTTACTGTTAGCTCCATGGGTGGCGTTCAAGGTAGCGTTAAGTTTCCTGGCCTTTCAGCCTATAGTTCTAGTAAAGGTGCGGTAATTACGCTTACAGAATTGCTTGCAGAGGAGTATAAAGAATCTGGTCCAAGTTTTAATGTTCTAGCTTTAGGAGCCGTACAAACAGAAATGTTGGAAGAAGCCTTTCCTGGATATCAAGCCCCAACAACAGCTTTAGAGATGGCAAAATATATTTCAGATTTTGCCTTAAACGGCCAAACATATTACAACGGGAAAATGCTACAAGTTTCTAATTCTACGCCTTAGTAAAAATTTTAAATTATTATAACTTGATACCTTGGGTTGTAAAAGATATGCCCTGTTGCCCAGAAGTAGAAATCATAACAGCTTCAAAAAAGGGTTCATGATCGTTGTTGCTTAAAGCCCAGTCGAATACAAAATTAGCGCCAGAACCTCCATGATCATCTTTTTCATCAATAACAATTTCTATGGTTTCAAGGGGTTTAAGGGAAATAGGTTCGTCAAAATAAGTTCTAATTAAATCGCCTTTCGTGTTGTAATAATTTGCCTTAAATAGATAAATATTATGAAGCGTACTTACATTTCTCAGACTTACTGTCACCGTTAAATTGATAGTTCTATGTTCCGTAATGCTATATATTTCAGAATAAACGGATAAGTAACTTTGACCTTTTGCCAAACTGTCTATTTTAGGTAAGTTGACAGTACGATTTTTCCAGTTTACAGCGTTTATATTTGTAGGTTCCTTGGTTTCTTCACACGAAAAAAATAAAATACAGCACGAGAATATTAATAGAAAGTGTTTCATAAGTTCTAAGTATTAAATGGAAATGCAATTTAGTTTATTTATGTAACAATTTTTATTGCTTTACACAATTGCTTTCAGTTTTAAAAAAGTAATTTTGCATTTCTAAACACGGATTAAATGAATCAGACTACAAATACCATCTTAATGATTCGTCCTGTACATTTCAGGATGAATGAACAAACGGCTGTGAATAATTATTTCCAAGAAGATCTGGATTTAAAAAATGCTGAGATAAATGCCAAAGGCCAAGAGGAATTTGATGTTTTTGTAGAAAAATTACGAGCTGTAGGAGTTCAAGTTATTGTTGAAAATGATGATAAGACTTTAGATACTCCAGATTCTATTTTTCCAAATAATTGGGTGAGTTTTCACGAAAATGGCGATGTAGCTTTATATCCCATGTTTGCAGAAAACCGTAGAAAAGAACGTAGGGAAGAGGTTTTATTACGATTAGAAAAAGAAGGTTTCTCCATAGAGAATATTGTGGATTATACAGATGCTGAAGAAGAAGGTGTTTTTTTAGAAGGCACTGGAAGTTTGCTTTTAGATCGTGTAAATAGTAAAGCCTATTGTGCTTTATCTGCTCGAGCAGATGAAGATTTATTTATTGAATTCTGTGAGGACTTTGAATATACTCCAGTAGTTTTTACAGCCTACCAAACTGTTGAAGGAGCAAGAAAAGCTATTTATCATACCAATGTTATGATGACTTTGGCCGAAACTTTTGCTGTAATTTGTTTGGATTGTATCGACGATAAAAAAGAACGTAAAAATGTCTTAAGTCATTTAAAAGAAGATGGCAAGGAAGTTATTGCCATTACAGAAAAGCAAGTTGCTCATTTTGCTGGAAACATGTTGCAAGTTAGAGGTAAAAATGATAAAAGATATTTAATTATGAGTCAAGCGGCTTTCGATATCTTAACACCAGCTCAAATTCAAAAAATAGAGAAGCATAGCGAAATTTTATCTAGCTCTTTGGAGACTATTGAAACTTGTGGAGGAGGAAGTGCTCGTTGTATGATGGCAGAAGTGTTCTTGCCTAAAGACTAGTTTTCTGGATGAGATTTTGGTAGTTCCACATAAAAGGTGGTGCCTACATTCAAGTCACTTTCAACCCAGATTCTTCCATGATTAAGATCTACTAATTCTTTACATATAGTTAAACCTAAACCGGTTCCTTTTTCGTTTTGGGTTCCAATGGTTGTAAACGAAGAATTCTTAAATATTTTCTGTTGGTTTTCTTTAGAGATTCCAATTCCAGTGTCTGAAATACTAATTATTGATTTCCCGTTGCTTATCTGGTTTGCAATAGTAATGGTATCTCCTGGTTTGCTAAATTTTATAGCATTTGTAAGTAGATTTTGAATAATAATTTCTACCATACTTTTATCTGCGTAAACATAATCCCTTAAGGTTTTATCTCTTAAAATAATGCCTTTCTTTTCAAGTTTTTGCTCAAGTAAATTAGTCTTATCTTCAAATACTTCTTGTAAATCGAATAAACTTGGGCTTGGTTCTAAAGATTGCATTTGCGATTTAGACCAGTTTAATAAGTTGAATAATAATAAGGAAGCATTGTTAGCATTCTCACTTAATTCTGGTATTAAGGATTTAAATTCCTCCTGTGTTAATGAGCCCTCTTTTAGTAAATCTATAAACCCTTTAATGGACGTTAAAGAATCCTTTAAATCGTGAGACACTATAGAAAACAACTTGTCCTTAACTTTGTTTATCTCTTCTAAATGCTTGGTTTGTTCTAAAATTGCTTCATTTTGAATTTCAATACGTTTGTTTTTTTCTTCAAGCTCTCGGGTATATTGTAAACGACTATTCCTTTTTAAATATATTAGAACTAAAAAAGTAGAAAGAATGGCTATAGCTCCTAATAATGCATAAAAAATAATGCGTAATTTATCAAAATCTTCTTGAGTTTTATCCGTTCCAATTTTAATTTCAGATGCTGTTTTTTCTTCAGAAGTGTTATTTATTTCTAAATCACTTATAGTTATAGGTTCTTCAGCTTCAACAAATAATTTAGTTTCTTTTTTAGAAATTTCATTTTTAAGATTGTAATAATCCCTTTGCCAAATAAAAGCACGATCAAATCTCTTGTTGGTGGAGTCTAAGGTCTTTAAAAGATCATAATTTTTTAATTGTTCTTCTTTGTCGTCAGTAGAACTTGCAATATCTTTAGCTTCATACAATTGAATTTCGGCATATTTTAAAAAGTTTCTTTTTAAGTTTAGTTCCCCAAGATTGTTCAGTGAAACTAGAATACCATGAGAATTGTCTAATCTTCTGTTTAGTCTCAAGCCTTCAATTAAATATTGTAAAGCTTTATCATAGTCGTTAAATTGTAGATATTCACCTCCTAATTTAGGAAGGATTTCGCCTCTTAAAGAATCATTATCTACAGAAGTTAGTTTTAGAACTTTTTCGTAATAATCTATAGATTTTCTGTTTTCTTTTTGAAGAGAATATAACTCGGCTAACGTTTTTAAAACTTCAATGGAACCTTCGTTGTTGTTTATCTGCTTTTCTACATCCAAAGCTTTTACATAGTATTCTGTAGCTTTGTTAATATCGTTTATACTAAAATAGGCTTTTGCTAAACATTCATAGGCCGAACGTAATTCACTTTTTAAATTTCTTTTTTCAAATTCTTTTAAAGCTAAAAGTGAATATTGAAGTCCAATATTATAGTTACCTCTTTTAATTTCGTTTAAACCAATACTATTATTTACTCTTGCAATATTTAACGTATCGTTAATTTGAATAAATAATTCCTTGGACTTTATATAGTTATCTCTTGCATTAATATAGTCGTCTTTTAAGGCATAAATTAAGGCCTTGTAATAAGTCATTTCGGCTATACCATTTTGATAATTTAATTTTTGAGATAATTTTTCTGTTTGAGAAATGTACTTTAAAGCTTTATTATATTCTTGGTTATTGTAAAGGACTTTAACAAGTAATAAGGAGGTTTCTATTTTGGTGGTATCAGAATTTTGGAAAGCTAATTGTATAGTAAGACTATCCTGTTCCTTGGTTTGGGAAAAACCAATGAAAAAAATAAGACAAGTGATTAAAGAAAATAACTTCTTCATAATTAGTCTTACAGAAATAAACAAAAAGCTTTTTAACTTGTTGGAGTTAAGTCTTTTAGCTAGTATTTAGAGCCGTAATAGTTAGTTTTTATAGAGATCCCATAGCATTGGGACATTTAATAGCTTTACTTAACAAAAATTGTAAAAAGAGATCTAATACACTAATTTTTGCGTTTTAATACCAATAAATTAGTTGAAGTGGCACTTAAAAAAATGTTAAAAATTAGCCACATCGATGAAAGGCAAATAAGTAGGGAAAGATACACTTTGGTCGTTGAAATGCACCTTTGCGATTTTCTTAAAAAAGGATTTTAACTTTTTATATATAAAAACAAATAACAAAATGGATTCCTAATGGCGTTAAAGTAAGATAAGACTCCATTTAAGATTAAAACCTTTAATAAAAGTTTTATCTTTGCATCCTTAAAAGCACTAGAATATGGGTCTTCAAGACGTCTTATCAAAACATGTAGTTCAGGCTGTAAAAGCTATTTATAACCAAGATTTACCAACAGTAGAATTTCAGGCAACTAGGAAAGAATTTGCGGGAGATATTACTGTCGTTATTTTCCCAATGCTACGAGTAGTAAAAGGAAACCCTGTACAAATAGGTGAAGCTATAGGTCAATATTTAGTAGATCATGTTGATGAGGTTGTTGGCTTTAATGTTATAAAAGGCTTTTTAAATGTTGAAATAAGCGACCCTTATTATATACATTTTTTTAATGATATAAAATCGGACGCAAACTTTGGATTTGTAACTCCAAACCCAGAAGACAAAGCTGTTATGGTTGAATATTCTTCACCTAATACCAATAAACCGTTGCATTTAGGACATGTTAGAAATAACTTGTTGGGTTATAGTGTTGCTGAAATTATAAAAGCTTCAGGAAAGAAAGTTTACAAAACACAGATTATAAACGATAGAGGAATTCATATTTGTAAAAGTATGATAGCTTGGCAGTTATTTGGTAATGGTGAAACCCCAGAATCCACAGGTTTAAAAGGGGACAAATTAGTAGGAAACTACTATGTAAAGTTTGATCAAGAGTATAAAAAGGAAATTAAAAATTTAATTGCCGAAGGTCAGACAGAAGAAGATGCTAAGAAAAATGCACCTATTTTAAAAGCAGCTCAAGACATGCTTCTTAATTGGGAAGCGGGAGATAAAGAAACAGTTGCTCTTTGGGAGAAAATGAACCAATGGGTTTATAAAGGTTTTGATGTTACTTATAAGAGTTTAGGCGTTGATTTTGATAAACTTTATTATGAAAGTGAAACCTATTTATTAGGAAAAGAATTTGTTGCCGAAGGATTAAGTACTGGTGTTTTCTTCAAAAAAGAAGACGGTTCTGTTTGGTGCGATTTAACAGATGAAGGTTTAGACGAGAAAATTGTGTTGCGTAGTGATGGAACTGCCGTTTACATGACTCAGGATATTGGAACCGCTATACAACGTGTTAAAGATTATCCAGATGTTGGTGGCATGGTTTATACCGTTGGAAACGAGCAGGAATATCATTTTAAGGTTCTCTTTTTAATTATAAAGAAGTTAGGTTTCGAGTGGGCTAAAAACCTGTTCCATTTAAGCTATGGGATGGTTGATTTACCTTCTGGAAAAATGAAAAGTCGTGAAGGCACGGTTGTAGATGCCGACGATTTAATAGAAGAAATGGCATCAACAGCAGGTGAGATTTCCGAAGAATTAGGAAAACTAGATGGGTATTCAGAAGCTGAGAAACAAGACCTATATCAGGTTATTGGTTTAGGAGCTTTAAAATATTACATTCTAAAAGTGGATCCTAGAAAGCGTATTTTGTTTGATCCAAAGGAGTCTATAGATTTTCAAGGAAATACAGGTCCGTTTATTCAATATACCTATGCTAGAATTCAATCTATATTAAGAAAGGCAGATGTTGATTTTAATGCAACACTTGATGTTAGTGAGGTTTCCTTAAATGAAAAGGAAAAAGAACTGATTAAGCAGATTCAGCTTTTCGCAGACGTCATTCAAAGTGCCGCGGAAAACCATAGTCCGGCATTAATTGCTAATTATACTTATGATTTAGTTAAGGAATTTAATTCCTTTTACCAGAATGTATCCATTTTAGGTGCAGATTCTGATATCGAAAAACAATTTAGAGTGCAATTGTCCAATGTTGTGGCAAACATCATTAAAAACGCTTTTAATTTACTAGGTATTACTGTTCCTGAGCGTATGTAGTTTGTGATAGATTAAATGCGAAGGATTGATTTAATACTCGTTTTCATCTTCAAATTCAATAATGGTTACATCAAATTCAGCTTCAGTAAATTCATCCTTGCTCATCCAATAATCAGATGTGGTAAGCATATAGGTGTTTTCACCTTTAGAAGTTAAATCCCAGATAATGCTTTCGGCTTCATCAAAAGCTTCTTTTCCGGCAAGTTGATTGGAGAATAAACGTTTTATAACATTGTTATTGGCAAGCGTCGCGTTAAAAGCTTTTAAAACATTTTCCTTTGTAATCTCTTTATTTGGTGTTATTTCAAATTCAATTAATGTGGCCTTAGCATTTGGAAACGTTCCATTGTAGGCTTTATGAAGTAATTGATTGATATTATATAATTCATGATGCAAGGAAATATCAGCATATTCCTCAGAAATCTTGTCAAGAAGCATTTCATGAGAAATTTGCTCTATTTGATTTTCGTTTAAATGGTCTGACAATTTATAATCTAAAATAATTGTGGCAGCTTCTTCTGGCTCAAAATCTGAAATAGCCATAAATAGTAGCTCTAATAATTCTTCAGGTTTAGAATCTTTTGCATCTTCAAACCCGAATTTATCAAGCAATTGAATATAATCTGTATTTGACCAAGCATCTTTTAATTCTTCAACAGATTTTACACTATTGATAATAACGTGATATTTCATAGGTTTCAAATTATATTAAGGAATTACTATAACTACTAAGCTAAATAAATTTACTTGGTACAACAAAGATATTTTAGACTATTTTCGAATAGCTTTAAGACCTTCGTAAACAACGATACCTACCGCATTTGCAAGGTTTAAACTCCTTACATGTTCACTAAACAAAGGAATTTTAAAAAGGTGTTCTGAATGGTTTTCAAGAATCGATTTTGGAAGTCCAACAGATTCTTTTCCAAAAACTAAAAACATGTCATCTTCAAATTTAATATCCCAATGATTTTTTGTGCCATGGCTAGATAAAAATACCATTTTAGCATTTTTGTTTATCTGGAAGAATTCTTCGATATTTTCATAATAATGAACATTTAGATGCTTCCAGTAATCTAATCCAGCTCGCTTTAAACGGGAATCGCTAATCTCGAAACCAAAAGGTTTTACCAAATGTAAATTAGATCCTGAAGCTAAGGCTAAACGACCGATATTTCCAGTGTTATTAGGTATTTCGGGTTCTATAAGTACAATATTAAGCGCCATGTTTTGAAAATAATTTTATAATAATTAATCTTAAGAGTAATACAAACGGAAAACCATGTAAAATAACATCGAACCAATCCATAAACTGCATTCCAGTAGCGCCGCCTAAAATCCATTTTAGTTTACCAAGAATATGTGGTTCTGGTAAAAAAGGAGCCAAGCCTAATGTTAAACATAGTAATATGATAAGTTTCCAGTTGTTAAGTGTTTTCATCCTTACTTAAGTATAGATTTAACAAAACTATTAATTTTTGTGACACCTTCCTTTGTTAAATGCTTAATAAAAGCAGAACCTATAATGGCACCTTTTGAAAACTGAGTAGCTTGTAAAAATGTTTTATTATCTGAAATACCAAACCCAATAATTTGTGGATTTTTAAGATTCATATCCGCAATACGTTTAAAATAGTTGGTTTGCTCATCTCCAAATCCTGACTGACTTCCCGTAACACTGGCACTACTTACCATATAGATAAATCCGTTAGAAATAGAATCTATAAAACGAATGCGCTCTACAGAAGTCTGGGGTGTTATTAAAAACACATTAATTAGTCCATGCTTTTCGAATGTAGCTTTATATTTTTCATTGTAAACATCTACTGGTAAATCTGGAATAATGAGTCCGTCGATACCAATTTCTTCACATTTTTTACAAAATGCTTCCACGCCATATTGCAAAATAGGATTAAAATAACCCATAATAATTAGAGGAATATTGACTGATTCTCTAATATCTTTTAATTGCTTGAAAAGAACTTCGGTGGTCATGCCGTTTTTTAAAGCTTGTGTGGAACTAGCTTGAATGGTTGGACCATCGGCAAGAGGATCGCTAAATGGAAGTCCGATTTCTATCATGTCCACACCAGATTTTTCAAGATTTTGGATGATATTGACAGTATCATCAGTTTTCGGGTAGCCAGCAGTAAAGTAAATAGATAGTATTTTTTTACTTTCTTGTATTTTTTTATTTATTCTATTCATAATTATAGGTTAAAATAATTAATATAGGTTTCTAAATCCTTATCACCACGACCAGATAAACTTAATACTACAACATCTTCAGGTAGAAACGTTTTTTGCTCAAAAACGGCCAAGGCATGGGAGCTTTCAATAGCCGGAATAATACCTTCTAACTGGCATAATTCTAGACCTGCTTTCATAGCTTGATCATCTGTAATAGAGATGAATTGGGCGCGTCCAGATTTGTATAAATGGGCATGCATGGGGCCAACACCTGGATAATCTAAACCAGCAGAAATAGAGTAGGGCTCTGTTATTTGTCCATCAGGAGTTTGCATTAACAAAGTTTTACTCCCGTGAATAATGCCTTCTTTTCCTAAAACAGATGTTGCTGCACTTTCACCAGAGTGAATGCCTTTTCCAGCCGCTTCAACCGCAATTAGCTTGATATTTGTGTCTTCCAAGAAATGATAATATGCACCTGCCGCATTACTGCCTCCGCCAACACATGCTACAACATAATCTGGTTTTGTTTTTCCTTCGTGTTCTTGTAATTGCCATTGAATTTCTTCGGAAACTACAGCTTGAAAACGAGCTACCATATCTGGATATGGATGAGGTCCAACAACGGATCCAATAATATAATGTGTGTCAACGGGATTATTAATCCAATCGCGAATAGCCTCGTTCGTTGCATCTTTTAAAGTACGACTCCCTGATAAAGCAGGAACGACTGTTGCTCCAAGCATTTTCATTCTAGCGACATTTGGTGCTTGTCTTGCAATATCAATTTCACCCATATAAACAATGCATTCCAAACCCATTAACGCGCAAACAGTTGCAGTGGCTACACCATGTTGCCCGGCACCAGTTTCAGCAATAATCCGATGCTTACCTAAGCGCTTTGCCATTAGAATCTGACCAATCGTATTGTTTATTTTGTGTGCTCCAGTGTGGTTTAGATCTTCACGCTTTAAATAAATTTTTGTGTTGAATTTTTCTGAAAGACGTTTTGCAAAATATAGAGGAGACGGACGACCAACATAATCTTTTAAAAGCTGATTGAATTCTTTCTGAAACTCAGGTTCGGCCATTATTTTTAAATAATTTTCCCGAAGCTCTTCCACATTGGGATAAAGCATTTCTGGAATATAAGCTCCTCCAAATTCGCCGTAATATCCTTTTTCGTTGATGTTGTAAGTCATTTTATTTTTTTTTGTTATTCAGAATATTCCGATGATAATCGGAGTTGAAGAATCTCATAAGAGATGCTTCGACAAGCTCAGCATGACAGGTTGTTTTTAAATTCTTTTAATTTTTCTAAATCCTTTAATCCAGGTTCCATTTCAAACTGACTGTTTACATCAATGGCATAACAGTATTTTGACGCTTCACTTTCAGAAAAACGATTTAAATTTTCAATTTGGTTTATCCCAATGCCTCCGCTTAAAAAATAAGGTTTAGTCGATGGGTAATTTTCTAAAACAGACCAATCGAATGTGTATCCATTTCCTCCTGGTAATTTTCCTTTGGTGTCGAATAAAAAGTAATCGCAAACTGATTCATAAGGAGCTAATACCGAAAAATCGAAGGTGTCTTTTATAGAAAACACTTTTACAATTTTGGCTTTTGTTGATTGTAACAACCTACAATCTTCTGGCGATTCATGACCATGTAATTGGATAACAGATAAGTTGTGTTTTTTCATTTGGTTGTATATGAATTCTACTTTTTCATCTACAAAAACACCCACTTTTTGAATTTGCTCTGGAAGAGCAGGAATTACATTATCAAAGTCTCTAAGGGATTCATTATGAAAAATAAAACCAAGATAATCAGGTTGCAAACTTGCAATTTCTGTAATGTTTTCGGGATATTTCATCCCACAGATTTTTAGTTTCATTTTTCTAATGTTTTAATGAATTTTTGGGCACTTTCTCCAGGATTTTCAGTTTTCATAAAGTTTTCTCCAATTAGGAATCCTTTGTAACCATAAGGCTGTAGTTCTTTAATCGACTCGATGGAACTAATTCCACTTTCAGAAATTTTTATAAACTCATCTGGAATGAGGTTGCTTAATTGTTTACTGTTTTCTATGCTTACTTCAAAGGTTTTTAAGTTTCTGTTGTTAACTCCAATCATATCTAAAGTAGGCATGATGGCCTTCTGCAATTCGGCTTCGTTATGAACTTCTAGAAGAACTTCTAAATTTAAGCTTTTTGCTAGTTCAGAAAATTGCTTGATTTCAGCTTTTGTTAAAATAGAAGCGATTAATAAGATAACATCTGCTCCAAAAGCTTTGGCTTCAATAATTTGAAATTCGTTTATAATAAAGTCTTTTCTAAGGATGGGTAAATTGCAACTTTGTCTTGCCGTTATCAAATCGTCCAAGGTGCCACCAAAATAAATTTCGTCTGTTAAAACCGACATACCACAAACGCCAGCATGTTCGTAACCTATGGCTACATCTTCAACCATAGATGTGTTGTTTATGATTGATTTTGAAGGAGAACACCTTTTGAATTCTGCAATAATACCAGAAGAACTCTTTTTTAAATTATGAGTTAACGAAATTGTTTTTCTGTCAAAAAACGGAATTTGTTCCAGCATATCTGTAGTAATTATCTCTTTTTTTGAAATAACTTCTTTACGTTTGTCGGCTACTATTTTATCTAAAATATTCATATTTACTATCTGCTAAAGTGGAAATAATTTTTATCTAATACTAAGGTTTACCAATGTTTTAAAGCTATGTAAGGCATTGCCTTCGATTAACGATTTTTTTGCCATTTCGAAACTTTCAGCCACAGATTTTTCTGTAACCGTTGCAATGGCCATAGCGGCGTTGGCACAAACCACATGATTTTGAGCATCGGTACCTTGACCTTCTAAAATTTGTGTAAATATTTTAGCTGAAGTTGCTATGGAATTGCCACCATAAATATTTTCCTGATTTAAAATATCTAATCCAAAATCTTCAGGATTTATAATGTATTCCGATTTTTTTTGAATCACTTTTGTTGGACCTGTTAGCGAAATTTCGTCATAACCATCTAAAGCATGAAGAATGGTGTAGTTGATATCGGTAGTTTGATATAAATAGCCATACATACGAAGTAACTCCAAATTAAAAACTCCAACCATTTGATGTTTTGGAAACGATGGATTTACCATGGGACCCAACATATTAAAAAAGGTTTTTACACCCAGTTCTCGTCTTATAGGAGCCACATGTTTCATGGCTGGATGAAATAATGGCGCGTGTAATACACAAATTCCAGCTTCGTCTAAACTGCGCTTTAAAAAGTCTGTATCTGAAGTAAATTTTACTCCTAAATATTCCATGACATTTGAAGAGCCACAGGCAGAAGATACACCATAATTTCCGTGTTTGGTAACATTTAATCCAGCTCCAGCGGTTATAAAAGAAGCTAATGTTGAAATGTTAAAAGTGTCTTTTCCATCTCCTCCTGTTCCACATAAATCAATAGCCTTGTAATCTTTTAAATCTACTGGGATGCATAATTCTAAAAGGGCATCTCGAAATCCTGAAAGTTCTTCTATAGTGATACTTCGCATCATAAAAACAGTTAAGAAAGATGCAATTTGGCTTTGGTTATAATCTCCTTTCGAAATGTTTACCAAAACTTTTTTTGCTTCTTCGCTAGAGATGCTTTCTTGGTTGATGAGTTTGTTTAAAATTTGTTTCATTCCTATCCCTAACCCTTTCCAAAGGAAAGGGGATTTTTATGTTAAATAATTATATATTTTTTATTCATTCGAGTAAATACTGTAAACTGTGACTGAATACTGCTCACTGATTCACCCAGTTTTCCAAGATTTTTTTACCATTTGGTGTTAAAACAGATTCTGGATGGTATTGAACACCTTTTACATCATAAACTTTATGTCTTAAGGACATGACTTGTCCGTTTTCATCAAAGGATGTAGCTTCAAGTTCATTGGGTAAATTGGCATCTACCACCCAGGAATGATATCTACCTACATCAAAAGTTTTGTCTAAACCATCAAAAAGCGTTTCATCTTGAACGCAGGTAGTAACTTTGGTTGCAACCCCATGAAATACGGAATCTAAATTAATGAGCTTTCCACCAAAGACTTCCGCTATGGCTTGCTGCCCTAAGCAAACACCTAAGATGCTTTTTGTTGATGCATATTTTGCAATAATAGGTTTGAGTAAACCGGCTTCATCAGGGATTCCAGGTCCGGGAGATAAGAGGATTTTATCGAAAGCTTCCACATCATCTATATGTAATTGATCGTTTCTTCTTACGGTTACTTTACAACCCAAGTCTTCCAAATAATGAACCAGGTTGTATGTAAAACTGTCGTAATTATCTATAACTAATATATTTTTCATGTTTATTTCCCACGTAAGTGGGAATCTTTTTGTTAATATTTAATAGTTTGAATAAATATCTGACCTTTGAAATTTGTTAATCTTCAAATTTAAAATGTTTATTTCATTCATGAGATTCCTGCCTTCGCAGGAATTTATATATCCTCTGCCAATTCAATAGCTTTTGTTAAGGCACCTAATTTATTATATACTTCTTGTAATTCGTCTTCCGGATTTGATTTGGAAACCAAACCTGCTCCAGCTTGCCAATGTAATTGATGATTTTTACTCAAAAAAGTTCTTATCATAATCGCATGATTAAAGTTTCCTTCGAAATCCATAAAGCCAATGGCTCCACCATAGAAACCACGACTTGTTTTTTCGTAAGCTTCAATAAGTTGCATTGCTTTGTGTTTAGGCGCACCACTTAATGTTCCTGCAGGAAAAGTGTCTGCAACCATTTGCATGGTTTTGGTGTCTTTATGTTTGGTTCCTGTAACCTTACTTACTAAATGGATGACATGAGAAAAGAATTGCACTTCCCTATATTTTTCTACAAGTACCTCGCTGCCATTTCTGCTTAAATCGTTTCTGGCTAAATCTACCAACATCACGTGTTCAGCATTTTCTTTTTCGTCTAAAGCTAATTTTTTTGCTAGTTCAGCATCTTTTTCGTCATCTCCACTGCGTTTAAAAGTCCCTGCAATAGGATGAATTTCAGCTTTATCTTTATTAATTATTAGTTGGGCTTCAGGAGAACTTCCAAAGATTTTAAAATCGCCATAATCGAAATAAAATAAGTATGGAGACGGGTTGATACTTCGTAAAGCACGATATACATTAAACTCATCTCCTTTAAAATCTTGAGAGAATTTTTTTGAAAGCACTAACTGGAATACGTCACCACGAGCGCAATGTTTTTTTGCTAATTCAACTTGGTCTTTATATTCATTATCTGTAAGATTGGAAGTTGTTTCTCCTTGGGTAGAAAAATTAAAGGCTGTAAAGTTTTTCGATTTTATCAGTTGAAGGATTTCATCAATATTATTTTCAGCATTAAAACAATGTGCAAAAACATAAGCTTCATTTTTAAAATGATTGATTGCTATGATGTTTTGATACACCGCGTAATAAATATCCGGAATATTTAAATGATCTTCCTTTTTTGAGATTTCTATATCCTCAAAATAACGTACGGCATCGTAGGCAATATATCCAAAAATACCATTGTTTATAAATTTAAATTGGTCGTCAGCCTGTACTTTAAATCGTTTAGTGAATTTATGTATGACTTCTGTAACACGCGTTTCCTTGTTGATGTTATTTGTAAAAACAGAGCCATCAGGAAATGTTTGGGTAATAATTTCATCCTTCACTTTAATAGACGCTATTGGATTGCAGCAGATGTAAGAAAAACTGTTGTCGTTTCCACGATAGTCGCTACTTTCCAAAAGAATACTATTTGGAAATTTATCGCGTATTTTTAGATAAATGCTTACAGGGGTCATCGTGTCTGCAAGAATTTTTTTATGATGTGTATAGAGACTAAATGTTTTCATATGTATTCTTTTGTCATTTCCACGAAGGTGGAAAGCTACTTGAAACGGTTATTATTAAAACGACAAAAGGCTTGTCGTGATTGACAAGCCTTTATATATTGAGTTTTAAATATACGATAGGATTACTTCACGAATGTAAGTTTCGAAAGTTCCACCACCAAGTATGATTTAAAATTGTGTTCATTTTTGTTTTTAATATGTGTCAAATATAAGAATGAAATTTAGCTTTCCCAATTATTTAGAATAATTTTAATAAAAATAATTTTCAAGATTTGATGTAAGGCCTTTAACTATAGCGATTTAGATAGGGTTGTAGTTGCTGTTGAATATTTATGAATTTTGTAATTTTTATTTGAAAGGTAACGGATTAATTTTTTGTTAAAGTTGCTACAAGTTCATTGCCGTTTTCTAATTTTATAAAATGAGAAAAGCTTTATATTTAGTGATTTTACTTATGTTTTCCTGTAATAATGATAATAAGGTTAAAGGTGACGAAGGTTTGGAAAAAGAAATTAATGCCGGAGAATTAAAAGTTTACGACTTTAAGGGTTTCGAAAAATATCTAAGTACTACAACGGATAAAATATATGTCGTGAATTTTTGGGCAACCTGGTGTGCTCCCTGTGTTAAGGAATTACCTTTTCTAGAAGAATTAAACAAAAATTACGCAAACCAGAACGTGGAAGTTATTTTGGTGAGTTTAGATTTTCCTAATGCTTACGAAACAAAGTTAAAACCATTTATTAAAAATAAGAAATTACAATCTAAAGTTGTAGCTTTGAATGATACAGATTCTAATACATGGATACCAAAAGTTTCTGAAGATTGGTCTGGAGCTATTCCAGCGACTTTAATATTCAATAAAGAAAAGCGTATGTTTTATGAACAATCTTTTACATATGCCGAGTTAGAAAACGAAATAAAACAATTTTTAAAATAAATAAGATGCACAAATTCAAAACATTCTTTTCCGTAATTGCTATAGTTATTACCTCAAGTATTATGGCACAAAGTGGTTATAAAGTGGGAGATATCGCTACAGATTTTAAATTAGAAAACGTAGATGGAACCATGGTTTCCTTGTCGGATTATAATCAGGCAAAAGGCTATATTGTTATCTTTACTTGTAATACATGTCCTTTTTCTGTGGCTTATGAAGATAGAATTGTCGCTTTAAATAATATGTTTGAAGCTCAAGGTTATCCAGTAATAGCCATTATGCCAAATAACCCAACAGCAAGTCCTGGAGATAGCATGGAAGCTATGAAGGCAAGGTCGAAGGCTAAAGGGTTTACCTTTCCATATGTCATGGATAAAAATCAAGAGATCTATCCAAAATATGGGGCTTCTAAAACGCCACATGTCTATGTGTTGCAAAAAACAAAAAAAGGGAATCAGGTAAAATATATTGGAGCCATAGATGATAATTACCAAGACGCAGAAGCTGCTAACCAAAAATATGTTGAAGATGCAGTTAATGCCTTATTGGAAGGGAAGCCAGTTTTAGAAACACATACTAGAGCAATAGGTTGTACGATAAAAGTTTAAATTAATAAAAAAACCGAAGTTATTACTTCGGTTTTTTTTAGCTCTTAATTTATTTAGAAACAGTATTTTTGCACAAACAATAATTTGACATGGCAGATTTAAACCAAGAACAATGGCAAGAGCAATTATCTAAAGATGATAATGCTTTAATTTTAGATGTACGTACTGAAGATGAAGTAGCAGAAGGTTATATTAAAAAGGCAAAACATATTGATATTTATCTTGGACAGGAATTTGTAGAGCAAATACAAGCTTTAGATAAGAGTAAAAATTATTATGTGTATTGTCGTTCTGGAGGAAGAAGTGCACAAGCTTGTGCTATTATGAATGAGCTTGGTTTTCCTAATGCTTATAATTTATTAGGTGGATTTAATGAATGGCAAGGTACGGTCGAAAACGAATAAGTTTATTCTCTAATTCAAAATAAAAATTTTAATAATGAAACGTTTCATATTCAGTATTCTTTTATTAGTTGTAGTTCTTGGATGTAAAGATCCTGGAAACAAAAACATTACGGTTGTAACAGCCGAAGAAATGCAGGCTATTTTGGATCTTGACGAGGTGCAACTCGTAGACGTTAGGACTCCTGAAGAATATTCAGCGGGTTTTATAAAAAGTGCTCAAAACATCGACTTTTTGTCGGATACCTTTGAAGAAGATATCTTAAAATTGGATAAATCCAAGCCAGTAATTTTATATTGTCAATCTGGTGGTAGAAGTGCTAAATGTTCAAAAAAACTTGTTGAAGCAGGTTTTATAAAAGTCTATGATTTACAAGGAGGTATTACTCAATGGAAACACAAGGGTTTGAAAATTGAAGGTTTACAATAAATGCTTGTTTAGAAATTTGTTAAATAACTCATCGTTACTTTCATACAATCTTGGTGGAGCAAGGCTTTTAATTTCTTTCTGAAGTTCTTTATCTTCCCAAACAATATACACGCCTAATATGGTATTCAAATCGTAACTGTCGCTTCTTGATACATAAGAAGCGTAATAATATTTGCTATTTATATTTTTTAGAAAATTAAAAACTTCTGAAGCCAATATCAAAAAATTCTCATTACAATCACTGTTTAAATCGTACATATAGAACACAGGAGTTTTTTGTTTTTTGTAGTCTATTAAATCATCGACAGTAATTTCTTCTTCAGTAAATGTTCTATTTCTAATTTTATTATAAAGTCTTTTAGAAATTGGTAAAAACACACAATGTCCTGAATAATACCCAGAGGTATCAAAAGTAATTTTGTTTAGTTCCGGTAGTAATTCTACTGCTTTTAAAATTAATTCTTTTGAAATAGGTTTTAGGATATGTGGCTGAATTAATGTCCCTCTAATAATATCATTCAAATCTGAATCGTACTTAATGGTCCTAGCTCTATCAAAAGTTTCTTTTAAATCTAAAATCCAATTTGGGTCGGGCAATTCCTTAGAAATAGAACTTAAGGAATATCGTCTTACATTAAAATCGTAAAAGGTTGGGATTGAAACAGGGGCATTTAGGTTTCTAATTACTTGATATGGGATAAACGTTATATCCACCATCGCCTCTTCCTTATCAGGTTTTAGTAAGGTTGCATTTTTTTCCCATCGTATTATTGTTCTAATGTCTACATCAAATTTTGAAGCCAATTCACCTTGAGACATAGAATTGAAATTTCTAAAATCTATTAGCAAAGCACCTAAAGATGTGTATTTCTTCATTTTTAATTCGGGTTATTTTGTAAGTAAAAGTAACTTTTTTTATTTACATGACACAGAACGTCATACCATTCCTGATTGATAGACTCTACTTTTGCCTTAATAATGAATTTGTATGAATAATAAAGTTAACAAAATATATTTTGCAAGAATTCATAAAACTTCACTAACAGAAAAAATTTTTGTTAAAAAAACCATGAATCTAGTAGTTGGAAATAACACTAAAAGTACGGGGTCAATTGAAAAAGGCATTGAATATTTAGAGGACCTAAATAATTTAATTCTTAGTCACAAAATTCAACTCTGGCATATTAGAAATAATTCTATAATGAAAACGATTAAAGATATTAATATATGATTCAATCCAAAATCATATTTCTTGAACAGGAATTAAATAAAGACCCATTGAAAAATGGGGACATATTAGAATCTGTAAGAAGTTTAAATAAACTTTTAAACCAAATAGATTTTAATGCTGAATTTGTACCTGTAGAAAACATTAAAAGACTTCACAATCTTTTTGAGTCTTTAAAAGAGGAGGCCTTAACAAAACAGGAAAAGGCTGTAATTAAAAAATTATCAAAATTTTAAAATATTAATTATGAGAAAACAACATTTAATTTCTTTCAATATCTTATTGTTTGTATTGGCAAGTTTGCTTATAGTAAATTGTGTTTCTAGAACCGATGGTAAAATGGAAAATGGTTATGTTAATGAAATAGATACGCTTTTTGAAGAAAACACTACTAATATTATTGCCATAGGTAGAACATTTTACAGAAAACAGGCAACCATTCATAATGGTCTTTTAGAGTTTAAGCAACCGGACGGGGAGAAATATATCATAGTTGTTGTAAAAGAAAAGGAGTCTGACGAGTTTTCATTATTTGTTATTGAAGATTTTAATGAATTCATAGAAAAAACGAAGGTTGTAATGAACAACAGTAGCAAAGATTATACAGTGAGTATTGACGATTTAGAATCTACTTTCATGAGAAAAAGTTTATCTTTTGATAAGGGGGTTTTTATAAGAAAGGAAGCCAATAATACGCCTTCGACCATATTTGATTTATCAGAAAAAGATATTAATGAAATAGATGCTGCGTATAATTCATTTTTAAATGAATAACATTTTAACAAATTTTTCTATTAAAACTCATTAAAAATTGACGTTTATCTAATATTTCGCACCTTAATCTATAAAATAATCAATAATTCAAAATCTTTTAATACATTTAAGTAATTACGTGTTTAAAGAATAATATTCCCAAATCATAATTCATAAAAAACGTAAACATATTTTTTATTAACTTAAAACTTATTATACTATGAATGGATTTGTTATTTTATCAATCATCGTCGGAATGTTTTTATTTTTCTATTTGTACTCTTATAGAACCGTTGCATTAGAGGACAAGAAACGAGCAGACATCTGGAAAAAAAGACGACAACTTGAAGACGCTTTCAATAATAGAATGCGTGAAAGAGCGGAATTAAGACGTCAGAAATTCGAGAAATTCTTGAACCGTAGTAAAGAGATTCAACAAGAACTCTTGAGATTACGTAATAATAGACAAATACAGCAAAATTAAATTGCTATTTATTTTATAAAAAAACCTCTCAATTTGGAGAGGTTTTTTTATGTTTAGAAATCAAGGAATAAAATCTGTTTTCTTACAGATTTAAATGTTAAATTTCATTTTATTGCAATTCTGAATTCTTTATATTACCAACTCCAAAAATTTAACAATTAATACGAATTTGAAACAGCTTAAAGACAAAGAATTTATTTTTTGGACAAAACTTAAAGATGGCAATGTAGATGCTTTGGGTGAGTTGTACGATATGTTTATTAACGAATTGTTTAGCTATGGCATGCAATTATGTAATGACAAAAGTTATGTTATGGATTGTATCCACGATTTATTTCTAAACCTTTATAAGTATAGAAAAAATTTGGCAACAACAGATAATGTAAAGTATTATCTATTTCGTTCGTTAAAAAACCAGATTTTAAAAAAATCAAATAATAAAACATCGCTTTTTAAAGAAAACATACACCATAATATATACTCCAGTTCTATTGAAGATGAAATTATAACGAGTGAAATCAGCAATGAACGAGCACTTAGATTATCCAACGCTATGAATTCATTAAGCAAGAAACAAAGAAAAAGTTTGTTGTTGCGTTTTACTGAAGAGCGCTCCTACGAAGAGATTGCTGACATTATGGAAGTCTCTGTACAAACTTCTAGAACAATTATTTACAGAGCTATAAAAGTCCTACGTAAAAATATGGCATTCCTTATCCTTTCCATTTTTTCTTAGTGAAACTCTTTTTTGAAAAGTAGCAAAGCAACGAATTCAAAATAGATAGTTGACCTAATCCCGCTTTTTAGCCGGATCTTAGGTTTATTGCCTCTAAACCTGCTTCAGGGTTTTAAAAATTGTATTCACTATAAACCCATTTTGTACCTGCTAAAAAGGTTATTTATTAAAATTTAGTAAAAAAAGTGTCTATACATTAAAGGTTATTTACTTATTAAGATAGTAGCTGTTATGTTTTATTCAGAAACATAATTCAATTGCTTAAAAAACAAATAGTTATATAGATGGAAAAGAATAAATCTTCTCAAAATATAGATTTCACAGAACTTTCTAAAGACGAGAAGTCACAGTTAAAACATAGAATTACAGATTCAATCTATAGCTATATACAAAAAAAGCGACGCATGAAGTATGCCCTAGGTATTGCGGCAGCTTCTGTTATTATTCTATTTTCTATTGGAATTTTTCATACTGAAAACCAAGAAAGTGCTATTGAGAAATTTGCAAAAACACAAAAAGATCAAAGCCCAGTTAACCATATCAATCTTATTTTAGGAGATAGTAAAAAGATTGAAATTACTGAAGATCATTCAACCATCGCATATTCCAACTCGGGACAAAATGTAACTATAGGAAATTCTAAATCCGTAAGTCAACAAGCATCGAAAGCTAATAATGTAATTTTTAACACCTTAATCGTTCCTTATGGTAAACGGTCGGAAATTGTTTTGACAGATGGTAGTAAAGTTTGGTTGAATTCTGGTTCTAAATTAATATTTCCCGCCACTTTTTTAGGAAATACACGTGAAGTATACTTGGAAGGAGAGGCTATTTTTGAAGTGACCCATAATAAACAGCAACCTTTTATTGTAAAATCCGGGAATCAAAATATCGAAGTTTTAGGAACTGTTTTTAATGTAAGCAATTATGCTGATGATGATGCCATATATACCATATTAAAAAGTGGTAGCATCCAATTGAGTTATAAAAATAATAAAAAAGAACAGTTTAAAATCTTACCAAATACCCTTGCAACCTATAATAGGTTAGGTGAAGATTTAAAAACCAAAACAGTAGATGTAGATAAATATTTTTCATGGAGAGATGGGGTTTTTATCTTTAAAAATGATGCGTTAAAATCGATCATGAAAAAAATTGCTAGATATTATAATGTAGAGGTTGTTATAAACGATGCCAACTTGGCCAACCAGAAATTCTCCGGTTACCTAGACGTAACAGAAGATATAGAGCACGTTATGCAAACGATAAAAGCGGCAGAAGTTTCAACGTTTGAATACCACATAACCAATACGAACCAGCTAATTATTAACTTAAAAAACACAGATCATTTGAAATAATACACGCCTAAAAAAAAACTAGAAGATGCGACAACATCTTCTAGCTTAAAAAAATTAACATCACAGTCTAACACAGCAATATTAACCACTAAAACAAAATTATGAATAAAAATAAGAACCTTTATGCTTTTAAAAGGATAAAATCTTTAAGATACTATTTGGTAAATATTATGAGAGTCTTTCTACTATTAATAACCATTGGTTTAAGTTCTGCTTTTGCAAATAGCACAAAAGCACAAACTAAAATAGATATAAACGTCAACGATGTTTCTTTAGAAGAGTTATTTAAAGAGATACAGAGTAAAAGTGAGTTTATATTTTTTTATAAGGACAACGTTTTAAACCACCAAGTATCCCTTAATCTAAAAAAAGCAACCCTATCTAATATTTTAGATGCGGCATTGGCAAATACCAACTTAACCTATACGGTTGATTATAGGCAAGTTGTTATTAAAGAAAACTTGGATGCCAAACCGTCAAGTGCTATTAATACTGTTTTGAGGCAAACCTCATTAAAAGGAACGGTATTAGATGAAGCTGGTATTCCTTTAATAGGAGCAACCATTATAGCAAAAGGAACAACCGTTGGAGTTTCTACAGATTTTGACGGGAATTTTGAATTGTTGGTACCTGAAGGCACAATAACATTAGTTGTATCTTATATTGGCTACATCACCCAAGAAATTAATATTGCTGGTAAAACCACCATTGACATTAAAATGGTAGCAGACGATACCGCTTTAAATGAAATTGTAATAATTGGTTATGGTAGCGAAAAGAAAGCATTGTTAACAGAGTCTGTCTCGTTTATCAGTTCTGAACAAATCAAAGATTTGCACGTTTCATCTGTGGATGGGATTCTTCAAGGTCAAACTTCAGGAGTTCAGGTTATGCAAAACTCAGGAACTCCAGGGGGGGAAATGTCTGTAAGAATTCGTGGGTTAAGTTCCATAACAGGTTCTAATCAGCCACTATATATTATTGATGGTATTCCAGTAACTACTGGCGATTTCGGACAAATTGGTTATTCTGGTCAAGGTTCTAGTGCGCTTACAGATTTAAATCCAGGAGATATAGAATCTATTAGTGTTCTTAAAGATGCTTCAGCTACTGCAATTTATGGGGCTAGAGCAACTAATGGTATTGTTTTAATTACTACCAAACGCGGTAGCAACCAAGAAACGGTAGTTAATGTAAATATATCATCAGGAATGCAGCAAGCTTGGAATCAAATTGAAATGCTAGATGCGCAACAGTGGATGGAATATAGAAACGATCTAGCTGGAACTACGGTATTTACCCAAGAAGATATGGATAACAATACCATAGATACAAATTGGCAAGATGTTATTTTTAGAACAGCTCCTGTTAATAGTTTCGAAATTTCTGCAGTAGGAGGTTCAGAAAAGACTAAATTTTTTATGGGTGGAACCTTGTTTGACCAAGAAGGGATTTTAATAGGAACCGATTATACTAGGCTTAACGCTAGAGTAAATGTGGATCATAAAATATCTGAGGTAGTTACTATTGGTACCAGTATTGGAATGACTTATTCAAAAACAAATCGTGTAGAAAGTGATCAAACTTTACATGGACCGTTACCTAATGGACTTTCTACACCGGCCATATTTCCTGTGTACAATCCAGATGGATCGTATAACCAAGATGGGCCTTATGCCAATCCAGTTTCTATTGCAAATGAAGCTATAAACGAAAACTTTTCATATAGAACTAACTCGAATGTTTACGCAGATTTTAAAATAATTGATAATTTAATTTTCTCGACTAAATGGGGAGTTGATTTTTTAAATTTTAGAGAGCACGCCTATGAATCGACTCAAACTGTTCAAGGGGCTAAATATAATGGCTTAGGATTTGAAGCTTACAGCAATGTTTTAAATGTTGTTTCCAATAATCTTTTAACCTACAAAATAAATTTAAACAAAAACAAATTAGAAGGTTTATTGGGATATAGTTTTGAAAGCTATGAATATCGTTCTTCATTTATTAGAGGTCAAGATTATGCGGATGACGATTTGGAGTATCTCAATTCTGCTGCAACCATTGTTTCCGCATCTGCTAGTGCTTTAGATAGCGGGTTAGAATCTGTCTTTGGAAGAGTAAACTATAACTATGATGAAAAGTACATTTTTACTTTTACTGGTCGTTTTGATAGTTCTACAAAATTTGGTGATAATAATAGAACAGGGTTTTTTCCAGCAGGTTCCGTTGCATGGCGAGTTATAGAAGAGGGTTTTATGAAAAATCTAAATGTGGTTTCCGATTTAAAACTTAGAGTTAGTTATGGACTTACAGGAAACGATGATATTAGCCCTTTCCTTTATTCTGAGCTTTATGGCAATACCTCTTATGGCGGTCAACCAGCAATTTATCCAAGTAATATTCCTAACCCAGACTTAAAATGGGAAAGTACAGCACAATTTAATGTAGGTATTAACTTAGGGTTTTTTGATAATAGGTTGACTCTTACTGCAGATTATTATAACAAACAAACTAACGATTTACTTTTAAGCAGACCTTTGCCAGCTAGTTCTGGTTTTTCTTCAATTACTGAAAATGTTGGAAAAGTAGAAAACCAAGGAATAGAATTGAGCATTGAATCTCAAAATTTTATAGGTGAAAATTTTACTTGGAGTACACAATTTAATATTTCAGGTAACAGAAATAAAGTATTAGAACTTTATAACGGACAAGCCATTGATGATATTGGTCGTGGTGGTAACCGTATTATGGAGGGCGAACCAATTGGTATTTTTTACAGTTACAATTCTTTAGGAGTTGATCCTTCTACAGGAGATATTGTATATGAAGATACTAATTTTGATGGGGTTATTACTTCAGAAGATAGAACCATTGTTGGTAATCCACATCCCGATTTTATTGCGGGTCTTACTAATAGTTTCAGTTATAAAGGTTTAGACTTACTTATTTTCTTTCAAGCATCTTACGGTAATGATGTCTTTAATGGGTCTCGTCTTTTCTTAGAGTCATTACAAGGAGGAGATAACCAAGTGGAAGCAGTTATCAATCGTTGGCAACAACCAGGTGATATTACAGATATCCCAAGAGCAACTACAGATCCTGTAGCTTCTGCGCAAAACAAACGTGTATCTTCAAGGTTTATTGAAGATGGTTCTTATCTAAGACTAAAAAATATAACACTTGGTTATACTATTAGCAAAGATTTTTTAAGAAGAAGTATGTTTGAGAGTGTTAGGGTTTATTTAAGTGCTACAAACTTAATGACATTTACAAAATACTCTGGTTTAGATCCAGAAGTAAATTATAGAGGTGACGATAATGCTGTAATTGGTACAGATTTCTTCACTTATCCACAAGCGCAAACATTAACCATAGGTGTTAATATAAAACTATAAAAATATGAAAAAGATAATTCTTATAAGCTTTTTAATGCTAACAGTCCTGTCTTGCGATGTCATGGAAGTAGAGCCACAAAACTCTATTTCTGCAGAAGCTGCTTTTCAGAACAAGGAAGATATTGAAAAAGGAATTTTAGGTGCTTATGCGTCCTTCCAAGGTTTAAGTTACTACGGAAGAACCTACAGCATTTTCTCAGATTTGTCAGCAGACAACCTGTCTCATCCAAGTGCTGCTACTGCAACAGAATATGCGGAAGTTGACAACAATAACATCCTGCCAGAAAATGGCTCTATTGATGGTATTTGGAGTATTATTTATGATGGTATCAATGTCGCAAATAATGTGATTGTTAAAGTACCAACTATTGATGATATGACAGAGCAGGAAATGAATGTTGCTCTGGCTGAACTTTATTTTATCAGAGCCCTAAATCATTTTAATTTAATGAATTATTTTGGTGCAATTCCTATAAAAACTATGCCAACAGTGGGTGTAACAAATTTAGATGCACCACGTGATCCTGTTTCGGAAGTGTATAGCCAAATTATCAACGATTTAAATTTTGCTGTTGAATATCTGCCAGTTTCTTCAAATAAAACTAGAAGCTCGAGATATGCTGCTGTAGCTTTACTGGCAAGAGTATACTTGTATAAAAAAGATTATCAACAAGCAATTACAAAGGCTTCAGAAGTTATTGCAGATGGTGGTTACACCTTGTTGCCTAATTATAATGATATATTTGTAGTTGACCAATCGGCTGAATCAATTTTTGAAATTTATTTTTCTGAAACAGAAAGAAATAGAATTGCTGAATACAATTTTCCACATGCCTTAAACGGAAGAAGAGAGGTAGAACCAGATCCAACTTTAATAAGCGCCTATGAAACAGGCGATGAACGTTTTCCAGTAAGTATTGCTTATGAAGGTACAGATGCTTATGCCAATAAGTATAGCGATTTAAGTTTAGGAGCAGACAATTTCATTGTTTTAAGAATTGCAGATATGTACTTGATTCGTGCAGAAGCGGAAGCCAGTATGGGATCACCTAATGTGACATCTGTACAAAATGATATTAATGAAATAAGAACACGCGCAGGTTTATTACCAATATTTCAAACATCAACATCTCAATTACTTACTACAATTGAAAAAGAAAGACGTGTAGAATTTGCTTTTGAAGGACAAAGATGGTTTGATCTGGTAAGAACAAATCGTGCCCTTCCTTTGTTACCACATGTAAATAGTACAAATCAAACGCTTTTCCCTATTCCTTCAGAGGAAATTCAAACTAACAACGATCCCGGAATGATACAAAATCCAGGATACTAATAAACTAACGGTCACACCTAAAATATATCATATGAAACGAGTAAATACAACAACAATGATAGATATTGAAAATTCTAATGTGAGTTCCATCCGACCACTAAAAAACAATATTAGTTTACGGATGAAAACTAAATTTCTAAATTACATTTTTATAGCATTTTTATCCATGACATTTTTTGCCTGTCAGGAAGATGACACCATACCACCACAATCGCAAGCTCAGTTTACTGCAAGTGCAGAACAAGTTGCCATAGGTGAAGAAGTGCAGTTTACAAACAACTCACAAAATGCAACGGCTTATGCCTGGAGTTTTGGAGATGGTACCACATCAAAACAAGTATCACCAAGAAAAACCTACGAAACCAGCAATGTGTTTGTGGTAAGTTTAGTGTCCACAGGAGCAGGTGGCTCTACCATTTCAAACATGGAAATTACAGTAACTCCAGCTAGTTCATTCACAGTTGAAAATGAAGATAATCTTATAGCTACAGTTCCTGTTCAATTTACAAATACCTCTTTAGGTGATGCAAGTTATTCATGGATGTTTGGAGATGCTGCTAATTCAACATCAACTGAACAAAATCCAACATTTGCTTATCCAACTACAGGTACATTTACAGTTAGTTTAACAGCAAGTAGTGCTTTTGGAAGTCAAACTTTTACCAAAGAAGTTAATATTGGTGGCGCACCTGCTGCACCAGAAAATTTATATTATATAGCCTTAGGTGATGAGCTTATTCAAAAACTTATTTTAGATGGCAATGGTACCGTGGTCAACGTGCTTGATGTTGCTGGAAAAGGAGGAGTTGGAATGGCTTACGACGATGTGAATGAAAAAATATATTTTACAGATTTCGATACCACTCCTTTTGGAAACATTTGGAGAATGAATCTGGATGGTTCTGATTTAGAAAATATTGTAAGCAATATTGGAGATCCTTACGGAATTGCAGTGGATGTTGCCGCTGGTAAAATTTATTGGGTTGATGATGAAGGCAATGTTTCAAAAGCTAATTTAGATGGATCAAGTCCTGAAATAGGCTTTTTTACAGTTTCAGGAGCTAGCTGGAGAGCTATTGCATTAGATGTTGAAAACTTCAAAATGTACGTATATGATGCCAATTATGAAGATTTATATGCTGTTGATATGGATGGCGCAAATCCTGTCGTTATTGTAGCTGGAGTTTATGGTTATGCTGTTGCAGTGGATACTGTAAACGATAAAATTTATTTCGATGATCAAAATGATGAATTGTTAAAGGTGGCCAACTTAGATGGTTCAAACATTCAAACTGTCGATTCTAATGGAACTCGAATTTATGGAATGGAAGTAGATAACGAGGCTGGTAAATTATATTGGTCTGGTCGTGATTCTGGAGAACTTTATCGTGCCAATTTAGACGGATCCGATAATGAAGTTTTGGAATCAGGAATTGCTAGCCCAAGAGGTATCGCTTTAGTTAAATAAAAAAATAACCAAGAGATTCCCTTAAACCTGTCTACCAACAGACAGGTTTAAGGGAATAAAAAACATAAATGCAATGAAAAAAATACTTTTAATAGTAGTCATGCTTTGCACAGGGATTGTATTTCAATCATGTTCAGACGATGATTATCCCGTACCACCGGCAAGTACAGTGCCTCAATATACTTATACTATAGATAATGAAGAACTGGCTCCCGCTACTGTAACTTTTACAAACACATCTATAGTTCCGGAAAATGTTGGAATTGCAACGTATTATTGGAATTTTGGAGACAATCAATCCTCTTCAGAAGAAAACCCTTCACATTTATATACCGAAGCAGGTGTTTATAATGTGAATCTAGTGGTAACTACATCTATTTCTTTGGAGGTAAAACAAACCACAAAATCGATTGTTATTAAAGATCCAAATGCTACGGGAACTCCAATTTATTTTACAGATGGAACTCAAGTGCTTCAAGGTCTTATTAATACCCAAGCCCCAATTTTTACAACCGTAAATAATATTGCAACCCAATCTTCTTATGGAATGGCTATAGATATAATAGCTGAAAAATTGTACATAAGTGATTCTGGTGCCGATAAAATTTATAGATCCAATTTAGATGGTAGTAATTTTGAGGTTTTTAGAACGGGTGTAGACACTCCTAATGGGATGGCGATAGATTATGATAACAATAAAATTTATTGGGATACCAGCTCTGGAATTCAAAGAGGGTCGTTAGATGGAACAGATATTGAAGATTTTGTAATAGGGCAACCTAATGATCCTGATGGAATTAGTATAGATCCAGTAAATGGTACAATATATTGGATTAATTATAATGGTGGTATTTGGGCTAAAAATGTGGATGGTACAGGAGAAATTGAACTTAATCCAACTCCCGAAGGTGGAAGTATTTTAGTTGTTGGTAGCAGAATTTATTATGATGAATATATTGGTTCTGGAGACATCCGACTTAAATCTGCTAACTTAGATGGTACAAGTGTTACCACGATTGCTGTTGGAATTGGAAGAGTCGTTTACGGATTAGCTTACGACTCTAATGAACAAAAACTATACTGGGGAGACCGAGGTACAGATATTTTGTATAGAGCTAATTTAGATGGAACAAATACAGAACCTTGGTATCAATCAACTGCTGATACTAGAGGAATCGTTATAGGTCCGCAACAATAAGCGTATGTTTAAAAAAATAATATTAGTCTGTGCGTTTTTGGGTGTTGTTTTACATAGCAACACCATAAACTCACAAAATTCAGATGCAAAAGGGAAACTGTTTATCATAGGTGGTGGTTCAAGACCATCAGCTATGGTGGACAGAATTATCACAGAATCTGGGATTGATAAAAGCGGATATGGTGTTATTTTGCCAATGTCCAGCATGGAACCCGATTCTTCAGTTTATTATGCTAAAAGACAGTTTTTGGAAAAAGGGCAAGAAAATTTGTATGGTCTGAATTTCGTTAAAAATGAAAAAATAACGACATCTAAACTAGACTCTCTTAAAAATGCCAAACTTATTTATATTTCTGGAGGCGATCAAAACCGATTTATGGATGTCATTGCAGGTACTGACATAGAAAAAATAATCCATCAAGCCTATGAAAATGGTAGCCTTGTTGCTGGAACCAGTGCAGGTGCTGCTGTTATGAGTAAACTGATGATAACAGGAAGTGAACTAAAACATCCTGATTACTCAGCAACATTTAAAAATATTCAATCTGATAATATCGAAATAAAATCAGGTTTGGGAATGTTGGACAATGTCATCATTGATCAACATTTTGTAAAACGAAGTAGATACAATCGCTTATTTAGTGCCATAATTGAGCATCCAGAGATGACGGGTATTGGTATAGATGAATCTACTGCCATTTTGATTTCAGGTAATCAATTTGAAGTGGTTGGAATTTCGCAAGTCATCGTTTTTAAAAATCCTAAAAAGTCCAAGAATATGTATGAAGATATGTTAGGTGCTCATGACCTTATCTTAAATATTTATTTGCCTGGTGAAATTTTTACAATTAAATAATACTATGATTTTAAAGTTATCAAAAAACGTCGTTTTTCTATTTTTAATTTGCTTCAGTTCGCTTCTGTTTTCTCAATCGAAAAAAACGGAGAAATCTATTGTAAAGTCAGTAGATCAGAATACCGAAAGCGCCATATTACTTCTTAAGAAAGCTATTCAAATTAATAGTGGGACCATGAATTTTGAAGGTGTTAGAGAAGTTGGGAGATTGTTTCAAGCGGAGTTGGATCAACTTGGATTTGAAACCAAATTAACTTCTGGAGAAGCTTATGGCAGAGCAGGACATCTTATTGCTACAAGACAAGGAAAAAAAGGCCCAAAATTTCTTTTAATAGGACATTTAGATACCGTTTTTGAATTGGAAAGTCCGTTGCAAAACTATACCATGCTCAACGATTCTATAATGAAAGGCCCAGGAGTAGCAGACATGAAAGGTGGTGATGTTATTATTATTCTAGCCATGAAAGCTTTAAAAGAAGCTGGTGTTTTAGACGATATGTCTATTGAAATAATTATGACTGGCGATGAAGAAAAAAGTGGTGTACCATTGGAACTTTCTAAAAAAGATTTAATTGAAGGCGCAAAACGTGCAGATATTGCCTTAGGCTTTGAGAATGGCGATAACAATCCAAAAACTATTGTAGTTTCTAGACGCGGTTCTACAGATTGGAAACTTACAGTTTCAGGAAACCCAGCACATTCGTCTCAAATATTTACTGATGATATTGGTGTTGGAGCCATTTATGAAACATCTCGTATTTTAAATGAATTTTATCTGCAATTAGCCAATGAAAAAGATTTAACCTTTAATCCAGGATTTATTATTGGAGGAACATCATTAGAAGTCGATGTAGACGAAACTGGAGGAACTAGTTTTGGGAAAAATAATGTGGTTGCGCAACAAACCATTGTTCATGGCGATTTGCGAGCAACTTCCCCAGAACAATTACTAAAAGCACAAACAATCATGACTGCAATTGTATCTCAAAATTATCCAAAAACAAGTGCAGAGCTAATTTTTGGTAATGATGGATATCCGCCTTTAGCTTTAACCGAAGGCAATACAAAATTATTGGCCCATTACAATCTGGTAAGTCAAGATTTAGGATTTGGCCCCGTTGAAGCTGTTAATCCAAGAAATGCAGGAGCTGCAGATATCTCGTTTACTTCTGGTTATGTGGATATGGCTATAGATGGTATGGGACTAACAGGTGGATCAGGAGATCACACTATAAATGAAACTGGAGATTTAAATACAGTAGCGACGCAAGCAAAAATTACGGCTGTTTTAATGTATCGCTTAATGAATACTAAAAACTAAAAAACTTAAACAACAGCATATGAAAAAAATTACAACCATATTTTTACTGAGTATTCAATGTCTTTTTGCTCAAGATTATGTAGAATACCATACAGGAAGCACTGTAGATATTAGCACCAATCAAGAAGCTGGTGTTTGTTTAATGGGTGGGGCATCAGAACAAGAAGATGCCATGATTTGGTTTTTAAACAAAGCTGATGGAGGAGATGTGGTAGTACTAAGAGCTTCTGGAAGCGACGGTTATAACGATTATTTTTATTCAGAATTAGGTGTAACCATCAACTCTGTTACCACATTTGTTATCAATAATGTTGCTGGAGCCATAGATCCTTATGTGTTGCAAAGAGTTGCAGACGCGGAGGCTATTTGGTTTGCCGGTGGCGACCAATATGATTATGTGAGTTATTTTAAAGATAATGCCATGGAAGATGCGTTGAACAACTTCATTAATGTTAAACAGGGTGTGATTGGTGGAACAAGTGCAGGAATGGTTATTTTAGGAAGTTCTTATTTCTCCGCGCAATATGGAACCCTTACAAGTAATGTTGCTTTGGGGAATCCATATCATCCAAGAGTCGCATTGGGTTATAACGATTTTTTAAATATTCCATATATGGAAAATGTCATTACAGATTCGCACTATGATGAACCAGACAGACGTGGTAGACACTCCGTGTTTTTGGCACGTTTTTCCAAAGATAATTCTGAACGTTCTTTTGGGATTGCCTGTAATGAATATGTAGCAGTTTGCGTAGGTGCAGACGGAAAAGCTTATGTATATGGCGAACATCCAGCTTACGATGAATTTGCTTATTTTTTACAAGCTAATTGTGTAACTAATTATGAACCAGAAACTTGTATTTCTGGAACACCTTTAACATGGGACAGGGATGATGAAGCTATTAAAGTGTATAAAGTTCCAGGCACAGAATCAGGCGTTAATTATTTTGATTTATCGGACTGGGAAACAGGAAATGGTGGCGAATGGGAAAATTGGTCAGTTTCTGATGGCGATTTTATTACAGCAACAGGGACTAATCCGCAATGTGGTGCATTATCTATAGATGAGGTTGTCATGTTTGAGGCTGAGGTGTATCCAAATCCACTATCCAATACGTTGTTTATTAACACGAAAGGTCAGGTAGAATCTATCAAACTATATACTATTTTAGGAAAAGAAATAAATATGACTTTAGATATAAACAAACCAATAGATGCTTCTTTATTAAGTTCAGGGATGTATATTCTAAAGTTAAAAACAGCAACTCAAGAACAAACATTTAAGCTTGTGAAAAGGTAGATTGATTAATAGCAACTTAATTATCTTTTTAAAAATACCCTTGTAAACATTAGTTTTATAAGGGTTTTTTAATAAAAAAAATTAATTAAATCAATCGTTTATTTCTAAAAGCTATACCAGAACCGGATTTTAAATAGCGTTCAAAATCGTATGCTTTTTGTTTATTTTCAAATATCGAGAGATGAACAAGTTTATTTGGTAATTTATCTTTTGTTTAGTGAACCTCTTTATTTCCGTGTACTTTCAGTCTACTTTCAATATTAGAAGTATAACCAGTATAATAAGTTTCGTCGTTACACCTCAGAATATAAACAATATAAGAAATTTCCATAAATTTAAAATTAATGAAAATTGTTGACAAGTCCATCGAGGCTCTTTTAAAAATAAATTATTTTAATTTATTGAAAATAAGTCCCTTAAAATAAAACGAGCTCTCCTTCGCATAAAGCTTCTTGAAGAAAAGTGGACAAGTCCACCGAAGCTTTCTCAAAAAAATGATGATTAATTTATTGATATTTAGTTATTTAAAATAAAAAAGCTCTCCTTCGCATAAAGCTTCGGAGAGCGTAGGTGGAGTCGGAGAGAATCGAACTCTCGTCCAAACAAGTAAATAAAGAGCCTTCTACACGTTTATTCTTTTCTTGGGTTTTCGATTGCAAGCTGGTTAAAGACAACCCACCTACAACTTATCTTCTTTAGTTTCAAAAGTAACCCGAAGCGTTTTACTTTCTATATTAACATTTACGATGCCTCTTATAGAACGCCGTTAATCAAGGCTTTCAGGAGACATTTAGCTCGTACACCTAGTGCACCGAGGCCAATCCTACTATAATTCGGATTAAGCAGCTAAAGCGTAGTTATTCTCGCCGTTTAAAAGTGTGACCTAGCCTTTTACGTGTTTCAAAGTCATTACACGACGTGCTTACCGTTTAATTAATCTCGCTGTCAAAACCAGTCGACCCCAATTATTGATAATTTTTGTTAATGGATGGCGAAGTTACTGAAAAATAGTTGTAGAACTTCATAAATCCATGTATTTTCGTGCAAACTCTATACCAAATCCTGTTATTTCATGGAGACATTTTTTAAAAGGTGAGGTTGAATAGTGAAAACATAAATTATAAGAAATCATTTTTAGCAATGAGTATCAAATTCGCCATTATAAAAGAACGTAAAAATCCGCCAGACAGACGTGTGGTTTTTTCGCCAGAAAAATTAGCTGAAGCAAGAACACAATTCCCTGAAGCTATTTTTAAAGTTGAGTCAAGTGATATAAGGATTTTTCCAGATCAAGACTACAAAGCATTAGGTTTTGAGGTGACTGATGATGTAAGCGATTGCGATGTTTTTTTAGGAGTGAAAGAAGTCCCAATGGATGCACTTATTCCTAATAAAAAATATTTCTTTTTTTCACATACTATTAAAAAGCAACCCTATAATCGAAAACTGCTTCAAGCCATGCTTGAAAAGAATATAGAGATGTACGATCATGAAACCATTGTTAAAAAAAGTGGTGCTAGATTGATTGGTTTTGGACGCTATGCTGGTTTGGTTGGCGCCTATAATGCTTTTAGAGCATTGGGTTTGAGAGATGAATTATATGAATTGCCTAAAGTGGAAACTTTGGCAGATTTAGATGCTGTTAAGGCTGAATTAGACAAAATTACGCTCCCAAATTTTAAAATAGTTTTAACAGGAACTGGAAAAGTAGCTCAAGGTGCCAAAGAAATTTTGGACCATTTGGAAATTAAGGAAATCAGCGATGCTTTGTATTTAACTTCAAAATTTACGGAGCCTGTTTATTGCATGGCAGATGTTATGGAATATAGCGTTCGTAAAGACGGTAAAGTAGGAAGAAAACAAGAATTTTATAAGGATCCAACAGGTTACAAAAGTAATTTTATGCCTTATGCCAAAGAATCAGATGTATTTATAGCGGGACACTTTTATGGTAACAATGCACCTTATCTGTTTACTAGAGAAGATGCAAAACAAGCCGAATTTAAAATCAATTTGGTGGCAGATATCTCATGTGATGTTGATGGTCCAGTAGCTTCAACCTTAAGAGCATCAACCATTGCAGATCCTTTTTATGGCTATGATGCTAAAACAGAAAAGGAAGTGGCTTATAATGCAAAAGAAGCTATTACTGTTATGGCTGTGGATAATTTACCTTGCGAATTGCCAAACGATGCTAGCAAAGGTTTTGGAGACATGTTTTTAGAAAGTGTTATTCCAGCTTTTTTTAATAACGATGAACGAGGAATTTTGAAACGTGCTAGAATTACGGAAAACGGAAAACTAACCGAAAGATTCTCCTATTTACAGGATTATGTAGATGGTAAATAAATAATTACCTAACCTTTTGTGTCAGTCTGAGCTTGTCGAAGATACTTATAAATGACACTTCGACAAGCTCAGTGTGACAAATTGATGTCAAATTAAATTTAGAAAGAAATTCACCCAAAGGGTTTAAATATTTATAATGAATAAAACAGCATTAGTTACAGGAGGCGCATCAGGCTTGGGATTAGAATTAGCACTTTTGTTGGCTAAAGATGGACATAATCTTGTTTTAGTAGATATTGATGCTGAAAAACTTCAATTAGCAAAACAAGAAATTGAAACCAATTTTCCGGTGAAGGTTCAGATTTTAGCTAAAGATTTAAGTCAGATTAATATTTCAGAAGAAATTATAACTGAATTAAATGAAATTCAAATTGATGTTTTAGTTAACAATGCTGGATTTGGCTTGTTTGGACCTTTTCATGAAACCGATTGGAAACGAGAAGAACAAATGCTAAATCTCCATGTTATAACCACAACACATCTTACCAAACTGGTATTAAAAGGTATGGTTGAAAGAGGATCGGGTAGAATTTTAAATTTATCTTCTTTAGCAGCCTTTCAGCCTGGACCATTAATGTCTTTATATTACGCAACTAAAGGCTATATTTTATCTTTCTCCGAAGCTATCGCATGCGAACTAAAAGGAACAGGCGTAACGGTTACTGCTTTATGTCCGGGACCTACAAAAACATCATTTCAAAAGGTTGTGGCTAATGATTCTTCAGAAAATAAAATTTCTTTTAATATGGCTTCTGCCAAGGAAGTCGCAGCTTATGGGTATAAAGCGATGATGAAAGGAAAACCTGTTGCAATACCTGGGGCATTCAATAAATTCTTAGCATTCTTACCACGTGTGATGCCTAGGAATATGGCAGCCAATATTGTTCGAAAAATTCAAGAGAAGAATAGGGAAGAGTAAACTGCATGAATCCACCTAAATTCTAGTTTAAATTATTGAAGTTGATTCCTTTTGTGTTCAATAATTAAAATGGTTATAATTCCTAAAGTATAAGCTACTAAGTCCGAAATATGAAAGGTACTGCCCAAAATAAGTTTTGCAAGCGTATTATTTTGAAGACCTAGCCATTTTAATAAGTTACAAAGTTGTAAGAACTCAATAAGAAACGCGAATAGTAATACGCTTATAGCAACTTTGAAAGGTTTTATTAAAAGAAAACTTTTAAAAAAAGTGTAGAGCAATATAACAACAAGGTAATCTCCAAAGGTATGTCTTATAAATCCTGTTGTTAAAAATTTTGCAATGAGTACTTCCGTAATTAGAAGTGTTATAAAAAGCAGGAAATAAGTTTTATTGAATTTGATTTTCATTTGATTCTGTGAATTTAAAAGCACCTCATTCCTCATAATAATCTTTTGAAGAATGAGATGCAATCTATATTTAATCATTATTCCAGTCTATTTTTCTGGAAACAAACATGACTATAGCTAAAATTATAAATAAACCTATACTGCCAACTAAGAGCGCATAGTTTTCTAATTGAATAATAACATAAATAAAAGTGTATAAGGCAGTTAATGATAAGCCTATAAATACTGGGAATTTTATTGTTTTTAAAATTGATTTCGCATATAACGTGATTAAAAATATGACTGAAATTCCAGCAACCAAATAGGCTTTTAAGAAGTTACTATGTTCAGAGATGGAAACTAACAATGTATAGAACATGGTTAGTGCCAATCCTATCATTAAGTATTGGAATGGATGGATGTTGATTTTGCTCATGGTTTGTATTAAGAAAAAGACCAAGAAGGTAAGTCCAATAACTAAAAAACCATATTTTGCCGACCTCTCACTTTTTTGATATTCGTCTACCATAACCATAAATTTTGTTCCAAAGGCAAACTCATTTAAATTGGGAATATTTTCAAGATATTGTTGTGAAAAAGCCCTGTTTATATGAATCACTTTCCAGTCGGCTTTAAAACCATTTTTTGTTATTTCCTTAGTTTCATCGTTTGGTAAGAAATTGCCAATAAAACTAGGGTCTGCCCAATTGGAAGTCATATTTAAAGTAGTCGTTTTTCCAATAGGAATTATTTGAATGTCTTTGCTACCATTAAAGGTAATATTAAAGTTGAAATTGGCTTTTTCGGATGTTTTAAAATCTAAATCTTCAAGTGGACCCGATTCCAATTCATCTAAATAATTTGAATAATCATTTGTGTTTTCATTGAAATTAGTCTCAAAAGGATAATTACTATCATTTACGTTAATAAACATTTCATTTTTAATACCTTTTAAATTGGATGTTTTTATGAGGATCTTGAGTCTATCCCAAATAATATCTTCATCTTTTATGCCCTTACGTTCTAAGTTGGGTTTAATAAAATCACCGTTAAAACTCATGTTTGTTGTAAAAACGGCAGATTCGAAATTACCTCTTTTCAAAGTTTTTGAGTTGGCATCGACTTCAGAAGACAAATTTTCTGGGAATATGTAGGCATACTTCACCTGTGTTTTTGTTTCTGTTAAATAGGTTTTTGTTGTTTCGTTATAAGTTTTTGTTTCTAAATATGTTTTGTATGGTAGCTTTAAAATTGGTCCATAAACCAATACATTATTTCCCCACTTATCATTTATTTCATTAACAACATCCTGCTGTCTTAAAGAGCGTTCTGTAATTAAATTACTTATGTATGAGAGGGGAATAAGTAGTATAATTACCAGAAAGCCTACCATGAGCATTCTTGCTGTGATTGATGTTTTAAGCCATTGGCCAAATTTGTTTTGCTGAGGTTTGTTTGTGTTTTCCATTGTGTTTGCTTTAAAGTACTTTGAAATTCAAAGTAAAAGATTAAAAAAATATTATTTTGTGTTTATTAGTTTTTCAAGGGCTTCAATATGCTTATTAAATGCTACTCTCCCTAATTTAGTGGTAGCATAACGTGTATTTGGTTTTCTTCCAATAAATTGTTTTTCGACCGAAATATAGTCTGCTTTTTCAAGTGCTTTGGTGTGGCTAGCTAAATTTCCATCTGTTGCACCAAGTAACTCTTTAAGGGTGTTAAAATCGGCATACTCATTTACCATCAGGATAGACATAATGCCCAATCTAATTCTATGATCAAAAACTTTATTAATGTTTGTTATTATGCTCATAACTTCCTGTGAAAGTAGGAATCTTTTTTATTTGATACTAATCCTTTGTTTTTTTAGTCTGTTTTTTAAAACTGAAAAGGGCTACTCTTTAGAGTCATGTTTCAGGTACATCCACGTACCATAAATAATATGCATAACTCCAAATCCTAAAACCCAAATCCAAAAGCCATAACCTGGAATTACAGCACTAATTAAGCCTAAAAGAATTTCAATAAAACCTAAATAACGAATATTTCCAATACTATATTTTGAAGCATTTATTAAAGCAAGGCCATAAAAAATAAGCATTAATGCGCCAGTTTGCCCGTATTTCTGTTGATTTAAAATTATTAAAATATACAAACCACCACTTACCAATGGAATTAAGAAATTAAAAACTAATCGTCTAGAGGTGCCATCCCAAATTTTTTCTCCTTGCTTTTTGGCTTTTCTGGTAGTTATAATAACAGCAGTAATAATACTAAAAAGAGCCACTAATGCTAAATCTAAAAGAATCCACCTGAAAATCTCCCCATTCAAAAGTAGTGTTCCATTGCTATAGTTCATAACCAACCAGTAAGCAACGGCAGCACCAATTATGGCATATATTCCCGCTAGAATTCCTGATAAACCACTTAGGGAAATAAATCGAGACGATTTATTCATGAGTTGTTTTATCTCACTTATGTCTTTTAAATAATCTTTTGGCTCCATATTAAAGTACTTTGAAACACAAAGTAAATAAATTATTTTGAATAATACATCATATAATTTTATTAATTTTGAAATTATAAATAACGGATAGTTTGAAACCAGCTGAAGAATACATATTTAACCAATCGGAACCTTTCCGTTCCATTTTGATGCACTTGCAAGTTCTTATAGAGCATACACTTCCAAGTGCCGAATTAAAATATAAATGGAAATTACCTTGTTATTATATAGGAAAACGTCCCATTTGCTACATCAATAAAAGTAAAGATTATGTGGATGTTGGTTTTTGGCATGCGGCATACCTACCTAAAGAGTTTGATGAATATTTAGTAAGTGAAAAACGCAAAATAGTAAAATCTCTTCGTTACAAAAGTTTAGAAGAAATTGATGATCAGGTGCTTATAGCTATTTTAAAAGAAGTTTTTTTGCACAAAGACAAATCCTTCTTTAAATAAGTTTTCTATAACGTGTTAACCACGCGTCTTATAGCAACCAAATTAGTTAATAATTTCTCTAAATTATCTAAGTGTAACATATTGGCGCCATCACTTTTTGCATTTGCAGGGTCAAAATGGGTTTCAATAAACAAGCCATCCACATTATTTACAATTCCCGCTCTTGCTATGGTTTCAATCATATCTGGTCTTCCTCCAGTAACACCCGCACTTTGGTTTGGCTGTTGTAAAGAGTGAGTAACATCTAAAATAGTTGGTGCATATTCTCTCATGGTAGGAATACCACGGAAATCGACTATCATATCTTGGTAGCCAAACATGGTACCTCTGTCTGTAATCCAAACTTTTTCGTTGCCAGCATCTTTAACTTTTTGAACGGCATGTTTCATGGCTTCGGGACTCATAAATTGTCCTTTTTTCAAATTCACCACTTTCCCTGTTTGGGCGGCAGCTACAACTAAGTCAGTTTGTCTAACTAAAAAAGCAGGGATTTGTAAAACATCCACATATGCGGCAGCCATTGCAGCATCAGAAATCTCATGAATGTCTGTAACTGTTGGTACATCGAAGGTGTTGGATACTTTTTGAAGAATCTTAAGCGCCTTTTCGTCACCTATACCAGTAAAACTATCAATTCTGCTTCTGTTTGCTTTTTTAAAACTTCCTTTAAAAATAAAAGGAATTTCTAACTTATCTGTAATAGCAATAACTTTTTCGGCAATACGTAATGCCATGTCTTCGCTTTCAATCGCACAAGGGCCAGCAAGAAGGAAAAAATTATTTGAATTAGTATGTTTTATTTTAGGGATTTCGTTGAGATTCATCTACTTAAAATTTAGGCTACAAAGATACACATTTTAGAACGCTTTTTTCATACTATTTCTTATCATCCAAAGAGACATAACAAAGTTTGTAAAGACAAACAAGCCACTTAAAAGAGCAAAATTCTTAGCTGTTTCAGAAAAAGTTATAATTCTAAGTGCACCAACGATATAGGCTAAAATTAAATAAGAGGATAGGCACACAAAAATAATTCCCAAAGAAAAATTAAGTTGTTTGCTAGGTCTTATAAGTTGCCAGACAAATGGAATTCCAATCAATAAGATAGGATAGGCGGTAAGGCCTTCATTTTTATTTACATCTGTAAACCAATAGGCCACAGCGGCAATAAAGTATAAATAAGGAATAAATTTCGTGTATTTATTAATCTGTTTTTTCATTATAAATAAAGTTTTATACCTGCAGTTTCTTGCAAGTGTAAAAAGCCTTTTGTGGTTAACAGATTGGTTGGTATTGGCTATTTACTATTAATTAGTATATAAACGAAAGTTACATATAGATAGTATGTGTTTTTCTAACTATAACATTTAATTAACTAATAACAAAAAAATTATAGTAAAAATAATAAATTATAGTCTACCTTTGCACGCTCAAAATAAGGCACTATTATGGCTAATATCAAAAACATTGCAATTATTGCACACGTCGATCATGGTAAAACCACTTTGGTTGATAAAATCATGTATCACTGTCAATTATTTAGAGATAACCAGAACACTGGTGATCTAATACTAGATAATAACGATTTGGAACGAGAAAGAGGAATAACAATTACGTCTAAAAACGTATCTGTTGTTTACAAAGACACAAAAATCAATATTATCGACACTCCTGGTCACGCCGATTTTGGTGGGGAGGTTGAACGTGTACTAAACATGGCTGATGGTGTATTACTATTAGTTGATGCTTTTGAAGGTCCTATGCCTCAAACGCGTTTTGTATTACAAAAAGCAATTGACTTGGGTTTAAAACCATGTGTGGTTGTTAATAAAGTAGATAAAGAAAACTGTACTCCTGAAGAAGTTCATGAAAAAGTTTTTGATCTAATGTTTGAATTAGGTGCTGAAGAATGGCAACTAGATTTTCCTACGGTTTACGGTTCAGCTAAGAATAACTGGATGAGTGACGACTGGAGAAATGAAACTGACAATATTGAGCCATTATTAGATATGGTTATCGAACATATTCCTGCTCCAACAATTGTTGAAGGAAATACACAAATGTTAATTACTTCTTTAGACTTCTCGGCTTTTACAGGTCGTATTGCTATTGGACGTTTAACTCGTGGAGAATTAAAAGTAGGACAAAACATTTCTTTAGTAAAAAGAGATGGTAAAATTGTAAAGAATAAAATTAAAGAACTTCATATTTTTGAAGGTCTTGGTCGTATAAAAGTAGACGAAGTTCAAACTGGAGATATTTGTGCGATTGTTGGTCTTGAAGGTTTTGAAATTGGTGATACTGTTGCCGATTTTGAAAATCCTGAAGGTTTAAAAACTATTGCTATCGACGAACCAACGATGAGTATGTTATTTACAATTAACGATTCGCCTTTCTTCGGACAAGATGGAAAGTTTGTAACTTCAAGACATATTAAAGATCGTTTATATAGAGAATTAGAAAAAAACTTAGCTTTACGTGTTAATGCTACGGATAGTGCAGATAAATTCATCGTTTTTGGACGTGGGGTATTACACTTATCAGTTCTAATTGAAACCATGCGTCGTGAAGGTTACGAAATGCAAATTGGTCAACCACAAGTTATTATTAAAGTAATTGATGGTGTTAAATGTGAGCCTATTGAAGAAATGACTATCGATTTACCTGAAACAGTTTCTGGTAAAGCTATTGAGATGGTTACTTTGCGTAAAGGTGAAATGTTAAGCATGGAAGCGAAAGGAGATAGAATGGTTTGTCAATTTATGGTACCTTCAAGAGGTATTATTGGATTACGTAACCAACTATTAACGGCTACTCAAGGTGAAGCTATTATGGCACACAGGTTTAAAGAATACCAACCTTTAAGAGGTGGAATTCCTGAACGTCAAAATGGGTCTTTAGTATCTATGGAAAAAGGGCAAGCAATTCCTTACTCGATTGATAAATTACAAGATAGAGGTAAGTTTTTCATCGATCCAGGTGAAGATATTTACGAAGGACAAGTAATTGGCGAAAACTCTCGTGGAGATGATATGTCAGTTAACGTAACTAAAACTAAAAAACAAAGTAACGTTCGTTCTTCAGGAGCAGATGATAAAGCGAAAATTGTTCCGGCAATTAAGTTTTCTCTAGAAGAAGCTTTAGAATATATTCAAAAAGATGAGTATGTTGAAGTAACTCCTAATTTCTTACGTTTACGTAAAATTTACTTAACAGAAGTAGAGCGTAAAAGAAATAAATTTTAAATAAGTTACTTATTATTAAATATATAAAAAGAGGAATCCAATAAACGGATTCCTCTTTTTTCGACTTAAAAAATAACGAGATTATGGATTTTTTTGGAATTGAATTTACGGAGTGGGTTGGTTATGCCGCCATGGCAGTGTTATTAATTTCTTTTACAATGAAAGACGTTAAAAAACTACGAATAATTAACACCATAGGTTGTATCCTTTTTGTTACTTATGGCTTTATGTTGCAAACCTCTTGGCCAATTATAATCTCCAATGGTGCTATTGCTTGTATAAACTTGTATTATTTAGTATTGAAGAAGAGTTAATTATCTGAATTCTTTAAACCTAGAATACTAAAAAATAGACTAAAGAATATTATTTGCATTCCCAAAAGTATCGTAAAGACTGCTGGGATAATTATTCTTAATGTTTCTGAAGGATTTAGTTCTCCAAAATTAGAGTGTTTCCAGATATTGAGTCCAAAATAGCTTAAGACTATTCCAACTATAAGAAATAAGACTCCTATTATTAAGCCTGTTTCTAGGTTTAAATATTTAAATAATTTATTGTATCGATTGCTTTTAGGGAGTAATTTGTTTTCAACGGCATAAATTTTAGTCAGCGCATAAAACACGATAAACTGAAAACCTATGAGTACGAAGCTAGAAGTATAAAGTAAGGTGTGTATATCCAAATGGATGTTATCAATAACAATAGGTTGACTAATAATTACTACTGAAGAAATAAACCCAATCACAATTAAGAAGAGCCCTGGAATTAAAAATAACCATTGTGGACTATATAGAAGTAAAAATCTTAAATGTCTCCAACCATCTCTCCAAGTATTAAGATGTGGGTCTCTAGTTCTTCCATCAGGTTGAAGCGTTGTAGGGACTTCTGTTATTTTTAAATTATTGAGTTTGGATTTTACAATCATTTCCGAAGCAAACTCCATTCCGGTGGTTTTTAGGTCCATCTTATAATAGGCTTCTTTGCTAAAACCTCTTAAGCCACAATGAAAATCTCCAATATTAATTTTATAAAATAAACGTCCTATAAATGATAAAACAGGATTGCCCAAATACTTATGTAAAAAAGGCATAGCCCCTTTTGCTACCCCACCTTTAAATCGATTCCCCATAACTAAATCTGATCCAGATCTAAGATTGGTTAAAAAAGGTAAAAGTGCTTCAAAATTATAGCTATCATCAGCATCAGCCATAATAATGTAAGTTCCGTTTGCAGCTTCAATACCGCCTCTCAAAGCGCTTCCGTATCCTTTCTCTTTAACAGGAATTACTCTAGCGTTCAGCGATTCAGCAATTTTTTGAGAACCATCTGTACTACCATTATCAGCAATAATTATTTCACCTTCAACCTGATTGTTTTCTAAAAAGCGTTTTGCTTTTTCAATGCATATTGCTAAGGTTTCTGCTTCATTTAAGCATGGCATGACTATGGATAATTCAGGCTTTTTTTCCATGCTTTAGTAGTTTTAAAAGGATAATGAATATTAAGAAATATAAAGAATAGTTATAGAATAAATACCTCATAATAGAATGACTAGCATATGCTACAATCATGGCATTTGAGAGAATTAATGATGAAAATAAGAACAAATATAAAACAAATTCATTTTTTGAAAATAGCATTTTAATGCCACTAAATAGAAAAATTAATACAATGAAAAATAATAATATTTGAGATTTAAAACCATACACTAAATTGCTATAATACAATTTTATCCATTTTCCGAAATTGTTTTTTATTAGAATGGGTACTATATTACTACAGGTGTTTTCAATACCAACTCTAGAATCTACAAAAGAGTAACCATGATCATAAAAATATTTAGTTCCAATTCTATGAACTGTATAATTGCATATATTCCCTAAGTTTTTATGAAAATGATTATAATAATCTGTGTAAGAGTCTCTCTCTTTACTAGATAACAACCAGCCATTTTCTTCTATAAAACCGTAGCAGTCGTTGAAAATGTTTTTATCATCTTCATTTTCTATCAAAAGCACATCTGAAGCATTACTCACATAAAACGCAGCGCCAGACATGCATAAATTAGAAAATGGCGTTGTTACAAAAACCCCATCTTTTAGTTTATGATAGGTTTTATCCATTAGAGTAATCACTAAAGGAATTAACAAGAGTAGTAGGATATTTTTAAGATGAAACTTTTTTAATGCAAGTGCTTTATTTTTTATAATATAAATAACCGCTATAATAATAGGAAGAACAATAAATTGGCCTCTTGTTAAAGCTAAAAGAATACAGGTTATTAATAAATATCTAAACGATTTTAAATTGTAATTTGTAAATAGGTCCGTGGAAAGAGCAATAACTAATAGATAGAACGGGTAGCTTAAACCTTCAGAACAAATATTGTTTGCAACATATAAAGGCCCAAAAAAAGGAAATATTAAAAGAGCCAGAAAGATAAATTCACTTATTGGATGTAATTTTAATGTCTTCGATATTTTTGTTAATGTAACATGAACAGCAAAAAGTCCGATAATAAGTTGCGCGCCAACCGTAAATAAATCAAAATACCCTTGAAAAATAAACTGAAATAATTTAACAAAAATAACATAACCAGGACTTCGATACATTTCAGCAATTAAATAACTTGCAGTATCTGGTGTGTAAATGGCTTCATGAAATATTAAGATCATGAATGTGATACCGTAAATTAAGTAAAACAGAACCTGTTTGTTTAATTTTTTAAAATAGTCCAAAGGTGATTTTAGTTTAGCGACTAAATATAAGTATTCCATTTTGTTATATAAATGCATCGGAATTAAAATTAGAATCTATTTTAATTTAATACCATAACAGAGAGTGCAAGTAATCGTTTAACATGTTTGTAAAAGCGTTATTTTCTTAAAATAAATAGACATTAATTTTTTTTGGAAGAAAAGAACTTTAAATTTAAACTTTCTTATTAAATACGAATGAGCGACTTTAAAGTTCTAACATACACTTCTAAAGATTATAAAATTTGGAACGATTTTTTAGATGCTTCCAAAAATGGAACGTTTCTATGTCATCGTGATTTTATGGAATACCATAAAGACCGATTTCAGGATCAATCATACTTGATTTTCAAAAAAGATAAGCTAGTAGCCATCTTTCCTGCAAATAAAAGTAATCACATCCTTTATTCGCATCAAGGCCTTACGTATGGCGGTTTAATTGTAAGTAAAGAAACATCTTTTAAAACTGTTTTAAAAGCTTTTAAAAGTTTGCTAGAAACGCTTCAGAGTTCTGGAATTGAAGAGTTAATTCTCAAACCATCACCTAGAATGTACCATACACATCCAAGCGATGAAATGGAATATTTGTTGTTTAAACTTCAAGCCGAATTAATTAGAAAAGATCTAACCCTTGCAATTGATACGAGTCAACCTATAAAAATAACGGCTTCCAATAGAAAAAGAGGTTTAAAGAAAGCCATAAAACAAGGTTTGATAATAAAGGAAGAAACCGATTTGGACCTATTCTGGAATCAGATTTTAATTCCTAATTTAGTAGAAAAACATGGGGTAACACCAGTTCATACCCTTGAAGAAATAACATATTTAAAAACGAAGTTCCCCAATAAAATCAGACAATTTAGCGTTTATAAGGATAATGAGATTGTTGCTGGTACAACTGTTTTTGAAACAGGAAAAGTGGCTCATGCCCAATATATTTCAGCAAATAATTTAAAACAGGAGTTAGGGAGTTTGGATATGTTATTTCACCATTTAATTAACGAAGTTTATAAAGACAAAGCGTATTTCGATTTTGGAGTTTGTAGCGAAAACAGTGGGAAACAAATTAATTCAGGCTTACAATCTTGGAAAGAATCTTTTGGAGCTAGCAGTATATCTCACGATTTTTATAGTGTATTCCCAAAAAATCACATCCTACTAAATGATGTTTTAATATGATAAAGTTTCTAGATCTAAAAAATATCAATAAACGGTTTGAACCTGAATTTCAAAGGAAATTTGAGCAGTTTTTAAACTCAGGGCATTATATTTTAGGGCAAGAAGTGGAAATTTTTGAAACCAGTTTTGCGTCTTATTGCGGTACAAATTATTGTATTGGAACTAGCAATGGCTTAGATGCGCTGACTTTAATTTTTAGAGCCTATCTAGAATTAGGGATTTTAAAGACTGGAGATCACGTTATGATTCCTGCAAATACATTTTTTGCAAGTGTCTTATCCGTTATTAATTCTGGATTAATTCCAGTTTTTGTTGAGCCTGACTTGGAAACTTTTAATATCTCTGTTCAGGAAATAGAAAAACAAATGACACCGAATGTAAAAGCCATCATGGCTGTACATTTATATGGGCAATTAGCCAATATGGAAGCTATTAATCTAATTGCAGAAAAATATAATTTATTGGTTATTGAAGATGCGGCACAGGCTCATGGTGCTGTGCAAGTGTCAAATTCCAATAATCAAAATTCTAATTCGAAAGTATTAAAAGCTGGGAATTTAGGTAATGTGGCTGCTTTTAGTTTTTATCCTAGTAAAAATTTAGGCGCTTTAGGAGATGGTGGCGCAGTAACTACAAACGACAAAGTTTTAGCAGAAACCATTAAAAAATTACACAATTACGGATCTGATAAAAAATATGAACATAACCTTATTGGTTATAACCATAGACTAGACGAAATTCAAGCCATGTTTTTAAACGTCAAGCTTCCACATTTAGATGCAGATAATCTAAAAAGACAAGAAATTGCCAAGCGCTATTTAACTGAAATTTCATCAGAAAAAATAGCCCTACCTTTTTATGATGGTTCTAAAAACCATGTATTTCATGTGTTTGTGGTTAGAATGAAAAATAGAGATAATTTTGTGTCCTTTCTAAAAAAACATGATATTGAAACTTTAATCCATTATCCAATTCCCCCACATAAACAAAAAGCCTTAGAAACTTTTAATAAATTAAGGTTGCCCATTACTGAAGAAATTCATGAAACTGTTGTAAGTCTTCCCATAAGTCCAATTATGACTAACAACGATGTGAGCCAAGTAATAAAAGTATTAAATGCCTATTAATTGAAAAGATTCATTAAATACATAAACAATAACGTATTAATCAAGGTTGCTTCATTAAATTCGGTTTCTCTTATAACTAGAATTACTGGAGGATTATTGACCTCGAATGCTATTGCGCATTTTATTGGGGCGGAAGGCTTGGCATTAATAGGGAATTTAAGAAACTTTATGTATTCCATTCAGTCTCTTGCTACATTGGGCTTATATAATGGTGTTGTTAAGTATATTGCTGAATTCAAGAGCAATACGGTCGAATTAAGTAAAACGTTATCTACAACCTTTTATTTAGGTTTTATGTCAACGATCTTGGTTTCTTTTTTCTGCTATTTTAATGCAGATTATCTAAACGGCCTTATTTTTCCTAAGTATAATGACTATAGTTATGTTATTGAAATATTAGCCATTGCATTACCATTTTACACCTTGAATATGTTCGCCTTTTCAATAATGAATGGGTTTTCCAAGTTTAAAATACTTATCATTATTAACATCATTGGACAGATTTTAGCAGTGGCCGTCACCTTGATTTTAATTTATAAAAACAGAATTGATGGAGCGCTAATTTCAGTAGTCATATCAGAATCCTTGATCTTTTTAATTACTGTGGTTGGAATCGTCAATCAGCGTAGTTTTATACCTCTCATTAAATTGAGTAATGTAAGGTTCTCAACCATGAAAAAACTAAGCTCATATTCTGTTATGGCCTTGTTTTCCGCAATGGTTTTGCCTATGGTGGCTATTGCAATTCGAACTTATATTATCGACAACGTTGGATTTAAGGAAGCTGGTTTTTGGGAAGCCATGAACCGAATTTCCAAGTATTATTTAATGTTTGTTAGCTCCTTATTAACGCTTTATATCTTGCCAAGACTTTCAGAATTAACCGGTGCCAAGGAATTTAGAAATGAGATTTTTAATTTTTATAAAACCATCATACCGGTTTTTGCAACAGGATTGATTGTTATTTATTTTTTGCGAACGTATATTATTACCCTTGTTTTTTCTTCAGAATTTAAACCTGTAGAAGATTTATTTTTCTGGCAACTTTTAGGCGATTTTGTAAAGGTTCTATCCATGGTTATTGCCAATCAATTTCTAGCCAAACGCATGTTCTGGCACTATATTATTACCGAGGCTTTTTCTGTGCTTATTCTCTACGTAGCTAGTGTATGGTTTATTGATATGTACGGCGTCAAAGGAGCAACCATAGCTCATTTTGTTACCTATGTTATGTATTATGGAATGGTTTTATTAATATTTAGCTCCTCACTTTTTGGGGTGATTCAAGATGAAACGGAGTCCGATTCTAATTCTTAGAATGTTGAGTCCAAATACTTAAATATTTTTCAGCCATTAAAATATAGTTGTGTTCTTTTTCTATAAAAGCTCTGGCATTTTTTGAAATGTCTTCTATATAATGAGGGTTTTCGATTAGCCATTCCAATTTTTCAACTATAGTTTTAACATCCGGAAGTGCGTTTATAGCAACTGTATTTTCTGCTAGATTATAGAAATCCAGCCATTCTTGTTCTGCTCCCGTAAAAACTACTTTTCCTTTCGCCATAGCTTCAAGGGCATTAAAACCTTGATCGTAAGCATATACTTGGTCCAACACAATATGAGCCTTGTTAAATGCTTCAATATAATCTGTGTACGGCAAATTTGTAACTGTAATAATATCAACTTTATCAGCATATTTGGCCTGAATAGTTTTTAAAGCTTCATCAAATAAATCATTACCTTTTACATAGAATTTTGAGGAGTTTACGCCATGAAAAATTACAATCTTGTTTTCGATTTTAATAGGTGAATATTCTAAAATATCAGTATTTATTGGATTTGGAACCATCCCTAAATATTTGGGATTATCATTTAATGGTAGGTGGTAATCCATATCTGAAGCAATAACACCCTGAATATTTTTAAAAATATATTTGTGTAAATCCTTATATGCGTCCGAAGTAAATTTTAAGGCGTAATAATTTGATTTTTTAGATACTTTTCCTTCAAAATAAGGAGTGAAAATGGAATACTCAAATCCTTTGTTCAATGCGAAATTTACGCTTGTATAATCGGTTCCACAAGACATAAGGAACACATTCTTGTTATGTTTAAAAATATAGTCTAGTAGCTTTTTTTCCGTTTTTGGAACCGTATTAAAGGCATTTTCATTAATAAGCTGTACTACATCGAATTGGGTGAGTTGCTTTTTTATAACATCAAATTGTTTTTCTATGTCTCGGGAGACTAAATCTATTTTTAAGGTTTTATAAACAATACGCTTTATAAACCTGGAAACTCCTGCTTGATATTTAAGATGAAATTGAATATCTACAGGAAACTGTTTAAAATGATCACCAAAACCAATAATGGTAACCTGATGGCCCAGTTTTTCTAAACCTTCTTTTAAAGAATTATGAAGTCTACTATATTCTCCAATTAATAAGATTTTCATTTTGTATCTTTGATAGGTTTTTAAAACATTAAGCATTGCAAAGTAACAATAAAAAGATTTGTATTGTGGCATCCTCTTTAGGAAAAGGTGGGGCTGAACGTTCTGCTGCACAATTGTCTTTCATGTTACATCATCTAAATTATGATGTACATATAGTTACAGTTTTAAATCATATTGAATTCGAATACAAAGGCACGCTTTTAAATTTAGGAGCTTTAAAGGATAAAAACGATACGTTTTTTGGTCGATTACAACGGCTGAAGTATTTTAAGGCCTATTTAAAATCTCATAATTTCGATGTTATTATTGATGGCAGAGCTCGTGTTCAATGGTATCGAGAATTGCTAATTTCTAAGTGGGTTTATGCTGGAATTTCCGTGGTTTATGTAGTTCACTGCTATAAAATATCAAAAGCGTTTACGCCTTATAAAGCCTTAAATAAATTTTTATATAAGAAGGCTCAAATGGTTAGTGTCTCTCAAGCTGCAAAAAATCATTTTAAAGAAAGCTTGCAATTAAAACATGTTGAAACTATTTATAATGCCTTCGATTTTGAAATACTCCAAAAGAAAGCCGAAGTTATAAAATTTGAGGATTTGGATTTGAAAAATTATATTTTGTTTTTCGGAAGAATCCATGACGAACCTAAAAATTTAAAGCTCTTATTAGAAGCTTACAAATTATCTAAGTTACCAGCAAAAAATATTCCTTTACTGATTATTGGTGAAGGTCCTGATTTACAGGAAATAAAAGGCTATGTCTCCAAATTGGAATTAGATAATCATGTCGTTTTTAAAGGATTTATGTTAAATCCATATCCTTATGTAAAACATGCCAAATTTGCTTTATTAACAAGTAGACACGAAGGGTTTCCAATGGTTATTCCAGAAACTCTAGGCTTAGGAACTCCAATGATTTCAGTAGATTGTAAATCGGGACCAAATGAAGTTATCAAATCTGGTTATAATGGACTTTTGGTTGAAAATTTTAATGCTCATGCCATATCTGATGCCATGAATAGTTTTATATTTGATGAAACTTTATATCAAACCTGTAAATTGAATGCACAAGAAAGTGTGCAACGTTTTTCAACTAAAAACATTACAAACGATTGGAAACAACTTCTAGACAAAATACGACATCAAGAGTAAGTGATATTCAGCAAATTGAAATCCCAAAAATTAAAGATTCAAGAGGGAATTTGGCTGTTATAGAAAAGGATTGTATTCCGTTTACAATTAAACGTGTCTATTATTTATATGATGTTCCAAGTGATGCTTTTCGCGGTGGTCATGCTCATAAAACACTTTACCAATTTTTAATTCCTTTAAGTGGAAGTTTTGAGGTGCGTTTAAAAGATAGTGATGGCGAGCAATTAATTACAATGAATAAACCAGATAAAGGTTTATTAATTGTTCCTGGAATTTGGAGAGAAATAGAAAATTTCTCATCAGGTTCTGTATGTTTGGTGCTTGCTTCAGAAGAATTTGACGAAGCAGATTATATTAGGGATTACGAAGATTTCGTCTCGTTTAAAGGTCTATAATATACTTTTTTTCCTTTTAAAGTTTTTACTTTCAATAGTAATTTTAAAAGCCAAGAAGGACAGTCAATTAATAATCGTTGACTAAGTTTTAAATTGGTAACGTTAAGGTGGCTCCTGTAAAATTCAAACGACTTCTTATCTCCCGTTAACCTACTTAAGATGGCAAGAGAAAATCTATTTTTATCTATAAACTTTTTTAAATCTTTGTTTTTTTCTTCCTCTAAATAGTATTTGTCAAATTTAGGTTTCGCTTTTAAGTTGAAAGTAGAATTGGACAAACTACTATCACTATAAGTATAATGCACTAAAACTTGGTTAACAAAAACAATAGGGTAGTGCATGCCTATTCGAATCCATAAATCTGTGTCTTGACCCGATTTTATAGAAGTGTCAAATAGACCAGTAGTTTCTAAAACCGATTTCTTAAAAACAATACTGGAGCTAGTTAAAATAGTATGTTTTAAGCTTTCTTTTAAATAATTTTTAATTGAAACGCCTCCATCAATTGAAAAATTATATGTTACTGGAACAATTTTTTTCGGGTAATTATGTGCAATGGCTGTGGTATAAATATGCTCATTTGGAAAGGCTTTAATAGCATTAAAAATGGATTCCAGATAATTAGGTAGCCAAACATCGTCACCATCTAAAAGAGCAATTAAATTAGACTTTGCTAATTTTATTCCGTTATTTCTAGTAGATCCAGCACCCTGATTTTCTTGATGAATGTATCGTATCCTAGAATCTGAAAATGATTTAATAATGTCTTCACTAGAATCTGAAGACCCATCATTAACAATAATGAGTTCAAAATCAGAATACGTTTGATTTATAACACTGTTTATCGTATTATAAATAAAATCTTCTTTATTGAAAACTGAAATTACTATTGAAAAATATGGAACCATCCTAGTTTTTAATTCTACAAAAGTAACCTAATCTATATAAATCGAATAAGAATAAATTGGGATTTTCTTGAGTTAGATTTTTAGTTATCGAGCTGTCAAAAAAGTTCATGAAGTTCCCGAAAAGGTGTTGTAAATGGAATAATTTAAGAAATTCGTAAGCCTTTAAAATGCTAATATCGCTTTTAGTTAATTGTTTATTGGCATAAAAATGATGAAGTGTTTCCATGGCCTGCTCTGTTTTTTTTAAAAACGCTGAATTTTCATCCAAACCATAATGAATGACTTCGTTATTGATATGATAAACCTCTATTTGATGTTTTTTTAATAAGGTGCCAAAGACATAATCCATACCGTAACTATTTTCAGTATGTTGTTCGATTAGATCCAAGTAAATATGTTTTTTTATAAGAAAATTTGCCGAAATGATAACTTTGTAAGGTGTTTTATTTCTATGGGTTGCATCCACTTCTTCTCGTTGTTTACCAAAAGTATAACGCAAGGACTTTTTTGGTTCATAAGATGAATCTAAATAGGCAAAACCTCCAAAAATAGCTTCGTGATGGTTCTTGATTTCTTTAAGATATTTAATTAGGAAATCAGGATTTTTGGGGATGACATCTACATCAATAAACAAAAGCCAATCATATTGCGCCTGTTCAGCTAAAAATTTTCTACTTGCGGCTCTGCCTACATTTTTTTTAGCTTCAATAAATTTACAATGGGTTAGATTATTAATCTTTTGATTCTCTTGGTTTAAATGAGAAAAAGAACCATCGTCTACACAAATAAGCTCAAATATAAGCTTGTTTCCCAGAGCTTGTTTCTCAAGAAGAGTAGCTAGAGGAAGCGCATTATAATGATATGTAGGTATTAATATGGATAACATGAATGTATAATCAGTTGTTCAAATCTAATCAATATTGAAACAAATTGTGGAAAATTTATTTAATCATAACTTAAATTTTGAATACCAAGATTTATAAATTTGCAAACGATTCACATATGGTGTATATTTACATCAAAACGACTTATTATGGCAAGACAAAGTATCTCTTTTACGAAACCAAATGATGATTGGTTAAAAGATCAAATAGATAAAAATGAATATTCAAGCAAAAGTGAACTTGTTAATGATTTGATTAGACAAGCAAGAAATCAGCAAGTTCAAATTAATTGGATCCAGGCAAAATTGGAAAAGGCTGAAAAAAGTGGGTTTACGCTGGATAGTAAGGAACAAATTTTGAGGGAATCAAAGGCCTTACTCAATGGCTAAGTATAGATTAAGCAATCAGGCTAAAGAAGATTTAATTCGGATTCATCAATACGGAGTTCAAAAATTTGGAATGATTCAGGCAGATATGTACTTCGATTCGTTTTTTGAATATTTTGAAATCATAGCTCAAAGACCATATTCTTTCGAATCGGTTGATTTCATAAAAGTAGGATATAGACGCTGTGTATGTGGCACCGATAGTGTTTTCTATAAGATTAATAATAATATGATCGAAATTATGACAATCGTAGGGAAACAAGATTTGAATAATATTCTTTAGTTTATTTTAGTTATTTCAAACCTATTAAAACGAATTTGTAATCAATACTTCAAATAGTATATATTTACATTAATAAAATCTTAAATCAGATTTTTAAACCAACTTCTAAATAATACCAATGTTATTCAATACCATAGATTTTGCCATTTTTATGCCAATAGTCTTTTTGTTGTATTGGTTTGTTTTTAAGAAAAACCTCAAGATTCAAAATCTTTTTTTACTTGTTGTTAGCTATTTTTTCTATGCTTGTTGGGATTGGCGTTTTCTTGGGCTTATTTTTTTAAGTTCTCTAGTGGATTATTCCATTGGATTATTTTTATCTACAACCAAACAGAAAACCAATCGTAAGTTGCTTCTGTTAACAAGCCTCGTGGTAAATTTAGGAATTTTAGGATATTTTAAATATTACAATTTTTTTCTAGAATCCTTTCAAGATGTCTTTTCATTATTCGGAAGAAGTTTGGAATCCAGTACGCTAAATATTTTACTTCCTGTTGGAATCAGTTTTTACACCTTTCAAACCTTAAGTTATACCATAGACGTTTATAGGAATAGGCTAGAACCTACAAATAACATGTTGTCGTTTTTTGCCTTCGTTAGTTTCTTTCCGCAATTAGTAGCTGGGCCTATTGAGCGTGCATCCAATTTATTACCACAGTTTGAAAAAAAACGTCAATTTGATTATGCTAAAAGTGTAGATGGGTTACGCCTAATTTTACTCGGACTTTTCAAAAAAATGGTTATTGCAGATAATTGTGCCTTGGCTGTGAACGAGATTTTTACTAATTATTCAGATTATAGCGGGAGCACATTGTTTTTTGGCGCCTTCTTTTTTGCCTTTCAAATTTACGGCGATTTTTCAGGTTATTCAGATATAGCCATTGGTTCTGCTAGATTATTAGGTTTCGATTTGATGCAGAATTTCAATTCGCCGTATTTATCACGAAATCTTACTGAATTCTGGAGACGTTGGCACATCTCTTTAAGCACTTGGTTTCGCGATTATGTATATATTCCACTTGGCGGAAGTCAGGTTTCAAAATCAAAATGGGTTAGAAATATTTTTGTCGTTTTTCTTTTAAGTGGTTTTTGGCATGGCGCGAATTGGACTTTTATTATTTGGGGTTTTATTCACGCGTTATTTTTTCTGCCACTTATTTTTCGAAAAAAACAGGCTAATTTTAAGGAAGAAGCCGACGAAGGTAAATTATTACCTAGTTTGAAAACTGTTTTTCAAATCGGAAGCACTTTTTTAATCGTACTATTGGCTTGGGTGTTTTTTAGAGCAGAGAATGTCTCGCACGCCTTTTTATATTTACAAGGTCTTTTTTCCGCGTCGTTGTTTTCTTTTCCAACGGTTTCAAGAGGCTTGGTATTATTCTTAATAATCTATATGATTTTTGAATGGCTACAAAGAGATAAAAAACATTTGTTAGAAATAGACTTTATTAGCTCAAAACCATTAAGAATCGCTATTTATTATGGTTTGGTTCTATTGATATTTTATTTTGGAGGAGACACGCAACCGTTTATATATTTTCAGTTTTAATGAGAAAGTTACTCACACATATCGGTTTATTTTTAATTCCCATTTTGGTGGTTTGGATCTTAGCGGAATTATTTTACCGAACGGTTCCAAATACGTATACTTATAAAAACAATCAGATTTTAAATGAAAATAACGATGTAAACATGTTGGTTTTTGGAGATTCCCATACTTTTTATGGCATCAATCCCGAATGGCTTTCGGTTAGCTCCTTTAATTTGGCCAATATCAGTCAAACAATATATTTTGATAAACTTTTATTAGAAAAACACATCAACCATTTACCAAAGTTGAAGTATGTAATTATTTCTGTAGAATATACTACGCTAAGTCAAATAGATAATACACAGGAAGATATTTGGCGAAAATATTTTTACAGTGCTCAAATGGATTTGGAGGTGCCAATAATAGATTGGTACAATCCAAAAAAGTATAGTTTGGCTTTAACCCGAAAATTTAATAAAACATGGAAATCTTATCGAGATTATAGAACGGAAGGAACTTTAATTGGTTCTGATGTTAACGGCTGGGGAAACACATATCTGGCAACTGTAGATTCTTTAGAATTGAAAACCATTGCCAAAAATATTTCCAGAAAACACGAAGATGGTTCTATGGATTTTAGTTTAAATATTGGAAGAATTCAGCAAATAATCGATTTGTGTAAAGAAAGACATATTGAAGTGATATTGATAAACATGCCAGTAACTAAAGATTATTTAGATCTCTTGAATCCTGAGAAATTGAAAAAAATTGAAGCTACTTGCGATAGGTTAGTAAAAAATAATACAAATGTTAAACGCCTTAGCTTTCTAAGAGATCCACGTTTTACTACAGCAGATTTTCAGGATGCAGATCATTTAAATGCTCAGGGAGCAAAAAAATGTTCATTGTTAATTAATGAATATTTAGAAAAAAATTAAAGAGTCGTTTTTCTCTGAACGACTTCAAACACTTGGTTTTCATCACATTTAAGTGTTTTGCTTGGGTATTTTAATAATAAAGCATAATCGTGGGTTGCCATTAATATGGTATTTCCATTTTTATTAATTTCCTGCAAAACTTCCATAACTTCAATACTCGTTTGCGGATCTAAGTTTCCAGTTGGCTCATCGGCAAGAATAAGTTCTGGATCATTTAATAAAGCTCTTGCAATAGCCACACGTTGTTGTTCTCCACCTGAAAGTTCATGAGGAAATTTAAACCCTTTGGTTTTCATGTCAACTTTATTTAAAACTTCTTCCACACGCGTACTCATTTCCTTTTTGTTTTTCCAGCCAGTAGCTTTTAAAACAAACATCAAATTATCGTTTATGGTTCTATCTGTAAGTAATTTGAAATCCTGAAATACAACACCTAATTTTCGTCTTAAAAAAGGAATCTCTTTTTCTTTAAGGGTTCTTAAATTGAAATCCACAATGCTTCCTTCACCTTTAGTTAAAGGTAAATCGGCATAAAGAGTTTTCATAAAACTACTTTTTCCAGTTCCAGTTTTTCCTATTAAATAAACAAATTCGCCTTTGTTTATTTCAATGTTAATGTCCGAAAGTACAAGGTTGTCACCTTGATATATAGAAGCATCTTTAAGATAAAGTACGTTTTGCATAGTTGTTTTTTAGGGTCATTACATTTACCAGCACAAAGTAAACAATTAAAGGGAAATAGGGAAAGGAAAATCTGGAATTTGAACCATAAGTTACTAACGCTTGAGCCAAGGCTCCAGAGAGCACAATGGCAACAATTAGTAGGTCTAAATCAAAGACTTGGCATTTCATTTTAAAAAAGTAAAATAACTTTTTGATTGAAAATAGAAGGAATAGTGTATTTATTAAAATCAGTAAATAGTGTTCGAGGTAATTCCAAAGACCAATAAGGGATTTTTTAATAGTCACATTTTGGAATTCATTGACATTCCATAAAAGTGACGATGTAAACCAAAAATCTCTAAAGGAAATAACAACCTGTTTGGCGTACAAATCGGGATTGTTTTTAATTAATTCTTTAGAAATCCGTCCCATTTCATTTATCAATTCTAATCTGGTGTAATCGGTTTCTTCAATGAGCTGGTTGTAAGCAAACCATGCAGTCATAGGATACAAATGGTATGGAAGGTTATCTCTAGTATATTTACGTTGAGCTACAAAAACATCTCGAATAAGTTTATCTTCTTCTGGAGCTTTTTCAAAAAAGGAAGTGGCTACTTGTGCGAAATTCATTCCTAAATAATACGAACTAGTAAATTGTCCAATATTTCTTTCGTTTAAGGAACACCAATTATAAAATGTTACTAGTGGAAGTAGAGATATAGCTAGCGTTTTTATAAGTATTTTTTTTATTCCGAAGTTGAAATTTTTAACCAGATAAAACAGAGAAAAACCAATAGGAACATAAATAAACATAGGTCTTACCAAATACAGCACACTTAAAATAACAGATAAAACCAGATAATGCTTTAAAGGAGTTGTAGATTTTAAAACCTCATATTTTTGAAGGTACCAAAACGATAGGAATAGAAAAAACATGGAAAGTGTTTCAGTTAGAATAGCGAATTCAAAAAACACAAAATGTAAAAACGAGGTTGTTATTATGGTAATCCAAAAAGCTAAAAGAACATTGCCTGTTTTCGTTTTACTGAAATCGTAAATTAAATACAGACTTAAAATACCAAGTAGCGTTTGGATAAGAACAGTTAAATATAAATTCCCACCTACCAAAGCAATTAAAAAGGGTAAACCTGGCGTACGTTCTCCTGTATAATTTTCTAAACTGAAATTTAAAAGGTATTGTGCCAGATTGGTGTAATCTTCAGAATCCGGGAAAATGCTAACATGATGATAAAAAACAAAAACCAATAATCGTATAAGAATACCATAGGTTAGCAAGATAGCCACTGGGTATTTTAGAATATATTCTTGGAGTTTTTTAAACATCTTATTTTCTATATTGAAAATATATTTTAGATAAATCTATTGGCACATTTATTAAGTCCAAAGTCGTAATTCTCGAATTCCCTTGGTCATGCCATTTTTTTAAAGGCACTTCAAGAACCGCCTGATAACAAAAATCTATGCCTTTTAACTTGATGGTTCTTAAAAGAAGTTCAATATCAAACAACCATTTGCTTTTAAAAGGAGCATTAAAAATTTCCTTTGCCAAGGAGGTTTCTATCAATTTTGCACCGCATTGGGTGTCGTAAATAGGTAAATCTAGAATAAAGATATTGACAACAGTAGCAAGGCCTCTTCCAAATATATGACGTATTGGACTTCTGTCTATCGAACTGTTAAGCGTTTTAATTCGAGATCCAATAATAAATTTGGTTGTTTCAGAATAAAAGCTAGTTAATCGTAACATTTCATCTAAAGAAGTGGATAAATCTGCATCTAAATATCCTATATATTGATAGGTGTTTTTATCTGTTTTTTCAACAGCAAAACGAATAGCTTCTGCTTTTCCCAAATTTTTATCAAGATTAATCACAGAAACATGGGTAAAATCAGCTTCTAGTTTTTTTAAGATAGAAATGGTGTTGTCTGAACTTCCGTCGTTTACAAAGCATAAATCTAGTTCCTGATGAGACTTCAAAAATTCATGATAAGCTTCGATATCAAATCGAAACCCTTCGTTATAACATGGAATAATGACACAGGTTTTTTGCATAGGTAACTTTGGAAAAACCAATTGGTTTTTAATGATTTTTGATAAACGAATAAGTTGTTTACCCAAAAATCAAATATAAGTATGTTTTTGTAGATATAGCTAAGAAATTTTCAAGATGCTATTTTTTGGATGACATTATATAAGTGAAAAATATTAATAACTCTGTTTATAATTATAACATAATTCTAACGTTATAAAATAGAGATTAAATTACCTTTGATTCTAAATGAAAAAACGTCTTTATGAGTATCCATAAAATAATAATTCTCTTTCTTGCTTTTAGCTTTAATTTAAGTGGTTTTAGTCAAGAGTCTGCTATTTATACAAATCCGTTAGCAGATTTTCAAAACGCTTTAAATTTATATGAAAACCAGCAATATGCCGGAGCACAAACTTTATTTTCTAAAATAAAGAAAACAACCGATAACGATCTTTTACAGTCTAATTGTGCTTATTATATTGCCAATTGTGCTGTGCGTTTAAATCAGTTAAATGCCGACCAGTTAATGGAGGATTTTGTTAAAGATTATCCTACAAGTACCAAAAGAAATACAGCTTATCTGGATGTTGCAGATTACTATTTTAAAAATGGAAAATATGCCTATGCTAAAAAATGGTACGATAAAGTAGATGAGAATTCTCTAGCAAAAGGTGATCTTGAAAAGTTTAATTTCAATAATGGGTATGTCGCTTTTACTACCAAGAATTTTAAAGACGCTAAAAAGTATTTGATGCGAATTGAAAATTCACAAACATATGGATCTCAAGCCAAATATTATATTGGTTTTATGGCTTATGAAAGTGACGATTATAAGGAAGCCAATCAATACTTCGATCAAGTTAGCGACAACGAAAAATACAAAGAGAAACTGTCTTATTATCAAGCAGATTTAAATTTTAAACTTGGAAAATTTGAAGAAGCTATCAAATTAGCCAAAGAACAATTGCAGAATAGTGATAGATATGAAGTGTCTGAGCTTAATAAAATCATTGGGGAAAGCTATTTCAATTTAGGGAAGTATGGGGAAGCAATTCCTTATTTATCCGAATATCAAGGTAAAAAAGGCAAATGGAATAATACAGATTTTTATCAGTTAGGATATGCGTATTACAAACAAGGAGATTATGAAAGCGCTATTTCAGAATTTAACAAAATTGTAGATGGAAAAAATTCTGTGGCTCAAAATGCGTATTATCATTTAGGTGAAAGTTATGTGAATTTAGAGAAAAAGCAGGAAGCTTTAAATGCTTTTAGAAATGCGTCTCAAATGGATTTCGATTTAAAAATTCAGGAAGATGCTTGGTTGAATTATGCTAAAATTAGTTACGAAATAGGAAATCCATATCAATCCGTTCCTCAAGTTTTAACCATCTATCTGGAAACATATCCATCTACAGCTTATAAGGAAGAAGTAGAAACGCTTTTAATCGACTCTTATATTACATCTAAAAACTATCAGGAAGCTTTAAAATTATTAAAAGGAAAAAATAGTTTCGAGAATAAAGTAGCATATCAAAAAGTGGCATTTTATAGAGGCTTGGAACTCTATAATGAAGGAAAATATCAGGATGCTTTAGATATGTTTTCAAATTCATTAAAAGAGCCAAGAGATGGCATGTTCACTACCCGAGCAACTTTTTGGAAAGCAGAAACTAATTATAATCTCACGAATTATAGTGACGCTTTAATTGGTTTTAAACAATTTCAGCAACAATCAAATGCCTCTGAAACTCCAGAATACAAAAACATAAATTACAATTTGGGGTACACCTATTTTAAGCAGAAAAATTATCCGCAAGCCATTCAGTTTTTCAATCAGTTTATAACAAATCAAAAGGATGATGCTATTCGTTTAAACGATGCGTATTTAAGACTTGGAGATGCGAATTTTGTTTCTAGTCAGTATGCGCAAGCCATTCAAGCTTATGATGAAGCGATTAAAATAAATAAGATTGATTCCGATTATGCATTCTTTCAGCAAGCCATAAGTTATGGTTACGAAGGTAAAGCCTCTAAGAAAATAACTGAATTAGAAGCGTTTCTTCAAAAATATCCAAAATCGACTTTACGGGATGATGCCATGTTCGAGCTTGGAAATTCATACGTTAAAGCCAATGAAGATGTGAAAGCTTTAAAAATTTATGAAAAGCTTCAGGGCGATTATAGAATGAGCACATTTGTGCCTGGTTCCATGTTGCGTCAAGGTTTAATTCATTATAATAAAAGTGATAATGAACAAGCTTTAATTAAATTTAAAGCCGTTGCTAAAGACTACCCTGGAACACCAGAAGCCAATCAAGCCGTTTCTTCTGCACGTTTAATTTATATCGATTTAGGTCGTGTTAACGATTATGCTACTTGGGTAAGAACATTGGATTATGTGGAAGTTACAGATGCCGATTTGGATAATACCACTTACGAATCTGCCGAAAAGAAATATGTGGACAGCAAAACAGATGATGCCATCAAGCAGTTTAATAGCTATTTGGCACAGTTTCCTAAAGGTATTCATGCTTTGCAAGCCCATTTTTACTTAGCACAATTATATGATAAAAAAGGCTTAAAGGAAAATGCCGTTCCTCATTATGTTTATGTAGTAGATGCACCTCCATGCGAATTTACTGAAGAATCTTTATTTAAGGTTTCCCAAATTTATTTAGAAAAGAAAGATTGGATTCAAGCCATTCCAATGCTCAAGCGTTTGGAAGAAGAGGCTAGTTTTCCTCAAAATGTTATTTATGCACAATCCAATTTAATGAAAGCATATTATCAGTTAAATAAATATTCTGAAGCAGTTGCTTATGCTGAAAAAGTATTGAATCAAGGTGTTGTAGATGTTAAAATAAAAAGTGATGCACATCTTATTATAGCACGATCTGCCATAAAAACAAACAATTTGGAACGCGCTAAAACTGCTTATGCCGAAGTTGAAAAAACAGCAACAGGAGAAGCGGCTGCCGAATCTTTATATTACAATGCCTATTTTAAAAATAAGGCAGGAGACTATCAGACTTCAAACGAAACAGTGCAACGTTTAGCAAAAGACTATTCTAGTTATAAATATTTTAGCGCTAAAGGCTTGGTGCTTATGGCTAAGAATTATTACCAATTGGAAGATGCTTTTCAAGCAACTTATATTCTAGAAAGTGTGATTGAGAATTTTGGAGAATATGGAGAAGTTGTTACTCAGGCCGAAGAAGAATTAAGCAAAATAAAGAAGGAGCAAGCTAAAACCAATGCTTCTGTTTTACCTGAAGAAGATTAAATTAGTTTTCAGTCGCCCGCCGACGCTAGCCTACTACGCCGAAGTGGCTACGAAGGCCGTAAAGCTTCGGACGGGCAGGCAGTCCAGTTTTGCAATAAATAAATCAAAAATTATCAGTCATAAATCGTCAATAGTAAATAAAAATAAATTCTATGCGAAAGCACATTCATAAAATCATCATTTTACTAATTAGTTTCCAAGTGGGTAACATTTCAGCTCAAGAGCGAGATAGCGATACTTTAAAAACGGATGTTATTCAAGTAGTAAAACCATATGCGCCAACTATTTCTGATGCTTTTAAAGTGAAGGAATTGCCAAATTTGGACGATGATGTAACAACAACCAAGAAAACCATTGAGTACAATATTTTCTCTTTTCCAGTAGCTTCTACATTTACACCAGCAAAAGGGAAAGCGGCTGTTGTTGATAAAGAAAAACCAGTAAAACTTTATGATAACTATGCGTCTTTAGGTTTAGGAAATTATGGAACTATTTTGGGTGAGGCCTATTTAAATTATGCGTTAAGCAAAACAGATAAGGTAGGTGGTTATTTTAGTCATCATTCTTCTCAAGGTGGTATTGACGATGTCTTGTTGGATGATTATTTTTATAATACCAACCTAAATGTCAATTTCTCAAGAAAAGAAAGAGATATGAGCTGGCAGGTTGAAGGTGGTTTCAAACATCAAGTTTTTAATTGGTATGGTTTACCACAACCTTATTATAATGAAACTTCTCCAGAAGCACAATTAGGTGTTAGTCATACCTATTATGGTGGAAATTTAGGTGGGGAAATTTCTTTTAACGACAGTTATTTTAAAACCGCAAATGTGATGTTTAGACATTTTGGTGATAATTATGGATCTGGAGAAAATAGATTTTCTGCTGATATATCTGCAGATATTCCTATTGCAGATTTGGATTTCTCTGCGAAACTTATGATTGATTACCTTGGAGGTTCTTTTGAGAGATTTTATAATTTAGATGCCGAAAATAAATACGGAAATTTTAATATTGGTTTTGCCCCAACGTATCGTTTTATCAAGGATGATTTAACTCTGGATTTAGGGGTTTCTCTATATTATTTAAACGATACCGAATCTAGCGAAAGCAAATTTTATGTCTATCCTAATATTACAGCGTCTTACCGAGTTGTAGATGAAGTGTTAATTGCTTTTGGAGGAATTAAAGGTGGTTTAATTCAGAATAGCTATGAGAATTTTACTCAAGAGAATATGTTTGTGTCACCAACCTTATTAATCACTCCAACAGATCAACAATACAATGCTTATGTTGGTTTAAAAGGAAAGGTTTCAAGCAATGTAAGCTATAGTGTTCAAGCGGCTTATTTGGCAGAAAGTAACAAAGCTCTTTATAAACATAATGAAATTGAATTTGTAAATCCAGACGAAAGTTACCAATATGGGAATTCGTTTTCTGTGGTTTATGACGACGTTTCGACCTTTAATTTTGGAGGTGAGTTAAGTGTAGATGTCAATAGAAATTTAAAATTAGGTTTGAAAGCAGATTTCTTTGCTTACAGTACAGATAATGAAAGTGAAGCCTGGAACTTACCAAGTATTACTGGTTCGCTTCTTATGGATTACCAAATTGACGAACATTGGTTTGCAGGAGCCAGTTTATTTTATGTTGGAGAACGTAAAGATCAAGTGTATGAAACAACGTTTCCTTTAGTAACATATGGGTCAACCACCTTAGATGGTTATTTTGATGCCAATGCACATGTAGGCTATCATATTAACGATAAGTTCTCTGTATTTGCAAAGGTTAATAATATAGCCAGTCAAAATTACCAACGTTGGTTGAACTATCCAGTTCAAGGTATTCAATTTTTAGCAGGAGCTACTTATAAGTTTGATTTCTAAATTCCTGCGCAGGCAGGAATCTTGTGATTAAAAAGCGTTCTAATTAGAACGCTTTTTGCGTTTTAAAAACACCCATAAACACTCGAAAACACCCCTATGGTCCCCTCAAGGGGACAACTTAGTAGTTTGCCTTCATTTTCTGGAGGTAAAACAGCAAAATTTCAGGAAACAACTAACCCAATAATTCATGAATTTTATCTTCTAAAGCAAGTAAAACATTAAACAAATCTTTTTTCACCTCTTCATTGGTAAACCGTATAAAAGTAACGCCATAAGCTTCAATTTCTCCTTGTCTTTTAGCATCTTCCAGAAAAGAATGGTCATGAATGGAACCATCAATTTCAATAGCTAAACCTATCTCATGACAATAAAAATCTACAATATAATTGACCATGGGAACTTGCCTATGAAACTGAACACCTAAAGCTCTTTGCTTAATATTCTGCCAAAGAATCACTTCGGCAAGGGTGCTGTTTTTTCTAAGCTCTCTAGCCAAGAATTTTAGGTCAGATCTATATGGAATTATTTTATTTGCCATTATTTAAATTTACTATAAAATTTTATATATCCTTCACTTGAAAACTTTCTAAAAATTTAATTGTCCCCTTGAGGGGACTTTGTTAGGATTTCAACACGGATTCCTAAAAAAACTTTAGGGGTGTTTTTATTGTCCCCTTAAGCCAACTTTAGGCATGTTTTAAAATGTTTTTTAAAATAAATATAGAATTTTATAACATCTATTATTATATTACCTGACCTTTAATAATCTAAGATGAAACATAACTACTTATTCCTAATGGCTTTTTTAGTCGTTTCTTTTTCTCAAGCTCAAAATGTTTATATCCCAGATGTTATTTTTAAATATGCGTTAGTAGATACCAATTGTGTGGATACTGATGATGATGGTATTTATGATTCTGATGTGGATACAAACAATGATGGTGAGATACAGGTTTTAGAAGCAGAAGCAGTTTTAGATCTTAAAATTTATGCCATACCTGCCAATAATGTTCAAGGTATTGAAGCTTTTGTTAATTTGAAACGTTTAAGTTGTAATGAAACCTTAATAACTAACTTGAATGTAACTGAATTATCAGATCTAGAATATTTGGATTGTTCTAATAATCAGTTAAACTACTTGAATGTAAGTGAATTATCAGATCTAGAATATTTGGATTGTTCTAATAATCAATTAAACTATCTGGATGTAATTGATTTAGCTAATCTCATAACATTAAACTGCACAGATAATCAATTAATTACTTTGGATTTAAGCAATTTATCAAACCTTATAACTCTTTCATCTAATAATAATTCTATTAATACATTGGTTATTGATGGGCTAGTGAATGTTGAAGAGATAAATCTTTATGGTAATAATTTGTCATCATTGGATGTCACAGAATTAATTAATCTCACCCAATTAAATTGTTATGGGAACCAAATAAACACACTGAATGTTAGTGGTTTAACAAGTCTAGAAACATTACTAATTGAAAGCAATCAATTAACTACTTTAGATTTATCAGGTTTATCAAATCTAAAAATATTAGATTGTGATTATAATGATTTAAATAGTTTGGATTTAAGTGGGTTAACAAATCTGGTAAAATTTTCATGTGATAATAATGAAATAAATTCTCTTGATTTTAACGGTTTAGTAAATGTTGATTATATAGATTGTCGAAGTAATCAATTAAACACTTTAAATGTTAATGGTTTATTAAATCTTGGCTTTTTAAATTGTGAAAATAATCAATTAAATACACTGGATGTTAGTGACTTAGCAAGCTTAGCTACCTTGGAATGTTCTTTTAATCAATTAACTACTTTAAATATAAATGGCTTAACAGATCTTGTAATTTTAGATTGTTCTGTCAATGAATTAACAACATTGTTTATAAAAAATGGACAAGAAAATATATTAAACTTTGCTGGAAACCCCAATTTAGAGTATATCTGTGTTGATGAAAGTGAATTGGATAATGTACAATATTTAGTTGATCAAGAAGGTGTTGCAAACTGCGTCGTCAATAGCTATTGTAGCTTTGTTCCAGGCGGAGATTATTTCACCATTCAAGGAGAAAACAAGTTAGATATTGATGCAAATGGCTGTAATACAAATGATCCAATTTTTCCAAGTTTAAAATATAATATTACAGATGGCAGTGTCGCTGGAACAAGTATTTCGAATGCTAGTGGAAATTATTTTATTCCAGTGCAAGCAAGTTCTCATACCATAACTCCAATTATTGAAAATCCAACCTATTTTACAGTTTCTCCTTCAAGTTTAGTTGTCAATTTCCCAACAGAGGCAAGTCCTTACAATCAAAATTTTTGTGTGGTTCCAAATGGTACACATAACGATTTAGAAATTACCATCTTGCCTATAGATCAAGCTAGACCTGGATTTGATACAAATTACAAAATAATCTATAAAAACAAAGGCAATACAGAACTTAGTGGCAGTGTGGACTTGATGTTTCAAGGTAATGTTATGGATATGACTTCAGCCAATCCAATTGCAGACAGTCAAATCTTAAATGAATTATCATGGAATTTTTCAAACTTATTACCTTTTGAAAGTAGAGAGATTGTATTCACAATGAATTTAAACACACCTACAGACACTCCTCCCTTAAATGGAGACGATGTTCTAATTTTTACTGCAACTGTTAATCCAGTTTCTGGAGATGAGATGCCTGACGATAATGAATTTATTCTAAATCAAACCGTAGTAAATTCTTTCGATCCTAACGATAAAACCTGTTTAGAAGGAAAAGTCATTACACCAGAGCAAGTTGGAGCGTTTGTACATTACATGATTCGTTTTGAAAATACAGGAACTGCAGATGCTTTAAATATTGTAGTTAAAGACGACATTGATTTGACTAAATATGATGTATCGTCTTTAATCCCACTAAATGGAAGTCATGAATTTGTAACCAGAATTAAAGAAGATAATATTGTAGAATTTATTTTTGAAAACATCAATTTGCCATTTGATGATGCTACTAATGATGGCTATGTTTTATTCAAAATTAAAACCTTAGAAAGTTTAACTCTTGGAGACACATTTTCTAACGATGCCGAAATATATTTTGATTATAATGCGCCAATTATCACCAACGATGAATTAACAACAGTTGCTGAAAATTTAAGTATTGAAGAATCAATCTTGCAAACAGTAGTGAAAATCTACCCTAATCCAGTTTCAGGCAACTTAACGATTGATAGCAAACATATTCTAGAAACCATTTCAATTTTTGATGTGAATGGCAGACAATTACAGACGCTTGTTTTATGTGGAAACACAAATAAATCGAAAGTAAATTTAAGTCGTTTCTCCAAAGGAGTCTATTTTGTTAAAATAAGAACTGAGGCTGGTATTCAAACTTCTAAAATTATAAAAGAGTAGATTTTGTCACAGAGAAGTATGAAGTGAAATACGATCTATTTATGAATTCAACAAAGTTTTTTTATTCAAATAATTTAAAAATCACGAACTTTAATAAAACTATTTTAAACCTACTATTATTATGAAAAAAATTATTCCAATAACACTCATAATGCTGTTTTTAGCTTTTAGTTGTCAAGATGATGATACAGAAAATCCTCTTATTGAAAATGATAATATAGATACTGGAATTTTTGGCAGGATAGAATATGCTAGAGCAGATTGTATGCCTGGCAATACTAATCCTATAGATTTTAATAATTATAATGGAGAAATTTATTTTATAATAAAATCTGAATTAGAAAATTTAGGAAATGAAGAAGGTGCATATGAGGAATTAAAATCAAATAGTATTCATTTTAACATTACAGATGGAGTCCTTGAAACTGAATTACCTGAAGAGGTTTATTTGGTTCTACCTGAGGATGTTTACCTTTATGATGATTATAATACGGTTACCATAGAATCTGGAGTGGCATTATATAAAAATTTCAGATTTAAAAAGTGCGTTTCTTATTAAAAAATTCTAAACTTTAAAAAAAGCGTTCTAATTGGAGCGCTTTTTTTGTCCCTTCGAGTGGATTTTATAAGAATTTCAATATAGTTTTCTAAGTGAACATTAGAGGTGTTTTTTATATATTTACACGAATTTTCTAACAGCTTATTTAAAAGACTCCCATTTGCATGGGAAATACCTATGAAAAAACTACTAACCATTTTCGTTTTAACCTTAATTCTGTCTTGTCAGAAAGAAAAGCAACAAGTCGACACCATCGTCATAAATGCTAATGTTTATACCGTAAATTCAAATTTCGATAAGGCTGAAGCTTTTGCCATAAAAGACGGTAAGTTTTTCAAAATAGGTACTACAAAAGATATTCAAAACAACTTTGTAGCAGATACTATTATTGATGCTAAAGGACAAGCTGTTTTTCCGGGATTTATAGATGCACATTGTCATTTTTACGGTATGGGAATGAATCTTCAAACAGTAGATTTAACTGGAACCACCAGTTTTGAAGAAGTGATGAAACGTGTTTTAGATTATCAAAATGAAAGAAACACTTCTTTTATTATTGGTCGTGGATGGGATCAAAACGATTGGGAAGACAAAAATTTCCCGAACAAAAAATTATTAGATGCCTTATTTCCTAATACTCCAATAGCCTTAACCAGAATTGATGGACATGCGTTGTTATGTAATCAAGCAGCTTTAGATTTAGCAAACATTACCAAAGACACCAAAATAGATGGTGGTGAAGTAGTTTTGGAGAACGGAGAATTAACAGGTGTTTTAATCGATAATCCTATGGAGTTGGTTTATAATATTTTCCCGAAACCTACTAGACAGCTTCAAATAGAAGGATTGATGGATGCGCAGGAAATATGCGCAAGTTTAGGTTTGACAACCGTTTCTGATGCTGGATTGGATAGAAATGTAATTGAATTAATTGATAGTTTGCAACAAACAGGCGATTTGCAAATGCGAGTGTACGGAATGGTTTCTAATACTAAAGAGAATCTTGATTACTACTTGCCTAAAGGAAAAATTAAAACTGAAAAGCTAAATGTACAGTCAGTAAAAGTATACGCAGATGGGGCATTGGGGTCTCGTGGTGCGGCTTTAAAAACTCCTTATGCTGATGCCGAAAATCATTTTGGAGCCATGGTTATTGGGTTAGAAGATTTTGAAACTTTAGCAAAGCGACTTGAAGCGGCCAATTATCAAATGAATACACATGCTATTGGAGATTCGGCAAATAGTTTCGTTTTAAAAACCTATGATAAAACCTTGCAAGGAAAAACTGATAGACGTTGGAGAGTGGAACATGCACAAATAATTACGGACAACGATTTTGAATATTTTAAAAATGAAAATATCCTTCCTTCCATTCAACCTACACATGCTACAAGCGATATGTATTGGGCAGAAGATAGGCTAGGTGCTGAACGTATTAAAGGTGCTTATGCTTACAAAACACTTTTAGAATCAAGTGGAAAAGTAGCTCTTGGAACCGATTTTCCTATTGAACAGGTAAGTCCGTTTTTAACCTTTTATGCCGCAGTTGCTAGACAGGATTTAGAGCAATTTCCTGAAGGAGGTTTTCAGATAGCAGATGGATTAACTAGAGAAGAAACTCTAAAAGGAATGACCATTTGGGCCGCTTATTCTAATTTTGAAGAGAACGAAAAAGGAAGTATTGAAGTAGGTAAATTTGCAGATTTTATCATTCTGGATCATGATATCATGACTACAGACTTAATAAATATACCAATCACAAAAGTGGAACAAACTTTTATTGATGGCGTGAAGCAATAAATCTCTGTGCTCCTCAGTGTATCTCTGCGTTATTGATATTCCACAGAGATGCGCAGAGTTTTTCGCAGAGAGATTGTTATTAATAAAGTTTCGCTAAATAATCAAAATGGTCTCCATCCATTACTTTTTCGCAAGTTAACCCAACACTTTCACAAGCAAATTTTAAGCTTTCAAAATCTAGATACAACCATTTCATGGGTTCTTCGTCTTCATTTTTATAGCTTAAGAAATAGTCTAACTCGCCATAATAATCGGAATTTGTATCTACCCAAAGTCCGCCATCTTCATCTTCATACATATATTTAATATCAGAAGAGTCAATCAGAATCTGACCTTTTGGATTCAATAAAGATTTTAAATGTTTTAAATAGGTAGCAACTTTTGAAACTTCTTGAAAAATTCCTGTTCCATTCATTAATAATAAAATGGTATCGAAAGTTTCTGTTTCATTGAGAATGTCTTTTAATTCTGCTTTTAAAACACCACGTTTTTTTGCGACTTCTATAGCTCCTAGAGAAATATCAATAGCTTTCACTTCAAATCCTTTCTCTTGCAGGTACAAGCTATGACTGCCAGAACCAGAACCCACATCTAAGATCTTTCCATTTGAAAGTTTCAAAGCTTTTTTTTCAAGTTTCGGCATGTCTTCAAAACCTCTAAACAAATAGGGAAGAGGGAGTTCGTCTTCACCCGATATATTGGTAGACGTAATTAAATCTTCAGTGTAATTACCATTTTGGTAATCTAATAAGGCTTTTCCGAATAGGTCTTTCAAGGGTTTGTGTTTTGTGTTATGTTAAGCATAGAAGAAACATCTTTATTATTTTAGATTTTTCTCATCGCTCTAAATAACAAGTTTTATTACTTTTGTGTTATGCAAGATATTATTAAAAACCTTCCAAAACTCGCCAAAGATAAGCATAAGGAAAATAAAAACTTCTTTGCCAAGCTTAAAAAGAAGCCCCCAAAGCAGTTGGATTATATCATGCAAGAATTGCATAACGAAGAATTTAAGCGGACAGATTGTTTAGAATGTGCCAATTGTTGTAAAACTACTGGGCCTTTGTTTACAGATAAAGATGTGGTGCGTATTGCCAAGCATTTTAAAATGAAACAGCAACAGTTTATCGATACGTATTTAAGGATAGATGAAGACAAAGATTATGTGTTGCAGTCTGTGCCTTGTACGTTTTTAGGAGCTGATAATTATTGCTCTATTTATGATGTTAGACCCAAAGCATGCAGTGAATTCCCGCATACAGACAGAAAGAAATTTCAACAAATTTCTAATTTAACCTTACAAAATGTGGCTATTTGTCCAGCGGCTTTTAATATTGTTGAAGAAATGAAGAAACGGATTAAAGTTTAGTTTACAGTCTCAGTCTCAGTCTCAGTCTCAGACTCAATTTTTAAAATAGTATTTAAAGTATAAAAGTTCATGAAAAATTTCTGAATACTGAGACTGTATGCCCATCCGAAGCTTTAGCGTAGGACGGTGACTGAAGACTTTAAAATTTTTAGTATATTTAGTAAAAATTTTAGACCTTGGAAAGCATATTTAATTATTTCGAAACGATTCCAACATTTCACAGAAGTTTGCTTCTTGCTGGAGGAATCACTTTATTTTGGTTAATGGAAGGTGCTTTTCCCCTTTTTAAATTTTCTTATAAAAAGTGGAAACATGCAGGTCCAAATTTCTTTTTAACGGCTACAACCATTATAATAAATTTCGGACTAGCATTTTTGTTATTACTAACTGCAGATTGGGTAAAAGTCAATCATTTTGGAATTATCAATTGGTTACCAACCATGCCACTTTGGTTATATGTGGTGTTGGGTGTAATGATGCTCGACTTTTTTGGAGCTTATTTAGCGCATTATGTGGAACATAAAGTGAATCCACTTTGGAAGATTCATTTGGTACATCATACAGATCATCATGTAGATACAACCACTGGAAACAGACATCATCCTTTGGAAAGTGTCATTCGTTTTACCTTCACTTTAATGGGTGTTTTTATTGTAGGAACTCCAATTGCTGTTGTGTTTATTTATCAATCTCTATCAGTAGTTTTTACGCAATTAACACATGCCAATATTAGAATGCCTAAAAAACTGGATAAGATTATCAGTTACTTTTTTGTGTCTCCAGATATGCATAAAATTCATCATCATTATGTGTTGCCTTATACGGATTCTAACTATGGAAATATATTTTCTATTTGGGATCGGGTTTTTGGCACTTATATGGAATTTGATAGAGAGAAACTGGTATATGGCGTGGATGTGTTTCCAGACGAAGTTAAGAATGGACAAATTACCGAACTTTTAAAACAACCATTTCAAGACTATCATAATCCTACTATTATTTCTGAAAAAGATATTTTATAAATTCAGAATCCTAAAAATAATTGGATTTGTTTTTTAGCCTACGCACCTATAAATTCTACCTACGAAATTGTTCGAAGAAAATCATAAATGTGATTCCTGTTTTTGGCTTTTTCCCTATGGCTGTGACCACTAATTAATCTAAATTTTACGAAATCATAAAAAGTTAGAATCGATTAAATGCTTAAAATTTAGATATTTAGTTGCCACTAAAACAGTTAGTCTAATTTAATTATAGACTTATCGAATATCTTATTCGATTCTATTTCCGATAATCACATTGTCGTATTTTTGTTTTGTTCAACAAAGGAATGAGTTTTACCTAAGAAATAATTTTGTTGAACAAAATAAAACTATAAACACATGAAGACCCTAAATCTCAAAATGTTTACGTTTTTAGTTGTAGCCTACTTTAATACTTCTTATAGTCAAGATGTTGTGTATTCTGCTATTTTTAAAAATGTAAATGATTCAGCCCAAAGTTTAAATCATTATTTAAATACTTCCGGTGATACCCTCTATCTAGAAAGTCAATTCGATCTTAATAAAATTGAAGTTATTGGAACTTCAGGTTTAAAGGTGTATGCCATTAATGATGTTACAAAAGACATTAGAATTCCTCTAAGCGATTTGCCTATGGGCGATTATACTTTTGCTGTGGTTCATACAGAGGGTCGTGACGATACCTATATCTACAGAAAAACCATTGTTTTTAAAATTTCCAGATTATTGCCTATTGATTCTATCTTGATGAGAGGTATGAATCCAATGCATTCAAATAGTCATTTGGCTGGGCTGAATATTCCTATCTTGGATTTAAGTGAAAATAAAATTATAAAAGATTTCCCTAAACCGGTTGGCTTAGCAAATAATGGAGATAACAGTAATTTAGACGTTGTAAAAGATACACAGCTTTCAGGTTCTTTAACGTCCATAGAAGATAGAGATGATTTGGATGCCAAGCATTTAAAAACCAGAAAAATAGATAACATTCTTGAACGCAATAAGCCTGCGTATTCTAAGGCTTATAATCTTTCAGATACGCGTTCTGGGAGCCATAACATTCAATCTAGAGCAGATTATAGACGAAACAATTTAAGACCGAACGGGAGACCTTACGATTAATATTTAATTGTAAATTAAATAAGTGGCTCTTATTTTTTTAAAGGCAACAAGATCTGTCTGCCAAGTGGCTTTGATCTCTTTTTCGCTTAATCCTGCTTCAATTTGTTGTTGTAATATGGCTGTTCCAGCATGTTTGGTGAAATTTGCAGTATTAAATACTTTCGATTTATCAGTTGCATGGTTATAAGCTTTCATCAACCATTTTAAAGATACTTCTCCATATAAGGGATTGTTTTCTAAATTTTCGCCATAACAAAGAACATCTTTATGTTTTGGATTCTTTGCACCAAAATTTTCTTTAGGTGTATAAGAAAAAGTAAAGATTTTTTTATCTAAAAATGGGGCTCCATACCTTTGAAATTGAAATTCTGTTCCTCTCCCAGCATTAATGTCTGTGCCTTCAAAAAGCCCAAGACTAGGATATAGTTTTATAGCTTGATCATTAGGCAAATTAGGCGAAGGTCTAATAGGTACATGATAAAACGTATCATGAGTATAATTTTCAACTGGTATAATGGTTATATCACATTGTACTTTATTTTCCAACCATTTTTCACCATTAAGCATTTGAGCAAATTCACCTATTGTTAACCCATGAACTAGGGGTATTGGATGCATGCCAAGAAAACTCTTGTTCTCAATTTTAAGGGTTGGCCCATCTACATAATGTCCATTCGGGTTTGGTCTATCTAAAATAAGTAATGGAATATTAGCTTCTGCGCAGGATTCCATAATGTAATGCAGGGTAGAGATATAGGTGTAAAAACGAACCCCAACATCTTGAACATCGAAAATTACAATATCTAGATCTTGAAATGCTTCAATAGATGCTTTTTTGTTTTTCCCATAAAGTGAAATAATAGGTAAACCTGTTTTGTTATCTTTTCCGCTTTCAACTAATTCTCCAGCATCTGCCACACCTCTAAACCCATGTTCTGGTGAAAGTACTTTTATAACATCTATGTTTAAAGCAACTAATGAATCTACTAGATGTGTATAACTTGTTTGTTCAGGATTTTTAAAAATAACACTCGTAAGATTAGCAACAATTCCAACACGTTTTCCTTTTAATAAAGGTAAATACTTTTCTGTTTGATTTGCGCCAACAATAATACTTTTAGTATCGCGAATAGCTTGTGACGAAGCAATCTTATCATTGCTATGCTTAACAAGTTTTTCACTTTTAGCATTGGATAAGTTTCCACAGGAAATGAGTATTAAAACAAATAATAAAACTGTATTTTTGAACTGAATTAATTTTAATTGCATCATTTGAAATTCGAATATTTTATAGCCAAACGCATTATTGATAGTAAAGCGTATAAAAGTAGTGTTTCGGCACCAATAATAAAAATTGGTATTGCGGCAATTGCTATAGGAATTATTGTGATGATGATTGCAATTGCTACTGGAATTGGACTTCAACAAAAGATTCGTGAAAAAGTTGTGGCTTTTAATGGTGAAATTGTTATTTCTAATTTCGATAGTAATAATTCTCAGGAAAGCGGCAACCCAGTCTCTTTAGATCAAGATTTTTATCCAGAGTTTAAATCGGTGGAAGGTGTTTCTCATATTCAAGCCGTTGCTACTAAATTTGGAATTATTAGAACAGAAACAGATTTTGAGGCCATCATTCTAAAAGGAGTTGGAGCTGATTTCGATTGGACTTATTTTCAAGATTTTCTGGTAGAAGGAAAACTTCCTGATTATTCAAATGAAAGAAATGAAGATGTTTTAATTTCTCAATATTTAGCTAATAGACTTCATTTTAAATTAGGAGATACATTTAATACTTTATTTAGAAAGGACGATCCAAACAAACCACCAAGTATGATTACCTATAACATTGTGGGTATTTATAATTCAGGGTTCAAAGATTTTGATGAAACTTATGTTCTTGGAGATCTACGTCATTTGCAACGTCTTAATAAATGGGAAGATAACCAGGCTGGACATTTTGAGGTTTTTGTAACGGATTATAATAAGCTAAACGATATTTATAATCAGGTTTATCATAACACGCCACCTTTACTTAATGTAACTACTGTAGAACAAAAATTCGCTTCTATTTTCGAATGGATAAAAATTTTCGTTAAAAACATTTATGGCATTATTGGCATCATGATTTTAGTGGCAGGTATCAATATGATAACCGCTTTATTGGTTTTAGTTTTAGAACGCACACAAATGATTGGGATCTTGAAAGCGCTTGGTTCTAACAATTGGGCGATTAGAAAAATATTTTTATATAATGCGTCGTACCTTATTACTTTAGGTTTGATTTGGGGTAATGTTATAGGTTTAGGTTTGCTATTTGCTCAAAAATATTTTAAACTTTTCCCTTTAAATCCAGATGTTTATTATGTAGCCGAAGCGCCTGTTTACATTAGCTTAAGTTATATTTTAGCATTAAATATTGGAACCTTTGTCTTGTGTCTGGTTATGTTATTATTGCCATCATATATAATTACTAAAATTTCTCCTGTAAAGGCAATTCGCTTTGAATAGGAAACAGCTGGTAATAAGTAGTGGTTGTTTGCATTTCTGTACAAAATAATTCTTCTTAAAAACTATTCGTGAATTCATAGCAAAAACATACCTTTGCACCTGAAAATTAAGAGCATGAATTACGCAAAGAATATCCTAGAGACCATTGGAAATACACCATTGGTTAAAATAAATAAACTAACAGAAGAATTGCCATGTTTGGTATTAGCAAAATACGAAACTTTTAATCCTGGAAATTCTGTAAAAGACAGAATGGCATTAACCATGATTGAAGATGCCGAAGCAGATGGACGTTTAAAACCAGGAGGAACCATTATTGAAGGTACGTCTGGAAATACGGGAATGGGCTTAGCACTTGCCGCCATTGTAAAAGGTTACAAATGTATATTTGTAATGGCAGACAAGCAGAGTAAAGAAAAAGTAGATATGTTAAGAGCTGTGGGAGCGGAAGTTGTTGTTTGCCCAACAGATGTGGAACCTACGGATCCTCGTTCTTATTATTCTGTTTCTAAACGTTTGGGTGAAGAAACTCCTAATTCTTGGTATGTAAATCAGTATGATAATCCAAGTAATACGAAAGCACATTACGAAAGTACAGGTCCGGAAATCTGGAAACAAACCGAAGGTAAAATCACGCATTTTGTAGTGGGTGTTGGAACAGGAGGAACAATTTCAGGAGTTGGAAAATATTTAAAAGAACAAAATCCAGATGTGAAAATTTGGGGAATTGATACCTATGGTTCTGTCTTTAAAAAATATCACGAAACTGGTATTTTCGATGAAAAAGAAATTTATCCTTATGTAACCGAAGGAATTGGGGAAGATATTTTACCAAAAAATGTAAACTTCGATATTATCGATGGCTTCACTAAAGTTACAGATAAAGATGCTGCTGTTTACACGCAGTTGTTAGCAAAAAAAGAAGGTATGTTTTTAGGCAACTCCGCTGGCGCAGCAATTAAAGGATTATTGCAATTAAAAGAACACTTTACAAAAGACGATGTGGTTGTGGTTTTGTTTCACGATCATGGAAGTAGATATGTTGGTAAAATGTTTAATGACGACTGGATGAAGAAAATGGGTTATATAGAATAACCTGTCATTCAGAAGGAGTAAAACGACTGAAGAATCTCATTACAATATAAAAAACCTGAGCCATATGCTCAGGTTTTTTTATGTGTCTGTTTTACTTGATTATTTAGATGAGTTCAAATAATTTAAAGTATTCAGTAATAAGCTAGAATAGTAAGTAAGCCAAAAATATTATTTATTTAATGGCGAACCAACTGCAATAGCACAATCGTGACCTGGTTGACCATGGGCTGGATTCATACCTGGAGCAGTCTTAACTGGTGATGAATTCCCCGAGTTTATTACAGGAGATGAACTTCCAGGGTTTACCATAGGTGATGAACTATTTTTAGTATTCAATGGCGCTCCAACAGGAATAGCACAATCGTGACCTGGTTTTCCATGAGCGGGATTCATGCCAGGAGCAGTCTGAGCAGGAGTAATAGAGGTGTTATTAGAATTGACTACTTGTTTTGCCGGTTCTTCTTGCGTAACAGTCTGATCTGTATTACTATTTGTTGTTTGAGATTTAGATTGATCGCATCCGGAAAATAAAATGGCACCGAAAAATAAAATTCCTAAATATGTTTTCATAGATTTAAGGTTTATGCACCATTATAACCAAATTCTAGTTAATAACGGCTAATTGTTTAAAGCTGTGAATATATGAAATTAATAACTTTCTTCCCTGATAACCATAGATTACTATTTTCTTACGTTGTATTCCATGACCATGGAAGTAGATATGTTGGTAAATGTTTAATGACGACTGGATGAAGAAAATGGGTTATATGGATTAGGTCCTTAATTTTAAAGCCTTATTCCGATTTCATAGTTCTTAAGGTATCCAAATAAAATTTTTCAGTATATGGTTTTAATTAGCCATACAAAAAAAGCCAGCTCAATTGAGCTGGCTTAAATTTTATATAATATTTGCAATCTTATCTTGAAACTTTAATAAACTGTTTCGTAGTTGTACTGCCATTCATAGTGATTTTCATGAAGTAAGTTCCGTCTGCTAAATTAGAAATATCCATTTTTATTTCTGATTTCCCTGAATAAGCATCTAGAGATTTTTTGTTTAAAGACTGTCCCATAAGCGATACAATTTCATAAGAAACGGTTCCGCTAACTTGGCTGTTTAGATTAACAGTGATATTGTTGTTAGCCGGTACTGGGTACATGCTAATATTTGCAAACTCAAATGCTTGTTCTTGTGTACTCAATAACGCTAGAAGAGCTTCAATATCTGTTGCAGATTCGATTGTTTCACCAATTGAAATATCATCCAAAAGATTACCAACAGTATGAGTTGTCCCGCTTATTGCTTTGAAATATATGATAGTGGACATTTGTCCTTCAGGAACTGTAAATACGAATGTATTATTATGCCATTCCATATCTACATTTGCAATAAAAGGAATAGCGGTATTACTCTCAATAGTTGCAAGATCTCCACCAATGTAAATTTCCATTCTATCTACACCACCAGCTTGTCTCTTTTTATGAGCAAATGTAAGTGCAAGATTTGTTCCCGGAGTAGTACATATTTCTTGATAAAGCGTGTTAAGACCATCACCATTAAGTTCAAAATGATAATCACCACTATTAGAAGGAATAACATCTCCTGTACCTAAATTTTCTTGAATTTCAATAGTTCCAGATGTAGATGTTGTGCTCCAACCTGGTACATTTCCTTGAGGAACATAAGACCAGGTACCTGGGAAATTGTTATCGCTTTCAAATCCACCATTTACTATTTCAGAATTACATTCGTAAGGAATTTCACTACATCCTGTTATGGCAATAATACCATCAAGATCAAATCCATCATCAGAAACTGATCCAATTGGAGTAGTATCTATAACTTTAACATGAGTTATATATGCTAAAGGATCTGGACTTAGTGCGTTATCTATATCGAACATTGCTGCGTCATTTGTATAAGCTGAGCCAATGAAGTAGAAATCAACACCATTTTTAGATACAAAAACATCCGCAGATTCTGGATAGTTAGTAAATGTGTGGTTACCAAAAGTTGTTTCGAAAACAGTTATATCATTACCAGTTCTATTCATAACAGCACCATCAAAACTTACAACAACTTCTCCTCTGTATCCAAGTGAAACGAAGTTTTCAGTATCATCATCTTCAGGTTGCCCTAAAGCTTTATTAGGATTGGTTCTTTCTGGGTTTGTAATTGGATTACCATATTTATTTAATCCTAAAGTGGCAGTCTGTACTGTAGAAGGGTAACATTCTACAGGAAGTTCCTGACACCCATTAATAGCAATAACACCATCCACATCATAACCATCAGGAGAGGTCGATGCATTCATGATTTTTATTTGAGTAACATAATCTAAGCCTAAACCAGAAAAATCAATGGCTTCATCGGTGCAAATCTCACCATATGTAATCCAGTTAATTCCATCTTGAGTTAATTTAATAATTGCTTTTTCTGCCCAAGCATTACAAGCATCCCCTGCGTAAGAAGTTTCATAAATCATGAAATCATCACCTGGAGCATCGTAAACAACACCGTCAAAACCTAGGATGATGTAACCATCAACTCCTAAAGAGACAAATCCACCTGGTGCATTAGATGCATCTGGCTGATAAAGTGCCGTCATTGGATTTGAACGATCAGCTCCAATAGGATTGCCGTTTGTCATTAATCCTTGATGGAAATAAATAACTTCAGAAGCATAACATTCTTCTGTTGGGAAATAACTAACAGGTGTACTGTCAAGTAAATTAGCATCATTTGATGCGTTAACCGAAAATGATGCCAACATAGCAATACATATACTCGGTAAAATAGAGTGTGTAAATTTTTTCATAAATATTTGAATAAGATTAATAGCTAGTGCAAATATTGCCTATTAATTAACTACTATCTAAATAAATCGAAGAACACCGGTAATAATCGATGAAACTAAATAAATGACAAAATTATTGGATTTAAAGGAGTGGTCTTGCGAGCTTGTGATTTGTAAAATGATGTCATATTTTTTATAAAAGACATCTATTAAGTAGGTTAAACGAAATTGAATTGTTGTTTTTAGCTTTATTGGTTTTCTGAAAGGAAGGTTATTGATATTATATGGTTTGTTAGAAAATATCATATTAAAATCAAAAAAAACCGAACATATGTCCGGTTTTTTTACTGTAATTAGTTTTTTTTAGAAACTAAATCCTAGTCTCAATTCAGGACCAAAGGTCCCAATGTCGTAAGCAAAATAATCTTGTCCGCTTCCAGTTTCGTAATCGATACTGATATATCTATATCCAAGTGATAAAGAAAATAGGTCAGAAAACATATAACCAGCTTCTGCTTGAACTTGCCAAGTAAGTTCAGAGCCTATTCCAAAACCACCAATATCTGCTCTAAGGTTTGCTATAAATTTATCTTTTATTATATGATTAGAACGAACAATAATAATTGGGTCTACCCAAGTTTCCGTGATATTTGGATTGTGGTTTGTTCCAGTAATCATATTAATATTAGCTTCAGCACCAATACTAACTAATCTAAGTCCTACACCGGCTTCAAGCATAGGGATGACACGTCTAAAACCTGCTAATTCCCAAATTGTTTCTGTAACATCTAAACTAGCATTTTGAACTACTTTATCTGGAGAGACATCTTGACCTAGTTTCATGTAAACAAAATCTGAAGTAATGGCCCAATCTTTATTTCTTGCTTCTAAATAGAGCATGGCTCCCATTTTAAGATTGCTAAAAATATCACTAGTATTAGCGTCAACACTAAGAGCAGGAAGATTTTCGCGTATTTGTGTGTCTCCTTTCATATTTGGAAACATTAAATAGGGTTGTACCAAATAGTTCCAAGATGAGCTTTTGGTTTCAGGAGTTGCATCTGTTGTTTCTTGAGCTGTAATAAATAAACTACTAAGTAAGAAGCATGTAAGCGTAATTTTTTTGATCATTTTTATCATATTTAATAAGTAAAACGTTTGGTATTAATTTTATTACATAAAAATTAATACTAGTATAAAGGTATAATAATAAATTTATTATTAGGAATGAATATTAGAGTTTTTTAGTCTTATTAAATATGAATAACCCGATGCGTTTTTAAGATTGAAATGAGATTATTAATGGTTTAATACATGTTATTTTTATTTGCTGAAGTTTTTGGGATTTGTTGAATGGAATCCCAATGTTCAATTATTTTTCCATTTTTATCAAACCGAAAAAAATCCATAGTAACGTATTGGTCATTATCTGGCCAAATTTGATGTGTATGTAAAGCTACCAAATCGTTTTCAGCAATAACTCGAACAAAATCGATTGACTTGTTAGGATACTCATCTTGCATTTGTTCAAAATAAGCAATGAAGCCTTCGGTGCCGTTTTCTACTGCAGGATTATGTTGTATGTATTCTTCTCCAACATACAATTCGATTGCCTTTCTAGGGTTGCCTTCGTAAGCCATTTTATAAAAAGCTACCGCATTTTTCTTTATTGTTTCTTTCATCTAATAGTTTTTTATATGAAATTTAATAGGCTATCTGTATTCTGGGTTTTCAAAATTCCAACGGGTTCCATCATCCCAATCCTCTCTCGAATTTCCATAATTGGAATAGCCTTTATTTTCTTTTAATAGCTTGGCTAAATGCATTAAATTGTAAGTCATAAAAGTCGTGTTTCTATTTGTGAAACTGTTGTTTTTAGCATGACTTTCTTCATCCAAATAACTTGGTCCAGGACCAGCCTCCCCAATCCAACCGCAATCTGCTTGTGGAGGAATTGAATACCCAACATGTTGTAAAGCATACAAAATACCCATGGCACAATGTTTAACACCATCTTCATTCCCAGTGATGACGCAACCTCCAACTTTTCCGTAAAAAATATACTGACCTTTATCGTTGGTCATGCCACTCATAGCATATAAACGTTCAATAAGTTTTTGACAAACAGACGATTTTTCGCCTAACCAAATAGGTGTGCCAACTATTAAAATGTCCGCTTCAAAAATATCTTTATAGATGGCTGGCCATTCATCTTTTTGAACACCGTGTTCTGTCATGTCTGGATAAACTCCAAATGCAACTTCGTGGTCAACAAGTCTAATGTGTTTAATGGAAACACCTTCAGCTTTCATAATTGTTTTCGAAACGTCCATTAATCCATCTGTATGACTTTGCCTTGGAGATTCTTTTAAAGTACAGTTAATATAAATAGCTTTTAAATCTGTAAAATCTGGCTTTTTCATAATCGGATGTTTTAAATGTTGTTTATTCTGATATTTTTAATGGTATTTAAATTGTTTTATCGCTTCGTCTATTTGAAGTTTTGCCATATCTAAGACAGGTTTGGCGTTTTTTACAAGGGATAGTTCTGTACATGCAATTAAAACGGTACTTTCTTTATTATAGTTAGATACTAAGTTGCTGTAGGTTTCTAAATCTGTTGCTGTTTCAGAATTTGAGTAGATTTTCTTTCTAAAATCATCTATAAATTCAATGTCTTCTTTTGAAGGAGAAATCACCAATATGCCTTTCGAAGAAAAATAATTGGAGATATAAGTAGAAGTCATCGTATATTTTGTTCCGAATACAACTACTTTGTTTTTATGTTGTTCTTTTAAAAAAGTAGCACTTAATTGTAATGGATGCAGTATAGGTAACGTTGTTTCTAGTTTGTCTATAGCTTCATGCAATGTGATATTCGGAATTAAAAGATGACTTACAGGGAGTTTCTCTAAATGATTGATGTATTCTGAAAGTGTAGGAAGTAGCATTTCAAAATTATCAGGTAAATAGGGATTGATGGTATTAAAATTTGTGTTATAAAGTATAAAAGGAAACGTGCTGTATTCTTTTTCTATCGTATTAAAAGTTGTATTTAGTGCATTGATATAAAATAAGGTGCTCCTGTTTCCTAAACCTAAAATTCCTAAAGTATCACTGTTTTTAGACATGGTTTTAGCTTTTGATTAAAATATAATCAGCAAAATAAGACTTGGAGTCTAGTAGTTTTGTCACTTTTTTTAATTGACTATTTTCTAAAATAGTGTTTAATATAGTGTCATTATATTTTCGAGATATTTCTGTGTGAATTTTTTCGTCCTTTTTAAATTTAAAGACTTTGTCTAAGGCTCCAATTCGAACCTCCTGTTCTTTGTTACTTACAATAAAACTCCTTGCAATCCCTTCTTTTTCGGTGTATTCCGGCTGATGTGAGAAAGCATCAATATTAAAATCGGCATCTAATTCGTTATTAATTCTGTTTAATAAATTTAAATTAAATGCTTTGGTAACACCAGACTTGTCATTGTAAGCAGGTAAAACAATGTCTTTAGATTTTATTAAATCAACTCCTAATAATACGTTATCGCTTATGTTTAAAGAGTTACTTAGTTTAGAGATAAATAGTTTGGCTTGTTCATCTTCCATATTTCCAATATTAGAACCTAAAAACAGAACTACTTTTGGATGATTTGAAGCTTTCAAACTATCTAAAACATCAAAATAATCACCTTGCTTTTTTGATACTTTCAATGTAGGGAGTTCGGTGTTTAAGTTTGCTTTTAATTTGTCTAATGCATTATTTGAAATATCTACGGGAAGATATTTGAAGTTGTAATTTTCGGAAATTAAAACTTTTAAGAGTTCTTTTGTTTTCGTTCCATCTCCAGCGCCTAATTCTACTAATTCGAAAAAAGTATCAGGTTCAATGTTTAAGGATTTTATAATATTTTGAGTTTGATTTTTAAAAATATCAAACTCAGCTTTTGTTAAATAGTATTCTGGAAGGTTCATTATTTTAACAAACAGAGCATCTCCAGCTGTATCGTAAAAATATTTAGATGATAATGTTTTTATCGGGCTACTTAAGCCATCGTTTATATCTTTTTTAAAATTTGAATTCATAGATGTTATTTAGCTAGGCGGATTCCGGAAAATTGCCACTGCGTGTTAGGTGAAAAAAAGTTGCGATAGGTTTGGCGACTATGGTTTTGAGCTGTTGCTGATGAAGCGCCTCTTAAAACCATCAGATTAATCATGAATTTTCCATTGTATTCACCCACAGCTCCATTGGCAATTTTAAAATTTGGATAAGGTAAGTAGGCTGAATTTGTCCATTCCCAAACTGTTCCCCATTCCAATTGCTTGGATGCAACTTCCCATTCAAATTCTGTTGGTAAACGAGAGTCGGACCAAAAAGCAAAAGCGGATGCTTCATAATAAGAAACATGAGTTAAAATGGCGTCAGGATTGACCGGTTGTAAACCAGAAAGTGTGTATTGATGCCAAACGCCATCTATTAACTTCCAATACATGGGACTTTTAAGCTGATTTTGGTTAATCCAATGCCAAGCATCATCCAGCCAATATTTAGCTTGTTCGTATCCTTTGTCGTTTATAAACGCTATAAATTCGGCATTGGTGACTAAAGCTATGGAGATTTTATAGGGTTCTAAAAAGACCCGATGTTTTCCAAGTTCATTATCAAAGCAAAAATCATCGCCTTCATGGCCAATATTATAGATTCCTTCAGCTATTTCCAGCCAACCTTTGGATTTGTTTTTCGAGCTTATATAATTTGTCTCGGTAAACTTTGGGTAAATGGGATTGTAGGAAAAAGTATGTTTTAAATCGGTTATCAGTAATTCCTGATGTTGTTGTTCGTGGTTGATACCTAAAATGGTTAACTCCTCAATGTCTTTTGAAGGATTCAACTTTAAAAGCTCAATCATTTTATCATCTACAAATGCACGATACTCATAAATGGTTTCAATAGATGGTCTGGTTATTAAACCACGATTTTTTCTTTCTATCCGTTCACCTATACTATTGTAATAACTATTAAATAGGAAACTGTAAGCGTCATCGAACACTTGATAATTCTTAGAATATTTTTTTAAAATCATTTCCTCAAAAAACCAGGATGTATGTGCTAAATGCCATTTTGGAGGACTCGCAAAATCAGTAGATTGAGGTGCGTAATCCTCTGTTCTTAAGGGTTTGCAGAGCTCTTTTGATTGATTTCTTGTAGTTTGAAATTGTTGTAAAATTTGTTGCATATCCTATAAATATAATACCTATAAAATGAATTAATGTTCAGAATAAGATAATTTTAACACTTGCTTTAACTATAAGTCTCCATAGTTTTAAATTCCTTACTTTGGAAAATAGAAGTTGAAAATTAAGATCATTTTAAAAGAATAATCTCCAATTAATTAGAGAAACATATCAGATAATTCACTATTTTTAGTTTATGCAAGAAGACTTTCTACATTATGTCTGGCAATATAAAAAATTGGATGTCATTCATTTGAAAACGTCTCAATATGAAATTTTAGAAATTGTTTCAGTTGGTCAACATAATACCAATTCTGGGCCAGATTTTTTTAATGCACAATTAAAAATTGCAGGGCAACTTTGGGCTGGAAATGTTGAAATTCATATTAAATCTAGTGATTGGTTTGTTCATAATCATGAAACAGATAAAGCTTATGACAATGTGATTTTACATGTGGTTTGGGAACATGATACCGAAATTTTTAGAAAAGATAATTCTATTATTCCAACCCTTGAATTAAAAGGTTATGTAGATTCTCATGTATTTCAAAACTATACCAAATTACTTTCAGCTAAGAATAAGTGGATTAATTGTGAATCAGATTTTGCTGAAGTCGATAAATTTATTGTCGACAGTTGGTTAGAGCGTTTGTATATTGAAAGGTTGGAACGAAAATCTAGAACCATTGAGACCTTGTTAGAAGATTCCAAAAATAATTGGGAAGCTGTCTTGTTTAAAATGCTTGCAAAAAACTTTGGATTGAAAGTAAATGGAGATGCTTTTTTTAGTCTTGCAAATAGCATCGATTTTTCTGTAATTCGGAAACTGAAAACCAACCAAACAGCATTGGAAGCTTTATTTTTAGGTCAAGCTGGTTTATTAGAAGAAGATATTCAGGATTCTTATTTTTTAGAACTTCAGAAAGAATATTTATTTTTAAAACAAAAGTTTCAATTAAGTCATACTGAAGTTATCCCAATTCAGTTTTTTAGGTTGCGACCTCAAAATTTCCCAACCATTCGCCTGTCTCAATTAGCAACTCTTTATAGTTTACATGCAAATCTGTTTTCAAAAATTATTGCGTTGGATTCTAAAAAAGATCTTTATAATCTGTTTCAGGTTGCAACTTCAGTTTTTTGGGAATCACATTATTCATTTGGAAAACAATCTAAATTAGCTTCAAAAAAAATAGCTAAACCATTTATAGATTTACTTTTAATTAACACGATTATTCCTTTAAAATTTGCTTATTCTAGATATCAAGGGACAGATATTAACGAAACCCTATTAGAGTTAATTCAACATATACCTTCAGAAAAAAATAGTATTGTGCAGGCTTTTAATAAGTTGAAGAACGTATCGCATTCTGCTTTGCAATCTCAAGGCCTTATTCAACTTAAATCTGAATATTGTGATAAAAATAAATGTGTTCAATGCGTCATTGGGAATATGTTGATCAATAAATAGCAACACAGTTTTTTATAGAACTCTGGACTTTTTATCTCCTTTTTCAAACTCCTAAAGAGGAAAACCAAATTTTATAATTTTATAAAAATTTTATATTTAAATTGCAGGATGAATTTATTTTACAAAATTTTACTTTACTTCCAAAAACATGGTTATTATGTTTGTCAGCGAATTGCAGACAGATTGGGTATAAGAGCTAAGGTTGTAAGAACTTCTTTTTTGTATTTAACCTTTGTAACACTAGGCTTTGGGTTTGCTTTATACCTTTTTATTGCTTTTTGGATGCACATTAAAGATTTGCTTTATACAAAGCGCTCTTCGGTATTCGATTTATAAAAAAATAACATGAATAACCCGCTTATAAAACTTTTAAAATCTAAGATATATACAGCCATTTTTCTTTTGGTTATCTTATTGTTTACAGGAGTCTTGGGGTTTAAAATATTGTCTCAACTTAATTGGATTGATGCTTTATATATGACTGTCATTACCATTACAACCGTTGGTTTTGGTGAAGTACAACCTTTGGATGAGCGTTCTAAAATATTCACTGTCATTTTAATTTTAACGAGTATTGTAATAGTTGGTTATGCCATAAGTGTGATAACAGAGTATATTTTAAGCAAGAATAATTTTGAAGGATTAAAACAAAAAAAGATGCAAAAAAAGATTGATAAGCTAAAAGATCATATCATTATTTGTGGATATGGAAGGAACGGAAAACAAGCGGCTGCAAAATTATTGGCTTATAATAAACCATATGTGATTATAGAAAGAGATAAAGAGATTGCTGAGAAGTTTCAAAGTGAATTGGTGCCATTTGTAATTGGAAATGCTAATGAAGATGAAGTTCTCCTGCAGGCAGGAATTAATAGAGCCAGTGCTTTAATTTCGGCTTTGCCAAATGATGCAGATAATCTTTTTGTGGTACTTTCTTCCAGACAGATTAATAACAAGTTAAATATTATTAGTAGAGCCTCGCAAGAAACATCTTATAAAAAGCTGAAACTTGCCGGAGCAAACAATGTTATTTTACCTGACAAAATAGGAGGAGACCATATGGCTTCCTTAGTAGTTGTTCCTGGATTATTGGAGTTTATTGATAATTTATCTATTGTAGGTAAATCCAATATCAATATTGAAGAAATTTCTGTAGAACAATTATATGACACTTCAGAAATTAAAACCATTAGAGATCTTGATCTTAGAAAGCAAACCGGATGTAGTATTATTGGTTTTAAAGATGCCAATGGCGAATATGTTATTAATCCAGATGCCAGTTTAAAGTTAATTCCTAATTCAAAAATAATTGTGTTAGGAAGACCAGAACAAATTCAAAAATTAAATACGTTATACAATATATAAGTATTGAAAAGGGCTTAAAAGCGTTAAATACTAAGTGAAATTTTAAAAAATCAATTTTTTTTAGCATCTTGCTAAACTTATTAACAACAAACTAACCAATAATAAATTTTTTATGAAGAAAATTCTTCTTTTAATTTTCACAATAATTATACCTTTAATATCCTTTGCCCAAGACTTTAATATAGAGGGAGAAACTTATAATACTTCAAAATCTATAAATGATGGTGTTATAGAGGTTAAAGTGTCTGGAGGCCAAGAGCCTTATACGTATAGATGGAGTAACCAAAGTACACCTTTGTCTTCTAATAGAGCAACGGGATTAACCGAAGGGGTTTCATATTCGGTTCTTGTTACAGATGCAGTTGGAGATTCCAAAACAGGAGTTTTCACTGTGAAAACGGAAGCTATTACAGAAGTTTTTAATGGAACTATGACACCAGCAGTAAGTGCTTTAGGTTCCATATTATTTTGGGATCCTTTTGAAGCAATGGGTGTTTATGACCCTGTAGTATATGCAGATTCCAAACAAATAGGTATTCCTAACTGGACCAATGAAGTTGAAAATAAATATGTACTTAAGGAGTGGTTAAAAGGAGATGGTGATCATGTAAATAAAGGTGAAGCTATTGCAGTTATTACAGATAAAAGTGGAAATGAAATTACCGTGAACTCTGAAGGGAATGGAACATTAAAGCAATTTACTGCTGCTGGTAAGGTAATTTACAATTCAGAAAATCAAAAACACGTTATTGAGCAAGGAGCTCACATATTTGGTGAAGTAAAATACGATGAACCAATAGTATTAACACATCCTAATGGCGACCCACTTACTAAACCAATTTCTTTTATTGTTATTTGGTTAGTACTTGGAGCTTTATTTTTTACAATTAGAATGGGCTTTATTAATATTCGTGGTTTTAAACATGCTATTGATTTAGCTAGAGGAAAATACGATGATCCAGATGCACCTGGGCAAGTAACACATTTTCAAGCCCTGGCAACTGCCGTTTCTGGAACCGTGGGTCTTGGAAATATTGCGGGTGTAGCAGTAGCAGTTTCCCTTGGTGGAGCAGGTGCTACTTTTTGGATGATTGTCTGTGGATTTTTAGGAATGTCAACCAAATTTGTAGAATGTACTTTAGGAGTAAAATATAGAGACATTTTACCTGATGGTCGTGTTTTTGGTGGTCCAATGAACTATTTGCGTTACGGACTTGAAAAAAGAAACATGAAAGGTTTAGGTAAAGTATTAGCAGGAATGTTTGCTGTACTTGCGGTTGGTGCTTCTTTTGGTGGAGGAAATATGTTCCAAGCTAATCAGTCTTTTGAACAATTAGCAGGACAATTTCCAATGTTAGAAGGAAATGGATTTTATTTTGGTGTAATAACGGCCATCTTGGTGGGTGTTGTAATTATTGGAGGTATTAATAGTATTGCAAAGGTAACAGGTCGTGTAGTGCCAATTATGGCTTCTATTTATGTAGTTGCTGCTTTAGCTGTAATTATTATGAATATTCAAAATATAGGACCAGCATTTTCTGCTATTGTCGATGGAGCTTTTAGTCCATCTGCTTTAAAAGGAGGAATTATTGGTGTTTTAGTGGTTGGATTCCAACGTGCAGCTTTTTCAAACGAAGCAGGTGTTGGTTCGGCAGCTATTGCTCATAGTACAGCGAAAACAAATAATCCACCTTCTGAAGGTTTTGTGGCATTATTAGAGCCATTTATAGATACGGTTGTTGTATGTACTCTAACCGCTTTGGTACTGATATTTACAGGAATGCACGAAGTAGAAGGCTTAGCTGGAGCACAATTAACATCTGATGCTTTTGGAAGCCAAATTTCATGGTTCCCTTATGTATTAGCATTGGCCGTGTTCTTATTTGCTTTCTCTACAATGATTTCTTGGTCTTATTATGGAATGAGAGCCTGGACTTATTTATTTGGTAAAAGTAAAAGAACTGAGTTTGTTTATAAAATGTTATTCTTGGTGTTTGTAGTTATTGGAGCATCAGTGAGTTTAGGAGCTGTTTTAGATTTTTCAGATATGATGATTCTTGCAATGTCGTTCCCAAATATTATAGGGTTGTATATTATGTCTAAAGAAGTTAAATTTGATTTAGATGACTATACTAAAAAATTAAAAGCAAATCTTTTATATCGAAAACAGATTGATGTAAAAAAATAAAGGATCATGAATAAATTAAAATCCCATTTCACGTTTTCAAAAAAACAGCGGAATGGGATTTTTTTATTAATACTAATCATAGTTTTTGTTCAAATGGTTTACTTTTTTGTAAGCTTCACTCCTGAAAAAACTCAAGTAAATCAAAAGGAATTGCTGAAATTTGAACTTGAGATAGACTCCCTTCGCTTAGTTGAAATCGAAAATAAAAAACCAAAAATTTATCCTTTCAATCCAAATTTTATAACCGATTATAAAGGTTATACGCTTGGAATGACTACTGAAGAAATTGATAGACTTTTAGCATTTAGAAAACAGGATAAATGGGTTAATTCGGTTCAAGAGTTTCAAAATGTAACCAAAGTATCAGATTCATTTCTTGCAATTATATCACCTTATTTTAAGTTTCCAGAATGGGTTACCAATCCAAAGCCTAAAACTTTTACAACTTATCAATATAATAACCAACCAAAGACTTTCGAACAGAAACAAGATTTAAATACGGCATCAGCTTTACAATTACAGAAAGTAAACGGCATAGGGGAAGGGTATTCAAAAAGAATTATTGCCTATAGAGATAAGTTAGGCGGTTTTATTGCAGATATTCAGTTACGGGAAGTATATGGTTTGTCGCCAGAAGTTATAGATCGGGTGGTGGAACAATTCACAGTAAAAACACCAAAACAGGTTGAGAAGATTAATTTAAATACAGCATCTATAGAGCAGTTAGTCACCATTCAGTATATAGATTATGAAGTTGCACATCATATTATTGAGCAACGAACATTAAGAGAAGGGTATCAATCTTTAGACGACTTATTAAAAGTAAAAAGCTTCCCATCTAACAAAATCGAGATAATTAAATTATATTTGAAGTTAAATTAAAAAAGTAAAAAGGTATGGAAAGCATGTACTTCACAGAAGAACATCAAATGTTTAGAAAAAGTCTTCAAGATTTTTTAAAGAAAGAAGTTGTTCCGCACATTGAAAAATGGGAAAAAACAGGAACTGTTGAACGTTTTATCTGGAAAAAATTTGGCGACATGGGTTTCTTCGGATTAGCCTATCCAGAAGCATATGGTGGATTAGATCTTGATTTATTTTATACCGTGATTTTTTTAGAGGAACTCCAGAAAATAAATTCAGGAGGTTTCGCGGCCAACATGTGGGCTCATGCTTATTTGGCTATGACGCATGTTAATAAAGAAGGAAGTGATGAAATAAAAGAAAAATATTTAGCTCCAAGTATTACTGGAGATAAAATTGGTTGTTTGTGTATTACAGAACCTTTTGGAGGTAGTGATGTTGCAGGAATGAGAACAACTGCTATAAAAAAAGGAGATACTTATGTTATTAATGGTTCGAAAACTTTTATAACCAATGGCATCTATAGCGATTATCTAGTGGTTGCCGCTAAAACAGATCCAGAAGCAGGACATAACGGAATGAGTATTTTTATCATGGATAGAGATACGCCTGGCATTTCTGCTACTAAATTAGATAAGTTAGGCTGGAGAGCTAGTGATACAGCAGAAATCGCTTTCGATAATGTAACCATTCCTACCAATCAACTCATGGGAGAAGAAGGAAAAGGGTTTCCATACATTATGCAACATTTTGCCCTAGAAAGATTGATTATGGGAATCAATTCGCATGCTAGAGCAGAATATGCCTTAGATTATGCCAAACAATATATGAGCGAACGCACAGCTTTTGGAAAAACTATTAATAAATTTCAAGCGCTAAGACATAAATATGCAGATTTATATGCAGACATGGAAATTTGTAGAGAGTTCAATTATTCAGTGGCTTACAGACTAAACAAAGGAGAATACGTTGTAAAGCAAGCAACCATGTCTAAATTGAAATCTACTAAAATGGCAGATGACGTTATTAATGAATGTCTTCAATTTTTAGGCGGTTATGGTTATATGGAAGAATATCCAATGGCTAGATTACTTCGAGATAGTAGATTAGGTCCAATTGGAGGAGGAACCTCAGAGATTCTTCGTGAAATTCTTGCTAAAATGCTCTTAGACGATAAAAACTATAAACCTGCTACTTAAATAAATCATTTTATATGAAGTCCCCATATTTTAAGCATTTTCTTGGAACGATTGTTTTTTTAATGAGTCTATCAGCATTTTCGCAAACGGAAATAAAAAATGCTGTTTTAGATGCTGAAACTTTCTTGCCTTTAGAAAGCGCGAGTGTATATGTTCAAAATACAACTATAGGAACTATAACTAATGCAGATGGTAAGTTTGTGTTGCTTGTGCCACAAAAATCCCTAAAGGATACCTTGGTTGTTTCGTCTATTGGATTTAAAAGTTATAAGGTTCCTGTAGATGAATTCGACAGTACTTTCGATGTTTATTTGGAGCCTGATGTAGCATCTTTAGATGAAATTTTATTGGTTGCAGATTCAAGGCCAAAATCTGGGAATGATATTGTGCTTCGAGCCTTAGAAAGATTACCGGAAAATTTGCCAGATTCAGCTTATATAGAAAAAGGCTTCGTTAGACATAAAGAGCGTAATAAAAAGGAATTTAAATGGCTTGTAGAAGGAGCTATTACCCTTTACGATTCCAGTTATCAAACAAACACATCAGAAACACTTAAAATTAATGTGGATGAGGTGCGTAAAAGTTACGATTTACGCGATGTTGATAGCTTGTTAACCTATACGGCATATCTTAAAGACAAATCTAACAACAGAGACTTAAAAGCTAAAAACTTAAGAAGAGATACCATTAGAACATCTTCTTTAATAAAAGCTATCAAGTGGAATGATACCAGAATTAATGGTTTAGAAACCTTATTTCACGGGAAGTTGAATTTAGTTAGGAACTCTAACAATCCGAAGGGACTATTTAATGAAAGCATGTTAGACCAACATCTATTTTCTTTAGATACCGTTTTGGTAGATGATGGTAGAAAAATCTATAAGATTAAAATTTCTAAAGGTGCAGATTATATCAACCTTGAAACTAAAGGGATTTACAATGATGGTTATAATGCTAATGGTTGGATTTATATTTATTGGGATACCTATGCTATTAAAAAAATTGAATACGAATTAGTAGCTTCTTCAAGTGCCCAGAAGAGTAGAAGTAAGACACTTTTTGGAACTCAGGTAAACCATAAATTAATTATTAATTATATGGAATATCAAGATAAAATGTATCCAAATTATATTTATTATGAAACTCCAAAACTTGTAAATGTTGGTACTAACCCTGTAAAAAACGCAAAGGGAGAAGTGGAAGAAGCAAATCCAGAAGAGCGCTATTACTACACGGTACAAGAAATTTTATTTACTGAAATCATCCTTGATAAAGAAAAAATAAAGGACGCTTTAAATGGTCCTTGGGATGCTGATATCTTTTCATCAAAACCCTATAATAAGGCTTTTTGGAAAAATTACAACACCTTGTTAGAAAGCGAAGAGGAAGAAAAAATGATTCAAGATTTAACCAAACGATCTACTTTATTTAAAGAATAAGACTATTTGAGGCTCCTGAAATGGCCAAAATCTGAGGTTTGATTAGATTGTCTTAAGAGTGTTTAAAGCCAATTACTGGGTCATCATTTTGTCTAAAAAGAAATATTGAATTTTTTTTATTTTTTTAATTGTTCATTATTAAAATGTTTTTATATTTGCGGCTTGAAATTCTAAAAGAGAGGAGGTTAAGACACTATGTTAATAATACCAATTAAAGAAGGAGAAAATATAGATAGAGCGTTAAAGCGTTATAAGAGAAAGTTTGATAAAACTGGAACGAAGCGTGCTTTACAGACTCGTAAGCAGTTTGACAAGCCATCTGTTATTAAAAGAGCTCAAGTTCAAAAAGCGCAATACATCCAGAATTTAAGAGATCAAGAGAACTTCTAATCTTTAAATTTTGTTAAATCCGATTAAAAATCCTGCAATAGCAGGATTTTTTTTGCTTCATAGTTAACTTCTTATTAAATTCTTATATTTACTAAACTATATAAACCTACAGATGCCTTTTAAACCTTTTTTAGATTATTTATTGCTTGAAAAAAAATATTCGAAGCTTACCATAACTGCATATAAAAAAGATTTAAATGAATTTTCAGATTTTATAATGTTGGAATATGACACCAATTCCATAGAAGCCATAATTTATCCTCAAATTAGAAATTGGATAGTAAGTCTCGTGGAAAAAGGTATTTCAAATAGAAGTATTAACCGAAAAATTTCAGCTTTAAACTCCTATTATAAATTTCTATTAAAAACCGAAAGTATTCAAGCTAATCCCTTAGTAAAACACAAAGCGTTAAAAACCAGTAAGAAAATACAAGTTCCCTTTTCTGAAACTGAAATTAAAACTGTTTTAGATGAACTTTATTTTGAAGATAGTTTTGAAGGTGTTAGAGACAAACTTATTATAGAACTCTTTTATTCAACAGGAATAAGAAGAATAGAATTAGTAGAACTAAAATTAAAAGATGTCGATTTTTCTAATCAAACTTTAAAAGTTTTGGGAAAAAGAAATAAGGAACGATTAGTTCCTTTGATTAATTCGGTTTTACACACTCTTAAGAGCTATTTAAAGTATAGAAGTGAGTTAGAGAATGTTGCCAATCCAGAGGTTCTTTTTTTAACCCAAAAAGGAGTTAAAATTTATGAAACACTTGTGTACCGAATAATTAATGAGTATTTTAGTTTAGCATCTAGTAAAGTGAAAAAGAGCCCACATATATTAAGGCATTCTTTTGCAACACATTTACTAAACCAAGGTGCAGATTTAAATGCTGTAAAAGAACTTCTTGGACATTCCAGTTTAGCTGCGACACAGGTTTACACACATAATAGTATAGCCGAATTAAAAAAAGTGTACCTAAACACACATCCTAGAAGTAAGAAGTAAAACAGTATCGTCTTATTGTATCATTAAAAACAAAAGAAGTATGAAAGTAAACACCCAATCAGTCAATTTCAATGCCGACCAAAAATTGATAGACTTTATTCAAAAGCGAATGGATAAGTTAGATTTATTTTATGATAAGGTAATAAGTTCAGATGTATATCTAAAATTAGATAACACAAGCGATAAAGAGAATAAAATATTTGAAGCACGCGTTAGTGTTCCGGGAGATAGTTTCGTTGTTAAGAAGCAATGTAAGACATTTGAAGAGGGAACAGATATGGCAATAGCGTCCTTAGAAAGACAACTTAAAAAACGAAAAGAAAAATTAAGAACACATTTATAATAAATTTTTCTAAAAAATGTTTTGAATAAGAAAATAAATATATACATTTGCAGTCCGTTAGAAATAGCGGGCTTTTTTTTGTGATAAAAAAGGTTTAAAAGCCGATGTAGCTCAGCTGGCTAGAGCAGCTGATTTGTAATCAGCAGGTCGTGGGTTCGAGTCCCTCCATCGGCTCTAAAACATCTAACATTTGTAAAATGGTTTATTTTACAACTAATTAGGTGAAGTTCTTTAAAAGAGTGAAACATTTTTAATTGGGGAGATACTCAAGCGGCCAACGAGGGCAGACTGTAAATCTGCTGACTACGTCTTCGCAGGTTCGAATCCTGCTCTCCCCACATTATTTTTTTTAAAATAATGATAATTAAAAAAAGGATTTAAATATTGCGAGAGTAGCTCAGTTGGTAGAGCGTCAGCCTTCCAAGCTGAATGTCGCCGGTTCGAACCCGGTCTCTCGCTCTTTTTTTAGCCGGTGTAGCTCAGGGGTAGAGCGTTTCCTTGGTAAGGAAGAGGTCACGAGTTCAATTCTCGTCATTGGCTCTTTTTTTTAAAGACAGATTAAATTAGAATACACTAATATTATTATATAACTAAGATTAAATTTATTAAAACATGGCAAAGGCAACTTTCGATCGTTCAAAACCACACTTAAACATTGGTACAATTGGACACGTAGATCACGGTAAAACAACTTTAACTGCTGCTATTACTAAAGTATTAGCTGATGCAGGTTTCTCAGAAGCGAAATCATTCGATCAGATTGATAACGCACCAGAAGAAAAAGAAAGAGGTATTACAATTAATACTTCACACGTAGAATATGCAACAGCAAATCGTCATTACGCTCACGTTGACTGTCCAGGTCACGCGGATTACGTAAAGAACATGGTTACTGGTGCAGCACAAATGGATGGTGCTATCTTAGTAGTTGCGGCTACAGATGGTCCAATGCCACAAACTCGTGAGCACATCCTTTTAGGACGTCAGGTAGGAATTCCTCGTATGGTTGTATTCATGAATAAAGTGGATATGGTTGATGATGAAGAATTATTAGAATTAGTAGAAATGGAAATCAGAGATTTATTATCATTCTATGAGTATGATGGTGATAATGGACCTGTAATTGCTGGTTCTGCTTTAGGTGCACTTAATGGTGAGCAAAAATGGGTTGATACAGTATTACAATTAATGGAATCTGTTGATGCTTGGATTGAAGAGCCATTACGTGAGATTGATAAGCCTTTCTTAATGCCTATCGAAGATGTATTCTCTATTACTGGTCGTGGAACTGTAGCTACAGGTCGTATCGAAACTGGTATTGCTAATACAGGAGATCCTGTTGAAATTATTGGTATGGGAGCTGAAAAGTTAACATCTACAATTACTGGAATTGAAATGTTCCGTCAAATATTAAATAGAGGTGAAGCTGGTGATAATGCTGGTATCTTATTAAGAGGAATTGAGAAATCAATGATCTCTAGAGGTATGGTAATTGTTAAGCCAGGTTCTGTAACACCACACCAAAAATTCAAAGCTGAGGTTTATATCCTTAAGAAAGAAGAAGGTGGGCGTCACACGCCATTCCATAACAACTACCGTCCACAGTTTTACGTTCGTACAACTGATGTAACTGGAAATATCCAATTACCAGAAGGTGTTGAAATGGTTATGCCTGGAGATAACCTTACTATTACTGTTGAATTAATCCAAAAAATTGCAATGACTGTAGGTTTACGTTTTGCAATCCGTGAAGGTGGACGTACAGTAGGAGCAGGTCAGGTAACTGAAATTTTAGACTAATAAAGTTTAATAAAATATAAAGTTAAGGTATTCCGTTTTTCGGAATGCCTTGACTTGTATTTACGGGCGTAGCTCAGTTGGTAGAGCACTGGTCTCCAAAACCAGGTGTCGGGAGTTCGAGTCTCTCCGCCCGTGCAGAATTATTAATGAGGCTTATAAAATGTTTTTTAAGTCCACACCGATAGAAATTGAAGTGATAATAAAAATTATATAATGGCTGGAGTTATAAACTACATAAAAGAATCATTTGGTGAATTGAAGAATAATGTTACTTGGCCAACAATGGCAGAAGGACAAAGTCTAACAGTTTTAGTTGCTGTATTTTCTATTGTTTTCTCATTAGCAATTTGGGGAGTGGATACAGTTTTTAGTAAAGTTGTTGGAATTTATTTCAAATTCATTAACGGTTAAAAAAAGATTATATGTCTGAAGGGAATGATAAGAAATGGTATGTTGTTCGAGCAGTAAGCGGTCAAGAAAACAAAATTAAAGCTTATATCGAAACAGAAATAGCTCGTTTGGGCTTAGAGGATTATGTTGACCAAGTTTTAGTTCCAACCGAAAAAGTAATTCAAATCCGTAACGGTAAGAAGGTAAATAAAGAAAAAGTTTATTTTCCAGGTTACATTATGGTAAAAGCTAATTTAACAGGAGAAATACCTCATATTATAAAATCTGTTACAAATGTAATCGGTTTTTTAGGTGAAACAAAAGGTGGAGATCCTGTACCGTTAAGACAATCTGAAGTAAACAGAATGTTAGGTAAAGTAGATGAGCTAACAGTTGATGCAGATGCAAATGTTGCTATTCCTTTTACAAAAGGAGAAACTGTTAAAGTAATCGATGGTCCATTCAATGGTTTTGATGGTACAATCGAAAAAATAAATGAAGAAAAGCGTAAACTTGAAGTAATGGTTAAGATTTTCGGAAGAAAAACACCTTTAGAGTTAAGTTATATGCAAGTTGAAAAAGTATAATATTTGTTACAATCATAATATGTAATCTTAAGCTTCAAAATAAAGAATTACATAAAAATCTAAATTATTAAAAATGGCAAAAGAGTTAAGTAAAGTAGTTAAACTACAAGTTAGGGGAGGTGCAGCGAATCCGTCGCCACCGGTTGGACCCGCTTTAGGTGCCGCTGGAGTAAATATCATGGAATTCTGTAAGCAGTTTAATGCTAGAACCCAAGATAAACCTGGTAAAGTTTTACCAGTGGTCATTTCTGTTTTCAAAGACAAATCATTCGACTTTGTAATCAAAACACCACCTGCAGCTGTACAATTATTAGAAGCGGCCAAAGTAAAAAAAGGTTCGGGAGAACCACATATTAAGAAAGTAGCAAAAGTTTCTTGGGATCAAGTTAGAACTATCGCAGAAGATAAAATGCAAGATTTAAATGCATTTACTATTGATGCAGCTATGAAAATGATAGCAGGTACAGCAAGATCTATGGGTATAACTGTTAAAGGTGGCGAAGCCCCTAATTAATCTAAAAAATTTCTAAAAAATGGCAAGATTAACAAAGAAACAAAAAGAAGCTTTAGCAAAAATAGAAAAGGGTAAAATCTATTCTGTTACTGAAGCATCAGCATTAGTAAAAGATATAACCAATACCAAATTTGATGCATCTGTTGATATAGCAGTTCGTTTAGGAGTTGATCCTAGAAAAGCAAACCAAATGGTAAGAGGAGTAGTAACACTTCCTCATGGTACTGGTAAAGACGTAAAAGTTTTAGCATTAGTAACTCCAGATAAAGAAGCAGAAGCAAGAGAAGCAGGAGCTGATTATGTAGGTTTAGACGAATATCTTGAAAAAATCAAGAATGGTTGGACAGACGTAGACGTTATTGTAACTATGCCTAGCGTTATGGGTAAATTAGGTCCTTTAGGACGTGTATTAGGTCCTCGTGGTTTAATGCCTAACCCTAAGACTGGTACTGTAACAATGGACGTAGCTAAAGCTGTAAGCGATGTAAAAGCTGGTAAAATTGACTTTAAAGTTGATAAAACTGGTATCGTTCACGCTTCAATTGGAAAAGCATCTTTTAGTGCTGATAAAATTGTAGATAACGCAAACGAATTATTACAAACATTAATGAAACTAAAACCAACTGCAGCAAAAGGAATCTATGTTAAAAGCATTTTTATGTCTTCTACAATGAGTCCAAGTATAGCTGTTGATCCTAAGATCGGTTAAGTAGTTTAAAACTTTTATTATGACAAGAGAAGAAAAATCACAAGTAATCGAAGAATTAACTGCACAATTAGCTGATAATGCAAATATCTATTTAGCAGATATATCAGGATTAAATGCACTTAGTACTTCAAATTTACGTCGTGCTTGTTTTAAAGCAAACGTAAAATTAGCAGTTGTTAAAAATACCTTGCTTGCAAAAGCAATGGAGGCATCAGATAAAGATTTTGGAGATCTTCCTGCAACATTAAAGGGAAATACTTCAGTAATGTATTCTGAAACAGGTAATGCTCCAGCTAAGATAATTGAAACCTTCCGTAAAAAATCAGATAAGCCTCTTTTAAAAGGAGCTTACATCGCGGAAGCTGTTTATATTGGCGATGATCAATTAGATTCTTTAGTTAACATTAAATCTAAAGAAGAAGTTATTGGTGATATCATCGGATTATTACAATCTCCAGCTAAAAATGTTATTTCAGCACTTAAATCAAGTGGTGGTAAATTAGCAGGTATTCTTAAAACATTATCCGAAAAAGAAGGATAATCAAAACGTGTACGCACTTAAACAAATTATATTTTATTAAAATTATTAAAACGATAGAAAAAATGGCAGATTTAAAAGATTTCGCAGAACAATTAGTTAACTTAACAGTAAAAGAAGTTAACGAATTAGCAACTATATTAAAAGATGAGTACGGTATCGAGCCTGCAGCAGCTGCTGCAGTTATGGCTGGACCTGCTGCAGGTGGTGGAGACGCTGCTGAAGAGCAAACAGAATTTGATGTAATCCTTAAAGCCGCTGGTGGTTCTAAATTAGCAGTAGTAAAATTAGTTAAAGAATTAACTGGTTTAGGATTAAAAGAAGCTAAAGGTTTAGTTGATGATGCACCAAGTGCAATCAAAGAAGGTGTATCTAAAGATGAAGCAGAAGCTTTAAAAGCGTCTTTAGAAGAAGCTGGAGCTGAGGTTGAACTTAAGTAAGTTTAACATCTAAAATTAACAAAGGTTTAGGTCTGGAGAGTACTCTCCAAGACCTAGACCATTTGTCGTATATAGCCAGTAGGCTATAACCAAACATTTTTTTTTAATCAAAATTTCGCCCATTGATGTTAGTAACACAAGCTGAAAGATTAAATTTCTCGTCTATTGTCAATAGAACAGAGTATCCGGATTTTATGGATATTCAGATTAAATCCTTCCAGGATTTTTTCCAGTTAGAAACTAAATCAGAAGAAAGAGGTAATGAAGGTCTTTATAATACCTTCATGGAAAACTTCCCAATAACAGATACACGTAATCAATTTGTTCTAGAATTCTTAGATTACTTTATCGATCCACCTAGATATTCCATAGAAGAATGTATTGAAAGAGGATTAACTTATAGCGTTCCATTAAAAGCAAGGTTAAAACTGTATTGTACAGACCCTGAACATGAGGATTTCGAAACCATTGTTCAAGATGTGTATTTAGGTACCATACCTTACATGACACCTTCTGGTACTTTTTGTATCAACGGTGCAGAACGTGTAGTAGTTTCTCAATTACACCGTTCTCCTGGTGTGTTTTTCGGTCAATCTTTTCATGCAAATGGAACCAAACTATATTCTGCAAGAGTAATTCCTTTTAAAGGTTCTTGGATTGAATTCGCTACAGATATCAATCAAGTAATGTATGCGTATATCGATCGTAAGAAAAAATTACCTGTAACAACATTATTTAGAGCTATTGGTTTTGAACGTGATAAAGACATTCTGGAAATTTTTGACCTTGCTGAAGAAGTTAAGGTTTCTAAAGCTGGATTAAAAAAAGTGCTAGGTCGTAAGCTTGCAGCTCGTGTACTTAATACATGGCATGAAGATTTTGTTGATGAAGATACTGGTGAAGTAGTTTCTATTGAACGTAACGAAATTATTCTTGATCGTGATACCATTCTTGATAAAGACAATATTGAGGAAATTCTTGAAACTAGCGTAAAAACTGTTCTTTTACACAAAGAAAGTGCGCAACAAGGAGATTATGCAATTATTCATAATACGCTTCAAAAAGATCCAACAAACTCTGAAAAAGAGGCTGTTGAACATATTTACAGACAACTACGTAATGCTGAGCCGCCAGATGAGGAAACAGCACGTGGTATTATTGATAAATTATTCTTTAGTGACCAACGTTACTCTTTAGGAGAGGTAGGTCGTTATAGAATGAACAAAAAATTAGGTCTTGATATTGGAATGGATAAGCAAGTGCTTACCAAAGAAGATATTATTACTATTATTAAATACTTAATCGAATTAATTAACTCTAAAGCAGAGATTGATGATATTGATCACTTATCTAACCGTCGTGTACGTACAGTTGGTGAGCAATTATCTCAACAATTTGGAGTTGGTTTAGCTCGTATGGCTCGTACTATTCGTGAGCGTATGAATGTTCGTGATAACGAAGTATTTACTCCTATCGATTTAATTAATGCTAAGACGTTATCGTCTGTTATTAATTCTTTCTTTGGAACAAACCAATTATCTCAGTTCATGGATCAAACCAATCCTCTTGCAGAAATTACGCACAAGCGTCGTTTATCAGCACTAGGACCAGGTGGTTTATCTCGTGAAAGAGCAGGTTTCGAAGTACGTGATGTTCACTATACGCACTACGGAAGACTTTGTCCAATTGAAACTCCTGAGGGACCAAACATTGGATTAATATCTTCACTTTCAGTTTTTGCTAAGGTTAATTCAATGGGATTCATTGAAACACCTTACAGAAAAGTAACTGATGGAGTTGTAGATATTAAAAGCACTCCTATATATTTAAGTGCTGAGGAAGAAGAAGATCAAATGATTGCTCAAGCAACTGTTAAGGTTGATGAAAATGGAAAGATTCTTCACGATAAGGTAATTGCTAGAATGGAAGGCGATTTCCCTGTTGTAGATCCTACACAAATTCATTATACAGATGTTGCACCTAATCAAATTGCTTCAATTTCTGCATCTTTAATTCCTTTCTTGGAACATGATGATGCGAATAGAGCCTTGATGGGATCTAACATGATGCGTCAAGCGGTTCCTTTATTACGTCCGCAAGCTCCTATTGTTGGAACTGGATTAGAAAGACAAGTAGCTTCAGATTCTCGTGTATTAATTAATGCTGAAGGAAATGGTGTTGTTGAATACGTTGATGCAAACGAAATTACTATTAAGTACGATAGAACTGAGGACGAAGCTAAAGTAAGCTTTGAAAGCGATGTTAAAACATATCCACTTATTAAGTTTAGAAAAACCAACCAAGGAACATCTATCAACTTAAAACCTATTGTAGAAAAAGGTGATAAAGTTGTTAAAGGTCAAGTTCTAAGTGAAGGTTATGCTACTCAAAAAGGGGAATTAGCTTTAGGTAGAAATATGAAAGTAGCCTTTATGCCTTGGAAAGGGTATAACTTTGAGGATGCAATTGTAATTTCAGAAGAAGTAGTAAGAAATGATGTTTTTACATCGATTCATATAGATGAGTATTCTTTAGAAGTTAGAGATACAAAACTAGGTAACGAAGAACTAACAAACGATATTCCTAACGTTTCAGAAGAGGCTACTAAAGACCTTGATGAAAACGGAATGATTCGTATTGGTGCTGAAGTTAAACCTGGAGATATTCTTATTGGAAAAATTACTCCAAAAGGAGAAAGTGATCCAACCCCTGAAGAAAAATTATTACGTGCTATCTTTGGAGATAAAGCTGGAGATGTTAAAGATGCATCTTTAAAAGCGTCACCTTCATTAAATGGTGTAGTAATTGACAAAAAACTTTTTGCTCGTGCGGTTAAAGATAAACGCAAACGTGCAAAAGATAAAGAAGATATCACTCAGTTAGAAGGTGTTTACGATAGAAAATTCGACGATTTAAAAGAAGTTTTAGTAGATAAACTTTTTACAATTGTTGGTGGTAAAACAGCTCAAGGTATCTTTAATGATTTAGGTGAAGAAGTTTTACCAAAAGGTAAAAAGTACACACTTAAAATGTTAAATTCTGTAGATGATTATACGCATTTAACTTCTGGTGTTTGGACAACAGATGATAGTACTAACAAATTAGTTGCCGATTTAATTCACAACTACAAGATTAAAGAAAACGATTTACAAGGTTCTTTACGTCGTGAGAAGTTTACTATTTCTGTAGGAGATGAATTACCAGCAGGTATTATTAAACTTGCTAAAGTATATATCGCTAAAAAGCGTAAACTTAAAGTAGGTGATAAAATGGCAGGACGTCACGGTAACAAAGGTATTGTTGCACGTATCGTTCGTCAAGAAGATATGCCTTTCTTAGAAGATGGAACTCCAGTAGATATTGTATTAAATCCACTTGGTGTACCTTCTCGTATGAATATTGGGCAGATTTACGAAACTGTTCTTGGTTGGGCTGGACAAAAATTAGGACGTACCTATGCGACGCCAATTTTTGATGGTGCAACACTAGATCAAATTAACGGATTTACAGATGAAGCTGGAATTCCAAGATTTGGACATACCTATCTTTATGATGGTGGAACAGGAGATCGTTTTGACCAACCTGCAACAGTTGGAATCATCTATATGTTGAAATTAGGACATATGGTTGATGATAAAATGCACGCACGTTCAATTGGACCATACTCATTAATTACACAACAACCTCTTGGTGGTAAAGCACAATTTGGAGGTCAACGTTTTGGAGAGATGGAAGTTTGGGCACTTGAAGCGTATGGAGCATCTGCAACATTAAGAGAAATATTGACCGTTAAATCTGATGATGTTATTGGTAGAGCTAAAACTTACGAAAGTATAGTTAAAGGTGAGCCAATGCCAGAACCTGGATTACCTGAATCTTTCAACGTACTTATGCACGAATTGAAAGGACTAGGACTAGACATTAGATTAGAAGAGTAAAAAAATAGTATTCAGCCAACAGTATGCACTGAACACTGTGCACTGTTGGTTTGAAAACTGAAGACTTAAAAAAGATGGCAAGAAAACAAGATAAGAATACAGTACAGAGATTTAACAAAATCTCCATTGGTTTAGCATCACCAGAATCTATTTTAGCAGAATCTCGAGGTGAAGTTTTAAAACCAGAAACTATCAATTATCGAACACATAAACCTGAACGTGATGGTTTATTTTGTGAGCGTATTTTTGGTCCTGTTAAGGATTTCGAATGTGCTTGTGGAAAATATAAAAGAATTCGCTACAAAGGTATTATTTGCGACCGTTGTGGTGTTGAAGTAACAGAAAAGAAAGTACGTAGAGATAGAGTAGGGCATATCAACTTAGTTGTTCCTGTTGCTCATATCTGGTATTTCCGTTCGTTACCAAACAAAATTGGTTACCTTTTAGGCTTACCTTCTAAGAAATTAGATATGATTATTTACTACGAACGTTATGTAGTAATTCAATCGGGTATAGCTCATAATGCTGAGGGTGAACCATTACAAAAAATGGATTTCTTAACAGAAGAAGAATACTTAAACATTCTTGAAACACTTCCAAAAGAAAACCAATATTTAGACGATTCAGATCCTAATAAGTTTATTGCTAAAATGGGAGCTGAATGTTTAATCGATTTATTAGCTAGAATTGATTTAGATGCTTTGTCATTTGAATTACGTCATAAAGCGAATACTGAAACGTCTAAACAACGTAAAACGGAAGCTTTAAAAAGACTTCAAGTTGTTGAAGCTTTACGCGAATCGAACGAAAACAGAGAAAATCGTCCAGAATGGATGATTATGAAAGTTATTCCAATTATTCCGCCAGAATTACGTCCTTTAGTGCCACTAGATGGAGGTCGTTTTGCAACGTCTGATTTAAATGACTTATATCGTCGTGTAATTATTAGAAACAACCGTCTTAAAAGACTTGTTGAAATAAAAGCACCAGAAGTTATTTTACGTAACGAAAAACGTATGTTGCAGGAATCTGTAGATTCGTTATTCGATAATACACGTAAATCTTCAGCTGTAAAAACAGATTCTAACAGACCTTTAAAATCTTTATCAGATTCTTTAAAAGGTAAGCAAGGTCGTTTCCGTCAAAACTTACTTGGAAAACGTGTTGATTATTCAGCTCGTTCGGTAATTGTTGTTGGACCAGAATTAAAATTATTTGAATGTGGATTGCCAAAAAATATGGCAGCAGAATTATACAAACCTTTTGTAATTAGAAAGTTAATTGAAAGAGGAATTGTAAAAACTGTAAAATCTGCAAAGAAAATTATAGATAGAAGAGAGCCTGTTGTTTGGGATATTTTAGAGAATGTTTTAAAAGGACATCCAGTTCTTTTAAATCGTGCTCCTACCTTACACAGATTAGGTATTCAAGCGTTTCAACCTAAATTGATTGAAGGTAAAGCAATTCAGTTACATCCACTTGTAACAACTGCATTTAATGCCGATTTCGATGGAGATCAAATGGCTGTTCACTTACCATTAGGACCAGAAGCTATTTTAGAATGTCAACTATTAATGTTGGCTTCTCATAATATCTTGAATCCTGCAAATGGTTCGCCAGTTGCAGTACCTTCTCAGGATATGGTTCTTGGTTTATATTATATGACTAAAGAGCGTGTATCTACAAAAGATGTACAAATTAAAGGTGAAGGTTTAACATTCTATTCTCCGGAAGAGTGTGTTATTGCTTACAATGAAAAACGTGTAGAATTGAATGCCTCTATTAAAGTTAGAACATACGACTTTAATGAAGCTGGAGAATTAACATTACAAATTATAGCTACAACTGTAGGTCGTGTATTGTTTAACCAAACAGTACCGCATGCAGCTGGGTATATTAACGAAGTACTTACTAAGAAATCATTAAGAAATATTATTGGTGATATTTTAAAAGTAACTTCTGTTCCTGAAACTGCTGATTTCCTTGATGAAATTAAAAATCTTGGATATAGTTTCGCCTTTAAAGGTGGATTATCATTTAGTTTAGGAGATATTATTATCCCACCAGAAAAGCAAGATATGATTGACTCTGCTAACAAGCAAGTTGATGGTATTATGGCTAACTATAACATGGGTCTTATAACAAACAACGAACGTTATAACCAAGTTATTGATATCTGGACATCTACAAATGCTGAGTTAACCGAGTTATCCATGAAACGTATTCGTGAAGATCAACAAGGATTTAACTCTGTGTATATGATGCTTGATTCTGGAGCTCGTGGATCTAAAGAACAGATTCGTCAGCTTACAGGTATGCGTGGATTAATGGCTAAACCTAAAAAATCTACAGCAGGTGGTGGAGAGATTATTGAAAACCCGATTCTTTCTAACTTTAAGGAAGGTCTTTCAATTTTAGAATACTTTATCTCTACTCACGGTGCTCGTAAAGGTCTTGCCGATACAGCACTTAAAACTGCAGATGCTGGTTACTTAACACGTCGTTTAGTAGATGTTTCTCAAGACGTTATTGTAAATAGTGTTGATTGTGGAACTTTAAGAGGTGTTGAAGTAACTCCTTTAAAGAAAAATGATGAAATTGTTGAAACTTTAAAAGAGAGAATTGTAGGTAGAATTTCTTTAAATGATGTTTACGATCCTTTAACAGACGAATTATTAGTTGCTTCTGGCGATTTAATTGATGAAGTTGTTGCTAAATCTATTGAAGCATCACCTATAGAATCTGTAGAAGTTCGTTCTCCATTAACATGTGAGGCTAAAAAAGGAATTTGTGCTAAATGTTACGGACGTAATCTTGCAACAAATAAAATGGTGCAACGTGGAGAAGCAGTAGGAGTTGTGGCAGCACAATCTATTGGAGAACCTGGTACTCAGTTAACATTACGTACATTCCACGTAGGTGGAATTGCAGGAAACATTTCAGAAGAAAATAAATTAGCCGTTAAGTTTGACGGTATTGCTGAAATCGATGACCTTAAAACTGTTAAAGGAGAAGATAACGACGGAAAACCAATTAACATTGTAATCTCTAGAACATCTGAATTAAAACTTGTAGATAAAAAGACAGGTATTACTTTAAGTACTAATAACATACCTTACGGTTCTACCGTGTTTACTAAGAGCGGAGACGCACTTAAAAAAGGAGATGTTGTTTGTTCTTGGGATCCATATAACGGTGTAATTATTTCTGAATTTGCTGGAAAAGTACGTTACGAAAATATTGAACAAGGTATTACTTACCAAGTTGAAATAGATGAGCAAACAGGTTTCCAAGAAAAAGTAATTTCTGAATCTAGAAATAAAAAGTTAATCCCAACGCTTCATATTGAAGATTCGAAAGGAGAGACTATGCGTTCTTATAACTTACCAGTTGGAGCTCACTTAATGATTGACGATGGTGATAAAATTAAAGTTGGTAAAATTTTAGTTAAAATCCCTCGTAAATCTGCTAAATCTGGAGATATTACAGGAGGTTTGCCACGTGTTACCGAATTATTCGAAGCGCGTAATCCTTCTAATCCAGCTGTAGTAAGTGCTATTGATGGTGTTGTTTCTTTTGGTAAAATTAAGAGAGGTAACCGTGAGATCATTGTAGAATCTAAATTAGGTGACGTAAGAAAATACTTAGTGAAATTATCTAACCAGATTCTGGTACAAGAAAATGATTTCGTTAAAGCATGTATGCCACTTTCTGATGGTTCTATTACACCAAACGATATCTTGAATATTAAAGGCCCTTCTGCTGTACAACAGTATTTGGTTAACGAAGTTCAAGAAGTATACCGTTTACAAGGTGTGAAAATTAACGATAAGCATTTTGAAGTTGTTGTAAGACAAATGATGCGTAAAGTTAGAATTATAGATTCTGGTGATACAACTTTCTTAGAAGATCAATTAGTTCATAAATCAGATTTCATTGAAGAAAATGATGAAGTTTTTGGAATGAAAGTGGTTGAAGATTCAGGAGATTCTGCAACAATCAAAGCAGGACAAATTATTACACCTCGTGACTTGAGAGATGAGAATTCTATTCTTCGTAGAGAAGATAAGAACCTTATTGTTGCTAGAGATGCACAACCTGCAACTGCAACGCCAATTTTACAAGGTATTACTAGAGCATCGTTGCAAACTAAATCGTTTATCTCTGCGGCTTCCTTCCAGGAAACAACCAAAGTTCTTAACGAAGCAGCTGTTAATGGTAAAATAGATACTTTAGAAGGACTTAAAGAAAACGTAATTGTAGGTCATAGAATTCCAGCAGGAACAGGTATGAGAACTTATGAGAACATTATTGTAGGTTCTAAAGAAGAATTCGACGAAATGATGCAAGCTAAACAAGAAGTTAATTACAATTAATTTTTTGTGTATTCATTCAATCATAAATAATTAAAAGAATCCTGCACTAGCAGGATTCTTTGTTTAAAACGATACATAAAATGTCAGACGAAAAAAAACAACAAAAGCCAGGACAAATAAACATTGAATTGGATGAGAAAGTAGCAGAAGGGACTTATTCTAACTTAGCTATTATTAACCACTCTGTTTCAGAGTTTGTAATAGATTTTGTAAGTATCATGCCTGGAACTCCAAAAAGTAAGGTGAAATCTAGAATTATACTAACACCGCAACACGCTAAGAGATTATTTAAAGCTTTAGGTGATAATGTTAGCAAATTTGAAAATGCTCATGGAGAAATTAAGGATTACGAGCAACCTCCAATACCTTTAAACTTTGGTCCAACTGGTGAAGCTTAAAATTTATACGAAATACTAAATCTTGATTTTAGATGGTTGCTCGAAATATTTAATTACGAGCAAGCTCCAATACCTTTAAACTTTGGTCCAACTGGTGAAGATTAAGAGATTGTATTAATTATAAAAAAATCCCATTGAAATTGTTTTCAATGGGATTTTTTGCTTAAAAATTTAAATTTTAGCAGGCTTCCTTTTTATTCATACAATAATCTAATGCTCCCGAGGGACACTTTTTTATTTGTTTAATAATTTTTTTTGTGGAAGCACCATCAAGGTCTATCCAAGGAATAACAGATTCTCTAAAAACATTTGAAAGTTCTCTTGCACAACGCTCGGCGTGAATGCAAACTCTTGGATTGTAGGTTACAGTAATGTCATTATTACTGAAAACATTGGGGTTGTTTGTTTCCATAAGTAGATCATTATTTGGGGTTATAATCTTACGTAAATATTAAAAAACGACTTATTATTCTGATAACAAGTCTTTTAAATGTATTAAAAATTAGATAGACTGCCAATTTATTCTGAGTTATTAGATGAATGACCTAAAAATTAACAAATAGGTAGTTTTCCAGACCTATTTTTTAATAATAAATTCACAACGTCTATTAATTGAATGTTCTTCTTCAGTACAATTTTCACCACAATCCACTAATAACTGACTTTCGCCATATCCTTTAGACGTTAATCGATTTGCTGGGATTCCTTTAGAAAGGATATAATTCATGGCAGATTTTGCTCTATTATCAGATAAAATCATATTGTAATCATAAGAGCTTCGGTTGTCTGTATGGGCGCCAAGTTGAACTTCCATTCGAGGATACTTTTCCATTAAATTAACAAGAATATCTAATGTTTTACCTGCATTTGGTTTAATATCCCATTTGTTAAGATCGAAATAAATATTCTCTAATTCTATGTAAATATAGCCATCTTCCTTTTCTACAATAAGTTCTTCAGCATCGTCATAGGATTCAATCTCTAATTCTATGTTTAATTCAATTTTACCTGAATCGTCTGTTTCAAAATCAACCGAACTTGGAATATAAAAAGGTCTATAGCCTTCAATTTTAAATTTACTATATGGTTTTACTCTAAAAGAATATCTTCCATCTTCACCTACTTGAAAAGAATCGATGGCTTTATTGTTTTCATCCAATAGCGTCACCATTGTTTCAGGAAGTATGTCCTTCGTGTTTTTATCTCTTACAAATCCTTCAACAATTAATTTTCTATCATTTTTATCTCTTGTAAAATAATATAACTGATCTTTCCCATCTCTGTTTGAGGATGTAAAACCTGTGTTATCTTCTATATTTACGATAAATGAAAAGTCATCCAAATTGCTATTTATAACATTTCCTAAGTTTAAAGGTGTGCTCCATTGAAAATTATTCAATTCACACACAAAAATATCTAAACCACCTAAGCCTTGTAAACCGTTTGATGAGAAGTATAAATCTCCAGATTCAGAGATATATGGAAATTGTTCTAATTTAGACGTATTAATAGAAGGTCCTAGATTAATAGGATTACCATATACATCTCCAGCGATATCTACATAATAAATATCAAAAGACCCTTTTCCTCCGGGCATATCACTTGAAAAATAAAGTTTTGAATTATCATTGTTTAATGCCGCATGTTGTATTGAATAAAACTCACTAGAAAAAGGCAACTCTTCAATTTCAGACCATTCATTCTCTATTAATTGAGCTTTAAATAATCTGACAGTGGCAATTTTCTGATCTCCTATTTTAACGCGTTTATCTCCCGTTCTAGAAAAATACATAGTCTTCCCATCTTTAGTTAGAATCGCACTACTTTCGTGAGTTTTTGAATTTAACTCGTCATTAAATGGAACAATATCTTCCAGCGTACCATTTTCATTAAAAGTGGCTGTATAAAGGTCTAGATATGGTTTTTCGTTCCAATTATAAACAGAGCCATCCGCATTTCTAGAAGATGAAAAAGCTAGTTGATCTCCAAAATAAGTAATCCCGAAATCTCCAGATTGTGAGCCTTCAGTGATTGGTTTTAAATTATAAATAAAAGGGTTAGCTAGATTAACTTTGTTAATAAAGGATGGTGTTTGAATATTTCGGTCTTTATAAACAGACATCATAGAATCTGCTTTAGTTACATTATCAATACCGTATAATGCTTGTGCATATTTAAAATAGACCTCGTTAGACGTATCCGCTTTAGAAGCAATTGCTTTAGAATAGTTCTCGGCTGCTTTAGCCATATTAGAATTAAAGTAATAAGCGTCTGCTAGATTTACTAGTAAGCTATCGGGAATATCTATTTCTTCGTAAATGGCAGCAGCTTGTACATAAGACCTATCCATAAATAATTTATTTGCCTTTTTAAGTTTAGCATTCTGAGAATGTGCTACTTGGCAAAAAGATAATAAGAGAAAAAACAGTTTAAATATTCTCATAATAATTATTTTAAAAGAATCTTGGGGATTTATCGTAGCCTTTACCAGACTTCGAAAGATTTATCAATAAGATGATTTCGTGTGAGCCTGAATTAAAATCACCTAAATTGGAAATAGTATAATCATAGGCATAGCCAATTCTGACTGATTTTGATACGCTAAAATTTGCTAAACCACTAATAGCATCACCAAATCTATAACCAATACCAAACTCAACAAATTCATTAATCAGAACATTCGCAGTTAAATCAAAAGAAATAGGGGCTCCAACAACTCCAATGGCCATAAATGCAGGTTTCAATTTTAAGTTTTTATTTAAGTTGAAGACATATCCACCTGTGAAAAACATATGAATTTCTTCGCTAGCTTCTGATGCAATGCCACTGCTATCCTTAATATATTTTGACTTTAATAAGTTAGGAGCAGATAATCCTAAATAATAATTTTCTGAAAAATAATAGGCGCCCACTCCAATGTTTGGAAATGTTCTATTAATATTTTCTGAAAACGTTGGATCTGGAGCAGAATCTGAATACTCAAACCCACTGAAATCAGTTGAATAAAAAGATACTCCGGCTTTAACACCTAAAGATAAGTTAGCTTTAGTGCTAACTGGAATAACATAGGCTATATCCGCAAATAAATTGGTGTTTTTTACAACATCACCAATTTCATCGTGATAAATGGATATTCCTCCTTCAACTCTGTCGGTAATGGTGGAATGTGCAAAGAAAGATCCCGTTGAAGGAGATCCAACTGCCCCAACCCATTGGGATCTGTACAGTAATCCAAAATTTATTACCTCACTGTCATTGGTAGCGTAAGCGGGGTTAATCAGACTCATATTATACATGTATTGTGTATATTCAGGATCTTGCTGACCATAGCTAGTAAAAATACTTCCTATCAGAAATATAAAAGCGGGTATGATGTTTCTATTATTCAGCATTTGCATTACATGTTTAAATATACGCGACCTTGAAGTGGTTCTCGGTTGCCATCATTAAATTCTAAAATGAAGAAATAAACTCCTACTGGAACAATGGAGTCTCCTAAACTGGAACCTGTATTTGATTTGCCATCCCAATCAGGTGTGTTTATATTTCCATTGTATAGTTTATTACCATATCTATTAAAAATAGTTAATTTGAAATTTGGATATAATTCATCTAAATGATTAATATGAAAAGTGTCGTTTATATTATCTCCATTTGGAGAGAACCCATCAGGGATTAATAAATCCTCTATACATTCATCAAGTTCTACGGTAACAGCTAGTCTAATTAAACTTGGACAATTTTGTGATGTTAGAATTGATGCATAATAAGTTTCTCCATCTATTAGTAATGTATTTGGCGGAATGATATTGCCATTTTCACTACTGTCATACCATGTTAAGTCACCACTGTTTGTAATATTGTTAGATAAGTCTTCAATTGTAGGCTCATCGCTTACACAAAATACATTTCCTTGATCTATAAGAACCGGAGTGATACTTACATAAACTTCGAAATTTATTGGGATGATCAATGAGGTATCTGCACCACAATTGCTAGATTCAGATATGAAATCTATAATTGTTAGCTCATATTCTCCAGTAATGGTAAATGCATCAGCCAAGATAACAAAGTTACCTTCACCATTATTGATGGTTACAAGAGCAGAACCTGTGAAGATATCTGCACCAGTTACGTTATAAATTATTAAATAGTTGCCATTGTCGAGTGCATTTGCATTTGTAATAGTAATAATAAGATCTTCTCCTTCACAAATGTTATTTAGACTTAATTCAAGGCCGGTTGCATCTGGTAATTCAGAAATAGTTACTGTTACTTCAGCAGAATCGGATAAATCACATAGTCTATTGGTAACAGAATACGTATATGTTCCGGGTGCATCAATAGCAGGATCAAAAATGCCAGAACCACTGTTAAGAGCAGGTAGCCAGGTTCCACCAGAAGTGGGTGCGCCGCCTAAACTATTGAATAAATCGTATGTATTGGTATCACCTTCACAAATTCCAAGACTTCCATCTATTCCAGCAACTGGAGCGGCTACAATAGATACCGTTACCGAAGCCGAAGCATCATTACAAACGGGACTTGAACTTGTTACCGTATAAGTATATGTTCCAGCAGTATCAAGAGCAGGGTCGAAAACTCCAGTGCCGCTATTAAGACTAGGCGACCAAGTTCCACCAGAATCAGGAGTACCACCCAGACTATTAAATAAATCGTAAGTGTTTGAGTCGTCTGGACAAATCTCAAGAATTCCATTAAGTCCAGCTACAGGAGCAGTTATTAAAGACACCGTTACCGAGGCCGAAGCATCGTTACATACGCCATTAGAACTTACTACAGTATAAGTATATGTTCCAGGTGCATCAAAAGCAGGGTTAAAAAGCCCCGTACCGCTGTTTAGAGCAGGCGACCAAATGCCTCCAGTGTCAGGCGTACCACCAAGACTATTAAATAAATCGTATGTATTGGTGTCATCTTCACAAATATCAAGGCTTCCATCAATACCAGCTAGAGGAGGTTCAATAAAAGACACCGCTACTGAAGCTGAAGCATCAATACAAGTAGATCCAGATCTTGAGACCGTATAAGTATATGTTCCTGGCGCATCAATAGCAGGATCAAAAAGTCCAGTGCCACTGTTAAGCGTAGGCGACCAAGTTCCATCAGAGTCTGGTGTACCACCTAAGCTATTAAATAAATCGTATGTATTGGTGTCATCTTCACAAATCTCAAGACTACCATCAGTACCAGCCTCAGGTTGCATCACAAAAGAGACAGTTACCGAAGCAGAAGCGTTGTTACATGTGGTGCCAGAACTTGCTACAGTGTAAGTATATATTCCAGGCGCATCAAGTGCAGGATCAAAAATCCCTGTCCCACTATTAAGAGTCGGCGACCAAGTTCCGCCAGAGTCAGGTGTACCATCAAGACTGTTAAATAAATCGTATGTATTAGTATCATCTTCACAAATCTCAAGACTACCATCATTACCCGCTATTGGAGGTGTAATAAAAGATACTGTTACTGTAGCCGAAGCATCATTACAGGTCGTATTAGAACCTACTGTATACGTATATGTTCCAGGTGCATCAAGAGCAGGATCAAAAAGTCCCGTGCCACTGTTAAGAGCTGGAGACCAAGTTCCACCAGAGTCAGGTGTCCCACCTAAACTATTAAATAAATCGTATGTATTGGTGTCATCTTCACAAATCTCAAGACTTCCATTATTACCCGCTAAAGGAGGCGTCACAAACAAAACAGTTACAGAAGCCGAAGCATGACTACAAGCAGGATCTGTACTATTTACCGTATAAGTATAAGTTCCAGGAGCATCAAGAGCAGGATTGAAAATCCCAGTGCCACTATTAAGAGTCGGCGACCAAGTTCCGCCAGAGTCAGGTGTACCACCAAGACTGTTAAATAAATCGTATGTGTTGGTGTCATCTTCACAAATCTCAAGACTACCATCAATACCCGCTATTGGAGGTGTAATAAAAGATACTGTCACCGAGGCTGAAGCATCATTACAGGTAGTATTAGAACCTACTGTATAAGTATATGTTCCAGGTGCATCAAGAGCAGGATCAAAAAGTCCTGTGCCACTGTTAAGAGCTGGAGACCAAGTTCCACCAGAGTCAGGCGTACCACCTAAACTATTAAATAAATCGTATGTATTGGTGTCATCTTCACAAATCTCAAGACTTCCATTATTACCCGCTACAGGAGGCGTCACAAACGAGACATTTACAGAAGCCGTAGCATGACTACAAGCAGGATCAGAACTATTAACTGTATATGTATATATTCCAGGAGCATCAAGAGCAGGATTGAAAATCCCAGTGCCACTATTAAGAGTCGGCGACCAAGTTCCGCCAGAATCAGGTGTACCACCTAAACTATTAAATAAATCGTATGTGTTGGTGTCATCTTCACAGATCTCAAGACTACCATCATTACCCGCTATTGGAGGTGTAATAAAAGATACTGTCACCGAGGCTGAAGCATCATTACAGGTAGTATTAGAACCTACTGTATAAGTATATGTTCCAGGTGCATCAAGAGCAGGATCAAAAAGTCCTGTGCCACTGTTAAGAGTAGGAGACCAGGTTCCGCCAGAATCAGGTGAACCACCTAAACTATTAAATAAATTGTATGTATTGGTGTCATCTTCACAAATCTCAAGACTTCCATCGGTTCCAGCTACAGGTGGAATTATAATAGCCACCGTTACGGAAGCCGAAGCATTACTACAAGCAGGATCAGAACTAAAGACGGTATAAGTATAAGTTCCAGGAGCGTCAAGAGTAGGATCGAAAAGACCCGTTCCACTATTTAAAGAAGGTGCCCACGTTCCGCCTGCATCAGGTGTACCACCTAAATAGTTAATTAAATCATAGGTATTAGTATCGTCTTCGCAAATCTCAAGACTTCCATCATTACCTGCCACAGGAGGAATAATAATAGATACTATTACGGTTGCCGAAGCATCAAGACACGCTGGATCAGCGCTAAAGACAGTATAAGTATATGTGCCAGGTGCATCGAGAGCTGGATCGAAAAGCCCAGTGCCACTGTTAAGAGTAGGAGACCAAGTTCCACCAGAATCTGGTGAGCCACCTAAACTATCAATTAAATTGTATGTGCTGGTATCATCTTCACAGATCTCTAGACTACCATTGTTACCAGCCACCGGAGGTGTTGCAAAAGACACTGTTACTGAAGCTGACGCATTGCTACAAGCAGGATCCGAACTATTAACTGTATATGTATATATTCCTGGGCCATCAAGAGTGGGGTCGAATAAACCAGTTCCACTGTTAAGAGTAGGAGACCAAGTTCCACCAGAATCCGGTGAGCCACCTAGACTATTAAATAAATCGTAAGTATTAGTATCCGCTTCACAAATTTCAAGACTTCCATCATTACCTGCTTCCGGAGGTGTAATAATAGATACTGTTACCGTAGCCGAATCATCACTACATGCAGGATCGGGACTGTAAACGGTATAAGTATAAATTCCCGGAGCATCCACGGCTGGATCGAAAACGCCTGTGCCACTGTTAAGAGGTGGAGACCAAATGCCACCTAAATCAGGAGTACCATTAATACTGTCAATTAAATCGAAAGTATTCGTATCATTTTCACAAATCTCCAGACTCCCATCAAATCCAGCGCTAGGCTGAATTAGGAATTGAACTATAACTTCTAATCTAGCAAAACTTTCACATGGAGGATCTGATATTGTTGCATAATAACTTTCTCCATCCACTAATGTGGTGGTTGGGTCTAAAGGGGACGCAGAAGATTCTGAAGCGTACCATTGAATATTATTACCATTGGCAACTAATTCTGAAACAGTTGGTAGGCCGAAATCAGGAAGCAAACAAAAAGTTTGTATAGAATCTCCAGTAGGAGCAGGGACTATACCTACATTAACCAGAACTGATAATCGAGAGGATCTACAACTTGCATCTGGGCTAGCTTGATTTGCATAATAAATGGTATTGTCCATCAAAATTGTAGTAGGACTTAACGGCAAAACACTTGTTGGACTTAGATACCATTGAACATTATTTCCAGTTACAACAAGATTTGAAATGGTGGCATCATTAGCATCTACAACACAAACTCCCTGAAAATTTAATCCTGTAGGTGGTCCAATAATTGCTACCACTACACGGCCTCTTACGCCACAACTTCCAGTGTTATCGTCTGCAAAATAATCTTGACCATTAATTAGGGAAGTAGAACCTGCCAAAGGTGTGGTAGAAGTAGCGGTATCATACCAAAAGACTCCTCCACCGTTGTTAGTAGCTTGTAAATCTGAAACTAGAAGTGATTCTAAGTCACAAAAATTTTGAGTAGAATCTACAATTGTTGGACATTGTGCATGGGAAAACAATATATTTCCTAAAAACACAAATATGAAAACAACGAAAAATGGTTTGGGGTTAGTCATTGGGTTCAGAGTATAATACCTTAAGCTGCTAGTTATTTTACTATATTATTCAATTCTTAATTAAAATTATTGGATAAATATACGATAAAATGTTTAATTTCATAGATAAACGGTAAAAATATCTATTTTTTAAATTATAGTTGATAAACTATAACTTAATTTGCTTGAAAGTATCTAATAAGAAACTGTCTGAAGTGTCATCAAAACGATAGATGTAAACAGTATTATTGTTGAACTGCAAATTTATATTGTCATATTCCAAAGGTATTCCCAGAGTAGAGAAGTTATAATTTTTAAAATTCTCATAGTCATTAAAATAAATTTGAGAAAGTGCATTATGAACCATTATATATCCGAAAGTGATATCATTACTATCCGTTAAATTCACATTTTCTGTATAATTATTTAACAGAAGCTTTTTTTGATTGTAAAACGAAGGAGAAAAAGAAGATGGATAGATGAGTTTAAGAATACGAAATCGTTTACTAGAGACCTTACGTTCTTCAGGAATGTATTTTGAATTTAAAACTACAAGTTCAATATTATAATTTGACAATTGTTTTAAGAGTGTATTTGTTGCACTTAAGAAAACCCCATCTCTCTCACTTTCAATAATAATATAGTTATTTGTATTTGTAGCTAAAAGATCTATTAGGTCTTGACTATTAAAAACTCCTTTACTATTGACCTGTATTGTTTTTAGATTTGAGATTTGACCTTCAACAAAAGCTTTGGTATCATTTTTATCTTTATCATAAATAAGGATTGTATTTCCATCATTCTTATTTAGATACTTAGTGATTCCGTATCGCATTTTAACCTCTTCCGTTAACCCAGTATAATTAATGGATTTTGGATTTCCGTCCACAAGTGATGAAATGCTCAAATAGTTAGTGTTATTATCTTCTAATACCAATGGTTGAATGATAAAACTTGAATTAAGAGTATCGGCGTTTTCTAAAAAAGTTAAATTTAATGAATCACTTAAACTAATGTTTATATTAGGAATATCTTTTTTTATAGAATCGATAGCCATTTGCATCCCAATTCTATAATTTTTGACAAATTCAGACTGGTTACTAGAATTTACAAGATCAGTATTCCAAAATAATTGCGTAGAAATGGTTTGTTTTGGAGCTGAGGAAGCCACTCCAGATATATTTTTATTAATTCCATTGGAACTTGGCATTTTTATGGTGCTTCCAACGATAAAACCTTCAGAAAGTTGCGGATTTAACTTAAGGAACTCATCCATGCTCATTCCTGCTTTTGTGGACAAGCTATAAAGAGTCTCTTTAGATTTTATAACATAGTCTGTATATTCACTAATGTTTTCGGTATTGGAGTTAGGACTGTCATTAATTATAACTTCAGATTCCTCATTAACTGTTATGATTTCTCTTTCCGTAGTAACGTAAGTAGGGTTGTTATTAGTAGAAGTATGTACTAAATCTCCAGCTATTAATACGGGAACTGTGTTTGGGTTGAGTCTTTCAAATTCAGCCACTGACATTCCAAACCTCTTTGATAAACTCCATTTGGTGTCATTATCCTGTACCATATAAGAGTTTGAATTTTTTAAGGATTGTGAAGAATCAGGTATTCTTAAGGTTTCTCCAACTATAATAGCTTTATCTGAACCAGGGTTTAGCTGATAAATAGCATCCATGCTAACTTGATATTTTAGAGAAATTCTATAGACATTTTCGCCACTTGTTACTACATGTGAAATATAGTTGCTTTGAGAGAATCCCAAAACACTACCAAAAATGCAAAAAATATAAAGGTTAAAAATAAATTTCATTTAGTTGAAAATAATTAATTAGGGCATATTTATAGTCAATATATAAAAATATCTAATATTTTAAGGTACAAGGTGACTTTATTATTCTATTTATAAAAAGATTTTTATAGATAATTCCAGATTTAAAAAAACTATTTGAAATTTTACTTTTTAATATTCAGAGGTAAAATGAAATTTGATATTTGGATATTTCTGTTGTGTCATCTGCAAAGAAAAAGGAGAATCAGCTAAAAAAACCAATTGATTTTGTTTGTCTTTTGCTATAAAACGTTGTTTGACTCTTAAAAATTCCTTGAATTCTGCACTTTTAGGATCTTTGGGCTCAACCCAACATGCTTTATGGACATTTAAGTTTTCATAAGTACATTTTGCACCATATTCATGTTCCAATCTATATTGGATCACTTCATATTGTAATGCACCTACTGTTCCAATAACTTTTCGGCCATTAAGTTCTAAGGTAAATAATTGGGCAACACCTTCATCCATTAACTGGTCAATACCTTTAAATAACTGTTTCGATTTTAAAGGATCTGCATTATTGATATATCTAAAATGTTCTGGCGAAAAGCTTGGTACTCCTTTATAGTTTAATATTTCACCTTCAGTAAGTGTATCTCCAATTTTAAAGGCTCCAGTATCTTGAAGTCCAACAATATCACCGGGATAAGAAATATCTACAATTTCTTTCTTTTCAGCAAAAAAGGCATTTGGACTTGAGAACTTAACTTTCTTATTGTTTCTTACATGTAAATATGGTGCGTTTCGTTTAAATTCGCCCGAAACAATTTTAACAAAGGCTAATCTATTTCGATGGTTTGGATCCATATTAGCATGAATCTTAAAAACAAAACCAGTAAATTTCTTTTCTTCAGGCTTTACAAGTCGTTCTTCACTTTGTTTTGGTCTTGGTTTTGGAGCAATTTCCACAAAACAATCTAATAATTCTCTAACTCCAAAATTATTTAATGCAGAGCCAAAAAAGACAGGTTGTTGTTTTCCTTCTAAGTAAGCTTCTTTGTCAAAATCTGGATAAATCCCCTTTACAAGGGCTATTTCTTCACGAAGAGTGTTAGCCGCTTTATCGCCAACAAGTTTGTTTAATTCTGGAGATTGTAAATCTGAAATCTCTATAGTTTCTTCGATATCTTTTCTGCTATCTCCGCTAAAAAGATTGATGTTGTTTTCCCACAGATTATAAATTCCTTTAAAATCGTAACCCATTCCAATAGGAAAACTTAAAGGCACCACATGTAATCCTAATTTTTGTTCAACTTCATCTAATAAATCGAAAGCATCTTTTCCTTCACGATCCATTTTATTTATAAAAACAATCATAGGGATGTTACGCATTCTACAAACCTCAACTAATTTTTCAGTTTGTTCCTCAACACCTTTTGCTACATCAATAACTACAATCACGCTATCAACAGCCGTAAGAGTTCTAAAAGTATCTTCAGCAAAATCCTTGTGTCCAGGAGTATCTAGGATATTGATTTTGATGCCATTATATTCAAAAGCAAGCACAGAAGTTGCAACAGAAATTCCTCTCTGACGCTCAATCTCCATAAAGTCACTTGTAGCTCCTTTTTTTATCTTATTGCTTTTTACCGCACCAGCTTCCTGAATAGCTCCACCAAAAAGTAGTAGTTTTTCTGTTAAAGTAGTTTTTCCGGCATCTGGATGCGAAATAATACCAAAGGTTCTTCGTCTGTTAATCTCTTTAATAAAACTCATAATAATCTTCAAAATTGTTGCAAAGATACTATTATTAACCGCAAAAAAATGAATGATTTGGTAGCTTTTTAATTTTGAAGGTATCAAGGTTAATTAATAAGATTTGAAGCTGTAATAACTTGAAAATGTAGTTTTTAAATGGCCTATTGTGACAGTTTGGGATTTAACAGTTCAATTTGTAAATGTTAAAAAAAAGCGTATTTCATCGAATAAAAAAGCATTTAAACTTTTAATCGTAAAAAAAATTGTTAAATTGTTTTAGAATTCTTAATAAAAATTACATAATTATTGATTTATGTATAATTAATTAACATTTTTTTTTTACAATCATTTTTAGTTGTTAAATTTTTCTCCCTAAGAATTAATTAATTAATAACTGAAACATAATTAGTACTTTAAATTCAGTATGGCCATTGCTATTGTCTTAATGTTGTGCTTTTTGCACTTCAAATCTGCTGAATTTATTGCTTGATAAGCTGTTTCATATTTAAAATTCGAATCCCAAACCGTCATGAATTATGAGCAAAACTACTTTTCCGTATTTAGGTTTTAAAAAACTTTTTACACAAACAAAATCACTTCTCTTTTTAAGTGTCTTATCATTAATCTTATTTTCATTTACAACTGTAAGAGGTGGTGATATCTATGAAAAAATAAGTAATTATTTTATGCCTCCTGTTACAATTCCTTGTAATACAGATTCGCCTGTTCCTTTAATATCGCCAACCTATACAGGTTTGTCTGTTGAAGAAGATACGTCCGGCATATGTCTTTTTACGTGTGGAATCTATAATGAGGCTAATTTAATTGATGCAAGTAAAACCAATTATGCTTCTATAATTACGAGAATTGGATTGGGGGTTACACATACATTATCTGTAACTGATAATACGGTAAATGAATTTTACAACGGTGGAGGTTTCGCGGGATTCCTAATTGAAAACACTTCTATTTTGCAGGTAGATTTACTTGATAAAATAACTGTAAGAACTTATTTAAATGGTGATATTCAAGAGTCAAACTCAAGTAATACTTTGGCTGTAGTTAATAGCGGGTTATTAGGTAGTGATCAATATTATGTTGGTTTTTATACGAATGATGACTTCGATTCTATAGAGATTTCTATCTCAAGTTTTTTAGGTGTTTTATCTACAACGAAAGTTTATTATGCTGTAACCAATAGTTTTTGTGAAGGCCCAACATTGGAGTGTAATACGCCAACCATGTTTGCAAAACCTGATTTTCCTGCAAGAATATCCGAAGAACATACAGGCATAAATGGAGCTTTAAGTTTAGGTAGTGTTAATAATGCTAGTAATGCCATCGATTCTAATACCAATACATATGCAAGTATAGATTTTACTTTAGGTGTTTTCGCAACAGGAAGTTTGGCTGTAAAAAATGAGCTTGGAGATTATCCAGAGAATGCGTACGTTGCCTTTAATATTGAAAATGCATCTGTATTAAATTTAGATCTTTTAGACGGTATTACTATCTCTACTTATTTAGATAACACCTTGCAGGAAACTCAAACTGGAGGTTCCGAATTAATATCTGCTGATAGTGGTTTATTATTTACAGGAACCGAACGTTCTCAGGTTGGTTTCGTAACATTAGCTCCTTTTAATATAGTACAAATAAGCATTCACCAAACTGTTTCATTAGATTTAGGGAGTACAAGAGTTTACGGCCTGGTTATAGAATCTTTTTGCGAAGGTTCACTGGAATGTACTACAGCTACCGTGTTGAGTAATCCATTGCAGCCAGTAATTATTAATAATGTTAATACCGGCGTAGATGGTATAGCTTGTGTAGGTTGTGAAGTTGATAATGCAACTCATGTTATTAGTGAAAGTAATTCAGATTTTGCAATGATAAATATTACAGCTGGCGTGGCAAATACAGGGTCTATTTCAGTTGAAAATGTTTTAAGCACATTTCCTGCAGGAAGTCAAGCTGGTTTTGTTATTAGAGATACGAATGACTTACTAGAAGTCGATTTATTAAATTCTATTTCGATAACGACTTATTTAGATGGAGCACAGCAGGAAACCCAAACAGCAGGTGGTTTATTGGCATTAGAAGCTTTGGGCTTAATTAATATAGCGCCAGCATCTACAGATGGTTTTTACTTAATAGGTTTTACAACTAGTACAGAATACGATGAATTGAGACTTACAGTAAGTGCACTAGTTTCTGCTATAAATAGTATCGAAGTTTATGGAAGTTATGTCGATACATCAATTGAAATAACAGGGACGGTTATAAATGAAACAGTATTAGGACTTTCAGATGGAAGTCTATCTGTTACAGTATCAGGAGGTACACCGCCATATACTTATTTATGGAGTCCTGGAGGAGAAACAACCAATGCCATAAGTAACTTATCTCCGGGAACATACTTTGTAACAGTAACAGACGACATTGGATGTGAAAGTACTGCCGAATTTATTGTATATACAGATGGTGTACAATACCCAGTGCCTTGTAATACAGAACAACCGGTCGCCATTACAGCTACAGGTTTTACAGATTTAACTATTGCTGAAAATACAACAGGTGGTTGCGTAGTAGGCTGCGGAATTTTTAACGAAGAAAATATTATCGATGCAGATAGTGATAACTATGCAACAGTTTCAACATTAATTGGTTTGGGTGTTACACATTCACTAACAGTAACTGATGAAACTTCAGGTGAATTTTTTACGGGAGGAGGTTATGCTGGATTCTTAATAAAGAACAGCACTATTCTTCAAGCGGATCTATTAGAAACTATAGAAATTAGAACATATTTAGACGGTATTGAGCAGGAGTCAACTGTAACATCTTCTTTAGCAGTTGTAAATAGTTCTTTACTAGGGACAGATAAATATTACGTAGGTTTTTATACAACAATGGATTATGATGCTATTGAAATCTCAATTTCTAGTCTTCTAAATGTTATTTCTTCAACCAACGTATATTATGCAGTAACAAATAGCTTTTGTGCAGGTCCTGACTTGGAATGTAATACCCCAACTTCATTAATTAAACCAACTTTTCCAGTAAGAATTGTAAATGAGCATACAGGTACAGGTGGATTATTAACTGTAGGAAGCGTAAATAATACGAGTAGAGTTATAGACTCAAACCCTGGTAATTATGCTACAATAGATTTACTTACAGGTATTGCAGCTACAGCATCATTAGCTGTTAAAGATCAACTTGCAGAATATCCAGCAATGACTTATGCAGGGTTTGATATTGAAAATGCCACACTCCTTAACACACAGTTATTCGATGCTATAACCATTTCTACATATTTAGATGGAACCTTGGTTGAATCTAAAACAGGAGTTACAGAATTACTACCTGTAGATTCAGGGTTGCTACTTACGGGTAGCGAATCTATTAGAGTGGGATTTGTAACAACGGCACCTTTTGATGAAGTGCAAATAACATTATCGCAATTAGTTTCTTTAAATTTAGGAAGCACCCGTGTCTATGGTATGGTTCTCGAAACATTCTGTCCAGGAACTATAATCTGCGATGCACCTTATGTTTTGATTAATCCGAATGATCCAGTAGTTATCAATAATATGCGAACAGGAACTGACGGACTAATTTGTGCGGCTTGCGAAGTAGATAATTCACAAAATGTGATCTCTGAAGAGAATAGCGATTATGCTATGATTAATGTCGTTGCTGGTGTTGCCGGGAATGCCTCTATTTCAGTGCAAGACGTCCTTACAGATTATCCAGCAGGAACTCGTACAGGATTTGTAATTAGAGATACGAACGATTTGTTAGAAGTAGATTTATTGAATTCTATTACCATTACAACATATCTTGATAATGTTCAACAAGAACAGAGAACAGCTACTAATTTATTAGCATTAGAAGCTTTAGGATTAGTAGATATTACACCAACGTCACCTGACGCGTTTTATGTGGTGGCTTTTAATACAGCTTTAGGTTTTGATGAAGTACAAATTACGGTTGCATCACTTGCTAGTGTAATTAATTCAATTGAAGTGTATGGCGGCTATATAGATGCTACTAACACAGGATTATGTCAATCAATCGCCTTAATTAAAACGGGTGTATTTAATGATGGTAATGCCGATGGATGTAGCGATGTAGGTGAAACAATTACTTATACGTTGACTGTTACCAACGAAGGAACTACAACAATTACCAATGTCGTTTTGGAAGACATCATGTTAGGAGGTGTGATTGCCTTAGAATCAGGAGATACCGATACAGATAACGAATTAGATGTTAATGAAACTTGGATTTACACAACTGATTATGCCATTACTCAAGCAGATATTGATGCCGGTTTGGTAAGCAATCAAGCTACCGTAACAGGAATAGATTCCATAGATGGTTCAGCCGTGTCAGATTTATCAGATGATGATAACATTTTAGAAAACGATCCTACGGAAACCACTTTATGTCAATCAACAGATATCGCTTTAATTAAAACAGGCGTATTTAATGATACCGATGCTGATGGTTGTAGTAATGTAGATGAAACAATCACGTATACCTTTACAGTTACCAACGAAGGAACTTCAGCAATTACCACGGTCGTGTTAGAAGACACAATGTTAGGAGGTGTAATTGCTTTGGAATCAGGAGATACCGATTCAGATAACGAATTGGATGTCAATGAAACATGGATTTACACAGCCGATTATGCCATTACTCAAGCGGATATAGACGCAGGAATAATCAGTAACCAAGCTACGGTAACAGGAATTGATGCTATTGCTGGAACAGTCGTTTCAGATCTTTCAGATGATGATAGTATTGTAGAAAACGATCCAACAGAAACTATTTTATGTCAATCGGTGGATATCGCTTTAATTAAAACAGGCGAGTTTAATGATGGAGATTCCGATGGTTGTAGCGATGTAGGTGAAACAATCACGTATACGTTTACCGTTACCAACGAAGGAAATTCAACAATTACATCAGTCGTTTTAGAAGATACCATGTTGGGAGGTGAGATTACATTAGAATCAGGAGATGACGATACGGACAACGAATTAGATGTCGATGAAACATGGATTTATACAGCAGATTATGCCATTACTCAAACAGATATTGATGCTGGAATAGTAAGCAATCAAGCTACCGTTACAGGAATAGATGTGATAGACGGTTCAACTGTCTCAGATTTATCAGATGATGATAATATCTTAGAAAACGATCCTACCGAAACAACTTTATGTCAATCGGTAGAAATCTCACTAATTAAAATAGGCGAATTCAATGATGCCAATGCCGATGGATGTAGCAATGTAGGTGAAACTATCACTTATACGTTTACAGTAACCAGCAACGGAAACACTACAATTAACACTGTAGTTTTAGAAGACACCATGCTTGGAGGGGTAATTGCAATAGAATCTGGCGATTACGATGAAGATAGTGAATTAGATCTCGATGAAACATGGATTTACACAGCCGATTATGCCATAACCCAAGCAGACATCGATGCAGGTATGGTAAGCAATCAAGCTACCGTAACAGGAATAGATGTGATTGATGGTTCAACAGTATCAGATTTATCAGATGATGATAATATCTTAGAAAACGATCCTACGGAAACCACTTTATGTCAATCAACAGATATCGCCTTAATCAAAACCGGAGTATTTAATGATGGTAATGCCGATGGATGTAGCAATGTAGATGAAACAATCACGTATACGTTTACCGTAACAAACGAAGGAAGTTCCACTATAACAACCGTCGTATTAGAAGATCCGATGCTAGGAGGTATGATAGCTTTAGAATCAGGAGATGACGATTCAGACAACGAATTAGACGTTGATGAAACTTGGATCTACACAGCCGATTACGCCATAACACAAGCAGATATCGACGCAGGTATGGTAAGCAATCAAGCTACCGTAACTGGAATAGATGTGATTGATGGTTCAACCGTATCAGATTTATCAGATGATGATAATATCTTAGAAAACGATCCTACGGAAACCACTTTATGTCAATCAACAGATATCGCCTTAATCAAAACCGGAGTATTTAATGATGGTAATGCCGATGGATGTAGCGATGTAGGAGAAACAATCACTTATACGTTTACAGTAACCAACGAAGGAAGTTCAACAATCACCAATGTCTTATTAGAAGATACGATGCTAGGAGGAGTGATAGCATTAGAATCAGGAGATGATGATTCGGATAACGAATTAGATGTCGATGAAACATGGATTTACACAGCCGATTATGCCATTACACAAGCAGATATCGACGCAGGAATGGTAAGTAATCAAGCTACCGTAACAGGAATTGATGTGATAGATGGTTCAACCGTTTCAGATTTATCAGATGATGATAGTAGCGTAGAAAATGAAGCTACCGAAACTAATTTATGCCAACGGACAGATATCGCTCTAATGAAAACGGCAGAAATTAATGATAGTGATGGGAATAACTGTATTGATTTAGGAGAAACAATCACCTATACATTTGCAGTAAGTAACCAAGGAAATACCAGCATTTCCACAGTAGAATTGTACGACCCTATGTTGGGCGGTTACATGGCTGTAGCGTCAGGAGATAATGATTCAGATAATGAATTAGATGTGAATGAAACTTGGATGTATACTGGAGATTATGCAGTTACTCAAGCAGATATTGATTTAGGATGGGTAAGTAATCAGGCTACCGTAACTGGAATAGATGTGAGGAATGGTTCAACGGTATCAGATCTTTCCGATGACGACAGTATCATGGAAGATGATCCTACTGTAACAATGTTATGTAACTTAGGTTCTCTTTCTCTTGAAAAAGTAGGGGTGTTTAATGACGATAATGGGAGTGGGGGAGCTCAAGTAGGAGAAACCATAACCTATACCTTTACTATATACAATACAGGTCAAATTACATTGTATAACATTTCAATAGAAGACGCACTTCCTGGTATTCACATAGAAGGTCTGCCAATTCCTCAATTATTACCTGGAGAAATGGACGATACCACTTTTACCGCAACTTATACATTAACAAGTTTAGACATTAGTAATAAGATGGTCGTTAATCAAGCCATTGTAACAGGCTATGATATCTCTGATAATATAGTGACAGATATGTCTGATGATCCAAACAATCTGGATGATGTTGATGCGAATCATGATGGAGAACCTGATGATCCAACAATTACCGTTCTGCCAGATACAGCCGATGAAGAATTTGAAATATTTAATGGAATTTCTCCAGATGGGGATGGGTTAAATGATTTCTTTCAAATTGTAGGAATAGAATATTATCCAAATAACAACCTTAAAATATTTAATCGCTGGGGAGTTTTAGTTTACGAAACCGATGGTTATGGTATAAACGGAAATGTTTTTACAGGCATATCTGAGGGACGAGTTACTATTAGTGCAAATGAAGAATTACCTACAGGAACATATTTCTACATTTTAACACGAATTTTAACGGAAGACGAGGCCTTAACCAACGAAGGATACTTATACATTAAAAGAAACTAATAAAACTCAAATCGATGAAATATTACATATTATTACTAGTAGCTTTTATTAGTGTTAATTTAAGCTTTTCGCAACAAGACCCGCAATACACGCAGTACATGTACAACACGCAAATTGTTAATCCGGCTTATGTAGGGTCTAAAGAAACACTTGGTGTAGGCTTGTTATATAGAACGCAATGGGTAGGTTTTGATGGTGCTCCTAAAACGGGAACCTTAACATTCAATACCCCAATTGGGGAGCTTAAAAGAATGGGATTGGGATTTTCTATTGTAAGCGATAAAATTGGTCCATCAGCCGAAACTAATTTTGTTGTGGATTATTCTTATTCTTTGGTTTTATCTGAAATATCTAGATTATCTTTTGGTATAAAAGCCGGTGTAGATATTCTAGATGTAGATTATAACAAATTAAATATTTACGATGACTATGATCCACAGTTTGAAAACAATGTAGATAAAAAACTTCAGCCCCAAATAGGTGCTGGTATTTACTATAACACAGATAAATTGTATTTGGGATTATCTGTTCCAAATTTTTTAAATTCCGAACATTATAATACAGGTAGTTTGGATGATGTTAATGTAAATGCAGTTGCCATAGAGCGTTTACACTATTTCTTTATTGCCGGTTACGTGTTCGATCTTAGTGAAAATGTGAAATTTAAGCCAGCGACCATGTTCAAAGCTGTAAGTGGTGCACCACTACAAGCCGATGTTTCAGCAAACTTCCTGTTTAATGAGAAGTTTACATTGGGAGCGGCTTATAGATGGGATGCCGCATTTAGTGGTATGGCAGGATTTCAAATTAATAATAATATGTTTATTGGAATGGGGTACGATTATCAAACCACAGATATTCAAGCGTATAGTAATGGCTCGTATGAGATATTTTTACGTTTTGATGTTTTCAATAAGACCGAGCGTATTCTAACCCCAAGATTCTTCTAAACCCATTCAGATTATGAATTCATATAAAAAAATATTATTCCTATTGTGCTGTATCTTTAGTATAAGCTCTTTTGCTCAAATTGGGAAACTAGAAAAAGCGAACATTAAATACGATAAATACGACTATATCGATGCTCGAGAAATTTATTTGAAAGTGGTCGATAACGGCTATCAATCTGCGGAGATATATAGAAAACTTGGAGATACGTATTACTTTAATAGTGAATATTCAGGAGCTGCAAAATGGTATTATAATTTAATAAGCGAGTTTCCAGATGATGCCACCACAACAGATTATTTCAGGGCAGCCCAATGCCTAAAAAGTATTGATCAATTAGAAGAATCTAAAGAGCTAATGAAAATTTATGATGAAAAAGGAGGGAAATCTATAGCTCTCGCTTCTTATAAAAATGTAGCGGATACCTTGTTTAAAAAAGGAGTTCAGGACAAGTTGTTTGAAATTGAGAAAGTAGCCGTAAATACAGCATATTCAGATTTTGGACCTGCTTTTTATGGAGATAGCTTAATCGTTTTTACCTCAAGCGGTAGTGCTGTTAAATCTTTTGAAGATGAATCTGCAGATCTTTCGGGATGGGATAATCAGCCTTTTTTGGATTTGTATCAGGCCACTTTAGACGGAAATTTGACATTAAAAAATGCCGAAGTATTAAAAGGCGATATCAATTCAGATTATCATGAATCCACCGCAGTATTTACCAAAGATGGTAATACCATGTATTTTACTAGAAATAATTTTATAGATGGTAAAAAAAGAAGAGATAAAGAAAACGTGGTCAGACTTAAAGTTTATAAAGCAACCAAAATTGGTGATACTTGGAGGAATGTTAAAGAACTTCCATTTAATAGCGACAACTATTCTGTTGGTCATCCGGCATTGAGTCCAGAAGAAGATAAGCTTTACTTTGCTTCAGATATGCCAGGGACCTTAGGGATGTCAGATATCTGGTATGTAAAAATCTTAGGCGACGGTATATACAGTCCTGCAATAAATATGGGAGAGCCAATAAATACGGTTGCTAGAGAAACATTCCCATTTGTAAGTGCTGAAAACAACTTATATTTTTCAAGTGAAGGTCATGCGGGTATGGGAGGTCTGGATATTTTTGTCACAAAATTGACGGATGAATCCTATGAAGAAATTGCTACTTTTGGAGAACCAATCAATAGCTCGAAAGATGATTTTAGTTTCATTATAAAAGAAGACCGAATTGGATATTTTGCTTCCAACCGCGATGGTGACAAAGGAAGTGTTAGCGATGATATTTTTCAAATTTGGGAACGTTGCGAAATCACTATTGAAGGCCCTGTTTTAGACGAAACTACGGGAGAATTGATTCCAAATGCCATCGTGACGCTTTTAGATAGTAATAATAACGAACTCGATAAAGTGCAAACTGGTGATGATGCCGTTTTTTCTTTTGTACTAGAATGTGATAATCAATATATTATTAGAGCTCAAAAAGAAGGCTATAATCCAAGAGAAGAAATTATTGAAACTCCAAAGGATTCAAAAACTATGGAAATGCCAATCATGTTGAATATTCCCATGTCTTTAAAACTGGCAGATCCTTGTCCTCCAAACGATTTAGGATGCAGATTAACACTGCAACCTATATATTTTGATTATGATAAGTCTAATATTCGTCCGGACGCAGAAATAGAATTGGCGAAAATTTTAGTTGCCTTAAACGAGTATCCTCAATTAAATATATACATAGAGTCGCATACAGACTCCAGAGGTAAGGATTCCTATAATTTAAAACTATCGGAGCGTAGAGCACAATCTACATTAAAATGGTTTTTTGATCATGGAATAAATAAAAGCAGATTGTCTGGAAAAGGTTATGGAGAATCTCAATTAATAAACCAATGTTCAAATGGCGTGGAATGTACGGATCAAGAACATCAACTTAACCGTAGATCTATGTTTATAATTCAAGAATAGGAATAAAATAATAGTAAAATAAAATCAATACCTTACCTGTTTCATATAGGTAGGGTATTATGTTTTAAAAAAAACAAGTTTCAACATTAAAAACACTACCTATTTTGTAATTTTGTTTGCATGATAGAAGAGCAGGTTATTTTAGTAAATGAAAACGATGAGCAAATTGGTTTAATGCCAAAAATGGAAGCTCATGAAAAAGCGATGTTACATCGTGCTTTTTCGGTTTTTATTTTTAATGATAAAAATGAATTGATGTTACAGCAACGTGCATCTCATAAATATCATTCTCCAGAATTATGGACTAATACCTGTTGTAGTCATCAACGGGATGGTGAAACCAATATTCAGGCGGGAAAACGACGCTTGCAAGAAGAAATGGGATTTCATACCCCTTTAGAAGAATCTATTTCATTTATTTATAAAGCACCTTTTGATAATGGCTTGACAGAACATGAATACGATCATATTATGATTGGTTCATATAACGAGTCTCCTGAAATCAATCCAGAAGAAGTTTCTAACTGGAAATGGATGACCTTAGATAATGTGAAAACCGATATTAAAAATCATCCTGAAATTTATACAGAATGGTTTAAGATAATTTTTGATAAATTCTACGAACATATTAATATTACTAAAAAATGAAAGTAACAGTAAGTAGGAAAGGTCATTTTAATGCCGCACACAGATTATACAGGAAGGATTGGAGCAACGAAAAAAACGATGCCGTTTTTGGGAAATGTAACAACCATAACTACCATGGACATAATTATGAATTGATTGTTAGCGTAACTGGCGAAATTGATAAAGAAACTGGTTTTGTTATAGATATGAAGGTTTTAAAAGACTTAATTAAAGAGGAAGTTGAAGATGCTTTCGACCATAAAAATTTAAATGAAGATGTTGAGGTGTTTAAAAACCTAAATCCCACAGCCGAAAATATTGTAATTGTAATTTATAACAAACTAAAACCAAGATTAAATACTAATCTAGAATTAGAGGTCATACTTTATGAAACACCTCGTAATTTTGTAAGTTATTCTGGAAATTAGCATATTAAACTTCTAAGGTTTTAGTATCTTTGTAAGTCTGTTAAAAAAAATATGAAGTTCAATTTATATCCCTTAAAATTTCATCCCATCTTAAAAGACAAAATTTGGGGTGGACAAAAACTAAATACATTACTAAATAAAGAGAGTCATTTACCAAATGTTGGTGAAAGCTGGGAAATTAGTGATGTAGAAGGAGATACATCGTTGGTTTCAAATGGAACTTTAGAAAATCAATCTTTAAAACATCTTTTAAGTACTTATAAAGCAGATTTAATAGGAAAGAAAAATTACGAAAAGTTCGGTGATAATTTTCCGCTACTTATTAAATTTATTGATGCCAATAAAGATTTATCCATACAATTGCATCCTAACGATGAGCTTTCTAAAAAACGCCATAATTCTTTTGGTAAGACAGAAATGTGGTACGTCATGCAAGCTGAGGCAGATTCCAAACTTATTGTTGGATTTAATCAGCCAATGAATTCAGAAATCTATTTAGAACATCTTCATAATAAAACATTAACCCAAATTTTAAATTTTGATAAAGTGGAATCAGGAGATACCTATTTTATAGAAGTTGGGAGAGTGCATTCTATTGGAGCAGGCGTGTTGTTGGCAGAAATTCAACAAACTAGTGATGTTACCTATCGTGTTTACGATTGGGATCGCGTAGATGAAAAAGGAAATTTTAGAGAATTACATAATGATTTGGCTTTAGAAGCTTTCGACTTTAATATGCCTAATAACTTTAGAGTTCCATATAAAAACGAAGAAAATCAAGCTAATAACATGGTAAGTTGTCCTTATTTTACAACAAACTATTTGAAAATTAATAAATCATTAAAAATTAAAAACACACATGATTCCTTTATAATTTACATGTGCGTTGAAGGTGAAGTAGAAATTTTAACACCAAATAATAGAGAGTCTATTAAAACTGGAGAAACCATTATGGTACCAGCAAATATATCAGAGTTTGAAATTACTTCTAAAAATGCAAAGCTTTTGGAAGTTTATGTTTAATTTTGCATCAAAATAAATTATTTAAAATGGCGAGTAAAAGAGATTTAAAGAAAGATATCAATTTTGTATTAGGAGACATTATTGAAGCAGTATATGTTTGGGAATATTCAAGCAAAGAAGTAGATCCACAGATGAGTGATGAAATTATAGATGAAGCTATCACTACCTTCGATGATTTAATTACTAGAGTTAACGATAGAAGTGTTGAAGATAAAAAGGCTCATTTTAAGGCTATTAACAAAGAGCTAGAAGACAAAGGAAGAACGTTAATTGAAAAAATTAATAAACTAGGATAAAAACTAGAAAAAATGTTTGCAAATCATAATTTCGCGATTATATTTGCATCCAGTTTCGCCGATGTAGCTCAGCTGGCTAGAGCAGCTGATTTGTAATCAGCAGGTCGTGGGTTCGAGTCCCTCTATCGGCTCAAAATAAGTTCAGTAGAAATACTGGACTTTTTTGTTTTTAAACTATTTTTAATGCTTTAATAAATAAGAGGGACGAGAAGTCTACCCTGAGCATTTCGACTATGCTTAATATAAACTCCGTCGAAGGGAGTCCCTCTATCGGCTCAAAATAAGTTCAGTAGCAATACTGGACTTTTTTGTTTTAATAAGTTTTAAATGTTTTAATATATTGAGAGGGACGAGAAGTTTACCCTGAGCATTTCGACTATGCTCAATATAAACTCCGTCGAAGGGAGTCCCTCTATCGGCTCAAAATAAGTTCAGTAGCAATACTGGACTTTTTTGTTTTATATAATTTTGAAAGATTTTAAATGTCAGAATTCTAAATCTAAAAGTCTTTAAATGGAGTCGTTATCCTTTTTTAGCCAAGAGAAAAAGCCTTTCTTTTTCTTTTTTTCAAAAGATTTCTCCTTTTTATCATTGCCAAACAACTGTTTAAAAAAACCTTCTTCTTTAGAAAGGTCACAGTCCATAGCCTGCGCTACTTTTTTGGAAGGAGCCTCAAAAGAAGCTTGGGTGATGTTTTTATAATTCGGATCACTATTTAGTTTTTGTATGTACTTCGCAAAAATAGGCAGAGCAGAATTAGCACCTTGACCAATGCCAGTGCTACTGAACCCAATTTGTTGATTGTCGTTCCCTACCCAAACCACAGTTACAAGCTTGGGCATAATACCTACAAACCAACCATCTTTATTATCTTGTGTTGTACCTGTTTTTCCAGCAATGTCGTTAGTTAAATTGTAATTGGAACGCAATCTACTAGCGGTTCCATTATTAACGGTTTCTTGTAAGAATTCCAACATGAATTGTCTAGTATCATCACTAAATGCTTTTTCTTTAGAATTCGTCGGGTTTAAATCTTCGTAAGTTGCAATAACATTCCCGTTTTTATCTTCAATACGTGTAATGAAAACAGGCTTTGAAGAGACACTTTGGTTTACATAAGAGGTATATGCTCTAGCAAGCTCTATTAGGCTTAAATTAGAGGTTCCAAGGGCAATGGAAGGTACTTCTTCAATCTTGCTGTTAATGCCCATGGCTTTTGCTTGCTCAATTACATTGTTAACTCCTGTTTCTTGAATCACTTTTACCGAAATGGTATTTACCGAACGGCTTAAAGCATATTTTAAAGAATAATGTAAATTTTCATCTTCATCTGAAGAGGCATTTTTTGGCGTCCAATTATCAACATCTGTATAAGTCACTTCTTTAATGGAAAAATAGGAGCAAGGATCCATACCGTTTTCTAAAGCAGCGGTATAAACAATGGGTTTAAAGGTGGAGCCAACTTGGCGCTTGCTTTGCGATACATGGTCGTATTGAAAATATCTGTAATCAATGCCTCCAACATAGGCTTTTATATCGCCATTGGAAGGATCTAAGGATAAAAGACCTGTATTTAGAAATTTAGAATAATATTCTAAACTATCAAGTGTGGACATTTGCTCTATGGAAGACGCTTCCCAAGAGAACAATTTCGTGTCATGAGTTTTATTTAAAGAATCCTCAATAGCCTGATCCGATAAATTTTGCTTTTTAAGCGCTCTGTATTTTGTTAGACGTTTTTTTGCAGCTAAATAAGCTGGTTTGTTTTTTAACCAAGGAGCATTTTGTCCATAGGCTTTTTCAAACTGAAGCTGTAAATTGGCCATATGATCCTGCATGGCTTCTTCCGCATAACGTTGCATGTTGTTGTCTAAAGTAGTGTAGACTTTAAGCCCATCATGAAAAATATTATAACTTTCTCCATCTGGATTTTTATATTTTTTCTGCTGAAGTATGGAATCTAATTGTTTTTTTATTTCGGCTCTAAAATAGGGCGCTAATCCTTGGTTTGGAGCGTAATATTGATAGTCTAACTCAATATCTGATTTGATGGCATCTGCAGCTTGTTTTTCAGTAATAAACTCTTGATTTTTCATCAAATTAATAACCAAGTCTCTACGTTGTTGCGATTTTTCAGGATATAGCCTTGGATTATAACCATTGTTAGCTTTTAAGGTTCCTATAAGTGTAGCGGCTTGAGATAAATCTAATTGTTTTGTTTTTGTATTGAAAAATTTTACAGAAGCACTTTCAATGCCATAGGTATTATCTGAAAATGGAACTGTATTGAGATACAAAGTAAGAATTTCCTTTTTTGAGTAAATATTTTCAATTCTTCTGGCTACAATCCCTTCTTTTAGTTTGTTTACAACAATACTTAAATAACCATAATCCTTTCTTCCATAGAGGTTTTTTGCGAGTTGTAAGGTTATGGTGCTTCCGCCGCCCGAAGATTGGTCTGAAAGTAAAATGGTTTTAAAGAAAACCCTCAATAAACTAGTGTTATCTATCCCATTATGCTCGTAAAACCTGGTGTCTTCGGTAGCAATTAAAGCATCTATTAAATGCTGAGGAAAATCGTTGTAACTAATAGATTGCCTGTCGTAAATATAAAATTTTCCTATAAGGTCTTTATGGGTGTCTAATACTTGAGTAGCTTGACTTTGCTTGAGATCTGATAATTTTTTAGATGATGGAATTTCACCCCAAAATCCAAAATAAATACTGCCATAAAAGCAAGCCAAAATGGTAGCAAGCACCAGAAAAGCGTAGGTTAGGCGTTTAGCCCAAGTTTTAATTAATTCCTTGTTTAGGGTCATATATAATTACTCTTTCTACAAAGTAACGAATAACCTAAAAGAAGCGTATATAATTTCTTAAATTAAATTAGAAAAGATGTTAAGATTTTTCTTATTCCGATTTTCTAACAATAAGATATCCTTCTAAAGCTTTACCATATTTAGAGTCTTTAACTTTTGGCGTTAAAGAATTGTTTATGGTATCCAACCATTTAATTTGAGCATCGTAAATTTCTGTAAGTGCTAAGTAAGGTGCTACCTCACTATCTTTATTGTTAATTGCAAAATTTACAGTATATAAATATTTACTCTTGGTTAAGTTATTTAATGCTACTTGACTGGCTTCAATCTTTATAGAATCCTTAGCCATTTTAGCTTCAAAATTTTCTTTAATTAAGTCTAGATTTTTATCGTCATATCTTTGAATGACTTTTAAAAAATCTTCATACGTTTTTTGTTGATTAGAGCCTGTAATTACGGCGTCTGGAACAAAGTTTTTTAAGGTTGTATTAATTTCTGAAATACCTTTGTCTGCAAAAAACACAATACGTGTATTGGTTTCATTACTGTTGTTTTTGTCTAAACGCAGGTAAAAAGCTTCGGGTGATTCCAAATCACTTTTTAATTCAAATTCCGATGTCCCATTAAGAGCCATAGAATCAACAATAACAATTGCTGAATCTTTTTCTTTTTCAAGATAAATGGTTCCTTTTTGTAACCCTTTCACATGTCCTTTTACAATAAGATCTGGATCTTTACCGCAAGAAATTAAAACAATCAGGACAAATAATAAGCTTAACTTTTTCATATAGGTTTTAGAATTTTGGAGCGCAAATATCATATAAAAAAAATTTAAATACTAACCTCCAGCGGCTAATTTCATTAAAATAGTACAGCCAATTGCAGCTATGGTTCCAATAGCATATCCTAGGACTGCTAAAAGGACACCAACGCTAGCTAAGGAAGAATGAAACGCTGAAGCTACAATAGGAGCAGAGGCAGCGCCACCAACGTTTGCCTGACTTCCAACGGCTAGGAAAAAATAAGGGGCTTTTATCATTTTAGCCATAAAAATTAATAGAACGGCATGAATGGTCATCCAAACCAATCCAACAGCTATTAAACCTGGATTATCGAAAATTGACATTAAATCTATTTTCATACCTATAGAAGCGACAAGGATATAAATAAAGACACTACCAAATTTGCTAGCTCCGGCGCCTTCATAATTTTTAGCTTTAGTAAAGGATAATAATATGGCTACGATAGTTGCAATACTAATCATCCAAAAGAACTGTGAATCTAAAAAAGTAAACGTGTTTCTTAAGGTTGGAGATTCTATATTGGTCACGACATTTTTGAAAAAAGGAGCTAAAAAGTTTGCGCAAATGTGAGAGAAACTAACAGTTCCAAACGCGATAGCAATGATAATCATGATATCCGAAAGTGATGGATTTCGTTTCACACTTTTTTCGAAAGAAGACACTTTTTCCTTTAGTGATTCTATAGCAGAATTATCGGCGCCTAACCATTTGTCAATGGCTTTCGATCTACCAATTCCTATTAAAATAATGGCCATCCAAATATTAGCAACTACAATATCCACAAAGACCATTTTACCATATTCAGATTGATTGTATTCGAAAATTTCAAGCATGGCAGTCTGGTTTGCTCCTCCACCAATCCAGCTTCCTGCAAGGGTAGAAAGTCCTCTCCATACAGCATCCGGGCCAAAGCCTCCAACAGTTTCTGGAGAAACCATAGATATTAATAGAATAGCGATTGGGCCTCCAATAACAATACCTAGTGTTCCGGTTAAGAACATGACTAAGGCTTTCCAACCTAAGTTAAAAACAGCTTTTAGATCGATGCTTAAAGTCATTAGTACCAAAGCGGCAGGCAATAAATACCTACTGGAAACATAATATAAGCTGGTGCTATGTTCAACAATCTCTCCCGACTCTGTAGTTGTTTGCCATTCTGGCGCTATAAGTCCTAGGGTAGTTAATAAAGCAGGCAGCATATAAGCCATAAATAACCCTGGAACAATTTTATAAAATTTAGGCCAAAATCCTGTTTTTAAATTTTCGGTAAAAAAAATAAAACCTAACGTAAGCATTAGGAGTCCAAAAACAATGGTATCGTCTGTAAAAATAGGAGCTTGTTGCATATATTATAATTTGAGCTTGCAAAATACCAAAATAAATGGGTATAAAAAAAGCAACTCTTTTAAAGTCACTTTTTTTCTGATTTTTTAGGTTCTCTATTGTTGTCTTTTAGATACTGCATAAGTATCCATTCAATCTGTCCATTGGTGCTCCTAAACTCGTCTGAAGCCCATTTTTCAATAGCTTTCAGCATCTCTTCATTAATTCTTAACGCAAAGGCTTTCTTTTTTGACATATTATTTTTTTATAAAAACATCAAGTGTATGTATTAATTTTTCAGATAATGGATAATCTGGTGAATAATAAGATTTCATGTTATCCTCATCTTTTTCTATCTTTTTTAATAAGTGATTCATGTTTTCAATAATCACTAATTCAGAGTCTGGTTTCGCTTCATGAAGTTTATTTGCTTCTTCAACTTTTACTTGAAGATCTTTGGTTCCATTAATTATAAGAATAGGGATTTCTAGTTTTTTAATTTCTTCTGAAGGGTTATAAGCCATCCAAGTAATAAAAAACGGCTGATTTGGTTTGCTGAATAAATGAGCCAATGCAGGATTGACAGTTTCAATAGTTCCAGTTTCTTTAAGTTCTTCAATTTGCTCTCTAGCCATAGTTCCCATTTCTTCACTATATAATTGGTAGCTATTTATGATGAAATCTCCCATATCTTCGCTTATTCCAGCTAAAGAAACATATTTATCTACACCATTTACTGCGGCCAACATAGCGACCAAGGAGCCTTGACTATGACCAATTAATGTAATGCTATTAAAGCGTTTGTCATTTTTAAAATTAGCTATGGCTATATTGGCATCTTCAACAAAACCATAAAAATCTAAATTTTCCATCATGAATTTTAAATTTTCTTCGGTTGCACTGCGTTTGTCGTATCTATAAAAAGCAATATTTCTAGTATTTAAACTATCGGCCAATTGTTTAATGTAATTTCCGTTTATATTAACTCCAGCTTGATTTCCGTTCCGGTCCACATTTCCAGAACCATGAATATAAATAACTAAGGGTTGATTTTTCAAATCCTTATTATAAGTTAAAGTTCCAGGAAGTTGGATGCTGTCGTTCATTAATAAAATGTCTTCGGAAGTAATGTTTTCTTGGGAAAACATCACAAAACTAAAAAGGAGGGCAAAGTATAATGAGAGCTTTTTCATAATTTATAAGTTGTAGATTATCTGTTTCTTTCTCGTTCAAAAACAATCCTAGCCGAATTTTCTGAGACATGAATTACGCGCCATCCAGACATAGCATGTTGGTTGAGGGCTTCTTCTAAGCGCTCGTCATTTTTACTTAATCCCATTTTCCAGGAAATAACTTTATATTCTTTCATATTTTTATTATTAATGATTTAAGGTTCCAGCATTTACAATTGGGGTCGCATCTTTATCGCTACACAAAATAACCATTAAGTTGCTTACCATAGCTGCTTTTCGTTCCTCATCTAAATCTATAATTTGTTTTTTACTTAATTCATCTAAAGCCATTTCAACCATGCTCACGGCACCTTCAACAATTTTATGTCTTGCGGCTACAATGGCAGTTGCTTGTTGACGTTTTAACATGGCATTTGCAATTTCTTGAGCATAAGCTAAATATCCAATTCTAGCTTCAAGAACTTCAATTCCTGCAATGGATAGACGCTCTTCAATTTCTTTTTCTAAAGCTTCGCTTACTTCGTTTACGCTGGAACGAAGTGTGATGTCTTCAGTAAGACCCTCGTCAGCAAAATTGTCATATGGGTACATGCTAGCTAATTTTCTAACCGCGGCATCTGTCTGGACACGCACAAAATTCTCAAAATTATCAACATCAAAAGCCGCTTTGTAAGTATCTTGAACTCTCCAAACTAGAATGGTGCTAATCATTATTGGGTTTCCTAATTTGTCATTTACTTTTAAACGCTCGCTATCAAAATTACTAGCTCTAAGTGAAATTTTCTTTTTAGTGTAAAACGGATTTGTCCAATAAAAACCATTTTTTTTGATACTTCCTACATATTTCCCAAAAAGTAAAAGGACCCTAGAATTATTTGGTTGAACCATTATAAATCCCAATGCAACGAATAAACCTGCTACAATGGCGAATATAAACCAAGGGCTTTTTGCAACTACTGCAGCTGTAATTCCTCCAAATATTAATACAAGGCATACAAATAGCATAAGGTATCCATTCGCTGGAACGATTATTTTTTCTTCTTTCATGTGAATAAATTTAGTTAGTTGGTTAAAATGATATCAATTTGATATCATAAAGATATATATAAATTAGTTAACCACAAAATTAAGTTTGGCACGATGATTGAAATAACTATAATACAAAATGATGCTACACAAAAACTTTTTACAGAGTGTGGTTACTTTATAAAAAGGTAGTATTTCATATTTTTGGTTGGTTAGTTAAGAAAAGCGTCCTTTTAGGATGCTTTTCTTTTTTTAGGTCAAAATTGGAAAGGTTTATTTTATAAATGCAACAATGGCTGTTACCAACTCAGGACTTATTTTTCTAAAGGACTCATTATAAGATTTGGAGTTTTCAAGATCATCTCCAAGAATAGGAAACATAACATGGTTCATGTCTTTAATAAGTAATAAGGTACCATTTTTTGAAGCATTACTTAAAAGTTGCGCTTCTTCGGCAGAAACTTGTAAATCTTTGGTACCATTAATAATCAATGTTGGAGCGTTAAGTTCGCTAATCATTTCTTCAGGATTATACTGTATCCAACTACTCATAAAAGCTTGATTTTCTATACTAAATATAGATTCTAGAGCAGGAGGATAGTTGGTTGTAGTTTTTCCTTCCTTTAAAATTTGAAATGCCACTTCAGATTCTTCTGTAAGTCCTGGGACAGTTAGATTAATTTGTTCTAAGATAACTTGATCAATGGATTTTCCAGATCCAGCTATAGAAATAAATCCAGCAACATGTTCTTTAGAAGCGAGCATGCCAACCAAACTACCTTGACCATGACCTATTATATAGATGTTTTTAAAAGTACCTTTTTCGTTGAAATAATTTACAATAGAGACCGCATCTGTAACAAAATTGTCGAAACTGATGTTTTTATCTACCTTACCTTTTCTAATTTGTTTCACAATGCGTTTGTCGTATCTAAAGGTTGCAACACCATTACTAGTCAAGTCTTCAGCAAGTTTTTTTAAAACATTGTTTTTTTGAAAATTCTGATTCCCATTTCTATCCGTAGGACCAGAATCTCCAATAAGGATAGCTAAAGATGGTTTTTCCGTAGCAGATGGAGTTAGTAAAGTACCATCAATGATACTATTTATAGAAATATCCTCAGCTATAACTACAATTTCTTGTGAAAAAATAGTACTAGTTAATCCAAGAAAAAGAAATGTTAGAAACTGTAGTCTCATATAATTAGATTTAATGTTTTTAGTATATCCAGGCACTTTCATAATATCAATTTCTTTAGCTCAGGAGAGAGTAATCATAAAAATCTCATGATAAGTCAATTTTAAACTTTGATAATTATGATTTAAACGAATCCTATTTAACGTAAAATTAGTCTAAAATTATATGTTATCTGACATATAATTATTGAATTTTCTGAGTTTCTATTTGTGTATTTGGACGGATATATGTGTTATTTTACCTTCAAATGTTAAATTTATGTGTATTTCATCGAAATTAATGACTTTTAAACGTTGATATTCAAATATAATTTTACATTTGAAGTGTACTAGAATATTACTTTTTAGTTCAATGGATTAATTAATTAATATTTGCATTATGTTGTTGATACTAGAGACCCTAAATCTAACTACATAATAAAGATGCAAATTAAACTAAACCGAGGTTGAGGGACCTCGGTTTTTTTTATGCAATATATCGAAAGGTGAGATTGATACGTTTTTCAGTGGGTTTTAAAGTCTTAGGGATTTGATGTAACCAGTACTTTTGCATCTCTCCTTTCATTAGTAATAAACTACCATGTTTTAATTCCAACTTGTGATTTTCCTGTTTTAAAGTACGATGTTTAAATTTAAAATTACGAGTTGCTCCAAAACTCACAGATGCAATTACGGGATTACTGCCTAATTCCTTTTCATTATCTGCATGCCAGCCATTACTATCGTTGCCATCTCTATATAAGTTGAGTAGTACCGAATTAAAAGTATGCTTTGAAATAGCTTCAACATCTTGTTTTATTTTTAATAGTATGTCATTAAAAGGATGAGGTGTCATCGTGATACCAGAATAAGAGTAAGGTCTATTGGTTTCAGCATATAAAGCTGTTAATCGTGGTTGCTTATGTGTTTTTCCAAATAATGTAATTTGGTCTTGCTGCCATAAAGTTTGCTCCATCAAGGTGTGAAAAAACGAACTAGCTTCCATCTGAGTATAAAACTGAGGAAAGTAAATAAGTTCGGCCTGTGGGAGATTAAAAATGGTTTTTTCTGTAGAAAACAAATCCATCATTTATTTTTTTTCTAAATTAGCCATAAGTCTATGAAAATAAAAATTGCCATAATAATTTCGCTTATTTTTTCTTTTGTTCTAAGCAAACAGGAGACTAAAAATCTGCCTGATGGATTTGTTTATGCAAATTCTGTTATTCCAGATTTAGAAGTAGAATTGCGTTATTATTCTACTCATAATTTTGTAGGAGATACGATCGACGGTTATTATGCTAATAAGTTAATTATAACGAAGGCAACTGCTGAAGCGTTAAAGTTGGTCCAAGAAGAACTATTGGAACAAAATCTTTGCTTAGAAATTTATGATGGCTATAGACCGCAACAAGCCGTGAACCAATTCATGAGATGGGCAAAAAACTTAAACGATACCATAAATAAACAAGAATTCTACCCAGAGGTTCAGAAAAGATATTTATTTCGTGATGGTTATATTGCGTCAAAATCTGGACACAGTAGAGGTAGTACCTTAGATTTAACCATTATTGATGCAGATACTCATAAGCCTTTAGATATGGGCAGTCCTTACGATTTTTTTGGAGAAGCATCTTGGGTTAATTATCAGGGCATTTGTAAAGAACAAAAGGCGAATAGACAGCTTTTGCAAACCGTTATGTTAAAACATGGCTTTAGAAATTATTCAAAAGAATGGTGGCATTTTACCCTAAGACATGAAGCTTTTCCTAACACTTATTTCGATTTTCCTGTAAAATAATATTTTAAAGCAGTGGAAACATCTTGTTTTAAATTTAAATCCATGACATTATCAGTTGAAAATTTTTGATTAATTTCCAGCTCAATTCCTAAATAATTTTCTGGGATTTGTTTTCTTAAATAGGTGGTGAAACCATCAGCTTTTCCAAGATATGGATAATTAAATCGGAGGCGATATCCAGATTTTAGGTTATTTAAATTCTCTTTAAAGATTTTACAAAATTGCTTTTCTAAGGTTTTTCTAGAATCAAAGAGCAAACCAATATCCGCATCTCTTACTTCATCATTTAAAACAGGCGTAAAGGAATGAACAGAAAGATGTAAAACCGTTTCTCCAGTATTTATAAATTCTTTGATTTGATTTTCTACTTTATTCCTATAAACTAAATAATAAGATTCTATAAGCTGTTTTTTTTCTTCTTTTGAAAGTGTCTTAGAAAATTCTGAAAATAATTTCGAATGATGTAAAGATCTGTTAAGCTCAATCAACAAACGACTTGTTGTGCTTGAAATTGAAAAGTCTGAAAGTGGTTTTAAATAATGAAATAAGTCCAACGCACCTAAATCGTAACCTCTATGTGTTTCTAAAATAGCTTGTTGGTTTGTAAAAAGAGGGTCATATATTTTAGGGATATCATGGCCTCCGTGTTCACATGTTAAAACAAGTTTCATGGTATAAAAAGGGTGTTCTCTTGTAAGCAATTAGCTAATTTTGAATAAACTTTTTTAATATGTCCTTCAGAATAATCATCTCCAACCGATTTTAAAATTCGGGTTGCTAAAGTGCCTTCATTCAAAATAGTTTCAAGAGTACCATGATGCGATTCATGAATGTTTTCTTTAGCCAAACTATATAGATGTTTCCATAAATCTTTTACCGAAATAGAGTCTTCTACTTGAAATAGACTTAAATATTCTATGTTAGAAATGGTATAAATTTCAGCATCTTTTATTATTGGGTTTAAAATATCAAAAAGCTCCTGTTTTAACCATTTTTTTTGCTGTTGAATAGGTGCTAATTTTTTGTAAACCAACAGTTTTAAAACCTCAATTATAAGCACACAAATAGCAATATCTGCTTTTGGGCATTCTTGAATATCCACCAATCTAATTTCTATGGCATTTCTATCAAAACGCGCAATAGCTCCACGAGAATTTAAAAAATGATGATCTAATATTTTCTTGGTGTCATGCGGCTTAATGGCTTTTTTTATAGGCTCAAAAATGGTAGCATAATAATCTACTTTCGTGAAAACCCGTTCAGGAATAACCAAGCCTGTTAATTCTGGAATTTCTTTTTGATTGGTTTTATAGTATTCTAAACGCGCATCTTTAAAGCCCGTATTTTTACCTTCTAGAATAGGGGAGCTGGCACACAAACCTGGAATTAAGGGTAAAATAATTCGTATGGCGGCATGAAGTTTTTCAAATTCTTTATCGTCGAAAAAAGGTAAATTGATGTGAGTACTTTGTACGTTGCTCCAACCATGACCTTTACAGTCAAAAATTCGGTTGTAGAGTTCGTAAACCTCACTATAACTATGTTTCCAAAGCTCAGTATCTTTCAGCGGATTTAATAATGGATGTGCAGCAGTTGGTAATAAATGGGATTCTAATGGTTTTAGAAGGGTATTTATTTCCAGTACATTTTTATGAAATAACTCTGATAAATCGTTTAAATTATTTGTTGGTCCGTTGGTTTTTAACTCCACGACATGAGCAACCAATTCATTACTCCAAGCAATCTCACCATTTTCTACATCAGCTGTAAGATTTCCAACTTTGCTAATCATCAATTTATCAACAATTGGAGCGGCTTTAAAAGATTTATTAAAAACCAGCATGTATTCCAATTCAATGCCATAAACTTCAAATAAATGATATTTTTTACCCATGTTAATCTAATCTATTTTTTAAAGCCGTAAGAATTTCGGTGTAAATAAGGTCTCCATAATATCTGTCTTCGACACCAAGATCAATGTTAGGGTTGTCGTTAATTTCAATAACCATAGGTTTGTTATCCACCACTTTTATATCGATGCCATAAAGTCCTTTCCCCATTAATCTGGCCGATTTTAAAGCCATATCTAATACTTTCTGTGGCACATCTTCTATTGGCAAACAATCGGCATTTCCATCCTGATCGTCTTTTTTCTTAGCATCCCAATTATAGATTTGCCAATGTCCTTTTGCCATGTAATACTTGCATGCAAAGAAGGGTTTGTCGTCTAAAATCCCAATGCGCCAATCGTAATCCGAAGGACAAAATTCTTGTGCTATAATTAAATCTGATTCTTTTAGCATACTTGATACCAAACTGTTGTATTCTTCTTCAGTTTTAGCTTTTTTAACACCAAAAGAAAAGGTAGAATCTGGTGCTTTTAAAACACATGGCAAACCAACTTGTTTTATAACATCGTTTCTATTGTCTTTATGTACAATAACTGTTTTTGGCGTATCTATGTTGGCATTGTTTAAGGCTTCTGCCATATAAACCTTGTTGCAACATTTTAAAATGGCATCTGGATAATCTATTATAGCAATACCATCTTGCTGCGCTTTTCTGGCAAAGGCATAGGCTTCATTATTGACTTCTGTACTCTGACGAATAAATAAAGCATCAAACGATGACAATCGCGATAAATCTTTTGGTTCTATAATTTCCGCATAGATATTCATCTTTTCAGCAACTTCGATAAACTTTTTTAAGGCTTTTTGATTGCTTGGAGGAGCTGGATCGTTAGGATTTACTAGAATAGCTAAATCGAAATCAGATTTTGTTAGCTTTGGCGTGTCATAACGTTTTTTAGAAAAATATTGATTGGCAAATACCATCACGCTTTCCATGTGTTCCACAGGGATTTCAGATTCTGATATTGCGCGAATACTTTGAACGTTCCATTTGGTGGTATGGTTAAATTTTACACGTAAAAATGGCACCTGAAAATGCTTGTAAAACAAAGCACTCAACTCTTTGTATTTGTGAGCCACATTCTGACCGAAATAAATACTTAAAGTGAATTCTTGCGACTTGATGTTTTTTAAACTTTGTTGAATGACATCGTCAAATTCGTCGGAAACAATTCGGACTAATTTTAAGGCTTTTAAATCGACAAGATTCATAACTGTAGGGATGGCCAAATGCCCTCTAGCTTCAGCTAAAAGTGACACATAATACCCCTTAGACTGATAAGAGTAGTCTTTGCATAGGTTGAAAATTCTAGCCTTTTTAAGTAAAGAATACTTCGGATTTGTAAGATATTCTTGCGAAGAAATTACGGTAATATTCTCAATCGAAAAATGCCATTTTTCAGGTTGATTGACAACAATGTATTTATTCATTTATAGCGAAATCGCGATTTATAATAATTAAAATTAAAGTATTTTTCAATAGCTTTTACACGTTATGAATATTATTTTTTACGCAGTTCAAATAAATCTTTACGTCTGTCTTTTAGGTTTCTTACACTACCAAATTGGTTTAATTCTCGAAGTAAATCGATGTCTACATCAGCAATTAAAATCATTTCCGTATTGGTAGTTGCTTCAGCCTTTATTCCGTTTGCAGGAAATGAAAAATCGCAAGGTGTAAAAACCATAGATTGCGCAAATTGAATATCCATGTTATGTACATTTGGTAAGTTTCCAACGCTTCCTGCAATTGCTACGTAACATTCGTTTTCAATGGCTCTGGCTTGTGCACAATGTCTCACTCTGGAATACCCGTTTTGAGTATCTGTTAAAAAAGGAACGAATAAAATATCCATACCTTCGTCTGCCAATAATCTGCTTAATTCTGGGAATTCAGAATCATAACAAATTAAAATTCCAATTTTCCCACAATCAGTATCGAAAGCTTTTAATTGCGTACCACCTTGCATACCCCAAATTTTGGCTTCGTCTGGAGTAACATGAAGTTTTTCGTAGCGTTCCACAGAACCGTCTCTCTTACATAAATAACCTGCATTGTAAAGTAAGCCATCTTTAATTTCTGGCATACTTCCAGTAATGATATTGATGTTATACGATATGGCAAATTCAGAAAATTTCTGAACAATAACAGGTGTGAATTTCGCTAATTCTCTAATAGCCTCAGACTCTGATAAATGATTGTTTTCTGCCATTAAAGGCGCATTAAAAAACTCTGGGAATAATGCGAAATCTGAACGATACCCAGAAACAGCATTGATAAAATATTCCGCCTGATGCATCAATTCTTCTAAGTCTTTATACAATCGCATTTGCCATTGAATTAAACCTAAACGAACAATTTTCTTTTTGGTAGCCGCTTTTTTTGAGGCTTTTTCATAATAAATATTATCCCATTCTAATAAAACGGCATATTCTCCAGAAGCCTCATCACCTTCTAAATAACCTTTTAAAATTCTTACAGGATGAAAATCGTTTGAAATTTGAAAGTTTAAAACAGGATCATGAATTTCTTTTCTTCTTACCTTGTCTATATATTCTTTTGGAGTCATTTCTTTCGAATATTTATGGAAGTTTGGTATTCTCCCACCAAAAGCAATGCCTCGTAAATTTAATTTTTCACAAACCTCTTTTCTATAATCATATAAACGTCTCCCTAAACGCAGACCACGAAATTCAGGTTTTATAAACACATCGATACCATATAATGCGTCTCCCAAGGCGGCATCGTGTGTGTCGAAGGTGTAATTGCCTGTTATGTCTTCGTATGTGTGGATATCATCAATACTATCGTAATCCACAATAATTGATAGAGCACATCCAGCAATTTGGTTATTAATTTTAATAACTACCTGGCCTTCAGGGAACTTGTCAATAAGTGTTTTTATTTGATTTTCTCTCCAATACAAATTAGGCATCGAACTATATGCTAGTTGCATGGCGCCTTTAAGCTCTTGATAATCGTCTAAAGTAAGATATTGTAATTCAATATTTTCAATGTCTTGTGGTTTCATATAATATGAGTAATTTTTATGTAAATGTAATCGAATTTATATTCCAAAATTAAAAATTATTTTAATTAATTTAAGCGATAAATGGGATATTGCATATAGGCGTTTTCTGCATGATTAGAACGTTCATACAACCAGTTTAGTTGTGCGTACCAATTGGAAGCAAAACTTTTATCGCTTGCTTTTTTCTTTTCAAATTCGGTTTTAAGTTGTACATTATTATCTAACAAATCTTTGGCAGTATCTTCAAAAACATAGGGTGAAAAACCTTCTTTTTGTTGTAAAATCGTGTCGAAGAAATTCCAGTTAAAAAAGGAATCTGGTGCTTGTGGTTCTAAAGTTTCTAATAAATAACGTTTTGCTTTTTGATTTGTTATAACATAATAATCTCCTTTTCTAAAGCTGACTTGTTCTTCAAAAATATGAACGGTTGTATTGTCATGTTTATAATGTCCTTCATAAGCACTTTTTCGGGTTTCAAATTCTGCAATTTTATAGGAAGCAACCGTTAGAGTGGTGTCATTCTTAAAACGTGTCATTTCTACCTTATTCAATTTTAGTAAGCCAATAACATCATGCCAACCTTGAGGAATAATATATGCTTTTGGAACTGAGATTTCAACACTAGGCTTAAAGTAATTCTGATAAATGACTTCTTTAGTAAACGGTTTTCTTCTGTCGTATTTTAAACGATCTAAACCCGTAACCTCACTTGTAATCATATTGGCTTCAAAGCCTTTAAAATTTAAAGTTGTTGTTTCTGTTGTGTCAATAACCCATTCTAAAGGATAGGTGTTCTTTAATTCAAACTCTTGAAACGCTTTTTTTCTTAATTCCGAAATGGTTTCACCTTGTTCTTCGGTAATTTCAATCATGCTAATCATCAATTCATAGGTGCCTTCCACACGTTGCTTATAAGGTTTTAGCATGTGTGTTTCAACCATCATGCCTAAAACATTCCATAAAGCCGCATATCCTGTGGAGTATCTTGGATAATCCATAAACTGACTGAAGCCAATTTCGGGAACTTGATTGAAGACATTGACATAAGGCGTAATATCCCAATCTTTTTTAGCAAGTTTTTCTTCCAAATCAGGCATCATTTCAGTATTTATATAGTCGCCTAAAGTGTTACCTAGTTTATTGTGTTGTGTAAATAAATGAGTTAATGCATATTGGTAATCTGCACCATTGCTTACATGATTATCAATAAAGACATCTGGTTGTACCAAGTGAAAAATCTCTGCAAAGCTTTTGGCATTGTCCGTATCACTTTTTATAAAATCCCGATTTAAATCGTAATCTCTAGCATTACCTCTAAAACCATATGCTTTTGGACCATTTTGATTGGCTCTAGATCCCGTGTTTCTGTTTAAACTACCACCAATATTGTAAATTGGAATAGTTACTAAAACGGTGTTTTTGGGAGCTTTTATTTTTCCTTGAGCTAAATCTCGATACAACATCATGGTGGCATCAATACCATCACTTTCTCCTGGATGAATTCCATTATTAATTAATAAAACCCGTTTGTTTTTTCTTATTTCTGAAAAATTAAAATCCGAATTCTTACTAAAAATAACAATATGTAAAGGTTCTCCAGAATCGGTTTTACCCATTTCCTGCATTGAAATTTCAGGATAGATTTTTGCTAAATTTTCATAAAAACGAATGACTTCTTGATAAGTTGCCGTTTCTATTCCACCACTTTTTTCAAAGGTTGTAATAAATTGTTCTGAGGTTTGAGACATTAAAAAGCTGAATGTCAAAGAGGTAATAATTAAGACAATAATTTTTTTCATAATAAGAATTTAAAGTATAAAACTAAACAATTTAAAAGAATATAACCTTGTGTTTAACCATATTAAGTCTATTTTTGCACCCTCAAAAAAAAGAATGATGACCCAGTTTTTTCGAAAATTCACAAGTAATCCTAAAAATGATATATTAAGTGGTATTACCGTATCATTAGCAATGATTCCAGAAGTGGTTGCTTTTGCTTTTGTTGCGCAAATAGATCCACTAATGGCACTATCAGGTGCGTTTATCATCGGATTAATTGCTGCGATTTTTGGTGGAAGACCAGGGCTTATTTCTGGTGCTGCTGGTGCTGTTGCTGTTATTTTTGTAACCATGATTGCAGATGGACATACCAAAGGGATGCTTTTCGATCAACCAATAGAAAACATGGGTTTCTTCTATTTAATGGCCTGTGTAATCTTAATGGGAATTATTCAAATTCTGGCGGGTGTCTTTAAATTAGGACGCTTTGTACGATTAATTCCTCACCCAGTAATGCTTGGATTTGTTAACGGACTTGCCATTGTTATTTTTTGGGCACAAGTAAAAATGTTTTCACATAAAACCCTTGAGATTTCAGGTGATGGCGTAAAACAATATGTCAACACCTTTATGCAAGGAACGGAACTTTATGTCATGTTAGGCTTGGTATTATTAACCATGGGAATTATCTGGGGTTTACCAAAAATCACTAAAAAAGTACCTGCCGCATTAACGGCAATTTTAATTACAAGCTTAATAGCTATAGGTTTTAATTTAGATGTAACTACAGTTGGGTCTTATATAATTGAAGGTGGTGGAACAGGGTTGAAAGGAGAATTTCCAACACCAAATTTAGAACTTTGGCAAAACCTTCCTTTTAATTTAGATACTTTGAAATTTATTTTACCATATGCCTTTTTAGCAGCATCTGTAGGTTTAATTGAGTCGCTAATGACTATGAATTTAGTGGATGAATTAACAGACACTAGAGGAAATGGCGATAAAGAATGTATTGCACAAGGAACTGGAAATATTATGTCTGGTCTTTTTGGCGGAACCGGTGGTTGTGGTATGATTGGTCAAACGGTTATCAATATCAATGCTGGCGGACGTGGCCGATTGTCTGGAATCATGATGGCAGTAACTCTGCTATCATTTATTTTATTTACAGATAAGTTAATCGAGCAAGTGCCAATAGCAGCTTTGGTAGGGGTTATGTTTATGATGGTTATTGAAACTTTTGCCTGGTCAAGTTTTAGAATTATCAAAAAAATTCCTTTATCTGATGCTTTTGTTTTAGTTATTGTTTCTGCAGTAACTGTTATTTTCGATTTAGCTATTGCAGTATTTGTTGGTGTTATTATATCTGCATTGTCATTTGCTTGGGAAAACGCCAAACGCATTCGCGCTCGTAGACGCATAAAAGAAGATGGTACCAAAGTGTATGAAATTTGGGGCCCATTATTCTTCGGAAGTATTACAGCATTTAATGAGAAGTTTGATGTGAAAAACGACCCTCAAAATGTTGAAATTGATTTTGTGGAATCCCGCATTAGCGATCATTCAGCTTTAGAGGCTATTTTTAATATTGTAGAAAAATATGAAGCTGAAGGTAAGGTTATTAAGCTTAAGCATTTAAGTGAAGATTGTAAAATTTTAATGTATAAAGCTAGTCCCAAATTCAAGGAGGTTATTGTTGAAGATATAGACGATCCAAGATATCATTTGGCAGCCAATCCTGAAGATTTCCCAAAACCTCTTTCTGAGTATAAGTTTTAAGCTGGTAAGAAAGTCGTAATTACTGTTTTATGTCAACTATTTTACGCGTATTTGATGACTCTCAACGTTTAATTAGACAGTAATTTCCTTTTGGTCGATTTTAAATGTGATTTACACGATTAATTTTTGTAAGACAATACAACTTTTGAATATTTGTATTCTATTAATTAATCTAAAAACCTCATGAAAAGATTTACTAAATTTATTTTTCCGAGTTTGTGTGCGATAGCCGCATCTCTTTCGGTAAATGCATCAAGCAATTTCGATGCTGTTAATTCCCCTGAAACTACTTATTTTCCAACGGAAGAATGTTATGCATCTGAAGTTGTTTCTTTCCAACAAGGAACAATGACAAATGGTAGCCCAATTGGAGCTGATCGTTCAAATCCATTAATGGCACTTTATCAACCAGATGCATCTAATGCTGCGGGAGGTTTTGTTTCTCTTGGAGTTGATGGTTACATCATTCTTGGTTTTGATGGTGTCGTTTATGACGCTGCCGGAAATGATTTTATGATTTATGAAACATCTTTTGGAGGTGATACTTGTAATTCTTCTGCAGAAAGAGCTTTAATTGAATTGTCTCAAGATGGATCTACATGGGTTACTTATGGTGAGATTTGTTTAGATGAAGCTATAGATTTTTCTGGTCTAGGACTTGAATATGTTTCTCAAATTAAAATTACAAATACAGCTACTTCTCCTGATGGTTATGATGTAGATGGTGTAATTGCTATAAATGGATGTCAAGAACTTATAGAAGAATGTTATGGAGCAGAAGTAATGGCTTATTACCCTGGTTTAAAGAATGATGGTTCAGCTATGACTAATCCATTAAGAATTGATCCTTCTAAAGCTTTAGGACAACCACAAGATGATAATACTGAAAACTTTGTGTCACTTGGTTATGGTGGGAAAGTATATATTGAATTTGATGGAGTAGTAATGAATGAAGTTGGAAATGACTTAATCGTTGTTGAAACTACTTTTGGAAATGGAACATTTAGTTCTTATCCTGAATCTGCTGATGTTTATGTATCTCAAAACGGTGTTGATTTTTACTATGTAGGTACTGCTTACACTAATGAATCTGCAATGTTTGACATTGATAATGCGTTAACACCTCATTTATTATCTTATATCACACATGTGAAAATTGAAGATACTACGCCTACAGGATCAATATCAGTAGATGGTTATGATCTAGATGGTGTTATTGCTATTAATGGATGTAGTGAGCCAGCAGATGTTGTTTTTGCTCGTTGTTCAGCTTCTCAAGTTTTAAGTTATACTGAAGGTACAACACTTTCTGGTGGAACTATTGATGCTATCAGAACTGAGAACCCAAGTAATGTTCTTGGATATCCTGAAGGAACTGATGAATATGGTGTGTTTACAACTCTTGGTTACGGTGGAAAAATAAAATTATCGTTTGATGGTGCAGTACAAAACGTTCCTGGAGATGATTTACAGTTTATCGAAACTTCATTTAATCAAAATGGTAGTTGTGGGTCTTACCCAGAATATGCCGATGTGTATGTTTCTTTTGATAGCTTTAGCTGGCATTTTGCAGGTACTGTTTGTAAAGCAGATAATACGATTGATATTTCTGACGCAGGAGACTTCGAGTATATTAATTACGTAAAAGTTGTTAATAATAACGAAATGTCAACTACAAATGACGGATATGATTTAGATGGTGTTATCATTATTGGTACTTGTGAATCTTATGTAACCTTAGAAAATCCTACTGAAAATATTGTAGAAGTTGAGCCAACTATGGAGACTAAAGTTTATCCTAATCCTGTAAGTAATTCTGCTACTGTTAATTTTGTAGCTACTCAAAATGGGAATGCAAGTATTGAATTATATAACTATTTCGGTAAAAATGTTACGACACTTTTCAGTCAACAAGTAGTTGCTGGAAATAAATATAAAGCTAACTTTAGTGTTGAGAATTTACCAGCAGGTATTTATATCTGTAAGATAACTAACAACAATGTTACTGAAACTAAGAAAATTGTAGTTTCAAACTAAGTACACTAACATTTAGTAAAATAGAAAAGCTGCCTTATAATTAAGGCAGCTTTTTTTATACATTTAATTTGCAACTAGCTATTAGATTTGATTTTAATATATTCTAAATTAGACCATAATTAGTCTCGATTTAGATCCTAGAAGTAATTTAAAATAGCAGTTATTTTATTTTTACACTTTTAGGAACCAAAACGGTATAATCACCTTGATTTCTTATAACATCACGAACAATACTAGAGCTGATATAAGATGTTCTTGCAGCAGTAAGTAGAAATACAGTTTCAATTTTAGAAAGTTTTCTGTTGGTATGTGCAATGGCTTTTTCGAATTCGAAATCGGCAGGGTTTCTTAAACCACGAAGTATAAAACCGGCTTGTATTTCTTTACAGAAATCGATAGTCATTCCTTTATAGGTAACCACCTTCACTTTAGGTTCATCTTTAAAAGCTTCTTCAATAAATTTTTGACGCTCTTCTAAGGTAAACATGTAGTTTTTATCAGCATTGATACCAATGGCAACCACAACTTCATCGAATAGGTGGACCCCACGACTAATAATATCAAAATGTCCTAATGTTAATGGATCGAAAGATCCTGGAAATAGTGCTCTTTTCATCGAAAATTCATTTTCATTCCCATGAAGATGGGAATCTCAATTCTCAAATATAATATTTATTTACTGATTACTGCCACTGTAGATTATTTTAGGCTTTCTTCAATGGCATTCTCAAACAATTCGGATAAACTTATTCCTGCAACAGCGGCTTGTTGAGGTAAAATACTGGCTTTGGTCAATCCCGGAACCGTATTAACTTCTAATAGATGAGGTTCTCCATCTTTAAAAATATATTCACTTCGGCTAAAACCTGTCATTTTTAGAATATCGTAAACCTGCTTGGCAACTTTAATAACTTTTTCTTCTTGCTCTTTTGAAATTCTAGCTGGCGTAATTTCTTTAGATTCACCTAAATACTTCGCTTTATAATCAAAAAAATCATTGTCGCTTACAATTTCAGTAATAGGTAAAACTTTGGTTTCTCCTTTGTATTTAATAACGCCAACAGATACTTCTGTACCATCTAAATAAGATTCTATAATAATTTCATCATCTTCTTTAAAGGCAAATTCTATGGCTTCATTTAAAAGTTCTTTTTTATACACTTTACTAATTCCAAAGCTACTTCCAGCTTTATTGGCTTTAACGAAGCATGGTAAACCCACCTTTTTTACAATGGCATCTTCATCAATTTTGTCTCCTAAATTCACATAAAAACTTGCAGCAGTTTTAATACCATAAGGCTTCAACACACTTAAACAATCGCGTTTGTTAAAAGTAAGTGCGGCTTGGTACATCTCGCAACTGGTTTGTGGAATGCTTAAAAGTTTTAAATAAGCTTGCATGTGGCCATCTTCGCCTGGAGTTCCATGAATGGCATTAAAAACACAATGAAAAGTGATTTTTTTATTGTCAACTATAATGGAGAAATCGTTTTTGTCTACAGGAAATTCGTCATCATTTTCATTGACATAAACCCATTTATTTTTAAAAATATGAATTCTGTAAATGTCATATTTTTTCGTGTTAAGTGTTTGGTAAACAACGTTGCCGCTATTTAATGAGATTTCATATTCGCTGGAGAAACCTCCCATGATGATGGCAATATTTTTTTTCATATGCTATGTCCCAAAACTCTGGGGATCTCTTTAATTAGTAACTAAAATTACAATAAAACAAGTGGTTTATTAGTTAAGCTAAAATATCATATTAAAAGCAAAAGAAAAAACAGTTCTGTTTTTATATCTTTGCATCACAAATAAATTTAAATGGGTCTTATAAATTTTCTTAAAAGTAAAACGTTTTTTAAACAATTGGCTTTGGCTATTGTGGCTATTATCGTTTTGGTATTCATCTTATTAAAATGGTTGAAGGTTTCTACTAACCATGGTGAGTTTGAAAACGTTCCCGAATTAAAAGGGAAATCCATACAAGTAGCAGAAATTGAATTGAGAGAAAATAACCTGGTTATGGAAATCTTAGATTCTTCAAATTATAATCCAGATTACCCAAAATTTTCGGTTATTGAACAAGATCCAATTGCGGGCGAAAAAGTAAAGGAAAGTCGTAAGATTTATTTAACACTAAATCCTTCTGGCTATAGAAAAGTTTTGGTGCCAGACTTAAAAGAACGAACTTTTAGACAAGCAAAACCAACCTTGGAAGCCTTAGGGTTTACAATTGGTAAGCTTACTTATATAGATAATATTGCTAAAGATATGGTTTTGGATATGAGCTTTGGTGGCCACCCTATAAAACCTGGCGAAATGTTGCCGAAAACCTCTAAAATCGATTTGGTTTTAGGTAATGGAACCAGACCAACTTCAGAATAAATATGACAGATTTTACTCCCGAGCAGGAAGGTGATGACGAATTATACGAGCATTACTCTTTTACTGCCGTTAAAGGACAACAACCCCTTAGAATAGACAAATATTTAATGAATTTTATTGAAAACGCAACGCGTAATAAAATTCAAGCAGCAGCAAAAAGTGGCAACATTTATGTGAATGATGTTCCTGTAAAATCCAATTATAAGGTGAAGCCAACGGACGTGATTCGTGTGCTTTTCGAACATCCACCTTATGAGAATTTACTAACGCCAGAGAATATTCCTTTAAACATTGTTTATGAGGATGATGATTTGCTTGTTGTTAATAAAGAAGCAGGCATGGTTGTGCATCCAGGACATGGAAACTACTCTGGGACTTTAATTAATGCCTTGATTTATCATTTTGATAATCTGCCTAACAATTCCAGTAATCGCCCAGGTTTGGTGCATAGAATCGATAAAGATACCAGTGGTCTTTTGGTGGTTGCAAAAAATGAAGAAGCCATGACACATTTGGCGAAACAGTTTTTCGATAAAACTAGCGAACGTGAATATGTAGCCATTGTTTGGGGAAACATGGAAGAGGAGGAAGGTACCATTGAAGGTAATATTGGCCGTCATCCAAAAAACAGATTACAGAATACCGTATTTTTTGGTGAGGATGAAGACAAAGGGAAACCAGCCGTAACTCATTATAAAGTTATGGAGCGTTTAGGCTATGTTACATTAGTGTCTTGCAAATTAGAAACAGGGCGTACACACCAAATTCGTGTACACATGAAACATATTGGGCATACCTTGTTTAACGACGAGCGTTATGGTGGCGAAAGAATCCTTAAAGGAACCACCTTTACCAAATACAAGCAGTTTGTTGACAATTGTTTTAAAGTCTTACCAAGGCAAGCACTTCACGCAAAAACTTTAGGGTTTGTGCATCCAAAAACGGGGAAATTTATGAGTTTCGATACAGAGATTCCTCAAGATATGCAATTGTGTATTGAAAAATGGCAACATTATGTGAAGCATCAGGACATGTAGAAAGTTTTGCAAAATATTCCAGAACTATATTTTTAGGAGAAGGATTGAAATAATTGTTGGTTTACTTAGAGATGAAGGAAATTCCTACCGACAAAAAGTAAAAAAATATTTATAAAATTTTGTTATATATATATTGCAATAACTTAAACCTACTAAATGATGAAAAACACCCTTTTCTACTTAGCTATATGCATCTCATTAATAACAAATTTTAGTTGTAGTAATGATGATGACTCAGGCGAGCAAGTTATTGAGCCTGTAGACAATTTTTATATAGAAAGTTACCACAAAGTTTATGCGCAATATAACACGCACTTGTTCCCAAATTCAGAGTCTAGTGATTTAATTACTTTTGACTATGATGATTCCAACAGAATAACAAAAAGACATGGAGATTTAGTGTATATGAATCCTAATAGTGGTATGGGAGCATATTTACATGATTCCCTATATACAGATTTAACCTATACTAATAATAAAATACATCTTGAAAAAAAAGCTGTTCCGTTTATTGGACTTTCAGTTCGAGAAAACGAAAGAATTATCGAGTTTGATGCTAATAATAGAATGATTCGGAAAATTAAGTATGAACAATACGATTATCCCGAAAGAGATACCACAAATTACAACTATAGCGATGGAAAATTAATGTCATTTATTAAAACCTCAAATAAAGTAGCAGATGGGGCTGGTTGGTCTGTTCGTTATTTTAAAGAATCGAATCTTTATTACACAAATGATAATTTAGATAGTATAGTTTCGATTTCATCTGCAAAAGCTACTTTTGATCCATTTCCTATTCTTGTAACAAAAGAAACACAGTATTTCAGTGGATACGATTCTGCTGAAAACCCATTTAGAAAACTTCAAATTTTTGAGGAAACATTTAATAGATCTTTATCTAAAAATAATTTTACAGAATATAGAGAAACTTCTAATGACTACGATTATCCAAATGATGATTATTATGCCACACCAACTTTAGGTCCTACCCAAGAAGGGAATTATCAAAATTGGAGTTTTGCCTATGATGAAAATGACGAATGGATTTACGATCAATATTAAAACTTAATTTTATTATCTACATTTTTTAAAAACTAAATCTTATGAAATTCCCCTTCAAATCTATTGCATTCATTACGTTTTCAGTTTTAGCAATCTTTTTAATATCATGTAAGAGTGATGATGACAGTATTGTCGATGAATGTGAAGAAGCAGTTTGCCCACATGTAGTTATTACTATTGATGTTTATATAATTGATGAAAACCAAGACCCAGTTGCTTTAGATTCTTATGAAGTGATTGATATTGAAAATGGGGAGGTTTTAACAACGCCAATGTCACCAGCAAATTTTGAGTATTATCAGCAATTAGGTGAGTATCCATTAATAACGGGTCCTATGGTAAATGGTCAAGAGAAAGACCTTCTATTTAAAGGGTTTATTAATGATATAGAAGTTATTAGTAGTAGTTATAAAGTGGGAAGAGATTGTTGTTTTGTGAATTTGATTTCTGGAGATACTAATTTAGTGCTTCAATAAATAAGTACACAACAAAACCATAAACAAGCCAAATACTTTTAGCTTCATAATAACATTTTGAATTCGTTATTTTATTGATTATTCACTAACTTTGAATAGATAATTAAAGGTCAAAAATTTTGAATATTTTCCTTTAATTGAAGTTATTTATTAATCTATAATGAGATACCCACTTTCGTGGGTAATAAATATGAAGCTTGTTTTATCACCTGCAAAATCACTCGATTTTGAAACTAAATTACCTACCAGTAAAGCAACTGAATCACTGTTTTTATCAGATTCAGAACGTATCAATAAAGTGCTAAAAAAGAAATCGGCAAAGAGTTTATCTGAACTCATGAAGATTTCACCTGCATTAAGTCAGCTTAATTACGAACGCAACCAAGATTGGCAAGTACCTTTTACAAAAGACAATGCCAGACCAGCTGTGTATGCTTTTAATGGCGATGTTTATAGAGGTTTGGATATCTATTCTCTAGATGTCAATAAACTGGATAAATTACAAGATTCCGTTAGAATTCTTTCAGGCTTGTATGGTGTTTTAAAACCCTTGGATTTGATGCAAGCATACAGATTGGAAATGGGAACGAAACTTCCTATTGGAAAAAATAAAAATCTGTATGAATTCTGGAAAAAGAAAGTTACTCAAGCTTTAAACGATGAGTTAGAAGACAACGAACTCTTTTTAAATTTAGCGAGCAATGAATATTTTAAAGCTATTGACACCAAAACCTTAAAAGTACAAGTTGTCAATATCGACTTTAAAGAACTTAAAAATGGCGATTATAAAACTATTGGGATTTTTGCAAAATTAGCAAGAGGCTTAATGACACGCTATATTATTGATACCAATGCCAAAACTTTAGACGATATTAAAGGTTTTAACCTAGAAAATTATAGATTTCATGGACAACTCTCCAAAGAAAACAGTTTGGTCTTTACAAGATAATAAGCGTACGGAAGACCAGCGAAAGGCGTTTAAACCTACTGGTAAAAAACCTAGGAATAAAACGCTTCAATATCTCTTGATATCTATTTTAGTGTTGTTTGTAATGAGTTTTTTATTACTTCAAATCTATGAAGAAACATTGGAAGCTTGCATTACAGATACTTTTTGCATCAACTCCAAAGAGGATATGTTGTTGTATACGCTTTATGTTTTTGCTAATATTTGTATTGTGGTATTATCCATTGCAGGGGCTTATGCTATTGGAAGGAAGCTAGCCCAATATATCAAGGTTTAGGAGTTGCTTTTTTATTAACATCCAATTGATCTTCTAAACGTGGACGTTTTTTAATTCGTGGACGTCTTACGCCAAAAGAACCTCTGTTAATTTTTCCTTTTCTAGTTTTTTTATCTCCTTTTCCCATAGTACTTTCCCGCAAAGGCGGGAATCTCATTTAATTAAACTTACTTTTGTTGCTATAAAGTACACATTTTAGATCTATAAAACAAGAAAAATTTTGTTTAAACATCAGCATCCATACAAACCATTTATTCCAGAAAATGCCACCAAATTAATAGTTGGAACCTTACCTCCTCCAAGATTTACTATTGGAGATTTAAAACCAGCAGATGTCGATTTTTGCTATGGAAGTAGTGACGGACAGTTATGGAAAATTTTAGATCAATTATTTCAATTAAACCTAAAATATGAAATTTCTGAGGAAGCTATAATTCAAAGAAAACAGTTTTTAATCAACAGAAATATAGGCATTTGTGATATTGTTGAAAGTGCCGAACGTGAAAAAATAGATGCTTCCGATTTAGGCATGCAAAACATAGTTTTAAGAGATTTAATTGGTTACTTACAAAAGCATCCAAAGGTAGATACTTTACTATTTACTGGAGGCAATAGTAAAAATGGTCCGGAGTATTTTTTTAGAAGACATTTAAAAGAGCATAATATGAAACTAGAATTAGTTTCTAATGAAGTTCCTAGAATTCATCAATTTGAACTATGTCATTCAGAGCAAAACGTTTGTCATTCAGAGCGTAGCGAAGAATCTCAAACAAGTAATTTAAATGATAAGATTCTTCGCTTCCTGCCTGCCGGCTGGCATGGCGCTCTGAATGACAAAAGAATCATCAAAACAGTTTCTTTAACAGCGCCTTCTGGAGCTGCAAATCGAGCCGTTGGTAGCATGCCATTATATAAACACCTCAAACAAAAAAATCCAGAATTTAATACCCTGGATTTTAGAATGATGCAATATCGTGAGTTTTTTTAATTTTCTTTTAAAGCGTTTTCTAAAGCTTTTAAGCCACCAACTACAGGTAAACTAAGAACCGTTTTATCTAAGTCTATGGTTAATTCTGTTCCTGGTTTTGGTAAAATAGTAAATTGACTGTCGCTAGAAAAAATCATCAAGCCTATTTGTTGACCTTTAGGAATAATTTGATCGTCTGGTTGTAAATCGAAGGTCATGGTATAAGATTTACCTAGTTCCATTGCCTCTCCTTCAGAGATTGATTTATAGTTTTGAGGATCTGCCCAACCACGTGTAATAATATTATCTGTAATTTTAGCATTTTCTTCAGCATTCCAAGGTAAGGATACCAACCATACAGATAGATTTGCTTCTGGTTTATTGCTAGAAAGAGTAATGGTTAATTTTGTTAAACCAGAAATATGCACATCTTCCGTAAGTGTAGGAGTTACGTATAATAAACGATGGTTTGAACTGGTTGCCTGTGCTAAATCATCACCTGAAAAATTATAATCGTCCACCAAGGTTTCCTTCCCATGATCTTTAGCTTGTTTAGGTGATAAAGTACCAACTTTTAAGCCGCTAGCATGAAGGTGCATATCTACCATAGAAGCATCCGGATTAGGATATTCTTTATAAGAAGTTGGACTGTCTGGTTTGTCATTTTCTCTTACAATCCAAGCTTTGGCATCTGTTTCAACACCATTGTCAACACCATGTAAATAATGTGTAAACCATCTGTTCATCATGGAAATTGGAGGTGGTCCACCATGTCCGTATTGATGATAATAAATTTGTGCAGGAATGCCTTGTTTTTTTGCCTGCTCATAAATTCTATAACTATGTTCTGGCATCACATTCCAATCGTTAAAGCCATGAGACATTAATAAAGCCGCTTTCATGGGTTTCATATGATTTAAATAATCACGTTGTGCCCAGAATTCGTTGTAATCTCCAGTTATTCTATCCATCCCATTTTTCATCTCGTTGTCTCTAATAACGCGATTTCCATAAGCTCTTTTAGAAACTTCTCCACTGTGAATATAATCGTATAAAACATCGACATCTTCTCCCAAATAACCTCCAGGAGATCTAACCAAGCCATTCGATCTGTAATAATGGTAATAAGAGGTATTAGGAGCAATAGGAATAATAGCTTCCAGACCTTCAACTCCAGTAGTTGCAGCTGCTAAAGGAATAGTCCCGTTATAAGACGTTCCTGTCATTCCTACTTTTCCGGTAGACCAGTAGGCAAATACTTCTTCGTTGCCTTCGCGTTCTGTATACCCTTTGGCTTTTCCATTTAACCATTGTACAACAGCTTTTGGAGCTAAAGATTCATTCTCTCCTCCAACAGTAGGAGAACCATCTGAAAAACCTGTTCCTGGAGACGAAGAATGAACTACGATATAACCCCTTGGAACCCATTTTAAAATTTGCGAATTTGAAATAATGGGTCTTTGACCAATTCTCTTTACTTCTGGATGTACCCGAGGTCCTGCAGGAACTCCCAATTCGTGTTTTACGTCCCAAAACGAACCAGGTAGATCTGGAGCAACACCAGCAAAATAAGGACTCGATTCGTAAACAATTGGTAGTTTTAAACCTTCAGTTTCTGTTTGTGGTGGTCTTGTTACATCCACATGCATACGGTCTAGTTTGCCATCTCCATCTGTGTCGAATTCTGTTTCAACCCATAAATCTGTTCTTATCCAGGTGTCTGGTTTACTGAATTCAGGGACAATTTGAGCTTCGCCATTTTCAAAAACAGGAACGGCTTTTTCCTGGGAAAAGGACATGTTATAGCATATTAGAAATAAACTACTAAGTAATAATTTGAAGGACATTTTCATATAAAATATTAATTGAATTTTTGTAAAAATTGAGGCTTACGAAGTTCGTTTTTTTTCATTTTAAAAACAAGTTATACATAGAAATAAGCCCAAGCCATGAGTACTAATTGGAGTGGAAGTCTTAAAATTAAAATCCATTTTGGGATTCCTGCACCTGCCTTTTCACTAGAAAGCATGTATACATGTACTAACAAAAACACGGCCAACATGGCTATAATACCATAAACGGCAAAAGTTCTGGTTTTTTCGAAACACAAGGCTATTCCTAATATAATTTCAGCAAAACCACTTAATGAAACTAATAATTTATGATTTGGTAAATAGTTTGGCATTATCCGCATATACATTTTGGGTTTTACAAAATGCATGATGCCAGCAAAAACGTAAATAAGTGCCATAAGATATAAATGCCAAGGATTATTCATCTTTATAAACTTTAAAAGTAATTCCCATACCATAATTATTCAGTCCAGCAGTAAGTAAGCTGGAATCTTCCACATTTCCTTCTTTAAACTGAATCCATTGATTTCTATTTACAAAAACACGTTTTATATAAGTGTTGGATGCTGGGATCTCGTCAGTAAATGGAAGTAGTGGTCTAAAATTGGTTGGAATTCTAACAATAACACCTCTAGATTTAATTTCTTTATATTTTTTATTTGGTAATAATTTCCCAGCTTCATCGGTATACCCTAATACCTGAAGAGATACGAATATTCCAGATTCTGGAATATAAATATCTTTATCTGTTACATCTAAAACATATGCATCACCATTTTTTTCTGTCACTCTAAAGACCATATTTTGAAAGGTTAAAGGTTTTCCGGGATAGCCATTTTCATTGCTATAGATATTAACTTTAAAGAGAGTTGAAAAGGGTTTCTTTTCAGCATTTGCTTTGTCTCTCTTTTCCCAATCAATAGATTCCAGGGCAATAGGGAAGTGGACTTCCGATAATTTCTTGAGTTTATTATCTGGATTTTTAAAATAAACGGCAATTTCAGATTCAATGGTAGGAAGCCAGCATTTATAATAATCGTCGTCCAGAAAAGGTTCAATAGTTTCTTCTTTATATTTTCTGTCTATTTTGGCTTTTACAACTACTTCATCTAATTGATCCACATGTGGTTCTAGTAAAAGGGTCTCTTTTAAATTTACTATAGCAATATGGACATCTTTAAATCCTAAAGCAGATACAAAAAGCGAGTCGATACCTGGATACATTTTTTCTGTAAAAAGGAATTGCCCTTCATCGTCAGCAAAAACACCTTGTCCATCTCCAAAAGAAATGGTGGCATAAGAAACAGGATAGTTTGTTTGAGAATCTATAATTGTTGTTTGCGAGTAACAATTAAAAGAAGCAAGTAAAAGGAATAAAAAGGTAATTTGTTTTAACATGTTATTAAAGGCTACAAATAATTTATAAGCTTTAAAGATACAGATTCTAAATCTAAATTAATTAAAATAAAAAAACCTGCTATTGATTAATTAGCAGGTTAAAAAGCGTGTAAAATGTAATAAATTACTCTTTGTCTAGATCTTTAGTCATTTTAAAACCTACAAATAAACCTGCTCCTGCCATAAAGAAAATGATTGAAGGATAAACAGCATCATTATCTAATGAGGTGTAATTATCTAGTAAAGAAGCGATGAATATACCTATTCCTATACCCATTAATATTAGAGCAAGATTTAAAATAAAGACTTTCCAAATAGGAGCTGTACTTTGTCTGCCTTTCATAAAAATACTGGCATCGGCACCTTTTTCAATAAGTGCTAATCGTTCTTTATTTCTTGTTGAAAAGAATAAGTAAAAAACTCCGAAAATTGCTCCAAATATAATTGGAATAATAATTAATTCTGATCCCATAACTGTTTGTTTTTAATTGATTAATTTTAATGTGTTCATAGCTTATGACGATGCGTTTTGAGTTTAGGTTACAAAAAAAGTAAAAAAATAGTTTTTTAAATATAATATGAATAAAAGTGTAACCATATATAATCAATTGGCGTCTTAATATCAAATGACCACCAACAACGACCAAATACTCATCAATCAAATTACTGAAGGCGATACGAATGCATTTGCAATTTTAGTAGATCGGTATAAAGAGTTGGTGTTTACTTTGGCGTTACGAATGTTAAAACATAGGGAAGAAGCAGAAGAAGTTTCTCAAGATACCTTTATAAAAGCCTATAAGTCGTTGTCTAAATTTAAAGGCGATTCAAAATTTTCGACTTGGATTTATAAGGTAGCTTATAATACCTGTTTAGATAGAATTAAAAAAAATAAAAGAAAATATAACGAAGTTGCTATTGATGAATATACAGAACATCAAGTAAAAACCATAGATAACGCTTTAGAAAACATGGTTGCCACTGAACGTAAACAAGCCATTCAGGATTGTTTGTATTTGTTACCAAGTGAAGAAAGTTTTTTAATTACTTTATATTATTTTGAAGATCAATCTTTAGATGAAATTGCGAAAGTTGTTGGTTTAACAGCTAATAACGTAAAAGTGAAACTCTTTAGGAGTAGAAAAAAATTAACAGCTATTTTAAAAGAGCGTTTGGAACCCGAAATTATTGAGCATTATGAAAGAGAACGTAGATAAATACATAGAAAAACTAGTGGATAAAGCCATGAAGGATTCTGTTTTAGAATCTCCTTCATTTGATTTTACATCTCTTGTCATGCAACAGGTTACTGCTAAAAGTAAAGTAACAGTTTATGAGCCTTTAATTTCCAAGAAGGTTTGGTTTGCTGTTTTTGCAAGTGTAATTGCATTGATTCTATTTGTCCTTCTTTCTGCAGATACACAACAAAATAGTTGGTTTATTACCAAAGATTTCAATCTTATTTCTAAGCTGAAGTTTTCCAATCCGTTTTCTGGATTTAAATTAGGAACAACAACCATGTATGGCATCATGCTTTTAAGTATGATGGTTTGTATACAAATACCCATGCTTAAAAGTTATTTTGATAAAAGACTAAATTCTAATTAAATAAAGCCAGAGACTCTACACCCAACAGCTAACAACTCTACAACATCCAATAAATTAATACCAACGTTTCTTTTTCTTTCTTGAAGCGGCGCTTTTACGTCCTTTTTTATGGTTACTAGTGGTTTGGCTCGATTTATGAATTTCAGCTTTTGTATTTGGATCTAACGGATAAGGATGTGCTTCTTCAACAGGAATTTGTATTTGTAGCAACTGTTGTATGCTTTGCACATAGGTTTTCTCGTCTGCAGCACAAAAAGAGTAAGACATTCCAGAATTTCCTGCACGTCCAGTTCTACCAATTCTATGGACATAAGTTTCAGGAATATTAGGTAAATCGAAATTGATTACAGCATCCAATTCATTGATATCTATCCCACGTGCCGCAACATCCGTAGCAATCAGGATATTTACGCCTCCGCTTTTAAACTTTTTTAAAGCTGTTTGTCTATCGCCTTGAGACTTATCTCCATGAAGCGTTTCTACCTGATATTCGTTTTTTAATAAAGTCTGCTCTAATTTATCAACTCCAAATTTGGTGCGTCTAAAAATTAAAATACTTCCTTTTATTTCATTTCGTAATAAGTGTAAACACAGTTCTATTTTATTTCGTTTTGGTACGTAATATAAAACTTGACCAATATTATTTGCAGAAGATAAAGTGGTATGAATCTCTATACGTTCTGGCGTATTTAAAATAGTATTTGCTAATTGCTCTACTTTATATGGCATGGTTGCCGAAAACAATAAAATTTGTTTTTCTTTCGGACATAAACTAACAATTTTCTTAACATCATCAATAAATCCCATGTCTAACATTAAATCGGCTTCGTCTAAAACCAGTATTTCAACATCATCGAGGTCAATAAATTCTTGTTTTTGTAAATCGATTAAACGTCCAGGAGTCGCTACTAAAATATCAACACCTTTAGTTAAAACATCTATTTGAGGTTCAATAGGAGTCCCACCAAAAATAACCGTGGATCTTAGATGCGTATGTCTACCGTAAGCTTTAAAATTATTCCCAATTTGAAGTGCCAATTCTCTAGTAGGACTTACAATAACCGCCTTAATTGTTTTTCCACCTCTGGAAGCTTCTGGTTTTTCAGAAAGCAACTGTAATATAGGCAAAGCAAAAGCAGCTGTTTTTCCAGTTCCTGTTTGAGCAGAAGTAATAACATCCTTCTTTGCTAAAACTAATGGAATGGTTTTTTTTTGAACTTGAGTAGGTGTTTTATAACCTTGTTCTTCAATGGCTTTTAAAAGGGGATCAATAAGTTGTAAGTCTTTAAACGACATGTATTCATATTTTCTACAAAGATAGTTGAATTTTAAAAGATTCAATTTCTAAAATTATATTTTCATTTTTATAATATTTAAATGGGAATAATGACTTCCGAAAAAAAATCATAAAAAAAAGAGAAATTTATCTTGTGCCTTAAAATTTAGTAATAACTTTGTCGCTTCAAGATGAGAAAAAATAATATACATAGTAAGTGTCAGATGATTTGGGGAAATCCCAATCCATAGAACGTACTATATATTTAAATAATAAATTTAAGCGTTCTACTAAAAAGTAAGAACGCTTTTTTTATACAAAAACATTAAAAATGAAGTCATTTAAGATGCCATCAATTTGTAGGATAAATATAATTACATGTAAAAATATGTGTAAGTACATCCCTATATATCGAAGAGAATAAAATAAATTAATTATAATTTTAAATTCCTTTGATTAACACCATAATCAAAGGAATTTTTTTTTGCATGAAATCATGAAAAACAAATTAACACTCATATTAAAAAAAGAGATTGTCCTTAAAGAACTTAAAAGCTATACATGGGTTTTTGGTGGTTCTGTGCTATTAGCCATCGCATATGTTATTTTTATTATTCCGCATAACATTGTTCCTGGAGGTGTTTTAGGCCTAAGTATTGTCGCAAATAAACTAACGGGCTTATCCATAGGGCTTCTAGCCTTGTTGGTAAATATACCGTTGCTTTTATGGGGAACTAAAGTCTTGGGTTTAAAAACGGGTATAAAAACAGCTTTCTCTATGGTTCTGGTGTCTTTTTATATAGATGTGTTTTCAGCTTTATTGAAAAATAGAATCTATGTCGAAGACGCATTGGTTTCTTCAATATTTGGTGGGGTCATTATTGGCTTGGCTGTTTCTATTGTTATGAATGCAGGAGCAACAACTGGTGGAAATGATATCCTGGTAAGAATTTTAGCTACAAAAATAAAATTACCTTACAACCAATTAATTCTTATAATTGATGGTATTGTTATCTTTTTTGGAATCCTAGTCTTTGAAGATTTTACCATGGCAGCTTACAGTATTATTGCTATTATAGCCATTAGTAAGACCATTGAATACTATATGAAGAAGTCTTTGAAAAATATGACATTATTGGTGTTTTCATCTAAAAATCTGTTGATTCAAGAATCTATTCTTGAAAACAAAAAGCATACAGATGGTATTTTAAAACTGATACACTATGAAAACAACGGCAAACTTATTTTAATAACACGAAATACTAAGAAATTGGAAACTGTTCGTGATATGATTTATAAAATTGATCCAACTGCAACTATTACAGTTTTAGAATCTAATAATGAATTGTCCTAATTTGAGCAACTTTGTTTCAAGTGGTAATTATCCAAATTCATATATAAAATAAAATGACTGTCTTTTAATTTTGATGATTAAAGACAGTCATTTCGTTTCATAGTTATTATTAAATTCCGATATTTCTAGCTTCTTAAAGCATATGAAATTCAATTTAAATACATATTTCGATTTTAAAATAGGAATTGCGGGCGCCCTGTTTATGGGAACAACTGTTTTTGCTATAAACTATTTTTCAACTAATCTAGTTTTAGAATCTCTTACTGCTGCTTTAAAGCAAGGAACTTATACCTTTTTATTTGGTGGTTTTTTAATGAAAGGTTGTGAATATATTGCCATACATATTAAAAAACGCAACTTTGCAATTGTAGCCGCTGTTCTAATTCCAACGGTAACAACACTCATTCTTACTTATGGCATGCATCTTTTAAAAGGTACTCCAAAACCATTAGCTTCTACCATTCCAACTTTAATGATTATTCCTGCAACGGCGGTTTGGGCGATTAGGAAAAGAAAGATGATGAATAAAGAAGAAGTGCCTCGAGAATAAAGAGTTTTGCTTAGTTTTTTTTCTGCTAAAGAACCATTTTGTCTGCACCAAAGTGGTTTGGGTGCTCTTATTTTTTTTTATTATGAAGAGCCTTTTATATAATCTACTTTAATTTAAAACGCATTTCTACAGGTAAATGATCTGAAGCTTGCTCAAATTGGTTTAGTACTTTTCCATCAATATATTCAATGGAGTTTTTAGAGTAAAAAATATAATCTATTCGCACATCTGGATTTATAGAATTGTAAGTCTTGTCGTATTGAGTAGCACTGTAAGCGGCATTTCCAATGGTTTCTGAATTTAAGATGTCTGTTACGGCTGCATTGGTGTATTTGGGATCGCTATTAAAATCCCCTAATAAAATGGTTGGGTAATTTGCAGCATATTTTGTAAATAATTCCAATACAGTAGCAAATTGTTTTTCTCTAGTAGCTTTATCAAAAGCTTCAAGATGTACGTTTATTAAAATAACGTTTTTGTTTTCAATCTTTATTATTGCAATTTGTGCCAAACGTTCTGGATATAGCGCATCACGATAGAATGGCGCATTATTAACACGTTCTAAAACAATACATTCCTGATTTTCAATTGGATATTTGCTTAATATGGATTGACCAGAAACCGTTTTCCCAAAGTGCACAGAAGGAGGCCAATATGGGTAAGGTACATAGGTGTCATCCCAATTTACAGCTTCAGCAACATAATTATAACCTAAAGAAGCAATTTCGGTTTGTTGATTTACATGATAAGATCTCGAAGCATCATAATCAATTTCTTGTAAGGCAATAAAATCTGGATTTAGGGTTTTAAATTCTGATATGACTTTTTCAAGGTTGTTATCAAATAATGATTTTGGTTTTGCAATAGCTAGATTATTAGTCATGCCACTTAAATAACCAATATTATAAGTTATAATACTGTAAATTGAATCGTTATTAATTGTTTGTTTAAAATTGTTGATTGTTATTTTATTATAGTTTTCTACAGATAATGTTGGCGAAGACGCCCAAAAGAAAAACAGTGCACAAAGGAGTAATAAAGATGCAAGACTAAAAATAATTATTTTAAAAACTTTTTTCATTTTTCAATTATTGCAAGGAATGATTTTAAGTAAAATTAGTTTTTTTTAACTAAAAAACCACTTCATAATTGAAGTGGTTTTTATTTATATCTCATTGCTAGTTTAATAAAGCAACCTCGTTTTGAATAAACTGATTACTTTATCATCTCGTAGCTACGTTTAATGAAGTTTGTTAATTCTTCACCTTTAAGTAGGCCTTGGGACAATCTGGCTAAATCTAAACTTTGCGTAATTAAACGTTCTTGTTTTTTCTTCGTTTTAGTAGTTAAGATCTCATTAACCAATTCCGAATTTGTATTTACAACTAAGTTGTACATGTCTGGCATGTTACCCATTCCAAACATACCGCCACCGCCAGTTTGTTGCATTTCTTTCATTCTACGCATAAATTCTGGTTGCGTAATCATAAAAGGTGTTGCAGTACTGTCCATAGATTCTAATTGCACTGAGAATTTTTCAGCAGGAATCACTTCTTTTAGAATGTCTTCCAATTCTTTTTGTTGCTCTTCAGATAATTTAGAAATCTTAGTTTCGTCTTTCTTGATTAAATTATCTACATGATCAGAATCAACACGCGTAAATGTGATGTTCTCTTTAGTAGACTCTAATTTTTGCATTAAATGACTGATAATTGGAGAGTCTAATAATAAGACTTCATAACCTTTAGCAGTTGCTGCCTCGATATAACTGTGTTGTGCATCGTGGTTAGACGCATATAGAAGCACTAATTTCCCGTCTTTATCTGTTTGATTTGCTTTTACTTTATTAAAAAGCTCGTCGTAGGTATAATATTTACCATCAACCGTTGGATACAATGCAAACGCATCTGCTTTTTCAAAGAATTTATCTTCTGAAAGCATGCCGTATTCAATCACTATTTTAATATCATTCCATTTAGCTTCAAAATCTTCTCTGTTCTCATTGAATAAAGATTTTAATTTATCTGCAACTTTTCTAGTAATGTAAGTAGAAATCTTTTTTACAGCGCCATCAGCTTGTAAATAACTTCTAGATACATTTAAAGGAATGTCTGGAGAATCGATAACACCACGTAACATGGTTAAAAATTCTGGTACAATTCCTTCCACATTATCCGTTACATAAACCTGATTTTGGTATAATTGGATTTTATCCTTCTGCATGTTTAAATCGTTCGTCATCTTAGGGAAATACAAGATTCCTGTAAGATTAAACGGATAATCAACATTTAAATGAATGTGGAATAAAGGCTCTTCAAATTGTGTAGGATACAATTCTCTGTAGAAACTTTTATAGTCTTCATCTTTTAAATCTGCTGGTTGTTTGGTCCAAGCTGGATTAGGATTGTTGATAATGTTGTCTACAGTTATTTTTTTCTGAGGCTCTTTAGTTTCTTTACCTTCAGCATCTTTTATAGTTGCAGGTGTATGATCAGGATCATTCACTTCCTTAGTTCCAAATTTAATTGGAATAGGCATAAACTTGTTATACTTAGAAAGTAGCTCGTTAATACGTGCTTCTGCTAAAAACTCAGTAGAGTCTTCTGCTATATGAAGAACGATTTCTGTTCCTCTATCAGTTTTATCGTGAGGTTCTAAAGTGAATTCTGGGCTACCATCGCAAGTCCAGATAACTGCAGGTTCGTCTTTAAAAGATTTGGTAATGATGTCTACTTTTTCAGCAACCATAAAAGCTGAATAAAAACCAAGACCAAAATGCCCAATAATTCCAGAATCTTTTCCAGAATCTTTATACTTGTCTAAAAATTCTTCAGCACCTGAAAAAGCAATCTGATTGATATACTTCTCAACTTCTTCACCTGTCATCCCTAAACCTTGATCGATAATATGAAGTTTTTTACCTTCTTTGTCGATTTTAATTTCAATTTTTGGGTTGCCATATTCTACAGTAGCTTCTCCAATACTTGTTAAATGTTTTAGTTTTAAAGTTGCATCTGTAGCATTACTTATTAACTCACGTAAAAAGATTTCGTGGTCACTGTATAAAAACTTTTTGATTAATGGGAAAATGTTTTCAACTGAAACATTAATATTTCCTTTTGCCATAAATTTATTTTATTTATATTCCTGCGAAAGCAGGAATCTGTTTAGACTTAGTTTTACTTTTAACTAATAGTCAACAAAAATGCCAAGGTTTGAAAAGTGACAAAGTGACACTTTCAGATTGGATATTTGAGATTTTTGGTTTTGGAACTTGAAATTTCTTATCCCTACTATTTGAAAATACTAAAGCTATTGTTATATCTTTAGTAGCATTAAAAAACAATCTCTTGTGAATTTAGACTACGATTATGTGATTATTGGAAGTGGTTTTGGAGGCTCTGTATCTGCATTGCGACTTTCTGAAAAAGGATATAAGGTACTTGTTATTGAAAAAGGAAAGTGGTTTAAAGACAAAGACTTCCCAAAAACCAATTGGAATTTAAAAAAATGGCTTTGGGAGCCTAGAGCAAATCTCCATGGCATTTTTAAAATGACTTTTTTAAATCACGTCACCGTGCTTTCTGGGGTTGGAGTAGGAGGTGGTTCTCTAACCTATGCGAATACTTTGCCTATTCCTAAAACAGATTTTTTTAAGACTGGAAGTTGGGCAAGTTTAAGTGATTGGGAAAGCGATTTGAAACCTTTTTATTCCACTGCTCATAAAATGTTGGGAGCAGCTACCAATCCGAAACTTTACGAATCAGATTTACTAATAAAAGATTTAGCCAAAGATATTGGAAAAGAAGCCCACTTTGAAGCAACTAAAGTGGCTGTATATTTTGGGGAAGCTGGTAAAAAAGTTCCAGATCCCTATTTTAATGGAAAAGGGCCAGATAGAACGGGTTGTGTGTTTTGTGGTGCTTGTATGACAGGTTGCAGATACAATGCCAAAAATACGTTAGATAAAAATTACCTGTATTTAGCACAACAATTGGGTGCTGAAATTATAGCCGAAAAAGAAGTTTTTGATGTCTCTGTTATAGGAAATAAAGATGGTTCTGGGGGTTATAAAATAGATTATAAATCGAGTATAGGAAGAAATAGCAAAGCAAGTGTTACAGCTAAAGGTGTCATATTTTCTGGTGGTGTTGTGGGAACTGTTCCCTTATTATTAAAACTTAAAGCATCTTCATTACCAAATTTGTCTGATGCCGTAGGTAAAAATATTAGAACCAATAACGAATCTTTGTTATTAATAACATCTACAGACAAAAACTCAAAAGATTATTCTAAAGGAATAGCTATTGGTTCTATTTTACATACAGATGAAAATAGTCATCTGGAACCAGTTCGTTATGGTGAAGGTTCTAGTTTTACGAAAGCTATGACCATGCCAACCATTCATAATAAATTTGCACTTTTCAGATTGTTAGGGATTCTAGGCTTGTTTTTTAAAGCACCTTCTAGATTCTTTAAAACTATCTTTTCTAAAAATTATGCCCAACGTACAACCATTCTTTTATTTATGCAGACCTTGGATAGTACGCTACAAATTAAATTAGGCAAGTTTACTAAAATGAAAACCGTTAAAGAATCGGGTCCTAAACCAAGTGCTTTTATTCCAGAAGCTATGGAGTTGGGAAAAAAAGTGGCAAAAAAAGTAAAAGGCATTCCGTATGCTAATTTTACAGATGCTTTGTTAGGAACTCCAACAACGGCTCATATTCTTGGAGGAGCTGTAATGGCTGAAGATACTTCAAAAGGTGTGATTGATAAACACAATAAGGTTTTTGGTTACAAAAACATGTTGGTGTGTGATGGCTCGATGATTTCGGCAAATCCAGGAGTGAACCCGTCTTTATCTATAACAGCTATTTCAGAACATGCTATGAGTTACATTGAAATTAAAAAGACTTATTGAAATATAAAGTGTCATTCAGAGTGTCTCACTGAGCAGTCGAAGTGGAAACAATCAATCTCTAAAATTTAAATTTGTCATTCCGACGTGTTCATTGAGCGAAGCTGAAATGAGGAGGAATCTTTTTAATAATCTTTTCATAAATAATAGATGTCTCACTGCATTCGAAATGACAGAAATAGTAGGAATGATTATAAAATATAAAAACCACCAAATAGGTGGTTTTTATATTTTATAAATGTTATTATTAATCTGTAATTTCAGATGTTTCAGGTCTGTTTTTTACATAGGTCTCCAGCCATTCATCTTGTTCCCATAGAAGATGCAAAATAGATTCTTTGGCAGCATAACCATGACTCTCTTTCGGTAACATCACCAATCTAACTGGCGCTCCTAAGCCTTTTAAGGCATTGAAATAACGTTCACTTTGTAAAGGATATGTTCCAGAATTATTATCTGCTTCGCCATGAATTAAAAGCAAAGGTGTTTTCATAGTATCGGCATGCATAAATGGTGACATTTCATAATAAATCTCTGGAGCTTCCCAATAGTTTCGTTCTTCACTTTGAAAACCAAAAGGCGTTAACGTTCTATTATACGCTCCACTTCTAGCAATTCCAGCGGCAAACAGGTTGGAGTGGGATAACAAGTTCGCTGTCATAAATGCGCCATAACTGTGTCCGCCAACAGCAACTTTATCTCTATCAATATATCCTAAAGTGTCAACAGCATCGATTGCGGCTTTGGCATTGGAAACCAGTTGAACAATAAAAGTATCGTTTGGTTGCTCGTCACCTTCACCAACTATAGGGAAAGAGGCGTCGTCTAAAACAACATAGCCTCTAGTTACCCAATAAATTGGAGACCCATAATAAGGATAGGTAAATTCATTGGAACTTTTTGTGTTTTGTCCCGCACTACTTTTGTCTTTGAATTCTGCAGGATAAGCCCACATAATCATGGGGTATTTTTTGCCTGCCTCATAATCGGTTGGTAAATAAAGTGTGCCTGTTAATTCCAACCCATCTGCACGGTTGTATTTAATAACTTCCTTTTGAACATTTTGAATGCTTATAAACGGATTTTCAAATTGTGTTAGAGGAATTAATCCGATGCGTTTCTTAATGTTTCGTATGTAATAATTTGGATATTCATTTTTCGATTCTATTCGAACTATATATTCGCCTTTATTAGCATTTAAAGCCATGGAAATATCTTCCACTTGCTCTGTTAATGTTGACTGATATAGTCTGGTAGTCTTTAAATTTTCCAAGTTTATTTCATCAATAAAAGGGAATTTTCCAGCATCGCTATAACCATCTCCAGTTAAAAAAGCGTTGTTTTTATCTAAGTCTAAAACATATTCGTCAAAATGGTTCTTTTTTGTAACAAAATTGCCGGGATTGCTATACACATCTTGGTAATTTCTATCGAATACCACTTTTGGCTCTTGTTTATTGTTTGAAGGATTGAACAAATAAGTTCTTGTGTTTCTGGTATTCCACCAATAGTCGTATGCTAGGGCCGTATTATCATCTCCCCATTGAATAAATCTAAAACGGTCTTTTGTTTTTAAAAGAGACCTTATTTTTCCAGTAAATGGTGCTTCTTGTTGAAATACTTCATCTCGAAAAGCAACGTCATTTTCAGGATCTCCACCATCCAAGGCTTCTGCCCAAATTAGAGTGGCTGGCTTATCATTTCTCCAGCTTATATCTCTTTTTCCAGTTCTTTCAGCCATAAAACCTTGAGGTAAATCTTCTATTAAAGGAACTTCAAGAAAGGTGTTTACAAAATCACCATTTACATTATAGATGGTTGTTGAAGAAGGAAATCTATAATAAGGCACCAAATAGGAGAAAGGTCTGTTAATTGTAGTTATCATAACATAATTGCCATCTGGGGAAAAGGATAAATCGCGATACATATCACTTTTTTTCCATAAGGTAGAAGTGCCATCTAAATTGAATTTATATAACTCAGCTTGTGCTAATAATTCAAAATTATACTCGTCATTTTCATTTTTAAGCAAATCTTGATAGGTTCTGTTTTGCGCTTTTACTCCAGCTTCGCTTACCGAAATAGTTGGTCCTGTTGGGATGGCTTCTTTGGTATCAATTAAAGCTTTTCTATTTGCGGGTAAAGTCGTTACTAAAATAGCATGACTGTCTTTAAACCAAGTAAACGGATTTCCCATATTGGCATTTAAATTTGGCTGACTTAGTTTTGAGGCTTGAGCTTTGTTTATATCCAAGACCCAAAGTTCAACTCCAGAAGTTATGGTGTTTGTAAAAGCCATGTATTCTTGGTTTGGCGACCAAGTAAAATTGGCAAAACGACCATTTTCTGGAAGTCCAGATATATTTATTTCTTTCGCATCTTTCCCATTTTTTACTTTTACATCTATATAATATCGCGTTCTGCTCCCAATGTTTGTTATTGGATTGATCCGCAAGCCACCCAAACGCATTTCTGTTTCAGAAAGTTCATCAATACTTTTAAAATTGCTTCCATATAAAAAGACAATATTATTTCCTTTACTATCCATTCTAATACTAGGTGCAAGAGGAGCTTCAGCAAGTTCTAAAATACTTTCAGGAGGGCTTTGATAAGTCAAATTATCTTGTCCGAAACCTAAAAAAGTAACAAATAAAAGTGTGTAAAATAAGGGTATTTTCATAAGGTTTTTGTTTTTGATTTTTAAAACTACTAAAACTTAAGATGAAATTATTAAAAACTTGTTGAAAAAGAGTTTATAGTTAAAATTATTTCTTTTCTAAATAAATTTCACGCACAATAAAGCTAACCATTATGCAACTTTGTTGAATTTAATTTGCCTTTAGAAAACGGTTTCAGTGTTTAAAAAAAACACACTTTTTGAAACAGAATATGCTCCTCACTTTTAATCGTTTACGACGTTTTTTATTTTGAGATAAATTGTATTTTTACATTCTAAATTTAAATTTTAAAAAAAAATGAAATTCACAAAAAAATTATTAGGCCTTTTTTTATTTTCTATTGCTTTATTAGTATCGAGTTGTGTGTCGAAAAAGACTTATACAGATCAAGTTCAGCAAACTGATGCTGCAGTTCAGACAGTAAATGTTTATGCAGCGTTAAATCAGCAATTAACTGCAGCTTTGATTGGTGATCAGGCTCAAATTGCTAGTAATGAAATTCAAATAACAGAATTAAAAGATCAATTAAAGGTGACTTTGGTTAATTCGATTGTATTCTCAGAAGGAGGTTATGAGGTTAATGCTGCAGGGAAAATAGCTTTAGCTAAAATTGCACCTTCATTATCTAAGCTTTCTGGACAGCAAATTGTTGTTCAAGGATTTACGGATAACGAGTCTATAGGTCCAGTATTAGCAAAAAAATACGCTACAAATTTAGAATTATCATCTGCACGTGCAGACAATGTTGCTGAATACTTAATTTCTAAAGGTGTTCCAAGTAGTATTATTTCAGGGCAAGGATTTGGAGAACAAAGACCAGTTGCTCCAAACGATAGTGAAGCAAATAAAGCAAAAAATAGAAGAGTAGAAATTATTGTAAAAGCTTATACTCAACAGTAATTTTTAGTTTTTTAATTCATAATAAAAACCTTTCAACTGAAAGGTTTTTTGCGTTGCACTACTAAGTGAGTTTAAAAAAACAAAATTTAAACCTTTGAGACGATATTGAATTATAATCAAATATTATAAGAATACTATTTTTAATGTTTAAATTGCCATTCATATAAAATGACTAAAAAGATTTATTTATGTATAATTCGAAAATTATTGGTTTAGGAAAGTATGTTCCTGATAATGTGGTGACCAACGATGATTTATCTAAAATGATGGACACCAACGATGCATGGATTCAGGAACGAACTGGAATCCAAGAAAGACGTTGGGTAAAAGAAGGTTCTGGAGATACTACTGCTGTTATGGGGGTAAAAGCCGCTAGAATAGCTATTGAACGCTCAGGAATTGATAAGGATGATATAGACTTTATTGTCTTTGCAACTTTAAGTCCGGATTATTATTTCCCAGGTCCAGGTGTTTTTGTTCAAAAAGAATTAGATATCAAAACTGTTGGGGCTTTAGATGTTAGAAATCAATGTTCAGGTTTCGTTTATGCTATTTCTGTAGCTGATAATTTTATTAAAACAGGTATGTATAAAAACATACTAGTTATTGGTAGTGAACTGCATTCTCACGGCTTGGATAAAACAGATAGAGGAAGAGGTGTTTCAGTAATTTTTGGAGATGGTGCTGGAGCTGCTGTATTAACTAGAGAAGAAAATAATTCTAAAGGTATTTTATCAACGCATTTACATTCTCAAGGAGAATATGCCGAAGAATTGGTAGTAAAAGCTCCAGGAATGGGAACACGTTGGGTGACAGATATTCTTGCCGAAAATAACCCTGAAGACGATAGCTATTTTCCTTATATGAATGGGCAATTTGTATTTAAAAATGCCGTAGTTCGTTTTAGTGAAGTAATTAATGAAGGTTTAGAGAAAAATAATTTGCAGGTAAGTGATATCGATATGTTGATACCACATCAAGCTAATTTAAGAATTTCACAGTTTATACAAAGAAAATTTCAGTTAACAGACGATCAAGTTTTTAATAATATCCAAAAATACGGAAATACCACTGCAGCTTCTATTCCAATTGCTTTAACCGAGGCTTGGGAAGAAGGAAAAATAAAAGAAGGAGATACCGTAGTTTTAGCCGCTTTTGGTAGTGGATTTACTTGGGGCTCTGTTATAATTAAATGGTAAATCCCTACGCCATTGTTCAGCCTAGCTTCAGCGAAGTTGAAAGGCAGGAATCTTTATAAATACAAAAAACCCGAAACATAACTGTTTCGGGTTTTTCACTACTAACCAATCTTAACTAACACTAACCATAAAAAGTTTTTTAAACTTATCACTTACTATTAAGACGTAGAAAAGTTGAATTTATTTCATCCGTTTTCGTATTTAACTATCATTTAACAATTAGAAATCAAAAACCCAAAACATGAAGTTTTGGGTTTTTTAATTTAATAGCCAGACTTAACACTAACCATCAACTATTATGAAGGCTATTAAATATAATTATAAGATTATTTTAAGAAAACTTATTTTGTATTTAATTAATAGACGTTTAAATTTGAGTAATGTTACTTTTTTTAACAATACTTAACAGACTTTAACAGATGAGCAAAAAAACATTAGTTCTTGGTGCTTCTTTAAATCCAAGTAGATATTCGAATATGGCAATTAATAGATTGAAGCAATCTGGTCATGAAGTGGTAGCCATTGGCTTGAAAGTGGGGCTTGTTGATGGAGTGCAAATTGATACAGATTTGATGCCATATAAAAACATCGATACAGTAACTCTTTATCTAAATCCTACAAATCAGAAGCCATATTACGATTATATAATTTCTTTAGAACCTAAACGGGTTATTTTTAATCCAGGTACAGAAAATTCGGAATTTTATAATATACTTAAAATGAATAAAATAGACTTTGAAGTGGCCTGTACTCTGGTATTGCTTTCTACTAGACAGTTTTAAAGTGTCTAAAGTTGCAAATGCCTAAAATTATAATTTGAAAAAACTCTCTGCGAACCACCGTGTTTTCTCAGTGGAGCTCTGTGTAATACCTAAACCTTCCTTTTTATCATTAATAATCCCATAAAGGTTAAGAAACCATTTAAGATCAAAATAAAGAATCCAAATTCGAAGCCTAGCCATTTCGAGCTGTACATGCTAATAATATAAGATAAGATAGGTGAAAGTATCGCAATTATAGGAACCAATTTATCCTTTACCTGCCATTTTGTAAACAATCCAAAAGCGTATAATCCCAATAACGGACCATAAGTATATCCGGCAAATACAAAGAGTTTAGCAATAACACTTTCATCTTTTATAAGATACTTAAACGAAATAATAACAAGAATTAAAATAAGAGAAAACAGAATGTGAATTTGTTTCCTTTTAACCACTTGTGCTTTCTCATCCAGTTTCTTTTCAATATCTAAAATATCAATACTAAACGATGTTGTTAATGCTGTTAAAGCACTGTCTGCACTACTGTAGGCAGCAGCGATTAATCCAATTAAGAAAAACACAAAAACCCCAGTTCCCAAATAGTTTTTTGCCAAGAGAGGAAATAAGTCGTCTTTATGTGCATCGATACCATTTTGCTCTGCATATACTGTTAATAATAAACCTAAACTTAGAAAGATAAAGTTGACAATGGTTAAAACAATGGTAAACCAGAACATGTTTTTTTGCGCATCTTTTAGCGTTTTGCAGGTTAGATTTTTCTGCATCATATCTTGATCTAATCCAGTCATTACTATCGCAATAAAAGCTCCAGAAATAAACTGTTTCCAAAAGTAATCGCTGGATTTGAAATCGTCGAAAAAGAAGGTTTTAGATAAATCGTTATCAAGCACAAAACTTAAAATATTGCCACTATTTAAACCTAATTCATCACTAACAAAATAAATAGAGACACCAACGGCTATCAGCATAAATAATGTTTGTAAGGTATCTGTCCATACAATGGTCTTAATTCCAGATTTAAAAGTGTATAACCAGATTAATAAAACGGTGATAACAACGGTTTGCCAAAAGGCGATACCTATTTCATCGAATAGAATTATTTGCAAAACATTTGCCACCAAAAACAACCTAAAACTAGCTCCTACAACTCTGGAGATTAAGAAAAAAGAAGCCCCGGTTTTATAGGAGTAATCTCCAAAACGTTCTTCTAAATACGTATAAATTGAGGTTAAATTTAGTTTATAATAAAGCGGAAGTAAAACGGTTCCAATCACCAAATAACCAACAATATAGCCTAAAACAACTTGCATATAACTAAACTGAGAGGCTTCAATCCAGCCAGGAACTGAAATAAAAGTAACCCCAGAAAGCGAAGCGCCAATCATTCCAAATGCAACAACAAACCAAGGGGATTCTTTATTTCCTTTAAAAAAAGCATCGTTGCTTGATTTTTTTCCAGTGAAATAAGAAATTAAAATTAATACACCAAAATAAGATAATATAAGTAAGATAATTTGAGTCGAATTCATGAGAAAAGAAATTTCTAGGGTTCAAATTACACGTATTATATAGCAAAATCCAAATAAAATAGTCACAGAAATCACAATTAAAAAGAATCAAGTAAAATTAGTGTAATTTGAGTCTAAGTAGTAAATTCGCAGCTATGGAATTTTCCTCGAAACTTTTAGAAAAAGCAGTTCATGAAATGTCGCAATTACCAGGAATAGGTAAGCGTACGGCATTACGTTTGGTGTTACATCTATTAAGACAACCTGAAGATCAGACGCTTCAATTAGTTAAAGCCTTGGAATCCATGAGAACAGAAATAAAATTCTGTAAAAGTTGTAATAATATTAGTGACCACGAGATTTGTGAAATTTGTGCTAATCCTCACAGAAGCAACGAAATAATTTGTGTGGTTGAAGATATTCGCGATGTCATGGCTATAGAGAACACCAGTTCATTTAAAGGTCTTTATCATGTTTTAGGTGGAAAAATTTCTCCTATGGATGGCATTGGTCCCAACGATTTAAATATTCAACCTTTGGTAGAAAAGGTGAAACAAGGAACAGTAAAAGAGCTTATTTTTGCTTTAGGTTCCACGATGGAAGGAGATACTACCAATTTTTATATTTATAAACAAATACAGGATTACAAAATAACAACTTCAACTATAGCTCGAGGGATTTCGGTTGGAAATGAATTAGAGTACACAGACGAAATTACCCTTGGACGAAGTATTATTAATCGCATCCCTTTTGAATTATCATTAAAATCTTAACCTAGTTTTTGAAATTATCTGTCATCATATTAAATTATAACGTACGCTATTTCTTGGAGCTTTGCCTAAGAAGTGTTGAGGCCGCGGTTTCAAATATCGATGCTGAAATTATAGTTATTGACAACAATTCTCCAGACGATAGTTGTGAAATGGTCAAGCACCTATTTCCAAAAGTTAAATTAATTGAAAACAAAACTAATGGTGGGTTTTCAACAGGAAATAATATAGGAATTAAACAAGCAAAAGGGGAGTACCTTTGCATTTTAAATCCAGATACAGTAGTAGCTGAAGATACCTTTACTACACTTTTAAGATTTGCAGACACTTTACCAGATTTAGGTCTATTAGGCTGTAAATTAATTGATGGTAAAGGCGATTTTTTACCAGAAAGTAAACGTAATATCCCAACACCAATGGTTTCCATTCAGAAACTTCTTGGATATTCAGAACCTTATTATGCCAATCATTTAAGTCCAGATCAAATTGGAAAAGTGGCTATGTTGGTTGGTGCATTTATGATTGTTAAGAAAACCGTTTACTTGGAAGTAGGAGGCTTGGACGAGGACTATTTTATGTATGGCGAAGACATCGATTTATCTTATAAAGTTTTAAAGGCAGGGTATCAAAATTATTATAATTCAGATACAACGGTTATTCATTTTAAAGGAGAAAGTACCTTAAAAGATAAAACCTATGCTAAAAGATTCAATGGAGCTATGCAGTTGTTTTTTAAGAAACATTTTAAACCCAATTGGCTTTTTAATATTTTAATATGGATTGGAATTAAAATAGTTTCCATTTTTTATCCAAAAGGAGAAGCAACTTCTAGTAATGTCAGTGAGTATGTATTTATTTCAAATGATAAAAACTTACAACTTCAACACACGCTGGACAAAAATATGGAGACTCAAGAAAGAGTTTCAAATTATGTTCCACATGTGGAATATATATTAGATTTGAATTTTCTAGGTTTTAAAAGAGCCATTAAGATCCTTTTAGGAAACCAGAAGAATTCGCCTAGTACTTTTAAATTCTTGCTAACATCATCCCAAGTTATTTTAGGAAGTAATAGCTCTAAAAGTCGCGGAGAAGTCATTCATATAAAAAATAATTAATTGAATAAACTGCAATAGAATTAATGAATTTTCATTAATTTTGCATTCATTATTTAAAAAAACATCTTTCCATTACAGATATGGCAAAATTTGAATTAAAACTCCCGAAAATGGGAGAAAGTGTAGCAGAAGCGACTATTACTTCTTGGTTAAAAGAAGTAGGGGATACTATTGAATCAGACGAAGCAGTTCTTGAAATTGCCACTGATAAAGTAGATAGCGAAGTACCTAGTGAAGTCACTGGCGTTTTAGTTGAGAAATTATTCAATGTAGACGATGTGGTTCAGGTAGGACAAGTTATTGCTATTATTGAAACAGAAGGCGAAGGATCAGTTGAAGCTCCAAAAGCAACACCTGCTAAGCAAGCGGTTACAGAACAAACATCTGTTGCTCAAGTAGCGAAAACAGTTGAGGTTGCTCAAGAAATCGTTACTTCAGTAAGTTCTTCGGAAGATAGATTCTATTCTCCTTTAGTTAAAAATATAGCTAAAAAAGAAGGTGTTTCTCAAGCGGAATTAGATACGCTTGCGGGAACTGGAAAAGATGGTCGTGTTACTAAAAATGATATTTTAGAACATTTAGAATCTAGAAGTGCCACACCACAACCGGTAAAAACTACGGAAGCTCCAAAAGCAACCCCTGTTAAAACTGAAAAACCAGTACAAGCTCCTATTATTTCTAGTGAAGGCGACGAAATTATTGAAATGTCTAGAATGGGCAAGCTAATTGCACATCACATGGTACAATCGGTTCAAACGTCTGCGCATGTGCAGAGTTTTATTGAGGCAGATGTTACTAAAATATGGAATTGGAGAAAGAAAGTTAAAGATGGCTTTTTTAAGCGTGAGGGCGAAAATTTAACCTTCACACCAATTTTTATGGAAGCTGTAGCAAAAGCATTACGCGATTTTCCAATGATGAATATTTCCTTACAAGGAGATACAATAGTTAAGAAAAAACATATCAATTTAGGAATGGCCGCCGCTTTAGGAGATGGAAACTTAATTGTTCCTGTTATTAAAGATGCAGACCAACTTAATTTGGTTGGTATGACTAAAAAAGTGAACGATTTAGCTAACAGAGCTAGATTAAACCAATTGAAACCAGACGATATTCAAGGCGGAACTTATACAGTAACCAACGTTGGAACTTTTGGTAGTATTATGGGAACTCCAATTATCAGTCAGCCACAAGTAGGTATTTTAGCTCTTGGAGCCATTAGAAAAGTACCGGCAGTTGTAGAAACACCTGAAGGTGATTTTATTGGTATCCGTTACAGAATGTTCTTATCGCATTCTTACGACCACAGAGTTGTAAATGGTGCGTTAGGAGGACAATTTGTAAAAGCTGTTAAAGATTATTTAGAGGCTTGGGATTCTAATAGAGAGATCTAAACAAATCCCTTTGAAAAAAGGGATCTTATCATATAACGCAAAAAAGCACAATCTTAAGATTGTGCTTTTTTTGTTTCCAGGTTGAATAAATACAAGTTTTAGTGGTGTTTATTTTTTATCAAAAACAGATTTTTCTGCTATAATTAAATTTTCATCTATTTTAAAGCCATGCCAGTTATTTTCAATTTCTTTAAATTCTAATAATTTTGTATTAAAGCCAACACTTTTTAATCTGTTTATTAATCCTTCAGCAGAATATATACGTAAATGATCCTTTTGTCCAAAATGTATTAGTCTTTCCTCATCTGTTTTTACGGTATCATTTTCATATATATCACCAGCTTTAAAAGGTGTTTGAATAATGCACCTTCCTTCAGGTTTAAGAATTCTTTCGAGTTCTTCCATCGCTTTTGTATCGTTTTCAACGTGCTCAAGTATGTGATAGCAGATTATTAGATCGTACGCATCATTAGGTTCGTCTATGGATTCTATATTTAATCTTTTTGTTGCATTAAATTCCCCTACGAAATCGGTAGTAATATATTCGATGTCATTAAATGATTCTATTTTTGTTTTTAAACTTTTAGAAGGAGAAAAGTGTAAAACTTTTTTTCCATGAATGTCATTTTCTAGTATGCTCCATAATCTTCTTGTTCGTGCTAAACTGCCGCATTTTGGACATAGCTTGTCATTATTATCTAATTTGATGAAATTTGACATTTTAAAAAGACAAATGTTACATTGGAATTTATTACCTATATAAGCTATTGATATCAGACTACGTAAAAATTTCTCATTGTGTTTAATTATAGTCTTTGGAATTATTCTTTTAAATTTTTCGTACATGTAAAATTTGTTTATAGCACTTCTATCTAGGTACTTGGTATGAAAGAGTTTTATTGGTTCATATCTTTTGTCATCTGCCTTCCCGCAGACAGGCACGAAGTTCGACTATTTTTTCAAAACATCAAATTCACATTCAAGGTTTGTATAATCATAAAACAGAAACTTAGGATTCTGCTTTATTACTTTTAAAACTTTTTATTTTGAAAAGTTTAAGCGGTCTGCTTTTCTTTTTTATATTCAAAATAAGAAAACAGAATAGGAATGATGGTTATGATGCCTGTAATAATAAGAAAGACAGTTCGATTAATTTGTTGGCTTAAAACCAAACTTCCTAAAATAATGACAAAACCTCCTACAAACCACATTTTACCTGCCATTTTATGGGTCTTTTTCCAAACACTTTCGCTCTCTAAAGTCCAAGGTGTTTTAATGCCTATAAAATAATTAGGTTGAATCGTTTTGAAATAATTTCCCAGGATTAAAAATAAAACTCCTATTCCTAGAATGAGGTAATTCGGATTTTCCAAAGATTCATTTTTTGCAGAATATAAAATAAATAATGCCAATAAAGACATGAAAAGAGTCAAGAGAATCTTCATGTTTTGAAGTTTGTTTCCCATCGCATTTAATTTGTTTTTAGGATCAATTTTTGGGACTATTAGAAAAATTAAATACATAAGTAAAGGCAGTAAAATAGGGATAAAAATAAGCATGCCTTTATCTCCATAGGTGTTAATGTCACCATTAATATTCCATTGAAGCGGGACTTCCTGAGGTAAGGAGTTCCAGATATAAGCCAAGTAAATAAAGGGTAGTAAAATAATAGGTATTAGCGGTAAATCTTTTTTAAGTGTTGGTTTCATCAAGTTATTTTTTCAAGGTTAGTATCCAGTTTAATAAGTCTTCAAATATGGTGGTGTTTAGTGAGTAAACTATAAATTGGCCTTTCTTTTCGCCAATAATTAAGTCTGCTCGTTTTAAAATATCAAGATGATGTGAAATACTTGGTTTAGAGATGTTGAATTCATCAGCAATTTCTCCTGCATTCATATCTCTTTCCTTTAATAAGTCAATAATCTGTCTTCGTGTTTCGTCATTTAAAGCTTTGAATAGGGAATTCATTTCATTTAGTTATTTAGACAAATATCTAAATACTTTTTGAAGTTTCCAAATATTTGTTTTTTTTATTTCATCACATACAACAGATACAAAATAAGTTAGTTTATAAATTATAATTCCTTCATGTTTTCAAGAGAGAAAAATTGGCTATTAATAAGGTGTAAAATAAAATTCTATACCTAAGGTTTATATCACTTAAAACGCCTTTTATATTTATTCTCATTATCTTTGTGCAAAATAAATGGACATGCAACTTAATCTTACAAAACCCATCTGCTTTTTCGATTTGGAAACCACAGGCATCAATATCACAAACGATAGAATTGTGGAAATATCCATCCTGAAAGTTTTTCCAGATGGCAAAGAAGAAAGCTATACACGTTTGGTAAATCCTACTATTCCTATTCCTCCTGAGGTGACATTAATTCATGGAATTTCGGATGATGATGTGGCAGATAAACCAACTTTTAACGATTTGGCTAAAGAAATTTATAACCTAATTAAAGATTCAGATTTAGGTGGTTTTAATTCGAACAGATTCGATATTCCTTTATTAGCAGAAGAAATGCTTCGTGCAGACATCGATTTTGATATGAAAAACCGATTATCTGTAGATGTACAGACCATCTTTCATAAAATGGAACAAAGAACACTTGTGGCTGCTTATAAATTTTATTGCGATAAAAGCTTAGAAGATGCACATAGTGCAAAGGCAGATACTTTAGCTACTTATGAAGTTTTAAAGGCTCAAGTAGCAAAATATGAAGAAATCGAAAACGATACCAAGTTTTTAGCAGAATTTAGTTCTAGAAAAAAGTTTGCCGATTTTGCTGGATTCCTAATCTATAATAAGGAAGATGAAGAGTGCTTTTCTTTTGGAAAACATAAAGGAAAACGTGTTCTAGATGTTTTAGAATCTGAACCTGGTTATTTTGGATGGTTGCTTAATGCAGATTTCCCACTATATACTAAAAAGGTATTGACAGCTATCAAATTAAGACAATTTAATAATAAACTCGATTAAGTAGTTTCAGTCTCAACTTAACAACAAACAACAAACGACTCAACTTTTTTTACTAATGAAAATCATTTGCATAGGAAGAAATTATACAGATCATATTAAGGAGTTGGAAAACGAAAAACCAACAGATCCTGTAATCTTTTTAAAACCAGACACTGCTGTTTTATTAAAGAAGCAACCATTTTTTATTCCAGATTTTTCTGATGATGTGCATCACGAAGTGGAAATTTTAGTGAAAATCACTAAAGTTGGAAAGCATATCGATAAAAAATTTGCTCATAAATATTATGACGAGATTGGTTTAGGAATTGATTTTACAGCAAGAGATTTACAAGCCAAACTAAAAGAAAAAGGTTTGCCATGGGAAAAAGCCAAAGCCTTTGATGGTGCAGCTGTTATTGGAAATTGGATGTCTAAGGAAGATGTTAAGGATGTAAATAATATCTCATTTACTTTAGAAAAAAATGGCGAAGTGGTGCAAACTGGAAATACCAGTTACATGCTCTGGAAAATTGATGAATTAATAGAATATATCTCAAAATATTTCACTTTAAAGATTGGAGATATTATCTTTACAGGAACTCCTGCTGGAGTTGGGAGAGTAAATGCAGAAGATAAATTAGTAGGATTTTTAGAAAACAAGCAAATGTTTTCAATAACAGTAAAATAAAATGGAACAACATTATAAGTTATTTAGAGTAAGAGAATTAGCCGATGGTGACGAAGATTTCGTAAAAGCCTTGGCTGAAGCCTTTTTAGGGGAAGTACCTGAAGATGCAGAACGTTTACGAGTAGCAGTTTCTGAAAAGGATTATTACAATACCTATCAAGCGGCTCATAAAATGAAGCCAACCATAGATATGTTTGAGCTTGGAGTGCTTCAAGAGTTAATTGAAGTCCAAGATTGGGGTAAATTCGAAAAAACAGGTTTAGATATCTCAGAAAAGTTAGAGATTGTTATTACTGCTATTAAAAATACTTCAGAAGAAATGAAGGCAGATTTCAACTTGTAATGCAAGCAGAAATTATAACTATAGGCGACGAAATTCTTATTGGCCAAATTGTAGATACTAATTCTGCATTTATAAGCAAGATTTTAAATACAATTGGTGTTTCTGTATATCAGATTACTTCTGTGCAAGACGATAAAGAACATATCTTAAAATCTTTAAAAGAAGCAGAAGAGAATGCTGATATTATAATCATTACGGGAGGTTTAGGACCAACCAAAGACGATATTACTAAAAAAACCATAGCCACATATTTTAACGATACCTTAGTTCAAAGCGATGCTGTTTTAAAAAACATCGAGCATCTTTGGGAGCAATATATCAAGCAACCCTTGAGCCAAGTGAATATCGATCAGGCACTGGTACCTTCAAAAGCTAAAGTTTTAATGAATGTCAATGGCAGTGCGCCAGGCATGTGGATGGAAAAAGATAATAAAGTATTTATTTCACTTCCAGGAGTCCCATTTGAAATGAAAGCTTTAATGGAAAACCTGGTTATTCCTAAATTAAGAGAAACCTACAAATTTCCATTTATAAAACATACCACCATTTTAACTTATGGTTTGGGAGAAAGCTCTTTAGCAGAAAGAATTGAAGCATGGGAAGATAATTTGCCAAGTTTTATAAAACTCGCTTATTTACCAGGATTAGGACGTGTGCGTTTACGTTTGTCTGCAAAAAACATGGATAAAGCATTGGTTGAAGCAGAAATGCAGCAGCAAATAGATTCCCTTTTGCCACAAATTCAAGATATTTTTGTTGGGTTTGAAGCAGATGATTCCATTGAAGCTGTTATAGGAAGTCAGTTAACTCATTTAGGGAAAACGGTTGCTACTGCAGAAAGTTGTACTGGAGGGAAAATAGCAGAATCTTTCACCAAAATTGCAGGCGCTTCAAAATATTTTAAAGGAAGTGTGGTTAGTTATGCCACTCAAGCTAAAATAGACATCTTAAATGTTCCAGAAGAACTTATTGAGCAATATTCTGTAGTTAGTTCTCAAGTAGCAGAGGCGATGGCTAAAAGTGCTTTAGCTTTATTTAAAACAGATTATGCCATTGCAACTACCGGAAATGCAGGGCCAGACAAGGGAGACTCTCCTGCAGAGGTTGGTACTGTTTTTATTGCAATAGCCACAAAAGATACCGTTTTTTCTGAAAAATTCAACTTAGGAAATCACCGAAAAAAAGTCATAATGAAAGCTGTAAACAAGGCTTTTGAAATGCTTCAAAAAGAAATTTTAAAAAAGTAACAATTTTAGTTTGCTGATATTGTAAAGTTTTACTAAATTTGCAGCCTGTTTAAAATCATTTGTAAAAGGATGATTGAAAAAATAGACCAATTAATCATAATAAAGTTAGAAGAAATGTCAAGAGTTTGTGAACTTACTGGAAAGAAAGCGATGGTTGGAAACAACGTGTCTCACGCAATGAACAAAACAAAACGTAAATTTGATGCGAATCTTATTAAAAAACGTTTTTATCTTCCAGAAGAAGATAAGTGGGTAACTTTAAAAGTTTCAACTGCGGCTTTAAAAACTATTAATAAAATAGGTATTGCAGCTGCAATGAAAGAAGCTAAATCAAAAGGGTTTTATAAATAATAACCTCAATTAAAAGTTAAGAAAATGGCAAAGAAAGGTAATAGAATACAAGTAATTTTAGAGTGCACTGAGCATAAAGAGTCTGGTCAACCAGGAACTTCTAGATACATTACTACCAAAAATAAAAAGAACACTCCTGATAGAATGGAAATTAAAAAATTCAATCCTATCTTAAAGAAAATGACTGTTCATAAAGAAATTAAATAATTAGTTATTTACATTAGTAAAAATCTAATTTGAAGTTTTTATCAGTTGAAATCGTCAAAGAACATTAATTAAGAACTTTAGTTATTAAAGTTTCAAAAAATATAAAACATGGCAAAGAAATCAGTTGCATCGTTACAAACAGGATCTAAAAGATTAACAAAAGCAATAAAAATGGTTAAGTCTCCAAAAACAGGAGCTTACATGTTTGTTGAATCTATTATGGCTCCGGATCAAGTTAACGAGTGGTTATCTAAACAATAATCCTTACTTGTAAAACATATTTTAAGCTGCTTTCTAATTTAGAGAGCAGCTTTTATTTTATTTATTCCCTCGAAAGAGGGAATCTTTTTATGTATACTAAAGGTGTTTTAAAAAATATTCATTTTCTTTACAAATGATTTATATGACAAATGTTCAGCCAATTCACTTAGGCAGGATTTTTGATTTATGAACGTAATAGAATCGATATAGAATGAGTTTTTTCAAAAAAATATTTTCTTCAGAAAAAAAGGAAACACTAGATAAAGGTTTAGAGAAATCCAAAACCAATTTCCTTAATAAGTTAAGCAAAGCAGTTGCCGGTAAGTCTAAGGTAGATGATGATGTTCTAGATAATCTAGAAGAAATCTTGGTATCCAGTGATGTTGGTGTTAATACAACTCTTAAAATTATTAAACGTATTGAAGCTCGCGTTCTAGAAGATAAATATCTTGGTACAGACGAACTTAATAAAATTCTTCGTGAAGAAATCGCTGGTTTACTAAGTGAAACAAATTCTGGAGAAGAAACAGAATACACCATTCCAAAACTTCCTTTAGATGCTGAAGGTAATAAAACGCCTTACGTTTTAATGGTTGTAGGTGTAAATGGAGTTGGGAAAACAACGACTATCGGAAAATTAGCTTATCAATTTAAAAAACAAGGCCTTAATGTGGTTCTTGGAGCTGCAGATACTTTTAGAGCGGCTGCCATAGAGCAATTACAGGTTTGGGCAGATAGAGTAGATGTGCCAATGGTTAGACAAGATATGGGTAGCGATCCTGCTTCTGTAGCATTTGATGCTATGCAATCTGGAGTGAATCGAAATGCCGATGTGATTATTATCGATACAGCTGGACGTTTACATAATAAAGTGAATTTAATGAACGAGCTTACCAAGGTAAAACGTGTCATGCAAAAAGTGATTGTAGATGCACCTCACGATGTTTTATTGGTATTAGATGGTTCTACAGGACAAAATGCCTTTGAGCAAGCAAAGCAGTTTACAGCAGCAACCGAAGTAACCTCACTTGCGGTCACTAAATTAGATGGTACAGCCAAAGGTGGTGTTGTTATTGGTATTTCAGATCAGTTTCAAATACCAGTTAAATATATTGGAGTAGGTGAAGGCCTAGAAGATTTACAAGTATTTAATAAATACGAATTTGTAGATTCTTTCTTCAAGTAAAAATTATTGCTTAGTGTAAAATGCAGAGTACAATAAATCATCGTAGGCTTCTACGATATACTCTACTACAAAATTGCCATTAGGAAAGACATGACCACTTGTGCTAAAAACCATTTCACTATAAGTACCTTGAAATAATTGTTGATCAGGAATTATAATTTCTCCACATGAATTTTCAAAATTATAACCTTGGTCGGTGTTATAGTATCCAATGGGCCAATGTCCGGTTGTTTGGGTCTTGTAATAATTAGGAGAAATTAATGTAATGGTTTCAATACCTAGATCAACCACAAATCCGTCATGTCTGGTTACCGTAACTTGATAAGACCCAGTTAAATCTTGAGAGATTGTAGTTATTGTTAAAGCTTCAGAATATTCGCTATAACTATCCGAGCCACAATTGGCTCGAACATAAATATCATAAGTAATTCCTTGACTAATATTTGAATCTATTATAATATTATTTTCTGTGGTGGTCTTAACTCTTCCTGTACCTAATGCAAACCCAGACACACCATATTCTACTTTAAAGGAAGATTCGCCATTAGTTTCCCAATTTAAAGAGATACTGCATATATCAACATTTTCTAAATTAAGTGAAGTTGGTTGCTGACAAGCTATTTCTGTATTAAATGAATTAGGGCCTATGGCATCACTATAATTAATATCACTACAAATAGTCGTGATATAGAAATCATATGCAGTAGCTGGAGTAAGTCCAATTAAATTATAACTAGAATCAGAAGTCATAATATTAGTTCCTTGTCCTTGAGTAAAACCTGAAAATCCGTATTCAATTTGATAAGAATTGGAGTTGTTGGTTGTCCAATTTATTAAAGCAGAATGTGCTGTAATCGAATTTGTTGTAATATTAACTGGAGAATGACATGTGTTTGAATCGTCTGTATTGTCACTTGAACAGCTAAATACAAATAATAAGAGGGAAAGAAAAAGAATAGTATGTTTCAAAGTAGTTTTTATTAGAATTAGGACAAGCTAATATAGAAATTGTTGCCTTATAATGGAAGATTATACTTCAATTTTTAAAATGTGTAATAAACTCTAAAAAGAAGACTATATTTGCAGTCTGTAAAAATGGTGTTATTAATAAAAAAAATCTCCACTTTCGTAGTAAAAATATATGAGAACAAAATCGCTTAAAAAGAACAAAATCAATGTGATAACTCTTGGCTGTAGTAAAAATGTTTACGATAGCGAAGTGTTAATGGGACAACTTAAAGCCAGTGGTAAAGATGTTGTACATGAAGAGGAAGGAAATATTGTGGTTATAAATACTTGTGGTTTTATTAATAATGCCAAAGAAGAAAGTATTAATACCATTCTTGATTTTATGCAGAAAAAAGAAGATGGTGAAGTGGATAAAGTTTTTGTGACTGGATGTTTAAGCGAACGTTATAAGCCAGACTTACAAAAAGAAATTCCAAATGTGGATCAGTATTTTGGGACAACCGAATTGCCAGCTTTATTAAAGGCTTTAGGGGCAGATTATAAACACGAATTGATTGGTGAACGTTTAACTACGACTCCTAAAAACTATGCTTATTTAAAAATAGCTGAAGGTTGCGACAGACCTTGTAGTTTTTGTGCCATTCCAATTATGCGTGGAAAACACAGATCGACACCTATTGAAGAGATTGTTATTGAAGCTGAAAAATTAGCAGCTAATGGTGTTAAAGAATTGATTCTTATCGCACAAGATTTAACTTATTACGGCCTAGATTTATACAAAAAGAGAAACCTTGCTGAGCTACTTGAGGCTCTTGTAAAAGTAGAAGGTATTGAGTGGATTAGATTGCATTACGCATTTCCTACAGGATTCCCTATGGATGTGTTGGATGTTATGAATCGTGAGCCTAAAGTTTGTAATTATATAGATATTCCCTTACAACATATATCAGATCATATTTTAAAAAGTATGCGTCGTGGTACAACCAAAGAGAAAACAACTAAGTTACTTAAGGAGTTTAGAAAAGAGGTTCCAGAAATGACTATTAGAACGACTCTTATTGTTGGATATCCTGGAGAAACTGAAGAAGATTTCCAAGAATTAAAACAGTGGGTTACAGACATGCGTTTTGAGCGTTTGGGTTGTTTCACTTATAGTCATGAAGAAAACACACATGCTTATAACTTGGAAGATAATGTGCCAGAAGATGTAAAACAAGATCGCGCGAATCAGATTATGGAAGTACAGTCTCAAATTTCTTGGGAGTTAAACCAAGCTAGAATCGGACAAACATTTAAAGTGGTTATCGATAGAAAAGAAGGTGAATATTTTGTTGGACGTACGGAGTTTGATTCTCCAGACGTAGATAACGAAGTTCTTATAGATGCAACTAAAACCTACTTAAAAACAGGGGAGTTTGCTAATGTTATTATAACGGAAGCGGCAGATTTTGATCTTTATGCTGAAGTAGCTGTTGTTTAGAGTGTCACACTAATCGCTGATTACTGAACCAAGTTGAAGTGAGTCGAAGTGCATGCAAAGCAACTAATCTGCAAAGCAACTAATACATAAAATAAATACAGAACCCTGTCGTGAAAATGACAGGGTTCTGTGTTTAGAATATATAAATTCCTCATTTCTTCAGAATGACAAGGTTGTTTTTGAACTAATCTAATTTAACGGCAGACTAAAGATGTATGTTAAGAGTTTCACTTCTTTTCTTAAACATTAATTAAGGTATTAGGCTACATTTTTATCAGCGAACTTTTTTATATCGTTTAGTTCTTCTTTTTTATTTTCTTTTTCTTCTTCAATATCATAATCATCTTGGATTCCGAGCCAGAATTTGGCAGAATTCCCAAAATATTTACTTAAACGTAAAGCTGTGTCTGCTGTAATTCGGCGATTTCCTTTTATGATTTCTGAAATTCTGGTCTGCGGAATTTTCAAATCCTTTGAAAGACGGTATGCTGTAATTTCAAAAGGCTCAAGAAATTCGTGATTTAAGATTTCTCCAGGATGTATATTTGCTAATTTCTCCATTTTTTCATCATTTAATGATAATCTATTATTTCCACTTCACTAGCGTTTCTTTTGTCCCAAATAAAGATAATCCTCCATTGTTTATTAATCCGAATGCTGTAAAATTCACTTAATCTTCCAGTCAGTTTTTCTAGTCGGTTTGATGGTGGAATTCGCAAATCGGCAATGTCCTCTGAATTATTCAACATTCTTAATTTTCGACGTCCCACGTTCTGAATTTCAATCGGCATTTTCTTAACCCGAATACCGTTCCAAATTTGTTCTGTTTCTTTTGAGCCAAAGGATAATATCATATCTTTAACGTTACTAACGTCAAAGGTAGGTAAAATAATTGAATGTTATCTGGATTTCTTAAGTATTGATTAAGACTAGTTTAAACACATTTTAAACCTCCACTAGGTTCACAATAAGTTAATTTACTCGGCTGTTAAACCAAGGTCGACTTTTACGGAGATGTTTCTGTCATTTATAGGGTCACACTGAGCCCACATGTCCACTGAAGTACAAATGAAAAAGGAGTCAAAGTACAAAAAGAAGAATCTGTCACTTAAACTCATAGATTCCTCCTGGCTTCGGAATGACATGTTGTTTACAAATATTTATTATAATTCAAATGCATTGTTATTAACAAAGAAAATGGCATTTACAAAAAAGAGCTTCCCATTTTGCCAGAAATTTCTAAATAAGGTATTATCTACCATATAAATCATACTCCCATTTCCTAAGCGCTCTTCTCCAAACACCAAAGAATTATCTAGTTTTTTCAGAGCTTCTTTTCCGGCAAAACCTGCAACATTTTTAGGTTGATCTCCTAAATAGGCAATATTATAATCTGCTTCCAATAAGCTGTAAGATTCACTTCCTTGTTTTAATGTAAAATATTCCTTCCCATATCCAAAGGCCATAGGATGTGTGTTATCTACCGTAGTTCTAAAAATAGCTCCTGTAATTAAGTCGTTAGTATCATTTCGTTCTCTTTCAGCATATGGGATGATGTTGGTTTTTGTAGAATCTTTAGGAAATGTATTCATTTTCAAACTAAACCCGTCCTTATCGGCAAAACTTTTTAAAGCTCCATCTATCGCAATCACTTTTCCTCCTTTACGAACCCAATCTTGAAGTTTTTCTATATTGGCTTCATCAAAAAGATCTTTGTAATTCCCATTAGCAAGAATTAAGATGGTGTATTTGTTTAAGTTAACACCGTCAAAACTATTTGTATTTATGGAAGTTACGGGATATTGTAATTCTTGCTCAAAAAAGTACCACAATTCTCCATAACTTAAGGAATAGGTGCTATTACCAGAAAGCATAGCGATTTTTGGGGGTCTTATCAATTTAACGTCTGGCGAGCCAAAATCAGGTCCTGATTTTGAAAAACCACTGGTGGCTGCAAAAGCATGTCTATTAAATTTGTTAGCAGCTTCAATTACTTTAGCGTCAAAATCCGTAACATTTTTATTATCGCCTCTAGTAATAATTAGAGAGCCTCTATCAAAAAACTGCTCTGGGTTTCTAGTGGTAAAAGGTTTTTCACTAAAACGAACTTTTATGTTTTGCTTTAATATGTCGGCTAAAAACGTAGCATCTTCCATGCTATTCCATTTCAGAATATATGCAACAGCTTGGGTATTTATAGAGTTCTTGATTGGAGTAATTTCTGCAACGCTAGTAGAAGCCAAACTTTTACTAGCCACAGCCTGCAAGCCATAAGCATACGGCAGACTCCAAGCAGTAATATCGTAGGTTATCGAGTCTGATAATTTAGACTGAGGTTCAAATAAAGCAGTCACCATTTTTCCTTTGGGCTGCTTGGTACTTACTACCAAATCCATGGTTGATGTGTTTAAAGAGCCGTCTTTTGATGTATTATAATTGTAACCAGAAACCTTTCCTTTTGTCGCATTGCCATATGAAATTTCGTGAGTGTCTAGTAAGGTTTTTAGCGCATTGATGTTATCTTGATTGCCTTGCATCACATAACTTTTGTATTTTAATTGGCTGTTGTCAAAATATTTTTTGAATTCACTATTTAGTATTTTTGCATTTTTAGAAGCCATTTCTACGGTTGATAAACCAGAGACATTATGGTGTGCAACGCGATCTACTAAAGTAAGCTCGATCCCTTCATCGTTAATAATTCCTAAACCAGATTGTCCTCCTTGTTCGTAGGTCATTCCAATGGCACCTAAATAAGTTGGATACGTATCTCCATAACTTGGATATAACAAATCGAAACGTTCTCGAGTAAAGTATAACCAGCCGTTTCTATCAAAATAAGAGGCATTATTTTGTCCTATTTGCGTTTGAAAATCACGTTGCCAATCGGTAATTATTTCATGGAAAGGTTCTGCTGCAGGTGCAAAATAGTAAGGTTCATTAATGCCTTGTTCATGAAAATCTACATGTATTTGTGGTAGCCATTTGTTATAAACTTTAATGCGCGCTTGGGTTTCTGTTTGCGAGGCCCAAACCCAATCTCTGTTCAAATCAAACAGATAATGGTTGGCTCTTCCTCTTGGCCAAGGCTCATCATATTCACTGGCTTGTTGGTCGGAATCATATGGCGTACTTGCAGTTTCATTATACCAATTAACATATCTATCACGCCCATCAGGATTCACGCAAGGATCAATGATAATCATGGTATTGTTTAGCCAGTCTTGCTTCTGGGTAACTAGGGTATAAAGTGTTTCCATTGATGCTTCTGTACTCGACGCTTCATTACCATGAACATTATAACTTAACCAAACAATGGCCACATCTGTTGTGTTAGAAGTACCATCTAAAATCCCAGCATTTTTTAAATTGTTTTGCTGAATGGTCTCACGCTTACTCATATTGTCTTTGGAACTCAAATATGCTAGATATAGAGGTCTATGTTCATAGGTTTCTCCATATTTTTCAAGTACGACTTGATTAGGCATACTTTCAGCTATATATTTGAAATAGTCTATGACTTGATGATATCTTGTAAACCGAGTACCCAATTCGTATTCTAAAAATTCTGAAGGGGACTTTATGTTTTGTGATGTTACATTGAAAGTGCAGAAAACAGCAGAAACAATTAGAAGGAATTTTGTATATGATTTCATAAGGTGAATGATAAACGGCTAAAGTAATTAAATTAGGGGTTTAAAGATTTGTTTTTATCATGAATGTTTTAGATGAAAAGTTAAATGAGAAGAGACTAAAATTTAGTTAAAAACAGTTAGATTTTTAATTAAAAAAATCACTAAAAATAATAGACTTAGAGTTTTAAAAAAGGGTTTCTGTCATTCAGAGCAAAGCGAAGAATCTGTAACTTAAAGATATAGTTTCTTCTTATAGATGGAATAACATAGTTAATTTAAGTACTTAGGTTGTAAGTTGTTTTATTTTTAGGATTTTGATTTAACACTTAATACCCATTTGCTGGCACAAAGTCAAAACAAGCTTGCTTTTTCAACTTATTCTAATTGTTTGTGAGAGCCATCACAATTAGGTTTTCGTTTAGATAATCCACAAGTACAATCGTTTAAACCATAACCATCAAGTATTCTTTCCATGTTTGTTTCAATTCGTGAAAATCGGGTTTTGGCTTGTTTTGGTTTAGTAAAATGTAAAAGATAACCTCTTTGTCTTCCTTCAGTTAGATTTTTAAAGGCTTTTTTAAATTCCGGATTTACTTCAAATAGTTTCTTTAATTCTTCTGGCATTTCAAATTCTGACGTTTTTTTCTTTTTTACCTCTAGGCCTGCTTTTTCAACTTCAATAGCTTCATAAATATAGGCTTTGATTACAGATTCACGTTCATTAATTTCTGAAGTACTTGTAAACCTAATTTGTCTTGTAGATTGCGTGTTTTCTGTTGATGGACTAAAATATTCATGGAGTCCTTCAACAAGGCTCCCTTGTGGAAAAGAATCGCACAATAATTTTTAAACTCGTGAATTAATACAATATTTTTATTCTTATAGGTATAGCAAGGATGCATCCATTTATATTCTTCGTCCAAACCACAATCAAGGATGAGCTTGCGAAGTTTCGTTAATTCCTTATTCCATTTTTTAAGGTTATTAAGATAAGTATCTACTTCTTGATTCATATTTACTGGGTCTGTCTGCCAATTAGCAGAATCGAAGTTAGTGTATTTCAGGAAAATATTCAAATACTAACTGTCTTGTTCATTCACCAACAAATCTCCAGGTTGGCAATCTAATGCTTCACAAATAGCTTCCAAGGTGCTAAATCTGATGGCTTTTGCTTTTCCCGTTTTAAGAATGGATAAATTTGCTAAGGTTAAGCCTACTTTTTCTGAGAGTTCATTTAGGGACATTTTTCGCTTGGCCATCACAACATCTAAATTTACAGTTATTGCCATGACTTATACAGTTAGTTCATTTTCGGTTTGCAAATCAATCCCTTTTTTGAAGATGAGAGAAATGATAAAAATAATTCCTGCCAGAAGTAGAAATTCCTTGCCTCCGTCTAAATAGTACTGTGTGTCAAGTATAGATTCTTTGCTTCTAATAAGCCAAATATTATATCTGCTTGCTATAATGGCTAAAACCCCAATGCCTAAAGCAATATGGCTAATCTTGCTGATTAATAAAGAGGTAGCTTCAGTAAAAGGTTTTTTAAAATCAATTTTTGAGAAAATCTTGAGAACCAAAAAGGCTAAATACCCTTTTAAAGCTGAAATAGAAATAATGAAACTTGCTACATGAATGTAATACCACTGATTGGTGTTTTGTAATTCAGATAAATCAAGTCCTAGGTATAAATTACTTGCAGCTTCTGGGTTTACTGCCAAGCTTACAATAAAAGAGATTAGTAAAGCCCCTGTTTTAATGCATAATCCAATAAATACAACCCAAAAGATCACTTTCATGGCTGTAAGAATAAGGTCGGTTTGTGTTTTCATTATTATTCGATTTAAAATTATTTAAAGCAAATATCAATAAAAATTTATTGAAAAACAATAAAAATATATTATTATTTAATAAATAACATAATCCTTAAGAATATTTAACCATGCATTGTTTCTTCCTTTCCGTAGCTTTTAATTACTTCTCCTTCAAATTCTATTAATTCTTTCCAGCGCTTGTCTACATCTACATCTTGGCCATATTGTCGGGCAAATCCAATAAAAGTTGTGTAATGTCCAGCTTCACTAATCATTAATTCATGATAAAATTTAGAAAGCTCTGGATCTTTAATTTTTTGAGATAAAAGTTTAAAACGTTCGCAACTTCTGGCTTCAATCATGGCTGAAAACAAAAGTCTATCTACCATGCTTTGAACTCTGCTTCCGCCTTTATTCATAAACTTATAAAGCTCATTGACGTAACTATCCTTGCGTTCGCGTCCAAGTGTATAACCTCGTTTTTTGATAATGTCATGTACCATTTGAAAATGTTCAAGTTCTTCTTTTGCCAAAGCAAGCAATTCCGTAACTAAATCTTCATGTTCCGAATTTAGCGTGATAATAGTAATAGCATTCGTAGCTGCTTTTTGTTCGCACCAAGCGTGATCTGTTAAGATTTCTTCAATATTCGTTTCAACAATATCAACCCATCTTGGGTCTGTAGCTAATTTTAAACCAAGCATATCTCTATTTTTAGGTAAATATAAGTATTCTTTCTAGCTCTAAACCACATATATTTTAAGTTATTTTTAAGACTATAAACCGTATCTTTACTTTTTTAAAAACAGTAAAGAAACACTATGCCATCAGACTGTATCCCCTTTAAAGACACCAATTATTTCTCAGCTTTAATTTGTAATTATTTAGATGAAGAAGACCATCTAAAACCTTTCTATAATAGGTTTCCTAACCTGGGGAATTTTAAAAATCAAATAGAAGAAAAAGGAATATCTTTTTCAGAAAAGTCTAGAACAACTTTGGTGTCCAGTTTAAAACATCAATATCAAGACCTGAAAATTTCATCGCTTACAGATCAAAATATTCAATCTTTACTAGAAGAAAATACCTTCACAATTACAACGGGTCATCAACTTAATTTGTTTACAGGACCTTTGTATTTTTTCTATAAGATTATTTCTACCATCAATCTATGCAAAGAGCTAAAACAAGCCTATCCAAAGCAAAATTTTGTACCTGTTTATTGGATGGCAACAGAAGATCATGATTTTGAGGAAATTAATTATTTTAATTTTGAAGGTAAAAAAATCCGATGGAATAAAGATGCTTCAGGAGCTGTAGGAGAATTAGATTTAGAAGGGTTACAACAAATATCAGATCTGTTTGGATCGCATTTAAATTCTGGACAAAATGCTGAAAGTTTAAAGATTTTGTTTGAAAAGGCTTATACCAAACATGCTAATTTAACCGATGCCACCAGATATTTGGTAAACGAGATGTTTGCAGAAACAGGTCTTGTTATAATTGATGGAAATGATACAGATTTAAAGCGTGAATTTATTCCTAATGCAAAAGACGAATTACTAAATCAAACGTCTTTCAAGAAAGTTACTGAGACTTCTGAACAACTGAATACCTTAACCGAGAACTATAAGATACAAGTTAATCCAAGAGAGATTAATTTATTTTATTTAAATAAAAATCTGAGAGAACGTATTGTTTTTGAAGAAGAGATCTTTAAAGTTCTAAATACAAATATTAAATGGAGCAAGGACGAGATAATAGAACACCTCAATGAGTACCCAGAGCGTTTTAGTCCCAATGTTATTTTAAGACCTTTATATCAAGAAGTGATTCTTCCAAACCTTTGTTATATTGGAGGAGGTGGAGAATTGGCTTATTGGTTTCAGCTAAAGTCTAATTTTGAAGCACATCAAGTGCCTTTTCCTATTTTATTACTTAGGAATTCTGCTTTGTTAGTGTCAGAAAAGCAACAGGCTAAACTGGAAAAATTAGAGCTTACTTTAGCAGATTTATTCCTGAATCAAGTCGACTTAATTGAAAAAGTAACCAGAAAACTTTCGGAAATAGATATCGATTTTTCGAACCAAAAGAATCTCTTAAAAAAGCAATTTGAAGACTTATACGATTTAGCTAATAAAACGGACAAGTCATTTCTAGGAGCAGTCTCTGCTCAAGAAAAGAAACAAATTCAAGGTTTAGAGAATCTTGAGAAAAGATTATTAAAAGCTCAAAAAAGAAAATTAAAAGAGATTTTAGACCGCGTAGTTTTACTTCAAAACGAATTATTTCCAAATCAGAGTCTTCAAGAACGACAAGCTAATTTTTCTGAGTTTTATTTGGAGTATGGAGACCAATTTATTCAGCAGTTAATGTTAAATTTGCAGCCTCTAAAAGGAGAGTTTTTAATATTAAATTTAGAGTAATTCCATGCACAAAATAGATATAGACCTAATAGAAATGACCTTAGATGTTATGAAATATGCCATTGGTAGAATTTCTGCAACCGAGCATCCTATAGGGAAACCAAAAAAGTACGAAGAACTTAAAGAGCTTGTTGGCGAGACCGTAACCGAAAGTGGTGTTGGTGGCGAATATGCTTTCAACTTATGGAAAGAGCATTTGTCTAAAGCCAATGTGCCGGTGGATCATCCTAGAAATTTAGCTTTTGTGCCTGCATCTCCAACACGTGCGGCAATTATGTTCGATTTGGTAACTTCTGCCTCTAGCATTCATGGTGCTTATTGGATGGAAGGTGCAGGTGGTATTTTTTGTGAAAATGAAGCCATGAAATGGATTGTTTCCTTAACAGGTTTACCTGAAGGAGCTTTTGGTGTGTTTACTAGTGGTGGAACTGCAGCCAATTTATCTGCTATAGTAACTGCTAGAGAACATTGGAGGGAAGATGATACCTACAAAAGAGAAAAAGGTTTAATTATTACGTCAATTGGAGCGCATTCATCAGTAAAAGCTATGGCGAAAGTAGCCGATGTGGATATTCTTTTGGTAGATTCTGAAGAGCGATTAACGGGATCTGATCTCCGTGAAACAATTGATAAACTAAATTTTCATCAAAGAAAACGTTTGTTTGCCGTTGTTGCAACTGGTGGTACAACCAATGCCGGAATTATCGACGATTTAGAAGGTATTGCAGAAATTTGCGAAAAAGAAAATATTTGGCTTCATGTAGATGCCGCTTATGGTGGAGGTGCTTTGGCGGCCGATTCTGTAAGACATTTATTTAATGGTATTGAAAGAGCAGATAGTATTACCATAGATCCTCATAAATGGATGTTTTCGCCATACGATTGTGGCGCAGTTATTTATAAAAATCCAGAATTAGCTAAAAACGCGCATTCGCAACAAGGGTCTTATTTGGATATTTTTAAAGATGAAGGTGCTCATGGTTTTAATCCAACAGATTATCAAATACAATTAACGCGTCGTGTTCGTGGTTTACCTTTATGGTTTTCTTTAGCAACACACGGAACCGATAAATATAAAGAAGCCGTAGAGCGTGGTCTGGAATTAGCCCAGATTGCTGGTAAATTAATTGAAGAAAATCCGAATGTCGAATTGGTAAGAGAACCAAGTTTGTCTTGTGTTCTTTACAGAAGAATTGGATGGAAGCCGGAAGACTACACGCATTGGACTTACGAAAATCATAAAAAAGGCTTTGCTTTAGTAACGCCAACCAAATGGAAAAATGGAGATACTTTTGAAACGGTTTCTCGTTTTTGCTTTATCAATCCGGATACCACAGAAGAAGATATTCGGTTGATTTTGGAGTCCATGAATTAATTTCAAAAACAGGTTTGCTAAACAGAGAATTAAAGAATCAATTACTATTTTTGCACATGCAGCATAACAAGGTACTTATATTAGATTTCGGTTCGCAATACACACAACTTATTGCACGAAGAGTGAGAGAACTCAATATTTATTGCGAGATTCATCCCTTCAATAAAATTCCTAACAACGTAGAAGAATACAAGGCAGTCGTTCTTTCTGGAAGTCCATTTTCAGTTAGAGGCGAAAATGCACTTCATCCTGATTTATCAAAAATTAGAGGCAAAAAACCCTTATTAGCTGTTTGTTATGGCGCACAATATTTGGCACACTTTTCAGGTGGCGAAGTAGCTCCTTCAAATACAAGAGAATATGGGCGAGCAAACTTATCTTTTGTAAAATCTGATGAAGCCTTTTTTGAAAATATAAACAAAGGAAGCCAAGTCTGGATGAGTCATAGTGATACCATCAAAAATCTTCCTACTAATGGCGTTTTATTGGCAAGTACAAACGATGTGCAAAATGCCGCTTATAAAATTGAAGGTGAGGATACCTATGCCATTCAATTTCATCCGGAAGTGTATCATTCAACTGATGGGAAACAATTATTAGAAAACTTTTTAGTTCATATTGCAAAAGTTGAGCAAGACTGGACACCACAATCTTTTGTTGAAGAAACGGTTGAAGATTTACAAACCAAATTGGGTAACGATAGAGTTGTTTTAGGTCTCTCTGGAGGAGTTGATTCTTCCGTAGCTGCCATGTTATTGCATAAAGCTATTGGTGAAAACTTGTATTGTATTTTTGTAAATAATGGTTTGTTAAGAAAAAATGAGTTTACAGATGTCTTAGAACAATATAAAGGCATGGGCCTTAATGTAAAAGGTGTCGATGCTTCAACTCGCTTTTTAGATGCCCTTGCAGGACTAAGCGATCCAGAAGAAAAAAGAAAGGCTATTGGTCGAGTATTCATTGAAGTTTTTGATGATGAGGCTCACGAAATATCAGATGTTAAATGGTTGGCTCAAGGTACTATTTATCCAGATGTTATAGAAAGTGTTTCGGCAACTGGAGGTCCAAGTGCTACTATTAAAAGCCATCACAATGTAGGTGGTTTGCCGGATTTTATGAAACTTAGAATAGTAGAGCCTTTAAAAGCTTTATTTAAAGATGAAGTTCGCCGTGTAGGTGCTTCTATGGATATGGATGCTACACTTTTAGGGCGTCACCCATTTCCCGGTCCTGGATTGGCCATCAGAATTTTGGGTGATATTACTGCTGAAAAAGTGCGTATTTTACAAGAAGTGGATGCTGTTTTTATCAATGGTTTAAAGGAATGGAATTTGTACGATAAAGTATGGCAAGCTGGAGCCATTCTCTTACCTGTTAATAGTGTAGGAGTAATGGGAGACGAGCGTACCTACGAAAAATGCGTGGCTCTTAGAGCCGTAGAAAGTACGGATGGTATGACGGCCGATTGGGTGAATTTACCATACGAGTTTTTACAAAAAACTTCAAACGATATAATAAATAAAGTAAAAGGCGTTAATAGAGTAGTGTACGATATTAGCTCAAAACCGCCAGCAACTATCGAGTGGGAGTAGAATTCCTGCGCAGGCAGGAATCTCATTCATAGGAACTCATATTTTTATGTTATGGAAGCTTGCCAGTCGAAAAGTATCGTTTTACACTTAAATCTTTTTTCGCTATTTTTAATGCTTTGGCATAAAAATGGCTTATTAAAAGAACCATGTTTTAGTAACTCAGATAATTAATCATATTTGGGTTTAGGAAGCAAAACAGTAGAAAACGTTTTAACGATTGATGATTATAATTAAAAGTCACTCATTTTCAAGAGTACCCCTATGAAAAAAATAATATACATCCTATGCTTAGTTTTTATGTTTGGTTGTTCTGCTACCCAAGCTCAAAACTTCAAGACCCATAAAGTAAAACAAGGAGAGACCATTGAAAGCATTGCAAAAACTTACCAAGTTTCTGTTAATGATGTCTATGGTTTAAATCCGGATGCTAAAAAAGGTATTAAACCTAATACCGTTTTAATTATTCCAAAGTCTAAAGATTTAAATACTGCGCCACAAGCTACTATAGTAAAAGAATTGGTTGGTTTTAAACAGCATAAAGTTAAACGTAAAGAAACTATGTATAGTTTAGCTAAGGAGTATGATGTTACCCAAGACGAACTAAAAAAACACAACACCTTTTTATATGCCAACAACTTAAAAAAGGGAGATGAATTAAAAATTCCTGTTTACAAAAAAGTTTTAGTTGTTACTGAACCAGAATCCACTACTAAATTATACACCGTGCAGCCTAAGGAAGGAAAATGGCGTATAGCTTATAAATTTGGAATCACAGTAGAACAGTTAGAGGTTTTAAACCCTGGAATGAATGAGGTTCTTAATGCTGAAGACCAAATAAATGTTCCAAATATTGAATTAAAAGAAGAAAAACCAATTGACGACGGGTACTCTTATTATAAGGTTTTACCTAAGGAAGGTTTTTATAGGCTTAAATTAAAACTTGGTTTAGAGCAGGTACAATTAGAAACATTAAATCCAGAGCTTAAGGAGGCTGGTTTAAAAGAGGGGATGATTTTAAAAGTGCCTTACAACGCTTCATTGGAAAAAACAGTTGTAATTGTAGAAGAAGAAGGCACCGATTTAACAGACAATATAAAAAGTTATAAAACCAAGCATATTGTAATTATGCTTCCTTTTCAGCTTAATAAGGTGCATGCCGATTCAATTCAAGATGCAAAAAGAGAATTAAGAACAAATCATTTTTTAAGCACATCTTTAGATTTTTATTCTGGTTCTTTAATGGCCTTAGATTCCCTTAAAAAGTTAGGTATTTCATTAAAGGTCGATGTGTACGACACTAGAAATTCACTAAGTGAAGTTTCAACTATTCTCAGCACAAAATCCTTTAGCGGTGTCAATGCGGTTATCGGTCCAATTATGCCAAATAATATCGAAAAAGTAGCCTCAGAATTAAACGCGTATAACATTCCTGTAATTTCACCAATTACAAAAAATGTCACGCTTTCTGAAAATGTATTTCAATCCAGACCATCTGAAGATTTGTTATATGATAAAATGGTTAATTACGTTAAAAATGATAGTTCTGTAAGTCAGGTGATTATTGTTTCAGATATAAAACATACAAAAGAAAACGATAACTTGAAGCGCACCTTTCCTGCGGCACCACAAGTGTTTTCTAGAAAAAACAAAAAAGAGGAAGACGCTTTCTATATTTTAGATAACGACATTACAAGTAGATTGAAGCCCGGAAAAAATATCATATTTTTAGAAACAGATAATCCTGGATTTATTTCTAATGTAACTAGTAAATTAAATTCCTTAAAAACCAGTACGAGTAGTATTGTTTTAGTTACCACTAACATGAATGATGCTTTTGAAAACGATGAGGTTTCTAATTACCATCTATCGAATTTGCAATTTCATTTTCCTACTATTTCAAAATCTTATAGTGAAGAGGATAGAAATCCGTTTGTAAAAGCCTATGAAAAACGCTACGGAATAACACCAAATAAAATTGCAGTTCGTGGTTTCGATCTTACTATGGATGTGGTGTTGCGTTTAGTAACATCAGAAGATTTATATTTATCTGTAACCGAAACGCCGTTAACAGAATATGTTGAAAATAAATTTGCTTACAAAAAGAAGTTTTTGGGTGGCTATTATAACGAAACGGTTTACCTTGTTAAATATCAAGATTTAAAAATTATAGAAGTAGAATAGCGCTTATTAAAGTCACAAGTTTGATTAAATAATTTGATATAATTGATTTTTTATGTGGCTTAGAAAAATAGGGTTTTTTATTCTTCTTGGAAGTTGGTTTTTTAGTTTCTCACAAAACGAAGAACCAGTAATTATATGGGAAGAATCCAATAAATTATCTTGGGAAAATTTTAAAGAGAAGCCGGAGCCAAATTCAGATGCTGTAGCTATTACAGCTTCGGGAATAACGTTCCAATATGCAGTACAAACAAGCGACAACCAAATTACAGGGTTTACTACTCAGGTACAAACACTTTTTTATCCTGAAAAATCGTGGTGTAAACCTGAAAGAACAAATGCCCATATTTTGTCTCATGAGCAACTTCATTTTGATATTACAGAATGGCATGCAAGAAAATTTAAACAGCAAATAAAAGCTTTAGAAATTTCAGAAAAGCTACCTAAAAATTTAGATGCCTTATATAAAAATAGTATTAAAGATCTAAATAAAATGCAGGACTTATACGATTCTGAAACAGATTATTCCAGAAAAATAGAAGCTCAAGCTAAATGGCAAGAGCAAGTTCATAAAGAATTAACCCAGCTTTCAAATTTTAAATCCTCCAATTAATTTTGTTAGAACCAGATAAAGATTTTTTAATTAAATTGGCTCATACCAAAATGCCATACGGGAAATATAAGAATAGAGATCTTATAGAGCTACCCGAATATTATGTGGTTTGGTATCATAATAAAGGGTTTCCAAAAGGGAAATTGGGCGACATGCTTCAAACAGTTTATGAACTAAAGTTAAATGGTTTAGAAGATTTAATTAGGAATATTAAAAGGCAATTCCCAAAATAAATTAGGTTAAAGTAAGTTAATTCTCCATCGAATGACCTTCATAATAAAATGCCGAATAAATTACTAGAAACAATACCTTAATAACTCTTTAATTTTGTAATTTTGCAGGCGTTTAACAACGCAACATGACAACTACAACAAAATACATATTTGTAACAGGAGGTGTTACTTCTTCTTTAGGAAAAGGAATCATAGCCGCTTCTCTTGCAAAATTACTTCAAGCCCAAGGTTACCGTACAACCATACAGAAACTAGATCCATATATCAATGTCGATCCAGGAACTTTAAACCCATACGAACATGGCGAATGTTATGTAACCGACGATGGTGCTGAAACAGATTTAGATTTAGGTCATTACGAGCGTTTTTTAAACGTCCCTACTAGTCAGGCAAATAATGTCACGACTGGGCGTATCTACCAAAGCGTTATTCAAAAAGAACGTAGAGGTGAATTTTTAGGAAAAACCGTTCAGGTTATTCCTCATATTACAGACGAAATTAAAGAGCGTGTTCAAATTCTAGGGAAATCTGGAAATTTCGATATCGTTATTACTGAAATTGGTGGAACTGTTGGAGATATAGAGTCCTTGCCATATATTGAAGCTGTAAGACAGTTAAAATGGGATTTAGGAGATAACAATGCTATTGTAATTCATTTAACCCTAGTGCCATATTTATCTGCTGCTGGAGAGTTAAAAACAAAACCAACCCAACACAGTGTAAAAACCTTAATGGAAAGTGGTGTGATGGCAGACATTTTAGTGTGTAGAACAGAACATGAATTACCACAAGAGTTAAGAAGTAAATTAGCAAAGTTTTGTAATGTTCGTGAAGAAGCTGTAATTCAGTCTATAGATGCTTCAACCATTTATGATGTGCCTAACTTAATGTTAGAACAAGGCTTGGATAAAGTTGTTTTAAAGAAACTAGCTTTAGAAAGTCGCATTCCAGATTTAACCAAATGGAACAAATTTGTACAACGTCATAAAAACCCAAAAACTGAAATCACTATTGGTTTGATTGGGAAATACGTTGAATTACAAGATTCTTATAAATCTATTTTAGAATCTTTTATTCACGCAGGAGCTGAAAATGAAGTGAAGGTTAATGTAGAGCCAATCCATTCAGAATATTTAAACGAAGACAACATAAAGGCAAAACTATCTCATTTAGATGGTGTTTTAGTAGCTCCAGGTTTTGGAGAAAGAGGTATTGAAGGAAAAATAGCCGCTGTAAAATATGTACGTGAAAATAACATTCCCTTTTTAGGAATTTGTTTGGGAATGCAAATGGCAGTTATAGAGTTTGCTAGAAACGTGCTAAACCTTAAAGATGCTAATTCTACCGAAATGGATAGCAAAACACCAGATCCTGTTATTGCATTAATGGAAGCCCAAAAAGATGTTACAGAAAAAGGAGGTACCATGAGACTTGGTGCTTGGGCTTGCGATTTAAAAATGGACTCTCTTGCTCAAAAAATTTATAAAGCGAACACCATTTTAGAAAGACACAGACATCGTTTTGAATTTAATAATGAATACAAGGAAAAGATTGAAGCAGCAGGAATGCTTGCTACAGGATTAAATCCAGAAACAGGACTTGTGGAAATTATTGAAATTCCAAATCACCCTTGGTTTGTTGGCGTACAATACCATCCAGAATATAAGAGTACGGTTGCCAATCCGCATCCGCTATTTGTTGCTTTTATTAAGGCCGCTTTAAAGCATAAAAAAAATGCCAAAAGTGTCAGTATGGCATAAAAATAATATTGGATTAATTTTTGACTAATTAATCGATCCAGACCTACCAGGTTTCTAAAACCTGGTAGGTCTCAAATACATTAAGATAAAAACTAACCACTACTTGGCTCTCTTCATATAATAGAGGAGAAAATATTAAATATGGAAGAAAAGAAACTTGACGTAAAATCTATAATCGGATTTGTACTAATTTTTGGAATACTTGTGTACATGATGTACATGAACAAACCAACCGAAGAAGAGCAAGCCGCTCAAGAAAAAGCCAAACAAGAACAAGTTGAAGCAGAGAAAGTAGCCGCCATAGAAGCCGATGTAGCAGTTGCAGTTGCCGAAGATTTTTCAGTAGCAACAACTACAGATTCTCTACAATTAATTGCTTTAAACAATAAATTAGGCGCTTTTGCTTATTCTTCAACGCTTCCTTCAGCAACAGATAACGAAACAGTTATTGAAACAGAGGTGCTAGCCCTGAAATTCAGTAACAAAGGTGGTTATTTATCTGAAATAAAATTAAAACAGTTTGTCGATTTTGATTCTGTTCCAATTTATTTGGTTAGAAATGGTAATACGGATTTCAATATCAATTTTGGTACTACAGACAGTCGTATTTTAAATACCAAAGATCTTTATTTTCAACCTACAGTTACAAAAAATGGTGAGAATACAGTAGTTTCTATGAAACTGATGGTGTCTCCAGAAAAATATTTAGAGTATCGTTACGAATTGAAACCAGACGATTATATGGTAGATTTTACCATTAAATCTCAAGGTTTAAATAATGTGATTAATAGTTCTCAAGAGGTTAATTTAGATTGGAAGTTAAAAACCTATCGTCATGACCAAAGTATTACTTATGAAAATCGTTACACACGTTTAACATACCAATACGAAGATGGTAAGATAGACAAGCTCTCTCAAGCCGGGGAAGATGAAGAGATTATTAACGACCTAACATGGTTATCATACAGACAGCACTTTTTTAGTTCTATTTTAGTTTCTAAAGCACCTTTAAATGGGGTTATTATTTCTTCGGAAGATTTAGTAGCAAACGAAGATATTGATACCGTTTTTACAAAACAGTTCAATACAAAACTTCCTTTGAATTTTGTAGCCGGTGAAATCAACCAACCTTTAAGATTCTATTTTGGACCAACCGATAGTAAAATATTAAAAAAATACGACGAAAATTTAGAAGAAAGTATTCCATTTGGTTGGGGTATTTTTGGATGGATTAACAAAGCCTTGTTTATTCCATTATTCGGCTTTTTAAGTGGGTTCCTTCCTTATGGAGTTGCTATTATTGTCATGACTATTCTTATTAAAGTACTTATGTCTTTTGTACAATACAAGCAATTTTTATCTCAAGCAAAATTGAAGGTATTAAAACCGGAATTGGATGCTATTAGAGAAAAGTACAAAGACAATAAAATGAAAGCGCAACAAGAAACTATGGCGCTTCAAAATAAAGCAGGAGCTAGTCCTTTAAGTGGATGTTTACCAGGGTTAATACAATTACCGGTATTCTACGCCTTGTTCATGTTTTTCCCAACAGCATTCGCATTAAGACAAAAAAGTTTCCTTTGGGCAGACGATTTATCATCTTATGATGCTGTGGCTTATTTACCATTTAAAATTCCATGGTATGGAGACCACGTAAGTTTGTTCCCAATCTTGGCAGCAATCGCTATTTTCTTTTATATGAAAATGACAACAGGACAGCAAATGGCTTCACAACCAACACAAGAAGGGATGCCTGATATGGCTAAAATGATGAAGTATATGATTTACTTGTCGCCTTTAATGATGTTATTCTTCTTTAATAACTACGCTTCAGGTTTAAGTTTATATTACTTTGTCTCGAATGCTATTAGTATTGGAATCATGTTGGTAATTAAGAATTTTATTCTTGATGAAGATAAAATACATGCTCAAATTCAGGTGAATAAAGCCAAGCCTAAAAAGCAAAATAAATTCCAAAAGAAGATGGCGGATATGATGGAGCAAGCAGAGCAACAAAAAGAAGCGCAGCAAAAGCGTAAGAAATAAAAGTAAGAAGCTGCCTTTATTGGCAGCTTTTTTTTTATACTAATTTAAAGACTAAAGCGTTTTAAAAGTTCTTTTATAGGCTAAATACATAAATTATATTGCGCTACGATTCACACTGATTTTTAGAAAATTTTAGATTTTTACATGTGTGTTAATTAGTGTAATTCCTGTCTTAAAAAGAGAAAGTCGATTTTAATACATTTATCCCATACTGTAACATTTTAGTAAAACTATCGTTATAATTACGAATCTTAAAGAAACTGATCCAAATGAACATAAAACAAATTCATATTTTTATATTTCTATTAATTCCAACCTTGTTCATGGCGCAATCCGTTAATCAATTGGATAAAAACGGGAAAAGAGATGGTGTTTGGAAAAAGAACTTCGACAACACAAATATCGTAAGATATGAAGGGACATTTTTACACGGAAAAGAAATTGGGTTATTCAAATTTTATAAAAGCATCAATAAAACAGCGGTTTTAACAGCAACCAAGCAGTTTAATGAAAAGGACAATCTTGCTGAGGTAACCTATTATGCATCCAACGGAAAAGTAATAAGTAAAGGGATCATGAATGGAAAAGATAATATTGGGGAATGGACCATTTATCATAATAGTTCCACCCAAGTAATGACCTTAGAACATTATAATAACCAAGGACAATTAGATGGGGAAAGCATGGTTTATTATAGTGACGGACAGCTGGCAGAAAAGCGCCATTTTATCAAAAATAAAGTGCAAGGTAAAGCTATCTGGTATTATGAAAATGGCAATGAAATGAAAATATATCATTACGAGAATGGTTTATTACACGGAGAGGCTAAATTTTACCTAGCTGAAGGAGCTTTAGAAATTGAAGGTCAGTATAAAAACGACCAAAAGGATGGTATTTGGAAATACTATAAGGATGGTGAACTTTCAGATGAAAAGGACTATACCCGTTATTCTAAAAACCCATATAATAAAAAGGACTAATGTATCTTTAATCAAAAGAATTCCTCGATATTTTATTTCGAGGTTTCCGAAACACCTCTCCTTTGGAGAGGTCAGAACTGCCATTTTGCAGTTCTGGGAGAGGCCAAATATAAAAGCTCCTTATAAAAATAAGGAGCTTTACTTTTTTAGGGATATCACAAGTTGAGTAAGCTATTAATCAAACGAAGAAAGGATTCCACCTAAACATAAGTGCTGTAAATATAAAAAAAATGAGCTTATTCGAAAGGTTATAACTTTATAAAAATAAAATAATTTATAAATTATTGAGTATCATAAAGGTAATTAAGCGGCATTTAATTTTAAATATACTTAATAAACAGATTTAGTTAAAATCCGTATCTTTGCAAATTGAAAATGATGAAGAAAAAACGCGTAATAGTTGGACTTTCTGGAGGTGTAGATTCCAGTGTAGCTGCTTACTTATTAAAGGAGCAAGGGTATGAGGTTATAGGCTTGTTTATGAAAAACTGGCATGACGATTCAGTGACTATTTCTAACGAATGTCCTTGGTTAGATGATAGTAATGATGCCATGTTAGTAGCCGATAAATTAGGCATTCCATTTCAATCGGTCGATTTAAGCAAGGAATACAAAGAACGTATCGTGGACTATATGTTTAACGAATATGAAAAAGGTAGAACGCCAAACCCAGACGTCCTTTGTAATCGCGAAATTAAGTTCGATGTCTTTATGAAAATTGCTTTAGAACTTGGAGCAGATTATGTCGCTACAGGTCATTATTGCAAAAAAAGCACTCTTGAAAAAGATGGTAAAGAGGTTTATCAATTAATAGCTGGAGCAGATAACAATAAAGACCAATCTTATTTTTTATGTCAGTTATCTCAAGAGCAGTTAGCAAAAGCTTTATTTCCAATTGGAGAATTGCAAAAGCCAGAAGTTAGGGAAATTGCCAAGCAACAAGATTTAATTACTGCCGAGAAGAAAGATTCTCAAGGCCTATGTTTTATTGGAAAAGTAAGGTTGCCAGAATTCCTTCAACAACAACTAAAACCTAAAGAAGGGGTTATTGTTGAAGTTCCTGCAGATTTGGATGCTTATAAACAAGAGCGTCCTACCTTTCATTCAAAAGAAGAGGAACTCCAATATCTCTCAAGAAAAATAGCCTATACGCTTTCCTCGGGAAAAGTAGTTGGTAAACATCAAGGCGCACATTATTTCACTAAAGGACAACGCAAAGGCTTGGCTGTTGGGGGAACCGTAGAACCTCTTTTTGTTATCGATACAGATGTGGTGGAAAACGTTATTTACACAGGACAAGGCAATCAGCATCCGGGATTATTTAAGTCGGCTCTTTTTGTTTCAAATGAAGAATTACATTGGATTCGGGAAGATTTAAAACTTCAGGATGGGGAGAATATGGAGGTTCTGGCGAGAATTCGTTATAGACAACCTTTAGAAAAAGCCATGCTTTATAAAGAAGCATCAGGTTTGTATGTGGAATTTCAAAATCCTCAATCAGCCATTACCGAAGGGCAATTTGTTGCTTGGTATCTGAAAAATGAATTAGTAGGTTCAGGAGTAATTTCTTAAATTGCATGAATTGCACCAAATAAAATTCAAAATGATCGATTAAATTCGTTTCTTTTTTCTTAATTTTTCAACATTAAATAGAACCGTAACTGAGGCTATGCTTATATTTTCTGTTTCATCTAAAGAAAAAATAATTCAAATTTATTATCAATCGTTCTAATATTCATTTGGTATTAAATAAAAACTCATGACCTCAAAACTACTTTTAGTATGCTTACTATGTTATCAATTTCAAGCTTTTGCCCAAGAAGATGCCTGGGTTTATCTTACAGATAAAGAAGCTGTTGTTGCTTCCATAGCAAATCCCATTTCAATTTTAACTCAAAAAGCTATTGATAGGAAAGTAGCTCATAATGTTCCAATAGACGTACGAGATGTGCCTGTAAACGAAACATATATTTCACAATTAAAAACCCAAACTGGCATTACTGTTCTTGCTAAATCCAAATGGTTTAATGCGGTTCATGTGCGAGGTAGTGAAACAAACATCAATACTTTAACCGATTTAACTTTTGTAAATTATATTGTTTTTGCTGATAATAATTTGAATGCAAGAACAAGCGAGCCAAAGAATAAATTCGAATTAGAAGGTGCGAGAACTACCTATACTTATGGTTCGGCTGCAAATCAAATTGAAATGATTCAAGGCGATGTGCTTCATCAAGATGATTATACCGGAACAGGAATGACTATTGCTGTTATTGACGCTGGTTTTGCAGATGTCATCAACATGGGAGCCTTTCAGTATGCAAGGGATAATGGCCTAATTTTAGGGGGTTACGATTTTTATGATAGAAACCCTGATATGTATGTTAACACATCCAGCTCTCATGGCACTCTAGTTTTGAGCACTATGGCTGGTTATATAGTTGACGAATATGTGGGTACCGCGCCAGATGCTTTTTATTATTTGTTTAGAACTGAAAATGCTCCAAACGAAAATCCCGTGGAAGAAAGCCTTTGGGTAGAAGCCGCAGAACGTGCAGATAGCTTAGGTGTAGATATTATTAACTCGTCTTTAGGTTATAAAACATACGATAATCCCAATTATAGTCATACGGATGCATCTTTAGATGGATTAACTACTTACATTAGTAAAGGTGCCAATATCGCATTCGAAAAAGGTATTCTTATTGTGAATTCTGCTGGTAATTCTGGAGAAGATGGCTTAAATGCGCCTGCAGATGCCGCTGGTGTTTTTACTATTGCAGCAGTAAATTCTAATGGCGATTATGCTACTTTTAGTTCTGTAGGTAGCGCTTTCCAACCTACTCAAAAACCAGATGTTGCTACTCAAGGACAGGCAAGTGCCGTTATTTGGGGAGATAATTCAATAGGTGCTGCAAATGGAACCTCTTTTAGTTCTCCAATCATGGCAGGTGCTTTGGCTTGTTTGTGGCAAGCTTTACCCGATTTAAGCAATGCGGAAATCATGCAACTCGTTAGGGAATCGGCTTCACAATTCAATATGCCAGATTATTTTATAGGATATGGTATTCCTAATCTGGCTATAGCTTTAAATCAAGGCTTAAGTATCAACGAAGTGGAACTTTTTCAAAATCAGATGAATGTGTATCCCAACCCTGTTCTTAATGAACTTCATATTTCAATGCCTTCAACAGAAAAGCAGGTTCAAGTTATTGTTTATAATATCTTAGGAAAAAAGGTGTTGGAAACCCAGATAAATTCATCTTCAATTATTAATGTGTCGTCTTTATCAAATGGAATTTATCTATTAAAATTGGAAACTCAAAATGGCACACAAACTAAAAAACTTATCAAAAGGTAATGCAAAATAGAATCACCCAATTATTCAATATAAAATACCCAATTATTCAAGCAGGCATGATCTGGAATTCTGGTTGGCGTTTGGCTTCGGCAGCAAGTAATGCAGGAGTTTTAGGCTTAATTGGAGCAGGAAGCATGTATCCAGATGTATTGCACGAGCACATTCAGAAATGTAAAAAAGCAACTAACAAACCTTTTGGGGTGAATGTGCCCATGTTATATCCTAATGTTCAAGAAATCATGGATATTATTGTGGAAGAAGGTGTTAAAATTGTTTTCACCTCTGCTGGAAATCCGAAAACATGGACGAGCTGGTTACAGGAAAAAGGCATTACAGTAGTTCATGTGGTTAGTAGTGTGAAATTTGCTTTAAAAGCACAAGAAGCAGGCGTAGATGCCATAGTTGCTGAAGGTTTTGAAGCAGGAGGTCATAACGGAAGAGATGAAACGACCACTTTAACATTGATTCCCATGGTGAAGGAACAGTTACAAATTCCATTAATCGCAGCAGGAGGGATTGCCACAGGAAAAGCCATGTTGGCTGCTATGATTTTGGGAGCAGATGCCGTTCAAGTTGGGAGTAGATTTGTTGCTAGTGAGGAAAGTTCGGCACATCAAGCCTTTAAACAAGTAGTAGTAGATGCCAAAGAAGGGGACACCCAATTAACTTTAAAAGAATTGGCGCCTGTAAGACTGGTAAAGAACAAGTTTTTTAATGAGATTCAAGACTTATATAAAACGTCCCCAACTAAAGAACAACTTATAGAATTACTTGGAAGAGCCAGAGCCAAACGAGGTATGTTTGAAGGCGATTTAGAAGATGGCGAATTAGAAATCGGACAAATTGCAGGCTTGATTCACGACATTAAACCAACAGCTCAAATTGTAGAAGATATGATGCAGGAGTTCGAGGAGGCTAAACAGTTTGTTTCGAATTTGTAAATTAATTCGTATTATTAATATTTAAATTATAGACCCCAACTACTATGAAACATTTTTACTTATCGTTATTTTCTTGCCTATTTTTTTTAAATTTTTCCAATGCCCAAGTGCCAACTTCAGAAAGGGATGCTTTAATAGCATTTTATAACGCTACAGATGGGCCAAATTGGAATCCATATATGTTTGAAAATTGGAATACAAGCAATCCTGTTTCTACTTGGTCAGGTATCACAGTTACTAACATTTCAGGAACAGACCATGTAACAGAATTTGATCTAATGCAGACAACTAACACAGTAACGGGAGTTATACCTCCTGAAATAGGGGATTTAACATATCTTACCATACTTAAAATAAATCGGAAGGATTTATACGGTAGTATTCCTTCAGAAATAGGAAATCTTACTAATTTGGTTGAGATAGAACTGAACCATAACCGTCTATCTGGAAGTATTCCTTCAGAAATAGGCAATTTAAATAACCTAGAGTGGTTATTGTTGTGGGATAATCAGTTAACAGGGAGTATACCAGTTAGTCTAGCTAATTGTACAAATCTTAATTCTCTTTCTTTAGAAGAAAATCAATTATCAGGTGAAATACCAGCAGAGTTTTCAAACTTAATAAATATGGAGCAATTCTGGATTAATGATAATAATTTATCAGGATCTGTATCTGGAATTTTTGATTCATGGGAGAACTTAGGAACCTTTGGCATTTATAATAACCAATTAACTGGTAATTTAGATTTAAGCTCTAGTATAGATATTGTTTGGATTCTTGCTGAAGACAATTTACTAGAAAATATTAAAATTAAAAATGGAAATAATTCTTTTCAAGCTACATTTAACGCATTTAATAACCCTAATTTGGTTTGTATTGAAGTGGATAATGCTTCTGATGCCATAAATGGGTTAGCTCCTTATGATTCAGGTTGGTATGTGGATAATGTCAATATCTACTCAGAAGATTGTGGTTCTTTAAGTACGGAAGAGTTTGTAACAAATTCACTAAAAATATATCCAAATCCAGTTTCAGACATACTCTACTTAGAGAATTCTAATAATCAAATTAAGGAATTTTGGATTTTTGATGCCCTTGGAAATCAAGTGTTTTCAAGTACTATAGTTAATAGAAAGCATAAAATTGATTTTTCTAGTTTTAGCAGTGGTGTTTATTTTCTAAAAGCTAAAGATACAGAAAATGCTATAGTCATAAAAAAAATTATTAAGTAAGACATCTAAAACCTAACGATGAAATTTAAATACCTACTCACTCTTTGCTTTTGTCTATTTTTAGGTTTTATAGTTATAGCTCAAAACCCTATAAAACTCAAAAAAATAACTAAAAAAAACTTTTTAATTTCCACTTCATATCAAGTATTAAAATCTGACAAGGAAACAAAACAAGGCTATTATAAGGAGTATAATTTATTTCATAAAATGCTCGTGGTTTCTGGAAACTATCATTTAAATAAAAAAGATGGTTTATGGCAAGAGTGGTTTACTTCAACTAGGTTACCTAGAAGTATAGGGTATTATAAAGATGGAAAAAAAGTAGGGGTTTGGGAGTATTATGAATTTGTTGACGGAAAAAAGCTTCATACCTATAATTATGATACGAATACCTTATTGTACGCAAGTAAACACCATAAAACGAGTGAGTACCATGTTATAGTAAATGGTGAGATTGTTTGGGATGCTCTGGATAATCCTCCTTTGTTAATAGGGGAGTTTTCATACACGAAACAAGATATAGGATTAGCATATATTACATTAAAAAAGAAACATCCTGACAAAAAAGATTTTTTTGCTGATGTTGATATTTTAATTAGAAAAGATGGGAGTATAGGTGATATAAAAGCCACAACTTCTTTTTCGAATCCAGATTTCTTAGATATTTTAAAAGCACAAATAAACGAAACCAGAGGTGAGTGGTTACCTGCTGAACTTCATGGCGAAAAAGTGGATGCCTATGTAAGTATGAGATTCAAGTTAGGTGAGTATTTTTAAATTAATTCGTATTATTATTATTATTATTATTTAAATTTTAAACCCCAACTACTATGAAATTTAAACACCTTCTCACTCTTTCCTTTTGTATCTTTTTAATCTCCATAGCATCAGCTCAGAAACCTGAAAAAGTAAAAATAAAAACGGAAAAAGGTATAAATGGCATAACCAACATTAAATACCAAGTTTTAAAATCTAATAAGAAAACTAAACATGGTTATTATAAAATAATTAATACGCATTACAAACAACTAGAAGTTTCAGGAACCTATAAATTTGGTAAAAAGGAAGGTTTGTGGCAAGAATGGATGTTTAGTCCTAGATCTCTTAAAAGCGAAGGGTATTATAAAAATGGAAAAAAAGTAGGAGTTTGGGAATATTATGATGAAGTGAGAAGGAGCCTGCTACATACCTACAATCATGACACAAATACCTTGAATTACTCAAGTAGCTGTGGCAAAAACTATCCACGCGATGTGATTATAAATAGCGAACGTGTTAAAAGAGAAATGGATTGTGTTCCCGATTTAGTTGGAGGAGTTACTACCTTAATGAATGATATTAATCTAACTTATTTTTTAACACAAAAGAAAAACGAACCATCAGAATCTTTTGTCGCAAATATCTCTATTTTAATTAAAAAAGATGGAACTATAGGTGAAATTGATGCTAATGGATCTTATTTAAATAAAAGGTTCATAGCTATTATAAAGGAAAAAACTAATAATCCAGAATTAATTTGGTTGCCAGGTACGCTCAATGGAGAAAAAGTGGATTCTTATACAAGTTTTGGGATTTATTCATCTAGTTATGATTAATTTAATAACTACTAGAAGCTCAAAATAAGGAAAGCCCTCAAATAGTTTAAAATTGAAATACCTTCTATCACTTTGCCTTTTTATATTTTAAATAGCCATACCTTTTTTATCAGTTCCTTTCTAAAAATATCATAACAACTTCGCACCAAATACAAGTAACCTAGTTTTACATTATAAAAATCATGCTTAGTTAGTTTTACAAAAACCTAAATACTATTTTTGCCAATGGTTTAAGCCTTTTCTTAAAATTCTTATTTTAATGAAAACAAAAGGCATTATATAATCTAAGAAACCACGAGTATTAAATGGTATTAAGTAACTACACGAAAGAATTTAAATACAACTGGAAACTATCGGCTCCAGTTATGTTGGGTATGCTTGGTCATACCTTTGTACAATTTGTCGACAATATCATGGTTGGACAAATTGGAACAGCCGAATTAGCGGCCGTATCCTTAGGAAATAGTTTTATGTTTATTGCCATGTCTTTAGGAATTGGTTTTTCAACGGCTATTACACCTTTGGTTGCCGAAGCAGATGCCTCTAAAAACTTTGCTAGAGGAAAATCGGCTTTCAAACATGGCTTGTTTTTATGTACGGTTTTAGGGATTGCATTATTCGGAATTTTGCTTTTTGCAAAACCCCTTATGTATCTAATGAAACAACCTATTGAGGTAGTCGAACTGGCCATTCCCTATTTAAACTTAGTAGCAGCGTCTATCATTCCTTTAATTATTTTTCAAGCCTTTAAACAGTTTAGTGATGGCTTGTCCATGACTAGATACCCAATGTATGCCACTATTTTGGCAAACGTGATAAACGTTATTCTAAATTACCTGCTAATTTTTGGTAAGTTCGGATTTCCAGAAATGGGAATCGTTGGAGCCGCTTATGGAACCTTAGTGTCTCGTCTTGTTATGGTAGCCTACATTTGGTGGTTACTTAAAGGCAAAGAGAAATCCAAAGCCTATGTCACGAATATCAAATTCTTTACTTTAAATAAATTGATGCTTAAAAAGCTGATGAATTTAGGGTCACCTAGCGCCATGCAAATGTTTTTTGAAGTGGCTATTTTTACGGCGGCCATTTGGCTTAGTGGCTTATTAGGTAAAAACCCTCAAGCGGCAAATCAGATTGCATTAAACCTATCGTCAATGACTTTCATGATTGCTATGGGATTAAGTGTCACATCCATGATTCGTGTTGGAAACCAAAAAGGCTTAAAGAATTATTTAGAACTAAGACGTATCGCATTTTCAATATTTTTATTAGGTTTTATTTTCGCCTGTATCTTTGGTTTACTCTTTTTTATATTCCATAAGCAACTTCCAAAAATCTATGTCGATTTCAACGATTTAGAAAATCTGGCAGATAACACCGAAGTGGTCAGCATTGCTTCCAAATTATTAATTGCTGCGGCGTTCTTTCAAATAAGCGATAGCATACAAGTAGTGATGCTTGGAGCTTTAAGAGGTTTGCAAGATGTGAAAATACCAACCATTATAACCTTTATTTCATATTGGGTAATAGGCTTTCCTATTAGTTTTTTCTTAGGAAAAGAAGAAATGTACGGAAGTTTCGGAATCTGGATGGGACTACTGGCTGGCTTAACCACTGCGGCTATTTTATTGTATCTTCGATTTAATTATCTGACTAAAAAATTGATTTCACAAAGTGCCTAAAGTGTGCTAAAGTTATAAGTGCTCTAAAGTGCCTAGGCTACTTGTAGTTTATTGGAATTTTATACACAGAGATTATGACAAATAAAGAATTTGGGCAGCAATTAGAAAAGAGAACTGTAAAGTTTGCCATAGATGTATTAATGTTTTCCAGCAGTTTACCGCACACACCTGAAGCTTTAGTTCTAAGAAATCAACTCTCAAAATCAGGCACTAGTATTGGTGCCAATTACCGAGAAGCGAATAGGTCTAGAAGTCCAAACGATTTTAAAAACAAAATAAAGATTAGTGTTGCAGAAGCAAGTGAGACAGATTATTGGTTAGAAATTATTGAAACTCTAAATTGGAGTAAAATGGATAATTTAAAGTCATTAAGGGCTGAATCTAAAGAACTACTGGCTATATTTACATCCATTGCAAACAAACTATAAAAACACAAACTCTAGACACTCATAACTTTAAACACTCATAACTCTAGACACTTATAACTCTAGGCACTTATAACTTTAAATACTTATAACTTAAACATGGACTTCCCAAAATTCTTACTCGGCGATAACACAGATTATCCAACAGCAATTTTTGTAATACATACAGAATTTCCAAGATTTATAATCAATTTGGAAGACGACGAAGTAGAATGGCTTGAAGATTTCGATCAGCACGACCAGAAAGAACTTGAGATCGAAGCTGAAGGTTTAATCCAGCAAGCTACAGATTTCTACGACCGAGAAATCTCTCGTTACGATGACTAACTAAGAGCAAACAAAACTTTAAGTCTTTTTAACTATGAAGAAGCATAAGTTTATTTATTTTACACTTTAGACACTTTAGACACTTTAGACACTTTAGACACTTTAGACACTTTAGACACTTTAGACACTTTAGACACTTTAGACACTTTAGACACTTTAGACACTTTAGACACTTTAGACACTTTAGACACATAACTCTAGGCACTTATAACTTTAGTACACTTTAGGCACTCAAAATATGTTAGAACAATTAGTACAATTAGACACAGAACTTTTTTTATATCTTAATAATTTAGGCAGTACCTCTTGGGATGCCTTTTGGATGTTTTATACAACCAAGTTTTATTGGATTCCGTTCTATGCTATTCTATTATTTTTAATTTTCAGACAACATACGCCTAGAATGTTTTTAATTATTCTGGTTACAATTGCCCTTATGATTACGTTTACAGACCAAATCACCAATTTGTTTAAGGATAGTTTTGAACGATTAAGACCTTGTCATCAAGTAGGTGTCAAAGAAGTCATGAGAATTGTTAAGGAAGGTTGTGGGGGACAATTTGGTTATTTTTCTGGCCATGCATCAAACTCCATGGCAGTAGCCGTTTTTGCAGGTTTGTTGTTAAGACATAAGTACAAATATATGATCTTCATCTTACTGTTCTGGTCTGCATTAATGGGGTATAGTAGAATCTATATCGGAGTTCATTATCCATTAGATATCTTATGTGGATTTATTTTTGGAGGGCTTTCAGGACTTATGTTTTATAAATTAAGTCAGTTTTTAAAGCATAAATACAAACTGCACTAATCTATTTTCTCTCAAAAATATAATACACATTTAAAAGTCTATCGTTATACTGTCTGGAATCTTGAGAAACACGATTTAAATTATAGGTCGTAATTTTCTTAATGTGAAAGGTAGGTTCTAGCTTATTTAGCATGTTTTCATCTAGCACATCTTTGGTGAGAAGCCCAAATGTATCATCTTTTGGTAAGGTTTCTAAATCGTCATGTAAAGAGATAAAAGGGATTTTATCACCATAATACCAAAGCATTTCTGGCGAAATATATTCGCTTCCATACAAAGTGAATCCGTCTTTTTCAACCTCAGTTTTGAGATTTGAAATGGGATGGTAGGTGTCACTTGTAAAACCTTTAGAAAGCGGTAAAGCTGTTAAGATCAAACAGGCGAAAAATAACACCGTGAGTTTGAAAACCACATTCATATTTTTTCTCTTTAAATAAAGAAGAATAAAAACACCTATGGTAAATAACACCACTGAAGCTAATATGAATGAAAACCAATGATTGGCAATACTATCTTTTAAGAATACATAAGCTAAAACAGGAAAAGCAAGGCCAATACAAGCAATCAACCCGAAATTAAAATACACAGGAATGGTTTCTCGTTTATCGGACATGGTTTTAAAGCGTCTGATTAAATAATCGATATAAAACCCAATATTAATAGCCAACGGAATTAATACAGGCATGAGATATCTCGATTTCTTTTCAGGAATAATGGATAATAACACCACCGCAAAAAGGGTCCAAAGCAAACTAAATTGATAGCCTTTTAAATGATTGACTCTGGTTTTTAAATAAGGATATAACAAACTGATAAAGGCTGGAATCGTCCAAAGGCCACTTTGTACAAAAAAGCTCCAGTAGTAATAAAAAGGTCTAATATTATAACTTGACCAATTCGAAGTTTCTTTTTCTGTAATTGTGTTGAAAACAAGGGGATCTTGAAATCGAACGTAAATATACCACCAACCACCAACTACAAGTGCTAAAATTAAAACACTTACATAAGAAAATGCTTTGGCTTTTAAGTTTTTAAATTTATAAGTAAACCCATAAGCTAATAAAAAAGGAAGCATTAAAGCATACATGGAAACCGGGCCTTTACTTAAAAAGGAGAACCCAATAAAACATCCTGCTAGCAACGTGTGTTTCCAATAGGATTTGTTTTTTTCAAACAATAGAAACAGCTGATAAATACCCACGCACATAAAACCATGGGTAAAAATATCCCAAGGAGCTTCTATGGTGATTCCAATAATATAAAAGGAGGTTATGGCTATAAAAGCATGTTGCAAGCTCTGTGTCGTGTCCTTAACAAGTAATAAGGATATTTTAAAGATAGATACTGCAAGCAACATAATAAACAAAATAGCAGGAAGCCTGAGAGCAAAGGTGCTATTCATGCCAAAAATACTGCCAGAAATAGCCGTTAACCAAGTTGGTAAAGGCGGTTTTTCGTAGCGTGGTTCGCCATTCATAGTCGTTAATAACCAGTTGCCATCTGTTACCATTTCTCTAGCAGTTATAAAACTTCTGGCTTCCATAATGGTCACATCTAAGACATCTAGATTTGGCAATAGCATGATGGCTGTAAACAAGCAAATAGCAATTACCGGATACTTTTTAACAGGTTTTATCATGCAGATTTACGTATTAAAACAAGATTTCTAATGTAAATAACCATTCCTAAAATATGACCGACAAAAAGAACTGGATCCTGTCTAAAAATAGCATAGGTTAAAATTAAAATAGAACCTATTAAACTTAAGATCCAAAAACCTAGTGGTAAAACAGATTCTTTACGTCTTTCAGAATATATCCATTGATAAACAAACCGAAGGGTAAAGACTACCTGAGAAACAATACCTAAGACTAATAACCAAAACGGAATGGCTTCATTTTTAAATAACAATTCCACATCTATCGCATTATTATTGTAATAAAATATGACGATAAAGATAGGTACAAAAAATAATAGCCATTGAACCAACTTAGGCAAACGTTGCCATTGGTTCTGTAACTGTAAATTTCTAATATAGATGTAATAGGTAAGGGCTTGCCCAAACATAATGGCAAAATCATTTCTTAAATACCCGTAAATAAATAACAGGAAGGATGCAAATAAACTTAAAGACCAAAATAAGGTGGGAGTGGTCACTTGTTTTTTCTTTTCCGAAGTCAGCCATTGAATTATAAGTCTGGAAGAGAATAAAATTTGGGCTAAAAAGCCAATACTATATATAATCCAGCTACTCATTACCCTTTTTTAGCTATAGAATAGTTAATATATTTTCTCTTCATCCACAAGTAAGCAAAACAATCCATTAAAGGCCCCAGCAGTCTATTCCAAACCCCAAAATTGGCAGTTCCAGCAAGACGGGGGAAATGTTGTACAGGAATTTGAATAATTTTTCCTTCCTGTAATAAAATCATGGCAGGTAAAAAACGATGTAACCCTTTAAACATTGGGATTCGTTTGGCATAATCTGTTTTAATTACTTTTAACGGACATCCCGTATCATCCATCCCATCGTGGGTAAACGCACGACGAATGCCGTTGGCTATAGTCGATGACATGTTTTTCACAAAACTATCTTTTCTGTTGGCGCGAACACCGGTAACTAAATCGTATGGTCCAATTTGGTCCAAAAGTAAATTAAAATCCTCAGGAGCTGTTTGTAAATCAGAATCAATATACCCCACAAATTCGGTGTTAACATGGTCAAATCCTGCTTTTATAGCCGCGCTTAAACCTCTGTTTTCTCGAAAACTAATAAAGGTAAAATCGGGTTGTCTATGACATATAGCTTCAATAAGTTCCTGGCTTTTGTCTTTAGAACCATCGTTAACAAAAAGAATTTTAGTTTTCTTAGTTGCTATTTTTATAAAGTCCAATAAAGCTTGTTCAACACGAAGTAAATTTTCTTCTTCATTATAAACGGGAACAATAATGGTAAACTGATAATTCATAGATAGATTTTAATAATACAAATGTATTCTTTTTTAAAGAATTCTAATCTTACAGAAAAAAAATGTTTCTTTGTACTAGATTAAATACTTCTAAAATCGAAGAATAATAAAGGATTTGATTTTTTATTTGAAGGTGATAATTAATAGGAAATAGATATGAAAATTTTAGTAACAGGAGCCGTCGGATTTATTGGTTCTCATACAGCAGAACGTTTACAGAGCTTGGGACATGAAGTGATAGGAGTGGATAATTATTCACCATATTACAGCGTAGCCTTGAAGGAATTAAATGAAAAAGCGCTTGCCGATAAGGGTATTTCTGTTATTAAAAAAGATTTAAGAGATGCTGACTTAAAAGATGCCTTACCAAATGATATTGAATACATCTTTCATTTTGCTGCACAACCAGGAATTTCTAAAACTTCGACTTTCGAAGATTATTTCACAAATAACATCTTGGCTACTAAAAATTTGATGGATTATGCCCAACAATTAACCGACTTAAAAATGTTTGTTAATATTGGAACCTCCTCTATTTATGGTTTGGAAGCCACCTTTCCCGAAAGTATGGCTCCGGAACCTGCCTCTCATTATGGAGTAACTAAATTAGCAGCAGAACAATTGGTGCTTCAAAAATCAAGAGAAAAACAGATGAAAACCTGTTCCTTAAGATTGTATTCTGTTATTGGACCACGTGAAAGACCAGAAAAAATGTACACCAAATTAATTGCCTGTGCCTTTAATAACGATTCCTTTCCTTTATATGAAGGTAGCGCAACCCATTTACGTAGTTTTACCTATGTTGGAGATATTGTGGATGGTATTGTTAGTATAATTGGCAAAGAAGTTGTTGTAGATGGAGAGATTATTAATCTAGGAACAGAAGTAGAACATACTACCCAAGATGGTATTGAAGCTGTAGAAGCTGTTATAGGGAAATCTATTAAGATAAACCATGTTGAGGCTAGGGCAGGAGATCAACTTCGTACCAAAGCCATTATAGACAAGGCTAGAGACTTACTTGATTACAATCCTCAGACTACTTTACTGGAAGGAGTTAGAAAACAAGTAGAATGGTATCAGGCTAATTTTGAAAATTAACCTCAGACCTCAAACCTTAAACCTCAAACCTCAAACCCAATAAGTAATCAGCCGCCGCAAAAGGAGTCGTTTTATGGTCTTCAATAAGTTGTAGCTGTATTTCTAAAGCAATTTTTATCTCTTTATTATTAAAGAAGTTCGATTTTAAATGATCTTCAATAGTCTGAATCAACCAGAATTTATTTTGTTCACTGCGTTTCTTCTGAAAGTAATCATTTTCTGAAACTAAAAGAGTGTACTCTTGAATCTGTTCCCAAATGGCTCCAATTCCTTCATTTTTTATAGCACTACAAAGCAAGACAATGGGTTGCCAATCCGATGATTTCTTAGGGTATAAATGCAGGGCTCTGTTAAATTCTAGTTTCGCTATTTTAGCGGATCTCAAATTCTCTCCATCAGCTTTATTGATAGCAATTAGGTCAGCCATTTCAATAATACCGCGTTTAATGCCTTGTAATTCGTCTCCAGCGCCTGAAAGTTTTAATAATAGGAAGAAATCCACCATGCTATGAACAGCAGTTTCACTTTGTCCCACGCCTACAGTTTCAATAATAATGGTATCAAAACCTGCCGCTTCACATAAAATAATGGTTTCACGAGTTTTTCTAGCAACCCCACCAAGAGAATCTCCCGAAGCTGAAGGTCTAATAAAAGCATTGGGGTCTTTAACAAGTGCTTCCATTCTAGTTTTATCTCCCAGAATACTGCCCTTAGTCAAAGAGCTACTAGGGTCCACTGCCAACACAGCCACTTTTTTACCCAAACCTGTTAAATGGGTTCCAAAGACTTCTATAAAGGTGCTTTTTCCAACACCTGGAACTCCTGTGATGCCAATTCTTATGGAATTATTAGCGTGTGGTAAACAGTTTGTAACCAGTGTATTTGCTTTTTCAAAATGAGCAGGATTTTTACTTTCTATAATAGTAATGGCACGACTTAATGCCGTAATGTCTCCCTTTAAAATCCCTGAAATTAAGTCTTCCGTACTGGGTTGCTTATGCCGCTTAGATTTTAATTTTTCTATATAAGATGTGTTGATAGTGTCTGGTTGTAAGACCCCATCTTTTTCCTCTAATGCCGATTTTCTTTCTGTAGCCACGAAGTCTTTTATTCAAAATTTAAGGTTCAACATGTCATTGAGCCAATAAAATATAAAGATATCAATTATTGTTTTGAAGAAAAAACAAATAGTAAATCAAATTCCCTGCCTTAACATTTACAAAGAAGGAAACACTGCGACTGCGACTGTAAACTGAGACAGAGACTACTTGCCCGTCCGTAGCTTCAGCGAAGGCGTGAGAACTTATTTCAAAGGCACTACCACCTTAGTGTCATCCCAAGCCAAAGTAAGTAAGAGATGATCTGTAGAATTATCAAAACCAATAGTAAATTGTTCAACCGTAGTATCTATTTTTTGAGAAGGAACTTCTACATCTATCACATCAAATTCTGGTTCTCTCATGGCTTTCATTTCCATGTCCACACCCCAAGAATATTGTTTTTTGTTAAACATCACGTGCCAAGTCGAGTCACTAGGAACCGTCCATAAAGTATATTTTCCAGCAGGAAGCGAATCATTTCCAACTTTTAAAGCTTTGTTGGTTTCAAAAGTAGTTGCTTCATTAGCTCCAGTCCGCCAAACCTCATTGAAAGGTACAAGCGCACCAAAGACATCTCGGTTGCGTTTAGATGGGCGGTTGTAAAAAACTTTCAGCTCAATATCATCCACTTTAAAACTGACAATTTTTTTCGGACTTAAAGGTTTCTTCAATAAGCCATCATTTAAAACAGAATACCCGAAAACACCGATAGCCACAAGAACTAAAATTCCAATGATCCATTTTAAAAATCTATTCATAACGACTTATTTAATTGTGAGATAAAGATACTTCAAAAGTAAAGATTTAGTAAAAATGAAACGCAAATTTCTGTTAAATTATTTTAATCTAATGAATTCCTCGATGGCTTTGCCTCGAGGTTTCCGATTTACCTCTTCTAAGGAGACATAAGAACTGCCGTTTTGCAGTTCTTGGTGAGGCAAAATATAGAATTTTGGTTTCTTATGTTAAAACCAAAATGAATCCAGTTTAATACCTCAATGGTTCTATCGTGGATACTTGGTTTCAAGAAATTCTTTATTACCTTGAAAAATAATTCCATTTTTTTGCAACAATGTAATTTTTCACACGTCTTTATAGTGAACGAACCAAAAAAACCAAAAGTAAGGCATGTTTCAAAATCAGCTTATTGAAAAATGTAAGCAAAACAATCGTCAGGCACAAATGCAGTTATACAACCAGTACTGCCAAGGGATGTATGTTGTGGCAAAACGATTTGTTAAGCATGATGCCGAAGCCGAAGATGTGGTGCAGGATGCTTTTATTAAAGCTTTCTCTAAACTCCATCAATATCAAGCTGAGGTGACTTTTGGTGCCTGGTTAAAACGTATTGTTATTAACACAAGTATCGACGCTTTAAAATCTAAAAACCAATATTTGGTGGAATTGGATGAGGTGCACCTCAAAGTAGTTGACGCAAGTGATGAGGACAACTGGTTAGTAGACGATGCGAGCACTCTAGAGACTATTAAAGAAGCTATAAACACCTTATCTGAAAAATATAGATACGTGGTACAACTTTATTTAATAGATGGCTACGATCATCAGGAAATTTCAGAGATCTTAGAAATTTCGGAAGTAGCTTCAAGAACACAGCTTTACAGAGGGAAATTAAAATTGCAAGAACTGTTAAAACAGACAAAAGATGCCACAAGATATTAAAGAGTTACTTAAAATGGAGACGAAACAAGTCGCAGATAAAATGCCTGAAGGCCATGAAGCACGCTTTTTAGAAAAGCTAGAAACGGAGCTTCCAAGAAATCAAAAATTATCTTGGTCTTGGATGCGTGTGGCAGCAAGTATTGTGGTGATTTTGGGCCTGGGTTTTGGTACTTATAAGTATTTTGAAAAACCTGTAGCCATCCAAGTGGTAGACATAGAAACGGAAACGAGTTCTGAAGAAATAACATCAAAAACCTTAGGGGATATTTCGCCAGATTTAAAAAAGGTGGAAGATTATTATTTGGCAAATATCAATTTAGAATTGTCTAAAGTCTCTATGACACCAGAGAATAAAGAGCTTATTAATAGTTATATCAGTCAGTTAGATGCGTTAAATAAAGAATACAAACGTATTTCAGTGGAGCTTACCAATTCTGGTCCAAACGAGTTAACCGTCAATGCACTAATTACCAATTTAAAGTTTCGTTTAAACCTCATGTATCGTCTTAAAGAACAATTACAAACCTTGCAAACAACAGATTCAATCACAAAACGAACAAACATTTAAAACAATCACAATGAAACATATTATAATAATCGGATTATTCTTTCTGAGTGTCTTAAATCTTTCGGCACAACAGAAATTAGATAAAATATCACAATCTATTAAGGTGACAGATGATGTAACTATCGATCTAAATACCAATTATACGACCATTGAAATAGATACTTGGAATAAGGATATTATTGAAATTGAAGCCTATGTAGAAAGTAGTACTTTAAGCAAAGAAGAGCTCCAAACCTACCTTGATAATTGGAAAATTCAGGTAGCAGGCTCCAGCAATTTGGTGACCATTTCGTCCGGCACCAATAACCAAACTTGGGCTGTAGACGGACTCATTTTTAATGAACAATCTTTCGAGGCCTTACAGGGTTTGGAGTTTGAATTAGCAAATATGCCAATTATGGATGGCCTTCTAGAATCTTTAAATTTATCAGAGATTCCTGAATTGCCTGAGATGCCAGAAATGCCAAGACTGCCAGAGCTTCCGGAAGGAATGACCACCTCAGATTTTGATTATGAAAGATATCAAGATGAAGGAGATGCCTACATGGAAACATGGAGTAAAACCTACAGCGACAAATACGGAAAAGAATATACCTTAAGAATGGAGGCTTGGGCTAAACAAGTGGAGTCCAGCGAAGAAATGAAAGTTTTTCAAAAGAACATGGAAGCCTGGGGAGAAAAATTTGGAAAAGAATTTGAAGAAAAGTATAGTAAAGATATGGAAGCTTGGGGCGAGCAATTTGGGCAACAAATGGAAGTCAGAGCCGCCGCTATGGAACAACGCATGGAAGCTGAGGGACAAAGAGGTCAGGCTTTAGAGGCTAGGGAAGCAGCTTTGCAAAACAGGAATCAAGCTTATGAAATTAGAAAACAATCTTTACAGGAATCTTCATCTAATATGAAGCATCAGAAAGTGAAGAAAATTATTAAAATAAAAATGCCAAAAGGTGCCAAGCTGAAAGTGAATGTTAGGTATGGCGAATTAATAATGGCTTCTGCCATTCATAATTTAAAAGCAGATTTATCACACACCAGTTTATTAGCTAATAGCATTGATGGAAGCCAGACTTCCATCAATGCATCTTATTCTCCAGTTAAAATATCAAACTGGATCATGGGAGAATTAAAACTGAATTATGTCGAAAATGCCAATATAAATACAGTCAATAGATTGGTGCTTAGTGCTAATTCTTCCAATATTAACATAGGCACGCTTCAAGGAAATGCTATTATCGACGGAAGTTTTGGGGATCTAATTATCGGGAACATCACAGATACCTTTAATAACCTGAATATTGTTTTAGAAAACAGTAAAGCCAAAGTAAGCTTGCCTAAAGCCGATTATAACCTGCAATATAAAGGTAAAAACTCTCGCTTAAAACACCCTAAAAAATCAACCGACGAGGTAAATTCTAGTTTCACTACAGGCAATTTAACAAGTACTAAGACCATTGTGGTAAATGCCAAGTACAGTCAAGTGATAATGCAATAAATGAAAATCAATAACCAAAACTCAATTTCCAAATCCCAAAAGCAAAAAAAATCCCAAAGTGAAAAACACTAAGGGACTTTGTTATTAAGTTAAAGATTATAACTCTTTATTTCTTTAATCTATTTTCTTTTTTCACTTCTCAAATCAAAAATCATCAATCGTTAATCAACAATCCCTAATCTTCAACGATTACCCATTCTCCAGCAACAATAAGTGCTTCAGCTTGCTTGTATTTCATGGTTTTACTTTCACCACTCATCACGTGTTTTAGAGTCACTTTATCGTTTCTACCAATTTTTGGTTTATCACGAACAATGGTTTCTACAACTTCTTGCTGACGTTGCGTGTTTCCAGCTTCTCTATTTTGAGCAGAACGTTCATCTAAATTAGGAATCTCGTCTTTTTGAGTTCTAAGATTTTCTTTGCTCTTAGTTTGTTTCGCTTCTTGAATAGCCGAAGTTTCTTCAGAAGGAAGTTCCCCTTTAAATAAGAAAGAAATCACGTCTTTGTTTACTTGGTCAATCATTGCTTTAAACAATTCAAAGGCCTCAAACTTGTAGATTAACAACGGATCTTTTTGCTCGTGAACAGCTAATTGAACCGATTGTTTCAGCTCATCCATTTTACGTAAATGCGTTTTCCAAGCATCATCAATAATAGCAAGAGCAATGTTTTTCTCGAAATCGTTGATTAATTGTTTTCCTTGAGTTTCATATGCTTTTTCAAGATCTGTAACTACTTGTAAGGTTTTTAGGCCGTCAGTAAAAGGAACGACAATACGTCTAAATTTATCACGTTGATTCTCGTACACATTCTTAATAACTGGGAAAGCTGTTTCAGCATTTCTAGTCATTTTATTTTTATAATGCTCAAAAGCTGCTTTATACACTTTGGAAGCAATCTCTTGAATAGATAGTTTTCCAAACTCATCTGCAGTAATAGGAGAGCTCATGGAGAAATAACGAATCAATTCGAATTCAAAGTTTTTAAAATCGTTGGTTGCTTTATTGGTTTCAGTAATTCCTTCGGTAGTGTCGTAAATCATGTTGGCAATATCCACACGAAGACGTTCTCCAAATAAAGCATGGTGACGACGTTTGTAAACCACCTCACGTTGGGAGTTCATAACATCATCATATTCTAATAAACGCTTACGAACACCAAAGTTATTTTCCTCTACTTTTTTCTGTGCACGCTCAATAGATTTTGAAATCATGGAATGTTGAATCACTTCCCCTTCCTGTAATCCCATTCTATCCATCATTTTGGCAATACGTTCACTACCAAAAAGACGCATTAAATTATCTTCCAAAGACACATAAAATTGTGAACTTCCTGGATCTCCTTGACGTCCAGCACGACCACGTAATTGTCTGTCTACACGACGAGAATCATGACGTTCTGTACCAATAATGGCTAAACCTCCAGCTTTTTTAACCTCGTCTGATAATTTAATATCCGTACCACGACCAGCCATATTGGTTGCAATAGTTACCTGACCTGTTTTACCAGCTTGGTCTACAATTTCAGCTTCCTTTTTATGCTGCTTCGCGTTTAATACGTTATGTGGTACTTTTCGAATGCTTAACATTTTACCAAGTAACTCACTAATTTCAACAGACGTTGTTCCAATTAATACAGGACGTCCCGCTTCAGTTAAGGTAGTTACATCATCAATTACGGCATTGTATTTTTCACGTTTGGTTTTATAAACCAAATCTTCTCTATCATCTCTAGCAATAGGTCTGTTGGTAGGAATTTCTACAACATCTAATTTATAGATTTCCCAGAATTCTCCAGCTTCAGTTACCGCTGTACCTGTCATCCCTGCCAGTTTGTTGTACATTCTAAAGTAATTTTGAAGGGTAACGGTTGCAAAGGTTTGGGTTGCCGCTTCAATCTTTACATTTTCTTTGGCTTCAATAGCTTGGTGTAAACCATCACTATAACGACGCCCATCCATAATACGCCCAGTCTGCTCATCAACAATCATAACCTTGTTGTCCATGACCACATACTGAATGTCTTTTTCAAATAAAGCGTAAGCTTTTAATAACTGGTTTAAAGTGTGGATACGTTCAGATTTTACTCCAAAATCTCTAAATAATTCTTCTTTAGCGTCTGCTTCTGCATCAGGAGCCAAGCCTTGTGCTTCAATTTTAGCTATTTCGATCCCTATTTCTGGCATCACGAAGAAATCAGGATTGTCTGGCCCAGAAAGGTATTCAATTCCTTTATCGGACAATTCTATTTGATTATTCTTTTCTTCAATAACATAGTACAACTCGGCATCTACCTTAGGCATTTCTCTGTTGTTGTCAGACATGTAAGAATTCTCAGTTTTCTGAAGAAGTTGTTTGATCCCTTCTTCACTTAAAAACTTAATAAGCGCCTTGTTTTTAGGAATCCCTCTGTAAACACGAAGTAATTTAAAACCACCTTCTTTAGTATTCCCTTCAGCAATTAATTTCTTAGCTTCGGCTAAAACACCAGTAAGGTATTTACGTTGTACAGAAACAATATCGTCCACTTTAGGTTTTAAAGCATCGAATTCATGGATTTCTCCTTTCGGAATAGGTCCTGAGATAATTAAAGGCGTACGTGCATCATCGACTAATACAGAATCGACCTCATCGACAATGGCAAAATGATGTGGACGTTGTACCAAATCGTCTGGCGAATGTGCCATATTATCACGCAAGTAATCGAACCCAAATTCGTTGTTGGTTCCGTAAGTTATATCAGATAGATAGGCTTTTTTACGAGCATCAGAATTTGGTTGATGGTAATCAATACAATCCACGCTTAACCCATGAAATTGAAAAATAGGAGCCATCCACGCGCTATCACGTTTGGCTAAGTAATCGTTTACAGTTACTAAGTGAACCCCTTTTCCTGCAAGCGCATTTAAATACATAGGTAAGGTTGCCACTAAGGTTTTTCCTTCCCCTGTGTGCATTTCGGCAATTTTACCTTCGTGCATGGCAATACCACCAATAAGTTGCACATCGTAATGTATCATATCCCAGGTAATGGCTTTTCCAGCAGCATCCCAAGAGTTGGCCCAAATAGCTTGATCGTTATCTAAGGTGACATAGTCTTTTTCTCCAGACAATTCTCTGTCGTAAGTACTAGCCGTCACTTTAATTTCAGTATTATGTACAAAACGTTTAGCAGTTTCTTTAACAACTCCAAAAGCTTCTGGTAAAATATCAGTCAAAACAGCTTCAGTCACCTGATAAATGGTGTCTTTAATACTATCAATTTCTTGATAGATTTCTTCTCTTTTGTCTATGTCTTCGGTGGTCTCTGCTTCTGCCATTAAGGTGTCTATCACATCTTGATGTGGCTTCCTCGCTTCAGCAATTTGTGCTTTAAAGGCAGCAGTCTTACCACGCAACTCATCGTGCGAAAGCTTCTCTAAAGCGGCTCCAAAAGTTTTAATTTTTTCTACTAAAGGCATCATAGCCTTCACGTCTTGTTTCGACTTGTCGCCGACAAAGATTTTTAGTACAGAATCTAAAAAGGTCATTTGTATGTTATTTTTAGTTGTATCAGCTAGAAGCCGATAAATAAATGTGTTGTAATTTTAAGAATTTTGCAACTCTCAAAGGTACGGTTTGTTATTAAGTTTCCCGAAAAATTAGGCACAAAAAAAGTCTCAAAACGAGACTTTTAAATAATGTTGAATTATTAATATTCATCCTCATTCCAGAGGTAATCTTCGTCTGTTGGATAATCAGGCCAAATCTCTTGGATTGATTCATATTGGTCTCCTTCGTCTTCTATAGACTGAAGATTTTCAACTACTTCCAATGGGGCTCCAGTTCTAATTGAATAATCAATTAATTCATCTTTAGTTGCTGGCCAAGGCGCATCGCTTAAATAAGATGCTAATTCTAATGTCCAATACATGTTATAATTGTTTTAATTTTTTGCAAAAATAAATTTTTAGTTCATATAAACAAGAAAAAAAGCAATTAATTACTCATTATAAAAAAGAACGTATGATCTCATTGTGGCTTCCTAAAATTAAAATGGGTCTAACCAATAATATGTTTCCTCAGTAACAATTTAAAACCTTTGGTTATCATTAGAGATCATTGTGTTAGGTTCACTGATTTATGATGTCATTTTCGCCATAAACTCACACCTCACACCTAATCAATACTTCTCAGGTAACCATTTAATTTCGTCTGCCTTTAAATCTGAGGACAACTTTCGTGCCAAGACAAAAAGATAGTCAGATAGACGGTTTAAATACATCAGGGTATTAGGTTCTACAGGTTCTAAATCGTTTAAAGCGGTAGCTAAACGTTCCGCTCTACGGCACACACAGCGGGCTATGTGACAGAATGACACGGTTTGATGTCCGCCCGGAAGAATGAAGTTTGTCATAGGGGGCAAGCTATCATTCATAGCGTCCATTTCGCTTTCCAAGAGTTCAATATTCTCGTTAGAAATTTTAGGAATGTTTAAGCGGTCTTTCCCACTTTTTAAAATGGCTTTGTCTGGATCTGTCGCCAAAACAGCACCCACCGTAAACAGTCGGTCTTGAATGTGAATGAGCACATCTTTATAATGTTGGTCTATCTGCTGATCTTTTAATAAGCCTATATGGGCATTTAATTCATCGACAGTACCATAACTTTCTATACGAATATGATGTTTTGGAACCCTAGTGCCTCCAAAGAGGGCGGTGGTTCCTTTGTCACCTGTTTTTGTGTAAATTTTCATGCCATAAAGTTAAAAGGAATAAGTTAAAAGGCAAAAGATTCAGCCAGGAATCTGTAGAGATAATTCTTGAATTGATTGATCTGAAGGGGCAGGTCGCGACCTGCCCGTACGCGATATGCCCGTACGCGATATGCCCGTACGCGATCTGCCTGTGCCTGATCTGCCTGTGCCTGATCTGCCCGTGTTTGATATGCCTGTGTTTGATATGCCTGTGCCAGATCTGCCCGGATGGGGATTGGCCGAAGGGAATAGTCCGAAGGGAATCGTTTGAGCGGTTTTCATTTTTTGGAATAGTCCCTGCGATTCAAAAAATAGGATTATAGACGCACCACAAAATCCTCCCGCACCTGTTCCTTCCTAAAAAACACCAAGCCCCAAAAAAAAGTATCTACGGTTACTGTTACTTTTGGATGTGCCTTTATAATTTCCCAAGCTTGGGTCATGTCTTCCGACCAATAAATATCATCAAAAATAAAGATGGTGTTGTTATGTGTCTTCGGTAGGAGTTTTTCAAAATACCTTAAGGTTGCTTCTTTATTATGATTCCCATCGAAGAACACCAGGTCGAAGTTGTTTTGTTTCAAAGTATCTAGACGACTGTCAAAATCTCCAATTAAAAGATTTAATTGTGTCAGGTCTCCTAATTGAACTTTCGCCGTATGCGAAATATTAGGACAGCCTTCAATGCTAGTAATAGTAGCCTCAGGATTTCCAAGATGCAAGGCTTGTGTGGCAATGCCTAAAGAAGTGCCTAATTCTAAAATCTGTTTACTTTGAAAATACTTAGACAATCTAAATAGCAATTTGGCTCTTTTTAAAGTCGTTCCAGAATGTTTGGCTATAGACGAAATAGCTCTCGTTTTATTTTCAGAAACCTTGGAGCCAGCTCCTAAATCGGTAATTTCAAGCTCTTTCTTATTTGCAAGTAACTTCTTTTTATACTCTTTTAATTGATGGTATTCCGGATACCTTGTAGAATCGTAGAAACACTTCGTTATCAAATTGTACACAAAAGGGGAGTGGACCCCATGTTGGTTGGTCGATTTTAGAAGGAATTTTATGTATTGTTTTTGTTGGTAGAACATTTTTAATTTGAAACTTTGATATAAAAGTAGTTTGTTTTGTTGCGAGCCCTTCTAAGCTGTCATTGCGAGGAGTGACGTAAGGAGCGACGTGGCAATCTGTAACTTATTTCATTCCGATACTTCTAGTCATCCCTACTCTGCGAGCTTATCACTTCAAGAAATTGTTATAACTTGTTTATTTTGGTACTCTATGAAACTTCCAACCCCTGCCTGACGGCAGGCAGGTTCCATAGGATTACTCACGCGTTATCATTTTAAAAATTTGATTTCGTGAATGCTTTGCATGTGCCACGCTTCGCTCGCAATGACACCATGTTGTATTATATTATAGCTTAGACTTCGTCTTACTTTAAAATAAAACACCAACAATCGGTAATCCTAAATTGTCAATCATCAATCATCAATCGTTAATGATTTTTGATTATTCAATCCTCATTCTCCAGTTTATAACATAACAACTGAGACTGCGACTGCAAACTCTTTTAACTCCCATTCTTCAATTTAAAACAAAACAACTGAGACTGAGACTGAGACTGCAAACTTTTTCAATCTTCCAGCTTAGAGCTCAACTCAAACCAACGCATCTCCTTTTCATCAATATCATCCAAAACTTTTTGTAGTTTCTCTGAAAGTTTTTGAATGGCTTCCGGACTTAAACTCTCATCAAAAAATTGTTTCTCTAAAGTTTCTTTATCGAAAGCTAAAGAGCTTAACTTGCTTTCAATGTTTTTATATTCCTTTTGTTCGTTATAAGAAAGCTTGGCATTGCTGTCCTTTTTCCAATCTTTTTTATCCTTTTTAGCATTAGAGGAGCTGGATTCTTGTTCCTGACTGTCCTCATAGGTTCTATAATCAGAATAATTTCCAGGGAAATCTTCAACTACCCCTTCACCACGGAAAATAAGTAAATGGTCCACAATCTTATCCATAAAATACCTGTCGTGAGAAACCACAATTAAGCAACCTGGAAAGTCTAATAAAAAACTTTCTAACACATTTAAAGTTACAATGTCTAAATCGTTTGTAGGTTCATCTAGGATAAGGAAGTTGGGGTTCTGTATTAAAATGGTACATAAATACAAACGCTTACGTTCGCCACCACTTAATTTTTCAACAAAATCGTATTGTTTTTTACGGTCGAATAAAAAGCGTTCTAATAATTGTTGAGCACTAATTTGACGGCCTTTTTTAAGAGGAATAAAATCGCCAAAATCTTTAATCACATCAATGACTTTCTGGTTGGGTTTTACGGCGATTCCTTTTTGAGTGTAATACCCAATTTTTATGGTTTCCCCTAAAACCACTTTCCCAGAATCAGGTGCTTGTTGTTCGGTAAGGATGTTTAAAAAGGTGGATTTCCCAGTTCCGTTCTTACCAATAATCCCAAGGCGTTCCCCTCTTTGAAAGTTATAATCAAAACCATCCAAAATGGTTTTATCTTCATAAGCCTTAGAAACTTTATGAAGTTCTAATATTTTACTTCCCATACGTTCCATGTTTAATTCCAATTGAATTTCATGGTCGTTACGGCGTTGCTGTGCTTTGTGTTTGATGTCGTGAAAATCGTCTATTCGCGACTTAGACTTCGTTGTTCTGGCCTTAGGCTGTTTCCGCATCCAATCCAATTCTTTTTTAAAGAGTTGTTTGGTTTTGCCAAGCTCTACGGCTTCATTTTCAATGCGTGCCTCTTTCTTTTCTAGGTAATAAGAATAATTCCCTTTATAGGTATGTAGTTGCCCTTGGTCGAGTTCTATAATTTCATTACAAACACGTTCCAAGAAATACCTGTCGTGGGTAACCATAAACAAAGTCATTTGTTCTTTGGCAAAAAAGGCTTCCAACCATTCAATCATTTCCAGATCTAGGTGGTTGGTAGGTTCATCTAAAATTAAGAGGTCGGGTTTTTGTAATAGAGCTATGGCTAAAGCTAGTCGCTTTTTCTGTCCTCCAGACAAAGTACTTACTTTCTGACTCAGGTCTTCCAGTTTTAATTGAGACAAGATTTGCTTGTATTGCGTTTCAAAATCCCAAGCCTCATGGATGTCCATTTGCTCAAAGGCTTTTTGGTAGGCCTCGGCATCATCCGGATGTTCTAAAGCTTTTTCATAGGCTTTTATGACATCTAAAATAGGATTCTTAGTATCAAAAATAGCTGCTTCAATGGTTAAATCGTTATTAATGTCCGGGTCTTGCGACAAGAAGGCCACCTGAATGTCTTTTCGGTAGATGATGTTCCCCGAGTCTGGCGAATCTTTCCCAGAAAGCATGTTTAAAATGGACGTTTTTCCGGTCCCATTTTTGGCCACAAAGGCTATTTTTTGATCCTTATGGATACTAAAAGAAAGGTCTTGGAAGAGGTTCAGCTCTCCATAAGATTTCGAAATATTTTCAACTGTAAGATAGTTCAAGAGGTAGATTTTTTGCAAATTAACGTATAAAAACCAAAATTAACTACATTAGTTTTGATATTCATACTGAAAAGTTATATTTGTGATAAACTAAAAAACCTTCATGAAGAAGTCCTTCTTTCTTGTGTGCCTGATGCTTAGTCTGGCCTTTATGTCTTGTATTCCCAATAAAGATTTGGTGTATTTGCAACATATGGAAACAGCTATGGATTCCACACAAGTGCTAACAGAGACCCAAAAGCCTTATCGCGTACAAATAAACGACATACTAAACATTCGTGTGAAGGCCTTAGACCAAGAAAACGTGCAGATTTTTAACCCTGCAGGAGAAGAGGATTTTGGTGCAAATGGAGAACAACGGGCTTACTTTGATGGTTTTACGGTCGATTTACATGGAAATGTGCGGATTCCAGTCTTGGGTGAAGTCAATGTCCTAGGATTTACCACCGAAGAAATCGAACAGTTATTAGAGAAGAAATTATTAGAGGAAGAGTTTAAGGAAACCGCCAATATTTTTGTGTCTGTTAAATTAACTGGGATTCGTTACACAGTCAATGGGGAAGTAGGAAGCACTGGAAGCAAAACCTTGTATCAGGCCCAAGTCAATATTTTTGAAGCCATAGCCAATGCAGGAGATATACAAATGACAGGGAACCGAAAGGATGTACTAGTCATCAGGCAATATCCTCAAGGCCAGCAAATTCATCATTTAAACTTGCTAGACGAGAAGGTCATGCAATCGCCTTATTATTATATCCAACCCAACGATTTAATTTATGTGAAGCCACTGAAGCAAAAGTCTTGGGGTACAGGTACCACTACCATGCAGACCGTTGCTACTATTGTAACAGCCTTGTCTTTAGTAACCACCACACTCTTGTTAATCGATAAAATTTAGATCATGGCAGAACAGGATTATGACGATGTAGATTCCGGGGAGAATGGCAGTATTAATTTCGATTTTAAGGGCTTTTTATTTAAAGTGCTTAACCTTTGGAAGTTTGTATTGGTATGTATAGGCCTAGCGCTTATAATTGCCTATTTCATCAATGTTAGAAAACAAAATGTTTATAAATTGGATTCGCTTATTTCTGTAGAGAGCGATCAAAACCCTTTTTTTACGGCCAATACCAGTATTTCCTTTAACTGGGGAGGGGTGTCTGGAAAAATGGGAAAAACCATTACCACCTTACAAACGCGGACTCATAATGAAAAAGTCGTGGATTCGCTTAAGTCTTATATGAATTACTTTATAGAAGGTAAGTATAATAAAATAGATGTCTATAAGGACGCCCCCTTTGTCTTTGAACTCGATAAGTCTAAACCGCAGCTACTAGGGCATTATATAGGGATTCGGTTTTTAACAGTAACTAGTTTTGAGGTTTTTACAGAGTTTGAAGGAGATAAAGGCTCTGGCCAGATGTACGATTCTAAGGAGCGTATCCCAGTATCCTTACCCGTAGGGCCTTTTGCAAAGGAGTTTCAATTGGGGCAGGTGATCGATTTACCCTTTTTACATGGTATTATTAGAGAGCGAGACGAACGGACTATCAAACCTGACTCCGAATATTATTTGCAGTTTACCAATTATGATGGGGTTGTTGATGGTTATAAGAGAGGGATTGGCGTTAGGCCTAATAGTAACTCTTCTGCTTCTGTTTTGGTCTTATCCTTGACTGGATTTAACAAGTCCAAAATAGTAGATTATTTAAATACCACTTCCGTTATTTTAAGCAAGTCGGAGTTAGAGCGTAAGAATTTATATGCTACCAATACCATCAAATTTATTGATAGTTCTTTGGCCGCAGTGAATGCCAGTTTAAAAGATTTTGGGGACGAGATGAATAGTTTCCGAAAGAAAAATAAGGTTTTCGATGTGTCTATAGAAATGACTGACGTTTCCAATAAGTTAAGAGCCTTCGAATCCCAACAGGAAGCAGAACAAACCAAGCTCAATTATTTAGAGGCTTTAGAAACCTATTTACGTACTAAAACGGATTATACAGGCATTGCAGCTCCAAGTTCCGTAGGGATTCAGGAAGGGAATATCATGAGTTCGGTGTCTAAAATTACCGCCTTGGCTATTGAACGTCAAAGTATGGAATACACCACCCGTGAAACTTCAGATATTTTTAAAGACATTGACAGGCGCATCGATGCTGAAAAAAATGTCTTGCTAGAAACCATTGCTGCAACCAAAACAACCATACGTGGTCTGCTAAAGAGTTTGCAAGGTAGCATGGCTACTTTAGAAGCTAAGCTTCGCGGCCTGCCTGAAGACCAACAGGAGTTCTTAAAGATTCAACGCAAGTTGGATATCAGTCAAGAGGCCTATAACATCTATATGGACAAACGTTCTGAAGCTGCCATTGTAAAAGCGGCGAACGTATCGGATATCAGTATCATAGACGAAGCTAAGGATATTGGAGGGGGCTTTATTGGACCGAACAAATCCTTAAATTATATTATGGGATTGATGTTAGGTTTTTTTATTCCTATGTTCCTAATCTTTGTTGTGTTTCTTTTAGATCACACGATTCATGGCTCTGATGAAATTGAACGCTTATCTAAAATTCCTATTATTGGCTTGATTGGGAAATACCGCTACCATAACAATCTGGTGGTTTTTGAAAAGCCTAAGTCGGCCGTAGCAGAGTCCTTTAGAGCCATTCGCTCTAGTTTGCAATTCACCTTAAATAAAAACCCTAAAGAAGGCGGGAGAACCATTATGGTAACCTCTTCGGTATCTGGAGAAGGAAAAACCTTTACTTCTATCAATATTGCTACCGTCTATGCCTTAAGTGGAAAAAAGACTATTTTATTAGGACTAGATTTACGGAAACCAAAGATCTTTGACGATTTTGAAATAACCAACGATAACGGGATGGTGAACTACCTAATCGGTGAAAAACCTTTTAGCGAAGTTATCAATCATACCCATATCGATAATTTAGTTGTGGTACCAGCGGGCCCTATTCCTCCTAACCCTTCCGAATTATTAATGAGTCCGCTTTTAACGACTTTAATTGCCGAGTTGCGTGAAACCTATGATATTATTGTATTAGATACCCCGCCTTTAGGTTTGGTAACCGATGCTTTCGAATTGGTGAAATATGCTGATACCTCTATTTTTATGATTCGTTTGGATTATACCAAGAAAGGGATGTTGCAATTAATCAATGCCAAATACCGAAATGGAGAAATCAAGAACATCCATTTCATATTGAACTTTTATAAGCATAAAACCAATCACAATTACGGCTATGGTTACGGGTATGGATACGGTTATGGCTATGGGGTTTATGGAAATGCCTACCATGAGACCGATAATAAAGGGATTGTTAAGAAGGTGAAGGCGTTTTTGAAGAGGATCTAATTTGAAGTTGATACTTCGACTTCGCTCAGTAACCAAACTGAAACTGAACTTGAAGTTGAATTTGAAGTTGAACTTGAAGTTGATACTTCGACTTCGCTCAGTAACCAAACTGAAATTGAAGTTGGCTGCCTGTTGGTAGATAGGACGATTGACGGTTGACCGTAGACAGGTCAGTCTGATATTAGCCTGTGCTGAGCTAAGCCTGCCCAGAGCTTGTCGAAGGGTCGAAGCATCGAAGCATCGAAGTGCAGTCCAGTCATGGAGGACCACTAAATAAGCTAATAGAAAAAAAGATAGTTAATTCTATTGAGTTAAATTATTTTTGCAACTAACAGCTCTTGTCCGTCCGTAGCTTAAGCGAAGGCGGGAACAGCTTAAAAAAGAATAGAACAAAAATATAAAGAATACATATTAAACAAGTTAAAAGATATGAGTACAGATAAAATAACTGTTGTTGGATTGGGTTACGTCGGATTGCCCTTGGCTGTAGAGTTTGCTAAAAAATATCCTGTAGTTGGGTTTGATGTGAATACGAAACGAATTTCCGAATTACAAGCAGGAAAAGATCGCACCTTAGAAGTAGAAACGCCTGAATTACAGCAGGTTTTAAACACGGAGAATTCTAAAGAAAATGGGCTCTTTGTTACCAATCAGCTAGAGGATTTAAAAGATTCTAATATCTATATTATTACCGTTCCGACCCCTACAGACGAGCTAAAAAAACCTGTTTTCACCCCTTTAATAAAGGCCAGTGAAAGTATTGGGAGCGTCTTAAAAAAGGGAGACATTGTTATTTATGAATCCACAGTATATCCTGGAGTTACAGAAGATATCTGTGTGCCTATTTTAGAAAAAGTATCTGGACTTAAGTTTAATACAGATTTCTTTGCAGGCTATTCCCCAGAAAGAATCAATCCAGGAGATAAAACACATACCGTTACTAAAATACTAAAAGTAACTTCTGGTTCCACTCCAGAGATTGCCAAGGTGGTAGACGACTTATATAAATCTATTATCACAGCTGGAACTCATATGGCACCTTCCATAAAAGTGGCAGAGGCTGCAAAGGTGATTGAAAACTCACAAAGAGATATCAATATTGCCTTTGTAAACGAACTGTCTAAAATATTTAGATTGTTAGATATCGATACCAAAGCGGTATTGGAAGCGGCAGGTACCAAGTGGAACTTCATCAATTTCTCTCCAGGGTTAGTAGGAGGACATTGTATTGGAGTCGATCCGTATTACCTAGCTCAAAAAGCCATCGAATCTGGATACAACCCAGAAATTATTCTAGCTGGGAGAAAGATGAACGACAGTATGGGATCTTACGTGGCTACCGAAACGGTTAAAATGATGATCAAAAAAGGAGCAACCATCAAAGGTTCTAATGTTTTGGTGCTTGGGATTACCTTTAAAGAAAACTGTCCAGACATTCGTAATTCACGAGTTATAGATATTATCAAGGAATTTGAAAGCTATGATGTTAATGTGGATGTCTTCGACCCATGGGCTTCTGCCGAAGAAGTGAAGCACGAATATGGTTTCGACTTACTATGCGAGAAAACAGAAATTAACTCTAATTACGATGCTATTATATTGGCTGTGAGTCATAATGAATTTATGAAATTAGATATCGCGAAGCTGAAATCACCTATCGGAGTTATTTTTGATGTGAAGTCATTGTTGCCACGTGAGATGGTAGATGGGAGGCTTTAGGCCTCTAAATCTTCGAAGGGGATTTTCTAACTCTTGTGGAGATTTGGGTTAGATATTTATATTATCTACACCTAAAAAATAATTACATAATATAAAAATAACCAAGCCTAGGCTCCGCCCTTCAGATGAAGGGCGACCAAGCGTTAAGAAATAGTCCTGTGGACTATTTTAGTAAAAAGGGTTGGCTGGTGCGCTGGCTAATTGTTTAGACGGAGAGCTAGACGGAGCCTGCCCGAATGCCGGACAGAATGGGAGGCAGGCAGGGGATTGAAAAAACCCAGTGTAATTAAAATTGCAGACAAACTCCCCGTCCAGACTTCGTCTGTCCACCCCTCTTCAACTGAAGAGGGGAGCCGTGTAGTTATTTTTTACTGATATTATTAATTTCAAGTCTTTTTCATTAAATTAAAACTGAAAGTCTAGTAAAATTATAATGACATAATATAAAAAAAAAACCAAGCTTTGGCTCCGCCCTTTAGTTAAAGGGAGGTGGCTAGCCCGACGAGAGGAGGGCTAGACTGAGGGATTGAAAAAAACCAATGTAATTAAAATTGTTGGCAAACTCCCCTTTCTTCACCTCCGTTGCACTCCGGTAAATTCATTCCCCTCTTCAACTGAAGAGGGGAGCCGTGTAGTTATTTTTTACTGAAATTGGTTATATTATTAATTTCAAGTCTTTTTCATTAAATTAAAGCTGAAAGTCCAGTAAAATTATAATGACATAATATAAAAAAAAACCAAGCCTTGGCTCCGCCCTTTAGTTAAAGGGAGGTGGCTAGCTCGACGATAGGAGAGTTAGACGGAGGGATTGAAAATAGCATAAGTGAATTTCAATCTATATTTAATTTTATTATTTCATAATATTAAAACTCTCCTGTATCTCTTTTAAAACAGAAGGTAAATAGTCAAATACCATTTTATTTTCAAAGCGGATAACTTTATATCCTTGGCTTTCTAAATATAACGTACGTTTACTATCATACTCTTGAGCTTCAAGATTGTTATGAACTTCTCCATCTAATTCAATAATTAATTTTTCTGAAGCACAATAAAAGTCAACTATATAAAACCCGATCCCATGTTGTTTGGTAAAGCGTTTATTATCTAACTGTTTAGATTTTAATTGTGACCATAGAAAAGCTTCGGCAGGAGTTAAGTTTTTACGTAGGTATTTTCTACGATCATGATAATCTTTCTTGTTATGTGTGTGTTGCTTAGACATATAATAAAAATACACATTATTTAAATAGGTTGTATTAAAAAAACCAAGCTAAGGCTCCGCCCTTCAGATGAAGGGCGACCAAGCGTTAAGAAATAGGCATGTGGACTATTTTAGCACAGGGGCTTGCCCGAATTCCGAGTAAAATGAACGGCAGGCGGGTGAGCTGGTGCGCTGGCAAATTGTTTAGACGGAGAGCTAGACGGAGCCTGCCCGAATGCCGGACAGAATGGGAGGCAGGCAGGGGATTGAAAAAGCTCCAATGTAATTAAAATTGCAGGCAAACTCCCCTTTCTTCACCTCCGTTGCACTCCGGTAAATTCATTCCCCTCTTCAACTGAAGAGGGGAGCCGTTTAGTTATTGTTTATTGATATTTTTCATATATTTAATTACAAGTTCTTTTTCATAAACATGAAACTGAAAGTCTAGTAAAATTATAATTACAGAATAAAAAAAAATACCAAGCCAAGGCTCCGCCCTTTAGTTAAAGGGAGGTGGCTAGCTCGACGAGAGGAGGGCTAGACGGAGGGATTGAAAAGGCCCCAATATTATAAAATTGCAGACAAACTCCCTGCCTGCCGGCAGGCAGGCCCTTTCTTCTCCTCCGTTGCACTCCGGTAAATTCATTCCCCTCTTCAACTGAAGAGGGGAGCCGTGTAGTTATTTTTTACTGAAATTGTTTATATTATTAATTTCAAGTCTTTTTCATTAAATTAAAACTGAAAGTCCAGTAAAATTATCATGTCATAATATAAAAAAAAACCAAGCTTGGTTTTTATTTCATAAAATCGGATAATTGTTTCTTAAATTTTACCTAATAAATCAAACAATAAACAGTTTTGTTTTTAGTGCTTGGCTAAAACCTTTACTTTTACCTTAATTAAACAAACATCATGTATATCAATCCATATCATAAGAAAGATTTATCAACCCTAAGTTTTCTAGTAACTGGTGGCGCAGGCTTTATAGGCTCTAACCTAGTTGCATACCTATTAAAATACGGTGCAAAAAAAGTAAGAGTCCTAGACGATTTCTCTAACGGATACAGAGAAAACATAAAGGAATTCATGGATCATCCAGCTTTTGAATTATTGGAAGGCGATATTAGAGAGTTAGCAACCTGCAAACAAGCTATGGAAGGGATTGATTACGTCTCTCATCAAGCGGCTTTAGGTTCGGTGCCTCGTTCTATAAACGATCCAGCAACCACCAATGCCGTGAATATTTCTGGGTTTTTAAACATGATGATTGCCTTAAAAGATAGTGATACCGTAAAACGGATGGTGTATGCAGCTTCCAGTTCTACTTATGGCGATAGTCCTTCCTTACCGAAAATAGAAGAGACTATTGGAAAACCCTTATCCCCTTATGCGGTTACCAAATATGTAAATGAATTATATGCCGATGTTTTCGGAAAAACCTATGACACAGATGTTGTAGGGTTGCGTTATTTCAATGTCTTCGGACCAAAACAAAGTCCGAATGGGGCTTATGCAGCGGTGATTCCTTTATTCATGCAAGCTCTTAAAGATAAAGAGTCGCCTACCATTAATGGAGACGGCTTTCAAACGCGCGATTTTACCTTTGTAGCCAATGCGGTGCAAGCCAATGTACGTGGCTTTTTTGCTCCAAAAGCGGCAGCTAACGAAGTTTTTAATGTGGCTTGTGGCGAACGTATTTCAGTCAATTATTTATGGGATTCCCTAAACCAAGCTGCCCAGCTAGATATCAAAGCCATTTACGGCCCAGACCGTCAAGGCGATGTTAGAGATTCTTTAGCAGATATTTCTAAAGCTGAACGTTTGTTAGGCTATGCTCCGGAGTATACGGTTGCAGAAGGTTTGGCAGTAACCTGGAAATGGTTTGAAAGATCTTTGCCTGCGCAGGGGTAAACTTGGGATTATTATAATAATTAAAAGCCTGCACTGAGCTTGTCGAAGTGTCATTGCGATGGAGGTACGACTGTGGCAAATGCAAAGCATTCACGAAATCCAATTTTGAAAATAATAACGCGTGAGTAATCTTTTGGAACCTGCCTGCCGTCAGGCGGGGGTTGGAGGATTATATTAAAGAGATGAACACCTTACTTTATCTAAGCGCATTACCAGAACGAAGGACCTGGCAATCTCATTAAAGAGGTGCTAAAATAGACTCGTTGTAATGATATTCCACAAACTTCCCGTTCTTCACCTCCGTTGCACTCCGGTAAATTCATTCCCCTTTAATTCAATTCAAACTCCCCGTCCAGACTTCGTCTGTCCACCCCTCTTCATCTGAAGAGGGGAGCCGTGTAGTTATTTTATTGAGATTTGTGAAATTATTATAATACTATTCTTTTTAAATAACTTGAAATTAGAGGCTAGGAAAAATATAAATACATAGTATAAAAATAACCAAGCCAGGCTCCGCCCTTCAGATGAAGGGAGGTGGATAGACTGACGTGAGGAAGTCTAGACGGAGGGTTTGCTTATTAGGTACAAAAATTTAAGAACAATGCTAACAAAAAAAGCGAACACTTTCATGTTCGCTTTAAATACTACTACACCCTAAGGGTTATAAGACTTCAATTAATTGAAGTGCGTTGTAGGCTCCATTGTTTAATGGATATTGCACCGTGTTGACTTCTTGGAAAAAAGCCACTTTTAAAAAGAAAAATTGATTTCCAGTTCCTACAGGTGCTCCAACTGGCGTTAATATGATATTGGATGATGTTCCATTAATTATCATATTTTGAACGGGACTTAATTGTAAGTCCTTATCGCCAGTAACAAAGTCTAAATCCAGAAATCCTGATGTGAAGCTGACATGTGTTGCTCCGCCTGGAATTCCTAAATTTTGATTTGGAGTGAAATCGGCAATCGTGATTTCTCCCGTTAATGGATCCAATTCGAAATCGGATAACAATACCGCACTTAGAAGCGCATTGTTATTAAACTCGAAGCCTTTTAATAAGGCACGACCTTGAATGTTTGCCAAACCGATTGGGACTTGCCGTTGCCCACGAAGCGACGTCAAATCTTGGTTTTTAACTAAAGTCATGGACTTTGTTAAGCGAGAGGTGACTCTCCCATCTTTGACATCAGATAGTAAGTTTACAATAGCACGTCTTAATGTTTTACCACTAGTTGCGCTATGTCCAAACTCCGTACCATTTTCACGAGTTCTTGCAAATGCTGGATCGTTTTTAATACGATTGGCACTTACTCCACTTTTCGTTTTTACTAAATACCCGTCTTTGCCCTTATAAAAGGTAAGATCGTCTAGGGTTCCTTCGATCTTGATTAAGCTTTTTAATTTTGCCATTATATTATGGTATTAAAAAATTATACATTCAGTTATATCAGGTTATCATTTTGATCTCCTTGCTTCACGGGCGCCTAAGTGTTGTTTGGATGCTAGCGAATGATTGTCTGATGAGGTAAATGTATTGCAGCTTTTCGATTGTATTTTTCCAGATTTCCGTTTAGGTACATAGGAAACCAACTTTTCCGTTTAGGTACTAAATTTCTTTTTCAGACCTGTTTAAAAACGTATTTCGATATTTCGTTTTCATACACTCCTCATACATTAGCTATACATGAGCCATACATGAGCTATACATGAACCATTTGGAAGCTATTTTTAATTAGGGAGCGACATTATTTGTATAACACTTACAAAATCGACTATTATTCTTACATTCAGAATAATTCTGTAATTTTTAACTTACATAAAAAGTGTATTTCATCGAATTAATATGCTTTTAAAAGTGAATATATTTATTATTGTATATCTTTCAATCAATTAATTATTAATCCATTAAACCCTAAATTTTAATATCATGGTAAAGAAAAAATTATTTTTAAGTTCTACAGATATTAGTCAGATGACTGGCTTGTGTATGCGTTCGGCAAGAAACATGATGGCCTACATTAGAGAAGAAAGAAAATTAGGAAAACAACAGGTTGTTAGTGTTTTTGATTTTTGTATTTGTTTTCACCTTCCTATTCATGTGGTATTTATGTATATAAACAGCAATCTTTTTAATAAAGTTGCCCTTCAGGAAGATGAATTACATTATGATTTTCAAAAACAAGTTTTAGAATCTGGCGATATGAGTTATTTGCATCATAAGGATTTTGATCCTTTTATGACGGCTAAAGATTTGAAAGCGCGTCGTGACATAGAGGATCTTGAAAACGCGACTTTGATAGCTTAAATTTAAGAATGTTTGTTAGGATTGCATTTCGATGCTTCGATGCTTCGACCCTTCGACAAGCTCAGGACTGCACTTCGACAAGCTCAGTGTGACAGCATTTCGACAAGCTCAGGGCAGGCTTAGCTCAGGACTGCACTTCGATGCTTCGACAAGCTCAGCACATGCTTAGCTCAGTGTGACATATTTTAAATAAAAAATAACATCATTTTATAGTTGTCCCAGCTGTTTTCAGAAATAGTGAGCTACAAAATAAAGTAAGAGATACCTAGGCAAGGGGGTTATTAACATTATAGGATAGACAATCCAAAATAACCTTAAGGAAAAAGCGAACGTCACGCAGTGATTTCCTTAAAACAGTTTTGATCTTTTGGTTCTTTTGTATCAAGACAAAAGAATGAGAAATAAGTTAAGTTTATTCCCACTTCATAATTTTGAAAGGCACTTCGACCTTTTGAACCTTTGACCCTTCGTCAAGCTCAGCACAAGCTCAACTCAGCACAAACTTAGCTCAGTGTGACATCAAGCTCTGTGCAACAACATCACTACTTTTTTTTCCATCCATCCCACAATCCTAAAAATCGTATCCCTATTTTTCTTATTTTAGATATATTATATGGAATGGTAACTAACGAGTTTAGTTTTTTTACTAACCTGTCTAGCGACAGGCAACCAACCTGTCTAACGACAGGCAGGCAACCAAAAACTAACATCTATGGCACAACTAAAAGATTTTTGGGATTGGTTTCTAGAATACCACGAAGCCATTTACTACTTAAGAGATTTTACACTAGAGGAGCAAGCTTTTTACTATCAAGAGCTTGACGACAGATTACAGGACTATCACCCAGACCTTACCTATGTGATTGCCTTTCCAAAAAAGGACAAGAAAGCTATTTTAACACTTACGGCTAATGGGAGCAAAGATGCCATGCTATTTGTGTCGCAGCTGGCAAGCGTAGCGCCTAAAATCCCTAAATGGAAGGTGAAAAAAATTTTACAAGCTCAACTGAGTATTAAGGCTATCACTAAGGGCAAGGATGATCCCTATGAATTTGAAGAATTCCCCATAAAACCAAGCGACTTGAGATGGATTCCTATGCATAGAGAAGCCGATCATGATCCCTGTGATTTAATCTTTCACCTTACAAGTTTTCCCAATATCAATCCGCCTATGGATGAAGAGAAGCTATTAATTTACATCCATTTTATTCTGTTAGATTTATTAGGCGAGCTAGTAGTAAGTAAAGCCATTGGCGCTGGGTATTATATGGACACCTTAGAGCCAGATGACGAGTGGTTTACTCTAGACTTTTTACCAATGTATTTGGAGGGTGAAGGTTTTGATGTTTAGATTGTTGGATGTTTAGATTGTTGGATTGTTGGATTGTTGGGTTGCTAGATTGTTGGATGGGATATGGTGTTTTGTCTGTGGTTGTCGCTCAGGACTGCACTTCGACCCTTCGGCTACGCTCTGGGCAGGCTTAGCTCAGTGTAACAATACCTATGTCAGTCTGAGCCTGTCGAAGACCCTTCCCGAAAATTATTTGTTATTTCCTTCTCCCGTCATCCATCTTCCGTCAAAAACCCAAACACCTTTTTTCAAAATAATTTTTCATTCTTAACGCCTCAATCCCTATATTAGCGCCAACCAAAAAAGACGGATTATCATCCTGAATACTAGTAACCAATCATGGCTTTAGAGACTCGAGTTTATCAAAAAGAACGTACTATAAAATTTGGAGCGCTTTTAAAAGCGAGTTTGAAGGATATGTACCACTCTCGTTTTTTAGCCAGACAATTGGCAGAGCGTGATATCAAAGCCATGTACCGACAATCTTATTTGGGGATTATCTGGGCTTTTATAACACCTATAGCTACAGCTGCGGTATGGATTTTTTTAAATAGCTCTGGTACTATTAACTTGTCGGATACCGGAATTCCATATCCAGTGTATGCCTTTTCAGGTACTCTTATTTGGTCCATTATTGTGGCAGCCATCAATTCGCCCATGCAAGGTACACAAGCTGCAAAAGGGATTCTAACTAAAATTAATTTCCCTAAAGAAGCCTTGTTACTTTCAGGTGTGTATAAGTTATTGTTTGATAGTGCCATTAAAATTTTCCTTTTAATTCTGTTTGTTTTTATATATGGCGTAGGCTTTCATTGGAGTTTGCTGCTATTTCCGATTGCCATATTAGGAGCTATTATTTTTGGCACAACAGTAGGCTTATTTTTAACCCCAATGGGACTTTTATATAATGATATTGGTAAAATTATTACTTTCGGCATGCAGTTTTTAATGTATGTAACTCCGGTGGTTTACGCCATTCCAAAAGAAGGGATTATGAAAACATTAATGCTTTGGAATCCGATAACCCCTATTGTGTTAACAGCTAGAGATTTGGTAGTAGGTTTTACACCGGTCCATCTAACTTATTTTGCCATAGTTTTAATGGGATGCATCCCGCTCTTGTTTTTAGGTTTAATTATTTATCGCTTGTCTATTCCAATTATAGTGGAGCGTTTGAGTGCTTAATTAGAGAAAATAAAAAAGAGAATAGAGAAAAGACTAATAAAATAAATGTCTGACAAAAATAAAATGACATCCAACACCCAAGAGATCCTTGTTAAGGTAGAAGGTCTAAGCAAAAAGTTTTGCAAAGAGCTAAAGACTAGTCTGTGGTATGGGGTAAAAGATTTAGTAAGTGGTGTTCGTGGATCTAGTGAGGAACGGGAATTACGCCCCAAAGAGTTTTGGGCAGTAAAAGATATTAATTTTGAGCTTCGTCGTGGGGAATGCTTGGGTTTAATTGGCCATAATGGCGCAGGGAAATCCACCTTATTAAAAATATTGAATGGTTTAATCAATCCAGATGCAGGGAAAGTAACGATTAAAGGCCGAGTTGGAGCTCTTATAGAATTGGGAGCAGGTTTTAATCCCATACTTAGCGGTCGAGAAAATATTTATAACAATGGCGCTATTTTGGGCTTTAGCCGTAAAGAAATAGATAGTAAACTAGAAGAAATTATTGCCTTTGCAGAGCTAGAAGAGTTTATAGACATGCCGGTGCAACATTACAGTTCGGGTATGAAAGTGCGCTTAGGTTTTGCCGTAGCCGCACAAATGGAACCAGATGTTTTAATTATTGATGAGGTATTGGCTGTGGGGGATTTAGGTTTTATTTTAAAATGCTTTAAAACCATAGATACCATTTTACCTCATACGGCAGTGATTTTTGTATCTCATAATATGCCTATGGTATCTCGAATTTGCAATCAAGTTATTTTGATGGAAAGAGGAGAAAATAAGTTTCAAGGTGAGGATGTATCTAGAGGAATCGATTATTATTATAATACATTTTTAACAAGTGAAGATTCTAATGTTGTCTATACAGATAATAGTTTAGAGCTTATTGATGCCTCTGTTAAAGGTGTTACTCCTATAAATAATGTGTACTCAGTTAAATGGGGAGAAACCGTTGTGTTAAATTTTAATATCAAAAATTTCAGTTTAACTAAAGCACCTTATATATCGTTGGCTGTTTATGATAAAGAGCAAAGAGCAGTTGCGGAGATTTATCCTGAAGGACAACAATTAAATAAAATAGTAATAGATGAAGAAATTAGTTTTTCTTTTGTTTTAAAAAACATCTATTTATCAAAAGGAATCTATCACATTACCTTTAATGCTTCTGAAAAAGCGGCTTTCAATGTAAATTATAAAATACATAAAGCAATTACATTGAAAATTGATCATGAAAAACAAATGTGGACGCCTTTTTTATTGGATTCAGAAGTAATTAATAGAATTAAGTAAATATATAAAATAGCAATGACTTCATTTCAAAAAGCTTTAGATAAAAAAATAATTCAATCGTTATCAAATAACTATGGTATAGATAATTATGATGTATATCGATTTGGGGAATATAATTTGAAAATTCATGAAACTAATTCCTCACGAAAAGAAGTATTTATAAAGGAGCTTAAAAAAGGTATAAAAACAGCAATTAATTACCATCCAGAATATAAACAATATTTAAATAAAGGATCTAATTTAGTGGCTCCATATTTAAAAGAATTTGAAAACACTTGGAACAATATAAGTGTTTTAGATCAGGATTTATTAGTTAGTTTGCTTGCATTTAGGGTTTTAGGTTTTAAAAAAGTGAAACTCCCAAGAAATAATGAAAATTATTGGCAATCTATTGAGACTTCAAAAACCTTGGTAAATTACAAAGATGTGTATGATCCAAATTTCATGCATTTCATGTTATACAAGTTTAATTTAAATCCGGTAGGTTACGACATAAAGTTTTATTTTTCTGAATCAAGAGTTGCAGTAGATTTTTTAATTGAGCAATATGCGTATAAAATAGAGGACAAAGTTGTCGTAGAGGCAGAACCGGGAGATACAGTCTTAGATATCGGTGGTTGCTGGGGAGATACAGCTTTATATTTCGCTCACAAAGTAGGTGTCAAAGGACAAGTGTATTCTTTTGAGTTTATTCCTGAAAATTTAAAGTTGTTCAAATTAAATACAGAATTTAATCCTAATTTATTAGCAAATATAAAATTAATTCCTAATCCAATTTCTAATAATTCTGGAGATCTAATTTACTTTAAGGATAATGGGCCAGCTAGTAGGGTTGAATTTGAACCCTTTGAAGATCAGACTGGAACAGCAACAACGGTTACCGTTGATGATTTTGTTAAAACCCGAAAAATTGAGAAAATAGATTTCATTAAAATGGATATTGAAGGCGCAGAGCCTATGGCTTTGGAAGGAGCTTTGGAAACTATTAAAAAGTTTAGGCCAAAATTAGCCATAGCCATATATCACAGTATTCATGATTTAGCAACAATATCAAATTGGATATTAAGTTTGAATTTAGATTATGAAATATTTATTGGACACTATACTATTCATGCTGAGGAAACCATTTGTTTTGCAAAACCAAAAGAAAATAAATGATAAACGTCACCAAAACATTTTTACCCACTCAAGACGAGTATCAAGCCATTTTAAAACGCGCTTGGGATACAAACTGGATGACTAATCGTGGCGTTTTGGTACAAGAACTAGAAGACACATTAAAAACATATTTAGGAGTTTCTAATTTGATCGCTATGACTAATGGTACCTTGCCATTGCAGATAGCTATAAAAGCTTTAGGATTAAAAGGCGAAATTATTACTACTCCTTTTAGTTATGTTGCTACCACGTCTAGTATTGTATGGGAAGGTTGCACACCTGTATTTGTAGATATTCATCCAGAATATTTAACCATAGACGAAACTAAAATAGAAACTGCTATTACCCCAAATACGTCTGCTATTTTGGCTACCCATGTCTTTGGAAACCCTTGTCATGTAGAAGCTATTGAAGCCATTGCAAAAAAACACAATTTAAAAGTAATCTATGATGCCGCACATTGTTTTGGGGTTACCTACAAAGGGCAATCTCTTTTTAATTATGGAGATGTGAGTACTTGTAGTTTTCATGCTACTAAATTGTTTCATACTGGTGAAGGAGGTGCATTAATCTGTAAACCAGAATTTGAGAGAACAATGTATTTACATCATAACTTCGGTCATGATGGCCCTGATGTTTTTAAAGGATTAGGGGTTAATGGAAAGATGAGCGAACCACAAGCTGCCATGGGTCTAGCTGTTTTTCCTTATATGGATTTGATAAGCGAAGAGCGTGAAAAAGTAGCAACAGTTTATAATGATGCCTTTGAAGACGAGGATTTACAATTGCTTAAAATTAGAAAACATACAAGTTGGAATTATTGCTATTATCCTGTCATATTCAAAACAGAGAATCAATTATTGAAAGTGGTTAAAGCATTAAATGTAAAGTCTATTTTTCCTAGACGCTATTTTTACCCTTCTTTAAATACTTTAGACTATGTTGGAGATAAAGTAATGCCAATTTCTGAAGCTATAAGCAAACGTGTCTTATGCTTGCCTTTATATGTAGGTCTTAAGAAAATGGATATAAAAATTATTGTAGATATTATAAAAAGTAATATATGAGGCATAAACAATTCTATATTTTAGGAAATCCAAGATCTGGTTCCAGTTTATTAAGATTAATTCTTAATAGTCATTCTTTAATCAGTGTGCCACCAGAGTGTGGTTTTTATCTTTGGTTGGCTTCAAAATATAGGTTATGGAATAACTCGAATTTAAACCCGACCGATATTGGCTTGTTTATTAACGACGTACAAAATTCCAAAAAATTTGAAACTTGGTTATTACCGAGTGAAGTTATTAATAATGTAATAGAGGAGGAGAGACCTCAAAACTATAACGAATTAGCAACTTGTGTTTATTTAAGTTATGCCAGTTTACACGATAAAGAGCCTCAAGTATTGGGCGATAAAAATAATTATTATATTAAACATCTTGATGAATTAAATGAGCTTTCAAGTAATAACTTTATAATACATATAGTAAGAGATGGACGTGATACAGTTTGCTCTTATAGAGAGATAAAAAATATTGAAAGTAGTTACAAATACAGACCAGATTTACCAACAGGAATATCAGATATTGCGGCAGAGTGGGAATCAAATAATTTAAATATATATAAGTATTATAAAAACAACAGTCAGTACTTGGTTGTCAGGTATGAGGATATTCTTAACAACCCTAAAAAATTTCTGTCACTAATTCTGGATAAATTCAATTTAGAATTTGAGCCTGAGATGCTTAATTTTTATAAAAATAATCAGCTAAAACAAATTGAGCCTCTAGAAACAGTTGCATGGAAACAAAAAACATTACTTCCTATAGATAATAAAGATATTGGCATTTATAAAAAGAAATTAACTGCTAGAGAAATTAATCAGTTTAATGAAATAGCAAATGAAGCCCTAAATCTTTTCGACTATGAAATTAAGCGTTAGACTGCAATGTTATAATCATGCACTTTTTTTAGAGCAAGCATTAAAAGGTATTATTGATCAAAAAACAAATTTTCCGTTTGAAGTAGTTATTGGAGATGATTTTTCTACAGACAATTCATTAGAGGTTATTGAGAAAATAATTAAAGAAAACACAAATACTAATATTTCATTTAACCTTTTAAAACGTGAAAAAGGGGATTCTTATAGTATTGAGAGAGAAAAAAACGGACGTCTTCAAAATTTTGTAGATATTATCAATCATTGCCAAGGGAAGTATATTGCGTTATTGGATGGCGATGACTACTGGACAGACCCTTTAAAATTACAAAAGCAGGTTGATTTTTTGGAAGCAAATGAAGACTTTCATATTTGTTTTCATAGAGCAAATTTGTTAAAAAATGAATCTCCATTAGAGTTGCATCCAATACCGGGAATATCGAATATTGGAGAATATTTGTTTAAAGATATACTTGAAAATTATAATTTTATCCTTACTGCAAGTGTTGTTTTTAGAAAACCTGCTAATTTTATAATTCCAAAGTGGTTTATGGAACTGCCTTTTGGAGATTTAGGTTTATATCAACTAGTTTCAAACAACAAAAAAATAAAATGTTTGGATGACATTATGAGTGTATATCGCATGCATAGTAATGGTTTGTGGACGGGATTAAGTAAAATTAAAATAGAAAATAATTTTCTGAATTTTTACCAAATAATTTTGCCTCATTTGACCTTGGAAGAAAAAGAAATTGTTAAAATTAAAAAGAAAACAGTACTATTCAATATAGCTAAACTGAAGTTTCCAAAAATGCCTGGGTTACAAAAAGTATATTATTTTTACCTAAGTAAAAAAACTAACTTAAATTCAGTATAATTGTTCCTGGTTATAATTTTAAAATTATAGCTTGAAGCTGACTTTAAATCCAGTTAATCGGATTATTGCCAATTGAAAATAAATAGCGACAATTTTTTATTTTATAAAAGTGAAATAATTTATGATAAAAGTTAAAAACACAATAAATGATTTGTTCATAAATTTAAATAAAGAAAAATTACCTCTTTCATTTTATTTAATTAGAAAATCATTACTAGAAGCTGTTAAAGAAGTAAAGCCATTTCTACATGGAGATGTACTAGACCTCGCTTGTGGAATTTTGCCTTACAAAAATTTTTTAATGAATGATAAAATTAATAAGTATATAGGAGTTGATCTTGAACCTACTGAATATCATAATTCGGTAAAACCAGATTATTACTGGGACGGTAAAACGATCCCACTAGGTGATGCATCAGTTGATTTTGTATTAGCAACTGAATTTTTAGAACATTATTTTGATACTTCTTCAATTTTAACAGAAATAAATAGAGTTTTAAAACCTGGAGGCATACTTTTTTTTACAGTGCCAAGTGTTTGGCCATTACATGAAGTGCCTTACGACTATCATAGATTTACACCTTATGCATTAGAGATGCATTTTAAGAACACAGCGTATACTAGCTGGGATATTAAACCACTTGGAGGGTTTAATTATTATTTTGCCTTATCATTTGCTTTGCGCTATGAAAAAATTTCTACATCTAAACGAAAGTTTGTAAAGCCATTTGTGAATTTTGTAATTAAGTTGCTTGTTAGAAAAGACAACAAAAAAATATCTTTTGAAAATGGACAATTATATTCAGGATTATATGGTTTCGTAACCAAATAAATTTAAAATTATCTGTAATACTTATGAATTCTATTTTATCTATAATAATACCTTGTTTTAACTCAGAAGCGACACTAGAAGCGACTTTGTATTCAGTTCTTAATCAAAACTATAATGATTGGGAAGCTATAATAGTTAATGATGGTTCTCCGGATAATTTAGAAACCATTGCTTTAAATTGGACAAAAAAAGATGAAAGGTTTAAATACTATAAGAAAAATAATGGAGGTCTTGGTAGCGCTAGAAATTTTGGAATAGAAAAAGCAACAGGATCATATATTTTACCTCTAGATTCAGACAACAAAGTGCGTCCAGAATTTGCGAAAGAGGCTGTTGCCATTATGGATGCTCAAAAAGAAGTAGGTGTCGTCTATGGAAATTCAATGTATTTTGGAGAAAAAGATGGGCTTTGGAATGTAGGAGCTTTTGACGAATACAAAATATTGAGGAGTAATTATATAGATGCATGTGCGGTAGTAAGAAAATCACTTTTTGATAGTATTGGCGGTTATGAAGAAGATTTGCCACACCAAGGTCATGAAGATTGGGATTTTTGGTTAAGTGTAATGAAGACGGAGTATAGGTTTCATTATTTGAAAGAGGTTACATTTGATTATAGAGTATCTAATAATTCAATGATTAAGTCATTTGATAAAGAAATGTTGGAGAAAAATATAAATTTCATAAAACGCAAACATTATGAATTATATTTAAAAGCTTACCCAAATTTATTTAATGAGAATACTCGCTTAAAAAAACAACTTTCAGTTTCAATAGAAAAGGTAATTATTAATAAAATGAAAAGGATTTTTAAATGATAATTTTTATAATTAATAAGATTTATTTTATGAATTCCAAAATATGACAAAAAGTAATTTACCATTAGTTTCTATCTGTATTCCAACCTATAATGGGGCTAAATTTATAGCAGAAGCAATGCAATCAGCCATTGATCAAGATTATTTAAATATAGAAATTATTGTTTCAGATGATGCTTCTAAAGATGATACCTTAAAAATTATTGAAGGTTTTAAGTCGCAAACATCTATACCAATTAAAGTTTACCCTCATCACCCAAATGGTATTGGAGCAAATTGGAATCATTCTATTAAGAAAGCTAGTGGTGAGTATATTAAATTTTTATTTCAAGACGATGTATTAATGCCTAACTGTATAAGTTCTATGATTGAAGTCATGGAGAACAATCCTAAATTAGGTATGGTAGCTTCTAAGCGTGAGTTTATTGTTGATATGGACTTTTTAAGTGATCGGATAAAGAAATGGATTGAAAAATATAGTAATCTACAAAAAGGGCTTAAATTTAAAACTGTAAATGATATCCAAATTATTAATCATACATTATTTCGATCTAAGGAGTTTCTGCAATCACCATTAAATAAAATAGGAGAGCCTTGTGTTGTCATGTTTAAAAAAATTACTTTAGAAAAATTGGGGTATTACAGAGAAGATTTAAAGCAAATTTTAGATTATGAATTCTGTTATCGTCTTCTAAAAACTCAAGAAATAGCCATTATAAATGAGCCCTTAGTAAAGTTTAGGTTACATTCTAATCAGGCTACCAATGTTAATAGACATAGCGGTACAAATGATTATGAGACATATGATAAAATTCTATTAAAAGAATATTTCTGGTATTTAAATAACAAAACTAAAATAAGATTATTAAGAAAAGAGTATAAGTGGGTTAATGATTTATTCATATTAAAATCAAAATTTAATGGCTAGGAATGTTTATATCATTATTGTGACTTACAATGGGATGCAATGGCTTTCTAAATGCTTGGAAAGTTGTAAAGCTTATTCCGTGGTGGTAGTGGATAATGCATCAACAGATGAGACAGTTTCCTTTATAGCATCCAATTACCCAGATATCACTTTATTTAAGCAAGATAAAAATTTAGGCTTTGGCCAAGCTAATAATTTAGGGATTAAATTTGCTTTAGAGCAAGGAGCAGAGCAGGTGTTTTTGTTGAATCAGGATGCTTATTTGGTAGATACTGTTTTGGATAGATTAGTCAATTTTCAAATAGATAATCCGGAGTATGGTGTGTTGAGTCCTGTGCATATTACTGGAGATAGGAAAAAATTAGATAAGAACTTTTCTAATTTTATGTTAAAGGAAAAAACGGGGCAGTTTTATTCAGATTTTGTACTTGGTAGTACTTTAGCAGAAGTGTATGAGGTGCCTTTTGTAAATGCGGCCGCTTGGTTACTTTCCCGAAAATGTTTGGAGACCATAGGGGGTTTTGATCCTTTGTTTTTTCATTATGGAGAAGATGATAATTATTGTCAGCGTGCTATTTACCACGGTATCAAAATAGGTGTTTTACCAGAGGTTTATGTCATTCATGATAGGGAGGCTCGTAAATTAGCTAAATCTTCATTTTCTAGTGAGGCTTATTATAAGAACATTGAAAAAACTTATAAAGTAGTTAATGGCAATATTAACAGTGAGAATAAAATAGATTTTCAATTAGCAAAACTGCGCAAAACCATATTAATGTTACAACTTAGAATGAAGGTTGAGCGTGTTTTAGCCTATAAAAAAGAATTATCTATTTTGTTAGAAATGAAAGATAAAGTGGCAAAGAGTCGTGCTGTAAATAAAACTGAAGGGATTCACTATTTATAGTTTCTTTGTTAGAGCTTAAAAAAAAACAGTAAGCATCACGAATTGTAATTAAATAAAAAACGGGCACCGTAGCGCCCGTTTTTCTTGTTTCTAAAACAAACCCTTACAATACTTCAATAATTTGAAGTGCATTATACACCCCATTTTTAAGAGGGTATTGCAAGCCGTTTATTTCTTGAAAGTAAGCTACTTTAAGCAGATAGAAACTTTGCCCAGTACCGGCAGCAGGGGCTGCAGGAATTAAGGTTACTACAATGGCAGTACCATTAATAGGGATGTTTTCTATGTTGCTTAATTGGAAGTCCTTGACTCCCGTTGCCAAGTCCAGATTTAGGAACCCTGCACTAAATTCTACATGGGTGGCACCTTCTGGAACACGCAATTTCTGGTTAGGAACAAAGCTGTTAATTACAACGGTTCCTGTAACGATATCCAGACTAAAATCTGTTAACAAAACCTCGGACAGGACAGATCTTCTATTGAAGTTGAATCCTTTAAGAGGTAATCTTCCCAGAGGGGTTAAAATGCCCACTGCTGGGGTGCGTTGCCCTCTTACAGATGTCAGGTCTTCATTTTTAACCTGAGTCATAACTTGGGTTAGGCGTGACGCCAATTTCCTGTCTTTGGCATTAGATACCAAATCTAGGCAGGCATGTCGGAGCGCTTTCCCACTGGAGGCACTGTTTCCAAACTCCATGTTGTTTTCACGAGTTCGTTGGAAGGCAGGATCGTTTTTAACACGATCTTTGTCTAAACTTGATTTAGAACGGATGCTATATCCGTCTTCTGTTTTGAAAAAGCTCACATCGTCGATGGAACCTCTTACTTTAAATAGGCTTTTATACTTTGCCATAACTTTAAAATTTATGTATGCTTTTTTTTAGGCATACAGATTGAACTTATTTTTTTTGCTATCCACCTGTTTTAAAAGTTGTTCTTAAGCATGAGCTCCTGCCTAAAAACTCCAATGGTTACAGTTGATCTAACAACTTAAAGTCAAAGTTATGAGAGATTTAAAAAGACCATTCTCGTTTTTAGCGTTTTAGATGTTATTGGGTTAAATAGCTGGAAGTTTTTGTTTTTAGTGTTTTTGTTTCAAATGATTGTTTTGAATGTTTATGCTTAAAATGATTGTTTATGCGTTTTATGTGGTTTTGAGGATATTAAATGTGAGGCGTGAGTCGTGAGTCGTTAGTCGTTAGTGGTGAGTAGTGAGACGTGAGACGTGATGGTGAGTCGTGAGGCGTGAGTGTTAGTGGTGATTTGCTTGCCTGTGGGCAAAAAGGTGAATGGTAAGATTTGAGACGTGAATGGTGAGAAGTGAATGGTGAATCGTGAGATGTGGTTATGATACTTGGGTTTTGAAGGATGCCTTTTCGTTAAGTTCCTGTGGTTAAGTGGTAACTAAAAACCAGAATGCTTCGGTAGGATGAATTAGTAATGGATGGAGACGTCCCATTTTATAGAAAACATTAGAAAGGTAGCAGGTAGCAAATAGATTTTGATAGGAGTATTCTTTTGAAGATTTCTTTACACGGAGTCACTACGGATTCACTACGGAGTTACTACGGAGTCTTGACGATATAAAATAGCAGGTGCTTTTAGGTGCTAAAAATGAGATGACCTACATATTATGTGTGTTTTAGCTTTTTTGATATTCAAATTATAATATCTGATTTCTTTGCCTTGTTAATAAGTGGTTTTATTCCTGCCTTATGGGGCTACTGCTTTAATTGTGAAAGTCTTAAAAAGTATGATTTTAGAATGTTTCTTAAAATTTGAGTTGTAGGACATTTATTGTTAATAACTTTTAATCGGATTTAATTGACTTTAAACGATAATTTATTAACTTTACTTTAAACCGAATTAAAGAAAATCAAAATGAAACACATTATGAAAAATTGTAGGGCCACAGCAACATTTAGTCAAAATAATATTTTACATAATTATGAGAAAATTATGCATCAACAGTTCCGAGATTGGAATTATTTTAGGAAAGAAACCTAGTACCGCACAAAAATTGTTGCGTACTATTAAAGACGCTTATGGTAAGAAAAAGCATCAGTCTGTTACCATTCGCGAGTTTTGTGATTTTGAGTGTTTACCTTATGAGGAGATTTTTAATATGCTTAATGGTATAGATCTAGCCAGTGACAAGACTTCTACTAAATAAATACCTTTTTTTTTAGGTTTTAATATGGCTAAACGCTTCTCCTAAATTCTCTTAAGTTTTTGACTTCTGTCAATTTCTTTCTTATTTTATCTTCCTTTTATTTCTAATTATTTCTAAGAGATTCCTAACATGATCTCAACTACTTTTTATTGTTTTTATTAGTGATTATCATTGTACTTTGTATCTTAGGGCTTTGTTCTAATAAACATTATTTATGCAATTTTTTAAAAAAATAAAGAATAAAAGTAAACAAAATATCATTCAAGTACTTTTAAGGCTAAAAAGGTATAAATTGGATGAGTCTCTTTTAATTTTTAGCGAGGCGAGATCTGGGAGTACATGGTTAATGGAGTTGTTTCAAAATGTACCAGGAGTTATTGTTAATTGGGAACCTTTACATTTGGAAAAAGGGGTAGTTCCAGAAAATTATAAATTTGGGTGGAGGCCTTGCTTGCCTTTAAACAACACCAAGATTAAATATAAAAAACTATTTAAACGAATATTTAGATTTCAAACATGCAATTCTTGGACAACTCAATTTTTAAAATTTAAAGATATTAGATATTCAAAATATGTATTGACTAAATTTGTAAGAGGGAATCAGTTGCTTCCGTGGGTAGTGAATACGTTTCCAAACTTGAAATATCGTCCAATTTTGTTGCTAAGGCATCCCATAACTACTTGTGTTTCCAGATTGAAGACATTTGATAAAATGACCTCTCAAAATATCTTATCTCTAAAAAATGAAGGTAATTTTATTATTCCAGATTGCATTAACAACCAACGCTTCTTAAAACATCAAAATTATTTGAATAATTTAAAAACTAAATTAGAGGTTGAAATAGCTGTTTGGTGCATTAATAATGTGAATATTTTAAACCATAAAAATAATAATAAATGGATGGTTGTCTTTTACGAAGACTTGGTTTTAGACCCAGAGAAAACATTTAAGGCTGTATTAAAAGGATTAAATATTAATTTATTATCAGAGTTGTTAAAAAAAATAGAATTTAGAAAAGCTAGTGCTTCAAATTTTGATAATCAATTAAAGTCGAAACCTCAAGAACAATTAGAGTCAGTTTTTAAAAACTTTAATAATGATGAGTTGTTAAATATTCAAGCTATTTTTGATTATTTTGAACTTAAAGTGTATTCTGCTTTTAATAGCTACCCTATAAAGTAACCTATGGATTTTAAAGAGCCATTGATTAGTATCATTATACCAACCTTTAACCGTGCCCATTTAATTGGTGAAACCTTGGATTCTGTATTGGCCCAAACTTACCAAAATTGGGAGTGTCTTGTGGTGGATGATGGGAGTACAGATAATACAGCAGAACTTATTAAAAAATATAGCTTAAAGGATGTTAGATTTCAATACCATCATAGGCCCAAAGATCGTTTGCGAGGGGGGAATGCGTCACGGAATTATGGCTTTGAGCAAAGTAAAGGAAAATATATCAATTGGTTTGATAGTGATGACCTCATGTTACCCAAAAAACTCGAGATTCAAATGGGGCTTTTACATCAAACAACTTTTGATTATACTATTTGTCAATCTATGATGTATGACGTTAGTAGTGGCGAAGAATTGGGGTTAAGGGCAAAAAAACTCAAGTCTGACGATATCTTTCAAGATTTTGTTGCTTTTACAATATTTTGGTTAACACAAGCGCCCTTATGGAAAAGGTCTTTTCTTGAAAAGCATCATCTCAAATTTAATGAAGGTTTAACACAATCTCAGGACTATGATTTCCATATTAGAGTGCTTGCTATTTCAGAAAACTATAGTTTTACGGATATACCTTTAGTGAAAGTGGGTTGTCATGGTGAAAACATGTCAAATTCTATTGTAAATAATGTAAAAAAATTGAAATCTAATTTATATGTTAAGAATGAACTTTTTAATAAATTTGGAGATAGAATGGACTTAACTACTAAAAGAATTGTCTTTACACATATGTTTGAAATTTTTAGACAGACTGTTTTTACGAGATCTTTAAAAAAAGTATTTATTGTTTTTCCTTCAATAGTGAAACATATTCCAGATATAAAATTGTCCTATATAACCCAAGTAAAATTAGTGCTAAATATAATTAGAGGTGCATTTTTATACCTCAGTTTCAAAAAGGGGTATTCATATTTAAAACTTGATTTTTAACCCATTGATTACATATATTTATCCATATAGAAATAGAGATATTGACCGAATTAAAAGGTCATTGGACTCTTTGGTGGCTCAAGAAAATAAAAATTTTGAAGTTCTTTTTATAGACTATGGTTCTGAAATTGAGATTTCTAATCAAGTTGCATCCTTTTTAGAAGCTTATCCTTTTGTAACCTATATTTATACCTCGAGCGAAGGGAAACCTTGGAATAGGTCTAAAGCTATCAATATTGGGATTAAACTAGCCGAAACTGATTTTATATTATCGGCTGATATAGATATGATTTTTCATCCTTCATTTAATGGAATGTTAACTACATTATCTGATAAAAGTAAAGTTACTTTTTTTAAGGTTGGCTATTTATCAGAGAAAGAAACTTTTGCTAATCATGAATTTAAACCGGAAAGTGTAAGCAATCAGAGAGCTAAAGGGATTAGTTTGTACCCTAAACCGGCATTAATGTCTATTAATGGGTTTGATGAATTTTTTAATTGTTGGGGATCCGAGGATGAAGATGTTATAGACAGGTTGGTATTGAATGGCGTGTCAAAAGATTTTTATTCAGAAGATATTTTAGTCTTTCATCAATACCATAAACCTTTTAAAGAATTAAAAAACAAGTTATTAAGTGAGGACTTAACCTTTGATCAAGTTCGATTTCATAATGATAAAAAACGTAAATTTAATAGTGAGAAAAGGCTAATTAAAGTCAATAATAAGGGTTGGGGTGAAGTTGTTGAAAAAGAATATTATAACAATCTTATTAATACGCCTATTTCTAAAACGGTAACGTCTTATAAAACAGAGGTAGACTTTTTTTTGTTTTTTGAACTTAATCGGTTAACTAAAGGGGCTTGGGCTTTTAAATTTGTTCAGTTTGTACCTGAAAGAAATGTTAATTTTAAATCGGTGCTTTATCGCATTTGGACTATTAGAAATCGAGATTTAAAAGCCAAGGGGGAATATTCTCTAAAAGAGGTCAATGATTTGTTGTTGAAGTTTTTATTATATCAAGGTTTTGATTTTCACTTGAAAGTGGATTTAGAATCCAATAGCTTAGAATTACGTGTAAATATTACCTAATGGAAAAAAAAAGCAGATAATTGAATAATTATTCGTTACACATTTTGAATGTTTTCTTTTAAAATGATGTTTCGAATGGGTTAAGAATTAATCCTATATTTACACCTAAGTGTTTTTATTAACCTAATATTTTAGAGTCGTTTAAAACTAACTAACACATGATTCATTTTTTATATCACTATTTTTTAACCAAGAAACCTGCTGGAAAAGAAAATAAGCTAAAGAGATGGCTAGTTTGGCAACTCTATAAATACTTAAAAGTAGCTCTGGTAAGATATTATAAAAACAGATCAAAAGAAGCGTTAGGAACAGATAGTGATAGCAATGTAATAGTAAGTTTAACGTCTTTTCCGGCTAGAATAGATATTGTTTATCTGGTAATAAAAAGCATCTTAAATCAAACTGTAAGACCTAATAAAATAGTATTATGGTTGGGAATTGAGCAATTTCCAGATGGCGTAGAATCTTTGCCAATCTCATTGTTAGAATTAAGACCACTGGGCCTAGATATTGAATTTTGTGAAGACATAAAGGCCCATAAAAAATACTATTTTGCTTTTCAAAAATACCCAGAGAATTTAATTGTTACAGTAGATGATGATGTAATTTATCCTAAAGACTTACTAAAAGTATTATTAGAGACTCATAAAAGGTACCCCAATAGTGTGGTTGCTAATCGGGTTCGCTATATGAAAAAGGATGGAGATAGCTATGTGCCTTATAGAGAATGGAAAATTAATAAGGTTAAGGATGCTGAACCATCAAAGTACATTTTTTCTACGGGTGTAGGAGGTGTGTTATACCAGCCAAGTTTTTTTAAAAAATCATTTTTTGATCTTGAAGGGATTAAAAAGACCGATTGTAGAAATGATGATATTTGGCTAAAAGCGGGACAAATTGCAAATAATATCCCAGTGGTATTTACCAATTATTATTATAACCCATTAATTGAAATACCTGATTCTCAAAAGGAAAGTTTATTCTCAAATAACGTATTTGAAGCTGATAATGATAGACAAATTATTGAAATTTTCGATTACTTTGGTATCACGGAGGCGTCTTTTGAATAATATAGCAAGCTATTTGCTATTAAAATATAAACATGAGTTTCCTTACTATTGAAATATGAAAGCCATAACAACGCCCATTATTCCTATAACACAAACTTTTGCTAAAGTAGAAGCGTCTCATAAACCAAATTATGAAGCCATTTGTATTTTTGCAGCTACTGGTTTTTTTTTGGAAGGGGATAGTTATTATTTAGACCAGAAAGTCTTGCAGCCTGGAACAAGTTATCAATTAGATCCTAATGGGGTTATAAAAAGTGAAAAATCCTATTTTAAATGGCACCATACTCCTAGAGATATCTCTTTTACTACTGCTTTGGACGAGTTTACCGATTTATTTGAAGATATTGTAAAGGAGCAAACTGGAAACAACAGGGTTTTGCTACCCTTATCAGGGGGTTTGGATAGTAGGAGCCAGGCAGTGGCATTAAGGTATTTAAAAGCGGACGTACAGAGTTATTCCTATTCTTTTGCAGGAGGTTTTAAGGAACATCACATCAGTAAACAAATAGCCGAAGCCTGTGGGTTTGATTTCGATGGGTATTTAATTCCTCCAAATTATTTATGGGATGTTTTGGATGAGGCAGCGAATATCAACCAGTGCTATTCGGAATTCACACACCCTAGACAAATGGCTGTTTTAGATCAATTTAAAGCCATGAACGGTGAATTTTCTTTAGGACATTGGGGAGATGTGTTATTTGATAGAGGTATCGCTGCTAAAGATGAAGGCCTAACAGAATTAGACCTCATTTATAAAAAAGTGATTAAAAAAGGAGGGCTAGAATTAGCGAATGCCCTGTGGAACTCTTGGGCCTTAGAAGGTGATTTTGAAAGTTATTTGAAGGCACGCATTCAAACCTTATTAGATCAAATTGAGATTACCAATAAGAGTGCAAAAATTAGGGCTTTTAAAAGTTTGTATTGGGCACCTCGTTGGACCTCTGTAAGCCTAAGCTTTTTTCAGGCCGCCCATCCTGTTAACGTGCCTTATTATGACGACCGGATGTGTCAATTTATTTGCGAAATCCCTGAAGCGTATTTAGCCGATAGAAAACTGCAAATTGCGTACATCAAGAAAAGAAATCCAAAAGTGGCTGCTATTCCATGGCAAGATCACATGCCTTTTAATTTAAATACCTACCATAGAAATAAGATGCCTTACAATTTACCCTATCGCATAGCTAATAAATTAAAAAATGAAACCCAAAGCTTGTTGGGAAAAAAGTACATTCAACGCAATTGGGAATTGCAATTTTTAGGCACAGCAAATGATGAAAAGTTAAGGGGTTATATATATCAACCTGATTTTTTAGAGTTTGTTGACAAAGAGGTAATTGATAAACTTTATACCCAATTTAAAACAACGGACCCTATTTTTTATTCACATCCTGTGAGTATGTTATTGACTTTGTCTCTTTGGAATAAAAAAAGGAACCTTTAAGCATGCCATATAACACTAGTTTAAATAAGTCGCATTTAATAAGTATAATTATTCCCATTTATAATGGGGCTTTATTTATTAAGGAGGCTTATCGGGTTATAATTAAGCAGCAGGTTCCAGACTTTGAAATTCTTTTTATTGATAATAATTCAGTTGATAATTCGGTGGGAATTATTAACGATATTCTTAAAAATGACTCTCGTGTTTCTCTATATAAAGAGTCTGTTCAAGGGGCGGCTTCTGCAAGGAATACCGGTTTAAAACATGCTAAAGGAGACTTTATTTATTTTTTTGATGTGGACGATCAATTATTCGAGAATGCTTTAAATGCTTTATTGGCGGTGCTATTAAAAAATAAAGACCTAGATAGTGTTCATGGTAATATGGTAAAATCTAACTTCAGACTCAAGGATGCAAAAATAAACCTGATAGATACCAATGTGCTTACGGTAAATGAACCATATTATTGGGGCATTCGGTGGATGCATTATGGCAAATTATCCAACACCGGTTGTTTTTTACATAGAGCATTCGTTTTTGATAAAACAGGACGTTTTAATCCTAAATTAATGTTAGGAGAAGACGCTGCTTTTCACGTCAAGTTAGGTATGGAATGTAGCATAGGCCATTTAGATAAAAAGGTGTTATTGTATTATAGGCATCAAGATTCAACGGTGTCGACTCAAAATAAAATAACGGCGAAAGAGTTTACCTATTGGGAGCCCTTGATACATGAACACCTTCCTTATTTGCTAACACATCAGGTACCATTAGCATTTAAAAAGAAGGTGTTGCTTCGAGTTTATGGATATATTCCAAAAATGCTAGCTTTAACTAAAGGTTATACCCATAGGAAACAGCTGAAAAACAAACTTGTAAAAGATATAAAACCCTTGAGAATCCCATGGGTGTTAAAACCCTTTATTAGTTTGATTATGCTAACAGGTTGGATGAATTTGTATAAATTTTATGGTTATTACATTTTAAAGTACTATATGAAGTATGTTTTAAAATAAGCCTAAAATATAATTATTATCTTGCGATGGCGGACTTGGAACTGTTTCTTAGTTAATTTAAAAATAAGAGTATTTATTTATGTGTGGATTTTTAGCTGAATACCATCTATCAACTCAAGAGGGACTAAAAAAGGAGCATTTTTTAGAATTACTGGCACTTTCACATAAGCGTGGTCCTGATAATAGAGGCTATGTTTCTTTAGGGACTCAAGTACAAATGGGGTTTAATAGGCTGTCTATTTTAGATACGTCTTTAGCAGGACAACAACCCATGCACAGTCCTCATAAAAAATTCACGATTGTTTTTAATGGCGAAATCTACAACCATTTAGAGTTGCGAAAAAAATTAGGTTTCGGTAACTATCAAGGTCATAGCGATACGGAAACCCTTACTGTATGTTTAGAGCTCTGGGGGATAGAAAAAACAGTAAAAGCGCTTAATGGCATGTTTGCTATCGCTATTTTTAATCATGAAAGCCAAGAATTTAGTTTGGTCAGAGATTTTGCAGGGATTAAGCCTTTGTTTTATGGGTGGGATGGGAAAACCTTAGTAGCAGCTAGTCAATACGACCAGATTATTAAACATCCTGTCTTTTCCAACAAATCAATAAATCCTCAGGTTTTAAAGCTGTATTTAGAACAACATTTTTTACCAGCACCTTTTGGTCTATATGCTGATACTTTTCAGGTATTGCCCGGTGAAATTATTACTTTTAATAAAAATGGTTCTAAAAAGCAACAACGCTATTGGGAACTACCAGTACAGCAAGAATCTTATATTTCTGACGGGCAGGAAGCTGAAGCTTATATCGAATCTGTCTTGGATGGTTGCGTGCAAAACCAATTATTATCAGATGTCCCTTTGGGTGCTTTTTTGTCTGGTGGTGTCGATTCTTCTCTTGTGGGGAGCTCATTAGTTAAATACCATAAAAACACTCAGGTGTTTACTATAGGTTCTGATAGTAAAATTCATGATGAGTCGGAGCGCGCCAAACAATTTGCAGAAGCTTTGGATTTGAAGCAGACTATTTGGAATCTCAACGCAAAAGAAATGCTCTCCTATTGGGATGAAGCTATGGCGTCCTTGCATGAGCCAATGGCGGATTTTAGTATCTTGCCTACTTATTTAGTTTCTAAATTAGCAAAAAAACAGGTAAGCGTCGCTTTAAGTGGTGACGGAGGCGATGAGTTGTTTTTTGGTTATGAACGGTTTTGGAGTGTGGGTAAAAACATTAAGTACCAACAGTATCCTAGTCTGTTACGCAAAGGCTTATATGGCTTTGATAAATACAGTTCCGGAAATAAAAATCTGAATGCTGTACTTTTAGCTTCAAGTCAAGCAAAGGCACAACAAGGATTACATTCCAGATTTAGAAAAGAATGGTTTGATGCACTAGCGCCAGATTTAAAAGGAGTGGGTTTGCCAGAAGCGTATCAGGTGTATAGCTATCAGAATTCAAAAGATTCAAGAACCTTATTACAGAACATGCGGCATGCCGAGTTTTATGGGATGATGCAAAAAACCTTAAGGAAAGTAGATCTAGCCAGTATGGAAAATAGTCTGGAGGTGCGCGTGCCTTTTTTAGATAAAAACATGATTGAAGCTAGTTTGCAAATAGACCCTTTGTTGTGTTACGGGAAAAACAAACGCAAACAAGTACTAAAAAACATTTTGCATAAACGGATTCCAACTGTGAGAGAAGAAACGGTAAAGAAGGGTTTTTCTATTCCTCTAAGTTCTTGGATGAGAGAAGATTTAAAACCTGTAATGACAGAGCGTCTATTAGATGCCGATCTAACCTCTTTTGGATTTGAACGGACTGCAATTGAAAATATGTTACAGATGCATAGCAGTAAACAGCATGATTTAAAGTGGCCATTATTTACCTTATATGCTTTATTGAAATGATAAAAATACTGTTTACGATTCCTAATTTTGAAACAGCTGGTAGTGGGAAAGCCTTATTGCATGTGGTAACAAGATTAGATTCCAAGCGTTTTGAAGCACACATTGCTTGTGTGCACACTCGTGGGGATTTTTTTAAAATTGTGGAAGCATCTGGTATTCCCATCCATATTTTAGAATATTCCAGACCTATGAAACCTTATTTAAGTGCTATCAAGGCCTGTTATGACGTTAGTAGGCAACTAAAAAAGATAGCACCAGATATAATACATAGCTTTCATTATGCTGCGGATTATTCAGAACCTTTAGCCGCCAAAATGGCTGGTATAAAATGGGTTTACACCAAAAAAAACATGAATTGGGGAGGGGGGTCTAAAAATGCTTGGTATCTAAGAAGTTATTTAGCAACTGCCATTGCGGTTCAAAATACAGACATGATGGAGACGTTTTTTAAGAACTCTAAAAAAACAGTCTTAATTCCTAGAGGTGTAGATGTTGAAATTTTTAAACCAGTCCTTAAAAGTGAAAGCCTAGCCCAAAAATGGGGACTTGAACCTAAGCATCGGGTGGTTATGTGCGTCGCTAATTTAGTGCCTGTAAAAGGTATAGAAGTATTACTAAAAGCATTTAAAGGCGTTGGTGTACCATTTGCTGACTGGAAATTGATGATTGTTGGAGATAATAATAATTCTTATGGGAAGGAACTTAATGCATTAACTATTGAACTAGGTATAGAAGATACAGTATTGTTTTGTGGAAAACAAGATAAGGTGCAGGACTATTTAAGTTTAGCAGAAGTTGTAGTCTTGCCAACCCTAGATAAAGGTAGAAAAGAAGGTTCTCCTGTTTCTTTATTAGAGGCTATGGCTAGTGGAAAAAATGTGTTAGGTTCTAATATTTCAGGGATAAAAGATCAATTAGAGCCCTATCCGGAACATTTGGTTACTGCTGGTGATGTAGAGGCATGGCGTCTGGCATTACTAACGTGTTTTTCAAATTCCAGAGCTGTAAATAGCCAAATAGGAAAAGGTTTTAGGGAATATGTCATCCAAAATTACCATATTGACAAAGAAGTAAATAGCTGTCAGGAATTGTATTTTAAACTCTCCAAGTAACCAATTTGTATGCTTTTTAATTCACTAGACTTTGCAATTTTTCTTCCCATAGTATTTATACTCTATTGGTTTGTTTTAAATAAGCAGTTAAAATATCAAAATGCTTTAGTTGTTGTTGCTAGCTATGTGTTTTATGGCTGGTGGGATTGGCGTTTTTTGTCCTTAATACTTTTTAGTACGCTTGTAGACTATGCTATAGGCTTGGCATTATCTAAACAACAGAATTCAAGGAAACGTAAAGTGCTACTTTGGATTAGTATTATTGTCAATCTGGGTTTTCTTGGCTTTTTTAAATACTATAATTTTTTTATAGACAACTTTGTTAAGGCTTTTTCCTTTTTTGGTCAAGATATACAACCCAATACCTTAAATATTATTTTGCCCGTTGGGATTAGTTTTTACACCTTTCAAACTTTAAGTTATACCATTGATGTGTATAAAAAACAACTAGAGCCCACAAAGGATTTTATATCTTTTGCAGCCTTTGTAAGTTTTTTTCCGCAATTAGTTGCAGGACCCATAGAACGTGCTTCCCATTTATTGCCTCAATTTTATGTTAAGAGGCAATTCAATTACAACAAAGCTGTTGATGGTTTAAGACAAATTCTTTGGGGTTTGTTTAAAAAAGTGGTTATAGCCGATAACTGTGCAAATTTTGCTAATACTATTTTTGATGGCTATGAAAGCTATTCAGGAAGCACCTTAGCATTAGGGGCTGTCTTTTTTGCCTTTCAGATTTACGGAGATTTCTCAGGGTATTCAGATATTGCCATCGGAACGTCTCGTCTTTTTGGTTTTGATTTAAAACAGAACTTTGCAACTCCTTATTTTTCTAGAGATATTGCTGAATTCTGGAGGCGTTGGCATATCTCCTTATCTACTTGGTTTCGAGATTATGTTTATATTCCATTAGGTGGCTCAAGAGGTTCTAAAGGGAATCAGATAAGGAATGTGTTTATCATTTTTATAGTGAGTGGTTTTTGGCATGGAGCCAATTGGACTTTTATTATTTGGGGTGCTTTAAATGCCATGTACTTTTTACCTTTATTATTAAGAGGGAAGAATAAAATTAATACAAATGTAGTCGCTGAAAACAGCATGTTGCCTAGTGTTAAAGAGTTCTTGCAAATGGGGGTGACTTTTGGATTAACGGTTATTGCTTGGGTGTTTTTTAGAGCAGAGAATGTATCTATGGCTCTTGATTTTCTTTCAAGAATGTTCAACATGTCCCTATTTACAATTCCTCAAATAAGACCTACAAGTTTACTCCTCTTTTTGATTATTTTTATCGCGATTGAATGGGCTGGCAGAACATATGTGTTTGCTATAGAACGTTTATGGTTTAAATACCCAAAACCAATTCGATTATTTATATATTATGTGTTAGTTATGCTTATCTTTTTATACGGTGGTAAAACCCAAGAGTTTATTTACTTTCAATTTTAATGAAGCGATTTTTATTACATACCGTCCTATTTTTATTACTGCTCTTAGCTAGCTTTTTTATGGTGTTTAGTATGGCAGACGGTACCACTGATGCCTATTATAAAAAACTGTCCTCGCCAAAACAGGCCTCATTGATTGTGGGGTCTTCGAGAGCAAGCCAAGGGATACATCCTGATATGATTGATTCAGTTTATGGTTCAAATAATATGTATAATTACGGGTTTACAATTATCGGGACGCCTTATGGGAAAGCGTATTTTAATAGTATAGCGAATAAGCTCGATAGGAAAGATAAAAAAGGGGTGTTTATAATTGAAGTAACGCCTTGGACTTTATCTGAATATGAATTCAGTAGTATGAATGATAATAAATACCCTGAGGATGATAACTATATTGCAAAAACTGTTTTTGTAAATATGAATCCTAATATTGAATATCTTATAGAATCTTTTAAGTCTAAAAATGAAGCTATTGTTAGAAATAAAAATAGAAAAGGAGCTTATCAAACATTCTTTGTACATGACAATGGTTGGTTGGAAGTCACCATAGAGTCTGATATGTTTTCCAAAATATCCAGAACTAAAAATAAAATTGAAAGTTACCGAAAAAAAATACCAGAATATTCAGGGTTTTCGGAATACAGATTAGATTATTTAATAAAAACAATAACACTATTTAAAGAACATGGGGAGGTGTATTTGGTTCGAATACCTGTAATAAAAGAGATGTTAGAAATAGAAAATGAGTTGGTACCCGGTTTTGATAAAAAAATGAATGAATTAGCAAAAGACTCTGAAATACCATACATTAACATGATGCCACTCAATCTGGATTATGATTACACAGATGGAAATCATTTAACCATAGATTCAGGTAAAAAGTTTTCATTAGATTTAGCGATTCAAATGGATAAGTTTAGGAAAAATAAGACATTAAAATGAAAATAGGACTCGTGCTATCTAAACCTCCGGGATATTCTGAAACTTTTTTTAATGCCAAAATAAAAGGCTTACAAGAAAATGGGCATACGGTGACTTTGTTTACGGGGCCTAGCCAAGAAACTTACATGCTTTGTAAACATGTGAGAAGCCCAAAAGTCGATCCGTTTTTTTTGTTTCAAGTGCTTAAGATGTGTTGGGTTGGATTTCTATTATTGCCGCATTTAAAAGCAGTTTGGACCTATGTTAAACTAGAGAAAAAAGAAGGAGCCTCAATCAAGCGGATTCTTGAAAAAGTGTATTTGAATTCTCAGTTCTTAAAATTTAAAGGCGATTGGCTCCATTATGGCTTTGCCACTTTAGCCATAGATAGAGAATTAGTAGCAGAAGCTATCGACGTAAAAATGGCGGTTAGTTTAAGAGGTTTTGATATTAATGTGTATCCGTTAAAACACCCAGGCTGTTATACCTTATTGTGGCGACAAGTAGATAAGGTACAATCTATTTCTAATTATCTTTTAGAAAAAGCTTTTAAGCTAGGCTTACCTCAAAATAGTTCCTATCAAATTATCACCCCTGCTGTAAATATGGAATTTTTGCCTAGCATCCATTTGGATAGAACCTCCAATGTTTTTAAAATTACAACCATAGCAAGATTTAACTGGATGAAAGGGATTCACTATATTATTGAAGTGGCTAGCTATCTTAAGAAAGCGAATATAGCCTTTGAATGGCAACTTATTGGTTCTGGGCATGATTTTGAGTGGGAGCACTATCTGTACTTAATTCACGAGAATCATTTAGAAAATCAGGTGATTCTAACAGGAGCATGTTCTCATGCAGAAACTTTAAATTATTTAACAACTTCAGATATTTATGTGCAAACTAGTTTAAATGAAGGCTTTTGTAATGCTGTTTTAGAGGCCCAAGCTATAGGGATTCCTGCCATTGCATTTCATGTTGGGGGGCTACCTGAAAACATTTTAGATACTAAAACGGGTTGGTTAATTAAGCCTTTTGAAGTAGAATCTATGGCTAAACGAATTATAGCGTACTTTAATTTAACCCTTGTAGAAAAAGAAAAAATATCGAAGCAGGCTAAAGAACGAGTTAAAAATCATTTTAATTTGCAACGACAAAAACAAAAGTTTCAAGAATTTTACACGCGTTAAGTTCTTAACAGGTAGCTAGGGATTAAGGAAGTGCTATATAATCTTGATACTAGAGCTATAGTACCATTGAAAACTACAATAGAGATCAATTTATACTATTTTTGTTAGGGATTTTGAGTTTGTTAAAACTCGTATAAAGGAACGTACACTAGTTAAAATAAATAATCGTTACTTTTGATTAGAAAAGAAATCGACGACAATAATTTAAGTCCTTTCAGATTACATGAAAATATTTTACCCTAGGAATCATTATAACCAGGCTTACCGAGGTCAAGTATTTCCTTTATTAAAACCTTTTATAAAAGGTGTAGGATTTACAGATGCCCAACGAAAAGCGGTATATGGGGTAAGCGAAGCTGATTTTAGTATTGTTGACTCCATGGACGCCTGCCAAGTCGTGGTTTTACCCATGTCTTGGAATTATTATGTGAAAACAAAACAAATCGATTTAGCTTATCAACTTATAGAAGAGGCTAAACAATCGGGAAAAAAGGTGTGGTCTCTTAATTCTGGAGATTTTGGAGTGACATTGAAAAGCTTTAATAATGTGATTGTGTTTAGGCAGGGTGGCTATTTGTCTAACAATCAAACAGGACATGAGGGATACCCTTCTTTTATTCATGACTATCTAACGAAGAAGGAATTACATGATGATTTTTTAATTAACACTTATAATAAGGAGCCCGTTGTTGGGTTTTGTGGCCAAACAAATGCATCGAAATTAGAGGCATTGAAAGAAATGACCAAACAAGTGTTACGAAATTTACGAAGCCAGATGGGACTTAGTCCATCTGAACCACAACAAGTATTGTCAACCAGTTATTTGCGAGCCTCTTTGTTAAAGCAATTAGAAGCTAATACATCTGTTGATTGTCGCTTTATTAAACGCAGACAATATCGAGCGGGCGTAAAAGAAAATAAAGAAACACATAATACCACGACTGAGTTTTATAACAATATTTTGGACTCGCAGTATGTTTTATGTGTCCGTGGGGCAGGCAATTTTTCAGTACGCTTTTATGAAACTCTGATTATGGGACGCATCCCCTTATATGTACATACGGATGGCTTTTTGCCGCTCTCTGATGTGATAGATTGGAAAGAACATGTGGTTTGGGTAGATTATAAAGACCGACATGATATAGATAAAATCTTATTAGATTTTCACCAAAAATTAGATCAAAACAGTTTAATAGCCTTGTTTAAAAAAAACAGGACGTTGTGGGAGGATCAATTAACGCTATCTGGTTTCTTTAACACACAAAAAGGAAAGGTGTAATGCTATGTCAGCAATAAATAATAATAAAGTATTTGTTCTCGGGCTTCCAAAATCGGGCACCTCTACCTTGGCAACTATGTTACGGGTGTTGGGGTTTAGCGTAACGGGGCCTAATCCATATATAGAAGATATCATAGCCTTAAATAATACTTTTGAGAGGTATGAAGCCTTTCAAGATTATCCTTGGTGTTTTGAATATCCTTCTCTTTTAAAAAATAAAGAGGTAAAAGTGATTTTGTTAAAGAGAAATAAAGAGTCTTGGGTAAAGAGTTTTAAAGAGAGCTATGGTGGCGAAAATAAAAAGTATCTCTCTTATAAATATATGAAACTCTCTAAGCAGGAATCAGATGCCGTTTTTTATGACTATCACGATAAATATTATGATGATGCTTTGAACTTTTTGGTAACAAATCAGATACCTTTTATAGAAATGTCTTTGGAGCATTTAAATTGGAAAAGCATCTGTGATTTTCTTGGGAAAACGATTCCAAAAAATATGTTTGGAATGACGTCTAAAATCCCAAAGGTTAATTCTGAAAATCACAAAAAAAAAGGAACTCTTACTAAGTATGCTAAGCCATTAAAAAAACAGTTGCATAGCCTATTAGGAAAAAACTATTTTAAATTAACGAGTTTTATTTATAAGAATAAATAGATTCAAATTATAGGTTTTTAGAAGTAATGGTTTGCTTAGATTAATTCTTGAAAATATCATCCTTTAAAGTGCTAATTAATATTATATTTGAAAATAACAAGAGCACTTTGTTCCATGTTTAAATTTTTAAAAATTAAAACTTTATTGAAAACCTTTACTAAGTTAGCAATTAAAATTGATTGAATGAATACCTGTTTTATTTCTTATAATATTATGCCCACTTCCACGGCAGATTATTTTATTACATTAAGTAATAAGTTATCTGAGACCAATAAGGTTGTTGTTATTGCAGGTAAAATTAGGGAAACAAAAATTAAATTAAATAAGGATATAACTGTTTTAAACTGGCCATCAGAACGACCTACTTCTTGGAAGGATTTTTGGTTTCTAATTAAGCTGGTTAGGTTATATAAGCCAGACATGATGATATCCATGTTTGGTTTTGTTAATCTGTTTTTAATTGTAGGTTGGTTATTTCGGGTGAAGATTAGAGTCGCTTGGATCAGGACATTAAGTTCACAATATGCTCAAAAAAAGTATAAAGTTATAAGAAAGTCCCTTATTTATAGTTTAGCAACAGACATTATTACAAATTCTCAAGCGACCAAAAAGGATGTTGCTCTTTTTTTTAAAATTCCAGAACGTAAAATAACTGTGCTACCTAATTCTGTTAAAAACTATAAGAATAGCTTACAAAAAATAAATTTAGATAGTAATAATTTGTTATATGTTGGACGGTTGCATTCCAGTAAAGGTATTGATGTTTTAATACAGGCATTCTCTCAAATAGTACAGAAGTATCCTAATCTGCAACTAGATATTATTGGACAAGGTCCTCTTTTAAATCAATTAATAGATTTAACGAAATCACTGGGCCTTATAGATCGTGTTTCTTTTTTAGGGGAAAAAAACAAGGAAACTGTATTAGAGGCCTATAAAAAATCATATTGTACTATTATTCCAAGTAATTCTGAAGCCTTTGGTTTTACGGTGATTGAAGCTATGAGTGTGGGAACATGTGTTATTGGAGCAAATAATTCTGGAATTAAAGAAATTATTGTGAATGAAGAGACAGGATTACTTTTTAAAACGGGTGATTTTGATGCTTTAGCTCGGCAATTAGAAAGAATTTTAATGGATGTAAATTATAGGAATAATTTAGCTAATGCTGGTTATAGCCGGTTCCTAAATTGTTATGAAACTACTCATGCTATAAATCGGGATACTATGTTTTTTGAAAAATTATTAAATGTTAGGATTTAAATGACTGTTTCTGCCAAAAGAAATATGAAGATTTTGATACTTTACGGTTATAATAAAAGTCTCTTATCAGGATTTTTTCAAGAATTGTCTGAAAAACTTTGTACCGATGGTTTTGAGGTTGATAATTTTTATTTAAAACATGAGAAAGCATCTTTTAATCAAAAAGGGGTATTAGTTTATGGAGAGGAACGTCGTGGTTTCGTTTCTAATTATAAAGCTATTTATAAGATGATTAAACAATCGAAGCCCGACGTCATCATTTCAAACTTTAGTTATATTAATCCAGCCGTTCTGTTTGGGAAGCTATTAGGGGTGAAACATAATATCGCATGGTTTCATACAGCCTTTGGTCATACCAAACCTAGTCAATTAAAAGTTTGGAATAAATCTCTTTATTTGAGAATGGCGGATTTGGTTTTTACCAATTCAACAAGTTTAGAAACTGAAATGCATCAAGTTTATAAAGTAGCTAAAGAAAAAACCAGACGGGTTCCTTTTTGGACTAATATTAATAAGTATATCTCTACAGGGAAGGACATAAAAGTATCGCCCCATCTAGAGGTTTTAAATATAGGTTGTCCCGGACGTTTACTAGAAGATAAAAATCACGAGTTAGTTATTAAGGCTTTATCTGAACTAAAGCAATCGAGTAAAAAACATCTTATGTTATATATTGCTGGGGATGGGCCTTATAAAAAGGAATTGCAAAGATTGGTGCGGGATTTAAAATTAGAAGATGCTGTTGTATTTTTGGGGCTGTTGAATGTAGAAGAGATGTCTTCATTTTATAAAAACATGGATGTGGTAGTTTTACCAAGTTTTCATGAAGCTTTTGGCTTGGTTTTTATTGAAGCGATTGCCTTAGGGACTCCTGTAATTGTGTCTAAAATGTTTGGAGCTTTAAGTTTTCTTGATACTCAATCATTCCCTTTGGAAGACTTTTGCTTTAATCCAGAGGCCATTCAAGAATTAATCGATAAATTAGAACCCTATTTAAATAATAATGGTTTAACAGCTGCTTATTTTAAAAGAATGTATGATGAGACCTTTGAAAAAGAGGTGATTTATAAACAAATTAAAGGGCTTATTTTGAATACTCATGAAACATCTTAATAGATTATAAATTTGCACCATTCCACTAGTAAACTTTATTGATGCCTTTTAAATTTCTAAATTACTTGCAGCCAACCCATTATTTCACTTTATTAAAAGAGAATGGTACCTCCGTTTATCCGATTGTGGAAAATTTGTCCATAGATATCATCAATCAATTGCAACCTGATAAGCACTATAGAAGTGAGGAAGGAATGGCTTATGATCTATCTTGGCAGGCCGTTCAAAAAGGCTATATTGGAAACGCGAAAACCTATCAAAAATTTGTGAAGGTGCCACTTGAAGATGAATACCTCTTTATACGTAAATATTTTCATCAAGCCTGGGTGGTCTATGTCCTTCTTCTCAGACTTATTAGTTTTAAAAATCCATATCATGAACTGAAAGCTTTTTATTGTACAAGAGATACAAAACGAAGTCATTATTTACAATCTCCAATTCAAGACAGGGAATGGGCAGGTTTTCAGTCGAAGCTATTAGAAAGCAACCCTAAAGTTACGGTAGTGATTCCAACTTTAAATAGATATATCTACTTAAAAGATGTTCTTGAAGATTTAGAAAAACAAGACTATAAAAACTTTGAGGTGATTGTGGTAGATCAATCCGAGCCTTTTCAAGAAGATTTTTATAAAACCTTTCAATTAGATTTACAGGTTCATTACCAAGAAGAAAAAGCCTTATGGTTGGCTAGAAATAATGCCATCAAACAAGCTAAGGGTGACTATCTTTTGTTATTTGATGACGATAGTCGTGTGGATACGCATTGGATTTCAAACCATTTAAAATGTTTGGATTATTTTAAAGCAGACCTATCTTCTGGGGTATCTATCTCTAAGGTGGGGGCAGAAGTCCCGGCTAATTACAGTTTTTTTAGAATCAGCGATCAATTGGATACAGGGAATGTATTGATAAAAAAACAGGTATTTAAAACGATTGGTTTATTTGATAGGCAATTTGAAAAGCAACGCATGGGGGATGGGGAATTTGGCTTAAGAGCCTATTTGAAAGGATATCTTAATGTTTCGAACCCTCATGCAGGACGCTTGCATTTAAAAGTAGATTCTGGAGGGTTGCGAGAGATGGGGTCGTGGGATGCTTTTAGAACTAAAAAATGGTTTGCCCCAAGACCCATTCCATCTGTTTTATACTATTTTAGAACCTATTATGGCAATACGGCTGCACGATGGGCTTTATTAAGAACCATTCCGATTTCTGTCATGCCATATCAGTTTAAAAAGAGCAAGCCTATGTTAATCCTTGGTGTTTTTGTTTCTTTGCTATTATTACCTCTGGTACTTTTTCAGGTGTTTAAATCTTGGAGATTGGCTAGTAAAAAGTTGGAGGAAGGGGCGATGATTGAATATTTAAATAAGTAGTAATAAACATTATAAAACCAGCTCATCACTTTAGTTAAAGGGAGGTGGCTAGGCCGACGGAAGGAGGGCTAGACGGAGGGTTTGCAAAACAATAACATAATTAGAGTTTGCAAACTCCCCTTTCTTTACCTCTGTTGCACTACGGTAAATTCATTCCCCTCTTTAACTAAAGAGGGGAGCCAAGATATTGAAGCTGAAGTTCAAATCGAAACAAAAAATTACAACGTAAGATTAAAAAACTAAACCACAAACAACAAATATTGAACAACAAAAACATCTTAATAGTAACCTCCGAATTCCCACCTCAACCAGGTGGGATTGGGAATCATGCTTATTATTTGGCACTTTATTTGTCAAAGAATGATTATGTGGTATCCGTTATTGCCGATCAACGAGATGTATTGAATGAAGATGAAATTGCTTTTGATGCCGGCCTGCCATTTCAAGTGCGGCGCATCCCTTTGCAAAGACTAAGGGTTGGGATGTATCTCAATCGGATTTCTAAAACACTAAAAGCCTTTAAAAAAGCGGACTATGTAATAGCTACTGGGAAATTTTCCTTGTGGAACGTGGCTTTTTGTTCGAATCTCTTTAAAAGGCCTACAATGGCTGTGATTCACGGAACAGAAGTGAATTTTAAATCGGCTAGCTTAAAAAAAGCTGTAGATATTTCACTAAAACGATTTGATTGCATTGTAGCTGTTTCTAATTATACCAAACACTTGGTGAGTGATTTAAACAAGGTAGTTACCGTGATTCCAAATGGCATTGAGTTAGAGCAATGGCAAATAGGAGGTTTAATAAAGGCCTCTTTAAAAGGGAATCCCGTTTTAACAACGGTGGGGCGCGTGAGTACTAGAAAAGGACAGTTGCAGGTTATTAAACAACTTCCAGTACTTTTAAAAAGCTTCCCAGAACTGCAGTATCATTGTGTAGGCATTCCAACCGAAGCAGACGATTTTCTAGAACAAGCTAAAACCTTGGGTGTGGATTCTCATGTTACGTTTCATGGCGCTGTTGATGCCAAGACCTTAAAAGAAGTTCTTTTAGCGACGGATGTTTTTGTCATGCTAAGCACAGAAAGCACCACTGGAGATGTGGAAGGCTTTGGGATTGCTATTCTGGAAGCCAATGCTTTAGGGATTCCTAGTATTGGCTCTAAAAACTGTGGGATAGAAGACGCTATTTTAAATGGAAAATCTGGATTTCTGGTCTCTCGAGATTGTGTTTCAGAATTCGAAAAAGCACTAAAATCTATTTTAGAGACTCCCGATGTATATAAAAAAGAAGCCATAGCTTGGGCAAAGAAACATTCTTGGGATGATATTATTAAACGGTATATAAAGGAAATTGAGGCATAACAATGAAATTAGCAATTATTTCGCATACAGAACATTATAGAACCCCAGAGGGAAAACTTGTGGGTTGGGGTCCTACGGTTACAGAGTTGAATCATTTATTAGATGCCTTTGACACTATTTACCACATTGCCATGTTTCACGATACAGAAGCGCCAGCTAGTGCTTTGCCATATCTTTCTGATCGTATTGTTTTTATTTCTTTACCGGCTTTAGGAGGTAGTACACTGGGAGCGAAACTGCAACTTCTTTGGAAAGCTCCAAACGTTTTACAAATTATAAATGCGACTCTAAAAAAAGTGGATTGCTTTCAATTTAGAGGTCCAACAGGGATTGGGGTCTATGTGATTCCTTTTTTAACTCTTTGTGTGAAAACTCCTGGCTGGTTTAAATATGCCGGGAATTGGAACCAAGAGAATCCACCTCTAGGTTATGGCTTGCAACGTTGGATGCTAAAAAAGCAGTCGCGGAAAGTGACTATCAATGGCGCTTGGGAGAGCCAACCCAAACACTGTTTGACCTTTGAGAATCCGTGTTTAACTGAAGATGAATTAATAGAAGGGAGGCTTCTAGCTAAACAAAAAACACTTAAAGGTGCATTGACCTTTTGTTTTGTTGGACGCCTAGAAAAACCGAAAGGCGTGGAACGCATTATTCATGCTATAACAGGTCTTTCTGTTGAAGAAAAGAGCTTGATTAAAGTAGTGCATTTGGTAGGAGATGGCCCTGAATTACCCTATTTTAAATCTCTTACGGAAGAATCTGGGGTGCATTTTATTTTTCATGGCGGATTATCAAGAGCACAGGTATTTAATATTTATAAAGAAAGTCAGGTCTTTTTAATGCCAACAACAGCATCTGAAGGGTTTCCAAAAGTGATTGCTGAGTCTATGAATTTTGGATGTCTTCCAATAGTATCCAGTATTTCGTCTATAGGGCAGTACATTAAGGATATGGAAACGGGTATGTGTTTGGACGAAGCAACAAGTGAGAATTTAAGACTCGCAATTAGAAACTTGTGGGGCATAGATTATAATCAATATCAGACGATCTTGGACAATCAAAGACCTGTAGTTGAAAAATTTAGTTTTAATAATTATATTCATCGTATTAAAACAGAAATTATCAATTCATTATAGGGGTTGGAAGGCGTGTTATTTAATTTAAAAACGTTTCGTTATTTTGCTTTAAAATAGCTAATTTTATCCTATTTTTTAAAAATAAAAGTGATTATTCTTTTATAATGCGGTATTTTTTTAAATAAGCGGTATCTATTAAAAAAAAAATGATATTTTTATCCCACACTAATACCTTGCAATTTTATTAATGCTACTTAAAAAAATACGCTGGACTTTAAAGCGACATCCTTTTCTGTATATGAGCCGCTTTCGGTTATTGTCTAAGAACTCTAATGAGGATGCTATCTCATCGATTTCTTATAACGACTGGAACAATAAAAAGGAGATTCCTAAGTACTTTTATGATATAAATTCCAAGATTTTCGAGCAGGGAAAACCAGACTCAGATTTAGAAGTCATCATTCAATTATCGACATGGTTATGTAAACATACCAAGGTGGGGCCCGGCTTAAGTGAGCCTTCAGCTAAAGCACTGGAAACCATGGTTTATGGTAAAGGAGGGGTTTGTAGCGATATGGCGCAGATTTTTAATAATTTTTGTGTGATTAACGACCTGAAAGTAAGAGAATGGGGAACCACGAGCGCTCCTTTTAACCGCGCTAATGGGGGACATTCCTTTAATGAAGTTTTTATTAAAGAATTAAACAAATGGGTCATGATAGATCCCTCTTGGGGCATGTTACTTTATAATGAGCAAAAAGAACCTCTCTCGGTTCTTGAACTTTACCACTTATCCCGCATGGGACAAACCGTAAGTAGTTATTGTTTTATTGAAGGCAAGACCATTGAAGATTCCCAACTAAGAAAAAATTACTTAAATTCCGATATCACCCCTTTTTTAATATGTGAATATCGCAACAAAACCTACGATCGCTATTTAAATATGGCTAGGCCTCATGTGCCCGTTTTTATCATCCATTTTTTTGTCTATCTTTCTGGTAAAAGCTATCATTACAAATTCCCAATAGACGATTATAAAAAAATATTTTCATAGAAACTCCTTCGGGTATTATATTCTATAAATGAGCAATTTTATAGTAACTTACAAGCCGATTAATATTTAATAAAACACCTTGAAAACCAATATTACCTACATCAGTGCCATTGGCTTACATGCAGTTATTGGGATGTTGATTTATTTTAATGAAACCTTAGCCAAAGTTTATTTTTTTGCAGCTTTTTTTTATTTTATGTACCGTATTATTACGGTTGTCGATAAATATAAAACTTATGAAGTTTTAAAAGCCTGTGCCTACTTTGTGGGTGCTGAAGTGTTTTTAAGAACGACTCACGGATCTATATCCTATGAGGCAGGAAAGTATTTAGTGATTCTATTTATGTTGATAGGCATGTTTTATAAAGGTATTTCTGGAAAAGCCTATCCCTATTTTATCTACTTGATGTTTTTGGTACCTTCTATCTTTGTGGCCTCCACAACCCTGAGTTTTGATGCGAATTTTAGAACGAATATTGCTTTTGTTCTAAGTGGTCCCGTTTGTTTAGGGATTGCAGCCCTATATAGTTATGATAAAAAAGTGACTTCAAAGCAATTGAATACCATTTTATTATTTGTTTTGTTGCCGCTGATAGCTCATGTGAGTTATAATTTCTTTTACACCCCAGATGTTAAAGAAATTATAACAAATACAGCCTCAAATTCTGCAGCGGCAGGTGGCTTTGGGTCCAATCAAGTAGCAACGGTTTTTGGTATGGGCATGTTTATACTAGCAGTACGGTTTTTTACTAAATCTCCTACCATGGCGCTAAAGATTTTAAATTTAGGTCTTTTTGGCATCATGACTTTTAGGGCTTTGGTAACTTTAAGCCGTGGAGGGATTTTTACAGCTATTATTGGAATTACAGCTTTTGTCGTTATTTATTATGGCGTAGTGAATAGGCGCAAACGAAATGAGCTCATTCAGTTATTTGCTTTGTTTTGTTTTGGGGTTTTTGCAATTTGGCTCTATTCCTCCACTCAAACCAATGGGATGCTTGATAAGCGTTATGCTAATCAGGACTCTTTAGGGAGAGAAAAGGCAGATGTCTCTACTGGGCGAGGTGATTTGTTTATGAATGAATTAGAAGGTTTTCTATCTAGTCCTGTTTTTGGTATTGGCTCTAGTCGGGCTAAAGATCAACGTATAGAATTAGAAGGACAAGGCTTAACATCTCATAACGAAATCAGTAGACTCTTGGCCGAACATGGTCTGTTTGGAGTAGTTATATTAATCATTCTAATTTTTAAGCCTTTATATTACCGGACGCAAAATAAAAGGAATGTGTATTTTTATGCTTTTCTTTGTATTTGGTTTGCTACCATTAATCACTCTGGTCTTCGAATAGCTATGCCCTCATTTATATATGCTTTAGCCTTATTAAACGTAACCAATGAAAAACGTCCTATACATAGGAAACAACTTAAAACAACAGACATCTAATATTTCTGCTATTGGTATTGTAGGGCCTAAGTTGGAGCAGGAGGGATATAACCTTACTTATGCTTCTTCTAAGGCGAACAAAATAGCAAGACTGTTGGATATGCTTTGGACTTGCTTTAGCCAAAGAAAAAGAACGGATGTGGTGTTGATAGATACCTACAGCACCCAGAATTTTTATTATGCGCTTTTGGTAAGTCAGTTATGCCGTGTTTTAGGGTTGCCCTATATACCAGTCCTTCATGGGGGAAATTTACCCCAGCGTTTAAAAAACAGCCCAAAACTCTCTCAAGCCATTTTTAAAAACGGGTATAAATTGGTGTCTCCTTCTCTATGGTTAAAGGAGGCCTTTGAAGAGGAAGGCTATCAAAATATCCATTATATTCCTAATAGCTTAGAACTAGAACACTACATTTTTCAAGAAAAGACGTTAGATGAGGTGAAGCTGTTATGGGTGCGGTCTTTTTCTAGTATTTATAATCCAGAATTAGCTGTAAAAGTTTTAAAAGCATTACAAGATCAAGGCATTGCTGCTAGTTTGTGTATGGTAGGACCAGATAGCGATGGGTCTTTAGAAACTGTCAAACAACTAGCCAGCAGTTTAAAGGTTTCCGTAACCTTTACGGGAAAACTTCCTAAAGAAGAATGGATAGCCCTTGCCAAAGACTACAACATCTTTATAAACACCACCAATTTTGATAACATGCCCGTAAGTGTTATAGAAGCTATGGCATTGGGCTTGCCTGTTGTTTCTACCAATGTGGGCGGTTTACCTTATTTAATAGATCATAAAACAGATGGCCTTTTAGTTCCTCCAAACAATGTTGAGGTTTTTGTGGAAGCCATCAAGCAACTTATTTCTCATCCAGAAGCTACTCAAGTTATGACTTTAAACGCTAGAAAAAAAGTGGAGGCTTTTGATTGGGAGGTTGTTAAGGAGAAGTGGTTTGAGGTTTTATCTTGATTTTCTTCTCGTACAGTCACTAAACGTTTTCAAACTCCCCTTTCTTCACCTCCGTTGCACTTCGGTAAATTCATTCCCCTCTTTAACTAAAGAGGGGAGCCAGCTTAGTCTTTTTTTAATGTAATTTGTTTAAAACTCCAAAACTTCCTAGTCATCCCAACAGTTTTCAGAAATAGTGAGCTACTAGATAATGTTTAGAAGATAGAAACAAACGGGAGTTGTAATCTAACAACATGGAAATTCCAGATTTATATAAAGAAAAAAGCGAACGTCACGCAGTGATTTCCTTAAAACGGTTTTGATTTTTTGTTTCTTTTGTATCAAGACAAAAGAATGAGAAAAGTTTATTTTAAATCAGTTTAAGGAAATGTCCCAACCTTCCAAAAGATTACTCGTGCGCTATTATTATTATTATTATTATTATAAAATGGAACTCCCGCCTTCGCAGAAGCTACGGTCGGGCAGGCGTGAATACTTCGTATTTCTCTCCGTTTCCCTACGTAACGTTCACTTTTTTTCTTAAGACATACCTGGAAGGTTCATAAAGTTGGTTTACAACTCCCGTTTGTTATTGCTCTATTAACTTCATGCAGTAGCTCACTATTTCTGAAGACAGTTGGGACACTCTACAAAATTTGAGCATTTTATCCAATAACATATCGAAAACAAAAATAGGGAGGATGACTCTTAATAACATCCATGTTAAAACCACCCATACCAGCAAATAAGTCTAAAAAATTATGCCGAATCCATTATAGTGATAGCTTTAGTAGGAATAATGTTTTTCTTGTCTAGGATAGCGTTCGCTTTCTCTTCACTAATTCGATAATATTCGCATAAAGCTTTCATACTTATTTCTCGTTCCTTGGGTAAATCGTACTTAATAATAATGCTGTTTAAAATTTTACAGGCAGTCTTATAGCATACACCTTTAAGTACAACTATATCATTAACTGTTAGAAACAACCTGTCCATGTTTAAACCTTACTAAGTAGCCGTTTTCCTAATTTGAATAGCTAGAATTATTACCCACTAAATGCCCTCATTTAGTTTTCAACCAATAAGTTAATAAATAAAAAACAATTTCATAACCTTATAACTTTCTTTTAAGAAAAGTCATTTTTATTGCTTCTTTTTAGACGAAAATGATGGTCTAATAAAATTAAAATAAAGAAACCCCCTACAGGATAAAAGGCTGCTAATTGGACACAAAAAAATAGGACTTCCCTATTAAATTTTTATGGAATATATAAATACAATGAAGTTTAGATTCATTTTGTTGAAACCCTATGCTTTAAAATCTATATAACCCTATTTGTTTTATAAATTTTAAAATAGCACCTAAGAAAACCACCCAATCCCCAATCCCCAATCCCTGCCCGTTGGCCTATCCCAAATGAGAACTAAGGCAGGTCCGTTGCATTTTCGGAGGCGGAAAAAATCAACAATCAACAATCAAAAATCGTCAATCCCCAATCCCTTTCCCATGCCTTTCCAATACCTTTCCCATACCTTTCCTATGCTTTTCCTATGAAGTTGTAAAACCAAGCTACCATTATTTTGCACCTACAATTAGGAACAGATAGGAACAGTTTGGAACTAATGAAGTACGTACCTGAACACATGTTATTTCAAATCTAAGAATGTGTATTAGTTTGGTAATCATCTGTATAGTATGGGTTTATCTGATTTTTTATTAAAAACCTGTCCTATGTTTGTGGTATTAGACGAAGCAATTCATAACATTCCTTTAATAAATCCTACAGGTTAACATGTTAGATTTTGGAAAAAAAGAATAGCCAACTAATAAAACTTTTTTTTTAATCTGATGAGCATACATGTTCATCCAAATATTTTAGAAATTATGGCAAAAGTTAAGTCATTATTTAATGTAGAAGGAACACTCGGTGAAGTGACATTCTACAAAGATCAAGACGGATATAAAATCCGTACTAAAAATGGTGTTTCAAAAGAACGCATCATGAACGATCCTGCATATGCAAGAACTCGTGAAAATCTTGCTGAGTTTGCAAATGCCGCCACAAGTGGTAAAATGTTACGCCGTAGCATTGTGAGTTTAATGAACGATGCAAAAGACAATCGCGTCTCGTCTCGCTTAATGCAGGTAATGAGTAGGGTTAAAAATGAAGATCTAATCTCTGCTCGTGGAGAGCGTAATGTAGCAACCGGCATCTTAACAACCTTGGGTATGGCTTGGTTAAGAGGATTTAATTTCAATAGAAAAGCCATTTTAGACAGTGTCCTACAGGCCTCTTATGTGTTAAATCCAGCAACCGGAGAAGTGGTTATTGACGATTTAGTTCCAATTCAACAATTGGACATCCCGGAAGGCGCAACCCATGTCACTTTAAGTTCAGGATTTCTAAACTTGGATTTTAACACAGGCGTTAAAGATTTGCAAGGAAGCAATCTGGTAAACCTGCCTATCGATGCTACTATTTCTACAGTGAATCTAACCCCTGTTGGTGTTCCTGTTGGAGTGGGACAGAACTTTTACTTCTTAAAAGTGGCTTTTTTTCAGCAAGTAAATGCAGTGCAATACCCTCTAAACAATGGCGCATTCAACGCCCTGCAAATTATAGAAGTTGTATAATTTAAAACCTGTTTAGATCTTGAAAGAAGACTGTCCGCAAGGGCAGTCTTTTTTGTGTTTCCTATATGCGAATAATACTGAAACAGACTGTCATTGCGAGGAGCACAGCGACGTGGCACATGCGGAGCATTCATATCTACTTCTAATAACTAAGTGTAATTCAAATGCTGTCATTGCGAGGAGCATAGCGACGTGGCATATGCGAAGCATTCACGAAATCCAATTTTGAAAATAATAACGCGTGAGTAATCTTATGGTAGGTTGGGACATTGTATTAAACTGATCATAAAAAAATAATATTCATTCTTTTGTCTTGATACAAAAGAACCAAACCTGCCTGCCGGCAGGCAGGAAATCAAAACTATCTTAAGGAATTACTCATACATTCTATTTCCTATTGGAATTCGTGAGTACTTCGTATTTCACTGCGTGACGTTCGCCTTTTTCTTAATATAACTCTGGGAGTGTCCATGTTGTTAGTTTACAACTCCCGTTTGTTTCTATCTCTTAAACATTATCTAGTAGCTCACTATTTCTGAAGACAGTTGGGCTGCCTATAAAGTATTGGAGTTTTGAATAAATAAAATTAAAAAGGACCAAGCCTAGGCTCCGCCCTTTAGTTAAAGACGACCAAGCGTAAAGAAATAGTGCTGTGGACTATTTTAGCGAAGGGGCTTGCCCGAATTTCGAATAAAATAAACGGCAGGCGGGCGAGCTGGCGCGGTGGCAATTTCTCTAGGTAGGAGGGCTAGACGGAGCCTGCCCGAATGCCGGACAGAATGGGAGGCAGGCAGGGGATTGTATTAGATGAAATATAATTTGTTCTATTTGCAAACTCCCCTTTCTTCACCTCCGTTGCACTTCGGTAAATTCATTCCCCTCTTCAACTGAAGAGGGGAGCCGTGAAGTTATTTTATATTAATATCTGTTAATTAAATTGAAAACTTCATCATGTCTTATAAATAAATAAAATAAAAACAACCATACACCATACACCACAAACCATACACCATACACCAAGCAACATACACCGAACAACGAACACCATACACCAAATAAACTTGCATAATTTTAACAACTTGTTATCTTTACCTAATAATTCAAGTAAATGCCAAGACAAGACATCCATTTTAATATTTCTGAACGTAAGATCCTATTAAGGGTTGTAGATATTTTAGCGGTACTGGGCATGTTATATCTTATTAGCTCCGTCTTTGATTTCGATTATTTTACAGTAACCCATGAAAATTGGACTTGGCTCCTGGTGTTAGTCCTTTATATTAGCGTGTTTGGAACTGTTTTCGAACTCTACGATCTTCAAAGAGCGAGTGAGAAAGAAAAAGTGTATAGTAATATTGTTTTAACCGTTTCTATTACGGTTTTATTTTATTTATTGACGCCATTTTTCACACCTTCCCTTCCTGCCAATAGGTTGCAAATAGGTTATTTTTATTTAGCAATTCTGTCTGCCTTATTTCTTTGGAGGTTTATATATCTTACCTTTATTACCTCCCCAAGATTTTATAAGAATGCTTTAATTGTAGGTGAAACGTCTAATATTGAAGCCATAGTAGATGCTTTTAATAGCTCGGATCCTAATTATAAGATTGTCGGTTTTATTAATTGTGAAGCGAATTTTTCTGGGAAGATTATATACAAAGGCATCCCTGAATATGCTTGTAGCGATATTCATGATATTATTAAAAGTGAAAAGATCTCTGAAATTGTAGTGGCCAGTTACAATGCTGAAACCATTACTACCGAAATATATAACGAATTGATTTTGCTCTTAGAACGTGGCTTTCCTATTAAGGAATATACCCAGGTTTTTGAAGACATGACCTATCGCGTGCCTGTGCAATTTGTTGGGAAAGACTTTTATAAGTATTTTCCGTTTAGCCGAAGCAATCACAACAAACTGTATCAATTCTTTCAAAGAACCTTCGACATCCTTTTCTCGTTTGTAGGCGTGACGCTTGGGTTTTTTCTGGTGCCATTTATCCTTCTAGGAAACCTGCTGGGTAATCGTGGCCCCTTATTTTATAAACAAGACCGCGTGGGTAAAAACTCTGAGATATTTTCAATCATGAAATTCCGTACCATGGTAGTTGATGCCGAAAAAAACGGGGCTGTTTGGGCCCAGAAGAACGACGCCCGGGTAACGCCTTTTGGTAGATTCTTAAGAGGCTCTAGATTAGATGAATTCCCTCAGTTTATAAATATTTTGAAAGGGGATATGAGCCTAATTGGTCCCAGACCAGAACGCCCCTATTTTGTAAAAGAACTTTCAGAAGTCATTCCCTTTTATGAAACCCGACATATTATTAGACCTGGTCTTACCGGTTGGGCACAAGTAAAAGTGCGTTATGGCTCTACAGTAGAAGATAGTCTCTTAAAACTTCAATACGATCTATACTACATCAAACACCGTAGTTTCTTTTTGGACGCCAATGTTATTGTAAAGACTTTAAGCACGATGTTGTTTTTTCGGGGACAGTGATTAGTTTGTAGTTTGCAATATTTAGTATTCAGTTGTAATTCAAATAATACTGGGGCTACTTTCAAACCCTCCGTCTAGACTTCCTCTGTCAGTCTAGACACCTCCCTTTAACTAAAGGGAGGAGCCCTAATTGTTATTTTTTATTATATGTATTTAAATAATATTAACTACACGGCTCCCCTCTTTAGTTAAAGAGGGGGATGAATTTACCGGAGTGATAACGGAGGTGAAGAAAGGGGAGTTTGCCTACCTATCCGAAAATTATTTTTTCGGTACAAGTGGGTTTTTTGAACCTCACTACTCACACCTCACAACTCACAACCCACAACTTTACAACAAACAACTCAACATCATACATCCTTCTGAAACCACCATACCAAATAAACATACCTTACTCCCAAAGGCAAAAGCAACGGCAACAAAGCAATAGCAAATACTTGAATGCCAACAACCCAATGGAAGGTTAACAGGCATAACATAATGATTAAGAATTTTAAATATTTAACAAACCAGACTTTAGGTGTTTGTTTGGAAACTTGCCCAATAACAAATAGGTTTAGGGCAAAGGCCCAAAGCAGGTTGTAGTTTTGTGCGGTGGCTTCATGGTCTGTTGCAAACCAAAGAAACAAGATAAGAACCCCTATAAGACCTGTTAGTGAAAATATAAGAAGATCTAGAATCTTAGTTCTGCGCTGTTTTTTATAATCGGAATAGGTGATACCCAAAATGATAAGACCTAGAATACTAAAGATAACATAGGGACTAAATAAAAACTGTTTAGAAACAGGAGTTTCTCTTTTTTCATAGACCAATTTACTCTCTTTTACCAAGTTTTGATCGGAGTTCGCTAAGCTAGCTTCCCCAAAAAAGGTATGGATGTATTTAGGTAAAAACATATGCTCTTCTGGCGTGGCTGGTCTATCTATAACAGATCCTAGGGCCAGATCGATACCTACAGCTCCCCAAGAATTGGTGTCCAATTGGTTGTGAATTAAGGTTCTAAAGGTTTCAGGTTGAAAGTCTTTTGGCGTGTTAAATACTACCTCTGAAGGAAGGTTTTTTACTAAAACATCCTGAATTCTAGTGGCGCAATTATCAAAGAAGAAATCGTAAAGATAGGCTCTGTTTTCTGGTTTGTAATTGGTTTCCAGATAGTCGTAAATCTGTTGTTTTTCTGTTTGTGAAAGGTTTAAAGTCTGTTCTTCAATGGTCCTGTTTTGGTACACATAACTGTTGTAGAAATCTTCGTAATAGTTTTTTCCTATTAAATAATTTAATTTCCCTTGAGCAAATTTCAGGTAGAAGTTAGGCGTGTTAAAGTCGTAAATACCATAATTATAAACAATGTCCACACCAAAGCGTTTGTCTTTTATTCTGTAGGCACTATGCCCAAACGCATCGTTTAAGGAGGTGCCTTGGCCAATAGTTAGGACGCTAATTTCGGCATCTTCAGAAAGTCTTTTCGTCTGTGAAAAAGTTAGAATACTAAATAGAAGCCCTATGATTAAAATGAAGTAATGTTTAGTCATAATTTGGGTTTAACGGAAAACACTAAAATCTATTTTTAATGAAAATACATTAGAATATAAGGCGATACTTTGATCCCCAATATCTGTAAATGCATAATCTATTTGAATGCCTTTATATTTAAAGCCAACGCCCATACTTGGTTGAAAGCTTACACGTTCGTTATTATCTAACAGCATTTCATTTTGAAAGTTACCAACTCCAGTTCTAAGATAAATCATATCTATATAACCAAATTCTAGACCTACAGCTGGACTAATGCTGGCAAAAGAAGTAGAGAGGACGTCGTTGTTTTGTTCGAAACGAATGTTCAGATCCACTTCCGTTAACAAAGAATAATCATGTCTAAAGATAAACTTCTTAGAGACTCCAAATTGTAATTTAGGAAGGGTGATTTCAGTAGTTTCTGGCAGTTCTTGATTCTGACCTTCAACGGCATCTTGGATTTTTTGATAGGCTTCTTCATTAATACTCCAGGTATTAAAGGTGGTTGTAATATCTCTGGCCATAATACCAAACTTCCATTCATCTCTGGTTTGAAACTGAATGGCGGCATCTAGACCAAAACCCCAAGAGGAGGCAAAGTCGCCAATAACACGTCTGATAACTTTGGCATTAATACCATAATTCAAGCCGTCTAAAGGGAGTTTCCTGGCATAGGAAAAAGTAACGCCATAATCTGCAGTAGAGAAGAGGCTAATTCTATCGTAATTGATATTCCCTTCGTCGTCTATAAGGTCGGTGGTATTTAAAATATCATCGACTGCAAATCGGATTAATGAAATTCCAATAGCACTTCTATCGTCAATAGGCATGGCAAACCCGATATAATCGTAGTTAGCAATGCTCTCAAAATAACTGGAGTGCATTAAAGCAAGTTGGTTATCTTCTACATGTACCAACCCAGCAGGATTCCAATACCCAGAATTAACATCGGCAGAATGTGCTGTCACAGCGTTGCTCATACCTAAAGCGGCGGCATCCACACCAATATTCATAAACTCGTTAGAATATTTTCTAACGGCTTGACTGAATACAGATACAGAAAGAAGTAAAAGTAATGTGGTAAATGTTTTTTTCAAAAAGCAATTCATTGTTTGCAAAGATGCATATTTTTTAACATATTAAACTTCAAAAGCTAGCAGTTATTGTATGGATCTTGGCGTTTTCATAATATTCTGCAAAATAAAGGATTAAATATGTTTCTATTTCTACATTTAATATAACCTTAACGAAAGGAGATACTTGTGTTTTTTTTCGTTCTCTGCTTTAACTAACAACCTTTTTAGTTGGTTGCAATCTAGTCTTTGTTCTCAATCAGACATCGCTAGTTGTTTTAAAGCAATTTATGACAAGGGATAGTATAACTTTCCTCCAAATAGCAACAATTTTTAGTTGGACGCCACTAAGTCTTTGTTCTCTATTCTTACAGCGAAGCGGTCTATTTTCTTTATTAAAGTTAATTACAATGAAGTCTATATTCTAAAAGCAAAGCGGTCTATGTTCTTTATTCTAACAGCTAAGCGGTCTTTGTTCTTTAATAAATTCTAAGATATTATCAATCATTTTGAAGTTCCTTTGGTATTAGACGAAAATAGTTTGCTATTTTTACAGCACTAAGTCTTTTTTATGAAAAAACAGATTCCAAATATCGTAACCCTTTTAAATTTATTTTCTGGGTGTATTGCCGTGCTTTTTGCTGTTAACAATCATTTTGTTGCTGCTGCCGCTTTTGTTGCTTTAGGTGTTTTCTTTGACTTTTTTGATGGGCTATTAGCCAGAAAGCTTAATGTTCAAAGTCCTTTAGGGATTCAACTAGACTCTTTGGCCGATATGGTTACTAGTGGCCTAGTTCCAGGGATTATTATGTTTAAGCTTCTTGTTTTAGCAAGTGATTCCTCCGATTTAATATCTTTTTCTAGCGATTGGAACAGTGTGATGCACTGGCAGGAATTTCAATTTGTGCCCATCGCTTTTATAGGATTTTTTATTACGATGGCTTCGGCTTACAGGTTGGCGAAATTCAATATAGATGAAGATCAACAGTCTTATTTTAAAGGCCTGCCAACTCCTGCAAATACCTTATTGATTATCTCTTTACCATTAATCATGGAGTTTCAGAACAACGATTTAATTAATGCTATTATTTTAAACTCTTGGTTTCTGGTTATTTTAACCTTAGTAAGTTCTTATCTGTTAGTATCGCCTTTTAAACTATTTGCCTTAAAATTCAAGGACTGGGGATTTAAAAATAATGCCATCCGTTATATTTTTATCATATTATGTATCGTTTTACTAACTGTTTTACAATTTGCAGCCATTCCAGTAATTATTTTGGTTTATATTTTGTTGTCTTTGGTGAATCAGCGTGGGATTAATTAGTTTTCGGTCGCCCGCCTTTGCAAATGCTACGGCCGGGCAGGCAGTCGCAGTCGCAGTTGCAGTTGCAGTCGCAGTCGCAGTCGCCCGCCTTTGTAAATGCTACGGCCGGGCAGGCAGTCGCAGTCGCAGTTGCAGTTGCAGTCGCCCACCTTTGCAAATGCTACGGCCGGGCAGGCAGTCGCAGTCGCAGTCGCAGTCGCAGGTGCAGGTGCAGTTGCAGTTGCAGTCGCAGTTGCAGTTGCAGTCGCCCGCCCCTGCCTGCCGGCAGGCAGGTTTGCTAGTCTCCTACGCCGAAATGGCTTCGAAGGCCGAAGAGCTACGGTCGGGCAGGCAGTTTCAGAAGTATGCGTACTGGTTTAATTATTATCTCTTTGGGACTTTGCGTCTCTGCATGATATTATTTGTATCTGCATTTTGTTTGAACATGGAATTTGGAATTTTAAAATTGGAATTTATATAAGTTATGGCCTCAGGATTTTTTGCACTATTAGATGATATCGGCGCCCTTATGGACGATGTAGCCGCCATGAGTAAAATAACCACCAAAAAGACCGCTGGGATTTTAGGGGATGACTTGGCTGTGAATGCAGAAAAAGCATCTGGATTTGTCTCTTCTAGAGAGTTACCTGTACTTTGGGCGATTACCAAAGGCTCTTTTTTAAATAAACTGATTATTTTACCTATTGCTTTTTTATTGAGTGCTTTTTTGCCTTGGGGAGTCACCGTGGTCTTAATTTTAGGAGGTGTTTATCTGGCTTTTGAAGGTGCTGAAAAGATCTATGAGATATTTGTGCCACATAAAGAAACCATCGTTACTGAATTGAAAACTCAGGAACTATCGGAATCTGATATTTTAGAACTAGAGAAAAAGAAAGTGAAATCAGCCATTATAACCGATTTTATTCTTTCAGTTGAAATAGTCATTATCGCATTAGGAACTGTAGTAGGAGAGGACATTCTGTTTCAAATAATGGTCGTTTCTATTGTGGCAATTATAGCTACCATAGGAGTGTATGGCATTGTAGCTTTAATTGTAAGAATGGACGACTTTGGTTTACGCTTAATCCGCTTAGGAAAAGGTAAAGGGGTCTTAAACTTCTTCGGAAACTTTCTAGTTCAGGCACTACCGAAGGTTATTAAAGCACTTTCTGTAATAGGAACCATAGCTTTACTTCTAGTTGCTGGAGGCATTTTTGCCCATAATATTGATTTCTTTCATCATATCTTGGAATCTTGGCCAAGCATGATAAGAGAATTTTTGATAGGATTAGCTGTTGGATTTTTGGCGCTTTTAGTTTTTAAGCTGGTGATGTGGGTAGTAGGGATGATTCGAGGGTGATTTATAGTCTCCCGCCCCTGCAGGTTCGCTGAAGCTATGGTCGGGCGGGCAGTCGCAGTGTTCAGTGGTTCGACTTCAGGATTCGATATTCAAGAAAGTTGTTCCACAGAGTCGCTCAGAGAGAATCACAGAGTCACACAGAGAAAATATGATTGAAGATTAGCGATTAACGATATATGATTTACGACTAAATAAGTTAATTAAATCAAAGCATTTTTTTAAAGTGTCCCGCTGATTTTCGCAAATTATCGCAGAGAGAATTTAATTAAGATGGACGATTAGCGATTTATGATTGACGATTGAAGATTAACGATTTTTGATTTACGAATAAATAAGTTAATTAAACTAAAGTTTTTTTACGCAGAGTTGCTCAGTGAGAATCGCAGACCAGTCTTAAAGGCAGGGTTACACAGGGCATGTTGGAAATCATTTATATGCTTGTTTTAGAACCTAAAACTTCTGGTTCAGACTATAATCATAACCCATAATTCAGAACTCTTGTTTTAACTAAGGTCTGTTAGGTAGTAGGAATTTGGAATTTAGTTTTTTTTGGAATTTGGAATTTGAAAAGTTACTCCCTAATCTTCTTCTTACGCAACTCAAAGTTCTGACCTAAGTACACTTTTCGAACCATCTCGTCGTTAGCTAACTCTTCTGGTTCTCCAGCTTTTAAAATACTCCCTTCAAACATTAAATACGTTCTATCCGTAATGGCTAGAGTTTCTTGAACGTTGTGGTCTGTAATAAGAATTCCGATATTTTTCTTGGTAAGTTGTCCAACAATACGCTGAATATCTTCAACAGCCACAGGATCCACACCTGCAAAAGGTTCATCTAATAAGATAAAACTAGGGTCTGTTGCTAAAGCTCTAGCAATTTCGGTACGTCTTCGTTCTCCACCGGATAATAAATCGCCACGACTTTTACGAATATGTTCTAAGCCAAACTCTTCAATTAAAGATTCCATTTTAAGGTGTTGTTCTTTCTTACTCATTTTGGTAAGCTGTAACACGCTTAAAATATTATCCTCAATACTTAACTTTCTAAAAACAGAAGCTTCTTGGGCCAGATAGCCAATCCCATTTTGAGCACGCTTGTACATGGGGTAATTGGTGATATTGGTATTTTCTAAATGAATGCTTCCACCATTAGGTTTAATAAGTCCAACGATCATGTAGAAGGAGGTGGTTTTTCCAGCGCCATTAGGTCCTAAAAGACCTACGATTTCTCCTTGATTGACTTCCAAAGAAACATCTTTTACTACTTTTCGTCCGTTGTAGGACTTCATTAAATTCTCGGCTTTTAACTTCATATGCTTAGCTAATAGGTGCTAAAATAGTAAAATAGACAGACAGTCTTTGTTTTGTAGGTCTATTTATTAAAAGTTTAACGTGTTTCATCTAAAGCGTCCCAGAACTCGTAGGCACGACGTAAATGAGGAATCACAATCGTTCCACCAACCAAAGTAGCAATGCTTAAAGCTTCTACAACTTCTTCTTTTTTCAAACCTATTTTATGACTTGTTTCTAGATGGTATTTGATACAATCGTCGCAACGTAATACGGTTGAAGCCACCAATCCCAACAGCTCTTTGGTCTTTACGTCCAAAGCGCCTTCTTGAAAAGCATTGGTGTCTAAGTTAAAAATGCGCTTGATAACTTTATTGTTATCAGACAATATTTTATCGTTCATCTTAGTACGATAATCATTGAATTCGTTTACGATATCAGACATGTTTTTTTTCGTTTTTCTTTGCGTTTCTCGCTTGATTTCTTACCACTATTCTCGAAATATAAATACTTACTTGATAAAGAATCAAGATTGGAATAGCTACAATTATTTGACTTGCAATGTCTGGCGGGGTTATAATAGCTGAAACTATCAATACAATGACCAGTGCAAATTTTCGGTATTTTTTTAATATTTGAGGGGTTACCAAACCTATCTTGGTTAAGAAATAGATGATAATTGGCAATTCAAAAATAATACCAGATGCCAAAGCAGACGACCTTACTAAAGAAATATAAGAGCTAATATCTATTTCATTCGATATTTCGCTACTCACACTATAGGTTCCTAAAAAGTTAATGGATAAAGGGGTTACTATATAGTATCCAAATAAAACGCCTAAAAAGAATAAGAAGGAAGAGATAAATATAAATCCTCTAGAATGCTTACGTTCTGAAGCATGTAATCCGGGACTTAAAAATTGCCAGAACTGAAAGATTATATAGGGAAAGGCTATTACCAAACCAGCAAAAATGGAGGTCCAGATATGTGCTGAAAACTGCCCAGCCATGGTTCTATTTTGAATTCTAAACGGAAACTCATCTAAACAAAAGGTGGTTTCGATGCCTATATATTGAGACATACTACAGAGCCACTTATAAGTAGGGAAATCCATTTTCTTTGGTCCAAAGATGATGGTGTTGAAAATAAAATCTGAAAAGATAAACGCTACAGTTCCACAAATTAAAATTGCAAAGGTAGAGCGTATTAGATGCCAGCGTAAATCCTCTAGGTGATCGAGGAACGACATTTCGTTCACATTCTTCTTTGCCATTATAAGATGCCTTCTTTAATTAAATCGTGAACATGTACTACTCCAGCATAACGCCCTTTATGCTCCACTAATAATTGAGAAATCCCGTATTTTTCCATAAGCTCCATAGCATCTACAGCCATAGCATTAGAATCAATGCGTTTTGGTTTCCCACTCATAATATCTTTGGCAGTCAGGTTTCTAAAATCGTCTGTCTTACTTAACATACGTCTTAAATCCCCATCCGTAATAATCCCTAAAATCTTACCGTCTTCAACAACAGCTGTAACTCCAAGCATTTTTTCGGTAATTTCTATGATAATATCTTTAATACCAGTTTCTAAACTAACACTAGGTTTTTGGTTGACTTCAGACATATCGCTAACACGCAAGTATAGTTTTTTACCCAAAGCACCACCAGGATGGTATTTGGCAAAATCTTTACTTGAAAAGCCTCTTAATTCCAACAAACAAATAGCCAAAGCATCTCCCATAACTAATTGAGCTGTGGTGCTAGTGGTTGGTGCTAAGTTATGTGGACAAGCTTCCTTTTCTACATAAGCATTCAATACATAGTCTGCTTGTTTTCCAAGAAAAGAATCTTTATTACCGGTAATGGCAATCATTTTGTTTTTTGCATTCTTTATAAGAGGGACCAAAACTTTAATTTCTGGGGTGTTCCCGCTTTTTGAAATGCAAATAACGACATCGTCTTGAAGGATGAGACCTAAATCGCCATGGATGGCATCTGCCGCATGCATAAAAACAGCAGGCGTACCTGTTGAATTTAAAGTAGCCACAATTTTAGTGGCAATGATAGCGCTTTTGCCAATTCCAGTGATGATAACACGGCCTTTGGAGTTGTAAATTAACTCGACAGTTGCTGCAAATTCCTCGTTTATATAACTGGAAAGATTGAAAATGGCTTTGCTTTCCATCTCAATCGTTTGTTTTGCAGTGTTTATAATAGAATTCTGGTTGTTCAAAATTTATTATTTTTTTGGGTTGATGCTTTTAAAGAATTTCATATCTTTAAAGTTATTCAAACGCATTAAAGATTTAGTACGTTTAAATATGCTGCAAAGCTAACGAAAAATATTTTGTGAGTTCTGTTATTACCCTACTATAATTAATAGCATTTTAATTTTAGTGAAGATATAAAAAGTGTAAATTAAAATTAGAAAGATTCATGTCGATAATTGAAAACGACATACAACAAGCTTTAAAAACTTTTTTCGGCTTTAGTGTGTTCAAAGGATTACAAGAACCAGTTATAAAAAGCATTTTATCTGGAAACGATACTTTTGTTATTATGCCCACTGGTGGCGGTAAATCCCTATGTTACCAACTACCTGCCCTTATGCAAGAAGGTACAGCCATTATAGTTTCTCCTTTAATTGCTTTAATGAAAAATCAGGTGGATGCCATAAGAGGTATCTCGAAGGAAGAAGGCATTGCCCATGTATTAAATTCGTCTTTAAACAAAACGGAAATAAAGCGGGTGAAGCAAGACATTGTAGATGGTGTTACCAAACTATTATATGTCGCGCCAGAATCTCTTACAAAAGAAGAAAATGTGGAGTTTTTACGCACTGTAAAAATTTCTTTTATGGCCGTAGATGAAGCCCATTGTATAAGTGAATGGGGTCATGATTTTCGTCCAGAATACAGAAACTTAAAAAATATCATTCAACGTATTGGTGATAATATCCCAATAATAGGTTTAACTGCTACGGCAACCCCAAAAGTTCAGGAAGATATTTTAAAGAATTTGGCCATTCCTCATGCAACAACTTTTAAAGCGTCTTTTAATAGACCTAATTTATACTACGAAGTACGTCCGAAAACCAAACATGTGGATGCAGACATCATTCGTTTTGTCAAACAAAACAGTGGTAAATCTGGAATTATTTATTGTTTGAGTAGAAAACGCGTAGAAGAACTATCGCAAACCCTTCAGGTAAACGGAATTAAAGCCGTGCCTTACCATGCTGGTTTGGATGCGAAAACCAGATCGAGACATCAAGACATGTTCCTGATGGAAGATATAGATGTGGTTGTAGCCACTATTGCTTTTGGAATGGGAATAGATAAACCGGATGTTCGTTTTGTAATACATCACGACATTCCAAAAAGTATTGAAAGCTATTATCAGGAAACTGGTCGCGCTGGACGAGATGGCGGAGAAGGACATTGCTTGGCTTTTTATGCTTATAAAGACATAGAAAAGTTAGAGAAGTTTATGTCTGGTAAACCGGTAGCTGAACAGGAAATTGGTCAAGCTTTATTACAAGAAGTCGTTGCTTATGCCGAAACGTCTATTTCTAGAAGAAAATTCATCTTACATTACTTTGGGGAAGCCTTTGATACGGAGACTGGCGAAGGTGGCGATATGGATGATAATATTCGTTTTCCTAAAAAGAAAACCGAAGCCATGGCAGATGCCAAACTGGTTTTAGAAACGGTTGAAGCTACCAACGAAAAATATAAGGCTAAAGATTTAGTAAACGTGATTGTAGGTAAAGCCAATGCCTTGATAAAATCTCATAGAACAGACGAATTGCCGTTTTTCGCAAAAGGAAGTCACAAAGAGAAAGGGTATTGGATGGCTTTAGTAAGGCAAGTACTTGTAACAGGGTATATGAAAAAAGATATTGAAACCTATGGCGTGATTAAAATAACGGCCTCTGGGAAAGAGTTTATACAGCATCCCACCTCTTTTATGATGACAGAGGATCATGTGTTTGACTATTCTGGAGACGATAGTATTGTGTCCACTTCTAAAGCAGGAGGAGCAGTAGCTGATGAAGTTTTAATGAGCATGCTAAAGGATTTACGTAAAAAGAATGCTAAAAAGTTAGGGGTGCCACCCTTTGTGATTTTTCAGGATCCTTCTTTAGAAGATATGGCTCTAAAATATCCATTAACGGTTGAAGAATTAAGTAATGTTCATGGGGTAGGAGATGGAAAGGCTAAAAAGTATGGTCCCGATTTCATCAAATTGATAGCCACTTATGTAGATGAAAACGAGATTATTCGTCCAGACGATATGATTGTGAAATCTACTGGTACCAATTCGTCTTTAAAATTGTATATCATTCAAAATATTGACAGGAAATTACCTTTAGATGACATTGCTTCTGCAAAAGGTATGGCCATGAAGGATTTTATTAAAGAAATGGAAGCCATTGTTTTTTCTGGAACCAAATTAAATATCAATTATTGGATAAATGATATTCTGGACGAAGAGCAACAAGAGGAAATCCACGATTATTTTATGGAAGCCCAAACCGATAAAATTGATGAAGCTATTGATGAGTTTGATGGCGATTATGACGATGAAGAATTGCGTTTGTATCGCATTAAGTTTATAAGCGAAGTGGCTAATTAGTCGGTAGACGGTAGGTAGTAGGTATGAGGTAGTAGGTGTGCGGTAGTAGGTGTGAGGTAGTAGGTGTGAGGTAGTAGGTATGAGGTAAGGAGGTAAACAAATTATGATATTCTTCAACCAACCTGTCTAACGACAGGCAGGCAACTAACATTTTTACTATCATTAGGTAGAACTTCAAAAATCTAAAATCGTTATTCGTTAATCTCAAATCATTCCTTATCTTTGCCATTCAATTAAAACATAGAACATGCAAGACGGTTTATACGCAAAATTCAATACGAATAAAGGAGAGATCCTTGTAGCTTTAGAATACAAAAAAACACCAGGAACAGTGGGGAATTTTGTTGCTTTAGCAGAAGGGAACATGGAAAATTCTGTGAAACCTCAAGGAACACCTTATTATGATGGTTTAAAATTTCATAGAGTCATTCCAAATTTTATGGTTCAAGGTGGCTGTCCACAAGGATCAGGATCTGGAAATCCAGGTTATAAATTTGCTGACGAGTTTCATCCAGAATTAAAGCATTCTGGCCCAGGTGTTTTGTCTATGGCAAATGCTGGACCTGGTACTAATGGTTCTCAGTTTTTTATTACACATATCGAAACCCCTTGGTTAGATAACATGCATACGGTTTTTGGAAACGTTGTTACAGGTCAGGATGTAGTCGATGCTATTGCTCAAGGCGATGAAATTGAAACTTTAGAGATTGTAAGAGTTGGTTCTGAAGCGGAAGCTTTTAATGGTATTGAAGCTTTTAGAACTTTTGAAGGGTCTCGTGAAAAAAGAGTTGCTGCAGAAAGAGATGCTAAAAGAGCTGAATTAGATGCTTTAGCTGTTGGTTTTGAAGAAACTAAAAGTGGTCTACGTTACCAGATTTTGCAAAAAGGAACAGGAAAAAAAGCCGAAAAAGGTCATACCGTTTCTGTACATTATAAAGGACAATTACCAGACGGAACCGTATTCGATTCCTCTTACAAACGCAAACAACCCTTGGAATTTCCAATAGGAGTTGGGCAAGTTATTGCTGGTTGGGATGAAGGAATCCAACTTTTAAATGTTGGAGATAAAGCGAGATTGGTAATTCCTAGCGATTTAGGTTATGGAAGTGCTGGTGCTGGAGGAGTGATTCCACCAAATGCTACTCTGATTTTTGATGTGGAATTAATGGATGTTAAATAAGAATGACATTTTAAATAAGTTATAAAAAAAACTGCCTAATTAAGGCAGTTTTTTTTGTTTATATCTTATTTTATGAAAGAATAAGATAAATAAATACCATAAGTGTCATGACGTTTATGAGATATCCATGTGTATTCAGCCAGTTATTTAAACTGCTCATAAGTTGGTTTCCTTTTTTGCCAAAACTAAAATAAACCAATAAAGGGGTAGAGGCAATAAAAGTCACCAAACTAACAAAGGGTATTATTTCTGTTAAGGTTGAGTTTTTAAGGTTTAAAAAGCCTGCAACTGTAAAGATTACGGCAATGTCTCCCGGCATAATAGCAATAAGTAGAAATGCAATTAATGCTATTTTTTTAAGTGGTGCATCGTTAATATTCGCCATCCATTTGGGTGGTTTTGTTAGTTTTTTCCTATTTATAATATTTTTTATAATTAGAAAAATGAAAATACCAACCAAGAGATATTTAAAAATAGGCTTTCCATGCATAGACATGGTGTGCATGTGTGTGGTGGATATGAGATAATAATAAAGAAAGGTGAAGAAACAAAGAGATGTGCTTAGGGTTAAAATATAAACTAAGGAACTTTTTACGGGATCTTTTCTTGTAATCAATATCATTGGAACCAAAATTTGTGGACCAAGCATAACCGTAAGTGCCAAGGGAAGGTAATGTAAATTGGACATCATATATTATATGTAATAAGTTTTATTTGTTTCTTCATGTTGACGCACAAATAGTGGGTGATAGATTCTTCATATTTAATCTCTCTTTAACCACGAAAATAAAAAAATCAATAATAATTTCAATCTGATTATCAATGAATATATGCGGAAAACTAAAGAAGAGCCAAATTAGCTAAAAAAAGCGACATGCTAAAATGGACTTTTGGAATCTCTTAAACAGCTATGCATTTATCTGAAAATTAACATTCTATTTATCTAATTTAATTAAATCAAAGCAGTTTTAGTCTTAATCAATCAAAGACCGAAACCTTAGTTAATTGCATTCAACGTAGTGCTGTTTATGGTTTAATAGCCTATTTAATTTTCATGTTTGTTAGACAAACTACCCGCCAAAGATTATTTTAAATTAAAAAAAATCCTAGTATTTTATTTCATAGTTAATTTTATCTTTAGACTTTATAAGGAATTAGACAAAAAAACCGTAATACCTTATTCATCAAAACTTTAAATCTAAGATGCAAGTTAAAAAGTTATTAATATGTCATGTTTTTAAACAAAAACAGATGTTATGTCTCCTGTTCTGTTTATTCCTTTTTGGAATGAATACACAGTTGTTTTCACAAGAAAAGAAACCAAAGGTTGCTTTGGTTTTAAGTGGAGGTGGCGCTAAAGGTATCGCCCATATTCCTGTAATTCAAGCTTTAGATAGTTTGGGTATTGTTCCAGACCTTATTATTGGTACGAGTATGGGAAGTATTGTTGGAGGCCTTTATGCCATGGGATATTCTGGCGATAGCATTGCTAAAATTACCAAAAGCGCTAAATGGACGGAACTTTTAGGAGGAAGTGTTTCTTTTAGAGATGTGGGTGTTGAAGAAAAGAGTGAATTTGGTAGGTATTTATTGAACGTGGACGTCATTAAAGGAAAACCTAAAATGAAAGCTTCCATATTAAAAGACCAAAATTTAAGAGAGTTTTTATCGACCACTGTATATCCTGTTTATAATGTTTCCAATTTTGATGATTTATCTATTCCATTTCGTGCGGTAGCAACAGATCTAGTTAAAGGAGAGGTTGTGGTTTTGGATCAAGGATCGTTGGCAGTCGCTTTAAGAGCGAGCATGTCTATACCTAGTGTGTTTCAGCCTGTTCCATACAATGAGACCTTATTAGTTGACGGTGGGGTTATGGATAATTTTCCGGTGGATGTAGCTGTGGCCATGGGAGCAGATATTATTATTGGAAGCGATGTTGGTGGCGGTTTACAGCCTATAGAGAAATTGAATAATATTCCCTCTATTTTGTTTCAAACGTCCATGTTAACCAGTAATATTAAGAATCCAGAAAATAGAGCTCTTTGTACTATTTTAATAGATCATGTAGGGAATTTAACCTATTCCACTGAGGATTTTGCAAGTGCTCTGGGTATTTTGAAGGAAGGTGAAATTGCAACAAAAAGCAATATTGATCAGTTGGCTGTTCTTGCTGATTCCTTGAAAAAATTTAAGCAACGAGATCATGCCTTACCAGTAATGGAAAATGCTATTTTATTTTCAGAAATTCAATATCACGGGATAAGCAATGAAAACCTGAGTCTTGTGCAAGCTAGAATGGCTATCTCGACCAATAGCACTTATAATATTACAGAATTAACAAATGCCATTGAACGTGCTATGGGAACTGAATTATTTTATCAGATTACCTATAGTGTGAAAGAAGAAGATGGTCACAATATTCTAAACTTATATGGTTTAGAAAAAGCACGTAATCAGTTAAATGGTGCTCTTCACTACGATACTACCGAGGGAGTGGGCGTGGTGGTTAATTATACTGGTAGAAATATTCTTGGGTATTCTTCTAGGTTATTAGTTGGTTTAGATATTGCCGAAGCACCTAAATACAGAGTGCAGTACCAACAAAATGTTGGGGAAACAAAAAATTGGTGGTGGCGAGCAGAATCTTTTGGACAAAAAACAATTCAAAATTATTATTTGTATGGGAGTATTGGAGACGATTTAAAAAATACTTACAATCTGGTTTCCGGTCAATTAAATAAAAATTTAAATTCTTTGAATAATTACGTAGGTTTCTATATAAACTATGAATATTTGGGATTAAAACCAAAATCAAATCCAGATTATACGGAAAATGTATATGATTTAAGAAAATACAAATTCAATAATTTTGAAGTAGGTTTAAATTTTAATCATAATTCCATGAATAAAGTGTTTTTTGCAACCTCGGGAAGTTATGTAAACGTAAGGCTCTCTAGATCTTTAGGTAGCAATATTGAAGCAACTTATAATGATAACCCTGAAAATAATATTACAGGATCGCTCAGTGGTTTTACCAAACTGAACTTTCAGTTTGAAAAACGTGTGCCAATTACTACTAAAACAACGCTTATAGGAGGTGTTAGTTCTGGAATCATGCTTTTGGACGATGTAGATTCTAACGATTTATCGCTTTTAAATTTTGGGCAACCCGCCAAATATACCTTAGGAGGTAGCTTGACTAGTCCCGTTCAAAATGAGTATGCATTTCAAGGTTTAAACACAACCGATTTAATAGTAACGCAGTTTATAAAGGCGAGTGTGGGTGCACAAATAAATCCTTTAAAAAATATTTATGTAACGCCATATCTTAATTTAGCTTCAGTAGGTTTCGATGACTTTGGAGAATATTTAGAAGATTTCTATGCCCCAAAAGGGAATTGGATCAATACAACCGAAACGAGCTTATTATTTTCTGGAGGGACCTCTTTTTCTTATAACTCAATTCTAGGACCCGTTAATTTTGATGTCGCTTATATAAACGATATCAATAAATTGAAGTTCTTTTTTAGTGTTGGTTTGCGCTTTAACATTCCTCATTAAAGTACTTGAAAAGGCAGGCTATTTTAGTTAGGCCTCTTTCTGGATATCTAAAGCCTTCAGTTTTTTACGAATCACATGCCGTGCCGTTTGACTATTTTCAAGCTGGACACGGCATGTCATATTATAAACGAAAGTGCGGTTGTAAATTTGTACTATAATTACAGGATAAAAACGGATTAGTCTCCAGTTTAAAGATAAGTGAAAAAGAAGAATTTAATTAAAAGTGTTAGTTTTGATTAATAGCAAAAGGGCCTCACAGACATGTGAGGTTTTTTTATGGCTTAACATGTCGATTTGACTTCCCAAAGCTCATGCTGGTCTGTTTTTTGAATTTTAGAGTTGGACATGGCATGTCATATTATAAACGAAAGTGTGGTTGTAAATTTGTACTATAATTACAGGATAAAAAACGGATTAGTCTCCAGTTTAAAGATAAGTGAAAAAGAAGAATTTAATTAAAAGTGTTAGTTTTGATTAATAGCAAAAGGGCCTCACAGACATGTGAGGTTTTTTTATGGCTTAACATGTCGAATTTACTTCTCAAAGCTCAGGCTAGTCGGTTTTTAAAATTTTAGAGTTGGACATGGCATGTCATATTATAAACGAAAGTGCGGTTGTAAATTTGTACTATAATTATATGAAAAAACGGATTAGTCTCCAGTTTAAAGATAAGTGAAAAAGAAGAATTTAATTAAAAGTGTTAGTTTTGGTTAATAGCAAAAGGGCCTCACAGACATGTGAGGTTTTTTTATGGCCTAACATGTCGATTTGACTTCCCAATGCTCATGCTGTTCTGTATTTTGAATTTTAGAGTTGGACATGGCATGTCATATTATAAACGAAAGTGTGGTTGTAAATTTGTACTATAATTACAGGAAAAAAACGGATTAGTCTCCAGTTTAAAGATAAGTGAAAAAGAAGAATTTAATTACAAGTGTTAGTTTTGATTGATAGCAAAAGGGCCTCACAGACATGTGAGGCTTTTTTATGATTTAAAATATGCCTTTTAATCCAATTCAGTCACCAGTTCTAGAAACTCCGGTTTTGTGATATTACCAAAATAGTCCGATATTGAAATGTTTTCAAGAGACTTGGAAATTTTTACTTTATCGTAAGCTACGCCTTCCAGAAGCTTTTCAATGTCTGATACTGGTTTTTCTCCAAAAAAATCTCCATAAATCTTTAGTTCAGAAATATGTCCCTTTTCAACATAAATACGCATGTCTATTTCTCCAATAGCAAAACGCTTGTTACGTTGGATGTTGAATTTTGGAGAACGTCCAAAATTCCAGTCCCATAAATCGTATTTCTCAGCTTTTAATTGGTGTACGGCTTTCCATTCGTCTTCCGTAAGTCTATAGGTTTCAAAAGGCTCACTTTCTTCATAAAGCCCAGTAAGTAATTGCTTTTTAAAATCTTCCATGGCTAATGGTGTTTTTAAAAATTCGCTAATATTAGCTACCCGACTTCGAACAGATTTATGACCTTTAGATTCAATTTTGCTTGCTTTTACTTGAAGTGCTTTAACTACTTCATTCATATCTGTATCAAAAAGTAAAGTACCATGACTAATCATGCGTCTGCCAGTTGAAAATTGAGCTGTACCCGATATTTTTTTATCGTCTACCTGAATATCATTTCTCCCTTTTAATTGGGCAGTAACGCCCATATTATTTAAAACACGAATTACAGGATCTGTAAATTTCTTGAAATTACTGATGCTTTTTCCATCGTGGTTAGTAATAAAGCTAAAATTAAGGTTCCCTAAATCGTGATAAACAGCACCACCACCGGAAACTCTTCGAACCACATGAATGTGATTCGCATCGACATAATCCTGATTAATTTCCTGAATGGTATTTTGATTTCTTCCTATAATGATTGAAGGTTCATTTATATAAAACAGCAAATAATTTGTGGAGCTATCAAAATTTCTAAGAGCATATTCCTCTAATGCTAGATTGAGCCTTGGGTTGGTAATACCTTCATTTTCTATAAAAATCATGAGTCTGAGTTGTTTTTTAGCCTTGCAAAGATAAATAAATTGTGTGTAAATATGTCTCATGACATGGAATGTCATCATGTATTAAACGGAATCGATTTACATTTGTACTATCAAACTACTAATAGTAAAAGTTTAAAGTAGGTTTGATAGGTTTTTAGAATTGGTTGATTTGAAAAATATCCAGATTGATTAATAGCAAATGTTTTTTGGTTAATTGTAGGAGGCTTGCAGAAATGCAGGTCTCTTTTTTTTTGTAATTTGTTGAGGTCATTTATTTATAGGGTGACATTTTTTGAATGATGGCATAAGTTGTTCAGAAGCGTGAGATACTTTTGAGATATAACACTTTTAATCCAAAAACATCCGTATTTTGGTTGTACCAAATTTCAGCAATGACTTTCCAATTAAAATTCTTTTTATTTCTTTCTATAACCTTTGTTACTAATGGTTTTGCTTTCAACAACTTTGAACAGCAAAAACCTGTAGATAGCGCGGCATACTATTATCATAAGATTATTAAACCAGATTCTAAAGCCGATTTAGTAAAGGCCTTTGTTTATTATCAGAATAAAAAAGATGAAAATATAAAGCAGAAAGATACTTTAAACACTATTTATAGTCTGAGACAAATAGCCATTATTCAAAATAAATTAGGCATTTTATACGACAGTGAAACCACGGCAATAGAAGCTCTATTTTTAGCAGAAAGATTGCCTTTAAACCAAACCTCCAAGGAATCTAGAGTAGGTATTTACAACCACTTAGGGCGTGTTTATAACGAAATGCAGGATTATGATAATGCCATTATATATTACCAAAAAGCACTTGCTCTAGCAGAAACCCAGCAACAGCAATTGGTATTGCGAAATAACATTGCCTATGCACAACTTAAACGGCATAAATTTTTATTAGCCCAGCAGGAATTTGAAGCTATATATAAGGAGAGCAAAGCACTAAACGATTCGGTTAATATGGCTCGCACCCTAAATAATTTGGGGATTGTAAAAGGGGAATTGCAGGATAAAGAAGCCATGATCGATTTTAAAGAAGCCTTGAACATTCGCTTGGCTTTAGGAAATAACTCCGATATTCTTGGAAGCTATTACGACCTATCTGAATATTATAAAAAAGAAGGAGATCTTATACAAGCTGCATATTATGCCAAAGAAGCTTATAGATTAGCTAAAATATCTGAAAACCCCAATCATTTGACACATGCTTTAAGTTTGTTAATGAGCTTAAAAGACGATCCAGATGTGATTTTGTATGACCGGATGATGGACAGCATCCAAACGGTTAATTTATTGGTAGAAGGAAAATATGCCTCAAAAAAATATGCCTTGGCAAAGCAAGAAGCCCTTGCCAACGAAAGACTTTTAGAGCTTGAAAAAGAAAAGAATTTAAAATATCTCTACGCATTTCTGGCATTGATAGTTTTGGGTATTGGAATAGTTATTTTATTTTTCCAAAAACATCATCATAAAAAACAAAAGCAATTAGAAATTTATAATACGGAACTTCGGATTTCAAAAAAAGTGCATGACGAAGTAGCAAACGACGTCTATCATATTATGAACAAACTACAGCATAATGATGGAGACAAACATCTCATATTAGATCATTTGGAAATAGTTTATAATAAAACTAGGGATATTTCTAGGGAACATCAAGAAATAAATGTGACAGAAGACTTTAAAAGTATTCTATCAGATTTAATCATTTATTATAAAAATAACGAGGTTAATATTTTAACCAAAGACATTTCAAAAATAGAGTGGTCAACTCTTAAAGCCCATAAAAAAGTGGCTGTCTATCGGGTGTTACAGGAATTGCTTACCAATATGAAAAAGCATAGCCAGGCCAGTTTAGTGGTTTTAAATTTTAAACAAAATAGCCATAGTATTTTTATAGACTATAAAGATAATGGGGTTGGTTGCAATTTAAAAATTCAAAATGGACTCCAAAATGCGGAAAACCGTATGCATACTATAAATGGTTCTATTACCTTTCAATCTGAATTAAAACAAGGCTTTCATGCGGTAATAACGGTTTAATATGTTTAAAAAAGTAATAGTTTCAGACGATTTGGTGAGTATCAATTTAGGAATGTTAACCATTTTAGATACCCTAAAAATAAAGAATGTGGTTTCGGTACAGTATTGTGATGATGTTTATATAAAGGTGAAAAAAGCAGCCTTAGATGGCAGTCCTTACGATTTATTGATAACGGACATGTCTTTTAAGAAAGACCATCGCGATCAAACATACCAATCTGGCGAGGATTTAATTATAGCTTTGCATGAGGAATTTCCAGACCTGAAAGTGATAGTTTATTCCATAGAAGACCGAATTCAAAAAGTAAGAAGGCTTATCAATCTTTATAACATAAAAGGCTATGTATGTAAGGGTAGAAGAGGTCTTATTGAATTATCTGAAGCCATTAAAGCCGTACACAAAGATACTTTGTATGTTTCAGAAGCGGTGTCTCCAGCTTTAAATAAGAAATCCGATTTAGAAATAGACGATTATGATATTTTATTAATGGCCGAGCTATCAAACGGCTTTTCACAAGATCAAATTAGTGCTAATTTTAAAGAAAAAAATATTTCTCCAAACAGTTTAAGTACCATAGAAAAACGTCTCAACAAACTTCGTATTCAATTTAAAGCCAACAATGCCATTCATTTAGTGGCCATAGTTAAAGATTTAGGACTAATTTAAATTTATTTACGGCCATTACGGGAAACAGTAAGGAAATTTAAAAAGACTGCATTATGTTTGTCTCAAGCTATTAATTCATTTTAATTAGTGTGGGAGAATGAAAAGCGTATCTGTAATTAGATGCGCTTTTTTCGTTTGGACCATAATTAAGTGAAACAAAACGATAATTAAAATAGTGCCGATCTTGTTAAAAACAGTGTTACTAAAGGTTTACATGCTTTATTTTTTTAACTTGTAGGCTAATCAAACTTATTAACTACATGAAAAAAACTACTTTAGTATTCGGATTAGCCTTACTAACCTATGGTGTCCATGCTCAAACTTTTCCTAGCCCTTACTGTGCTGTCGATCCTACTGGCACAAGTACAGAAGAAATTACCATGGTTGATTTTGGAGGAACAGTGATCACTAACACAGATGACACTTCCATTTCTATAAACGAAATAAGCACGATTGTGAATGTTTCTCCAGACGAAACTTACGCGCTAGAAGTAGCTGGAAATACCTACGGCCCTTTTGATACGGATATTGTTGCTTTTATAGACTGGAATCATAATGATATTTTAGACGATGCGGGTGAAATTTATGAAATAGGGACCATTACTAATTCTACAGGAAGTGATGGTGTTTCTGTAATGATGGATATTACAGTGCCAACAAATGCTATGTTAGGAACAACGCGCATTCGAATTACCAAAATATATCAAGATCCAGTTTCTCCAGCAGATATTAACCCATGTGCCATCGGATTTTTTCCAAACGGATCGGGACCTTATCCAGGTTTTGGTCAAGCTTTAGATTTTTCTTTAGATGTTGCGCTTCCTTTTCCTAGCCCATATTGTGCTATCGACGCGACTGGCACAAGTACAGAGGAAATTACCATGGTTGATTTTGGAGGAACAGTTATTACAAACACAGATGATACTTCCATTTCTATAAACGAAATAAGCACGATTGTAGATGTTTCTCCAGACGAAACTTACACGCTGGAAGTTGCAGGAAATACCTACGGTCCTTTTGATACGGATATTGTTGCTTTTATTGATTGGAATCATAACGATATTTTAGACGATGCGGGTGAAATTTATGAAATAGGAACCCTTTACAACTCGACAGGAAATGATGGTGTTTCTGTAATGATGGATATTACAGTGCCAACAAATGCTATGTTAGGAACAACGCGTATTCGAATTACCAAAATATATCAAGATCCAGTTTCTCCAGCAGATATTAACCCATGTGCCATCGGATTTTTTCCAAATGGAACGGGTCCTTATCCTGGCTTTGGTCAAGCTTTAGATTTTACTTTGAATCTCGCTCCTTTAAGTGTTGAAACATTTGATGTAAACAGCTTATCTGCTTACCCAATACCAACTACCGATGTTTTAAATGTAACATACAAATCAGTAATCAATGCTGTGAAAATTTATAACCTTTTAGGACAAGAAGTTTTTGCGAAAAATACCCAGGAAGCAAAATTACAATTAGATGTATCATCTCTTAAAACAGGTGCTTATTTTGTGATGGTGTTTGCTGAAGAAGGACAACATACGTTTAGAATTATAAAACACTAATTACAGAATACTACAAATTTAAATAAGTAATAAAAACTGAGCCATGAGAAATCGTTGCTCAGTTTTTTTGATATAATTTGTTTGGATTTTTTTGTTCCCGAAATTTTCCCGTGATATTTCATCAAATAAAAATCTTATCATTATGACGACCAGAGATTTTTTTAAATATTGATTTATTTTGTAAATTTGATATTCACACGTGTAAATTTATCATATGGCTATTCTCGGAAACATTATTAAAGGTGTCATTGACATTAAAGAGTCTCTTAGTTCAGAGGTTAATCCTGTTGAAGCCCAAAATGAGGTGCTAAAACAATTGCTTAACACAGCAAAAGACACTGAATTTGGAAACTACTACAACTTTAAAACCATCCTCGAATCTGAGAATATAGCGAAAGCATTTTCTGAGAAGATCCCTTATTTCGATTACAATAAAATCCATGAAGAATGGTGGTATAAGTTTCAGGAAGAAGCAGATAATGTCACTTGGCCGGGGCATCCTAAATATTTTGCCCTTAGCTCTGGAACCACAGGTAAAACCAGCAAACGCATTCCTGTAACGGACGATATGGTGGAAGCCATTAAGCAGGCTGGAATCAATCAGGTATTTGCCTTAAGTCATTTTGATTTTGAAGCCGATTTTTTCGAAAAAGAAATCATGATGCTTGGAAGTTCTACCAATTTACAAGAAAAGGACAACCATTTGGAAGGTGAAATTAGTGGTATTACGGCTAGTAACATTCCTTTTTGGTTTAAAGGGTATTACAAGCCGGGCGAAGATATTGCCAAGATTGACGACTGGGATGAGCGCGTGCAACACATTGCTGAAAACGCTAGGAATTGGGATATTGGAGCTCTAAGTGGGATTCCGTCTTGGATGGAATTAATGTTGCAAAAAGTCATTTCACATCACAAACTAAATCACATTCATGATATTTGGCCAAACCTTCAAGTATTCACTTCTGGAGGTGTGGCTTTTAGTCCTTACGAAAAGAGTTTTAATGCACTCTTGGGGCATCCCATTACTATTATTGATACCTATTTGGCTTCTGAAGGGTTTATGGCTTTTCAGGCGAGACCAGAAACAGATGCCATGCAATTGGTAACAGATAACGGCATTTATTTTGAATTTGTACCCTTTAAACCAGAATATATAAAGGAAGATGGTTCGTTGGTTTCAGACGCACCTTCTATCAGCTTAAAAGATGTAGAATTACATCAGGACTATGTTTTAATTATCAGTACCGTTAGTGGGGCTTGGCGCTATGAAATTGGCGATACTATTGAATTTACGGATGTGGCACGCGCTGAAATAAAAATTACGGGACGTACCAAGTTTTTTCTAAACACAGTAGGGTCGCAGTTATCCGTTAATAAAATGGATGATGCCATGCAGGAATTGGAGGCGAAATTCGATACAAAAATTCCTGAATATACCATTTGTGCCAAACGTTGCGAAGATGATGAATTCTATCATTGTTGGTATATTGGGAATGAAGATTCTTTAGATCCTGAAGCTGTAGCAAATGCGCTAGATGCTTCATTAAAAGAAGCTAATAAAAATTATAAAGTGGCAAGAAGTAAGGCTTTAAAAGGAGTTCGCGTTAAATTGATTCCCCCAGCTATTTTTTATGAGTGGAATGCTTCCAATAAGAAAAAAGGAGGACAGGTTAAAATGGAGCGTGTTATGAACGAAGAAAAATTCCAGCTATGGGAAGATTTTGTTAATTCGCAGTTGTAGAGGCAGCTTCTTCAGGCACCACGCCATCACGTTCGTTAACAATATCCATAATTTCTTCTGGAGATAAATAATATTTCTCTATACGTAGTTTGTAGGAAGGTGTGATATCTGAATTATTCAGGATAAAATCCTTAGTTTTCAAAATGTAACTTTCCATGCCACTAGAAACGGCATAAGTATCAGCCGCGCGTTCAGCTTCAATAATATGGTTGTCTGAAAGAAGGTATTTAACTCCAAACCAAATTAGATTTAAATTACTTCTATGTTGGTAATCCATAATATGTCCTAGTTCATGACCAATCCATCCTATTAGAATATCCGAAGGAATGTCTTTGGTTGAAAATTCTTTATCCGAAATCTTAAATTTCTCACTAATCAAGATCACATATTCGCGATGCTTTTTAGATTTCAACAGACTACTAAATTTAGGCTGCGCTTGCATGGTCGATTTCTTAATGTTTTTCTTAAATCGGATGTCGATTGCAACATTCTTCAGTTCTGGATAAAAAGCTAAGGCAGTTTTTGCTTCATTTTCAATGGAAGTAGGAACTTGCATCTGTGCGTATTCTTTGGTTGAGATCATAAATAAAATGAGTAATAGAAATAATTTCATTGTGTCTATAGTATAACGAAAATTTTTTGGACCAGCGCAGCGTTTAAATAAATATTAACATGGGTTGTCTTGTTAATAGGCTTACTTGATAAGAAAATTTATAAAAAAAATCGAATCCTATCTAACGCTTATACTATTCCACAAACGATAGCTTTTATTGGATTCCAATAATACAAAAAAGCAAGCTGGAATGCTTGCTTTTCATATTTGAATCTTCGTAATTTTTAAGGTTTTTCAACAGCAACATCTCTTGCTAAGGTAGCGGAATCTGGTTCCTTTCCTAATTGCATGTCTAATGCAAACAAGGATTCGTCCGATGCTTTTGGACCGCCAGCAATCTTCAATCTATCTAATAAGCCCATAACTAGTTTTTCTTCTTCAATTTGTTCTTTAACAAACCATTGTCCAAAATTATAGGTTGCCCAGTCTTTTTCTTCATGGGCCAGATTGACTATGTTATAAATGGCTGTTGTATTTTCAACTTCGTGCTTAAAGGTTTTCTCAAAACAATCTTGTAAATTTTTAGGGTTTGCTGGAGGTGCTTTTATGGCTTCTACTTTAACAGTACCACCGCGCTCCAGAATATATTGCATAAATTTCATCATGTGTTCGCGTTCCTCTTGGCAATGTCTAAAAAAATAATTGGCTATGCCACCAAAGCCTTCACTATCAGCCCAACATCCGTAAGATAAATATATTTGTGCGGCTTCCGCTTCTTTTGTCATTTGACTATTTAAAACAGTCTGTATTTTTTTCGATAATCTATTGGTATCCATAAGTCTTAATTTGATACTAAATTAAGACTCTTTGCCTGTTTTATTGAACTGTTTAGATTCAAATCTTAACGCAAATGGATTTTAAAGGAATCCGAGTTTATAGGGTAATTGAATTATATCTCAGATAAAAACGATTCGTTTTTTGACCATAGACCACTATAAATAGTTTGCAAAATTCAAACTTTTTAAGGAAAGACGTTTTCTTAAACAAAAAACTCACTTGGTAGCCAATTTAAATTATAAAACTTAAATTCAACTAACAACTAACAACTAACAACTAACAACTAACAACTAACAACTAACAACCAACAACCAACAACCAACAACCAACAACCAACAACCAACTAATCCTCTATGCGATTATATTTTTTCAAAGTTTCAATAAGCAAATCATGAGGTAGGGCATAAGCCTTATTTCCATTAATGCCTTCCATGGTTTCTGCGGCAATCATGGCATTGATAATGGCTTCTTCTACAGCTTGAACAGTGGCTTCAAAAACAGGCATCAGTTGATCGTTAGGTAAAGATTGGACACGAATTGTTTCATCCCTATTAAAGGCCTTTTCATTTGCCGTAGAGAAAGCTAAAAAGATATCTCCAGAGCCATTACTCCCGCGACCTCCAACAATCCCAACTCCCAAAGGAATTCTTTGAGCAATGCGTTTTAATTGATGAGGTAACAATGGCACATCTGTTGCAATTATCACAATAATGGAGCCGTCTCCTTCTTGTCTTCTAGATTTTGGTGGGGCATGATATTCATAATTTAAAGTGTCTTTTAATGCTATTCCAACAGGTACACCTGCAATGGATAAGTTTCTTTTGGCTCCAAAATTTGATTGTACAATAGCTCCAACGGTATAAGTTGAATCTTTTATTTTAAAAACTCTGGAAGAGGTGCCGGTACCTCCTTTATAACCCAAACACATCATCCCGGTACCTCCACCAACATTTCCTTCAGCAATTTGTCCGCCACTTGAATTATTAATAGCTTCTAAAACATGTGTTTCCTTTACATGAAACCCATAGATGTCATTTAAAAAACCATCATAAGTTTCGGCTACTACAGGATAGGTATACCACCAATCTTCGCCACTATACCAATCGGTATCCACGTACCATTTTAATACGGCGTCACGAACTACCCCGACACTATTGGTATTGGTAATCATGATAGGCGTTTCTAAAAAACCTGATTCGGTAACCCATGTGGTTCCTGTCATTTCGCCATTGCCATTCAGGCTGTACCAGTTGGCATACACCGGACTGAATTTTTTCGCTTTTCCTCTAGGGAAAATGGCGGTTACTCCAGTTCGTATAGGGCCTTTGCCAACCACGTTTTCTCCTTTTCCTGAAATGATCGTGCTATAACCCACTTCCACGCCTTGAACATCTGTTATGGCATTAAAATTCCCTGGGGTGCCAACAAAGGGCACGCCCAAATCTCTAGCTCTTGGTTTTTGACTGTAAGATTGGAAAGCAATAAGTGCTATTGCCAAAAATAGAAAGAGAGTTTTCATGTGGGTTGGTTTAGATAAGGCGAATTCATTTGAATATGAGTACCTTAAGTTGGTGAAATGCTAAGTTAATAAATTAAATTCAGCATTGGGAATTCTGTAGATTTTTCCGAATAGGTGATGAAACTATGAACTGTTATTTATTTAAAGCAGTATTTTCTTCTTCTGTTAAAAGTCTGGAGTGAATTAAAAATCGCAAACCCAGAGGTATTTCTAAAGAAAAACTGGCGCCTCTACCTTCAGTAATATCTACAGTTAGATGGGTGTGTTTCCAATATGCGAACTGATCTTGATTCATATAGAAATTGACCCCGTTTAGAGTGCCTAAAAGAATGTCACTTTCATCTAAATACATATCGCCTTTTTCAAAAAGCATAGGAGCAGAGCCATCACAACAGCCTCCACTTTGATGAAAAATCAAATCGCCATGTTTTGTTTTTAATTGTTCTAATATTTTTGTTGCTTCTTCTGTAATTGCTATGCGTTCCATAAGTTAAAGGTATTAAAAAAGCTGAATCTTTAAACAATTCAGCCTTTAGTGCTATTAATAAATAATATTTAAAAGAAACCTAATTTGTTTTTATCGTAAGAAATTAACATGTTTTTGGTCTGACGGTAGTAATTAAGCATCATCACATGATTTTCTCTTCCAAACCCTGATTTTTTATAGCCTCCAAATGGAGCATGTGCAGGGTAAGCATGGTAGCAATTCACCCAAACACGCCCGGCTTTTATTGCTCTAGGAATTTGGTATAATTGGTGTGCATCTCGCGTCCAAACACCTGCTCCAAGTCCGTAAAGGGTGTCGTTGGCAATTTCTATTGCCTCAGCTTCATCTTTAAATTTAGTCACACAAAGTACCGGTCCGAAAATTTCTTCTTGAAACACACGCATTTTATTATGACCTTCTAAAATAGTGGGTTGAATATAAAAACCGTTTGCTAGATTACCTTCTAACTTATTTGCAGAACCTCCCGTTAATACTTTGGCTCCTTCATCTTTTCCTATTTTAAAATAAGATTGTATTTTTTCATACTGGTCATTAGAAGCTTGGGCGCCAACCATGGTATTGATATCGTAGGGATTGTCCTGAATAATGGCATTAGTTCTTTCTATAACACGTGCCATAAAGGCATCGTAAATATCTTCTTGTACTAATAATCTAGAAGGGCAGGTACAAACTTCACCTTTGTTAAAAGCAAATAACACAGCGCCTTCAATAGCCTTATCTAAAAAAGCATCGTCTTCATCCATAACCGAATTAAAGAAAACGTTAGGCGATTTCCCACCTAATTCCATAGTCACCGGATTTAGGTTTTTAGAAGCATATTGCATGATTAATTGTCCTGTAGTGGTTTCTCCAGTAAAAGCAACTTTATCTACTTTAGAGCTGGATGCTAAAGGTTTTCCTGCTTCTGGTCCAAACCCATGAACAATGTTTACCACGCCAGGAGGAAACACATCTGCAATTTTTTCCATTAAAAAGGTAGCCGATGAAGGCGTTTGTTCTGCTGGTTTTAAAACCACGCAGTTCCCGGTTACTAAAGCTGGAGGTAATTTCCAGGATAACATTAATAACGGAAAATTCCACGGAATAATCTGGCCAATAACACCTAAAGGCTCCTTAATATTCATGGATAAGGTATTCTGGTCTAACTCGGTTGCGCTTCCTTCTTCAGAACGAATACAAGCCGCGAAATAGCGCCAATGATCTACAGCTAAAGGAATATCTGCATTTAAAGTTTCACGAATGGGTTTTCCGTTATCGCAGGTTTCAATAAGCGCGAATTCTTCTAAATGTGCTTCTATAATATCAGCTACTTTATTTAATAAGGTCGATCTTTCGGTTGCTGAGGTATTTCCCCAAGCTTCTTTTGCGGCATTGGCAGCATCCAAAGCCATCTCAACATCTTCTTTTTGTGAGCGAGGATACTTTGCAATAAAACTATTATCAATGGGCGAGGTATTGTCAAAATATTGCCCTCCAATAGGTTCAACAAATTTTCCGTTAATAAAATTGCCGTATTTCTCTTTAAACTTAGGTTTTGAATAACTCATATAAAATGTTATTTAATTGTTAAATAGTTAAATTTTTATTCTTAAAAATAGATTATCTTTAGTTTTGATAAAGTTATTTTATCATATTCGAATTATCTTGAACATAATTACTATATTTTAGAACATATCTATTATATCTTATTATTAATCCCATTTTTTTGTATTATTGAACATGAAGTCTTTATTAACCGAGCATAGAAATACTAGAAAACTTACCACTTTAGTGGAGAATAGAACCACCTATAGTGCTGATTATGCTGAGCTTAATATCTATGAGACGCATGCCGTTGCCGAAAAAGTCTCGCTTACCTTTGGTTTTCCTATTATAGCGAGCATGCTTACCGGTAAAAAAATCATGCATTTGGATGGTTTTGAAGCTTTCGATTTTTTTCCAGGCGAATCTGTAGTCATGCCAACCAATAAGGAGATGATTATAGACTTTCCAATCGCAACAAAAGACCAACCAACTCAATGTTTGGCTTTGGGGATAGACACCTTTAAAATTGACGAGGTGGTGGATAAGTTTAATCAGCATGTAGCCATTGAAAATGAAAATAATACCTGGGAATTAAACGAAACAACCTCTCATTTAATAAACAATACAGATGTCAATCATTTAATAGAACGTTTAACTTACACCTTCACTAATAATAACAAATCCAAAGATGTTTTATTGGATTTAATGATTCAAGAATTAATTGTTAGACTGCTACAAACCAAGGCAAAGTCTTTAATTATGAATGATTTCAATCAGATTTTTAATGATACTCGAATAGGAACTGTCATTAAATTTATTAAAGATAATTTAACTGATAAGGATATTAATGTGGATGTGTTGGCTAAAAAAGCCTACATGAGTACGTCTCATTTTCATAAGCAGTTTAAAAATACTTTGGGCGTTTCTCCTATAGATTATATCAATTCTGAAAAAATCAAATTCTCAAAAAAACTCATCAAAGAATCTAAAGATTTTAGAATGTCTGATATTGCTTTTAAATCTGGCTTTAATAACACGAGTTATTTTAATAGACAATTCAAGAAAATGGAATTAATGACGCCTCAGCAATTTAAAAAGTCGGTAGCTTCGCCTAAGATTTTAAAATAAGAGTTGTTCTAATCTGACTTGTATTGGTCGTCTAGTTTTTACTCTGCGAATTCAAAACAATCCCTAACATAATCCCATTAAAAATAAAAGAAATGCCATTGGTTATAATAATGGGCCAATCCATTTTAAAAATGCCATATACGGTCCATAGGCCCACGCCTAAGCATAGAATTCCAAACATAACCGGACTCACATCTTCAACTTTCTTAGTTTTTACTGCCTTGATAATTTGTGGCAACACGGCTATGGTCGTAAATATACCAGCAAAAACACCTATAATTTCCTCTAAAGTCATGGTTTATAAAATCAAAATTAGAAATCCTTGATAACTAAATAGCTGAGAAGCCTTTACGGGTCTACTATACTAAGGATAAGGGTGTAACAACACACTATCTTTTGTCATTCTCCTTTGCCCACGCCTTATAACGAGTGTATTGCGATTCATCTAAAATAGGTTTTAAAATAATGTTTTCTGCATCAATACGTTCACTAGCCGATAGTTTGTCGTAAGGATTCTCCATATCTGATTCTAGCCAAGCTTGTAAAGCCTTTTCATAATCTTGTTGTTGCTTGGTTGTCATTTCAAAGTTGGAATATAAACCTTGCTGTCTTTCGGGATCATCCAGATTCCAATGCTCGTTGATACTATCTGTTATGGCCTCATGGGTATATACCTCCTCTTCAAAATTGCCTTCTTCTTTATAATTAGTCGTTTTGGTTATCTGTTCATTCATTGGGTTCTCAGTATCTGCTGTGCTGTGATTGGGCGATTCGTTTTTACAAGATACCCCAAGTACCAAAATGCTAAGGGCTAATATAGTATACCTAGTTTTCATAATAAAAATGTTTAAATTATTTTTAAATATAATTCTGAATCATCTCATTTATTAGCTCAAATCAATTAATTTTTGATGCTAAGGATTTGAAAACTAACAAAACTTCAACAGCGTCATGCTTAAACTGTTTAAGTTATTTATTCTAACGATTGAGTCAATAAACACAAATGGAATTCTTTATTTTTATAAAAAACCAAATACAATGAAAATAAACAAACTCCTATTCCTCAGTTTAATCATGATGTCTTTCCTTGCTTGTAAAACAAAAGAAGAGAAAGACATGAAAGTTTCTGATGGTGAAAAAGAGATGATATCTCAAAAACCAGCAGATACAGTTCAAACAGCCATTGGGCCATTAATTCTACCCAAACCTTACGCTACAGAATCCACTGTAAATGTGAACAAACTAGTAGCTTGGCCAGAAGGTACCATGCCAATGGCTCCTGAAGGTTTTACGGTTACTAAATTAGCAGATGGCTTTAAAAATCCGAGATGGACTTATATTGGTCCCAATGGAGATATGTTTGTATGTGAAGCAAACACAAAAGGTAGCGCCGGACTGATTACCTTGTTAAGAGATTCAAACGCCGATGGAACTTTTGAAATTCGTGAAACCTTTCTCGATGATCTCAAACAACCTTTAGGCATGCTGATTATTGGTGATTATTTTTATGTGGCTAATACAGACGGCCTTTATAAGTATCCTTATAAAACAGGCCAAATGAAGTTAAAACCTTCTGAAGGTGAGAAAATAGTGAATCTCCCTGCTGGAGGTTATAACCACCATTGGACCCGTAATATTATTAGCAACAAAGCCCAAGACAAAATTTATATTTCTGTAGGTTCCTCTAGTAATGTAGGGGAATACGGGATGGACGAAGAAATTAGACGTGCCAATATTTTAGAGGTGGATTTAAACGGACAAAATGAAAAAATTTATGCCAGTGGTCTTAGGAACCCAGTAGGTATGGATTGGAATCCTGCCAATGGAGAACTTTGGACGGTTGTAAACGAACGCGACGAACTTGGAGATAATCTAGTGCCGGATTATGTAACTAGTGTTAAAGAAGGAGCCTTTTATGGTTGGCCTTATGCTTATTATGGAAAGATTGAAGACCCGAGATTAAAAGGGAAAGCTCCAGAGCTTGTTGCTAAAACGCTCGTGCCAGATGTTTCTGTTGGTCCGCATACGGCTTCTTTAGGTCTTAGTTTTTATAACAAAAATCGTTTTCCTGCTAAGTACAAAAATGGTATGTTTGTTGGCCAACACGGCTCTTGGAATCGTTCGGTACTTTCAGGGTATCGGGTTGTTTTTATTCCGTTTGAAAATGGAAAACCAACTGGAGAACCAGAAGATTTTCTTACCGGATTTATTGCTAAAAATAGCGAAACAGATGTTTATGGTAGGCCGGTTGCAGTAACGGTTACCCCTTCAGGGGATTTGCTGGTGAACGACGATGCAGGAAATACCATCTGGAAAGTAAGTTATAACAAGTAGCTACCCGTTTTTTTAATAGGCAATGCCTAAAATGTTATGATATTTAAAGCATGTAAATTAATGACGGTTATTTTTTTAACCGTCATATTAAACCCTTTAATCGCTCAAAATCCGAGTGGTTTAGTTACAGATATTTCTAAAATTCCTATCTCAGGAGTTGCTATTTTTTTAGACGATAAAAAGATTACTGAAACCAATGAAGAAGGTGAATTTACCTTGCCAGAAGTCTATCAGCTTCCTATTATAATTGAACTAAAGCATTTCAATTATGATGTAAAAACAGTTACTTTGGTTAAAGCTTTTAGCCTAATCAGGCTAGTTGCCTTAGATAATACCCAAGACCTAGATGAAATTATTTTATCTTCCACCTACCAAAAGGAAAGTCAAGTGATTATTCCTACGGCTAAGATTTCATCTCAAAAATTAAAAGAATTTAGTCCTACAGATTTAACTTTAGCTATAAACGAAATCCCAGGAGTTTATATCCAAAGTGGCGCCATAAATACCAATCGCATAGTTATTCGCGGTGTGGGTTCTAGAACCTTATATGGCACCAATAAAATTCGAGGTTATTTTAACGGCATTCCTATTACAAATGGCATAGGTGAAACAGCAATAGATGCCTTTAATCCAGAAGATATTGAAAGCTTAGAGATTGTTAAAGGTCCGAAAGCTACCCAATACGGTACCAATTTGGGTGGCACCTTATTACTTAATTCAAAACAAGCCCAAGCAGGTGAAACTTATTTTGAAAGTAGTCTGACTTTAGGCAGTTTTGGGATGTTAAAAAACAATGTGTCTGTTGCAACTGCTAACGAAAAAGTATCTCTTAATTTGAACTACGACCATTTCGAATCCGATGGGTTTCGAGAGAACAGTAACTACAATCGAAATGCGGTATTGCTTACGTCCAATTATCGCATAAATGATAAAAACGATATAGGTTTTTTGTTTAATTATAACGCTTATGTGGCGCAAATATCAAGCTCCATAGGTAAAACGGCTTTTGAAGAAGATCCATCTCAAGCAGCCTATACCTGGAATGAAGCACAGGGCTATGAAGATAACAAACAATTGTTAACAGGCTTAAATTATACCCACCGTTTTACGGATGATTTTAGCAATACCACCTCTGTTTTTTACTCCTATTTGGATCACTACGAACCACGACCTTTTAATATTTTAGATGAATATACCAATGGCTATGGTGCTAGAACCCTCTTTGCAAAAGACTTTCAATTTTTAAAGAAAGTAGCCAATTTGAGCTTTGGTGGCGAACTTTACAGGGATCAGTATCACTGGAAAACCTTAGGAAATCTATACGAGACTAATAACGGAAATGGCAGTTTAGAAGGAGAATTGTTGAGCAATAATCAAGAAAAACGGAATAACTTAAATGTCTTTGCAACCATCACCTTACCTTTTACCAATAAGTTAGAAGCGCAGTTTGGTTTGAATTTTAACAGCACAAACTACCAATTTATAGACCATTTTAATATGGGCGAACAGAATAGAAGTACAGATCGAAATTTCGACCCTATTTTTGCTCCCAACATGAACATCTTATATCGTTTCAATCCAAGTGTTGAAGGGTATGTAAGTATCAGTCGCGGCTTTAATTATCCTTCTCTCGAAGAAACTCTAACGCCCGAAGGACTCGTGAATCCAGATTTAGGTCCTGAAACAGGAATTAATTATGAAGTTGGTACCAAAGCCTTTTTCTTCAAAAACAAATTACAGATACAACTCGCAGGCTACTTATTGGATATTGAGAACCTGCTTGTGGCAGACCGTGTTGGCGAAGATCAATATGTGGGTCGAAATGCAGGTAAAACACAACACAAAGGCATCGAATTATCTTTGTCGTATACAGAAATATTTGCCAATGGATTCCTGCTTTCACCATATGTAAATGCTGAGTTTTCTGATAATAGATTTATAGATTTTGTAGATGGAAATCTGGATTATTCTGGAAACAAACTCACGGGTGTGCCAAATAACAAAGTGAATGGTGGCTTACATCTGGGTTATAAAAATGTTCAGTTCTATACCAATTTTCTATATGTGGGAGAGATGCCACTAGACGATGCAAATACATTAACCTCAGATGAATATACGGTATTTAACACCAAAGTATCTTATAACAATAACATCACAAAACAGCTTTCATTTGAAATAAATGCAGGGATTAATAACTTTACAAATACAGCTTATGCTTCCTCCATTCTAATTAACGCTGTAGGATTTGGTAATACGGAACCGCGTTATTTTTACCCAGGCATGCCTAGAAATTGGTTTGCTGGGTTTAAAATGGCCTATGCTATTTAAAAACCTATTTTCTCATCAAGGCTAGTTTGATGCCAAGCGCAATAAAAATGCCTCCTGTAATCTTATCCAACACCCTTTTTATTCTATAGTTTTTCCGAATCCTGTCTGATAATTTTGAAGCAAACAAAGCTAAAATCAGACACCAGACAGTTCCTGTAAATAAAAAAGTTAGTCCCAATATGAGAAAGGAAAGGGAACTTTGCCCATAGTTCGGATCAATAAATTGCGGTAAAAAAGCTAGAAAAAATAAGGCGACTTTTGGATTCAATATATTAGTAAGGACGCCAGATAAATAAATTTTTTTATAGTTGACTTTGGTTTCTTTTGTACTTAACTCAAAAGATTCTTCCGTTTTTTTAAAGATGCTTTTTAAGCCTAAAAAGATCAAATAAGCCGCTCCCAAATATTTAACGATTTCGAAAGCGGTTGCAGATTTAGCGAGAATAATAGACAAGCCCAAAGTGGCAAAAATGATATGGAAAATGGCTCCAGTAGATATCCCCAAAGCGGATAAAACACCTGCCTTTTTACCTTGAGAGATACTTCTGCCAAGAATGTACATGGTATCCGCTCCTGGAGTCAGATTCAGAATCAGTCCAGCAATTAAAAAAGCTTCAAAGTTTATTATTCCGAACATGTTTTTCTTTAATTAACTCTAAAATAGGTGTTCTGCAAAAGCATATTAATGCTAGGGCAGGAATCTTATTAATTAGCAGATTTTTCTAATGAGCTTCCAAAATGTATCCAATTATGGGTTATTCATCAGAACCAGAAAGCGAGTCAAATTGTGCTTTCATAGTTGGGTTTCCATGGGTTAATTTCTTAATAGTTAAATCGTCTGCCTTGTTATTTGCTAAGCGTAAATTGTTTTCCGAAGACAACAGTGCATCCTTCGTTTTTTGAAGATGGCTAATGGTTTTGTCTATTTCATCAATAGCGGTTTTAAACTTCCTACTCGCTAAATCATAGTTATAAGCAAACCCTTTTCTAAAGGCATCTATTTTTTCTTCAAAATTGGTAATGTCCACATTCTGATTTCTAATTAAGTTAAGTTCTGCTTTGTATTGCATGGAATTCATAGCGGCATTACGAAGCAAAGTGATTATAGGAATAAAAAATTGAGGCCTCACCACATACATCTTTTTGAACTTATAAGACACATCAACAATGCCTGTATTATAAAGTTCGTTGTCCGTTTCCAGTAAGGAAACAAGCACGGCATATTCACATTTTTTTTCTATTCGGTCTTTATCCAGTTTGGCAAAAAAGTCTTCATTTTTCTTTTTGGTAGCGGTTTCATCGTTCTCATTTTTCATTTCGAACATTATGGAAATAATTTCATTCCCAGCCTCGTCCGTTTCTCTATAAATAAAATCCCCTTTATTACCTCCTCTGGCATCATTATCTTTTTCAAAATATGCGTTTTGGAAAGCTGTAGCTCGAAGCTTGTTGAATTCGGACTCACAATGTTGTTCCAAGGTTTCCCCAATCATTTTGGTAGAAAGTTTCTGCTTAAAATCTTTTAAACGGGCAATCTCATCATCTTTCATCTTGATGGTTTCGTCCTTTACTAGTAACTTATCGTTAAACTTTTCATTAATCGATTTTTCTAATAACTGCTTTTCAGTTTCATTCACTCTTAAGTTACTTGCTAAGGTATCACGCTCTTTTTCGATGCTCTTAATAGCTTCAGATACTTTTAATCTCTGTTCGATATCCGCGTTTTGAATTTTCGATTTCATTTCAGAAATTTCAGCTTCTTTCTTGGCTAATTGCTCGGCAAGAGAACGTTCATTTTGTGCTTTTAGATCACTTATTTCCCTGTCCTTTTTTACAAGATGTCCTTGTAATAAATTTTTAAGATTGGCCTCAGCAAGTTTTACAGCATTTATTTTGTCGTTTTCAGCAAGTTCTAGGCGATTCTTCAATTCTTCTTCAAATTGATGATCTCTCACTTGCTTTAAAATGTCTGCAAATCCAGCTTCATCAACTTTAAAGGCTTTCTTACAATTCGGACAAATAATTTCGTTCATATTCTAGTTGTTTTAAATGGTTCACCAAAAGTGAAAATGTATCAGAGTTTAGCAAAAATACTAATATAAAAGCTTTAAATTAAAATACCTCAATGTGCTAAGAAGTATTTTAATTAATACTATTTTATCAGTGAAATTAAGCAAGTTCTAAGTTGTTATTTTACGGTTAGCCGTAAGAGGAAAAAAGAATTTTATAAACGTGCTCCTGTTCAAACCAAAATAAGCGAAATATTTATTCTATGTGATAGGTTTAATTTTTTTTTTAAGAACAGTGTTTTTAGACCTGTTAATCTACAATAGGCTGTTTTTTAGAGACATTTTATGGTATTATAATTTGAATAGTTTGTTTATATTCGCCTCATGCAATTTTTCTATAACCACCCTTACTTAACTGCATTTCTAGCCGTTATGATACTAAATATAATTATTAAAAAAATAACCAAATCGAAGGCGTCTCCTGTCGGGTTCATCCTGTTAGCAATGGCCTCTTTTATTGGGCAAGCCTGTAGTCCATTTTCCGGAGCAGTCAACAAAGAAATTTCAAATAATTACTACTATGGTAAATCGGGAAAAGAGATTCGATATAGTCCCATGGGCAATTGGTTCGAATTAGGAAATCAAACTTTAGATGCAGATGTGAAATCTTTTATGCCTTTGTCTAGCGATTTTGCTAAAGACAAGGACCATATTTTCTTTTGTCAATATATTATTGATGACGAAGTCGATATCCATTCCTTTAGAACTTCAAATAGATTAGGGTTTGATAAAGACCATGTATATATCCCTATTGAAAATATGGCTTATTCGATTCAAAGCACCTTAAAAACCGATAAAAAATTGTTTGTTCTTGAAGGTGCAGATCCTGAAACCTACAAAGAATCTGAAGATTGGGAGTGGGGAACCGATGCTGAAAACTGGTTTTATGGCTATAAAATGATAGACGTCCACTATGAGACTTTCACGCCCATCAACGATTATTTCTGCAAAGACAACCATAGGGTTTATAAAAGAAGTTCTTTTGACATCATACCCTGTGAGATAGATCCTCTAACATTCAAAATGCTCAATGAAAGATACGTGGCAGACGCACATTTTATCTACGATTACTTGAGGACGAACGATGGAGGAGATCCAAGCCAACTCAAAAAATTCAGTTATGAGTCTTTAGATAATATAGCCTTTTTACATAAGGACTATCTTCTATTTGACAATAGCGTGATTTACGAAGGCGTATTGATGGAAGATGCCAACAGAACGCATTTCATGGTCTTAGAAAGCGCTACTAAAGCCTATGCAAAAGATGACCAAAACGTTTACTATGATGGTAAGAAAATTGCCGGTGTGGATTTAGCAACCTTTGCGCTTTATGACTACGACCAATATGCTCGGGACAAAAACCACGTCTATCACTGGGGCGTTAAAATGGAAGGTGTCGATTTGGAAACTTTTGGAGCTATAGAGAAAGATAGCTGGGTTTATAAAGATAAAAACCACACGTATGCCGGTGCCGAAATTAGCGAAAATTAGCATCTAAAAAGGCGTTTTAAAAATTGAATTATAAGTAAACCGCTGGTTAAATTGGTACTTTTTATGAGTAATTAATACCATCAAAACAGGAATTAATAATAGAGAAATATATCACATAAGACATATTACAATATGAATAATATCATTAAAAAAGAGCTTTTGTCAAGAATGACATTAGCGAGAAAAGCCTTTACCAAAGTGCCAAAAAAGTTAGAACCTCTTTTGGAATACTACGATCAACAACCGCTGGATAATGTTGTTAATTATATGATTAACACCCTACAAGAATCGTTTAGATGGAATAATGACACCGTTGTTATTCAAGCTGCAGGTTTTGAGTGGTATTATGATGGTGATGAGGCACCCTATGCGCTAGGTTATGGTTACAGCAGTTTCAAGAAATTGCCTAATCTTAAAGGTTTTAAATCAGATAAAACAGCTCGGGTTAGAGATGATTTTGATGGTGGTTTACAGTTTGGTAAAAATGAGTTTAGTGATTGTGGCGGATTTAATGTGGCTGATGCTTGTTTTCCACTCTTTACCTATATTGACTGTGAAGGTGGTGAACACGCGCTAATAGATGATTTTATCAACCTTTTTACAGCACGTATGTTCTACGCCATGCACCTTGCCATGTCGGCTGTTGTACAGAGTGATGCGTTTAATAAACTGAAAATTGAAAAACCTTTTTACTTTTTTGCAAACAATCATGACTGGAGTCCTTGCTTACTTTTTGAATTGAACGATGAAACCTCTGAACCAGAAAATTTTGGAAACGACGCCAGTTTAGTAGTTCCCGAGCTTGATAAGTTTCTTAAGAAATTAGAAAAAACAAAAATTAAGAGACTTCTACAAGAAGATTATGTAGATAGTCTTCAAGATGGTCCAATAGAAAATTACGAAAAGGCACTCTTAGAATTACCAATGCTCAAGTCTGAAGGTCATTCCTTAAAATTAACATTAGATGAGATATCTTCATTTGGTTATAGGCTTATCCGTGACAGAGCCTACCAAGAAGTTTCATTTGAGGTGTTAACATTCTATTGTAATCTGCTAATAACAGATCCCAAGAGTGGTGTACACGACTATAGGGATGCTATAATTGCACTTTATCTCAATGATTCAAAAAAAGCACATGCCTTTATTGAGCAATTAACAGCAGATAACGAAACACTCAAAAACCAACTTATTGATGATTTCAGAAATATCATTAGATGGATGACCGAGTCTGAACCTGAAACCCGCTATCCAAACTCGAATCTTTTTTTATATGAATCTGAAGAAACCCAGTTGGCTATGGACAAATTAGCAAACTGTCTAGAAGAACTTAAGCAAAAGAAAGTAGATGCAGCCCTTAAAAGAAAGCTAGATAAACTCTTTAAAACAATCAATAACTCTGATGATGATTTGCTAGCCTATAATGAATTTATGGAAAAACTAGCTAAGAATCAGGGTCAAGATCCAAATTGGGCAGGACAAATTTCAGCCTATACAGGACAGCGAATGGCTGATTGTATAGTTAAAAAAGAACATGACCCAGCGTTAAAAACTTTTGATCACTTCTGTGTTAAACTATTGCCATATTTAAATTCATCTAGTAACAACTATGTTGCAGCAAGTATGGGTATCGTATTAAGTGTTCATACGAAGGATTACGCCATTGGTGAAAAAGTGCTAGAGGAGGTGTTAGTAAAGGATTTTAACATGGATAATTGTAGATACTCCCCTTTACTTTACAATTTAGCTTGCTATTTTGCTGCTAAGGGTGATAGAGACAATCTAATCATGGCAGCAAAACGTGCCTCTATGTTTGGGAAAAAAGCAAAACAGTTTATTGCTGATTCAGACTTTGCTCCTTACCTTAACGATGAAGAATTTATGAGTGTTTTAAATCATGAATAAAAATGGTTATAGAAAAAATGAGTCTTTATTAATCTTAGGTTTATTAAGAAGAAATAAAGACTCCATTTATTTTTACAGGAATAGATTTATAAAATAACTGTTCATGTTTTTGAAAACTTGAATTTATACCCTCTTCATAAACGAACTTTCACTAGTATCATATCCTACAAATAACCTTTCACCATATTTTTCGCGGAGTATTTTTCTTTTCTCAATTGAAAATATATTAGGAAAAACTCTAATTTGTTTTAGGTTAGGCATAGACAATAATTCATCTGGCAAATCTTCAATAATGTTATCCCCTAATTCTATAGATTTTAAGGACGTGAGTTTAAATATTTCTTTAGGAACAGAACTAAATGCATTTTTTGAAAGCACTAACGTTTCAAGATTTTTTAGGTTTTTAAACGATTCAGGAAGACTTTTTAGTTGATTGTTATATAAATTTAGCCAAGTAAGGTTCTCAGGTAGTTTAGGTAACTCTACTATAGTATTGCTATTCAGGTTAAGAAATTCAAGGGTTTTCATTACCTCCATGCCTTTAGGTATTGTTATCAATTTATTGTATTCTAAATGTAATTGCTTCAATTTAGATAAAGAGCAAAGCGTGTTAGGTAATTCTGTAAGCAGATTGTTTGATATATCTAAGTTGGTTAAATTTAAAAGCTTATCTAACCAAACATTAATCGTTTTTAGTTTGTTAGCCTTTAAGTTTAAAGTCATTAATTTTGGTAATAGAAAAATCGTTATCGGAAGGTTTTTTAAATACCCGTGGCTAAGATCTAATTCTTCTACCTGTTGGAAAGATCCAATGGAATCAGGCACAAAACCAAGTCTTGTTTGATTGCTACTAATGTGTTTTGTGTCATAAGAATAGGCTTGTCCAAATAAGACGCCATGACCATCAGAAGCAGTTACAGGTGGTGTATTGATAGGAAAGTATAAATCGTATGATTCAGGCTCTTCAGCATTATGAATAAGTGAGAATTCGCTATCTTCACAAGTAGCACTTAGTAATATATATTGTTCCGTTTTATTAAGTTTTTTAAAAGCTGAACTTTCAAAGGAATTAATAAATGCATAAGCTATTATTCCTGAAAACAGGTTGCTAAAGAGTTCTAATTCATCACCTAATTCGGTCGACCAATCTTCTATACCTAAAAATATAGGATTGATTATATCACTTAAATCAATATCAAAGTCCAACCAATCTTCACTTTTCCATTCCTGGTATTCATTAGTAGGTGCAAAATAAATAGTGGCACCTAAATTATAGTAGCTGTCCCAACTAATAGCTATGGTACCAATGTTGAAATTAAAGTTTGATTGAATGTATAGGTCTAAAACCTTTCTTTCTGTTTTTTTTAAATCTGATTGCCAATCCCATATATTAAGTCTTTCCACTATTTCAGGATGCTCTATAATCCACATATTGCTACTTTCTGCTAAAGCAGAAATCATATTTTGAAAATAATTATCGAGCTCTCTTGTTTCGTGTTTCATTCTAATATTTTTTTAATAAATAGTTTAATCCTCATCCAACGGATAATCAAATATTGATTTAGGTTGTGATTTTATTGATTCTTCATCATCCTTCCAAGGGTTATCGTCCCAACTCACCCAACCAAAATCATCATCATTTGCTCCATACTCTGTTGCCAACTTTAAGTTTTCAATATGTTTTTCTCTGTTTGGGTAGGTGATGTAAAACCTTGAGAGAGACGTGTAAGTCTTGAAACTTGGCATTATTTTACTGATAAATGGAAGCACCCTATCTGCAAATGCTTTGTTTTCCCAACGCGCAGCCATTTGTATGGCATAATTAATAAGATGCGTACCAAAGCATATAGGAAATGGCCTGTTACTTACATAATATTCAAAAGCATCAAAGCTCTTTTCTGCTTCCATGCGCTCCTCGGGTGTGCTAAAGTTTGAAGCACCATATCTAAGATCAATTCCTAACTCCTGTGTAATAGCTTCATCTAATAAGGAGCTCATAAATGAGAAATCCTTTGTGTTTAAGATAATCTCTGGTTTTTGTGATCTTTTAGCATCTTCAAAGGTTTTGAGAAACGCCAATTGTTGTGGGTCAGTGGTCTTTTTTCTAGCGCTTGAAATAAAGGCTTCGTTACCGTCTTCAATAATGCCTGCTAGCTTATATAGGTAAACCCATTCATAACCTTTATTAACCTCTATAGACTTTGATAACTCCTCAATTCGTTCTTTAATGCCTTCCGCATCACCCCACGCTTCGCTGTATTCTTTATGTTCATCAATAGCACCTAAAACAGCTTTTAATGTGTGGCACGTTATGGCTGCCGAGTCTGACTCTGGTAATTGCAATGACTCAACAACTTCATCTATTTCTGATTGTCGTAAAGGAACACATTTATCTATCCAGCCATAAGCTCTGGATGAAAATACACCTATAACAGCTTGTGCATTTCCATCTAATATGACTTAAACTAATTCTCTATGTGCTCGCATTTGTTGGTTTTTATTAGATTTTAAATAGCCTTAAATCTTTATGCTTTTTTATAGATAAGGACAGGATCTTCATCATGTGCGCGTCCGAATATTAGAATAGGTTTTGATGCATTAAATTGATTAAACTTACCTGCTTTTTCGAGTTTATCAAAAATAGCATGCAGTTGTATAAAAGCGTGATATTTGTAATAATCACATATCTCCGTTGATTGATCAGGGAACTCTTCCAAAAAGTCGTCAATTTCATCAAAAAAGTATTCACTGCCCAATGCCCCTTCCTTCAAACGATCTACAGGGTTTTCTAGGTTATAAACTTCTTCTTCACTTTTTGAACACGTCTTATAACCATAGAACATCGCTGCGCCATCAAAAGGATCTGTAACCGTTCCCGGATATTCTAAAACAATGCACTGGGGTACTTCAATAGCTGTCCAATTTGAAAGGTTTTCCTCCATCTCTTTGTAAAGATTTTTTAAAAGTGCTTTTGAAGTGATGCGATCAATTTCGGCAAGAGATTTATACAGTTCTTGGTTTGTAGCAGTAATTTCGATACTCAGTTTACTTTGTAGTGCCTTCAAGTTCTTGAACTCAGGATTGATGATCTCTTGGCCATTTTTTTTATCAATCAAACCGTATTTGGCATTTTTTTTAATGATATCTCTCAACATAATTACAGTTATTATTCTACTAACCCCTTTGTTTTGTTCCAGATGGATGTTCCAGTCTCTTTTAGCTGTTCTGCACTAGAGTATTTCTCTAAGTTTTGTAGAAATTCTGTTGTGTTGTTAATGGATTTAAACATCTCTTCAGTATAAGGCACGTTTTGTTCTTTCATTACTTGTTCCCAATCCACTTTAGATAAAACTGAGAACATGTACTTTACCGCAATTTCGCTTAAAAAATATTTGTCATAAACCCCATTTAATACTTCCCCAGGTTTTCTGTTATTCACATAAACTATAGATTCATCTATCCGCTCTTTGTCGTCTTTAGAAAGTAGTTTACTCGTTTTTAGCTTTTGTAAAGAAACTATAGCTTTTTCATTTTCTTCATTTTTTAAATATAAGAAGGTTTCTACAGACCAAATTATTTCATTGTCTAAACCAATTTCTTTGCTGTCTTTTAAAAAAATCTCAAAATCTTTTAACGCACGCTCTTCATCAATCTGTCTTTCCATCATCAATCTGTCAAAACCTCTGAAAAGATGATTTAAAGAATGAAATGCGATGTGCGTTTTTTTATTGTCAAGATTTCCCCACTGAAACATAGATCTGGTATATGCTAAATCGATATTCTTATTTTCATTCAACCAATTTATATTCCTTGTTAATTCATCTTCTGATAAATAGTAAAGGCCTTTTTCAAAAAACAAAAACCCTCTGAAGAATTGTAACAACGTTTTAATTTCAGAATCAGGAAGTAATTCGGGATTGGTTTTTACACATTCATAAAGAGATACTTCTTTACCTAAATCTTTACTTAATATTACAATAGCACTTAATACGGCATGCTCTATATTTTGAATATATGCTTTCTCCTTTCCTGTAGCGTACTCTTTTTGTTTACTAATAGAATCTCCGTAAGTAACATTAAAAGCGTCTGTTAATGTTGGGAAGATATCTTCGTCTGTTTTCATTATAAAACCTTCCATGTTTTTATAATCACGATAGATAGAGATGTAATCGAGAATTGTTAAGCTCTCTGGATTCTCAACATCATATTTTGCTACTTGATTAAAAATCCTATCCATGTCTGATTTAAAGGACATGAACTCAGGTGAAATGCTATCTTTTTCGGCAGATGCTCTAATTAGAATTTTAGCAAATTTGTAGGAAGTGACTTTGTAAGAATCAAGCTTTTCTTTCAATGCAGTTTTGTCATTTTCTAATAGTTCTAAGTCCGTTTTTTCTTGATCAGAACAGCTGATAGATAAGATTATTAATAGTGATAGAATGATGTTTTTCATAGGGTCGTTAATTACAAGGACTGAGTAGGCTGCCTTCGATATTATTTGATTCTGGCTTTGGAAATTTTAGTTGAGGATTTTCTAGTCTAAAAGCCCTTCTACGTATGCATCTGAACTAATATTCATGAATAATACGCCAATGATCACTTGACCCAATGTGTTTGCTTCTACAGCTTCCATATTCATTTGACCTTTTCGAACTATGGAAAAATCATTGTCGCCTACAGGACTATTAGTATCCCATGATACTTTATGGCCATGAGTACCAATGGAAGCAAATGTTAATAGGTTATCCTTTGCTTTAACCTCTTTCAAGTCAAATTTTAGAGCCTCAGGATAGTCATCGAAGTAGATAAATATCTCCGTGGTGATTTTTGACACCTGACTTGCACTATCAGGGATTTTCTCGTTTATCTCTTTTGGATTATCTAGAGTCTCTTTCGAAAATGATACGTTAAGAAGCTGATCATCCATATCATCAGATTCAAAAGCAAAAATGAATTCGTTCTCTTTTTCGGTGATTTCAACTAGGCGCTTGGCAATGATGTCTACCGCATCGAGTAATTTGCCTTCAACAGCCCACCCTCTAAAAATTTGTTTCCAATGGTCTAATTGCTCATCGGTAAAATTTCTTATGACGAAATCTTTACTTTCCAACTGAGCTACATAAGGGATCTCGTGGTATAACGTAGAGATGTTTCCCTTAATATCAAGACGTTCCATTTTGGTCAAACCATATATTGGAGAAAAGTCACTGATCTGATTTTTCGAAAGGTCTAGAATTCTTAATTCTGTAAGGTTAGATAAAGACTCAATAGAAGTGATTTTAGACTCAGCTACAGTTATAGATTCTAAATTTTTACACTTAGCCAAAACGTCAATATTATTAACATGACTATTATAAATCGAAAGATAGACTAAGTCGCTATACCCATTGAGAAAGTCAAGATTCTCAATATTAACACCCGCAAAGAATATTTCTTCCAATTGAGTCGTTTGTTCTAACGGCGTCGTGTCGAGTACAGGGCAGCGAGTAATTGTCAAGCTTTTTAGCTTCGGAAAATTGCTGATCACAGAGATGTCTAAAGTGAAATCATCGTGATAAGGCTTATGATGACTTTTAGATTGTGCATATATCTTAATCTCTTCTATATCGACACAATCTTTTAAGAAGTCAATATTTGGCTCAAAAAACTCATCTAGAGAGACATGAGTTACATCTAAAGTTAAAGAAAGCAAATCTTCTTCAAGTCTCGAACCTCTACCCGAGAACATTACTGGTTGTTTATCCATTTTTAATTTGATTGTTTTATTATTCTCGTTCTATCGAATTTTATTCTGAAATATTCTCCATTTTGGTGACGGTCTTCCACCTAACTGAGGTTTTATATATAAATCTCATCAGTCGTGAAATGACCATCTGTCCCTACGATCTCTTTGATGAAAAGAGGTGCATCGTTGACACGAATTACATAGGTGCCAAACGCACGGATTTCTAACATTCCGAATCGTTGATCACTCAAAGTAATAGGGCTCTTAGTTCCCCATTTTTGAGCAGTAATATTTCTAGTGCTGATGAAGTAAAACTCCGCTTTGAACGGACTGTTGAAACCGTGTTTCCATCCTTGTAAAGTAGAGAGGATAGGTAGGTTTGCCGTTGCTAGCTCGTGCATCCCTGGTGCAAACACGTCTGCAATCTGTCCTTCGTTGATGAAAACAGCTATTTGCCCTTCTCGAACAGTCAGCTTAGCGCCATTCTTAATTTCGTTTTGGTATCGATCAAATCGATAGACCATAGTGTCGTTCGAATCATCCAACCATTCGATGATGTCAACGAATTCGCCACGTATTTTATCAAATAATCCCATATCTATTATCTTCTATTTAAGAAACTCAGGTTTGTTGTCATTATAATTTTAGTGAATGCTCCTCACTATATATTGTCTGTCAGATACTTATCAGAATGACCAAAATATACAATCAATTCTGCCTGCAAATTTAACCAATCTTATAGATAAGCACAGGATCTTCATCATGCGCTCTTCCGAAAATCAGCGTTGGTTTGTCCACCTTGAACTTACCTGCCTTTTCAAGTTTATCAAAAATAGCATGCAGTTGTATAAAAGCGTGATATTTGTAATAATCACATATCTCCGTTGATTGATCAGGGAACTCTTCCAAAAAGTCGTCAATTTCATCAAAAAAGTATTCACTGCCCAATGCCCCTTCCTTCAAACGATCTACAGGGTTTTCTAGGTTATACACTTCTTCTTCACTTTTTGAACACGTTTCATAACCATAGAACATCGCTGATCCATCAAAAGGATCTGTAACCGTTCCCGGATATTCTAAAACAATGCACTGGGGTACTTCAATAGCTGCCCAATTTTCAAGGTTCTCCTCCATCTCTTTGTAAAGATTGTTTAAAAGTGCTTTTGAAGTGATGCGATCAATTTCGGCAAGAGATTTATACAGTTCTTGGTTTGTAGCAGCAATTTCTGTACTCAGTTTACTTTGTAGTGCCTTCAAGTTCTTGAACTCAGGATTGCTAAAGTCTGTGGGATATGCATCGCCACTTACTGCTGTTTCAACAGTAACTATTCCTAGTTTTTCTTTCAACAATGCATCAATAGCGGGGTTATCTGCAATACCTAATACTGGCAATATTTTATTAACGCGTTCTAAGTCATAAATGGAGAGTAGATACGCAACAATCTTCTTATTTTCACTTCTTACTCCATAATGAAAAGCTGTTTCACCATCTGTGTTTGTGGCATACAGGTCTATATCATATTTAAAAAAAGCTTTGAATAGTTGTTTTTCCCCCCAAAATATAGAGTCCATTAGATAGGTTGATTGATCCTTTTCATTTAATTCTAGAGGGTCATATCCTAATTTAACAAGCAAGTGGATCATTTTTGCAGATTTAGCTCGTGATAGCATACCTCTCTCGGTCTCTGAAATGGTTTTTCCTTTTTCAAAAAGTAGTATTACTAATTCCTTAAAATCGTGTACAACAGCAGAACTGAACGACTCAGAATTATTAACGTCTGCCCCTTTCGAAATTAGATATTTAGCAGTTTCTATACCTGGAATAGGTCCTGGTATCGCTTTTTTACTATTTTTCTCATGGTTACATCGGTAAGCTTCACAACAGTATCTTAGGGCAGGTGGATTGTTTATATCTGCTCCTTTTTCGACTAGAAGCTTAACAATATCAATATGATCTTTTTCTAGCGCATTTTCAAGTGCTTCCTCATAACCTTTAACAGCACCCTGATCTAGATAGAAGTTGACTCCTTCAATATCGCCATCATATGCGGCTTCTTTAATGAGATAGCCATATTGAAATTTTCTATTTACATCCACACCCCATTTAAATAGGAGTGTTATCATTTGTCTTCGGGTTGTATCGTCTGATATGTTTTGTGCCAGTACGATGACGGGCTTAGATGTCCAGTCTCCTGGATTATAAAAGTTGACATCAGCGCCATTGGATAAAAGCGAGAGAACCAGTTCCTCATCAAATTCTCGTTTATACTTTAGTTTTTCTACGTAACTGATTAATTCTTTGGTGTTTTTTAATGCTTCAATTGATAGGTTTTCAGATTTTAAATAATCCGTTGTTGGAACCATATTTATACAATGAAGTTTTTTTCCTGATAGAAATGTTTTTAGTTCATCACTTATAATAATGAGTTCTGGATTTTCCGCTAAACGAAATATATGCAAGTCTTTTGTTTTCGAAGCATCTATTTCAAATTGTTCAGGCCCTGCTATGGGTGGGTGCTCTATATCATACCCTTTTACGCATGAAATAAGCGAAAGTATATTAATCGCATAATGTTTAAAGTCTTTTACCTCACCATCAGCTTTTACATAATCAACACTTTGATATTGTATATTAACGATTCCAAATTCCTTCAAATGACCAACGAAACCAGTATAAAAAAAGGGTGCTTTTCCAAGAGGGATATCACCCCATGCATCTCCATCAACATGTTCTTTAGTTATTTTAAGATTTTCACCTTCTGGAATATTTACTTTTTCACCTGAAAGCCAGTCGCTTAATTTGAGGTTTTCAGGGGTTTTTACTATAGATAATAAGTTTTTTACGCTATTGTTGGCATATAATACCCAATACTTATTCGTGTTCTCCATTTTCTTTTAAGTTGGTTAGTAAGATTTGAGACCCACGAAGAAAAGATAAATTTTATTAAATGCCATAATGAAGCTCCTTTTTTTGGCAAAAATTAGAGCAATAAAAATCTGTGATTTTTGGTAGACTATTGTTGATGACTCTGTTCCAGTCAACTACAAAAAAAAGGAACGTGTAAGTGATATTTACGTATGTTTGCGTTTATAAATAGTACGGATTTAAAGCACTTTTGAATGCATAGCATATTCTTAATTTTAAGAAATAATAAAATGATTTATTACATAATAGGCGGGGTAATAGTATTGATGCTAACTGCTTTTCAGGTGTTTAAAAAATCTGATTTAAAGGATTTAGAAACCTATAAATACTTGTTTCGAAACGATATTTATAGTCATTCAAATAAAACCAATCAAACGGAAGCACCAGCATACCAACTCGCAGCTGTTATGCGCGGAAATGCGTATAGGCCTTCCTATCTCTACTTACCAGAGCGTGAGCAATATTTGGTTTGTAGTCGTTTAGAGCCTTTTGGTTTTAGACGCTACGATGCTTATGCGCCCCCACATCCTGTGGAAGTGAAAAGCCACGTGTTATTGGATAAAAAGGGGCAAGAGCTGCAACGTTTCGATACGCATTTTAATTATTCGGTCTATTCGGGGAAGTTCTTTACACCAGAATTTTATATCAATTGGCTAGAATCTGGAGACACTACTAAAATACCCTATACAGGCATATACAATCAAGACCTAAAAATGAACAGGATAGCATTTGCCGATGCGTTTCGCGAACTATATGCCAAAGCAGATTATATAGAATATGTTAATTTGCGTACTAAGTTTGATGATAGTATTGGTGCTGGTGTCGTTTTTAAAATTAAAAAAGACTGGCATATTTTGCAAGATGCGGTTGGGCGCTCTAACATCTACGGGAAATTAAAAGAAGATGAAAAAACAGGGGTAGATAGTTATACCTATTCATTGATTTTTGATCATTATGATGCGGATAATAAAAGAGATAATCCATATCCGCAATCGCCACCTTTAGTTAAAAGCATGTATTTAGAAACCAACGACCCTAATGCGTATGTGTTTCGTAAAGGCGCCAATCACGATGGTTTAAAAATGGCAAGTTATCAAAAATTATCGGCTACAGGCTGGCAAGGGATTGCAGAAATTAAAGGTATTCCCATATTTGTACCTGGTACAGGAGAAGGTATTGCTTATATGGATTATCAAATAGGAAAGCAAACCATTCATTTTAAAATTCCAGATGTAACGAAGTATGATTACCGTTCGGTATATAACCTAGGGGTACGTGTTTTTAAAGTACCTTCGGAATTGCACATTGATAATGCTTTAGTTTTTATTGAATCGTTACAGAATTTTGGACATTACCAACGTATGGGTGGTGGTGTTTATGTGGTGCGGCCTTGTGCAACATCAGAATGTAACAAGTCCAGTCTGCCCGAAGGTATTGATGAAGCACGTTTTGAGAGTCTTCCTTTATCATTGCAGGTTGACTTGATGGATATTGAAGGCACCACCCAATTAGAAGTTTTGGGTTGGTATCCTGAAATAACACGTTTTACTAACCTAACATATCTTAAAATCACAGGTAGATTAAATATTTTTCCTGAAGCGCTTTTAGAGCTTAAAAAACTCGAAGTACTTGATCTTGATGGAAATGACTTGCAAGCGTTACCACCAGAAATAAAGGAATTAAAACACCTGAAAGTCCTGATTGTGTCTTCTAATGATTTAAGAAAATTTCCTCTTGAAGTTTTAGAAATGAAAGGATTAACGCACCTCAATATAAGATATAGTGGAATTACTGAAATCCCCGAAGGCCTAAACGCTTTAACCAATTTACGTGTTCTTGGAGTGTCATCAACTGAAATTAGCTTACCAGAGCTCATGATAGATATGAAAGATTTAAGAATTGAAGGCCCTACAGAATTAAAAGAAACACTACCAAAACGCTTTCATTTTTTATTAAAAAGCGAGTTTGAATAAATGTCATAAGTAAAATGAAATCAACACCTCTTATTCTGTAATTTCAACTAAAGGATCAGCAAGTTCCTGAAGTCCAGGCAAGTCTGGCATAGGAGCATAACTGCCTTCTATAGATCCCATTGATTCTTTACCTGTGGTTTTGTCTAAAAAGTATTTCCCGAAAGCCACATCATTATCTACTGTAATACGGTACATATCAGTTTCTTCCATAATGCTGTTGTTAAAACCAAATCGAGAGCGACCAAAGGACTTAATTACAAAATCTATTTTTGCTTGTTCTGCTTTATTAGGTATGTAAAAACTGTCCAATCCCCAAGTATCAAAAGGTGAGACTGCTTGAGTTGTTAGGTTCACTTCAATATCATATTTTAAACGAGCCTCTTTTTTGTCTAATGGGGTAAACTTAATAATACGACGGTACTTAACCAAGGTCATTTCGGTGTTAAACCAAACAGTAATTTCATATTCCTGCGGATTAAATGTAAAATCAGGGTATTTAGTATTGATAATACTATCTGCTTGTGCTATTAATTCAATTTTCGAGTGGTTTGGTTTTGTGTTAGTCATAGTATGTGATTGCGAAAAAGTGCCAAAACTTAAAAGGAATAAGAGTAAAGTAAATAACTTGGTCATAGATTTCAGTGGTAAAACAATATTTAATTTAGTCATTAATTTCTACTAAAGGATCGGGGAATTTGGGTGCATTATCAAACAGATCTTTAGGCATGGGCTCATAATTGCCGTGGATGGCACCATCATTTTGTAGCCCTGTTGTTTTATCGATAACATAATACGCGAATGATGATTCTTTTTCTAGGTTGATGCGATACGTCTCTGATTCTTCAATAATATTTGTGTAAAAATGTGGGTGAGGCAACCCGAAAGCCTCAATAACAAAATCTATTTTTTTTTGTTCTTCTGCTGAAGGGATGTAAAAGTTATCCATGCCCCAAGTATCAAAGGAAGTGGTTTGCTTGGTTAAATCAACTTCAAAATCATAATCTAGAGTGCTTCCTAGTAAACCCTCTTGTTTTCCCAAAGGAGTAAACCTAATAAGTCTTCTGTATTTAACCACAACCTGTTTGCTATTAGCCCAAGTGGTAATCTCGTATGCTTTTGGATCGTATGTGAAATCGGGATATTTGGAAATTATAATTGTGTTTGCCTGTGCGATCAATTGCAGTTTTGTCTTGCTCATTAAGTTGTTCATAAGGGTATCATTTTTAACATGCGATTGCGCAAAAGTGGTAAAACTTAAAAGGAGTAGGAGTATGGTCAATAATCTTTTTAGTCGGGATGTTATTATTTGGGACATGCAATTTTAGGTGTTGTTATTTAGTTTTCATGAAATCAGTTTATTTTATTTTTTGAGCCTAACTTGAAGATGTAAAGATTATTAGTAAGTAATCCTGTTTTTTACAAGCATCAAATTATCTATAACGTGATTGAATATGGTTGATATCGTGGTTAAGCAACTAATTTAGCAAATAAATCACAGATTGAATATTCCGCAGGAATGTTCGTAATTCGGTAGTGACCAAGCAATTAATTCTACATGGTGTTACCACCAGTTTTTAATTCCACATCTTATCAAATAGCTTCGGGCAAATGGCTTTCATTGTTTCAGGTTCTTCCTCTTTCCAAGTGAATTCAAATTTAGGATAGTTACCCTCATTATATTTAAAATCGTCAGCTATAAAGTCATATAAGTCTTTTCCTGTTTTATTATTAAATGCAGTTAAAGCTACATACCAGAACCCCTCGAACTCATAAAATTCAGTACTTGTGTTGTATTCAGAAATTAAGCTATCAGGGTTTTCTTTAGCTTTTTGGTACTTTTCTTTCCCTAATGATATTATCCAATTTCGGAAATATTCGAAACCATCGTCAGAACATCCGCCATTCATAATATATCCAGCGCACCACATTTCAGAATTGTAAGTGTCATATAGAAGCTTATCAGTTCTCAATCGAAAACCAATCATTTGTTTAGGTGTTAGCTTTTCAATTTCTTTCACTAAAAACTTTTCTTGGTCATCTTGATTTTTAGTTTTCTCAAATGATAAGTCAACAATATTCCAAAATACTGTTTCATCTAACATATCATTTGTCTTTTCAATTTCTTGATTGTTAGTTTTCGTTAATTTTTTTTTGGTTGGCTCATTTTTTCTAAAAAGCTTATCAAATATTCCCATTTGGTTATTGTTTTTCGTGTTTTGAATGCAACTAAATATTAAAAATGATGTAAATATTATTGTTGTGAGTTTCATTTTCTAATTGCCTATAACGTTACGTGTTTGAAAGGTAGCGTTTAAAAGTATGCTAACTTTTCGATTAAGTAAAAGCCAAAACTTTTGCGTTTTTTTTAATTTTTTGCTCTAAAAGCCAAATCAAAAAGATTTGGCGGACGCTATAAAAACACCATAGAATTTAGTACTGCACCAAATCCGAATTAATTATAACCATTTTCAACAAAAGTTATTCAGTTGCTTTAAAGAGAAAAAAACCGTTGTTTCTTCCAATGATTAGCAAAAAATCATCTTTCAATAGGAACCCTACAACAGGATCGCCCTTTACTATTTTTCCATTAGAAGGTTTTTTTATTTTGCACTCTACTTTTGGTTTTTGAGATAATGTAATGCCACCTTCTTCCTGTTGAGCCAATACGGCCACAACAAACTTATCGTTTGCTCCCGTGTTTCCAACCACTAGGAGTTCTTGATTCCTTTTTGCATAAGCTCCATAGATTTCCTTCGTTTTAATTTTTGCAGCTTTATACCTTTTAAGCTTATTGAGATTTGTTACATTATATTGTACAACGTTATCATTTCCTATCAAAAGCATTTCTTGATCAGCTACGAGCCATTGCATATCATTAGGTAAATAGCCATTTGCAGGCTTATCTTTACTTATAAATTCATACTTATTATTCTCTAATTCCGAATAAACATAAAAACCTTCATGTCTAGAGGTAATGAAAATGTTCTTCCCGCTTTTACTAATATTTGTTTCTGTATCAAAGAACATCGTTTGATTTTCATTTGACAAATCAATGATCTTAGTTGTTTCATGATTTTCAGCCACTTTAAGGACTGCTTTCTCTGTACTTGAAATCAAATAAATAATGCCAGATTCAATAATAAACTTGATAAACTCAGGCACTTCAATAACCTTTACTTTGAAGGGGTTATTTAAATCGGATATATCGTAAACTAAAATTTGATCAAGACCAAATCCTTCACCAAAGGCTAAATAGAGAAGATTTCCTTCTTTTTCAAATTGGCCTCCGCCCCAGCTTAACGGCGTTGTTGAAATTAGTTTGATAGTGGTTATATCTGTCACGTCCCAGATCTTAAATCTATTGGTATGACGTGTGATGAGTGTATTATCAAAAAACATTGATTTGCCAAAGTCTCTTTCTACGTCATGTTCTAATATTTCCTCAGGCTCAATTATTTGAATAGGGGTTTCTGTGTATGTATTGATATTACTTAACTTAATCATATTTATTATTTTTTTAATATTTGCTAACAAGGAAATAAACACAAGTGTATGTTTTTTCTTGTTAAATTCAGAGGACTAATATAAAAGCTTTAAATTAAATGACGTATAAATAGGAGGATGTTTTTTAATCATTAGTATGAATATTAAGACCCCTTTTAGTCCTTTTACTTTAGTTAGCAATAGGAAGTGAACAGAATAAAGAAGGTGTTTCAGCTTTATATCAGAATAGGGTGAATCTCATATTGAAATAAAATACTTCTAAAACCTATGGGTTTCCTTTAAAGCGGTTTTTATATATTAAGAAAACAGCACCCGCTTATCTTTTACTTTATCTATTCGAAGCATTTTATAATCTAAAATATAATTCTGGTAGATGCGCCAAGGTGCTTTGTTTCCTTGACTAGGGAGCGTGTTGGCAGCCCTGTTAATATATCCAGAGCTCAGGTTAAGTAGGGGAGACCGTTCTAAATTGGTTTCAATAACTTGTGCCTTTAGAGCTTTGTAGTTATGTTTATCTAAATAGGTTAATACCCGAGAGATATATTCGCTAGTAAGATCACTTTTCAAGGTCCATGAGGCATTGGTGTAACCAATAAACACAAAGAAGTTGGGCAGATCACTTAGCATGAGTCCTTTATATACAAACGATTTAGAGATATCAAATGGTTTAGAATCGATTTGAAAGGAAACCCCACCTAAGGCCACTAAATCAAGTCCAGTTGCTGTAATAATAATATCTGCCTCTAATGTTTTTCCAGATTTCAGCACGATACCATTAGCTGAAAAACGCTCGATATGGTCTGTAACTACGGTTGCCTTTCCTTTTCTAATAGCTTTAAAAAAGTCCCCGTTTGGAGCAATGCAAAACCGCTGTTCCCATGGCTTGTAGTTTGGCGTAAAATGTGGATCCACCGGAAAGTCACCCAAACCTTTTTTTGCCCCTTTAATAATAAAATTCTTCATACGTTCGGGATAGAACTTACAGAGATTAAAAAAGACAATCGAATAGAAAATGTTTTTATATCGGATAAGTTTATAAGCTAGATTTTTAGGGAATACGCGTTTTAACCCAGCGGCTATCTTGTCTTTATTGGGTAAAGCAGCAATATAGGTTGGAGAGCGTTGTAACATAACAACTTGTGCTCCCTTTTCGGCCAGCTCGGGAACAATGGTAACAGCAGTTGCACCACTTCCTATTACAACCACCTTTTTATTAGAAACATCTAATTCTTCAGGCCATTTTTGAGGGTGAATAATTTCCCCTTCAAAACGTGATTGATCCTTAAATTCTGGGGTATAACCTTTAGCATAATTATAATAACCACTGCAACCAAAGAGAAATTGGCAGGTATAGATCATGTCTTCCCCTGTGGCCATATTTTTAGTGCAAACCGTCCATAGTTTTTCTTTGGTATTGAAGTTATATGAAAGCGCACGTTGTTCGTAGATAATATGATCTCTCACCCCATTTTCGTCTGCAGCTTCTTCTATGTATTTTAAAATTGAAGGGCCGTCAGCAAAAGATTTTTGCGCGTCCCAGCTCTTAAAAGAATAACCAAAAGTATACATGTCCGAGTCCGAACGAATCCCTGGGTATTTAAACAAACTCCAAGTGCCCCCAATGTCTTCTCTAGCTTCTAAAATAACATAGCTCTTATCAGGGTTTTTACGGGAGAGATGACAAGCAGCTCCAATGCCAGATAACCCGGCTCCAATGATAATAATATCTTTATGCATTCTTTTTGTGTTCAGGTTATATTTGGGTTTGTTATGCAGAAATGAGAATCTGGTCGATTCATAGCATGCTTTGTTTTTGGTTATAACTTTTTCTTTCGGAATTCAACCATAAATGCTACCTAATTAAAATTCTTAATGAGGTGGTAAGAAAACGCAATAATTTCCTGGTAATTCTCTTTATTAATCTTTTCGTCTATCCCGTGAAAACGTGTCATCGTTTCCGGTGTCAGACGAATAGGATAAAAACGATACACATCGTCTGAAAGCTCATAAAAATAACGGGAATCCGTACCACCTCCTAATAAACCAGGAACGACAATGCTATTCGGAAACATGCCTCGTATGGTCTTTTCTAATATTTTAAAGCCCTCCGAATCGATACTAGAAACAGGCGACGGATTGGTTAAAAAGCCTACAGGTTCTACCTTTATTTTATCGGAGATAGTGCTTTCAATATGTTTTTTCACAGACTCTAAAGTTTCGCCTGGTAGAATTCTAAAATTTATAGTGGCCTCTGCCACGGTAGGAATAACATTGTTTTTTATACCCCCATCAATAATAGTAGGAGCTGTGGTTGTATGCGCATTCAAGGCTTCAAGAATAGGTTCTTTAAACAACCACGGATTAGCAAAAGCTACCTTTTTAAAAAAAGGTAATTCGGCACCCATATAAGATACTTGGTAATTTATAGGTTCTACAAGTTTATATGGCAACTGATTATTTTCTAGGTCAACAATAGCCTGAGCCAGCATGCCAATGGTGTTTTCTCTAGGCGGTGCGGAGCTATGCCCTCCAGTAGTCTGTACAATCAGTCGAAAGGACGCAAAGCCTTTTTCAGCCAGATTAACCATGGCAACAGGCTGCTTAATTCCTGGAATCAAATCTTCGCCTAAAAATCCGCCTTCATCAAGTGTCATAAGGGCTTGCACCCCTTGAGCTTTTAAATGTTTTGCCATGGCAGCAGCCCCATTAGCACCTCCAACTTCTTCATCATGTCCAAAAGCAAGGTAGATAGTTTGAGTAGGTACAAAGGATTCTTCAAGAAGCAATTCTACAGCTTCTAATAAGCCTATTAAAGTACTTTTATCATCCATGGCACCACGCCCAATAATATCAGTTTCAGAAATAACACCCTCAAATGGTGCAGCTTCCCAAGCGTTTAGAGTAGGTTCGTCAACTGGCACCACATCTTGATGCGATAATAAGATAATGGGCTTTTTGGAGCTATCAGAACCCTTCCAAGTATACAGTAAACTATAGTCGTTAATTTTTTCTAGACTTAGCTTTGCATGTGTTAAAGGAAAGGTTTTTTCAAGAAACCTATGGAAACCCAAAAAGGCTGTCGAATCAGGAATGGCCTCTTCACTATAAGAAATTGTTTGGTATTGTATGCCCTTTGATAGGTTCTCAAAAACATCATTTGGGAGCTCTACTTTTTCCAGACGCTCTGTTACCACTTGTTTGGAGCTGAGCATGACTGTATTGAAGATTAAAACGACTAAAACGATGACAAGTATTCCAACAATTAAAAGTACTATTTTTTTCATAAGGCTTAATTATTAACAATATGGATTATATTCTCTGCTTCAAGAACATGAGTGAAGGAGCGAAGAAGCATAAAAATAGATATATACAATGACATCCGTCTCCTGTTTAAAATATCTAACTAATATAAATGCTTTATTTTAAAAGACAGATATTTTAAACAATAGATTTTATTAGAGTGAAATTTAGGGTGAATTAAGGTTATTTATAAAATGACAAAAAAAAGAGCATGGAATGTCCCTGGTATATAAGTTAAAATCAAACCATGTTAATCTATGCGCGACTTTCAGACAATTATGGTACCTCTTTTCTTCTTAATCCATAATAGGTAAGATGTTTTAATGCTTTTGTTATAAATTGAAATTAGCTTATTTTTAATAAGCAATTAACCAAGAAGTATATTTATTTCGTAATAATATTAAGGTATCTTGCGGGCTTTATATTTGTAGTCAATACAAGTAGTATAAAAAGCAATCATTATGGAGAATAGTCGTAAGAACGAAGATAGAGTTACTCAAATAAATAAAGTAATAGAAAATTACTTTAAAACACATACGGATACAGATTGGATTCCAGCAAAAGACATCATGCAAGATTTAATACAAGCAGGTGTTTTTACAAAGGACCAAAAAAAAGGCTTACCCCTTAGAAAATTTTTACGTGCTTTAGATAAGGAGAATGTCCTAGATACAATCCCTTCTGTTCACGCCCAACGAACTGAAACAAATATCTATTGGTATTTGGTAAGAGAAGGAGCAACCTTCACTCCAAATGAAGCGATAACGGCCGTTTCTAAAAAAGAGAAATCGAAAGAAAAAAGAGAAAATAGTGATGAGTTCTATATTATAGATCTTTGCGACCAATTGCTTGGTGAAAAAGCATCACGCAAGCATACCTTTTCTAATTTGTTAGGAGATATGCATAAAAGAGGAAAAACAAGAACAAAATTACCTGTGGCAGCCTTTTATGAAGATGCTAATGTAGCCATCGAATTTATAGAAAAGGGAAATAAAACAGAAGAACATTTAGAAAAACTGGATGTTATGACGGTAAGTGGTATCACGCGTAGCGAACAAATTGAAAAATACAATAAAAGACGTAGAGATGTCCTGAAAAAGAAGAATATCAATTTAATTGAAATCGATTATGCCTTATTTGAATGCGATGATAAAATGAATCTAAGTCGTGATAAGGATAAAGATATCATGCACCTTAAAAAATTACTAAAACAGTATTTAAAATAAGGTAAAGACCGGTATCTTTTTAGTACTGGAATTTAATTGTTTAAAAGAAATTCATCTACAGTTAAAAATAAAAGGGACAGAAATTTTTCTGTCCCTTTTATATTATTTAAATTCTATAATTTCAGCAGAAATTGTGACGCTTATTCTTTTTTTTGTTTCAATAAGATCAATGGATAAATGGACAAGAGGGCTACTTCCTACCAACCGCCTCCACCGCCTCCGCCGCCGCCACCTCCAGAGAAGCCTCCACCACCAGAACCACTGCCACTACTTGATGGTGGTGTTGCAGAACTACTGATGGCATTAGATAAAGAGGAGTTTAATGTGCGATTAAATGTGGAGAAGTTTACAATGTTCCCAGCATACCATGTGGGTTGATAGGTATGATCCATAAGGGATTTGTCAATCAAGTTTTGAAATTTTTCACCCCAAATATCTTCGGCTCCTAAAACAACCGCGTATGGCAATAATCTTTCAAAAATTTCTGGTGTTAAATTGGGTGGATTAAAGTGGGCAATTTGTTTGTCTTCTGCCGCATTCATATACATTTTAAAACCCTCAATTAAAGATTTAAGTCTCAATTTTTCCACTGCAGGTTTCCTAATTAAATATTGATAAATTAAAAAGAAAACAATGTTTAAAACAATAAATAAAATGAATACCAAGACATCATGGTCTCCTTGAAAATAGCTGGAAGCTAAAAATATAAATAAGAAACCGTAAGCAACCATAGCCAAAATGGGAACGATCCAAAACTTTAAATGAGAGCCTTGATAAATCAACCCATGATGTTGTTTTTTTAAGGATGCTTTAAATGCAGTAACCGCGCTTTCTATTGTTTTATTGTATTTACCATCTAAGACTAGGGTAGATTCATTCGAGAATAATTTAGAAAGGAGAACTTTTTCTTCGTTATAAAGCGTTCCTGTATCGGCCTGTAACTTATGAATGAGATATCGCTTGCTTTTAAACAATCCGAAAATATATTCTTCAACATCCTCTTCAATTTTAAGATAGCCTTTAACTGCTAAATTCAAAATAGATCCAGTAATCAAATCTCCATAATAACGCTGTTTATCTATCATTCCAACAGATGCAGGTGTCATTTTTTCAGGCACCTCAAACTGAGGATAAACCGATGGCTTTGCAGGATCCTTACCAAATTTTAACCAGGTAAATCCATAATAAAATAAAAGCAAGAAACTTATAAGGCCACTCAAAATGTGGGCTCCAAATTTTTGAAAAAATGTTGGTGGTGGGGGTGGAGGAGGTTGGTTTACAGTACCTTTTTTTAAACCTACTGCTACAGTCAAGTTTTCTCCAGCACTTAAATTCTCTGAACTAAAACGAATGCTAGTCTCAGATAAGTTTGTGGAACTACAATTAGTACTGTTACTACCATAACTTCCAGTATAGCAGGAATTCTGAATAATGTTTCCCCCGGTAGGAAGCGTAATCAGACTTGAAACTTCATCAAAAGGTAAATCCCAATCAAAACCATTTACATTCCAGTAAATCTCATCGTAAGTATCATAAAAGCGTATTTGATTACTTACACGATACCTAATGCTGTAGTGATATTCCCCTTCAGTTAAAAAAACATCTTGTTCTCCCACAAAAATGGTAATACTACCAGAACCTTTTTCAGTATGGTATTTGGAAACGCTACCATCTCTTTCTATAGATAAAATTTTAAAATCTAGTTTATGTTTTCTCCCTAAACTATCAAGGCTTTCAGTAGGAATCGTTCTGGTAATTCCTCGTTTAAAAATAGTTCCTGTCGCATAAATTTTTATGGACTCGGTGACAGTTATAACACTGGAAGTATCTACCTGAATGTCAGAATGAAACGAAAGCACTCTTTCACTTTGTGAAAACAAAGAAAAGGAACTCGTAATCAGTAATATAAGACAAAAGAGTTGTTTCAACGCTTAAAATTTTACTTGTGGGTTTTGTCGTTCAGCATCTGTATCAATTTCAAAAAATGCGGCTTTACTAAAATTAGTCATCCCAGCGATGATATTTGAAGGAAAAGAATCAATTAAAATGTTATAATCTCGAGTGGTTCCGTTATAATATCTTCTAGATTTTTCAATATCAGATTCCACAACAGACAATTCCTTTTGCAAACTCAAAAAATTGACATTGGCTTTTAGATCAGGATATTGTTCAGCAACAGCAAATAAATTCATTAAAGATTTATTTAAGTTGTTTTCAGCAGCTTGTTGACCTTCGACCGTAGTAGCGCTTTGCGCTTGATTTCTCGCTTTTGTAACATTCTCAAAAGTTTCTTTTTCGTGCTTGGCATAGCCTTTTACTGTTTCTACTAAGTTCGGAATTAAATTGTAACGCTTTTTTAATTGCACGTCTATACCACTCCAAGCCTCTGCCACAAGTGTTTTTAAGGTTACCAATCTATTGTAAATACCAACACCATAAAATGCGGCCAATAATACAAAACCAATTATTGCAAATAAGAGTATCATAGTATGTAATTATTTTTATGAATTAAAGATATACTAAATTAATGAAAATAGTAATTCATTCATTTTAAATTTAATATCTAGAGTTTTATTATTCAAAAGCTTTGCTACCCCAATCAATCGAAAACTCCTACCCTAATAGGAATGCCAAATCCATAAACTTCATCGACTATCACCTCATAAGAGTGCAAGCCTAAAACCGCAACCCAAAAATAAGCAGGAACAAGAACGTGTTCTGGTTCAAGCGTAAAAGTTGCTGTGCCAGTTTTTACTTCTAAGAAGAAAATAGGGGAGAGTTCTATAGCAGGTTCTAAACTTTCAAAACTAAAGTTCAAAACACCTAGTGTCATATTTATTGGCTTCCGTTTTATTGATTGAATTAAAATTTAGATTTTTTGAGTAAAGGTTTCTATGCATGACATTGTAATTTGCAGTATATAAAAAAATGGTATAATAAAAAACATAATAAAATGCAAATACAAGCCTATTTAGCTTTCAATGGTAACTGTCAGGAAGCTCTCAATTTTTATGCAGAACTTTTTAAAGCAAAAATTCAAAATCGTCAGTCATATGAGGATAAAAAAATCGATGTCCCATCATCATATCGTCAAAAATTACAACATGCAGAATTGGTAGGAAAAGGGGTGCATTTAATGGCCTACGATGCTTCCCCTGACACCCCTATTAATCATGGCAATCAAATTCACATGAGTGTTGAAATTAATGATAAAAATGAGGCTGAACAATTATTTAATAGTTTATCTGAAGGAGGAAAGGTACATCACAATTTTAGAGAAAGAGAATGGGGTTATTTTGGACGATGCACGGATAAATACGGAATTAATTGGATGGTAAATTCAAATATTTAAGATAAAAATAATATATAAAAATCAAGCATAATGAATAATAATCAATACTGTAGAGTGAGAATTGTGGATAAAACTGTTAATAATGAAGATCAACAAGAGTTGGTGAAATTTATGGCGAATATGGCATCAGATTTAGAAATAGATAGGCAGAGAAAAAATGTATAATTATTTACTTTAAAAATACTAGTTGTTTTTTTAGGTGAAATATCTAATACCTGTCCTGGATGCGCTAATTATTTTGTTTCTAATTAGTAGTTCATTGCTTTTTTTGCATGTGCATATGGTTCTCTTGTAGGTTTGTGTTTTTTCTATCTAAAGTCAAAATGTACAGGTCTAATAAATTTGGTGTCCGGCATCTTTATAAAACTTAATCCAATTGTCACTTTCTGCATTTATTTTATTGAGAGTCTTTACCCTATAATCTATTTGGTAAGTGTAACAATAATCTTTATTTATATCGAATTAAAAGAGTTCTTATATTTCCAACAAGATTCTATTCTGGAACCAATAACTTTCTTTTTGAACTTTATCAAGTAGTTTTAAATATAAGGTTTGGTAGGTGGTTCAAGACAACCCCAGTTATCATCATCCTCTGATGCACCAACAAAATAAATCATAACCCCTTAACCCGTATTAACTGTAGCCATTATTATACACAGTTTTTTTATGTCCAATCTTTATATACCCAATCATTTTTTGTTACAAATTTATGGTCATCGCAGACAAATGTTTCTTGCACATTAAATGTTTTTTTATTTTCCATTCCTTTATCCCACATAACCATTAAATCACTTTTTCCGCTAACATTTTCCACATCTTCTTTTAAATTCTTAAAGCAGTTTAATCCTCCAAACATACCATTTCCTATTGGATGATAATTAGAATACTTACAACTTAAACAAGTTTTAATTTTTGTGTTTTCAGGTAATTTTTCTTGAATTCCAATAATGGCATCTTCAAAATAGCCATATTCTTTTTCGCTTAAAAATGTATCATATTCAGTTTCTAATTTTAAACGAACCACACTATTATTATTTCCAGTTGCAATGAATGTTTCTAAATTTCCAATTATTTCTTTTTTATTTCTAACAATATTAACTGGAATTACTGCCATCAATTCAAAATTCGTCAAATCACCAATACCATTTTCATAAAGAACATATTCAAACTTACTTTCATCAACTATGCCTTCAAGCCCTTCAAAGTCTGTTCCTTCAAATTGAATTCCTCTTAATGTTAAATTTAGAGAACTACCATCTGAATAGATTTTAGTTTCTAACTCACCAAATTTGTCCTTATATTTTGCTGAATATATTTTCATTCGGGTAATTGTATACAATGGTTATTTATATGAAAAGTTGCTTGTTTGCGTGCGAGGATTTTCCGAAGGAAAATTAGACGTTACAAACACGCAACTGTCTTTGATTAAGCGCTAAACCACAATTATTTTTATTCGGTATTGACAATAGTATTTTTTTTATATTATTGATTCCCATTCTTTTTGAATTTTATTCAGTTTGATTAAAAATGGAATTAATAAAGCTAATTCTAATCGAATTGTCATATTAAATCCGTCTTGAATGAAAGGTAAAACAACCATAGAAATTATGCAAAGAATAATTCCGATTATTGCATCTGCTTTTCCGATTTTTATTGCGAAATCTTTTTCAAACCACAATGCAAATGCAGTAACTCCTTTTAGAAGTCCAATAGAAATAACTATCAGTCCGTTTAAAGAAAAAGGTTCATTCGTTTCAAATCCGTAAAAAGCAAGATCTGGTTTAATATTTGTAAAACCGAGAATTAAGCAGACAAGAGATAAAAGTCCGAACAACATAAATATCCAACAGAAAATTTTAATCCACCAAGGTAGAAGTTTCCTTCTTCTCTTTTTTATATTTTCAAATTCTTCAAATGAGTTTTCGGTCACATTATTTTCTTTCATATTTTAATTTCGATTTAGTTGCGTTGTATTACAGCCTATGGTTAGTTGCGTGGTTAAGCAACTAATTTAATAAACAAACACGAGTTATAGAAAATTCCGAAGGAATTTTAAAAACAACAATTAATTATACATGGTGTTGTAGCACGTTATTATTTCAATTGTAATTTCGAATGAGTCTCTCTTCCCTCTCTAATAACTATTTCAATAATTTCTTTAATATCTTTTCTTGTAGTTCTGAAATTTACAATACAAGCTCTTAAACAATACATTTCATTTACAATAGCATTTGATAAAAATAACTCACCCCCAGTTTGTAATTCATTCAATAACTCTTCATTTAGTTTATTTAAATAATCGTTGTCTCCTTTGTAATTTAATGGAATATATTTAAAAGTAGTAATACTTAAATTTTGAGAAACTGCCTCTAATTCAGGATGCTTTTTAGCTAGGTCAAATAACAATACTGACAATTCAATGTCTTCGCTAATTAATTTTTGATAACCATTTCGACCAACTTGTTGTAATGTTAACCAAACTTTTAAGGCTCTAAATCCACGTGAATTTTGCATTCCAAATTCATAAAAGTTTTGAGCAGTTTCACCTTCTGTACTTGTAAAATTGTAATATTCAGGATGAGAGCTAAAAGTGTCAATTAAATGCTGTGGATTTTTTACTAACGTACATCCAGCTTCAAGAGGGCTATATAACCATTTATGAGGGTCAAGAGCTATAGAATCAGCTTCTGTTACACCATGAAATAGTTTTTTGAACTTAGGAATAACTGCCGCAGGTACACCATAAGCACCATCGATATGAAACCATAAATCATATGCTTTGCAAATAGTTGAAATGCCTTTAAGATTATCAACAACACCAGTGCTTACATCTCCAGCAGTACCAATTACCATAATTGGTTGTAAACCATTTTCTATATCTTTTTTAATTGTTTCTTCTAAAACTTTATTATTCATTTTATTGGAAGAATCAGTTTCAATCCAACGAATTGAATTTGAGCCTAAACCAAATAATATTGCAGCTTTCTCGATCCAAGTGTGTGTGGATTTTGAACAATAAACAGTTAGTTTTTTAGATATATTTGAGAGTCCATCTTCTTTTATATTCTTAGGTGCTTTAGCTGTTCTAGCTGCCAAAAACGCAGTAAAATTTGCCATATTCCCACCACTAACTAAAATTCCACCGTAACTTGGTGAAACACCAATAAACTCAGCAAGCCATTGAACTGTTTGTTTCTCAATCTCGGTAGCCATAGGACTTAAAATATGAGCACCAACATTTGAATTTATAGACGCTGCAAGTAAATCAGCCAAGGCTCCAATTGGGGAAGCGGATGATGTGATATATCCTAAAAATTTAGGATGTCCATTAAACAATGAATGATTAAGCAATAAATTGGTTACTCTTGGTATTAATTCTGTTGCTGGTGTTCCGTTTTCTGGCAAAGTATTATTTCCTAAAATACTTTGTAGTTGACTTGGACTTTTGTTAACTGTAACAGGTTTTTTATCGATACTAGAAAGGAAGTCGGAAATATCATCTATTAATTGATGTCCTATTTTACGAAAATTTTCTTTGTCGATTTCTATTGAATTTTCTCGATTTTCAATCATTCTATTGTGTTTGTTTTTATTGTGTTACAATGGTTTTGTGTATGAAAAGTGCGTGCTTGTGTCGGCGGATTTTCGGAACGAAAATCGGATGAAAGTAAGTATGCACTTTCCTTTTGTTAAGCTCTAAACTACCCATTTTTTATATCAGTATTGACAATAGTTATTGTACAGTTTGTTCAAACTTAACAGTTTCTTTTCCATTTGTAACTACAATTTCATAAGTTCCTATACTTAAACCAAGATTACAGTTTTCTGTTTTTCTTTCAACTTCTTTAATGTCAATTGGAATAGCTATATTAATATCTTCTCCTTTTTTATAAGCCAAAACCATAACTGGAAACTCTATTTGAATATCTGTTAATAGTATTGAAACATTTTTATTCCCATTTTCAAATAACCAATTTGGTCTATCATCTATATATTCAGTATTCGGATGAAAGACAGCAATGTCTATCCATGTGTCATTCTCTTCATATCTTAGTGGATTATTGTCCTTTTCAATTAAAACGGAAGATTCTTTAATTTGTAATGCTTCTAAGAGTGAGTTAAATTCAGGCTTACTTTCTTTATTAAAATCAAATAATGTTTGATCTATCGTTAAAGGGTTTATTCCTGTAAATTCAGTTAGTCTACCAGCCATAGTTTTTCCCAAAAATCTGTGAGTTCCTTCAAGTGCATGGCCATAACCACAATAGATTAAGAACTTTTCGTTTGGTTTAGATTCAATTACTTTTTGAATGCTTTCTGCTTGTTCAATTTCTCTTAATTCATCTGAATCATCGCTATAATTCGTAGTTTCGTAAGGAAATAAAGTATATCCTATTTCCAATGCTGTTCTTATCAAATTCCCGAACTGTGGGTCTTTGGTGTAGTATCCTGTAGTTTGAATTGGATATTTTCGATTGTTGAGGGCAGAATTTAAACTATCATTACTTGTAAGTGCTTCAATTCCTAAATTTGTATATCCAATATGATATAAATCTTTAAGAAGCGATTTTGTAAATACACGATGAAGGGAATTATGATGAGCTTCGTTAATAATTACTATATGATTTTTTTTAGCTTTCTCAATTACATAATCTAAAGCCTTTACTTTTATATATTTAATATTTATGGAATCTATTTGCTCTTTTGATAAACTGGTTTCAATTACTTCCTTTCCTAAATCCCAATGAATCAAAGCGTTTTTATAATCACCTTTTAAAGCAAAATCGGTTCCTGAACGCTGATAATCTTTTGAAAAAAAAGCTTCTCTTTCAATCTCTGATGAAAATTTATATTTAGTTCCAAATTCAATTTTTTCTATTAACCTCTTTTCTTTTTTACACGAAATTATTATAAAAGTAATTGTTAAAAATAGAATTAGTTTTCTCATAATTATTGCTAAATTTATGTTTATTCTTCGGTTTGGCAAATGTGCTACAAAGTTTATGTATATGAGCTGCGGCGCGAATTATCACAGATCTCTCCAAATTAGGATAGACCTAGATATAGCTTGTAAATGTTGTTGTGCATTCGTTATTTTAGTTATGTTCCTGGATCAATTCATAGAGGTTTTCTAATTCATTTTTAAGCTTTAAATAATTATCAATCTGAATATTTGAGTTATAAAATATATTATCAATTAAACTCTCAAATTTTAAAATGTTTAGCACATTTAAATTGTTATGATTGCTAAATTTTGAAGGTCCAATTTGTTCAGCATAGTTCGAGTGTACAGCATCCATTTGTCTGAAACTGATATGTTCATAAATAAAGGGATAGAAATATTCATTAAGGTCATCATTGAAATATTTCTCACCTATTCTAACTTCTTCAACTAAAGATGGTAAGCCATACAAAAGCGATTTTAATGAATCAGATTTAATGAGTGCTACCTTTCCAGTATTTAATCCTTCGCTCAAAGTTCCATTTTTAAATTCCATATTACCATTTGCCATACATATATTAACAAGGCTATCGAATGTTCTAGAAGAGAGTTTAGTAATATCTTTATTGAACATTTTTAAAATTGCCAACGAACTCCTTTTTTGATTTTCTTTACGTTTAATTTCTTCGTTTGTAAAACCGATATTACTCGTTATTTCTGCTTTCAGTCGATTTACAAATTCACTAGATTCGTTTATATTACTTTGATTAATATTCCAATTGTTTATTTGTAAAGCTATTAATATCCCAATAATTACAAGAACAATTTCGCCAATGGCATAAATCAAATATTTACTGAATTTGTTCCCTGCCTTGCCGTCAGGAAGATCAGTCAGCATTTTTTGCCTAATTTTTCTAAAGAATTTTATCATTTGGTTATTGGTTGGTCATAATGAAGCACAACAAAGGCATATAGAAAAGAATATCCTTTTCTTAAAAGATTGTCTTCTAATATAGGTATATAGATTAAGTTTTCCAATACGTATAAATACGTAGATGATTTTTAATCAATCATTTAAAACGAATTAAGCTAGGGAGGTGAAGATTCTTAATATTGTTTTTCGGCCTCCCTTAAAGTGGGAAAAAGGAATAAATTATCTTATTTATCTCTAAATCAAAATAGGGGATAGGGCCTTGTTCAACTTTAGGTGAATTCTCTACTTTATGATAACATTTAATTTTTGTGGCATTTTATGAACCGCCTTTTATAGAAAAAGATAGGTGTATATAAGTTTATAAAAAGAACTGCATCATACAAGTATGAAAAGGTTTGTTTTTAATCCCATGAAAAAAGCCCTGAACATAAGTTCAAAGCTTTCAAATGTGTAGCGAGAATGTGGCACGATCCCATGACCTCCTAGTTATGTAAATATAACAATCTGATAATCAGTTTTTTAAATCATAATTATTGCTTAAAACGTGTCCAAAAAACAAAAAATCTTTGTTCACTTTTGTTAATAATTCTTGAACTTCAATATATAAAAATATTACGAAACAGACTGTTTTTTAAGTAGATAAAAATTTATTTTTAATTGGAGTAATTTTCGTGTCTGAGATTTGAAATTAAATTTAGGTGATTTTGTGGGTGAACACGGTTTTTTTTTTTTTTTTTTTGGATTCAAGTTTAGGATATCTTTTTTTTCGTTTTCAACTATAGTTAATTCTGATGGTTCTTGTTCGACAAACTTGTGTTTTTTTGCAATTCTAAAATATTTTTAGGTGGGATGATTTAGTTGACACTATTTGTTAATAGTGAGGTATACAGCATTGGGACTTAGTTAATATAGATTAGCTTTTAGTACCACCAACCACGGGTATTGTATGTAATAGTTTGAGGCTGATTATTACCGTATGCCACACCAATTTCCTGAGCTGCTTTAATCATGGATTTTTGGATATCGACAGCATTTTGCTGTTCTTTAAATTTAAAATCCCATTCTTTTTGATCGATTTCTTTTATTCTGTTGGCTATCTGATTTGTAAGTTTTTTTACTTCAGAGAAACATGCTGCATTTGGGTCAATGCCCTCTAGGTAATAGCTAACATTATTAGCACCTTCTATATTTTGATTAGCATTCCAAGCATTTTTTGCCTCAGCTAATTTTACTTCACATGCTCTATCAATCTGTTTTTGATAAATAGGAGCAACTGCATCCATACAATTATCATAGCATTCTTTACAAACATCGGGAACAGACGTTAGCTTAAATATGGCTGAATCATATTCTTTTTGAGATTCTAATACTTGAGCTTCTTTAAGAATAAAATCACATTGACTATTGTAGTATTCGATTATTTTTGTTTTGCCTTCTTCTAAAAGCTCTTTTAAAGCAGTGTTACTTGTTTTTATTTGCTTTAAAGCTGAGATATAAGCTTTTGTTTCATTAGTACCTACGCCTTTAACCTGAATAGACGTATTTGCAAATAAGGTTCCATCAATGCCATCACCAATATAAAAAATTACTTCTAATGTTAAAGCAGTCATTGGGGGTGCTGTAGGGGTAATGTCTTTGGTCAAAACATTAATATTTGGAGTGATGATAAACCTAGGGTTAAAAGAACGACCTCCCATACCGTTTTTTGAAGTAATTTGTGAAAGTTTATTTTCTAACAAACCTCTTGCTGATGGAGGTAATCCTTCAATTTGAGACGGCACGTATGAATTAATAATTATGCGACCTAAATCGTCGGTTTTTCCTTCTTCGTTTTGAGATGTTAGTATAAAATTGCAAAAAAGACAAACAGCAAGTGTTAAATATTTTTTCATTGTTTTTAGTTTATAATAATAATTATTGTAAAATAATTTCGACTTCGCCTAATCCTTTTGTTTGGATGGTGGTTTCAATTCCTAATTCTGTTTTAAGAAATTCTTGTAGATTACCACCCCAGGTAGCATAATCATATGCCATTTGACCACCCCAACCATCATCTCCATACAAAGGAATTCTAACTTGTGAAAATTTCAATACATTTTCACTATTTTCATCCATAGAAAAACGTCTTTCCACAGTATTACGTGGCATCCAAAAACGATTAACAATGTCTTTAAGGGAAGCTTCTTTTCCTTTCAGAGTATATAGCGTGTTGAAATTAGTTTCAGACATTTCTCCAACCAATAAAACTAAAGCTCCTTCTCTTCCACTAGATAGAAGATCATCAAAATGGGTTTGTAACTGGCTGTTAAAATTATCTAATTCAGATAGAACAGCTTCTTCTAGTAACACGGATTGTTCAGCCGAAAATGACTGAGGTCCAGTACCACTTGCAGCCGCTACTTGTTTACCTGTATAAGCATCTATACCCTGCATTCTAAATTCAATTGATTTCTTCGGGCCTTGAGTATTTACCTTCCAAAATACTTTCATAATAATATCTGATTTCGCAGTTTTATTCAAAATATCAATTGGAGATTCATTTACTCCAATCATATTAGTTCTTGCTCCATCCTTAGCAATTTTATCTAACTGAGATTTTAAATCAACCAAAGGAAAACCTCTATCAGCCATTAATTCGCCGATTTTTGAAATCACACTAACTAAATCACTATTTTCTTGCAATGCCTTATTGTAGTCCGGAAGATTAATTATTTCACCTTGATTTTCATAGGACTTCATAAAATTAGCTTGAGTACACCAATCATCACTAGGAACCACCATGATTGTTGGTTTTTTTGCCTGAGAAAAGACATTAGTAACACTTATAATGATAGCTATTAATAATAATTTTTTCATATCTCTTATTGATTAAAACCCATTAGACAAACCTTTAATGATGCCATTAGATTCAAGGTATTTTCGTAATTCTGCGGTATTAACAGATACGACTACACCAATTTTATATTCCTTTTTACTTATCTTAATTCTATCTCCTGGAGCAATTTGACCATGATTTACCAATGTGACAAATTTCATATAATCACCTCCATCTGACTCAAAGAATTCTTCAAAAAATTCTTCGTTTTCTTCATTAAGATTTGCATTACGGGCCAGCGGTTTTTGACCTTTCACTCTTCCATTGTTTGGTAGTCCTTTAAAAATAATACCGTGTACTGCATTCTTTTTTGCTTGCTCCGTTGCGGTTTCTACATTTTTAGAATATGACCAAACTTTTACTTGGTCAGTTCCTTGAATACCAGTTGCGACTGATTCAAGTTCATATCTCCATGCTATGGTTTGTTTATCAGCTTTATTTGTGCCCTTTTGTGCCTTTATAGGTTGAATAAACCCTATTAAAACAAGTAGTAACATGCTACTTGTTTTAATTGATTTTTTTATTTTCATAACTTTTATTTCACTTGCTTTAATAACATACCAACCTCTATATTGCTTGACCCTTTAAAAGTAGTTGCAGTTACAATATTTCCGTCTTCATCTGTTTGAGGCTCTGTGTCTTCACCTTGTGCGTATCTGTTATCCCATATAGGAGCTTTCTTATCTACTGTACAGGTACCAACTTTTTTCCATGATGTTTGACCTGTTTTTTCATCCCAAACCATTTCTAATACTTCAAACTTATCGCCTGCAGAAATACCTTCTTTCAATCCTATTTTTGCTGTAAATGGATCTACATAAGAGATTGGAGTTGCAGGTTTAAATACATCATTATCCTTTTGTAATTCTGCGAAAGCATTATCAACATTGCGCACTAATGCTAAATCGATAACCTGTTCTAGTGTTCTTTTTTCCCCAATTTTAAATGTTACTAAACTCTGGTTATATTGTACTCCAACAAATTCTAATTTAAAAATATCGGTTACATCGAAAGCTGCAGGATTGGTATACAAATCGCTATAGAAAGTAGTAGCTATTGATTCATCCCAAGCTAATTGGAATAACCATGTTTTGGAAGAAACAAAATAGCCTTCTTTAGTTTTTTCATAAACAGCATCTATTCCTTTCATTGTTTTATTAAGTACAAAGGATGGTAGGTTAGATTCTGAAGCTGTTTGTTTTGCGGCATCTCTTACAGCGGCGGCGACTGGTTCGTTTGGGTTAAATTCTAGGGATGTAAAAGTAACAAACGTGTTTTTTATTAATTCTGCTCCTGCATCTGCTAGAGCCGCCATGCCTCTTACTTGTCCAGAGGCTAATGCTGCTTCCATTTCTGAAGCATTGTAAAAACCTCTTTCTTGGATAAGGCTCATATCGAATATTCCATCTGAGCTTCTATTGAACCATGATGAAATTAATTGTTTTCCTAAGCCTGTTTCTTCCAATACTTTATCAATTTTTAATTGCATAATTTGTTTATCTGTAGGTATAACAACAGCTATGGTTTGTTCTACGTTCAAATATCTGACAGGTACTGCCGTGGCTTTCATCAACTTTAACGGATTATCTAAAGTGTCTTGTAAATATCCTTTCTCTAATAAATAGTCGTCAGTTAGCTGTATTGAATTAATGTTTATTGATTTTAAATCAATATCATGCTCGTTGTATTTGTCAGGAAAAGGGTAGTTGTTCCAAGATTCCATTACAGCATTTTTTTCAGGGAAATCATCTGTCTCAATTAATATCATAGATAAGGAGCTTCTTAGATATTTGTCTTCATTTGCTTGTGCAAATAAATTCATTGTGCTTAACATTAATGTTAAAATAATAAGTGTATTTTTTTTCATGATAATTTGGTTTTTTATTATTTGAATTTGATTTAAGGTGTTCAAATAAACAATAATGAGTAGGTAAATCCTTACGGGTTTCCGTATTCTAAGAATTTTAATTACTATTTTTTTTAAGTGATTGAAAATCAATAATTTGATTTTTAAAATTATTTAAACTCCCTCTTAATAATAAAGAGTACGAGTAATTGACGAGAATTAAATAATTAATATGGCTGAAATAAGCCCATAAAAAGAAAGCATAGCTATATAGCGACTATGCTTAGGTAATTACGAATTAAAGTAACTTGGGCCTGGAATTTTGCCAAAGGTTAATATTGATTTTTATCTGAAAACTATTTTTTAGATGATTTCAATTTATATAGTAGACTAAACTGATTAGGGTGATTTGGGGGGTGAACATGGTTTTTTTGTTTTGAAATTAAAAGAGCTATTTTCTTATGAAAAAATGAAGGCTTATAATTTCTCAGACCTCAATTCATGTTAATTAGAGATTTCATGATTCTTTACGGAAAACAGTAAGGGTATTTAAAAGGTAAAATATATATTTGTTTACTATGCCTAAAATTAACATTTGTCATTTTTTTAGAAACTATTTTTGGCCCCCTGTATTTATGTAAAGAATAGAGTGCTAAATCTTTGGTTGGATTAAGTTTGATGTAAAACGAGTTATTAAGTCATGAAGAAGAGTAAATATATTTATTTTGGTTTTGTTTTTTTAATTATAGTTAGTTCTGCAATTGCCTATAATAATGTTAATGTGTTTAGCAACTCAAAAATTGTTGCTCCTTCAGTTACTTTTACGTTCAATAATAATAATACATGTTCTGGACAAAGTGTATCTTTTAATTCTACTGTCTCTGGTAATGGTCCTTTTGAATATTCTTGGAATTTTGGGGATGGTACTCCATTGAATACAACCGCAAATCCAAATCACGTATTTCAAGCTTTTGGCTGTGGAAACCAAAACTTTAATGTAACACTTACAGTAACAGACAATAACGACGAAATAGGCGCAAACACTCAAACTGTTATTGTAAAGCAAAAACCAAATATTAGTTTTGAAGATCTTAATCAAGGTTTTGGAGATCCCTTTGATAACTGTAACGCTGCTACTATAGATTATACTGTTTTAGTTGGAAATATTTCAAGTTCAGGTAGTTGTGTTTCATCATATTCTGTAAATTGGGGTGATGGGAATTCAGAGAATAATGTTTCTTTTCCACTTTCACATACGTATCAAACCTTAGGCTCATTTAATATGGTAATTAGCGGTTTAGGTTCTAATGGTTGCCAAGCACAGAAAGTGTATTTAGTGAAAAATTCCAGTAATCCTACAGGAGGAATTGTAACACCTGGTAATACTGTTAATCTATGTACACCTATAAATCCATTACAATTTGCTATTAGTAATTGGGGGGAAAATCCTCCAGATACAATCTATAATGTAGATTTTGGTGATGGAACAACTTTTACACTTACTCAAAATGATTTAGAATCATCACCTTATTACAACAGTTCGAATCCATCTGCGTCAGCAAATTATCCAATACCACATACTTACACCGAATCTAATTGCCCAAATAATAGTTATACTATTTTGTTAGATGTTGTTACATCATGTGGAGTTTCTAATTTGACTGCTGGACCCATTACGATTCTTGAAAAACCAGAAGTGAGTTTTGATGTAACGGATCCAGAATGTGTTGGTGAAAACATACAATTAAACAATACTTCGAGTACAGGTTACAATCAAAATTGTACCACAAATGCAAATTGGTTTTGGGACATGGGAGATGGTTCAACTTATAGTGATTTTGAGCCAGTTCATTCTTATTCTGCTCCTGGAACCTATACAATTTCATTGTATGCTGAAAATTATTGTGGCTCCACCGATCCTGTTACACAACAGATATGTATTGAAGCTCCTATTAATCCTGAGTTTACATCAAATAATACGGAAGGTTGTGCCCCCTTTACTACAGTTTTAAATAATTCAACGAGTTTAGCAGATCAATGCGGAGTCCCAACTTTTGAATGGGTTATTAATTATACGCCTAGTTTTTGTGGGACAACAAGTGGTTTTAGTTTTATCAATGGAACCGATGCAAATTCTCAAAACCCACAAATTGAATTTACAAACCCTGGAACATATGAGGCTATTCTTCAGGGTACAAATTCTTGTGGTATAGCCAATAGTATTCCTCAAGAAATATTTGTTAAATCGCCTCCTCAAGTTGGAATTTCTGAAATCGCAAATTTTTGTGGTTCTTCAGCCGTAGTGTCTCCAATGTCCACGGTAGATAGTTGTGGCCCCGACCCAGTTACCTATCAATGGAGTTTAGATGTGGGTGTTTCTCCAACAGATTGGGAATTTATAAATGGTACAAATGAAAATTCGGAAAATCCTGAGATTAGCTTTATAACTTCAAATAGCTACGTTTTAAGTCTGGAAGTAACAACCAGTTGTGGAACAAGTATAGATACAGAATCATTTGTAATCTCACCAGTTCCAATACTAACAAATACAGATTTGGATCAAACCTTATGTTCAGGAGCTTTGACCGACGAAATTGTATTAGTATCTAATAATTCTAATACAACCTATCAATGGACCGGCACATCGCCTTCTGGAAATATTTCGGGTTTCATTCCTTCTGGAACCTCAAATAATATTCCATCGCATATACTTACTTTAAATAGTGGTACAATCGGTACGGTTACTTATACGGTTACCCCTTATTTAGTGAGCGATTGTCCAGGTGATCCTATTCAGTTCACAATCACCGTCAATGCAGGGCCATCTATTGACACCCAACCTGTTTCAGGAACTTATTGTTTGGATGCTGTGGCAGAGGTGTTAACATTAGTCTTATCAAATAATACAACGGGTACACCAACATATCAATGGTATGTTAATGATTCAGGGATAGATGATCCTGCAGATCCTAATACAACAGCCATTCCTAGCCCAGAAGGGACGCAAGCAAATTACCTGCCACCAACAGATACCTTAGGGACACTTTATTATTTTTGTGTTATAAGCTTGGGAGGAACTGGTAGTTGTAGTGAAATTACTACGATCCCAGTTGCTGTAATAGTCACACCTAATATAATTATAAGTGATGAAACTCCTTTAAACCAAATTATTTGTTCAGGTGCTAATGCGGATGAATTAAGTTTTAATACCAATAATGGAGGGGCTGGGACGATTAGTTATAATTGGTATCTTTCAGATGACAATATTATTGATAACGCAGACACACAGGTTGGAACAAATAGTACTTATAATCCAGGGGTTTTAAGTACGCCGGGAATTTACTACTATTATGTTACTATAGACGTGGACGAAAATTTAGGATGTTCAGATGTATCTAGTGAAATATATAGTATTGAAGTTTTAGAAGACCCTGTGGTTACAATAACTCCAGTTGATCAAACAATATGTAATGATGCTCCTGTCGATTTATTAATAGCTCAAGTGTCAGGTGGTATCGATGTAACAAATGATGGTAATATCGATAATGCTGACTATGAGTTTCAATGGTTTTTAAATGGAACGGCAGTTACAGAAGTAAATGATATAGATGGAGATCCTAGCACGTTTGGTCATGACATTTCTTTGCCGGCTGGTGTTTACAATTATTATTGTGAAATATCTCAACCTAATAGTCTGGATTGTAATGCGACTAGTAATATAGCAACAATTACGGTTAGTCAAGGGGCGTCAATAAGTACACAACCCTTAGAAGCTATATATTGTTTAGGTGATACGATAGCGGATCTCGAAGTGATAGTTTCAAATGGTGTAGGAACTCCAGATTATCAATGGTTCTCTAATGATACAAATGACACAGTTACCCCTAATCCAATAGGAACAAACTCGAGCACTCTAACGGTGCCAAATACCAATGTTGGTTTGTTTTATTATTATTGTGTCATTTCCTTTTCTGAAGGAGGTTGTTCGGAATTAACAACTCAAATTATATCTATTACTATCAATCAAGTTCCTGAAATAAGTGATTACAATGACCTTATTTGTAGTAATAACTCATTTTCTATTATTCCTGATAATAGCAATGGAGATATTGTTCCTTTAAATACCACATATACCTGGTCAACACCTATTGTAAATCCTATTGGAGCCATAACTGGTGCATTAGAGGAGCTAACAGCTACTACATCTATTTCACAGTTACTAGAAAATACAACGACCAATCCAGCCACAGTAACTTATACCGTAACACCAAGGTCTGGTGATTGTATAGGAGATGTTTTCGAAATTCTCATTACAGTAAATCCGTCTATTACAGTTATAGCAACTGTTAATAATAATAGCTGTTTTGAATCTAATAATGCATCTATAGAAATCGATGTGACTGGTGGTGTTCCCTTCCCTAGCGGTAATCCATACACCATATCATGGAGTGGTCCAAATGGGTTTACTAGTTCCGATGAAGACATCACTAACTTAGAAATTGGCACTTATGTTTTAGATATTATAGATGACGGAGGTTGCCCATATTCAGAAACGTTTATTATTACAGAACCAGAAGTTTTAGTTTTTGGTGCTATAAATTTTGATCCAGAAACCATTACCTGTTTTGGAGCTAATGATGGTTCCATCGATATTAATATAGAAGGTGGTAACATCCCTTATGTTTATACATGGACATTAAACGGTTCTCCGTTTTCTACAACGGAAGACCTTACAGATTTAGGACCTGGTAATTATGAAGTAACTGTAACGGATATCAATAATTGTGGCCCGGTAACGCAAAGTTTTACAATTGTAGAACCCCCATTATTAGAAGTATCTCTCGCCATGCTAACAAATGTTATTTGTTTTGGTGATGCTACTGGAGCGGTGGACATAAATGTTGTAGGTGGTAGACCTATTTATTCATATGTCTGGACAGGCCCAAATGGGTTTACCAGCTCAATGGAAGATGTTGATAATTTAGTGGCAGGGACATATACTGTAACTATAACAGATAGTTCCGGGTGTTTAGATACCCTCGATTTCATAATTACTCAGAATGATGAAATTAGTATTGATGTTACAACAACAGAAATAGAATGTTATGGAGATAATGATGCTTCCATAACAATAAATAATATCTCAGGGGGCATACCACCTTATACTATTGCATGGAGTAATTTTGGAACGGGGATGCAGCAAACTAATTTATCGGCAGGAATTTATACCATTACAATAACAGATGCTATTAATTGCTCAAAATCCTTTCCAATAGAAATTGAGGAAGCTCCCATATTTCTAATTGATCCTGTTGTTACTCAAATGTCCTGTTCTGGTGAAAATGATGCAAGTATCATTCTTAATTTTCAAGGAGGTATGGCTCCTATTACAGTTGTTTGGAATGATGATAGTAGTGCAGGAGTAGAACGTAATAATTTAGCTCCAGGGACGTATTCTGTTACTATAACGGATGGTACACCTTGTGTTATTCAGGATAGCTTTACCATATTTAATATTTTACCATTACAATTGTCAGCAAATGTAACTCATGCACTCGATTGTGATGACATTAATAGTGGCTCCATTAATTTGTTGATAGCTGGTGGAACACCACCTTTTAATGTGGATTGGTCCAATGGAGCCACTACAGAGGATTTAAATAGCATCCCACCAAACACCTATCATGTTACGGTTACAGATGCTCATGGTTGCCAAATAGAAGGGAATTGGGAGGTCAATAGATTTGAACCTTTAGTTCTTGATGTTGATATTCAATCGGAAGTAGATTGTGTGGCTAAAACCGTGGATCAAACTTTTGTTGCCTTGGCAAGTGGAGGTGTGCCTCCATTTCAATTTACTTGGTCTAGCGGAACAGTAAGTGGATTGAATAATGAAATGATGACGACAGATGTAAATGGACTTGTTGTTTTAGAAGTTTTAGATAGTCAAGGCTGTACCACTAATTTCAGTTTTAATGTGGAAATACCTGTTCTAGGTGATCCTAATTTTGAAATATCTTCTTTTGGTTATACCAATTATGGTGTTTACGCTATTCAAGACCCAATTCAATTCACTAATACTGCAACGGGAGATTTTGTTAGTATTTTATGGGATTTTGGTGATGGTAATTTTTCGTCTGAAGTAAATCCGATTCATACTTATTTACAAGTTGGGAATTATGTGGTTACTCAAACGGTTACCTATCCATTTGGATGTGTGTATAGTAATATTATAACCTTGATTGTTGAAAAAGGATATAAACTTATTATGCCAGATGCTTTTACTCCTAATGATGATGGTCTTAATGATTTTTTTGGGCCTGAATATATTGGATTAAAGAAAATGAAACTTAATATTTACGACACTTGGGGAAGTCTTATTTACTCTGAATCTGGTGATGATTTACAAGGTTGGAATGGTAAAGTTAGAAATGAAGAAGCCGAAAATGGAAATTATTATTACGCCTTTATTGCTCTTACATTCTATAATGATGAAATAGAAGAACAAGGCCCTGTGGTAATAATTAAATAATAGCCTGAATGAAATTTAAAATTACACTCTTTATTGTATTTGTCGCAACTATATATACTGCAAAGGCACAAGATCCTATTTTTTCACAAGCTAATTATATTCAGGAGACTTTAAATCCTGGATTTACTGGTTTTGAAGATAATGGTAGAACTTATGCTGGTATAATAAGCCGTTTGCAATGGCCAAATTTAGACTTAAAACTTACTACGCAATATGCGTTTATTAATCAGTCTTTCGATTATGGACCAAGACTTGGATTTGGTGTGGGGGCTAATGTAATTTGGCAGTACGAATCGTTCAATAATTACAATTATTATCAGGTAAATGTAAGTTATGCCCAACGTATTAATTTGACAGGGGGTTGGTTTTTTAGGCCTGGAATTGAAGTTGGTGTAGGTAATAAAAGTAATCGTTTTCAAAACCTAATATTATCCGATCAGATTAACATTAATACAGGAACTATTAATCCAAATTCCGTAGATCCATTAAGTAATAACACTCATAATCCTTATTTCATGGATTTTTCTACAGGCTTTGTTTTCGAAAAAGAAGATTTTAATGGTGTTACTTATTGGTTTGGAGTTTCTGTTAAACATCTTAATAGGCCAAATATTTCTTTTGTTGAAGGAGAAGAGGTTCCGTTAAATATATTTTACTCTTTGCAAGGGAATTATAGATTTCCTTTTTTGAATGATGATAGTATCATGATGACCGCTAATTACATGCAACAAGGGGAATACAATCGATTAGATATTGGGTCTATCTTTCAAGTAAGACAGCTTCTACTTGGTCTTACGGCCGCAACAAATCCAATTCGTAATGATAATAATAGTCATGTGCTAACTTCTGTCAATGCATTCATAGGATTGGAGTATACCGAGTATAGATTTGGTTTCTCCTACGATATGGATACCTCTGGAATTGGTAATACAAATGGTGTTTATGAGTTTTCTCTTACTTATCTTTCCAGATGTCGCAGATGTAATTTAGATCGAAGTAGAAAGCGTTAAACCTGCCAACCTGGAAAATACGACTCTATAAAGAATAATTTTATGTTATCTTAATTCAATAATTTTGTTGATGAAAACGTTTTTTATGCAAGTAGATTTTTTAAGTCCTAATAATCGGGGCAAATGTATTTTTTAATCATGTGGTCTGTTATCTTTTTTAAGGTCTTTCCAGTTTCTGGATGCAAACCTAAGGATGTAAAGAATTCTAATTCTCCTGATTTGTTTTTACCATACCATAATTTTTCTGTGCCATCTTCTTTAAAAAAATCAGTTTGACAATCTGGACTTGCTTTTCTAAAATCGGTAATGCGGTCTAAATTATAAATTTTTAGTACACCTTCATTTAATAGTTTGGTATTAAAATCAGCTTCAATATAATGATCCGTTTGCCAAACCATCCATCTCTGTTTGTTTATGCTCGAATAAATAACAAATGCTGCTACTAAAGAAAGGATTATAATGTAAACTCGATACTTTTTGAAATTTGATTTGAAAGGTGGTAACTTTTTGTTCTTCTTTTTATCACCTATGCTATTCGTAAACTCTGAATAATTAGTAAATCCTAAATAGGTACAAAGTCCGTTAATGATTCTTATTTGGTTGATCTCAATATCTTCTAATGCTTCTTCTTCAATTTGTAAGGCGCCTTTATAGTAGTCCCTATAACTTCGCTCTCCTAAAGAAAATCCTTCAATATTTTCAACACAATCAGAAATTTCTTCAGCTAATTTAACCTTTGAAGGATTTTGAATTCCTTGATTTGTCAAATCACTTTTAGCTTTCTCAAAAGCCTTTATAATTAATATTTTATGCATTTATCAGGTGTTTTCCAGGGATTAAAGTTACATAAATATTAATGGAATTTGTTGGAAAATGTTTTCCATAAAGTTTCCAATTCATTTCCAGATGCTTTCCAACCTTAAAATTATAAAGGTCCTTTATTTGCTTCAAATGGAATTGATGAGGTGCTTTTATAGGCATATTGGGAAGTAAGCTTTCTAAATCATTTCTTCAATTCATTCTTCCCGAATTAGAGAGACGTCTCCAATTAAAATAGGTGTTGCTAACACTAAATGTACTTATCCGAAAAAAATCGGACAGCAACACGAATGTCTAATTTTAAAAAGAAGTAATGATGAAAAAAATGATTTTAATATGTGTTATGTCATGTCTGTATGCAGGATTAGTATCCTGTGACCCAGAAGTTATAAACGATACCATAGGTTCAGATGAATGTTGTGGAAATTTAGGAGATCTTCCGCCACCCCCGCCACCAACAACAGGTGGGTAATTTGTAAAGGAGTTTTTAAATTATTAAATGGAATAGAGGAATGATTTAATGAATTGTTCCTCTTTTTTTATGGTATTACGGAATCCCGTAAGGAAATGATGTTTAATGAGTTTAAGTTTGAGTTGTTAATTTTAAATAATATAAATATGGCAAATTACTATGTAAATAAAAATTCGCAATCTAATGGTGATCATGAAGTTCATAGAATGGGATGCTCTTATATGCCCTTAATTGAAAATAGAATTTATTTAGGAGATTTTGATAATTGTGTAGTTGCAATTAAAGAAGCAAAGAGATATTATTCTCTTGTAAATGGATGCTATTATTGTTCTAAAGAATGCCATACATCATAAATAAATAAATAAAGAATGAAAAGTATCTATATTATAATTATCGCATTAGTTATTTTTTCCTGCACCTCACCATTGAATAAAAAATTTAATGAAGATACAGCCAAGGAGGATATACAAGGTTTAAAAACTAAAATGGATTCAACCGAATTTATGCTTTTAGCAGGAACGATGATAAGACTTAAATTTCAAGATCAGAAACTGGAGACGATGACTTATTCAGAAATCTTAGAAAAAGGGAAGCGTTGGAAAATTGAACAGGAAGAAATAGAAGAAGAACAAAGAAAACTTGCAGCTAATGCATTGGAGGTTGAAAATGATAGGACTAGACGTTTATCTGAAAGTGTACTAGTATCTTGTTTTTCTAAAGGATTTACAAAATATGATTATGAAGATTATATTACATATAAGTTTGTTATTCAAAATAAAACAGATAAAAAAATAAGAGCAATAAAAGGTTCTGTAACCTTTAATAATTTATTTGATGAAACTATAAAGTCCTTGAATCTTGTTTATGATCAATCTATTGATGCTGGGATGGAAGTAACTTATAGTGCTCAAACAGATTACAACCAATTTACAGATAGTGATAAAGCTTTAAAAAATAAGGATTTGAAAGATATGAAAATTATTTGGAAGCCTGAGAAAATTATTTTTGAAGACGGATCAACTTTAGAATAGATAATTTAAGAGTTTCGGATTTCAAAAGGTATCATATTAGGAAATAATTTTTAATATGATCTTGAAGACACTATTATAAAATAGGAGGCACCTAGGTACAAAGTCATGTCATCAAATCAAGAAATAATTATATTCAAATAACTTCAACTTAAAATGTTTTAATAACTATTTTTATGAGTAATTCAAATTCAAAACAATGGAGTTCTGCAACTCCAGGATACGTCATCTTCCTTGTAGACCAATCAGGTTCTATGAATGAATCTTATGCAGAAGGAAAAACTAGGTCAGAATTTACTGCACTAGTAATAAATAGCACTATAAATGAGCTAATAAACACGAATATGGACGGAGAAAAAGTAAAAGACCGAGTCTTTATTTCTATGATTGGGTATGGTGGAAGTAGTGCTTTAGCTGTTGACGATATTAGGTCTGACTATTTAAGTTCATTTGGTGATAGACCAATTAGAATTGAAAGTATAAAAAAGAAAGTTTCTAATGGAGCTGGTGGTTTAGTAGAAATTGATGAACAAATTCCAATTTTCATTGAGCCTACTGCAAACGGTTTAACGCCAATGGCGGATGCTTTTTCATTTGCAAAAGAATTAATTGAAGGTTGGCTTCAAAAGAAACCAGATAATCCAGCACCAATTATTATAAATATTTCTGATGGTCTGCCATATACAGGAGATTCGATTGATACTGCAATGAATAACGCCATTTCTGTTTCAAAAGAAATAATGAATATCAATTCGGCGGATGGTAATCCTTTAATTTTCAATTGTCATTTGGGAGAAGGAAAAACTCATACTTTCAATGAAAACGAAAGTGAACTTTCTGATGATCAAGCAAAATTCCTTTTTAAGGTTTCTAGTAAAGTTCCTGAATCATACAAACAAGCAGCCGTTAAACAAGATTTTCAAGCTAATCCTGAATCAAGAGGTTTTGTTTCTAATGCAGACCCTGAATTATTTATAAAATTCATCAATTTTGGTTCTTCTGGTGGTTCAGATAAAATCGCGTAATCTTTAAATTGACTTAAATGCAAATATCAATTAAAGGATATATCACGTCAAAAGAATCAGAACTATTTTATGACTGTGCGGACAGATATGCCTATGATAAATCACAAAATAAATTCGCCATTTCTGACGGTGTATCTAAATCTTTCTTTCCAAAAATTTGGGCTGACGTTTTAGTGAACAAATGGGTTAATTCTAAAGAGTTTGATGAAGCTCAATTTATAATTGATTGTCAAAAAAAATGGTTAGAACAAGTTACTGAAATCGTAAATAAGCCTGATGCAAAGTGGTTCACTAAAAATGCTTTTAATAGAAAAAAATCTGGACTAGCAACTTTTGTTGGGTTAAGATTCTACAAAAAGAAGAAAGAATGGTTTTGGAAGGCAGATGCATTGGGAGATAGCTTTTTGTTTTTTGTTCCAAAAAAAATGAAAGATTTTTCAAAAGAATGCATTGTTCTATCATCAAAAAAAGAACCTATTGTTTTTGACAATTTTCCCGATTATTTGAGCAGTTTAGGAAACAATCACAAAGGAGAAAAACAGATAAAGGAAAGCCTTTTGACTTCTGGTACATTCTATTTAATGACAGATGCTCTTGCAGAGTGGTTTTTAAATGAAAAAGAAAATGCGATAAGCAAGATTAGTGTCTGGGAAAATCAAAAAGATTTTGAGCGTTTTGTAAATGAGGAAAGATACAATGAGAATTTAGGTAATGATGATACAGCCTTTTTGTCAATTAAAATAGAAGAAGACAGAAAAGACCAATTAACCTACGTTTTAGAAGACGTTTCGAATATTAACGAACTTGTAAAAGTACAACAAGGGGAAATTGAAGTTGCCGAAAAAGCAAAAGAGAAAGAATTAATTCTTAAGCAAGAAAATTCAAATTCTGAAATTTCTGTTGAACAAACTCTACAAATTGAACCTGTTGAAAATAAACTTTCCGAATATGAAGAAACTGAAATCGAAAAGCCTAAAAAAGGAATAATAGAAAAAGGAAAGGAGTTGTTATTTGGTAAAAAGGGAAAAGAGCAATCTGCTAATCAATTAGAAATCGAAACTGATGAAAAAATAGAAGTAACAGAAGAACAACAGGAAGAAAAAGAACCTTCAACCCAAGGCGAAGAAAATAATAGAGAGATTGAGAAATCTGAAAATTCAGAAAAGAATGAAAGTCAAGAAAGTGAACCAATTAGTATCGAAGAACCTGAACCAAATGCTAAAACACCAAACAATTCTTCGCAAAATATAACTGATAAATTCTAATTATGTCAAATTACCCTTCTAGAACAGATATTGTTACTGCAATGCGAAATCCACACGTTAGCTTTAGATCAAATGAAATAATTGGTGGTTCAGTCATCCAAAATGGTTCTAGGATAATTCAATATTCAGGTGGCTACACAACTGTTTTTCCATTTCATAAAAAAACAGGAAATAAAGTAGCTGTTCGACTTTGGATTGCAGATATTGGAGATGCAAAAAAACGTTCGCTTGAAATTTCTAATTATTTGGAGAATTTGAATAACGCATATTTCGCAGGATTCAAATATATTGATGATGCAGTATTGGTAAATGGCACATTGCACCCAATTGTTCTTATGGATTGGGTGGACGGTCAAACTCTAAAAGAATATATCAATTCCAATATTACTAATACTTCTAAAATTCTTGATTTAGCCGAAAAATTCAAAGAAATGACAGCATATTTTCATAAAGAAAATATTGCTCACGGAGATTTACAGCACGGAAATATTTTAATAAAAGGTGATGGCTCACTTGTTGCAATTGATTATGATTCAATGTTTATTGAACCATTAAACGGAATGACTGACACCATAAAAGGTTTGCCAGGTTATCAACACCCAACAAGACATAGCAATCAATTTGTAAATTCAAGATTGGACTACTTCTCTGAACTTGTAATATATCTTTCCCTTTTAATTTATGCTGACACACCAAAATTGTGGGATGACTACTATGAAACAGAAGATTTGCTTTTTTCAAAAGATGACTTTGTAAATCCTAGTAATTCAAAACTAATTATTACCCATTTAAAATCAACTAATCCAACAATTTCTGAACTTACTGAAAAGATGGTGGAAGAACTAAAAGCAACTGACATAGCTCAATTACGCCCTTTGGAAGATTTGTTGGTAAACAGACGCGAAGTAACTAAAGACAATATTTTTGATAAGTGGGATAAACAACCAAATCCAGCTACTAAAAAGAAAGTATCGTTACCAAATAAAAATGACATCACAAACAAATTTTAATGGTAAAAGCTTACTTCGAAAATATACACCTTCAAATTATTGATCATATCGAGAATGCACAATCGGATATAAAGATTTGTGTTGCTTGGTTTACGGACTTTGAAATTTACTCAAAATTAGTTGACAAGCTAAAAGAAGGATTGAACATAGAAGTAATAATTGCGAATCATAAGTTCAATAAAAAATCAAGAGTAGATTTCAAAGAATTCTTAAGCTTCAATGGCAAAGTTGGCTACATAGGCAATCTTAACGATAGTTCGAGAGATAGTTTTATGCACAACAAATTCTGCATAATAGATAACAATACCGTAATTACTGGTTCATACAATTGGTCGTTTAAGGCTCGAATGAATGATGAAAATATATTAATCATTCAAGACGATAATTTATTGACGAAACAATTTGAAAACAAATTTTTTGACCTTAAACCGCAATTTGGATTTGCAATTAAAAACAACAAAGTGGCATTGTTACCAATAGAAAATATAATGGCAAAATGGGATAAAAAACCAAACTTGAATTCAAGTAATAAAAAGCCATCACAAAACACTTCAAATATTTCAGACAAATTTTAATCCATGGCTATCAAGCAGGACATATTAACATCAATAAAAAATCTAGACCTTTTCTTAAAAGTTCCTGCTTTAAAGGGTGCAAAAGCTAGAATCAATAAAAATGGAAATCCATTTGTTTACGTAGGTGGTTTCAATATGGTGTTTCAATTAACCCATAAATCTAAAAAATGGGCATTTCGTGTTTGGCACGTTCCAATGGGCGAAAATGAAGAACGATATTTGAAAATATCAAAATACCTAACCTCTAAAAAGTTACCCTATTTCGCAGAGTTTATATATGACGAAAAAGGAATTCTTATAAACGGAGAATTGGTTGACACGATAAGAATGGAATGGTTAGATGGTTTGCTTTTCAAAGATTATATTGAAAAGAATCTTGCTAACTCATTGGCATTGATTTCACTTGCCGACAATTTTTTGAAAATGTGTCAAGATTTGAGAGATAATCAAATTTCTCACGGAGATTTACAAGAAGGTAATATTTTAGTAACCGAGAAAGGAGATATAAAATTAGTAGATTATGATTCGATATGTATTCCAGAAATCGAGGGTCAGAAAGAATTTGTAACAGGACTTAAAGGGTATCAGCATCCATCACGCTTTAAAGGAGGAAAAGCTACTTTAAAAGCAGATTATTTTTCAGAGTTGGTTATTTATTTGTCAATTCTCACCATAGCTAAAAAACCAGAACTTTGGAATAAATATCAAGTTAAAGATACACAATATTTATTGTTTTCTGAAACTGATTTTGAGGATTTAGAAAATTCAACTATTTATCATGACCTATTTGGACTTTCACTAAAAATTGACAAGCTTCTAGCCATATTAATTGAATACATAAAAACTAAACTTTATACGGATTTAAAGCCCTTCCCTCTTTATTTAGAACCTCCTATTATAAAAGTTTTCACAAGTGATAAAGAAGTGTTAATTCAAGGTAGTGAGATTATTCTTTCTTGGGAAGTGGAAAACGCATTGAAAGTTTCAATAAACAATGGTATTAATGAAGTTGAATATTCTGGAAACATAACTTTAAAACCACAAGATTATTTTGAATATATTTTAACTGCAATTGGTTTTAATGAAACAATAGTAAAAAAACTTGAAATTAAGGTTTTTCCAACTCCCATTATAAAAAGTATTCAGGTCCCTATTCCTTTATTTGAGAAAACAACCAATTTAGAAGTAAATATTCCAGAGTTTCCACATATAGAATTAGGAATAAATAATTTCTCCAATAACCTTAATGTGAATTTCAACAATTCTATTAACCGCTCTTTTGAGGAAATCAAGTTCAACACGCTTTATGAAAACTTTAGTAGTCTAAATGATAAAAAGGGTGGTTTGAAGCAAATTTTTCAAGCTGTAAATAATAGTAAAATCATTTCCAAAATATTTAACAACCAATCGAATGAAAAAAATTAACAAATTTTTTTGGTGGTGTGCAGGTGCCAATATCGAAATTTTAGAAGAATGTCCTACTGACCACTCAAAATATTTTGGTGTTGGTGGTACAATAGTATTTACGGCATTAATGGCAAGTTTTGCTGGAGGTTATGCCTTCTTTACAGCTTTTAAATCTGTAATACCATCATTGTTTTTTGGTGCATTTTGGGGATTATTAATATTTAATTTAGACAGATATATTGTTTCAACCATAGGTAAAGGAGATGGAACTCAAAAAATAACAAAAGAAGAATGGAAAATTGCAGCGCCACGATTATTGATGGCAATTCTATTAGGCTTTGTAATTTCTACACCATTGGAATTGAAGATATTTGAAACAGAAATACAAACGGTTGTCGAAAGATTAAAGATTGATAAAGCTGTAGAATTGCAAAATCGAGATACGACTTTTGTTTCAAATTTAAACAACTCAAAGGACAGAAGAACTTCAATAGACAATGACATAAATAAATTAACTTATGATAAAACGAGTCTGTCTGAAAATGCAGGTAAATTTTTCGAAAATTCTATTGCAGAACAAAAAGTTGATTTAAAAAACAAACAATCAGTCGTAGAGGTATGGCAAAGAAAAGTGAACTCTTCATATAGTTCTTATGTTAATGCCAAGAATGATTCTTTGTCGAATTCAATTATAAACAAGAGGCTTGGAGCATTAAGAGTAAATCAGTCTGAAAGGAACAAAGCAAGGGAAGAAGTTCAGTCAATTCAAGACAAAATAGAAGACTTAAACAATAATAAAGGAAATGCTATTATTGATGAGAAAAATAGAATTAATGATTTGTTAGCAAGTAAACAGCAAGAAAAAACAAACTTGAATGAACAAATAGCTTCCAAACAAAAAACTTTAGACAAAAAAAATGTAGGTTACGAAAACAAGACTGAAAATTATGATGGTTTTGCAGCTCACCTTGAAGCATTGAGTATTTTAACTAGTGAAAAACCAGCAATATTCTGGGCTAAATGGTTAATAACACTGTTATTTATTTTTATAGAAGTAGCACCAGTTTTATTTAAACTAATGGCAGAATCAGGACCTTATGATGATATGATGGATAGGTTGAAGCACGAATCATTTGTAAAAGAAAAACAAAAAATATCGGATATAAATGACAGTATAAATACTTCTATAAAAATTTCAACTGAGAAAAATCAGAATAGACTCGATGCAGAAATTGTAGGAAACAAAGCTTTGCTTAATAAAATAGCATTAGCACAGGCCGAAATTGCTGGGTTAGCAATAGAAAAATGGAAAGAAGAAGAAATAAAAAAATTAAATGCAGGTGTAAATCATATAATTAATCATAATGGTGAATTAAAAATTTAGTTCTCTGGAAATTTACAATCCATTACTGTATTTTTATAAAAACAATTTAGCTTCAATTAAAGTTAAGATAGTAAAGCAATTTATAACCAATTAATAAAATTTGAGTCTTACATATTTTAAGCAACTACTAGTTTTTATTGCCTTTTTTCTTGGTTCTCAACCTTCGGAAATAGGCGATTTGGAGAGTTTTCAAATGGAAACTAGTTGTAGGTTTAAAATAAATGACGGCCTTATTTCTGTAGCCTCCTGGAACATCCAAGACCTAGGCCAATCAAAAAGCACTGAAGAAATAAACTTCATGGCTAACATCTTAAAAGATTTCGACATTGTGGCCATTCAAGAAGTAGTTGCCAAACATCCTGCAGGGGCCCAAAAAGTGGCGCAACTAGCCGACGAGCTAAATAGAAAAGGTGCCAAGTGGGATTATAGGATAAGCGACCCAACTAAAAGTCCTTCCTCACATATGAGTGAGCGATATGCTTTTATTTGGAAAACAAGCAAAGTAAGTATTCAGGGACGCCCTTTTTTAGATGCCGAGTTGGAAACTAAAATATATAGAGAACCCTATATTGCTAAGTTCAAAATAAAAGAAACTAATGAAGATTTTTTTCTGGTAAACTTCCATTCCAGAAAGCATGACGATAAACCGGAACTGGAAATCCAATACTTTAAGGACTATCGGGAGAGATTTAATACAAACAACATGGTTATAGCGGGCGACTTTAATTTAAATGAACGTCACGCAGTTTGGGACAGTATGTATCAACAAGGTTTTAAATCAGCGCTAGAAGATTCAAAAACCACTTTAAAACGTAAATGTGCTATCAATAATTACTTAAGTCATGCTATTGATAATATATATTATTCTAGTAACATCTCGTTTGTTAATTCAGGAGTTATAGATTATATTGAGGTCTGCGAAAGTTTAGAAGCAGCACGCAAAATATCCGATCATTTACCTGTATTTTTAGAGTTTGGTATAGAAAACATAAAAAAGTAACTAATGAAGCCTTTTAAAATCTTACTATTTATTTTAGCATTAGGAGTTACTTCTTTTAGTTTTTCCCAAGATGTATTTACTACTAAAACAGGCAAAAAATACCATAAAGAATCTTGTAGGTATCTTAGTAATTCCATGTACAGAGTGGATTTAAATGATGCTATTCAATATGGGTATGATCCCTGTTCTGTGTGTAAACCCCCAACTAAAGCATCATCAACTAATAATAGTGCGTCTAATTTCTCTAGTGCTTCTTCTAATAGTACCAATGACACTGCTAAACAATGCTCCGGTAAAACACAGGCCGGTAATAGGTGTAAACGAACCACTAAAAATTCCAACGGAAGGTGTTATCAACATTAGAATAGTATTCAAGTCGTTTTCGTAATGAAGGAAAACCGTAAGGATTATTATTAAGTAGTAGTTAGTTTTATATTTTAATTAGAATAATTCAATAGTATAGATTTTGAAATTATTAAAATTAACACTTGCCATTTTTATTTTACTCTGCCTCCTGGATATGCCCTACAGTTATTACCAATTAGTACGATTTTCAGCATTCGTATGCTTTAGTTTTTTAGCTTATCAAGCCAATACTAAAGAAAACAAAACAGAAGCATTTATATATTTAGCATTGGCATTACTTTTTCAGCCGTTTTTCAAAATTGCGCTTGGCAGAACCATTTGGAATGTTGTGGACGTTATAGTAGGTATTTGGTTAGTCTTGAGTGTCTTATTTAAGCCAAAAGATAAATCAATAGAATAATTGAAAATTAGATATCACTTATTTCAAAGAGTTTATTATATTTAAACTCTCCTTAAAATGAATAGCAGAAAAACTTTTGAGCTATGACTCCCTAATGTAGAATTATATCTATGAATAAAAAAGACCTTTCTGAAAGAGATGTATGTTCCAAATTTATTAATCCTGCTATTAAAAAGGCGGGATGGGATATGAGAACACAGGTAAGGGAAGAGGTTTCTTTTACAGATGGACGTATCATTGTTCAAGGAAAAATGTATACAAGAGGTAAAAGCAAAAGAGCCGATTATATATTATACCACAAGCCCAATGTTCCTATCGCCATTATTGAGGCCAAAGACAATAAAAAACCTGTTGGCTCTGGAATGCAACAAGCCTTAGAGTATTCAGAAATATTACAAATTCCTTTCGTTTTTACATCAAATGGTGACTCTTTTGTGTTTCATGATAAAACAGTTACTACAGGTTCCTTAGAAAAAGAATTATCCTTGGATAATTTTCCTTCTCCAGAAGAACTATGGGAAAAGTATTTGAAATTTAGAGAAATTGAAACGCCACAAGCTAAAGACATTGTAGAAAAAGATTATTACGCCGATGATAGTGGGATGAATCCTAGATACTACCAGCAAAATGCAGTAAATAGAACATTAGAAGCTGTTGCCAAAGGACAAGACAGAATTATTTTGGTAATGGCAACAGGTACAGGGAAGACTTACACAGCTTTTAATATTATTTGGCGTTTATGGAAAACAGGAGTCAAAAAAAGAATCTTGTTCTTAGCCGATAGAAATGCCTTATTAACTCAGACTAAAAATGGCGATTTCTCTCCTTTTGGTAATGATATCATGCATATTATTAAAAACCGAAAGATTGATAAATCCTATCAAATATACTTTGCCTTGTATCAAGGTTTAACCAGTACAGACGAAGACAAAAACGCATATAAAGAGTTCAGTCCAGATTTTTTCGATTTAATAGTAATCGATGAGTGTCATAGAGGATCTGCTTCAGAAGCTTCCGCTTGGCGCGATGTTTTAACCTATTTTAATAACGCAACACAAATTGGATTAACAGCTACTCCAAAAGAAACTAAAGATGTTTCTAACATGGAATATTTTGGAGAGCCTGTTTATACCTATTCCTTAAAACAAGGGATAGACGATGGCTTTTTAGCTCCGTATAAGGTGGTAAGAATTACAACAAGTGTGGACGATGGTTGGAGACCAACAGCTGGCCTAATTGATAAATACGGAAATGAAGTCGAAGACCGCATTTACAATTTAAAAGATTACGACAGAACCTTAGCAATTGACGAACGTACGGAAGTAGTTGCTAAAAAAATTACAGAATACTTAAAAGCCACAGACCGTTTCGCTAAAACCATTGTATTTTGTACAGATATAGACCATGCAAACAGAATGCGACAAGCTTTAATAAATGAAAATGCAGATCTAGTCGCAAAGCATTGGAATTACTGTGTAAAAATTACAGGTGACGATGAGGTTGGAAAGCAAGAGTTAGATAATTTCACAGACGTTGAAGAACGCTTTCCAGTGATCGCCACCACATCCAAAATGCTAACTACAGGTATTGATACTAAAATGGTTAAGTTTATTGTTTTAGAATCTAATATACAATCGGTAACAGAGTTCAAGCAAATTATTGGTCGTGGTACGCGAATTAGAGAAGCAGAAGGTAAAGTCTATTTTACCATTATGGACTTTAGAAAAGCTACCAACATTTTTGCAAGACCAGATTTTGATGGGGATCCAGTACAAATTTATGTGCCAGAGCCTGATGGACCAGTAGTTCCTCCCGATGAGGTGGATCCTACACCGCCATTCACGGGAGAACCTCTTGATACGGATTCATTTCCACCAACACCGCCAAATATAGATATTGATGGAGGAGAACATGTGGTAAAAAAATTCTACGTAAACCAAATTCCTGTATCTGTAGTAAACGAACGGGTTCAGTATTACGGTAAAGATGGAAAACTAATAACAGAATCATTAAAAGATTATTCCAAAAAGAATATAGAAAAAGAATTTGCATCCCTCGACCATTTTATCCAAAGATGGAACGAATCTGAAAAGAAAGAAGAACTCATTAAAGAACTTGCAGAACATGGTGTTTTATTAGAAGCATTGCGCGAAGATGTTGGTCAAGATTTAGACGATTTCGATTTAATATGTCACATCGCGTTCGACCAACCTGCCCTAACAAGACAAGAGCGTGCAAATAAGGTGCGAAAACGAAATTACTTTACAAAGTACAGCGTAACCGCACAAAAAGTATTAAACAGCTTACTTGATAAATACGAACAGGAAGGTATTACATCCATAGAACAAGGTTCTGTTCTCAAAGTCCAACCTTTAAGCCAAATGGGTTCTCCTGTAGAATTGGTAAGAGCATTTGGTAAGAAAAAAGATTTTGAACAAGCCGTAAAAGAATTAGAAAACGAAATATATAATATTGCATAGTTATGAGTTTAAAAGATCATTTTCAACCAAAATCTAAAGAGCGGTTTTTTGATGAATTTATCGATATGATTGAAAATTATGGTTTTGGTTCTATGCTAAAATCAGATCAAGATGCCCTTTTGTATCATTTGTTAGCAAAGCATATTACTCCGGGTGTAATAAAAAATAGACATAGTTGGGTTGAGATGCTACGAGTAAAACCCAGTAGACTAAATGGTGTGCAAGAATTAGCTTCAGTGAAATTTAATCTTGTTAAAGATGATAGCTTTAATTGGTTATTAGTTTCGAGACAGTTAGATGGTCATCCGCCAGAAGTACAAGATTTAACAAGTGGTAAAGTTATTGTTTATATAGACGATGCACATATTTATCGGTTTTTAGAATGGTTTTTAAATGAACAAGGTTCTAGTCCAGAATATGTTTTAAATAAAACACAGTTAGTATTGAAATATGACCTATATCTTTTGATTTTAGAAAAAATAAATGATAAAGTTGGGTTAGATGTTGAAAAGTTAAAGAAGAAACTAAAAGAAGATAAAAGCTCGAAAAAAATAACCAAAACCTATAATAGTGCTGGTGATCTTTTAAAGGATGTAAAAGAAAGAATGAAAGAGACCACCATAAAAGAAGGTACAAAGGAATTACTAGCGTATGCAAGTACAGCTGTAATTACTTATGCAAAAAAGAAACTTGAATAAGAATGAGTAACATAACAACAAACATAAAAGGTATACGCGATATTATGCGTAAAGACACAGGAGTAGATGGAGATGCACAACGTATCTCTCAAATGGTTTGGATGCTTTTTATGAAGATTTTTGCCGATAAAGAGGAAGAATGGGAAATTACTATTGATGATTACCAATCACCAATTCCAGAAAACCTAAAATGGCAAAATTGGGCAGCAGATGATGAAGGTTTAACAGGAGATGCTTTAATGGAGTTTATAGAAACCGAATTATTTCCTGCGCTAAAAGAACTGGATATTACATTAAGTCCACGAGCAAAAATTATTCGTTCTGTTTTTGATGATACGTACAACTTTATGAAAAACGGAACACTCTTCCGGCAAGTAATAAACGTGATTAACCAAATAGATTTTAACGACTCTAAGGAAAGCCACGTATTTAACGATTTGTACGAAACCATCTTAAAAGACCTACAATCTGCAGGTTCTTCTGGTGAGTATTACACGCCAAGAGCTGTAACACAGTTTATGGTAGATATGATTAATCCGCAATTGGGCGAAAGCGTATTAGATCCTGCTTGTGGTACAGGTGGTTTTTTAACCTGTGCGATTGACCATGTTAGAAACCAAGTAAAAGATTATACAGAAAGAGACGTTTTACAAAAATCGATACGTGGTATTGAGAAAAAACCATTGCCACATTTACTGTGTACTACTAATTTAATGTTACATGGTTTCGATTTACCAGTAGTTCGTAGAGATAATTTACTAAGCAAACCCTATGCAGATTGGGGAGCCAAAGACAAGTTAGATATTATATTGTCTAATCCGCCTTTTGGTGGTGTAGAAGAAGATGGTACCGAAACTAACTTCCCTAAAAAGTTTAGAACCAAAGAAACAGCCGATTTATTTTTAGCCTTAATTATTAAGCTCTTAAAAGACAAAGGACGTTGTGCCATTGTATTACCAGACGGGACCTTGTTTGGCGAAGGGATGAAAACACGCCTAAAAGAAGAATTGTTAGACAAATGTAACCTACATACCATTGTACGTTTACCAAATGGCGTATTTAACCCATACACCAGTATTAAAACCAATTTGTTGTTTTTTGAAAAAGGTACACCTACTAAAGAAGTTTGGTATTATGAACACCAATACCCTGAAGGGGCTAAAAGCTACAATAAAGGAAACCCAATTAATATTAAAGAGTTTGATGTTGAAAAAAAATGGTGGAACAAACGTGTAGAAAATGAATACGCTTGGAAAGTCTCTATTGAAGATATTAAAAAACGTAATTACAATCTAGATATTAAAAACCCACACCAAGAAGCCGATAATTTAGAAAGCCCAGAAGTAATTTTAGAAAAATTTAGAACTACAGAACAAAAAATTTCTAGCATTCAAGACGAAATTATAAACGTTTTAACCGAAGCTTTAAAATAATCAAATTCCTGCGAAGGCAGGAATCTCAACTATGCAACTACTAAAACACTTTAAAGAATTAACAATTCGTCCTAAAAATGTCAAAGAATTAGAAGGATTGATTCTACAATTGGCAATACAAGGAAAATTGACAGCTAATTGGAGAACTGATAATCCAGAGGTTAAATTGGATAATGAAAAACTGATTGAAATATCAGAAAAGAATTTAGCGTTTTTGACAAAAGAAAGTAACGGTATTGATCAATTGGATGTGCCTTCAACTTGGTTGAAATTAAAATTTAAAACTTTATTTGAAATGCAAGGAGGTTCACAACCTCCAAAAGCAATGTTTTCTTCAACAGAAAAGGATGGGTATATTCAATTATATCAGATTCGTGATTTTGGAAAAAGACCTGTTCCTGTTTATGTTCCAGAAGATAGTGTTTCTAAAAGATGTACAGAAGAAGATGTGATGATTGGAAGATATGGAGCTTCTATAGGTAAAATTTTTTACGGAAAGAATGGAGCTTATAATGTTGCCTTGGTTAGATTAATTTGGAGCAGAGAATTATTAGAACAAAATTTTGTTTATCAAATTTTCAGTTCTTTTTATATGCAGGAATTTTTTCAAAATTGTACACGTTCAGCTCAAGCAGGTTTTAATAAAACAGATATGGGAAAACTTAACATCCCAATTCCACCACTAGAAGAACAAAAAGAAATCGTAAAAGTAGTAGAAACCCTTTTTAAAGAAGTAGAACAATTAGAGCAATTAACAGTAGCTCGTATTTCTTTAAAAGAAGATTTTGTAACATCAGCATTAAACCAACTCACTACCAATAACGCAAAACAAGAATGGACTTTTTTACAAGACCATTTTAAAAGTGTCTTTAATGAAACCATCAACATTAAAAAATTACGAGAAACTGTTTTACAACTAGCTGTACAAGGAAAGTTGACCGCTGATTGGAGAGCTAATAATCCTGATAATGAAGATGCAAGTGTTTTATTAAAACGTATTCAAGAAGAGAAAGCACAACTTATAATAGACAAAAAAATAAAAAAGGAAAAAGCCTTACCATTAATTACTAAAGAGGAAATTCCTTATGAATTACCTGAAGGTTGGGTTTGGTGTAGATTAGAAGATTTGACTAGTATAACAGGTGGAGTAACTAAGGGGAAAAGAAATCAAACAGATTTAATTAACATTCCATATTTAAGAGTAGCTAATGTTCAGAGAGGTTTTTTAAACCTTGAATTAATGAAAGAAATTCTGGTTTCTAAAACTGACTTTAAAAAATATCAGTTGAAAAGAAATGACCTGCTTATGATTGAAGGATGAGATCCAGATAAAGTAGGAAGATGCGCAATTTGGAGTTCAGAAATTCAAGGTTGTATATATCAAAATCATGTATTTAGAGTGCGACCATATCTTGATTCTACCATGAATAATCATTTTTTTATGCAGTTCATAAATTCTAGGGTGACTCGCGATTATTATGAAAGTTGTGCAAAACGAACAACAAATCTAGCATCGATTAATAAAACTCAAATGAGGAGTACACCAATAGCATTTCCACCACTAGAAGAACAAAAAGCGATTGTAGAAAAAGTAAATACTTTAATGGGTTTATGTGATGGGTTAGAGCAAGAAGTACAACAAAGCCAAGAACATAGTGAGATGATGATGCAGAGTGTTTTGCGGGAGGTTTTTGAGGTTAAATAAACTTATTTGAATATGATAGGATTACCTGTAAAATATAGTGATTTCTATGGAGAAGATATTCCTGAAAATCCACTCAGTTTAATTAGGCATTTGCCAAAAAAAGAGGTTATTACTACTATAAGTATGATTAATGCGAAGCTTAAACCAGTTTCAGCGACATACTTTGATGATTCTCGAGATACTCAATTAGAATGTTCCGAATTTCTTTTTTTAGAGAATAATAATCAACAAAAATCAGCGCTATTTATAGAGTTGATGAGAAAATACGTTTCTCTCGAGATAAATTATACTCTATACACAAGAGTCACTTGCTTATATGCCCTTCAATTGGTTTTGGGTGATTCAGAATTTAATGATTCGGAACAACATCAATACGCTCCTGAAGATCGAGAGCTTATTTTTAAATTTCTCTTATGTGCAAACGAAAACTTATTATATTTTGATAGAGAACACGCCAGAGGAACGAGCGAAGAGCTAGGTGAAGATTTTTTTGAGTTTTTTATGTTTAAAGAAATGCCTCATAACCAGTATTTCGAGACTTCCAATCCTTTAAATATATTTTTTAAGTCATGGTCGTTATTTAACGCTTTACGTGAATCTAACCAATTTAAAGAACCACTTGAAGATTTCTTAAATGAAAATTTTGGTACAACCAATCTAGATGATTATTTTAAATTTCAGATGTATAATTACTTTAAAAGTTATGATGCAAATTTAGGTTTCAATTATTTAAATGTACCTTCCACTGAAGAGGACGCCATAGTTATACTAGATAAACTAAGTGAGCGTCAAAATTATTGTGTACCTGCAACAAATGACCTGAAAATATTTGATTTTTTCGATTTAAAGAAAAGCCCAATCTATATTAATGAAGATTTTAAAGAAGCTGATGAATTAAGAAGCTATGTTGTACTTGATAATATTTTTTTTATTGAAAAAATGTATTCTCTTTTTGTAAACGATTTTTGGTTTGATTATTTAAAACCTAATGAAATATGCAATAGGACAGATTGGGGTAATTTTATAGGAGCTACTTTTTTTGAACCTTTTTTAGAAGATATATTTGTTAATAGTTTAAAAGGGCAACCTTTTTACACCTATAAGTCTACCGATGATTTGAAAATTTCGCTATCAGGTCGGTCGGAAATTGAATATGCAGACTTCTATTTAAGAAAAGGGAATAAGATAGCATTAATAGAAGCTAAGAGTAATTATATTCCAATGGTACAAGGCTACAAGAATGTCAATACCATTGAAGATTATAGAAACCTCAATCTCACTAAATTTTACAAAGATTTTGGATTAAGCCAGTTGACCTCTAAAACGATAAAGTATTTTCATGATTACAAAATGAGTTTAGGAGATCATGGAATAAAGGAGAGTAAGAGAGTTCATTTATATCCTGTTTTATTAGTTAATGAGCCAATACTAAGCTCTTCTTATGTTTCTTTTGCTATGAGAAGAAGGTTTTTGAAATTATTAGAATTGGAGGGTATAGATGTAAGTAATGAACAACACTCAATTAACCCATTGATAATTTTAAATGTTGCAGAATTACAATCGATGGAAGAAACTCTAAATAAAGGCAAAATTGATTTTTTTAAACTATTAAGCAACTATTATCAAATGATAGATTCGCGCAGTTTGTCTTGGGAAAAGAGAATGAATGCCTTATGCACTATTTCACATATTGTTGATAAGAAAATTGATGCTCAAGATACTGTTTCTAGTAGAGTTAAGAATTTAAATTGGATACCTTTAGAATAAGGATTAAACTTAAAACTATTAGTAGTTTAATTAAAAACATTAAAATAAAATGAAAGGATTTAAGTTATTAGGAATAAAAACGAAGAACAGAGTTGATATAGAAAACGATCCAACACTAACGGATTATTTAAAAGTACTTAAAGAGAATACTTATTATAGCTTTTATTCAATTTATGAGTTTGACAAAGAAAAAGTAACGTTTACTTACCTACCAGAGAAAGATGTTGATCTTTATTCTATTAATAGAGATAATCAAGATCCTTTACATATTAATATTTCTGCAATAGTTGGAGAAAATGGAGCAGGAAAAAGCACACTGATAGAGTTACTATTTTTAGGTATACATAATTTAGCAGTAGCGTATAAAATACTTAAAAACCCTGAAGATTTAAGCAGTTGGCATATAGAAGAAGGAGTTCACTTGGATATATACTATTCAGTAAATGATAAAATTTATTGTATACGGCTAGATGACTTAGATGTTTGTTTTTCTTCTCAATCTAAAAAAGCAGACAATAGTTTTTCAAAGTTTAAAGATTTCAAAAAATATGATACAGAAAACAAAAAAGATTTAGAATTCTTTTTTTATTCAATTGCAATTAATTATTCACTCTATGGTTTAAACACAAATCATGTAGGTGAATGGATTAGAGCCTTATTTCATAAAAATGATGGTTATCAAACACCTCTTGTCATTAATCCTATGAGAATTAAAGGTCAGATTGATGTTAATACAGAAGAAGGTTTAGCTAAATCAAGATTAATATCAAACTTACTAACTGAAACTAAATCAATTGAACATCTAAAACTAAGTAAGAAACAGATTGCTACAGCAATAACCTTTAAATTAAATAGACGTAAAATAGAAAATATTTATGATCACAATATTGGTTCAGATGGTATTTGGACTTTTGAAAAATTAAATAAGAAAACTCCAAAATTATTAGATATAATATATGAAGGCTTTGAAATAGATAACAGGGATGTAGAAATTAAATTTAAAGAAGAAATTGAAAAGTATATTATTAAAAAATTATTTAAAATTGCACGTACCTACGATAAGTATAAAGTATTTTTAACGGATAATTCAGGTAATAATAAAAAACAACCTTCTTTCACTACCGATGAAAAATACAACTTAGAAAGTTATATCGAAGCAATAAAAAAAGATGACAGTCACATTACCTTTAAGTTAAATCAAGCAATAAATTATATTAAAAAGAATCCCTTAGTTGAAGATGAAAACTATAAATGGAATAAGGAGAATGAGCATTTTCATATTCCTATTAAAGAATTATCAAAAAGAATAAACACATCCAAACTTTCTGAAATAATTAATTTAATACCACCTTCCCTTTTTAACATAGAAATACATCTTGAGGAAATAGAATCTAAAGAGAATAAGTCCGTTTTTAGTGGTTTAAGTTCAGGGGAACAGCAGTTAATTCATTCAGTACAGTCTATTTTATATCATATAATAAATGTTAATTCTGTGTTTAGTAATAACTCTCCAGAAGATATTAATTACGCATATATTAATTTAATACTAGATGAAATAGAATTGTATTTTCATCCTGCTCATCAAAAAGAATTTATTCAGCATATTTTAACAGGAATAAAATCTCTAGATATTCCATACATTAAAGGAATTAACATGTTGTTTTCAACACATTCTCCTTTTATTTTATCAGATATTCCGTCGTCAAACATTTTGAAATTAAAAAAAGGTGAAGCAATAATTAACGTACAGCCAACCTTTGGTGCAAATATTCATGATTTACTAGCAAATGATTTCTTTTTGAAAGATGGATTTATGGGTGTTTTTTCTCAGAATGAAATTAAAAATGTAATTGAAGCATTAAATTATACTCATCTTAATAATTTAAAGATTGAAAAACAAAATCAAGTCAATTTAACTGATGAAGCCAATCATAAAAGTCGAGTAGAATTGGAAATAAAAGATATTGAACATAAGTTATCAAAAACAAATAAACCTAATGAGAAATACAACAAAGAGTATTGTAAAAAGGTAATTGAGGTTGTAGGAGAGCCTATTTTGTATATGAGTTTAATAGAATTGTATACATTAGCTTATAAAAACTCTAAGGATGCTTTTATAGATGAGCAAATTGCTAACTTAAATAAGTTAAGATGATAGCTATTCATGTAGATAAAGTCAGGTCTATTCAGTCTAATTTCTTTAATGAAATTGAAGAACAAAGAGAGATAGCAATTACTAAATTAAAAAAACTAAACAAAAAAACTACTAATTTAAAAGACAAAACTTACCTAGAAGAAGTAATATTATTATTTGATAGCAATCCCGATATTTTACTTTGGGACTCAATAAAAATAAATAATGAAAAAGATAAATTTAGGAGCCTTCCAACTTATCCTAAAACTAGTAAAACAGGTAAAGTAACACTTTGTAAAACAGAAATAAAAGACAAAATACTAACTGCACTAGGATATAGAAATTTAAGGAGTAGTTTTTACCCAATGTATTTTAAAGAAATCGGTATAAAATCTTGTGTGTACTGTAATTCACAACTCACGATATCCGCAAAAAGATCATCTGTTACTAATGATTATTCGGCAAAATTTGATGTTGATCATTACCATTCTAAATCAGAATATCCTTTTTTAAGTATTTGTTTATTTAATTTATACCCTGCTTGTTCTTCCTGTAACAGAATAAAAAGTGATAATGTTGTCGAATTTGAGTTGTACACAAACAATAGAATTAAAGCAATTAAATCGGATTATAAATTCAAATTAACAGCTTACTCTAAAGCTAAATATTTAATCACTAAAGACCCAAAAGATATCGGTTTTACTTTTGATGAACCAACTCCTTCAAATATAACTACAAAAACTATAAATGATGTATTTCATATAGAAGGCATTTATCAAACCCAGACAGATTTAATAGAAGAGTTAATTATTAAAAGTCAGATTTATAATAAATCGTATTTAAAAACATTAAAATACAATTTTGATAAGCTTTCAATACAGCCAGAATTATTCAAGCGTACTTTAGTTGGTAATTATACTGGAGATAAAGATTTGCATAAAAGACCAATGAGTAAATTAGTTAGTGATATTGCTAAAGATCTTGGTTTAATATAAAATCTTGATTTAAAAACATAAAATGACTAGGCCACCAACCATACAAATATTTTTACCAGATAGTTCACCAACCAGTATTCGTGAAATAAAGTCTTTATTATTTCATACTTAAAAATATATGTGTAAAGTATCTGATAAAATAAAGTTTTGTACCTGCTTTGATGCTAATATAGACATTGAAGAACTCAATTATTATTGGTTGTTACATAGGTACAACAAGGATAAAAACCACATCGTCATGGGGTCTCCAGTTTTACCAGAGTATCTAAATCCTAGGTTTGAAATAAATGCAGAATTACTAGTCAATACCTTAAACACGCCTGAAGCATTCGATAAAAACCTACAATTAGAAGAGGGAGATAGACTGGAAGTAGTACTTTGTAATAATGCCAAGGATAGTAATGAATCTTTATATTATAATTTTAAATATACAGGCAACATATGGAAAACCATACAATCAGATTGTTTTGATTTAATGAGCAGGTTTGATGAGGTTAGTGGGGGAGAAATAAAAATTTAAGATGGTATGTTCCTATTTTTTTTACTTTAAATAGGTTTGATTTATCAGTCTTATTTTTATAATCACTTTTTTGACCTCTAAAGAAAAGTAAATGGTCTTTATTTAGATAAGATAGTTTAGCGACTTGTTCCACAAGTTCTCTTTACGTATCAATAACAAAACCATTATTTTTACCCACCTCTCTTGGTTTGGTATGTTTGTTTAATTCTTTTATTAGTTTTCCAAATACTTGTCTCATTAAATTTTATTTGTTAGAAACCATTGAATTCCAATTATGGATTTAGCATCTCGAAATTTATTTTCTTTAAATTGTTGAATTACATCTTTTGTTTTTATTTTGATTAATTGGATATCCTCTTTTTCATACTTCATTCCGCCGCCATTAAAAACTTTATCTGAAGAATTAACTTCTGAATAGTAAAGTAAAATTCTTTCAGAAGTACCTCCTGGTGAGACAAAAAATGAACAAATAAATTCTACTTCGCTTACATTATATCCTATTTCTTCTTCAACCTCTTTTTTAACTCTATTCTTAGGCTCTTCATTGCTTTCCAGACTACCTGCTGTTAGCTCAAATATCCAGCCATCTTTCTCTTTTATTGTTGGATATCTAAATTGGTTGGTAAAAAGTAAAGTGTCAGTATCCTTTTCATAAATTAAAATAGCAACAGAATCACCTCTCTCGAAACAAAGTCTATCAACTTCTATTGTATTAGAATCGAATAATTCGTGCTTTATTTTTGCTTTTTTTATTGTGAAAAAATTGTCAAATACTATTTTCTCTTCTATTATTTCGTATTTCATTCCTAAACAGTTTGATTCTAATTATCTACAAATTGAGGTGCTACTAATTCAGCTAATTTCGAAGCAATTTCTTCCATTGAATCTTCTGTTGTACTTAATCCACTTCTTGAACCAAGCAAAGGACTTACGTCTCTTAAATCTTCATAAGTTGTATCGTGAATAATTGGCACAATTAAATCTCGAGAAAGAAGAGCAGAAAGTTCTTTATCGGCAATACTTCCTCCAGAGATTCGTTTTAAAAATAAAGGTGTGACTAATACTATTCCAACTTTAGACTTTACTAACCCTTTATCAATTTCACGCATTAATGGTGAGCCTAACGCAACATCTTTTTCGCTAAACCAAACAGATACTCCTTTCGATTCTAATAAGTCGTGTAATTCTTTAGCAGAACCTTTTCGGTCATCCCAAGCATGACAAAGAAAAATATCACGTAAATCTGGTTTTTCAATACGCTTTTCAATATTTTCACGAACAGGTGTTAATGTTTTAATTTCAGCTGGTGTATATAGAACTGTAGAACCTACAGATGACCAACTTGCTCTTCTTTTAGTTCCTCCGCTACTACTTCCACGACTTGCTGAATTATAAGATGGTGAAGAAGAATAATTATCATTATATGAAGAATAACTATTATATCTGATATAACTTCTCCCTCCGCAAGCAGGACAGCTCGCTCTTCCACTTTCTGTTCTGTGTCCATATGTTGGTGCTGTACATCTTGCCATATTTATATAGTTTTAAATTTTAAAGATAAATATATGTTTATCTTATTTAAGAATAATTGGTGTTTGAGTGAGTAATTGAAGATAACGGTTAGTATATGAAAAGTTGGCGATTAAGAAGCACGAAACTTTCGGTTAAGCACAATGTTTGATAAGAGCCAAAAGCCTTGAATTTATTGCTGTTTCGCCTGTTTTTTATATACATTGTTAGCAACTGGCTATTTTTTATTCACTAACATTGTCAGGCTAAAAACTATCTTTTCTAAATCGATTAAAGAAGTTTCTACTTTATTTATTTGTTCAAGTCTGATTCTATCTATTCCCTCTTGTACAGTTTTATTTGTTCTTCCGTCCAATTGGTCGGGACAATCTGTTAGTAATTCCCAAATGTCTCGGACTTTGTTATTTAAGTCAATTCCTAAAGGTTCGTTTTTTTGAAAATAATTAAATTCTTGACCTAAATTTATAATTGTACTAGCCTTTTTTCGCAATACTTTTAAATCCGAGTTAGTTGAAGGTGAACCAAATTTCTTTTCTTTTAAAATATTGTATATTTTTTCGTTTGCTAAATCTTTAAAGTCTGTCAAGTATTGAATTAACGAAATTTTTTCTGTTTTTTCCAAATCATTTTGTTTGCCAAGTGTGCGGGTTACATAGATTGCAAGGGATACAGTAATTAGAGTAGTTAGTATTTCTAATGGATTTATCTCAATACTAACTTCTGAATTAAGGGATAAATTTGTAATTTTTTTTATAAAAATACATAAGTAAAAACCTGCTAAAATTGATACTCCTGAAATTATTAGTGGTTTATTTAGTTTTTGTAGCATCTTCTATGTAGTGTTTTATATCGTCAATTAAATAAGGTTCTTCGTTAGATATAAAATCTAAAGTTTTTTTAACGTCTTCCTTGTTGTAAGCTCTAACTAACCCACCAAATACTTCTTCAAGCCAAGAAGTACCATAACCTATTGTGCCATCTAAATCAACTATTAATTTTACATTATGCTCCAGAGCGTCAAGATATTTTGGGATTAGATAATCTATCCTAAATTCTTCTCCTGAATGTGCACTCTTACCTTCATCTCTTTTTCGTGAGCCTGGTACAATTGAGAACTCACTTACTTTTATTTTTATATTGTCCATTCTATGTTTGTATTACTTTTTGTTAATTCCCAATATGCAAAAGTACCACTAAAGTTGTTTTTTAATTTCTGGTATTTATCTTCTCCTACGTTGGAATAAACATTGTTACTAATTAAATGCAAATTGCTTATTTGGTTACGGTCTTGCACTTGTTTTATTCCGGGTAAACCTTTACCTCTGAAATGTTCTCCTGTTACTGTCATATGAAGGTCTCCATTTAATAATAATTTTAAAACTTCATCATTTGAACCATACTTAACTCTAGTTGCAATTTTCTCAAAAGTTCCAAACCATTTATTAGTAGGTGGTTTACTTTTTAAACTTTCAAATATTCCTACACCGTAATCGATAAATACAAATGAAACTTTATTTTCTTTTGCATTATGGTTTACTGACAACCACCAATGTTTAACACCTTTTGCGTTTTCGTCTGCGTGATTATTTGTATTATGCATTAGTTCTAAAAGTGTTCTTTGTAGTCCTTTGCAAATTCTTTTTTCATTCCAAATTGTTTGGCTAGCCTCTTCCATAACTACTAAACCAAGTTCAGAATTAACTTCTTTATTTGCTCTGGTAAATATTTGGTTCTTTTTACCTATGCTATATTCTAATTTATCTCCAATAGGTCGATTTAAATACTTGAAAAAATCAGAATCAATAAGCATTTTCTTTAAGATAAAATTTTCAGGGAAATTACCGTTAAAATCTATGTTTCGAGATTTGAAAGTAAACATTACTGAAACTAATACTGCAATTGCAGAATAATCTAATTCGATAATTTTGCTCAAATTGACAAATACTTTTTTCCTGTTTTCATATTGTCTTTCAAGTTTACTTATAAAGTCTATCGTTTCTGTAGGATATTTCGTGAAAGAAAACTTTACTGGTGCGGTAATCTTTGTATATCCTTTTAATGATTTTTTTTCGGCAACTTCTATTTTAGAATTTCCTTCATAATTTTTCCTAATTAGTTTCTTTTTCTCCTTGCTCTTAAGATTTCTCGAATGAATTTTTTTAGCTCTTCTTGAATTTCTTTTTTTATACTTTTCTATTATGAAATATTTCTTCATTTATTCAAGAGGTTCATTTTACTTGTTGCTAACTAGTGGGTATAGACAATTACCAATATCATATTATCGTAATATTTAGATTACTAATATATAAGCTTTAAACGAAACCCCATATAAGTAGTAATACGTATTTTAATAAATAGTATCTATGTGGGGGAATTTAATGGAATTTTAAGTTATAATTTTACGGTTAACCATAAAGGGGAAATAATGAAGAAATTATTTGCTTAGTCTCTAAGTCAAAATAGGGGATAGCACCTTGTTCATTTTTAGATAAACGCTCTACTTTTTGTTAACGTTTCAGTTTGAATACAACTCAAACAAGTTCACCTGTACAAACAGGTTTGCTACATAATTTAGGCAACTGTTTAACATCAACAAAATGGAAACCATTTCAGTTTATATACAGCAATCGCGTCAATTTATGGGTTTCCCAAACAATCCAAAACCCGCACCCCAATAGGAGTAGCAAATCCATAAACCTCAGTGCCTATCACCTCATAATAGCGCAAACCTAAAACCGCAACCCCAAAATAAGCTGGAACAAGAACGTGTTCAGGATTAAGTGTAAAAGTTGCTGTACCAGTTTTTACTTCCAAGAAGAAAATAGGGGAGAGCTCTAAAGCCCCTTCTAAATTTTCAAAATCAAAGTCCAAAACCCCTAGAGTAATGCCAATATGTGTGGCAGATTTAGGAGTCTTAAAATGACTGGCGTTAAAGTCTTTAATTGTTAGTTGTTGGGTATTCCAATCAAAAGAAGCATCACTATATATCCCACTTAATAAAGCGCTATTTCGTGTAAAGACATATTGCTTCAACAAGCGTTTGCCCCTGGCAGTTTGTAAGCCCTGGTTTGCATGTCTTTCTCCGCGTCTAGAAACAGGATCTAAATCCTTCATCTCTAAAAACAACTGCATCATCTTAGAATGAAAAGGTTTGTTCTTAATCCCATGAAAAAAGGGCATTAATGCCAACCTAAATTGTTTTTTTAATCTGCTACTCTTGCCAAATTCACTCGCATTTTCGCGCACCCTCACAAACCTTGGGCTTGTGCGTATTTTTTCTCCATTAAAGCCTCCACCAGCTTTTCTAAGAAAACCTTTCCCTGTGGTAATGAAAAAATTGATATCACCAATCGTTCCACTAATTTTAAAAATACCTCTTTGTCTTGCCATAATAATACTAAGGTAATGTAAATTAGTTACTTAAGCAATAGGTATAGCGTATGTATAGCGTATAATCTCCATGTTAACTCCATATAATCCCCATGTAATCCCCATATAAACATCATAAAAAGCCAAGTAACAACCAGTACCTAGTTCTCTCACAATCCAAAAAAACACCGTCTAACAACCGCTAACCAATACCACCACAAGCTTTCATAAGAATACAATATAAAATTAGAGACTAGTTTAAAAATAAGTAGTAGATTTAAAAAAATAAAATAATATAGAGATGTATAATCTATTGAAAACAGGACTAATTTTACTGCTAATAACTTATAATATTCATAGTGTCGCACAAACAAAATCTGTTTTGTTCTATAAAGATGGAACCACTCAAACAGGCTACGTGACGTTTAAGAAAAAAGAAATCAAGTTTCAGGAACTAAGAAAGGACAAAAAGGTGAAAATCAAATATGAGCATTTAGACTCTATTTCAGGTTATGTGAATCCCCGTTCCAAGCGAAAAGATCTAAAACCCAAAATGGCCTATATCTTTCCCACTGGTAAAAACGATAATAATTTTCAACTTTATGACTTGGTAAAAGACGGAAAAGTAAATTTGTATAAATTAAGCAACTATGGCGATTATTCTTTTGTTTGGTCACCTACTAGCGCTGCTTTAGGTATGGCGCCTATTCCTATGAAAACCAAAACAGCGATCATTTATGGTGTTAAACGGGATAAGGAAACATTTGTAATCCTATTAGGAAATAAAGATACCTCAGTGTCATTTATAACTATAGCAGACAGCTTTAAAACTCAAGGAAGCGAATACTTTTCAGATTGTACCGTATTAGCAACCAAAATTAAAGAAGGAGAAAAAGGATTCAGTAAAGAAGACATAAAAGATGTCGTAGACTTCTACAATTCAGAATGTTCTGAATCAATAGATTAGTTAATAATATTATTTAACTAAAAAAGCATCCTTAAAAAGTATAATTTAGAGTTTATGGTTAACAAAGAGGTGGAGACAACATATAGATGTCCAATTCACAACTTACCATTCACCATTAACGTTTGTAGATTTTTGAGCTTTAAACCTGAAACCCGAAACATTCACCAACAACCAACAGTTTAGTAAAGCACAAAAAAAAGCCCTGAACATAAGTTCAAGGCTTCCAGTTATGTAGCGAGAATGGGGCACGATCCCATGACCTCCGAGTTATGAATCTGACCATTAGGAATTCAAAAAACAACAAAACGCAGTAAAATCAGCTATTTACAAGGGTTTTAATTTTCGTTGATATCGTTTAAAAGCAATTAAAAGCATAAAATGTTGTACCTATGTTGTACCTGTATTTTCTAATGTTGTATCTTTGGAGTCTTAAAATGATGAAAAAATGTCTTCAGTAAAAGCGGTTTTGAGAAAGAAAATTAATTCTAAAGGATTATATCCAATTGCTATAAGAATTATAAAAGATAGAAAAACATCGTTTTTGTACATTGGCCAATATATTCGTTTGGCTGATTGGGATGATAAAAATAACATTGTTAAAAAAGCACATCCTGATGCCTTGCACATTAATCAACTTATTTTAAAACAATTATCAGATACCAATAGGAATATCATAGAGTCACAAGTAGATGATGGGTATATTTCTGTTTCTGGAATTAAGAATAAGATTTTAAATAAAACTAATAATGACTTTTTTGTCGTTTCCGAATACTACCTAAAACGTATAAAAGATAGAAAACAATTCCATCAATTGGATATTGAAAAACAACGCCTAAAAGTTTTTAAGGATTTTACTAAAAGAGATTCATTGAATTTAATAGAATTAGACTTAAAACTCATTAAGGAGTTTGATAGTTTTTTACTGAATAAACGCAAGCTATCTGAAAGAACTGTAGTGAATTATATGATCATGATCCGTACCATTTTAAACCTGGCTGTTTCAGACTTTTCAATGGAAAATAAAAGCTATCCTTTTGGGAAAGGGAAATACCAGATTAAGTTTCCAGAAACGAAAAAAGTAGGTTTGAATGTTAAGGAGGTCCAACTGTTAGAAAACTTAGCGGATCTAACAAATGCCCAGCAGTATGCCTTAAATGTATGGTTGATTAGTTTCTATTTTGCAGGAATTAGGGTTAGTGATGTGCTTATGCTAAAATGGCAAGATTTCGTGGATGGCCGGTTAGAGTATAGAATGGGAAAAAACAATAAACTTGTCTCCTTGAAAATTCCTGAAAAGGCTCTAGCTATTTTGAATATTTTGGAGAGGGATAAAGATTCTATTTATCTGTTTAAAGAATTAGAAGGAGTAGATATCAGTGATAAGCGATACTTACGAATGAGAATTAAGACAGCTACTAGAAACTTTAATAGACGATTAGAAATTATTGCAGAGAAGGCTGGCATTGAAAAAAAATTGAGCATGCACATTGCCAGACATAGTTTTGGTAATATTTCAGGGGATAGTATTTCAATCCAAATGCTTCAAAAATTATATAGACATTCTTCAATTACAACCACAATTCTTTACCAATCTAATTTTATCCAGAAAGATGCGGATGATGCTTTGGATAAGGTTATCGATTTTTAATAGGAAATAGAATGTGCTGTTATACGCAGCCTTGATTCCTTCTTGATACAGATATTATATATGTGTGTCGGATTAAATATATTTATTGACTACATCTTCTTCAATACCGGTATATTCTGAAAACTCCTTGAAGGTAACTACCTGATGTTTTTGTTTCCCAAAATGGTCTTTGATTTTCTTAAACAATAGGCGACTATGGCGTTCACTTCTTCCTGTGATACGCATAATATCCTTTGGGTAAATACATAGTCTTCTGAGGGTGCTCATACTTTATCCATACTTTATCTATACATGATACTACCATTATCCTAAGCTTAAAATGGCAAAAAAAGCCATTTTCGGCATGGGAGGGACCTGCTTTTGGGATGGTTTATTAAATATACGGAGTTTTAACGAAATAAAAAACTTTGAAACCATGGCAAGACAAACTGGTATTATTAAATTAAAGGGAACTCTGGATGATATTTCCTTTTACAAAAGTAGCGACGGACATTTAGCACGTACCAAAGGTGGTATAGATGGCAACCGAATTGCTACAGATCCTGCGTTTCAACGTACTCGTGAGAATGGTTCTGAATTTGGGCGTGCCGGGAAAGCCGGTAAGCTGATTCGGAATTCTATTCGCGTGCTGTTGCAAAACGCAAAAGACAAACGTGTGGTTAGTAGATTAACTAAAGATCTGGTGGCTATTATTAAAACGGATCCCGTAAATCTTAGAGGTGACCGTACTGTACAGGATGGGAATTTGAGTAGCTTTTTAGGCTTTGAATTTAACCTCAACGGGAAACTGGGCTCTACTTTGTTCGCTCCTTTTATTGTTGCTCTTGATCGAGTGACTGGGGATGCTGATGTTACTTTAGTGGCTTTTAGTCCTACGGTACGAATTGCAGCTCCTTCAGGGACCACGCATTTTAACATTGTAATGGGTGCTACTGAGGTGGATTTCGTAAATGAGATTTTCGTTTTTGAAACTGCAAGCTCGGGGATTTTACCTTACACTGCTCCAGACACGGCTCCTATAGCTTTGAATGTTGGACTAACTCCAAACTCGGTGTTACCAATTATGGAAATGGTTGGGATCGAGTTTTATCAGGAAGTGAATGGTGAAATGTATCCATTGAAAAATGGGGCTTTCAATGCGCTTTCTGTGGCACTTGTAGACACTCTGTAGGATGGATTTGTTACTTCATAGACAGTATTTTAAAGAGGGTACGAATAGTGCCCTCTTTGTCAATGGACATTTTATCTGTTTTATGATTGAGTTACCCTGGCTGAAAAATAAACGACAAGTTTCTTGTATTCCTGAAGGGATTTATGAATTGAAACCTCGTTTTTCCAATCGGTTTAAGGATCACTTGCAGGTTGTTGGTGTTTATCAACGGACTTTGATATTGATTCATCCGGCTAATGATGCCTTAAAGGAACTGGAAGGTTGTTTGGCTCCAGTGAGTCAGTTGTCAGGGATTGGGAAAGGTTGGTCTTCTAGACTGGCTATGCAAAAATTACTTTCACTTTGTCATCAAGCTATAGAGCGCAAAGAAGACATTTCATTAATTATAAAAGGCCCCTCCCTAACCCTCCCCAAAGGAGAGGGAATGTAGAGGAATTAAACAAAAACCATATCATTATGAATTTATTAGAACGTTATACAAATCCTACTCCGAAGTTTTTCAGAGTTTTACGAAACATAGGGATTGCATTGGCAACTGCAGGAGGTGCTATTATTGCGGCGCCAATCAGTATACCTGCTTTGGTTGTCACCATTGCTACTTATTTGACTGTTGCCGGAACTGTGATTACGGCTGTAAGTCAGGCAGTGGTTATCGACGAGAAATCGGAGAAACAAGAATAGCATGGAATTAACAAACATAAATACTAAAGCTGGGATTTTGGGTGGGACTTTATTATCCATGGTCTTTAATATTAGTTTGGATGATATTTTGTTTACTGTTGTTATGGCCAGTATTGGTGCATCTGCGAGTTATGTAGTATCCAAATTCCTTAATTTCATTTTTAGATATTTTAAAAAGTAATTCGTAAATTTATTAAATGAAACAAGTTCGCGAGTAACTTCAAGAATATACTTTCAAAGTAAAGGCTCTTTTAATTAAGGGCCTTTATTTTTTGACTTCAATTTAAATAGTTTGGGCATTTTTACCAGTAGGTTGTTTAGGTGCCAATTCATATTTTATAAGACTAAAACTTCCCCTTCATTATTTTTCGGAAAAAAAGAAAAAGAAAAAAGAAAGCCAAACCAAAGTAGCCGTGGATACCCTGTCAAGTTTTTTGGATAAAAGTTTTTTATCGGAAATGGTTGAATCAAAACTAAATTATTTGCTTAAAAAAGTTTTGTTCAAAACCCGCAGGCTTGAACTTTATAGGGTAAAAGCGTTGGCTAAAGAAAGGCTACTAACTTTGCTTATTTTTTTATTTTCAAAAGATATTTAATCCTTTTAAAAATGTTATTTCCTCTTGATTAAACCTTATAAATATACAATGTCTTTTAATTCCAATATTTATATAAATAGATTTTTAATTTCTTCCTTATTATCTAAAATAATATTAAAGCGAAAGGTTTCATTTCTGCCGTCAACTGCGCTAATTTCATTAAATAGTCTTAACCTACCGGCTACCATGAAAATATTTTTATTTGAATGAGGTACAAACTCTATTAAATAAGACCAATCATCGGGTTCATAGGTGTGACTTTCTTCATTAAATTTAAATATTGAATGACCATCAAAATCCACAATGTACTTCTTACCCAATAGCTCAGTTTTAAAGCAATTACGAATACTTTGACCGTCATTAAGTAAAAAATACTCAAATAGATGGAGGCTGTTAAAAGATCTTCCTTTCTTAGAGTTAAGAAGGAAAATATTATTGCCTGTATATTCTATGTAAATATGACCAGTATATACTTTTGGAGGTTTGTTTATTTTAATCATTAAAAGCTTGAATAAAAGAGTGATAATTTAAATATATAACGAAGTTTTTTAATAAAAAAACGGTTTTTATTTTTTCGTTTTTTTTTTAAATAATGTTTTTTTTATTGCTGAATTTTTGCGTATGAATGACTAATTTTTTCTTGACAGGTAATCTAAAAGGTGCGAGCCGTTTGCGAGAGGAGCGAGGGTGGTGTGGTAAATAGCACGTTGCCTTTTCGGCAAAAGTGCGTACCACAGCAACGGTTTACCGCAAGGGTGGCGGATTTTTTGATTTTTCTTTCTAGTCGGATGAAATTGGGTGGAGGTTTACTGACTATCTAAGTTTTGGCAAGTGCACCGATTGAAGGAGGCCATGGAAGGTTTTGAGAATAGTTTTCAATTACGGTTTGGCTTTTACTAGGTTGGATGAGGTTTGAGGTTATAGGTGGTTGATGTAGGTTTTATTGGAAATTAACAGCTGGCCAATCCGAAATTTAAAAAACTATTTAGGCTTGGATGGAATGGCCGACTGAAGGAGATGCTCTTGCATTTCTTGCGAAATATGATAAGCCTTGAATTGTTATCATATAAATTTTAAGAAATATTTGGATGAACTTTAAAGAGATCCCTGCTTTCGCAGGGATTAGCTTATCTTATTTGCAAGCTGGAATTGTTCAAAAAATGTGACACCCGCAGACCCACATGCTTAACCAGATTAGATATTGTAGAATTTAGTCATTTCAATTAAAGCTTTAAATAAACTTTTGAAGCTAAAATTAATGTGGGTTTTGCCCGAAGTGACCCGCAGGCTCGCATCATATGAAGTAGCGGTTGTACCCAATAAAAAAAGCTCGCGAAGCGAAACCTTATTGGGTTTGGGTACAAGAGTAGCTACGGGTGAGGAAGGAGAGAATGTGTGAAATAAAACAAATAAATAGTGCCAACGAGGACGTGTCGCCGTAGTGGTACTATTTATGGTATATGCAAGCCTTATAATTGCTAAATGGGGTAGGAGATAAGAGTCGTTTTTAAAAAACGGTATACCGACCATATACCGAACTGGCTTGTAGATATGTTTTATGGAACAAAATGGATCGACTGACGAACACCTTATTACCTGCCTTCCAGAATTTAATGGTTGGACTTAATGAGCTACAAATTGATTGATTATGTTTTTTAAACTGGATTATGAGATAAGCTACGTTGAATCTTCGATTTTGTTTTTGAGGTATGATATTATTTGACTAAAGTTACAGAAGTATTTCAGTCAAAAATGAATAGTTTTTTACTTTTTTTAGCACAGTACTTTGTTAGCTGTAGTTATTTTTTATATTTTAAATAATCATACAAACAAATCAGTTTTCTAAAATGAGTACCGTTAGTACTATTTTCTAAAAGTTCTTTGTTGTCTTGTAAAAACTTTAATAATTCATTTAAATTTATTTTTTCACTAGATAATAATGGCGTGTATAAAACTATGTGCAATTGATTATTATCAGATTTTAACTCTGAAAAAGTAGCATATTTATCATTGATTTCTTTTCTTTTTCTAATGTAATTAGCAGAAGGATAGAAACTTTCCTGTTTCATATCATTTACTTTTTTAATGAATTCTGGCGAAAATTCAGTTATTTCATTGTCCTCGTCAATTTCATTATTAGCATTTAGATATCCTGCTGTTCTTAAATGTTTAAAATAGGGAATATATTTAGCTTTTAGATAAGGTAAACACAATTCTGATATTTTATCGGATTCCCAATTTCTTGATTCAATAGCATCTAATAATACATCTTTAAGCTCGATTCCTTTAATCCCTACTTCTGAAAACTTATCTTTCAATCCAACACCATATACAAATTCTGCGTTGTGAATATTTTCTATATTTTCTAGATTATCGGTTACATATATTTTGGATTTTGAATTATTAGATTTAACAAAGTCATAAACCATACCTTTCATCTGTCTTAGAATTTTAATTGGTAGCTTTCTTTTGTTATTAGCCAATACAGTGTAAATTTCTATAAAATCATTCGTAGTAATTAGTTTTATAGGAATTACAGTGTCTGAAATTAATAATGTACTATCTATAATACTTGTCTTAATTGGTTCTGGACTCCATTGGCAGAATATTAATCTATCTTTTAATTTTTCTACTTTTTCTTTAGTTAAACACTTAATTATTGATTTTAAAATCGATTGGATATTTTTATCATCTAAACTATAACCTATAAAAACAATAGGATTTTCAATAAATATTGTTAATAATTTAGCAGCCAAATATGCATTTCTGTCTTCGTAATTATTATAATCTTCTTCAGTTAGAATAAGTGAATTGGGTTTAGAACAACAACCGTGTATTTTGTATAGTTCTCCAATCGAATATAGTTCTGAAAATATTAATTCCTCTTGTCCAACAAATTTATTGAAGTCTGGAAATATTCGTTCCAATAGTTCATCCCAATTTGTAGTTATTGCACCATCAATATTTATCTTTTTTAAAAGTTTTAATTCTTTATCAATTACGTCATTTTTTATTAGCTCATTTTTAGATTTTATTTTTTTGGCGACTTCAAATTTTAGTGGTGAATATTTAGTTTCTGCGAGTGATGCAAATTCTTTTCTGCTTTCTTTAAAATTTTCATCACTCCACCATAATTCGTTAAAGTCTTTTCCAATTATTGATGCAACTTTTGGTAATATTGAGTCTGCATTAGATTTGTAAAAGTTATACGGTTTTTTTAAGCCTATTTCTTCACAAACCTCCATAAGTAATAATTCCCAAGTTGGTAATCCTAAATATCTTCTAGAAAACCCTGAACCTATAAATAAAAAAGGTGAGGTTGAAAATTTAGAGATGTGTTGTTTGAATTCTTCTGCAAACATATTTTTAAAATTTTTCTGTTTTGGTGTTTGAGTGGCTAATTACAGCTAACGTGTTTAAGTACATAATTTAGCAAATAATTACCGAACAGAAAATCCGCAAGGATTTTCGTAAGTAGGCGAGAACCAGCCATAAATTATACTCGGTGTTGCCACCAGTTATTTTTGTCAGTTAAAATGTAAATAATGAATAACCTAATGATATTCCTAACCAAGGTCTTCCTTGAAAATCCCATTCCGAACTGTTTTCTCCTAAACTAAAGTCAAAACCGCCAGTAGCTCCAAATGTAAATTTTTCATAAGAAAATAGATATCCAAGTCCTGTTGATAAGACAGCCGTTTTTATTTTAACTTCTTTAGCGTTATTGTCTTCAAAAGAAAACTCTAACTTGTCTGCTCCGAGAAACAAACCAAAAGTATATTTTGTGTCATATTGTTTGTTTCCAACCTCTTTCCGATGAACAAAGTTTGTTGTTCCCCAAGTGTGTCCTATTAATACTCCTAAATTTGCTCCAGTCGAAAATTCAGTTTTTTCTTTACCGAACCTCATTTTTAGAGGAACTGTTAGCGCATTAAAAGACCATTGTTTGAAATTTATTTTCACAGATTGTCTATTTTTTAATTCGTAATAATAGACTTTGTCTTGGTCAATATAGTCTCCAGAACCTGATTTAATAAGCCAAGGATTTACATATAATTTATTTGAATCTTCTTTTTCTCCGAATTTTACATTTGATAGTAAACCTTTATCACTTTTAGCTAAATCTAAAACTTTTTGGTCGATAGTTCCATCAGAACTTTTTAAAGACAAAGGAATAGTTTTTGTATCTCTCTTTTCTGTTTCTTGGTTATAAAACTCCTCTTGATATTCAATCGTATTTTTGATGTAATATCTTTTTTTGTATGAATCTTGTGCTATAGATACTTGATTAATTCCGAATACGATTAAAATACAGATTACAATCTTTTTCATATGGTTGGTTTTAATTGGTGGCAACGTTATATATATAGAAAGTAAGGGATTAAAGAATCAATTACCTTCTAATTTTTAACTAAGCCAATTTAAGAAATAAATGTTTAAAATTCGGTGAAATATTTTTTCTAAATTGGCGTCTTACTTGTTTGCACCATATTTGGGTTAATCACTGAATCCCTTATTTTCTATATATAGTGTTGTGAGCTTTATATTTTTAGACTCCTATTTTTAGGTTAGAGTAAGAGAGTCTGAAAAGGATCATTTCATTAAATTTCTGAAAGAATGAAATGATATAAATGCCAGTAGCGCGTCTTCAAACCTATTTAAGAAATTCTGGATGTTTTTATAAATTTTATGACTTATACATTGTGGTATGAGTCGTCCAATTTAGGCGCTAATATTTATAATCCGTTCAACCAGAGACTGATAAACCAATAAACTATGAAATTTAGTTGGCTGAAAACTTGACTTTCTGGTCTAAATTTCATACCTTATTATTCAAGTTTTATACGACAACGCTCGTTAGAAAATAAATTTTCACGGCTTTTATCGCCGAAAACTTGTTAAGAGAATTATTCTGCTATAATTCTCTCATGGTTTACCAATCTCTGGTTGTCCTATTTTTAGCGTAAAAACATTCGAATTAAAAGCTCTGTGAAGTCGCGCTATTGCTTACAACAAATGGGTATAGACAATTGTCTATGTCCACTTGCTATTATTATTATTATTATAGATTACTAATATAGAAGCTTTTAGCGAAACTACATATAAGTAGTAATACGTATTTTAAGCAAAAATTTAAATTTTTAGATTTAATGGAATTTTAAATTATAATTTTACGGATAACCATAAAGTGGAAATAATAAATTAATACAATAAAATGGAAAATAAGCAATACTGTAGCGTAAGAAAAGAAGATGGAATTTTGGAGAAACCTTATTTTGGTGGAAAAGGTCTTGATCATTTCCTGAAAATTATGGATTGTATACCTATTGCTTTGGAGATGCTAACAACAAAATTTGGAGATACTAAAAAAGAATAGGAATCTTTATTTTGTTTTACTTGGACATACTAATTCAATTTATCTATAAAAACAAATAAATTGAGGCAAATAAAACATGGTCCAATAGTGGTAATATTTTTGTAATATTCAAGTTTTGTAAGTTCGATATTGGAGTTTTTAAATAGCCGTATACCGAACATATACCGAATTGGCTTGCAGATATAATTTAATGGTTCTACTTAATGTGCTACAAGTTGATTGTGTATTAATTTTAAACTGTATGATGTAATTTGTTATGTTGAATCTACAAATTACTTTTTAAGGTAGGATTTATATTTGACTAAACTTACAGAAGTACTTTAGTAAAAAAACAATAAATTTATACTTGCTTTTTATCACTTTGTTACCATTTCGTTGTTTTTTATCTTGACAATTTAATCTAACTTCGAATCTAAATTATTTTCTTAATTTAAATTTAAAAGTTTTTATCATCTCATTAAAAATGCCATCCCATTTTTTTTTATTTGAGATGCTAGTTGAAAATGCAATAATTACTTTTTCATTTTTATTAAAAAACTGATACATTTCATTATAAGATTTGTCTCCTTCTGTCGAACTTATATAACTTCCTTTAATGTAACTTAATCCATTAACATTCCCCATTTTGAATGGACTCCATTCAATAATATCATTTTCAAAAGGCAAGGTTTTTAGTTCTTTAGTTGTTTCTTTTTCAAAATACTCATTTGCCTCATTCAGTTCTTGTTTATTAAGCTGAAAATTCCATTTCGGAAAAGTGTTAGATTCAATTTCAAAATGTGTTATTAATATTCTAGTAACATCATCCATCGCAGATTCTTTAAAAGCATCTGTACCTTTAGGCTGGAAGATAAGTTTGGATTTACCTATGTCTATAATATGTTTTGGATTATAATCATCTCTAATGTCATCCATAATTACATTGTATGCAGAGCCTTCTCCTCTTAATTCTAATTCAGTTGAAACTGATATTTCAATTGCATTTTGTATTTCATACTTTTGTAAATTACTTGTACAACTTATTAAGAAAAAAGTTAAGATTAAGGGTGTTAAAATATTTTTCATACTTAATCTAGCTCGATTATTTCTGAATCTTCTATGGTTCCATCTTTATATAAAACTTTAGCTTGAAAATTCTTGTAGCCTTTATTTCTAGCATTCTCAAGAAAAATAGGTGATTCTGTTGAATACCAGTTATAGTAGACTTTCGTACAATTTAGAGTCCCTCCATTCTTAAATTGTCTTTTAATAACATTATAAGGTGTCTGTGTTTCTTTTGCTTCTGACTCTAAAGAAAGTGTTAAAAAAAGTGTATCATAATATCCTGAAAAAGATATTGTTGGTGGAACGCCTTCATTTAATTTATCAAGATAATTAAGTTTAGCACCTACATTAGAAATTAAAGCATTACCCTTTTCATGGTCGATGGTACTATCCCAAATTTTTATACCGATTAAAACAATCGCTGCGATTGCAATAATTCCGATGATTAAAAATCGAGGTAAAATTTTAGTTAATAAAATTTTAGTCTGTTGTTTGTTCATTTTTTTTTTTACCATTTACAGGTCTATTTTATTTATTGTTTTAAACTCATGTTTTGATTTAATGGTAGTAACCATTGTATTTGGTATTGAGTCGTGCCAACCTCTAGGTTTACTTGAAATAAAAGATATAAAATCAAAAGGTATTAGTCTCGAGAATGATCTACCAAAAATTTGACCTAAAGAAGGCTTTTTAAATGTTAGACTATTAATTACAATTGTTCCCGTTATGATTTTTCCCAATGTACGATTTGTGAGACTCTCAAAAAGAACATAATAAAATATATAAAAAAAATAAAAATAAATATATCTAAATACTATACTTGCGTCTTCTATTAAATAGCCTATCGATAATAATTCAATTAAGTAATACACAATCCAAAGCAGTATGAAATATCCTATTATATCTATGCTGAATCCAATTAATCGCCTCCACCATTCTGCCTTTTGTGGGTTTTCTCCATATGTTTGATTGATTATTTCCATATTTTTCATTTTATTATAAAAAGTTGGTTAAAGGTTATTTTTTTATTCGTTCCCACTTAATAATCTCATAACAAAATAATCGTTTTTCTATTTTATTTAGTTAATCTTTATGCAGTACAGTATTGCGTTTCGCAATGAATACAACGTGGTTAAGCAACTATTTTGGCAAATAAAAACTGAATAGAAAATCCGCGAGGGTTTTCGTAAGCAGGCAAGAACTAGTAATAAATTATATACGGTGTTGAAGCACTATATTTTTATTAATTATTTCTAATTTTTCAGCTACTTTTTTTAAATCTATTATATTGCTGAAATTCCTTTTGTAGCCTATTATATCGATGTTATTCCATTTTGCATATAAAACATTTTTCTCAATTTTAAATTCACAATCTTTTCCTCTAGTAAACCTTTCAAAAGCACTTTTTCCTTCGCAGATTATTATTTCAGGTTGAATTATTGAAACTAATTCATTTATCCATTTTTCCGATTTGTTATATACTTTAGTTGGTTTTAAATGACTTAAAAATTGAAGAAGTTCTTTTTCATTTTTCGTAGCAAAAAAGAAACAATTCGATTTCACGGAATTTTTTAAATCGTCAATTGTCAAACTTGCTTTTTCAAATAATTTTTTGGTCTGTTGAGCTAATCGATATTCGCCTTTTAAATATTCCGAATTTTCTAAAGGACTAAATCGTTTAACGTGCCTATTATTAGTGTTGAAAAAACCAGCACCAGGATTTATTCCGATAAACATAACTTTCGGACGAATAATTAATGGTGAGAACATAATCTGTATTCCTTTATAATATTTGTCAGTTTTAGATTTTATCTTTTCGTCAGATTGGAATTCGTCATAATATGTTTCCACTTCTCTTTTTAATTCTAAATATTTAGTCGGTAATTCCAATGATTTTGATTTGATTACGAGTGTTTTTTTAATGTGCTACAACGTTGACGTATAAGAATAGTTGCGGGTTTGTATGCGAGGATTTTCCGAAGGAAAATCAGACGTAACAAACACGCAACTAACTCTGGTTCAGTACTAAACCGCAATTATTTTTATACATTGTTGGCAATAGTTATTCTTTCCTCAAAATTATTTCAGATAAATACATATCATAACTTTGTGCCCTTGATGAAGATTTGTATTTTTTAGAAGAGCTAAATTCAAGTTCAAAAGCCTTTTTTTCTAAAGCAGATGAAACTCTTCCATCCTCAAACTTTGGAGGTGATATTCTTGCAATAATATTACTTTTTTCTAAAGTTCCATTTTGCCATTCAATATTGCCCTTAAATATTTCTTTTTCAAATGCATCGAATACGAATGGATTTTGATTTATTTTTTCAATCTCATTTATACTCATCCCAATTCTTAAACCACTATTTGTAGACCAAAGATTATTATTTTCTGAAATTTTAATGAAATCCAAATTTTCTAAACTTTCTGTGTTTTTCCAAAAGAAAGATATTTCATTATCAGTGTTAGGAAACAATTTAGAATAGTTCTCTCCACTTCCTAAACTATTATCAGAAGATAATTCTTTTTTTACGTTTTCTTTTCCAAAAACTTCTTCTAACTCTTCTTGCGATTTAAAAATCAATAAACTCTCTAAATTTCTTCTTTCTGTTAGTTCTTCTGAACCTATTTCTATTTCTGTTTTATTTTTATTCGGAGATTTACAGCTTAATAAGTATGTTGTACTTAAAGTCAAAATTAAAATTAATCTAAATAGTTTATTCATTGTTTATTGTTTTTTTTTAATTATTGCCAACAAATAGATATAGATAATTGTCTATATCCACTTGCTAGTAATATTTAGATTACTAATATAAAAGCTTTAAACGAAATCACATATAAGTAGTAATACGTATTTTAAACAATAGTATCTATGGGTGTGAATTTAGTGAGATTTTAAATTATAATTTTACGGTTAACCATAAAGTGGAAATAATAAATATAAGCAAAATGGAGAATAAGCAATACTGTAGAGTAAGAAAAGTAAATGAATTTTTGGAGAAACCACTTTATGATGAAGGAGAGCTTGAAAATTTCATTAAACTGATGGATTGTATACCTGCCCTCCTGAATTTAATAGTTGGACCACAGGAACTAGTAATGGAGTAATTAAAATGCTTTTTGTACGTGTGATATTTATTGAAGAGATCCCTGCTTGCGCAGGGATTGTTTATAGAACAAAATGGAACGACTGACGAACACCTTATCACCTGCCTTCCTGCATTTTATAGTTGGACTTAATGAACTATAAAGTAATCATGGTTTAAAATACTTGAGAAAACTTATTTTCAATTTTAATTATGACATTTTCTGGGATCTCACTAAAGAATTTATCTTTTTTTGCTTTAGATAGTTTACCCTTATTTTGGATTAAGAATTTAATTAATAAATCTATGTTTGTATCTGGAAGTGTTACTTCGGCATTGATAAACTCTATCATTTTATCATTTTGCTCAAGAAACTTTATTTCATTAGGTATTATTTCCTCTATCGTTTCTTCAACACATGCATATAAAAACTCTGCTTGAATGGTTAAGTCGGCGTAACGATATAAGTCTATGGTTTCGTTTAAAATTTCAACATTATGATCTGCTGTTGGTACCCAATCAATTAATTCTAATCTAGGTTCAGAAAATGCCTCTAAAACGTCTTGATACTTGCTGATGTTATTTAAAATAGCAGCAGATATTGGAAAAATCATGTCTCTGCTTGTATAGTTTTTTCTTATCAAGATATGATGCATTAGATACCTGTGTAAACGTCCATTACCATCAGAAAAAGGATGAATGAATACAAATCCAAAAGCTATACTTGTAGCCATTAACACAGGGTCGTATTGACTTTGGTTTAGTAACTTATTTGTTTCCATTAGTCCGTTGATAAGAACTGGCAAGTCTTTTGCTTTAGCAGAAATGTGATCTGGAATAGGTACAAAGGTATCCCGATCATGTTCGCCAATAAAACCTTCTTCCGTTCTTAGCCCCATTTGTTTGAGTTTGTTATTACCAATTACAATGTGTTGTAAGCGCTCTAACTCTTGAATGGATAATTCTTTTTTTCCTGCTTGACCAATAGCTTTACCCCAATTTCTTGCTCTTAAGTTTTCAGGTTTTTCTCCTTCAATTGCAAAAGATGCTTTTGAATCTTTTAATAATAAAAAGGCTGCTGTTCTTCTAATTAAATCTTTGTCTTTTCCATTTAGATCAAAGACCATTTTATTAGAAAAATCTTTTTTTTGATAGGCTTCAATTTTATCTGTTCTATGGATCATTGGGCAAAAATCAAGTGTACCAGGTAAGTTGTTTTTTACACGATGTCTTGTTGAATTTACTGTTGGCCCTGGATACTGTAGTTTTGTATTTACAATCTCCACATATGAGCTAGTTTTTAGATCTTGTATATCTATCGTTTTTTCTAACAACCACTCATATAAAAACCATATGCGTCTTGCATATTGCCCAGTTGGTTCTGTTAATATGTATTCTTTTATTGTTTCCACCTCTAAATTGAGGAACACTTGTTTTAAAATATATAGGTTAATGCCTTCGTATTTAAGGGCAAATATGATATGGCTTATAATATCATCATTTGGTTTATGGCGCTTGGTAAATACCTGCCATGTATCCGTATCATATCTCTGATGTTTGTTTGTTATGATGGCTAATCTTCTTGGTAGAGGAGCTGATTTTTTTGTTTCCTGCATTAAGAACTCTAACAATAGAGCATATCCAACCAAGGCTCCTGGTTCTGGTGTATCTATATCATGAAAAGTAGTTACATGTTGTGAAAAATAATTACTCATGTTGTTTTTGTATGAATTTTGTTTACAAATATAATGTGAAAAACCCTTACTTCTCGTGAAAAATAGTTACAATTTTGAATAAAACATGAAAATTGGCTATATGTAAATGTGTATGATTGAAGAAAAACTTAATGAGTTTGTTCGTTATTATAATTATGAACGTTATCATGAATCTTTAGAAAATGTAACGCCAGCTGAAGTATATTATGGCAAAGCACAAAGGAAATTAAAACAGCGCAAATGACAAAAAACAAAACTTTAGAAGCAAGTAAAAAACAGTTTAAAAATTTTAACATAAATTAGACAAAGTCTATCTTATTTTTTAAACATAAAAGTTCAATTTTATTTGACGACATACAAAATGCAAAAAAACTTGCATGTACAAGCATTTTTATTATATTTGCAACATGAAAGATATCAAAGACCTTTTTGAAAGTTGCTTATATTTCTCCACAGGACTATTATTTCGCGAAATAAATACGCTAGCGGAAATCAATTTTGCTCCTTTAGGTTTAACACCATCTTATGCCTTTCTATTGATGATTATTCATGATAAAAAAGAGATTACAACAGGAGATGCCGCTAATTTAATTGGATTAAGCGCTTCAACAATCACCCGTTTGGCTGATAAATTGATAATTAGAAACCTTATCAATAGAAGGCAAGAGGGTAGAAATATCTTTTTAACCACTACAGATGAACTTACGGATTTTATTCCTAAAGTAAAGACTTGTTGGGAGCAACTTGGTGTTGATTACACTAATGTTTTAGGTGAAGACTATGTCAATACCTTGAAAAGCGCAATAAATTTAGCTAATAAGAAATTTTAGCTTTTTTTTAAAATTTAATACATGTATGTACAAGCAATATTTAAAAATAAATTAAACAAAATGAAAACACTTATTATATTATCACATCCAGATTTGGAACAATCCATAGCGAATAAAAATATTATAAAACATCTTCAAAAAGACACTGATAATATTGAAGTTAGGCATTTAGATAAATTGTATCCAAACTTTAATATTGATATAGAAGCAGAGCAGAATGCCCTGCTATCTGCTGACATTATTATTTTTCAATATCCTTTTTACTGGTACAGCTCGCCTGCCAGCCTTAAACAATGGATGGATAAAGTATTGAGCTTTGGTTTTGCTCATGGAGTAGGAGGTGACAAACTTAAAGGAAAACACTTTCTATTGTCGGTTACTTTAGGTGGTCCAATAGAATCTTATACCCCTTTAGGATATAATAGATTTGCTCTTGATGAATTTGTGAAACCGATTCAACAGACAGCCTATATGACGGAAATGATTTATCACGGGGCAATTTTTTCCAACAGAAATGCATATGTAGAGGGAATATTCAATTCTAAAAGTGAAGTCAAAGAGAATGCAAAAAATCATGCCAGTCAAGTCATTGATTTTATTGAAACTCTACGCCATGGAAATGCAGATAAAATTGAACCTTTTATTAAAAAATGGTTTGAGCATTTTGATCAATTAGATGAAAACACTTTTTTCTTACAATACGTATCGCCTGATTTGAAAATGAAAATGCCTTTTAATGATGAATTTATTGGACACGATGGATTTAATAATTGGTATACAGAAGCTAAAAATAATTTTATAGGATTGATAGCTCATCATCTTTCTAATATTGAAATAATAGAAACTTCAACCAACTATTTTGAAATCACTTTTGACGTAAGATTTGTTGCTCAAACAAAAGAAAACAAACTTGATATGTTACTTAAGGAAAAATGGCAATTAGCTTGGGATATGACTACTAATCGACCGATAATTTCACAATATTACGTCAATGAAATACAATAAAGAACAATAGAAATTAGGGATAGAACCATCACGAATTTCTAAGTTTACAGACTTCTTATTGTGAAGTTTCTCTTTACCGTTTATAAAAACTGCAACTAGGTAACTCACTTTATAATGGATAATTAGAAGTGGTATGAAGTGGGGATACTTAACCGGTAACTAGTGCTTTTAAGGAGTTTTTATTTTTAAAGCACACCTGGTATATCTAGATTTTTACGTACCAATTTTAGTTTTAAAACAAAAATAACAGTAAGGAACAAAACTTTAAGTTTAGCTCTTTGCTGTTATTTTTTAAATAAGGCCTAATTTAGTATTTTAATAAAAACACTAAATTAAGGCATATAAGTAAGAAAGCACAAAAGAGAGGAATAAGGTTAATATATACGCAGAGACTATAGATCTCGTCAACATTGTAAATCCCCTCTATTTTCTATACAGATTTCGAACATTTCCTGGCATGCCGGCAGGCAGGTTTACAAAATACACGATCATGATAAAAGATAAATTTTATGTAGAAGTTGTTTTGGGCAACCCAGGTAAATCAGTTGGAACCTCTTTAAAACTAAGTTTAAAGCAAATACAAAAAGAGATTGGAATCTTAGAAGAAAAACTTTTAAACTTTGAAAAACAAGTGCATCAAGATTTGTTAACGAGTTTAAAAACCATACGAGGTATTTGCGAGAAAACAGCCATTATGTTAGTGGTTTTAACAGGTGGATTTGAACGTTTTTCAAGCCCGGGTGAATTATTTAATTACACAGGCTTTACGTCAATAATTAGAGAAAGTAAAAGAATAAAAAAATACTATTTCTTCAACAATACTTAATAAGGTTTATAAAACAAAATCCAATTATAAAGAAGGAGATAAGTTTTATTTATATAACGACACTAAGACAAAAAGTTATACTTAAAGCACATTGTAATTTGGGACATACAATTTAGTGCAATCCAAAAACAAATGCTAAAATAGTAGTTAGTGATTATGACTTAGAATAAGCAAAAACTTCAAACGGTTTAACTAATATTTATTTAACGAAGTCTAGTTACATTAAATTCTATCATTATTACCTTTTGTTAACCAATATTGAAAATATATTTATTCCAAATTATAGTTTATTATAAAAGGCATTTAAGAGATACGTATATGTTAGTTTGAAAAGTAAAAATATTAACAAATATCATGTTATAAAATCATAATATAGAATTCTTAAATTTGTTTTCTTCTATATTATTAAACTATTCATTTTAAGTAATATATAACGTTGGTTTTAACTCTTCTTTATTTACATTTGTTAATTAATATATAGTGATTTTTAATGAAATATGTTTTAATTTTTCTACTGTTAATTCAGTCCTTTGAGAATGATACTATCCATTATTGTGATGGTCTTATTAAAAGAGGACTTGAAGCCCATATAAATAAGAATTATTTAAAATCTCTTGAATTATTAACAGAAGCGCAAACATTAGCAAAAAAGAACAATTGGCAAAAAGAACTTTTCAATGCCACTAATGGAATTGGGGTTAATTATTATGAGATGCTTGATTATGGTGAGGCTTTAGATAATTATTTACAAGCTTATACTATTGCTTTAAAAGTAATGGATACCAAACAGGAAAGTATAGTCCTTAATAATATTGCTGTTTTGTACCGAGATGAAAAAAAATACAACGAAGCTGAAATATATCAAAAAAAAGCATTTGACATATTTGTAAAAGTAAAAGACAGTTTTGAAATTGCGGTGTCTGCTACAAATTTAGCCGGACTGTATAATGAAACAAACAAACTCGAGTTAGCATCAAAATATATTGACATAGCTAAAATAATGGCTCCTAAAAATTTAGAAACAGTTATATATACATCTATTATTGAAGCTGAAAATCTGTTGGATAAAAATGAATTTGACGCATCAGAAAAGATTATAAATAGGTTAAATGGAAAATTAGAATCTACAGAATTAAACAATTCTAAAATTGCTGTTTTATTGCTTCTTTCAAAAATTTATGAGCATCAAAACCATATCGAAAAGGCACTTAATTCTACTAAACAAGCAAAAGAAGAAAGCTTAAGTTATAAAAACAATATACATATTTACGATCGCTTTTCAGAGGTGTATTTTGCAATGAAAGACTTCGAAAAATCAATAAAATATAAAGATTCTGTCATGTTGGTTAAAGACTCCATAAGTGTTTTGAAAGATAGAGTAGTGTATGAAAACAGTAAAATTAAGTTTGAAATAAAGGATAGTCAAAAACAACTTCTTGTTAGTCAAGATCAATTAAATAATGAAAAATTAATAAAGTATTATTTAATTGGCTTTTCATTATTGATATTTACTTTATTAGGCTGGTTATTAAGGAGTAATTATATAAAGTATAGACAAAAAAGAATCATTAGTGTAAATTCTCAGGAAATTATTGCTTTAGAACTTAAAAATAAAGAGAATGATAACTTACTTTTAGAGCAGCAAATGAAAGAAAAAGAAATTCTTTCTCTTTTAGAAAGAAATAATCATAAACTTGAGTTGGAAAGAAAGAACAGAAAACTTGTAGCAAACGTTCTCCAATTAGGACAGAGAAATGAAAATATTAAAAATTTTGTAAAGTCATTAAGCCAGAACTCTGAATTAAGCAAAAATATTTTTTTGGCTAAACAAATAGAACTTTTAAAAAATATTTTATCTAAAGAGGAAAGTAATGATGAATTTTTATCCCATTTTGAAGAAATAAACTCCCACTTTTTAAAGTCTATTAAGGAAATGCATCCTACTCTTAATGCAAATGACATACGTTTTTTATGTTATATGTACATGAACCTCTCTGGAAAAGAAATTTCTACTCTATTTAATATCACAATTCAAGCAACGCGCAAAAGAAAAGAGCGCATTGCAATTAAGATGAACTTATTGGAAGGCAGTCAGTTATACGGCTATATTACAACAATTTAAGAAAATGTCATGCTTTTTATTGTTAGTGTCACTCTATTTATATTTTAAAATGTTGTTTTATTACTCATTCTATTTAATATTGGAAATGTAACAATCCAAAAATATTAATCTATATGAAAAATTTTTCCATTTTAATTATTTACTTATTATGTGCTATTGGATATAGTCAAGAAGACTCAAAATTAAGTTCAAACTTGCCTATTTCTATCCAAACACATTCATTAGTTTCACCTAGCCAACAAACAAATCCTGTTTCAATTGCCAATAGTTTAATACCTAGTAAAGCAAATTTATTAACAAACCAAAGTTATACAGGTAACTTAAGAGATAATTGTAGTGAGGAAAATCCTTCAGACTTTTTTGAATTAGGTTTTCTAGTATCAGCTCCTTGGCAGTTAGCGGCGACGGATATTACAGTTCCAGCTAATATTGATTTTACTTTGAATACTATAACTTTTAACTTTTTAGTAGATCCTAATCAAAATATTACTTCTGCAGATATAATTATATTCGGTAATGGTATAGGAGTTCCGACTGACAGTGTAATAATAAGCAACCAGCTTGCTGTAAATCCTGTTTCGCAAACGTTTACAGGAATTGTAGAAGGTTTTGATGTAATACAAGTTGTTTTTGATTTAAATCCAGTATTGTTAGTGGGCAAACCAGGTATTACTACAACGTATTGGGTAGGTATTCTTGCTACAGCTTCTTCAGGTGATGCTTATATTGAAGCTACCACAGAAAATAGAGCTGGGATGCCCTGGGCGGTTTCCTATGATCAAGGTATATTTTGGTTTACTCAATTAGAAAGTGATCTTGTTTATACTTTTGATGGTGATTGTACCCCAACAGGGGACTGCGTAAATACTCCTTATACAGCATCAGGGCTTCCGTTTGATATTGATGGTTCGGAAACTTTAACATTGGATTGTACCAATGCTCCTAATCTCATTCCTATAAGTGTAACTGATGTAGCAGCTATTGGAACCGATGCGATAATTGAGAGTGTTTTTATAGAAATGACTCATTCCATAACGAGTGATTTGGCACTCTATTTAGTGTCTCCAGACGGAACTGAAATTCTTTTGGTGGAGGGCGTTGGTGGAAACGTTGCTAACGGATTTAATGGAACTACTTTTCAAGATGGAGGTGTGGATATTCTAACCGCAACAGCTCCTTTTGGTAGTGGACCCTATCAACCAATGGGTGGCGATTTCGAAACTCAGCTAACAGGACAGAACATTACTGGAGACTGGAATTTAAAAGTATGTGATAATGTGACAAATAATACTGGTCAAGTATTACAATTTGAAATAAATTTTTGTATTCAACCGGATTACGGGAATGACTTTTGTTCTACTGCTACGCCCATTTCTTGTGGTGAAGTTATAAATGGAACTACAATAGACAATACAAATCAAGGAGGACAAGTTTATGGGTCTCAAGATTCATGGTATACATATACCGGAAACGGACAGCTTGAATTTGTGACAATTGCACTCTGTGATTCTAGTTATGACTTTGATACAAGATTGATTGTGTATGATGCATGCGATGGAAATATTGTGGCTCAAAATACTAATAGCTGCGGAGTTCGGTCTAGGGTTACTTTTACATCAGATGGCCTAACTACATATTATATTGCTGTTGAGGGATTTAAAGCTACTGATGCAGGGGCATATACCTTAACTGCAGATTGTATACTTGTACAGGACCCGCCTGCAAATGATATGATTGTAAATTCTATCGATGTAGATGAAATTGGTTTTCCATACACAGATCCAGCTGTAGAACTTCCTAGTGCAACGTTGGAGAATGCCCTTCCCGGTGGCTGTCCTATTAATAGAATAGCAGTCTGGTATAATTTTGTAGCGGCTTATGATGGGGTTGTTACAGCCACGATTGCTAATCCTTTAGGATCAAGGTGGGTGATCTTTTATACTGCTCCTAATGAAAATTCAATTGAAACAGACCTTTATGCGGCGGACCCTTCCAACTACGCGTGTTCCGAACGTTCAACAGCTTCTATTCCAGTAGTTGCAGGTCAAGCATATTACATTTTTGTATCAAATTCTTTAGCTGTCTCGGATGTCATTATTGAGGCTGATTATACTTTGGGCATTAATGAAGATGTATTTGAGGGATTTACGCTATATCCGAATCCCGCAACAGATATTTTGAATCTTAAATCATTCCAAAATATTGAAAATGTGGATGTATATAATCTTTTGGGACAAAAATTAATTGAAAACTCAATAAATGCAACACATGGTCAAATAGACCTTTCTACACTTTCTGCGGGTGCCTATATGGTCCAGGTTACAATTAATGGCAGAAAAGGAATGTATAAAATTCTAAAGAAATAATTTTATACAAGAGCAAAACTTTTTTTATTGCCCCCAAGAAGTTAATTACTATTTGGGGGTTTTTTCATGGAAGAAATATAATTTATATTATTTGTTCTGAGATAAAAACTAGTGGGCTAATCGATAACTTGAATGATAGGTTCCGATTTCAGATTATTTTCTTTAAGGGATTGATGTTACATTTTCTATTTTATTCCTACCTTTTATAAATAATTCTGCTGATGCTCTAATACATTTCACCTTTTTTCAGGTGTTTCTTTATAGATTTTTAGCATAGAGAAAAGGTTTGTAGTCAGAAAAAGTAAATTTGAAAATTAAAGATTTTTAATTAATACTAAAAATCTATTTTTGCATAGGCAATGCGAAAGAACATTATTTTAACGAAATTAATTGCCTGATTTGTAGGTTATTTCTTGTTTGTTTTCTTTTGCAAGTTCGCCTAAAATTTCTGAAACCAGCAGATAAGTTATTTTGGCAATATTATTTTTATAAAGTTCAATCATGTATTCATAATTAAAACCATGAAATGTTGATTTTTAGCTTTCAGTTATTAAATTCGGAGTTAGTTTTTTTACTTGCCTTGTTATGAAATATGGCTACAGATTAAATTACTATGCATTTCCTAAAACAAAAGATAACAAAAAAGCGCAAACCAAATGGCTTACGCTAATCCTGCTATTTTCTAAATACTTCTTTAGTTAGGCATTGGCTTTCTAAACCACAATTTATTGAGTCTTTATGGTAATATAGGGATTTCACTAAAATTCTAAATCTACAACTAAGTCAAAATCATCATAAATAGCCTTGTCTTTTAGGTCATCAAAGAAACTTGTAGAACCATATCTCACATCAAATTTTGATCTGTCTATTTTTAATGAAGCACTGGCTTTATTGCCATAAACTGAAAGATTAAATTTGATAGTTTCTGTTTTGGCTTTAATCGTTATTTTTCCTGTTACTTCATATGAGTTTTTACCTGTAGATGTTACTTTAGTAAAAACTAATGATGCTGTTGGAAACTTTTCAACTCCAAAGAAATCATCAGATTTTAAATGACCTTCTAATTTTCCTTTATATTCACCTTCCAAATCTGTATTGGAAATAGAGGACATATCGATTGTGAATTCTCCACCAACTAAGTTCCCATCTTTAAAGTCTAAATACCCAGATTTAATGTCAATTGTTCCTTGGTGAGAACCTGTGACTTTATAACCTTTCCAGATTACATTACTATTTTCGGTTTTAATTTGTTCTTTGTTTTGTGCTATTGATGTAAAAGAAAATGTCATAAAAGCAATAATGACAAGAGTTGATATTTTTTTTATTGAATGTTTCATTTTTATTATTTTTAAGTTGTCAATATTTTAAATTACGCTCCGTAATAAAATTTTTCTTTAATTATTTTTCCCTCTTTCCAGTCTTGAACTGCAACTTGTGTGTAGTTTTTTACTCCCCAATCTTTATGAGTGTAATCAAAATGCCATTCTACCATTGTTGTGCTTTCACCAATAGTTACTTTTAAAGGTTGAGCACCTCTAAATTCTGTTATTGCTCCAAAGAAATCTTCTTCACGTTTTCTATTCGCAATTTTCCCTTCAACAATAGGGTTATCGTTTTCTTGCATTACAACATCGTCATGATAGAATTGGTCAAAAGCTTCTAAAGCTTTTCCTTCAAGAATCATGTCGTTGATTATACTAATTTTTTCAAATAATGTATTCATTTTTTTGTTTTAAATATTATGGTACAAATATCCAAAACAAAGTAACTGTGGAAAATGAAGTAGATTATTAAATGATGTTAAACTAGATTAACATCTATTGATTCTGTGTAATTTGGCTTTTAATTTTGCTTAAAAACTCTTTAGTGACACCTAAATATGAAGCAATCATATATTGTGGTACTCGTTGCTCTATTTTTGGGTATGTATTCTTGAAAATTTGGTATCTTTCTTTTGCCGTAAGACTAAAATTTCTTATAATTCTTTTTTGTGAAGCCACAAAAGCACGTTCTACAATCTTTCTGAAAAGGCGTTCTAGTTTTGGGATTTCTTTATATAAGGCTTCTAGATTATCGAAGGTAAATTGAATTAGTTGTGTGTTTTCTATACATTGTACATTAAAGTCAGCGGGAGTTTGAGTAATAAAACTACCTAAATCTGATGTCCACCAATCTTCAATAGAAAACATTACTATATGTTCTTGACCTTCTAAATCCATATGAAATGTTTTAGTACATCCAGAAATGATGAAATTGGCACTTTTACAGATTTCTCCTTGTTGAACTATATATTGGTTTTTTAGATAATTTCTATTAACAATTTTTGAAAGTAGTAATGTTTCTTCTTCTATTGTTAGGTTGACATACTTGTTGATATAGTCTAATAAGGGTTTATTATTCATGTTTTTCTTAGCTTTACCTAACGGTTTTTTATATGAAAGTGAGTACGCACTTTCCTTTGGTTTAACACTAAACTACGCATTTTTTATATACAGTGCTGTACAACGTTTTTTATAAATTTATTCAAATAATAATCACTTTGACATGCAACTTTACTTTCGCAATAATTAAAATTATTTTTGTTTAACTCAAATACTTTTGCACTGTCGATTAATACAATATTTGATTTTAACTTTATGTTTTTAATTTTCGAATAATAAAAATGAATGTAGATTTTACTACTCAAGGGGAGGCCAATGTATGCGATCTCCTTAATATCTGGATTAAAATATGTATTTATCTTTTCTCGGACATTAGCAGAACAAAAATCAGGTAAAAGAAAATAATCTTCTTTTTCAAGCGGAATTTCTATTCTAAAAATTATATCTCCCATTAGGTTAATAATTTTATCAGCAAATTTTGAGTACTGAACCGAGTTTATATATTTAATTTCTTTTTTATAAGAAAACACTTCAAGAATCTCTTTTTTTAATTCTTCAGTTCCATTTTTGGACAATTCTGTAAATGCTTTAAATATAGTATCTTCTACTGACTGTTTATGTCTTGGATTTCTTATTTCTCCAATTGCTCCATATTTAGCAAAATACATTAGTGAGTTGTTTACTGCTTTAGAGTAATTGGGGCTTTTAATAAATTTTTTTATAGTTATATAATGAGTTGAGAAATCCTTTTCAAAATACTGATTCAAATCATTTTCTAATGATTCAAAGTCCTTTAACCCTTTGTCTATTTTTGTATTTAAATTTTTCTCACTAAATAACGATTTGGTTGTTTTTTTATAATAAAAATTATCCATGATTTTATCGTAAACATATATTCTACTTTCTTTATAATTAAAGAATTTTTTAATGTGTACTTGTGATACAAAATGATGGTTTATGGGTTTATTCATTAATTTTCTTCAAATGTTGTACAACAAGTAGATATAGACGATTGTCCATACCTACTTGTTATTAATTTTAGATTACTAATATATAAGCTATAAATGAAACCGCTTATAAGTAGTAATACGTATTTTAAGCAAATATCTATATTTTTAGATTTAGTGGAATTTTAAATTATAATTTTACGGTTAACCATAAAGAAGGAGTAATAAATAAATATAAGTAAAATGGAGAATAAGCAATACTGTAGAGTAAGAAAAGTAGATGAGTTTTTGGAGAAACCTTATTTTGGTGGATAAGGTCTTGACCATTTCTTGAAACTGATGGATTGTATACCAGTTGCTTTGGAGATGCTAACAACGAACTATGGAGATACTAAAAAGAATAAGAATCTTTAATTTGTTTATTTAGGAATCTTATTTATAACTCGTAAAATATCTAAACACATGTCGTGTATGCTTAGATAGTTTTCGAATAAATATTGGATTCCTTTTTTATCTTTTTTGAAATGTTTATGAGTAGGTCTGTATTGCGTTATTAAGTCATTTTAATTTTTACTGAATTGATATTACCTGCCTTCCTAAATTTAATAGTTGGACTTAATGAGCTACAAATTGATTGATTATGTTTTTTAAACTGGATGATGAGATTAGCTATGTTGAATCTTCGATTTTCTTATTGAGGAAGGACTGATATTAGAAAAACGTATAAAAGTACAATACTTAATAATTTCATACCTTTATTAATTGAAGTTACAGGTGTTTTTAAATCATCTATATTTATTTTACTTATTTTTTTCATTTAAAGACTTGTATGAGGTTTTTTATCACACTTCTGTACAAACGTTTAGTAAAAGGAACGTAGGGTAGTAGATAAGCACTATCGTTTAGTTTTATCACTTTGCTAAATATAAATATTTTGCTTTTATCTTTTCTTTCTATAAACGCTAAATTTTATATTTAGCAGACTTAATTAATAATTACAGACCTTTCGGTTTAGCATAAACGCCTTACGTTTTTTATACATTTTTATGCGCTCTAATAATTCTTTGAGTCAATAATATTTAAAGTATTTCCAAAGTTTTCAGTCAATATATTCCAAAATCGAGATGCTGAATAATCTTTAGTCCAAGTACCGCGTTTGGTAGCAATAGTGTGTTTTTTACTTCTAAGCATAATGCATTCTCGTTTAGCTCTACTTACGCAGACATAACATAACCGATGGGCTTCTTCCATTTCTTTAGATCCTTCTTTGATATTATAAAAAGGGAATCGGCCTTCTTCTAAACCTAATAATATAACAACTTCAAATTCTAAGCCTTTAGCACTGTGCCGAGTAGTAACTGTAATCTCATTATCAGGTGTGCCTAAAGTTGCAAACCTTGTTAATTTTACTCCTTTTAAATTGGTTAAAGTGGCTTCTTTAAGTAATAATTCAAGATTGCTTATTTCTTCAGGGTAGCTTTCCGATTCTAGTAGTATCTCATTTAAAAATAATTTTTCATATATGTATGTTAGCCAGTCACCCAGTATGGTTATGGATCTACTTTCATTTAATACTTCATATAGCTTACTTCTCACAATTATTTGCTCAGATAATAATAGAGAATCATTGTGAATGCTAAGTAATCTTTTCCAAAAACTAAAAATGACATCAAAAGATTGTTCTTTTGAATTCACACACCATTGCGCACAATCTTGTAGCCATTGAACTATATCTGAATTGGTAAAACCCCATTTAGCAATATAAAAAGGTATTCTATATTCTTTTAAAATATAGGCCATACCTGCTACTTCTCTTCCTGAACCTACAATAATTCCTATTTCATTTAGAGTTACTCCTTTAGCAATTAGTTTTGGAATTATTTTATTAACAACAACTTCATACTGTTCATCCATGTCGGATTCGCATGTAATGAATTTGAAATCAGCAGTCTCACCGAGGCGTTGTTTAGCTAGGTAATTTAATCGAGGTGGAGGTAATTGGAGAGAGTCTAATGAACCATTGATAATTCCTTGATTACTTCTATAGTTTGAAGTAAGGGTAATTGATTCAAAATTAGAAATACCATTTAGTTCATTCAAAAAATCAGGATAAGCACCACTAAAACCATAAATTGATTGATTCATATCACCGACAGCAAATACCTTTATTGAAGTTTGGCTTTGTAATTCAAGTACCATTTCATGTAAAGGTTTTCCTAGGTCTTGATATTCATCAATTAATAACCATGAAAACTTAGCTTCTAATGTGTTTTTAACATATTCTTGTTCAGTGATCATTTGAGTTGCAAAATTTATTATACTAATAAAATCTACACATCCAACTTCATTTAATTTTCTATTATAGATAACTTCTGCTTGTGATTCAAGGTCAAATAGTTCTAATTGAACTTTACTGTTACCTGCTATAGAAAGCGACCGTTGTCTATTTAAGTCTGTAATATTTAATGAATTATCTGTAATATTCAGTTCTGATAAAACACTAATAAATATTTTTTCTTCTATTTCTTTGGAAGCTATTTTTAAAGGAATAGGAATGTTATATTGAGGGTAAAGTTTGGCAAAAGGTTCTAAGATGTTAATTATACTAAAACCATGCATTGTTCCGATAAAATCGCTTTTTTTAGGTTTATAATTATATTCTGATAATCTTTTTTTTAACTCTCTAACAGTTTCTCGACTGTAACTAATGCAGGCTAAACCTGAAGGTGCAACGATATCTGTTTTACATAATTTTACAGCTTTTAGAGTCAATACCCTTGTTTTACCACTACCAGGACCAGCTATAACAACTGTATTCCCTTTTGAATCAAATGCTTTTTTTTGATTAGGGTCATTTTTTATTAAAGATAAGTCTTCGAAGAATTTTTTATTCATGGTTGTCCTTTACGCTATCTATAATAAATGTAATAGCCGATTGAATATATAGAGGAACCATCTCTAATTTTATATTTGAAGCAAAACGTTGGGCGAAACGTCCTTTACTTATATTATCATCAATTTTCTTAAGAGCCTTCCAATAATTTTCAGAATCTAATTCATTATCAAAGTTTTGTTGTTGTTTTGCACCACCAGGGCGCAACTCTGAATATACTTTTTTAAACACCTCTAAGTCTGATGTATTAGATTTAGTCATTGTGTCAACTTCATTTGTATAATAACCTACAAAGCAGTTATACTCTGATAATTTTGATTGTAAGTCAGAACCTTCTTCTATTTCTAAATCAACTGAAGTACATATATTTAAGTCTGTTAATATTTTTGATATTAATTCAGTTCCTCTGAAACCTATTGAATCAGTCTCTACTACTATTTCATGAAATTTCTTTTTTGTTTCTTGTTGACCATCACCATTTATGGATGCTATATTTTTATAGCAATCCCCATCTGTTATCAAACACCATGGTATATTTAAAGCTTGCAGAATCTGAACGTAGGGTTTAAAGTTTGTTGAATGTATATTACATACCACAATACCATAGTCATCTAGATTGGTACCTAATAAATTAGCTACTTCGGGTACCATGTATTCTTCTGTAATCCCCTCAACCAAAATAACACCTTTACCAAAGTATATTTCGCCTCTTTTCGCATCTAAATATCTTTCTATGTCGATTTTATCATTAGAGTCAATATTTAAACCTACTGTAGAATAAAGTTTAGTTTGATTGTTAGAGTATTTGCCATAAACTATAGAATCAATTGGTGCGACCGAGGTTATATAAGGTGAATGTGTAGTGAAAACAACTGATGTTTCACTTTTATGTAATATTTCTCTATATATCAATCGTTGCAGAATAGGATGTAAGTGGGCTTCTGGCTCTTCGATAGCCAAAATAGTAACAGTGTGTGGTCTACTATTGTGTTTGTTAAAAAAAGTATATAATTCTTCTTCGTCAAGTAATTCTTCTATTATCAAATAATTACTTCCACTTTCACTAAGATTATAATAATTATTAATCAAGAATAAAGGGTCTTTTGCTTTATATTTCTCAAAATCGGCAGTCTTTATTATTCTAGGAATAGTTTTATCTTTAAGAAGCAACATAATCATAGAAATAAATAAAATATTTGCTAACCCTAAGCTCAATTCTGAAACAGGTCTATTTTTTACTCCCATATATAATTGAATGGTATATAAAAGTCTTTCTATTTCAGTATCATAAATTGATAAATTGAGCTGATTATCGTGTTGTAAACCTGTTAATGTCTCAAATTTATTTTGAATAATTTTTTTAATATCATTTATTTCATCAAGTTTTAATATTTCTTCAGCAGCAGAGTGAATTGAAGTTGAAATCTTTTCTAAATCTTCAGTAGCAATACCGTACTCTTGAACTAATTTATAAAGAGGCGAACGTTTTTTAGCATTTAATTCACGCTCTACATCTCTTAAAGCACCAATTACATGAATATTTAAAAAATTTCGATCTTCATTTGTGAAGAGGTTATTCTCGTTATATCCTTTGTAAATAAGATAAGTATACTTACTTATTTCATTATCTTCATTCCTTAATGGGTAATACTTATAAGTTATCCTTAGTATTGGAGGGTCTGTAGAAATTACAGCATCAGACAATTGAGAAACAAGATGTCTATTTTTTTCATAATTTTTTATTTCAATTTGTATTTTAATTTCTACTCCATTTTTTTCAGGATCTTCTATGCTGTCATGGAAATAACTTGAATCCAAAACTCTATCGAAATCAGAATAACTTCTATCAAGGATTAGTTGAATTGCTTTAATGAAGTTTGATTTTCCGACATTATTCTCGCCAATAACAACTTGTTTATGGTTTAAGTTAACTTCAACATCTTTAAAGTTTTTATAATTGTTTATTGTTATTTTTGATATGTAAGGACTATTCATTTAGTTAATTTTTTTAGTGTACCAGATTTCTTTTTTAATTACGCATAACGTTTATTATGAGGAACATAAGGTGGTTGGTGATCACTGTCGTTTCGGTTTGGCACTTAGCTAAATATAAATATTTTGCTTTTATATTTTGTTAAATGCCAAATTTTATTTTTAGTGGATTTTGCTAATAAACACAGATATTCGGAGTTAACACAAAAACCTATGTTTTTAATACATTGTTAGCAACAGGTTTATTTTAGTATTTCCAAACCTTTTTCTTTTAGATTAGGCAAAGAAACAAAAGGTAATTTTAATGTTCTTGTTTTTAAATAGGGTGTAAGCATATCTTCTTGAGTTACAAAGAAAGATTTTACGGTGTATTTAGATAAATCTAATTTATATTTCGTTCCCAGTTGGTCTAGATTATTTTTTAACCATTCGTCTCTGCCAACATGTTTGTCTATCCATCCTTTTTTTGAATCACTTCCAAATAGTTTATTAACTTCTTCCACCATTTCCTTAATGTTTCTACTAGGAGCCATACTTTTGCATTCGAGGCTATATATAGTTTTTGAAGATTGATCTATAACCAAAACGTCAATATCACCTTTATCTTTATCTGCTTTGAGTTCCGATTTTGTGTTTATGAAAACTTCTGAGTCAATTATCAATTGATCGTTTTTTAATTCGTCTAATACAGACTTCACCAAATTCGTTCCATTGATTTGAGTTAACTTTCCTAATGCTTTTTGAATAGCTCCTTTTTCAATAACTCTCAACCTATTGGTCATACATTGGTCAAAAAGGTGCGTTCTACTCGATAGTAAATGTCTAAAGCCCCAATGAATAATTGGATCTTCTGGGTTGTCTGGATTTGAAACAGCGACTAATGGTTTTCTTAATAAGGATAAACGCCTGTTAAATCTCCAAGGAGAAATATCAATATTATCGAATCCCTCTGGAATTTTATAGACTTTCCCTCTGTTAAATAAACATAGATAATCCAATCCTAAATTGAATTCGTCTTCTGTGTATGTGTGATCGTGAGCGTTAATTTCTTGAAATAACTGGCTTTTTAAAATAGCAGCAAACGGTGTTGATTGTTGATAAGCAATAATGCCGAGGTCATTTATAAACTCACAAATACGTGTAAAGGTTAACCCAAATTCTGACAAGAATGCGTTTTCAAGATATTCAGGAGGATTGTTAGTATCTAACTCAAGATGTTTAGGAAAGCATTGATTAAAAGTATCAATAGCACCTTGCACTTTTTCTTTGGATTTTGAAGCGTAATATGGATCAAAAATTTCACTAGATAATGTTTTTATAGTTCCTACTCTTCTAGAAGGTAAAATACTGAGCTGAACATCAAAAAGATCGTATTCTATTTGATCTCCAAGAGATCCCCAAGTAGTAATTTGATTCATAATAGCTATTAATTCATCAATAGCTGTAGTGCTTACTATTTTATTTCCTGTGCAAGGTTCTGCAGCTATATGTTCTATTAGACATCTAACAGCTATAGTTGTTAGGTCTAATTTTGAAAGCTCTTCTTGTAGGTCGACCGTTTGTTTTTCAACAGAAACGAAACAAGCTATCCGTGTCGGAGTTTTTAATCTTAAGTCTTCTCTTTTTCGAATTAAACTTTCATTCAATCCAATTAATTTTTTAAGGAGTGGTTTATGTTGGTATTGATTGATAGTGCTGCTTAATTTCGGTAATAAAACTCGCATAACAATATCTCTTGTTAGTTTAGTCTTATCTTCTTTTTCGATAATATTACCTGTAGGAGGACATAAGGCTCCTAATTCTGGAACGATATTATCTAATACAACATTTACATTATAACTTTGAATGTATCTGTGTTTCTCAAGATTAGATGGATCAAGTAGGAGGTTATCACTAGTGTCTAGTATAAAGACTTTCTTTTTTACTCCTAAAGGTGCAACTTCATTTATTATAGAAAAAATCCTATCATTTTGAATAATTGGTTTTTGTTGAAGAGTTAATAATTCATTAAAACCTAATAAAAGATGTTTTAATAAAATTCGTTCTCCTTCATTGTCTGCTCCATATAAATAGGGTATTATTGATTCTGGGATTGAAATATTAAAAGAATTATTATTTATAACAGTTATATTAAAATGGTCAGAAAAAGATGGGTCTCTTTCAAAATTTCTTTCAATAGGGTTAAAGGATTCTTCTGGATTTAAGTTAAAAGTTACAGAGATAGGAGTATCTCCTAACGATTCTAAATCATTTTTTATTAGATGTTGACATTGCCATAACCAATACGCTATAGCATCTGTTACTTCGTAATATAGTCCTCTTGCAGAACTAGGAATAGCGTCACTACTTTTAGTTGGAGATACCCAAATAGATTGAAAAAAGCCATCAACTAACAATTCTAGTTTTACACCTAAGTCTGATGGACAATAGTATACAGGAGAGGAAACTTCTTTTCTAACAACAGGAGCATAAATTAATCTATCACTATTATTAAAAAACCTTAGTGCAGAATGCTCATCTGATAATAGCTTCGCTTTTTGATATAAATCAGTAGCATAACCTGGCTCTACATACAGCTGCATATCTGTATTCTCATCAGAGATGTAAAATGAATCATCATTCTCTTTAAATATTTTAAAAACATCCAAAAACGAAGCCATTACTGGTGTGCTTTCTGAAAATTGCTTTTCATGGGCTATACTGTAATTCCATAGGTCTATTGCAGAATAATCTTTTAACTTAATTAAAGTATCAAAATCATGGATAGGCATTCCAATACTCTTAGAGTTGTCGGTTTTACTGAAACTAAAAAAGCTGTCTTCTCCCATAGAAGATACTAAAGTAATATCCAAAAATTGATGCTCTGCAAATTCTGGTTTAGAAAGCACATCATTTATAATACCTTGTTTTCTGTCTTGATGACTTCTGCTGTTATCAGTTGAATATTGCACATAAGCTAGTTTGTCATTATCAAAGCGATAAATTTTATCCCTTACTCCATCTGGTATAGTAGGTGTTTCTATTGCATTGAATCCAAGTTGACTAAGATGTAGTTGAGTATTGTTCCAAATCATACTGTGATAGGCATTACTCACTCGTGCTTTGTTTTGAAATAAATCTGCTTGAGAAATAATAAAATTGGTTAAAGCATAACTTAATGTGGTTGGAGAAATAACAATATAATTTCCGTAATGAAATAAAATAGGTCTATTTAATAAAGGGCTCTCTTGTATGTGCTCATTCTGTAAGTTTGGTTCATTAATGTCTAGTAAAAATGCTTCTAATGCTTCTGGAGCAATCTCATTTTTGGTTAGTATTTCTTGAATTTCTTCTTGGCTAAATGTTAATGCTTCTTGTAATACTCCTAATTCATCTTCAGCAGGAACGAATATTGCATCTTCAGTAATATTTCCTGCAGTATATCTTTTGTAGCCTAATCTTTTTGCAATGGCATTTGATAGGTTTAAAATTAATAATGAAGCATGCATAGAGTTATTCTTAACATGATTGTGGATTCCAGAATCAGGCCAATTATAAATGGCTGATAATAAGCTATACAATGTGTAGCTCCCAGTTTCTGTTATTCCTGGGAATATTAGATAATCGCCACCATAAAAAGTAACAAGGTCTGTAAAAAGATTTACAGGAACATCTTCTAAATAATTACTACTGTAATTAGTGTTTATATAAGACTGAAATTCAGCATGTGAAATAGTTGCACTATTTGTATTGAAATTTAGAGCTGATTTTCTTGTTAGCTCTTCTATTCTTATACATTTACCGTGGTTCTCTGGAATTAAAGAAAGAGCTGCACATTTTTTAATCAAATCTACAGTGTTGTATCGATTAAAAATAGAAGGTGGTTGTAAGTTATTAGTATCAGTCTTGCTAAGTGCCGAGCCTCCAGAATTTAAACAACATTTCTTGTGCTTTTCACCACTTCCACAAGGGCATTTTTCATTTCGTCCTATTTTCTTACTCATTAAATAAATTAAGTTATGTTTTTACTTGTTAGTAATATTTAGATTACTAATATAAAAGCTTTAAATGAAACCCCATATAAGTAGTAATACGTATTTTAAACAATAGTATTTATGTTTTTGAAATTAGTGGAATTTTAAATTATAATTTTACGGTTAACCATAAAGTGGAGATAATAAATGAATATAAGTAAAATGGAGAATAAGCAATACTGTAGAGTAAGAAAAGTAGATGAAATTTTTACTAAAGAAGACCATGAAAACTTTAGTAAATTGATGGAATGCTTACCCTCTGTTTTGGACTTTTTTTACAGAAAAAAAAGCTTTATTTTTTTTGTTTAGGAATTCTAATTCTTTTCTTCAGGTAAAATATCTAGATACATGCCATGTGTGCGTAAATAACTTTCTAATGAATACTCTATGCCTTTTTTTGCATTTGTGAAATGGTCTGGAGTAGGTTTGTATTTTTCTATTAAATTATATGTGTGTTTATTATACAGATAGCTAAATTTTAGAGATTCATTACAACTAGAGCAATCAATAACTATTGAAGTTGTATTTTCGAAAGTAATGAAACTACTTTTTTTCCAACCTTTTAACCGTTCATAACCATAATTGCTTAAATGGGTCCACTCATAAGTAAATAGCCAGTACACTAATTCTTTTTCGTTTTCAACTGTATTCAATTCTGATATTGCTTGTTTGGCAAATTCGTGTTTCTCTACTAATTCTATAACATTTTTTATATCGAGAGAGAAGTCTTGAAATGGTTTGAATTGTTTATAGTCCAACATAAATGGAAGAACACTCAAGCTTTCCAATAGCTCGCGATGTTTTTGGCCCCAATAATGAATGTCTTCTATTAAAACGGTTTTACCATTAAAATTTTTAAAGTCAGTTAATGCATCTTCAATTTTTTGTTTTTTAATAAGAAATTCAATTGAAGGTGTAAAATTTACTTTTTCATCTTCATAAAAGAAAAAATACATAGAATACTTAGGTTTGATTTTTTTATCATGTTTTAAATTATTACATAAATAGATATCTGTTACCTCTCCATTAGTTTCTTCAAAAAACAGATTTAAAACACAATTGTCTTCTGTTTTAAATGTATAAGCAATACACCCTTTATGACAGGTTTGGCATGTGCCAGGAATGATCTCCTTAAAACTAAATATTTGGTATTCCTTTTTATAGTCAAACTGTTGTTTTAAGTTTTTTAAGAACAATTCCTTGGTTACGTCCATGTATGAGCGATTGTCATCTAAAAGTTGTTCTAACTTTTGGATATCAAAGTTTTTTATGGCTTGAATGATTTGTTGTTTTTTTATAGACATGATAGGATAGCAGAATATATTTATTTTAATAATTATTTGAGTTTGGTTATTAGTTAGAGGTTTAAGACCTATTAACAATTTGAATTTTAGTTGTTTAAATGGTTTTGTTTAAATCCAATTTCCTATTAATAGCATACTCATAAAAAAGTAACCTAGATATCAGCACAAATAAATAAATAGAATCATTTTTATTTTGAACTATTTATTTATAAAATTATTTTTTTTTGATAATGTAGGTTACCATTTGATGTTTTGGTTATTAAGAATAAAACAAACCTTATGAAACTTTTAAAATCAATACAAAATCGTATGAAACCTCAAAATCAAAAAGCGGCTGTCCAATTAGAAGACACATTAAACTCTATAAATACATTAACTAAAGTAGAGCGTGTAAAAAACTTTCAGAATTACGCTTTACAGAAAGCTGGATTAAATAATGGTGATGCTACTTCCTTAAAAACACATTTAAGTTGTATTAAAGATGGATATGTTGTTGATGAGACTTATAATGAGAATGAACATCAAACTAGAAAGCAACAGATTGTTGAGAAAATCGAATTAAAGCAAGATGAAAAGGAAGGGGTTGAAGGTAACAAAAGAAATATCGAATCCGTAGAAATTCCTTCTTCTAAAGAAAAGATTAAAGACTATGATTCTGAAATTCAACAAACGAAACTAGACTTAGAGGCAAATAAAATTAATACTGGGTATCAAGCTATCAAACATTACACATATATGACATTAGTTGTGTTGCTATCCGTTTACCTGATCTTATTTTATGCATCTGCTATATATGCTTCTTTTTTCAGAAATGCGAGTGCTTTAATAGAATTAGCAGGAGATGATATCGCTTTGTATCTAGATTCTATTTTTGACATCAAGGGGATTTTTACACCATCATATTCTTTGATAATTGTTTATTTAGGTGCTTTTTTATTCTTTGCTATAGGTATGATTCCACATACCATGGAAGGCAAATATAGAAAATTGAAATCCGGATTGGCTATATTAGGATCTTTAGTTGTTGATGCATTATTGGCATATAAAATAGATAAAGGCATCCATGATTTAAAAGTCATGGCTGGTATCGCTGAAGAAGATTGGAATTTTTTAACTAGTATCAATTTCTACCTTGTACTTGCTTTTGGGTTTTTGGCTTACCTAGTCTGGGGATATATGTTTGAGTTAATGATTAAAGAAAAGGATAAGAAAAACGCACATATTTCTGCTGAACTATTAATAAAAGGTTTAAAGAAAGCTATTAGAGAGGAAAGACAACACATTAATACTTTAGAAACAAAAGTGATTGAATTGGAATCACAAATAACCATTTTAAAATCACAAATTGAGCATCTAAAAAGAGATCTAGATCGAGCGATGTTAAATCCCGACTTACTTTCACAAAGCTTAACCAGTTTTTATATGGGTTGGTTACAGTTCTTAAACGGAACAACAGAATTGAATGAAAAAAAAGAAGCATGCACTATTGCTTATGAAACTTTTATGAACACACATTTTAAAACAACCCCATCATTTAATTAAAACCACTTAAATATTAATATTTATTATTATGAAAACTACACACTCAAATTTCGCGGTTACAAAAATATTTTTAATAATATTTTTATTAAGTAACTCTATTGTTCATGCTATTGAGCAAGGGAAAAGAACACCCCTTAATTATACTATAATTCTTGATTTAAGTGATCGGGTAATGCAAGATCATCAATTGGAAAAGGATATGCTATTAATTGAGGAAATGTTTAAAGTCTTTGAAACACAAGCACGACGTGGGTTAATATTAACTTCAAAAGATCGCTTCTCAGTAAAAATCATACCACAAAATGGGAGTCCTTTAAATGTAAATTATTATGAAAATAAGTTGCAAATATATTTAGATGAAGTTGCTGTAAAAGATAAAAATACGGTCATAAGTAATTTTGCATCGACTTTACCAAGCACTTTAAAGGAGTTATTGAAAGCGAGTAAATATGGTGAAACAAATCGAGACTATTTTGGTGTCGATATCTGGAGTTATTTGTTAAATATAGGTAATAGCTTTGAAAAAATTGGTTATAATAATGTAGCACTAATTATAACAGATGGGTATTTTGATTTTGAGAAAAAAGATCATGTTTTAAAGGCTGAAAACAGATTCACATCAACACAATTTATAAAGAAACTAAAAGGGATTGATTGGGCATCCATAGCTAATGAAAAAGATTATGGTCTAATTCCAATAACTTTAAGCAGTCATGTAAATTGGATTGTATCAGGTATTGAAAGTAAAAACTCTTTGGACATCTTACAGACTAAAAAGATTACTTATATCTGGGAAAAGTGGTTAAAAGAGTCTGGTGCTACAGATTATCACTTTATTTTAAATAGTTCAGCGCGTCAAATGAGCTCACAGCTTTTAGAACAGCTTTAAATTCTATTATATTCTTTTTAAGACATTTTTACTTAAACAAAAATTACGATAACAAAAGCTTTCAGTACAAATGAAACTAGAGACTATTCTATTATTTTTATTAATTGGTTGCAATTCCCTTTTTGCACAAGATGACCTTATTATTTTAGAGCAGTACATCGTAACTAAAGTTATTTCAAACTGTAAAGAAATCAGTGAAGCATTAGTGGATAACCCTATTCGTTTTTCAATTTATATTATTGAGGGAAGTCAAGATTTTTATTTTGCGAAAGTATACGCAAAATCTAAAGTTTTGACTTATGGTATCATGTCAGATATTAAAATAATGAACGATTTAGATCTTGAAAACTCTACTACAAACATTTTATCTTTCAATTGGGATTATATAAAGAATACTAATTCCGTAAGGAGTGTTTCAAAAATTGCAATAGAAAAAGAAACAAATGGTAATTCCACCTTGATTAAGACTACGATATTTAATGATTATTCAGAAAAAAATATTTATGTCGGTTATATGGATGCTGATTCAAATTAATTTTTTTAGATATCTGGGTTACCTTTTCTAGTATGTGTTATTAATAAATAAATAATAAAACACATCTAATTATGGCCTATTTAACAAAACATACTTATAGTAAATTAAGTAGAAAAATAGATTTAAAAACAAAAGTGAGTCAGCAACTCTTTATGAAGCATATATTAAATGATCAAAAGCTTTACTATATATTTAATAGTGTTGAATTGAAATACTTATTTAATTTTAAATTATTGTTTGAAAATAACAAAGAACAAATGGAACATTATTTGAGTTATGTGCCAAAGCAAAAAGATGAGAAAAAGTATGTTTTTGAAACCAAAAGAAAACTTAAATATCATTTGTCTTCTGCTTGTTCTTTTTTAAAAAAAGATTTTTTAAATTTTAATATTCCACAAGAAATTAGAGACCTAGGTGATGTTGCTATAGAGGATTACAGAAGCTGGTTTAAAAAGGAGGGTTATGCTGAACAATATTCAGAAGGAATATTGGATGTAAGTGTTGTTGTTTTTAGATACAATAATATATTTCCTATGAAATATGGTGTAGCTAGATTAAATGAAAAGTACAATTTGATTGAAGAGATACCTAATTCATCGATAGAGAGGGAGGACTCAAAATTTAATTATCATACATTTTTGGAAAATATAGAAGATTTAAAAAATGACTACGCTTTTCATTTTCAGTGTAAAGTAACCAGAACATTATCAAAATTTGATTATTTATTACAAAGGAGCGATACAGAAATTGCAAATAAAATTTCAGAATTATTTACACCAGAATTTATTACCAATTATGGAATGGACAGAGTTAAAAAAATGTTTGTCATATCCAAACGCATTAAGAAAGAACTTATGAGTGCACTTATTGATTATTTTAAATGGACATACAGAAGCACATTACATAGTATTGACACTGTTACATTAGAACATTTTGGTTTGGAATGTTGTCATTCTTGTAAAGAAAATCAGATTGAAAATAAGTTAAAAGCCAGTTCAATATATGTATAACCCTTAAAGATTAGTAATTGCCTATTTGTTATGCTATTTCATCTTATTTATCTATTTTTAGGACATAAACTATCATGAAATGTTTATCTTAAATTAAAGTGAATTAGCAGTATGAATATTACAACGTTATCAGACCAGGAACTCGTTGAGTTAGTGAAAGAAGACCAAGATTACCTAGGTTATATTTATAAAACACATAAAGAGTACTGTATATTATTTATGAGAAGATTGATTGTTGGAAGTAAAATCAAAGAAGAAGAATTAGGAGATATTTATCAGGATGTGATGCTGATTTTATATGAAAAAATTGTAAAAGGGGATTTTATTTTAACATGTTCTTTACAAACATATTTAAATTCCGTGTGCCGATACCAAGTATTAAATAAGTTTAAAGCTGTAGGGAAACAATTGAATTTTGAAGCCTATGAAAGCTTTGATGTTGATTCAATAAATGAACAATACGACCCACAGATTCAAGATGATTTGGAAGATTTGGGTAATGACAAAGAAGCACAGTTTACAGCATTAGAGGCTGCATTACAGAAATTAAAAAATAGTGGAGGGAAATGTTATGAATTACTCACTTTATTTTGGTATCATAGGAAGTCCATGGCAGAATTAACAGATCACTTTGGATATACTAATCCTTCTAATACAAAAAATCAAAAAGCAAAATGCCAAAAGCGTTTAGAGAAACTTGCTTTTAATGAAATGAATACATAGCATGACATCAATAATATTACATATAAAAAATAGATTAGAGCCAGTTTTCCAGGAGCAAGGATTATTAATTTCTGATAAGTCAATAGAATGGGAAGCCATATATAAAGGCTTTTTAATGTATATATCGGATCCTAAACCTTTATATCAGGAACTATACCGTATGAAGTTAAAAAATCCTGAGCATGTAATAAGTCAATTAGACAATTTATATGATGCTTTTATGACTGATCTTGCAGAAGATTTTGTTTTAGGGAAAAATAATAAATCAATTATTGGGTTATTAGGTAAAGAGGATTCTATTTTAGATAATAAAATAATTGCATTGCAGCAGTTAAAAGCTGTAATTACCAAAACTGAGCGTCAACGTATCATTCAAGATTTAGATGAAATGGGTCAACGAGCAGCTTTTGTGATTGCAGAATCTACACTTGAAACTGCTTTAAAAAAAAAGGCTCGGACTGATTTAAAGGAGCAGTTTAGTGCTTGGGATGCAGAACTTAAAGAAGTTAAGGTAGAAGAGCCCATGCATGAATTAGAGTCCAAGATATATCAGAAAAAAATGTTGGGTAGTTCCAAAACATTAGAGCTTGACACCGAAGAGAATTCTCGAAATTCACGCGTAATTTCATTATCGTGGATTAAATATGCTGTTGCTGCTAGTGTGTTAATTATGGCTGGTATATTTTATTTCAAATCTTTTGATCGTACCGATAATATTGATCATGTTTTAGCTAATGTTGAAACTACAACTCAAACTGTTTCTATTATTGAAAATCAAGGAATGGGCTACATTTCAAATGAGAAAGATCAGCAAGTTGAACTGATTTTTAATGATTATACTAAAAGGATTGTTTCTATAAAAGACATATTAAATGAAGATACTTATGAAAATGATTCGTTTTATAAAAATGAATTAGATAGCTTAAAGTTGTTAGAAAACACCTATGTTTTTGATGAAAATCAATTGACTCTCAATTTAGAAAATACAAATCAGAAATTTCATTTTATTCATTTCAATGATGCAGGTTTTTACTTGAAGATTGATGATTCATTTTATCATGTTATAAATACTAATTCTCCAGTGAAATTGGTTGTTGAAAATGATGATACCATAGTTGAACAATTGGAAAAAATTATTTTTGAAAATGACTAAATCGTTATTGTATTTTATATTATCATTTTTAGTTTTTAATATATCATTTGCTCAAACAGGTTTGAATGAAAAGGAGCAAATAACTGTGGTGTTTAATAAATTAGTAGCGGCATATGGAAATTCTAAAACAGCACCTAACCTTAAAATTACTTCCACAAAAGAGCGAAGAACACCTGCCATATACTTTGCCACACCTGTCCCAACAATTAGTGTCGATAAAAATTTATTAATAATTTGTAATCGTTTTGGAGCAGATAGTGATAGCGCACTATCCATTATTATTGCTCATGAATTGGCACATTACTATAATGATCATACCTTTTGTACAGATTTTGCTTTTGCTGTTAGAAAAAAGGATAACGAGTTTAGCAATAAATTGAAGGCTCTTTCTAAAAATGAAAAGCTGGCTATTGAGACAGAGGCAGATCACAAGGGATTGTTTTATTCTTGTATGGCTGGATATAAACCATTTGATGTATATCCTGAGTTGTTGGATGCTATCTATAATTATTATGAATTAGTAGACAGTGACAATGGGTATCCAACTAAAAAAGAGCGTAAGGCTATAAATTTACAGGCCCAGCAAAAAATTAATGAACTCTATATGCTTTTTTTAGAAGGTATTGCAGCCAATAATAAAGGAGATTATGATCAAGCTATTTCAAATTTTGAAACTCTAAATAGCTATTTTCCATCCAGAGAGAATTATAATAATCTTGGGGTGAGCAGAACATTAAAAGCTTTAAAGTATAAACCATTAAGTAGAGAAGCCTATAAAAATCCAGAACGTTTTTCATATCCTTTAGGGATCGATACTAATAGTCGTTTGAAACAACCATCGCAAGAACGCAGTTTAGATGAGGCTAGTTATCAATTAATGGAAGATTTATTGAAACGAGCTCAAAAGGATTTTGAAAAAGCTATTAGCCTGGATGATACTTATACTCAAAGCTATATTAACCTTGCCTGTGTTTTTGAACTTTTGGGTAATTCCATGGCTGCGATAGGGAAAATAAATGAACTTCCAAAAGAACAACAAAATAGTAGAGCTGCTCAACGGATTTTGGCGATTGCTTATTATAATCTGGAGATGGAAGAAAAGGCTTTGGAAATATGGAAAAATTTAAAGCTATGAAAATAATAGTTTTTATGTTTTTTATTACTTCTCCATTATTTGGGCAAAAATTTAATGACAGTATTTTTTATTATCATGATAAAAAGGATTTTAATAAAGCTCTGCTTTTTGCTGATACCATAAAAATAAAATTTGGAAACAATAGTTATGAATACGCAACTTCTTTAAAAAGTTTGGGGATTATTTATCAAAGAGAAGGAAATTATGAAAAAGCTATTGATTTGCACCTTAAATCAATAGAAATTCAAAAAGCATTTTATACTGAAAACCAAGAAGACTATCTCACCTTACTAAATAATTTAGCTAATTGTTATAGTTCTTTGGGAAATTATAATAAAGCAGAAAAAATATTTATTGAAGCTCTGTCTGTATCCAAGCCAAATAATTTAGATTATGCTACAATTCAAACGAACCTAGGTAAGGTATATAACAACTTAGGAGATTTTAAATTAGCAGAAGAATATCATAAACAATCCATCGAAATTTTTAAAGATATTCTTGGTGAAAACCATTCTAAGTATAGAATTGCTTATGGAAATCTTGCAAGTAATTATATTGACCAATATAAATTTTCTGAAGCTGAAATAATTTTCAAAAACAATTTATCTTTTTATGAACTTCACGATGATAAAGAAAACCCAGAATATTTAACTACCTTAAATAACCTGGGTTATTTATATAAGATTACTGGAAAGTATGAATTATCTGAGATTTATTATTTAAAATCTTATAATATTAGAAAAATAATTCTAGGAGAGAATCATCCAGATTTTATGAATTCGGAGAATAATTTGGCTGAGTTATACCGATTAAAAGGAGATTATAAAAAAGCAGAACGCATATTGCAGGAATTAACTAAAAAAAGGAAAGAATTATTGGGTGAAAACAATATAGATTATTTAATGTCTTTAAATAATTTGGCTGTTTTATATGATGAAATTGGAGAATTTGATAAAGCAGAAGTATTTCATCTGGAAGGATTAAATACAAGAAGACAAATATTTGGAGATCAAGATTTACGATATGCAATTTCACTTAGTAATGTAGGGCTACATTATAAAGATAAAGGTGATTTTATGAATGCAGAAGAATATTATATTAAGTCATTAAATATTAGAAAAAATATTCTTGGAACCGAAAATCTAGATTATTCGACTTCACTTAATAATTTAGGGATGTTTTATATTCAAATAAAAAATTATACAAAAGCACAAGATTATTTAATGCAGTCTCTTGCAATTAAAATTAAAATTTTAGGGAATAATCACATAGACTGCGCCCTTGTTTTAAATAATCTCGCTGTTTTATATTTAAAACAAGGAAAATATATTGAAGCGGAATTTTTTGCAAAAAATAATGTAGATATTATAATTGATAATCTTGGAACAGAAAATTTAAATTATGCTGACGCTATTCATCAATTAGCTTCATGTCAAGAGTTAAAAGGCGACTCTATTAAAGCTGAAGAATTGTATTTATCTTCATTGGAGATTAAAACAAAGGTGCTAAATGAGAACCACCCCGAATTTATCTCTACGTATAACAATTTAGCTGTTTTCTATCTAAATATTAACAATTATGATAAATCTAAATTTTATGCTTTGAAAGCGTTAAAACTTATTCAAAACTCATATGGAGTTTATAATGATAGGTATCTACACTCCCTTTATAATAGCATTATTTTATATGACGAAATGAATGATGATTTTATGGTAGAAGAATTAATACTGCAAATATCAATTCCTTTAAGACAAAGGTTCTTACGTTCAATAAATTTTTTATCCGTGAAAGAACAAACAAATTATTATAAATCTTTTGAAGCTTTTAGATTTTTTCCACTATCATATATTCAAAAAAAAACTAATTTGAGCGGAGGTATTACTACTAATAGTTATGAAATTGAAACTTTAGTAAAAAGCTTATCCTTGCGTAATCAGCAACGCATTAAGAATAATATTTTAAAAACAAAAGACACCATTCTTGTTAATAGCTATACTCAATTTATAAATCAGAAAAAGCAATTAACACAATGGGATAAACTTCCACTTTCTGATAGGCCTCAAGCATATGAACAACTTGATATAGATACAGAAAAATTAGAAAAATATTTGAGTAGAAACTCTTCTGATTTTGCAACATCAGAAAATGCTCTTTCAATAAACTTTAGTCAGGTACAAGAGAAGCTTAAATCAAATGAAATAATCATAGATTTAGTAGCCTATAATTATTATGATACAAAATGGACTGATAGTATTATGTATAGTGCCTTTATAATAGGGAAAAATTATATATCCCCGAAGTATATTCCTCTTTTTGAGCAACACCAGTTAGATTCATTATTGAATCAAACTGGTGCCCCTGAAGCCTCTATAAATAAACTATATACAGGGCTAGCTATAAGTGATCTATTTATAGCTTCTTTATCTAAAGAGTTAGAAGGAATTACTACTATTTTTATTGTTCCTTCAGGGTTAGGGCATCAAATAGATTTTGCTGCATTGCCATTTTCGGAAAATAAAACATTGGGTGAAGTATTTAAAGTACATTTATTAGGCTCTTCATCTAGCTTGATAAATTATGATTCAATTGTATTTAAACAACAACAGAATCTAGAACTCCTTTTATACGGTGATATTGACTATGATAAACAAAGTGCTATTTCCTCAGTTGGAAACGATATTGTTATTACTGAAGTAGAGGATGATTTTATGGAATTAGTAAGTAGAAGTGGTATTAATACATGGAGCTATTTACCAGGAACGGCAAAAGAAGTTACGACAATAAAAAAGCAGAGTAACGCCAATGGTTATGCAGCTCGAATTATAAATGGTACACAAGCAACTAAATCAAGTATTTTACAATTAGATGGGAAAACAACGCCTTTTGTATTGCATTTGGCAACTCATGGCTACTTTTTTGAAAACCCTACAATACTTGAAGATAACAATCTTGAGAAGACAAAGCCTTCCTATTATAAGGCTTCGGAAGACTCAATGTTACGATCTGGTTTAGTGTTTTCTGGTGTTAATACTTATTGGGGAGAGCCTATTAAAAGTTCTGTAATTGATGATGGGATATTAACAGCAAAAGAAATCTCTAATTTGGATTTGAGTTCCTGCCAATTGGTTGTATTAAGTGCTTGTGAAACAGGTTTGGGGGATATTAATGGTAGTGAAGGCGTTTTTGGGTTACAACGTGCTTTTAAAATGGCAGGTGTGAAAAATATTATTATGAGTTTGTGGAAAGTTCCTGATGCTCAAACAGCCGAATTATTTGAATTATTTTACGGATATTGCTTTCAAGGAGAAAGTGTTCATGAATCCTTACGAATGGCTCAAGGGGATATGAAGAAAAAGTATTCTCCGTATTATTGGGCTGGATTTGTTTTGTTGGAGTAGGGAATGTTATTACTTTTTCTCAATTCTTGAAACGCTAATTACCATTTATTATATGACTATAAGGAAACTACTTCTCATTTTTTTATTTATTTGGCAAACACCTGTTTTTTGCCAGAACGGTATTGAGAGCCTTAATCTATACTATTTCAAAGGGCAATATCAAAAAGTAATTGATTTGAGTGATAAACTGATTGCAAGCCATGAGTTAAATACTCAAATGGATTCACTTTATTATTTAGGTTATTTAGCGTTTAATGGTCTTGGTTATTTAGAACTCGAACAACTTAATAAGGCAGAAAAACAGCTAGAATTTACTCTACAAAAAGCTCAAGATTTCACACAAATACATCGGGTTGTTGTTATACAGCCAACTAGTAATTTAGCTTTGTTGTATTACAAAAAAGGGGAATTTGAAAAAGCAGAAAAATTATTTTTAGAAGCATTAACCATTCAGGAAGAAGAATATGGAAAAAATAATTTAGGTTATACTGCCATACTTGGAAATTTAGCAGAAATTTATTTTGATATAGGAGAGCTTGGCCAGGCAGAGAAATCTTATTTAGAAATTATTGGGATCCATAAATTATTATCTAATGATAATGGTTACGAATATGGGTTAGCATTAAATAATTTAGGTAGTTTTTATTTAAATATCGGGCAGTATCAAAAGGCATACGATTCTTTTGTTGAGGCTTTTCCTTTAATACCAACCGAACACCCAAACTACCTGTTATTATTAAATAATTATGCTATGTGTTTGGATAATTTAGGAAATAAGGTTGAAGCCGAAAAGTGCTATGTTCATGTTATTAAAAAATGTGAAGAAGTGGGTGATTTTTCAGAGATCTACACAACTGCACTTAATAATTTAGGTCAATTATATTTTGAAGAGAAACATTATGAGGAAGCTCTACCCATTTTATTAGCTGCACTCAAAGTAAAAAAAAACATTTATGGTGCGAGTAGTTTAAACTATGCTATAACCCTTGGTAATTTAGGTTTACTTTATATTGAAACGAACCAGATTGAAAAAGCCGAGATTACGTACCTTAAAACACTGACAATTTTAGAAGATAATAATCAGTTAGATGGTAAATATTATAAAAGTACTGTTAATAACCTTGCACTTTTATATATTGAAATGAAACAATATGAAAAGGCTTCCTTTTATTTACAAAATAGTGCTCTAGTGGATCATGAAAATTATTTAGAAGTTCTTACTTTTTTATCTCAAGACGAACTCGCGCTTTTTAAGAAAATAAACTTAAACCCGCATTACTCCACATTATCATTTATGAGAGACTATCCTTTGTCGGATAGCTTAAAACTTTCTAGTTATCAAAACGAAATACTAATTAAAAATTTATCCTTACGCAATCAACAGCGCATTAAGAATAATATTTTGAAAACAAAAGACACCGTTCTTATTAATAGCTATTCTCAATTTATTAAACAAAAAAAGCAATTGGCACAATGGGAGAAACTTCCACTTTCTGACAGGTCTCAAGTATATGAACAACTTGATATAGACACTGAAAAGTTAGAAAAATATTTGAGTAGGAACTCTTCTGAATTTGAAACATCAGAAAATGTTCTTTCAATTAACTTTAATCAGGTGCAAGAGAAGCTTAAATCAAATGAATTAATTATAGACTTAGTAGCCTTTAATTATTATGATAAAAAATGGACTGATAGTATTAAGTATAGTGCCTTTATCATAGGAAAAAATTATAATTCACCGAAGTATATTCCTCTTTTTGAGCAACAACAGTTAGATTCACTATTGAATCAAACAAATGTGCATGAAGCTTCCATAAATAAGCTATATACAGGACAAGCTATAAGTGATCTATTTATAGCTCCTTTATCTAAAGAGTTAGAAAGAATTACTACCATTTATATTGTTCCTTCAGGGTTGGGACATCAAATAGATTTTGCAGCATTGCCATTTTCTGGAAACAAAACATTGGGGGAAGCATTTAAAGTACATCTATTAGGCTCTTCATCTAGCTTGATAAATTATGAATCAACTGTATTTAAACTGCAAAAGGATTTAGAACTTCTTTTATACGGTGATATTGACTATGACAAACAAAGTGCTATTTCCGCAGAGGAGAACGATATTGTTAATTCTGAAGTAGCGGATGATTTTATGGAATTAGTAAGCAGAAGTGGTATTAATACTTGGGGGTATTTGGCCGGAACTGAGAAAGAAGTTAGCATTATAAAAAAACAGAGTGACGCTAATGGCTATGCAACTCGAATTATAAATGGTACTCAAGCAACTAAATCAAGTATCCTACAATTAGATGGAAAAACAACTCCTTATGTATTGCATTTGGCGACTCATGGCTACTTTTTCGAAAACCCTAAAATACTTGAAGACAACAATCTGGAAACAACAAAATCTTCCTATTATAAAGCTTCTGAAGACCCTATGCTACGTTCTGGGCTAATATTTGCTGGCGTTAATACTTATTGGGGAGAACCTATTGAAAGTTCTGTAATTGATGATGGGGTGTTAACAGCAAAAGAGATCTCTAACTTGGATTTGAGTAGCTGCCAATTGGTTGTATTAAGTGCTTGTGAAACGGGGTTAGGAGATATTAATGGTAGTGAAGGTGTTTTTGGGTTGCAACGTGCTTTTAAAATGGCAGGAGTGAAAAATATTATTATGAGCTTGTGGAAGGTGCCTGATGAACAAACAGCCGAATTATTTGAATTATTTTACGGATATTGTTTTCAAGGAGAAAGTATTCATGAAGCTTTGCGAATGGCTCAAGCAGAAATGAAATTGAAATATTCTCCGTATTATTGGGCTGGGTTTGTATTGTTGGAATAAAATTTTTTATAATGAAAAATACTTTTATATCATTTGTTTTTTTTTGCACTCTTTTTGGAGTAAAGATTACGGCGCAAAGTAATATTGACTCTACAGAAATATATTTTCAGAATAGAGATTATGATAAAGTTCTAAAATTTGTTTCTAAATCTGGTGACTATCAAAGCTTAATTGAAAAAGGAAATCAATTATTTCAGGAAAATGACTATGAAAACTCAATTAAATTTCTCCTGAAAGCTATCGAAATAGGTGAGAATTTAATTAATCAAGAGCAGACGGAAATTAACTATACCTTAATTGGGGCTTCCTATTTCCAATTGAATGATTTTAAAAATGCAATCACTTATTTTTCAAAATCACTTGAATTAGGTAAGGATTACATGTTTGAAAACGAGAAAATATTAAGACACAAATTTATTGGTGATTCATTTGTTGAATTAGTAAATTTTGAAAATGCTGAAAAACAATACTACAAAGCCATAAAATTAAATACTATTTATTCGAAGGAATATTTTGATTCTTTAAATGCATTGCATAATTTATATTTATTAACAAAGGATTTCGAAACTATAGAAGAACAAGCCCTTTCATGGGTTAGTGAGTCTTTAAAATATAAAGGAAATCAAAGTGATGAATATTTAGTGGCTATTGAAAATGTTTCCCTCTTTTATTTGTCTAATGATAAGTATAATCTTGCTGAAGAATTTTGTATAAAAAAAATTAATATATATAAATCTGTATACGGAGAAAATAGTATTGATTATCTAAATGCGAAGATGCAGTTAGTTAATTTATATGTTAGACAAGGTGAATTAATTGAGGCAGAAAAAACAAATATTCAATTATTGGATTCTTATATTGAGTATTTTGGAGAGAGCTCTTTAGAAGTTGCAATTTCGTATAATTCTTTGGCTACAATTTATCAAGAATTAAAAAAATATGAATTGGCTGAATTAAACTTTTTAAAAGCAATTAATATTATTAAAGAAAATTTTGGGGAATTAAACAATTATTATGCTTTAGTCTCTGCAAACTTAGGGGTTTTTTATCTTACTATAAATAAAAATAATGATGCAGAATTTTACTTAAAAAAGTCATTAGAAGTTAAAGAAACATTAGATCCATTAGCGGATAAATCTATTTTATATTTCAATTTGGGGGCGCTATATCAAAATTTGGATAGGTGCAATGAAGCTGAAGCCTATGGATTGAAATCAATTGAAAGTTTAAATAACGGAGTAGGAGAGTCATTTAGATTGAAACTTTTAGGGCTTGCAATTACTTATAATTGTCTTAAGAATTCACAAAAAGAATATGAATATTTAATGATGGTTTCAGATTTGTTTTTAAATAAAATTAATGAGATTATTAGTTATCAAACTAACTATGAAATAAAGGAATATCTTGAGAAGTATCTGCATGAAAGAATATATCCTTTGTCTTTTATTTATCGAAATCCTAATGAATTTGATTTAATTAGAATAAGTTCTTTTGAAGAAGAATTAATGATGAAGAACTTACTCTTACATAATCAAAATAGAGTTAAAAATTCAATAAAAAATAGTGATAACATTCTATTAAAGTCAGAATATGAAAGATTTATAGACTATAAAAAACAAATTTCAATTCTGAATGAAATTCCAAAAGCTAATAGACCACTGTTTTATGATGATCTAATTCAAGATACTGAAAATATAGAGAAATATTTAGTTCAACAATCGAATGAATTTTCTAAATCAAAAAACACTTTTTCCATTAGATGGGATGAATTTAGCAGTAACCTAAAATCAAATGAATTAATCATTAATCTTGTAGACTTTACTTATTATGATACGAATAAAATCCCAGACAGTCTTGTTTACTCAGCTTTTGCAATTGGTAAAAATTATATAGCACCTAAATTTATTTCACTTTTTGAAGAGAAAGAGTTGATATTTTTATTGACAAGAAATAATTCTCAAAAAGAGAGCTTACATATTGACAAACAATATACTGATGAAGCTATTAGTGATTTGTTTTTAAAACCATTATCTAAAGAGTTAGAAGAAATTACTACCATTTATATTGTTCCTTCAGGGTTGGGACATCAAATAGATTTTGCTGCATTGCCATTTTCTGGAAACAAAACATTGGGTGAAGCATTTAAAGTACATCTATTAGGCTCTTCATCTAGCTTGATAAATTATGATTCAACTGTATTTAAACAACAACAGGATTTAGAATTCCTTTTATACGGTGATATAGACTATGATAAGCAAAGTGCTATTTCCACAGAGGAGAACAACATTGTTAATTCTGAAGTAGAAGATGATTTTATGGAATTAGTAAGCAGAAGTGGTATTAATACATGGGGCTATTTGGCCGGAACTGAGAAAGAAGTTAGCATTATAAAAAAACAGAGTGACGCTAATGGCTATGCAACTCGAATTATTAATGGTACTCAAGCAACTAAATCAAGTATCCTACAATTAGATGGAAAAACAACTCCTTATGTATTGCATTTGGCGACTCATGGCTATTTTTTCGAAAACCCTAAAATACTTGAAGACAACAATCTAAATATTACAAAAGCTTCTTATTATAAAGCTTCTGAAGATCCTATGTTACGTTCTGGGCTAATATTTGCTGGCGTTAATACTTATTGGGGAAAACCTATTAAAAGTTCAGTAATTGACGATGGTATATTAACAGCAAAAGAAATCTCTAACTTGGATTTGAGTGCCTGCCAATTGGTTGTATTGAGTGCCTGTGAAACTGGGTTAGGAGATATTAATGGTAGTGAAGGTGTTTTTGGGTTGCAACGTGCTTTTAAAATAGCAGGCGTGAAAAATATAATTATGAGCTTGTGGAAGGTGCCTGATGAACAAACAGCCGAATTATTTGAATTATTTTACGGATATTGTTTTCAAGGAGAAAGTATTCATGAAGCTTTACGAATGGCTCAAGCAGAAATGAAATTGAAATATTCTCCGTATTATTGGGCTGGATTTGTTTTGTTGGAGTAAAAAAAAATTAAAATGAAATCAAAATATTATTTATTGATATTATTATTTTATTGTTCAATATCTTTTAGTCAAGATTGGGTAACATATTCTGATTCCATACTTTCTAATATTAGAAAAAGCAATTATCTAAAAGCAACTGAATTCTTAAATCTTGCTGAAAAAGATTTAGCTAGTGTAAATTTCAAGAAAGATACTATTTATGCAGACTTCCTATACAGAAAAGGTTTGGTGTATTATTTTAAAAACGAATCCTCCCTAGATTATTTTCAAGAATCTTTAGATCTAAGAAATAAAGAAGTTTCAAACAACCCAATCAAGTTAATGAAATTACATTATTTTATTGGCTTAAATTATTTTTACAATCAGAATGATACACTAGCTATTAAACATTTAGAAACCTGTTATTCCTTAAATAGGGAGTTTAATCTTGATATTAATCCTAATTTTAATATGAGTGTATATTATTTAGCTTATCTACATTATATAAATGATAATTTGGACTTATCAAAACAATATGCTCTAACTTATATAGAATTAAATAAATCACAAGCATTTAAAGTTTTTGATTTTAAATTTGCCAAGGCTTATGGATATTCAGGTCAAATTGCCAAGGAAGAAGATGTATTATTAACTTTTTTAAATAATTACAAGGAGAAACAAATAAACGATAGCTCACTACTTCTTAAAATTAAAGTTGAATTGACAATGTATTATTATGAGAATGAAAATTATATTAATGTAATTAAGTTTGGTGAGGAGGCATTAGAAACCAACCAGAAGTATCAACTAAAAAAAATATCTGAGCAAGAATTAATGTATACACTTTTAATTAGCTCTTATCACGAAATAGGTGATAATATTAATGAAGTTAAATATAAACGATTAAAAGAAGAACATTTTCCTAATATTGAGGAGGTTGATTACTATGACGAATTGGATATGCTTATTAAAACGGGAGATTATAATGCTTTTGAGACACAATTTAGCATCTATGAAGAAAGGTTAATAGTTGAACAAAATTACGATGATTTACTTTTAATTTATGCGCTTTCAATCACTCTTTTTGAACGTAGTATTTTATATGACCAAAAAACTATAGAAGGCCAAATCAGTATATTAGAATCACATAGAAATCAATTAACTGAAGACAATATTATTTTTCTTGACTTGATGTTGGCTGAGTATTCTTTGTTTACACAAGATTTTTTAAAAACTTTACAACTAAGTAATAGAAACATTGATCGGGCTGAAGATGAATTTAAACTAATGTTTTATAAATTTAAAGCTATTGTTGAGACTATGCTTGGATTACCAAATGCTCAAGAAACTGCCTATAAAACTGTTGAACTTTCCAGATCATTATTTGGGAGTGAAAACCCACAGATTCTTCCGTATTTAATATTACCATTAAGTTTAAATGTTCTTGGAAAAGACAATAGATCTACTGCAATTGGTACCGAAGCATTACAATTAATATACGAACATCATTTGGATGAGACTGAAATAGCAGCTCAAATATGGGGACTTTTAGGACAGGAAGCTAATTCAAAAAATAACTTTATTGATGCCGAGCGCTATTATACAAAAGCCTATGAGATTTATAGTAAGCAAGAACAGGTCACCAATTCTTTTTTATATTATTCCTGTCTATTAGGATTAGCAAATAATGCATTGTTACAAGCTGACTATGCTAATAGCTGGAGTTATCTTGAAGAGACACGTCTATTTTTGGAGAGCCAGAATAATCTTATGTCTTTAGCTGAAGGGGATTATTTTGATGCTTTAGGTCATTATTATTTTTATCAAGATGACTTTATAAATGCTAAAATTGCTTATGAAAAAAGCTCTTTGATTTATGGAGAGGAATTATCTAAAGGAAAGAAAATGAATCTTATTTTATGTAACTATTTTATTGATAATAATGTTGAAAAAACAATCGAACAATTGGAGGCTTTTTATCAGGTTAATGGGGATATAGCTAAGGTTTTAAAAATAATATACCTACTTAAATTTAATACAGGGAAAGATGATCAAGCTAGAATTCTTCTGTTAAATGGCATAAACCAGATTGTTTCTAAAAATGATGCTTACTTTCATTTATTAAGTGATACTGAAAGAGAGATATTATATATCGATTTTACGGATGAGTTTGAATTTCTCAACACACATCTGTTACTTAATTCTGAGCCAACTTTTTTGGAGGAGTACCTTAATCTAAGATTTTATTTTAAATCTTTACTATTATATAACAGCAAACAATCTGAAATTCAAAACCAAAAAGCCATCTCAAATTATCAACAACTAAAAGAAAATACGGCTTTATTAAACACATATTTTGAAGAAGGTGAAGAATTTTCAGCTGAAATTGAAGAACTTCAATATAATAATCGTGAGTTAGAAAAGTCTCTTTCAAGTGAGAATAGCAAGCTTGAAACGCCTTCTTTAGAAAAGTTAACTAAAGAGCTTAAGGATAAGGAAGCTTATGTAGAAATTATAAGGATTAATAAACAATCTAGAAGTGCTACAAAGGATAAGCTTAATATTCTTAATAAATTTACGGATTCCATTTATTATGGTGCATTTATTGTGAAGAAGCATGGTACTCCGAAATTTGTGATTATAGACAGTACAAGTGCCTTGGAAAAGGATTATTTAAAAACATATCAAAATTATAGTGTTGGAGAACTAAAATATAAAAAAGATATATCTAGTTATAACTTATTCTTTAAGCCTATTGAAAAGGAATTGGAAGGTATTGAAACCCTTTATTTAGTTGCTGATGGCGCTTATAATTCGATTAATACAGAGGCGTTTTTTAATACTGAAAAAAACCAATACGTAATAGATTACCTCTATATTAAACCTATACTAAGTGCTAGAAGTCTCTTTCATAGAAATGAAATAAATAAGAACACTGAAAATTTAACAGCGATATTAGTAGGAAACCCAGATTATGAGTTAGAGAATTTTAATATTCCTAATTCAGATGATGTAGTTTTAGATACATCTATTTCTATACTTTTGAGATCCTATAATTCTTCTAGAACAATATCCTATTTGCCAGGTACAGAAAGAGAAATACAAACTATATCAACCATTTTAGAAGCTGATAATTGGGAGACAAAACTTTATCATTTAAAGACTGCTACAGAGGATAATATAAAAGAAATTGCATCTCCTAGGATTTTGCATCTAGCTACACACGGCTACTTTATTAATGATGAAAGCTTAAAATCAACTAATAATAAACTTTTTGGGATATCATCTAATTATGTTCAAGATAATAGCTTGTTAAAATCAGGATTATTGTTTGCAGGAGCTCAGAATACTATTTATGGTAATATTATTGAGTTATCTAATAATGGTATTTTAACTGCGCAAGAAGCCAAAAGTTTAAATTTAAAGGATACTGAACTTGTAGTTTTAAGTGCCTGTGAAACAGGAAAAGGGGATAGTGTCACAGGTGAAGGTATTTATGGATTACAACGTTCGTTTATGCTTGCAGGAGCTAAAAGTGTTATCATGAGTTTCTGGAGTGTTAATGATGACACTACTCAAAAGTTAATGACATCATTTTATACCAATTGGATTGAGAAAGGTATTCCAAAGTATGAAGCCTTTCGTTTAGCGAAATTAAAACTTAAGGATGAATTTCCAGAACCATTCTATTGGGCACCATTTATTTTAATTGAGTAGCTAATAACAAAAATTAATATTCGACTTGTATCAATTTAATTAGGCTGCATAAATTATTTTGGTACTAATGTTTTTTTGTTTTTTCTTTATGTGTTTAAAGGGGTTTTTTGATTTATAACACGTTAGGATGGTGTTAGAGTCCCCTGCTATTACTACAATGAGGTTTGAGTATTTTCTTCTTAAGTTATGAGCCATATGATTTGGCAAATTGTTTTCACCTAACACATAAAAAATTAACCCTTGTTTAAAAAATGCTATCCCATAGTCAATAGCTAGAGTTATATTATAAGGGTCTATGTTTCTTTGATTTGCTCTCTTGATAGAATGCTGAGAATGCGTAAAGTTTAGGGTTTCAGATTTATTTAATTTTGCACTGGTAACTTCCCAAGAGATTTGTAATTCGTTGTTTTGATTTTTCATGATATTGTATTTTTAACTTTATCATTTATATCAAAACATCAAATTGGTAACCCTAAAATTATTTTTATGTTATGTAATTTAATTGTAAAATATATGTTATTAAGACATTTATTAAAAAAAAATGGAATTTGAAGGGTTACCTTTTATTTGAAACCTTATTAATGAATATAAACAAATAAATAACACTTTAAAATTCATTATTATGAAAACAATTTTTTCAGTAACAGCAATCTTAATTTTCAATCTTTCAACATGTTTAGGACAAACATTAAGCTCGACCACTAGCGTTGATTATTTTGGAAACACGAACACTACTTATTCAAATAGTTATGGCAGTACGGTAGCAAAAAGCACTACCTCTACTGACTATATTGGTAACGATAACACCACTTACTATGGTAATTCAGGATCTGTAATTGGTACTTCAACTTCCAAAGTAGATTACTATGGGAACACAAATACCACTTCGTATAATTCAACTGGATCGACCATAGGATCATCATCTGGATCAACAGATTATTTTGATAATTATAATGTGAACTATTACAATAGTAATGGAAGTTCTGCAGGGCAAAGTAGTTCCTCAGTTGATTACTTTAATAATGTAAATACGATTTATACTAATAGTTCAGGGCAACAGACAGGAACTTCAACTGGATCTTTTGATTATTTTGGGAATTATAATACGACCACAACTTCTAATCCATGGGATTAAAGATTAAATTTTTATATCCTAAGCATATCAAACCCTAGTCAGCGCTGGGGTTTTATTTTTTTAAATTATCAATTTTTCTGGGTTACCTTTTTATATAAACGCTATTAAGTAATAAATCAGCTTAACAATTAAATAAACAATTACAATGAACAAAAGGCATCAAATACACAACCTTATCATCTTGGATGAAAGCGGCTCTATGCATTCAATTAAGCAAACAGCTATCCAGGGGTTTAACGAAATAGTACAGACCGCAAAAGGCATTGAAAAAGAGCATCCAGAGCAAGAGCATTTTATTTCATTAGTAACCTTTAATGGTATTCGTCAAAAACTTGTACACTTTGTGGATCCAGTTAATAAGCTTGAACAAATTGACGATTCAAATTACCATCCTAATGCATCTACACCATTGTTTGACGCCATAGGTTTTGGAATTAATAAGTTAAGACAGAAAGTTGAAAGAGGCACAGACTACAATGTACTTGTGACTATTTTAACAGATGGGGAAGAAAACTCGTCAAAAGAATATTCTGGACGTGATATCAAGAGCATGATTGAAGCGCTTAAACTAAACCGCTGGACGTTTACATATATCGGAACTGATCATGACGTAGAAAAGATGGCCTCCTCCATTTCAATTAACAACACCATGAATTTTAATAAAAATGAAGCAGACATGAGAATGATGTTTGAGAAGGAAAAAATGGCGCGTTTAAGATATAGTGAAAAAATTAAAATGAAGGAAAAAGTAGGATTTGACTTCTACGAAAATGAAAACTCAGAAAACAATACTAAAAATGTAAGTACTCCAGCAGAAGCGAGGCCTTCATTTTGGCAGAAATTTTTTGGCAATTAGTAAACTTTACTTATTAAAAACAATAAATCTCTAAACATAAGATTTGAAACAGTGTAGCCGGAAATTGAAAAGAGTAGGTGTGTCACGTCCTAAAATATGGCTACAAGTTATTTAATGATTTTAAGCGGTATTTTGGTGCAAGTCGTTTGGTGTTTTAAATTCTAAAGATAAATTTAATCTTTTAGAGTTATAAAATTTGATTGCATTTTTTGATGCTTTAATTGAATGTTAAAACGCGAATCAATCCAAATAAAAACTGGCGTTTCGAAATCCGTAGGATTTTCCAAGTGAGGACAGACTAAGCCATAGCTTATAAATTGTGTAGGCAAATGTTTTTTATAAGTCACAGCAAATTTTTAAAAAATTTCACTCGGTTAACTTTTTATAATAATGCTTTTAAGTAATAAATCAGTTTAACTTTTAAATTATTTTCAAATGAAAATTATTAAATACATTTTATCAGTCGTTAGCATTTTAATTGCCATTACGCTTTTAAATGCACAATCAACTTATACAATAGGAAGCACGGAATATATCTATGACGCATATTATAGTACAACAGGTATGCCTAAAGTTGTAAGAAGTGAAGCTAATAAAAATGCTTTTTTGAAGTCACAAGGATATAGCAGCACACCTTATGGATACGAAATTGATCATATTATTCCTTTGTCACAAGGAGGAACAGATGACCCGAGAAATATGCAATTGTTAACAGTAGAACAGCATAAAATAAAAACTGCAAGGGAAAGATCTCAAGTTTCACAAAACAATTCAAACCATATATATCAAGTGAAATCTCCAAATTACTATTCAACTTCTACTGCGAAACCAATAAAAACCAACTATACATCTCCGAGTTACAGCTCTCCTGTATATAATAAACCAAGTAATCAAAGATCGAACTATAATTACTCATCAAGTCCTACTAGAACTATTTATACCGGACCTCGAGGTGGAAGATATTATATTAATTCTAATGGGAATAAAACTTATGTAAAGAGATAGAGATATTAATTTTAATATTAAAAGAGCACAAATATAGAATTATGTGATTTTACTAAAATGGCGCTTTATTTGATAGATTTCAAATGGGCGCTTACTTATTGAATTTTGGTACTTAATATAGTTTTTAACACCTCATATATCTTTACCATTGCATAGGTATCCAATTTACAATATTCCAGTAAATCTGTTCTTGTTTTTTCATAATCTCCAGGAAACTGTCCACTCGCCATTTGTGCAAATACGGTGCTTGCAGTACCACCTTCTTTGATTTCTAAATCTTGATATGATAACTCAGGCACTAATGCAGGGAGCACATATTTTATAGAATAGCTTCCTTTCATCTCTGGAGTATAGTACCAACGTTTTTGAAATGGTATCATTAAGTCTTTTAAACGATTTATGATATTATTTAATTCGTTGGTATGTTGTGGAAAGAAGTCTATTAGATCGTTTAGTTTTCCTCTTTCAAAGCCAATATTGTAGACTAAAATATCGCCAGTAGTGCCACAATCGTTTATTAATTGTTTTACAAAGCCTATTCTAGGATCTTCATTGGTTGTCGTTTCAGCTAAATATTCTAAATGTGTAACCTCATCATTTACTTTAAGTTGCACATGTAGCGAGTACTGAAATACAAATTGTTGATATGGCCTCGTACTATCATATATAGGAATTGCAGATCCCATGGTTTCAAAATCCAGAAAATAAAGTGGGTAGGAGAGGTCTTTTATAAAAGTGGCGATTTTGTCTCTATCTATGTAGGTTGTGTTATTTAATTCGCTTGTGACTTGTAATTGCTGATTTGCATTTAAAGAATTATTGTCTAGATCTATCTGATTAAAAGTTGTAATACCTTTATCATATAATTGAAATTTTTTGCTTGCCCATAAATTTGAAATATCAAATATGGAGTTTTCTGGAATGTGTTTCCAACAATGACCTTTAAAATCGCAAGAGTAAGGGGTGTTGCAATGCTCACCAATATCTATATTAGGAATAGACTCTTGCTTTATAACCTGCTTTAAGTTTTCAACTTGATTAGGAATATTTGGTATTACTTCTAGAACCCTGTCGTATACGGATTCTATTGTAAATAGTTGCTGTATATCTATTTCTCCATTCTTTACGTACTGGTTGTTTATATGGACAATGGAAATGTCTTTTAAATCGATGCCAGAATTTACAATGGTGTAGAATTGTATAGCCGCATCAATTACATAGGTGTCTGAAACACTGGTTGAACTTTTAACCTCATAGGCTTTCCAGCCATCCTCATGTTTTACAAGGATGTCTAAAGCTGCTAAAACACCATTAAATTGAAAAGTTGCTTCATAAATAATGGTTTCCCCATTTGCAATAAAATCTTGCGTTTTAAAAACAGATTCTTGCATTTTAAAATGGTTTGGTGGGGATGCATCTACACCATTAGGGAATAACTCTTGAGCCAATATGCCTACATTGTTACCTTGATTAAAAATAGCTTGTAATTGTGCTGGCGTTTCATCCTTTAAATTATAGTGGTGCTTATAGAGGTACAATGATTTTTCGCATTGTAAGCCTCTTATAAACGTCGATTTTGAAAGGATGGGTTTTTGCATTTTGAAAATTATTTACTTCAAATAACTGATTGGGCTCAAATTAATCAATAAATCTTCTAATAAAGCTGTATCGTTTGAATCGTCTAGAATTTCAATTAATTCATCTTGTCTTGGTTGTCCGAAAGTAAACCTGTAAAAGGCTAAGACCCTCAGCATGTTTTGGTATTTTTCAATGTCTTTACTAAATGGATATAGTGGAACTATTCTATTAATTTTTAAGCTATCCTCAGTTTCTAAATGCCAAGAGGGTATTAAATCACATGGAAATTTTGAATCAATTTTTTCTGAATTAGCCGCTTTTTCAAATAAGTTATCCCAACAATTTACATCGTTAATTTCTAACTGATTTTTATACTTATCGGCTACATTCAAACGAATTACATGTCCTTTGTATCTATGAATTCTACCTTCCCTTTGTTCAAAATCAATTGGATTTGAAGGTAAATTCCAATGGACAATTTTTTTACTGTAAAAATGAAAATCTAAACCTTCTTGTCCTATTGATGTTGATGCTAAGACAAAAGGCCTGAATGGAGAGTTAAAAGCTTCTCTAATATTGATTTGTCTATTTGCTTTAGCGGAAGTTATTTTTTGTTCGCCGAAATCTAATGCAAAATGGGAACGGATTCTATTTTTATCCTTCTTTTTACTTTTTAAATCTTTTATATTACCAATTTCTAAAGGACTGGATCTTAATGATAATATATCTGTTACTGTTTCTGATAACTGTCTACTATCTCTAACACTATTACTGTCTTTTAGCATATAAAAATATTCATCCAACATAGATTGAATATTGCCATCAATACAATATTCTAGAACACTGTTATAATATTCTTTTTGATTTGTGTTTAATTGGATTACAGCAATGCTTTCCGGTTTATTGAATAAAGAGATAAATCCAGAAGCAATATGATAACTTTCGACTAATTTTTTTTCTATAGTTTCTCCGTACAATTTATCGAATGATCTATATGCTGCATTAGCAGGAGCGCCTAAACATAAATCTACTAAAAAATCAACTACTATTTGAAATTGTGATTCAGTAATTTTATTAAGTTTTGGAATTTGGTTTTTACAAATTACATTCTTGACTTCTTCAAAATGTTTAAACTTTCCTGACTTATCCTCTTTATTTTCTGCATCCTCAACATCAACAGCAATATCATCAATATGCTTTGAGTTTAACCAATTTTCCAAATGATTAACATCCTTATGGTTTTTGTCTAATAATAATACCGCATACCAAGACCATTTTTGCCAATCACCATCCTCGTGACCCATTTCAAATATCTTTAGACTTCTTAATTCAGAAATTAATTTACTTTTTAACTCTGATTTGATTTCACTTAGTGTTTTTTTATTAGTAATATTCGTCGCACTATCAAACAAATCTATTAAATAGATGGATGGGTAATTTAACATAAAGTTATTCATCCCTGATAGCGATTTATCTTCTTTTATTGTTTTGAACGTTAGTAATGGAAATGGATACCTCTTTTTTTCAAAATAGGACTCTGTTCGCTGTGTTTGGTGAAGTAATTTACCAACAGATAATCTTTCTGCTTCATAGGAAACAATGCTTGCTACCATACGAGGTACCATTTTCCATGATGAAAAAAGTAATGTTTTGGTATAGCCTTTTGAATTTTCAAATGCCCCTTTTAATCCATAATAAGGAAGACTAGGTGGAATCCATAAATATTTCCAACCATCTTTGTCAATTGTTTCATCCAACAACAATCTTATTTTGGCATTAGGAATAACTTTATTTCTTGTGCTAAATAATGGTTTGTAGTTCTTTATTAAATTAAAATCTAACCAATTTTCTTTCGACGAATTAACCAATTTTCGTAATACTTCGTCTTGATTGTAATGCTCCTCTAATTTTTTTTTATGTTGGTAATTTGTTAGAAATGATAGTGGATAAGGACATGATTTTGCATATTCTATTGGAATAGCTAATTTGCTTTTATGTGTTTCATTAAGATGTTGAACAATTTTATCAAATTGAACAAAATCATTTATATCTTCTTTGCTGATTTTTAAAACCTCAATATTACTTTTCATCATGGCATCTTTATTTTTAGAAACCAACATTCTTTCCGTTCTTGCAATACATGAACGATATACATTTTCTAGATTTTCTTTTGCCTCTTTTGCTTCATCAAAATTCTCCTTTAAGGATGCGATGTGTCTTAAATTATGAAAGAATGATTTTCTATTTACTTCAAACTTCTGCCAAAAAGTTTCATTTTCCTCTTTTAGTAAAAAACGCAATACATTTTCAAATTCTATATGATGGTGTTCGCCATTTAAATGATCAAATTCGTTGGTATAGGGTTTGAAAGGAGTTGCAGAAAGCATCAGAACTCTTGCTCCCTCTTTGTTGAGGATTTGACGTGCTAATTCTGTTCCTGGCTCATTTGATGCTTTTGTTTTGATTAGTTTATTATATCGTTGAAACTCATCTAAAATAAATAAATTTGCTTCTAAATATTCTTTACAACACTCCGATAATTTTACTCTCAAATAGTTTATGATACTTTTGAAGTGTTTGAATTTTGTATAATAGTTATCTCTCTGAATTCTTTCACTACATATTTTTTCTAATAAAAAAATAACTGATTTTTCCTGTAGGATATCATAATGATTATAGATACTTTTTAAATCAGAAATTGCCACTTTTTGTTTTAATACCTTATGGTATTTAGAATATAAATCCTTTCGAATATTTCTATAGGTACCTAAATGGGAGTGTTTTTGTTTTTTTCCACTTTCGATTAAATTAGCATCATTAATAGCTTTATCCCAATTGGTGTCCTTCATAAAACGATTGCCTTTTAGCAACCATTTTAAACTGTTTTTTTTATCTTTTAGAGTTTCTATATTGAGAAGTAATCTATATAATAGTACCCGCTCATCCGAACGTCCAACGTTCGTTTTTTGGTCAAATGATGTGGCTGGAGTAAATGCTTTTATTCTGAACTTGAATTTGCCTTTCTGTTCTTTTGGCTCATAAGCTAAAGCTGTTATTCTGTCGTCAGTACTTGAATAATCTATAACTTGTTCTGCATCTTCACCATAAAAAATGTTTAATTTCTCTATATTTTGTTTCGCTATAGCTTGATTTGAGCAAATGTAAACCACATTAAAAGTCTTCGATTTGTTTTTGCTTAGCAGATGTTTTTCATACATTTTAGCTACAATACCTCTAGAAACAATTGTTTTTCCTAAACCCACCTCATCTGCGATTAACATTTTGGTTTTATTGTTTTCAAAAAACTGTTTTATGGTATAGTTTACGGTTTCTAACTGAAAGTCTTTTAGACCTGCTAATGCTATTTCTATATATTCTTTAGCTTCCATTCTCTATAGTATTAGTAGGTTTGAATACTTGCCATAATTCCTCAAATTCAATCGTCACTATTTCTGTTCCGTTCGTTTCTTTTTCCCCTTTTAACCTCTCAATTAGACGGTCTATTTTCTTTAAACGCTCAGGGTTTCTACTTGAAGTAATCATTAACTTTTCATAAATAGGAGTACCATCAAAAAATGCAATGGAAGTGTCCATTCCAGTGCCTTTTCGTTTTTTATTAGCTATGTATTCATCTTCTAATTTGTCGGGTGTTTCCTCCGAAAGTAGGAATGATAAGTAGTTTAGAAAACGAGAACGATTATTAATGATTGTAGAAAAAATCTTATTGAATCGTGTTTCCTCGAGATTTATCTTCATGTCAACCACAAAACGTTTTTCTATTTTTGAATTTAGTTCTATTTCGATTATCAAAAAAGGGCTTAAATTGATTTCCTCATAATTATTAAAATCTGTAATTATTTGTTCTTCAATTGCATTAATAGCTACACTTGATTTCCTTTTTTCTGGTAAAGGTTTTATTTTTATAATTATCCCTTCAGGAAGTTTTAAGTCTTTTTTAGGGACTGTTATCTCCAAATCATAATTTCCTGATTCATTCTTGATTGCTTTTCCTGTTATTATTATATCAGAAAGGGTATGTATAATTTTTCTAATTTGTTGCTCCTTTATTTTTTCAGATTCCAGTATGGTCCTTTCTTCACTATCAAAAGGTTCAAATAAGCATATTGGAGAATCACTTGTAGTTGTTAGTTTTCTCACCATTTGTTGCGGACCCTTTGATGAACTATCCGTTTTAAGTTCCACCATGAATTCTATATTTTTTTCTGAAGCTGGTTTTGTTGCATTAGCAGAACCTAAGTACCATGAAATTGAACTTCCTTTTTTATCAATAAATAATTTTGCATGCAAACTTTGACTCATTGGAATTTCATCGGGTTCACTTAATTCATCCATACTTTCTGCCTCTTCAATAAACGGTGAAAAACAGAATTTTTTGGTTACACTTTTTAAATCGGCTTCCTTTAAACTAGATAATTCAAAATCTGTACTGAAAACAGCACACTGCTTCGTAGACCCAGTAAAATAATTTAAGGTTGTTTTGTCTAAAAAAGGAGAAACCACTAAACGGTAATCTTGCTTTTCTGATTTGGTAGTAATAGGATTTTTGTATGTTTTATTTATACCAATAGGGTGGAAGTCAATATTTGTAAAACCATCAGGTACCTCAAATGCTACTTTGGGTAGTTCTTTAAAAAACACTTCTGGAATATTAAAACCACTTGTTTTTTTTAAATACTGAAGTAAATCTATAATTCCTTTGTTGTTTTCCTTTTCAATTTTATTTACTTCACCATCTGTAGTTATTGCCATATCCCAGTCTCTTGAGAAAGTTAGGTTACGACTTGTAGAAATGAAACGGTATTTAATAGGTTCTTTTTTGTTTTTTGCAGTATATCGAATAATCCAAATTTTAGGATGAAATGATTGGTCATAATTAGGCATTTGAATTTGATGAATTCCTTTTTCCCAATATGCCATTAATGGATTGTAAGGTTTAGGCACTTTAATTTTTCCACGCTGGCAAAATACAGCAATATGCTTGGAAACATTTGTTAAAGCTTCCAGCATATCTTCTCTAATTTCTTTTGGATTAAAATCTAGATCTCCTGAAAAAAATAGGGCAACAGGAATAAGCAAAATAGCTTCTAAATCTAAAGTATATGTTGTGGTTACAGCAAAGTCTAAATCATATCCCATTGGAGGTTTTAGCGCTGCTCCATAATCTAAGCGGTTGTTTTTTGCATCAAGCATTTTTTAATCCCTCCTTTATATCTTTAACAATAATTTTTGCGCTTCTAAATCTAAAATCAAGTAATCCTAAGCCGATAGCTTTGCCTTCTTCTATTTTGTCTTTCTTATTATATTTCAATCTTGCTTTTTTATTTTTGGCTCTCCATTCTTGATTTCTTATTAGTTCAGCCTTTTTCTGAAGATCTAAGGTTTCCGCCTTTAGTAATTTAAACCAATCTCTAACAAAATCTCTAGTATATGCCCTAGTTGTATTAGCATGTACAAATAAATCTTCTACATTGAATGCTTGATAGTTTATCATATTTTGTTCAAAACTGTCGTACCATTTGTTCCAATTCTCTTCAAAGCAATCTGCTTCACAAAACTGTTTTTGTAATTCTTGATTGTAAGCAATATGAGCACCTTGCATTAAAATTGCGAAATCATGGGCTAGAATAACGTTACTTTTTAATTGTTCGTTACTAATTTCTGAATAACTTATTCTAGCAAAATCAATAAATTTATCCGTAGTATTGAATTCAGAATATATATTCTCATTACTAACCACTAATGACAAAACAGAATCTTTAATATCAATCATATTGTCTCTTAGAAATTCTGCTTCTATAGTTGTTAGATTTAAATCTAAATTTGTTTTCCAATTTTTATTTATTGGAACCTTAATGTTAAAATAATTATAAAAACCAGCGTCTTTATCATCTCCTTCTCCATCTACTGTTTTATAGTGTATAAGTGTTTCTTGATTATTTTTATTTGCTTTGTTTAAGAAAGCTGCAGCCGATAGACCTTTTGAGTCAAGGCATTTCATAACATTTAGTCCGTTCCAATAAATTTCAGATGGACGACGTGCAATTTTTTCTTTTCTAGCTCGGTATTTGCTAATCCCAATTACACCGTGACCTTCTTGGTGGTTGTATTTGTCTGCTAAATCCCACATCACTTCGTATTCTTCATTTTCAAGATAATATGTCGGCATTTTCTTTTTTCTATCCGTAACTGGAAGTTGAAGGAAATCTTGTAAAATATAAGGAATAATAAAAAAATATTTAGCCCGTGTCTGGATTGTTGAAATACCTGGAAATAATGAGTTTGCCAAACCATCTCGAAGGGTACCAATACCCAACTCATCTACTTGCCCTTCTGGACGAAGTAAATCAAGAATACTGCTTACTCTATTTCTGTCTTTTCGACTAAAATCTATCCAACCTATTGCTGCCATAATTTATTTTTCGTATTTACATTTTTTTTCTAAATTTCCTCAATAGCAATTCCATCTTCCAAAAACTTATATTTTCCTGGAGCTAAAGTTATACTGTCTTGGTCCTCCTCATCCCATATATCCTCCTCATCTTCCCATTCTTCTTTTTTTTTGATAAATTTATATGGGGTTTCAGTGCAGTCTATTTGCCCATTTGTGTTTTTCTTGATTTTGAATTTTTCTCCAGGTTCAACTTCTATAACATCCATGTCGTATCCTTGCTGGAACATTACTGCATAGCTGTTATAATCTTCGTCTTCTGAAAAACCCATAGAATCTCTTGTGGAATTAAAACTAGGTTGTATTAAAATTTCAAGTGGCTTCATAATTTATGTTGTTTCATATTGTATTTATTTTTATTTAAGTGATATGTAAATAGTCAAATACGGCTTTACTCTCGTCTGTCAATTCGGCTTATAAGCTACTTATGAATACTGTTGTTTATGATTTTCTATAAACTACTTTTTTTCCAATAAAAAGAAGACTTGTTTTAACACAAAGTTGCTGACATCGCATTCATCAACTATCATAGAATAGACAATTTCTTAAGATATAACGTGAGAATATATTTGTATTAAATACTTAAATTATATTGTAAAGCTTTGGGTTTCGCTAAATCCATTAGAAACATTTTATTTTTTTTATTAAATCAAATGCGTCGTTTGTATCTTTTTATATTTTTTACCCATTCCCAAAGCAAACGCAGTAGGATTTTTAATGATGAGCTCTCCTAGTTTAAGTCCAGAAATGGCTTCTTTTATTTCATTAAATTCATTTCCAGATACACCAAATAGATCTTTAATTACAGAGTCTGTAATGGATTGCTGTTTCATAATTAAGGGATACTGAGCATTTGCATAGAAATCAAAGTATTTGGACTTAAAGCTGTCCATATTTTGAGTTGCTAATATGATGCTCAAACCTTTGTTCCGGCCTATTGCAATTAAATCACGTAGTGGTTTATTGTCAAACTCCAGCATATAATGTGCCTCATCAATAATACTGAAATGTCTAATCTCTACGCACTCAGTATTAGTTCCTTGTTTAGGTAAGGTTTCATAGATGGATGTCAATTTTGATATGATAAAGTAGACAATTGCTTTAGCGATTGGACCATCTTTGGGAAAACTGTCCATCTTAACGATAAAACATTCATTTATAAGGTCTATGGTATCTACTGTATTGAATATATTACTTCGTATCAGTTGTTTTAATACAGATTTAATACTGTCATCCTTATCTTTATCCTTTCCAGTTTGTAAATCGACATAAGCTTCTAAAATATGTTTAAAAGTAATTGGTTTGCTAGAGGTTTTCTTATAAGCTTTGATTACCGCTTCTGTTAAGCGATTACTCATATTTGCACTTATTCTTGTATTATCTATAGCACACAAAGCATTAGCCATTTCTGTTGCATATAGATTTATTTCCCCTTGTACTTTACCGCTAAAATTTTTAAATGGTGTAAATGGTAATGGTGCTTTAATGGGATCTAAAATTGCAGAATCATCCAATTCAAAATGTGATAACCAAGCTTTATTTGCAGGATCTGAAAATTCTCCTTTATAGTCAAAAAAGAGAAAGTTGACAGGATAAGATGTTTCCACCGTTCTGGAGCGCATTTCTTGCATTAGTACTGCCAATAGATTTGACTTTCCAGAACCTGTAGCGCCAGCAATTAAAATTTGTGTATTTGGAATATCTCTACCATTTAGGTTTAGGGTTGCCGGTATATCATCTTCATACATACCAATGTGCAAATCTAAAAATGGAATTTGTCCGTAGGTAGCTGTACGACTTTGAGATGTTGATACAGAGAGCCAGTTTTCTAAATTATCATCCTGCATTAAATACTCAAGACCAGTAAGCATTTCGTAGTTAATAATGCGACTAATGGCTGCATCGTTATTCCAATTTACTTCTTTACTTTCATATCTTAATTTAATAAGGGCGGACCATAAGTTATGTAGTTTGTTTTTTGAGAAGGTCGTCACGTGTATGCGTAATCCTGATTTGGACATTATGATTTCGTGCACTTTATTCATATCTCGATCTGCAGGAAGACTTAATCCTGCTGAAAGAACTAAACGCTGTAATAAGTTATTACTTACATTAACAGGCTTATTGTCAAATTTGTACTCTTTTAAATTTACCTTTTGCTCTAGCTTATGCTTTAGTGGTAATAAATGATCTATCAATCCCTCGCTTTGACGAATATTTTGTAGTGATATCTGTTCCATATTAGTCAATTTGAATATTAAAATAACCTTTTTCAACTTTCGTTTTCTGAAGCTCCTTATCACGAACTAAAGTGTATGACTTGGAAATGAATGGTCGTATTTTCTCTAAATCGGTTTCTGGTCTTATTTCGCTATCTGAACTCAATAATATGGTTTGATGTGATAATTGAGGAAAATAACTTTCTAGAACTGAAATTCTGCTGGTTTTGTCCAATTGTCCCATGACTGTATCTATCATTACTGGAGGATCATAATCTCCAAATTCGTGCAATGATTTAAGCAGTACTTGTATTACCACTTGCTTAGAGGCGGTATTCAATTGATTTAAATAAATTTCATTACCTGCTTTATGATAGATTCTAAAATTAAGATTTTTCAGGTCTTCTGATAATTCTACCTTGCTTATTACATCCTTATATGCTGCAAGTATGTTATTGAGATCTTCCTTCATACGTGCTTGTATTTGATCTTTTTTGCTTTTTAAAAGTGTGTTTGCAATGCCTTCAAATAAAGGTTGCAATCTTTTTAAGGCTTCAAATTTAGGATCTGGCTCTTCAGTAGTTGGAATGTCAAATTGATGGATGCGACTATCTATTTTTTTGATTTCTTTAAGTAAGTCCGTTTCATCTTGTTCTAGCTGCTTGATTTTAGATTCATTATCCTCATAGGCTCTTAAAACAGAGTAGTCATCTCCAGAGATTTGCGCTTTTAATTTTTCTATTAGCTCTGCAGTACGACTGCTATTTTCTATAGCTATATCTAACTCAATACTATCCTGTTTAAGACTATTATATGGATTAGTGTAAATTGTGTTTACAAGACTTTCTAACGCTTTTATTTCACTGTTTTGAAAAAAGTCATATTGCTTTTCTGTAGCTTCAGCTTTCAATTCTTTAAGAACATTATGCGCTAGTTCTGTCACGGAAATATCCTTAAGCTGGTAGCCTTTATTACTTAGATAATTAATTCCTTTAACTAGTATGTTTTCGATAGTAGATTCACTGATACTTTCTGTCCCATCTTCTGCCGCTTGTGATTGTTCTTTTAAAACTAAAGCGACTTCAGACTTAAAGGCTTGCTCTAGTTTAGGTAAGCACACGTGCATTTCTATATTGGATGTAAATTCATTTACACTTTCGCGAAAACGAGATTCTCTTTGTGCTGTACTTTTTAATTCTGTATTAAGTTGATCTATCTTATTATTAATGGTAGATTCTTCATTATAACCTTTTTTAAGGTTATCATATAACTCTTTGTTAGTAATGCTATACTGGTAGGCACGTTGCGCATCTTTGGTCAATTTTTCGAGTTCTACATTTTCTAGGCGTTTTTTTTCTTCAACCAGTGCTAGATATTCCTTTTTCTCGTTTTCTAAGTCTAGACTTTGTGCTGTATAATCTAGAGATAAAGATTCTGCTGCTTTTGCAATATTGAGGTACTTTTTAAAGCCCATTGCATTTTCAATGTTCTCTTTAATAACTCTATTAAGTCTATCTTCTTTTAAAAGGTTTCCAGCTTCTATTGCGTCAAAAAGAAAGTACTTACTAAGTTCTTCTGGTAGATTTGCTTTTATAATTTTATTTACCTGAGCTTCTTGCTCTGCACGTTGTGTTGCAGGTGTGGCTGAACCATATTGAAATATGGTACCATTCATATTTAAGCGTACACTCTCTACTGGTTTGCTCTCTGGGTTAAGCAGATAAGTGCGTGTGAGAACATAACTCTGTTCCTGGTTTAATACACGACCAGAAAAGTGTATTTCCAATACAATACGAGGCTCTGGAGACTTGGTCGCTCCTGCGTTTATTAACTCTTCAAAGATTTTTTTATTTGGAATAGACAATCCATATAGGGCGCCATATATAGCGTCAAAAAATGTGGTTTTACCGCCACCATTTTCCCCTCCAATAAGCACAATAGGTCTGTCTGGTTCTGCCGTAATATCTAAATCTAGATTAAGATACGTCTTGAAGTTTGTTGCTTTAATTCTCTTTATCAGCATCTTTACTTAAGTTTTTGAAGTGATTTTTCAAGTAGCTTTATCAAGTGCTTCTCTTCTAGTTCTTCGTTTTTTATCTTTTTCTCATGGTAGGTTTTTAAAACATCTTCTTTTAACCAGTCAAAATCAGTTTCGTATTGAGAACACAATGTTTCTATTACTTGCATATCTTCCTTACGGATTCCGTAATGGACAAATAATGTATCTAGTCCTTTTTTGCTCATAGTATTTTATATTAATGAAGGCTCAAATGACAGCCAGCCTATTGTGTCATTAGCTTTCTCGATTTGATTGTCGCAATACTTCCAAGTCCTATTATCTCTAGTGCCTTTTGGAACAATAACACCTCCAATTAAGGTTTTATCTGCTTTTGTTTTTTCTTCAATATACTTTATTAGCGCATTGTGTTTGTTTACAAATTCGGGATCTGAATCTAATGTCTTTGTGTCAAACAAGGCAATTTTACCAGATTTTGTTTTTATAACAAAATCTACATAGAAACCTCGCATCACACCATTTCTATCTTCATAAGTTACTGCGAAATCTTCTTTGTTTTTATCACCATTTTTATACCACCATTCTACATGTGCTTTATTTTGCTCTAAAAAGCAAACAAATTCCTTTTCGGGAGTGCTGGACTTATTAGACTCATAAAACGGTATTAATGCATGTTGTTCTGCTTCTTCTTTTAATTTATAATGTTCATTATAGATACGCTCCACAGGCACATCCCAGACACTATGCTCTACACGTTTAGAAGCTTGGGCTGCTTTTTGGTCTAATAATACTTGATGCCTATTTAAGGCTATATCTATAAGTTCTATAAATTTAGATTTGTTTTGCTCAAACAGAATTATTTTTATGGCTTGAAATTCATTTAGTAATAGGTATTCTTCAAAAAGCATTTTTAAACCTAACTCTAATACAGGCGCAGAATCTGCTTTAGCATAACCACCTACATTGTCTCTACAAAATTGACGGAATAAAATATCTAATTCGCTTTGTGTTTTAGCAAACGTTTCTTTTTCTGTCACTTCTGTATACCCAATTTCTGTAGCTAATTGTACGTTTTTAGGAATTGGAATTTCTATTTGATTGACATCTAGCTCTATAAATTTTTCTTGAAGCCTTTTAGTGTTATAGGCTTCTACACTCTCTGGATTGGTAACATCTAAATCTCTTGATAAACCAAAATACTCTTCTGCAGCTTCATACATACACTTTCTGAATTTTGAACTTAAACGGTTACGTGTTAAGCGTGTATTTATAAAGGCTGAATCCAAATGTATTTCTTGATATTCCTCAATACGTTTTGCTGTATTTTGAACAATATAATCAATATCTTCTTGAACAATTTTAATGATGTCCTTACTTAAATTGGTATATACATAGCCATTATTTAGAATAGGTAAGGTATAGTGTTTTTGTTCTGGCATACGCAAAATTCTCCCTACGGTTTGAATACCAAAACTCTCTTGTTGTATTTCTCTAAAAATTAATAAAACTGCTGCACGAGGACAATCCCAACCTAATGCAATGGCTTGCTTAAATATTAACACATCGGTCATGCATTCTTTCTCTTCCAGCCCATCTAAATTGTCTTTACGGTTACTTAACCATACTGCCAATTTATTATTTTGTACCGTAATCCCTTTAGCCGTTAAGTAGGTTTCCACCTCATCTATTAATTGTTTATCTAAAGCACTTTCTGACTTTTTATCACTTGGTAATTGGATGAGTAATAATGGGTTTATTTTAGAACCCAATTTTTCATAGGCTTGTTTTAATTCTGCATGTTTTTTTAAGGCTTCATCTAATAATACATGGTTTAGACTACGTCCGTCTTGCTTAAGATGATCCAACAACGGGTTTAGTACCACATTCTTCTTTATCATTTCTGCATCTACCACTTCTTGCCTTTTAATGGTATAGCTGTAATCTGATTGAAACATTGGTGTTGCTGACACATCTAATTCAATTTTAGCACTAATTTGTTGTAACAATGCTTTTGCTTTTTTACCATTGGCATGATAATGTGCTTCATCTAGAATGCAAATAATTTCGGTATCGTCTAACATGGCAGTGTAGATGTATTTTAATAAATCTTTGCCTTGTTCGTTTTCTCGTACATAAATATTCTTGGCGCTGTTTACCGATTGCCAGTTTACAAACAGTATTTCATTAGGTTGTAGTTTACCATCTGTAATATCTTCAAACTGTATGGGCTTTATGGTACGTAATTCTTTAAAATAGTCTTTTAAAGAAAAGTACGATTGTAAATGCAGTTGGTTTGGCGCAAACCAAATAAAGGCTACTTTACGTTTGGTAAACTCTAACTTATCTGGCATTTCTGCAGCCAATTGGTTTAAGTAGGCTGCCATAGTTACGGTTTTACCAGCACCTGTTGGAGCTTTAAACACCATACGGTTACGTTTACCAGGTAATTTAAGTGCGCTGTAGGTTTCTTTTAATAAGCCTGTTACTGCTTCTTCTTGGTAGTTTTTTAATTGTATCATTTAGTTAGCAGTTTCAAGGTTTATATCATCATCTAGAGTAGGGATTTCCTCTTTTTCTTCTTTTGGTAGTACGTTTTGGTAGGCTTTATAGATAGCATCTGGAAGTGCTGCCAAGGTTATGTTTGCAGCAATCCCCTCAAACTCTTCTGCATAAGCATATTGGCCATTAGAGAACACATACACTTTAATATTTATATTTTCATTAGTATCTATAAAACCAGTAAGCGCCTCAATAGCTTCTTCTATATAAAAATCATCATAAATAACATATACATAATTATTTCTGCCATCTGTAAACAGCTTGTGCCATTTGACTTTTAATAAGCTGCTTGTAACCTCGTTATAGCAATTTTCTTTAATACATAATAACTCGGTTGCTAATAGGGTTAATTCTTTTTTGTTTTTTAAAGAGGGTTTGCGTTCTGTATAATCGCATTTGTAATAGCGTAGATTATTATTTGTTAAACCTTCAATAAATTTGCCTTTAGTTGTTTCATAACCTTCAATAACCTTATTACTTCTTACATAAGTCACCTCTTCTGCAATGTTATTTTCATTGTTAGTAACCATAATACACGTTCGATTACCATTATCTTCTGCATTAAGAGCCATAGTTGCATGCAAAGATGTCCCAGAACCTGCAAAAAAGTCTAAAACTATCTTTGGATTAGGGTGAATATTTTTAATTAAATATTGTGCAGCAGATGTTACTTTTGGATACGGAAAACTTAATTTTAAATCCTTCATCAAATTTTCATCTGAAGATCCATTATTATAAATAGATGGGGTTACTTCTGAAAGGTTTTCTTTTAATAAATATTTTTTCCTAGGTTGTGTGTTTTCATCTTTTCCAAAAATTATTAAATCCTCTTCTAATAATCTGTCCATTGTTACATCAGGATTCCTCCATCCTTTTGATGGTACAGGACAAGGCTCGTTAGTAACAGGATGAATCAATGGTCTATGAGATCGTGTTTCGGGCTTATCTGGTGCAGACATAGAAACACTTTGATAGACTTCTCCTTCTTCATCTATAAATTTATAGCCTTTTTCACCTCCTGAAAAATCCTGTTTAGAAAGCCAAGTTTGAAATTCTGAATTGACTAATTCTAAATCATAAACCACTTCAAAATCTTTAAGCAATTCTTTTGAATAACTAAATGGCTTAATCACATCTTTAATAGAGTCTGGAATTTGCGTTTTACCAATCTTGTTAAATAGTACTTTAGCTTTGTTTAGAATAGCTACTGCATTTGGTTTGGGTCTTGTTAGTATATTATCTAAATGTTTAAAATATTCTTTGTTTTTTGCATAAACCAAGACATATTCATGCATTGTTGCCACTCCTGCAACTTCTCCTTTGGGATTTAATTTATTCCAAATTATTACACCTAAAAAATCATTATCAGAAAAAACTTCCGTTTCTAATAGTAAGTTTAAAGCATCAAATTCATTTTCATCTATATGACATACAAATACTCCATCATCAGATAATAAGCCTTTTGCTGTTTTTAATCTTTTAGACATAAAATTCAACCACATAGAATGTTTAAAAGGATCATCTTTTAAAACCCATTTATCGTTATATCTAAATTCATTTTCTTTACCCGTATTGTATGGAGGGTCAATATAAATAACATCAATTTTTCCTTGGTGTGTAAACGTGAGTGCTGTAAGTGCGTGCAAGTTGTCACCCTCAATTAAAATATGGTTTGGGTGTTTTTCTGTATCGGTATCGTTAATTATGGCACGTTCTTTTACCTCTTTAAGCACAGGTAATTTTGTGCGCAGTTCTTCTTCTACATCTTCTGGTTTGTCTTCCCAAACCAAGCCATATTTTTTAGTAGTATTTACAAGGTTTACCAAATAGGCTTTTTCGGTATTATCTAAACCATCTAGGGCTTTAATTTTATCTAAAATGTCTTTTTTGTTCATGCTTTATGTTCTCTGTTCTGGAAATTCTTTTTTATAACTGTATTTCTTAAAAGCTGTTACTAAACCAGGCGGGGTTTTAGGTAGGGCGTCTTTTGATTTATTTGCTTTTTTTATTTTCTTTTTAGACCAGCGTTCTTTAAAAAATTCAATGTGTTGTTTTTTTTTATTTAAAATGAAATTATAAAAATCAGGATGTAGCCCGAGGGTATCATCATTGTTATAGTTGAACCATGCCGTATTGGAGCTTCCTGATGGAGAAGGTAAAGAGGTTGTTAATTTAGTTTTAGGAATCGAATTAATTTCCTCTCCCATAATTATCTTAAATGTTTCAAAAGCCGAATTACATCCTTTACTACTTGTAAAAAATATTTTTTCTATATTTTCAATATTATTTAAAATGTAAGGTTTTAGATCTTGATTGTAATCTTCCCATTCTAAAATAAAATCACCATCTGCTGATGATTTTATGTCGGATCTCTTTAATGACACTATTGTATCTGTGATTCCGACACTGTATTTATTTTGCCAACGTATCATTTCATTTTTCAAATTATCTCTTGAACCTTTTTGAAAATCAAATTCTGGATAAATACTTTGAATTATTTTCCATAATGAATTTTTATTACCATAGAAATAATCCGTCACTGAATTTTTGTTTTTCCGAACTTCTTTATTGGGTGGAAAAGTACCAATAATCAAATATTTCCAGTTTTCATGGTAGTCGAAAAGTTCGATATATGGATGTTGTTCTTTGCTCATTATTTTTAATATATCACATTGAAAATTGAATAAATTCATGGGATTGTTTAATAAATAAACTTATTTAAATATTACAAAAAAATGTTACAATTAAATCTGGTTCGTTTTATACCATTTTAATTGCAACAAGGGAGAGTTTAAAGATATGAAAAGAGTTTAAATAACATAGAAAAATATAAAATAATTGCTAATCCATACTAATTCTAAAAAGGAGGTTGGAAGTTTTAGCCATTATGCAAGATTTTGTAATAATATTCAATTTGCGTATTGCAAATTAAAGCTTGTGAAATTTTAAGAAGGTCTTTAAATCGAATGATTCTATTCCGAATGATTCCATCCCGAATTATTTTTAGACTCTTTCAAACTCTTTTTCTATGATTTTATCAATTCTAGTATGTAAGAGTTGTTAGACGATAAATAAAAAAGAGGCTCTACTAACTTGTTGCGTTATTTCCATATTATAAAGGAAACTTAGCAAAATAATCTGTTACGCATTTGGACAAATTTTCTTCCAAATCATTTTTATCGAATTTATGTACCGTTTTTTTATGCCTTCTAATATCATAGCGTTTACTGCCTGTAATATCTGAGTATTCTATTGCTAGAAATGAGATAGAGCGTCTATGCGTCTCTATTTTATTTGTTTCCTCATCGAAAAAAGATAGAGTAGGGTGCTGCTGATTAAAGAAAGTTGCTAATTCTAAAGTATTGATTTTATTAGGTTTGTTGTTGTGTTTTATCTTTATAATTTTATAATCAAGAAGACGTGTTTCTAGTAATTTATATTCTGTTGCTTTTTTAATGTTTTCTTTTTTATTTCCTTGTCGATCGATTGCTATATCCGGATTGAAAAAAGATTGTAATAAATCGTTATACTTGAACCGAAATGGAATGGTTTCTAATGATTTTAGTTTTTTCTTTTTTTGAAGAAATGCTTTACCATTGTGGGTTATTTGGTAGTGTGTTTCATTATCTTTAATAGATTCTATTATCATTTCATTTTTAATTAAAAAATGAAATTGCACCGTTACAAAGGATGCTTCTTTAATACCAAGAAAAGCACATATTTCTTTTTGAGAGGTTATATCAGCTTCTATGGTTTGCAGTATGATTTTACTAAAACGATCGATATCCGTTTCGGTTTCAGCTACGATGCTTTTAGTGCATTCCCAGAAAGGGAGTAGTATTTCGAAAATATTGGTTAATTCATATTCGATATGATTGTCTTTAAACTGTTTGAATATGTTTTGGTCCTTGGGATTAAACTCAGCTGTTTTGCTCATTATAAAAGATCTTTTAATTGGTTAACAATTACGCCTTGTTGTTGTAAGTCTGCAACAATATTTTTTAATTTAAATTCTTCGAACTTACTTTTAGGACTTAATGTTGCTCTCTTTAAAATATATTCGCTGTCTCCCACAATAATGAGTAACTTTTTAGCTCGAGAGAATGCGACGTTTATTCTACGATAATCGTCTAAAAACCCAATGTTAGATTTTCCTTTACTACTTTTAACAATGTCGTATATTATAATATCTCTTTCTGCTCCTTGGAACTTATCGACAGTATTTATATCTATTAATGATTCTTTTCTTCCGTCTGGATTAATAGTATTAAAGTTTTTATACTTCTTAACATCGATGCTTTTTTCAAGTAGTTCTACTTGACCTCTATAACCTGCAATTACACCAATTGTTTTAGGTTCTTCGGCATTTATGTTATTAGGATATTGCCTGTTGATTTCTGTCAAAATTTGTTTGATAGCGTCTTTGTTGCAGTTATTTGAGCGTTTAAATTTATTGTCATTATCATAAGGACTTTCTGCGTTAGATGTGCTTATCATTATTACAGAAGTAGGCGCTTCTATTTCCGTTTTAGTGACCACATCTATAAATTTGGTATACGGTTTACTTAGTTTTAATCCATGATTTTTATCTTGATCATAGTTAGGCAGAATAGTTATATTAGGATTTTTGAGCTTCTCTTTATAGAAGTTTTTAGAGATGAGGTTTCCTAATTGTCTAGGCATACGGTATTGTATGTCTAACATTTTTATATTGTTTTGAAGATTAGGGTTCTGTTCAAATTCTAAAATTAGTTTTTCGAACAAGCTTTCTCCATATTCTTTTTCCATGTCTAAACCATCGTCTTCCAGCTCGGCTTTAATCTTTTTCTTAACAGCATTTTCTCTAGTAATGACAGGAGGTAATTGATTGTGGTCTCCAATTAGGACTATATTCTGCCCCATATTAATAGGTACAAGGTTTTCTGCAGGTGTTGCTTTACTGCTTTCATCCATTATAACATAATCGAAATTAAAATTGATATCATTATATTGACCACTAGCAATATGTATGCAAGTAGCACCTATAACATTTGTAGATTTAAGTAGTGCTGTTTGTAAATCGACTTCTTCAGATCCATTATTTATCATGGATTGCTTCTTATTTTTATCTGCAGGTGTTTGTGCATTATTTAGAAAAGCAAACCATTCTTGTTTTATGGATTGCAGCTTCGAAGTTTTTGTATGCATTTGTGCATCAAATATTTTATTTGCCTCCTTGAAGTTTTTGGTGTTTTCAAAAAAGCTTTTTACATAGCGATTTTGAATTTTTAATAGGTTTTGAAAGTCGTTAAAATCTCTTTTCTTGTCTGTTTTTACATTTAAGTATGACTTATAAAACTTTAAGAGTGCCTTGTCTGTTTTAGAAGTAGTAATTTGCGAATCGAGATATTGATCGCTTTGCTTTTGAGTGTTACTAATCCAATTGCTCAGTTTTGTATAAAATGAATGCTCCTTAATACTTTCTGAAATACGATCTTCGCTAGCTGCTAGCCTCATAAAAAGAATATCAGTAGGAAGAAGACGTTCTAACACATTGTCTACAGCAAGATTAGATTGTGAGGTTACTAAAATTTTTGCATTGGAGTTTCTTTTGATTATTTGTTGTATCAGCTCTACAATTACTGTGGTTTTTCCAGTGCCTGGAGGCCCTTGGATAAGGTAAATAGGTTTGCGATGCAATGCTTCCAAAACAGCTTCTCTTTGGGTGACATCTGTTTTTAAATACGGATTAAACACTTCGTTCTCAAAATCTTGATATTCTAAAGGTATGTTGTTGAATTCTGGAACATTTTCTGGCGTAGCCAAAATGGAGCACAAATTAGGATTTATAACATCCTTATTTACAAATTTCTCGCAGGCTTCGACTTGTTTTTTATACTGACTGGTTTCTATTCTAACATCTTCTATAAGTTCACCTGTCTTTGGAATTTCATCTATTGTTAGGTTCGAATCTTTAATAATGAGTGTATCCGTACCTTGATTGTAATCATGAATTTTTCCTACTTCATTATCGTCGATAATAAGTTTGACTTCGTTACGCTTAAGCGTTTTAATTTGCTCCCAATTTTTAAACCCTTTTGTTAGAGTAAATATTAGATTTGTGTTATTTGATTTGCTAATATTACATTTCGTGTATTTTGCTTTAAAGGCTTTTTCTTCTATAAATTCGCGTTCCATTTTTGGAAGTGCTTGCCATTTTTTAAGATTATTTGATTTCGTTTTATTGAGTTTTGCTAGTTGATTAGCTTCTTGCCAATTATTTTTAAAAAAACTAAAGCAATTTATGTGTTGTAAGGGATCAAAACTAAAGCCGTAAGGGCTTAAAAAACCATTTTCAGAGATCGTGTGATGAGGACTACTAATCTTATTTGCTAATACAAAAATGTATCCTTGGCCATTAACAAAAAATCGACCACCATAATTTTCTGTTGCAAATTGGCCTGTAATTTCTCGTTTATCTTTTGATAGTTGTTCATCTAGCTTAAGAAAACAACTTCTATTCATTTCTTCTAAAATTGGTTTGAAAGGTTCTCTATACTCATCTTTTACAATTATTTTGATAGCATTACTATTTCTAATTGGTTTTAAAGTTTGCTCTAGTAAACGAATCACTTCTCCATAATTTCTATACCTTTCTATTCTTTGCTTAGATAACGCTTTCGTGAAAATAGATTCTATAGTTTCATTGTTACAGTCTTCAACTATTGATTTAAATAGATTGAATATTGAATATATGTCTGATTGAAAGTTAGGTTTATGCCCATCTATAACTTCGGGCGCCAGATATTGATTATCAAGTAGATTATACAATTTAAAAATATCATACAACCCGATAAAGCGCAGTCTTGCTTCATCAAAATTATGTGAAAGAGAATCTGGAGTTATATAATAACCAAATCGATTGCTTTTTTTTAGATGATCAAGTCCTTTTAATACTTGAATTAGATTCTTGGTACTTAAGTCTTCTGAGTATTCAAAATTAGAGCAACCTTCATACACTACATAATGATGGTTTTGAGTCGCATCGAAGTCTACTTGAACTATTTTTTGAATACCAGGAATATCTTTTTTAGTAAGGTATTGTATTTCGTTTTTTAAAATTCTTTCTACTTGCTGCTTTTTATCTGTTTCACTTTTTATTGTTAGTATTTCAAAGTTTGAACCGTCACTACTTTCTGCTAGCCAAAAATTGATTTCTTTATTAAATTGTTTTAGGTTTTGTATGATTAGGAATTCGCCAATTGTATTCAATATTCTATAAATGTGTTTAAATTGATATAAACCGTTAAAGTTAAAAATCTTATTTTGAATTTTCTTACAATTTGATTTACTTTAAAAAAAACATTAAATAAAAAGTGTATGAAAGTCCTTTTTAAATGTTCAGCTAATAAGCAACGGTCTAAAACTGCTGAAGATTATTTTGGCAGAAAATTACATTAATCATGAATTTAGAAATGCTTTTACAAATCTTAAAACTTTTAGAAAATAATGTTCAACTTAATTTAATGAAGATTTATTGAAATGAGCTGAGACTTTATATGCAATGGAGTAGAAGGGTTTAGTTGTTTTTGAGAGGTAGTGTTGTAAACTCAATTTACTTTTTTGAATTACAATTTTTCTATAACAAAATATTAATAACCGTAAAGATTGCGGACTTTAAGAAATGTTCTCAAATCGAATGATTCTATTCCGAGTTCTTTTTTAGCTATTTGAAACTCTTCATCAGTAATTTGATATTTTTCAAATAATACAGAATAGTGGTCCGGATAGATTTTTGAAAATAATATTGATTCTGAATATCCAGTGCAATCAATAACTACTGAGTTATCTTGAGCGTGAAGAATTAAATTGTTATGTTGCCAATTATCGACTCTAACGTAATCGCCATAATCTAGCTCATTGTCTTCGTATTTGAAAAGCCATTCTATGAGTTCTGGTTCATCTTGGATATTTATTTCATTGTAATCTTTGATTGCTTGTTTAGCATAGGGATGCAACGTAATCAAATCTTGAATGTAGGAATTGTTAAAGTGTAAACTTGAAAGTGGATTCAAAAATTTGTAGTTCATTCTGTCCATAGTTTCTACAGAATCATATAATTTTTCAACTTCTTTTTGCCATTGGCAAAACTCGGTGATACTAGTTACATTGTTTTTAAATTGATTAAATTCCTTTAAAACTATTTCTATATTACTTTGAAGGGTAAGAAGCTTTGAACTTGGTCGGTAACTTACCTTTTCATCATTATAAAAGGATAAAACGATTTTTTGTCTGTCTTCAATAAACTCTGTATTTTCAAAAATCAAACAAACTTGTATGTCCATAATGATGTTGTTTTCTAAGAAGAACATTAAGGTGATAAGGTGATTGTCATCCGTAAGAAAGGTGAATCCAGGATTTCCATAATATTGTTCTTGTAAGCATTTGGCATCTAGTACTTTTGAGAAACTATATTGGTTATAGACTTCTTTTAGGTTGGTGAATATGCGACTAAGTTCATTTACGAATACCTCTTTAGGGACTTGCATATAGGACCTGTTGTCTTCTAATAGTAATGAAATCATATCGATGTTCATTTCCATTATTGCTTTAATGAGGGTTTGTTTTTTAGTCATTGGAATATTTTATTAAAAGAATAAGAATTAAATAACTAAATGTTAGTATAGCAACGAGTTAAACCATTTTTCAAATTTCTCTTTGTCATAAGGAGAAGTGTTAATAATATCCAATTCATAATTATTGGTGAATGCTACAATATCAACACCTTTTGGGCTAACCATAACAATCAAAATGACCGAACCATTTCCAAGATTATCTTTAATTGCAAATACAGTTAAATTATCAATCTCGGTTATAGTCTTTTTTAATTCTTCCCAATTTTTAGAGTTTCCACTATACTTTTCCATTATATTTAGAAAATCGCTTTTACTATAGCCTGTGCCGTCCGAGTAATATTCATATACGTCATAAATGTCCAACACACGACTTGTTACATTTTCGATAGAAACATATTCAAAGTCGTCATTTTCAATAGTTGACCAAAGGAATTGTTGAGCATACAACCCTTGTGTGAGTAGTAATAAGAAGAGAAGTGAGATTAATTTATTCATTTATTTTTTATTTCACAAAATGTGTTATTTGTGTACTAATATAATCGTTTTTGTTTGAAATTGATAGCTATTAATGTGCGTTAGCTAACAAAGAGTCAGTTAGTATTTCCAAAATATTGTATTTGTGAATCTTCAATTATTAAGATGTAGGGTTTTACCGTTTGTCTTGAGCCGATTTATCAAATGCCATCAGATTAAACATAGTTCGCATACGAGAACGTACTCTGGTACCATAGCGTTCTTCTATTTCAATTGCGTTGAGGTTTGTGGTGGCATGGGTTAAAATTCTTCGCTTGGGCTCTGAATGACATTGCTGTTGGCTGTTTGAATTAAGAGATCCCTGCATACGCAGGGATAAGTCGTAACGGGATAAGAGGATTTCTCCCATAACATTACAGTCTAGACCATAGTGTCTGCCGGTAGGTTCTACGCCTAAGTCATCGAAACAATAAAACTCTTCATTACCATAGTCTTCGATGGTTTTATAACCTAAATGATTGAAGCTGAATACGGCATTTCGGCAGGGAATGATTTTATAAGATCTGCGATGTGGTGTTAGATGTCTCAGGAGTTTCATTAAACTTGTTTTACCACAGCCAACGGGACCGGTTAGTAAAATACCTTTGTTTGGGTCGATATCCAGTTTTGTACAATAGTCTAGATCTAGAATGGCATAAATACAGAGTTTGAAAATGATTGGATGGTCTTCTTCATAAATTTTAAATTGTTTTCCAAACAGAAGTTTGCCTTTGGCTTCCATGTAGATTAAGATTTTATGGAAGTCGTAGTGAATACAGTTTTTATCTATTTTTCCAAGGTGGTAATCGATGCCTCCTTCTGTGATTATGTGGGGAGTTTTTGGGTTTATTTTGGATAGATTCGCCATGATGGTTTGATGTTAAGAGATTATCCAGCCCTTCGACAAGCTCAGGGTGACAAGTTGAATGACAACTATAGGGGTTGATTGTAATTTTTGTTTTTTACCGTATGGAGATTCCCGCTTTCGCGGGAATTAAGGTTGTCTTTGTTTTGGGACTGCTGATTATTAGTTTTAATTTCTTCAGACTTTAATATCCAGTTTTGTGCTGTAGCTTGCCAGTTCACAATTTTAGTTTTTCCACCAACTTTCCATCCGATGCCCTGGTAATGATTAAAAAATTTCTTGGCTTCATTTTCTGGCCAGTTTTGTGATTTAAAAAAGGCAATAACTATTTTTTGATTTTTTGGCTGGTCAAGTTTATTAATGTTTTCTATTTGTTTATTATGTTTATATAAAGGTACCAGTGCTTGTCCTTGATTTGGGATGGCTAAGTCCAGAGCTTGTCCAGAGGTTGTACCAAAAATGAGCATCTTTATTTGTGAGCCTTTAAATGGGTTGTGAGATGGTTTATAAATTAGATATTTATAATTATCTAATTCTTTGACGCATCTGTGATAGGTGGATTTTGACCCAATTTTAGACAAATTCATAACTTCTTCGCGATTTACATGAAACTTAACTGGAAAGCGATTGTGGTTCCATAATTGGAAAAATGCCATATATAAACTAATATGCGTTGGATTCAATTTACCGTCTTTAGAGAACTGCAGAAAGACAGCGTTTAAGTGACGGATGTAGTTGATTGTTGGCATATTTTTCTGTTCTAAAAATTAAGAATCGTTTGTACTTTTAGGGAATCCCCGCTTCTGTAGACAGAAGCGAGGATTTAAGAGACCCCGTGGCAAAAGTGGACTAAATTTGAAAACGATTTTGCTCTAAAACCTTATTGATGTCATCTTCGTCGTAGTAAATGATTCCTCCAAGTTTGGTGTAGGGGAGTGTGCCATTAACTCGTAAGTTTTGAAGAGTTCCAGGGCTTAGTTTTAAGAGTTCCATAACTTCAGTAGACCTTAAATATTTCTTAGATGGTTGAGCTTTAGAAAGAATGGATTTGATTTCGTCAAACAATTCGGTTTTGAATTGGTACAGATCGTCGGTGGTAAGGATTGCTGTTGGCATAAACTTATAGTTTTAATTAATAATTCATTTGACTTTTGATTAGAAGAGGTATAAGAATGCCATCACCATGAGCTTGCGCCTTAGATGATGGCAATTCTGCTACTAATCTGGCCATCACTAAGCAAATTTGATATTGTTTGTTGAGATTTCTTCGGTACTACCGAACAGGTACCGAAAGAATTTAACATTATGAGTAGGGGAGTGCTTCTAATTAAATGTGAAGAATGAGAATTTAGTTGCTATCGTCCTTATCCATTTTTCGGATTAACGAATTCTTTAAATTATCTAAAAACTTGGTACGATCTTTTTCTCGAGCTTTAATTTCTCCATAGGTTTTATAGAAATTACCAAGGTCGATATCGAAAAGAGTTTCGCATATTGTTGCTAAACTTTTTATATCAATGTTGCCATTTTGAACAGCACCCAGGGCATGGATGGCATACATAATTTCAACAAGATCTGTTTTTGATGCTGTCCATAAATATTTTTGTAGAGGAGGAGGTGCTTCAATAATGGGTGTGAATTTCTGATTTTTTAAAGATCTAAGTTCTTGTTGGTAGTAAATTATTAATAAATCGTAAGCTATAATTTTAGCTACATAATCGTCATGACTTGTTGAGAATTCGATGTCGATAAAATGATTTAAGTTATTTGTTGTTGCAATGGTATTTTGGCCACGAATAAAATAAATGTGATCGAACTTAGTACCTTTATGCCTATAGTAATTTACGAAATCGAGTTCTCTTGCTTTAATTGCTTCGAATTTTTCTAAAAGGAGGTGAATGTATTTGCGTTGTTTGGAAAGACTTAATCTGGGTCGGTTCATTAAATAGTAATGAACATTCGAATAGTATTTTAAATGACCATTTATAAAAGGCTTTAATTCTTTGAAAAAGTGAATTTCATGAGCATCAGTGGGGAATCCTTTGTCTCTAACAGAAAGTCTGATTAAGTGAAGGTATTGGCTACTAAGGTTAATTAAATGCTCTAAGTTGGAGATATCCTTTAGGCTCTCTTGTTGAACATTATTGACTTGATACTTGTATTCATCAACAAGAGTGTTAATCTTATTCATAAATGATGCGATTTGGGTTGGGGTATTAAATATAAGAAATATTCTACAAAAAGAGATGCCTAAGATGTATTATCTATTTGATTTTTAGGAATTAATCTCCTGAAAACTAAAAATTGAACGTAAAACATTCATATCAGCACTTGTTTTTCTGTTTAGGATTTTGGCTCAGTATTGGTGATTTTACGGATTTATGACCTAATATGACACAATGGATTCTATTGGAGCTCTATTTTTTAATCTGAGGTTAATTGCGAAAGTATGAAGTTCTAAATTTTAGGTGAGGAGTTTAAGTACCAATTAATAGAATTTGGTTTTATTTATATCTCAATGATATGGATAATAAAAAGGGCAAAATTGTTGTACCTATGTTGTACCTAAATAAAAAAGCCAAGATATAAATCTTGGCTTCCCTTGGTTTTACTAGTAGCGAGAATGGGGCACGATCCCATGACCTCCGAGTTATGAATCCGACGCTCTAACCAGCTGAGCTACCTCGCCAAAATAGTTTTAGAGTTGCAATTTGAAACTCTATGGTTATTAAAAATACGTATTCTAAAAATTCTAAAATTGAAGAACTCGTCTTTTTAACGGGTGCAAATATAAAAACAATTTTAAACAGAGCAAACATTACTTGTATTAATTATTTTTAAAAATAGTTTCTAATCTTATTAATTAATGTATATATTGAGCGCTACAAATATAAATTCTAAGATGGAAGAAAAAATTAAATATGAAATGGAGTTTCCCATTCAAGCTTCACCCCAATTACTTTACCAATATATCTCTACGCCTTCTGGTTTATCAGAATGGTTTGCCGAAAATGTAAATTCACGTGGAGAGCTTTTTAAATTTATTTGGGATGGTGTAGAAGAACAAGCCAAACTTGTTAGTAAAAAGAGTGGAGAACGCATTAAATTTAAATGGTTGGTGGATGAAGAACCGTCTTATTATTTCGAACTTAAAATTCAAGTAGATGAAATTACAAAAGATGTCAGCATTATTGTAACAGATTTTACGGAACCAGACGAAATTGAGGAATCAAAAATGCTATGGGAAAATCAGATTTCAGATTTAAAACAGGTATTAGGTTCTTCTTAGAGTATTTTTACTTTAATAACTTATCTTTGTCCCGAATTTATTTCGGGATTTTTTATGGTCAATTTTAACGGTACAATTACAGATTCTAATCACATTATTTCTACTAAAAATAGAGGATTTAATTATGGCGATGCCCTTTTTGAAACCATTAAGGTCTCTCACGGAAAGATTCTTTTTTGGGAGGATCACTATTTCAGACTCATGTCTTCCATGCGTATTCTTAGAATGGAAATCCCTATGAATTTCACCATGGAATATCTCCAAGAACAAATCCTAGAAATAATTAGCCATCAAAACCTCCAAGATAAAACAGCTCGTGTTAAAGTCTTCGTTAACAGAAAGGAAGGTGGCTTGTATTTACCTTCAACCAATGATGTAGATTTTATAATATCTGCAGTTCCTTTAGATTCTGATTTCTATCTCTTAAATGACGCAACTTACTTAGTAGATTTATACAAAGATTTTTATGTGGCGCCTGGATTGTTATCTACTCTTAAAACAAATAATAAAGCACTGCATGTGGTAGGAAGTATTTTTGCCAAAGAGAACAACTTTCAGAACTGTTTTATTTTAAATACAGAGAAGCAAATAGTAGAGGCTTTAAATGGGAATATTTTTCTTGTAAAAGATAAGGTCATAAAAACACCACCGCTTTTAGACGGTTGTTTAAAAGGTATTATGAGAAAACAACTTATAGACATTATAAAAATGATTCCTGAATATACCTTGGAGGAAGCTTCCATTTCGCCTTTCGAATTGCAAAAAGCAGACGAGATTTTTATTACAAATGTCATTGCTGGGATACAGCCTGTAACAAATTACAGAAAAAAGACCTATACCAACGAGGTTGCAGTAAACCTACTTCAAAAACTAAATGTTAAAATAAGATTGATGGTCTAATTAGCCGATGGATCTTCGGGAGCATTGGACCAAATGCTGTATTCGCCTCCAAGTTCTACCATTTTTTCCTTCCAGAAAGACCGATAATCTTTTTCGATAATGGATTTTTTATAGATATTTTCTGTAACCACCCAAGAGTTTATTTTTAATTCTTCATCCAATTGGTTGGAATCCCATCCGGAATACCCAAGAAAAAAACGAATGTTTTCTTCACTTAATTGGTCGTTGGCAATTAATTCGGCAACTTTATCAAAATCGCCTCCCCAAAATATACCCAAAGAAATCTCAATACTGTTAGGTATTAACTCTGGAGATTTATGGATAAAATATAAATTATCTTGCTCTACAGGACCGCCATTGTAAATTTTGAAATTAGCCTTTACCTCAGGGATTAAGTCATGTATGGTGTAGTCTAAGGGCTTATTTAATATAAAGCCAATGGAGCCTTCTTCTGTGTGATCTGCTAGCAATACGATTGAACGATTAAAAGAAGAATCTCCTATGATGGATGGTTCTGCTATTAACAAATCACCTTTTTTTGGTTTGATTGTAATCATAGCTTTGATGGATTAGTAATTAAATGTAATAAATTTTTTTTTAACTACAAATGTATAAATAAAAAAAAGCCTTCGTATATGGAAGGCTTTTTGAATATTAAAGAGGAGAAAACTAGTTTACAGCACCAGATAAATCTGATCCAGCTTTAAACTTAACAACGTTTTTAGCTTTAATTTGTATCGTTTTTCCTGTTTGAGGGTTTCTTCCTTCTCTTGCAGCTCTTTTAGAAACTGACCAAGATCCAAATCCAACTAAAGAAACTCTATTACCTTTTTTCAAAGCTCCTTCAATTTCAGTTAACGCACATTCTAAAGCTTTCTTTGAAGCTGCTTTAGTAATTCCTGCGTGTTCTGCCATAGCATCGATTAAATCTGATTTGTTCATAATTTAAATTTTAATTATTAATAATTATTGGTTAAACATTCTTTTTTGTTAAATCCTTTACAAATTTATACGGATTCTTAAACCATGCAAGTAATAGCAAGGGAAATGCAACAGATTGTTAATAACTTTACGCATTTGTTAATAAAGACAGTGCATTTCATCGGATATTTTAAAATATCAGCAAGAATGAGGGTTTAGAGCATTTTTGCTTGGACATCAAATTGATAACCATTTAAAAGGGATTTGGCATCCATTTTTCGTTTCCCTGGAAGCTTCAATTCTAAAATATTTATAAAGCCCTCATTTACTGCTATTTTAAGTTCTTTTTTGCTTACAACAAGTTCTCCAATATTAAATCGATGTGTTTCTTGTTCTATTTTTGTGGTGTAAATTTTAATATCTAAGGTCTCTTCGCCATTTTTCAGAAAACACCAAGCTCCTGGATACGGACTCAAGCCTCTAATTTTGTTGTAAATATTGGTTATATTGTCTGTCCAATCTATTTTGCAATTGTCTCTATCTAATTTATAGGCTGTTTTAGGGCTTTCTGTTTGTGGTTGAGCTTGTGTGATTACTTGCTCCTTTTCGATGAGTTTAACCGTGTCTATTACAAGATCGCTTCCAGCATGCATTAATTTATCGTGAAGGGTTCCGGCACTATCTGTATCTTCAATAGCAATTTCCTTTTGTAATATAATTTCGCCTGTATCTATTTTTTCATCTATAAAAAAAGTAGAAACACCTGTTTTAGTTTCCCCATCTATAATTGCCCAATTTATAGGAGCCGCGCCACGATAATCAGGTAACAAGGAAGCGTGTAAATTAAAGGTGCCATATGCTGGCAACTTCCAAACAACTTCGGGCAACATTCTAAAAGCAACCACAATTTGTAAATTGGCTTCTAAAGCTTTTAAGTCGGCAACAAAGTCTTCATTTTTTAAATTGGTTGGTTGCAAAATGTTTAGTCCTTTTTCTTTGGCGTAGGTTTTAACAGCACTTTCATTAAGTTTTCTACCTCTGCCGGCAGGTTTGTCTGGAGCTGTAATAACACCAACAACCTGATAATTATTTTCAACTAATGTTTTTAAAATGGAAACGGCAAAATCAGGCGTTCCCATGAATACAATTCTTAAATCTGTCATTATGAATGTAATTTGTAAGTATTTTTATTGGTTAGCGAAACTAATTGGTGCTCTAAAAGCTCTTTAAGTGTTTGTTTTAATTCCGTTTCTGTACAATCTAACTGTTTGATAAGGTCTCTTGAACTTAAATCACTTTGCTTTAGCAGTGTTAAAATAGACGCTTTTATAGTTTTACTATCGTGTTTTTTTGCCTTTTTATTTTTTACAATGCAAACGGAACAAATTCCACAAGGTTTTAAGTTTTTCTCACCAAAGTAGGAGAGTAGTTGGATGCTTTTACAAGTAGCATCATTTTCAACGTAATCTATTACAGAATGAACTTGCCGGTATTTTAAACTGTTTTGTTGTTCGATGTAATGTGAAATCCTATGAATCGCATTATCGTCTTCTCTGGGTTGTAAATAGGTTATTTCTGAATCTGTAGTCGATAGATTGAGGTTGATGATTTCAGCTTTTTCTAATTGCCTTAAAGCAGCAAACAACCTTTCTTCAGAAACAGATGCTTTTTCCGAAACTAACAAACTGTTTATTTTAATTTCATGTTCAAAAATGCCACCATAAGTTCTTAGAATAGTTTTGACAATAATGTTTAAATCGGGATGTGTTTCCAAATAATAAAATAAAGCATTGTTACTAATTATAAATTGTATCGTTGTTTTTTTATTGAACTGTTTCGATAAACTAATAATGCTAGTTCTATCTAATAACTGCAAAGCATTATAAGCTAATAAACTGTTTAATTCGTAGGTTTTGCAAAAGTCATTAAAGTTAAAATCGAATAAAATTTCTTGACCTTCTCCATAAGGAATTTGGAAATAATTACTTAATTTTCTGTAAATGTGTTTCACATCTTTTACCGTTGGTAACACATTTAAAAACTGATTTTTAACTAGAAGAATATCACTTTTGTTTTTTAAAATAACAGCAAAGGCTTTCTCACCATTTCTACCTGCTCTTCCAGCTTCTTGAAAATAACTTTCAATACTTTCTGGTAGATTTATATGAACCACTGTTTTAACGTCTGGTTTGTCAATTCCCATTCCAAAAGCATTGGTGGCAACCATAACTTGCTTCCGATTGTTAATCCATTCGTTTTGGTGGGCATCCTTTAATTTATTGGATAAGCCTCCATGATAAGTGGTTGAAGAAATCCCTTTTTTATTTAAAAACTCAGAGATCTCTAAAGTTAATCGGCGACTTCGAACATAGACAATAGAAGATTGCGGATTTTTATTTAAAATGGTTTCTAATCGGTAATGTTTGTCATCTTCATTAAACGTCATGTAAGCAATATTATCTCGCTCAAACGACTGTTTAAATATTTTAGGACGAATAAAATCTAGTTCTTCAACAATATCTTTAACAACTTCTGGGGTTGCCGATGCTGTAAGTGCAATGCAATTAACGGTAGGTTGAACCTGTCTTAATATCTGAATGTTCTTATAAGCCGGACGAAAATCGTTTCCCCATTGAGAAATACAATGCGCTTCATCTACAGCAATTAAATTGACATCCATTTGCTTGATTCTATCTTGAACCAATTCCTGTTGAAGGCGTTCTGGAGATAAATACAGAAACTTATAATTCCCGTAAATACAGTTATCTAAAAGCGTATCTAATTCACTATTTGAAATGCCACTGGTAATACTTAAAGCTTTGATCCCTTTTTGTTTCAAGGAATTTACTTGATCTTTCATTAAGGCAACCAAGGGAGACACAACGATGCAAATTCCTTCTTTTGCTAAAGCAGGAATTTGAAAACACATCGATTTACCGCCTCCAGTAGGTAATAAAGCAAAAACATCTTCCCCAGCTAACACAGCTTCAATTATCTCTTCTTGAAGAGGTCTAAAAGAAGTGAAGTTCCAATAACGTTCTAATATGTTTATAGGGTGCTGCATTACAGCCTTTTTAAAGTGTCTAAAAGGTAATCTACTCTGTTTTCAATAGTGTCGAAAGGAATATCTATTAAATTATAATGATACTTTTTATAGGTATTTAAAAGCTGTTCATGAATATTAACAGCTTGTTCAAAATTTTCGTAACGCTCGCCATCGCTAGTAAAAATTTCTTGCCAAGGCGCCAAAACATAAACGTGATGGTATTTGCAATTATTACAAGCTTCTACAAAATTCTCTGGATAATTTTCATTGGCGTAATCCATGTATGCCAAAACGTCTGGTACACCTCTATCTATAAAAATTAGGTCAGAATTCATTTTCTCAGCCTCTATATATTGCTTCATTCGGCCTTCTAATAAGCGCTCACTGAATAAAAGAGGTTGGGTTAAAAAAAGCTGTTCAGCCCCTTCTTTTCTAGCGTCTAGAATAACTTGTCTTGAGATTTCTTCTAAACAAGGGTACCCTCTTTTTATTAATTCGTTGATTAAAGATGTTTTTCCTGTTCCTGGTCCTCCAGTAATTACAATTCTTTTCGAGTTCAAATTTGGCAAGATTTTGGTTGTAAAATTCGTGATTTAAATCTTAAATAAAAAATGCTAAGTAAATAGTATCTTTACAAATAGAAAAGAGAACGCAAAAAGCAGGATTTATTTTGTGATAAAAATAGCAATATAAAGCTTAAAAGAAGAATTAAAGAAATGAACGACGACAAAAAAACAGAAGAGTTTTACGAAAAACTAAAATCTCAATTATACGATACCTCGACATGGCCATCTGAATATTTATATAAATTCATTGTAAAATCGGAAGTCAATAAAGTGCAGGAATTAGAAGAATTATTTAATCATTTGGGAGCTGTAATTAAAACAACAGAATCTAAAAATGGAACTTATACAAGTGTTTCTATTAGTGTAAAAATGGAGAGTCCAGAGCTTGTTATAGAAAAATATAAGGAAGTAGCAGAAAAAGTGGAAGGCGTTATTAGTCTTTAATTTTTTTTTGTACTTTGCGCATGCATAATTAACTTCGTGCAATAACATTTAACTCTACACTTTTTATTTTGATAGATAATTTAGAATACAACACAGAACGTGAGCATTTAATCATTCCTGAATATGGCCGTCATATGCAGAAAATGATTGCCTATGCAAAAACACGTGAAACCAAAGAAGAACGTAATAAAGTAGCGAAAGCCATTATTTCGGTAATGGGTAATATGCAACCGCATTTACGAGATGTGCCAGATTTTCAGCATAAACTTTGGGATCAGTTGTTCATTATGGCCGATTTTGATATCGATCTAGATTCGCCGTATCCAGTGCCTTCTAGAGAGGAATTATATGCACGCCCTGAAACTTTAAAATATCCTCAAAATTTCCCGAAATACAGATTTTATGGTAACAATATAAAAACCATGATTGATGTAGCTTGTACTTGGGAAGACGGTGAGTTAAAAGATGCTTTAGCTTATACCATTGCAAATCACATGAAAAAGTGTTTTTTAAATTGGAATAAAGATACGGTTGAAGATGATGTTATTTTTGGACATTTACGTGAACTCTCAGATGGTCAATTAAATCTTAAAAATGCAGATGAAGATTTAACAGATGCTACCAGTTTGATGAGAAGCAAGACGAAATACTCTTCAAATACCAAAAAAACGCATCACAAAAAAAGCAATACGACAAACAGAACAAGAAAACGTTATTAATCAAAACGTATGGGAATATTTAAAATTGAAGGAGGTCATCAATTAAAAGGAAAAATCCAACCTCAAGGAGCCAAAAACGAAGCCTTACAAATACTATGTGCAGTTTTGTTAACTCCAGATTTAGTTACCATTCACAATATTCCAGATATCGTAGATGTTAATAAACTGATAGAACTACTTAAAAAACTTGGAGTTCAAGTAGAAAAAATAGGAACAGGTTCTTTCACGTTTCAGGCAAATAATGTCAATTTAGAATATCTTGAGTCAGCCGAATTTAAAGAAGACGGAAAAGGACTTAGAGGTTCTATCATGATTGTTGGCCCACTTTTAGCTCGTTTTGGGAAAGGATATATTCCAAAACCAGGAGGAGATAAAATAGGCAGAAGGAGATTAGATACTCATTTCGAAGGTTTTATAAATCTTGGAGCCAAATTTAGATACAACCGAGAAGATCATTTTTATGGGGTTGAAGCAAAAAGATTAAAAGGAGCTTACATGCTTCTTGATGAAGCTTCGGTAACAGGAACAGCAAATATTGTTATGGCTGCCGTTTTAGCTGAAGGGACTACAACCATTTACAATGCCGCTTGCGAACCTTATTTACAGCAACTTTGTAAAATGCTTAATCGCATGGGAGCAAAAATTTCTGGGATAGGTTCTAATATGTTAATTATTGAAGGTGTTGATAATCTTGGTGGTACAGACCACAGAATGCTTCCTGATATGATTGAAATTGGTAGCTGGATTGGTTTGGCTGCTATGACAAAAAGTGAATTAACGATTACCAATGTTAGTTGGGACGATTTAGGTCAGATTCCAGATGTATTTAGAAAGTTAGGTATTACTGTTGAGCGTAGAGGCGACGATATTTTTATTCCTGCACATAAAGACGGTTATGAAATACAAAGTTATATTGATGGTTCTATTTTAACCATCTCCGATGCTCCTTGGCCAGGATTTACACCAGATTTACTAAGTATTGTTTTGGTGGTAGCGACGCAAGCTAGAGGCAGTGTTTTGATTCATCAAAAAATGTTTGAAAGTCGTTTGTTCTTTGTCGATAAATTAATTGACATGGGAGCGAAGATTATTCTTTGCGATCCTCATCGTGCAACCGTTATTGGTCACGATTTTAAATCGCAATTAAAAGCAACTACCATGACGTCTCCAGATATTAGAGCAGGAGTTTCATTATTAATTGCGGCACTTTCAGCTAAAGGAACATCAACAATTCATAATATTGAACAAATAGATCGAGGTTACGAAAATATAGACGAACGTCTTAAAGCTATTGGAGCAAAAATAGAAAGACTTCCTGAAAATTGTTAATTTAAAGCTTCTTTATACACTTTTAAACAACGTTCCCGAGCCTCTTTATGGTTAACCATAGGTATTGGGTAGGTGAGTTCTTGAAATTCTGGAACCCATTTTGAAATATATTTTAAGTCGCTATCAAATTTTTTAATCTGTGTCGTCGGATTAAATATTCTGAAATAAGGAGATGCATCTACACCAGAACCTGCAACCCATTGCCAATTGCCAACATTGCTAGCCATTTCGTAATCCAGTAATTTTTCTGCGAAGTAGGCTTCACCCCAACGCCAATCTATTAGTAGATGTTTGCATAAAAAACTGCCAACCAGCATCCGAACGCGATTGTGCATAAAACCTGTCTGGTTTAATTGTCTCATTCCGGCGTCTACTAGAGGATAACCCGTTTTTCCATCACACCAGAGCTGAAATTCATCTTGGTTATTTCTCCATTGAATATGGTCGTATTTAGGTTTAAAACTCCTGTAAACAGTTTCAGGAAAATGCCAAAGAATTTGCATAAAGAACTCTCTCCAAATTAATTCTTGCCAGAAAACCTCATTGGTTTCGCCAATGGCTTGTTCCATTATTTCACGAATGCTTACAGTTCCAAAACGTAAATGGGGTCCTAATCTAGATGTACTATCTCTAGCTGGAAAATTTCTTGTGGCCTCATATGTTTGAATTGAAGTTGGATTTACTGAGTATTCCGGAATTTCTTGAGTGGATACTACAAAACCTAAATCTTCAAGACTTATATTTGGTGCATCTTCAATCTGAAGTAAATTTGATAAAAGACTCCTAGAATTATAATGTCTTAATGTTTGGGTTTTAAACTTGGCTTTCCAAGTTTTCATATATGGGGTGTAAACTAAATAGGGCTTACCATCACTTTTTATAACTTCGTTTTTTTCAAAAATAACCTGATCTTTGAATGTTTTAAAATCGATATTTTTACTAGATAGAAATGTTTCTATTTCTTTATCTCGTTCCTTAGCATAAGGTTCATAATCGTGGTTGGTAAAAACGGAATCAATATGATATTTGCTTATTAGATCATTGAAAATATCTAATGGCTTGCCTTTATATATGGCAATATCACTTTTATAATGAGTTTGAAGTTCTACTTTTAACTTTTGAAGTGTTCTATGAATAAAAGTAACTCGTGCGTCGTTTTTGGGTAGCTCGTGTAAGATTTCAGTATCAAAAATAAATAAGGGTAATATAGGTTGGTTTCCTTTTAAGGCATGATACAAACCTATATTATCCTCTAATCGCAAATCTCTACGGAACCAAAAAATTGTTAGTGCGTACATCGAGAGATGCTTAATATAAATTTTAAGTAGTTAATGGTCTACCTTTTAATCGTTTTTCAACTTTCTGTTTTAAAGCTGTAATACGTTTCATTAGATCCATGATGTCTTCATCTTTATTCGTTTTGTATAATTCGTTCAATTCTAGAACAAGTTCTTTAGCCTCTCTAGAAATTTTTATACGATCGCTTGTAGATAGAGATCTTAAACTTGTTTTTTCAAATTCTAAGGCTTTGTCTATAAGTTCCATAATATGATTTTTTTTTAATGTAGTTTGTAAATTAAAATTAGCAAAGTTTTTTTTTGCCTAATAATGAATTAAATAATGTTAATTAAGGTACTGTTTTTTCCTTAGCAAACGCTATAAGTTTGTAAAGATACAAAACGTCTAACTTTAAATATAAAAAATTAGACAATTTTAACATAAATTATAGGAAATCTGTAAATTTCCACATAGTACTAGTTAGGAATGAATATAATGAATTTTAAGTTATAAAAGGCTCTTTTCTTTACTTATTATAGAATGGCTTTATTTTTTTTCACATTTGGAAAGAATCGCGACCTGAAAATAAAATATTTTCTATTTATTTTTTTAAAGTTGTATCTTTGTCTGCAAAAATATTTGATTTATGAAAAAATTACAAGTCTTATTCATATTTGGTTTTTTATTAGCTATTGGCTCCGTCCAATCTCAAAACCTCCAGAGTGAACAACAAATTAGAAGACAAGAAGCTAAAGTTGATACAGTTTATACAGTTCAAGAAAGAGCCAATATGGAATATTGGTTCAACGAACGTGTAAACGAGATGGCTCTAAATGATGAACTAAGAGAACAATACGATACCATTGTATTTTCATATATTTATCAAATGAGTCGTTTAAATGATGCAGACAAAGATTATTGTGTTGAAGAAATTCATGAAAGATTTGACGTTATTGTTGATAATATGAATGCGGAATTAAAACAACTTTTAACGAACGAACAATATATTAATCATTTAGAAAATTTTAATGAAATTGTTAGAAGCATCGACCATAAATACGGTTGGGGTCATTAATAAAAATCAGTTTGATTACTTTTTAATTAAAAAAATATAAACTATTACTAATTCAAAAAAATGAAAAAATTATTATTTTTTATTACTGTGATTGCCTTGTCATTTAACTTAAATGCACAAATTGTTACCCCACAACCAAGTCCATTTAGTAAAGTGGAACAAAAAGTAGGTTTAACAGATTTTACAATCGAATATTCTAGACCTAGTGTAAATGGACGTGTTATTTTTGGTGATTTAGTTCCTTATGATAAAACATGGAGAACAGGAGCCAACAAAAATACCATTATTACTTTTACAGATGATGTTACTATCATGGGGCAAATTCTTCAAGCAGGTTCTTATGCTATTTATTCTATACCTGGAGAAGAGGTTTGGCAAGTTATTTTTTATTCTAGCACTGATAATGGTGGTCTTCCAAAAGAATGGGATGGTAGTAAAGTAGCAGCAAAAGTAAATGTGCAACCTATGGCTATTCCTTTTAGCGTAGAAACGTTTACTATTGATATCAATCAACTTACTAACAATGGTGGTACTTTAGAATTGATCTGGGATAAAACATACATTGGAGTTCCTTTTAGTTTACCAACAGATAATTTAGTTTTAGCTTCTATTAATGAAGCTTTAAGTGGTACACCTACTGCTAATGATTATTATGCGGCGGCTGTTTACTATTTACAAGAAGGTAAAGATATTAGCCAAGCTAAGGATTGGATGGATAAAGCCATGAAAATGACAAAAAAGCCAGCTTTTTATCAATTGAGACAACAGTCTTTAATTTACGCAAAAGCAGGTGATAAAAAAGGTGCTATTGCAATTGCAAAAAAATCTTTAGAGGCTTCAAAAGTAGCAGGCAACGAAGATTATGTAAAAATGAATATGGATTCTATCGCAGAATGGGAGAATTAGTATTTTAAAAATTTATATTAAAAAAGCCTCACAAATAAAATTGTGAGGCTTTTTTATGCGATTCAGTTTCTTTTAATAAAATAAGCTGTTCAACACCTTATCTTTCCAATTTAAAAGTGACAAGTGCTTGTCTATGAGTGTTTCGAACTAAACTTCTGAAGTATAAATGCTATGGCAATAACCAAGGCGCATCCAAATAAATTTAGCCATAAATAAGGCATCCAATCCATCCACCATCCAAGAATAACAATGGCTTGCGTAATTAATGCCGCTACAAAAACGGCATTACCACGAACATATTTAAAGAAAAATGCCAGAAGGAAAATACCTAAAACATTTCCGTAGAAAATAGAGCCTATAATATTTACCAACTGAATTAAATTATCTGCTAAATAAGCCACACATGCTATAACAATGGCCAATATCCCCCAAGCTAGAGTAAACCATTTCGTTGCTTTTACATAATGAGTTTCACTTTTATTTTGAGCAAAACTACGTTTGTATAAATCTAAAGATGTTGTAGAAGCTAAAGCATTTAATTCGCTTGCAGTACTAGACATGGCTGCACTTAAAATAACGGCTAAAAGTAAGCCAATCAAGCCACGAGGTAAATTGTTTAAAATAAAGTGAATAAATACATAATCTTTATCGTTGGTTTCAACACGAACTACTTTTTTATCTGCAGCTTCCTTTATAAGTACTTTTGCAGCTTCTCTATTGGCTCTATCTGCTTCGTTGGCAAGCGCGATTTCATCAGCATATTTTGAATCTCCAGTAGTAACATATTTATTTATAACTTCTTGTTTGGTATTAAAGATAGCAAGTTGTTCGGCTTCAAGGTTTTTAAAAGCTTCAGAATACTCAGAATTTATCATCACGTCTTCTGCCGCAGGATTAAAATTTATTGGAGATTGATTAAACTGATAAAAAACGAAAACCATCACCCCAACTAATAGAATGAAAAATTGCATAGGTACTTTTAATAAACCATTAAAAATAAGTCCCATTTGCATTTCCTTAACCGATTTTCCAGAGAGATAACGTTGCACCTGACTCTGGTCTGTTCCAAAATAGGAAAGTGCCAAAAAAGTACCTCCAATTAAACCACTCCAAACCGTATACCTATTTTCCATATTAAATGAAAAATCCAAGACATCCATTTTTCCACTGGCGCCAGCAATGTCTAGTGCTTTTAAAAAGGTGATATTCTCTGGGAGATAACTAATAATTAAAAAGAAGGCGATAAACATCCCGGTGAAAATAACAGCCATTTGGTGTTTTTGAGTCATACTTACGGCCTTGGTACCACCAGAAACCGTGTAGATAATAACTAAAATTCCGATAATGATATTTAAATAGGTCAGGTTCCAACCTAAAACAGCTGATAGAATAATAGCCGGTGCATAAATAGTTATTCCCGCGGCTAATCCACGTTGAATAAGAAATAAGATGGCTGTTAAGCTTCTGGTTTTTAAATCGAACCTGTCTTCAAGAAACTCATATGCCGTGTAAACTTTTAATCTATGATATAAAGGAATAAAAACCATGCAAATAATAATCATAGCTAGTGGAACCCCAAAATAAAATTGAACAAATCCCATTCCAGAATGAAATGCTTGTCCCGGAGTCGATAAAAATGTAATAGCACTAGCTTGGGTTGCCATTACAGACAATCCAATGGTCCACCATTTCGATTGATTACCACCACGAACATAGTCTTCCACACTCTTGCTTCCTCTGGTTTTCCAAGTTCCGTAACCAACAATAGTTAAAAGAGTTCCAATTAAAACAATCCAGTCTAATGTTTGCATATTTATAAAGCTTTGGTAATAAAGTAAAAAATAACGATGTAAATAGCATTTGCAATTAGTACAAGTGTGTACATATTATTCCATTTGTATTTTTTCATAGTTTGGCTATTATTTAATGAACTGATTCTTTATTTTCCTATGCTCAACATGTTAGCAAATAATCTATAAGCTCCAGAAACGCCTTCAGGAAATTCTCTAAAGAAACTCAATCCTGTGTAAATATAATAGCCTTTACCATATTTAGCGACCAATAAACTTCCTTTTTTAGCCGATTCTCCTTTGTCGTGCATAGATAAAATAGGAGTAAATTCTTTTCCCCAACTGTCTGGAAAGTACAATCCTCGTTCTTGTGTCCAACCCTTAAAATCTTCTAAGGTTATTTTATTTGGTGTGTTTAGAAGAGGGCTGTTAGGTTCTAAAAATTTCACTTCGGCAGTTTCGTCTGTAACACGATCTCTAGAAAGCTCTAATTTGTAAGGTGCCAATTCATCAACTTTTATTCCACGATTGGTGTTGTACTGCACAATCATGTTTCCTCCATTTGAAACAAAATCAAATAACTGTTGTTGTTTAAATTTAATGGTCTCTAACGTATTATAAGCTCTTATTCCAACTACAACAGCATCAAATTTCTGCAATGTTTCAGGGTTGATGTCCTCTGGTTTAAGAAGTGTCACTTTATAACCAATTTGCTCCAAACTTTCCGGAACAACATCTCCAGCACCAACAATATAACCAATATTTTCACCTTTTTTCTGAATGTCTAATCGTACAATTTTACTTTCGGAAGGAAGAAGAACCGTTTGATACGGAATATGCTCGTAGCCAATTTCTATCAGTTCCTTTGTGTATGTTTTTCCGTTAACAGTCATGACCGGAATTAATTGGCCTTCATTTTGGTTTTCTGGAGGAGTTACACGAAAGATAACTTTTTTTTCTTCGCCTTTATTAGTAATTTGAATCTCTTGTGTTTCCGGAGAAACTTGCCATTCTTTTGGATACTTTAAACTTAAAGAACCTTCTAAATTATCACGTCCTGCACGAACGATAACTGGAATATCTTTTGTTTGGTTGTTTGCGAAAATAATAACCTTCTCTGAAGTTTTTACTGAAGCTTCAGGAATAATCTCAAAAGGTTTGTAAACTTCTCCTTTTACAGGATCGTTGGTTTTATAAATAACTGCTTTTGTAAATGTAATAGGTATGTTATCGAAAAGTAATTTAAAAGATACCTCGAAAACACGTGGGGTTTCAGGTTTTCCTATAAGAGTTTCATCGGAAACTTGATACATTCCCAAAGTTCCTTTTTCTGTTAGCCAATAAGGAGTTGTTGGATTTTGGTTGCTTGGAATTTCTAAAACTTCATGAAAATCAAATCCGTTATTTTCTGTTAAAGCCACTTGCTTAGAAATAGAAGTGTCGTTACATTGCAATGTTTCTAGTTTTATAGGATAAGTGCTTCTATTAATGGTTTCAATATTTAATTTTACTATTTCACCAGGAGTTGCTTGACTAGTTTCTGAAGATGCTTCTAAATATAAACCGGCACATGCATAAATAATGTTTTTAATTTCTTCGGTTTTGTATTCTCTCCAATGTGCATTTTCTAATTTTTGAATTAGTTGATAGGCTTCTACTAGTTTCGGAATGCTTGCTGAAGGATATGTGAAATTATAATTTGTTTCAACTTCATGTAAAATAACACCTATAGCTTCACCACCTTTTACACGACCCCAAGTGGTATCTATGCCATCAAATAAATTACTTTTATCGCTTGGCATATCTCCTTTTATCAACTCTATATATTCCATTTGAGACCCACGAGTTCCAGTATTACCAAAACCTTGAGATTTATGCTGACTTCTACTTGAAGCGGCAATTTCTGTATTACTCAATCCGTTAGAAGGATAATAAGCACCAATATCGAAGGAAACTAAGTTGCTTTTATCAGCTTTGTCAAATTTTTCCTGACTGCCATAAGACCACCAAGATAAATTATAGAATAAACGCTTTGGTTGCCAAAGACTCGTTTGCTTTAATTGGTTGGGATATGCTGTTTTGCTATTGGTCAAATCAAAAGCTTCAATACCTAACATGGCAGAACTTGTATGATGTCCATGTGTGGTTCCTGGAGTTCTATGATCAAAACGATTGATAATAATATCTGGTTGAAATTGACGAATAGCCAAAACCACATCGCTTAAAACTTCTTCTTTGTTCCAAATTTCAAGAGTTTCGTCTGGATGTTTGGAGTAACCAAAATCGTTAGCTCTGGTAAAACGTTGTTCTCCACCATCAATTTGTCTGGCGGTTAATAATTCTTGAGTTCTAATAACTCCAAGAAGTTCTCTTATTTCTGGACCGATTAAATTTTGTCCACCATCGCCTCGGGTTAAAGAGAGATAAGCTGTTCTTGCTTTAACTTGGTTGGACATATAAGAAATAAGTCGTGTGTTTTCGTCGTCTGGATGTGCTGCCAAGTATAATACAGAACCTAAAAAGTTTAGTTTTTTTATAGATTCGTAAATTTCAGAAGTATTAGGTTTTTTGGGAGCTTGCGAGAAAGTAGTGGAAATTGAAAAAAGGGTAATAATTACTATAAGTAATAATCTTTGCATGGTTTGTTTTTTTTGAAAGCAATAAATATAAAAAGAAAACCTACAAGCTTGCAGGTTTTAATGTTTCTTTAACGGTTGGAGGAAAAATGTTATATTTTGATGTTATTAAACTCCATCCATTGGTTGACTGTATGTATCCAATATTTTAAGAATTCTTCACTTAAAAACTGATTGGAAAAATCATTAAATCTTTTAACATGAATCCCATTATAATATTGCCAAATCGCTAAGCCACCGTAGGGAATTAACCTTTTTTCTTCTTCGGAAATAGGAGTGATGGATTCATAACCTTGATAAAAGGAGGCGCTTTTTATTTTGAAATTTTCTTTATCTTGTTCATTTCTAAAAAGAATCATTAAGGAATAAGAGATGTCTAAAAACAACCAGCCATTACCACAGTTATCAAAATCGAAAAAAGTAATTTCAGAAGCGTCAGTCACTTTCATGTTTTCATACCATAAATCCAGGTGAATTATTCCAGTTCTAATTTGACTTAAATCGGCATTTTTAAATTCAGAAGAAACAACCGCATTAGCACGCTTGTAAAATTGCATCTCATTTGTTGAATTTATAAAGCGACTTTTCGCCGTTTTATAGGCCCAATTTACAAGAGTTTCTCCATTGAAATCTTCTCTCTTTAAAGTTTTGTTTAAGGTTAATTGATGCATTTTAGCCATAGATGCACCAAGTTGATAACAGATTTCTTTTGTTGGAATTCTAATAGATTTGCCTTCAGCAAAAGAAAATAGAACTGCAAAACGGTCTCCTTCTGGAGCTTTTATGGTTTGAATGTCGTTTTTGTGTGAATCTGAAATGGGATAAGAAACTAAGGTATTATTCTCTTTTAAGAAGTTTAATAATCTTAATTCTTCTTCAATTTCGAGTTTGGTTTTCCAATTTAAGAAATAGACACGAAAGACATATTTGTTAATAGGAGTCGTGATTAAATAGGTGTGATTGATCCCTATTTTCAAGATACTACAAGTTGTTTCCTTTTCTAAATGATACTGGTTTATTACAAATTCTGCGATATATTCCGGTGAAATAATAGAACTTATAGCTGGAGCGTTGGTCATTCTTTTAGTTTACGAATTTGGCATTAAAGCCATTTTTTTCTTTTAAAATAATAGAGCATGCCAAGAAAAATAATAATCATGACTCCCCAAAGAATGAAATAACTGTATTTATAATGTAATTCTGGAATGTTATCGAAGTTCATACCATAAATACCAGCAATAAAAGTTAATGGAATAAAAATGGAGGCCATGATGGTAAGAACCTTCATGACTTCGTTCATTTTATTACTAATGGTAGTCATGTACATATCCATTAAACTCCAAACCATTTCCCGATAAATATCAACAGAATCGGATAACTGAACAACATGGTCATAAATATCTCGGTAATATTGAATGGTGTTTTCATTAATTAAATCGTGTTGGTTCTTTTCTATACGACTTATAATTTCTCTAATAGGAAAAATGGCACGACGAATCTTTAATACTTCTTTCTTGAGGTTTAAAACCTGCAAACTTAAATCGTCTTGAATGTGACCATTAAACAAAATCTCTTCAAGATCTTCAATTTTGTTCCCCATGGTTTCGGTAACAATAAAGTAATGATCTACAATGGCATCTATTAAAGCGTAAAGCAAGTAATCTGCGCCAAGAGTTCTTATTCTACCATTTGCTATACGAAGACGTTCTCTAATATTATCGAAAACATCGCCTTCAACTTCTTGAAAAGTCAAGACGTAATTACGGCCAAGTACGAGACTTATTTGTTCAATTTTTATGACTTCGTTTTCATCATAATATAGCATTTTTAAAACCACAAAAATGTAATCGTCGTAAACATCAATTTTTGGTCTTTGAGATGTATTGGCTATATCTGCAATAATTAAAGGATGTAGATTGTAGTGGTTTCCAATTTTTTCAATGTCCTGAATATGATTCAGGCCATTGATGTTAATCCAAGTTATGGATTCTGAATCTTTGAAATTATAAGCTTCTTCAACGGAGTTAAGTTCTACCTCAGTTACAAATTCGGGACTATAATCAAAGGTGTTTATAAAGAGTTTTTCTGTAGGGTTTTCTCCTGTATAAACTATAGATCCTGGAGATTGCTTAATATGTTTTTTGTATTTATTGGTTCTTTTCTTAGTCATAAGGAATAAATAATACTATAAATATATGGATTATTTATATAGCATCTGTGCCTTCATCCATAGCGTCTTTTTCTACTAAAGTGACAGCCTTTTGTAACATTAAATTATTTGGATAAGTAACCAAGTTGCCATTATCCAATCTTAAATGAAGTTGAAAGGCTCTAATGTCTTCAATTATTGCTTCTATTGGGAAGTCTTTATCATGAATCTGGATTTTGTCCCCAACTTTATATGGAAACGAAAAAAACATGATAACACCAGAAGTTATGTTACTTAAAATAGACCAGATAGCAAAAAGGGCAATTCCAAGAACAGCAAATACAGAAGAGAATACAAGGGCCAAATCTTTTAACTGGGCTCCAAAAATAAAGGTCTCAACTAAAAGAGCTATTAAAACCAAGGTCACGGTAGAGTATCTGCTAATCAATTGAATACGTGCATCATTAATACCTGTTTTCTTTCCTATTTTATGAATTACCTTTTTAGAAATTAATCTAATAATAAACAGGAATATTAAGGTGAATAAACTTGTAATAAGTTCGGTTTGATAAGTTTCAAAAAATGTCATTTCTTAAAGTAAATTAGAAGAGCAAAGATATAATAGAAGGAAGGAATTAGTAGAATACTTAAGTAATATTTAAGAAGAAATCATGCTGTTTAAAGTTTGATAAACTAGATGTGTTGGCAAACCTACTACATTAAAATAAGACCCTTCTATTTTGGTAATCCCAATTTGGCCTATCCACTCTTGGATACCATAAGCGCCTGCCTTATCAAAGGGTTTGCATGTTTTTAAATAGTAATTTATTTCTTCGTCCTCCAATTTTTTAAAAGTCACTTTGGTAACTGCGTTCACCGTTTTTTGGAATTTAGTAGTTGTAAAACAGACAGAGGTAATGACTTCGTGCATATTGTTGCTTAGAGACTTTATCATTTTAAACGCATCCTGTTCGTCTTTTGGTTTTCCAAGCGCTTGCTTGTTGTTCCAAACAATGGTGTCACTAGTAATAAGAATGTCATTTTCTTTTAACTCTTCCTGAAAAGGAAGCGCTTTTAATTGCGCTAAATAATCGCTGATTTCAAAATGAGTTAATCGTGAGGGGAACTCTTCTTTTATAGGTTTTAAACGCACTTCAAAATCCAACCCTAACTCTTTAAAAAATTGTTGCCTTCTAGGGGATCCAGATGCAAGAATTAGATGATGGTTTTTTAGTTTTTCGTTTAACATTATCCTAGTAATACAAATTGATAAAGTGCCAGAGACATGATGCCAATAAGCATGATTAATTTAAGTAAATTACTTATAAATCGAAGGTCAGCTTTTGTTTTTGCCGTATAAGATTTAATACAGACATAAATTAAAGGTGCCATTACAAACGCCAAAAAGTAAGCAACTACTATTAACTTGGAATATAAAAAGGTAATTATATAATATACCACGCCAAATACAAGTAAAACAGATAGCGCAAATACTACTTTTATGGCTCTGTCTCTTCCAAAAGCAATGGGTAAGGTGTTAAAACCGGCTTTGTGTTCGCCGTCTATATCTTCAATGTCTTTAACTATCTCTCTTATAAAATTAATAATGAATGCAAAAAAGGCATAGTCTAAAATTATTTTAAAAAAGGTGATTTGTGTTTCTTGATTTTCAGGAGTAATTACTGGTAATAAATCGAATAAGCCAACAATTATAAGGCTTAAGGCAACTAGAAGGGAGATAACAATATTGCCTACAAGAAGCAATTGTTTTAAATAGGTGGCATACACGTAAAGTAATGCAGAAATGATAATAAATAAAGCAAAAAAGCCATTTTTACCAACAAGATTGGATAAGTAAAAGCCAAGTAACACACCAACAACATTAAAAACAATAAATAGGTTGTTTGCTGTTTTTTCTGAAATACTATTTCCTACAATCACTCTTTCGGGTCTGTTTACCTTATCAATTTCAACATCATAAATATCGTTTATAATGTATCCTGCGGCAGCCAAACATGTGGTAGCCAAAACCAATAAACAAAAACCAAATAAACTTAAGGTGATGCTCAAGTTAGTGGCTCCTAAAAACGGCTCTAAGAGCGCATATTTAATTAAAAATTGAACTAACGCAATTAAGAGTAAGTTTTTCCAGCGAATAAGGTTTAAGAAATTCAAAATTTATTTTTTAAAGTTGATTAGTGTTTTTTTATTAATTACTGTAAACGAAAATCGATAGCTAATCGTATTTCGCATTAAAATTATCAAACCATTTTCCTTGTACTTTTAGAACTTGTTCAATAACATCTCTAACAGCGCCTTTTCCACCATTTTTATGGGAAACATATTTAGAAATGGCTTTAATTTCTGGAACAGCATCTTGAGGACAACACGGCAATCCCACCAGTTTCATAACTGGATAATCGGGAAGGTCATCTCCCATAAATAGGACATTTTTAAGGTCTATATTACGATTGTTTAAATATGTTTCTAGCTGTTCAATTTTATTATGTGCGCCAAGAAAAATATCCTTAATTCCTAAACCTTCAAGTCTAAGTCTGACGCCTTCGTTGGAGCCTCCAGATATCACGCATACATGAAATCCTTTGTCTACAGCTGTTTTTAAAGCGTAGCCATCTTTAATGTTCATGGTTCTTAACATTTCACCAGACGTAGTTACAGTTATGGTGCCATCTGTTAAAACACCATCTACGTCAAAAATTAACGTAGTAATCTGTTCTAAATATTCTTTATAGCTTTTATCTTCCATTTAAGTCTCTATAGTTTTGGTCACTGAGCTTGCTTGTTCTGAGCTTCGTCGAAGTATCGAAGTGCCATGTGTTTTTTTAATTGATTCTGTTAAAAGTGAATAAATAGTTTTATGTTCTTCACTTTCCAACTGTTTTAAATGTCTTTTTATGGTTTTGTTGTCATTGCGTTTTGCAGGACCTGTTTGAGCCATATAAGGTGACAAATCTTGTACTTTTTTTGCCGTTTCTAAAATAAGCGGTTTTAAAATATCGAATTCTACACCTTCCATTTCTGTAATCTCATGTGCAATCCGATACATTTGATTACTAAAATTATTCACGAAAACCGCTGCCAAATGTAATGCTTTTCTTTGATCACCATTAATTTTATGGGAGGAACTTCCAAGTGCTTCAGCCAAGGATTTTAAAAGCGGATAATCTTTTTTACCAATAGTTTCTATGCAAAGAGGAATCGTTTTAAAATCTACTTTAGCTTCTTTAGAAAATGTTTGAAGTGGGTAAAACACACCACGTCTATTCTTTTTGTCAAGTTTATAGAGGCTTACACTGCCTGAAGTATGGACAACCAATCGGTTCTCAAAAGGCAAAGCTTCCGAAACTTCTGGGATAGCATCGTCGCTTACAGCTATGATGTAAATGTCTGCTTCCGTTAATTTAGAAAAGTCATCGATAACATCCACATCATTTTTATAAGAACTTATCTTACTAATGTCTCTGCTAAACCATTGTTTAACAGTCACGGATTTAGTTTTAGTAAACGCCTTAAATAAGTGAGTGGCAACATTTCCGGAGCCAATTATGCTAACTGAAATCATAGGTCTAAATTAGGATATTTAAATATAAACTTTACGTTGTTTGAGTATTAATTTTTTGGTTTTTTCTAACTGCTTTATGGCTCGAATAACGGTTTCTACGCGTAAACCAGTTAAATCTGAGATTTGTTGTCTTGTTAGTTTAACTTCATATAAGGATTCTATGTTAGCAGAATCTTTTAAATGATGTAACAAGGTTAGAATACGATGTTCTGGAGGATGAATCGATAATTCCTTCATTATTTTTGCCTTGTAAAGCATTCTGTTGCAAAGCATTTTAGTGAATTTCAAATGAATATCTGGATGGGCTTTCAGTAAATTTAGAAACATTTTCTTCTCCAAAACATAGACTTCGCAATCTGTTAAACACATAGCACTTGCTGGGTATTCAAAAGTTCCAAAAAGTGGCGGTTCTCCAAAAGAAGTGTTTTTTTCAAAAAAACCTTGGGTAAATTCTTTTCCTTCTTCAGTAAGATTAAACATTTTCACCTTTCCAGATTTCAGCTGATAGTAAAATTTTGGCATTTCAGCTTCATTAAAAATAATAGCGTCTTTTGAAAACGTTTTCAAAAGGGGATGGTAGGTTTCTAAAATGGTGGATGGAATCATTTGAGTATGATTTGAATCATAAAAAAACAAAGATAAAATATTGAATTTTGTAAGAACAATATAAAACACTAAAAAATGAATTATTATAAGAAATCTTTAATTGATTTTAGAGAGAATTTTATTATGTACATTCCTTTAACTATAATTTTACAAAGCTGTCTTGGTTCTATTGCTGCCATGTTTATCTTAAAAACGAGTACAGCCGAATCATTTAATTTTATTCAGCTAACTTTGTGTGTCATTTTTGCAATGGGTTATAATGGGGTTATTTATGCCCAATTAAAAAGCAAATGGATATTTAATTTATTAATTGTTACTTTATTCATAGAAGTAACGCTAATAATTATTAATGTCATTAAATTGTCTTAAAAACATAACATGGTTAAAAAAGATATAGAAACACACGAGGATGTCCATTTATTAGTTTCAACTTTTTATTCTAAGATAAGAAAAGATACTTTTTTAGGTCCATTCTTTAATCGGGTAATTAAGGATTGGGACGCACACATTAACACCCTCACCACTTTTTGGGAAACCAGTTTATTTACCACTAGGAAAATGGAAAATAAATACTATGGAAACCCTATTGCTGTTCATGTTAAAGTAGATCAAGAGAACAATCAGAGTATTTCGCAAGAACACTTTGGGAATTGGTTAAATCTTTGGTTCGAAACTATTGATGAACTTTTTGAAGGAGAGTATGCTTTAAAAGCAAAACAGAAAGCACGGAAAATGAGTACGTTTTTATATCTTAATATTTTTCAATCTAGGCAGCAGGAGTTATAAAGTTTAGTCACTTTTAACATAACAAAATAAACTAAAAGACTTAAATTTGCAGCACCAAAATTAAGCGTTTCAATATCATGCTAAATAAAATCACTAAATTCTTATTTTCTACCAGATTAACTGCCATTTTGTTTCTTGTTTTTGCTGCTTCAATGGCAATAGGAACTTTTCTGGATGCTGGTCAAGATACTTCCCCAACACCTTATACTAGAAATTTAATTTATAACACATGGTGGTTTGAAGCCATTATGTTAGTGTTCATGATTAATTTTATCGGTAATATTCCAAAATACAGATTGTGGCGTAAAGAAAAATGGGCCACACTAATTATGCACCTTGCTTTTATCTTGATAATTGTTGGTGCAGGAATCACTAGATATATTAGTTTTGAAGGTATGATGTTGATTCGTGAAGGAGAAACTGAGAATTCTATCTTATCTCATAAAACCTATATAACAGCCTATATTGATGGCGATTATATGGTTAATGGGCAGGCACAAAGGAAAATTGTGGAACAGGAAGTTGATTTTTCACCTCGCTTGGATAACCACTTTACTTATGAAACGGATTATAACAATCAAGACGTTAGTTTCGAACTTGAAAAATTTATTGCAGGGGCCGAAAAAGATGTTGTTCCAGACGAAAGTGGAAAAGCGTATTTAAAAATGGTTGAAGCTGGAGACGGTGCACCTCACAATCATTTTCTAGAAGAAGGACAAGTAGAGAGCATTCATAATGTGTTGTTTTCTTTAAACAAGCAAGTTGCAGGAGCTGTCAATATTACATCCAACGAAAATGGTCTTACTATTGAATCGCCTTTTGATGGGGAATACATGACCATGGCAACAGGAGCTACAGGTACACTTGTAAAAGACTCGATTCAACCACTAATTTTACGTTCACGTTATATTATTGGTACCATGCAAATGGTGTTTCCAAAACCTGTGGTTAAAGGTGTTTTTGATATTGTAAAAAAATCACAACTCTTAAAAGGAGATGAAGGTGGTTTGGTTTTAAAAATCACGTCTAATGGAGTAACAGAAAGAGTTAAACTATTAGGAGGCCAAGGTTATAGCAAGCCTTTTGAAGTTGTACATATTGGAGATTTGGATATTGCCGTGAAATATGGTTCTAAAATTATAGAATTGCCTTTTAGTATTAAATTAAACGATTTTATTGCAGATAAATATCCTGGAACCGAAAGTAGCTATTCATCTTTTGCCAGTGAAGTTACTGTAATTGATGAAAAGGAAGGGGATTATGATTATCGCATTTTTATGAATCACATTCTAGACCATGGAGGTTTTAGATTTTTTCAAGCTGGTTTTGATCCTGATGAACTTGGAACCAGACTTTCTGTTAATCACGATTTTTATGGAACTTGGGTAACTTATATTGGTTACTTCTTTTTATACTTTGGAATGTTAGCCATTATTTTTGATAGAAATACGCGCTTTGCAGATTTAAAACGCATGCTTAATAAAGTGAAAGATAAAAAAGCAAAAGCTTTAATGGTTTTATTCTTGTTCTTTGGATTACAAGGTTTTTCACAAAACCATTCTCAAAATGATGGTCATCCACATAGTAGCAAACCAACTAAAGAGCAAATAGATTCTATTTTAACAGTTAACATTACACCAAAAGAACATGCGGATAAATTTGCGCATCTCGTAATACAAGATGTTGGTGGTAGAATGATGCCAATAAATACCTATGCTTCAGAAATGCTTCGTAAGTTAAGCAAACATGATACCTACCAAGATTTTGATGCCAATCAAGTTTTTCTATCTCTTCAAGAAAGCCCTTTATTATGGTATAATGTGCCAATTATTTATCTAAAACTTAAAAAAGGAGACTCTATTAGAAAGCTAATAGGTGTAGATAAAGATGCAGAATATGTATCCTTAGTCAATTTTTTCACGGAAAATGGCGCTTATAAATTGGCCCCTTATTTAGAGGAAGCTTATAAAGCTCAAATTCCAAATGGGTTTCAAAAGGAATTTAAGGAAACAGATCAGCGTGTTAATTTATTGTATAATACTTTAGAAGGTTATGCTTTAAGAATTTTCCCAATTCCAGACGATTATAATAACAAATGGATTTCTTCAGTAGAATTTAGAAGAGATGATTATCGTGATCAAATTAAAGATACACTTTATGGCAATTTCATTAATAATGGATTCAGTGCATATTTAATTACCTTAAATAGTGCCAAACAATCTGGAGATTTTTCTAAAGCCGAAGAACTTTTAGAATCCTTTAAAAAGACACAGCACAAGTTTGGTAGCAGTGTAATGCTAAGCGATAAAAAAGTTCAAACGGAATTAACGTATAACAAATATGATATTTTTAAAAGGCTTTACAGTTGGTACATGATTACTGCCGCTTTGATGTTTGTTTTTATTATTGTACAAATTTTCAAAGAAAGAAGCAAAGTTTTAAATGTCGCCATTAAAGGTTTTAAGGTATTAATTATAGCATTTTTTATATTACATACGTTAGGTTTAATAGCACGTTGGTATATTTCTGGGCATGCACCTTGGAGTGATGCTTACGAATCCATGATATATGTTGCTTGGGCAACCATGCTTTTTGGAATAATTTTTGGACGAAAAAGCGATTTAACAATGGCGGCTACAGCTTTTGTAACAGCCATGATTTTAATGGTGGCTCACTGGAGTTGGATGGATCCAGCAATTGCCAATTTGCAACCTGTTTTGGACAGTTACTGGTTAATGGTTCACGTATCTATTATTGTAGCTAGTTATGGACCCTTTGCCTTAGGAATGATTTTAGGTGTCGTATCTTTATTATTAATGATTTTTACAACGAAAGAGAATAAAAAGAAAATGTTGCTTAATATCCAAGAGTTAACCATTATTAATGAAATGGCTTTAACTGTAGGTTTAGTAATGCTAACCATTGGAAACTTTTTAGGAGGTATGTGGGCAAATGAAAGCTGGGGAAGATATTGGGGCTGGGATCCAAAAGAAACTTGGGCTTTAATAAGTATTATGATTTATGCTTTTGTTCTGCATATGAGATTGGTTCCTGGGCTTCGTGGTAGTTTCACGTTTAACCTTGGGTCTATCATTGCTTTCTCTAGTATTATGATGACCTATTTTGGTGTGAATTTCTATTTAGCAGGATTACACAGTTATGCAAGTGGAGACCAGATTGTAAGTGTGAAGTTTATTGCCATCGCATTTGGAATTATTGCAATTCTAGGTTTCTTGGCTTATAGAAAATATGCTAAGTTTTATAAAAAATAGCGGCATATGATACAAACAAAAAAAGACTGCAAATTGCAGTCTTTTTTTGTTTAAGTGAGTATTCTTTTAAAGTTTTATCGGACTTTTATCTAAATTCAAATCATCTAGCATGTCTTGTGTGAATTTATAATGTCCACGACGTGTAATGATTTTAAATCTGTGGTCTTTCATGCGTGTAAGTACATCTAGAAAACGCCATTTAGATTTTAGTAATTTAGGTTCTTCAGATTTTAAACTGATTTCAAAATAATGCTTTCTTCCACCTTTTTCAGCCACTATATCTGGCGTAATGGTAATATCGCTTCCCATTTTAAGGTAGGATTTTGGTGTTTCATAACCTTCAACATCTGCTTGAATGTTATCGAATCCTAAGTTCTCTAAATACGTTAAAGATTCTTTTAAAAATACTTCGTTTTCTAATTTGTCCTGTGCTATCATGCTATAAAGATAGGTATTTTTAATGGACTTTTCGGTTAAAACCTTGTTAAAAATATTTTTATTCATTCATTTTCAGTTAGTTATCAGTAATATTAGAGTTTTTGAGAATATGATAAATATCAATTGGATTTAATTGTTAAACAGTAAATTTGTAAAACTAAACGTTATAGTTGCTAAAATGATAGAAGAATTAAAAGATAATTTCGGGTATCTTTTTGAAGACGAGCTACTTCAGGAAATTAACCAAGTAGGTGTTTTTAAAGAAATTCCAGAAGGTAGCATGCTTATAGAAATTGGGGATTATATTAAATCCATGCCTTTATTAATAAGTGGTGCTGTGAAAATTCTAAGGGAAGACGAAAATGGCGATGAACTTATTCTCTATTTTATTGAAAGTGGTGATACCTGCGCCATGACTTTATCTTGTTGCATGGGACAGAAAAAAAGTGAGATTAGAGCTGTTGCTGAAACAGATACCACATTAATAATGATTCCTGTTGAGCATATGAGCCTATGGATGGGGAAATATAAAAGCTGGCAAAACTTTATCCTTCAAAGTTATCATGAGAGGATGTCGGAATTATTAGAAGCTATAGATACTATTGCATTTTTAAAAATGGACGAGCGTCTATTGAAATACCTGAGAGATAAGGCCATGGTAAATCATAATGATGAAATTCATGTCACACATCAGCAAATTGCTAACGATATGCATACATCTAGGGTTGTTATATCCAGAATATTAAAAGCTTTGGAAAATAATCATCAGATAAAAATCAATAGAAATAGAATTACATTATTAGATCTTTAAAAATTAAGTTTTCACAATAAGTAATACATGGATTTAAATACCATTTTTGGATATATTGGAGCGCTTTTTATAGGAGTCGTCCTAGGTTTAATTGGAGGAGGAGGGTCCATACTTACAGTCCCGGTATTAGTTTATTTATTTGGTTTAAATCCGATTTTAGCAACTTCGTATTCGCTTTTTATAGTAGGGACTTCATCTGCTTTTGGTACCATTAAAAATATTCAAAAAAAATTAGTCAATTTTAAAGTAGCAATTATTTTTTCTATACCTGCCTTTACAGCAGTTTACCTGACCAGACGCTTTATTTTGCCAGCCTTACCAGATACATTATTTGTTGTAAATAATTATGTGGTGACAAAGAGTATGGGGATAATGACACTTTTCGCCATTATCATGCTAGTTGCTTCAAAATCAATGCTAATTGATAGAAAAAAATTAATTAAAGCTCCAGAAAATGAAAAATTAAACTATGTCATAATCTTTATTCAGGCGTTTGTTATTGGGTTATTTACGGGTCTTGTTGGAGCAGGAGGAGGTTTTATTATTATTCCAGCTTTAATAGCTTTGGCTAAATTACCTATGAAAAAAGCTGTTGGGACATCGCTTTTAATAATAGCTATCAATTCTTTAATTGGTTTTACTGGAGATTTTGGGCATTTAGAAATAGATTGGTTATTTTTATTAGGTTTTACAGCAATCTCTGTCTTAGGTATTTTTATTGGTACTTACCTTTCAAATTTTATAGATGGTAAGAAATTAAAAAAAGGATTTGGTTGGTTTGTATTATTAATGGCAGTTTATATAATTTATAAAGAACTAACGCTTTAAGGTTAAATTGTAACTAATGTTACTGCATATAACGAATATCATGATTATTTTTGTAGTATTAATTTAAATATAGAATTTCAAAAATTAGATCCTATTAGGTTCTTCATTTTTACAAAAACATAAAATTATAAACAGATGAAAATTGAGCAAATTTATACAGGTTGTTTAGCACATGCAGCCTATTATATAGAAAGCAATGGTGAAGCGGCTATAATTGATCCATTAAGAGAAGTGCAACCATATATTAAAAGAGCAAAACTTGACGATGCAAAAATTAAATATATTTTTGAAACACATTTTCATGCAGATTTTGTTAGTGGGCATTTAGATTTAAAAAAGAAAACTGGTGCAGATATTGTTTTTGGGCCAACTGCAAATCCTTCTTATGAAGCTATTATTGCGGAAGATGGACAAGTTTTTAATGTTGGAGATTACAAAATAAAAGCCATTCACACGCCTGGACATACTATGGAAAGCACCACTTATTTGTTGATTGATGAGAATGGAAAGGAGCATGGTATTGTTACTGGAGATACTTTGTTTATTGGTGATGTTGGTAGACCCGATTTAGCACAAAAAATAGCGTCAGATTTAACTCAAGAAAAGTTAGCTGGCTACCTTTTTGATTCTTTAAGAAATAAAATCATGCCCTTAGGAGACGATTTAATTGTATATCCTAATCATGGCGCAGGCTCTGCTTGTGGTAAAAATATGAGTAAGGAAACTACCGATACTCTTGGACATCAAAAACAGGTTAATTATGCTTTAAGAGCAGATATGACCAAAGAGGAATTTATAACCGAATTGTTAGATGGTTTAAGTGATCCTCCTGGTTATTTCCCACAGAATGTCATGTTAAACATTCAAGGATATGAAAGTTTTGATGATGTGATGCAAAAATCTCAAAAACCATTATCTCCTAAAGAATTTGAAACGGTAGCTAATGAATCGGAAGCCATTGTTTTAGATGTGCGTCATCAAAACGATTTTGTAAAAGGACATATTCCACGTTCTATTTTTATTGGTATCGATGGCGGATTTGCTCCGTGGGTTGGTGCCTTAATTGTAGATGTGAAACAACCTATTTTACTGGTTGCTCCCAAAGGAAGAGAAGAGGAAGTTATTACTAGATTATCGAGAGTAGGTTTTGATAATGTAATAGGTTACTTGGATGGAAGTTTTGAAGCTTGGAAAAAAGATGGTTTAGAATACGATACTATTGAAGCCATTTCAGCTGAAGAATTTAAAAATAAATACAACGATATTAAAGATGTTGTATTTGATGTTAGAAAAGAAGGTGAATATACTGCAGAGCATGTTGAGAATGCACATTTTACGCCTTTAGATTCATTAAATGATTATTTATCGGAGTTCCCAGATAATAAACCGTTCTACGTTCATTGTGCTGGAGGTTATAGATCTGTTATTGCAGCATCTATATTAAAAAGTAGAGGCATTCATAATTTGGTAGATGTTGCTGGTGGTTTTTCTAAAATTAAAGATTCTGGAGTTCCAGTTACTAATTTTGTTTGTCCTTCAACATTAAAATAGCATAAGATTATTTTTAAAATTTTAAAGAGCGACAATTTTGTCGCTCTTTTTTTATGTAACTAATGTTACTAATATAGTTGTGGAAAATGCTTAAATTTATACTTCCATAAAACCAAAAATCAACATGAAAAACATCCTTTTTTTATTCGTTATAATCGCTTCCGCTTTTACTGTAAATGCTCAAGAGCAAGAATCTGCAGTGTTACTGTCTCTTTCAGAGTTTAAAACTCTAATAGAGGGTCAAAATGTACAACTGATAGATGTTAGAACACCTGAAGAATTTCAAGAAGGGCATATAGAAGGTGCTATAAATATTGATTTTTTTTCAGAAGATTTTGAGAATCAATTTAAGGAATTAGATAAAGAACAACCTGTTTATGTTTATTGCAGAAGTGGTGCTAGAAGTAAGAAATCTGCCTTAAAGTTATCAGAAATGGGCTTTTTAAAAATTTACGATTTAGAAGGAGGAATTTTAAATTATAACAAAAAGGAATAATGAACCGAGCTTAAAGCGAACACATTTTACCTAATTATAAAATAGAAAATAAAAATGAACCGAGCTTAAAGCGAACACATTTTACCTAATTATAGAATAGAAAATAAAAATGAACCGAGCTTAAAGCGAACACATTTTACCTAATTATAAAATAGAAAATAAAAATGAACCGAGCTTAAAGCGAACACATTTTACCTAATTATAAAATAGAAAATAAAAATGAACCGAGCTTAAAGCGAACACATTTTACCTAATTATAAAATAGAAAATAAAAATGAACCGAGCTTAAAGCGAACACATTTTACCTAATTATAAAATAGAAAATAAAAATGAATACATCCATAATTGTTCAAAATTTAAAATGTGGAGGTTGTGCTAATACCATCACTAATAAATTATCGAAAATTAAAAACATTTCAGATTTAGAAATTGATATAGAAGGAAGTAAAATATCTTTTAATTATCTTCATGATGACGATATTTCTCTAGTTAAAGAGACCTTGAAAAAAATAGGTTATCCTTTAGATTTAGATCAGAACACCATAGTTTCAAAAGCGAAATCGTATATAAGCTGTGCAACAGGAAAACTTGGTTAAATATGAAAAAAACGTACTATATATTTCCGGTTTTGATTCTCTTTTTAATTAGTTGCAAACAAGGTAAGGAAGTCCCTAATACAAACGTTGAAGAGCCATCAGTAACAGCGGTTGTTCAAGCTATAGATTATGAAGAAGAAGGTCTAAAATATGCTTTGACAACCCAGGCGGTATTGGGAAAAAACTTAATGAAAGCCATACAGGAAAAAGGAACATTAGCAGCTGTTGAATTTTGCAATATAAAAGCTTATCCATTAACAGATAGTATGTCTGTTGCTTTTAAGGCAAACATAAAACGTGTATCAGATAAACCTAGAAACCCAGAAAATCAAGCACATTCAAAAGAATTACAATATATAGAAACCTTTAAAAATGTTATTGCATCTCAGCAAGAACCAAAGCCTATTTTAGAGGAAACAGATACAGAAGTAACATTTTATTATCCAATTACAACCAATTCTATGTGTTTACAATGCCATGGAACACCAAATAGAGAGTTAAATAATGAGGCATATAAGACTATTAAAGCGCTTTATCCAAATGACATAGCTATTGGTTACGGTGTCAATGAAGTTAGAGGTCTCTGGCAAGTTAATTTTAAGAAAGAATAACATGAATAAATTTTCAGAAATAATCAATCAGGATAAACCTGTTCTCGTAGACTTTTTTGCAGAATGGTGTGGCCCATGTAAAATGATGTCACCTATATTAAAGCAAGTTAAAGACACTATGGGAGAAAACGTTTCAATTATTAAAATTGATGTCGATAAAAATCAATCTTTAGCTGCTAAATATCAAGTTAAAGGCGTTCCGACGTTAATGTTATTTAAAAAAGGGAAACAGATTTGGAGACAATCTGGAGTCCTTCAAAAGGATGAAATTATCAATATAATTAACACATCTAATTAATGAGTTTAACTAAAGATTTTTGGGATAATCGATATAAAAATAAAGATACTGGTTGGGATTTAGGTGAAGTTTCACCTCCTTTAAAAGCCTATATCGATCAATTATCTGATAAAAATCTTAAAATACTAATTCCTGGAGGAGGTCATTCTTATGAAGCAGAATATTTACACTATAAAGGTTTTAAAAATGTATATGTAGTGGATGTGTCTAAAACGGCATTATCTAATATAAAAACAAGAGTTCCTTCTTTTCCACCGGCACATTTAATTCTGAGTAATTTTTTCGACTTAGAGATGTCCTTCAATTTAATAATTGAACAAACATTTTTCTGTGCTATCGATCCTAATTTAAGGCCAGCTTATGCCACAAAATCGTTTGAATTACTTTCAAGCAAAGGGAAAGTAGTGGGATTATTGTTTGATGCAGTTTTGAATGAAGATAAACCACCTTTTGGAGGCTCAAAGCCTGAATATCTTGAGTACTTTAAACCTTATTTTAATATTCTTTTAATGGAAGATGCCCATAATTCTCATGATACAAGAGATGGAAAAGAATTATTTTTTAAAATTGAAAAAAAGACATTAGACATTCCTCTTTTTTGAAATTGATATTCATTTTTGATATTTCCTGACTAAAGTCATATTTGCTTTTGCAGACTTATGATATTTTTACAGCTAATTAATAACAACTAAACTCCTCGATTATGATTACTCAAAACATTGCCTTAGCGAATTGGAATAACGGTGTAATAATGATTGCTATTTTCGCTCTTGTTTGTATTACCTTGGTTGGAATACTTATTAATTTTATGTTGAGCGGAAAAAAGAATGAAGACACTGAAGAAGAATTATAAGATACTTTTTTAATCATTCAGTATTTATATCATCTTTACTTTTCAAACCATTCACTTTACAAGTACGATTATTAATTTCCTTTTAAACGAATCCAAAGATCTTTTAAAAGCTGTTTGGCATCATCAGGATTTTTAATTGTCTCTGTAAATGTTACTTCTCCCTGTTTGTCAGTTTTAATCTCATATTGAAATACAAAATTTTGTGCATTTGGTTTTAAACTTAGCAAGCCAAAGCGCAAATCGTTATAATATAAACGATCTTCTTTTTCTGTAATAGTATACCACCCTTTAGAAATTTGAATCATTCGCTGTACCTTTTTCTTTTGAATTAAATCTCCCAATAGGTTATGATTCTTCGGGTAAGCTTCAAAATGAATAGGATTTTTATCCAAAAAAGAATAGTAACCAATTAAATATTGGTCTTTAGTCTCCACATTCGCAGACCAGAGAATTGTATTGAATGGAGCAGGTTTTGTCTCCATATCAACATAATCAATCTGTTGTTTTATGAGGGCTTTTTCAAACTGATTATTGGCCATGCCTTTTAATGCAAAGGTTAAAAGCAAATAACTACTACTTAATATCAATCCCATGTTATTATAAAATCTTCTTCTTGGTGTATTTCTTTTTTGGAACAATACTAAAATTAAAAACACTAAAAAAGGTAAAGTATATAACGGATCTATTACAAAAATGGTTTTAAAAGCAAGCCTTGATTCCAATGGCCAAAATAATTGTGTTCCCCAAGTTGTGTGGGCATCTAAAATAGGATGAGTTACTAAGCACCAAAAAAACAGCCAAGACCAACCTTTTACATCTTTATAAGTTTCGTATCTGGAAACAAGCCATCCAAAAATAGGTGCAAAAAGAATAGAAAAAAATATGGAATGTGTAAAACCTCGATGGATTTCTAATGCAGAAACGGTATCAGTAAAATAAGAAGAGAAAATATCTAAATCAGGAATAGTTCCTGCAATGGCACCATAAAGCATGGCTTTATTACCTATTTTTCTTCCAAGAACAGCTTCTCCAACTGCGGCTCCTAATACTATTTGAGTTAACGAATCCATTTTAAATTAAGCATATTATTATATAGTGCAAACTAAACTATTTATTAATTATTAAAAGCCTCTTTTTCGATTTTATTGGAGGAGGAAACTCATAAATCAGGAAGTTATTTTACAATTAGATTGTTGATTTAATTGGAGTGCCCTATACTTTAGAAGTGTAAATATAATTTGTTTTAAGAATTTGTGTCTAATGACAACCTTAAAAAAGTAAAATAGGTTCTCATTTAAAAATGAGTCTCAATTTGCGATGTTTTTGTAATAAAAGTTACACCATTTTTATTATCTGTGTTGTATTTTTATAGTCTAAATTCAGGATATGGAAGACATGATCTTTTACGATAGATTGCAATTTGCATTCACTATCACATTTCACTATATTTTTCCGCAATTAACCATGGGATTGTCATTGATAATCGTCTATTATAAATGGAGATATTTAAAGAATAATATCGAAAAGTATAATGATGCGGCAAAATTTTTCATGAAAATCTTTGCTATTAATTTTACAATGGGAGTTGTAACAGGAATTCCAATGGAATTTCAATTTGGTACCAATTGGGCAAAATTTTCTGAGCTAACTGGCGGGATTATTGGTCAAACTTTAGCCATGGAAGGCATGTTCTCATTCTTTTTAGAATCCTCATTTTTAGCACTATTTATTTTTGGTGAAAAATTAATGGGCCAGAAACTACATTTCCTAACAGGTTTTCTGGTGTTTCTGGGGTCTTGGGCAAGTGGTTGGTTTATTCTAGCAACCAATGCTTGGATGCAACATCCTGTGGGTTATGAAATTTTGGATAATGGTAAATTTGTATTAGAAAACTTCTCGGCACTTTTTACAAATCCATGGCTTTTACCTGCTTTTCTGCACAATCAAATGGCCTCTGTTGTTACTTCCTCTTTTGTTGTAGCCAGTATAGGAGCTTTTTATATTTTAAGAAATAAAAAAACAGAATACGGAAGATTGTTTTTGAAAACAGGTGTTGTTTTTGGACTAATTTCTAGTGTTTTAGTTGCTTTTCCAACAGGGGATTGGAATGCTAAAAATGTTGCTAAACACCAACCAGGAACATTTGCGGCTATGGAAGGGATTTTTATAACAGAAAAGGCTGGAGCTGAAATTGTTCTTATTGGACAACCCAATATGGTTTCTAAAAAATTAGACAATAAAATAGCAGTTCCTAATATCTTAAGCTTTTTGACCTATCAAAAATGGCATGAGCAAATTCCTGGAATGGACCAATTTGAGGAGGACGAATTGCCAGATAACATACCGGCGCTTTATTATTCGTATCATATTATGGTTGGTTTAGGCACCATCTTTATAGGTGTTATGGCCTTAGCACTTTTCTTTCTATGGCGAAAAAAATTGTACAACATGAAACCTTTACTTTGGACCATCATGTTTTTAGTTCCCTTTCCATATATAGCAAATATTACGGGTTGGTACACAGCCGAATTAGGAAGACAGCCGTATTTAGTTTACGGTTTGTTAAGAACTTCCGATGGAATTTCACCTACAGTTTCATCTGGTAATACCTTATTTACTTTATTGGGTTTTGTTGCTTTATATATGCTACTAGGTTTATTGTTTTTAGTCTTAGTTGGTAAAACTATTAATGAAGGTCCAGAACCTCAAACACATTAAATTATGGAAATATTTTGGTACGTTATCATCGCTGTTGTTTTAGTTGTGTTTTTTGTTTTGGATGGTTACGATTTTGGAACAGGAATCATACATTTATTTTTTGCTAAAACTGAAAAAGACAAGGAAGTCATTACAAAATCTGCTGGCCTTTTTTGGGATTCTAATGAGGTTTGGTTAGTGGCAGCTGGAGGGATGCTTTTTATGGCATTTCCAACTTTCTATGCTTCCGTTTTTAGTGGTTTTTATTTGCCTTTAATCATTGTTTTGTGGCTAATTATTTTTAGAGCTATAGGCTTAGAATTTAGAGGACAATTCAAATACCAAATGTGGAAAGACATTTGGGATGCATCTTTTGGCGTTTCTAGTTTGTTATTGGCTTTGTTTTTTGGAATTGCTTTAGGTAATATCGTAAGAGGTGTCAATTTAGGTGGTGTTGATAACGGTGTTTCGGCTCACGAAGGCCATTATTTTTTCTTACCATTATGGGATAGTAGTTTTAGCCCTTTAGCGGCACATCCTGGAGTTATAGATTGGTTTACAATTATTATCGGCTTAATATCTGTAGTTACTTTGGCTATTCATGGTGCCAATTGGGTGATATTAAAAACAAATTCATCTATAAACAAAAAGCTTAAAGGTGTTATTTTTAAATTAAACATCGTGTTATCCGCACTTACCATCTTTTCTTTATTTGTTTGGCAATTAGTAAACCCAAATTCCTTAGATAATTTTATGCACAAGCCATATCTCATAATCTTTCCGCTAATTTATTTAACAGGATTAATCGGATTGTTTTTTATTAAAAAAATTAAAAAAGATATTCATGCTTTTGTATTATCAACCTTATTAATAGTAGGCGGAATTACATCTTCTCTAGCTTCCATGTTTCCCGTTTTATTACCTTCAATTCATGGAACTCACGAGCATTTAACCATATATAATACTGCGGCTTCAGAATATGGATTATCTGTAGCATTAAATTGGGGAATTATTGGCTTCATTCTACTTTTTGTTTATATGATTATTCAAAAGAGATTGATGGGTGGAAAAGTAGATAAAATGGATTATGGACATTAGTATAAATAATTTATTATGACTGGAACACTAATTTCATTAATCAGTATTCTTTTAGGAATAATTGCCGCTAATAGTACTGGTTTTATTTTTAAAAAATATTCCTTTGGTATTATTGGGAATACCTTAATTGGTGTTTTTGGAAGTATATTATTTATAAAATCTTTCGGAAGATTAGGCTTTGATCCTTGGTCTATAATGAATGATGGAAAATTTGATGCCTTTTTATTAATAGTTAATTTATTAGTATCTGCTTTAGGAGGGATTTTAGGACTCATTTTTGTAAAAATGATTTATAATAAAATGAATAAATAAATAACTAGTTAGCCTCTTTTCTTTTGTAACAAAAGTGACTGTGTGGTTTTTATGTTGAAGCTATATTTACATAAAATATATCTACCATGTCAAAAATAGTTATTTTAGGAGCTGGGATTTCAGGGCATGTTGCTGCATCTCATTTACGCAGAAAACTCTCCAAAGAACATGAAGTTTTGGTGGTCTCACCAAATAGTAATTACCAATGGATTCCTTCTAATATTTGGGTAGGAATTGGGAGAATGAAATCAGAACAAATTCTCTTTCCTTTAGAGCCATTATACAAAAAGAAACACATAAGTTATAAGCAGGCAAAAGCCGTTACATTTCACCCGGAAGGTGATAAAACCGAAAGCAAACCTTTTGTTTTAGTTGAGTATGTTGTTGGCGATAAAAAAGGACTTCAAGAAAAAGTTACTTATGATTATTTGATTAACGGAACAGGTCCGAAACTTAATTTTGAAGGCACTGAAGGTTTAAGTCCGGGAACTAATAAAGCTTACTCTGTATGTACTTATACACATGCAGAACATGCTTGGAAAGGTTTAGATGCACTTATTCAAGATATGAAACGTGGCAAAAAAGCTAAAATATTAATTGGTACAGGTCATGCAAAATCCACTTGTCAAGGAGCTGCTTTTGAATACATTTTGAATGTCGAACAAGAATTACGGAAACACAAAGTACGTGATATGGCCGAGATAACTTGGATTTCCAATGAATATCAGCTTGGAGATTTTGGTATGGATGGCATGTTAATGAGCTACGGAAGTATGACTATGAAGTCTCATGAAATGATTGAAATGATTTTTGAGGATAGAGACATTAAATGGATTCTTGGAGCAGGAGTTAATAAAATTGAAGATGGAATAGCTCATTACGAGAATCTAGAAGGAGAGTTTAAAACTGCTACCTACGATTTTGCCATGTTAATCCCTTCCTTTTCAGGTCATGGTTTCAAAGCTTTCGACAAAAACGATATGGATATTACAGAAAAACTCTTTAAGGGGTTTATGATTGTCGATGCAGACTATACGCCAAAACCTTACGAAGAATGGTCGGTTCAAGATTGGCCAGAAACATATCAAAACCCTTCTTATAAAAATATTTTTGCTCCTGGTATTGCTTTTGCACCTCTGCATTCTATCTCAAAACCTCGAAAAAGTAAAAACGGAACAGATATAACTCCTGCACCGCCTAGGACGGGAATGCCATCCGGTATTACTGCGAAAATTGTTGCAGATAATATTATAGATAGTATTAAAAATGGTAAGGTAACTTTAGATCATAAAGGGTCTATGGGAAATATGGGAGCCGCCTGTATTGCTTCTGCTGGATATGGTTTCACTACAGGAAGTGGTGTAAGTATTACAACATACCCTATTGTTCCAGATTATATTAAATATCCTAAAACACAAGGTAGACATATAGGTAAAACTTTTGGAGAAATAGGTTTAGCTGGTCATTGGTTAAAACTAGCATTACATTATGCTTTTATTTATAAAGCAAAAATGAAACCATTTTGGTGGTTGATTCCTGAATAGGAATGAAACTAAAAAGGGTTGATTCCTGAATAGGAATGAAACTAAAAAGGGTTGATTCCTGAATAGGAATGAAACTAAAAAGGGTTGATTCCTGAATAGGAATGAAACTAAAAAGGGTTGATTCCTGAATAGGAATGAAACTAAAAAAGGTTGATTCCTGAATAGGAATGAAACTAAAAGGGTTAATTCCTGAATAGGAATGAAACAAAAAGGGTTAATTCCTGAGTAAAATAAGAGGGTCGTAAGTAGTAGGTAGAAAATAGTAAAACTTAAACATTAACAACATGACACAACGTATTTCAAAATATCAACGCTTTAAAATGATGAATCCCATCATCCAATTCTTCAAATTTATATACCTAAGTATCAAAGTACTGCTTATTGTAGCTGGAGGTCATGGCGGAACAAGAAAAATTAACTGAAATGATTGTCGGTAATTCGTTTCAGATTAATGCAACATTCTATTTTAAAAATTAAATTGAGCTGTTACCATTATATATATTGTGATGTTACAATCTGGATTCCCATAGCAATCATTTCTTTCTTAAGCTTTTTAAATTCATCATCATCCAATGCTTTTGAAGCGTCTTCAATAAAAGTACAGGCAAAACCTTCTTTAAAAGCATCATTAATTGAAAAGTATACACAGATATCTGCGGCTAGACCACATAAATAGAGTTCCGTTGTTCCTTTTTCTTTTAAATAACTAGCCAATCCGGTTGCCTTTAAATGGCAGTTGTCATAAAACGCACTGTAACTGTCAATGTTTTTATCTGTTCCTTTTCTAAAAATAGCTTCAAAATTATCAGTGTTTAAATCCGGATGAAATTCAGCGCCTTCTGTGCCTTGTACACAATGATCTGGCCATAAGGTTTGTTGTTGACCATGAATTTCAATTTCATCAAAATTAGATTTTCCTTCATGATTACTAGCAAAGCTTATATGATTTCTAGGATGCCAATCTTGCGTACCAATTATCAAATTAAATTTATGTTGCATGCCATTGATAATGGGCACAATTTTATCACCATCGGGAACTGGAAGCGATCCACTTGGCATAAAATCGTTCTGTACATCAATGATAAGGAGGGTTTTCATGTTTAGAATTTTTATTATAGTTGAACGGTGAAGCTAGTTAACGAAGTAGCTTTTGAAAACGTTACTATTCAATTTAGAATTTATGTTTTTTAATTAAAGTGTCGCGTTCATTTTTGAGCAGTGTACTCAATCCAATTTTGTAAATATGTGGATTCTGAAACCGCTTGTATTCATTCGGAAGTTGTTTTAAACGCGCTTGAGAATATTCCGAAATTTCCATGACGGAACGCAAAGGGAGTATTCTTTTTCCATTTTTCATAACTTGTTCAAGCAAGGGTTCATGTTTAAAAGAACTAATATCTAAACTTTTTGTAGAATCAAATGGATGTTCCATAAGTGAAACATTACATTCAGTAAAAAGAGCTATGGCATCTGCTCCGTAGAACATGCCATTATCATCTAGCATGCGGTAAACTTGTTTTTTAGAAGGCAGTGACGTTTTAATAATATTTTCAGAAAGTTTAATTCTTGGTGTATCATTGTATTCTGATAATTTATAGACGCCATCTAAGGCAGCATCTGGTTTTCCTGTAACTAGATTTGTGCCAACACCAAAAATATCAATAGGCGCACCTTGTTCCTTCAAACTTTTTATAACATATTCATCTAGTTGGTTTGATGCTACAATTTTTACGTAAGCCAAATTAGCGTCGTCTAGTACAGCTCGTGTTTTTTTAGCCAAATAGGCTAAATCTCCACTATCTAAACGAACTCCAAATAATTTCTCACCACTTTTCTCCATTTCTTTGGCTACAGTAATGGCGTTTGGTAGACCACTTTTAAGTGTATTATAAGTGTCTATTAGTAGGACACAATTATTTGGTCGCATTTTAGCAAAATCTCGAAAAGCTTGTAATTCTTCATCATAACTTTGTATAAAAGAGTGTGCCATAGTGCCTGAAGAAGGAATGTTATAATCTTCGGCGGCCTTAACATTACTGGTGCTGTCAAAACCTCCAATAGCAGCCGCTCTAGACGCATAATAGCCACCTGTAGCATGTGCACGACGTAACCCCATATCTAATAAAATCCCATCCTTAGCGCTAAATTTTATTCTGCTCGCTTTTGTAGCAATCAAAGTCTGAAAATTAAGGATGTTTAATAAAAGGGTCTCAATAATCTGGGCTTCTATAATATTAGCTTCCACTTGTAAAATTGGTCGGTTAGGGAATACAACATCACCTTCTTTACTAGAATAAATATTTCCCTTAAATCGAAAATTCATTAAATAGTCTAAAAAATCATTTTCAAATCCCTTTTGTTTCAAATATGAAATATCAGATTCAGAGAATTTAAGGGTTTCAAGAATACCCAAAACATCTTCCAATCCAGCAAAAATGGAGTAACCACTTTTAAATGGATTGTGCCTAAAATAATAATCGAAAACAGCGCGTCCATTTGGTTTCGTGCCAAAATAAACTTGAGCCATTGTAATTTGATAGAGATCGGTATATGCAGCTGTAATATTCATAAGAATTTTAAAAAAAAATAATATGAATAAATTTAAGGATATTTTGTCATTCGAGAAGGAATGATAAAAGAAATATTGTGTTTGTTTATTAAAATAGCAGATTTAATTAGAATTCATTTTTGTTAAGTAACATTAGTTACTAAGTGTTATTATATATTGATTTATTTTTGTTGTATAAAGTGGTTTTTGTTCCATTTTAATGAATTTATAAGTGTTGGTTTAAAGAGAAATAAGCATAGTGTTTTGATACAGCGCTTCTCAAATGTCAACAATCTAAAATGATGAATCCTACTAGCTATTTCTTCAAATTTATATACTTAAGTTTTGAGGTTTTAGTCATTGTTGTTGAGGACATGGAGTAATGCGTAAAGTAAACTGACAAATTTATTGTCAGTGATTTTTGGTTGGTTTGTAAAGGCATTCTTTGTATAAAGAGTGCCTTTCTCTTTGGTAACTTATGTTACTGACCAGCATGTTTTATAAACATAAATTTGCAGTAATAAATATGATAATAAATGAAAAAGCAGACATACATCATAAGCTTAAGTTTTTTAATTGCAACCTTAGTTGTTCAGGCGCAACAAGTACTGCCTATTACAAAAGCTGAAGTCTTGACTAAAGTTTCAGAAGAAAATAGAGCTATTAAAATTTCTGAACAAGAATACTTAGAAGCTAAAGCAGATTTTAAGCAAACCAATGCTGTGTTTTTACCAAACATTACTGCTTCTCATACAGGAATGGCAACAACCAATCCATTGATGGCTTTTGGTTCTAAACTAAATCAGGGAATTTTAACAGCTTCAGATTTTAATCCTGAATTATTAAATAATCCAGGACAAGTAGAAAATTTTGCGACACGTTTTGAAATCCAACAACCACTAATAAATGTAGATGGTATGTATCAACGTAAAGCCGCTAAATCTAAAATGGAAGCTCAAGCCTTGCAAATAGAACGTACTTCAGATTTTTATGCTTTTGAAGTTGAAAAAGCATACATGCAATTGCAATTAGCTTATAAAGGGATTGACGTCATGGGGAAAGCTTTGGAAACGGCTAATGAAAATAAAAAGTTAGCAGACAATAGTTTTAAACAAGGCTATCTTCAAAGAGCAGATGTATTATCTGTTGAAGTTCGTGTGAATGAAGTTAAGAACCAACTTCAAACAGCTAAAAGCAATGTTGAGAATGCCTCAAATTATTTGTCATTTTTAATGAATGAAACTAGCGATGTGATATATAAGCCGTCAGATAGTTTACAAATGGAAAGTCTTAATATGATGAATTCTGAAACTATTTCAGAAAACCGATCAGACATCAAAGCCATGATGTTAGCTTCAAATGCTTACGAATCCATGAATAAAGCAGATAACATGTCGTTTTTACCAACACTAAATGCTTTTGGGAGTTATGAACTTTATGATGATCAAATTTTTCAAGGTGATGCTAGTGGTTATATTTTTGGAGCCCAATTAAGTTGGACCATTTTAGACGGAAGCAAACGTTTTGGGAAGTCTCAAAAAAGTAAAGCCGCTTTCGATAAATCTAAATTGCAATATGAACAATATGTATCTCAAAACCAATTAGAATTAAACAAAGCAAAACGGATGTTAACTGATGCTGAAAATAGACTGACTTTAACAAAGTTATCTCTAGAACAATCTGAAGAGTCCTTAAGAATTAGAACAAATAGATACGAACAAGGTTTGGAAAAAACAACCGATTTGCTGTTAGCCGAAACCCAATATTCGCAAAAGCAATTAGAATATTATCAAACCATATTTGAATACAATTACGCACAAGCTTATTTACAATTTTTAACTAAAGGATAATTTTAAAATGAAAAAGTATATATACCTATTAAGCCTAACTACAGCATCTATATTTATAACGAGTTGTGGTAATGATGAAAAAAAAGCAATAGTAGATAATTCTCCTGCAATTCAAGTACAGGTTAATCAAATTACTGAAGCAAATAATAGTCCATTTTTAGCTGTTAGTGGTAAAATCCAATCGGTTAATAGTGCAGATTTAAGCACTAGAATGATGGGTTATGTAACTAAAGTGCATGTAAAAGTTGGAGATAAAGTAAAGAAAGGACAATTACTTATATCCATTAATAATGCCGATTTACAAGCTAAAAGAGCTCAAGTAGATGCTGGTATTACTGAAGCTACCGTTGCTTTTAACAATGCACAAAAAGACTATAACCGTTTTAAAAGTCTGTATGCCGATAATAGCGCATCTCAAAAAGAGTTAGACGATATAACTGCAAACTACGAAATGGCAAAAGCTCGTTTGGAAGGTGCAAAGCAAATGAAAAATGAGGTGAATGCGCAATTTGCTTATTCAAATATTACGGCACCTTTTAGTGGTGTAATTACTTCAAAAACGGTAAGAGAAGGGGATATGGCAAACCCAGGACAACCTCTAATTTCAGTTGAAGCTCCAGGTAATTTTGAAGTCATGGCCATGGTGCCAGAAACTGAAATTTCAGAAATTAGAAACGGCATTGCTGTTGATGTTTCTGTAAAAGCGATAAATAAAATCTTAAAGGGTAAAGTTACAGAGGTAAGTACTTCGGCTAAAAATACGGGAGGTCAATACTTAGTAAAAATAGCTTTAGATAAAACGGATACCAATATCCTATCTGGCATGTTTACAACTGTACAATTTCCTATTGAAAAAAAATCGACTTCAGAAATCGTTTTAATCCCTACAGAAGTACTAATAACAAACGGACAATTATCTGGTGTTTACACAGTGAGTCAAAGCAATACAGCTATGTTACGCTGGTTGCGTTTAGGTAGAACTTATGGAGATCAAGTTGAAGTTTTATCAGGTTTATCAGCAGATGAAGGATATATTGTCTCATCTGAAGGAAAACTGTTTAATGGAGCTAAAGTAAGTGTTCAGTAAACTGTCTCAGTTCCAGTTTTGAGATTATACATTCAAGGCCTGTGCTGAACTTGATTCAGGATAAAAACACCTCACAAGTATGAGTAATAAGTAACGCTCATAATAAAAAAATATAATATTGAGATTCCCACCTTCGTGGGAATGAAAAAAAAATAATTCAAATGAAAGAAGGTATCGCAGGAAAAATCGCAAAAATCTTTATGCAATCTAAGCTAACAGTGCTTTTAATGATTGTATTTATGGTTGTTGGTGTATACAGTTCGTTTTTAATTCCTAGGGAAGAAGAACCACAAATAGATGTGCCCATGGCCGATATATTTGTTGGATATCCAGGAGCAAGTCCAACGGAAGTTGAGTCTAGAGTTATCAAGCCCTTAGAGAAATTGATCTCTAATATTAAAGGGGTGGAATATGTGTATTCAACTTCTATGAAGGAGCAAGGGATGGTTATCGTTCAGTTTTATGTTGGTGAAGATATTGAGCGTTCGTTTGTAAAACTTTATAACGAAATCAATAAGCACATGGATCAAATGCCAGAAGGAGTTACTTTTCCTTTGGTGAAAACACGTGCTATTGACGATGTGCCAATGCTAGGCTTAACTTTATGGAGTGAGAATTATGACGATTATCAGTTGGGTCAAATGGCGCTAGAATTGGAGAGTGAAATTAAAAAAATAAATGATGTGTCGATTACCCATAAAATTGGTGGAAGAAACCGTCAATTACGTGTGGTTTTAGATAAAGATAAATTAGCTTCAAGTGGATTAGATTTTCTTTCGGTTTCCGAAATGATCAAAGCCAATAACACACAATTAAGTGCAGGGAGTTTTGATAAAAACGATACAGAATTTCTTATAAACACTGGAAAGTTTTTAGAGACTGTTACAGATGTTGAGAATCTAGTAGTTGGTGTGCAACAAAATCAACCCATTTATTTAAAGCAAATAGCAACCATCTTGGATGGTCCCGAACAACCAAAAGACTACGTAAGTTTAGGATTTGGAAAAGGAAGTATTAAGTCGGCAGATTACAAATCTGAATATCCAGCTGTTACTATTTCTGTAGCTAAAAGAAAAGGTGCAGATGCCATGAAAATTTCGGAAGTCATTTTGGATAAAGTGGAACATTTACGTAGCACTTTAATTCCAGACGATGTTCATGTGGAAATAACTAGAAACTATGGTGAAACCGCATCTCATAAAGTATCAGAACTATTATGGCACTTAATAGGATCCATTTTTGCTGTAACGCTTGTTGTGATGCTTGCCATGGGGTGGCGTGGTGGTTTGGTCGTGTTTTTATCCGTGCCAATTACCTTTGCTCTAACTTTATTGAGCTATTATATGATGGATTATACGCTTAACCGTATTACTTTATTCGCATTGGTATTTGTAACAGGTATTGTAGTAGACGATTCCATTATTATTGCTGAAAATATGCATAGGCATTTTAAAATGAAACGTTTGCCTTTTAAGCAAGCCGCTTTATACGCTATTAATGAAGTAGGAAACCCAACTATTTTAGCCACATTTACGGTTATAGCTTCGGTACTACCTATGGCATTTGTATCAGGTTTAATGGGACCATATATGGCTCCAATGCCAATTGGTGCTTCTATAGCAATGATACTATCTCTTTTTGTAGCCTTAACTATTACACCTTATTTGGGTTATATTTTCTTGAGAGAGAAAGACAAAAAGGGGCAACCAGAAAAAGTAGAAAAACCCTTAGAAGAAACCCTTATATATAAAGTTTACAATAAGTTTGAAAGACCTTTGTTGGAAAATAAAACCAAGCGTTGGTTATTTCTAGGAGGAACTTTTGTTATCTTATTGGCTACGATGGTACTGTTTTTTACACAATCAGTTGCAGTAAAAATGTTGCCTTTCGATAATAAAAACGAGTTTCAAGTAGTCATTGACATGCCAGAAGGAACCACCTTAGAACGAACTGGAGTTGTTGTTCAAGAGATTTCACAATATTTATCTACGCGTCCAGAAGTGGTGAATTATCAGAATTATGTTGGAACATCAGCACCAATAACTTTTAACGGCTTAGTAAGACATTACGATTTGCGTGGAGGAAGTAATATGGCCGATATTCAAGTGAATTTAATAGATAAAGGAGAAAGAAGTGCTCAAAGTCATGACATTGCAAAATTATTGCGTCCAGAAATTCAAAAAATTGCTTCAAAATACAATGCCAATGTAAAATTGGTGGAGGTACCACCTGGACCTCCAGTATTGTCAACTATTGTTGCTGAGGTTTATGGACCTGATTATAATGAGCAAATTAAAATAGCAAATAGCATTCAAACCATCTTAAAAAACACAGATGATGTGGTAGATATTGATTGGATGGTAGAAAGCGATCAAACGGAATACCAATTCGATATTAATAAAGAAAAAGCGATGTTGTATGGTGTTGCTCCTCAGCAAATTGCTTATACCATGAATATGGCCTTATCTAACAGAGCTGTTACTACGTTATATGATGAAGATGCTGTTAACCAAGTAGGTTTGGTATTGGCTTTAGATGAAAAAGAGAAATCAACACTTTCAGATATCTCTCAATTAAAAGTGAAATCTAATCAAGGGAATTTGGTTCCTATTGCCGATTTAATAACTATTCATGAAACCACAAGTGCCAAAAGTATTTATCGTAAAAATCAGAAACGCGTCGTTTACGTATTGGCTGATATGGCTGGAGAGCTAGAAAGTCCTGCTTATGCTATTTTAGGAATGGAAGATAAACTAAAAGAAATTCCGTTGCCTCAAGGTTATGAATTAAATGAAATGTATTTAGGACAACCAGATTTTGAAGATAATTATACTGTAAAATGGGATGGAGAATGGCAAATAACCTTAGAAGTATTTAGAGATTTAGGAATTGCTTTTTTAGGAGCTATTATTCTAATTTATATCTTAATTGTTGGCTGGTTTCAAAACTTTAAAGCCCCAATTGTCATGATGGTTGCCATACCATTATCCTTAATAGGAATCATATTAGGTCACTGGATTATGGGAGCATTTTTTACGGCAACATCTTTTATTGGAATGATTGCTTTAGCTGGAATTATGGTTAGAAACTCGGTGCTACTAATTGATTTTATTAATATAAGAACATCAGAAGGTATACCCTTAAAACAAGCTGCTATTGAAGCTGGAGCGGTAAGAACGACACCTATTTTATTAACAGCTGGAACGGTTGTTATTGGAGCTTTCGTGATTTTATTTGACCCTATTTTTCAAGGTTTGGCTATCTCGCTTATGGGAGGAACTATTGTCTCTACAGTCTTAACTTTATTGGTGGTGCCACTTGTGTATTATATGATTGAAAAAAAGAATTATAAGTAAAAGCAATTGATAATTGTCCCGCAGATTTCGCAAATTAACGCAGAAAAAAGTTAGTAAAAATCTGCGATTATCAGCGAAATCTGCGGGAAATAAAAATTAAAAAAAATGAAATTAGTAATAGTTACAGCAGTGGAAGAATTTCAAAAAGATGTTTTGAAACTCTTTAAAAACGCCAATATTGAAAACTTTAGTAGCTCAGATATTGATGGTTATAAAAATGGCTCTTCTGTATTAATGGCTTCCAATTGGTTTTCAGGTGAAAAAGGAGGGAACGAATCTAGTTTGTTTTTTTCTTTTACAGAAGACTCTAACATTGATGTTTTGTTCAGCTTAATAAAAGAATTTAACGCGAGTCTAGAAACGAACAATCCTATAAAGGCGGTTGTTGTTCCAATAGAAAAGTATATTTAAACTTAAAAATAAATAAAAATGTTAAATACATATTTTAGAATCATAGTAGGTGTCATGGTGCTTTTAAGCGTTGTGTTAACTGTTTACGTCAATCAAAATTGGATGTGGTTTACAGTATTTATAGGAATAAATCTAATCCAATCTGCCTTTACTAAATGGTGTTTATTGGAAACCATTTTAGTAAAATTAGGTATTAAAAAGGAAGGTGTAGGTTGTTCTGTTAAATAATTGAAGTTATTCTAGCTTAAGGTGTAACATTTTAACATTTTGATCGTCTTATAAGCACATCAATCAATTAAAATTAACCATCATGAGAAAAGACAATCAATTAATCGTTATCACACATTTAAGTCAGCTATTGACTTTTATTACAGGATTTGGAGGACTTATTGTCCCACTAATTTTGTGGTCTACTCAAAAAGATAAAGTTTTTGAAATGGACCAACAAGGCAAGCAAATTATTAACTTTCAGTTAAGCATGCTTATTTATGCCATCATTTGTGTTCCGGCTATTTTATTACTTGGATTAGGCATTGTAGGTTTAATTGTTATCGGATTTATTTCTTTAATTTTTCCAATTATCAATGCAATAAAAGCCAATAATGGCGAATCACCAACATACCCTTTATCATTTAATTTTATTAGTTAAAAATTTATAAATAAAGGTAAACTGAAAATGCTCATTGAAAAGTGAGCATTTTTAATTTCTAAATCTTTTGCTTTCATAATACGTTGTTTAAATGGTAATATCACAAATTACTTCATTTAGAAAACGTATGTTAATGATTTTTAGTTGTTTAATTATTTTATTCTTGATTTTAGGAATTGAATTATATTTCATCTAAAATTAAAAAGCAGAATACATTCCATTGTATTTTATGTGTTTAGGGTATTCGAAGTTATTATTTTTGTTTTCTTTGTGATAATTACTCTAGAACAAAATGATTTTATCTCTATTAATAGGAAGCCTAATTATAATAATAAGTGTGGTTATTCAGGCTTATGGCAATGTAATGTGGCTTAAAAAAATAATACCTTCATTTGAGAATAGAAATAAATTTGACCATTCAAAGGTTGCTTTACGATTATTAATAACGTCATTTTTATTTTTTTCCATCTTACATTTTTTACAAACTTGGCTTTGGGCATTTACTTATATGCTTATTCCTGAAACTAGGGAGTTATTTTCAGGTGTTTCGGAAGCATGGTATTTTTCTATGGTTACCTTTACATCATTAGGTTATGGAGATTTAACCTTAACAGACAATTGGCGTATATTATCAGGTATTGAGGCTATTAATGGCATTATGTTAATTGGCTGGTCCACAGCCATGATGTATTCTTTAATACAACAAATTTACAAAAATCAAAATTCAAATTAATGGGAGCAAATAAAGGTTCAGCAAAAAAAATAAGCATCATAGTTGTTGTTTTAACGTTTGTTATCATGCTGTTTAATGTGATGGGTAGTAGGTTTACGCCTTCAACTAATCAGGCTCGTGTCCAAGGATTGAATTTATCTTTGGCTCCTATGGTTAGTGGTTATGTAACGAGGGTTGATGTTGGTTTGCATTCTGAAGTTAAAGAAGGAGATACGTTATTTCTTATCGATAGAACGCCTTATGAAATTGCTGTAGTTCAAGCTGAAATTAATTTGGAGAACGTGACTCAAAATTTATCAGCGGGTCTTTCAGGCTTAAAAGCAGCATCTGCACAATTAAATAGTTCGCGTGTTAAATTAGATCGTGCTACTAAAAACTGGGATCGTACCAAGCGTGTTATGACTCAATATGAAGGCGCTTTGTCTGAGGCAGATAGAGACCGTTCAGAATCTACCTATTTAACAGCGATTGAGAATGTATCGACTGCGGAAGCTAATCTTGAAGGTCAAAAAACAGCTTTAGGGCCATTAGATGCTAATAATCCTTTAGTTAAAGGTGCTTTAAATCAATTGGAAAAAGCCAATTGGGATTTAGAACATACCGTTATTATTGCACCTTCAAATGGTGTTATAGAAAGTTTTAATGTTGAAACCGGCTATTTTGCTTCTGCTGGTCGAGCTTTAGCTTCTTTGATTTCGAATAAAACCATTTGGATACAAGCCAATTTCACTGAAAATAATTTAAGTCATTTAAAAGTTAATGATCAAGCAAGCATTACTTTCGATATTGATGCAGGTGAAGTTTATAAAGCTAAAGTAACCAGTATTGCTTATGGTGTAAAAACTCAAAACACCAATGCGGCCGATTTGCCAACAGTAAGAAGTCAGCAAGGATGGTTGCGGGAACAACAGCGTTTTCCTGTTATTATAGCTTTAGAAAATGATGAGGTTTATAAAAAATTACGACAAGGCAGTCAAGCTAATGTGGTTGTTTTTACGGGTGATAGTTTTATTTTAAATAGTCTAGCTAAATTTAAAATGTGGTTAACTTCAAAAGTCTCTTATGTTAGATAGTGAGGCTATAAATATAAATACAACTCAACAAACTAGAGCCATTATTAGATGTTTATTAGGTGTTGTTTCTGCCTTGTTAATAGCCACAACAAATAATGTTCTTTTGCCTCAAATTTCTGCCATTTTTGCTTTAATGTTACTCGATAAAGGGAAAAATGCTTTAGGCTTAAAAAAATCACTTGCGGCCATCATAGGCTTATATATTCTTGGCTTGTTTGGTTTGGTTATAGGAGGTTTTGTTCAAGATTATGTTTTGGAAACTCTTTTTATATTAGCACTCGTTATTTTTTGGTCTTTTAGGTTGGTTAAAATTCCAGAACCTGTAAGACTGTTATTTTTAATACTAACGCTTTTACTTCCTTTTTTAAGCTTAACAGCTGAGCCTCTTGGGGATTTAATTTTATTGGATATGGTATTAAATTTGGCCATAGCTTTAGGTGTTACTCAATTGGCTTTTTTGTTTTTTCCAGAACCTTCAACCGTAGACAAAACACCTGATAAAAAAGAAGAAGTTGAACCAGCTTATAACTTAAATAAAATAGCCTTAAATGGGTTGTTTGTTTTGATGCCTGCAGTTTTATATTTCTATTTTTTTAGACCCAACGCGCTCGTTTTAACTTTTGTGTTTATTCTTATTTTAGGCTTAGATCCATTGATTTATAAATCGAAGAAAGGACTTGTACTTATTTTGGCTAATGTGTTAGGAGGCGTAAGTGGTATAATTGCTTATAATTTACTTACTATTACACCTACATTCTTTTTTTACATATTTTTAACCTTTGTAATTAGTTTGTTTTTTACATATCAGATATTTTCAGGCAAAAAAACAGTTCCTATTTATGCCATTGCTTTTAGAACATTTTTTCTAGTAATGGGTGTTATTTCTAGCTCAAGTGACTCTGCTGGAGATACTATGGTAGAACGATTATTTGGAATTGGTATGGCAGTAGTTTACGTAGTTTTAGCATATAAAGTTGTTACTTATTTTAATGATCCAAGTATTTATGAAAGTGAAAAAGTATAACTTATTTCATATTGTCGTTTTGCTCCTTTGTCTTTCGTTTTTCGGTTGTAAGGTTCAAAATGAATTTGTGGCACCTCAAACTGAAAGCCCAGCTTCATTTTCAACACATACTACAGATACTTTAAGTCTTGCAGATACAGAATGGTGGTCTTTTTTCAATGATCCGGTACTTACGGATTTAATCCATGAAGGACTGGATAACAATTTACCTCTTCAAAATATTATTATTGGCATTAAACAGTCTCAACTACAATTAGCTATTGCTAAAGCGCAATTATACCCTGAGGTAAATTATGGATTAAGTGCAGAAACATCTAAAACATCTTTATTTCCATCGTTTCAAAATTCTGTTACAGCTTTTGGTCAGGTATCTTATACCATTGATGTTTGGGGACGAATAGCAAATCAAAATGAAGCGGCACTACAAGCCTATCTCGCAACAGAAATGGCTGTATTTGAAGTTAAAGCTACCATGGTCTCCCAAATAGCAGAATTGTATTTCACGCTTAGAGCCATTGATAATCAGATTAATGTATCTGAACAGATGGAGGTTTCCATGGAGAAATATAAAGCTATTATTGATGCCAGATATGATGGTGGTTTTATTTCTAAGGTGGATGTAAATCAAATTAGTATTAGTTTGAAGGATGTTCAAGTAACCTTGCAATCTTTATATAGAGGCAGAAAACAGATTGAAAATGCCATTAGTACTGTTCTAGGAAGCTTCCCGAAGGAGATTCCTAGAGGGAAAAAATTAGAAGAACAACTTTTCCCTTCAGAGTTACCTGTGGGTGTTCCTGCTGGATTATTAAGACGTCGCCCTTCTATTATAAAAGCGGAAATATTGCTTAAGGCACAATTGGCATCTTTAGGGGTGGCAGAAACCTTTAAATATCCCAACTTTCAGATTGATTTCAATTTGGGGGCGAAACTGTTAGATCCTTCTGCCATATTTGGAAGCTTCATGGGAAATATGGTTGGGCCTCTTTTTAATGGAAACAAAATAAACAACACCATCAATATTGAAGAAGAACAATATAATAGAATGGTTTTAGATTATAAGCAAGCTTATTTATTAGCTTTTCAAGAAGTTGAAGATGCCCTTATCTCTATAGATACTTATAAAAAAGAAGTTGAAATCCGTAAACTTCAATTGGAGTTGGCTGAAGAAGCTTATAATCTGGCTTGGGTTCGTTATGATGAAGGAGCTACTTCTTTTTTAGATTTTTTAAATGTACAAACCACTTTTTTTTCTGTTCAATTAACAGCTTCCGAAAGTTATAAATCGCAATTGCAATCCGTTGTAAAATTATACCTAGCTTTAGGCGGCGGATGGAACCAAACAAACTAATATCTATATTATTATGAAATCATTTACAATTACAGAATTTATCAGACTCATAGTCATCTCCTTATTAATTCTTTGGGGCTTTTTTCTTGTTAAACCATTTATTGGGATTTTTACTTGGGGTGTTATTTTAGCAGTATCATTATTTCCACTGTTTCAAAAGTTTCTTAATGTTTTTGGAGAAAAACACAGAAAGAAAGCGACTTTTATTTTTACAATAATTGCGGTAGCCTTATTAATTGTACCAACATATTCTATGGTAGGTTCTTTGTTTGGTAATTTAAAAGAAACGTTTACGGCTGTTCAAAACAATGAATTAGAAATTACTCCTCCAACGGAGAAAGTAAAAGACTGGCCAATTGTAGGAGAACGTGTTTATAATGATTGGTCAGACCTTTCAGCAAATTCTAGAACATACGCAATTGAACACAAAGAGGTTCTGTTAGAGAAGGGGAAATCGGCTCTAAAAAGCTTTACTGGAATTATTGGAACGGTATTGGCTTTTTTATTATCGTTTATAATAGCAGTTATGTTTATGTCTAATTCTAAAGGAGCTTTCGAATCGGCTAGCGATTTTGCTAACAAACTAATAGGAGGGAACAAAGGTGTTGAGATGTTATTAATTGCAAGAGATACCGTTAGAAATGTCGTTAAAGGCATTTTGTTTGTGGCTATTATACAAGCGTTTCTTTGTTTTGTAGGGTTTAAACTGATGGGAATTCCCGCACCTGCTATTTTCGCTTTCATTGTTATGTTAGCAGCTATAGTTCAAATTCCAGTTACTCTTGTGGTTATACCAACTATTTTGATTGCATATTCAATAGCAGATAGCTCCGTAGTAGCAACTGTATTTACAGTATATATTCTGGTAATCTCCATATTAGATAATGTCTTAAAACCAATTTTATTAGCTAAAGGTTTAGAAACTCCAATGATTCTAATTATTCTTGGAGCACTGGGTGGCATGTTATTACATGGTATTATTGGAATTTTTATTGGAACCGTTTTATTATCTGTTTTACACAAGTTATATGTAGCTTGGATAGATAGTAAAGAAGATATTGTACTGGCTGATTAATGCCTTTATTGAAATAAAAAATAAAACCATATTCAAGCATAACCAAACTTGAATATGGTTTTTTTAGTATATTGAAATCTCATTTAGAATATTAAACCTGCTTTAATGAATAAAATACTAGTATTTCTATTTTTACTACCTGTTCAATATGTTGTAAGCCAAGAAATAATTATAACGGATAGTTTGAGCATTGAATTTTTAAAAACGAAAAAGACATCAAAGAAATTTAATACCAGATCGAATGTTAAAGTTAAAGGAGATCAAGTCAAACGTATTTTGACCAGATGTAAGATTAAAGCTTTATACAACCAACCTGTAGATATTAATGCCTTTAGTTTAGTAGATACTATAAATAAAATGAGATATCGTATAAACGAATATATAGGTTATCAAGGAGTATCTCTTTTTGGTGCTGGTTATACCAGTAAAATGTATCTTAAAGAGAATTTAAAAGATAAAAAAGGCAAACCCTATAAAGGAATTCCTAAATATGATGCTAAAGTAAAAGATTCTTTTGAAGATTATCTTTTTGATGGTTATACTAATTTAGAAGTGCCAATTAGATTTGGTACCAATAGATCGCTTGCAGCCGAATTTTCTGGAGAGAAAAAGGAGATTTTCTCAACTGTTTATTATTCTCCAACACAAATGGATCAGTTTACGGCTGAAATATATTTTATTGTACATAACACATTTACAGAAAGTCATTATGAGCTTTATTATGGCAAACAGCTTATTTCTGAAATAGAAAGGGAGTAAATAAAAAACCAACTAAGAAGTTGAACTTTATTTTAAATTATTTGATTTTTTTTGTAGTTATGATTTTCCTGCAAGGTTTTAAAAACCTTGTAGGTATTTAAAGTAAATGAACCCTTTCTTTGAGGCCAAAAAGTGATTATGCTAGATTTATATTCCAATTGTAGATGCCGAATAAAAAAAACCACAACTAGAAAGTAGTGGTTTTTATATTAAAAAGGTTCCTGCCTTCGCAGGAACTTGTTAACTATTCAACATAACAGGCATTACAAGCATAGTCACTTGTTCACCTTCATCTAAACCATCAATTGGAGTTAAAATTCCAGCTCTGTTTGGTAAGCTCATTTCTAATTGCACTTCGCTTGAAGTTAGGTTGTTCAACATTTCGGTTAAAAAACGTGAGTTAAACCCAATTTGCATATCGTCTCCTTGATAATCACAAGTTAAACGTTCTTCAGCTTTATTAGAGTAATCGATATCTTCTGCCGAAATATTTAATTCTGCTCCAGCAATTTTTAAACGTATTTGGTGTGTGGTTTTATTAGAGAAAATACTAACACGACGTACAGAGTTTAAAAACTGTGTTCTGTCTATTACCAATCTATTCGGATTTTCCTTTGGAATTACAGCTTCGTAATTAGGGTATTTTCCATCAATTAAACGACAAATTAAAACCGTGTTTTCAAAAGTAAATTTCGCATTAGAATCGTTGTATTCAATGATAACACTATCATCACTTGCTGCTAAAATTCCTTTTAAAAGATTTAAAGGTTTTTTAGGCATAATGAATTCAGTAGTTTGTTCTGCTTGAACATCTTCTCTAGAATATTTAACCAATTTGTGCGCATCTGTAGCCACAAAAGTTAAACCTTCAGTAGAAAACTGAAAAAAGACACCACTCATTACCGGACGTAAATCGTCGTTTCCAGCTGCGAATATAGTTTTGCTAATAGCTGTTGCTAAAATATCTCCTGTTATAGTAGTTGAAGTTGCATCTTCTAAAGAAACAGCTTTTGGAAATTCGTTCGCATCGGCATAAGCTAAAGCATATTTCCCATGATTAGAACTTATTTCTATCGTGTTATTTTCTTCAACAACAAAAGTTAAAGGTTGCTCAGGAAAGGTTTTTAAAGTTTCTAATAGTAAACGTGCAGGAACAGCAATACTACCACTGTTATCACTTTCGACTTCTAATTTAGAAGACATGGTTGTCTCTAAATCGCTAGCTGAAATTATAAGTTCTGTATGATCTAATTCAAACAAGAAATTATCTAAAATTGGTAAGGTATTAGAGTTGTTTATAACACCTCCAAGAACTTGCAGTTGTTTAAGTAAATAGGTACTTGATACTATAAATTTCATCTATATTAAATGCGTTTTAAGTTCGATTAATTACTATTACAAATATATCGTATAGCTGTTAATATAGGAAACAAACTTATTAACAACTTGTTCCCGTGAAAGCGGGAATCTTTTGGTGAATTCAGGAGTCTATTTAGCGTATTTTTTCTTTCTGTAAAAGTTAAATACAAACCCGAAAACACCTAATATTACTAGTGGTAACAAGATATTTATGAATTGCCATTTTGTTTTTTCTGAAGCTACTTTTTTATAATCTAAAAATGATACTTCAATTTCTTTAGAACGAATGTTTATAAGTCCATTGTCGTCTAAAAGGTAATTTACGGCATTCAGTAAAAACTCTTTATTGCCATAGACTTGTCCAGAGCTTCTGTCAAAACCTAATTCAACAGGGCCATTTTTGCCCAATTCATTTTTTATAATGTCTCCATCTGCAACCACAATCATCTTTGTAGGCTTACTGATGTTTTTTTCATTAGGTAGAGAGAAAGGTTTCACTCGGTTGTTGTAAACAGAAGTAAATTCACCTTCTAATAACACAGCCAAGTTTTGATACGGTTTGTTGTATAAATTAGGGTCTGGTTCTTCAGAAGTCATTTCCAAACTAATTTCTCTAGGAGTGCCATCAATTTTAGACAGTATAGAACTTTTTAATAGAATGGTTTTTTTAATGTCGTTCTTTAAAGTGTCTATCTGATTGGCAAAATCAAATTTCACCAAATTGATATTATTCACAATTGGATGATGACTTTCTGGATTCACCAAAGGCGAATAAAACCAAGGAAATTGCTGAAAACGCGCTTCGCTACCTTCACCAATAGCAAGTGTAATAGGAGCCGAGTAGAGGTCGTTTACTAACACAGGATTGACTCTAATACCATATTTAAAGAAGAAATCGGTTAAATTTAAATCTCTTGCAATAGCAACACTTTTTCCAGTGTTATACAAACTGTCTTTTTCCATGGCAACAGCATCCAGCAACCAAAGACTTTTTCCTCCAGACATTGTAAATTGATCTAAAACAAATTTTTCATCTTCGGTAAATGCTTCTGTAGGTTTTGCTGAAACAATTAAATCAAAATCTTTTAATTGATCTAAGGTTTTTTCTGGATTGTTAGAAACGCTATCTAAAGTAAATGGAGCTAAATTGTAATATTCCGAAACCGTTTTAAGGAAATCTTCAATATAACGGCCTTTCAATTCGCCATTACCTATAAGGAAAGCTATCTTTTTCTTTTTAGGATTTACAAGCTTGCTAAATCCGTCAGCAAAAGCATATTCCAAATGTTGTACTGAATGGTTTACCAATTCTTGTTGTGTGGCTCCAATTTTATTTTTCACCAAAGGAATTTTAACAGTCACATCGTTATAACTTGCCAAAGCCCAGGGAAAGATAACGGCTTGACTACTTTTTCCATTTTCTTCAACACTTAACTGCATGGGTGTTAACCCGCGATTATTAAGTTGTTGAATGTTGGTTTCTCTATTAGCTTCGTCTGCAATAGGGTTTATAAAATGATAAACGATGTTTTTGTTATTAGCAGCAAACTCCTCTAGAATTTGTTGTGTCTCTAATTTTAGGCGTCTAAATTCTGAAGGGAAATCGTCTCCTTCTAGAAAAACATCAATTAGTATTGGAGAATTCACATCATCTATAATACCTAAAGAAGATTCGCTAATGGTGTATCGTTTATCTGAAGTTAAATCAAAACGGCCATAAAAATTAGCGCTAATGATATTTAAAACAATTAAACCTATTAGCATTCCAATAATAAAAATCCCTTCCTTTTTCTGAAAACCTTTTGTTGTAATGCGTTTACTAGTAAGCACAATGAAAAATATGGTAATACTTAAAAAGTAGATGAGATCTCTTGTATCTAACACCCCACGACTCATGCTATTATAGTGGGCTGTCATTCCAAATTGTTCTATAAAAGCGTTGGAAAGCATATCGGCTAGGCCTTCAAATCCTATATAAAAGATGATACAGATAAATACAGCGGTTATAAAAGCAACAATTTGATTATCGGATAGGGTAGAAGTGAAAATACCAATAGCGGTGTAAGAAGCCGCCAAAAATAGTAAACCGATATAAGAGCCTAAGGTGCTACCAATATCTAAATTGCCTACTGGATTTCCTAGCTGATACACTGTGTAAACATATAATAGGGTTGGCAATAATGCCATACAAATTAAAATGAATGCCCCTAGATATTTTCCTAATACAATGTTTAATAAAGAAATTGGTTTGGTTAGTAAAAGCTCTAAGGTTCCTTGCTTTTTTTCGTCACTAAAACTACGCATAGTTACAGCTGGAATCAGGAAGATTAAAACCCAAGGAGCTAAGAGGAAAAACGAAGATAAATCCGCAAAACCATTATCTAGAATATTGAATTCTCCTTTAAAAAGCCATAAAATAAGGCCGTTTAGCAGTAAAAAAAGAGCGATAACCAAGTAGCCAATTGGCGAGGCGAAAAACGAGTTTATTTCTTTTCTTAAGATGGCAATCATTTTGTTAAGGTTTTATTTGACTTCGACTCCGCTAAGTCAACCATATGTATTTGGTGGTTGAGCGTAGTCGAAACCACAATATTAAATTAAATTATCATTGAAGCGAATCAAGCTTTTCCACACTCCAAGCTTCTGGTTTGGCGTTAAATAGTGGTTTTGTTTTACTCCACACATTTTTAAATAAATTGGAATGTCTATAAGCTTCTAAATCGGCTTCCGTATTCCAATAGCTGTAAGTAAAAAATATGTTGGTATTTGTTTTATCTCTGTATAATTCTAAAAACCGACAGCCTTCAAAATTTCGTATCTGTTCTTTGTTTAAATTGAAATTTTCAAGGAAATCACTTATATGGTTTTCATCGAAACTCATTTTTACAATTCGTACAAACATAGTCTTTTAAGGTTTATTCGTTTAAAAAGTTAACACTAATGGAATCCATTAAATCCAAGCCCATTAAAGTGGACGCACTCCCAGAAGTCTGACTGTTACTCTTGTAAATGGCGATTTCTAAATAATTAGACGAGTTAAAAACAACTAAGCCCTTTCCTTCGTCGTTTCTTTTTTCAATTGGTGTATCAAAATTAACGACATCGCTATATTTGGTATAGATTTTTTTGAAGGTGTTATTCCTTGCCGAAATTTCGTAAGCCCTTCCTTGTTGGATTTTCTCAAAAAACGATTTCTTAATATTACTAATCACATTCCCGTAATTATCTATATAAATAACACTTCCAACAATTTGGTTTTGTTCGTCATTGACAAAAGGCAGAATATTTTTGATAGGTTTTATGGAATTAATAACTTTTCCAATAACTTCAAGAGTACCACCTCTAGCAATATGACAAGCAACTTTTACAAAAACATCGAGAGCAGGAAAACTAGTTTCAATACGATCATGAATATTTATTTCAACAATTTTTTCGGGAGCAATGTCAGCACAAATCATGCTCATTATTCCATTGTTGGCACAAATAAAAAAGTGATCGTCAAGCTTGATGGCAATGTGTTTATTTTCTAAATTCATTTCAGAATCTATTCCAATAATATGAATGGTTCCTTTTGGAAAACTGCTATAAGCATTTTGGATAATATAAGCTGCTTCCGGAATGTTAAATGGAGAGATAGAATGAGAGATATCAACAATTCTTACATCTGGCATTTCAGTGTAAATAGCTCCTTTAACAGCGCCAGCAAAGTGATCTTTCTCTCCAAAATCGGTTGTTAAAGTTATGATTGGCATAAATAATTGTTGATATTTTTTTAACATAACTCACACTAAAATTGTGTAGCTTTGTTTAAGCACAAATCTAATAAATCTTAATTGATAATTTTAATTAAATCCTATAGCTTTTGAACGAAATAATAATCGAACTTGAAGAAGTCTCTCCTAAAGAATTTTTTGGAGCGCAAAATGCCAATATTGAATTATTAAAAAAATACTTTCCAAAACTTAAAATTGTTGCTAGAGGAACCCGAATAAAGGCCTATGGAGATGAGGAAATGTTAGAAGAGTTTGACAAACGTTTTAACATGCTCATGGAGCATTTCATTAAATTCAATAAACTTGATGAAAATGTTATAGAACGTGTGCTTAGCAGTCATAGTAAGGCAGATTATGCTACAAGTCATGCTAGTGGGCAAATTATAGTCCATGGTGTTAATGGTAAGCAAATTAAAGCACAAACGGCCAACCAAAGAAAAATGGTTGAACTTATGAGCAAAAATGATATGGTATTTGCTATCGGTCCAGCAGGGACAGGTAAAACCTATACAGGTGTCGCTCTTGCCGTTCAAGCTTTAAAAAATAAAGAAGTTAAACGTATTATCTTAACGCGACCTGCTGTTGAAGCTGGTGAAAACCTAGGATTTCTTCCGGGCGATTTAAAAGAAAAATTAGATCCCTATATGCAACCACTTTACGATGCCTTGCGAGATATGCTTCCAGCTGAAAAATTAGCGCAATACATAGAAAATGGTACGATTCAAATTGCTCCTTTAGCTTTTATGAGAGGACGTACTTTAGACCATGCATTTGTAATTCTGGATGAAGGTCAAAATACAACCCACGCCCAAATGAAAATGTTTTTGACTAGAATGGGGAAAGACGCTAAGTTTTTACTTACTGGAGATCCAGGACAAATAGATTTACCACGTAGAACCGTTTCTGGTTTAAAAGAAGCCATTTTGATTTTGAAAAATGTAGAAGGTGTAGGCATGGTCTTTTTAGATGACAAAGATGTCATTCGTCATAAATTAGTTAAGAAAGTCATTGAAGCATACAGAAGCATAGAAAATATAGAATAAAAAACTGTGTATCGGTCGTTCCAGAACAAACATGTATTTCTGGAACTAAATATAATTAGTTTATAAAATTTAAAGCCAGTTTTTTTACTGGCTTTTTGCTTTATTGTAATTAAGGTTTTTAGTTGTTAATCATTTGACTACATGGTATTAGCGCCGGATAGTACTATAATTATATAAATTTTGCCAATAATCCTATAACTTTTTTCTCTAAAACTTTCAGAAGTTTGTACCTTAATCATAAAACAAAACAAAATGAAAAATTTATTTTTAGTTGTAGTCATATTAGGGTTCAGTCCAATTTTCGCTCAAGAAGAAGTGGATATCACGGTAGATAATTCTTGGTTAAAAGCAGGTCTAACGGCTGGGATTCCAGTTGGAGATGCCAGCGATGCTTCGTCTTTTACCTTAGGCGTTGATCTTAGAGGACAGTATTTATTCAATCCTAATATAGCTATAGGTATCGCTTCAGGTTATAGCCATTATTTTGGGAAAGATGGTTTCGACGATTTCGGAGTTGTGCCAGCAGCAGGATTCTTTCGCTATTATTTTACCCCAGATGGTTTGTTTTTAGGAACTGATGTGGGGTATGGTTTTGTAACCAATCTTGAAAATAATGACGGAGGATTATATGTTAATCCACAAATTGGATATCATAACAGAGACTGGAATTTTTATGCTTTTTATCAAAATACCTTTGCAGAAAACGATGTGGATTTGCAAAATGTTGGAATAGGAGCTACTTATAATATCCGATTCAAATAAATAACTATAAATTTATTGATACTTAAAAGGAGACATGTTTATGTCTCCTTTTTTTGTTTAGATTTGTTTGGCGAATGGAAACAAATTACATTTGCAAAACAAACAATAGGTGACTTCTAATGAACACAATTACAGATACCAATTTCAATTTTCCAAACCAAAAAAGTGTTTATAAAGGAAAAGTTAGAGAAGTATATAATATAAACGATAACCTATTAGTTATGGTTGCTACAGATAGACTTTCGGCATTCGATGTGGTTATGCCAAAAGGGATTCCTTATAAAGGGCAAATCTTAAATCAGATAGCAACCAAAATGATGAAAGCTACCGAAGATATTGTCCCAAATTGGCTTATGGCAACCCCAGATCCAAATGTAGCTGTTGGACATTTATGCGAAACATATAAGGTAGAAATGGTGATTCGTGGCTATATGTCTGGTCATGCGGCTAGAGAATATAAATTAGGAAAGCGCATACTTTGTGGGGTAGCAATGCCAGAAGGGATGAAAGAAAACGATAAATTTCCACAACCAATTATAACTCCTGCAACTAAAGCTGAAATGGGAGATCATGATGAAGATATTTCTCGTGAAGACATTCTAAAACGTGGCATTGTTTCTGAAGCCGACTATTTAGTGCTTGAAGATTATACACGTAAATTATTCCAAAGAGGTTCAGAAATTGCAGCATCTAGAGGCTTGATTTTAGTAGATACCAAATATGAATTTGGAAAAACAAAAGATGGTAAGATTGTTTTAGTCGATGAAATCCACACCCCAGATTCCTCACGTTATTTTTATGCTGAAGGGTATCAGGAACGTCAAGATAAAGGTGAAGCCCAAAAGCAATTGTCTAAAGAATTTGTAAGACAATGGTTAATTGCAAACGATTTTCAAGGTTTAGAAGGGCAAACAGTTCCTGTAATGTCTGACGCGTATATAGAAACGGTTTCCGAAAGATATATTGAATTGTATGAGAAAATCATGGGTGAGAAATTTGTGAAAGCAGATGTATCTAATATCCAAAATAGAATAGAACTGAATGTTTTAGCTTATTTGAAAAGCTAAAATGAACTTTTAAATATAATAAGAGCCTTGAGAAATCAAGGTTTTTTGTTTTTATAAATAAATATACTTTCCTTTTAATATATTTATAGAACTTAAAAAATAAAATGGAACAACTCGATCAGATCATTTCAGACTTCGCCTCCTATGCTTGGGGATTACCCTTGTTAATTTTACTAATTGGAGGAGGTTTGTATCTCTTAATACTTTCCAGATTTTTGCCGTTTAGATATCTAGGTCATGCTTTACAAGTGTTACGTGGGAAATATGATAATCCGAATGATGCAGGAGAAATAACACATTTTCAAGCTTTAACTACAGCTTTGTCTTCAACCATTGGAATGGGAAATATTGCTGGAGTAGCCGTCGCCATTTCCATTGGCGGACCTGGAGCTGTGTTCTGGATGTGGGTAAGTGCTGTAATTGGAATGAGTACTAAATTTTTCACATCAACTTTAGCTATAATGTATAGAGGCAAAGATAGCGAGGGCAAGATTCAAGGTGGTCCCATGTATTTCATTATGGAAGGTTTAGGGAAGAAATGGAAACCTCTAGCGGTGTTTTTTAGTTTATGTGGATTAGTTGGTGCTTTGCCAGTTTTTAATGTGAATCAATTAACTCAAGCGATAAATGATATTTTGTTAGTGCCAAACGGCGTTGCTGTCGGATTTAGTAGCAATCTAATCATAGGAGCTGTTTTGGTAATTATCACTTCCATAGTTATTCTGGGAGGATTAAATAGAATTAGTAAAGTGGCTTCCAAAATGGTTCCAAGCATGGTCTTACTTTATTTTGTTTTGGTCATGTTTATTTTAATTGTTAATTATGAAGTTGTTCCTAAATACTTCGTTATGATCTTTACAGACGCTTTTGCCGCTACCAATTTTAAAGGAGATTCCTTTTTAGGAGGTATTGTAGGAGGTTTAATTTTATTAGGGATTCGTCGTGGTGCTTTTTCAAATGAAGCAGGAATTGGTACAGCACCAATGGCTCATGGGGCAGCAAAAACAAACGAACCTGTACGTGAAGGTTTGGTTGCCATGCTAGGACCTGCAATAGACACTTTAATTGTATGTACCTTAACAGCCTTAGCTATTTTAGTAACAGGTGTTTGGCAAACAACCGATGCTAATGGCGTGAGTTTAACAGCTTCGGCTTTTGCAAATGCCATGCCTGGAATTGGGAAGTATCTTCTATTAATCTGTATTATAATTTTTAGTATTTCCTCTTTGTTCTCCTATTCCTATTATGGAACTAAGTGTATGTCCTTTTTATTTGGAGCCGATAAGAAACACTATTACAACTACTTGTATATAGCAAGTATTATTATGGGAGCAACTACCTCCTTGGCTATGATGATTAACCTAATTGATGGATTTTTTGCATTGATGGCTATTCCTACAATGACGGCAACCTTAATTATGGCACCACGAGTGATTAAAGAATTTAAAGCTTATAAAAAACGGACGTTTAAATAACTAAAAAAGCCACAATGTAAATTGTGGCTTTTTTATGAAATTTGAAATTACGGTTAATTCTTTTTGAGTAATATTTTTTCATTTGTAAATTGAAAAGCTTCATCTAAAAACGCTATCATTAATGGCCAGTCAGCGCCATTTTCGTAATTATTTTTATACTGTTTTGTAGTGGTGATAATTAACTGATTCCCTTCTATAGTTGCCGTACTAATAAAAGCACCTGTTTTATTATCAACAGATTTATTTAATTTGTCTAATCCAGAAACCGAATAGCCTTCAGGGATATTTAATGTTACATGATAATTGTAGCTTCTTGGGTAATTCATAAAAACATTTTCCACACGTTTGCGGTCTTCATCCGATAAGTCTACTTGTCCGCCAATAAGTTTCCCAACTTCCATGATGTAATTAGGACCAGCTTTTTTAATAAAGGCATCTTTGGCATTAAAGCTTTCATCATAAGTGAAGCTAGTGTCAAAACCGTAACGGCCAGTTTCTTTGATGTTGTAAGTGTAATCGCTAACATCTTGAATCTCCAATTCGCCTTCAATACTTTCCTTTAAATTCTCTAATTGTTTCTCGCGTAACTTGGTTACTAAGGCAGCAAGTTCCATCTCTGTTTTTTCGCGTGTTTTTTTGTTGGTAATTTGATCTATAAATGGTTCAGTTCCATATTTTTCATAATCTTCAATAACATAATCCTTAAATATAAGCTTGTCAAATTGTTGATCTGCTTTTTCGTAACCTTTGTATTTATTGATGCCCTGATAATTGAAACCCGAAAAATCTTCATTTAAAGTAATGGTTATTTCTTTATAAGATTCATTTTGGTCATAAGTAGTTTGCGGTAATTTCCCTGTTGTAATTTTGTCTAATCGTTTTTTAGTTGCAGATATTTCATATACATCAGTTCCTTCTAATAAATAATTAAATTGATTGGCATCTGAGTGAAGTCTAAAATAATCTAAATAAACTGGCGGACTCGTGTTCACTTTTAGAAAGACATTGGCATTTCTCTGAATTAATAATTCGTCCAAACTACCATCGTAACGCTTTTTACCAATTATAAGGTCGTAATCATAATCGAAATCATATAAAAAAGCCATAAAATGCCTTGCAAACTCTTTTTCATTACCAAATATGTGAGGGTTGTTTTTAGTAGCATAAAATGGCGATGCTAAAATATCTGTTTCTCCCACAATGATTGCTTCTACATATTGGGTTAAATACCTATGACGGGCATAATAATATACTGCAATAACTCTTTCGCGATCATTTTTAAAATCATTTTCTTTTATAAAACGTTCAATGGAACCCAAATCACCTAATGGAGTGTATGCTTCATAATAATTTAAAACCTCTTCTTCTGAAACTGTTTTTTTTATGATTTTTTCATCTTCCGGAAGAAATGCTAAGGCACGATCTTCAAATTTCCCCGAACGTGCAAAATACACTTGAAATTTATATGTTGGAAGTTCTACCAGGGGATAAAACCAACGTTCGTATTTATGTTTATCAATATCTGTAGCAACTAATTCATAACGTCTGGTGTTATTTTTTTCGGTGGCAATTTCTGTAAGTTCAGGTGCACCATTATAGGAGTTGAAGTTGATGAAAAAATCATTTTCCGTTTGGAAGTACAACTTGTAATCCATAATTGGATATTCTTCCCCAAGAGTTTGCTCTACCGGATTAAACCCAAATGCTTCTACAGATTTAAAGGGTTCTACACTGTAATAAAAGAAATCTAGGATATCGCCAATTTCTAAATTTGCAATAGCCACTTTGGTTTCATTATCCACAACTACAGCTTCATTTTCAATATCTATAATGGTTTCTGTGCCATCTTGTTTTATAATTTTTAGTCCAACTATGGTATGTGATGCATTATATCCAGAGTAGCCTTTAGAGGAACTAAATCGTTTTTGGTAGGTGAAGGTTGAGAATTCTGTAACCGAAGCTTGATCTAATAATTTAATGCGCTTACGAAGCGATGATTTGTATTCTACTTGTTTTCCAAACTTATGATAGTCGTAATTCTCATTCTTATAGATAACTACAGCCGATTCATTTTGCCATTTTTCAGGAATATCCACGGCATCTTTAAAGGCATCATCTTCACCCCAAAAAAACTCTTGAGCTTCCAGTTGCGATTTCGATTGGGAGAAAAATAGGGTAGTATATGTCAAAGCACATACTAGTAAGAATTTAATTTTCATGCGTAATTTATTGTTTAGTTAGCGTAATCTGCTCGTTGTAAATGGTATTCAGATTTTTAATAAAACCATCCCATTCTAAAAAGTCCGTTTTTTTAATAACGTTTTGTGTGATTTCAAAATCCTTTTTATAAATAATGGTGTTATTATTTTGGGAAAAAGAAACTTTTAAATTGTAGTTTTTACTCGAAATATTAATGTCTTGTGGAAGGCTTTCAACATGATAGCCTTCTGGAATTTTTAAGGTAGTAGTAGATTCTAAATGCTTTTTATAATCGAAAACAAAATCTGTTTTGCGTTTTTCAAAATTGTAGCCAGATAATTCTTTGTCTAAATCTAAATCAATATAAACGGTGCCGTCAAAGGAGGAAACAGCATTGTTAATACTAATATTATAATCGATATTTATAGGAATTTCTCTGTCTGTTAAATCGGAGGTGTTGATTTCATCAACTTTTATATTTGAATTGCCACCATTTAAATACCACAGAAGAAAGGTGTCCTTTTTATCAGTTTGCAACTGACTTAGATATTGTAATAAACTCGAGCGACTTTCGCCATTAAATGATTTAGAAACGGTTCCATTTAATTGATCATTTTCAAGCGTTAAAGTATAATCAACAGTTTCTTTATTGAAATTAGCTTCTACCTTTGGAACTACATTTAAAATGAATTCTTCTCCATTTTCAATCAGTACTTGTTTGCCCTGAATTCTATTGGCATATTCTTTATAGGCATTAAACTTTTCTGTTCCATCCAAATAAATAGGTTCTCCATCATTGTAAAGCGTACAAATCATGTGGTTATCCACCGAAAGACTGGGTGTTGAGTAATCGTAGGCAATTCTGGTTGTCCCAATCCATGTAAGGCGCGCATCAAAACCTGCTTCTATAAGCATTTGCTTGGTTAGGTTCGCCATTCCTTTACAATCTCCATAGCGTTTGTTAAAGACATTGATGGCTTCATCTGGTTTAAAACCAGCAATACCATCTACAAATGCGATGTATCTTATATTATCTTGAACCCAATAGTAGATGTTTTTTATTTTTTCTTCTTCAGTTGTTGCGTCTTTGGTTAACTCTAAAACCATTGCTTTTAAATCTGAATTGTCATTTTCTAAGCTGTTTACTAAAGTTTTATACCAGTTATATAAGTCTTGAGTGGATTCGAAAATATTGGTTTTCTCACCATCAAAAGTAAAGGATTTTGCTAAAATTAAGATATGTGGATAAATGTAAGATGGTCCTGGCGCACTTTCATCATCAAACATGGTAGGGACGTTTTCAAAGGTGAAGGTGGTAATTTCTCCATCGTTTTTATCGTTTGCATTAACTGTTTTATTGATGATGAATCCATCGAAATTCATCTCTTTTAGTTCTAAATCTAGCCAATCTGGAATGTCAATAGTGAATGTTTTTTTTACCGTTGGATAGTCATCATTAAAATACAAACTGGTAAAATATTTTATATCCTTATAGCGTTTAATGGTTTCCACTTGATATCTGTAACCCTTTAAAGGAAAATCTAAATTGGTATATTTTACTCTGGAATCGTTATGAAATAAATCATCGCTTTTTATTGCTTCATCATTGATATAGAAATTTGCCTCACGATCGGTTTTATATTTAATGATAAATGACTCTACTTCCGATTCCCCATTATAAAAACTATATACCTGAATATCTGCTCTAGAATCTATATTTATCAGATTCTTAGTGATTTTCTCTAAGACTTCAACTTTTCCTGTTTTCTTATTATATTCGAAGGTAATATAATAGGTCTCACTTTCTGAAGCTACCTGATCATCGGGAAACGCTACTTTAAGCGATTCGGCCAATTGGATGTCTTCGGGTGATGGTTCAGCGTTTTTTTGAGAGAATGTTAATAAGGTAAAGTTAAAAATAAGTAAGAGGGTTAGGCAGTTTTTTAACATGAAGTAGGGTTTAGATTGCTAATATAAAAAAATAGATCCTTTATAAGAGTATAAAAAAGAGTTTAAGGTGATGTTACGTGGTTTGGAACTTTATCAACCAACTTGAGATTATAGTTTCATTTTCTTAAACGGCCTCCCTTGATAGTTGCTTCTATTTATAATGGATTTCAACTGCACATCACGACTTTGAAAGAAATCACATTTTAATAAATTATTCTTAAGCAACAAAGCCTAAAGAACTTAGAGGGGACATATAGATATAAATCAATAATACCCCTATTTTAAAGGCTTCAAGAATAATTTGCTGATTTACTCTTTAATTATATTGCTAAATTGATATATTTATGCTAATTTAGTATATATGAAAATAGATCTCTGCCCAAACTGTAGTTCAGAAAGTTATATTAAAAGTGGTATCGTTAATGACAGACAGCGCTATAAGTGTAAAGACTGTGGCTATTTCTTTACGGTAAATAAGCTTGGAAAAAAAATAGATGATTATTACGTTAATAAAGCCTTACAGCTCTACTTGGAAGGTTTGACTTATCGAGAGATTGAGCGTATTCTAGGCGTGTCTCACGTAAGTATTATGAACTGGGTAAAGAAATATAATATCAAAAGACCCTATAAAACAGATTATCATCCTACTTATAAAATATTGAATGCTAATGAGCTTTCTAGATACTTTCAAGACACTAGTAATCTTTCTGGAGCTGGGGTGTTAGTGACTGAGTTAGGTGATAAGTTTATGTTAATAAAATGGGAGCGTTTCAGAGATTAACTATTTTAAATTAACAAATAAATATACTTATTATTATTTTATTCATACTTTTTTGGAGATTAGTGGTGCACATAAAACCAATTTAAACTAACTCAAACTAAAAATTATGAAGAAAAATCTTTTACTACTCGCAGGGTTCTTATTTGCCTGTCAGTGGATGATGTATTCCCAAGGTGCCCCAAGTTATGAAGGTGGCTACAAGGTGAAATTTGATGAAGATGGCAAGAAATACTTCCGCATCTTATCTTGGGCTCAAGTACAAGGTGTTTATGCCGATGAGGTTCCAGACGACGTGAGCCATTTTAATTTTAATCTAAGGCGAGCTAGAGTTCTTATGTACGCCCAACTTAATGACAAGTTTTTAATTTTAACTCATTTTGGTTTAAATAATTTAAATGCCAATTCTCTAAGTCCTACAGGAAAGGGAGATGGCTCTCAATTATTCTTCCATGATGTTTGGGCTCAGTACAACCTGAATGAGCATCATTCTGTTGGTGGAGGTCTTCATTATTTTAACGGTATTTCTAGGCTTAACAATCAGAGTACTCTGAACATGTTGACATTAGATAATAACAGACAATCCTGGTCTACTTTAGGACTTTCAGATCAGTTTGCTAGACACATTGGAGTTTTTGGAAAAGGAAACTTTGGTAAATTTCAGTATCAGGTAGCCATTAATGATGCCATTACAGATGGATTGGATATGAGAATGCCAGAAGATGGTGGAGCTCCTGTTTATGGAGGGAGAAGACTTTTAGGATCTAGAGATGCAGGAATGGTTTACGCGGGTTATTTCGATTATAATTTCTTAGATCAAGAATCTAATTTTCTACCTTATAAAGTTGGAACCTATTTAGGTGGGAAACCTATTTTTAATGTAGGAGCTGGTTTCTTTTTACATCCAAATGGTTCTGTTAAACTAGAAGGTGCAGAATTAATAGGCGAAGACGTCAGTATTTTTGCAATAGATGTCTTTTATGACGCCCCTTTAGGAGAAAAGGGTTCTTCAATTACAGCTTATGCAACCTTCCAATCTAACGATTATGGTACAGATTACCTATACAGCGCCTATGGAACAGGAAGCATGATTTACGGTCATGTTGGTTATGTTTTTAATGGCGATGTAAATAAAACACGCTTACAACCATATGTGTCTTATGGATCTAATAGTTATGATGCTGTAGATGACAACCGAAATATCTTTGGCGTTGGAGCCAATGCTTATTTTGCTGGGCATCATTCCAAACTAACCATGGAATATAAAAATGAAAAATTTGGTGATGTAAAATTAGGCACCATTACCTTACAAGCAATGATTTATCTATAATATAAAACAATAAATTATGTCAGAAAAACAAAAACATGCATCAGCATACTGGAAAGAAAATATAAAATACTTGGTTATTTTATTAAGCATATGGTTTATCGTTTCCTTCGGTTGCGGGATACTATTTAGAGAAGAACTTAATCAGTTTCGATTAGGTGGATTTAAATTAGGATTCTGGTTCGCACAACAAGGTTCTATTTATGTATTCGTAATTCTCATTTTCGTTTATGTAAGATTAATGAATAAACTAGATAAAAAATACGGTTTCGACGAGTAACCCTTAACTAAATTAAAACAAAAAATTATGAATGTAGAAACATGGACATGGTTATTAGTAGGGCTTACTTTTGCCTTATATTTTGGAATCGCAATTTGGGCTAGGGCGGGCTCAACAAAAGAATTTTATGTTGCTGGTGGAGGTGTTTCTCCTCTAGCAAATGGTATGGCAACAGCAGCCGATTGGATGAGTGCTGCCTCCTTTATTAGTATGGCAGGAATTATTTCCTTTTCTGGTTATGATGGCTCTGTGTACCTTATGGGCTGGACTGGCGGTTATGTGCTTTTAGCATTGCTTTTAGCACCTTACTTACGTAAGTTTGGTAAGTTTACAGTGCCAGATTTTATTGGAGATCGTTACTATTCCAATACAGCTAGAACAGTGGCTGTTATTTGCGCATTAATTGTATCGTTTACTTACGTTGCAGGTCAAATGCGTGGTGTAGGAATTGTTTTTTCGCAATTCTTACAAGTAGATATAAACCTTGGTGTATTTATTGGAATGGCAGTCGTTCTTACTTTCGCATTATTAGGAGGGATGAAAGGGATAACTTATACGCAAGTAGCGCAATATTGTGTGTTAATCTTTGCTTTTATGGTTCCAGCTATTTTTATCTCACTTCAAATGACAGGTAATATCATTCCTCAATTAGGAATGGGAGGTAAAGTAGAGGGAGGGGCCTTTTTACTAGATAAGTTAGATGCGCTACACGTCGAACTGGGATTTGACGCGTATACAAGTGGAAGAAAAAGTACTTGGGATGTTTTTGCTATTACTTTAGCATTAATGACAGGGACAGCTGGATTACCCCATGTAATTGTGCGTTTCTTTACGGTACCGAAAGTAAAAGATGCACGTAAATCTGCAGGATATGCCTTATTCCTAATTGCTATTTTATATACCACAGCACCAGCAATTGCAGTGTTTTCTAGAACTAACTTAATAGAAACAGTAAGTAATAAAGAGTATACCGAAATTCCAGAATGGTTTAAAAACTGGGAAAATACCGGTTTAATTGCTTGGGCAGATAAAAATAATGATGGTAAAATTCAATACGTTGCAGGAGATGCCTTATCTAGTGCAAAGCCAGCATACACAGATGCAAGAGGAGCCTATGGTGAGCGTATGATTTCTAATGCTAGTGATGCTAAAAATGAATTGTATGTAGATAGAGATATCATGGTATTAGCAAATCCTGAAATAGCAAATCTACCAAACTGGGTGATTGCTTTAGTTGCAGCAGGTGGTTTAGCGGCCGCATTATCAACAGCGGCAGGATTACTATTAGTAATCTCTACATCTATTTCACACGATTTAATTAAGAAACAATTAAAACCAGATATTTCAGACAAGGCAGAATTAAGAGCCGCAAGAATTTCAATTTTTGTTGCCATTTTAATTGCAGGGTACTTCGGTATTAATCCACCAGGATTTGTCGCCGCAGTCGTCGCGCTCGCATTTGGTTTAGCAGCCGCTTCCTTTTTCCCTGCTATTATTCTAGGGATTTTTGATAAGCGAATGAACAGTCAAGGTGCTATTTCCGGTATGATTGTAGGAATTGTTTTAATGTTATTCTACATGATGAAATTCAAACTAGACATGTTTGGAGGTGGTACTAGCGCAGATTGGTGGTTTGGTACATCTCCTGAAGGATTTGGAACTATTGCCATGCTTGTAAATGTTGTTATTTCATTGGTTGTTTCAAGAATGACACCTGCTCCGCCTCAAGATGTTCAAGACATGGTTGAGAGTATTAGAATTCCTTCTGATGCTGGAGAAGCAACATCACATTAATTTTCCTTGATTTTTAATAGCTAGTTAGAAAACAGCAGCACATACTTTTTGTGCTGTTGTTTTTTTTATTACTTTTAAATTCTTAATTGTTTATGAAAAAGAGACACGAACAAAAGCTAGTGGTTTTAGGGATTTCTTTAATCCTTATTTTTAATGTGCCATTTATTTTAATGTTTAATGGTGACGGACATATATTCGGATTTCCTACTTTGTATGTTTCAATTTTTTCAATTTGGTTCATTTCAATCCTTATTTCATATATCGTTTTAAGGAGACATTATGAGTAATTATAGTCTGTTTTTTATTATCATAACCTATTTAGCGATATTATTTTATATCGCTTTTTATGCTGAAAAAAATGCCAAAAGTAAATGGGTGAACAATCCTTATATCTACACATTGTCCTTGGCAGTTTATTGTTCTGCGTGGACCTATTATGGTAGTATTGGAATTGCAGCAACTTCAGGTATAAATTTCTTGCCTATATATTTGGGACCCGTTATAGCAGCACCTCTTTGGATTGTTATACTGCGGAAAATAATAAGAATCTCCAAACAGCATAAAATATCCTCCATAGCCGATTTTATTTCTCTTCGTTATGGTAATAATCGCTTTTTAGGAGCCCTGGTAACTGTAGTCTGTTTTATAGGAATTGTACCATACATTTCATTACAATTGAAAGCTGTATCTGAAACGTTTACCATTATGTCAAATAAGTCAAGCTATGTAAGTAAAAGTATGTTTGACGATTCAACGTTCTACATCGCAGTTTTACTGGCTACTTTTGCGGCTTTCTTTGGTACCCAAACTACGGATGCTTCAGAAAAACATCGAGGCATCATTGCTTCTGTGGCTTTTGAATCTGTGTTAAAACTAGTGTTCTTTTTAGTTATCGGTGTTTATGTAACATATTATTTGTTTGATGGTACTACAGATATTTACAACCAAATTTCTAAAGTAGAAAACTTTAAATCTCTTACAACTTTTAATGGCGCTGGAGATGGCTTTAATTGGCTTTTTATGATCATGCTATCTTTCACGGCTATATTTCTACTTCCTAGGCAATTTCAGGTTTCGGTTTTGGAGAATAATCGGGAAAAACATTTAAAACAAGCTATATGGTTATTTCCCTTGTACCTTTTAATCTTTAATGTGTTTGTTATTTTTATTGCTTGGGCAGGGAAACTTACATTCCTGAATAATGTAAATGCAGAATATTTTACGCTGTTGCTCCCCTTAAATGAAGGTCATACGTTTTTGGCTCTCTTAGTTTTTCTTGGTGGTTTTTCAGCAGTAATATCTATGGTAGTGGTTTCTACACTGGCACTTTCAACTATGGTAAGTAACAACTTGATTATACCATATGGTTTTTTGGATATTTTTAGTAAAAATCAAACCGAAGAGAACGAACAGTACATTAAAAATATTCGACGGATTGCCATTTTTAGTATTATAATAATTGCTTATTTTTTCTATGTCCTTTTCTCTAAGGCCTTGTCTTTATATTCTATTGGCTTAATTTCATTTGTTATTATTTCTCAGTTGGCACCTTCGTTTTTTATCGGATTATTTTGGAATAGGGGTTCTTCAAGAGCAGCCATTACTGGAATTATTGTTGGCTTTATAATTTCAATTTATTGTTTGGTTCTACCTTTTATTATGCATTTGTACTCTGGAAATAATGACTTTGTTACCTATGGTCTTTTTAATATAGAAGCCCTGAAGCCAAATGCGTTATTTGGAATCGATTTTCTAAGTCCTCCAGCTCATGCTTTCTTTTGGAGTATGACTTTTAATACACTTTTATATCTTGTTTTTTCGTTAACTCAGAAAGGACATTATCGCGAGCGTAATTATGCCGAAATGTTTGTAGATAGTAGTAATTATTCTGCTTTACAAGATAACGCGCTTGTTTGGAAAGGGGAGGCTTATGTGGCCGATATTAAAAGTGTTCTTAATAAATTTTTAGGAGAGCAAAGAGCTCAAAGAGCCTTAAGTATTTTCTTTACTAAATACAAATTGCCTCAAGACACCCAATTGGCTGATGCTCGTTTAATCAATTTTTCTGAAAAACTCTTGACAGGAAGTATAGGAAGTTCTTCAGCAAAAATATTAATTGCCAGTGTGGTTAAAGAAGAACAAATAAGTTTGGTTGAAGTTTTAAAGATCCTAGAAGAATCTAAAGAAAATATAGCTAATAATAAATTACTTAAAGAAAAGTCGAATGAATTGGAATGTTTAACCACCAAATTAAAAGATGCCAATGTGGAATTAATCTCAAAAGACAAGCAAAAAGATGAATTTTTAGACACGGTTGCCCACGAATTAAAAACGCCCATCACAGGAATTAGAGCAGCAACAGAGCTTATTCTAGATGACGATGATATGCCACAAGAGATTAAAACGCAGTTTTTAACCAATATTCTCCAGGATTCTGATCGTTTGGCCAGGCTTATCCATAGCATCCTAGACTTCGAAAAATTATCTACAGGAAGAGATGAATTGCAAATGAAAGCTCACAATATTCAAGACACCTTTAAAAAGGCCTTAGCTAGTATACAGCATATTGCTGCTAAAAAAGACATTGTAATTTCTAATAAAAATCTTCACAAGTTTGTATTGAATTATGATGAAGATCGTATTTTACAAGTATTAACAAACTTATTGTCTAATGCTGTGAAATTTTGCGAACCCAAAATTGGTAAAATTGTTATAGATTATAAATTAGGAAATGAAGCTATTGAAGTTATGATTAGCGATAATGGAGCAGGTATTTTAGAGAAGGATATGGCCTTTGTTTTCGATAAATTTTATCAAACAAGTGAACAAAATACAATCAAACCAGAAGGGAGTGGTTTAGGCCTAGCTATTAGCAAGCAAATAATTATAAACCACCATGGAAATATTTGGGTTAAAAACAACCAAAAAAGTGGCACAACCTTTGGATTTAAGTTGCCTTTTAACTACATTGTAAACGCATAAAAAATGAAGAAGATTTTAATTGTCGACGACGAGCCAAACATTGTAATGACCTTGGAATATGCTTTTAAAAAACAAGGTTTTGAAGTATTTATAGCTCGAGATGGAAGTGAAGCCTTACACATTTTAAAAGGAAACACGCCAGATGTTATTTTACTAGATATCATGATGCCAAATGTAGATGGTTATCAAACCTTAGATTTCATTAAAAAACAAGACAGTTTAAAAAATACGAAAGTGGTTTTTTTAACTGCAAAAAATAAAGCTTCAGATGTTGAAAAAGGCTTAAAACTAGGAGCAGATAAGTATTTGTCAAAGCCGTTTTCAGTAAAAAAGATAGTTTCAGAAATACTTGAACTTCTAAATTAATTCATTGGTTTTGTGTGCAAACAAACAATGTTTAATTAGAATTGGTTGGGTTATATATAGCCTCCCCAATTTGTAAAAGTATCAGCGATATGAAATTACGTATCAATCCTATGGCATCAGATATTATTATAACTATCTATGTTGTAGCTACCTTATTTTATCGATTTAAATTCGAAAATGAAATGCCTATAAGTGCCATAAACTCTATGGTTATAGGAATTTGCTTTGTGGCTATTATATGGGCGCTTATCAAATTAAAAGTTTTAAACCCAAATTGGTTTGGCTTGTTTAATTCCAAAAAAACAAAGTCATGAAATATCAAAAAATATACAAAAAAAGTATTGAACATCCAGAGGTCTTTTGGAAAGAGCAGAGTGACCAATTGGAATGGTTTAAGAAACCCAGTACCATTCTATCAAAAGATAAAAATGATTACGATCAGTGGTTTGAAGACGGTGAAACTAATTTAAGTTATCTCTGTATTGATAAGCATATCAAGGATGGGTTTGGAGAGCAAGTAGCCATTATTTACGACTCTCCAGTTACCAATACCATTCAAAAAATAACTTTTAATGAACTGCATAGTGAAGTAGCTAAACTTGCCGGAGGTTTAAAATCTCTAGGACTTGAAAAAGGCGACACCATTATTATTTATATGCCTATGATTCCTCAAGCAGCATATGCCATGTTGGCTTGTGCTAGAATTGGAGTTATTCATTCCGTGGTATTTGGAGGCTTTGCTCCTCATGAATTAGCGATTCGAATAGACGACTGTAAACCCAAGGCCATTATTACAGCTTGCAGTGGTATAGAAATTGAAAAGATAATACCATACAAGCCTTATGTGGATGAAGCAATTGATTTAGCAGTGAATAAACCTAATCATGTTATTGTTTTTGATAGGCATTTGAAAGCAGAAATTCCAAAGAAAGATTATGATATTGATTATAAAAGCTTTGTAAATCAGGCAAAAGAAGTGGAAGCTATTCACCTAGAGTCAACACATCCTTCCTATGTTTTATACACCTCTGGAACAACCGGAACACCTAAGGGAATTATTCGAGATACCGGAGGTTATGCCACGGCTTTAAAATTCTCTATGAATTATGTTTATGGTGTAAATCCTGGAGAAGTTTTTTGGGCAGCAAGTGATGTTGGTTGGGTAGTAGGACATAGTTTTATTGTATATGGCCCTTTATTGAATAGAAATACAACCATACTTTTTGAAGGAAAACCTATTAGAACTCCTGATGCTTCTACCTTTTGGAGAGTGATAAGCGAACATCGTGTAAGCGCTATGTTTACCGCTCCAACGGCTATTAGAGCAATTAAAAAAGAAGACCCTCTTGGACTCTTTATAAAACGCTACGACTTGTCTTGTTTGAAATACCAATTTTTGGCAGGAGAACGTTGCGACGCGGCAACATTACAATGGACTCAAGATCAATTAAAGATACCCGTAATAGACCATTGGTGGCAAACAGAAAGTGGATGGCCTATGATTTCAAATATGGTTGGAGTGGCCTTAGAAGTTGTTAAACCAGGTTCCGCTACCTTACCGGTTTGCGGTTACGATATTCAAATTTTAACGGAAGATGGCGAACAAGCTCCTTCAAGTACTGAAGGCTATGTTGCCATTAAGTTACCCTTGCCTCCTGGAACATTAACCAATCTTTGGGGGAATCCAGAACGTTTTAAGAAAGGTTATTTGGAACGTTTTCCAGGTTATTATTTTTCAGGTGATGGTGGCTACAAAGATGAAGATGGCTATGTCTTTATAACTGGTCGTGTGGACGATATTATAAATGTAGCTGGACACCGTCTTTCAACCGCCGAGATGGAAGAAATTGTGTCTTCCCATCAATCTGTTGCAGAATGTGCTGTTTTTGGAGTGCATTGCGAATTAAAAGGACAGAAGCCATTAGGTTTAGTCGTTTTAAAGGCAGAAGTGTCTCAAAGTGATGAAACTATTCAAAAAGAAATTATTAAAGATGTAAGAAGGGAAATTGGTGCTGTAGCTTCTTTTAGAGATGTGTTAATTGTACAGCGTTTGCCTAAAACACGCTCTGGTAAAATACTTAGAAAATTATTACGTCATATTGCTGATGATTTGAAGTATAACATTCCATCTACCATCGACGATCCAGAAATAATTAACGAAATAGCATCTGTTTACAAAACCAATCAAATAGGAATACATAAAAATTAAAAACATTATGAGTAATTACCACATAAAACATTTAGAAGAATACTACCAAGTCTATAGAAAATCCATTCGCGAACCAGAAAATTTTTGGGAAGAAGTTGCAGAAGAACATTTTGTATGGAGAAAGAAGTGGGATAAGGTCATGAGTTGGGATTTTTCAAAACCTGAAATAAAATGGTTTGAAGGTGCAAAACTAAATATCACAGAGAATTGTATCGATAGACATTTGGCAACCAGAGGAGATAAAACAGCCATTATTTTTGAGCCTAATAATCCAGATGAAGAAGCGCAACATATTAGTTACAGACAGCTTTATCATAAAGTGAATAAGTTTGCCAATGTCTTAAAAGATCATGGCATTAAAAAAGGAGATCGGGTGTGTATTTATGTACCTATGATTCCAGAACTAGCCATTTCTCTTTTAGCTTGTGCTAAAATAGGAGCCATTCATTCGGTCGTATTTGCAGGGTTCTCTTCAAGAGCATTATCAAGCAGAATTAATGATTGCGATTGTAAAATGGTCATTACTTCCGATGGTTCCTTTCGTGGTACCAAATCCATCGATTTAAAAGGTATTGTGGACGAAGCTTTAGAAAACTGTGATGGTGTTGAAACCGTTTTAGTTGTTAATCGTACTGGTGGCGATGTTGTTATGACTGAAGGTCGTGATAAATGGTTACAGCCTTTATTAGATGCTGCTTCCGATGAATTAGAAGCTGAGGTTATGGACGCTGAAGATCCGTTGTTTATTTTATATACTTCGGGTTCTACAGGACAACCAAAAGGGATGGTTCATACCACAGCCGGATATATGGTTTATACTGCTTATACTTTTAAAAATGTATTCCAATATCGTGAAGATGATGTGTATTGGTGTACGGCAGATATTGGTTGGATTACAGGACATAGCTATATTGTTTATGGACCCTTAGCTAATGGTGCTACTACAGTTATGTTTGAAGGGGTACCACATTATCCAGATTTTGGACGTTTTTGGCAAATTGTTGAAAAGCATAAAGTCAACCAATTTTATACCGCGCCAACGGCCATTCGTGCCTTGGCGAAACAAGGTGCAGAATTGGTAGAGAAATACGATCTTTCTTCTATAAAAGTTTTGGGTTCTGTTGGAGAACCAATAAATGAAGAGGCTTGGCATTGGTATAATGATGTTGTTGGGAAGAAGAAGAGTCCGATTGTAGATACCTGGTGGCAAACAGAAACAGGTGGGATTATGATAACACCTATTCCTTTTGTAACACCCACAAAACCAACCTATGCAACCTTACCTTTTATAGGTATTCAACCTGCTTTAATGGATGAGAATGGCTTGGAGCAAAAGGGTAATCAGGTTGAAGGGCGTTTATGTATTAAATTTCCATGGCCAAGTATTGCAAGAACTATTTGGGGCAATCACCAACGTTATAAGGATACTTATTTTTCAGCTTATGAAAACATGTACTTTACAGGTGATGGCGCCTTAAGAGATGAGGTTGGCTATTACAGAATTACAGGCCGTGTAGACGATGTGATTATTGTTTCTGGTCATAACTTAGGAACAGCTCCTATTGAAGATGCTATTAATGAACATCCTGCAGTTTCTGAAAGCGCTATTGTTGGTTTTCCACATGATATTAAAGGAAGTGCATTGTATGGTTTTGTTACGCTTAAAGAAGTAGGTGAAAGTAGAGTTCACGACAATTTGCGTAAAGAGATTAACCAGCTTATTTCAGATAGAATAGGGCCTATAGCTAAACTTGATAAGATACAGTTTACAGAAGGTTTACCAAAAACACGTTCTGGAAAGATTATGAGACGTATTCTACGTAAAATAGCAGAAAATGACACTTCTAATTTAGGTGATATCAGTACCTTACTAAATCCAGAAGTAGTTCAAGATATTATGGATAATTCGCTTTAAAATAAGAGTTTACATATATTAATAATAGAAAAGCGTCTCTTAGGAGGCGCTTTTCTATTATACTTATTTATTGCTCTAAAGGAATTTACTGTGAACCATGTAGTTATTATGCTGTTATTATTCCTGATTTCCTTCTTAAGGAAAACAATATAACTACTTGGTTTTATCTCGAATAGAATATGTGTAATTTATATTCCTCCTGGAGGACAGTTTAGCTTTAAGTAATTGGTGTATAAAGTTGATAAATGTTCTGAAGTTCCTTCGCCTTCTCTTATGGAATGAGATCTATTAGGATAAGGCATGAATTGAAACTGTTTGTTATATTTTATCAACTCATTTACCAATATTTCGGCGTTTTGATAATGGACATTATCATCTCCTGTACCATGAATATAAAGTAAATTTCCTTCTAAATTTTTGGCATAAGTCATTGGAGAACCATTGATAAAATCTTCCATATTCTCTTGTGGTAAGCCCATATAACGTTCTTGATAAATATTATCGTAAGTTAATTGGTTTGCAACAGCGGCTAAGGAAATACCTGTTTTGTATATTTCAGGGTATCTAAACATTAAATTTAATGTGGCAGAACCACCACCACTATGTCCCCAAACAGCAACACGTTCTGGATCTACAAAATCCCATTTAAGGATTTCTTGAGCGGCCATGGCTTGATCATTAATATTAATGACTCCAATTTTTCTATATATAGATTTTCTCCATTCACGTCCTTTTGGAGCAGGCGTTCCTCTATTATCTAAAGAAATATAGATGTAGCCATCGTCTGCCATATTGCCCTTGTAGTTTCTGTTTCTACCTACATTATAAGCATCTACTACCGTTGCTCCTGCAGGTTCAGAATAGACATAAAACACGACTGGGTATTTTTTAGTTGGATCGAAATTGGTTGGTTTTACCATCCATCCGTCCATGGTAACATTGTCTGCAGTGGTAACAGTAAAGAATTCCGTAGTTGGTTCTTTTTCTATGGTTTTTAGTTTCTTAACAATGCTTTCTTCTTCAGTTAAAGCTTCTTGGTTAGAGACAGTAATAAATTCTCTTGAATATGGTGTATAATGATTTGAAAAGGTATGGTATGCGTATTTACCATTGGTAGAGAAGGAATAGTCATGAGTTCCCTTTAAGCTTTCCGGACTTAATAATTCGTTTTTACCTTTGCCGTTTAGCTTTGTTCTATACAAATATTTTTGCGTGGCATTATCTGGTGATGCTAAGTAATATACATAGCCTTCTTTTGTATTGATATGTTTTAAATCAATCACATCATAATCGCCATTTGTGATAAGGACTTCAGATTTTCCTTCTAAAGAAACTTGATATAAATGTCTCCAGCCATCTTTTTCTGAAGCCCAAAGTATGCTCTTATTATCGTCTGAAAAACTAAAATTGTTGGTGTAATCTACAGCATATGGATTACCTAATTGAAATAAATCTACCCAAGCATCGTCTGATTCTTCTTGAATTTTTTTAGTCTTTCCGTTTAAAGCATCTGCCGTGTATAATATGCTTTCGTTTTGCTTTCTATTTAATTGCTGAATTAATAGGGTGTTGCTTGCTGGAATAAATTCCATTCTAACCAAGTAATGTTGGGAAGGATCTCCAGGAACATCCATCCATGTGGTTTTAGCATCTGAAATATTTACAACACCTACTTTACATGCAGAAGGTGTTTCGCCAACTTTAGGATATTCTAAAGGAATTAATTCAGAATAAATAGCATCTGTATTATTAATCATGTAAAACTTCTTGATCTTACTGGCATCAATCTGCCAATAGGCAATAGACTTGCTGTCTGGACTCCATCTAAAGCCGTCTCTACAAGAAAATTCTTCTTCGTAAGCCCAATCAAAAGTGCCGTTAATTAAAGAAACAGTACCATCGGTTGTTAAGGGTTTGATGCTTTCACTAGCATAATCTTCGCTGTATAAATTGTTGTTAGATACATATGCAATAGACTTTCCGTCTGGAGAGAATTTTGCGAACATTAGGGAAGAAGGAGGCAGTGTTTTTCCTATTTGTTTCAGAGTATTTGTTTTAAAGTTGAAAACCCAATAGTCTCCTTTTGTGTTTAATCTCCAGACTTTTACCGTATTTGTAAACAAGAGTACTTTTTGCTGATCTGTTGAAAAGGAAAAGTGAGAGATGTTTAAAGGTTCTGTTTGACCCGCTGGGGTTAGTTGTTTTTTAGAAATAACTGTTTTAACAACTTGGTTGGGCAGGGTATAGGTAACCAGTTGATTGTTTTCTAATTTAAAGTAAGAATCTCCATCATTAGTCCAGTTTACTTGTGCTTTTAGGTTGAAATTAAAAGCGAACAGACAAGCAAATACGAGGATTTTAAAGGTGTTTAGTTTCATGGTTTGTTAGTTTTTTAAGATGTTTTTGAGTTTTAATTCCTTTTAAAATGGCATCCATTTATTCCATCTTGTTGCTTAATAGGAATGTAAAGTTAAACTTGCTAAGTAATTAGGTCTCCTAAAGTAAGCATTATTAATAAAGGTCTTAAAAATGGCCTTTGAATTTTATTCATAAAGTTGTCTTAAAGAATGGTTTTAAGGCTAATCTTTCATTTCTGTTTTAAATAAATTATCCCACAAAAAAGTATAGAATCCATAATTTTTATGATTAAGCTTATGGTGAGTTTTATGAAATGTATTAGTTGTGAAAACAAATAAAGAATGCTTAAATGTGTTCCCGTTTAAATGAGTCATTACACCATATAACCAATTGAAAATTAGAAATAAAATAAAACCATAAAGGTTAAACTGAAAAATTACAGTAAGCATTGTTAGTAATAGTCCAAAAAAGATAGATTCCCAAGGAGACATATGATATAAGCTGACTGAATTAAAACTATCCGTATGTTCGTGATGTTTGGAGTGGATTTTATTTAGTACGCCTATATTATGAGATAAATAATGTAAAACATACATCAAAAAATCCATTAAGAAGAATACACTAATAAAAGATAAGAATATATTAGAGTTAGAAAATACGACGATTCCTTTAAGCCAAAGGAAATATCCAGGTATTGCTATTATAATATTGACAAATAAAATAAGAATCGATCCTATTATTTCCTTTTTATGGAGGGATTCTTTATGGTTATAAAAATTATTCCATAGCTTACTAATAATAATAGTTAGTATGAAAGCGAGAATGTTTGCTGTTATAAGTAATGGGAAAAATGTTAAAGGGTTTTTTAAGTCCATATTTTAGGTTTCAATCTAGTCGAGAATATTTTTATGTATGCTCAGGGTTTTGTTTATGATACGTTGTCTGGTTAGGCAACTCTTTTAGCAAATAAAAAACGAATAGAAAAGTGACGGAATTTTCATGAATAGGAGAGTAAAAAGCAATAAATTCTGAACGATTTTATACGCTCCGTTTTATTCTATTTTAAATGTTTTCATGATTTTCTCCATTTCAAAAGAATAGGTGTCAAATTCATTTTCCTTAGCAGTAAAAGTCAGTATATATGCTTTATTATTTACTACGAAATCATACTGAATAAATTTTAAATCAAAATTATTTAAGGGAACACTATAAATTATTTTTTGAAATTCCGAAGTGTTATTTTTTATCCTTTCACTTGAAATTAAGTTTCCGTTTGCTTTAATCTGATTTTCTGTTATTTCCACAAATTTGTTTAAGTCTAAATTTAAGGTTTCTAAATTTTGTATAATTAAATTAATGTTCTCGCTGAAATTATCCGTAGAATCTGTTTTTTCGGTAAACAATAAAAATTCACTTCCATGTTTACCACTTTCATCTGACTTTAAATTGGATGGATATGAAATGATATATCCGTTTTTATTTATTTCCTTGATATTACTTTTTTTATTTGATTGACAACTGGCGAATTGAAAAATAATTAAAGAGATTAGTAAGAGTTTTATTTTCATTATTTTAAAGTTTTGGTTTGTTACTGATGAACAGTTTTTTGTAGGATTAGTGACGTGTTTAAGTTCCTAATTTAGCAATAAATTATATATGATGTTGGGCAAAATACTTTTAAAGAATCGAAATTTCATTAAAAATACTTTTTCCGAAAATCCAAAGGCGTCATCCCCGTTTTTAATTTGAAAAACTTAGAAAAATAGGCATAGTCCGAGAATTCGAGGGTATATGCGATATTGGCTAAATTGTCGTGAGAATGTACAATCAATCTTTTTGCTTCTAGAATAATCCTTTCAGAGATTAATTGGCTTGTGGTTTTATTTATGGTTTTTTTTACTACTCTATTCAAGTGCTTGGTGGTTATGCTTAATTTATCAGCATAAAATTTAGGTAATTTTTGTCTATAAAAATGGGTGTCAATTAAATTCTCTAAAGTTTCAAGTATATTAGAATAGTTTGGAGAATTAAGCTTTTCTAAATTGATATCAACTGTATACGCCCTTGTTAATTCTATATAAATGTTATTTAATGAATTTACTATTTTTAACTCTCTTAACAGATTGGTTTGTAAATATTCAGTATAAACTTCCTGAAGTTTAAGATTTAATTCGTTCAGCTTATTAGGAGCTAATTCTAAAAAAGGAGGGTTTTGATTCGAATAAAAAAAAGGAAATGAATGGAGCTTATGTTCTAAAAACTTTAGTTCATAAAATTCTTGAGAATGAAAAAAGATAAATCCTTGGGGTTGTGTCTCAAATTTCCAAAAATGTGTTTGTCCTGGTTTTAACAAAAACACCTTGCCAGGATTTATACTATAAGAATTAAAATCAATTTCGTGTGTACCTGTACCTTCGGTAAATAGTACACATAGATAGAAATTATGACTATGTGGTTTATTAATTAACGCCTTATTACGCTGTATGTGACTCGAAAAAGAATTTATATACACATCATTAAGAGGTGTAGATTCTTTAAACTGACTAATATTTAAAACGGGTATTTTCATATTGTATGTCCGAAAAGTACAAAAAATGGCGTACATTTTATATGAATACAAGCTATTTACTGTCTTAATTTTGCATTATAAAACATTTTGTGATGAGTAAAGTAATTGATGCATTGAATTGTAAGTGTCCAAATTGTAAAAAAGGAAATATTTTTATGAATGGCGGAAACCTTTTATTGTTTAAAATTCCGAAAATGAACAATAAATGTCCAGAGTGCAATTATAAATTTGAAAGAGAAGTTGGTTTCTTTTTTGGGGCTATGTTTGTAAGCTATGCACTTGCTGCAGCACAAATGATAACAAGTCTTGTGGTGTTTTGGTATTTTATTGATTTGTCGCCTTTAAGAGTATTCGCCATTATTGGGGTGTTAGCGTTTCTATTAAGTACTTTCAATTTTAAATTGTCAAGGTCTATTTGGATATATTTGTTTTATTAAGATAAGTTTTAAAGTTATGGCAATATTAGGCACAATCCGCTTGTCGTTGAATTCATTGCAAATTTCTACAATAAAATGAATAAACAAAAACCAAGCAAAGAAAATCCCATATAGAGTATCATTATTATAGGGAAAAATTTAAACATATTAAACATTTCTGTTAGGTCAGGATTTTTTAGGAATTAATATTGTAAAACATTGTTCCCTTCATTACTATTTGAAATAAAATTGGAATACTAAACATAATAGTGAAAAGAAGCCAATGTTTTGCTTTAAAAATTTATTCATCATTTTGTTTTTTGATTGTACTTTTTAGCATTACTGGCAATGGTTAGATATAAATAAAATAATTATTTGTCTCGAAGTTTTGTTTTAAAAAGCTCAATAAATATAGGGGTTCAGTCGAATTAATAGCACCGAGATAATAATTTTTATAGTAAGTGTTGTTCTTAAATTTAAACAAAAAGTCTTACTTTTGCAAAAATAATTTTAATAAAAAAAACATGAAAAAACTTTACATTTTATTTATTCTTTTAGCTCAAATATCTTATGGGCAAATTAGTATTGGACAAACAAGTACTTTTGATATTGATGGAGATTTTGAAGGCTGGGGTAATTTAAATTCTTTTTTTACACCTGTATCAGTAGCTAATGGGTTCTTAACAGCAGGTGGAACTGAATCAATACTTCCAGGAACACTTCCACCTAATAGATTAATTATTGATAACATTACAAATTGGGGTGGAGATTATACAACCGTAGGAATTGGAGGAATTAGTTTTAAAGCTAGAAATTTATCTGGTGTTGATATGGAACTTGTTGTTCTATTGTTCGACGATCAATTGGATGAAAATATTACTATGGCGGAATCAACGAGTATTTCAATACCAGCTTCTGCTACAAGTTTTGTAACATATACAATTCCTTTGCTAGCATCAGGGTTAAATGTTGAAGGCCCAATGAGTCTTAATGATTTATTATCAGATGTTTTTGGAATGTCAATTACACGAGTTGATGACAATGGAGATGGTACTGAAAGTCTTGAATTTGATGATATTGAAGCGCTTTCAGTTGCTGGATTATCTATTGAAGATTATTCTGTAAATGCATCTCTTAGCTTAATTGTCAATGCTGGGTTTGTAAAAGTTATAAATAATAATACAGATATTAAAACAATAAGTATTTTTGATATTACTGGTAAATTATTAACTGAAACACCAGGTAACAAGGTTGATGTAGCCACTTTTAGTAGTGGATTTTATGTAGCCCATATTCAAGATGATAATGGACGTGTAACCTCTATAAAATTTATTTTATAAATTTTATAAGACACATTGCCAATTAACTTTTTAAGTTTATTAATTAATGCCATTCAAAGCTGTTTTTAACAACTTTGAATGGCATTTCTTTTACTTTTAAAGCGTTTCACATGATTTACCTATAAGAAGATTCGTTGAAATTTCTTTTGTATAAGATTTATTAACTAATCGCTAAAATTTCTTAAAACTGTTTTACAATGGTTTTGTATATGAAAAGTACGGGCTTGTGTCAGCGGATTTCCGGAAATAAAATTAGATAAAACCAAGTACGCACTTTTCTTTGATTTAGTACTAAACTGAAATAGTTTTTTTATTTCAGTTATTTTTTCCACTATTTGTTCAGTCAGCAGTTTTTTTTATAAATTCATTCGTGAAATTAGATTCTGAGGTTTTTACAAAAAGCGTATCTTTTTCTGAATTAAGTCTATATTCCATAATAAAGTCAGTTTCTAATTCAGGGTTAATATTCGTTAATTGTACATAGTAAATTTTTGTTCTATTGCTTTCCCATTTGAATTTAGTTGTCTTTTCCCAAGCATTATAAATTAGGGAATCCTTAAAAAACTGTAGTTCTACAGTATTTGTGCTTTTGGTAGAAATCCAATGCCCAAATATTTCAGAGTTATTCTTCTGATTAGTGCAGCTTTGCAAAATTATAATTAAAAATAATGTTTGAATTATGGTTTTCATTAAATTATTGCCAACGGTTTTATAATTGAAAAGTGCGTGTTTGTGTCAGCGGATTTTTAGAACGAAAATCGGATGAAAGCAAGTACGCACTTTCCTTTGGTTTAACACGAGACTACGTATTTTTTATAAACAGTGTTGCCTGTAGTGCTTTATATTTTAGCCATTATTTTGTTCAGTCGTGGTTGTAGAATCCAAATTCCAATTATGAAAAAATAGATTAGAAATATTTCCGAAACTAAATCTAATGTTTTGTATTCTTTGTTTAATTCTTCTCTTTTCATAGTTTTTACAGAATAAATTACAATTTTTGCAATTGCTCAGAATCCAATAATTCCAGTTGGAGCTAAAATCCACGAGTCTATTTGGTCAAAGGACATCATTGTCATTCCTCGGTAAGCTAATGCAACAGGAATAAGTGAAATCAGATATATAATCCACCAGATATTCATAGGTTTTATTAATTCAGGATTATTTTTATTTAGAACTTTGCCAATCGAATAAATCCAAAGAAATAAAAGTCCGAAGTAAATGGCAAATGATTTATTATCAACAAGTAATATTGAAGTCAATTCATTTTCTATTTTCCCCAACCCCGTTGAAGATGTAATTTACATTTAAAAAAGCAAACATAGTACTATTTCTAAAATCAAAATTTTTGATATAAATGGAAAATTAGTTCTTTCTATTAAATCTTTTGATATGGATATTCCAAAATTAAACATTCAATCCTTAAAGAAAGGAATATATTTCATCTCAATAGCAAATAACCAATACCAGTTTTTTACCAAAATACTAGTAAAAATATAAAGTTAAACACGTTGCCTAACAAAACACTGTACTAAAAAACAAGTAAAAATCTATTAATTTTTACCAAAGTACTTCTGTAAGTTTCGTCAAATATCAGTCCTGATTTAGCAATGGTAAAAGCCTGTTTTAATAGGTTATTACATACGGCTATTAATGCTAGTTACTCTTCCTTTGGCTACTATTTGCTCATATAAATCTGCAAGCCTTGTTGTAGCTACCGGACGGCAGGCAGGTTTGAAGACCGTAAAACTGCACATAAATAATAAATTCCGAAGTTTTTGATTGCTATTTTACTTATGGGGGTCATCCTTTTGTACAACTTCCAGATTCCCTTATTCATGTTTTAATTCCTTCATAACTATACAATTCATCCACACTTGAAAAACGCATAAATCTGCCTTTTAGAACCACTTACATAGTGGCTGCTTTCTTAACGATACCAAGTATGATTTTTAAGCGAGTTAACGCATTTGGATGTGGTGGTACAAAAAAACCAGCAATTAATTTAGTAAATCAATTTTAGATGGAAATTTGATAGGTTTATACTTAAAAATTTCTCTATAAATACCAGGATTAAATAATTCACTCGATATAAAAAGACCTGTTTTAACAATGCCCAAAGACTTTTTTATTTGAAAACAAAAAAATAACCGATGAAATACACCTTGTTTCGACAAGGCACGTGTTTCTTGACGAATATATCACTTTTATTAGCTGTATAGATCTTAGACCGTCTACCTTGCCCAAATAACTACACTTCATTTTAGTAGCAACTATGTATAAATATGATAGTTGGCAAAACTCACTTTGATACTTTTAAACCCAATGATACCTAAAACAAAATTCTTATCTCATCCTCTTCTATTATTTCTTTTCTTCTTAATAGGTAATAGTGCTGTTTCCCAAATTAATCTCGGATCAATTGAAGATTTCGCCCTTTTTACATCTAATGGAGCTATCTCTAACACAGCCACATCCGATATCTCAGGTGATATTGGTACAAATCTAGGTGCCATAAGTGGTTTTAGTCCTCCTACAGTTGTTAATGGGAGTTTTGAAAATACAAATAGTATTACGGCACAGGCGGTTTTAGATTTAGAAGCTATTGTTACTCAAATCAACAATACCGTAACTACAACTGCTCATGCTCCTGTTTTTGGGAGTGAGACACTTACGCCTGGTATTTATTCGCAACCAGCTGCAGCATCTTTATTAGGAACCCTTACTTTAGATGCGGAAGGAGATCCGAATGCGGAATTTATCTTTAAAATAGGAGGTGCATTTTCAACCGCTGCAGGTTCGACTGTACTTTTGATTAATTGTGCTTCACCAGACAATATATTTTGGCTGTCTGGCGGTGCAATTTCTATGGCTGCTTCTACGTCCATAAGTGGCAATCTAATTAGTAATCCTGGAGCAGTTAGTATTGGCTCGGGTGGTAAAGTAGATGGCAGAATGCTTTCTACCACTGGCGCCATTTCCGTTTATGCAACTAAAACAAACAATGGTCTCTCTGGAATAGACTCAATTACACAGCCAACATGTTCCATACCAACAGGAAGTTTCCAGATAAGAAACTACGATGCGACCGCTACATATACTTTTGCACCAAGTGTTATAAGTATTTCAGATACAGGCTTGGTAACTGTAAATTCAAATACATATACTATGACATCTACAACAATTGTAGGTGGTTGTAGTTCTTCTGCCTCTACAGTTACAGTGGTTATTAACCCAGCGCCTACCAAAAATTATTGGATAGGAGCAACTAGTTCAGATTGGAATATTGCAGCAAACTGGAGCTGCGGTGTCCCTAGTATTTTAAATGATCTCATAAATATTATTCCCGAAGTAACAACAAGCTATCCAATAATTGCATCTGAACCAGACAATAGTGGCCTAGTTAAAAATCTTGAAATTAAAATTTCCGCTTCATTAACCATCATTAACAATAGTTTACGTTTAACCAACAGCTTAACACTAGACGGCAAAATTTACTTAAAAGAAGAATCTCAATTATTACAAGATACTGGGAGTGTTTTTGATTTAGCAAGTACCGGCTCCATAGAAATTAACCAGCAAGGAACGGGCAACAGTTTTAGATACAATTATTGGGGCTCGCCGGTTAACTCTGGTGGAGCTAACTTTATTATTGGAGACGTTTTAAGAGACGGTACAGACCCTAATAATAGTATAGAAATCGATTTTGGTCCAAATATTTCGTACGCAGATGGCACACCAAGCTTACCAATTAAAATAAGTACCCGTTGGATGTACAAACTGGAAGATTCTGGTTTGGGTTATAGTGCCTGGGCGAGTGTAGGCAATTCGGAAGATGTAAAAGTAGGTCAAGGCTATTCCATGAAAGGCTCTAACACCATTGCAGATGAACAAAATTACACCTTTGTTGGCAAACCAAATAATGGAATTATTGAACTAACGGTTGGTGCTAATAATGATCATTTGGCTGGCAATCCGTATCCCTCGGCTATAGATGCCGATAAATTTATTGATGACAATGGATTATTTCCAGGTACCGGTTCAATAACGGGTACTCTTTATTTTTGGGATCATTATGCAGGCGATAACCATGTTTTAGCAGCGTATCCAGCAGGTTATGCAACCTATAGTAAAAGCGGAGGTGTTCCAGCTTCTTCTATACAGAATGATGAAAGAATAAATACTTCAGACTATACAACTAAGGGAGCTCCTAAAAAATATATCCCTGTTGCCCAAGGATTTTTCGTGGTGGGTGATGCAGATGGAGGGCAAGTTCAGTTTAACAATAGTCAGCGTGTTTTTGTAAAGGAATCTTCTGGTAATTCTGTTTTCATGAGAACCAATCCGTCAGAATCAACCACAACGTATAATTCAGAAAATGATTTAAGACCAAAATTCAGAATTGGTTTTGATGCTCCTAAAATAAGTCACCGTCAAGTTTTGCTTACTCTTGACCCAAATACATCTGATGCTATTGATTGGGGATATGATGCCGAAATGTACGAGTTTTTTGATGATGATATGTATTGGGTTCTTAACGATAAAAAATATGTGATTCAAGCGACTAATGAGTTTGGTTTTGACAAGGAAATACCGATAGGGGTTAGAACGATGGATGGTGGTCTTATACGCATTAAAGTTGATGCGCTGGAACATGCAGAAGATTACAGCACTATTTATATTAAAGACCGTTTAACAGGTGAAATACACGATATTTCAAACCAAGCATTTGAAATTAATTTAGATGCAGGTGAGTATCATAATAGATTTTTTCTTGTATTGCAACCAAGAGTATTAACTATAGAAGAGGAAACTTTAGTTGACGAAGTTTATATTACTATGAATAACTCCATTTCCGAATTACAATTAAAAAGCACTGTAGATACAGACATACGAAATGTTAGTTTGTATAACAACATTGGACAACAGGTAAAAACATGGAATATAAACAAAACTGAGCGATCCATTTCGATACCATTGCATGTAGCTTCAGGGATGTATATTGTGATAGCCAAGACTACAACTGGAACGGTAAACAAGAAAATAATTGTTACTAACTGTTGTTTTTGAAGCTAAAACCATGACATGCACGTTTATACAAAAAAGAGGCTTTCAGATTTTTTTAAATCTAGCATTAGCTGATGTCATGTTGCTAAAAACTTGATTTAAAAAACAAACTAAATAGAAGATTAATTGTACCTGAATTAGTCTATTAAACTAAAAAATAGGTTTGCGAATTTAAGCTGTATATAAAAAACGCCTAATTTAGTGCTAAACCAAAGGAAAGTGCGTACCCGCATTCATCCAATTTTCCTTCCGAAAATTCGCTGACACAAGCACGCACTTTTCAATTATAAAACCGTTAGCAACAAGCTATAAAAATATAAAATCAAGCCATAGATTATATTATTTACTCTTTAACAAACTTTAATGTTTGTTTATTCCCTATTTGAATAAAATGCACTCCAGAATTCAAATTAAAAATATTAATAGATTCGACACTTGACACACTTCCTGTTTTAACTACTTGCCCTAATACATTATAAATATTATAGTTCTCTCTTACTTTAAGTCCTTTAATTCTAATTTCATCTGTTGAAGGATTTGGATAAAGACCCAATTTAGAATCAATAGTAAACTCGTCTACAGACAAAGAGCTAGAATGCTTTGTAACTTTGCTTGCAGCTAATTCTGCTACATATAAATCACCTCCATTAACTGCAACTCCAAATGGACCACTTGAACCAAAACTGATAAAAGTATTAACAACAAGTGAAGCCACACTCATATCTATCTTAGATACAGTTTCTTCATAATATTGTGCCAAATACATAGCATCACCAGAAATATCAATTTGTGTAGTATAACCAGAACCAGATGCATATTCAGTTGCTGTAGGCGCTGTAGCAGAAAGATCTATATGATAAATATTTTGATCCTCAACAGAACTGGTATACAAATCATCACCAACAATTTTTAGTGCATAAGGATTAATTATTCCATTTACAAAAACTGTAGCTGTTGGAGTAGCTGCTGTTACATCAATTTTTAATATTTCATTTCCTTGGTTATTTGCTATATATAAATCATTTCCATAAAAAGCCATACCATAAGGAATGTTTAAAAGCCCTCCTACAAGTACATCCGTTACAGTTGGTGTTGCAGAAGTAAAATCAATTTTAGATATCTTATTATCAAATGGCTGTGTAATATATAAAAAGTTGTCTTTAATTGCCATAGAAGTTGGACCATTCAATCCGCTAACAACAGTAGTTGCTGTTATTGGAAGGGTGCCTGTAATGCCTATTTTACTAATCTTTCCACCAGCAAATTCTGTAATATATAAATCATTTCCATGTAACAATAAATTAGCAGGACTCGATAGATCTGTGGAAACATCAACCTGCGCAATAGAGTAAACCGATGTAAAAAACAAGCAAATAGTTAATAAACGTAATAGTAGTTTCATGATATATTTATTTTTAAAGATTAGATTTCAAATCTATTAAAATAACTAAAAGAATGCCTATTTTAGCCGTAGACAAAGTATAGACATCGTTTTAAGTTCTTAAAAAACAGATTCTTAAATACAAGAATAAACCTTCAACTTATGAAAACGCTATATACATTTTGCTGTTTTCTATTCTGTATATCTTTTGGGTTTTCACAAGAAGGCCATCAAAAATTAAAAATAGAAGAACTAAAAAATAGAATAAAACAATCTACAGGCATTACAAAACTATTTGTTTTAGACACATTAACTAGTTACGTTAAATATGAAGAAGGTTATGAAATATTAGCAAAAGAAGCAATCGATTTGGCTCTCGAATTACACTATCCCAATATTGCCATTAAACACATTAATTATCTAATTAATTTTCATACTAATATTTCTGAAAACTCAGAAAAAGGTCTAACAATATTCAAGGATTTTATAAATAGCAACCAAACAATTACTGACACCTTACTATTATCAGATTTATATTTAAAAGCAGGGAATAGTTATTTTGGAATTGGCGAAGTAAAAGAAGCTAAAAACAGTTATGAGTATGCCGCAAAAATGGCACTAATTAAAAATGATTCCATAAGATTTGCGATAGCAAATAATTATAAAGCTTTCACTTTACTAGAAATGGGTTTTTTTACTAAAGCATCTCAAGAATACCAAAAATCTTTATCCGTTTTTCAGTCAAAAAAAGATACAATAAACATCCTAAATACTAGAATAGGATTGTCTGTTGTATATGGAAAAAACGCATTTTATAAAGAGTCGCTTGAAGAGTTATTTAAAGTAAGAAATATGGCTTTAAAACTTAAAGACTCAACTGTTTATAGTATATCAATGTCTAACATTGCTGTAAATTATTACTATTTAAAAAAATACAACCAAACCATTAATTTTTTAAAAGAAAACATTAAACTATCTGAAAAAATACCCTATTTTCATTACAACTCTGCTCATGACTATACGTATCTTGCTAAATCATTTATAAAACTAGACAGCTTAAATCAAGCAAGAATAGTTATTAAAAAATTGGAAGAAAAATGGAAGAAAACTCCAGATAAACAACTTCATCTTTTTTATTTAGATTCAAAAACTCATCTTTTATTTGCTGAAAAAAACTACATACAAGCCAATATTCAAGGTGTGAAGTTATTAGAGCTTCAAAATACAACGTTGAATTATGAAAATATTTTGGCAACGCTTAATATTCTATATAAAACCAATGAAGCGCTAGGAAACGAATCAATTGCATATTCTTATTTTAAAAAACATACACATTTAAATGATTCTATAAATAGTGTTCTTAAAGTGAACGGATTATCTCATTACCAAACACTATACGAGACGGAAAAAAAAGATACTGAAATTTCTAGTCAGAAATCTAAAATTAACTTATTAGCAGAAAAGTCAAAAGTACAATTTCAGTGGATCTTACTATTAGCCTTATCTATAATAGTCATTTTAGTTCTACTATATTTATTACAACTTAAAAGTAAACAAAAAGTAGTAATAGCAAAAAATAAGCAAGAATTAACGCAACAAAAGATAAAAGCGACCAAATTGGAAAACGATTTACTAAATCGAGAAATAGAATATAAAAAGAAAGACCTAGAAAACCTAGCAATTGAAATCACTCAAAACCAAGAATGGGCTAGTATGATATTTAAAAAACTCAATGCCTTAATAAAGTTAAAAGGACAAAAAAGAGAAATAGAATTAATCGCCTTTAAGAATGAAATTAAGAGTAAAATGCTAGTTAACGAAAAAGAACAAAATTTTCAAATGCAAGTAGATTTACTAAGTAGCAGCTTTTATGATAAACTAAATAAACAAGTACCTAATCTATCTAAAACAGATTTAAGAATGTGCTCGTTAATTAGAATGAAACTGAACACAAAACAAATTGCTGTTTTACAAAATATAAGTCCTGCATCTGTAAGAACTTCTAAATATAGACTTAGAAAAAAATTCAACTTAATTGAAGATCAAGACTTTAATAGTTATATTATAAATTATTAAAGTCTTACAGAAATAACCTCAATAGCAAATTTAATCCGAATATAGTCTTTGTATTAGATATAGCCAGTTGCTAGTACTGTATAATTTAATTGTTAGAGTAAGTCTACTTTCAAAAGACCTCTAGTCAAGCACTCACAAAACAGCCCTAACAATCTAACTATCAAACCTATTCAAAATATACTCAATTTGAGTATTGTCTAATAAATCCTACACCTTTACTTTTACTTAACCTTTAATCTAGAGAATAATAACTATGCTTATTAGATTAAAGTTAACAAAAACCCATTTTCTAAAACCACTTATTATGAAAAAAAAATTACTTTTATTTACTACATGTTGTTTAACTGCCCTTTTTTCTTTTGGGCAAGTACCTACATCTGAAAGAGATGCATTAATAGCCTTTTACAATGCCACAGATGGTGCAAATTGGACAGATAACACCTCTTGGAACACAGCAGACCCTGTGTCTACATGGTCTGGAGTAACGGTCGAAATTGTTGCTGGTCAAGATCATGTTACCGGATTAGTAATGTCAAATAACAATCTTAATGGAACCTTACCTTTAGAAATAGGAGACCTTCTTGAAATTAGAGAAATTGATTTATCATTCCATCCCTTACTTACTGGTAGCATCCCTGCAACAATAGGGAATTTAACATTTCTTGAAGCGCTATCTTTTTGGGACAATAACCTAACTGGTACAATTCCTCCTGAAATGGGAAACTTAACAACTTTAGAGGTTTTAAGTTTAGAAGACAATCTACTAACGGGTAATATTCCAACAGAATTTTCAAATTTAACATCTATGGTTTCCTTTTGGATAAACGGAAATTATTTCTCTGGAGATATTCCTGATATCTTTTCTAATTGGACCGATTTATTCTTCTTCTCGATTGGAAATTCGAACTTAACCCCTGGACCGAGCAATAATTTTACTGGAGATTTAGATTTAAGCAACAATACAGCTTTGTCTCTTTGCTGGGTAGATCACACGCTAATTTCATCTTTAAACATCCAAAATGGTAATAATTCAAGTATAACTAACTTTTGGTACTACGCCATCGAAACTCCAAACCTAACCTGTGTGTTTGTAGACGATGTCGCTTTTAGCAACACCACTTGGGAAGAGACGGATCCTGGATCAACATTTGTTGCAAATGTAGCTGCATGCGAAGCCTTAAGTATTTCGAAAGATACTTTAGCTCAATACATGTCCTTGTATCCAAATCCAACGTCAGGTATTTTAAACATGAAAAATAATAGCAACACAACTATTGAAAACGTCACGATTATAAATACTATTGGACAAAAAGTTATGGAAACCCAAATCGGGAATAAAATAGATATTTCAAGTTTAACTGAAGGAATGTACTTCGTAAACGTTAAAACTCTAAATGGGGAAATAACAACTTTTAAAATACTTAAAAAGTAAAACCATAAAAACACAAAACAATAGCGGTTAGTTTAAAAACACACCTTCCTACATTTTACCATACATGATTATAGGACTGTATTTAAATTCTAACCGCTATTCTTTTTTTTTTTTTAGTAAATAATAATCTATTTACTATCAGTATATTAAAATTGCAATATCATTTTCCCATTCACCCTTTCCATCGCCAAAAAGGCACCAAGCAAAACCAAATCTACCTTCCTTTTAGTCAAAATGATTCCTTAGTCATTATTAACAAATCTTAAAGCTTTTAATTCGGCTTTGTCTCTTCAAAAAAACAAGGTACATTCGTATTCTTATAAAGTATAGATACTTACAAGCAAACACATTATAAAAGGATGCATTTTAACAAAAAACCAATCATGCTAAGAATAACAATGGTATTTCTTATGCTTCTAAGCCTCCAATCTTGTAAAAATCAAAACCAGACCATAGATCTCCAAGGTCATCGAGGAGCTCGAGGCATATTACCAGAAAACACCATTCCAGGATTCATAAAAGCATTAGAAATTGGTGTCACAACTTTAGAAATGGACGTTGTAATTTCTAAAGATAATAAGGTTGTAGTTTCTCATGAACCCTTTTTTTCTCATGAAATTGCTATAACTCCCAAAGGAGAAATCATAACCTTAGAAAACGAGCAACAACATAACATATACCAACTTCCATACGAGGAAATAAAAAAGTACGACGTTGGTATCAAACCCCACGAACGCTTTCCTCTTCAACAAAAAATGCCAGTCCACAAACCCTTGCTAATAGATGTTATAAATGAAGCAGAAAATTACACAACAAAAAACAATTTAAAGAAACCTTATTACAATATAGAGATCAAACGTAACTCAGAATTTGATACCATCTATCATCCTGCCGTTAAAGAATTTGTAACCTTAGTGCTGGAACAGATTAATATGAGCCAGATTGCTAACAGAATATGCATTCAATCTTTTGATATCGAAACGTTACAAATGGTAAAACAAATGGAACCTCAACTTACTTTAGCGCTCCTTGTTGAAAATGAAAAATCTCTAGATCAAAACATCAAAAACCTTGGCTTTACACCTCAAGTTTACAGCCCATATGTTACATTGGTAAATCAAAAATTAGTTGACAATTGTAAGAAACAAAACATGTTGCTTATTCCTTGGACTGTCAATACACAAGAAGAAATACTAGAAATGATTCAATTTCAGGTAGACGGCATTATTACCGATTATCCAGATAAACTAAAATCAGTTTTAGATAGCTTAAATATCTCGGTTTTTTAAAAAGCCTAAAGAAAACAGATTTCGCAAAATTAGACACTAAAATATTAGAAGCTACCAATTGGAATAGTAAGAATTAATTGCTGATTGGTATGAATCAAACTGAGAAACGATTCTCGTTAAACTTTTTATATGACAAAGAAATCAAAACTCATTATTGGTTGCATGTCCTGGGGTAAATGGGGAAAACAGCTATCCACTAAAGAACAAGCCAAAATGATTCAGTTCTGTACTGAAAACGGCCATACCACCTTCGATCATGCCGATATCTATGGTGATTATACAACGGAAAGTGACTTTGGAAATGCCTTTATAGAAAGTGGTATTCCTAGAGAGCACATACAGCTTATTTCTAAATGTGGTATCCAATATGTTGGCAAAACCAGAACCCATAAAACAAAACATTATAATTACTCTAAAGACTATATTATTTGGAGTGTCGAAGAATCTTTAAGAAATTTAAAAACAGATTATTTAGATACTTTTTTATTGCATAGACCAAGTCCGTTGATGCAACCGGATATCATTGCCGAAGCCATTTCCCATTTACAGGAAAGTGGTAAAATTATTCAGTTTGGAGTCTCAAATTTTACACCCTCTCAAATAGCATTAATTTCTGATAAAATCCAGGTTCAAGTAAATCAAATTGAGTTCTCTTTAACCCAACAAAAGGCCATGCAAAATGGCACTTTAGATTACATGTTACAAAAGAACATTCAAGCAATGAGTTGGAGTCCTTTAGGAACTGTTTTTAAAGAGAAAAACGAGCAAGCTTATAGAATAAACAAAGTTTTAAAAACCTTATCAGAAAAATACAACCTCTCTGTAGATAACATCCTTTTAAGTTGGATTTTAAAACACCCTATTCATGTGTCTCCTGTTATTGGAAGCACCAATAAAGAACGGATTAAAAATGCAAATAAAGCTTTAGAAGTGTCGTTGGAACTGGAAGATTGGTTTATGCTTTTAGAGGCAAGTCAGGGACATGAAGTACCATAGCGACTAATAATATTTAATTGCTACTTCAAAGACTTCTTAAATAATTTTCTTTTTTTGTAATTTTTCTATTACTAATTAGACTTAGAAGCTATGACTCACACTTTTAAGGAATTTTCTACAAACGCTATTTTCAACATTGGAAATGAGACCGATTTATTGCCATTTAAAAAAGCGAAGCAATGTGAGTTTTATACTTTTATCTGGGCAAATTCAGAAGCCATCGATATTATTATTGATAGTGTTCCATTTACTATTGAACCTCATAGTATTTTAGCCTTAACCCCTATTCAATATCTGCAATATGTTAATGGTACAGATGCTACCGTTTATCAGTTTAACAGAGAATTTTACTGCATTAAAGATCACGATCAAGAAGTAAGCTGTGTAGGCATTTTGTTTTTTGGAAACACCAATATTCCAATCATACATTTAGATGCTAACGAACAACAAAAATTCAAAACGCTTCACGAGGTTTTTATAGATGAATTAGAAACGGAAGATAACATTCAAGCCGAAATGCTTAGAATGCTAATGGCACGTTTTATTATAAAAAGCACCCGATTATTAAAGGCCAAAGAAGGGATTACGGAAACCCCTAAAAGTTCTAAAGTAGATTTACTTCGTGAGTTTAATTTTCTGGTAGAGCAACATTTTAAAACAGAACACAGCGTGTCTTTTTATGCTGACAAACTGTTTAAATCTCCAAAAACCTTATCTAATAATTTTGCCAAATTAAATAGAAGTCCCTTACAGATTATACATCAGCGTATTGTATTAGAAGCGCAACGTTTATTAAGCTACACCGACAAATCTGCCAAAGAGATTGCTTACGATATTGGCTTTGAAGACGCTTCTCACCTAAGCCGATTGTTTAAAAAACACACCACATTATCGCCATCAGACTACAAAAAGAGATTAAATTCCTTTAGTTAGGAAAAATTGACAAGCCTTTGGGCAAATTCTTCATTTTTCAGCACCTCCTTCTATCGCATCTTTGCATTGTAATATTAAAACAATAATAAGATGAAACTAAAAAACAAATCTATATTCAACCTCATTGAAATATTCATGAGTACTCCTAAAAAGGCTGTAAATACGATTGTACCAGAAACACACTGCGATCAAAAGTACATGCACGATTATTATTGTGATGCCGAAAAGCCTTTTATAAGCTACAATTAGCAACAAGGGAAAAAATGACATGCTTTAGGGAATTACAATCATTCTATAACAAGCCCATATACCGCAACTTTGTACCATCAAAAAAAAACAAAATAAATACTAATAAAATCTGAATACCATTCAGCATTAAAATTTAAAATTATGAATACATTTAAAGTTCCTTCAAGAGAAGACGTAAGTACGAACAACCAAGCTATTTTCGATAACCTAAGTAAAGCTTTAGGCTTTGTACCAAATTTATATGCAACATATGCGCATAGCGATACAGCCTTAGAAAATTACTTAACATTTGCCAATGCAAAAACATCTTTATCTGCTAAAGAAAAAGAAGTTGTAAACCTTGCCGTTAGCCAAGTAAACGATTGTATATATTGTCTTTCAGCCCACACTGCTATTGGGAAAATGAATGGTTTTACAGACGCCCAAATCTTAGAATTAAGAGCTGGATATTCTACGGTTAACGACAAATTCAATGCTTTAGCAAGTTTAGCAAAAAACGTGACTGAGAATAGAGGAAAAACAGATGAAACCGTTTTAGAAAACTTCTTTAATGCAGGTTATACCAAAGGGAATTTAATAGATACCATTTCTTTAGTTGGCGACAAAACCATCTCTAATTATGTACATAGTACCACTCAAGTTCCTGTAGATTTTCCTGTAGCACAACCTTTAGAATTAGAAACCATATAACCTTTAATAAAACCTAAATAATAGTAAGATGAAAAAAATTATAGCAGTAATCGTATTCGCATTAACCTTTACAATAACAGGAAATGCACAAGACAAAATGAATTCTAAAGCAACAACCGTTTCTTTAGAACAAACCAAAGGTGAGTTTACTCAAAAAACATTGACCTTAACAGAAGGCAATTACATTTTTGAAATTGCCAATAACAACGTTGGACATCAAGTAGGATTTGTATTAGTTCCTAAGGGAGCAGATGCGTCTAAACCTGAAAACCATATTCAAACAGCTTATGTTACTAAAGCCGTAGAAAATAACACCACGGAGTCAAGTCAAGTTACTAGCTTAGCAAAAGGAGAATATGTGTATTTCTGTCCTCTAAACCCGACACCTCAATATACTTTAATTGTAAACTAATTTATATGATCGTTTTTTTTATAAAACGGGCTATCATAGTAAATAGAAAAGAGCAATCCATGGATTGCTCTTTTCTTGTTTTATACTTAAATTTAATAGTACGTCTTATTAGAAGCTTTTACCTGTTAAAGACAATCCCATAACAGACTACCTGATAGGGCTTATAACCCAAATCTAGCCATAGACTTTATCTATTTATTAGTAATAGTTATTAATAAGTAAGTAGAGTGAGAATATGGAAATTAAAAAATATCTAGATAACTACAGTAAATATAATTGGAAATATACGAACGAAATTATTGTTCAAATAAAAAACTAATTTACCAACACGCTATCTGAAAAATTGCTACTTTTAGATTAACTAAAGTTAGTTACTTTGCTTGCTATCTACTGATTTTCTTTCGAAAAATCTTCGTGCATAATCACGCAACTTTCCAAATACAAAACCATTGTAAAACAGTTTTAAGAAAATTATAACGATTAGTACATAAATCTAATACAAAAGAAATTTCAACGAATCTTCTTATAGGTAAATCATGTGAAACGCTTTAACAGTAAAAGAAATACCATTCCAACAATAGCACTATCGGTTTTTTAGGATTCAATACTCTTTCTCCATTTTCTTTGATGGGTAAGGATTCTGGGAATCCAAGTTTTCCTCCAAAGACCCAGTTGAAATGACTTATTGCCTGTACCATTAGGATAATGCTTAATATAATTGATAAGATCATGGTTTTTTTAGTTGGATCTATTCTTCAAGGATTCTTCCCATGGTTCCTGCAATTACTTTTACTTGAAATGTTTTGGATTCTAAACCTTCGGTTTGGTAACTTAATACCAGGTTTTTTTCACCATCAGTATTTACTTTAAAGTTGAAGGTGTAAATTGTTTTATTATTTTCAACCTTAGTGTTTTGGTCAGTTAAAGAGATGACTGGTTCAATTTCTGATTGTAATACCCATTTGTTTTTACCTTGAGCATCGCCTTCTAATTGTATTTGAAACGGACTGTCTAACTGGTATTCTACAGTGGTATTGTTATCGGTTTCTGTTAATGGGCCAGAGGTGCAACTACTAATGGTTATTAATAGGCATAATACTGCCAAATATTTTAAGTGTTTCATGAGTTTAATAAGATTGAAATTTTTATTTTATTAAATATGTTGTACAATTTAAGGATGTTTTTATAAAGGCTGTTGCCAAACGTTTTAAAATTGATTATTCAACAGATGAATTAAAATATGATAGAAAAAGAGCTCATAGAATTATTCCCATTTTATTAAATTTATTAGAAGCTTTATTTTATTTCAAACTCCTTTACTAAGGAATTGATTGGGATGGCTACCACTTTTTTGTTTTGCATTAAAAACAAGATGTCTTTTGTTTTTCCAATAAGCTTTCCATGTATTATTTGGTCGTCGGAGTATTTTAAACTTATAGGCGATTCGCTAATAATTTGTCTCTTTGCAAAGACGCCATAGATGTCTGCCGAAAGATATAAGTAGAATACAAATAAAGAGCCAAATAAAGAATATCTATAGATGTTGAACCAGCTTTTTTTGTCCCAATTAAGATTTGCTTTTGAATAGGTTTTTGGGTATTTTCTTTGAATAAGTGCATCTAGTTTAATGAATGCATAAATGCATGCTATAGTAATTGTAGAAAATAATAATATTCTGAAATCTGAAAATGGGGCAATTAGAAAATCAAATACGTCGGCATAATCAAAAATATTAATTCCAAATTCTGAATATTTTTGAAAGGTAAAAAGCATTCCAATACCTACTATTAGAACGTAAGAAATTGTAACAATGGTTTGGATTTCTTTTATAACAAGCTCGTAAGTGTCTTTTATTAATCCTTCTTTCATATTGTTTTTGGTCATAGGGCTACTATTGTTTTTGGTCATAGGGCTACTATTGGTTTTGTAACTAATTTACTTTAATATGGAGTTTTGCTATGGGCTTTATTCAGTTAGTAATTCTTTCCACTTTTCAGATTCCGCAAATTCTTTTACAACACGATTCCGTTCAGTTAATAATTCAGTCATATATTTTTTGAGAAACAACTTGTCGGCTAACTTTCCTAAAATCCCAAAAGGTGACTTATAATCAAAAAAGTCAGTCATCAAAGTGCCGCCATTTGATTCCGCAAAGTGATGTTCGTGTTTAAATTCTGAAAACGCTCCTGTAACCATTTCGTCTGCAAAGTAATTCGGTTTATCAAATTCCGTTATTTTGGAAGTGAGTTTTTGATAAATTCCAAAGTGTTTTGCCCTCCACGTTACGCTTTCATCTAATCCAATTAATCCACTCGTTTTTCCAGCTATTGCTTCTTCATTTGTTTGTTCAGTCGATATTTTATGTAAATCGATACTTCGTGATAAGTCAAATACGATATTTCTATCAGCTTTTATTTCAGTTTGAAGTTCAATTCTCGGCATTGTTTGGGTATGTATGGTAACGGTTTAATATATGATTTGATTCGCCAGTTCGCTTCGCTCGTGTGTGGCGTGTTTAAGCACCTAAATTAGTAAAAATGAACCGAACCAGTGGACAATCCGTAGGATTTTCCACGTAGGCTAGAACTAGCAATGAAATATACACGTTTTTGTAAACTGTTGTTTGAGGATGATTATGTAATTGTTTAGTAATTTACCTTATTTTTGAATTTTAAAAAACAAACAGTTTTTATGATAGCACCTAAATTTCCAAAGAATGAGCATGGAAGGCAATTAGCAGTAAACAAATATAAACTCTTAGATACATTACCAGAAGAAAGTTACGATAATATAACTGCTTTAATGGCATATATCTGTGAAGTGCCAATATCCTTGGTAACATTGTTAGATAAAGATCGAAATTTTTTAAAATCACATCATGGCATTCCATTTAATGAATCACCAAGAGAAATTTCTTTTTGTGGGCATGCCATAAATTCTGATGAATTGATTACAATCGTTGAGGATTCGAGAGAAGACGAGCGATTTCATGATAATCCATTGGTAACGGACTATCAAGCAATTTTTTATGCTGGAGCAACATTAATTAATTCTGATGGATATAAGCTTGGAACATTATGTGTTTATGATACCAAACCTAGAAAATTAAAAGATGAGCAGAAAAATGCACTTATTGCAATGGCAAAACAGGTAACAAATTTGTTTGAGCAAAGATATCAAAACTTAAAACTTATCCGATTAAAGGATAAATTAAATAAAAGAAATGAAGCATTGGAAAAATTTGCTCAAGTTGTTTCTCATGACCTTAAATCTCCATTGGCTAATATCATTTCTCTAACCGAATTACTTGAAGATGAAAACAAAGGGAATTTAAATGATGAATCACAGCAATATCTGAAATATCTTAAATCTTCTTCTTATTCCTTAAAAAGTTATATTGATGGTCTATTAGAGTTTTATAAAAGTGATGAATTGCTAAAGGATAGAAATGAATTAATAATAGTTCAGGACCTTTTAAAAGATCTAATTAAATTAACTGACCCAAACAAAACTGTTTCTTTCTATTTTGAAGGTAGTACTAAGACAATTAATACTAATAAATCGGCTCTAATTCAAGTGCTTGTAAATTTAGTAACTAATGCGATTAAATACAATCTAAAATCAAAAGTTGAAATCAAAATTAATATATCTGAAGATGAATCCAAGTATAATTTGTTAGTGGAAGATAATGGAGAAGGTATTCCGGCTGAATTTCTAGATAAAATATTTAATATTTTTAATGTTGTTGGTGTTGAAGATAGGCATGGAAATATTGGAACAGGTATCGGATTAGCTTCCGTAAAGAAGATTATTGATAATCTTGGAGGAGAGATAAAAGTTATATCTGAATTGAAAATTGGAAGTACATTTTTCTTTACTATTCCAAAAACATTTTAACTTGAATCCTAGAGTGTTTCTTATATAAAAGTCATTTTTCAAACATAAGGTTTAAAATTGTGTAGCCTTATTTCAGTATGGGTCAAGCTTGCACACAACGTGTTTGAAATCGTAATTGTACTTGACTTTTCTTCCCATAAAATTACACTTAAATAGTGTCTAACTTTTTGGGTTTAGTTCAAAATCCGCACGGATTGTCGTAAGGAGGCGAGTAATAGCAATGAATTATACACATTGTTGTGTATAATGCTTTTCGCGTTCATTCTTTATTTATCGGATTTTAGAATGAGGTTTTTTTATAAATGATTAAACCTTTATCAATTTTGATAGTCTACATACTATAACTATTAAAAATTTATAATAACATTCTAAAATTTACAATAAATGAAATATCTAATACTCGTACTCTTAACACTTTCAAGTCTCTCTTCTTTCGCATCAAATAAAAGTAGTTTTCCAGCAGATACTACGCAAATAAGCAATGAAAACGTTTTATATAAAGTTTCACAAGACAACAATTATGTTTACCTAAATATAAGCACCACAGATAGAAATACGGCAATGTCAATCATTAAAAATGGTCTTACCATTTATTATGATATAAAAGGAAAGACTAAAAAGGATGTGTATGTAAAATATCCATATGGTAACGAACCAAGACAATCTCGACAAGGTTCACAAGAAAATATTGATATCAACGCTATTGACTTAAATAGTATGATTGAAAAATTACCTGCAGAAGCAGAGTATGGTTCTTTTGAAGAAAAGCAAGCGTTTAATAAAGACTTAAATACTTTAGATATTGCAATTGCAAACCACTATACAGCTTCGAGTCAATTATTTGAATTTTCAATTAAAACCCCAAAAGCTAAAATAGCTTCCCAAGAAAACAGTGATTTTTCTAAATTATCTATAGGCGTTGTTGCCAATAAAATGGAAGGTAGTGGTAATAAAGAAAGAGGGCAAGGTCAAAGCCAAGGAATGAGAAGTGGTGGTGGTCGCGGAGGAAATGGTAGCGGCGGTGGACGAAGCGGCGGTGGACGTGGCGGATCGAGAGGCCAAAATGAACAACAATCAAGTCCAACAACAGAAAGGGTAACTGTTGATTTTTGGTTTGATGCATATTAAACACATACCTGTCATAAACATCTAAATATTCAAGTACTTTTATTCGTTATTATCGTCATTTGAGCGTTGGCAAAAAAACAGCTCTTTTATTTTTTTTAGCGTTGACATTTGGCGTAGGGGAAAATGAATGTGCTGTTTTTGCATTGGCATTTTTAGTTCTAATTTTGATGATTTGTACGATTTTCCGCATTATGCACATCGGTTTTGTATATGAAAAGTGCGTGCTTGTGTCAGCGGATTTTCGGAACGAAAATCGGATGAAAGCAAGTACGCACTTTCCTTTGGTTTAGCACTAAACTACGCATTTTTTATATAAGGTGTTAGCAGCCGGCCTTATTCTATTAATTCGTAAAAATCTCTTTTTCCTATTTTTATTTTTGTACCTGATTTTATGGTTATTTCTGTATTTATATCTTTGTTTTTTTTCAAATTAACTTGCACTGCGCCATCTTCAATTAATCTCCGGATAGCCGATTTTGATAACCCTTTTTTTAATTGAATACATAAATCTATTAATTTAATTGTCTTTTTTTCTTGTTGGATATTATTAATTAATACTGGTTCAAATTCTTTGTCTTCAAATTTCTTGTTCTGAAATTGGTTTTTAAAGTGTTCTTCTGCTTGTTGAGCTAGGCTACTATTATGGTATTGAGTAATAATATTTTTAGCAATTATTTTTTTTATTTCCATTGGGTTTTCTCCATTGTTTAAGCTGTTTTTAATTGCTTGTTTTTCGTTTAAAGAGAAATCGGTTGTTAAATGAAGGTATTCCTCAATCAAATTATCGGGAATAGACATCGTTTTTCCAAACATATCTTTTGCCTTATCTGTTAAACCTATTGTATTGTTTAACGACTTGCTCATTTTTTCTATTCCATCAAGTCCTTTTAATAATGGCATACACATTACAATTTGTGGATTCATCTCAAAAGTTTCTTGAAGTTTTCGCCCCATTGTACAGTTAAAAAGTTGGTCTGTGCCTCCCATTTCAATGTCTGCCTTAATTTCTACCGAGTCAAAACCTTGTAAAATAGGGTAGACCATCTCGTGCATTGCAATTGGTGTGTTTTCAGTAAACCGTTTATTAAAATCATTTCTATGCAGAAGCTGAGCAACGGTCACTTTTGATAAAACTTGAATCACTTCTGTAAATGATAATTTGTCTAACCATTCAGAATTAAAAACTATTTTAACTTTATCAATGTCTATGATTTTAGATAATTGATTGATGTATGTTTCAGCATTATGTTTAACAGCTTCTACTGATAATGGTTTTCTACTTTTGTTCTTTCCTGTAGGGTCTCCAATTCTTGCCGTAAAATCTCCAACTAAAATTATAACTTGATGCCCTAAATCTTGAAACTCTCTGAGTTTTTTTAGTACAACTGCGTGTCCTAAGTGTAAATCTGGTGCAGTTGGGTCAAAACCAAGTTTTATAATGAGCTTTCGATTCTCTTTTTTCGCTTGTTCTAACTTTTCTTCCAATCCATTTTCAGGAAGAATGATTTCTACATTTTCTTTTAATCTAGTTATTGTTTCCATATTTTTTTAAATAAAAAAAGCCCGAGCAAATGCTCGGGCTTTATAGTTATGTTATAATTTATAATTATCAGTTATTATTTGAAGTATACACATAGACATTCCAAGCAGATATTATTTTGTTATAATAAGTGCTGAAATAAGGAAGGCGTAATATGTTATTCAATCTTTTCATTTTCTAATGCAAATGTAATTTTAAATTTTTAATCTACAATTTATATTGTGTCGTAATTTTTGTTTTAGCTTGTTGCTAACGGTTTTGTGTATGGAAAGTTGCATGCTTGTGTCAGAGGGTTTTCGGAACGAAAATCGGATGAAAGCAAGTACGCACTTTTCTTTGGTTTCGCACTAAACTACGCATTTTTTATAAACAGTGTTGTACACTGGCTTTTTATCCTTTCAACGTTTTTTCCACTTTACTTTTAAGTTCGGAAATATTAGTATCTAATTTATTCCGCTTTATTTTTTCAGTTAATAATTCGAGTTTCTCTAAAATCGTATTCTTAAAGTATAATTGTCTTTCGTTTTCCTTGAGTCTGAAAAAGTTTTGGTCATCCAATATTATTGGTATTCCGACAGATTGTTCTTTTCTGCGAAAACTTCCAATCGGTTTTATGTTTTTACGTTCGTAAGGAATTGGTCTTACATAAAATTCAAAGAGAATCAGTTTTAAGTCAGTTCCGAAATCTTGCCATTTCAGGAAATTGAGTTTGTTTTTTAATCCATTTTCGCTCCACAAGTATGACCTGATTAATTCAGAATCAGTTTCTCCAAAGTTGAAACTTGCGTAAAACCCTAAAATATTATCCATGATTTTTTCTGTCATTCGTGGTTTTTTCAGCTTGTGTACAACGGTTTTGTGTAAGAAATGTTGCGGTTTTGTATGCGAGGATTTTCCGCAGGAAAATCAGTAGCTAACAAAAGAGCAACGACCTTTCGATAAGTCTAAAATAAGCAATGTTTTTTACACGGTGTTACCACACGTTTTTATTTATTTATCCGATTTTAAATTTCGGTATCCTTTAAAAATTATCACAAACGCAAATCCAAGTAAAAGAAATCCATAAGCAAAATCATTGTCAGTTTTATATTCGTCCGCAAAAATAAATCGGTCGTGATTTTGATTGGTCAATAGTTGTATGTTTTCCGTGTTGTTTATTTCTTTACAATATTTTTCTTTAGTCCGTTTAACAAAAGTTTTACCATTAAATTCGAATTTCAGAAAATAATTTCTCTTTCCAATTTCATAACAGTCGATAACTTTTACGTTAACTGTTTTATTACTTTCCGTAATTTTTTTGTCTAAATATCCGTTTCGAATTATGATTAGGCTTACCAAAATCATAAATATTCCTCCAAAAATAAGTCCGTATTTATTTAAAAATGTTAGTATTTTATTTCCCAATGTTTTTTCTCAAATGTGTGGTAACGGTTCTTGTATGAGTAGTGCGGTATTTCGAAGCTCCAAACTATCAAGTTACACTGCCGCTCATTAATTAATAATTCATTAAAATATAGCATTTTCCCCGCATTACTTATACATATTGTTAGCTTTTCGTTAATTTGATCCTTGCTTTTTCTACAATGTATTTTTTACATGACATGATCGATAAATGTTAATTTCAAGTCAGTTAATTCTTTGTTTTTAAGTGTTTTACTTGACTGCAGGGACTCAAAGACTTCCGACATGATTGTTTTGTACTCTTGCTCATTTTCATGGTATATGTCAAAATCAAAGCCATCGTCTTCCTCCAGCTCAACTATTAATTCTCTATTTTTTAAATCATCAACCAAATAACAAATACCTTCGTCTATTTGGAAATTTACATAGGTCTTACTCAAACTCATGTTTTCTAAAGCTAAAGAAATGGTATTAACCATTTTTGAAATATCTGTATCTCCTCGATCATTAGTTTCATTTTTTTGATTTTCCCCTATTGCTTCTTCCAATGCAACAAGAACTCCATTTTCCTCAGCTAAACTATAAATGGTTGAACCATAACCATCTTTAACATTCGGATCTGCACCTGCCACAATTAGTTCTTTAACGACTTCATAATGTTTCTCTATGGCACTCAGGTGCAAGGCGTTCTTTCTATCATTTTCTCCAGAAGTTTCAATGTCTGCTCCTTTAGCTAACAGCATACGTACAATATCAGTATAACCCCAAAAAGCTGCAGTATTAAGAGGGCTGGCTTGACGTCCTCCTCCATATAAATGATGTTGTTTATTTACGCCAATATTTGGATCTGCACCTGCTTCCAGTAATAGTTTTACCGTTTCTGCATGCCCTTGTTCGCAAGCGAACATAAGGGCCGTTTGTCCTTTTTGGGTTTCTATATTAATACCTACGCCCATACTAATTAACATCTCAACAATATCAAGTCTTCCTTTATAGGCGGCATGAATCAATGGGGTCCAATTATGAGAACAATCATCAATAGGTAAACCTGCGTCCAATAATGTTTTTACGAATTTTGCATTAGTGTATTGACATGCCCGACATAGCACTGAACTATTAGCAGCATCCCGATCATGTGGTTGCGCTCCATTAGAAATAAGTATTTTAAGAATTTCAACATTCCCAAAGGCTGCGGACATTAAAATGGCCGTTTCATTATTGGTAATTGGAAAATTCACATCTGCACCTGCATCAATAAGTAGCTTAACTATATGTAGATGATCTCCTTGTATCGCTGCATTTAGAGGTGTATTCCCATTAATTTCAAAATTCGGATTCAAACCCTGTTTTAAGTTTAAAGAAATTATTTTTTCATTACCACCTTGGCAGTCTTCTAGGAATTCTTCTTGTTTCATTTTCTGTTTTTTATACTTAATTAATTCTCAAATACTTTGATATTGGTTCGTTTGCTGTAATGAAAGCTAACGGTTTTGCTATGAAGCCGTAGGCTTGTGTTGCGCCTGCGGCAAGACTATGCTTTATTAGCTATTGTTAGATAATGTTTTTCTAGAGATCCCAGAAATTGTATATGATTTTATAGTTATTATCAGGGTCTATTTTATCGAAGTTTTCAGTATTTCCAGTCTCTAAATAATCTGTTAAGCAGTTGATAAAAGATGAAAAATTAGAAAACCAATTTTTGGTTGATGTTGCTTCCTTAGATTCTGTAGCAAAGGAGATTGAATAAAGAACAATTGGGGGATTAACTTTATCTTGCTTTGTGTCAAGACAGATGTGCCATTCATGATTAACAATTCCAAAAGGAATTAATCCTTGTTCCAATAATTTGGGATATGATATTAAGTTTTCTTCAAACAGATACTGTTTTAAATACTTTAAATTTGCTCCTTCAGGGTTTCCAATAAGTGAAATAGCATTGATGTCATAATCATCAATCTCACGCATTTTTTCAATATCACTAAGCTTAAGTACAGTGCCAAATGATCCAGGGATTGCAAAAACATAACCTACGGTTACCATAATATCGTAGAGATTTACAGAGTAGTGAGCTTTGTATAAATTTTTAAATGCTTCTGGTAATGTGCATTTAAGTCTCTCTTCTATTTCAATAAAATGATGGTCTTTTATGTTGCTGGGTTTTAACACTTCAGTCCAGTAATTCTCAGCACTAAAAATATTTTCTTCCACAAAATAATCTTTTTGTCTAGAGTAATAAGCTTTAAAAAAATCAGTTTCAGGTTTCATTTTATCTAATATTATCTAACGGTTTTGTATATGAAAAGTGCGTGCTTGTGTCAGAGGATTTTCGGAACGAAAATCGGATGAAAGCAAGTACGCACTTTCCATTGATTTAGCACTAAACTACGCATTTTTTATATACAGCTTAAGTTAGCATTTTAATAAAAACACTAAATTAAGGCATATAAATTAGAAAGAATAAAAGAGAGAATTAAGGTTAGTATATA
>NZ_BMFQ01000002.1 GCF_014638915.1 Xanthomarina arctica | reverse complement strand
CAGGCTTTTGCCATTGCTAAATCAGGACTAATATTTGACGAAACTTACAGAAGTACTTTAGTAAAAAAATAATAGAATTTTACTTGTTTTTTAGCACAGTACTTTGTTGGCAATAGTTTTTTATTCACAATCTGATTGTATTTCTTTATTTTTCCATTGAATCCAATATTCTTGTAATCCTTCAGGTGTTTTTTTTAGATTACTAATATTTAATTCGTGTCCTTTCAATGTAACATTTTGAAGTTCTTTTTTTCTTCTTTCCAATGATGGTTTATGATTCCAGCCTCCAACGTGGTCAAAGGAAGTATAAGCTTCACATTTTGAGTCAACGGATTTAAAAGGAATAAAAAGGGTATAAATAACTTTTCCACTTCCCATTCCTTGAGTTCTCATTTCAATTTCAGTAAAGTCTACTTTTTTATAATTCTTTTTGTGATAGAGTTCTTTTAGCTTTTTTCCAACAGAATTACTCATTTTATTCGAGAATTGATGTGCAATATCTTTTCCGTTTATAAATTCAGAACCTATATATTTCCCATTGCAACCTTTTTCTGTACATTCTATTCCATTCTTATCTAAAGTTTCCGATTCATTAATTTTCTTATTGTCAGTTTTACAATTTATTTGAAACAAGCTAATAAAATAGATGTAAATAAGTAGTTTCATAAGTTCGGTTTTTAATTATTGCCAACGTCCAGGGCTAAGCTCCGTTTCAATGGCGTTTAGCCATTGTTGGAGAGAGTGCCTTTGGCAGTCTCTTCGGAGCTTAGCCCTGGACGTTGGAAGAGAATGACGGAGGAATTCTCTTCCAACAATAGGATATAGACAATTGTCTATATCCAGTTTTTAAGTTCAGCACTAAAGTAATCTATTTTTACAGCCTTGCAAAGTGTTTTTTTATACCCATCGAGATTCCTTCGAGAATCTTCCTAAAAAATCGAATTTTTAAAATCTATTCTCGAACAAGTCTCGAACAAGTCTCGAACAAAACCACCCAAAAACAAGGTTTTTATGGCAAGTAGTGCCAATGTTAGACTCATGTGGACAAGTTGTGCCAATTCTTTTATTAGGTGCTAATTTGCGTTAAATACAACCTCTTTTAGCCAATGTGTGCCAATAGCAATCATTCTGCGCCAATAGTGGCTATGTGTTTGTTTTGTAGATAATTAGATAATACTTTAGTGGCATATTAATATCTAAATTTAATTATTATGGCGACTTTTGAAAAAGGCATTTTAGGTGGCTTCTCAGGAAAAGTAGGGAACATTGTCGGTTCCCGATGGAGAGGCAAAAACGTGATGCGTAGTTTACCTCAAAGAGGGAATTACACAGCTACGGAAGAACAATTGCTACAACGCGAACGTTTTAAAACGGTTGTTGCATTTTTAAATCCAATTAAAAGTGTGTTAAGCGCTTATTTTGGAAAGAAACAAGGCGACAAGTCTAGGTACAACCTAGCTACGTCTTACCACCTTACCGAAGCATTAACTGCGCTTCCATTAGGGGAGTTTGTTATTAACTATTTCAAGGTTTTAATTAGCAAAGGCGATTTGCGTGGTTTGGATAATCCTATTTTAGCCACGGCTGCCAACCAAGTGCTAAACATTAGTTGGGTGGATAATAGCGGACAGGGTAACGCCACTGCTACAGATACCTTGTTGGTGGTTGTGTTTTCAGCCGATTTAAATTTATTTCAGGTTTATGACGCTATTGCTACCAGAGATCTAGGCGTAGCACAAATTACCTTGCCTGGTTATTTGGCTGGGCTTGAAGTGGAATCTTGGGGTAGTTTTGTTACCGCAAACAAGAAAGATGCTGCCATAAGTAGTTACTTAGGCGCCGTTACTGTGTTGTAGTATCTTTTAAAACCCTTCTCTTTTTGCAGAGAAGGGTTTTTTATTGCCTTTAAATATCTTAAACCAACCACCAATAAATTACAATTCTGAATCATCAAAATCCAGACTGGATGTGTTCATTTGCATTAGGGCTCTTTGAAGCATGATTTTGTTCATTAATTTCTTCGGAAACAATAATGTTCCTCCCAATTTAGTACAAGGAATTTTGTTTGTTTTTACTAACCGATTAATACTTCTACGGCTCATTTTAAAATAAACCATGAGTTCTTGAACGTTAAGCCATTCTTCGTCTGCGCTGTTTATAAGAAAAGGATACTGGTCTTTATTGAGTTTTTGACGCTTTAAAACTACGGAGTTATCTGCTTTCATATCACCTGATTTTTTTTGATAGATACTTAGGGAGAAACTATCTTAAAATGTAGCTAAGCTAAGATAAGTTTTTTTTTAATAGGTTGTTCTTGAAAAGGAAAACTGAAGTCTCAATTATTAAAAATGAAAATGGTTATCAAGCTTTAGTTTTTTTAAGACCAAAATATCATGTCTTGATCTGTTTTTATTAGAGTAAAATTCAATTCTTTAAGTAGGTAGATAGAACCCATATGCATTAGGGTACATTGTGTGGTAATTTCTTTTACTATCTCTGTTTTAAATGCCCAAGTTATAATAGCTAAAGAGGCTTTTTTTTTGCATATCCATTTCTCCTTTCTTATTTTATAATACCGTAGCTAAGATCTATGGTACATGATTTTTATACCCATGATTTATATCTATTGTGGCTTTTAAAATAAAATTGACTTATTTAAGGCATATTTGTGTTATCAAAAAATTGTTTTAGGGTTTGGTTATAGGCATCAGCAGCATTTATATATGGAAAATGTCCTTCATTGTGAAATGTAAATACCTCTGCGTTAGGATATAATTCTTTTAATTCCTTTTGCAGGTTTAAACTTATTAACGGGTCATTATCCGACTCTATTATTAGTTTTGGAATTTGTTTAATAAGACTGCTATTAGGGTTTATGGTGAAAGGGTCTATAACCACATAATACCGATTGATGAATTGTTTTTTAGTAAAGGGTAAAGAAGGCAAAAATGCAGTTAATACAGGGTTGTTATTTGCTGCAGGAAGTAATTTTTCTTTTAATGATTTATCTCTAAAATACCCAATTAGAATTTCAGGTAACAATGGAATAATGTTATTTTTTGTTTGATTTTCTTTGGCTATTTCATCATTAGGCGGAAATGTGTTTCCAAAAACGGCTTTTTTAACTCTGTTAGGCATGGTTTTAACAAGATATTGCGCAATATATCCACCCATTGAAGTTCCTACAACATTAAAACGGTTCACATCCTCATTAGCTAAAATGCCTTCTATCCCTTTTCGTGTATCTTCTAAATTAGTAATGGCATCAGGAAGAGAAAAGCTAATTACCTTATAATCTTTTTCAAATAAAGCTAGCTGTTGCCACCATAAATCATATGCTCCTCCCATTCCATGTATAAATAGAATCGTATTAGAGCCTTTGCCACTAGTATAATAAGTCCAATCTAAACCATTCACGCTAATAGTTTTTGTAGGCTTTTTATAGAATTCTTTTAATAATTGAGAAACGTCATCGTTTTTATTATATTTCTCAAAAAAATCACCCTTTGTTATCGGGATTAGGTATAGTACTGCTATGCCAATTATAAGGATTCCTATAATTATATATTTCTTTTTCATTTTGGTATTACTCATAATAGTGCAAGTCAATTTCCATATTATATAGCCACTAAAGTAGTTAAAATGAGTCATGGTATCCTAAATATTTGGCCATACTTTGTCCACATGGTTCATAAATAAAAGGGGAGATGTGCTGTGTTAGGTTTTTGAGGGTTTTAAAGAACAGACTTCCTTTTTTGAAAATAACATATTTTTGTGTAATACTCTAAGATGAAATTTTTAAGAATTTGTAGCTTGTGCTATATACTTTTTTTTTTGTTAACAAGTAGTTGTTAGTTAGTAAGTTGGGTAATAATTTTGATTAGGTAACTAAACTAGGATACAAGTAAAAAACAGATTTTAAAATATTATTAAATGCCTAGTAGTTGTTTTTTTATATATAAGATTTACATTTAACATATAAACCAGCCGAATGAAAATTTTATTTATTGTTTGTTTCATCTTTACTACATCCTTTTTATCCTTTGGGCAGGAGCGCTTTCTAACACTTAGCTCTAAAGACTCCATAGATAATAAACCGCAATTTATAACCAGTTTGGGAGCCAATTTAAAACTAAATGGATACTACAATGTGTTTGGAGGTTTACAAGAAAGCGAAACCTTTAATGTTGGTGCTATTAATGTGTTTGGAACCGATGATACTAGTAGTTTAAATGTGGATATGTATCAGTCTCAAATACAATGGAACACGGTCTATATTCGCGACAATGGCACATCTGTTTTGGCTATTGTGGAAGTGGATTTTTGGGGAGGAAATGGTCATTTAAGGTTGCGTAAGGCTTATGTAGAAACAAACCATTGGCAAATTGGTCAGAACTGGAATAATTTTGGAGATGAAGATATATGGCCAAATATTATGGAATGGGAGGGACCGCCTTCTGGAGTTTGGGTAAGGTCGCCTCATATAAAATATACCAACCAATTTAAAAATAATAAATGGGAGTATTCCTTTAGTTTGGAAGCGCCAATTACCGACTATGTTCGCTATGGTGAATTAGAACCATTAGTAGAAGAAACGTATCAAAATACGCCAGATGTTACTGCGGCTTTATCTTATAAAAAAGATTGGGGACATATTAGGTTTGTGTCTTTATTGCGAAAAATTAATTACAAGTTGGATGATGAGAATAGTAGCTTTGCAGGTTATGGTGTTGCTTTAAGTGGAATTTATAAGAAAAATCTCAATAATTTTCAATTTCAGTTTACCGGAGGGAAAGGAATTACGGCTTATTTGACAACAATTGCTGGTTTTGGTTATGATGGCTATCCAACAGTTAATGATAATTTTAATGCAACTCCTGCCATTGGTGGCTGGATGTCTTACGAATATTTTTTCTCAAAAAAATGGCATAGTAATGTTGTTTTTGGATACACAGATTTTAATTTGGATAATGTAAAACGCTATATTCTAGTTGATGGTTTGGATAACCCTGAAATATATTCGGCAGGAGATGTTGTTCATACCCATTATTATGGAATTGTAAATGTAATGTATGAAGCTTTTGAGCGTATGACTTTTGGACTGGAGTTAGATTATGGGGTAAAGCAATTAGAAGCGAATGGAGAAGTTAATAATCAATTTGTAGCTTTAAACCAAAAACGTGATGCCATGCGAATTAGTTTTGGCTTTATGTTTTATTTCTAAAATTGGAAACTAATGAGATGAAGGTTTTAAACTTAACACAATAACTACTTACACTAACTTTTCCGTGTTTTGCTTCTAGCTGGCTTTCATGTAATGGTTGGTTTCTTTATGAATGTCCAAAAAAAAAACGTTTGATAATTAATTGAATTTTTATTTGGATTAGCTTATTTTGACTCCTCCTCCTAATATTTCACGGACAGTTGACCAAAAGCTCATTAAAGAACTCGAGGATCTATCAGAAAGTTCCGAAAGTAATAACAAGTTGTTCAAGAATAGTTTGAGGTTTTCATCGTCTGGGCGGTAATATGCCATATGCCATTCTGAAAAGAACCTTTTGTCCACCTGATTTTCCCAAAGGAGCGTAACTGTATGATGTCGTTTATCCGTTTTAATCTTTTCAAAAACTTCGAGCACATCCTTTTTCTTGCCTTCAAGAATTTGGACAAACCTGTTGTTGTGGTAGATAAGACAACCGGAAATGTTTCTCTTTGAATTCTCAATATTAGCAGTTTCAAGAATATCGTCTAAATCTTTAAGGTTTAGGCCAGGCCTTGATATAGAATGATAATTTAGTTGATACATGTATTAGTTTATTTGATTGGGATGACACTAAAAAGAGGTTTTTGAAGCATCAACAAAACCATGTAAAATTAGTAAGTTAGCCGCTTTTATTGATTTTGTAGCCAACAAACATGATTCTTATCTCGAGTTACATTTTAAATGTTGATACCTTTTCTGTAACGTTAATAAAACCTTTTATTTTTCTCCTTCCCAACAGTTTAATTCGTTGTCATCATTCATAATTGCCAAATAGTAATCGAAAGTGGCTTCATTGGTGTCGATTGTTGTAGTGTTGTTCTCATCAGGGCCATATTCTACAGAATAAAAACATGTTTCTCCACAAGCTTCAATCACTACCCATACTTGCTCTGAGCAAACATCAATGCTATCGTCATCACTTGAACAAGAGGTTAAAAAGGCAAGAGAAATTAATAAGGCGTAGGTTTTTCTCATTTGTAATATTGTTTTAAGGGGTTTCTTTAATTTATTGAATCTGAAAAATAGGTGTGAGCTTAAAAATAATTATTCACGATTTTAAAGGTAGTATTTTTTATAGGTTGTGGAATGAAGTTTCTAATTAAATTTATCTTTCCACTCCTGTTGTTTTAATTTGGTGAGTGAGTCCAGTTCTTTTATGTAATTTGATTTCCAGGCAGTTCCATTTATTTTTGTTAGATATTTTTCTATTTGAGCATTGTAAATTTCAATTCCGTTTAATTCTGTTGTACTAACTACGCATCCAAATCCGATATTTTCAAATCCGTACTTGGCACTTATTTTATTCATGTCCCTTGGTGAAATAATTAATTCGCCAATCCATATTTTTTGAGGTGTGTTCTTAGCAATATCGTTTTTTGCTGTTAGATAATTAAAGCGATTAAAAAAACCAAAATACCATAAACCAATAACAAGGAGAATCATGGTAACTCCACTAAATAGTATTGTTTTTTTATTCATGACTCAAATTGTATTAGATACGAAAACTGGAAGAAAGCCTGTGTTTTTTTGCTTTGGTTGTGCACGGAACTCAGTCTTTTTTTCTTTGAAATATTATAATGCTCCAACTTCGAATTCCGATTTGACGTTTTTTTAATTACAAACAGATATGCTATATAAACACTAAATATAAAACAATTAAAAACCAAACTTTGTTATTTTAAATCAAGCATGTCAATTCGGTTTCCAATGGTAAAGGCCTTCATTTCTGTTTCTAGTTTGTTGAAATCGGCTTGTTTTACTTTTCTAATAATCTCACCGTCTTTCATTAAAAAAATCTCATCGCAAGTTTCCGCTAATGTTGAAAATATGTGCGAAGAAATAATCACTGTTTTATCTAGGTCTTTCAGTTTTGATATAATTCTAGAAATAATGAGATTGCTTTGTATATCCACTCCATTAAAGGGCTCATCCAGAATAAACACCTTATTTTCCTGTAATAAGATGGCCGTTAATGCCAGTTTCTTTTTCATTCCTGTAGAGTAGGTTGAAGCATATTGCTCTAAAGGTAAATCGAATATGTTTCCCTTTTCCATATCTGTTATTTCTATGCTTCTAGCATTAGCAAGGAGTTGTATGTATTCTTTTCCTGTAATTTTAGAAAAAAAGAAAGGTTCTGTTAACAAAAGTCCGAGGTGGTCTTTTAGTTTTTTAAAGTCAGATTGTATGTCTCCTTTATAAGTTTCTAAGCCAGAAATACACCTAAATAAGGTTGTTTTTCCTGCTCCGTTTTCGCCAACAATGCCGTAGACTTTTCCTTTTTCGAATTCTAGATCAATGGCGTTTAGGACCTGATTTTTGCCATAAAATTTTGATAGGTTTGTTATTTTAATCATTCTAAAAGAGAGTTTAAACGTTTTATAGATTGCGAATAAAAGAAGGGTGCAATAAACAATAGAATTGGCGGAAATAATAAGCTACCTGCAATTAAGATGCCTTGAGATATATTCATTTCTTTTGGAAACGAGGCGTATTTTGCAAAAATGATAGTAACTAAATAGAGGTAGCAGGTAAAAAGTACTATCAATAAAATGCCAATCTCATTAAAAAAGAAAATACCTAAGGCCATAAGTGATGGTAAAGATAAAAGCGAGAAATTTAATAAACCTGTTTTTACTTTTTCTGATAAGAATTCTTTTGATGATACATTGTAACTCCAAACAAAATATTCATTTTCTATTTTGGAATAATAAGACATACAAGTAATGCCAATCATAACCATTGAAAATACACCAAGATTAAAATTTCCAACTTCAATAGAAATATAGGTTAAAAAGTAAGCCATTGGGAAAATGAAAAATGTTTTTCTAAAACCAACTGTAAATTCAAAAGGTTTTTTGCCAAAGGGGGTTGGAATGGTGATGTTTAAATTGGTGTTGAAATTAAAAACCGTCATAGAAATAGCCAAGATACTAAGGGCAATTATATATAGATATAACCCTTTATATGCTAAAAAAATCAGGAAAGGTAGGCTGTAAATAAGATTCTCTACGGCTCTTAATTTGAAATAATCCATTTTATTATAGATGGACTTGAGGAAATCATTTCTTTTAGGTTCACTTGATTTCGAAATAAAACCCAGTGCAACAAAAATATATAAATAGCTAGCAAATTCGGTTTTTGAGAATAGATAATTAGAAATAATTATAAAAACACTTGGTATTAGTGTATAAGCAATTAAAAGAGGGAGTCCGAAAGCAATAATATTTCTATTAAACATTTTAAATTGAAGTTCGAAGTATGTTTTCATTTAAAGTTTAATGGGTGTATTTGCGGTTTTATAGCGTGATTAAGTTACTAATGTACTTATTTTAGTACTAGGGTAGGAGTTGTAAATAAACCTGCCCTGAGGCAGGTTTTAAAAATTGTAATAAATCTTTATTATAATTTACGGATTTGTAGACCATAAAGCGGCGCTTTTAAGCATGGCTCTTCTTGGCAGTTTTAATCCAGCTACAATTAATTGCGCAAAATCTTCAGGCTGTAACACGCTGTCTTCGGAGTCTTTATTTGCAATTCCTAGATCGATGGACATATCAGATGCTATGGTACTTGGTGTTAAAGTACACACTCTAATATTGTTTTTCCTAACTTCTTTCATTAAAGATTCAGACATGCCAATCACGGCAAATTTGGAAGCAGAATAGGCAGATGTACTGGCATTTCCACTTAAACCTGCCGTAGAAGAGATGTTAATAATATCACCTTCATTCTTACTTATTAAATGTGGCAATACTTCTTTAGTCACATAATACATACCCATGACGTTGGTTTGTATTATTTGGGTCCATTGACTTACTTCCATCTCATTAAAAGTTCCAAAAGCGGCTATTCCTGCATTGTTTACCAAAATATCTACGGAACCTAATTTTGTTAAAAGACTTGAGATTCCTGTTTTAACTTCCTCATAATTACTTACATCAAATACCGCATAAATAGCATTTACACCGTAAGCCTCCAATTCTATAACTGTTTCTTTTAAAGCCGCTTCATTTCTTCCTGTAATTGCAATGTCTATGCCTTCTTTTGCAAATGCAAGGGCTGTTGCTTTTCCTAATCCGCGACTACCGCCAGTAATAATGGCTTTTCTGTTTTTTAAATCTGTCATGTTTTGTTTTTAATATCAATGTATATATTGAAAAATTATGTCTATTATATTTCTTCTTTAAACGCTTTTAGGAGCTTAAATTAGGGATAAAATTACTTAAATATATTTAACTAGAGCTGTGCTTTGGCATTTCCTTAAGTTTTTTTTAAAGGAAATAAATATCTGTTTTTTATGCCTCACGTAATATTTTAGACATCTTTTTACCTTTCGCTAATTCATCAACAAGCTTATCTAAATATCTAGTTTGTTGGGTTAGTGGGTTTTCTATTTCTTCTATCCGATAGCCACAGATAACACCTTTTATAAGTTGAGCATTGGGATGTAATGTGGCTTTTTCGAAGAAGGTTTTAAAGGTTGCTTTTTTGTCAATAAGTGCTTGTACTTTGGTTTTATCAAATCCAGTAAGCCATTCTATAACCTCATATAACTCGTCTTGGGTTCTGCCTTTCTTTTCTATTTTAGTTATATAGTGCGGAAAAACAGAGGAGAAGGTCATGTTTGCAATCCGCTCATGATGTTCTGGTGTTGTTTTCATTATTGATGGTTTTATTTCAAATCCAATTATATTTTAGAAAGTTTCCCTAAAAAAAGGATGCTTGTAATCAGCTATTTCTATGAGATTAGGTATTAAAAATTATAATTTTAGGTGACACTTTTTATTTTTTTTAATCCAATCCATTCGTGCTCAATACCGGTCATTAATAAAGCGTTATCGAACATTACAGAACCCTTTGGAAAGATCCTTTCATTTTCAAAAAAACTTGATTTTACATTTTCAACTTCCAGCAGAGAGACTTCCCAATTATAGGCTTTCAACTCAAGGCCTTCAAAGTCTGTATTGTCAGGCGAATATCCAACAGAGCCATTCTCAAAAAAATCTGAGACACATTGTAAATTTTCAAAGACACTTTCTTTATTCCATTTATTAGTTTTTTTCGCTTTGATAGATAAAGACGTATTATCGTCACTAATAAAACTCACTTCATAAACTCCATCTTTTTCATTTACTGTGAACTTAGCTAAATGATGAATTCCAGGAAAAATAGTTCCTCCTGCAAGAGAATTTAGTTTAGAAGATGTGTCTCTTCTTGGAATATAAACACCTTCTTTTAGGTTGCCATTTTCTATCCATTCTACGGCTATTCTATGTGCTCCGTTTTCAGATGAAATACCCATTTGTTTAGGAAACCCTTTCGGTCTAATTTCTTTTAATCTAATAAGGCAAATCCCTGCAATTCCTTTTCCATTTACTAATTTGGGTTTGAAGGGTTTTGGTAAATAATTTTCTAGAACCTCTTTATCAATTTGGTAGTTGATTAAAATGCGTCTGTCAATAATTCCTTTTATTTTTGGTATTCTCATCGCGCTCTATTTCATTTTCTCCCATTGCTAAGGCAAGTTTTACTTTTTATTAAGTAATAGCTCTTTCTCAAACACCATAGAAGCCATGGGTTTTATTCTACATTGTATTTTCCGTTTGCCCAATTTATGGTTGGTTCCATCCATTCTTTTAAGGGTTTAAATAAAAATCCATGTCCCAATCCGGTATTCAGTTCTATTTCTTTAAAATGTTTTATGCTACAAGTGGAGGTCTTCTTTCGTTCTAAAGATGAAACACCAAATGGGTCTGAGGCCTCATAAATGGTTAGAATATTGCCACAATAATTGATTTCAGGGAAGTTTTGAATATCGGTATTTCGATAACTAGCAATAAACACAAAATTTAAATCGGGATTATTTGCTAAAGTTGAAACATATTGAGCAATGTAGCCACCTTTTGAAGTTCCTACTACAGTAATACTGCTTGCTTTTATTCCACTTTTTATTAAGCTGTCAATTTGGTTTACAATTCCAACGGCGTATTCTCTAGCATTCACATTTCCGTTTCTTTTTTCACTAAATACTTTAAAACCGTTTTTTTTAAATTTAGAAATAATTTCGTTGTATTCTGTCCGTCCAAATTCAGGATGGATTTCGTCCAATTCGTGTTCTTCTATAAATCGGTTATGAAGAAAGAAAATAAATCGGTCATCATTTTTGCTTTCAAAGGCAAACACAGTTGAGCAAATAAGAATTCCTATAAACAGACTTAAGATTTTCAAGTTTTGGTATTAAATTTTAGCTTTCTTGCTTTTCGTTTTTCTGCCAAGGAAATTTCCCTTCTAATTCCACTTGAAGAGACAGGCTTAAAAAGGTTCTTATAATAACGATTAAACCTAAAATAGAAACAGATCTTAGCGTTGGTTCTGTTACGACGGTAGCCATAATATCCGCCGCAATTAATATTTCAAGACCTAAAAGGATGGACTTTCCAACTGCTTGTCGCAACTCAATATATGTTAGTGGGTTTTTGCTTTTAATTGAAAATAGAAATTTGCCAATAGCGTATAAGGAACCAAATAAAATAGTTAGAACACCTATAGATTCCATTATTTTTGCGACATAATCGATATAAATATTAATGTTTTCCATGCGTTATTTTAAAGGTTTTAATTTTTTGCTCACGTTATTAAACACATCTTTTTCCGCTTCTGAGTTCAGAATTAAAATGTCTTTGGAGTCGGCGTCAAATTCGTTTAAATCAATAACCTTTATATCTTGATTATTATAGGTCTTATAATAATATTTAAGCGCATGCGGGTCTCTAGCGCAAGTAACCATGGTATAATCTGCATGAACTACGCCATTAGATACTTCTCTTGAAAAGCCTTTAGGAATATCGAAATTATTTAAAATATGAAAGACTTCTTTCACCGTTTCAAAAGTAGTTTCTACTGGGTCAGCTGTAGCGCAAAATGCGGTAGCTCTAACAAAACGTGAAGGTGGTGTAAAATCGCCAGGAATGCCATACATACCAGAACCTTGTCCTAATTGTGGAAAAACAAGACCTTCTATAGTCATAGAATCTGCGTTTTCAGGTTTTAGGCTGGTGTAGTTTCTTAAATTAGTCATATGCCAATCGAAACTTGGAGAGTTGGTTAAAACACCTATCGGATTATTAGAAACAACTAATTTACCATTCATAGGCTCAATCACAATGCTGTTCCCATTTTTATCGTAAACGGCATAATGAAAAGGTGGTGCCGTTGGTCCCCAATTATCAAGTACCGTTGGAACGATAACAACTTCGTTATTTTCAACAGCGGCACGCACTTCTTCTACTGTTGCAAACTGAGAGAGTACCCAATGATTAAAATCTAAAGGCGATAACGCTTTACTTTGGTTTTCTTTGGTTAATGGTGTGTATTCTGCCAATGTAGGAAAAAAGAAAATCCCACTAGACAAGCCTGCGCTGTTCATGCCGTCTGCAATAACCATGTCTTGAAAGGTGATCATTCCAGTAACAGCATATTTGGTTTTATATTTTAACCCATCGCCATTATCTGTTTTTCCTACAAAAGAATAGTTTCTTGGAATGGCTACCAATGATGAAGATATTTCAATTCCAAATTCTAAGGTTCTACCACTAACAGCTTTGCCATCTGTGGTTCTTAACATGATTCCTGTACAGGCATCTGCGGCACTTTGAGCAAATAGCATGATGAATGTTGCTACAAATAGTGTTCTTATACGATTTGTTATCATAATATAGGGTTGGTTTATTTATTTAAAAGATATTAATTGAATAGCATATTGTATTGGATTAAAACTTAAGTATTTTTTATTTCCTACAGCTAAATGTGTGAGGAACTTAAAGCGTTAAATTTTCATATTAATGATGCATTTCTAACTTTTTAACTATGGCAGAAGTGGCATTGTCTGCATACATGCCATAAGCATTTACAACCACGCCTTTCATATTGTATTTGGTGGAAGAAATAGCGTAAACTATCATGTCGTCTCCCGGATCTGTCATGCCATCAAACCTATAGATTTCATCTATTTCAAAATCGTCTGGAGACAGTTGCACAGAGGTTTTGTGACATATTAAACACTCTTCCTCGCTCATTAAAGAAAAATTGGTGGTATAGCCTCTTTTCAATAAATCGTTAGTGGCTTCACTTACGGTGTCATAATTTTTTTGTTCCATGATATGTTTATTTTACTCACTTTATTTTATTTGTTCCATGTGATATGTTTTATCTATTTGCCACACGGAGCTTGTCGAAGTGCAAGCTCAAAGCTCTTAAACAGATTGATACGAACATACCTTTATTTTAAATCCTTAGAATTGCTGTAAAAAAACAGGCCTATTTCATTTAAGAAAAAAGCAAGGTCAAAAATGATATTTTAGTTCTATAAAAGTAATCAATTTTACGTAGTTAAACAGCTGTCAAAGATGTTTTGTTGTTATCATACTATTAAAGGTTCCATGAAAATTGCTAATTTGTCAGCCACTACAATATGGCATGTTAATTGAATCATTCCTTGCTTCAACTTAAAGGTTTTTTAAACCATCTACAAGCTAACACATGCAGCATCTTAAAAGTAAGACCGAAGAATATAAAAATAAGAAAGATAAAGTAACCATGGCTAAAGCCTTTAAAACCATTATTTGGCCTAGGCGTAAATTGGTGTTTTTCGGTTTAATTCTTATTGTTTTAAGTAGGCTTTCTAGTTTGGTGTTACCATGGAAAAGTAAAGCGTTGTTAGACGATGTCATTCCTAATAAAGATTACGACCAGCTGTATACCTTATTATTAATCGTAGGGATTGCGATTTTAGTGCAAGCCGTTACCTCGTATTTATTGACTAAAATTCTTAGTATTCAGGCGCAATATTTAATAAGTGAATTAAGAGCGCAAGTACAGAAAAAAGTCTTGTCTTTACCCATTAGTTTTTTCGATAATACCAAATCTGGAGTGCTTGTATCCAGAATCATGACAGATGTAGAAGGTGTTAGAAACTTGATTGGTACCGGATTGGTGCAGATGGTAGGAGGGACTATAACCGCTGTAATTTCACTAATTCTTCTTATAAAAATTAGTTTGTCCATGACACTATTTGTGCTGGTTCCCGTGGCTATATTTGGTGTTATTGCCTTAAAGGCTTTTGGATATATCCGACCTATTTTTAGAACTCGTGGCGTTATCAATGCGCAAGTAACTGGTAGGCTAATTGAAACTTTAGCTGGAGTTAGAGTTATAAAAGCTTTTAATGCTGAAGAACAAGAAAATAAAACCTTTGAAGATGGTGTAGAAAAATTATTCCAAAATGTAAAAAAGAGTTTGACTGCAACCGCAATAATGACGAGTTCTTCAACCTTTTTATTAGGATTAGCTTCTACTGGAATTATGGGAATTGGAGGTTATAAAATAATGACAGGCGATTTAACCGTGGGAGACTTTTTATCTTTCACCTTACTTCTAGGATTTATGATTGCACCCATTGTGCAAATGAGTAATATTGGAAGTCAGCTTACAGAAGCCTTGGCAGGTCTTGATAGAACCGAAGAGTTAATGAACATGACAACCGAAGAAGATAATGAAAATAGAACCGTAAAACTAGAAACCATTAAAGGCGATTTGGTTTTTAATGATGTTTCGTTTCAATATGAAGAAGGAAAACCAGTGTTACACAACATTCATTTTGAAGCGCCTTCCGGTTCGGTTACTGCTTTGGTTGGTAGCTCGGGTTCAGGAAAATCTACCATTGCGGGATTAGCGGCTACTTTTTTAAATCCGAAATCTGGAACCATTACCATAGATAATCAAGATTTAAGTCAGGTAAATTTAAGTAGTTACAGAAAACACTTGGGAGTGGTTTTACAAGACGAATTTCTTTTTGAAGGCACCATTAGAGAAAACATTTTATTCCCTAAACCAGATGCTAGCGAAGCACAATTGCTGCATGCCGTAAATGCCGCTTATGTAAATGAATTTACGGATAGGTTTGACGATGGATTAGATACCCTTATTGGAGAACGCGGTGTGAAACTTTCAGGAGGTCAACGTCAGCGTTTAGCCATTGCAAGAGCTATTTTAGCAGATCCTAAAATAATCATTCTGGACGAGGCAACTTCCAATCTAGATACAGAAAGTGAAGGTTTAATTCAAAAAAGTTTGGCCGAATTAACAAAAAACAGAACCACTATTGTTATTGCTCACCGTTTAAGTACCATTAAAAAAGCAGATCAGATTTTAGTAGTTGAAGCTGGCCAGATTGCTGAACGTGGAACGCATGATGAACTAATCGCTAAAGAAGGGCGTTATTATGATCTTTACACCTACCAGGCTAAGATATAATTTGACTTAACTATTGTAAATTATAGTAAACCAATTCGCTGATTGGAACGTAGGAGGTCTTTTAAGTCGAGATTTTTATTGGATTGTTTTAATATTGGAATTATTTTAAGAAATAATAATGCTGTAATATAGGCGTCTCCAGAAGCTGTATGTCTATCGTGTTGCGGTATGTTAAAACGCTCTGAAAGGCTGTCTAAACTAAAGTGCATCTTAGAAGTGTCAAGTTTCGTTTTTTGAAATAGAACCCCTGTGTCTAGTACTTTATTTTTGAGTTTTGGTAAGCCCAAACGTCGTAGGGCTTTGTTTATTATGGCCACATCAAAAGCGGCGTGATGAGCAACCAAGACGGCATCTTTAATATGTGCTAAAAATAGGATGATGGCTTCCTCTTCACTTATTTTTTTTAAAGATCCTTCCTTTAATAACCCATGGATTTTAACCGTTTCAGCTTTAAATAAGTCTTGCTTTAAGTAACATTCTAGTTGATCGATAACATGAATGCTATTATTTAAAATAGCTACATTTCCAATAGATAAAATCCGATCTTCTTTTATGTCGAGCCCTGTAGTTTCAGTGTCGAAAACCACAAACCTCACACTATTTATATGATTGTTAGTAGCCTGTTTAAAATGGGCTTCATAAGCTTGCCAATATTCAGGATATATGCGTTTTTTAAACCAGCTCATAATTACATTAATTGAGATAATTTAAAACGTACTTGAATAAGCTCTTGAATGGCCTTTACGGCTTTAAAAGCACTTTTTAATTCCAGTTTGTTCGCTTTACTTAGGGTTTGTAAATTAATATACCTGCCAGAATCTTCATGTAAAAGTCCTTGTTGGGTTCTAAAATAAAGAAGGTTTTTAAAAGCTTCAATACATGCAAAATACAAATCGCTGTTTTGAGGTTCTAATTCTGCTAGTTTTGTATAACGAGCAATGGTGCTGTTATGTGCTTTAATTTCTTTAGAAAGAATTAAAAGTCTGGCCGCATCTACCAAGGGCATGATGGCTCTGGCTTTAATATCAAACTGGTCTTTATGTTCTCCAGAATCTTCAACAAGAAAGTTTCGGAAAAAACTTAAAGGAGGTGGGTTTTGTAAGGCATTTAATCCGAGATAATTTAAGAAAATCTCATAAGAATCTATGGATTTAAAAATACTATCAGATAGCTGGTCTACCATATCTGAATCTCCGTAAACCCTTTCAAAATCGAAAAAGATGGTACAAAGCATCAGGTTATCTTGATCTGGTTTGGTAATCCAACGTTTAAATTGGGCTTGCCATTGTGAAACCGATAAGCACCATTTTGGATTGCTACCCATCATATTTGCAGGGCAAAATTCAAAACCTACTTGGTTTAATTGTATGGTAATCTCTTTTGCCAATAATAGAAAATAGTCTTGGGTTTGTTGGTGTAATTCTGGGCTAACATCTTCAAATACCAAACAGTTATCTTGGTCCGTTAGTAATAATTGTTCTTGGCGACCTTGACTTCCAATGGCCAACCAAGCAAAAGGGACAGGGGGAGCTGTGACCATTTTACTAATGGCAAACTCTATAATTTTATTGGTAAGGCTATTAATAATGGCAGAATTGATGCTAGTAATATAGCGAATTGGTAATTCTTGAGCTATATAACGATTTAAGAGCTGTTGTGTTTTTTGAATGATAAGTTGAAGTTCTTTGGTCGTGTTTGCGCGTTTAATTTCTTTTACTAAGACCGAAGCATTATTTTCTCTAACAACTATAATGTCATGCTCTGAAAGCACCCCTTTTAATTCTGATTGGTTACTACCATCTTCTGTAATACATAAATGCGTTATTTTATGTTGAAGCATGGCTATTTGTGCCTCGGCAACGCTAATGTTTTTGGGGTAGGTAATAACTGGAGCCGACATAATTTCTGTAACCGGTTTATCTATAGAAACAGTTCCCGTGGCAATCTTAACACGCAAATCTTTATCGGTTATAATGCCAATAGGTTTTTTGTTCTGGGTGATAATTATAGAACCAACCCGTTTTAAGGTCATTGTTTTTGCCGCTTCTTGAATGCTTGTTTCGGGAGAACAATGAATGGGATTTTTAGAATAGCTAGCTGAAAGTTCTTCGTTAAAATCCGGCATATCCGCTGCGTTTTTTATTGCCCCATCAATAAAACTATCTGTGGTATTAAAATTTGAATTAGATACAAACGTTTGTAATAAAAATGTACTTGCTTTTTGATTAACCGTAATATACTCGGTTAATAGATTTGCAGAAATACTATAAAGAATACTTTCCTCCATAGCCATGGCACTTAGTTGATAGGTGCCTTGACGCATTAGGGCTCTTAAACCAAAGATGTCTCCTTCGTCGCATTCATCAACCAAGTTAGAATGGTTGTTTCTATATAAACCTATGGCTCCATCTTTAACAATGTAAAACTGATCTTTAACAGGTGTTTCAGTTTCAAAAACTATTTGCCCTTTTTCTATATAATGAACTTCAACCGCTTGAGATATGGCTAATAACTGTTCCGTTTGCAACATGCTAAATGGCGGATGATTTTTAAGAAAATCGGAGATACGTAAAGCTATGGTATTCATACAAGCAAGTTATATAAAAAAAGGATTTAAAAACATGAGATTTGTTAGGTTTCGGTTTCATTTGAAATAAAATCCTATTATCAGATCATTTCAAACTAAATAAACACACTTTTTAACGAACCTCTATGCTAAGGTTTAAATATGCTTATCTTTGTGGCTTGTAATAAATACCAGATACATGTCTTTTAAAAAATTAATAGAACCACTTAAAGATGCTTTAGAAGCCCAAGGTTTTGAAGCCCCTTTACCTTTTCAGAAAAAAGCACTTTCAAAAATCAAAGGAGGAGCTAACCTGTTTGGTATTGGTCCAAAAGGCTCTGGAAGAACCACTACCATGGTTTTAAGTGTGGTTCAAAAACTGCAAGGTAAAGCAGTTGAAGAAGCGCCTAGAGCTATTGTTTTTGCAAAAGACAAAGATGCCGTTCTGGAAATGTATCGCGAGTTTAGAAAATTCACCAATAGAACAGATTTACGAGTTTATTGTGTATATGAAGAACATAATATTGATGCACAACGAGACGATATTTATGATGGCATTGATATTTTAATTACCACGCCACTTCGTTTTAACAAGTTATTCTTTATGAATAATATCAATGTTAGAAAGTTGCAACTGTTTGTAGTTGATGATGCCGAGTTTCTGTTTCGCGGTTCTTTTTTAAGTGATGTTTCTAGACTTCCTGAAAGTTTAGAACGTTGTCAGTACCTAGTTTTTTCAACTAAATACGATGAACGTTTTGATAGATGGCAGGAAAAGTTTATGTTTAATTCCCAGATGGTTGTTGTGAAATAAGATGATTTTAATATTGTTTTAAAATTGTAAAAAATGATAACCTTAAATTTTTATAAGTTTAAAGTATGTCGCTATTAATAACTGCAGAAGAAAAGTTAAAAGAACGTATCAAGGAGCTTACTTGTTTGTACAATGTGAGTTCTTTTGTAGCAAATTCAGATCTTGATAATTTAGACCCTACTTGGCAAGCTATTGCTTATAGTTTGCAAGAGGCCATTAGATATCCAGATGAAGCTTCTGTAGAAATCAAAATAGAAGACCAGCTTATTTCTGTTGGCGAACATTCTAATAATCATGTATACATAGTTTCTGCGATTAAGGTTTTTAATAAACCTATTGGCTCTGTTAAGGCTGGTTATCCTAAATTAAAATATAATGAGGATAGTTTTTTAAATGAAGAAATTCAGCTAATCAATAAAATTGCTCAAGAAATTGGTAATTTGATTGAGCGTAAGCATATTATTGAAAATGAAGCTTTTTCTAAACGCCAAATGGAACGCGCCGACAGACTAGGTATTTTAGGTGAAATTACTGCTGGAATTGCCCATGAACTGAATACGCCTTTAGCTAATATTCTAGGTTATACAGAACTTTTAAAAGAGCAATTTAAAGACAATAAACCTGTTAATAGCGATTTAGATAAAATTATTAATAGTGCTATTTTTTCTAGGGAAGTGGTTAAAAAGCTCATGTTCTTTTCTTGCGACATGCCGCATCAAATGGAATTAAGAAACATAGTGCCTATAATTCAAGATGCTATTGGACTTCTTAATCCTAATTTCAATAAAAAAAACTTAAGCTGTCAGCTTCAAATAGACAAAGAGGAAATCCTACTTCGAGTTGATGCCATTCAATTAACGCAGGTAATTTTTAACTTGGTAATCAACGCCATTTATTTTTCACCACAAAATGGGTTTATTAAAATACTGGTTTCAGATACGGGTAAAAATGTGCTATTAAGAATTTCAGACGAAGGTCCAGGCATTAAAAAAGCTAATTCAGAAAATATTTTTAATCCGTTTTTTACAACAAAACCTGTAGGAGACGGTTCTGGTTTGGGGTTAAGTGTTGTGCATGGTATTGTTAAGAGCCACAAAGGCAGCATAAAATTTGAGGACAACTCTCCAAAAGGCACTATTTTCACAATTCTACTTCCTAAAAACTAGCTTATGAGCTTAAATAAAGAAAATATTTTATTGGTAGATGACGATGTTCATATTTTGGAACTTTTACAACGCCATTTAAAATCTTTAAATTATCATACTTATAAAGCCATATCTGTTAAAGAAGCTATCGAAATTTTAAAAGATAAATCGATAGACCTATTAATAACAGATCTAAAAATGCCTGGAGTAGATGGCTTGGAACTAGTAAAATATGTCTCAGATCATTTTCCAGACATCCCAAAATTGGTAGTAACGGGTTACCCTTCTATTGATGGCGCTTTAGAAGCTATGAAGTCTGGGGTTATGGATTACTTGACCAAACCTTTTACTAAAGAGGAGCTTAAGATAGCTGTTTCAAAATCACTTCAATTTAATTCGAAAAAGCAGAAAATAAAGGAACAAAAAACGCAACCTACAAGTATTTCTTATGGAGAATTAATTGGGAATTCTGAAGCCATAAAAAAAGTGACTGAAGTAATTGAGCGGGTAAAAAACAATAAAGCCACTGTTTTTATTACAGGTGAAAGTGGTACTGGTAAAGAACTTGTAGCACGTTCCATTCATTACATGGGACAATTTGCTAGAGCACCGTTTATTGCGGTAAACTGTGGCGCTATTCCAGAAAATCTTTTAGAAGCGGAATTATTTGGATATACAAAAGGTGCTTTTACTGGAGCAAACGAAAATAGGAATGGTTTTTTTCAAGCCGCTAATAATGGGACTTTATTTTTAGATGAAATTGGTAATGCCTCCATGGCAACCCAATTAAGGTTACTTCGAGTGCTACAAGAGAAAGAAGTAACTAGAGTAGGGTCTCAAAAAGTAGAAAAAGTAGATGTAAGGGTTATTGCAGCCACAAACATCGATTTAAAAGACCTTATAGATAAAGGTAAATTTAGAGAAGACTTATATTACAGGTTAACAGTAGTACAATTAGATGTGCCACCTCTCCGAGAACGTCTAGAAGATGTGACTTTATTAACCGATAAATTTTTATTTAAATACGGTGTCGAATATAAGGACCGATTGATGAAAATATCTGCAGACGCGCTTCAAGTTTTAGAACGTTATTCTTGGCCAGGAAATATTCGAGAATTGGAAAACGTAATTCAACGTGCTGTTATTATGTGCGATAAACAAGTGGAGATAAAAGATCTTCCTGAGCATTTAAAATATCAAATAGATTTCCCGAAGCAAGACGGACTCCTAACTTTAAAAGAAGTTGAGAAAAACCATATACTAAAAGTGTTGGCTGCCACGGACAATAATAAATCGCAAGCCGCAAAAATTCTTCAAATTGATAGAAAAACGCTAAGCGAAAAAATAAAATAGGCTTTATTTTGATGCGTATAAATTCCCCAAGTGGGTAAAAATTACCCAGATTTGTTCATGCTTAAAATCGCTTTTATATTAATTAATATAATGATAATGAGTATTTTAAGTTTTATTTTTAATTATACTTACAAAGTTGGCATAAGAGTTGCCTTAAATGGTATGATTAAAAAAACTTATTTATGGATACTATGGAAAGAAGTTTATGTAGGACATGCAGGCATGTAGATTCATGTAGCTTAACTTCAAACAAAAGCTTTATTTGGTCTTGTAGCGAATACGAATTAGCAGAGGACATAGATACAAAAAAATATCCCCAAACACTAACAAAAGGGTTTCGTGCAGCAGTAAAAGAAAGAGCTGTCGAACTTATTTAATCTAAATACAATGACATTGACAAAAGAATTGAAACAGAAAGAACAACCAAAACAAGGCATGTTAGAAAATGTTATGAAGCAGTTTAATGCTGCTGCAGAATTGGTTGATCTTAACCCAAATATTAAAAAAATACTTGAGGTTACTAACAATGAATTAATCATTCATTTTCCAGTAAGAATGGATAATGGGGAAGTGGAAATTTTTAAAGGGTATCGCGTGCAGCATAATAATGCACTTGGACCATACAAAGGTGGATTGAGATATCATCCAACCATTGATATTGATTCTGTAAAAGCATTGGCTATGTGGATGACCTGGAAAACGTCGTTAGCAGGTTTACCTTATGGAGGTGCTAAAGGAGGAATCCAAATAGATCCTAAAAAATATTCTAATTCAGAATTAGAGCGTATTACAAGACGTTTTACTTATGCTTTAGGAGAAAACATTGGACCAGAACATGATATTCCTGCTCCAGATGTTAATACCAATGCACAAACAATGGCTTGGATTGCAGACACGTATATGTCTACAAAAGCACCATCTGAACGTTCTAAAAATCAACACGTAGTAACAGGGAAACCAGTAGGTTCTGGAGGTCTTGAAGGTAGAGATAGAGCTACAGGATTTGGTGTGTTTTTAACCATTAAATTTTGGGCAGAAAATAAAAAAATAGATTTAAGCGGAAAGACTTTTATCGTTCAAGGTTTTGGAAATGTTGGCTATTGGGCTGCTCATTTTTTAGAATTGGAAGGAGCTAAAATGGTAGGTGTTCAAGATGCATTTGGAACAATTGTGAATCCTGAAGGAATTTCAGTAGAAGGGTTATTCGATTTTTCAAAAAACAATAGTGGAAACTTTATAGGCTTTCCAAACTCATCTTCAATTGCTAAAGAAGACTTCTTTAGTTTAGATTGCGATATCTGTATTCCTGCAGCACTGGGAAACCAAATTACTGCAGAAAATGCGCCTTTTATCAAAGCGTTTTTAGTTGCTGAGGGTGCTAATGGACCAACTACTGTGGAAGCAGAACAAATTTTATTAAGTCGTGGAATCGAAGTTATTCCAGACATCCTTTGTAATTCTGGTGGTGTTATTGGTAGCTATTTTGAATGGTTACAAAACAGAAATGGAGAATTATGGGAATTGGAAGAGATTCTAGTGAGATTAAATAAAAAGATGTCTGAAGTATTTAAAAAAGTTTTAAAAGCTTCAGAAGAAAAAGGAATTGATATGCGTTCGGCAGCTTATGTCATAGCTATAGAGCGAATTGAAAAGGCTTATATACAAAGAGGGATTTTTCCTTAATTAAATAATTTATCAATCATGAAATACGGTAGTATCATATTAGAAAAGAAAGAGTTTGTAACATTAAAACGCCTTCTAAATTTATCAGGAAATTATAAAGATGCACTTAGAAAGAATTCAGTTCTAAGATTGCAAAATGAGTTAGAAACTGCAATTGTTACTAACGAAGAAGAAATGCCTGAAGATGTTATTAGGTTTAATTCTGAAGTGACCATAGTTTCGAACGATGGTTGGGAGAATTCATTTCAATTGGTTTCTCCGACAGAAAGTAATTTTTCTAATAAAAAATTATCTGTATTAACCCCAATGGGTTTAGCGGTTATGGGTTATGCACAAGGAGACACCATTGATTGGGAATTTCCAGGAGGCGTAAAATCTTTAACGGTAAAAGAAGTAAAGCGTAAAAAAACGGAAAGTAATTTAATTTAATTAAAATGAATTCAAAAACTTTTTTCTCACATGATACGGATGAAGAAATTATCCAAACCAAAAGATTGCAGAATTTAGAAACTTGGATAGGTCATCTAAGTTATGTAACGAATGAATGCGATTGGTTGGCGAAGATTGCTTTTAACAAAATCAATGATAAGGTTTTAAGAGATGAGCTTTTAGAGAAATTAGATAGCAATTCGGCTTTATTAAGCGAGTTCTATAATTATAAAAGTTCAATTCAAAGTTTTCACGAATGCGATGATTTGGAGTGTGATATGTTTTATATTAACCAGCATGATGATTTTTATGCTAAATATCTAAAACATATACATGAATATAGATTGGTAAAAAATAAGGTGTACTTAAAAATTTTAGATTAAATACAATGGTTTGTTAGTTTGTTAGTTTGTATTTAACTTTAGCCACAAGAATTTCGGTTCTTGTGGTTTTTTTAATTTTGTCATTTAGTGACATTTAAATAAGGATTATTTAACTTGAAATTCGATAAAAAGTATCGACTTTTGCAAAAAAAAAAGATGGAGTTATTTTTAATAAGTTTTGGAGCACTTTTTTCTATAATGAACCCGCTGGGAACTGTACCAGTTTTTGTGGGATTAACCGAAGAAAATACTCAAAAAGAACGCGCTGTAATTGCTTTTTGGACAGCCATAGACGTATTAGCTATTTTACTGCTATCTTTTTTTGCGGGCACATTTATTTTATCCTTTTTTGGGATTAGTTTGAATGCTTTAAAAATTGCAGGTGGACTAATTATTGCTTCTTCAGGTTTTGCTTTGTTAACAGGTAAGTTTAGGGAACATAAAGGGATGAAACGCGATCGTATTCAAGAAGATATCCATAATAGGGAATCCATTTCCTTAACACCCTTAGCTATCCCAATGTTAGCTGGACCAGGAACAATTTCTTTATTAATAACATACAATCAAGAATATAAAACCACCCAAGATATTTTAATAATTGTAGGAGCTATTATCATCGTTACTTTAGCTATCTATTTTATTTTAAAAGGGGCTCACCTAATTGTTAAATTCTTAGGAGCTTCTGGGATTAACGGTTTGTCCAGGATTATTGGTTTTATCGTAATTGCAATTGGGGTTGAATATATTTTATCTTCTGTAATAGCGGTTGTGGAAAGCTTGTTATAAAAGGCAACAATTTACATACACAAATAAAAAACCTTCTTTAGTTATAGACTAGAGAAGGTTTTTCTATTGGTGACATATATTTATTATTTATTGATGTACATTATTTCCGTGTTTTTTAGTTTTTTAATCTTAAATCAGGTACATAATAAAATGATGCTTGTATTCAGAGGTCTTTTTAGAAACTTCCGGAACGATTGGGTTCTTCACAGTTACAGGGTTATGATATTGATCTCTAATGGTAGTAAATATGTTTTGGAATAATTTCACCATTAATAATATAAATTTATTAATTGCTATCTTAAGAAATAATTTAAATTATTAACCTAACATCACCTAGTTCCTGAATTTTATAAGGGAAATTATCACCTGGAGAGCCTATAAACATAAAGTTTACAGGAATATGATATTTTTTAGAAAGCTCCTTTATTTTTTCTGGATCAAATTGACCTTGCTCTTCTATAAATTCTATATGAACTGTTGGATACGCACGATCTAAAACATCAATATCTGATTTTAAATTTGGAGGCACAAAAAAACCAGGTTGCAAAACAGTAATTATTTTTAGGCGTCTGGTATGTTCATTTCTGATAATATATAAGATGGCTTTGTTTATAGCAGAAACATTGTCGTGGTTTGTAAAAAACACAAATTCTTGATTATTAATACGTCTTATATGATTTTGAACCACCTTATTTAGATTTCTAAAAATAGGGCTATTTGAAGGAATAAAATATTTTAGAAGATTTAAAGAAGCCCGCAGGATTCGAATTCTAAAAAGCATAAAAATAACAACCATGGAGGTCGGTATTAAATACTCGATAAAGATGCTTAAATAAGGCGGATTTAAAATAATATTTCCAATTAAAGCTAAGCCAACCCCTAAAATCGCAACAAATAAAGCCAGATTACTAGCTCGCTCAGGTCGAGGTAAATTTTTCCTATTTATTTTTAATAGAATATTACCAACAGCAAACAATATCATAACGCTTAAAAAAGCAATAGTATAAACACCCGCTAATGCTTTTAGATTACCATGCGTGAATATTAAAATGGTCACGCAGAGAATAAAAAAGCAGATAAAAATAATGTAAGAACTTCCTTTTTTGTTCTTTTTTAATAAGAACTTAGGAAGGATTCTATCTAAAGTCATACGCTCTACCAAACCTCCAACGCCTACAAAGGAAGTTAAAACGGCACCACTTAAAACTAAAACGGCATCAATAGAAATAATATAAAACAACCAATTCCCACCAGATATTTGTCCCATAAATGAAAGAAGGGTTTCATCATTGTTATGAATGCTTGCCATGGGTAAAATAGCCAGAGCTAAAAAGGCGATTAACGGATTAAAAATGGTAACAATTATCCACATATTCCTAAGTGTTTTTGGAAATACACCATCCTGTTGTTCCTCCACATAATTAGCCGAACTTTCAAAGCCACTTATGCCCAACATCGCGGCTGCAAATCCAAAAAATAGTGCCGTAGTAATACTACCTTCTATTGGATTTCTGAAATTTTCAATTAAGGTTTCAAACCCATTCTCAAACAAATAGACACCACAAAACAAACATAAAAGTGTTAGGGAAGCCAGATGAAAAATAAAGATTCCAATAGCAACTTTTGAAGATTCTCCTATTCCTAGAATAACGATAAACATGAAAAGGGCTAGCAGGCCAACAGTAGTGTATATAATAGGAATACTATGCCATAAACTTTGAGCATATTTTACAGATTCACTGGCAGAAATAACTGCAGTTGCCATATAGGATAATACGGTTAATGTAGCAGCAAATGAAGCAGTAGATTTTTTGGTGGTATTTAACAACGCATTATAGGCACCACCATTTAACGGGAGAGCTCCAACAACTTCGCCATAAATTTTACGGAATAAAAAGAGAATAACAGCCACCATTAATAACGAAATCCATGCGTATTGTCCAGCATAAACAATTGCTAAACCTGAAACATATAAACAGGAAGAACTAATATCGTTACCACAAATAGCGGTTGCCGCTAATTGATTTAAACGTTTTTTCATCTTAAAGTTTGTTTGAAAAGATACTTAAAGGTAAATAATATAAAATCGATTTATCTTAAAGGAATAGTTAAATTTTTAGAAGGAAAATTTCCATAAAAGATCTTGAATGTTTTCAACTTCTTTGTTTTTAATAATAAAAAAGGTATGAAGAAATGTACGCTTTCTTTCCTTCCTTTCACTAAAGAAGTGGCACATATTATATCTTCAGAAATTTCTGTTGAAAAGCTTATTGAAATAAAGACATTTATTAATTACTCATTAATTTGAATAACCTGCAATTCCTTTGTTTGAATAACCTGCATTCTAAGAAAAATTAATACAGAGAAGACTCCAAATATGGAGAAGCCAATAAATAGAGGCAGAGCAGTGGTGTTAATAAAACTACCTATATAATTTGCAATAGGGACTGCCATCATAGTAGAGATAAACCCTGTTATGGATGCGCCAACACCGGCAATATGTCCAATAGGTTCCATTGCAATGGCTCTCAGGTTTCCAAAAATAAATCCAATAGTAAAAAATTGAATGGCCATAAATGCTAAAAGTATAATTAAATTAGGATTCTCAGAATTCCAAAATAATAAAACATATAACAAGGCATTTCCGCTAAATATAATAATAGCAATAAATGATAAACGCCACATTCCTAGTTGCATAACTAAAGATCCGTTTAAAAATGTAGATAAACCTACTCCAGCGGCCAAGCCTGCGAAAATGTAAGGAAACTCGTTAATTAGACCATATTGGTTTTCAAAAATATTTTGAGAAGCACTTAAATACACAATAAAAGAGCCCGTAATAAATCCGGAAATAATTGTAAACCCTAGAGTTACTTTATATTTTATTAACTCTTTAAAACCATCTATAAATAAATGCTTGTTAAATTTTATTTTATATTCAGGTTTGAGCGTTTCGGGTTGTCTTTTCCAGAACCAAATACAAACTAAGAAAGCCATTACTAATTGAACATAAAAAATGCCTTGCCACTCGTAATGGTTTAAAATAAATTTCCCCATAACTGGAGCTATAACAGGAACTAAAATAAAAAATGTAGTGACAAACGACATGATTTTGGCCATATAATCACCTTTATACAAATCTCTAATAATAGCAATAGAAATAGTTCTTGGAGCAGCCAAACCTATGCCTTGTAAAATCCTTCCAAAGATCATCCATTCTAGAGTAGGAGACAGGACACATATAATACTTGCAATGGCAAAAACAATAAAACCCATATATACAATGGGCTTTCTTCCAAGACTGTCAGATAAAGGTCCGAAAAGCAATTGTCCAATTCCTAAACCCAGAAATATCATAGTAATTAACAACTGATTGTTATTACTGTCCAGACTGTTAATGGATATTCCTATAGAAGAAATTGCCGGTAATATAGCATCTATAGTTAAGGCAACAATAGACATTAAAGATGCCATTAATGCTATAAATTCAAATTTTACAGGTTGGTTTTCTTGCATGCCGCAAAAGTAGACTATTGTAAATGAAAAGGCTTATTCAGTTTTCTTAATTAAAGTTAAATAATTGTAAGTAAACTTTAGTCTTAATTCTAATCTGTATTTAATAGATCGGATGGTATGTCTGCATGTGGATTACAAGGGTATATTTCCGTGCTTACGTTTAGGAGCAACAACTTCTTTGTTTTCTAGCATAGAAAAGGCTTTGATAAGTTTTCGTCTGGTATCTTTTGGTAAAATTACTTCGTCTATAAAGCCACGTTCCGCCGCACTATACGGATTGGCAAATAACCTGGCGTATTCAGCTTCTTTTTCTTTTAATTTTGCTTCCTTGTCATTAGCATCGCTAATATCTTTCTTGAAGATAATTTCAGCAGCTCCTTTAGCTCCCATAACGGCTATTTCGGCACTAGGCCAAGCAAAATTCATGTCAGCACCAATGTGTTTGGAGTTCATTACATCATAAGCGCCACCATAAGCTTTTCTAGTAATTACGGTCACTCTAGGAACCGTTGCTTCACTAAAAGCATATAACAATTTAGCGCCATGCACAATAATACCTCGCCATTCTTGATCTGTTCCTGGTAAAAATCCTGGGACATCTTCTAAGACCAAAAGAGGAATATTAAAAGCATCACAGAAACGAACAAAACGTGCCGCTTTTTTTGAACTGTTTACATCAAGAACCCCTGCCAAAAACATGGGTTGATTAGCAACAATTCCAATACTTCTGCCTCCTAAACGAGCAAAACCTACAAGAATGTTTTCAGCATAATTTTTATGAATTTCATAAAACGAATCTTCATCAATAATTCCAGAAATTACCTGATGCATGTCGTACGGTTTGTTTGCATTTTCTGGAACAATATCTGTAAGATTATCTCTAACCTCCTCATGAAGTTCAAATGGCAAAAGGGTAGGGGTTTCGGTATTGTTTTGAGGCAAATAGCTCAATAATTTTTTTAAGTCTTCAAGACATTCTACATCATTTGAAGAGGTAATATGTGCCACTCCAGATTTGGTAGAATGCGTACTTGCGCCTCCAAGTTCTTCGGAAGTTACTTCTTCATTAGTAACCGTTTTTACAACATTTGGTCCAGTTACAAACATGTAGCTTGTGTCTTCAACCATCATTGTGAAATCTGTCATTGCTGGGGAATAAACTGCTCCTCCAGCACAAGGTCCCATAATGGCCGATATTTGCGGAATCACTCCGGAAGCTTGAACATTTCTATAAAAGATGTCGGCATAACCTCCAAGAGAACGCACACCTTCTTGAATTCGTGCACCACCAGAATCGTTTAATCCAATAATAGGTGCACCAACTTTTAAAGCTAGATCCATAACTTTACAGATTTTTTCAGCATGAGTTTCGGATAAAGAACCTCCGAAAACGGTGAAATCTTGTGCAAAAATGTATATCAATCTACCGTTGACGGTTCCATAACCAGTAACCACACCATCTCCATAAAACTGTTGGTTTTCCATACCAAAATCCTTGGTTCTATGTGTTACTAAGGCGCCAATTTCTTCAAAAGACCCGTCGTCCAACAAATAAGTAACACGTTCTCTCGCCGTAAGTTTTTTATTCTTGTGCTGTTTATCAATACGTGTTTGTCCGCCACCTAAATGGGCTAGGGCTAGTTTTTCGTTGAGGTTTTTTATTTTTGAATCCATTTTGTTGTTTGTTGTAAGGGTGTTTGTTGTTAAGTTGTAATAAGACAGTAAGATTTACTGAATACTGAGACTGAACACTGCAAACTATTTAAAGGGTAAACGTAATAATTTCTGATCTTCTAAATATTGTTTTAAAGCCAATGTGGCAGCTATTTTTGCTTCTTCTTTTTGTTGTTCTAAAAGAGCTTCTGGCGAATAGTATTTTTTCACAAAATGGGTGTCAAAATCTCCAGATCTAAAAGCTTCATGTTCGCAAACAAAAGTTCCAAAAGGCAAGGTGGTTTGAATACCTTCAACATGATAGTTTTCGATAGCTTGAATCATGAGTTGAATGGCTTCCTCTCTTGTATCGCCATATGTGATTAACTTAGAAAGCATTGGATCGTAATAAATTGGGATTTCCATACCTTCTTCAAAACCATTATCAACTCGAATATTCTCACCAACAGGTAATTTATAAACATCTAATGTGCCAACACTTGGAAGGAAATCGTTTAAAGGGTCTTCAGCATAAACACGCAACTCTAAGGCATGCCCTTTAATTTTTAGATCCTCTTGTTTTATGGGAAGTGTTTCACCACGGGCCACACGAATTTGTAATTCTACTAAATCGGTTCCAGTAATTAATTCGGTAACTGGGTGTTCTACTTGCAAACGCGTGTTCATTTCTAAAAAGTAGAAGTTCTTATTTTCATCTAATAAAAACTCCACAGTTCCGGCTCCAAGATAATCGCAAGATTTAGCCACTTGTATAGCCGCTTTTCCCATTTCTTCTCTTAATTCAGACGTTAAAACTGCGGAAGGAGCTTCTTCTATTACTTTTTGATGACGACGTTGAATGCTACATTCACGTTCAAACAAATGAATGATGTTACCATGAGCATCTGCCATAATCTGAATCTCGATATGTCTAGGAGAACTCACATATTTTTCAATAAAAACGGAACCATCACCAAAAGCATTCACTGCTTCACTAATGGCACGTTCCATTTGGGATTCGAATTCTTTTTCATTCTCAACTACACGCATTCCTTTTCCGCCACCTCCAGCAGAAGCTTTTATAAGAATAGGAAAACCTATAGTCTTAGCAATTTTTTTAGCTTCAGGAATATCTGTAATAGCTTGATCTGTTCCAGGAACCATAGGAATATTATAGGCTTTAACAGCTTCTTTAGCGGCTAATTTAGACCCCATAATTTTAATGGCTTTAGATTTTGGGCCTATAAAAGTAATGTTGTTCTTTTCGCATAATTCGGCAAAATGGGCATTTTCACTTAGAAAACCATATCCAGGATGAATGGCATCTACATTTAAGCTTTTTGCGACTTCAATAATTTTATCACCTAATAAATAGGATTGATTTGAAGGGGCTTCACCAATTAAAACTGCTTCGTCCGCATATTTTACATGAGGCGCATGTCTGTCTGCAGTAGAATAAACAGCGACCGTTTTTATTCCCATTTTTTTAGCCGTTCGCATAACACGAATAGCAATTTCTCCTCTGTTTGCAATTAAAAGTTTTTTCATAATCATGCCTGCGAAAGCAGGTATCTATTTAATTTTTTCGCCACGAACCCATCTGAGGCCAGTTAGGAACATGAATACTTTTTAATTCTCTCCTACAAGGCTTTTAAAACCTTGTAGGAGAGAATTAGCAATATATGCTTATTCGAATTCTATTAATAATTGGTTTTTTTCAACCGCATCTCCTTTATTGATGGAAATAGATTTTATAATACCATCTCTTGGAGAGGATAATACGTTTTCCATTTTCATGGCTTCTAGAACTAAAAGAGCATCATCTTCCTTCACTTCTTGCCCAACCTTGATATTAATATCTAAAATCAATCCAGGCATAGGTGCTTTGATGTCGTTGACTTGTTTAGTAGCACCAACTTCAAAACCCATGTCTTTGATGAGCGTATCTAAATTATTAGAAATATGGATGTTATAGGTGTTATTATTGACTTTCACTTTATAAGATTTAGAGTTGAAATCCGCTTCAATAATATCACATTTATAAGATTTATTATCTTGTAACACATGAAAATTAGAATGAGACCCTTTTATAGCATCCAGATTAGAAATTTGTTTTGACGAAATATCAAAATCGAATGTTTTATTGACATTCACTTTGTAGAAATGACTCATAAATTGTTAGTTTAAGATGTAAATATAAGAATTTATATGGCTAAACTAAATAATTATAATTTGATAATACATGAGGAAAATCATAAAAACAATGATATTCCTATATTTTAAAATGTGAATTTTTTTGATGGTATTTTATAGCTCTAGACGATAGAAATATGCCCAGAATTAAAGATGCAAAGGCACCAATCCAGATACCTGGAATAAAGTCGATGAACAGAAAAAAGTCGTAAGCACCATGAAAAAGTACGGCTAGAAATAGGCCTAATAAATTATATTTAGATCTGTTTTTTGCAAACTTGGCTTTTCCCATAAAAAAACCCATAAGTATAGCAAAAGTTGCATGTGCTGGAATAGCAGTGAAAGCTCTCAAAAATGCTACTTGATAACCACCTTCTAAAACGTACATAATGTTTTCTGTAGCTGCGAAACCCATGGAAACCATAACAGCATACATGATACCATCAAAAGGTTCGTTAAATTCTTTATTGGGTTGTGCAAAGTAGCGTACAATAATGTATTTACTAAATTCTTCAATAACGGCAACTACCAAAAAGGCTTTAAAAAATTGTTGCGTGATGCTAAATTCATCATTTAACGGAAAGTATATATCCGTACCAAGATATAGAATGGTTGTAATTAAAATACTTACAATAGCTCCTAATAAGAAATTGTATAACAGGAGTCTTCGTGGCTCTTTTTCGTATTGGTCTTTACAATAAATGTAAAGGATTATGGCAAAAATAGGAGCAATAGCAGCAATGAGTAGGTTCATGAAATGAAAATAGGAAATTTATTTATGTTGTAATATATGATTTAAAACAATTTTATAATAAGATTTATTTGAAGCAACAAAATGATTCTTTTGATTAAATTCTAAAAGGTTTTTAAATTCAGAAAAGCTAACTAATTTCAAAGCCTCAACTTCCTCTAATTGGGGTTTTAATTGTACTAAAGGCACTTTTAATTCAACAATAAATGTATGATGAAACTCATTATCTACAATCCCATTTTCATAGCTTTGAAAACAGGGAAAAACGCCAATTTTTTGTAAATCGGATTTAGAAATTGTGAGACCAATTTCTTCTTGTGTTTCTCTAATGGCTGCTTCTTCAATAGTCTCGCCAGCATCTACATGTCCAGCAACCGACACATCCCAAAGTAAGGGGCAAATGGTTTTTGTAGCTGCCCGTTGTGCTAATAAAATCTGTCCATCCTTGGTATAAAACCAAATATGAGCCGTGTTGTGGTAAAAGCCTTGCGAATGGATTTCAGATTTTAAGACTGTTTTATCAGTTGGTCTGCCATCTTTAGTTACTATGTCTATTAATTCGTCCATATTAAAATAAAAGCCTCAATTAAGAGGCTTTAAAGTTGTTTTTAGATAAATGCAGCTTAGCTGTTTATTTAAAATACGAAAACGTTTCTCCGTCTTCAATTTTTAAAAGTGTTTCATAAATAAGCTTGATCACATTTTCTACATCGTCTCTATGTACCATTTCTACTGTGGTATGCATATAACGAAGTGGTAAAGAAATCAATGCTGAAGCCACACCACCATTGCTATAAGCAAAAGCATCCGTATCTGTTCCTGTTGCTCTAGAAAGTGCTGAACGTTGAAAAGGAATTTTATTCTTTTCGGCTGTATCTGTAATTAAATCTCTTAGTTTTTGTTGTACTGCAGGAGCATAAGCTATAACAGGACCTAAACCAAGTTCCAAATGACCTTCTTTTTTCATGTCGATCATAGGAGTGGTAGTATCGTGAGTCACATCTGTAACAATAGCGACATTTGGCTTGATAGTTTGTGTTATCATTTCAGCACCACGTAAGCCAATTTCTTCTTGAACAGAATTGGTAATATATAATCCAAAAGGTAAGGTCTTTTTATTTTCTTTAAGTAAACGAGCTACTTCAGCAATCATAAAACCTCCCATTCTGTTATCTAAAGCACGACAAACAAATTTATCGCCATTAAGCACATGAAATTCGTCTGGATAGGTAATGACACAACCAACATGGATGTCCATTTTTTCTACTTCAGCTTTATTTTTTGCACCAACATCTATGGTAATATTGTCAGGTTTTGGTGTTTCTTCTTTAGCTTTATCTCTAGTATGAATAGCTGGCCAACCAAAAACACCTTTTACAATGCCATTCTTGGTATGGATATTCACAAGTTTACTAGGAGCAATTTGATGATCACTTCCACCATTTCTAATAACATAAATCAACCCGTTGTCTGAAATATAATTCACGTACCACGAAATCTCATCGGCATGACCTTCAATAACTACTTTGTATTTTGCTTTTGGGTTTATAACGCCAACGGCAGTCCCATAAGTGTCTGTAATAAATTCGTCCACATAAGGTTCTAGATATTTCATCCAGATTTTCTGACCTTCCCACTCATAACCTGTTGGTGCGGCATTGTTTAAATATGTTTCTAAAAAATCGAGTGATTTTTTGTTTAAGATGCTCTTTTTTGCCATGTTTAAATATTTTGCACTAAATTAATAATATTAATACTATTTTAAGGTTAATGCTTTGGTAAATTATTAATTTTACCGACGTATTTGGAATGATTTTAGATTCATTTAATTTATAAAATAGATTTTCACTTTTGTGAATAATGAACATGAGAAAATTAATATATATCTTTTTATTATTACCCCTTTTTGCTCATAGTCAGGTTGATTCTCTTGATACCGACGATTATGATGTGGAATACATTTTTTTTGAAGGTGATTCCATACCACATACAGCTATTGATTTAGATGAAGTTTTACTCTTGCACAAACTTAAATTTAGTAGCAACGAAGATCGAAAACGATATTTAATTTTAAGAAGGAAAACCATAAAAGTATATCCTTATGCTAAAATGGCGGCGGAACGTTTAGAATCCTTAAACGAACGCATGGCGTCTATTAAAAAGAAAAGTGATCAAAAAAAATATGCTAAAATCATTCAAAGTTATATTGAAGATGAATTTACCGAAGAATTAAAAAAACTTACTAGAACCGAAGGTCAGATTCTTGTAAAACTTATTTACAGACAAACAGGCGAAACTACTTACGAATTAATAAAAAGATTGCGAAATGGTTGGTCTGCTTTTTGGTTTAATGGCACGGCAAACTTGTTCAGTATTTCTTTAAAGGAAACCTACGACCCGGAGAATGTTAAAGAGGATTATCTTATTGAGGATATACTACAACGGAATTTCCAGAGTGGTACATTGAAAAGACAAGATGCAGCAATTAAATTTGATTTCTTAGAATTATCAGAAAAATGGCTGAAATAAAAAACAAATCCACGCAAACCTTATTTGAAGAGCGCTTAAACTCATTAACACATGGCATTGGAGCCTTAATGGGAATTGCAGCCTTAATATTACTTGTAATTTTTAATAGTAATAAAACGGATTGGAGCTTGTTTAGTGTAGTTGTTTATGGACTTTCTATCATTATTCTTTTTAGTTCATCCACTTTATATCATGCAGTTCAATCTGAAAAACAGAAGCATTACTTTAGAATTATAGACCATATTAGTATTTACCTTTTAATTGCTGGAACATATACTCCTGTTGCTTTAATTGCCTTAGAACAGAGTAAAGGTTGGCCTATTTTTTGGGTGGTTTGGGGAATTGCATTATTAGGACTAGTGCTCAAGATATTTTTCACAGGAAGATTTGAAGTATTTTCTGTTATGCTATACCTAATAATGGGATGGTTGATAGTAATGGATTTTTCTAATCTTTCAGAATATATTGGAAGCAATGGAACTTTATTGCTATTTGCAGGAGGGTTATTTTATACTTTAGGAATCATTTTTTATGCCGTGCATAGAATCCCATTCAATCATGTTATCTGGCATTTATTCGTCCTTGGAGGAGCCATTTGCCATTTTTTATTGGTGTTTTTCTATGTGATTTAAGGTATTGAAACCTAAGTCGGATTTAAGTTAAAGTCAAGCACTTAAAGTTTATATTTCTATTATTCAGGGATCAGATATTTTTCAGTAACAGCTTTCTTTGTATTAAAATCCGTTCCTATAAATAAAAGATATTCAACATCTGGATCAAATTCAGAAGAGTCCGCTTTAATCTGTACAAATAGTTTGTCCAAATACATTTTTCTTTTATTGATAGTCGTATAAACAACAGGTTTTAAGTTTTTATCTAAAGTTAAATAGAGAAGTTTGTCTTTATTTGCTGCAAGATACATTTCATATAAATTAGGAGATATATAAGTTATGGTTAAACCATATGCCATTAGTTTTTGAATTTCCGATAAGGGTTTTACTTGACCATTATCAGCATATTCTATACGGTAATCATGTACAGGGTTGTCATTATTAATGGAATCCTTAATAACATTGGCATCATATACAAAGGTATTGTGATTATTACTGTGTTGAATATAAAAGAGTCTTGTAGGAGTTTCTTTTGGAACCGGATAGTTTGCTTGTGCAATTACATGAGAACTAGTAAGTAATAAAGTAAAAATAATATAATATATTTTCATGGTGTCTTTCTTAATTCCATAAATGTAACAATTTTATTTAAACTAACTATAATCTTAATATTAAATTTGAAATAGTCGTTTATGGATTTATAATGTCCTTATACTCTTCAAAAAATGCTTCAAATTGGCCCATGTTCTTGTTGAAGAATTCCATTACAACGCGCCAAGTTTTTTTATTATGAATTGAAACAGGAGTTTCTAAAAGGACATAAACTCTTGAGATTTCCTTTCCATTTTCTAAAAAGTACTCTTCTTCAAATATAGCTTCAGGCAAAAACTCATCTATAAGAATGGATTTTAAAGCTAATAATTTCCCCCAGTGGTTGATACGTTCTTCCAAATCGTCCTCCAAGTCTAAAACGACTGAGGCTTCCTTGGTATCGAAATGAAATTTAAAACTTAAACCTTTAATTTTAGTGTCGTATAAAATCCATTTCCTAGGAAACGATTTTCCGTAACTAGTCCAAAATTCTTGTTTTAACAGTCTGGATTCTTCTTTACTGAACATGGTAAAATTATTAACGATTAGTGATTTACGATTTTAGATTTTTGCCAACACCCAACACCCAACAGCCAACAGCCAACAGCTATATAATATAAGCAATGGCTACACCAAAAAATATAGCGAGTAATTTAGACAGATTAAACTTATGACCTTCGCTACTTTCAAATAAAATAACGGTAGAAATATGGAAAAAGATTCCAATAACTACGGCATTAATTAGATTGATATAATTTTCAGCTAAATTGGTGTTATTTGATATAAATGTTCCAAGAGGTGTCATGGCCGCAAAGAAAATTAAAAACCCGGCTATTTGTAATTTGCTGTAATGAGATTGAACCAGAAAACTAGTAATTAGCGTAGCAATAGGTATTTTATGTATTAAAACCCCATAAACCATATCATTATGTTGATGGATAGGAAAACCTTCTAAAAAACTATGAATACATAAACTAATAAACAACAACCATGGAAACTGTGTGCTATTTTTATGAATGTGAATATGGCCATGCTCGGCACCTTTAGAGAAAAATTCTAAAACAATTTGCAATAAAATCCCAAACATAATAAACAACCCAGTTTGTTTGGCTTCTAGGTGCGCATAAACTTCCGGTAATAAATCAAATAAGGTTAGAGCCAATAAAAAAGCACCACTAAAAGAGAGTAAGAGCTTTGTAAATAAGCTTCGCTTTTGTTTTAAAACTAAAACAATTAGAGCACCAATAAGGACTGCAAATACAGGTAATAAGTATTTAATCATATTTATTTTCCTTGAAGTAGGAATTTTATTTATTATTAATCAAATAAAAGACGCAGCCTATTTAAAGATCATGACCAATCGGTCAGATGATTTTTTATCAAATTTACGCAATTTATAATCGCCAAAAACGTCCAATAAATGAACCCCAGCTTTTTCAAAAAGCACTTCAAAATCGGCTAAAGTTAAAACCTTTACTTTTTCCTGAAACTCAAATTTTTCGCCTTTATCTTCAAAAGAAATGTCTTTAAATAGAAACCCATCTTTCACATAACGTTTAAGATGAAATTCTATACCTTCAACTGTTTTCGAGTCTTCAGGCACCAAATTGCTTATCACGAAATCAATGTTCATGAAATCGATAACACCAAAACCATAATCGTTTAAATCTTCTTGAATTGATTTAATGGTTTTTAAATTATCAGCTTCGTCTTCAAAATAACCAAAACTTGTAAAGAGGTTAAAAACCGCATCGAATTGCTTATTAAACGGTTTACACATATCATGTACTTCAAAATGTAAGGTGTCATTTTCAAATTGCTTAGCGTGAGCTATGCTATTATCAGATAAATCCACTCCAGTTACATCATACCCTAAAGAATTTAAATAAACAGAATGTCGCCCTTTGCCACATGCAAGATCTAGTATCTTTCCATCTTCTGGTAAATTTAAATACTGGGTAAGGTTGTCCATAAACAGTTGAGCCTCATCGTGGTTTCTGTCTTTATATAAAATATGGTAGTAAGGCGTGTCAAACCATGAAGCATACCATTGTGTGTTGTTTTCTATCATATCAATTTTCCATGAAATCTGGAATTTCTTTTTTATTTCTTTTGGAGGTTACTCCACTACGTTTCCACTTCGTAGAGTCAGGCTTTCGCAAGTCGCTTTTTTATTTTATAAAAGATAAAATAAAAAGAGCTCCAACAATTGCTCAATCCTTAACCCAATTCATTAAAGTTGCCACAAAAATACTGTATTTTTGCAATCTATTTAATGTATACAATGGAGAATAATTTTAAAATGGTTGCCAAAACCTTATTTGGCTTTGAAGAACTACTAGCTAAAGAATTGACGCAACTTGGAGCTCAAGATGTAAAAATTGGCATCCGAAATGTTAGTTTTACAGGAGATAAAGGCTTTATGTACAAAGCCAATCTAGCCTTGCGTACAGCTATAAAAATTTTGAAACCCATTGAAACGTTTAAAGTTAAGGATGAAAAAGATTTGTACGATAAAATCTATAAAATGTCTTGGGACAAATATTTAAAACCATCTGGGACTTTAGCAGTAGATGCAACCATTAATTCTACGGTATTTACCCATTCATTATATATTGCACAGAAAACAAAAGATGCTGTTGTTGATAAATTTAGAGACACTACAGGAGAAAGACCTAATGTGGATTTAAAGTTTCCAGATTTAAAAATTAACGTACATATAGATAGAGAGATCTGTCATATTTCTTTAGATTCTTCAGGAGATTCTTTACACAAACGTGGTTATAAAACTGCAACCAATATTGCACCAATTAACGAAGTGCTTGCCGCTGGTTTGGTTATGCTTTCTGGGTGGGACGGACAAAGTGATTTTATGGATCCTATGTGTGGAAGTGGCACTATTTTGGCCGAGGCTGCTATGATTGCTTGTAATATTCCACCAAACTTAATGCGAAAAGAATTTGCTTTCGAACGTTGGTCTGATTGGGATGTGGAATTATTTGAAAAAATTGAAGGTTCGCTTTTAAGTAAGACTAGAGATTTTCATTATAAAATAATGGGTTATGATAAATCCCCTTCGGCTGTAACTAAAGCGATTGATAATGTTAAAAATGCTCATTTAGATGAATTTATAACAATCAAACACGAAGATTTCTTTAAAACTCAAAAAGCAGGTGATAACAAACTGCACATGGTATTTAATCCGCCTTATGGAGAGCGTTTAGATATTGATATGGAAGAATTCTATAAAGATATTGGCGATACCCTAAAACAAAGTTATCCAGGAACAGATGCATGGTTTATAACCTCTAATCTGGATGCATTAAAACATGTGGGTTTACGTCCATCAAGAAAAATACATTTAGTAAATGCGAAATTAGAAGCGCGTTTGGTAAAGTATGTTATGTATGAGGGAAGTAAGAAGGCTAAGTTTAATGATTATTAGTTTTCAGTCTCAGTCTCAGTCTCAGTTTTCAGTCTCAGTCTCAGTTTTTAGTTGAAATGTAATTTTGTGAAATTTGATCTGGGTTAAGTTTTCTATTTTAGAAAAGAATCTCTAATAGTTTTTAGTTCCTATCATCGAAATTCCTTAAATCATGTAACTTGAGATGCTATTTCAAGAATTATTTATTCTTCTTATAAAGAGGAATCATGTAAGAAACAGTATAGCCATATCCAAAACCAAAGTTACCACTATCATACGTTTTTTGAAACCCTGGAATGTATATGTTTTCAAAATTTTCAGGCTCGTCTTCACTAACCATGTATTTAAATTGCGCATTAAGCCCCAAATAAAGATTATTTAAAACTTCTACTTTAATACCAAGAATAAATTCACCCCAAATAGCTGTAAGACCACTAAATTCAACACTTTCATTTGAAGAAAGTTGCGGTGCCCAATATTGGTTTTGTGAATAAATGCTATAACTATTCAAGGTTTGGGTGAAGGCACTTGCTCCAATACGAAATCCACCATAAATCATGTTTTCCATTCCATACCAGTTGTCGTAAACATTATAATCTACACCAACTTTAAAATAAGTACCCTTGGTTGTGGCATTAATGTAATCGGTAATGTTTGTATCTTCTTCAGCTCCAATTTCTCCTGCCAGATATAATTTTTTGGTTAGTCTAAAATCGGCATCAACTTCAAAACCAGTATAGTCGTCGTTCGTAAAAGTCTGAATTAATTTACTCAAATCAACCCCTAAGCGCAATCCATAATTCTCCTTTTGCTTAATGGAATCAGTTTTTGTACCAATAATACTATCATTTTGAGCTTGGGAAGAAGCACAAAAAAGAAGCAACATAACAATTAAGGTATTAATGATATATTTTATATTGTATCTCTTCTTCATTTTCTACAGTTTGATTGTCGTTTGCGGCTAGAGCCAATTGTATCCAATTATCGCCATCGTCTAAAACAGTTAAAACAACATTTTCATAAATAATTTTATAGCCACAAGCACGAGACACGAAAACTTCTTTCCTTATATAATCTATGGATATGGTATCAGGGTTGCCTAAAACAACGTCGTCTTCATCCACTGAATAGTTTTTATGAAGGACGTATTGTGTATTATTTTCTGTAGTTTTTAAAGGTAAATAAGCTTCAGTGACGTCAGAGGCGCCATTGTAAATGGTAGCGCCATCATTAATAGATAAAACTTCAGAATTTCCTACCCCAGTAATCCTAAGTTTGGTAACACTTTTTGGAATATCATCACTAGGAATCGTGATGCTATAAAATGCAACATGCATATTTGGTGTTGTTTCAGTACTTTCAGAACATATATCGTCTTTTTCGCAGTTAGTTACAGCAAAACAGAGTAGAAGTAAAGCAATTATTTTTTTCAACTTATTTAATGTTTTTCCAAAAGTACAACATTTTCCACATGGTGGGTTTGTGGGAACATATCCACAGGTCTTACTCTTGTAATTTTATACATATCTTTCATTAGTTCTAGATCTCTTGCCTGTGTAGCACTATTACAACTAACATAAACCACTTTTTCTGGAGCGATATTTAAAATTTGTTGTACCACATCTTTATGCATACCATCTCTTGGTGGATCTGTAATAATAACGTCTGGATGACCATGAGTTTTGATAAAATCATCATTAAAAACATTTTTCATATCCCCAACATAGAATTCAACGTTTTCAATACCATTTAATTGTGCATTTTCTTTTGCTGCAGTAATAGCGTCTGGAACGGCTTCTACACCAATTACTTTTTTTGCTTGTTTGGCAACAAATTGAGCAATGGTTCCAGTTCCGGTATATAAATCGTAAACCAGCTCATTTCCTGTTAATCCAGCGTAATCTCTTGTTATTTTGTAAAGCTGATAAGCTTGCTCTGAATTTGTTTGATAGAAGGACTTGGCATTAATTTTAAACTTTAAGCCTTCCATTTCTTCAAAAATATGATCTTGACCTTTATAGCAAATAACTTCCTGATCGTAAATGGTGTCGTTTGCTTTTTCGTTAACAACATATTGTAAAGAGGTTATCTCAGGGAATGTTTCCGCTAAGAAATCCAGTAACAATTCTCTTTTTATTTTGTCTTCCTTGAAAAACTGAATCATAACCATAATATCTCCTGTAGAAGAGGTACGAAGCATTAACGTTCTTAAAAGTCCCGTTTGATTTCTAGTATTAAAGAATTCTAAATCATTTTTAACAGCGAAATCTTTCACAGCATTTCTTATGGCATTGGAAGGATCTGCCTGTAAATGACATTTTTTAATGTCTAAAATTTTGTCCCACATACCAGGAATATGAAATCCTAAAGCATTTCTATCTCCTAAGTCTTCATCAGATTGAACCTCTTCGAGTGTTAACCAACGACTATCGCTAAAAGAAAATTCCATTTTATTTCTATAGAAATATTCGTTTTCAGCCCCTAAAATAGGAGTGACTTCTGGTAAATCTAAATGTCCAAGTCGGGTTAAATTATTAACTATTTCCTTTTGTTTATAAAACAATTGGTGTTCATAACCCATGTCTTGCCATTTACAGCCACCACAAGTGCCAAAATGCTCACATTCTGGTGTAACACGCTTATCTGAAAGTTTATGGAATGCAATGGCTTTTCCTTCGTAATAAGATTTTCTCTTTTTAAAGGTTTGCACATCAACAACATCTCCTGGAACGGCATTAGGTAAAAATATAACTTTACCATCTTCAGCTTTAGCAATAGTTTTTCCTTTTGCTCCAGCATCAATAACTTCTACGTTTGTAAAAATCTGTTTTTTGGTTTTTCTTCTAGACATCTGGCAAAAGTAATGAAAGGATTTACGATTTACGAGTTAAGATTTATGATTTTTTAGAGATTTATAACAAGAAAGTCTCATGAGGTATAAATTCTTTAAAACGATTTAATTTTTCCTGAAACAGAAGTGACTTAATTTGAAGGGGGATTTTCAATAAAAGTCCTTCAAAATCTAATTGTTAATATTTTATTTAGCCGTATAATTTTTTGTAATTTGCGAGCCCTAAGGGATGATTTCTCTCCCACGCTGAATTTTCGACTATCACCTGCTCTAAAGTTATGGTGAGTATAACTTCGAAAGGATAAAGGTACAGTAGGAATGGTTATTTTACTCGCTTAGCGAGATTTAAATATTAATTTTTTGCACCTTAAAAACATGGTGTCAAACGATGTCTTTTATTTAGACATTAAACCTTAAATTATTTAAAAATGGCTGTTTTAGACCAATTAACATCGCAACAAGCGATAGATTTAGAAAACAAGTACGGAGCACACAATTATCATCCACTTCCTGTTGTATTAGCAAAAGGAGAAGGTGTTTATGTATGGGATGTTGAAGGAAATAGATATTACGATTTTCTTTCAGCTTACTCAGCAGTAAACCAAGGACATTGTCATCCAAAAATTGTTGGAGCTATGGTAAACCAAGCTCAAACATTAACCCTTACCTCCAGAGCATTTTATAACGATGTCCTTGGGAAATACGAGAAATTTGCTTGCGAATTTTTTGGCTTCGATAAATTATTACCAATGAATACAGGAGCTGAAGCAGTGGAAACCGCTTTAAAACTATGTAGAAAATGGGCTTATGAAGTAAAAGGAATTGAAGAAAATGAAGCAGAAATTATTGTTTGTAAAAATAACTTCCACGGAAGAACAACAACTATTATTTCTTTTTCTAATGATCCTGTTGCTAGAAAACATTTTGGACCATATACTAAAGGATTTATAAAAATCGATTATGATAATTTAGAGGCTTTAGAAACAGAATTAAAAAATAATTCAAATATTGCTGGATTTTTAGTTGAGCCAATTCAAGGTGAAGCTGGAGTTTTTGTGCCACAAGAAGGTTATTTAACAAAAGCAAGAGCTTTATGCGAAAAATACAATGTGTTATTTATTGCAGATGAAGTTCAAACAGGAATTGCTAGAACTGGAAAAATATTAGCTGTAGATCATGAAAATGTAAAACCAGATATTTTAATTCTTGGAAAAGCATTAAGTGGTGGAGCATACCCAGTATCTGCTGTGTTAGCAAATGATAATGTTATGAATGTAATCCAACCAGGAAATCATGGTTCTACTTTTGGTGGAAATCCAGTTGCGGCAGCAGTAGCTATTGCCGCTTTAGAAGTTGTAAGAGACGAAAATCTTGCTGAAAATGCTGAAACTCTAGGGCAACTTTTTAGAAGTGAGCTTAACAAATATATCGAAACAACAGATTTGGTACATTTAGTAAGAGGAAAAGGATTATTAAATGCCATTGTAATTAACGACGATGAAGAAAGCGAAACTGCTTGGAACATTTGTATGGCATTACGCGATAATGGCTTATTAGCAAAACCAACTCATGGAAACATTATTCGTTTTGCTCCACCTTTAGTAATGAACGAAGAACAGTTATTAGACTGTGTTTCAATTATTGTGAAAACTTTAAAGCAATTTGAAAAATAATTTTAGAAAACCTGAAAGATTTTTAAAATCTTTCAGGTTTCATTTTTTAGAAAGAGCAATCCATTTAAGTGGATTGCTCTTTTTTGTTTATGAAGCTAATAAAGTAAAAAATTAAAAGTTGATGTTTCGCAACATTATATATTACTGATAATTGATAGAACTAATTAGCTGTTGAGTTTTGATGGTTTTAGATCCATCGTTTAACTTTAAACTTGTTGCATATCTTGAAACTCTCTTAATTTTTCTTGTATCATATCAGGATCTTGCAAAGCTTCCCATCCAATTAAGCTAATCATCCAAAAAACATAAGCTAAGAAAATAACATTTAAAACAATTCCAATAATAGCAAGAATTTTACCGGTTTTAACGTTGTTATAACCAGAATAGAGTTCTGGATTTTCTGCGTAAATAGATGTAGACTTACTAGCCAGAACTAATGCAACAATACCAATAGGTAAACCTAAGATACCATAACAGCAGCAAGTTAAGATAGATATAATTCCTAATACTAAAATTAGTGTGGCGTTTTGTAAGGGTTGTTTTTCCATGTAAGTTATAAAATATGTTAATGTGTTATTTTTAAAATATAGCTCCCAACAATTATTGAAACATTTAGAGCAATGAGACCCATCTTGAGTTGGTAATCGTATTTAAATTTAAAATAAAAATTAAAGATAATAAAAATGCCGAGAAGGAGAAGTGAATATATAGCAGGATACATTTTAAAAGCAGCTATAAAATCGCCTGTAATTAGAAATAGGAAAGATCTTTGTAAACCACAGCCTAAACAGTCAACTCCAAAAAGCTGTTTGTTTAGACAGGGTAACATAAAATCTTCTAGGGAAGACATATTTATATCTTTTTTAATTCAAGTTTTAAAGATATAAAAATCTACAGATTTATTTATTTGAAACTATAATCTTTTTACTCACTATTTGATTATCGGCAAAAGTAACATTCGCAATATAAACACCTTCACTTAAATTTTTGGTAGAAAAAATGTATTTTGCTTCTGTCTTTAAGTTTCTTTCATCAAGGATTTGTTTCCCGGAAATATCATAAAGTTTTACTTGCTTTACCTCTAAAAGTTTTGGGTTAGAAATGCTTAATTGTGACAATTGGTTGTTTTGATAAATGTTTAAATCGTCAGCAGTAATTACCTGTTCCATATTTAAAGTTTCTGCAGTGAAGGTTATTTCAAAACGATCGGTATAGGTGCCTTGTGGTAAATTTATCTCGTAATTGTTTTCTTTTAAATTCACATAGATGTTATTTTCTATGTCATGTATGAAAATGGGTTGGCTTTCGTCAAAGTTTTGGACATCGAAAATTCTAAACCGGAACGGTTGATTCTGGCTTATATTAATAACTAAAGGAATGTTTAATCCTTCATTAAAAGCCAATGCTTGCGCATTTAATTTCACGTCGTTTACTGGCCAATAGGCATCAGAATTTAAAGCTTCTGGGCTTCTTGTTTCTAAACCATAATCTAGACCAATGGTTGCAGAGCTATGAAATGTTTGTGTTAACTGCCTTGTATAGGTTTCATTAAAATCTAAATTAAGTCTAAAACGTTTATAGCCTTCTGGCATAATACATAAACTATCTTCATTATAAAAAGGGCCTTCACCAGTTCTTGACTCGTTGTTTGTAGTTTTAAAGAATTGACTTTCTGGATCCACTTGTTTTTGGAAAATGCGCATATCATTTGTAAACTCAACAACTCCTCCGGTCCCACCTCTTACCATGAAACCTTGACCTATTGGTATGTATCTATATACATTTTTATCAGATGTTATAGAAGGTGAAGTGACTATATTTCCATTATTGTTATAGGTATGAAAGGTTGTAGGTGTATATGTTCCAACTGTTCCACCAGAACTAATAGTGTATGTGGCATAACCACCAACGTAGTTTCTTAATACATGAGAGGTTGATTGTAATGGATCTTGTTCCCAAAAAGAAAGTGTGCCTGTTGGGTCTAATACTGCTTGATTATTTGCAGTTGCTCCATGAAGAAATTCTCTTGCATCTATGGCAGAAGGATACGGGTTACCTACTAAAGTTTCTAAACCAGCATTAATAGTAATGTTGCTAATTGTACCATTATTTGGTCTTCCTCTAAAATCATATTTTTGTAAACTACTAGGGTTTCCTTTCATTGTAAATCCATAGCCACTAGCTAATTGACCTGATTGAACACCACCAGTAGGTAAGCTACCACCACCTATGCCTATCCAGTCATAATATTCGTCTGGTGCAGCGGTTACACCAATATACTGATATAACCAATACTCTGATATGGTTTGCTGGGTTGTGTTTGGTATTGTAGCAGTACCATCATAACCATTAGTATAATTTGCTAGTAGACTTGTTATTTTATTTAAATGTGCATTGGCATTACCAATAGGATCATATAAATTTACATTTGGTGTAAATACCGTATTTCCTGCAACACCACTATTAATACCAACTGGTGAACCCCAGTAGTTATACATATAGGTGTTTGAAGTTCCTGTTTGGTACACACTAAGTTGTCCAACCCCAGTATTGGTGCTTGCTATTGTTCCATTACTTTGTATTAATTGCGCATCATTACGTAAATAAATAAAACCGTCTGAATCTAAATTTACGTCATTCGTGACAAATAAAGGAGCCACTGTTGGGCCACTTGTAAAAGCGGAGCCATCTACGTAAACATAACTGCCATTACTAACAAACAAATCAGATTGGGCAAAATTGATTGTACAAGTTGCCAATAAGATTAATGTATATAAATATTTCATGATTGTAATGTATTAGCTTTTTAAAAAAGTAGTATAATAAAGGTAATCAATTATTTTTTCTTTGATTGATATTTAAATGATGTAGTTTTTTTGTTTAATGAATTATCAATTGGAATTTTATAACTAAAAGATTTATTGTGATACCTAGAATGTCAATGCAAACGGTGTGTGATGAAAAACAATCTAAAAAAACAAAACTTCTTAGATTTACTTGTAGGTTTTTTGTAAATACTTTTGGTTTAAGTTTTCTTTTTTTTATTTTAATTAGAGAAGGAAATATTAATCTAATTAAATTTCTGTAAATTTAAATCAAAATTACATAAAATTTGTTAATCATCTATAGGTCAATATAATAAATATGAATCTTTCAAAATACTTAAATTATTTACTAATAATCATTGGCTCTATAGTTGCCATTTATGCGCAAGCAGAAGAAAAACAAAATGTGGTTATCTTGATTCTGGGGATCATTATTTTAATGGTTGGATTATATAGAATCTCAAGCACGATTCCAAGTAAGAAATATCCAGAAAAAGATAATGAAATTAAGGAAAATGAGCATGATGTTTAAGATAGGAGATAAAGTGTCTGTTCTGGATGAAGATCTAACCGGATTAGTGGTAAAAATTCTTGGAGATACCATTACCATGGAGGATGAGAATGGTTTTGAAATGGATTTTAGCAAAAAAGAACTGGTTCTTATTAAAAACGAATCTCAATTAAAGAGAAATTCATTTTTAGATGTGTCTTTAAGCGATGTGATTAACGAGAAAGAAACGGTTAAAAGAAAAACCATTACAAAAAAGCCTAAGGAGCGTTTCGAACCTACCATGGAAGTAGATTTACACATTCATCAATTAACAGATAAATCTAGCCGAATGAGTAATCACGACATGCTGACTTTACAGTTAGATACAGCCAGAAAAAAATTGGAATTCGCCATTAGAAACCGGATTCAAAAAGTAGTTTTTATCCATGGAGTAGGAGAAGGCGTTTTAAAAATAGAACTGGAATATCTGTTTGGTAGATATGGCAATCTTAAATTTTATGAAGCCAATTACCAAAAATATGGGTTAGGAGCTACGGAAGTCTATATTTTTCAAAATGTTTCTGCAGACTAAAACTCTGGAGTTACAATTCTTGTGCTCGTAGTTCTTGAATTTACTAAATATCCAAAATCGAAGTCTTCTTGATTTAGTGTTGGAAACGATATGTCGTTCACTATAAGAGATACTTCGTAAAATTGTTGAATACTACTTGGTCTATAAGCCGTAGCAGTTACGATTGTATCAACCAAGGGATTTAAATAATCGGCTATAATATTAGGATTTGTATAATCGTTAGAAGGATTCAGATCCTGGCTGTTATTTTCTTCATCGATTGTAAGAACCCCATCGCCATCATCGTCTGGATCTAAATAATTAGGAATACCATCACCGTCTGTATCTTGCGGATTTGTTAGTGGATCATCATCTCCATCTGCATTGTCATCCTCAGCAAGTTCTGTTGACGTAAGCACATTGTCTCCATCATCATCTGCATCTAAAAAGTTTGGAATACCATCACCATCTGTATCATCGTCATACAAATTTCCATTACCATTTATATCTTCCATTTCAGCCGGAATTCCATCATTATCATCTTCATAATAGTCTGTAGAAATTGTATAGGTTCCGCAACAACTAGATAAATCTTCAGTAATGTCTAAACTAGAAGGTGGTACATCATTACAAAACAAATCTGTACTACTAGAATTATAACTTCTATAATTCAGTAAATTGGTTGTCCCATTAATGGTTCCTTCATGCGTATCGTTTGCAAGTTTTACCAATAAAGAATCTGTATTAATATATACTACTTCAAAAATATCATCTAACGTAGTAACTGGTGAACTAATTTGCAATGAGATAGATTCGAACGGGGATTCTTTAATATTATAAAAAACCAGTTCACCACAAGCTTCAAAAGTATCGTCAAAATCTAGTTGAACTATAAAAACATCTCCATCGTCGCAAGAAGAAACAAAAAATAAAATTGATAATAAGGTTACTAATTTTCGCATGACATTCATAGATTTTGAACAAAAATAAAAGATTTGGTAAATATACAACGTGCCTTCTTGCAAATAATTATAAATGCCCTATTTTTGCTCTATTAATCCTGATTTTTTATTCATGTAATAAAGCGTTCATGAAACATTTTTTAATGAACGGTTTAATTTCCAAAAGAAATGATTCTTTAAATGATACTGAAAATCAAATAATAACAATAAACACAAACATATGAAATCTGTTTATTTTGATAGTGCCGCAACTACAAGAGTACGAAGTGAAGTAATAAGCGTCATGCAAGATGTTTTAGAAAATCAATATGGAAATCCATCTTCGACACATGCTTTTGGAAGAGCTTCAAAATCGATAATTGAAACAACAAGAAAGGCCATAGCAAAAGAGCTTAATGCATCACCACAGGAAATTATTTTTACTTCTGGAGGTACTGAAGCCGATAATATGATTTTACGTTGTGCAGTTAGAGATGCTAATGTAACGACTATTATAACGTCTCCAATAGAGCACCATGCCGTTTTACATACTGTTGAAGAATTGCGTAATGAATATGATGTTGTTATAGAATATGTGAAGCTACAAGAATGTGGTACGCCAGATTATCAAGATTTAGAGCGCTTGTTAAAGGCAAATAACGAAAGAAAACTGGTGAGTTTGATGCATGTTAATAACGAAGTTGGGAATATCCTAGATATTGCTAAGGTGTCCTTACTTTGTAAAACTAATAATGCGTTATTCCATAGTGATACTGTTCAATCTATCGGTCATTTTAAATGGGATGTTCAAGAAACCCCCATTGATTTTATGACGGCGGCAGCACATAAATTTCATGGACCTAAAGGTATTGGATTTGCTTTTATTAGAAAAAACAACTCTTTAAAACCATTTATATCTGGAGGTTCTCAAGAACGAGGTTTTAGAGCAGGAACCGAATCTGTTCATAATATTAAAGGTTTGGAAACAGCTTTTGTTTTAGCTTATCAAAATCTAGAGGAAGAACGTAGCTATGTTGAAGAAATAAAGGATTACTTTAAAACTGAAATTAAAAAAGCCATTCCAGAAATAAAATTTAATGGAAATTGCTCAGACAACTCAAAAAGCACCTATACTTTATTAAATATCTGTTTGCCAATGTCTGCTGAAAAGGCTTTGACGCTTCAATTTCAACTAGACTTAAAAGGCATTGCTTGTTCTAAAGGAAGTGCTTGCCAAAGTGGTAGTGGGAAAGGGTCTCATGTTTTAGAACAAATTTTATGTGAAGAAGATAAACAAAAACCTTCTGTTCGGTTCTCATTTTGTAAATACAACACCAAAGAGGAAATAGATTACGCCATTTCTGTCTTGAAAGAGTTTGTTGAAAAGTAAAAAATTAGAACATAGAACATAGAGAAAAGAGTAGAGAACATAGAGAAAAGAGTAGAGAAAATAGAGTAAAGAAATTGTCATATTTTAAATTAAAAAAACCTTCAGAAATAACTTATCTGAAGGTTTTTTATTATTAGCCAACTAACACTTATGCAGCTAATGCTTTTTTGAATATGCGACTTTTAATTTTAGTTTGCCATTTTTCTAATAATGCCATTTCATTACTCATTTCAAAATTAACATCGACATTATAAAACTCTAAGATATCTTTGGATTTTCCTGAAGTTTTGTAACCTACAACCAAGTCTATTCTGTCCGTTTCAATTTTATTAGTTGTTTTATTTTTGAAGTTTCTTTGCGTTTTTACTATTTCGCAAGAATCAATTTGATTAAGATCTATAACCGTTACGTTATGTTCTGCATCAATAATTTTAGAATAAATTAATTTGTTTGCAGCTTCGTCCATGGCAATGGTATAGTAAGTTCCCCAAAAATCTGGTTCTGTAACTTTTAAATTATTTTTTAAAGCTTCATCTATAAAATCTTTTTTTACTCTTCTCTTTTGTCTTTTTTGAGTTGATTGTATCAAAATAAGAGGTAATAATATAATTAGTGCAATGATAATTCCAATGTATGTGCTATGTATTTCCATGATTTTTTATTTTTTATAAGTTAATATGAATGGCAACAAGCCAATCATAAATGAATAAGTACTATTAAGTTCTCTAGATGTATCTAGAAAATGAGTCCTATAAATAAAAAATAAAATATTATGAAAAGGTGTGGAATGGATAGAGTAAGGTTTCAATATCTAATCCAGGATGGATGTTTTTACTTTTGTAAAGATATTGATTGTCTTTTACGACTAAAAGTTGGTCTGCTTGTTTTAAAAACTGGAAAGCAACCTTTACTTCGCCATTTTGAAAAGTTAAAACAGTTTCATTTAAAACATTTCCAAGAGGTTCTAAATCTGGAAATAGCGATAATTCTGGCGTCTTTGAATCGGATAGATTAATAGAAACATCATGATGAGAACCGTTATCAAAAACAGTATCTACTATGAGATTTTGAATAGAAAGACTAATGCTTAAAGAATAAGCAACTAGTAAGCATAAAGCTATTATATTTCTAAAACCTTGTTTCACCTTTGTTTCTATTGTTATTAGTTTTTATACTTCTACTTTGATTATTAAAAAGTATAACAGCAATTATCTGTTTATTCTGTAAATTATTTCTTTTTAAAGATTGAATATTGATACAACTAGGGTACAAATGTATAAATGTTATTTAACATAATTTAAAAAAAGACTGTTAAAATATTAAAACTTCATAGAGGTTTTAATATTAAAGACTCTTGGTGACAAATAGTTAGGAATAGCGTACTGTCGTTTACTATATACATCTCTAACCCATGTATTTGTTATGGAGTTTTGAGTATCAAAAACGTTAAAAATTTCAAAGCCAACAGTTAAATATTTAAAAGGTTTTCTCCAACCGTTGTGGGTTTCATTATAATCTACAATAACATATTGTAAACCTACATCTGCACGCTTGTAATCTGGCAAACGGTTTTGGTAAACATAAGGATCTGCATAACTAGGAGAACCACCTGGAAGCCCTGTATTATAAACCAAGTTTAAATACATTTTCATTTTTGGTAAACTAGGAACATAATCCTGAAAAAGAGCGGCAAATTTTAAACGTTGGTCTGTTGGTCTAGCAATATAACCCTTATTGTCAATGTTTTCTTCTGTTTTTAGATAACCAAAACTAAACCAAGATTCTGTTCCAGGAACAAATTCACCATTTAATCTTAGATCCAAACCATAGGCATAAGCTGTTGCATTATTGTCTGCAGCATATCGAATACGTACATTCTCTAAGGTATATGGATTGACGTCTGTCATATTTTTGTAATAAGCCTCTGTGGTTAATTTAAAAGGCCTATCCCACATTTTAAAACTGTAATCGTTTCCAATAACCACCTGAAAAGATTTTTGTGCTTTAACATCTGGATTTATTGTTCCTGAAGAATCTCGTAATTCTCTATAAAATGGTGGTTGATAATACATACCTCCACCAATTCTAAACAACATGTCTTTTTTCCAGTTTGGTTTGATAGCAAATTGTGCTCTCGGGCTAACAACAGTTTGTGTTGTTGTTTCGATACCTTCTCCACTTACCGTCCAGGTGTGAGATCTAGCTCCCACATTAAACCAAACCTCATTATCGCCAATGGTAGTTCTTTTACTCCACTGTAAATAAGCCTGATAGCGTTGAATAGTAGTTTCGTTTTTAGCACTCACATTTTCGAAGGCCACTAAAGGCCCTTCGTATGGTGAGTAAGGCTGGTTGTTAAAGTTATCACTATAAGGTGGATTTACTGTAAATCCTGCCGAATCTATCATTTCCCATTCGATCAATCGATCTCTAATGTTCTCGTTTGTATATTTTATAGACCACTCAAAATCGTTGTTTTCAACCGTATATTTTCCACTTTGTTCAACGTTTGTAATTAGGGCGTCTAAATCGTTTCTACCATGATTTAATTGACCTCCAATGCCTTCGCTGAATTCTACTTCGCCCAATTCTTCACTTCCAATATTAGAATTGACCTCACCTAATCTGTATTGTGCTAAAATATCGAAATACTCCTCTTCAGTTGTGTGATATGTAGAAACAACAAAGTTAAGTGTTAAGTCATCATTTAATAAATAACTTGCTTTTATGGCACCAAATAGGGTTTCGTATTTGTCTTTTTCTTGACCTTCATAAAAAACTAATAAGGCTAAAGGATTTTCTAAAGTTCCAAAATTAGTTTGTCTGGTTTGCGGTTCGTAATTGTATTTATTAATGGACGCGTTTCCTAAAAAGCTGACTATTAATTTATCGGAAAAACTATAATTAATTTGTGTTTGAACATCAGCATAGGACGGTTCGTAATTACTTTCAGTTTCCTTAGCATTTACAAACAAACTGTTGTCTCTGTAACGAATACCTAAAATTCCTGAAAGTTTAGAATCTTTACTTATAGCTTCCACAGCAAGACTTCCACCAAGAAGACTTAATTCCAAGCTTGCTCCAAACTGGTAAGGTTTTCTGTAAGTTATATCTAAAACGGAAGCTAACTTATCGCCATATTTCGCTTGAAATCCACCAGCTGAAAAATCAACATTTTGAACTAAATCTGGATTTACAAAACTTAATCCTTCCTGTTGTCCAGAACGAATTAAAAAAGGTCTATAAATTTCTATGCCATTGACATATACTAGGTTTTCATCGTAATTACCTCCTCTAACTGAGTATTGTGTGCTCAATTCGTTATTTCCACTCACCCCAGGAAGGGTTTTTAAAAGGTTTTCTATTCCATTGTTTGCACCTGGTATCAGTCTGATTGTTTCAGGGTTTAAAGAAATAATACCTTCAACATCATCTCTTTCCTTGCTATTAATAACAACTGTCGAAATTTGTTCTACAGACTCATTCATAATAGGATGAAACTCGTATTCCTCACCATTTTTTAAATTAAAGGTTGCAGTAATACTTTTGTAAGCAAGATGTGTAAAACTTACGACTACTTCTTGATCTGCAGGAATCTTTATAATGAAAAAACCATTTTCGTTTGTGGCTGTACCATTTTCTCCAGCTTTAATATTAACATTTGGAATTGGAGTTTTGGTGTCGTCTAAAATAACACCTTTAAGTGTTCCTGATTGCGAAAAACCCAAGAAGGACATCGAAAAAAGAAAAAAACTAAAAAGATAAATTTTTATTTTCAAAAGGTCAATTATTTATTTTCTATAAAAAGTAGTTTCAAAAGTAGAATTATTTCCAACATTATCAGTAACAATTACTTTTAAATTATTTTTTGTTTCTGTTATTAGTTCGTCGTTAAAATCGTACTCAAGCGTTTTAGTTTTATAATCGTAGTCCATTAAAATCCATTTTCCATTAATAGTTGCTCGATAATTTGAAATACCAGAACCTTCATCGTCAATTTTTATTTTTAAATAACGATATTTACTTAGCCATTGACCTTCCTTAAAATTAATGGGTCTAATGGTTGGGGCTACTTTATCGGCTACCAGTGCATAAGTTCCTAAATCGTCAGTGATGCTGTAAATTAAATTATTCTCTCTGGTGGTTCTGGAATACCAAGGATATTTTTTATAACCCACAAGTCTTGCAATATAGAGTTTACTTGCATCAGATTCAGAATAATTACTGATATCGTATGTTATTTTAAAGTTCTTTTTAACTGGAACGGTATCTTCATGAAGTTTTATAGTGTCGTTAGAAACAGAAAAATCCATGTAAAAATCATCATAAAATGTGTCTGGAAAGAATTCTACCGAGATATTTTTGTACAGTAGTTCGTTTGTTTTATCTGCATATATATAATAAGAAGAAACAAAAGAGTCTTTAATTTTAATGTCTTGCTCTTTTTTACCTTCAATATTTATGGTTAACCAAGCCGTGTTGTTTTTAAAATCTTTTACAGCGACTTTAAAAACTGAAGCCGTGCTGTCTTCCACCTTTATAAACCCATTGTTATCCGATTCTTGAAATAAACTTAAAGGATTATCTTTTTCAATAAATAGCTTTTGGAGTCTTTCTTTTTTAGTTTGAAAATGGCCATAATCTATAAATCGATTAAGATGTCTTGTCTCATCAAATGAAAAACGGCTAAAATCAATTTCAATTTTTTTATTACCATTAAAAAAAGTTTGAATGTTGTAAACGCCGTTGTTGTTGTATGCTAAATCCTGTCTGTCTGTAGATTCTATGGCAAAACCAATTTGTCCAAAAGCCTGAATGTTTTCAACTGTATAATCGCCATTTGGAAGTGAGATTAACCTTAGTTTTTGTTTTTCGTTCGATTTATTTACATAGGAATCCCTACCTAAAGGATATGCGTAAATCTCCTTTATAACTGGTAAGGTGGTATCTTTTATATCAATTCCAAAAAGCAACGGATTTATAGGTCTTTCGTTATTGTCTCTAATTTCAAAATGAAGATGAGGACCACCAGATCCACCAGTATTTCCACTTAAAGCAACAAATTCACCTTTTTCAACAATTAGGTCTTCGGTTTTAGGAAAAACTTCAACTTCAAAAGATTCTTTTTCGTATTGTATTTTTTTAATATAAGTTTCTATTTCTGGCGAGAATTTCTGCAAATGCGCATAAACGGTTGTGTAACCATTTGGATGCGTGATATATAGTGCTTTTCCATAGCCAAACGTAGAGATTTTAATACGACTTACATAACCACTAGCTACAGCATAAACCTTTAAACCTTCACGTTGTTCTGTTTTGATGTCTAATCCAGAATGAAAATGGTTGGAACGCAACTCTGCAAAAGAACCAGACAAAACAAGAGTAACATCCAAAGGACTACCAAAGTAATCTTTTGGATAATAATCTTGTGCATAACCTATGGCACCAACAAAAATGAAAAGGGGTAATAAAAATCTCATATATCAAATAATTCTAGCAAAATTATTAATTTGAACGTAATCTACAAAACATATATTGCATGGATATTTTACATTAAAATCAGGCATTTAGAACATTTTATAAATTTTATGTCAAAACTATTGTAATTTATACGAAGGTATGTTAACTTTGTCTCATAAGTATTGTATATAGTAAATGAGTAAAATAGAAGAAATTGTTGACGCTCTTGAAATAAAAGTAAGTAAAGTTTTACAGCAAATAGCGCTTGTAGAACAAACGAACTTAAAATTAGAGAAAGAGTTGCACGCTTCTAAACAAGAGTTTCTTAACCAACAGCAAATTATAGTTTCTTGGGAAGAAAAATACGAAGCACTCAAAATTGCAAATACAATGCTAGGTAGTGATGAAAACAAAAGAGAAACAAAGCTTAAAATAAACACATTAATTAGGGAAATTGACTATTGTATTGCGCAATTATCCGAATAATGTAACATCGAAACTCAATGTCAGATCAGCTTAAAATAAAGCTATCCATAGCTAACAGAGTATATCCTTTAACTATTCAACCTAGTCAGGAAGAAGGATTGCGTAAGGCGGCAAAAAATATTGAGTCAATGATTACTCAATTTGAGCAAAGTTATTCTGTGAGAGATAAACAAGACGTTTTGGCCATGTGTGCCCTACAATTTGCATCTCAAGTAGAACAAAAATCAATAGATAAAGAAAATGTAAGTGACCATGTTGAAGACAAGCTAACGGCTTTAAACAATATGTTAGAACTGCATTTAAACTCTTAACGTTCTTTAAAATAAGTAAGGTTACTGCCTACATTAGTTAATTTTTTGAAACTCAACATTAATTCTTTAAAAAGGGTGAGTTTGAACTGTAAAAGCGAGCTGCTAGTGCTGATTTATTTCAGTATCTCGAGCAGATACTTGATCCGTTTGTTAGCCCTAAACTTGTTATAAGGAGTTTATTACAAAACGAACTAGTGTAGGCTTTTTTTTTATACACAAACAAACTAACATGGAAAACTCAATTATATTAACTATAGGTGGCGTTTTGCTTGGAATCATTATTGGTTTCATCATTGCAAAAGCCTTAGAAAAAAATAATGCATCTAAACTTATAAAAGGTGCTAAAAAATCGGCAGCAGCCATTCTTAAGGAAGCAAATAGTGAAGGAGAAAGCCTTAAAAAGGATAAAATGCTTCAGGCTAAAGAAAAATTCATTGAATTAAAATCTGAGCATGAAAAAGTTATCAACTCTCGAGATAAAAAAATGGCAGAAGCCGAAAAACGTACTAGAGATAAAGAATCTCAGGTTTCTAGTGAGCTTTCCAAAAGTGCCAAACTCAACCAAAGTTTAGAAGATAAAATAAAAGATTACAGTTATAAAGTCGATATTTTTGATAAAAAACAAGTCGAATTAGACAGGCTACATAAAAGCCAGATAGAACAATTAGAAGTAATTTCTAGTTTATCTGCCGAAGAAGCTAAGTCGCAATTAATAGAGTCTCTTAAAGGTGAAGCGAAAAGTGATGCCATGTCTTTTGTACAAAATACTTTGGAAGAAGCCAAACTGACTGCACAACAAGAAGCTAAAAAAATTATTATTAATACCATTCAACGTATTGGAACAGAAGAAGCGGTTGATAACTGTGTGTCTGTTTTCAATATTGAATCGGACGATGTGAAAGGACGAATTATTGGTCGTGAAGGACGAAATATTCGTGCTATTGAAGCAGCAACAGGAGTAGAGATTATAGTTGATGATACTCCAGAAGCTATTATTTTATCTTGTTTCGATTCTGTAAGACGTGAGATTGCTAGACTGTCATTACACAAATTAGTGACTGATGGAAGAATACATCCAGCCAGAATTGAAGAAGTTGTTAAAAAGACAACCAAACAGATTGAACAGGAAATTATTGAAGTTGGTAAACGTACCATCATCGATTTAGGGATTCATAATCTACACCCAGAACTTATTAAAATGGTAGGTAGAATGAAATATCGTTCGTCTTACGGACAAAACTTATTACAACACTCAAGAGAAGTTGCAAAACTTTGTGGTATCATGGCTGCTGAATTAGGATTAAACCCTAAAATGGCTAAACGTGCCGGACTTTTACACGATATAGGTAAAGTGCCAGATGCAGAAGCAGATATGGAAACACCACACGCAATTCTTGGAATGCAGTGGGCTGAAAAGTATGGTGAAAAAGAAGATGTTTGTAATGCTATTGGAGCCCATCACGATGAAATAGAGATGACATCTTTATTATCTCCTATCGTTCAGGTGTGTGATGCTATTTCTGGAGCTCGTCCAGGAGCTAGACGTCAAGTATTAGATAGTTATATACAACGTTTAAAAGATCTTGAAGATATAGCCTTTGGTTTTGGTGGTGTTAAAAAAGCATACGCCATCCAAGCAGGGAGAGAATTGAGGGTGATAGTTGAAAGCGAAAAAGTATCAGATCAAAATGCATCAGACTTATCCTTTAATATATCTCAAAAAATCCAAACAGATATGACTTATCCAGGCCAAGTAAAGGTTACTGTAATTAGAGAAACTAGAGCTGTTAATATTGCTAAGTAATAGTAATTTTAATAATATAATATCAAAAAAAAACCAGCTTTAAGCTGGTTTTTTTTGTGTTCCCATAGTTATTGTAAAGGTCGTCCCTACGTTTAATGTGCTTTTAGCAGAAATATTTCCCCCTAAAATTTCTATCTGGCTTTTTGTAAGATATAAACCAACACCTTCAGCATCCTCATTCCCATGAAACGTTCTGTAGAGACCAAAAAGATCTTTACCATGTTTGTCTAAATCAATACCTATTCCATTATCTGTGACAGTAATCATTAGAAGACCATCGTTAAAGATATGAGAATCAATAGAAATTAAAGGTGTTCTGTCAGGATGGGAATATTTTAAGGCATTTGAAGCTAAATTTTGAATAATGCTTTCTAGATATGCCGAATTTGCATGAATGCTAATATCTTTATTGACATTATTAACGATTACGGCTTTTTTACTAGAAATCTCCAGATCCAGAATTTTTACTGTTTCTTCTATTTGATTATAAATATTAATCTGGTTACGATCAATTTTTTTTAGGGATTGTTTAGAAACAATTTCATTTAAACTATTTATAGTTCTACTTAAGGAAGAGGAAACAGTCTTTAAATGATCCACTAACTCAGCTTTTTCACTCGCATCGTTAGTTTCGTCATAAAATTGCAGTAAACTTTCAAAATTACCTGCGTACTCTTTTAAGTTGTGAGTAACAATATGTGCAAAGTTTGTTAGTTTTTTGTTTTGACCTGTAATAATATCTAAATTATTAGTTAAAGTCTTCTCGTGTTCTTTTCTTTCCGTAATATCAGTTAAAGTTCCAACAGCTCTTAAAGGATTTCCAGAATCATCACGTTCAATAATTTTACCACAATCTGAAAACCACCTGTAAGAACCATCCTTGCGCAATAATCGATGTTCACTTTTATATTGTGGTGTTTTGTTTTTTATATGAGTATCTAAACTTTTATTAAGCGACAAAATATCGTCTGGATGTACACGTTTACTCCAATGTGATTCTGGTAAATCTTCAAACTCAGAGTAACCCAAATTGTGTTTAGCTAATTTAGAGTAGTATACTTTATCTGTACTAGCGTCCCATTCCCAAACGCCAATATTGGAACTGTCTAATGCAAATTGATAGGTTAGGTTCTTAAAAAGAGAGTTTTGCTCTTTAGAGTTCTTAAACTCCGTATTTGATGAATTATAAATACTATTCATAGGTCAAATGTTCTGGGATAAATTTTAAGAGGGGAAGACAAAAATACAATAATCCGCCAAAACGCAAAATAAATCGGTAAAATAATTATTTTCTTGGATGAAATGTATGAAGGACATTCTTTAAATGACTTTTGTCAACATGTACATATATTTCGGTAGTTGTTATGCTCTCATGGCCTAACATAAGCTGTATGGTTCTTAAATCGGCTCCATTTTCCAACAAATGTGTTGCAAAGGAATGTCTTAAGGTATGTGGTGAAATGGTTTTATTTAAATCAATTTTTACAGCTAGTTGCTTAATAATTGTAAAAATCATGGCTCTAGTTAGTTGTTTTCCTCTTCTATTTAAAAATAAAGTGTCTTCATGACCTTTCTGGATGGAAAGCTGATTTCGAACGCTGTCTTTATATATAATAATATATTTCTGTGCTGAATCTACAATAGGAACAAAGCGTTGCTTATCTCCTTTTCCAGTAACTTTTATAAAACCTTCTTCAAAAAATAAATCTGAAATTTTTAGATTCGTCAATTCACTAACTCTTAATCCACAACTATAAAGAGTTTCCAGGATAGCCCGATTGCGTTCGCCTTCCGGTTTACTTAAATCGATGGCTTCTATTAATCGGTTGATATCTTCTATTGAGAGAGTGTCTGGAAGCTTTCTGCCAATCTTAGGCGATTCAATTAATTCTAAGGGATTATCTGTTCTGTAATCTTCAAAAATCAGATAATTAAAAAAGCTCCGTAAACCTGATATTATCCTAGATTGTGTTCTGGCATTGACAACCTTGGCGATGTCGTATATAAATTGCTGAAGTGTTTCTTTAGTAATGGAAATAGGGGATGTGTTTATGTTATTAAACTCCAGGAATTCCATAAGCTTCTTTACATCCAAAGCATAGCTGTTAATGGAATTAATGGACAAACCTCTTTCAATTTTTAGATATAATTTATAATCCTTTAAAGCGTGTTCCCATTTCATTAGTACAAAAATAAATTAAAAAATGGAGCTTGGTACAACTATTTTGAATTCAAATCGAGATATAATTAATTACTATTTGTTAATAACTATAATTTTAATCAACTGAATAACAAGCGATTATGTGTATTTGTTTATTAAATTGTTAATAAAATTTAATTTTTTGTTAATTAATAGAAAAAAAAGTATTTAGTTTGTTGTAATCAATTAAAACTTAAACAATTATGAAAAAATTAATTTTATTGGCTGCAGTTGCAGTTTTCGGATTTACAAATGTGCACGCCCAAGATGATTTTGCTGAAAAAGCTGAATCTGGTAGTTTTTATGTTGGTGCTAATATAGGATTCTCTTTAATTAATGATAATTATTATTATAATGATAATAATGGTGGAGATTATGGGTCTTTTAATTTTGGTTTTGATGTTGCTTACTTGTTCGAAGTAATAGAGAATTTAGAAGTAGGTGGTCTTGTTGGGTATACTCAATATATTGCTAAAGGTTCTTATGCTTCGTATGATAATGATTATGAAGACTTCGTTTACGTTGATTTTGAAGATGCTTCTTTTATTCCTATTGCAGCTTCAGCAAGATATTATTTTGGGAATCATAAGTTCTTTGGAGGCTTGGATTTGGGTGTTGGAATTAATGTTGCTGGCGACGCTAAAACAGGCTTTTACGCAAGACCAAAATTTGGTTTTGATTTAGGTCCAATTGCTTTAATTGCTTCTTTCCAAAGTATTTCGGGTGGACAAAACTATAATAATTCAAATGGTTACCAAGTCTATGAACTAAATGGGTTTAAATCTGTCAACTTTGGAGTTGAATACGGTTTCTAACATTAAATAATACCATATGATATAAATGATTTTGATGTAACAGATTCATAAAATGATTAGTTTTTAATAAACATAATGCTGGATTTCAAGTATCAATTGGATTTATGTTCTAAGTGATAAATACATTAAATAATATAAAAAAGACCGAGGCTATTTGTTTCGGTCTTTTTTATTCAATTAAATTAATACATTTCATATATTTGTTAAAATTTAAAATCTAAAATAAATTTAATTAAGATGAAAAAAATAGTTTTAACAATTGCAATTGCAGTTTTCGGATTTGTATCAATGAATGCACAAGATGATTTTGCTCAAAAAGCGGAATCTGGTAGTTTTTATGTTGGTGCTAACATAGGTTTACCATTAAGTACAACAAGTGATATCTCTGCCTTTAATTTTGGTTTTGATGGTGCTTATTTGTTTGAAGTTATTGATAACCTTGAGGTTGGTGGATTAGCAGGATACACGCATTTTATTGGAAACAATAGTTATTCTTATTCTAATAATGGAAATGTTTTTATAGCAGATTACCAAGATGCTTCTTTTATTCCAATAGCAGCTTCTGCTAGATATTACTTTTCAGACCACAAGTTTTTTGGAGGTTTAGATTTAGGTGTAGGTATTAATGTTGCAGGAGATGCTAAAACAGGTTTTTATGCAAGACCTAAATTTGGTTTTGATTTAGGACCAGTTGCTTTAATTGCTTCTTTCCAAAGTATTTCTGGAGGTTCAGATTACAAATCTATAAATAATGGTAATTATACTAATAACATTTATACAACTAGCGGATTTAACTCATTCAATGTTGGAGTAGAATTTGGCTTTTAACATTTTAGAAAACAAATCATTATAAAAAAACCGAAGCTAATAGCTTCGGTTTTTTCTTTTTAATACATTTTGAATGCGTCATTTTTATTTTTAAATCAGTCAATCCTCTCCCTAAAAATATACAATTTTTGCAGTAAGATTATAAATCATAAAAAACAAAACATATGAAAAAATTAGTTTTATTATCAGGGTTATTTATTTTTAGTATAAGCATGATTCATGCGCAAGCGGACTCCAAGGAGATTCAGTTTGGGGTTAAAGGTGGCGTCAATTTAACCAAAATAATTGGAGACGATATGGGAGATGTGAAATCTAGAACGAGCTTTAATGCTGGTATTGTAGTAGAAATTCCAATTTCTGACAGATTATCGTTACAACCAGAGGTGTTTTATTCAGGACAAGGTTTTGATGTTAAAGAAATAGATCAAGACAATATTTTTGATACAGATCAGAACATCGAATATCAATTAGATTACATTCAAGTTCCTGTTTTATTAAAAGCATATTTAGTTGAAGGCTTGAGTTTGGAAGTTGGTCCTCAATTTGGATTTAAAATTCATGAAGAGTTCGATTTTCAACCAAATTCTGATGACGGAGACATAGAAATCAATGATGAAGATTCTTATGTTAAAGATTTCGATACAAGTGTAGCCTTTGGTGTTAGCTATAAGTTTGACAATGGTTTTTTTGTGAATGGGCGTTATAACTTAGGTTTAACAAATATTTTTGAAGAGAATACCATTTTTGAAAATGTAGATGCTAAGAATTCTGTTTGGCAATTTGGAGTTGGATTCATGTTTTAAACAATCCAGATATTGTATTAAAAACCGAAGCTATGCTTCGGTTTTTTTATGCCTTAATTTTTGATACCTTTACTATAAATTAGAATAAATTATTTAAGATGAAAAAAATCATCATTATTAACGGTCCAAATTTAAATTTATTAGGAAAACGTGAACCTCAAATCTACGGGAGTTTAACTTTTAATGAATTTTTTGAAACCATAAAAGAAAAATATCCAAACGTATCATTAGAACATTTTCAATCCAATATTGAGGGTGAAATTATTGATAAACTTCATGAAGCAGGTTTTAGTTATGAAGGTATTATATTAAATGCTGCGGCTTACACACATACTTCTGTAGGAATTGGAGATGCTGTTGCAGGTATTGAAACGCCTGTTGTAGAAGTCCATATTTCCAATACGTTTAACCGTGAAGATTTTAGACATCAATCTTTTGTGGCTCCTCACGCCAAAGGGATAATTGTAGGTTTTGGTCTTCAAAGTTATGAATTGGGCATACAAAGTTTTTTAAATCCTCTTTAATTAAAGTTTCATATTCATTTAAATAAAAAATGCGATTCGTTAGAATCGCATTTTGCATTATAATTATTTTTTATTCATCAGAGTGAAAGTTTCTTCCCTTCTAGAAGGTTAGGATGGGCTTTTACAAGTGAATCACTTCACCATAAGCATCAGCAACTGCTTCCATAACAGCTTCACTCATGGTTGGATGTGGATGTACCGTTTTTAATACTTCGTGTCCAGTAGTTTCTAGTTTTCTTCCTAAAACAGCTTCAGCAATCATATCTGTAACGCCAGCACCAATCATATGGCAACCTAGCCATTCGCCATATTTTGCGTCGAATATTACTTTTACGAAACCATCTTTGGCTCCAGAAGCACTTGCTTTTCCAGAAGCAGAGAAGGGGAATTTTCCAACTTTAATTTCGTATCCTTTATCTATTGCTTGTTTTTCAGTTAAACCAACGCTCGCAATTTCTGGTGATGCATAGGTACAACCAGGTATGTTTCCGTAGTCTAATGCTTCTACGTGCATACCAGCAATTTTTTCAACACATAAAATCCCTTCAGCAGAAGCTACGTGAGCTAAAGCTTGACCAGGAGTAACATCTCCAATAGCATAATAACCAGGAATGTTTGTTTGGTAATAATTATTTACTAGTATTTTATCTCTATCTACAGCAATACCAACATCTTCTAAACCAATATTTTCAATGTTAGATTTAATTCCAACAGCAGATAAAATAATATCAGCCTCAAGAACTTCTTCTCCTTTAGTCGTTTTAACTGTTGCTTTTACACCCTTACCAGAAGTATCTACTTTAGTAACTTCAGCAGAGGTCATGATCTTGATACCACTTTTCTTAAAGCTTTTTTCTAATTGCTTAGAAACATCAATATCTTCAACAGGAACCATATTTGGTAAAAATTCAACAATGGTTACATCTGTTCCCATAGAGTTGTAGAAATAAGCAAATTCAACGCCAATAGCTCCAGAACCAACAACAATCATTTTCTTTGGTTGTTCGGCTAAAGTCATAGCTTCTCTATAACCAATTACTTTTTTACCATCTTGTGGTAAACTAGGTAATTCTCTTGATCTGGCTCCAGTTGCAACAATTATATGATCTGCGCTATATTCCTTTCCGTCAACTTCAACTTTCTTTCCAGGTTTAAGTTTTCCAAAACCATTAATAACGTCAATTTTGTTCTTTTTCATTAAAAACTGAACACCTTTGCTCATGCCTTCAGCAACGCCGCGACTACGTTTTACAACGGCACTAAAATCTTTATCGAATTCATTTACAGACAGGCCATAATCGTTAGCATGTTTTAAATATTCGAAAACTTGAGCAGACTTTAAAAGTGCTTTTGTAGGAATACAACCCCAATTTAAACACACGCCACCAAGACTTTCTTTTTCAACAATTGCAGTTTTTAAACCTAGTTGAGATGCTCTAATTGCAGTAACATAGCCACCAGGACCACTTCCAAGAACAATAATATCGTATTTACTCATCGTATATTTTTTAGTCGTTTTTTGAAGCTACAAAGGTACAAAAAGTAAATTTCATATAACAAATGATGATTGAGAAAATAGACTTAATGACATGTATTAGATCGAGAGACGGATTTTATTCTTTGATTACAGTCGCAGTCGCAGTCGCAGTCGCAGTCGCAGTCGCAGTATTCAGTATCTAGTATCCAGTCATTGATTAAAATTTAGTTTTCAACTTCAACTTCAACTTCAACTTCAACCTAAGCTTTGCATTTCCGCCACTTTGCGAGAGAATAATCAACTAAAGATTATCGGTAAAATGCGGTCTTTCCTTATCTTGACTAAACTTATCTTTATTGTAAGATGTAGATTGTCCTTTTGGGATGGATAAAGATTTCCAAGCATCACCTTTTTGAAGTTTCCCTAGATAGGCTATTTGACCAATATGATATGGATAATGACCCAATTGTCTAAAAATAGCCTCAGAAACTAAATGTCCTTCATTTCTAATATAAACTATTTTAGACATGTCTTGGTCTTGTAAAGGCGAAATGGCCTCAAATAAACAGTTCCAGCCACTTTCCCAAGCCACTACTAATTCTTCTTTATTTTTATAGCTTGGTTGAAATTCTTGCTCTCGTTGTCTCCATGATTTTTCACCATCCTCAGTTAGAAAGTTTGTCCAACGGCTAAACATATTTCCAACCATATGTTTCACGATAACAGAAATGCTATTAGATGTATCATTTGGTTGCCAAATAAGCTCTTTAAAAGTTAATTGATCGAACGTTTTGTCTCCAACTAATTTGTAATAATCAAATTGCTTTTTAATAGCCGTTATAAAAGTGTTTTCCATTGATTAAAAATAAGGAGTAACTTCCTGTTTTCAATAACTAAATTCTAAAAATAACAATATTTTACTTCAGTTACTTTTTAGGGACGAAATTAAGAGCCACACCATTAATACAATGTCTTTTTCCTGTCGTGTTTTTAGGACCATCATTAAATATATGCCCTAAATGGCTACCACATGTGGCACAATGTTCTTCAAAACCATAATAGGCGCTTCCGTCTTTGGAATAAGCTACATTACCAACTATTTCTTGATCGAAACTAGGCCATCCCGTTCCAGAATCGAATTTATTTTCACTTTTAAATAAGGGAGTCTTACAAGCTGCACATTCGTAAATTCCAATAACTTCATTATTGTTTAATGGACTTGAAAAAGCCCTTTCTGTTCCAGATTCTCTTAAAACGTAATAGGCTTCAGGGCTCAAAAGTTCCTGCCATTCAGCATTTGTTTTGGTAACTTTAAAAGAATCATATTGCGAGCTTTTACTGTTTTCTTGACCAATGCAACTTTGCATGCTTATAACTAAAATAATACTTATTAAAATTTTCATATGGATTAAATAAATTATCGTTTGTGAAGTTTTAGTCGGTGAAACTTAATTAACTTTACATATTGAAACTAAATAGACTAATTATAGAAAAATGTTCGTTTTACATCGTAAGGTTGGATTTTTTATAATTTTTTATTCTGATAAAATATTAAACATGAAATTAAGAAACATACTAAGTTTGGTTGCGCTGTTATTGCTTGTCATGGCATGTTCCACAAATCCATTTACGGGAAAACAAACGATGGCTTTGGTGCCAAATTCACAATTATTTCCAACTGCTTTTCAGCAATATGATCAAGTGCTTTCTGAAAGTAAGGTTATTACTGGAACGGCACAATCTGAAATGATAACAAGAGTTGGACAGCGAATTTCAGTAGCTGCGGAACGTTGGTTAAATGCCAATGGTTATGAGGGTTATTTAAAGGATTATAAGTGGGAATATACGCTTATAGACGATAATACAGTTAATGCTTGGTGTATGCCAGGAGGTAAGATTGTTTTTTACACAGGAATTCTTCCAATTGCTCAAAGTGAAACTGGAGTTGCTGCCATTATGGGGCATGAAGTGGCGCATGCGCTTGCTAATCATGGTCAACAACGTATGAGTGCAGATTATATCCAACAAGGCGTTGCTTTAGCTGGAAATGTCGCTATTCAAAACGATAATGATAGAGCCGCATTTAATCAGTATTATGGAATTGGATCTCAAGTAGGAGTGATGTTACCTTTTAGTAGAAGTCATGAATCTCAGGCCGATGAAGTTGGTTTGATTTTAATGGCAATGGCTGGTTACAATCCAACGGAAGCGGCAGAATTATGGAAACGTATGGAGGCAAACAGTGGAGGCAATGCACCACCAGAATTATTAAGTACGCACCCATCTAATGCTTCTAGAATTCAAGCTATTACGGAGATGGTCCCTATGGCAGAAGCTGAGGCTAAAAAGTTTGGAGTGACATCTTTTAGACCAATAACAAAATTTTAAAAAGAAATAATTTAAATTATTTACTTACTTTCGAAGCTGTTCTTAATAAGAACAGCTTTTTTATTTAAAAATATTTTATGGCAAAACTTGAAAAAGGAAACAAAAAATTACTGAATGCTTGGGCATTTTACGATTGGGCAAATTCAGTTTACACCTTAACAATAGCATCATCAATTTTCCCCATATTTTATTCTGCCTTATTTTTTAGTGAAATAAAACACATTAATGCTTTTGGGTTTGAATTTAAAAGCACTGCATTAATAACATTTGTAACGGCCTTTACTTTTTTAGTAGTATCTATTTTGTCGCCATTATTGTCTGGAATAGCCGATTATATTGGGAATAAGAAAGGTTTTATGAAGTTTTTCTGTTATGTTGGAGGTCTTGGATGCATTGGCTTATTTTGGTTTAGTTTGGATCATATTTACATTAGCTTGGTATTTTATTTTATGGGTTTAATTGGCTACTGGGGAAGTTTGGTATTCTATAATTCATACTTACCGGATATTGCTTTTCCAGAACAGCAAGATAGAATAAGTGCTAAAGGATTTTCGTTTGGATATGTTGGTAGTGTTATTTTACTAATCATCAATTTAGCCATGGTTATGAGCCAAGAAACTGGCGAAGCTAAAATGGCAATGATGCGTTGGTCCTTTGTTATGGTAGGTATTTGGTGGATTTTATTTAGTCAATATACTTTTTACATTTTGCCTAAAGGGGTTTCAACTGGAGAGAAGGTTACAAGAAACGTCATCCTTAATGGGTTTAGAGAGCTACGTCAAGTTTGGAATCAACTTAAAAAAGACTTAAGATTGAAGCGTTATTTAGCCGCTTTTTTCGTGTTTAGTATGGCTGTTCAAACCATTATGTTAATTGCTGTATATTTTGGTGAAGAAGAAATAGCGTGGGCAGACAATGATGAAAAAACCATGGGTTTAATAGTAAGTATTTTAGTTATTCAAATTGTAGCCATTTTTGGAGCGATTTTAACTTCTAGAGCTTCTGAAAAATTTGGAAATATAAAAACACTGATTGTGGTTAATTTTATGTGGATGTTCCTCTGCTTTGCAGCATATTTTGTGATAACACCAGTTCATTTTTATATTACAGCAGGTTTTGTAGGCTTGGTTATGGGAGGTATTCAAGCTTTGGCTAGATCGACCTATTCTAAGTTTTTACCTGAAACGGAGGATACAACATCCTTTTTTAGTTTTTATGATGTGGCAGAGAAAATAGGGATTGTTATCGGGATGGTTATTTTTGCAACGATAGATCAGATTACCGGAAGTATGCGGAATGCCATTTTGTTTTTATTTGTATTCTTTTTGATAGGTATCATTTTATTATTTAGAGTTCCTAAAGAAAATATTAAATTAAAAAAATAAATAAAAAGCCTCTCACTAATTAATTTAATGAGAGGCTTTTTATTAAAAATAATAGTCTTAGTTATCCTTACTTATACTCCCAGAACCAGCTACTTTTGTGTCTTCTGTTTCGGGGTTTCCTTTATATTCGATATCTCCAGATCCTGTAACTCTAGCTTTTAAAGATTTGTTACTTACAACATCAGCATCTCCAGAACCAGCCAAAGAAACATCTGTATGGTTAGACTCCAACTTAGAGGCATCAAAATCTCCAGAACCAGAGACATTAGCCTCTAAACTATCTGTTTCTCCCTTTAGAGATAAATCTCCAGAACCAGCTAAGCTTCCTATTACAGCATTAGCTTTAATATTTAAGGTAACATCTCCTGAGCCAGCTAAAGACGCTTCAAATTTGGTAGCAGAAATAAGATCTTCATTCCATAAATCTCCCGATCCAGCAAGTGAAACACTACTAATATCTGTAAACGGAATGGTTATTTTTATAGATTTATTGATACTCGTTCTTAAATTAGCTTTGTCTTTTTGTTTAATTATTAACTTATTCCCTTTTACTTCAGTAATAATATATGGGAGTAAGTTTTCTTCACCTTCAAGAGTTATGGTTCCCTCAGTTCCGGCTACTAAAATATAATCGAAAGAGCCAGAACATGAAATTGCATCGTAAGTTCCTGTTGTTCTTGTAATGGTTGTTAAATTTCCATTACCATTTACTTTTTGAGCATATCCAATACTTGAAATAAGTATGACTGCGATAAGAATTAAATTTTTCATAATGTAATATAGTTTTAATTGATTAGTTTTTATTGAATGTCACACTTCCGTAGTCTGATTCTATTTTTATAAGGTTCCCTGAATTTGAACTGCCATAATAACCAGCATAATATTTTTCTCCAGATTCTTCACGTTTTTTATTGAATTCAAAGCCACTATCATTTAAAGAAGCATATTCTAAATGGATGTCAAAATTAAAATTGTAAGTAGGAGCATGGCCAATTTTAATTCCTGTGTAGTCTGATTCAATCGTTACATTGCCTGCTTTTTCTGTCATGTTTTCAATTTTTATGGAGCCATAATCGGCTTCAAGTGTTACGTTTTTATAAACATCACCAATAACTACAGTTAAATAATCGCCATTCCCAACAATGTTATTCGCTCTATTAATTTTTACTGAACCATAGTCACAAACATAATTTACGTCTTCAGCAGTTTCTATAATAGAAGAGGTATAATCAGCATTAATTTTAATGTTTTTAGTTTTTGCTACAGTAAAGCCACTATAATCAGCATTTATTTCGCCACTTTTAATATATTCAAAATAACAATTAGAAGTATAATCGAAACTTATTTTGTTGTTGTCAGCCATCAATTCCTTGGTAGTAATTTTTCCATAATCGCAACTAATAGTTGCACGACCTTCAAGCTTTCCTACATTAATGTTCCCGTAATCATTACTTAAATCTATAGAATTCGTAATAGGAATTTTAACGACATAATTGATGCTCATGTTTACATTGTTATTGCCACTCCAATTCCACCAAGAATTGGATTTGGATTTATTGAAAATTGTTTCAGCAGAAACAAGACTGTTCGTTCCACTAAAATCTACCGAAATGTCGTCTAGTTTTTGTTGCACCTTTTCTTCGTCGTTACCTTTTACAGTAATGGTTACAACAATTTCTATTCTATTTTCATTCCAAGTAACAATGTCTAAATTCCCATAGCTGTTATCTATTTTTAAAGTAGCATTAGTCGACACGTTATAAGATTTTTTTATAATCTTTTCTTTGGTGTGTTTCTCTTTAGTTATTGAATCTACCTCAATCTCCGTTGTTGCAAAACCGATAATTGGTAAAAGCAAAAAGAGAGTTAATAGTCTATATATTTGAATTGTATTCATAATTTACGTTGTTAAGTTGTTTAATGTTTTCTATGTTTATTAGTGTGTTTTGTAAAATATCTATTCGGTTTTGAAAGTTTTTTATCATGGCAAAAATCACTCGGTTATCATCACCACTTTTTGTTAAATCCACTTTAAGGTTTTCATAATCTATTTCCAGTTTTTTAATTTGAATTAAGGCATCCTTAATGATCATTTTAGTCTCTGGATTTGATTCGCTTTCCAGTTTCTTTAATTCTTCAGAAATGGTGCTTGTAAAAAAACTTTGTGTTTTTTCCATTTCAGGAGATACATTAGCCAGATCTCTTACTTCGTTTTGTGGCTTGTTAGCTATAACCAAGGTTAAAATTAAAACAAGAGTTGCAGCAATTCCAGCCAAGGGTTTCCATAAGTGTATTATTTTAGAACCTCTTGAAGTTCCTACAGGATTGGCATTCGCATTTAACTTATCCAAAAAACGCTTCGTGTGTCCAGAATTAGGTTCTTCAACATTAAATGCATCCTGTAGATCATCAAATAATTTATCTAGGTTATCTTTGTTCATACGTGGTGTTTTAATGTGATACTAGGGGTTGTAATTTTTGTCTTAAACTTTCTTTAGCTCTTGATATTGTGGTTCTGCAACTAGCATTGCTAATATTTAAAATGTTGCAAATTTCCTCATAATCGTATCCTTCAATTAAGTGCAAGGTCAACGTAATTCTATAGTTCTCTTTTAAAGCTTTTAAGGTCTCGAGCACTTGTTTGGCTTTTAAATTAGTAAACTCATAGTCATTAGGAATCCCTTGATCTTCATTTTCAATTTTGTATTGAATATCTTCAAAAGAAATCGTATCGTATTTGTTATTTTTTCTATAATGATAAATACTATTATTAATAACAATTCGTTTTAACCAAGCCCCAAATGTTGAAACATCCTGCAGGTTTTCTAGTTTTGTAAAGGCTAACAGAAAAGCTTCCTGCATCACGTCTTCAGCTTCAAAACGATCTTTTACAATTCTATAAGCTACATTAAACATGGCTTTATAATATCTGTTATAAATTTCCAACTGCGCAAGCTGGTTTCCAGATTTACAAAGGGCAATGAGCTGCTCAATATTTTTTGTGGTTAGTGTCAATTAATACGGTTTGTTAGTATATAGATGATGATAAAGATAAAGTGTTACAGTTTGCATAAAAAATATTTCATTTTTTTTTAAAATGATAAGTTTGTATATTAATTGGAATGCTACTCAATTTTAAATACGAATATAAAGTATGGCATATTAATTGAACTTTCTAATAGAATTAATAACTCTAAGGTTTGTTAATTTGCTAACTCTTAGAGTTGTAGTGTTTAAAGTTTAAAGATTTAATAAGATATAAATTCTGTTTTTGAGATAATTAATGACAGAATGACTTAATAATATATATGAAGAAAAGAAATTTATTTAGCCTTGACAGTTTGTCATTTCAAGATTTTGATGAAAATTCAGAATTAATTCCATTAATGACACCTGAAGATGAAGAGAAAATAACAAACGAAGAATTACCTGAATCCTTACCTATTTTATCCTTAAGAAATACGGTTTTATTTCCAGGAGTGGTTATTCCTATTACCGCTGGTAGAGACAAATCTATCAAGTTAATAAATGATGCCAATAAGGGAAGTAAAGTTATTGGAGTCGTGGCACAAAAAGACGAAGAAGTAGAAGATCCAACGGCTGCAGACATTCATCAAACTGGAACTGTTGCAAGAATATTACGAGTTCTTAAAATGCCTGATGGTAACACAACCGTTATTATTCAAGGAAAGAAAAGATTTAAAGTTGGGGAAGTACTTACTGAAAAGCCATATATAAAGGCAACTATTAGTGAAGTTCCTGAAGTTAGACCAGCAGTAAAAAATAAAGAATTTGAAGCCATTATTGATTCTATTAAAGATCTAGCGCTTGAAATTATTAAAGAAAGCCCAAACATTCCTAGTGAAGCCTCTTTTGCGATTAAGAATATTAAAAGTAATTCGTTTTTAATCAATTTTGTGTCGTCTAACATGAATCTTTCTGTTAAAGAGAAACAATCTTTACTGGAAATTAACGACTTAAAGGAAAGAGCTTTGGCAACCTTAAAGTTTATGAATGTTGAGTTTCAGAAATTAGAACTTAAAAACGATATTCAATTAAAGGTTCAAAGTGATATGAACCAACAGCAACGTGAATATTTCCTTCACCAACAAATGAAAACCATTCAAGAAGAATTGGGAGGCGTGAGTCATGATGAAGAGTTGGAAGAAATGAAAGTTCGTGCTAAGTCTAAAAAGTGGAATAAAGATATAGAGGAACATTTCAATAAGGAAATAGCTAAAATGCAACGTATGAATCCGCAAGTTGCCGATTATTCCATTCAACGTAATTATTTAGATTTATTCCTGGATTTACCGTGGAATGAATTCAGTAAGGATAAATTCGATTTAAAACGTGCCATGCGTATTTTAGATCGCGATCATTATGGGTTAGATGATGTTAAGAAACGAATTATAGAATACCTAGCAGTTATTAAATTGCGTAACGATATGAAATCGCCAATTCTTTGTCTTTACGGCCCTCCAGGAGTTGGTAAAACGTCTTTAGGGAAGTCTATTGCTGAAGCTTTAGGAAGAGAATATGTGCGTGTTTCTTTAGGTGGTCTGCGTGATGAAGCTGAAATTAGAGGTCATAGAAAAACCTATATTGGTGCTATGCCGGGACGTATTATTCAAAGTTTAAAAAAGGCAGGAACTTCTAATCCGGTGTTTGTTTTAGACGAAATTGATAAACTTTCCAATTCGCATCAAGGAGATCCTTCTTCTGCCATGTTAGAAGTTTTAGATCCAGAGCAAAACAGTGAGTTTCATGATAATTTCTTGGAAATGGGTTACGACCTGTCTAAAGTAATGTTTGTAGCTACGTGTAATAGCTTGTCTACCATTCAGCCTGCTTTGCTAGATAGAATGGAAATAATTAATGTTACAGGTTATACTATTGAAGAGAAAGTTGAAATAGCGAAACGCCATTTACTTCCAAAACAATTAAAAGAACACGGGTTAACAGATGTTCATTTAAAAATAGCGAAACCTCAATTAGAAAAAATAGTAGAGGGTTATACTAGAGAATCTGGAGTTCGTGGTTTAGAAAAGCAAATTGCCAAAATGGTACGTTATGCGGCTAAAAATATAGCCATGGAGGAAGAATATCATATTAAAATATCAAACGAAGATATTATAGAAGTTCTTGGCGGACCAAAAATGGAACGCGATAAATACGAAAATAATAATGTAGCAGGAGTCGTTACCGGATTAGCTTGGACTAGAGTAGGAGGCGATATTTTATTTATTGAATCTATTTTATCTAAAGGGAAGGGCACGTTAACCATAACAGGTAACTTAGGAACTGTTATGAAAGAATCTGCTACTATTGCCATGGAATACATTAAATCTAACGCAGTAGATTTAGGTTTAGATCCAGATATTTTCGAAAAATACAATGTGCATATTCATGTACCAGAAGGAGCAACTCCTAAAGATGGACCAAGTGCAGGAGTTACGATGCTTACCTCATTGGTGTCTTTATTTACACAAAGAAAAGTAAAGAAGAGTCTTGCTATGACTGGAGAAATCACCTTAAGAGGAAAAGTGCTTCCTGTTGGAGGGATAAAAGAAAAAATCTTAGCGGCGAAACGAGCAAGAATTAAAGAAATTTTACTTTGTGAAGAAAATAGAAGAGATATAGAAGAGATAAAACCAGATTATGTAAAAGGTTTAACTTTTCATTATGTTACAGATATGAGTGATGTTATTAAACTAGCTCTCACAAATCAAAAAGTGGTAAATGCAAAGGAACTCTAAGCGAGTTGTCTTGAAAAAGAACCAAAACCTCGAATTTATATTCGAGGTTTTTTTTATCATTTAAAAATAAATTATACTTGCAGCCGTTTAAGTATAGACTTAATTACTTTTGCACCCTTATGTTTAAGAAATTTACGATTGTTTTTTTATTGCTAACCTGTACTTTTGTCTCAGCTCAAGTAGGTGGCGAAACAACGTATCAATTTCTAAACTTGGTTGCCTCTCCCCGTCAGGCAGCTTTAGGTGGGAAAGTTTTTACAAATGTCGATTATGATGTTTCTCAAGCCCTTACAAATCCAGCAACTATTAATCCAGAAATGGATAATCAATTGGCCGTAAATTATACAAGCTATTTGGGTGGCATTAGTTATGGGACTGCGGCGTATGCCTATACTTGGGACAGACGTACACAAACCTTTCATATGGGAGTAAACTATGTGAACTACGGAAGTTTTGATGGTTACGATGAAGACGGAAATTCTACAGGTTCCTTTACAGGAAACGAAGCTGCGCTTTCTTTTGGATATGCAGCGCAATTAGGTTATTCAGATTTTTATTTAGGAGGAAGTGCTAAATTAATCACCTCCAAATTAGAGCAATATACTTCTTTTGGGGCCGCTATAGATGCAGGCCTGATTTATATTAACGAAGATCTTGAGTTTCAGGCAACGCTTGTTGTTAGAAATGCCGGAATCCAAATTACTACCTATGCTGGTTTAAATGAACCTTTACCTTTAGAGATCGCTTTCGGAATGTCGCAAACTTTAGAACATGTACCACTTCGTTGGCATTTAACTTTCGAGAATTTACAAGAATGGCCCATTTCGGTGTCAAATCCAGCTAGAGCAGAAACCGATTTGGAAGGCAATCAAACTCAAGAAGAATCTGGTTTTTTCCAAAACGTCCTAAATCACACCATTTTAGGGGCAGAAATTTTTCCTGAAGGAGCTTTCAGTATCCGATTGGGATATAATTTTAGACGCTCTCAAGAACTTAAAATTATAGACCAACGAAGTTTTTCAGGTATATCTGCAGGATTTGGTCTTAAATTAAATAAACTACGTTTTAGCTTTACACATGCTAGATATTCTAGTGCAGGCAATGCTAACTTTTTTGGGTTACAACTTGATTTGAGGTAATCTTTAAAGTGTCTAAAGTGCCTAAAGTTAGTAGCACTAAAAGTGTCTATAGTTATGAGAGCTTAAGATGTTTTTGTTCTCAATCCGTATTTTTCTTTTCCTAGCTTGAGTTTTTTAAGTAATTTAGGCACTTCAAATAAAATTCATGAAACAAATTACCATTGCAATCGACGGATTTTCCTCAACAGGAAAAAGTACCGTTGCCAAACAATTAGCTAAGCATTTAGGATATATTTATGTGGATTCTGGTGCTATGTATCGTGCCGTTACTTGGTTTGCAATGCAAAATCAGTTTATTGGAGCATCTTATTTTCATATTCAGGATTTAATAGATCATCTAGATCAAATTTCTATTAATTTTAAATTTAATCCTGAGTTGGGTTTTGCTGAAGTGTATTTAAATGGTAATAATATTGAAAAAGATATTAGAACTATGGAGGTCTCTAGTTTTGTGAGTCCGGTGGCTGAAATTTCTGAAGTGAGAAAACTGCTGGTAAAACAACAGCAAAAAATGGGGGAGAGTAAAGGTATTGTTATGGATGGACGAGATATAGGAACTGTAGTTTTTCCTGATGCAGAATTGAAATTATTTATGACAGCTTCTGCAGAAACACGAGCAAATAGAAGGTTTCAAGAATTAATTTCTCGAGGTGATGAAGTTAATTTCGAACAAGTACTTCATAATGTTCAGGAACGAGATTTTATAGATTCAAATCGAAAAGATTCACCTCTGGTAAAAGCCAATGATGCTATAGAAATAGACAATTCTAATTTGTCTTTAGAGGAGCAATTCAACAAAATACTTCAACTTGTTGAAAATAAGCAGAAAGAATACAAATAAACCTTTAATTTTTAGAAAAATACATTAGGATAATTTATCTAAAAACATTAATTTTGCACTCCTTTTAGCAGAGAGTCAGAAATTAGAAGGGATTAAAACAAATTTAAATTAACACTTCTGTGTGATATTTGCTTAAATTTTCTGAAACAGCATAGAATACAAAACATAATGTGATTACGTTTTCATCAAATTGGAAATTAAGTAAAAAGCATTATTAACTTACATTAAATGGCTGAAAAAGCAAACCAAGCTGAAGTTGAAGCAACAGAAGCACAAGCAGTTGAAGCAACTGAAACTCAAAAAGTAGAAGCTCCAGTATCTGAAGCTCAAGCTAACCCTGAAAAATTCTTAAAAGAATTTAACTGGCACAATTACCAAGAAGGTATTGATGAGGTTGAAGATTCTCAATTGTTAGAATTTGAAAAATTAGTAGCGGCTAATTTTGTTGACACTTTAGATGATGAAGTTGTTGAAGGAATCGTTATTCACCTTACAGATCGTGATGCTATTATTGACATCAACGCAAAATCTGAAGGGGTTATTTCTTTAAACGAATTCCGTTACAATCCAAACTTAAAAGTAGGAGACAAAGTAGAAGTATTAATTGATGTTCGTGAAGACGCAACAGGACAATTAATATTATCTCACAGAAAAGCTCGTGTCATTAAAGCATGGGATCGCGTTAACGCGGCACATGATAATGGTGAAATCGTTAATGGTTTCGTTAAATGTAGAACTAAAGGTGGTATGATTGTAGATGTTTTCGGTATCGAAGCATTCTTACCAGGTTCTCAAATTGACGTGAAGCCTATTAGAGATTACGATCAGTATGTTAACAAAACAATGGAATTTAAAGTGGTTAAAATTAACCATGAATTTAAAAACGTTGTAGTTTCTCATAAAGCGCTTATTGAAGCGGATATTGAAGAACAAAAGAAAGAAATTATTGGTCAATTAGAAAAAGGACAAGTATTAGAAGGTGTTGTTAAAAACATTACTTCTTACGGAGTCTTTATCGATCTTGGTGGTGTAGATGGATTAATCCACATTACAGACCTTTCTTGGTCTAGAATTAACCATCCAAACGAGATTGTAGAATTAGATCAAAAATTAAACGTCGTTATCCTTGATTTCGATGAAGATAAATCTAGAATCCAATTAGGATTAAAACAATTAAGCAAACATCCTTGGGATGCTTTAGGCGAAGAGGTAAAAGTTGGAGACAGAGTAAAAGGAAAAGTTGTAGTCATTGCTGATTACGGTGCTTTTATTGAAGTAGCAGATGGCGTTGAAGGTTTAATTCACGTTTCTGAAATGTCTTGGTCTACACATTTACGTTCAGCTCAAGATTTCGTAACTGTTGGTGACGAAATTGAAGCTCAAATCTTAACTTTAGATAGAGAAGATCGTAAAATGTCTCTTGGTATTAAGCAATTATCTCAAGATCCATGGACAGATATTACTTCTAAATATCCAGTAGGTTCTAACCATTCTGGTATTGTTCGTAACTTTACAAACTTTGGTGTATTTGTTGAATTAGAAGAAGGTATTGACGGATTGATTTATATCTCTGATCTATCTTGGACTAAAAAAATCAAGCATCCAAGTGAATTCTGTAATGTTGGAGATACTTTAGACGTAGTAGTTCTAGAATTAGATGTAGAAGGACGTAAATTAAGTTTAGGTCATAAACAAACTACAGATAATCCTTGGGATAAATACGAAACTGAGTTCGCTTTAGATACAGTTCATACAGCAGAAATTGCTGATGTTGTTGATAAAGGTGCAACTATTGAATTTAACGAAGATATCGTTGCTTTTGTTCCTTCTCGTCACCTTGAAAAAGAAGATGGAAAGAAACTTAAGAAAGGTGATTCTGCAGAATTCAAAATCATTGAATTTAACAAAGAGTTTAAGCGTGTTGTAGCTTCTCATACTGCTATTTTTAGAGCAGAAGAAGCAGCAAACGTAAAAGCAGCTGTTAAGAAGCAAGAAGCTCAAGCTTCTGAAGCAAAACCAACTTTAGGTGATGCTAACGACGCTTTACAAGCTCTTAAAGATAAAATGGACGGAAAGAAATAATCTAGTTCTTTGCTCTCTTGCCAATTGGTAAGGAAGCAAGAATGTAATCCATTATATAAAATCAAAGCCTTCAATTTATTTTGAAGGCTTTTTTTTGCTTTATTCTCAAATCCTTGCTGCCTCTTTCCGCTAATAGAAAGGTTTATGTCTTTGCAGGAAAATCCATTGTAAACCACAATTATTTATCTTAACTTTGTTCACCAATTAAGTTTGGATAATATGAGTCAAAAAATGTTACTTAATGCCGTAGAGGTAAACATCATTCTTCACAGATTGGCTTGTCAATTAATTGAAAAACATAAAGATTTCTCAAATACCGTATTAATCGGGATACAGCCTAGAGGCATATTCTTGGCAAAACGATTAACCAAAATATTAAAGGACGACTATAAAATAAAAAATGTTCAATTAGGACTTCTGGACATCACATTTTTTAGAGACGATTTTCGAAGAGGTGAAAAACCCCTTGAAGCCAATACCACAGAAATAAATTTTTTAGTTGAAGATAAAAACATTGTTTTTATTGACGATGTTTTATATACTGGACGAAGTATTCGTTCAGCCTTAACGGCCATTCAATCCTTTGGAAGACCAAAGGAAATAGAACTTCTTACCTTAATAGACAGACGTTTTAGTAGACATTTACCCATTCAGCCAAATTATAGAGGCAGACAAGTAGATGCTATAAATAATGAAAGAGTCAAGGTAAACTGGGTTGAGAATGAAGGAGAAGATGCCGTTTATTTAATTGAAAATATAAATGAATAAAGAGTAAAGAGAATAGAATAAAGATTTTATGACTTTTGAAGAACTAGAAAAATTGGACTTTAATAATAATGATAGAAAGGATGCTGTTATCATTTGCTTTGGAAAATTTAATGGTTTAGATGAAATCCATAGGTTAGAAAGTGATCTTTATGAAAATATTCCTGAAAACATTGGTAAGCATGATGGTCACGAAGTCAATATGGATGATACTGATGGTCGATTTTTTACCTACGGAAATAATGCAGAGGAGTTATTTAATGTTATGAAACCTCTTTTAATAAGATATAAGTTTTTAAATGATGCACACGTTTATTTAGAATTTACAAAAAATAATAAAATAATTTCTGAGATTGATTTTAACATAAATGAATGCAAATAATAGGAAGGTTAATATTAAAGCGAACAATTAGAAACCAATACAACATTTCACGTCTGCATTAGTGAAAATTTGTGTAATTCGTGGCAAAAATAAAAAACATGAGTGAACTAAGTGTCAACCATTTACTTGGAATAAAATATCTGAATAAAAAAGATATCGAACTTATTTTTGAAACTGCCGATCATTTTAAAGAAGTGATTAACAGACCCATAAAAAAAGTACCTTCACTTAGAGACATTACTATTGCCAACTTATTCTTTGAAAATTCTACAAGAACCAAACTGTCTTTCGAACTTGCCGAGAAAAGACTTTCAGCAGATGTTATTAATTTTTCAGCATCGCAATCTTCAGTAACAAAAGGAGAAACATTAATAGATACCGTTAACAACATCCTTTCCATGAAAGTGGATATGGTTGTAATGCGACATCCAAATCCTGGAGCTAGTGTGTTTTTATCGCAACATGTGGATGCAAGTATTATTAATGCAGGAGACGGCGCACATGAACATCCTACCCAAGCCTTGTTAGATTCTTATTCTATAAGAGAGCGTCTAGGAGAGGTAAAAGGTAAGAACGTGGTAATTGTTGGAGATATTTTGCATAGTCGCGTAGCACTTTCCAATATTTACGCATTAAAACTCCAAGGAGCTAATGTGATGGTTTGTGGACCGAAAACATTACTACCTAAATATATAGATAAGCTTGGGGTGAAAGTTGAAACTAACCTACGGAAAGCGTTAAATTGGTGTGATGTGGCAAACATGTTACGAGTTCAAAACGAACGAATGGACATTAGTTATTTTCCATCAACCAGAGAATATACGCAACAGTTTGGTGTAAATAAAGCACTTTTAGATTCTTTAGATAAAGAGATTACTATTATGCATCCTGGACCAATAAATAGGGGCGTAGAGATTACAAGTGATGTAGCAGACTCTAAACAAGCCATTATTTTAGATCAAGTGCAAAATGGGGTAGCCGTTAGAATGGCTGTAATATATTTATTAGCTTCAAAAATTAAACAATAAAAATATGATTATAGATAAAGATGGTAATGTTACCGTAATTACCCAAGAAAAAGCATCTGTTTTCGAATTGATAAAGAAACTAGATGTTGTTTACAACCGTTATAAAAATGATAATATCATTATTTCTTTAACAAGTTTAAAAGCCATTCCTTTAGAGGAGGTTATCGAATTTTTACAACTTTCAAATACACACCGAAAAGCAAAACATTCGTTTGTTATTGTTTCAGATAAAGTGAATTTGGACGAGATGCCAGACGAAATTCTAGTGGTTCCAACAATAAAAGAGGCTTACGATATTATTGAAATGGAAGAAATGGAACGCGACTTAGGGTTCTAATAGATTGGTCGTTTGTCGTTTAGCTGTTTAGCTGTGGCATTTTATCAAAACGTGATAAATAATTAATGGGTTCAGCGACTCAAAAACAAACAACTCTACAACAAACATCAAAAATGAAACTCACCATATTAGGCTGTCATAGTGCCGTTCCACGAGCAAATACCAATCCGACATCACAAATATTAGAAATTAAGAATCATATTTTCTTAATCGATTGTGGCGAAGGAACCCAGGTGGAATTGCGAAAAAGTAAAGTGAAATTCAACCGAATTAAACATATTTTTATTTCGCACTTACATGGCGATCATTATTTTGGATTAATAGGACTTATCTCAACGTTTAGATTGTTAACTAGGGAAACCGAACTACATATCTATGCTCCAAAAGGTTTAAAAGAGCTAGTAACACTGCAGATGAAATTAGCCGGTTCTTGGACTAATTATCAGCTAATTTTCCATGAATTGACCTCTATAGAATCGGAACTAATTTATGAAGATGACAAAGTGGAAGTACATACCATTCCTTTAGATCATCGAGTTTATACCAATGGATTTCTATTTAAAGAAAAGCTTGGAGAACGTAAATTGGATATGAATGCCACTTTAAATGCAGATATTGATGTAGCTTATTATAACAAACTTAAACAAGGTTTCGACGTAGAAAATAATCAAGGTGAATTAATAAAAAATGAGACCGTTACAAAGAAGCCCAATAAATCTAAAAGTTATGCTTTTTGTAGTGATACAGCTTATAATGAAACCATGGTGGAACAAATAAAAAATGTTACGGTTTTATACCATGAATCCACCTTTTTAGAAAAGAACGAACAACTTGCTACACCCACCAAGCACAGTACTGCTAAACAAGCAGCAAGCATTGCCAAACAGGCTGAAGTTGGGACATTAATATTAGGACATTTCTCTACGCGTTACGACAATTTAAACGACTTTAAACTAGAAGCTCAAACCATTTTTGATAACGTACAATTAGCGGCAGATGGAAAGGTTTTTGAATTTTAATTAAACTCGTTTAAATTTTGAATCCAATCTATGGCTTCATCTAGAGTTTCGCAACGTTTTACGCTTGTCTGGGAGAAGTGCTTTTCCAATGAGGCATTTTTAAAATTGAAATCGTTGTAGGCTACAATGGCAGTTGCCACAATAAAATTATAATCTTTATAAAAATCTACCCATAATTGTGGTTCTATTGAATAGGAATTCATTCTATTAGAAAGAAATGCTACTTTAAAATTATCACCATAATGATCAGCGATTGAGGAAATAACTTGTTCAATTTTATCCCAATCGAAGTGGATGCCTTCATTTAATTCCGAGACAACTATTTTATCTAAAAAGAAGAAGGTACCAAAAGAAAACTCTATTTTTGAACTTGGAAGTAGGTTAAAATGTTTGCTATTTTCAAATGTCATTGAGGGCAATTTTTTCTTAAATTTATGTGAAATTGTTTATTTATGAAAGGAAAATTCAATTTAATAATTAAATAACATTGTAATGAATACAGATTTAGGCAATTACAGAAAATCTTACGAAAAACAAGAGCTTTTACTTGAAGATACTCCTGAAAATCCATTAGAATTGTTTCAAAAATGGTTTTTTGACGTTGATAAATTTTTTCCAGAAATTGAAACCAATGCTATGACCATTTCTACCTTAGGTTTAGATGGTTTTCCAAAAAATAGAGTTGTGCTTCTTAAAAAATTCACTTACGAAGGTTTTATTTTTTATACCAATTATAAAAGTGAAAAGGGAAAGGCCATTGAAAATAATCCAAATGTATGTTTATCTTTTTTTTGGCATGGAGCCGAAAGACAAATAATTATTAAAGGAAAGGCAAAAAAAATTGCAGACAATTTAAGCGATGGTTATTTTGAATCCAGACCTCGAGGAAGTCAATTAGGAGCCATGGTATCAAATCAAAGTGAAATTTTAGAAAGTAGAGAAGCACTAGAGGAAAAATTAGTAGCTTTAGAAAAGGCCTACGAAGGTAAAGAAATACCGAGACCTGACTTTTGGGGAGGCTTTTTAGTGGAACCAGTTGAAATAGAATTTTGGCAGGGGAGACCTAATAGACTGCATGATAGAATTAGATATTCATTAACTCCAGAATTCGATTGGGTTAAAAATCGATTATCTCCATAAATATTCGTTTAAAAGCTTGTTTTATCATTATGAAAATGCATTTCATCGATTAAATGTATAAAAAATCGACAAAAGACATGTAGTTTAACGATTTTAACATTTTGTTAACAGTTTTTTCTAATTAGGAATTTAAATTAGCAATACCAAATCTAAATTACCTACATAATGAAAAAACCTACTCTATTACCAGTAATGGTATTATTTGCCTTGCTATCATTTTCCTGCTCAACTGATAGCCTTGACGAAACAACAAACAATGCGAATTCTAGTGTTGTTGTTCCAGAAACAAAAGTTATTGAAATTGAAATTTTAGAATTGATTAATGACTACAGATTAAGTGTTGGGTTAAATCCACTTAATAACATGAATTTAATTAAATCTCAAGCTTATGGTCATACAGATTACATGATAGATCATAATAACGTTTCTCATGATAACTTTTTTCAACGTAAAAATTATTTAATTAATAATGCAGGAGCTAATGCAGTTTCTGAGAATGTTGCCTATGGATTTACATCTGCAGAGTCTGTTGTAAATGCGTGGTTAAATAGTCCAGGACATAAAGAAAATATTGAAGGAGATTTTACAGATTTCGATATTTCAGCAGAAAAAAATGATGAAGGCAAATGGTTTTATACAAACATTTTTGTAAAAAAATAGTCAGTTAGTAATAAATTAAAAATTAATATGTAAGCTATATTTATTTTAAGTTGATTAGACCTTAAGTCGAATTAATAGCAAATTTTAAAAACCACTCTATCTATTGTTAAAATAGGAGAGTGGTTTTTTTGTATGCCATATAATCTGTCTTTTCCATGACTTATAACCTATTAGCTAAAACGTATTTACAGGCTTTTTTAAAGATCTCTTTTTAATTTAAGGTTATAGACAGACTCTGAGTTTGGTATATCTCTATCAGGCTTCTAAATCTATTTGTAATAGAATATAATGAAGTTGCAATTTCTTATAAAGGAAGTTCTGTGATTAATTGTTTAAAGTTTGAAGGTTTCATTGGCAGTGACAACTATGTTTCGTTTTAAAATACATCTAGTTGTTTTTAAAGCGAGTAATTATAAAATTTAAAAGCCACTCGAGTTGAGTGGCTTTTAGGTAATAAGACTATTGTTAGGAAGGTTTAATATGTAAGCTATAGATATTAAAAATACTAAATCTTATTACACTTTATTTTAAATGTTTAAGCAGGTTTTTTACTTAAAACATTAAATATTAATTTTCGTTATCGTTAAGAATTATAAATTTAGAACGTCTATTTGCTTGATGTTGGGCTTCAGTACATTCTACGCCACTAGAACAATCGTTAACTAAATCTGTTTCTCCATATCCAATAGCACTAGCAATTCTTTCTTGTGCAATGTTTCTAGAGTATAAATAATCTCTTGTAGATTTTGCTCTTCTATCAGATAATTTCATGTTATAGCTATCTGTACCACGACTATCTGTATAAGATTCAATTTTAATAACCATGTTTGGATGTTCGCGCATAACAGAAACAATATTTTCTAGTTCGTAAGCGGCATCTGGTCTAATATCCCATTTGTCAAAATTGAAGAAAATAGGGTTTATTACAATCTCATTATCATTGATAAGTGGAATTAATAATAAATCGGCTTTATGGACTTTCTCAAATTCATCTGTAGTTTCTAAGGCTACTAAAGCATCCTTGTAATCTGGTTTACTACCTAGTATTTTGTATGTTGAATTACAATCTAAATCGAAAGCATATTCACCAAGTTCATTAGTTGTAATTTCTCTAACAATTTTACCAAATTCGTCTATTAATTGTACCGTTGTCATTGGTAACGGTTCTAGAGTTTTACTATTTCTGGCAATACCTTCAACTTTTTGAGTGCATTCAATAACGGTAAATCCGTAGATATCATCACTTCCTTTTCCACCTAATCTGTTGGAGGAGAAATAGCCTTCGTTAGAATCTGAATCTATAAAGAAAGCGAAATCGTCGTAACCGCTATTATACGGTGCTCCAAGATTGACAGCTTCGGCATCTTCGTTTTTAATATAATCGGATTTAAAAACATCTAATAAACCTAAATTTAAGAATCCATCAGATGAAAAGTAGAGTGTACTATCTTTCGCTACAAAAGGAAAACTTTCACGGCCTTCCGTGTTAATTTTTGGACCAAGATTAGAAACTGCACCATAGGTATTGTCACCTGTTAATTCAACTTTGTATATATCTGTTTGTCCTAGACCACCTTCGCGATCTGAGGTAAAATATAAGGTTTTATTATCAGGACTTAAGGCCGGGTGATACGTTGAAAAGGCATCATTATTAATTGGTAATTCTTCAATATTAGACCAAGTGCTATCTATAAGCGTGGCTTTGTAAATTTTTAATTGAACCGTACCTTCTTTATCCATACGAGCTCTATTTCGTTTACCCACATTCATTCTAGAAAAGTACATGGTATTACCATCGTTCGTTACAATGGCGTCTGCCGTATGTAAATTCTTTTTTTGAACTCCTTCAAAAGATAATTTCTTTACATCCGAAATTTCTTTTTTACCATCTGTAGTAGAAATAGTTCCTTGATAGAGATCTAAAAAAGGCTCATCGTTCCATTTATATATATCATTTTGAATGTCTCTTGCGGATGCAAAATAAATGGTATTGGCATTAACAAAAGATCCAAAATCTGAATAACCAGAATTCATTAAAAGGTTCTCCAGTTTTACAGAAGTCCCAGCAGTAGAAGCTAATTTTTCATATAAATATAAATTGTTTTCTTTTACTTTTTTACCACGACTATCGCCGTCTTGTTTCTCTTTAAATTTTTCCAACCATTTATCAGCTTCTTCGTAATTTTTTAAACTACGTTGTGTCTGGATGTATTTATAAATATGTTCCGCACTAACATCTGAATACTTTGCCAAAGCTTTTCCATACCAGATGGCCGCTTGTTCAGAGTCTGAGTTGTTATAGTAACAATCTCCTAACCTTGTAAGAACATGTTCATTTTCTTTGCCTTTATCTACTGCATCTTGATATAGTTCAGCAGCTTTTAAATAGGCATAGTTGTCAAAAAATTTATCAGCAACTTTCTCTTGAGAAAATAGAAAAGTACTGCTTAATGCAATTATTGTTAATATGACTTTTGTTTTCATGCTGTTATATTTTAGAAGTATCTAGGAGATTTGATTCGTTTAGGTTTAAATAATTCGAACATCAATAAAATTTCATGAGTTCCACCAGTGTAGGCATTGATTTCTGAAAGCGGATATTCGTAAGTATAACCTATTCTAAATTGTTTAGAAACTTGAAAGTCTGTTAAAACACCTATAGCAGACGTGTTTTCGTTAACTCTATATCCACCACCTAACCAGAACTTTTCAAAGAATAAGAAATTCGCTGTTAAATCCAAAGATAATGGAGCTCCATTAGTTGCTTTAACCAAAAAGGCAGGTTTCAATTTGGTGTTTTCGCTTAATGTGAAAACATATCCCCCTGTAAAGTAGTAACTTACTCTCTCTAAAGCTGCAATATCTTGGTTGTTTGCACCCTTAGTATAATCAGTGTTTAAAATTCTAGGGGCAGAAAGACCTAAATACCACATTTGTGAATGCCAGTAAACACCAGCTCCAATATTTGGACTCCAGCGATCTTCTATGCCATAAATGTTAGGATCTTGACTACCTGGATCAACCGCAGTTCTATCTAAACTATAACTTGTAAATCCTGCGTTTACACCAAATGCTAATTTGGTGTTAGCCCCCGTTTGAATAGTATACGAAAAATCGCCATAAACATAAGTAAAACGTTCATCTCCAAGTTTATCATTAATTACAGATAATCCAACACCCATCTTTTCATTTCTTAAAGGTGAGCTAATAGAAAGCGTTTGAGTTATTGGTCCTCCATCGAATCCCACCCATTGACTTCTGTGAAGTGCTACCACACTTAAAGTCTCTCGGCTTCCTGCATAGGCAGGATTTATTGAGATCGTGTTATACATATATTGGGTGAATTGAGGTAATTGTTGTGCAATTCCAACCGTACAACTCAACAATGCTATCGCAACAATGTAATGTTTATAAAGTTTCATAGGTTATCGTTTTTATTTGGTTCCGATGTAGACATATCCTGTAATAGGTTGTAATCCACTATTTTTTAAATTTAGAATATAATAATATGTTCCAGCAGGAACGTTATTAGCATTTCCAATGGATGCTTTAGAAACTGTTCCATTCCAATTATTTTGGTAGTCTCCAGATTCATAAATCATAGCTCCCCAACGGTTAAATATTTTCACATCTATTACAAATCCGCATGTTTCAATTCCAGTCACCGTGAAATATTCGTTCCATTGATCACCGTTAGGAGTAATAGCTTTAGAGATAATCACATCATCGCTACCACATGGAAGTACAATACAGTCATCATTAACCGTTATGGTAACTTCGGTTGTACTTAAGCAACCATTAGAAGCAACAGTATAACTAAACTCATAATTACCTAATGGCACATCTGAAGGATCAAAATAACTACCATCTAAAGATGTTTGACCAGAAATAACTACCCAAGTACCAGAGGTATCTGTTCCATTGTAGTAATCGAATAAGTCTATGGTTCCATCATCAGAACATCTATTATCATCAACTAATTGTACATTATCAGTCATAGTAACGTACACGATTTGAGATGCTGTTCCTATGTTACCACAAGTATCAGAAAATTCCCAAGTCCAAATAATTTCATAATTGTTATTTGTTCCATCAAACGAATTGTCTTCGTTGAAATAAGTTATAGTTACATTACTTGAACAATCGTCAAACTCTAGTGTTGGTACATCAGGAATAACATCACAATTGACAGTAATATCACTTAAGTTATTTGTCACTGTTGGAGCAGTAGTATCAGCTACCGTAATTGTTTGAGAAACAGATGAACTGTTATTACAAGCATCAGTAAATGTCCAAGTACGTATTATAATTACGTTACAAGCATTGGAGTCATCCATAGTTTCTGAAACAACACCAGTAATATCACCAGCACAGTTATCAATAGCAATTAAATCAGCGGCTACAGGTACATCAGCAACACATTCGTAAGTGATGTCCGCTGGAGCAGTTGGTGCTAATGGCGCTATTGTATCAGATATTGAAATTGTTTGAGAAACAGAAGAACTGTTATTACAAGCATCAGTAAATGTCCAAGTACGGATTATGATCACGTTACAAGAATTCGAGTCATCCATAGTTTCTGAAACAACACCTGTAATTTCACCAGCACAATTATCAGTAGCAATTAAGTCAGCGGCTACAGGTACATCAGCAACACATTCGTAAGTGATGTCTGCTGGAGCAGTTGGTGCTAATGGCGCTATTGTATCAGCTACCGTAATTGTTTGAGAAACAGTTGAACTGTTATTACAAGTATCCGTAAACGTCCAAGTACGTGTAATAGTTACATTACAAGGATTCGATTCGTCGGTAGTTTCCGAAACAATACCAATAATATCACCAGAACAACTATCTACTGCCGTTAATTCCACAGCATCTGGAATATCTGAAATAACACACTCTAATGTAATGTCGGCAGGAGCAGCAGGAGCAACAGGAGCAATAGTGTCAACTACTGTTATAACTTGCGTAATAATAGTTTCATTTCCACAAGCATCTGTAGCCGTCCAAGTTCTTTCAATTATTTCTAAAGTTGGACAAGTACCAGTTGTACTCGATTCTATAAATGTAACAGTAGCATCTCCACAATTATCAGTTGCAGTTAATATTGGTGCATTTGGAATAGCATCGCATTCTACAGTTATGTTTTGTGGTGGATTTTGAACAAAACCAGGAGCAGTTGTATCCTGAACGGTTATATTTTGTACATGTGAAATTGAATTTCCACAGGTATCAGAAGCTGTCCATGTTCTTACAATTGTATACTCATTATCACAAGCTCCAGGAGTTTGAGTCTCTGTAAATGTTACAGAAGCATCTCCACAATTATCAGTAGCTGTAAGTTCTGGTATTTCAGGAATATCAGTACATTCTACAGTAATATCTGTAGGTAAAGGTCCATAAGAATTGTTATTTGAACTTACAGAAATATCATCTAATAAGTTACCAACTGAACTAGAAGATCCTGAAACAGCTTGAAATAAAATAATTGTTGAATTATGATTTGCAGGAACGGTATAGTTTACAATATTCTCTTTCCAATCTTCTTGTTCATTTACTTGGAATGTTCCTAATAATGTCAGGTTATTTAAATCATTACCTGCATAAAGTTCTAAAACATCTACGACACTAGATCCAGGTCTTTTTTTATGATAAAAAGTTATTTCTAATTCGCTAGACGGGAGCGTACAGAACTCTTGATATAGATCATCTAAACCTCTACCATTTAATTCAAAATGATAGTTCCCACTATGTGGAATTGAGCCATCGATCTGTCCATTTCTCTGTATTTCTAAAGTTCCATGTGCCGCTGTTGTGCTCCATCCTGGAACCTCTTCATGAGGAAATTGGACATGTTCGCCATTAAAAGTATTGGCTTCAAAAGTTCCATTTATAATTTCGGCAACACAAACAGGCTCATTAACACCAGTAAATTCTGGAGGTGTCGTGTCTGAGACCGTAATAGTTTGAGTAACAGAAGATGTATTATTACATACATCTGTAAAAGTCCAGGTACGTGTAATAATTACATTACAAGGATCCGTACTATCAGTAACATCTATACCAATAATTGTAATGTCACCAGAACAATTATCTGTTGCGGTTAATTCTCCAGGAGCAGGTACATCTGCAACACATTCATATGTAATGTCGGCTGGTGCATCTGGAGCCGTAGGAGCTAATGTGTCAACCACAGTTATAACTTGGGTAATAATAGTTTCATTTCCGCAAGCATCTGTAGCTGTCCATGTTCTTTCAATAATTTCTATTGTTGGACAATCACCCATGGTACTTGATTCAACGAAGGCAACAGTAGCTTCTCCACAATTATCAGTTGCAGTTAATACAGGAGCCTCAGGAATTTCATCACATTCTACAGTAATGTCTTGTGGTGGTGATTGAACAAATCCTGGTGCAGTTGTATCTTGAACTGTTATATTCTGTGTATGTGAAATTGAATTTCCACATGTGTCAGTCGCAGTCCAAGTTCTTATAATTGTGTATTCATTATCGCAACTACCTGGGTTTTGAGTTTCTGTAAATGTAACAGTAGCTTCTCCACAATTATCAGAGGCTGTAAGGATTGGCACTTCTGGAATTTCTGTACATTCTACAGTAATATCTAGAGGCATTGGACCGTAAGAATTATTATTAGAACTTACAGAAATATCATCTAATAGGTTTCCAACTGAAACTGTGGAACCAGATATGGCTTGAAAAAGTATGATTGTAGAATTATGGTTCGCTGGAACGGTATAATTTACAATGTTTTCTTTCCAACCTTCATTCGCATTTACTTGGAAAGTACCTAATAAGGTTAAATTATTAAGATCGTTTCCAGCATATAATTCTAAAACATCTACTACACTAGAACCAGCTCTTTTCTTATGGAAAAACGTGATTTCTAATTCACTAGACGGTAACGTACAGAACTCTTGATATAAATCATCTAAACCTCGACCGTTTAATTCGAAATGATAGTTTCCACTATGTGGCACTGAGCCATCAACTTGACCATTTCTTTGTAATTCTAATGTTCCATGTGGGGCTGTTGTGCTCCACCCCGGAACTTGTGCTTGCGGGAACTGAACATGAGTACCATTAAAAGTATTCGCTTCAAACGACCCATTTATCAATTCAGCAACACAAACAGGATTATTAACTCCATTAAAAGTTGGAGGTGTTGTATCTGAAACAATAATAATTTGTGAAACAGACGAACTGTTATTACAAGGATCAGTAAATGTCCAAGTACGTGTTATAGTTATGTTACAAGAATCTGAGTTATCAGTAATTTCTTCAAGTACACCAACAATCTCTCCAGCACAGTTATCCGTAGCAGTTAATTGAACAGCAACAGGCACATCAGCTACACATTCGTAAGTGATATAGGCAGGAGCAGTAGGAGCTACAGGAGCTATTGTATCTATAATTGTAAAGATGGCAGTTGTTGAACTTTCATTTCCACAACCATCAGTTGCAGTAAAAGTTACACTAGCAGATCCAGTTTCTCCACAATCGTTAGTAATACTAGTGAAATTATTAGACCAAGTTATCGCTGAACAATCATCAGTGGCAGTTGCGCCACCATTATTCATTAACCAAGCTTCTAAAGCTACCGTATTTCCAGACCCATCACATTCCACAGTTTCTGAAGTAGCAACTGTTATTTGAGGAGCAACATTATCAATAATAGAATAAGAAGCAGAGGTGTTAACAAAATTACCACAAGCGTCCGTAGCAGTGAAAGTAATTAAAATAGGAGCTGCACAATCAGAGGCTGTACCACCATAATTATTAGTCCAAGTAATCGTTCCACAGTTATCAGATGCTGAAGCACCACCATTATTATTTAACCATTCTACAATAGCACCATCATTTCCAGTGCCATCACATTGGATATCAATATTAGAAGCTTCAACACTAATTACAGGAGCAATCGTATCTGCTACCGTAATTGTTTGAGAAACAGTTGAACTGTTGTTACAACTATCTGTAAAAGTCCAAGTACGTGTAATAAGGATGTTACAAGGATTGGTTTCATCAGTAATTTCTGAAACTACACCCATAATTGAACCGGCGCAAGCATCGTTAGCAGTTAATTCTGCAGCAAGAGGAACTTCTGAGATACACTCATAAGAAATATCGGCCGGAGCATCAGGTGCTACAGGAGCAATCGTGTCAACTTCAATGATAATTTGAGAAACAGACGAACTGTTATTACAAGCATCAGTGAATGTCCAAGTACGTGTAATAATCACGTTACAAGAGTTAGAATTGTCAATAACTTCTTCTAAAACACCAATAATTTCACCAGAACAATTATCCAAGGCTACTAAAACAGGTGGAACAGGTAAATCAGAGACTATACATTCAACAGTTATATTAGCTGGAGCTTCTGGAGCTACAGGAGCAATTGTGTCTGATACTGTGATTATCTGAGAAACAGATGAACTGTTATCACATGCGTCCGTAAAAGTCCAAGTGCGTGTAATAATTATGTTACAAGGATTTGAGTTATCAGTAATTTCTTCTAAAACACCAATAATGTCTCCAGAGCAGTTGTCCGTTGCCGTTAATTCATCAGCTACAGTTACATCTGTTAAACACTGGTAAGCTAAAGGAGCAGGCGCCGTTGGAGCGACAGGTGCTATTGAATCAATAATAGTAAAGATAGCGGTTGTAAAGCTTTCGTTTCCACAAGCGTCTGTTGCAGTAAAAGTTACAGAAGCAGAACCAGTTTCCCCACAATCATCAGAAAGAGTTGTATAGTTGTTGGTCCAAGATATAGCAGAACAATCATCAGTAGCAGTAGCCCCACCATTACTAGTTAACCAACTGTTTAAATCATCCATATTTCCATTGCCATCACATTCCACTGTAAGCGGACTAGCAGGAGTTGTAATTTCAGGATCTACAGCATCAATAATAGAATAAGAAGCAGACGTATTTACTGAATTTCCACAAGCATCAGTAGCTGTGAAGGTAACAAAAATAGGAGCCGCGCAATCAGAAGCAGCACCACCATAATTATTAGTCCAAGTTATTGCAGAACAATTATCTGAAATAACTGCATAGCCATTATTATCTAACCATTCTTGAATGGCACCATTATTTCCAGTACCATCACATTGTATGTCGATATTAGAAGCTTCGGTTACAATAGTTAAAGGAGTAGGAGTAGCTATTGAGAATGTTCTTTCGATAGTTGATGGAGAACACGCATCAGTAATAGTATAAGTTACAGTTGTAGAACCTCCTTCACATAAAACAGGAGCAGTAGGAGTTCCGTAAGTTCCAGTAGCATCACAGCCACCAGATACAGTAAATCCTTCTAACCATGTATTGAAAGCCGTATCCACTTCAGCTTGAGTTGCATAATCGCAAGCCTCAGCAGAAGCGTTGTCTGGAGCATTTACAACAAGAGCTTCAGGAGCAGTTATTGAGAATGTTCTTTCTAAAGTTGTTGGAGAACAAGCATCCGTAATTGTATAAGTAACCGTAGTTGTACCACCTTCACACAATACAGGAGCCGTAGGAGTTCCGTAAGTTCCAGTAGCATCACAGCCACCAGACACGGTAAATCCTTCTAACCAAAGATTGAAAGCCGTTTCCACTTCAGCTTGAGTTGCATAATCGCAAGCCTCAGCAGAAGCATTAGCCGGAGCATTTACAACAAGAGCTTCAGGAGCAGTTATTGAGAATGTTCTTTCGATAGTTGATGGAGAACACGCATCAGTAATAGTATAAGTAACCGTAGTTGTACCACCTTCACATAAAAGAGGAGCAGTAGGAGTTCCGTAAGAACCAGAAGCATCACAGCCACCAGACACGGTAAATCCTTCTAACCAAAGATTGAAAGCCGTATCCACTTCAGCTTGAGTTGCATAATCGCAAGCCTCAGCAGAAGCATTAGCCGGAGCATTTACAACAAGAGCTTCAGGAGCAGTTATAGAGAATGTTCTATCCATAGTTGATGGAGAACAAGCATCAGTAATTGTATAAGTTACCGTAGTTGTACCGCCTTCACATAAAAGAGGAGCAGTAGGAGTTCCGTAAGAACCAGAAGCATCACAGCCACCAGATACAGTAAATCCTTCTAACCATGTATTGAAAGCCGTATCCACTTCAGCTTGAGTTGCGTAATCGCAAGCCTCAGCAGAAGCATTGTCTGGAGCATTTACAACAAGAGCTTCAGGAGCAGTTATTGAGAATGTTCTATCAATAGTTGATGGAGAACACGCATCAGTAATCGTATAAGTAACCGTAGTTGTACCACCTTCACATAAAAGAGGAGCAGTAGGAGTTCCGTAAGTTCCAGTAGCATCACAGCCACCAGATACAGTAAATCCTTCTAACCATGTATTGAAAGCCGTATCCACTTCAGCCTGAGTTGCATAATCGCAAGCCTCAGCAGAAGCATTAGCCGGAGCATTTACAACAACAGCAGGTGAGTTTATTGTAATTGTTTGTGTATCGTTTGTGGAAACGTCACATTCATTAGTAATTGTAAAAGTTCTAGTTACTAATAAAGGACAAGAACCAGAAGTACTGTCTTGATAAGTAATGCTTGCAACATTATTTTCAGTAAAAGTACCACCTTCAGCTAAAAATTCAGCTTCAGTAATAGTAACTTCAGTTTCAGAATATGCCAAAGCTGTTAAATCTCCGTTTGTTACATCTGCAGATGTACAACCATCAGTTGAGAATCCAACAGGAGCTGTAATAATTGGGGTAGTGCTTGCCTCAACAATTACTTCGAAAGTAGCAGTAGCAGTACAATTAGAATTGTCATCATTTATAACAACTGTATAAGAACCTGCAGCTAAACCAGAAATATCTTGAGTTGTTGAATTAGCTGTATCATTCCATAAATAAGTATAATCGCCAGTACCTCCAGTTACGGAAATATCTATAGCTCCTATATTATTAACATTACAAGTTGTTGGAGTGATACTTTCTAAGGTTATAGTAATTTCATCGTATACAGTTACAACGATAGGGATTCTATTTGGACTAACACAATCTTCGTCAAGACCTTCAGCTACATAATATGTAGTTGAACCAGCAGCAGTCGTACTAGGAGTAATACTAGTTTGACCAATGGTATTTGGATTGTTATTTATATAATAAAACAATAGGTTTCCTTGAGCACTAGGAGTTGCCGTTAAAGGACTCGCAGTTTCATTTAAACAATAGAAAACATCTGTAGCAGTTGGCGTAGAAGTAATGACTTCAACATGTATTGTAAATTGATAATAACAAGTTGATGATCCCGGAGGAATAGCATAGTACGTTCCAGTTACAGGAGGAAATGGATTAGACGCATTATATTCTGTAGTAGTTGGAGTAAGCGGATATTCGTTATAATATCTAGATCCTTGTGGGAATTCTGCACTTACTTGAGATGTTTGAATTGGAGTTGTTCCAATATTACAGAAGTAAAAATCTCTAACAGCAGTGTAGCTACCACAATTTTCAGTAACATATTGTTGAGAATTGATTGGAATAATATAAGGGGTTGGTATTGGTTCTCCAATACAATTTCCAGTGGCATTAAACCCCTGAATTAAATTTTGATTAAATGAGGTTTGAGATGTATTCCCAACACCACTAATCGACCCTCCTAAAGAAATATTAGTACCACAACTTGCATTTACTAATAAAGCACAATCGGTGGTGGCAACTAATTCAAAAGAAAGAGTAGCTAATATGTCATTCGGGTTGGTTGGAACTGGTAATGTCCCAATTTCCCATACAATAGATCCTGTTGCTCCCAAATTAGGATTATAATACGGAGCCGGAACCGGTGGAGAAAATAAAGGTGGATTAACAGTATAAGCAATACTTAAATCGTTATACGAAGATGTATAAGGAATAGGTAAGGTAATTACCGTATTGTTAGTAGCTTCTGTTCCTTTGTTTCTTATCTCCATGCCATATTCTACAGTATCTCCAGGCACTACTTCTAGCGGTACAGGATTAGGCATGTTATTAACATTAGTTGTTGTAACTGTACCTTCAACATCGGGTACATAAGCGTCTACAGAGAAGGTAATATTAAAAATAATGTAAGTGTCTGCAGTAGAACCATACCTAAATCGGGTAGATGTTTGGTTATTGGTTATAATAGTATTGTTAGGATTTGCCACTTCAAACATGGCTATGTCTAATCCTGTATTATTTTGTAATTCTAAATCTCTATCATTTCCTCCAGTAGAAATGGAAGAATTGAAAAAGTTAGTAGCTGTATTTCCTGTATGACTTAAACTTTGATATTGATTATCAGATTGTCTTCTTATTTGAAAATAGTCTCCAGAAATTCCAACATCTCCTTCACCAGCCATCATTCCAAGTTTAAAATCTACATCACCATTTTGAACCGATTTAAAACCAGAAATATCTAAAGTATGGCTCGCATTTCCTCCAGTTACATAAGCATAACCATCAAAAACAGTAACATCACGCCAGTCCATTTTTGAATTTTCGTAAACAACTACCATTCCCCAGCCACCATAGTAACCAGTACTTCCACCATCTCCTTCAGAAAGGGCCATATCTGCAACAAAATATTCACCTATACCACCATTTATAACTTCGGCAGTTACTTCCTTATATCCAGCATACATGCCGTTATCACCAGGATATCTAATGTCTCCTGCTTCTGCAACTAATGTTTGATAAGATTGATTTGGACCTTTAAATTTGATAGTCCTTCTTTGTAAATCTGTAAAATTACTGCTATTACTTCTGCCAGTCCAGTATAGTCCTGCATATATAATATTAGAACAACTTTGGATAGCACCATTTTCTTCAGAGAATTGTAAAGTTGATGATGAGGAGTTGTTAGTAGAAGAATCACCATCTACATCAACAAATTCCATGTCGTTATTACTATTATTTCTAGTAGTATTGTAATTTACTAATGTTAAGTTTGTGTTACCTACCATTGTAAAATCTCCCTTAATATTATAAACAGTTTGACCTGGAGTATATTGGGAAGCTCTTGGAGTAAAAGGAACTCTAACCTGGCTGTAGCTAAATAAACTAGCACCTAATAACATAACCGTTAATAAGACTAGTTGAATTAGGTTTCTATTAGCTTGAATTTTAATAGCGTATAGTTTTTTCATCTGTATAATAATTAATTATTATAATTTAATTTAGGACTGGTTTACAACTTTATAGAATACTGTTGTTACAGAATCTGCATTTAAAAGGAAATTATTTATTTGTTGATCTGAACAATCAAATAAACATTTTACATAAATGTATTTTAACGATGAGAATCCGTTAATTCTGGAAACATCTAATCTGTTAATTAAATCAGAAGCTCTATTTAAGGTTATGGTAATAACTTCAACCCCATTATAAAGATTGTTATTATTTTGTAACATGTTTATAGAAGTTGCATCCAAAAGTTTTAAAACTTTAGGACTAGTTTCTCCTGTAACATTAATAATTGTAGAATTTTCAATATAGATGGTAGGGTTCTTACCATGTAACAATTGATTAGGAATACTTACTGAACTCCTTAAATTGCTGTTTCCAGAATTTTCATCGAAAATCTGGTAAATGTTTTCTTGTGCAAATCCATTAACAGAAAAGAAAACTGTTAGAGCACAAACCATTAGAAAGTTTGATAACGTTCGTTTAATTATTTTTCTCATAATCTTTCAAGTTTAAATGATAAACCTTAAATAATAAAAATGTAAAATCTGTAAATTTGACTTAATTGTTTGTTTTGCAATTTGATATAAAATTGCTGAGGGAAGTACATTGACGCATCAATGCATAATGGATTAAGTTAATTTTTTGACTTGGGATCATTTTTAATTATAGCTTACACAACAAATAAATAGCGATTCTTTGTATCAATCAAAAATAAATGTTAAATAACTTAAATACTCGATAAGCGGACTTTTAAAATCACTTCATCGATGAAATGCAATAATTAACCGAACCAAATAATTCTGGAAATTCTAACTTTTGGGTCTTTCTAATTATTTTTTGTGCGATTTCAAATATTTAATAATTAAATTTAATAGATTTATAATAGCTTACTTTGTTTTATTTGTGGCCAAATTAAGTCATATGTCCGACATGCGCAACACTTTGTCGATAAAAGTTGCTTTTAATCGTAAAAAATGAAAAAACTAATACTTATTAGACATGCTAAATCTTCATGGAGCGAAGGCATATCAGACCATGAAAGAGGATTGGAATCTAGAGGAATCAATGATGCTAAGCTCGTTTCCCTTAGTTTTAAACAGTATCAATTATTACCAAATAAAGTGCTTTCTAGCGCAGCAAAAAGAGCTCAAAATACAGCAGAGATTTTCCTTGAAAATTTGAAAATAGATTCAAATATCATCGAATTTGATAAAAACCTTTACGACTTTTCTGGAGAAAATCTCATTAAAACAATAAAAGCTGTTTCAAATGACATTGAAACCTTAATGGTTTTTGGTCATAATGAGGCATTAACATATTTTGTAAATAATTTTGGTGATAGATATATTGAGAATGTGCCTACAAGTGGGCTTGTAATAATTGAGTTTCAAGTAGATTCTTGGAAATATATTTATAAGGGCGAAACGGTAAAAATTATTTTTCCGAGAGATTTAAGGATCTAAGTACTCTAAATAATTTTGAATATTTTATCTTTTGAAGGGATAGTTTTTTCCTTCAAATAGGTTGTGAACCCTAGTGAAAACAGTTTCTATTAATCTTGATTTTAAAATCATTTTAATAATTTATTCATTGAAAATAATTGTAATAATTTCCAATAAGTATGAAGCCTTTGTATTCGGTATTTCATACTAATAGAATATATTTGTAATATATAAATACCATTTAATGACAAAAAGTGAAAAACTTAACAATAGTTATATAAATAGAGAAATAAGCTGGTTGCAGTTCAATGCCAGAGTTTTACAAGAGGCCGAAGATAAAAATGTGCCATTAATTGAGAGATTAAGATTTGTTGGTATTTTTTCGAACAATTTAGATGAGTTTTTTAAAGTAAGATACGCAACTGTAAAACGGATTGTGGAAGCAGGAAAAGGAGCTAAAAGTGAACTTGGCGGCATTAAAGCTAAAGAGCTTCTTGAAGAAATTACCCAAATAGTTATTGAACAGCAAAGCGAAAGTCTAGAGATTTTAAGCAATATTCAAAGCGAACTTGAGAAAGAAAATATTTTCATTATAAAAGAAAATGAAATAACGACGCAACAGAAACATTTTATTAAGCAATATTATATCCAAAAAGTAAGTCCTGCATTGGTTACCATAATTTTAAGCAATCAAGTGGACCTACCAAATTTAAAAGATAGTGCCTCATATTTAGCCGTTAAAATGGGTTTAAATAATGGGAAACTTAATCAATATGCTTTAATCGAAATTTCAAAAAGCTTGGATCGTTTTGTGGTTTTGCCAGATCAAAATGATAAAAGCTATATCATAATGCTAGACGATTTGTTGAGATATTGCTTAGACGATATCTTTAATATCTTCAAATACGATAGTATTTCTGCTCATATGATTAAAATTACTAGAGATGCTGAATTAGATTTTGAAAGCGACTTAAGTAAGAGTTTTATGGAGAAAATTTCGGATAGCGTTAAACATAGACAAATAGGAGAACCTGTCCGGTTTGTTTACGATAAAACTATAGATGTTGAAACTTTAAACTACTTAATGTCTAAAATGGGAATCGATTCTCACGATAGTATTATTCCTGGAGGACGATACCATAATAGAAGAGATTATATCGCTTTTCCAAGCTTGGGTAGAACAGACTTACTTTATAATAAAATTGAACCTTTACCAATTAAAAACTTAAGTTTAGAAGCTAGTATTTTCGAAAGTGTTGCTAAAAAGGATTATTTGCTTTATGCGCCTTATCAAACGTTTTCCTATGTGGTTAAGTTTTTAAGAGAAGCCGCTTTAGATCCAACGGTAAAAACTATAAAAATTACCATTTATAGATTAGCTGAAATTTCTCACGTAGCTAGTTCTTTAATTAATGCGGTTAAAAACGGTAAAAAAGTAACGGTTTCTATGGAAATACAAGCTCGTTTCGATGAACAAGCAAACATAGATTATGCCCAACAAATGCAAATTGAAGGCATTAATCTAATTTTTGGTGTTCAAGGTTTAAAAGTACATAGTAAAATGTGTGTCATTGAGCGCGAAGAAAATCATAAATTAAAGCGCTACGGATTTATAAGTACTGGAAATTTTAACGAATCTACGGCTCAAATATATACAGATTATACCTTGTTTACTTCAAATCAAAGTATTTTAAAAGATATAAATAAAGTATTTAATTTCTTTGAGATTAACTATAAATTATACAGATATAAGCACATTATTACCTCGCCACATTACACTCAGAAAGGTTTTTTTAAACTTATAGATACTGAAATTAAAAATGTAAAAGAAGGCAAGCCGGCATATATTCAATTAAAAATGAATAGTTTATCAAGTTTTAATATGGTAGATAAACTATATGAAGCAAGTAGAGCAGGTGTTAAGGTTAAAATGATCATTCGCGGGATTTGCTGTTTAATTCCTGGAGTTAAAGGGATGAGTGAAAACATTGAAGTTATTAGTATAGTCGATAAATTTTTAGAGCATACTAGGCTCTATATGTTCTGTAATAACAATAACCCAAAAGTGTATATTTCATCAGCAGATTTTATGACTAGAAACATAGAAAATAGGGTAGAAGTAAGCTGTCCTATTTTGGATGAAGACATCAAACAAGAGCTTATAGATACTTTTAATATTTCTTGGAGCGATAACGTAAAATCTAGAATTCTAGACGAATCTCGAAAAAATGAATACAGAAAAAATAAGTTGCCTAAAGTAAGATCACAATTTGCTTTGTATGATTATTATTTAAAAAAATTAGAAAATTAATATGCTTTCAATAAAGAAATATGCCGCTATCGATATTGGTTCAAACGCTGTTAGATTGCTAATAGCTAATATTATAGAAGAAAAAGGAAAGGAAGCGCGTTTCAAAAAAAGTTCTCTAGTTCGTGTACCAGTTCGTTTAGGCGCGGACGTGTTCCTGGATCAGAACATCTCAGATTTCAACATAGAAAGAATGATAGATACCATGAAAGCGTTTAAATTATTAATGAAAACGCATAATGTGGTAAAATATAAGGCTTGTGCTACTTCAGCTATGCGAGAGGCTATAAACGGGAAAGAGATTTCGGCCTTAATCTATAAAAAAACGAAAATTAGAATAGATATTATTGAAGGAGAAGAGGAAGCGGCCATCATTGCGGCTACGGATTTGAACTCTTATATAGATAAGAATAAAACCTACTTATATGTTGATGTTGGTGGCGGGAGTTCAGAATTTACAGTTATAAATAAAGGAGAAACAGTGACATCTAAGTCGTTTAAAATAGGAACCGTTAGATTGCTGAACGATATTGTTAAAAAAGAAACATGGAACGAATTAGAAGTCTGGATTAAGAAAAACACCGATGCCTTCGAAAAAATTGATGTCATTGGTTCCGGTGGAAACATTAATAAAATATTTAAAATCTCTGGAAAACCTTTAGGAAAACCTTTAACCTATTTCTATTTAACGTCCTATTACAATACCTTACAATCTTATTCTTACGAAGAACGTATTACCGAATTGGATTTAAATCAAGATCGTGCAGATGTTATTATTCCTGCTACTAGAATCTATTTGTCTGCCATGAAATGGAGTGGAGCTAAAGACATTTACGTGCCTAAAATTGGTTTGTCCGATGGCATTATAAAAAGCATCTACTACGATACGGTTTCTAGCAATACACAGTAAAAAGTATACATTTAATCTTTAATATATTTTACTTTTCGGTAAAACGTATATATTAGCTTCATTAGAAACCCGAAACTATTATTAAACTATATTACTATGAAAAAAACAATACTACTTATAGCCTTTGTAATTTGTGCAAACTATTCCTTTTCTCAAGAAGGCATGTTTGGTGTTCGTGCAGGCTTAAACATTTCCAACTTAGATTTTAAACCTAATCCAGATTTTGAAAATACGCATAGAAACGGTTTTGCTTTTGGATTTTTTGCTGAATATGATTTATCGGAAACCCTTGGTATTGCTCCAGAACTCCAATTTTCAGGCGAAGGTGCAAAAAGTAAAGATTTAAGAATAGATTACATACAGTTACCAATATTACTGAAATATAGATTTGGCGATAGATTCTCCGTTGGAGCTGGTCCAATGGTTGGTGTTAAAGTATGGGAGTTTGAAGATGGTTATAAAAACTTTGCTTTCTCGGCATTAGGAGGTGTGGAATTTTTTATTACTGATATCATTTTCATCGATGCCAGATATTCCTACGGATTTACAAATGTTATAGATGACGATTCCTACTATGAAGCAAAAAATAGCAACATTCAAATAGGTGTTGGTGTAAAAATATAATTATCTAAAACTTCAAAAAAAACTCCGATATCTTAAAAAAGTATCGGAGTTTTTTTTATCCATGAATGGTTTGTTTTTTGCTTAAGTCTTTCATGATATTTGCTTCAAAATCAAGAAGGTTTTGCCACTTTTCATCCACTTCTTTTCGGTCTCCATATTGTCTGGCAAAACCTAAAAACATGGTGTAATGGTTGGCTTCACTTACCATTAATTTTCTATAGAATTCAGCCAGTTCTTTATCTTCCAATTCTTCTGAAAGCAGTCTAAAACGCTCACAACTTCTGGCTTCAATTAAGGCAGCATAAAGCAATCTATGTACTAATTGAGTAGTTCTACTTCCTCCTTTTGGGAAAAAAGTAATCAATTGTAAAACATAATCGTCTTTTCTATCGCGACCTAAAATCCAACCATTTTCGATAATGCGATCATGAACCATTTTAAAATGGCTTATTTCCTCCTTTACTAAGGCAATCATTTCTTGAACAAGCTCTGTGTATTCCGGAAACCCTACAATTAGAGAAATGGCAGTACTTGCCGCCTTTTGCTCGCAATAAGCATGGTCTGTTAGAATGTCTTCAATGTTTTTTTCTACTATGTTTACCCAACGTGGGTCGGTTGGTAATTTCAACCCTAACATGATTTTTGGTTTAGTCATTTTTTAAAATTAACTAATTAGAATAAGCATAAAGCTCATTGATTTTTCTTAGTTCAAACTTTCCTTCAGAATCAATCACGATGTCACAAAAAGTCACTTTATTACTATTTGTTTTCTGAATCATAGCCGACAAAACAATACGATCCTTTTCAATAGATGAAGATTCGTCAACCATAATTTTCACAATGGAATTGTTTAATTGAAGGTCGTTTTTTATAGTTTCAAAAAACTGTTTGTCCACCTTTTTATTAAAAATTTCTATTGAATTTTTAGTGATAATCACTTCCGAAATAAACTCTCTGTAATATTCTTTATGGTTTATTGTGTCTTGTTTAAACTCATTTAAAACACTTTTTTCCATGCTGGAATATGTTTTCATTTTTATATGAAAACCATTACTTAAAATGGTATCAGTAACAACTTCCGTATATGTTTCTGGAATATAAGTTATGCTTTCAGAAAAAGAATCTAACAGCTTGTTTTCCTTCAAGACGGCTGAGTTGTTATTATAAACACGATCTCTGCCATCGCAACTCACAGAAACTATTCCAATAAATACAAGTAATAATATAAATTTCGACATAATAAATTCTGTTAAAATGATTCTATTTTCTTTTCTCTTTATTCTTTTTTTTCAAGTTAAATATCTAAATCGAATGTTTTTCGTAAGGTTTCTATGGCTGGGTTTTTCTCTAATAATTTTTCATATTTATCCATGGATGAATAAGCATATTGCTTTTCCATTTCTTCATTAACTTCTATGGATAAATGAAGGTCGTAATTATTAAGGGCTTTTTTTAAGAACATCATCAAGTCGTATTGCTGACGTTCAACTTCTACCTTGTTTGTGGCATTTGGGAATTCTAAATGTATAGTTGTTCCAACTACTTTTGGAGTATCTATGGAAAGTATGGAAGCCAAATTAAATTGTCCTTTTTCTTCCAATGTTTTAACAAAGGAGCTCCAGTAGGACATAAAAACTTCATTGGTAAACTGATCTGTTGGTAAATTTTCTTCATCAACAACAACTTCCATTTGTTTTATTTGATGGTCTTTTTTTGCTTGAATACTTTTAAGTGAAAGTCCTGAAGTTGCTTTTTTCCCACTGTTTAAAGTAATTTTTGGAATTTCAGAAGTTTCTTGTGTAACAGTTTCGGCTATTTTCTTAGAAACCGAAGTTGCATTTGTTGCAACTTGGGCATAAGTGCTTTGCTCTGATTTTTCAGCTACAGCTTGTTGTTTTTTTGGAACAGCAACAGGAATAGGCTTAATTCCTTTTTTAATAAAATAACTGGCAGGAATTATGAAGTTTTTGCTATTTTTTTTTTCTCCATCAAAAGTGATAGAGGCAAGCTGCATGATACATAATTCAACAAGTAACCGTTGATTTTTGCTGGATTTAAATTTTAAATCACAATCGTTGGCAAGTTCAATGCCATGCAGTAAAAATGGTTGCGATGCTTTTTTAGATTGAATCAGGTACTTATCTTTGGTGTCTTCGCCAACTTCTAAAAGTTCAATGGTTTCAGAATTCTTACAAACCAGCAAATCTCTAAAGTGAGAAGCCAGTCCAGCGATGTAATGATGTCCATCGAAACCTTTGGCTAAAATGCTGTTAAATTGAATTAACAAGGCAGGAATATTATTTTCAAGTATATAATCTGTACTTGTAAAATAGGTTTCGTAATCAAGAACATTTAAGTTTTCGGTAACTGCCTGTCTGGTTAAATGTTTTCCAGAGAAACTAACCACACGATCAAAAATGGAAAGTGCATCACGCATAGCGCCATCTGCTTTTTGAGCGATGATATGAAGTGCGTCGTCTTCTGCATCAATGCCTTGTTCTTGAGCAATAAATTTTAAATATTCTTTGGCATCTTTAACGGTTATGCGTTTAAAATCGAAAATCTGACAACGCGATAAGATGGTTGGAATAATTTTATGTTTTTCTGTAGTTGCAAGTATAAAAATGCAATGTTTTGGTGGTTCTTCTAGGGTTTTCAAGAAGGCATTAAAAGCCGCTTGAGAAAGCATGTGAACTTCATCAATAATATACACTTTGTATTTTCCTACTTGTGGTGGAATACGAACCTGATCTGTTAATTCTCTAATTTGGTCTACACCGTTATTAGAAGCCGCATCTAGTTCAAAAATATTAAAAGCAAAATCTTCATCTACTTTTTCTGTACCATCGCTATTAATCATTTTAGCCAAAATACGTGCACAAGTTGTTTTACCAACACCACGAGGACCTGTAAATAATAATGCTTGTGCTAAATGATTGTTTTCAATGGCATTCAGTAAGGTATTTGTAATAGCTTGCTGCCCAACAACGTCCTTAAACGTTTGAGGTCTGTATTTACGCGCAGATACTACAAAGTGTTCCAATTTTACCTAATTTAATTTAGCATTCAAGATGCTAATTGATCTTGTAACAAAGTTAAAAATTCAGCTTAAAATAAGTTGATTTTAAAGCTAAATTTAATAGGAGTTATTAACAAAAAAAGTGCCTAAAGTATTTAAAGTGTCTAGAGTGCCTAAAGTTGGTTTTTAAAAATACTTTAGTCGCACTTAACTTTAAGTACTTATAACTTTAGACACTTTTAACTCTTAGTACTTATAACTTTTACATAACTTTGCAGGAAGCAGATCGCCTTATCGCTGTCCTGTTTATTCAGGATGGAGGAAAGTCCGAACACCGTAGTGCAACATAGTGGTTAATGGCCACCAGTCGTGAGATTAGGAAAAGTGCAACAGAAAGTATGTACAGGTAATGCTGTAGTGAAACCAGGTAAACTCTATGTGGTGCAATGTCATGTATACCAACGTTTGAGGGCGGCACGCTCGATTGTTGGAGGGTAGGCAGCTAAAGTGTGCTGGTAACAGTATGCTCAGATAAATGATAAGGGCTTTTCTATTTTATAAATAGAGAATGTACAGAATTCGGCTTATAGATTTGCTTAAATAAACAATCCCATTTAGTGTATACTATTTGGGATTTGTTTTATAATTTATTCTTCTTCGTCGCTACTTTCGGCATTAAAAAAGCTAAACATGTTTCCGCCATAACTTTTGGAATAGCTAAAATTTTCAACTTTAGATAAATCGGTGTGTTTCGAATGTTCTACAACTAAAACACCGCCTTCTTCTAATAGGTTGTTTTTAAATACAAGCTCAGGAATTCTGGTAAAATATTCCAAAGAGAATTCGTAAGGAGGGTCGGCAAAAATAATAGTCGCTTTTTGTGTCGATTTTTCTAAAAACTTAAAAACATCACTCTTTATAGTTCGAATAGTCATACCAAAACTAATTGCTGTCTCATTAATAAATTTAATACAGCCATAATCTTGATCTACTGAAACAATATCTTTAGTACCACGTGACGCAAATTCATAGCTTATATTTCCTGTTCCTGAAAAAAGGTCTAGAACAGAGATATCGTCAAGATAATATAGATTGTTTAAAATATTAAATAAAGCTTCCTTAGCCATATCTGTGGTAGGACGAACAGGAAGTTTTTTAGGAGCAGTAATCCGTCTGCCTTTAAATTCTCCAGAAACTATGCGCATTAAAAACTTTGTATTAGTACAAAATCTGAATAATTAGATTTTGGATTGTTAGTATAAAGGTAGGAATCTAATCTTTTGCCAAAATGGACATGACGAATGTATTTATAAAGTATTTCGAATAAATCTGAATCTTTATCAATACATCCTAAAAGCACAAGGTCTATTTTTTCAGGATTGAGCTTCAATTGTTCAATGGTAAATAAAATATAATAAATAAAATCTTCTTTAGTCGAATAGTCAAAGGTGTTATACAATGTTAATTGTCCTTTGTTAGTTACAACAATTTCAAAATGGTCTTTATTAACGTTTACATAGAGTTTAAAATTGTCTGCATGTTTTTCAATCTGTAGAATCTTATCGATAAGTATGGATGAAAAATGACTGTAGATAAAAGTTCCAAAAGTGTCGTAAATATAATTGTTAATGTTCACATATGGCACATACACATTCACGCTTTCGTTTATGTCTATCGTATCGTAAGCAATAAAATCCGATTTTAATATTTTGGAATTGAACTTTAAATAATCTGCTAAAAAATCTTCATTAAATAAAGGTTTTGGTACTAGAGTAGCCAATTCATTCACATAAATAACGTGCACATTATGGAATGGTGTTTTTAATTCTTCTTCTGTATTGAATAGATGTTTTAGAAAATCTAAAGCTTCAAAAGGCGAAAGTTTTTTGTCTTTTTCAAAATGTTTTAAAAAAGTAATGCTATTTGTTTGTCGATTTAGAATACAAAAAGAAAGTCCATTCAAACTTACTTGAATGGACAATTCTAGATTAGTTATTACTTTATCAGTATTATTCGCTATCACCATAAGTTTTAGGCCAATTTCCAATGGTCTTAACTTCGTTCATTGATCCTACTTTTAATGCATCTCCATTAACACCATCAACCGCTATAACTTGGTTTTCTTGATCAATTAAAGATTTGTTTTGATCAAATAAGATGATACTTTTCTTAACGCTTGCTTCAAAAACAGGAATTTTTATATCATTTTCTTCTAGTACACCTGATTGCATTTCAAATTGTGCATCTGTATTAGGCACATTCATCATGGTTTTATATCTATCAGAGTTTTTGAATAATGAATCCTTAACCGATTTAAAACCTAAGGTGTCAATAATTGTAATTTCCTTAGTAGTTTCAACACCACCATAACGTTTCGTTAATTCTTCATCTATAATAGTAGAATCTCTACGTTGGGTAATAGTAAATTGTGCCGTGTCTAGAAATTTCTCCAAACTCTCAAAATTAGGAGCAAACTGACCTGTTACTTGTTGATGAGCCAATTGTGCATCTCTAATATCAATAAGCTTCTCAATTACTACAGCATAACGTTTGTTCTTTACTTTGTTAAATTGAATAGGTTCGTAAACAGACATATAAGTCAGGTAACCCAAAAAGAAAATTAAAGCCCAGAGAGCGATAGTCAAAACAGGCTTTGCTTTAGAAGGGATAAATTTGTCAATTAGCCATACTAAACCAATTGTAACTACTATTACAGCAACAGCTATAAGAATTATTTTTAACATAGTGTCAGTTATTAAATTTTATTAAGGTGTAACGCAAATCTACAATTTTTTTTTAATCGTAAAAACCAAAGGACGAAAAAATCATTCCTATATTTGATGAAATTTAATAAATTAACATCTTTCATGACCTCTTCGGAATTTTATTCTCTTATAAGACAGCAGTTTCCATTCAAACCTACATCAAAACAAGAAATTGTTTTATTACAACTTTCGGAGTTTATTTTTAGTAAGGAGCCAAATGCACTATATTTATTAAAAGGCTATGCTGGAACAGGGAAAACAACCATCATTGGTACTGTTGTGTCTAATTTATGGAAGGCAGAGAAGCGTGCGGTGCTAATGGCTCCAACTGGTCGTGCAGCAAAAGTAATCTCCAATTATTCTGGGAAAGAAGCTTTTACCATCCATAAAAAAATATATTTTCCAAAAAAAGATAAAGGAGGAGGTGTAAAATTTGTTTTACAACCTAATAAGCATAAAAACACCATTTTTATAGTTGATGAGGCTTCCATGATTCCAGATACTCCTGGAGAATCCAAATTTTTTGAAAATGGCTCCCTTTTAGACGATTTAATGCAATATGTTTATTCTGGTTCTAATTGCAAGCTTTTATTAATTGGAGATACAGCTCAATTACCTCCAGTTAAATTAGATTTAAGTCCTGCTTTAGATGAAAACATGTTAAGTCTTAACTATAACAAAGAAGTTACTAAGATGGAGTTGGACGAAGTAGTTAGGCAAGAGCAAGATTCTGGAATTTTGGTTAATGCTACGAGTTTGCGTGAAGCCATTACAGATACTTTTTTCGACACTTTTAAGTTTAATTTAAACGGTTATACAGATATTATTAGGCTTACGGATGGTTATGAAATTATGGATGCTATAAATGATGCCTATAGTGAATTAGGCAATGAGGAAACAGCCATTATAGTAAGAAGTAACAAGCGCGCCAATTTATATAATGAACAAATTAGAAACCGAATTTTATTTAATGAAAATGAGTTAACAACAGGAGATTTTATAATGGTTGTTAAGAATAATTATTTTTGGATAAAACCTACTACTGAAGCTGGGTTTATTGCCAATGGAGATATTATTCAGGTCCTAGAAATATTTAATATTATTGATTTGTATGGTTTTCGTTTTGCTGAAGTGAAAGTTCGAATGGTTGATTATCCTAAAATGGCACCATTTGAAACCGTGTTACTTCTCGATACCATTTCAGCAGAAACTCCTTCGCTTACCTATGAAGATTCCAACAGACTTTATCAAGAAGTTATGAAGGACTATGAAAATGAAACTAGTAATTATAAAAAGTTTTTAAGCGTCAAGAATAATAAATATTTTAATGCCTTGCAGGTTAAGTTTTCCTATGCCATAACTTGTCATAAATCTCAAGGAGGGCAGTGGAATACGGTATTTGTAGAACAGCCTTATTTACCGGATGGCATTACAAAAGATTATTTACGTTGGTTATACACTGCTGTAACTCGAGCTAAAGATAAATTGTACCTCATTGGTTTTAAAGATGAATTTTTTACTGAAGAATAAATCAGTTGTAGGCTTGCCTATAGAAGAATATTGAAAAGGCGAAAATTTCACTGAAGTTAGTCGTTATATATCTTTTAAAAATCCTATTTTTGAATTAATAATAAAATCTTTGATGAAAATAATTTCCATGATTCCTGCACGCTATAGTGCATCTCGTTTTCCAGGCAAACTTATGCAAGATTTGGGAGGCAAATCTGTTATTAGAAGAACTTACGAAGCTACTGTAAACACCAAGTTATTTGACGATGTTTTTGTAGTAACCGATAGTCAGATTATTTTCGATGAAATTACCAATCATGGAGGGAAAGCCCTGATGAGTAAAAAAGAACATGAATGTGGAAGCGATAGAATAGCAGAAGCAGTCGAGCATATGGACATTGATATTGTGGTAAATGTACAAGGAGACGAACCATTTACAGAAGTATCTTCATTAAAAAAACTCATTGAGGTTTTTAAAGACGATGTAAATAAAGAAATAGATTTAGCATCTCTAATGGTTCATATTTCCGATTGGGACGAAATTAAAAATCCAAATACCGTAAAAGTAATTGTGGATAAAAATAATTTTGCACTTTATTTTTCAAGAAGTCCAATTCCTTATCCAAGAGACGAAACTATTGATGTAAAATATCATAAACACAAAGGTGTTTATGCTTTTAGAAAAGAAGCTTTATTGGATTTTTATAGATTACCAATGCTAACCTTAGAAGCTTCAGAAAAAATAGAATGTATTCGTTATTTAGAATATAGCAAAAAAATAAAAATGGTAGAAACAGATGTTCAGGGCGTGGAAATTGACACTCCTGAAGATTTAGAACGAGCAAAGAAGCTTTGGAAATAAGGACGTTCTTCCTTATAAAGGATCTACCAATAAGCAAAAATAAATTTAGAAATATTAAATTAAGATTGAAATAAATTTGATTGAAGAGTACAAAAATATAAAAGTTATTGGCTTTGATGCAGATGATACGCTTTGGGTAAACGAAACATATTTTCGTGATGCCGAAGTAGCTTTTGCAAACTTATTATCTCAATTCGAAACTGTAAACAAAATAGACCAGGAACTCTTTAAAATGGAGATGAAAAACCTGCCTCTTTATGGTTATGGTGTTAAAGGCTTTGTGCTTTCAATGGTTGAGATGGCTTTGGAATTATCTAATAATAATGTATCCAATAAAACCATGCAAACCATCTTAGATATTGGGAAAGACATGCTTAACAAACCTGTAGAATTGCTTGATGGAGTGGAAGAAGTTTTAAAAACCCTTTCAACTAAATACCGATTAATATTAGCAACAAAAGGCGATTTACTAGACCAGCAACGAAAGTTGGAAAAGTCTGGTTTAACAGACTATTTTCATCATATTGAAGTGTTGATTGATAAACAAGATGTTAATTATTCCAAACTTTTAAATCATTTGGATATTAAGCCATCGGAATTTTTAATGGTTGGAAATTCTTTAAAATCAGATGTATTACCTTTAGTAAATATTAAGGCGCACGCTATTCATGTGCCATTTCATACAACTTGGGCTCACGAACAGGTGGATGAAAAAGAAACCAATGGTAAAACCTATAAAACAGTGGCAAGTTTGTTAGATATTTTACCATTATTAAATTAATTTGATAATTTTAGTATTCCATATTCATGAGTTATAAAAATTTCCCAATGGTGTCCAAAGTGGTTTTTGGACGAGGTAGTTTTAATCAATTAGGAGATATTCTTTCTCCAAAAAGATTAAACGTCAAAGCACCATTTATATATATTGTGGACGATGTTTTTCAAGGTAATTCTTGGTTGACTTCAAGAATTCCATTGTCTTACGATGATAAAATATATTATATTTCAGCAAATGAAGAACCGAAAACATCTCAAGTAGATGAACTTGTTGAAGAGATTATTCTAACCTATAAAGCACTACCATCTGGAATTATAGGCATTGGAGGAGGAACCATTATGGATCTTGCTAAAGCTATTTCCATTATGTTAACTAACGAGGGTGAATCTAAAGAATATCAAGGTTGGGATTTAGTTAAAAAACCGGCTATTTATCATGTTGGCATCCCAACAATATCTGGAACAGGAGCCGAAGTATCTCGAACCACCATTCTAACTGGGCCTCATAGAAAATTAGGAATTAATAGTGATTTCACGCCTTTTGATCAAGTTGTTTTAGATCCGGAATTAACAAAAGATGTTCCTAAAGATCAATGGTTTTATACAGGAATGGATTGCTATGTTCATTGTATAGAGTCTTTAAATGGAACTTATTTAAACTCGTTTAGTCAAAGTTACGGCGAAAAGGCATTAGAATTATGTAAAGAGATTTTTTTAGAAGACACTTTAAGCAAAGATGAATCTAATGATAAGTTAATGATGGCTTCATGGCATGGAGGTATGAGTATTGCTTATTCACAAGTTGGCGTTGCACACGCCATGAGTTATGGCTTAGGTTATCTGCTAGGAGTAAAACATGGCGTAGGTAATTGTATTGTGTTTGAACATTTAGAAGAATATTACCCTGAAGGTGTTGCCATGTATAAGGTTATGCGTGAAAAGCATAATATAACAATTCCAAAAGGAATTTGCTCAAACTTATCCGATAAGGAATTCGATATTATGATAGATGTGGCTTTAAGCTTAGAACCATTATGGGAAAATGCTCTTGGAAAACATTGGAAAAAAACCATAACTCGCGACAAGCTAAAGGAACTATATCTTAAAATGTAATATGCGGAAACTTGCTAAATTTATTTATTTCAAAATTATAGGTTGGAAAATGGTGGGCAATACAAACATGTCTAAAGACACTGTTAAAAAAGCTGTTCTAATAGCCTTGCCACATACTAGTTGGCATGATTTCTATATAGGGTTGTTACTTCGAAAAGTAATAGGGATCCAATCTAATTTTGTTGGTAAAAAAGAACTTTTTACTTGGCCGTTGGGCTATTATTTTAGATCCATAGGAGGTAGGCCAATAGATAGAAAATCTGGTCAAAACAAAGTCCAAGCCATTGCTAAACTATTCGATCAGAATGACGAGTTCCGCTTAATGCTGGCTCCAGAAGGAACTAGAAAAAAAGTAACCGAATGGCGAACAGGTTTTTATTATATAGCTAAAGCGGCTAATGTGCCTATTATTATGTTTACTCTAGATTTTAAGAATAAACAGAATAAAATATCCGAACCATTTTATACAACGGACGATATGGAAGCTGATTTTAAATATATGAGACAGTTTTTTGAAGGAGTAGTTGGTAAAGTACCAGAGTATTCTTAGGTGTTTGGCATAAATTTTGAAAAGATTAAGATAAGGTTGGTAGATGAAACATAAAGTAAACTTTTTGTCCCTAAAAAGAAACATATACTAATATAAAAAGCTACTTCCTTTGAAGTAGCTTTTTTAATTTATGATTGGTTGAATCTAATCTATAACTTTAAAGTCCTTCATTTCTTTTAAAGGTTCCAAAACGTTATAATCCTTCCAATATTCTGGATCGAAAGCCTTTAGAGTTTCATAATCTATTTTTCGTTTCTCAGTGGTAGCAGCATATTCTGAAGCTGTGATGTTTTTTTCTCCCATAACTAGAATCTCGTTCTTCTCTTTAAAGATACCTTCAACCTTAAAATCGAAAGACACTTTTTCGCTACTGTTATTGTCTTTAAATTTAATAGGTCTATCTACATAAAAATATCTTTCAAGCTGGTCTGTCATGTAATTTGGATAATAGTAGCCATCTTCATTTCTGTTATAAATTACAAATCCATTTTTATTTTGTTCAATGTATTTAACGCCTAAAAGGAATTTTAAATTAAACTTTTCTCCAATCCGCCCTTTTGCAAATTTATAATCTGCTCTTAAAATTGCAAAGGTTTCATTAGACACGTAAAAAGTACCTTCAAAATCGGCCGAACTTCTACGTGGAGCATAACTAATAACATAAACCATTTCATTACCTATAAAGGTAATATCCTTAATTGCGTATTCGTATTTTTTGGTATCTGTTATAAAGTTTAAAATGGTTTTTGAAGAAAAGGCATAATCATTTACCATTTTATGAACCATATTCCTGATAAATTTTAAAGAATTAAAAGTGTCTTCAACTTTACTTCTATCTTCATTTAAAGACACGGAATCGGACATGGTAAACAAACCGGATTTAACAGTATATATTTTGTCTTTATCTAGATGTTTTAGCACAATATCCTTGGCTTTATCAGTAAGCATTTCAACAGATTGGTTATTGCGTTCGTCCAATAATCTAATGGCTTTGTCAACTTCTAATTTTGAATCTTCTTCATTCTTAATATTTATAGAACCAACAAATTCTGTGTATTGCTTCGATTTATTAGTTAATAACGATTTTTCTAAACCATCCAAATCTTTATTAAATGCTTCCAATTGCTTCTTTTTAAAACCAGTGGATTTATCTATTTCAAAATTAGCATCCTTACCAATAATATACTCGGTTCTTCGACTAAAGATATCGTAAGAAACCAAATCGCTTTTATAATTCCTCTTTAAGTTTTTATTGACATAAAGCATTATAGAATCTATTGTTAAGGGTTTATTGGTTAAATAGACTTCATGAAGTTCATTGACCTGATCTGATAATTTATACTCTTTTGAAGAAAATTCTTGAAGGAGTAAACCTATTTTTTCATAGCCTAAACATGAAATATAAACAGAATCAGAAGCTGTAAATCCCTGGGTTTCTATAGAGAAATTTCCTTCTTCGTTAGTAATAACACCATAATTTGGACCAATTTGAATGGTAGCAAAAGGAATAGGTTCATTAGATTTTGTTAGGACTTTTCCGGAAACTTGTTGCGAAAATCCAAAATAGATGAAACCAAATATAAATAGAATGGTTAAAGTTGTTTTAAGCATGGGTTTTATTTTTAAAACGATTGACGTGTTGGTTTGTTACCTATAAAGATGAAAAATCCCAAACGATATGTTTGGGATTTTTAGAAATATTTATGAATATATTTTGAAAAAGCTACTCTTCAGCACTCTCTTCCATAGTATGATAGACGTTTTGTACATCGTCATCGTCATCCAACTTTTCAAGTAATTTTTCGACATCTACAACTTCCTCTGGAGTTAATTTTTTAGTTACTTGAGGAATGCGCTCAAAACCCGAAGAGAGAATTTCAATCTCACGAGATTCTAATTCTGCTTGAATGGCTCCAAAGCTTTCAAAAGGTGCGTAAATTAAAATACCATCATCGTCTGCAAAAACTTCCTCAGCTCCAAAATCTATTAATTCTAATTCCATTTCTTCAGGATCTAATCCTTCATTTGGAATTCTGAAATTACAAGTGTGGTCGAACATAAAAACAACGGAACCAGAAGTTCCTAAGCTACCATCGCATTTATTAAAATAACTACGAACGTTAGCCACAGTTCTTGTATTATTATCGGTTGCAGTTTCTACTAAAATGGCAATTCCATGAGGTGCATAACCTTCAAAAATAACTTCTTTATAATCGCCTTGACTTTTATCACTTGCTTTTTTAATAGCGCGTTCCACATTATCTTTCGGCATGTTAACGGCCTTGGCATTCTGTATCACCGCTCGTAATCTAGAATTACTTGCCGGGTCTGGACCACCTTCTTTAATAGCCATTACAATGTCTTTACCAATTCGAGTAAAAGCTTTACTCATGGCAGACCAACGTTTCATTTTACGTGCTTTACGAAATTCAAAAGCTCTTCCCATCTAAAAAATTTTATTTTTAGTTCCCACGAAAGTGGAAATCTCTTTTAATAATTAGTTTGTTTGACAAATTTAAAAAAATAAGGTCATTGAGACCGATTCGATAAAGAAAATTCTCAATTACTAAAGTATTTATTATTGTCATGCAATTATCTTAAATAGCAATAAACCTCTAGTAAGACAAATCTACTCTGAAGACTGTTACTGTAAACTGCTTGCTATTCCTGAACTTCAACAATCAGTTCTATAGCTTCCGCTAGTTTGAAATCTTTGTCCGTTACACCTCCAGCATCATGTGTTGACAAAGAAATAGTCAAGACATTATAGATGTTAGTCCATTCTGGATGATGATTTAACGCTTCGCATTCAAAAGCAATTCTGCTCATAGCACTAAAACAATCCTTAAAATTCTCGAATTCAAATTCTGAATGAATTGCATTTTCATAATATTCCCAACCAGGAAAACGCAATAATTTTTTTTCAATGTCTTGATCTCTTAATTTGCTCATTTTGTTTCCATTTTAATATGAATAAAATTACTCTTTTTAGATGAAATTATCAATTATACAAGCAATTCATTTATAATTTCTAAACTTGTTAATTGAAGATGTTTTGGTAACAAATTAATTTTTGGTAAAACAGCCAAATACCTTTCATCGTTGGTTGTAAACACTTGTTTAAAAAGCGGATTGTAATCTCCAATAGTTTTTATAATGTCTTCAATAAATTCATCGTGATGTACTAAATCGGTACTTCCTAAATGAAAAATCCCCGTTTTATTTCTGTTAATAATGTAGTGGATTTGTTGTGTTAATTTAAAATCTGAAGTCACATTCATTACCAGATTAGGAAACACTTCAATAGGTTCTTTATTAATTATAAACTCCTTAATTTCTTGAATTCTTGGCGAATGCGCTCCGAAAACCATTGGTAATCTTACAATAGCAACCTGTCTTTTAGGTAAGCGCATAAGCATGTTTTCTATTTTGATTTTAAAATGCCCATAAACACTATGACTTAAGGTCTTATCCTGCTCGTAACTAGGATATTTGCTGTAACCATCAAACACGTTTGCAGATGAAAGAAAAATGAGTTTACATTCGCGACGAGATTTTAAATAATCGCAAATATGCGAATGAGCAATTACTTGAGCCGAAAATTTGCCACGAAGCGCAGAAATAATTATAGTAGGTTTTACAGCTTCTAAAATGTCGAAAATATCGTCTTCTTCGACGTTATATTGAAATAAATGTTTGTTCTTTTCAAAAACTAAGTTTTCAGTATTATAGGTGCCAAAGGTCTTAAAATAGGAGCAGAGTTCTTTGTAAATAGCATTTCCTAAAAAGCCACTGGCGCCTAAAATTAATACACGATGTTTATCTTCTCTTTCTTTCATATAAGCTTAAAACGGAAGATTTGTAATTAAAATATAGATTGATTGGTTTCTGTGGTAAATTGTTCAAGAGCTTGCATTCCCAATTTAGAATTACCTCTTTCGTTTAAACCAGGAGCCCAAACAGAAATAACAAATTCATTTGGTAGTAAGGCTACAATGCCACCACCAACACCACTTTTTCCTGGAAGTCCAACTTCGAAAGCAAATTCTCCTGCTTCGTCGTAAAAACCACAAGTAAGCATTATAGCGCTGATACGTTTGGCTTGACTTTTAGTAAGTCTGGTTTTTTCTAATAGACATTTTCCTTTATTAGCAAAGACAAAAAAAGCTTTCGTTAATTGAGCACAGGTCATATTTAATGAGCACTGATGAAAATAAAAATCTAATACATCATCTACCTCATTTTCTAAATTATTGAAGGACTTAAGTAAGTTGGCAGCCGCGTAATTCCTATAACCTGTTATTTTTTCTGAATATGCAACCTTTAGATCATAATCAATACTAGAGTCTCCTGTAAGGTCTCTTACAAAATTTAAGAAATCTTCTTTCGGGTTGTCTAATACAGAAACCAAAACATCGGCAATAACAATAGCCCCAGAATTGATTAGTGGATTTCTAGGGATTCCTTCTTCTAATTCTAATAATGACAAATGATTAAACGGGTTTCCAGAAGGTTCTACATCCAGACGGTTCCAAATGTCAGAGCCAACTTTAGACATTGCTAAAGCCAAACTTAAAACTTTGGAAATACTCTGAATGGAGAATTTCTTTTCAGAATCTCCAACCGAAAAAGTTTCACCAGAAATAAGGTGTAAATGGATTCCAAAAGCATTTTTATCTACGTTAGCTAATTCTGGAATGTACGTGGCAATCTCGCCTTTGTCTTTTTCTAGAATAACAGTTTGATAGATGTTATTTAAAATACCTTGGTAATCAATCATACATTATCCTTTGTAAAATGGAAGTTTTATCACCGTTGCTGGAACAGCATTTTTTCTAATTTGAATATGAATTTTACTATCAATATCAGCAAATACTTTTGGGACATACCCCATGCCAATTCCAATACCTAATGAAGGAGACATCGTTCCTGAAGTTACGCGGCCAATAGTTTTTCCTTGACCATCAACAATATCGTATCCTTGTCTTGGAACACCACGTTCGTCTAATTTAAAAGCGACCAATTTATTTTCAACACCATGAGCTTTTTCCGCTTCTAAGGCTTTCGAGTTTGTAAATTCTTTGGTGAATTTAGTTACCCAACCTAAACCTGCTTCAAAAGGAGATGTGGTATCATCAATATCGTTTCCATAAAGGCAATAACCCATTTCTAAACGGAGAGTATCTCTTGCTGCAAGACCAATAGGTTTTATTCCGAAGTTTTTTCCTGCTTCAAAAACTTTATCCCAAACTTGTTTTACCTCACTATTTTTGCAATAGATTTCAAAACCGCCACTACCTGTATAACCTGTAGCAGAAATAATAACATTTTCTATTCCGGCAAAATCGCCTACTATAAAATTATAAAACTTTATTTCAGAAAGATTATGACTCGTTAAGCTTTGCATGGCTTCAACGGCTTTTGGACCTTGAATGGCTAAAAGCGAATAATCTTCACTTAAATCTTTCATTTGAGCACCAACATCATTTTTAGATGAAATCCAATTCCAATCTTTCTCTATGTTACTTGCATTTACAACCAATAAATACGTTTCTTCTTTAATTTTATAAATAAGTAAATCGTCTACAACACCACCATCATCATTTGGTAAATAGCTGTATTGAGCTTTTCCAATTGTTAATTTGGTAGCATCGTTACTTGAAACTTTTTGAATGAGCTCCAAAGCGTGAGGTCCTTCAATTAAAAATTCTCCCATATGCGATACGTCAAAAACACCTACAGCCTTTCTAACGGTTTCGTGTTCTATATTTACGCCTTCATATTGAACTGGCATATTATAACCAGCAAAAGGGACCATTTTAGCTCCAAGAGCTTCGTGTGTAGATGATAAAGCAATATTTTTCATTGAAGATATTTTTTCATTCCCGTGCCTGCCTGCCGTTTTGGTAGGAAGACGGAAATCATATAAATTAAACTTAAGTTGTCTAGCAAAAGTATCGAAAGTATCTATTTATTGAGGTATAAAATGGGATTAAAAATTTGTTAATTTTTAATATTTTTATGTATAAATAATTATTTTAGAGACTTCCAAAACCAAACCCATATGAAACTTCATTTTACTATTCTTTTCCTTTTGTTTTTTTCTATTACCTTATTTGCTCAAGACGGGAATCCAACAGATTATTTAAAACCCGATTTTCATAAAACTAGAAGAGAAGCTTTCAGAGTAAAAATGCCAGAGAATAGTGTCGCAGTTCTATTTGCGAATCCTATTAGAAATCGTGCCAACGATGTGGATTATGTATATCATCAAGATCCAAATTTTTATTATTTAACAGGGTTTAAAGAGCCACATTCTGTAGTTGTAATTTTTTCTGAAACACAAACTAATGAAGAAGGAAACGACTATAATGAAATTCTTTATGTTCAAGAAAAAAATGCAAGAATGGAACTTTATAATGGCAATAGGTTAGGAGCTGAAGGGGCCAAAAAGGAATTAGGTTTCGATATGGCTTATTTTGGGACAGATTTTGAGATGTCAGGAATTGATTATGGGACGTTTGATAAAGTCATGTTTTTTAATTTTGAAGATGATTATAGAAAATCGAATAGAGATAAAGCCGATTTATTTAGTTTGGTTGAAACTTTTAAGACGCAAGCAAATTATAATGTTGAAGCATATTCAAATCCAATGAAGGATCGTGCGTATGAGATGATCAAAGTAACTGAAGTGGAAAATAGTAATAATCTGGTGAAGGATTTAGGTCGTGCCTTAGAATATTACCCAGAATTAAAGGAGGATAAAATTATTTCAGAATACATAAATACCACTGATAATAAGACGCGTATTGAATTAAAAAATCAAGTAATTAAAATAGAAGCTGAAACACCTAAAAGTAATTTAGATATTAAAACCTTAACCACTATTATGGGAGAGTTAAGACAGATTAAAACTCCTGAAGAAATGGTGTTGCTTACAAAAGCGGTTAGAATATCGGCTATGGGACAACGAGAAATAATGAAAGCCATGCACCCAGGTATGTCTGAAACCGAAATTCAAGGGATTCATGAATATGTTTATAAAAAATATGGAAGTGAATACGAAGGATACCCAAGTATTGTTGGTGCAGGAAACAATGCTTGTGTATTACATTATATTGATAATAGTAAACTGAAAGTAGAAAACGATTTGGTTTTAATGGATTTAGGTGCCGAATATCATGGCTACACTGCCGATGTTACTAGAACCATTCCTGCCAGTGGAAAATTTACCACGGAGCAAAAAATAATTTACGATTTAGTTTATGAATCTCAAGAAGCAGGAATTGCTTCTGCAATTGTTGGAAATCCACATAATTCTACAGATACCGCTTGCAGGGAAGTGATAACAAAAGGTTTGTTGAAATTAGGCATTATAAAATCTGAAGAAGATTCTAGAAAATATTTTCCACATGGAACGTCACATTATATAGGCTTGGATGTTCACGATGCTGGACTTTATGGTCCTTTACAAGCTAATATGGTCATTACTGTGGAACCTGGTATTTACATTCCAGATGGAAGTGATTGTGATGAAAAATGGTGGGGAATTGGCGTTAGAATTGAAGACGATATTTTAATTACCGACAATGGGCCTGTAAATCTTTCTGCTGAAGCTCCCAGAAAATCTGAAGAGATAGAAAAACTTATGAAAGAGAAAAGTGCCTTAAATAACTTTAATCTGCCAAGTTTGGATTAAGTAAATAGCTTTTTCAGATTTAATATGTCCTTTTAAAAATAGTTTTATAAAGCAAAATTCGTAAATTTATAGTTATGGATATAGATATCGAGAATAAAAAAATTGAATTGATACAATGGTTATCTACTCTAACTGATTCTGCTACAATTAATAAATTGATTAAACTTAGAGAGAGTGAAAAAAGAGACTGGTGGAAAGATATGTCATTAGCTGAAAGGCAATCTATTGAAAAAGGAATTCAAGATGCAGATAGTGGTAAATTAAATTCCCATTCTGAGGCAAAGAAAATGTATGATAAGTGGTTATAAAATATATTGGACAGATCATGCACTTTCCGAATTAAAGGAAACAATTGAATATCTAGAATTTAATTGGACTGAAAAAGAATTAAGAAAATTTTCCTCAAAACTTGAACATACTCTTGAATTAATTTCGAAAGCCCCTAAATTATTTCCTTTATCATCTAAAAAAAATGAAGTTAGAAAAGCCGTTATTGAAAAACATAATAGTTTGTATTATAAAATTAATTTAAATACGATTGAAATAATTTCATTGTTCTCTAATATCAAAAATCCAAATAGTAAAAAATTATAATTTTATATTGTGAAGGCCTAGAAAATTATAAGATATCGAAAAACTCATGAGATAAAAAAGTGCATTATATAACTTAATCTACCGAGTTTGGATTAAGTTACTTTAAATATTAAGGTTTGTCCACAAAATTATAAACTTCCTCTAATTGAGAATCGTCGAAGTATTGTTCTTTTCGGTCTTAATTAATGGGTTTTTTAGTTATTCATTATCATTCAAAGTCCAGATAAAAGCTTTCTCCTTGGTGGCTCTAAAAATGGTGTTGTGTTGTTCATTTGGCTCATCAGAATAGGTCCAAGTTAATGTCTGAGGTGCATTAGTAGTTAAAATTTCGGCCAATTTATTTGTGCTTTTTGAAATATCTACGGCATCCGATCCAGCAAACCAAAATTTAATATTCTTAGTTGGAAAATTTATTAAATGTTCTTGAACTGTATTTGTTAAATACGTATCATTCCACCATAAGGAAGGATCCATAGCAATATAAAAATCGAATAAATCTGGTGTTAAAAACAAAGTTTCTACAACAAAAAGTCCAGCGAGAGATTCTCCAACTAGTCCTTTTCTATCGGTGACTCTATATCGGTTCCCAATTTCTTGAAATAATTCGTCAGAAATAAAGGCTCTATAGTTTTTAGCGCCATCAGTTTGAGGCGCATATTGTTTGTCGTATTCTGTATCCGAAAAACCAGTTAAATCTCTATGTCTATCTGTGTTTGCAATACCAACCAGAATAATAGGAGGGATGCTTTCGTTTTTAACAAGTTTCGCAATAGTATTTGCAATATGTGGAAAATCTTCACCTTCAATACCACCATCTGGCATGTATAGAACTGGATAAGATATATCCGTTTCATTATAATCTTCAGGGGTCCAAACGTTGATGGTTCTAGTTTCATTAACTTCTATGGACTCTATCTTAAAACTATCATGTTCAGGAATCGGATCGCTGTAAGTGGTTTTTTTTGAACAGTTTGCTAATAGAATGGCGAGAATTATGAATTGACTTAAATATTTCATGGTTTCGGATACTAGTTGATAAATAGTCTTTTTTAATAGCTATGAAAAACGAAGTTAATAATTTTTAATTTAAAAATTCTAAAACGGGTTTTAAGCTTTCTTGCGGATTTTCCTCCATTGGAACATGACCCATATCATCCAGAATGACTAATGTGTCATTTGGTAAATCTTCCTGAAATTTATAAGCATTATCTACTGGAATTAATAAATCGTCTGCTCCCCAAAGTATCAATGTTGGTTGCTGAATTTTGTTGATGTTTTTATAATTGCTGGAATCGGTAGTGATTTCAAGCCTATCAACAAAAGCTTGCCTATTTCCTTCTCTAAGAGTTAGTTCAAAGTATCTTTCTACTAAAGAGTCAGTTACTTTTGAGGTGTCAAAATAAACGTTTTCAACACTTGCTCTCACTAAAAAACGAGGTGTTAAATACGTGAATAGATTTTTAAGAACAGGCGTTTTAGCCATTTTAAAAGCAATTGGAACACTCTTTGAATTCATAGGATAACCAGCCGCATCGATTAAAATTAATTTTTCAACCATATCAGGCTCTTCTAGAGTGAAATTCCACGCTATCTGTCCCCCTAGAGAATTTCCAGCAAGTACACATTGTTTAATATCTAAAGCTATCAAAAAATCCTTTAAGAAGGATGTGTATTGTGTCATTGAATAATTGCCATCTAGAAATGGACCTGTTAAGCCGTAACCAGGAATATCCATTCTAATTATTCGATTTGATTTCTTCAGGATATCTGTCCACGCGTCAAATGTCTGTAGACTAGCTCCTGTGCCATGGATTAATACGATTGGAATAGAGTCGGTTTTGTTTCCTTCGTCACGAAAATGCACCTCCATACCATCAATAGAAACAAATTGAGATGCAGTATTTGTATATTTAGTTTTTAATTCATTTAGTGGGATGTCTCGATGTCCAAAGAACAAAACAACCGCTACAAGAATTAGAATTGTAATGGATAAAACAATTTTTAATCCTTTAATCAATAATTTCATATTTTATATTATTTGATGTGGTTATGTTATTTAATGGCTCATAAACCAGTCATTTTTATTGAAAACGAAGTTATTAAATATTTTTTAAAATGATTACTCTAGCTTAATAAACTAAAAGCATCTGGTGGTTTGGATTGGAATGCGTTTCAGAAATTTGGAAATCGTAACTACCTATTATTTTAAAACCAACTTTGTTATAAAAATTAATAGCCTTCTGATTTTCCACCCATACATAGAGCCACAAACCAGCTTGATTTTGTTTTTTTGATAGTTCAACATTGAATTTAAAGAGTTCAAAGCCTAATTTTAAATGATGGTATTCTTGTAAAATATAGAGTCTTTCTAATTTTGTAATGTTTTTAAACGAAATATTTTCTTGAGTACTATTGTAACTGATTTTAGAATACCCAATTGGTTTTTCATTGTAAGTAATCATGTGAAAGATATTATTAGAATCTTCCAATTCAGCTTCAAATACGACTTTAGTAAACTTAGATTTAATATAATTGGTAATATCTTTTTCCGGAGCACTCATGCCATGAGATTCGATAAACGTTTGTTTTCCTATTTCCGAAAGAATTTTAGCATGGCTTAAGTTGGCCTTAACAATGTTAGTCATAATTTTAACTTAAAAGGAAAGATTTTAATCCATCGTAATTTGAAATACTAATCGCCTGTTTCTCTTTATCGATAACAGCTTTTATTTGGTCAGGTAAAGGAATGCTCGTATTTACAGTGTCTTCAACAACATCCAAAAATTTAGTTGGATGCGCCGTTTCTAAAAACACACAATGCGCATTAGGATTATGTTTTAAATAGGCCTTACAACCTAAATAACCTACAGCGCCATGCGGATCTGCAACATAATTATATTGGGTATAAATTTCTTTTAAAGCCTCTTTAGTTTCTTCATCTGTAAAACTAAAACCAGACAAATTATTTCTTAAAAGATGGAAATCGTTATTGTAAATCTCTTGAATACGAACAAAATTACTTGGGTTTCCTACATCCATAGCATTACTGATGGTTTGAACTGATGGTTTAGGCGTGTAACTTTGTGTGTTTAAATAATTAGAAACTACATTATTTTGATTATTGGAGGCTATAAAATGATTGATGGGTAAGCCTAATTGTTGCGCAACCATACCAGCACAAACGTTCCCGAAATTTCCACTTGGCACTGAAAATACAAGGTTTTTGTATTGCTTATGAAGCTGTTTGTAAGCAAACATAAAATAGAACAATTGAGGTAACCAACGCGCCACATTGATAGAGTTGGCAGATGTTAGTTGCATAAAATTTGTAATGTCTGTATCTAAAAAGGCACGTTTTACCATGTCTTGGCAGTCATCAAAAACACCATCCACTTCTAAAGCTGTAATGTTTTGACCTAATGTTGTGAGTTGTTTCTCTTGAATATCACTTACTTTCCCACTAGGATAAAGAATAACAACATTAACACCTTTTACTCCTAAAAACCCGTTAGCAACTGCGCCACCAGTATCTCCAGATGTTGCTACCAAAACGGTTACTTCTTGATTATTATCCTTATTGAAATAGCCTAAACAACGTGCCATAAATCTGGCTCCAACATCTTTAAAAGCCATGGTTGGTCCATGAAATAATTCTAAAGTCGAAATGTTCTCATTCAGTTTTACAATAGGGAAATCAAAAGACAAGGTTTCTTCAATGATCGTTTTTAAAATGTCTTCAGGAATATCTGGGGTAACAAATTGTTTAATGGCTTGAAAAGCAATTTCAGTATGAGATAATTCGTCAATATGATCAAAAAATGATTGTGGTAAAGGGGTAATGGATTCTGGGAAATAAAGTCCTTTGTCTGGTGCAATACCTTTTATTACGGCTTCACTAAAAGAAGTGTCTGGTGCTATTTTATTTAAACTATAGTATTTCATCTTGTATATGACCGTTGATGGAAGACGGTTGGCAGATTAATTAGATTATTTTAATACCCTCTGTATTGATAGCTGATGTAAATGTATAAAACTCAATGTCTGTTTTTGAATAAACTGTTTTAATTGCTTCTTCAACATCTTTTGCTTTTTGTTTTCCTTTAGTTAAGACGAAAATAGATGGCCCAGAACCAGAAATGCCACATCCTAAAGCTCCTATCTTTAAAGCTGAAGATTTTACATCTTCAAAATAAGGGATTAATGATTTTCGGTAGGGTTCAACAATGACATCTTGTAACGATCTCTGAATTAGATTATAATCATTTGTATGCAAAGCATGCACAAGACTACCCACATTTGCCCATTGTGTAATCGCATCTTTTAAGGGGATTTCTTTTGGTAGAATAGCTCTGGCTTCAGATGTTTTTATTTCGATTTGCGGGTGAATAATGGTCACATATAATTGGCTAGGAGTTGGTAGTTCTAAAATTTCTAATGGTACGGTGCTTTTAACCAAAGTGAAGCCACCAAAAATACCTGGAGCCAAATTATCGGCATGTTCGCTACCACTCGCTAAAGCTTCACCTTTCATAGCAAAATTGGTGAGTTGGGTTTTATTATAAGGTTTCCCTAATAATTCATTTATAGCAAAAACACTTCCAGCAGCACTAGCAGAACTACTTCCAATACCACTTCCAGGTTTGATGTTTTTATAAATTTCAATTTCAAAACCACAATCAGGATTAGCATGTCCAATTAAAGCTAAAGCCGAAACACCTGCGACATTCTTTTCAGCTTCAAAAGGCAAATCATAACCTTCAATTTTTGTGATTTTAATGCCTTTCTCCTTCGTTTTTCTAACAACCATTTCGTCGCCTATAGCATCTAAACAAAAGCCTAGAACATCAAAGCCACAAGAAACATTAGCGACCGTTGCTGGCGAGAATATTTTTATTTCATTCATAATTAATTGTTACCAATTCTAATAATATCAGCAAATAAACCGGAAGCTGTAACATCTGCTCCAGCACCTGCACCCTTAATAATCATAGGTTGTTCGGTATAGCGTTCGGTGTAAAACATTACAATATTATCTTTTCCTTCTAAGTTATAAAACGGATGTCCAACAGGAATTTCTTTTAATCCAACTTTCGCTTTTCCATCCTTTAGTTCTGCAACATATTTTAATTGACACTTATTTTGTTTGGCAGATGCGTATAGATTTTGAAAATGAGCTTCATCTGTAATTAGAGTCTGGTAAAAGTCATCAACAGAATCACTTTCTAAATTAGCTTTTGTTAAAAAGGAATGGTTCTCAATATCTTCTAAATCCATTTTCAACCCGCTTTCTCTAGCCAAAATAAGTATTTTTCTAGCCACATCTACACCAGATAAGTCTATTCTAGGGTCTGGTTCTGTATATCCTTCCTTTTGAGCTTGTTTTACAACATCGTGAAATTTTGTTTGATCATTAAAATTATTAAAAACAAAATTTAAACTTCCAGATAATACAGCCTGAATCGTTGTAATTTTATCTCCAGAAGCCATCAAATTTCTTAGCGTATCTATAATAGGTAATCCGGCACCTACATTGGTTTCAAACAGAAAAGAAGCATTGTATTTTTTAGAAAATTCTTTCAGTTGTTTATAGCTTTCAAAGTCATTAGAACAAGCTATTTTATTGCAAGCAACAACGGCTATACTTTCTCTTAAATAGTCTGAGTATATATTGGCTACATCGCTGTTAGCAGTAACGTCTACAAAAATGCTGTTACGCAAATTGAGTTCTTTGACACGTTCTAGAAATGCTTTTAGAGAGGTGTTTTCTCCTGATTCTAAATCGGTTTTCCATGATTTTAAAGATAATCCAGAATCATTAAAAATCATTTTCCGCGAATTAGCTAATCCTATAATTCGAAGATTTATTTTTAAATGTTCTTTCAAATATTTCTTTTGAAGTTTAATTTGTTCCACTAATCGCTCTCCAACATTTCCAACCCCAGTAATAAACACATTGAGTTGTTTGTTCTGATCTTCAAAAAAGCGTTCATGAATGGTATTTAATGCTTTTTTTACATCTTTTTGTGCAATAACAGTTGATATGTTTTTTTCTGATGCTCCTTGAGCAATGGCACGAATATTTATATTATTTTTTCCTAAGGCACTAAACATACGACCACTAATACCTTGATGATTTTTCATATTATCGCCAATTAAGGCGACTATCGCTAAATTATTTTCAACCAGAATCGGGTCTATTTTATGTAATGCAATTTCATTTTGAAAACTTTCATTAATAGCTTGTTCTGCTTTAAATGAATCATTTTGATCAATACCAAAGCAAATAGAGTGTTCTGACGAGGCTTGAGTAATTAAAATAATATTAATCTTCTCTTGGGCAAGAGTTTCGAATAGGCGCTTAGAAAAGCCTGGAATACCCACCATACCATTTCCTTGAAGCGTTAATAAAGCGATATCATCAATATTACTGATGCCTTTAGCCGCTTTTCCATTGGTAATTTCATTGGAGATTACAGTGCCTTCCGCATCTGGTTGTAATGTGTTTTTAATATGAATGGGAATGTTTAAACTTAAAACAGGTTGAACCGTGGGCGGATATAAAACTTTAGCACCAAAATGCGATAATTCCATAGCTTCCTGGTAAGATAAATTTTTAATAGGATAGGCTTGTTTTACTAATTTCGGATTGGCTGTATACATGCCACTCACGTCTGTCCAAATTTCTAAACGATTCACTTTTAAAGCAGCAGCTACAATTGCGGCTGTAAAATCTGATCCACCGCGACCTAAAGTTGTAATTTCATTATCTAAAGATTTAGAAACAAAACCTGGCAGAATCGTGATTTTTTGATTAGCGTCTTTAAAGTAAAATTGAATATTATTATTAGTGACTGGGTAATTTACTTGGGCATGACCAAAATTAGAATTCGTGGTAATCAGGTCTTGACTATTTTTTCTGACTACGTTTATGCCTTGCTGTTTCATGGTTTCAGCAATGATATAAGACGATAAAGTTTCACCAAAACTAACAAGTTTGTCAGATGTTTTTGGAGATAGCTCATTAATTAAATAGATACCATCTAATAAATTTTTTAAAGCGTGTAGTTTACTTTCTAAATAATCTAAAACAGATTCTTTGGGATTTGGTATTAATTCAGATATAATATTAAAGTGAATTTCCTTAATCTCTTTAAATTTAGATAAATAAGATTCATCTTTATTTTGTGCCAATTCACCAGCTTTTAGAAGCTTATTAGTAATACCACCTATGGCCGATACCACACAAATAAGTTGTTCTTTTTCAGAATAATCTTGAAGAATAGTTATAACTTGTTTTATATTTTTTGAAGAGCCAACAGAAGTTCCTCCGAATTTCAATACATTCATGATTAATCTAATTATGATTATTAAATATTTTTTTTGATTTTGTAAATAAATTACAAAGAAGGACGGAAGTGAAAAATTATATTAACCCCAAAGGGTTGAAGTAGTAAAAATAGTAATATTACCAACAGAGGTGTTGTTGGCTAATAATTGATTATGTATGTAATTAGAATGATACATTTTATCTGTCTATACTTCAAATGTATTATTTTTGTTGAGATAAACAAATAAATTGATAATTTTTAGCTTGAATTCTTTTATAATTCGATGGAAAATTAAAAACACTTTTAAATGAAAATATTATCGAAAGAGCAAGTTTACGAAGGTGATAAATTAACTGCCAAAAGGCAAAACATATCGTCAACAGAACTCATGGAGCGTGCAGGTATCCAGATTTTTAACTGGTTGCATACTAAAATGCAAGGGGCACAGGTGCCTATTCATGTTTTTTGTGGAATAGGAGATAATGGAGGAGATGGTTTGGTTGTGGCTAGACATTTGGTAACCTATGGTTACAATGTAGATACTTATGTAGTGAATTGTAGCGATAAACGTTCGAAGAATTTCTTGCTTAATTATGATAAGATAAAACACGTTACTAAAAAATGGCCAACTTTATTGGATTGCAAAGACGATTTTCCACCAATTGAAGAAGACGACATTATTATAGATGCTGTTTTTGGTATTGGTTTAAATAGGGAAGTAGGAGACTGGGTAAAGCAATTGTTTCAGCATTTTAAAGCTTCAAAAGCTTTTACTTTGGCCATAGATATTCCTTCCGGATTACATACAGATCAGGTTCCTAAGGATGAAAACGGAGTTGTTTGGGCAAATTTCACCTTGAGTTTTCAAACGCCCAAACTGGTGTTCTTTTTACCAGAAACGGCTAAATATTCTAAAGAATGGGAGGTTTTGGATATTGGTATTGACAGAGATTTTTTAATTAATACCGAAACCAAAGCAGAATTAATACGTAAAGAGGAAGCGTTGACCTTTTATCAACCGCGAGAAAAATATTCGAATAAAGGCCATTTTGGCCATGCCCTAATAATTGGAGGGAGTTATGGCAAAATAGGAGCTGTTACTTTAGCGAGTAAAGCAACTTTAGCATCTGGAGCAGGCTTGGTAACTGCTTATATTCCAAAATGTGGGTATCAGGTTATTCAATCTGCTTTTCCAGAAGCTATGGTCCTGACGGATGTAGACGAAAAGATGATAACTAACATTGAATTAAATTTTGAACCAACAGCTATTGGAATTGGAGTAGGTTTGGGGACAGAAGAAAAAACGATTAAAGCTTTTGAAACTTTTCTTAAAAGTAATAAATCACCTTTAGTTGTAGATGCAGATGGGTTGAATATCTTATCAAAAAAGAAAGCCTTAATAAAGCTTCTTCCAGAAGGGACTATTTTAACACCGCATCCTAAAGAATTGGAACGTTTAATTGGCGTGTGGAAAGATGATTTTGATAAACTTAAAAAAGTAAAAACTTATTCTAAAAAGCATCAAGTTATTGTGGTTATTAAAGGAGCGAATACTATAACTGTTTTAGAAGATAAGTTATATATAAATACTACAGGAAACCCAGGATTGGCTACAGGAGGAACGGGAGACGTTTTAACTGGTATTATTACTGGATTATTAGCGCAAGGCTATAATCCGTTAGTTTCTGCCATTTTTGGCGTGTATTTGCATGGAAAATCGGCGGATATTGCTGTTGAAAAGACAGGGTATCAAAGTTTATTTGCCAGTCATGTTGTGGAATTTTTAGGTGATGCTTACCTAGATTTATTTTGGAAACCAGAACCGCCTCAACCGGAAGCCGAATCAGAAAATAAAAGAAAATAAAAAAAGCTACTCTGTACTTCGACTACGCTCAGCAACCAGAGTGGCTTTTTTAGTTTTATATTTGAAAAGAATTAGATATCCAGCGTATTAAATAATTCTATAAGTTTCTCACTTGAAGGTCTTGGAGCATCTGGAGACACAACATTTCCATTAGGATCGATTAATAAAAATCTAGGAATACCATTAATTTTATATTCTCTAATAAAAGGTGTTTGCCATCCTTCTGGAGCAAATAATTGAATACCACTTAATTCTTTATCGGCAATCATAGCTTTCCAATCTTCGCGAGCTTTATCCCAAGAACCACCATGAGATCTATCGTCATCAATAGAAAGGCTTACAAACTGAATGTTTTTTCCATGATATTCTTTTTCTAAAGCTTTTAATGAAGGAATTTCAGCTTTACAAGGACCGCACCAAGTAGCCCAAATATCAATATATGTGTATTTTCCTTTTAAATCTTCAAGAGAGGTCGTTGTTCCATCAATATTTTCGTAATCTACAAAAGTTGGAGATGGAGCTCCTACTGGAAATTCTGTTTTCAATGAAATAGCATCTGCTAAATAGCCTTTATAAAACTTAACCATTGGCTCAATGTCTTTAACACCACTATTAATTAAAGAAGAATCGATACCAGTTTTAGAAGCATAAAACTCGTTTAATTCAGTTTTTATGTTGGCCATGGCAATATCAAGTTCTGCCATGTCTGTAATGGCACTTAACTCGTCAATATTTAATAATTTTTCTTCCTTTAAAGATTTTTCAGTTAAAAAATTGCTGTGCTCAGATCCTGTTCCAGTATAAACAATTGTTTCATCAAATTCCTTAGTATCTAAGGTCATGTTGATGTCGTATCCATTTTTCAAGAAAACGTTTGCACTTTCATTTCCGTCAAAAAAGTTGTAAATACCAGTTTCAACTTTTAGGGTATCGCTAAATGTCCCATCTTCATTAACTTTAATGGTTTTAGAATAATCGCGCGTTCTTAAAACAACGGAATCACTACTTTTATTAGTTATTTTTCCAGAAAACGTTACATAGTCTTTAGGTTCTTCTTGGCAAGAAATTACTGCAATTGCACTTAAAATGAATATAATTTTTTTCATTGTTGGTTATTTATTTTTATCAAAAATAACGGTTTAATTATTATTTCCATCATAACAGTTAATTATTAACAATTGTTTGGATAAAAGGTTTGTAATGCTGAATTTTGACAACTATCAAAAACAAACATGGACAACATTCATTATATTTCTACCAAAACACTCGATTTAAAGACGCTTTATAGTATCATATCAGAAAATATGCAACTAAAACTTTCAGAAGAAGCGAAAGAGAAAATAATTAATTGTAGAACGTATTTAAATGAAAAATTAAAGAATCAAGATCATCCTATATATGGAATAAATACAGGTTTTGGTTCCTTGTATAACGTTAAAATTTCAAAAGAAAACTTAACAAAATTACAAGAAAACTTAATGATGTCTCATGCTTGTGGTACTGGAGATGAAGTTCCGGAAGCAATTGTAAAATTAATGCTCTTACTTAAAATTCAATCTTTAAGTTATGGTCATAGCGGCGTGCAATTACAAACGGTTGAACGATTAATGGATTTTTATAATAATGAGGTTTATCCGAAAATTTTCACCCAAGGTTCTTTAGGGGCTTCTGGTGATTTAGCACCTTTAGCGCATTTGGCTCTACCATTAATTGGAAAAGGTGAAGTGTCTTATAAAGGAGAACTTTATTCAGGAGAAGCTATTTTAAATGCCTTTGGTTGGGAGCCGATTATCATGCAATCTAAGGAAGGTTTAGCCCTTTTAAATGGCACACAATTTATGAGTGCTTATGGTATCCATTTGTTATTTGAATCTTATAAACTTTCTTATTTAGCCGATTTAATAGGAAGTGTTTCTTTAGATGCTTTCGATGGAAGGATAGAACCTTTTAACGAATTGGTTCATTTAGTTAGACCACATAACGGACAACTAAAAACTGCTGAGCGCATTAGAGAATTTCTAGAGGGAAGTGAATTGATAAAACAAGAGAAAGTTCATGTTCAAGATCCTTATTCCTTTAGATGTATGCCTCAAGTTCATGGTGCCACAAAAGATACCTTAGCCTTTGTTGAAAAAACATTTATTACTGAAATTAATTCTGTAACAGATAACCCTAATATTTTCTCCAAAGAAGATGAAATTATTTCTGGCGGAAATTTTCACGGACAACCTTTAGCTCTAGCATTAGATTATCTTAAAATAGCCATGGCAGAATTAGGAAATATCTCTGAAAGACGTGTGTTTCAATTAGTATCTGGATTACGTGGATTACCAGCATTTTTGGTGGATAGTCCAGGATTAAATTCAGGTTTTATGATTCCTCAATATACAGCTGCTAGTATTGTTAGTGCAAATAAACAATTGGCTTCCCCTGCAAGTATTGATAGTATTGTATCTAGTAACGGTCAAGAAGATCATGTAAGCATGGGAGCAAATGCCGCAACGCAAGCTTACAGATTGATTACTAACATAAAAAGGATTTTAGCCATCGAATTATTTAATGCATCTCAAGCATTAAGTTTAAGAGCTCCTTTAAAATCTTCCGAATTTATAGAAAGCTTTTTAACTGTCTATAGAGCAGAAGTTCCTTTTGTTGCTTTCGATAGAGAATTATATAAAGATATTGAAGCTTCAATATATTTTATTGATACTTTAACTATTGATAGTCAGGAAGTTTTATAGGTAATTAATTCTTATCAACTAGATTATTGGCCCAATCAATTGCTTTGGTTAAAGATTTAAAAGTTTTAAAAGGCTTAGTAAAAAACATTTTTTCAAGTTCAATATTATCCAAATGAAGCTTATTACCTGTAACAACCGCAAAACCTACTAAATTAGAGATTTGAGAGGTTTTAAAATAAATGTTTGGGTCTACAGAATAAGAGTTTATTCTGTGCGTAATGTAAACGAAATTTTTATTTTTAAAATATGATTTAGCTAAATCTTCCAAAACATTATTTAGACCAATATTTACAGTAATGCCTTCGTTCATAACAGAAACCATATAGTTTTCGTGAAATGAAACAGTACCAAATGGAAGTGTAAGTGAATCTAACATAAATGAATAAAATGAATATCTATTAAGATATGGTAAAATTAGGAAATAAACTAGTTATAAATTAAAAACGCCATTAAATATTTTTAATGGCGTTTTTAAGTATAGTAAGGGCTAACAGTTAAGATTCTGTTTTATTTTTGGATCTTTCAATTTTTACTGTTAATTCTTGAGTTTTTGTATCTAAATCCATTGAAATAACATCTCCTTCTTTAACGTTTGAGTTAATGATTTCTTCGGCTAATTTATCTTCAACGTATTTCTGAATAGCTCTTTTTAAAGGTCTAGCTCCATATTGTTTATCGAAACCTTTATCGGCAATATAGTCTTTAGCTTTTTTGCTTAATTTTAGCGTATAACCTAAAGATTTAATACGTTCAACTAAAGTTTCTAACTCAATATCAATAATCTTGTCGATATCTGCTCTTTCAAGAGCATTGAAGACAACAACATCATCAATTCTATTTAGAAATTCTGGTGCGAAGGCTTTTTTAAGCGCATTTTCAATAACACCTTTTGCATTAGCATCTTCCTGAGCTTTTTGAGAAGCTGTTCCAAAACCAACTCCTGCTCCAAAATCTTTTAATTTTCTAGAACCAATGTTAGAAGTCATAATGATAATGGTATTTCTAAAGTCTATTTTTCTTCCTAAGCTATCAGTTAAGAAACCATCATCTAAAACTTGTAACAACATGTTAAAAACATCTGGATGTGCTTTTTCAATTTCATCTAATAAGACAACAGCATAAGGTTTGCGTCTAATTTTTTCAGTTAATTGCCCACCTTCTTCATAACCTACGTATCCTGGAGGTGCACCAACTAATCTAGAAATAGCAAATTTCTCCATGTATTCACTCATGTCAATTCTAATAAGTGAATCTTCACTATCAAATAATTGTCTAGATAACACTTTGGCTAATTGCGTTTTCCCAACACCTGTTTGTCCTAAAAATATAAACGAACCAATGGGCTTGTTTGGATCTTTAAGTCCAGCACGATTACGTTGTATGGCTTTAACAACCTTTGCAACAGCTTCGTCCTGACCAATAACTTTTCCTTTAATTAATTCAGGTAACTGAGCTAATTTAGTGCTTTCAGTTTGTGCAATTCTATTAACAGGGATTCCAGTCATCATGGATACAACATCTGCAACATTATCTTCTGTTACAACTTCACGGTGCAGTTTGGTGTCTTCTTCCCATTTTTCTTGAGCAATGGCCAATTCTTTTTCTAAACGTTTTTCATCGTCTCTGAGCTTGGCTGCTTCTTCATATTTTTGCTTTTTAACAACCGAAGTTTTAGAAACTTTAACTGCTTCCAGTTGTGCCTCAAGTTCTAAAACTTGTTTCGGAACATTGATGTTTTTTATATGAACTCTAGATCCGGCTTCATCTAAAGCATCAATAGCTTTATCTGGTAAAAACCGTTCTGTCATGTATCTGTTAGTTAATTTTACACAAGCTTCAATAGCTTCTGGCGTGTAATTAACATTATGATGTTCTTCATATTTGTCCTTAATATTATTAAGGATTTCAATGGTTTCTTCAACGCTTGTAGGCTCGATGATGACTTTCTGAAAACGACGTTCTAAAGCGCCATCTTTTTCAATATACTGTCTATATTCATCTAAAGTTGTAGCTCCAACACATTGAATTTCTCCACGTGCTAAGGCAGGTTTAAACATGTTTGATGCATCTAAACTTCCCGTTGCCCCACCAGCTCCAACAATGGTATGGATTTCGTCGATAAATAGAATAATATCATCATTTTTTTCCAGCTCGTTCATAACGGCTTTCATACGTTCTTCAAACTGTCCTCTGTATTTTGTTCCCGCAACTAAGCTAGCTAAATCAAGAGTTACTACGCGTTTGTTGAATAAAATACGTGACACTTTTTTACTGACAATTCTATTTGCTAAACCTTCAGCAATGGCAGATTTACCAACCCCAGGTTCTCCAATTAAAAGCGGGTTGTTTTTCTTACGTCTACTTAAAATTTGAGAAACACGTTCAATTTCTTTCTCTCTTCCAACAACTGGGTCGAGTTTGCCTTCTTCTGCCATAGCAGTTAAGTCGCGACCAAAGTTATCTAAAACAGGTGTTTTAGATTTCTTATTTGCTTTAGATGACGGGGTATTGAAAAGGTTGTCTTTTGATGTATCGTCATCCATACTAGAATCATCATCTTGAAACGATTCTGCTTTTGGTTCTCCCGAAACGTCGGGATAATCTTCTTCTTCGTTCGTTATCATAAACTTAAATTGTTCTTTTGCGTTATCATAATCCACTTTTAGCTTGTTTAAAAGCTTGGTAGTTGGATCGTTTTCATTTCTTAAAATACACAGCAATAAATGGGCTGTATTTATAGAGGTACTTTGAAATAATTTGGCTTCTAAAAACGTTGTTTTTAAAGCTCGTTCTGCTTGTCTTGTTAAATGTAAATTCTTTTTTTCGTTAGAAACTACAGTAATATTTGGATTTGCAGGACTTAATATTTCTACTTTTCGCCTTAAATGATTTAAATCTATCTCTAGGGCATTCAAAATATTTATGGCTTTGCCGTTGCCGTCACGAAGCAAACCAAGCATTAAATGTTCGGTGCCAATAAAATCATGACCTAAACGTAAGGCTTCTTCTTTGCTGTAAGCAATTACATCTTTGACTCTTGGGGAAAAATTATCATCCATATATTATTCCTTTCTTCATTAAAAATACTAATTCATCTAACTAAAAACAAAAACTATACCTTAAAATATAGGTATTGTGCTAATAGACAAAAAAAACTTAATAAAATCAAAATATTTAACAGCTTACTTATTAAATAAAACAGCTTTAGATTGTTAATAAAAAACTTCAAAAAATTCATAAGAAAGACTTACTCTAACTGCTGAAATGGTTATATTAGCACGATTTGAAAAACTAGAAAAAAACTAATTAAATTTATATATGACAGAAGGAGAAAAAGTCATTCCAATTAACATTGAAGATGAAATGAAATCGGCTTACATTGACTATTCAATGTCAGTCATTGTGTCACGTGCTTTACCAGATGTAAGAGATGGCTTAAAACCAGTTCATAGACGTGTTCTTTTTGGAATGCATGAATTGGGAATTAGAGCAACGGGAGCACATAAAAAATCAGCAAGAATTGTTGGGGAAGTTTTAGGAAAGTACCATCCACACGGAGATACCTCTGTTTACGATGCCATGGTTCGTATGGCTCAAGAATGGAGTTTGCGTTACATGTTAGTTGATGGACAAGGGAACTTTGGATCTGTAGATGGAGATAGTCCTGCAGCAATGCGTTATACAGAAGCACGTATGCGTAAAATATCGGAAGATATGCTTGCAGACATTGATAAAGAAACAGTAGATCATAAATTGAATTTTGATGATACTTTACAGGAACCAACTGTATTACCAACTAGAATCCCAGGATTATTAGTAAATGGTGCATCTGGTATTGCTGTTGGTATGGCTACCAATATGCCTCCTCACAATTTAAGTGAAGTGGTAGATGGAATTATTGCTTATATTGAAAATACAGACATTGAAATTGACGAATTAATAACACACGTTAAAGCGCCAGATTTTCCTACAGGAGGAACTATTTATGGATATGACGGTGTTAAAGAAGCTTTTCATACTGGGCGTGGACGAATTGTCATGCGTGGAAAAGCTATTATCGAAGAAGTTCAAGGGAGAGAATGTATTATAGTTACAGAGATTCCTTACCAAGTGAATAAAGCAGACATGATTAAAAAGACTGCAGATTTGGTAAATGAAAAGAAATTAGAAGGTATTGCAACCATCCGTGACGAATCTGATAGAAATGGAATGCGTGTCGTTTACGTTTTAAAGCGTGATGCCATTCCAAATATTGTTTTAAATAAACTTTATAAATATACAGCCTTACAATCTTCTTTTAGTGTGAATAATATTGCACTTGTTAATGGAAGACCTCAAATGCTTAATTTAAAGGAGCTTATTCATTATTTCGTTGAACACAGACACGAAGTAGTTGTTAGAAGAACCACCTACGAATTACGTAAAGCTGAAGAACGTGCTCATATTCTTGAAGGTTTAATTATAGCGTCAGATAATATTGATGAGGTTATAAAAATTATTCGTGCATCTAATAATGCAGATGAGGCTCGCGAAAAATTAATTGAACGTTTTAAACTTTCTGAAATTCAAGCAAAAGCCATTGTTGAAATGCGTTTGCGTCAATTAACAGGATTGGAACAAGACAAATTACGTACTGAATACGATGATTTAATGATTACCATTGAAGATTTAAAAGACATTCTTGATAAAAAAGATCGTCGTATGGAAATTATTAAAACAGAACTTGCCGAAGTAAAACATAAATATGGAGATGAACGTCGTTCAGTAATTGAATATGCCGGTGGCGATTTAAGTATTGAAGATATGATTCCAGACGAAAAAGTAGTTATTACTATTTCACATGCTGGTTATATTAAGCGTACATCACTTTCAGAATATAAAACCCAAAATAGAGGAGGCGTTGGGCAAAAAGCTTCAACTACTAGAAATGAAGATTTCTTAGAGCATTTATTTGTTGGTACAAACCACCAATACATGTTATTCTTTACACAAAAAGGGAAATGTTTCTGGATGCGTGTTTATGAAATTCCAGAAGGAAGTAAAACATCTAAAGGTCGTGCTATTCAAAATCTAATTAATATTGAACAAGACGATGCTGTTAAGGCGTTTATCTGTACTCAAGATTTAAAAGATGAAGATTACATTAATAGTCATTACGTAATTATGGCTACTAAAAAAGGTCAGGTTAAAAAGACATCTTTAGAACAATATTCGAGACCTAGAACTAATGGAATTAATGCCATTACAATTAAAGATGATGATATCTTATTAGAAGCAAAACTTACTACAGGCGAAAGTCAGGTAATGTTAGCCTTAAAATCTGGGAAAGCTATTCGTTTCGAAGAAGCTAAAACCAGACCAATGGGTAGAAGTGCTTCTGGTGTAAGAGGAATTCGTTTACAAGATGAGAAAACAGACGAAGTTATTGGAATGATTGCTGTTGACGATATGGAAAGCGATATTCTTGTTGTTTCAGAAAACGGATACGGGAAACGTTCTAGCTTAGAAGATTACAGAATTACCAATAGAGGAGGGAAAGGTGTAAAAACTATTTCTATTACTGAAAAAACAGGTAACTTAGTAGCGATTAAGAATGTAACTGATAGTGACGATTTAATGATTATCAATAAATCGGGTATTGCAATTAGAATGGCAGTTCAAAACTTAAGAGTTATGGGTAGAGCTACTCAAGGTGTTAAACTTATTAACTTAAAAGGAAACGATTCTATTGCAGCTGTTGCTAAAGTGATGCATGACGAAGATGAGGTTGAATTAGATGAAGATGGAAATATTATAATTCCAGAAACGACTAATGAGGCTAATGAGGAAACTCAAAATGAAGATGGCACAACTCTTGATAATTCTAGTGAAGAAGAATAAAAAAATAAAATAATTTAATATTAATAACAATGAAAAAACAATTTATAGTTGCTTTGGCAATCATGGTAACTGCTTTTAGTTTCGCACAGAAAAAAGAATTAAAATCTGCAGAAAAAGCAATTAAAGACAGCAATTATGCTGAAGCGAAAAGTTTATTAACTCAGGTAGAGCCAATGTTGTCTTCTATGAATGAAGACCTTAAGGCTCAATATTATTTATTAAATGCTAAGGCGTTATACGCAAATGGATCTGCTAATAACGACGATGTTGCAAAAGCATTAAAAAGTTTAGGTTTAGTTCAAGGTGATTTAGAGGTTGAAAACCAAGAATTAAGAAATACCATGTTACAATCTTTTGTAAAAAAAGGTAATGATGCTTACGAAAGTAATGACTTTAGTTTGTCTTCAAAGAATTTTGAAAATGCCTATAGAGTTTCTCCTCAAGATACGTTGTATTTATATTATGCCGCTGCAACAGCTACTGGTGTTCAAGAGTATGATAGAGCTTTAGTTCTTTATGAGGAATTAGAAGAATTAAATTATACAGGTATTGAAACTGAATATATTGCTGTAAATAAAGAAACAGGTGTAATCGAAGTTTTTCAAAGCAAAAATATTAGAGATATTTCTGTTAAAGGAGGTGATTTCGTAAAACCTAGTAAGCGTCATACAGAATCTAAAAAGGCAGAAATTGTTAAAAACATGGCTTTAATTTATACCAATAAAGGTGATAATGAACAAGCTCTGATTGCAATGACTAAAGCTAGAGAAGCAAATCCTGATGATTTAAATTTATTAATATCTCAAGCAAATTTGTATTACAAATTAGGAGATACTGAGAAATTTAAAGAATTATTAACTATAGCCACTGAAAGAGATCCTAACAATGCTGAATTACAATTTAATTTAGGTGTTATGTCTCAAGATTCTGGAGATATTGAATCAGCTAAAAAATATTATGATAGAGCTATTGTATTAGATCCAACGGATGTAAATTCTAAAATTAATATGGCTTCAATGATCTTGAATCAAGAGAAAGCCCTTATTCAAGAAATGAATGGATTAGGTAGTTCTTCAGCTGATAACAAACGTTATGATGAGTTGAAATTACAAAGATCTGAGATTTATAAAAGTGTTATTCCATACTTGGAAGGTGTTTTAGTAACTGATCCAGCAAATATTGAAGCAGCTACCACTTTAATGAATATTTATAGTGCTACTGGAGATGATAAATATAAAGCTATGAAAGCTACAGTAGAATCTTTAGGAGGGAATTAATTTCTTCTAAAAAAGTGATATAAAAAAAAGCTGCAATTATTTGCAGCTTTTTTTTATATCACTTTTTTTATGACTCTTAATTTATGAGTGTGCATGCGTTTATCATGATTATATATACCAGAATGATCTAATCTGTCAATTCTAACTTTACCATGAGCATGAATAATGTAGTTGTCTTCCATAATGATGCCAACATGTACAATTTGGCCTTCATTATTATCAAAAAAAGCAAGATCTCCAGGTTCGCTTTCTTCTATAAAGCTTAAAGCCTCTCCCTGAGTAGCTTGTTGAGAAGCATCTCTTAAAAGCTTATAGCCATTAAGTTTATAAACCATTTGAGTAAAACCAGAACAATCAATTCCAAATGGCGTTTTTCCTCCCCATAAATATGGCGCATTTAAATAGAGAAAAGCCGTTTCAATAATATTAGCTTTTGGCTTTAAACCCGTTATTACGTGACCATCATGTAAATGGTTTAAAAGTGAAAGTCCGTTTAATGATGATCCTAATGGAATAGCATAAAGCTGTTGTTCCTTATCTTCAACAAATTCAACCAAATCTTTTGAAAGTATGGGATTTTCTATTTGAAGGGTAAGGTATTGTTCTTCAGAAATTTCAATATATTGTTTATTATCAATCCAACCTTCATAGCTGTCAAAACTAATACGGATTTTGCTCCAAGACTTACGTTGTTCAATTACTTTAAAAGAATCGCCATACAACACTTGTGAAACTAATTCACTAGTGTCTGTAGGTTCTAGTCTTAAAGGAACAATGCTTAAATTACAAATTCCGTATTGCATTAATATTAAATATCAGGATTAGTTTCTTTCAATTACAACTGCCGAAGCACCACCACCACCATTACAAATTGTTGCTGCACCAATTTTTGCGTTGTTTTGTTCTAAAACATTTAATAAAGTAATTAAAATTCGAACACCAGAACAACCAAGTGGGTGACCTAAAGAAACAGCTCCACCATTAACATTAACATTGCTATCATTTAGTCCTAAAATTTTCATATTGGCTAAACCAACAATTGAAAAAGCTTCGTTAAATTCAAAATATTCAACATCCTTTAAAGAAATACCTGCTTTATTCAAAGCTTTTGGTAATGCTTTAGAAGGTGCTGTTGTAAACCATTCAGGTTCATGAGCAGCATCTGCATATCCTGTAATGGTTGCCAATGGTTTTAAACCTAGCTCTAGAGCTTTTTCTTTACTCATTAATACCATTGCGCCAGCTCCATCATTAATAGTGGAAGCATTTGCAGCTGTAACCGTACCATCTTTTGTAAAAGCAGGACGTAAGCCAGGAATTTTATCTAGTTTAACATTTGTAAATTCTTCATCTTTAGAAACAATAATAGCATCTCCACGACGTTGAGGTACTTCCACAGGAACTACTTCATTATCAAATTTTCCAGCTTCCCAGGCTGCTGCAGATCTTTTATATGATTGAATAGCATAAGCATCTTGATCTTCACGAGAAAATTTATATTCTGTAGCACATGCATCGGCACAAACACCCATGGCGTTGTTATCGTAAGCATCTACCAAACCATCTTTCTGCATTCCATCTTCTAATGTTGCTGGTCCAAATTTTGTTCCAGTTCTTGCATGATAATAATGTGGAATTAAACTCATGTTTTCCATTCCTCCAGCCACAATAATATCGGCATCTCCTAAAGCAATTGCTTGAGCGGCTTGCATCACACTTTTCATTCCAGAAGCACATACTTTATTAACCGTAGTACATGGAACTGTATTTGGAATACCAGCATAAATTGCTGCTTGTCTTGCAGGAGCTTGTCCAGTTCCAGCAGAAACCACATTTCCCATAATCACTTCTTGAACCAAATTTGGATCTAGGTTTATTTTATCTAAAGCACCTTTAATAGCTATTGCACCTAATCTTGGTGCTGTTATAGTAGATATAGCACCTAAAAAACTACCTATTGGTGTTCTGGCTGCAGATACAATTACGACTTCTTTACTCATTTTCTGTGGGTTTAAATTTTAATGATGCAAAATTAATCAATTTTTTATAGAATTTAGAATGTTTCACTTATTATAAGTCACCTAATTCGCTGTAATTTTTATTACATTTGAATACTCGAACCTAATCAATGAAAGACTTTATTAATTTTCTTTATAGAAATCATTCTCTTGCTTATAAATTAATTCTTTTTATAAGTACCACGTTTTTAATTGTTTATTTGTTTCCTAAAAGTGGCAAGTTTAAGTATAATTTTGAAAAAGGGAAACCTTGGCAATCCGAAAACTTATACGCACCATTCGATTTTGCTATTAAAAAAACGGATGAAGAAATAAAAGTTGAGAAAAAGGAGATAACAGATAAAGCTAATTTATATTTTATTCTTGAGCCAAACATTACAGAACGTGTCGTTTCAAATTATAAATCTGAGTTTAAATTGGAACTGCCGGACACTTTAGTGACTTCCTATAAAAATAAATTATATAACACAGGCTTAGATTTAATTAATAAACTATATGTAAACGGAGTTTTAAATGAAGATTATAAATTTTCAAAAGACAAGAAAGCCATTCTTCTTGAAGATAGAACAGAGAAACAAACTGTTAGATTTTCTGATTTAGTTAAGCAAAACGACATTAAAAATAGCATAACCAATTTCTTAGTTAAAGAAAATTTAATGGAATTTCAAAAGCCATTTATTGCTTTGTTTTTCGATGTTATAGAGCCAAATCTTAGCTATGATAAAGAGTTTACGGAGAAAGCCTTACAAAATGAATTAGATAAAATTTCATTTACCAGAGGAAGTGTTGAAAAAGAAACGCTAATAATCTCTAAAGGTGAAGTGGTTGAAGGAGATAAATATCAAATTTTAAAATCGCTAGAATCTGAATATGAGTCTCAAGTATGGACAAAATCGAATTATTATTGGATTGTATTTGCCTATACCTTATTGGTTTCTTTAGCATTACTGATGTTATTGTTATTCTTACGAAAATATAGAAACGACATTTTTGAGAACAATACTAAAGTAACTTTTATTTTTTTCAATGTGTTTTTAATGGTTTTAATTACCACGTTGGTTGTTAGTTATAATTCGCAATATATTTATGTTGTTCCACTGTGTATTTTACCGCTAGTTCTTAAAGCCTTTTTTGATGCTCGTTTAGGGTTGTTTACCCATGTTATTACGGTACTTCTACTTGGTTCTATAGTGCCAAACAGTTACGAGTATATGTTTCTTCAAATAATAGCTGGAATTGTTACTATTTTAACGGTTTCTGAGCTTTATAAACGTGCGAATCTGTTTATTTCTGTCGGACAAATCACACTTATTTACATCATCGCCTATTTTGCGTTTTTTGTAATACATGAAGGAAGTGTTGAAACCTTAGAATGGGAAACCTTCGGAATGTTTGTACTTTGTGGCTTGGCAACCTTATTCGTGCAACCTTTAATTTATGCCTATGAAAAGATTTTTGGATTGGTTTCAGATGTGTCATTATTGGAATTGTCGGATACGAATACCAAACTTTTAAAGGAACTATCCAACAAAGCACCAGGAACCTTTCATCATTCTTTAAACGTCGCTAATTTAGCTGAAGCTTCTGCAAATGAAATTGGAGCAAATGCCATGTTGGTTAGAGTAGGAGCATTGTATCATGATATTGGTAAAATGATGAACCCTACTTATTTTACAGAAAATCAGTCAACCGGTATTAATCCGCACGATGAGTTATCTTCGAAGGAAAGTGCTAAAATTATAATTGATCATGTAATTAACGGGATTGAAATAGCTAAAAAGAACAACCTGCCAGACCGCGTAATCGATTTTATTAGAACACACCATGGAACTAGCGTTGTTTATTATTTCTATAAAAAAGAAAAAGATATAGATGATTCCGTGGACAGAAGTTTATTTACTTATCCTGGTCCAAAACCGTTTAGTAAAGAAACAGCTATCTTGATGATGTGCGATAGTGTAGAAGCGGCATCTAAAAGTTTAAAGGAACCAACATCGAGTAAAATTGATGCATTTGTTGAAAATATTATCAATAAGCAGATGGTGGACGAACAATTCTTGAATGCAAACATAACTTTTAAAGAAATTCAAGCCATTAAAAAAGTGCTAAAACACAAGCTTGCAAACATTTACCATTTGCGAATTGAATATCCAGAATAAATATTAAAAAAAGTGAAAAAAATAGTTGCGTTATTTAAGATGAAAAGCTACATTTGCATCCGCATTTAATTTCAAATGTGCGTTCATACAAATATTACTGGAGAGGTGCCTGAGTGGCCGAAAGGAACGGTTTGCTAAATCGTCGTAGGTGAAAACTTACCCAGGGTTCGAATCCCTGTCTCTCCGCTTTTTTTTATTATTATCAGATAACTGTTTTCGGGGTGTAGCGTAGCCCGGTTATCGCGCCACGTTTGGGACGTGGAGGCCGCAGGTTCGAATCCTGCCACCCCGACAAAATTAATGATCAATTAATATCAAAACCTTGGTAATCGTAAGATTATCGAGGTTTTATGGTTTTTAAGCAATCATAAGAATTGATATTATTTGGTTAAATAAGTGACCTATTCGGTTACCATTTAATAGTAAATAAAAAGGTAACCGAATTATTGATTTGACTTTCGTCAGTAAACAAATGTTTAACTAAAAGACGAAAGACATGAAAACTTCAACCACATTTAGTATTCTGTTTTGGCTCAAACTTTCGAAAGCCAAAAACGGAAAAGCACCCCTTTATGCTCGCATTACAGTAAATGGAAAAAGAGCGGAGATTAGCCTAAAAAGGAAAATCATTATTGAATTCTGGAGCTCGGCCAAGAATAAGGTCAAAGGCACCAACCAAGAAGCACGAATTATTAACGAATTTTTAGACCAGGTTTCTTCAGAACTTCACAAATCCAAGAACGAATTAAAATCTGAAGGCAAAATTATTTCGGCTCTAACGATTAAGGCTCGTTATTTAAAAGAAGATGAACAAAACTATTCTTTAAATGATATTACAAAATATCATAATGAAGATATGGTCGGGAAGCTAAAGTGGGGCACTCAAAAAAACTACTTTACGACTCAAGGATATATAACAGGTTTTTTACTCACAAAGTTTAAAGTAAATGATATGTACTTAAAACAACTTGACTATAATTTCATTTTAAAATTTGAAACGTACTTAAGAAACTACATACCAACAGACCATCAAAAGCCGATGGGCAATAATACGGTAATGAAACATATTGAGCGTTTTAGAAAAATGATAACCCTTGCCTATAAATTGGAATGGATTGATAGAGATCCTTTTATTAATTTCCAATCCAAATTTGAAAAAGTAGAAAGGGGGTTTTTAACAGAAGCCGAATTGTTGGATATTGAAGAGAAAAACTATACAATTGAAAGATTACAATTAGTAAAGGGTCTATTTGTATTTGCGTGTTATACGGGTTTAAGCTATATAGACGTCGTTAATTTGACTGCTAATGACATCAATTACGGAATAGATGGTGAACTATGGCTAATCATGAAAAGAGAGAAAACAAATAATGCCTTACGGATCCCAATTTTGCCTAAAGCACTAGATTTAATTAATAAATATAAAGAAACCCCCAAATCCATAGCCAATGGGACGATTTTTCCGAAAATGTCAAATCAAAAACTAAACTCTTATCTTAAAGAAATTGCAGATTTATGTAAAATCAGAAAAAACCTAACCTTTCATTTAGCACGACATACGTTTGCAACCACAGTAACACTTTCAAACGGAGTACCCATTGAAACAGTTTCAAAGCTATTAGGTCATTCTAGAATTTCAACTACTCAAATTTATGCTAAAGTAATTGAAAGAAAGGTGAGTGAGGATATGGGAACCTTAAAGTCATTTTTAAGTAAGCAACAAAAAAGAACAAAAAAAGAAATCAGTTAGCTAAACTCAAATGGTGTGATTTTCTGATAAATTTTCTTACATTTATATTCCCAACCCAAATCGATCATTGATGAATAAGATTAACGACCTTGTTGATGAATACAAAAATCAAGTCAATAATATTCAACAAGATAGCCTAAAGGAAATCTCTAATTTAAATTACCTTATTACCCTCAGTAGCGATTACCTTCACTTATTAAGACTATTTGTTAGACAAAGAGGATTCCCTACTGAAGTAGATGAAATTCATTTTTTCAAAGATGTAAAACCCTTTGTTAATGGTCATTTAAAGTATTTTAGTCATGTACATACTTATTTAATGAACCGTCCTAAAGTAAATGCTTCAAAACAGAAAAAATACATTTACATCATTATTGATAAGCTAGAAGCGCATAAAATACGTCAACTTGATTTCGTTAGATATTATCGGCATAAAGCTACTAGATTGGATCATATTTATTTTGTTCGGGGTTCAAAAACCATAGCGATATCTAATAATATTAATCATTTTGTCGATCCCGAATTTTCAACTAGTCATGATGATATGGTTGCAAAAATTGTGGCCTACGATTTACTAATTACATATTACAGGCAAGAACTTAAGCTTTTAAAAAGCAAAAAATTAGATTATCTCAATGAAGATATTCTGCCAATTTCTCAAAGGTTTTCTTGGACTGCCTCTAAAACAGATCTCGTGGAATTATTGTACGCTACTCATGCAATTGGAGCCATTCAAAATGGCAATGCAGATATAAAAAACCTGGCGAAACTCTTTGAGTCACTTTTCGATATTGATCTAGGTAACTTCTATAAAACCTATGGTGAAATTAGAGCAAGAGAAAGAGATCGTACAAAATTTTTGGATAATTTGAAATCTTCACTACTCCGTAGAATGGATGCCGATGACGACTAAATTCGGATGCTATTTTAAGCATATTTAAATATGGATAACTGTTAAATTCTTTCGGTAGTTGTTCGGTACTACCGAAGAGTTTTCATTGAAAAACACTATGAATTACCAATAAAGGCATAAATCTTCTAAGTTGTTGTATGTTTTAAATGGTGAAAACTATTATTGAGTACTAATACATATCCACTAAAAGGCGTTTTATAGTTAAAAGCTAGATCCTTTTTCCAACACAAATCATCATATCCAAGTTCAGACTTTCTAAATAGTAACATTACCTATCATTAAAAATGGAGGTAATAACACTTGTATTAATAAAATGTTAAATTACTTCGGTAGTTGTTCGGTACTACCGAAGTATTATCAACAAATAATCTAAAATTTGCTGAACGAAAGTCAAATCAATTTAATAGCTGCCATGGAGAGCGAAAGTTCAATATGGTAGCTATTTTAAACTAAAATTTTTACTATGCCAGCAACAATTATTACTACAGAGGATTTAAGAGAGTTCAAATTAGAACTATTAGATGACCTCAAAGCAATCATGAATCACAATTCAGGATTTACACCTAAAAAATGGCTAAAGTCCCCAGAAGTTCGCGATTTTTTAAGTATCTCACCGGGAACACTACAAAATCTTCGCATTAATGGAATACTACCTTATACGAAAGTTGGTGGCGTTATTTATTACGATTATGAAGAAATTCAAAAAGTTATGGAGGACAATAAAATTCATAATAAATTTTAGCACACCTAAAAATAGCCCCTCCTTTGGGGGGGTTGGGGAGGCCTTATGGAAGACGTAAATTACATCAAACATCTAAACGCTGTCTTTGAGCAATTCTCGAAAGACAGCCGTTTAAACCCAACCCATATTAGTTTATATATGGCTTTGTTCCAGTTGTGGAACATAAACCGGTTTAAGGAACAGTTTTTTATAATTCGCGATGAGGTGATGCAACTATCAAAAATAGGCTCAAAATCTACCTATCATAGGTGTATTAAAGAATTGCATCATTGGAAATATGTTGTGTATGATCCATCTCATAATCCATATCGAGGGAGTAAAATTAAGATACTCAAATTCGAGACAACCTCTGGACAAGCAGTGGTACACAACCGCCCCAAAAATGAGACAAGCAATGGACAAGCACTGGTACCTAAATATAAACATATACAAACAATAGAAAACAATAAAAACATAAATAAACTTGACCAGCCCAAAAATGAAAAAGAAGTAATTGATTTTTTTAAAAAGGAAAACTGGGCAAAAACTGAAGCTCAAAAATTTTACAATCATTATCAAGGTATTGGATGGAAAGTAGGTGGTAAAACTAAAATTGTTAATTGGCAAGCTACAGCCAGAAATTGGATGCTAAAAGCTGAAGAAATTATAAACAATAAGCAACAGTCTCATTTTAAAGACAACCTAAGGACAACTAAAAACAAAAATTACAACGAACCTCTTTAGTTCCCACGAAATGGAAGATTCAAGAAAACAATTGTTTAAAATAGTGAATCAATAAGTAAAGTGGGAATCTCATAAAAACAAATTGTCACCTTGAGCCTGTCGAAAGGTCACATCTATAGAACCATGAATACGACACAACCACATATAATAATCGAAAAAGGAGTGGAGTACCATCTTGGAACTCTCAATGGTAACATGATTCAATACGATTTTAAAAAAATATTGATTTACCTCGAAGCCAAGGGGAAATTACTCTTCGGTAAACACTTTAAAATTTATGATGAAGATGAGATCATTCTTTACAAGCTGTGCATTTATTTTATTAGAGACTTTGAAGCTTGCGAAAAGCTAAAGATAGATCCAAATAAAGGAATTCTGTTATCTGGGCCTGTAGGCTGTGGTAAAACCAGTTTAATAAAGTTATTACGGTACATAGTACCTCATCAAAAAATGTATGAAGTAATTCCAGCTCGTAACATCACATTTGCTTTTAACAACCTGGGTTATAAAACTATTGAAGAATATGGTAATAGCAATTTTTACTGTTTTGATGATTTGGGTGTTGAAACTACAGGTCGTCATTTTGGTAAAGACTGTAATGTCTTGGGTGAAATTCTCTTATCTCGTTACGATTTATTCCTAAAACGAAACATAAAAACCCATGCAACTACCAATCTAAACGCTCAAGAATTAGAAGAGAGATATGGCAATCGAGTACGTTCTAGAATGAGACAACTATTTAACCTTATTGCTTTTAATGAAAAGAGTATTGATAAACGCCTCTAAATATCAATAAATATTAAACCCTAAACTTATATTTCGCTTAATATAAGAGGATTTATTTTTAGATTTAATTTTTTGGAAGGAATGTTGAAACTTAGAGCATCCAGAATTATCTTATATTTCTTAAATAATGGATAAATAGTAATTCATTAAACTATTATTAAATTCATTTTGATTTTGCTACCTAAGTAGCAAAATCAAAATCATATAGTAATTATAACTTAATAACCTATGCAAAAAAAACTCAACCAACTTGAAGCTACTGCAATTTGCGGTAATGATATTAGTTCATCATGCTTATATGTTTCTGCCTTAGCAATAGTTTATGCTGGACAGTATGCATGGATTTCATTATTAATGGTCGCTGTGGTTCTATTTTTCTTCCGAAGAATTTATGGAGAGGTAGTAGGAGCTTTGCCTCTTAATGGAGGGGCCTATAACGCTTTGTTAAATACAACAAAAAAATCAACAGCTTCTCTAGCAGCGTCTCTTACTGTTTTATCTTATATGGCAACTGCAGTAATTTCTGCCAGCGAAGCTGTAAAATATGCACATAGCATTTGGGAAGTTATCCCAATTATTCCTACTACAATAGGTTTATTAGTCTTATTTATGGGATTAGTAATTATAGGCATTGGCGAATCTTCTAAAGTTGCAATAGGCATCTTTATTTTTCATTTAGTATCACTCACTATTCTTTGCGGATTTTGTTTTGTTTTTTTAATTGAAAACGGTACTGAAACGCTCTTTTCTAATTTTAGCACACCAGTAAAAGGTGGAATTACAACAGCTCTATTTTTAGGGTTTTCGGCTGCAATGTTAGGTATTAGTGGCTTTGAAAGTTCGGCTAATTATGTTGAAGAACAAGAAAATGGTGTGTTCCCTAAAACATTACGCAACATGTGGATTGTGGTTACCGTATTTAATCCCTTAATTGCGTTTTTGGCTTTGTGTATCATTCCAATTCCTACAGTAGTTCATAACCAAGATGCATTATTATCTATCATGGGAAAAACGGCAAGTGGTAGTTGGTTGTCACTATTGATTGGTATTGATGCTGCTTTAGTATTGAGTGGTGCAGTTCTAACCTCTTTTGTTGGTGTTGGGGGTTTAATGAAACGTATGGCATTAGACAGAATTTTACCAGAACTTCTACTAAAACAAACTAAAAAAGGCAGTAACTACTTAATCTTTATTTTGTTTTTTGCATTATGTGTTTCTATTTTATTGATTACAGAAGGCGACCTTGCCAAATTAGCTGGAGTTTACACCATAGCGTTTTTATCAGTAATGATTTTATTTGGAATAGGGAACCTTTTGCTAAAAGTGAATCGTTCTAGCTTACCAAGACCTGAAAAGTCTAGTTGGTTGGGTTTATTTATTGGTATAATCGCTGTAGCTCTAGCTATTATAGGTAATGTATTTTTAAATCCAGCCTATTTAGGTATATTTTTGGAATACCTTATTCCTACGCTTGCTGTAGTGTTTTTTATGTTCTACCGAACTTGGACCTACAAAATTGTCTTGAAAATACTCGATTATATCTTTCCTGAAAAAACTGTCCTGTTTATAAAATTGAATAAATATATTAAACATCATTTAAACGAAGTTAACAAACAACAATTTATCTATTTTACTAAACGCGATGATGTGGCTACATTAAATAAGGTGTTGCTATATATTTCTGAAAATGAATCTACTCGAAAGGTGAAAATTATTACGGTTTTAGATAAAGATGAAACTGTAGAGGAAGGTCTTAGAAAAGACATAGAGACTCTAGATAGAGCATATCCATTAATTCGTGTAGAATTTATTGAAGAACCTGGTGTTTTTGGGCCAGAAAAAATAAAAGAATTATCCAGACGTTGGCACATACCTACCAATTTTATGTTTATAGCTTCACCTGGCGATAAGTTTCCTTATAAAATTCAAGAATTAGGGGAAGTACGATTAATTATATAACCTCAAACTCTTAATGAAATTTACCACATTCAATTCACTTAAAAGTCGAAATTTTAGACTCTATTTTGTCGGTCAGTCTATTTCACTTATTGGTACTTGGATGCAAAAGACTGCCGTAAGTTGGGTCGTGTACTCATTGACACAATCTAATATAATGCTTGGTATTTCTGTATTTGCAACACTTTTTCCAACTGCAATATTTTCATTATTTGGTGGTATTGTTGCAGATAAATATAATAAATACAAGGTGTTATTAATCACTCAAATAGCAGCCTTAATTCAGGCTGTTTTATTAACGTTTGCAGTTGTGTTTTTTAAACAAGACTCTGTCTGGTTTATTATAGGTTTAAGTGTTGTGTTGGGTATTATTAATGGCTATGGATCACCAGCCCGACAAGCATTAGTTAAGGATTTGGTAGAAGATTCTAAAAATCTACCAAATGCTTTGGCTCTAAATTCATCAATGGTAAATTTTTCAAAATTGATTGGTCCAACCATTGCAGGTTTTATACTGCAACAATTTGGTGATCAAATTTGCTTTGGACTCAACGCAGTAAGCTATTTAACGGTAATTATTAGTCTATTACTTATGAAGCTACCTGTATTTATCCCTAAAGCTAAAATTAGTAGAGATATTGACGATTTAAAAGAAGGTTTTCAATATCTAAAAAAAAGTGAGCTATTGTCTTCAGTAATTATTTTTACAGCATTTGCAGGATTTTTTGTGCTTCCATTTACCACCTTAACACCAATTTTCGCACAAAATATTTTTAAAGGAAATGCTTCAACATTAGGTTTTATAGATGGTTCAATTGGTTTGGGTGCATTTTTAGGTGCTTTGTATCTTGCATCACTTAAACCTGGAACCAACTTAAACAAAATATTAACCATAAACACGTTTATTTTTGGTGTTGGTCTCATATCATTTTCTTTAATGGATACGTTACCTATAGCATTAACTTTTTTAATTATTGGTTCTTTTGGGATGATGTCTATTAGAACACTTACCAATACGATACTACAAATAAATGTAGAAGAAGCCTTTAGAGGTCGCGTTATTAGTGATTTTTTATTGGTATTAGCAAGTGCCATTCCTTTAGGTAGTTTGATGGTAAGCAGCATATCACATTATATAGGTGTACAAAAAATGGTTTTTATTGAAGGATGTATCGCAATAATTATCTCCATATTCTATTATATATATTTAAAGAAAAAAAGAGTGAAGCATATAAAAATTAATAAAAGTATACATACCACAGCTGTGACAACTGTCCAAACTTAAAATGAATAAAAAATGATACACAAATATTTTACAGAATTCAGAATTGAAACTATGATTGCAATCATCGTTCTTTCAACCTTTACAATTTCAATAGTGTTTAATTGGTTGATGCGTAGATTTGTAAAAAAGACATTAGTTGAACATCATAAAGATGTAACAGCTTACCTTTTTATGAAACATATTTCTACCGCTATAATTTATATTATTGGTATCGCATTTGCATTGATTCAAATACCAGCTTTTAAAACCATCGGACATACTTTATTGGCTGGTGCAGGTGTACTATCTTTGGTTGCTGGTTTAGCCTCTCAGCAGGCATTGAGTAATATTATGAGTGGTATTTTAATCGTGATTTTTAAACCTTTTAAAATTAACGATAAAATAACACTTCGTGGCACTTTTACTGGTACTGTTGAAGATATTAACCTAAGACAGGTAGTATTAAGAGATGTTGAAAATAATAGAATTATTATCCCAAATTCTGTAATAAGTAATGATTTATTGGTTAATGCTCATTTAGGTGACACTCGTAATTGTAGATATATTGACATTGGAATTGGTTATACTTCAAATACAGAACTTGCGCTTGAGATTATGAAAGATGAAGTTGCCAAACATCCATTACATATAGATAGTAGAACACCAGAAGACATTGAAAATAATGTGCCTCTTGTTACTGCACGTGTAACTGCTTTAGGCGATTCTGCTGTAAATCTTAAAGTTGCGGCATGGGCAAAAGATAGTGCAGATGGTTATGTATTGTATTGCGATTTATTACAAAGTATAAAAAAACGCTTTGATACTGAAAATATTGAAATTCCGTTTCCACAACGTTCGGTTACTATAGCTAAATAGAAACAAACTATTAAATTTTAATTAATTATTTTGAATATTTTATCCATTTTGTTTATTGTAGCTTCATATCCAATTTTATAAAGTTCTTCAGATTTTTTAAAATCGAACAAACTATAAGCAAACGATTTATCAAGTTCTAATGCAACATCACATTGTTTTATTCGTGGTGCAACATTATCCCAAATACTCATTTGAAACACACGTTCTGCAATGGCTTTAACACCTACAATATTTTTTTTAAAATTATTAGGACATACACTAACGCCAATAATTTTTACCTTCTTTTCTAGTAGTGGTTCTATAGGTAAGTCATTTAACAATCCTCCATCAACATAAAGACTGTCTCCTATTTTTATAGGTTTAAAAATAAGCGGTACTGCGCAAGATGCCATAACATAAAGTGTCAATTCTCCTGTATTTACAATTTCGCTTCGACCAGAATTAATATTTGAAATGGAAATATGAAGTGGAATTTTTAAGTCTTCGATATTTTTCTGTGAAATATGATACTCCAGAAACTCTTGAAGTCGTGTCATATGAGTTAATCCCTTATTGAGAAAACCAATCTTAAAAATCTTTAAAAACTCTTTTTCCTTACTTAGTTCTAAAATTTCTTTAGGTGTATAGCCAGAACAATATAATGATGCTATAAGAGCGCCTGCGCTTGCACCAGAGACTTGAGATGGATAGATTCCGTTTTCATTTAAAGCCTGTAAAACACCAATATGTGCTGCACCTCTTGCTCCTCCTCCAGATAGTACTATCCCTATATTATCCATTTTTACTTGTATTAATTTTATTCATAATATCTTCCATCATTTCTACTTGTACTTTCTGAATATTCAACATTTCTTGCTGTTGGTGAATGATAAGATGATCAAGTTTTTCGAGTAAAGTTCGTATCTCAAGTTCTGCCTTTAGATTAATCATATAATCTTGATTAGCACGTTCTCGGTCTTTTTCTTCTTGTCTGTTCTGGCTCATCATAATAACTGGTGCTTGGAAGGCAGCTAAACAAGATAGAATCAAATTAAGAAGTATAAAAGGATAAGGATCAAAACCTTTATTGGCAAGAAGTATAATGTTTGCTGAAATCCAAATGAAAATGATTACCGAAAATAGGATAATAAATTTCCAACTTCCACCGAAAGAAGCTACTTTATCTGCTAAACGCTCACCAAAATTTTTAGAAATTTCAACTTCTTCTGGTAGTTTGTTAGCCGATATGAGATCTTGGTTTACGATACTTTGTAAAACATCTTCTTCAAGAGTTGTAAGTTCGCCTACTTCTTTAATCAGGTAGGTTTCTAAATATTTCTGTCTATAACGATTTAATTCTGAAATCGAAATCGAACTATGTCTATTAAATTTAAGATGTTCACTTTTAATAAGTGTAAAAATGGAGTTCCGTATGGTCTTACCTAATATCATTTCAGATATTGGAAATTCGTTATTGGATATGATGCTTTTAAAGTTCTCCATGTCTAGTTTCTATTTTTATTTAATTGAAGTAATTTCATTTTAATCCACAATATAAAGATAGGTAAACCACTTATTAAGGTAAATGCTAAGATGATAATAGTAAAATTGTGCTTAATCCAAGGAATGTGACCTAAGAAGTACGCTATATCATAATAGCAAAAACCCAAATTATAACACTAAATATACTGTATTTTGAAAACGTTTTGTAATCCATAACTGCTACACCTGCAATCAATGGTACAATAGAACGTATTAATGGGATAAATCGAGAATAAAATAACGCTTTGACACCGTATTTATCATAAAATTTCTGTGCATCATTGTACGTTGTTTGTTTAACCCATTTTATGGGTTTTCCATCTTTTGGTGCTAGCCATTTTCCTATCTGATAGGCCATTAAATTACCAAGAACACCTCCAAAAATCATTGCTATACCTGCTGACCAAAAATTAACCGAACCAGATGTTGCCATGACACCAACAAAAAACAATAGACCATCTCCTGGTAAAACAGGTGCTGCCGGGAAAAATGCAGTTTCAACAAATACAATAACAAAGAATACAACATATACACCAATGGGGTATGCCACTGAAAGATGACCTAACCAATCGTCAAAATTTATTATAAATCCTGTTAGCATTTTTAAGTTTTTATTTTATTGGACTTCTTAAAAAAGGCTACCAATCTTCCCAGAGATAAGCCTTGAACTATAATTGAAAATACAACAACTATATACGTTATAGGCACAATAATATCCCAAGAAGTAGCTTTGGATAAGGATAATGCCATTGCAATAGATATACCTCCACGCAAACCTCCCCAAGTCATAAGGAGAGAAGTCTTGGATCCAAAAGGTTCCCATTTTTTTAATGAGTTTACCAAAACTTTTACAGATAGATAACGTGCCAGAATAACAATAGGAATTGCAATAAATCCAGCAAGTACGAGTTGTTTATCAAAAGAAATAAGAACAATTTCTAACCCAATTAATACAAATAAAATAGCGTTGCAAAGTATGTCTATTAGTTCCCAAAATTTGAATACATAGCTTTGGGTATCAGTGCGTTTTTTAGATTCCGAATAGGTTTTATTACCAATAAGTAATCCTGAAACCACCATGGTTAAAGGTCCTGAAACGCCTAATTTTTCTGCTAGTGCATAACCACCCATTACCATACCTAAGGTAATAAGAACTTCTGTTTCGTAACTATCAATTTTCATAATGGCACGATGGGTAATTCGACCTAAAATAATCCCAAAAGCAATACCACCAATCACTTCTAAAAAAATAAGCTTTATAATGCCTGAAAGTGCAATGGTTTCAGTATTTCCAACAGATGCAAATTGGAGTAAGGTTAAAAAAATGACCACACCTATGCCATCATTAAATAAACTTTCGCCTACAATATTAATTTCTACTGTTTTATTAATGCCAGCTTTTTTTAGAATACCTATTACAGCCACAGGATCTGTTGGCGAAATTAATGCACCAAACAATAGACAATGAATAATAGGCATAGATAGTCCAACCCATCCCAAAGCATAATAAAGTATTACACCTACAAATGCTGTAGATAAAATAACTCCAAGTGTAGTAAAGGCTAGCACATTCCATTTTTGAGTTTTTAGCTGATTAAAATCTAAGTGCAAAGCCCCAGCGAAAAGCATAAAACTTAAAATACCATTAAGCAATAATTTTTGAAAATCGATAGTACTTACAATACTCTTTTGGAATTTAATAAAAGCAGGAAAATAAATGGAGATAACAATGATGAACATTGAAAATAGAATAGAGACTATCATTATCCCAATACTATTTTGCAATTTTAAAAATCTAAAATTTAGATACCCAAAAAAGGACACTAATACCATCAAAACTGCTGCTATACTGAAAATATCCATTTAGTTTTTTAGTTAAGCTGAAGAATGGTTTCAGATTTTTTTAGCTGCTCATTAAAAAAGGATTCGTCGATTGTTTTGTTAAAAAACGGAATCATCTCATTCAAATTTTCTATAGCTTCAGTAGAATTAAGTAGCTCTGGAAACGCCTTTTCTAATACATCCAACATAATTTTCACAGCGGTTGATGCTCCAGGCGATGCTCCTAACAAGCAGGTTATTTTTCCATCCTTGCTACTTACTACTTCTGTACCAAATTCTAAAATACCACCTTCAAATTCATTTTTTTTAATGGTCTGTACACGCTGTCCTGCAACCAAAATTTCCCAATCGTCATCTTTAGCATCCTTTACAAATACGCGTAAGGCATTCATTCTGTCTTTAAAGGACATGGCTACTTGTTTTACCAAATATTCGGTTAATGGCAGATTATGCCAAAAAACGCCCCAAAATGAATGAAGATTTTTAAATTTTATAGATTTGAACAAATCCAGATTAGAACCTTCTTTTAAAAATTTAGGACTAAAACCTGCAAAAGGTCCAAATAATAATTCTCGTTTACCATTAATATAACGTGTGTCTAAATGTGGTACAGACATTGGCGGATCGCCAATACCTGCTTTACTATACACTTTTGCATTGTGCTGATTGATGATATCTGGGTTTTTACAAACCAACCATTCGCCACTAATTGGGAAACCACCATAACCTTCTTTTTCTTCAATTTCGGCCTTTTGAAGCAATAACAGACTTCCACCACCAGCACCAATAAATGCGTGCTTTGCTTCTAAATGTGAAATATCATCAGTCTTTAAGTCTTTTACTTTAACAGACCAATCTAAATTGGTATCTGGGTCAACATCCAAAACTTCTTTGTGGCATTGTACTTTGGTATCGAATTCGGTGTCTAAAATTTCATAGAGTTGTTTGGTCAATGTTCCGTAATTGACTTCCGTTCCTCGTTCAATTCTTGAAGCTGCCATAGCTTCGTCGTTATTTCTCTGGTGCATCATTAATGGAAACCATTGTTTCATCTGTTCTATATCTTTTGTAAATTGAATGGTATTGAACATGAAATGTTGCTTCATCGCTTGGTAGCGTTTTTCGAGATAATCGGCATTATCTTTTCCTATAACCCAACTGTGATGTGGAACTTTGCAAATGAATTCAACTGGATTTTTAATATAGCCTTTGGTTGTTAAGTATGACCAAAATTGTTTGGACGTTTCAAACTGTGTGCAAATGTCTATGGCTTTATGAATATCCACAGAGCCATCTTCATTTTGAGGTGTGTAATTTAGTTCGCAAAGTGCCGAATGTCCTGTTCCTGCATTGTTCCAAGTGGCAGAACTTTCTTGCGCCACAGCATCTAACCGTTCTAAAACAAGTACTTTCAAGTCAGGCTTTAATAGCTTGGATAATAAGGCTAAAGTAGCACTCATTATACCGCCACCTACACATATTAAATCGTATTCTTTTATTGAAGTTATCTTATTTTTCAATTGCTTGTTGTTTTATTAATAATATTACAATTTACATCAATATTACTTTATTAAAAAAAAAGATAATGCTACTTAGGTAGCAGTTTAAATTTAGAAGTCCTATTATTTTTGAATTGAGTTTAAATAACAATAACTAAAATAAAAGTTATAAAATTTTTACTATAGAAACATGTGATTAAAAATAAATAACACCAAAATTATTTTCATGAGAACAAGTTTATTAACCAAAGTTTATACTAAATTATGGTGGTTACAAATCACTTTGGGTATCTTTTTTATTGCATTTGGAGTAGAAATAGCTTTATTACCAAAAGAAGGTTATGCTGAGTTAAGTTTTTTTTATGCGGTAGCTATTTTGGTAACTGGTGCTTTTGAAATTACTAGAGCTATAAAAAATAAACCATTTTCAGATAAGTGGAAATGGTATTTGTTTGGTGGTATTGTAGATGCCATTGTAGGTGTAATTTTTTTAGCAAATCTAGAGTTAACAATGCAGTTAATTCCTATATTATTAGGTGCTTGGATTGTTTTTAGAGGGATTCTTTATATCATTCTAAGTCTAGAAGTAAGGAAAGAGGTATTTGCTACTTGGTTTGTGCTATTGTTTTTTGGAATACTTATTATTTCAATGGGACTATTAATTTTATTAAAACCAGAAATTGGCAGTTACACCATTGTATATGCAACTAGTATTGCTTTTATTATTATAGGAATTTTTAGAGTGATTTTTGGAAGAAGTTTATTTCTAACTAGGTTAAAGTAGTACTATAGTTGGATTAATTGTATCTTTCAGTATAAATTTGGCTTCAAAAGCTTGATAAATAAATTAAATAAAAAATAAGAACAAATTTTACTATTTGGAATTTTGTTTTTTAAAAGTGATACTTGCAACTTGGAGTTTAATTATAGAAGCATATTTTCCTGTTTATATTAATAATAATTTTGGGATCTTAATCGGTATTATTATTATTATTATCGTCTTTATTAGATTCATCCATTTGTTAGTTTAAAAATAACAAGTAATTAATAACCTTAAAAATTTTGAAATGAAAAACTTATTTTATCTACTATTCATTTTGTTATCCGGAACTTGTATAAAGGCTCAAGTAACAACATTAAATTATAACATTGTTGTTGCAGGTGAAAATGTTGGAACACTTGTAGCCACCAAAACCATTCAAGAAGGTAAAATAACGTTCGATACCAATAGTACGTCTACTATAGATATATTTGGGAAAACTACAATAACAACATCTTTGGTCGTGGTATACCGAAAGGATGTTTTAGAATCTAGCGTTTATACAGTAGAGAAGGATGGAAGCCCTTATGATAGTACTACAATAACCGAAAACAATGGAACCTATTCAATAAATCGAAAAGGGGCAATTTCTAGTTTCCCTGGACCCATTACTGCAAGTGCCAATCAATTGTATTTTAACGAGCCTAAAGGTATTTCCAAAATGTTTGCTGAGCTTGAAGGTATTTATAAAGATATTACCGAGACAGGTGATAATGCTTATTTATTTACAGATCCTGATCATTCTCATAAAAATACATACACTTATGAAAATGGCATTTTAAAGGAAGGAATAATTGATCATGCTCTATTTAATTTTTCTATTATTTTAATTAAATAAATCTATAATTGTAAAATTTAATGCAACTTACATATATAGTTTTAAGTTAATTCTGTTGTTAAAAATAAATGTAATTGTTATAAAAAAAAACATGAGACGATTTAAGAATAAATCGTCTCATGTTAATAATTAATAAATATTTATTTAATTGTTTTACGAAGATTATTACCCAAAATAACACGATAAACACCTATAAAAAAGAATGCAAATGCTGTAGAATAGACTATTGCTAAATCGCCTACAACTGGTTTCGCTAAAACTATTAAAGCAAATATTCCAGATAGTATAGCTGCAAGTAATAACATTCCAGAAGCACCTTTTGATGTTCTTTTTAATTCATAATACATCACTATAAGCATTATGGCTCTGAAGAGTAACCAAAAGCCCAAGAATATTGGTAAAATTTCCATAGTTAGATTTTCGTGAGCCATTAATATGCCACCAATACCCAAATCTATAATACCACCAATAAGATAAAGTACCCACTGTCCTGAATGTTTGCTCGAACCAAACGCATTGAATATTTCAAAAATTCCGGTAATAAAAATCCAATAACTAAAAAAGACGGCTAAAGTGATGTAAGTTTCTGCTGGTGTAAACCAGAACCATAAGCCAAAGCCTATAAAAGCAATACCTAATAGCATTTGTAGCCACCAGTATTTGTTGTTCATGTTCATTGTAAGCGTGTTTTCCATTGTAATTATATATTTAATTGTTATTAATTATTTATTGTTTTGTTCTTTTATTTCTTGTATTATTTCTTCTTGTTCAATTTCTTCATCTATTAATTTTATTTCTCTACCAACAACGGTGGTAAGATGTGATGCTTTTTTCATTGCCAATATTTGTGTTGGGTAAATGCTTCGGTTTCCTGTGATAAAAAAGGAAATGATACACGCCAAAGCTGCATAAGGCGCAATGGCTACACCAAACAATTCTATTCCCATAATACAGGCTGCAATTGGTGCATTAGTTGTACCACCTAAAACGGCAACCAAACCTATTGCTGCAAAAAGTGCTGGATCATGACCTGTAATTTGACCAACAAAGGCTCCAACGGTTGCACCTACAAAAAAAACAGGTGTTACAATACCTCCACTTCCTCCAAAATTTAGAGTTATAGACGTGATAATTATTTTTAAAATAAAGAGATACCAAACTATTTTGGCGCCAGAGAAAATTGCGTTTACGGTTGTTGTTCCTAAACCTAAAGTTTCCGTACCAAAAAAAGTACCTACCAAAATAACTGCGCTTCCGCCAATAAGGCCTTTTAGTAAAAAATGAATTTTAATTCGTTTTGAAATACGTTCGGTTTGGTTCATTATTTCGATAAAAATAAAAGAGCAAACGCCAAAAGCAATACCTGCCAATGCTATTTTAAGAATAAAAAACTCCGTCATTCCGGTTGTAAAGTCAATATGATATTCTGGTCTTACAACTCCCATTAAAGTAGTAACATAATAGGCTGTGATACCAGAAACGAAAGAAGGCAATAAATCGTCGTACAAAATCATACCTACAAATAAGACTTCGATACCAAATACTGCACCAGAAATTGGTGTACCAAATATGGCAGCAAAACCACCACTAATGCCACAGATCACTAATTTTTTTCGGTCATCATCATTAAATTTTAGAATATCTGCCATTAGTGACGCTAAACCACCTCCCATTTGTGCACTTGGGCCTTCTTTACCTACTGAACCTCCAGAAAACAAAGTCAATAAAGTGGTTATCAATTTTACAGGAATTACTGCTACTTTTATTTTACCAGCTTTTTTATGAATGGCTTCTATTACTTTTTCTGTACCATGACCTTGAGCATCTGGTGCTAAATATTTAATAAGGATAATGTTAATGACAAAAAATACTGGTGCAATCCAGAAATATTTGCCAAAACTTTCAGAATAGACTGTTCCCCAATTTAATAGTTTTAAAAATGAGGCTACTAATAAACCAGAGCCCAAACCAATTAAAGTAGCTAAAAAGAACCACTTAATAACATCGTAAAAAATGATTTTTTCGTCTTTTAGATATTTTATCATTGGTGGTCTTTGGTAAGTTTTGAAACCATTACTTTTAATTCTTTCATCTCTTCAATAAGAAATGTAATTTCTTTTTCGGCTTTTATATTGACATTAAAATCGTTTTCTGAACGTATTTCTGCTCTTTTGGCTTGTAAATTTTGACCTACCATAATTAATGGCATCAACATAATTTGTATTAAATTAGATATAAATAACCATAGAACAAAGCCGGGAAAAGGATCAAAGCACAAATGCAGTGGCGCAAACATATTCCAACATAACCAAATTACTGTCCATATTATAATAATAAAGAAAAAACCTATTGTACCTATTCGTTCGGTAATCCAAATGGCAAATAGTTCAGATTTTTTAAGTTCATCCTTATAAATATGATTGGTATTTTTAATGGTCATGATTTTAAATTTTACTATTTAGTCTAAAACTAAAAATTAATTTTGAAAAATACTATTTATATCTAACTGTATATCAATATTCAATAGCAATAAATCATTTATTGTTTTTAGTTGTAATTCTAATAAATAGTGTCAAAATCAAATTCAAAAGGATGGTTTTTTAAGTATCTAAATAATGCTTTTTTGAGTTTTTTGATACCTTGTTTTAACTTAGTCATTTTTTCTAAAAGATGAATATGTTCTATGCATTCTTTACTATTTTCCGTTAAGTTTTTGGTATCTACTAATACAATTATTTCTTTTTTATGTGTTTTAAATTGACTAATTAAATCATTAGATAATTTAAATAACAATTCATCTATATTTCTATATATTTCTTTATGTTCTAAATCGTCAGTGGTGGTAGAGCTTATATGTTCTGAAATAAGGCTATTAAAAAATTTTAGTTCTATGATATAAAACTCAACTTCATCAATCCACTCTTTTGTAAGTTGGTACATGTTTTTAAGATTTCCGTCTAGAAGGTTCTCTGAATTTTTGTTCATTTCATATGTTTTTTAATTAATTTCTCTATTCCAATATTGTGTTCTTCCTAATAGTGAGAAGCCTATATAGCCTCTTACTTTTAGTTTGTTGTCGCCTTCTAAAGCGATATAACATTTATAAACTTTCCCTGTATCTGGGTCTAAGATGGTACCACCTTCCCAAGTATCGCCATCTTTTTCGAGGTCTTGCATAATAACCATTCCTAATATGGGTTGGTTTTTATTTGTGCCTTCACATAAATCGCATAACTTGTGTTCTTTGGTCTTATCTATAATCTCAACCACTTTACCGAAAATTTTATCGTTTTCTTGGTAAATCTCAACAACAGATTTTGCCTTATTGGTATCGTCATCTATAGTAGTCCATTTTCCAATAACAGATTGCGAGAATACTGATGTTATTCCGAAGAAAAACAATGGCATCAATAATATGTTTTTTATAGTTTTCATTTTTTAGAATGAATATCTCACACCAACATTAATTCCAGTTCCACTTGCATTTACATATTGAGTTGGTATTTTTCTCGCCTCGTTTGTTGGTACTGGACTTGTAGCACTTTGACTGTAATTATCTGTAAAAATAAATTCCTTTTCAGAGGTTGGTAAGTCTGCCAATTGCTGTCCAGGAACTAATTGAGATTGACTTCCAGTCACAGCTCTTGTTTCATATTCTTTAATGGAAGCCGACTTACTTTTAATACTAAAATTTCTAAACTCTACTTCGCCAAAAAGATTTAATTTGTTTCCTATTGGGTAGGTTACACCTGCAGCGGCTCCTAAACCAGTGCTAAATTTTGATTTTACTTCTGTCTTGACATTCACAACTATATCAGTTCCAATACCACCACCATCAATTTGTCTAACATCAGTATCTATATATAATTTTCCAGCACCAGTCATTACTAAACCAACTCTTGCATAGGGATTTAGTTTTTTAAAATTAGGTGTTAAATAGATGGCAGGCATTAAATCGACACCACGTATGTAAGCCGTTTCTTCTGAAATTAATTGTGGACTAGTCAACTTACCAATGGTTTCTTTACTACTATTAAAATAATTAATTCCTAATTCTGCTCCAATATAATCGTTAAACATATAACCACCTGTAAGGTTGAATTTAAATCCACCTCCTAAGGTTCCGTTTAAGGCTTTTACATTAATTGTTGAACCATCAGTACTAATCTCAGTGGATTGTTGAATCATGGTAATGCCATTTGGATCTGCATTGTTAAATTCAGTTTTACCAGTTTGTGCAATAAAACCACCACCAGCTCTAAGGTAAAATCCTTTGGTTGGTTGCGCCTCATTATCTTGCGCATGTACATTTAAACCTATTGCCATCAAGGCAACTAGTATAACAATATGTTTTGTCTTCATGTTTTCTTAAAATTTAATTTTGTTTGATTTATTCTAAATGTGTTTAATTTTTCTTTTAAGGTGTTAAAATAATCTTCCAACGCTTCAATTGAAATAAGTTGGTTAGAGTTTATACCTTTAAAAGGTGTTTCTTCTAATAGATAATATAGTTCCGGGAAATACATTTCTATTTCAAAAATGCAGTCTAGAATTTCTTCGTTAAATAACTGCACTTGATTCATGGCATATTGGTATTTGATACATATCTAATTTTACTTTTAATGCATTAAAATATTCCAGAAGCATCTCTGTAGAAACCTTGGACAATTGTTCTTCATAAGGATTCTTGTCTAACTGGTTGTACAATGTTGGATAGTGTACTTCAATTTCCAACGTACAATCCTGAATTTCGTTTATAAGTGCAATTAACTTTTCCATGCTTATCCTATTTACTTAAAATTATAAGTAAATGTAGTATAGCTTTAAACCAAAAAGTGCTACCTAAGTAGCACTTGTCAAGTTATTTTAAAAAATTATTTCTTAAATTTTAGTTACTTTATGTTTAAAGTTTTCTTGGTTTCTTCAAACTCTTCTTTAGAAATTTCGCCTTTAGCATATCGCGCTTTCAAAATATTTAAAGGACTCTCTTTTTTACTTCTTTGGTAAGGTACATCATAAGGTGTAGCGAATATCCATAGTAAAAAGAATATCCAAATAATCCACCAAAAAAAGTGCATTCCGAAGTAATTGCTTTCGTAAAACATAATAGTTTTGTTTTTTAAATTATTAATGCATCTAAAAGTAGATGCTATTACAAACAAAAAGTGCTACGTAGGTAGCACTCAAAGTTTTATTTGAAATTATTTTAAAACAAACACATTTTACGATTAGAATTGGTGTTTGCAAAATTTAAGAATAAACAAAGTTATAAGATATAATGGCTATAATTATCAAGATAATTGTAATGATTATTTTTGTTCTCTTCTTCATTGAAATAAGTTTTTAATTATGTTTTTAGTCTTTTTTTAGTCTGAAGTAATTAATCCTATTGAACCTACAATTACTTTAATTTCGAATGTGTTTTTAATGTCGCTACCATCCGTTAAATTAAATCTGATAAATTCTTCGCCATCTGATATGGTTTTAAAATTGAAATGATAATCAATGGTATTATCGCTGTTTTTTATTGTTTCAGTATCTAATAATTTTGTGAATTCTAAAGTTGATTCTAATTGCCATGTATAATCAGAACCAACATCAGATATTAGCTGTATATCGAAGGGGTCGTCTTCAGTTAATTCTATAATAGATCCATTGTCTTTGTATGTGTAAGGGCCAGAACATGCAACAAAAAGTAGTAAAGAAGTACATAGTATTAAATAATTTGCTTTTTTCATCGTGTTATAATTATGACTGTAAAATTACATTTAGAATATGTATATAACTGCTACTTATGTAGCAGTTATATCAATTAAGGCTGATTAATTTTATACAGATAAATATATACCAAATATAATGGCTTATCACTTTCAGACTAAAACAAAACTATCAAGCATTTTCATTGAATTTGGTGACTTGTCTTATTTTGCCACTCGATTTTTTAAGGAACTATTTTCATTTCCTTTTGAAAAGAAAGAATTTTTAAAACAATGTTATCAAGTAGGCAACCGTTCCTTACAGCTCGTTGCCATTACCGGATTTATTATAGGCTTGGTGCTTACCTTGCAAGCTAGACCTGTACTTGAAGAGTTTGGTGCGGTTTCTATGATGCCTAATATGGTAGGTATTTCTATTATTAGGGAATTAGGTCCTGTAATAACCGCTTTGGTTTGTGCTGGTAGAATTGCTTCTGGAATTGGTGCCGAAATAGGTGCTATGAGAGTAACTGAACAAATTGATGCCATGGAAGTTTCTGGCACCAACCCTTTTAAATATTTGGTGGTTACACGAGTTTTATCAACCACATTGATGATGCCTATGTTAGTAGCATTTGGTGATGCTTTAGCACTTATTGGTTCTGCCATAATCGAGAACTTTAATGGTGACGCGTCTTTTATGCTCTACTTTAATGAGATATTTTCAATTTTAGAGTTTAGCGATTTTATACCTGCAATAATTAAATCCTTGTTTTTCGGATTTGCGATTGGTTTAGTGGGCTGCTATAAAGGCTTCTATTGCGAAAAAGGCACCGTTGGTGTTGGTTTAGCAGCAAATTCGGCTGTGGTATTTGCTTCACTATTATTGTTTTTTATAGATTTTGTTGCGGTGTTTATGTTTAATATTTTTTACACGAACTAATGGATAATTCAAGAGAAACCGTTGTTGAAATCAAGAACCTTTACAAAAGTTTTGGTGACCATCACGTTCTAAATGGTGTGAATCTCAACCTTTACAAAAGTGAAAACTTGGTTGTAATGGGTAAATCTGGAACGGGAAAATCGGTATTGATAAAATGCTTGGTTGGATTGATAACACCAGATAAAGGTGATGTTTCAATTTTAGGAAAAAAATTAAACCATCTAACCACTAAGGATTGGGATGCACTTCGGTCTGAAGTTGGTTTTCTATTTCAAGGTGGTGCATTATATGATTCTATGAGTGTTCGCGAAAACCTCGAATTCCCATTACGACATCATCGTGAAAAATTTGGTGTTATAAAAGATACCACACCGCGCGTCATGGCAGCTTTAGAAAGCGTAGGTTTAGCAAACACCATTGATTTAATGCCTAAAGAACTCTCTGGTGGTATGCAAAAACGAGTGGCTTTGGCACGCACCTTAATATTAGAACCAAAAATTATTCTTTACGATGAACCTACAACAGGTCTTGACCCTATTACATCAAGGGAAATTGTAGAACTTATTGGCAAAGTACAGCATACTTATGGAACGTCGTCTATCATTATTACACACGACATTGATTGCGCAAAAGTCATATCGGATCGCGTGGTATTGCTATTAGACGGTATTAATTATACCGAAGGAAGTTTTAACGATTTATACAATGCGAAGGATCCAAGAATTGCGGCCTTCTTTAAAAAATAACATTATGGAAAAAACATCACCACAAAAACTAAAACTAGGAATTTTTGTTGTTTCGGGAATTTTACTACTTCTTATTGGTACCTATCTTATTGGTAATCAAGAGAATTTATTTAGTAAAACTTTTAGTATATCATCCAATTTCAAAAATGCTAGCGGATTACAAAAAGGTGCCAATGTGCGTTATTCGGGATTAAATATTGGTACTGTTAAGGACATTGAAATGATTAACGATACACTCATTAGAGTTGATATGACCCTACAGGACAAAATGAAAACACTTATTAAAACAAATGCTTTAGCCTCTATTGGAAGTGATGGTATTGTGGGTAGTACGTTGGTAAATATTATCCCAGGAAAAGGCAATGCACCTTATGTAGTTGATGGTGGTACAATTGACGCAGACAGCCAAGCCACCACACAAGAAATGTTGAGTACTTTGAGCACTACCAATCTTAATGCTGCGAAACTTTCAGAAAATTTGGTAAAAATTACGGGTTCATTAGATAAAGGTGATGGCACTTTGGGTGCGTTGTTAAAAGATTCTGTGATGTCTGTTAATTTACAACAAACTTTTGCCAATTTGAATAAAGCAAGTGCTTCCGCAGATAAAACTATTACAGCCTTAAATAATTTGGTACAACAAATGAACTTAAAAACAAGTGTTGCTGGAGTGATGTTGAACGATGAAGATTCTGGTGCTAAAGTGAAAAACGTAGTCGCAAATCTGGAAACTTCAAGTCAAAAAATTGAAACCATGTCAACCAATTTGGATGCTTTAGTTTCAAAATTTGATGACAAAGACAACATTTTAAATTATGTAGCTTCAGATACCACTTTAGTAAATCAGGTAAAAGATATGGCCAAAAACGCAGACCAAGCCATTGGACGATTTAATGATAATATGGAAGCCTTAGAACATAATTTTTTGTTTAGAGGCTATTTCAAAAAACAAGAAAAATTAAAAACTAAAGCGTCTGTTGAAACAATAGAATCAAATTAGCCATTTGTGTTTAAGATGTTTATAATTATATGATCAACTGCTACCTAAGTAGCATTTTATTAGGTTTGCATGGTTTAATTTTGAATGATTATAATAACAATTAAATAAAATAAATTATGCCAGAATTAGCAAGTTCAGAACGAGAGATTATACTCTATTATAATCCCGATAGACCAAGTGCTTCAAAAACTTTGGGTTATGCCAAAGGGGAAGGTTTTGCATTACAAGATGTAAATATTTTAACTAATAAATTTACGGGAACACAATTGGAAGAATTGGCAAGTAAATTAAAAGTGACCATAGAAGGATTGGTAAACAAAGAACATCTAGATTATGATGAAAAATTTCACAATTCTAATTTTTCTGATGACGATTGGATTAAGGTGCTTCAAAAAAATCCACAATTTATTAAAGAACCAATAGCTATTAGAGGACATCAAGCTATGTTTGTTAAAACTCCAAGTGATCTTTCGAGATTATAATAAAACATTAAAAAGAATATTATGGCAGTTAACCCTTGGCATGAAGTGAATATAGGTTTTGAAAAACCTAACATTATTCAAGCTATTATAGAAATTCCAACAGGCTCAAAAGCCAAATATGAATTAGATAAAGCTTCTGGATTACTTCGTTTAGACAGAGTTTTATACTCTTCGGTAAATTATCCAGCAAATTATGGATTTATACCTCAAACTTTGGATGAAGACGGTGATCCTTTAGATATTTTAGTATTATCACAAATTACCATACAGCCACTTTGTATTGTGAAAGCAAAGGTAATTGGGGTTATGCGAATGATAGATACTGGTGAAGCTGATGATAAAATTATTGCTGTTGCAGCTAATGATGTAAGTGTTTCCCATGTTAATTCATTAGATCAACTTCCACCTCATTTTATGCTTGAATTGAAAAATTTCTTTGAAGATTATAAAAAACTTCAAAATAAAGAGGTGCTGGTTGATGGTTTTCAAGGTCTTGATACAGCCATATCTATTATAGAAAAAGCAATAGCAAGCTATCAATCTACATACAAAAACAAATAATTTTATTAATTAAAACGTAATACTATGCAACATCATCCTGACGAGCGCAATCAATTAGCAGCATTGCACGATCGCCACAAAAGATTTTCAATTAATGTTTATGACTACCATAAAGCAGGTGAAACTAAAAAATTAAAAGAAGCTCAAAAGAACTTAAAAGAAACTGTAAAAGAGTTAGATGTTTTAAAAAAGAAATTGCATCCTTAATTCTTTTTAAACCGAAAATAAAAACCATCAAGCAGTAATTGTTTGATGGTTTTTTCTATATCTAAAAGAGGGTTTTATAAATACTTTATTTTGCTTGGAATAAGAAATCTATACAATTATAGTATGTATTTCATAGCACTTATTTAATCGTCGTTGCTATCGGTTTCATAAATCTTTTCGAGATTAATTATAACGGGTTGTTCCGAATTTCCAACTTTTTCTAAATCATAAGATACCTCAAAAAGTTTACCGATTGATGTATCGTCCATGAGGTCGAATTTCTTTAAAACTGGTGGACTAATTCTTACAAACAACATTTTCTGATTGTCCTTCTGATTAATAAAATAAAAGCCATCGCCATCGTAACCATCATAAGTGGCATGTATAACCTTATCAGCATTTTTTGCGGTTTCTTGTGCCGAAATCATACTTGAAGTACCCAATAATATTAATAATATTAAAAATTTTTTCATCTTGATTTGTTTTAGAGTTTTAAGTTGGTTTATTTCTGATTACCAAAATTAGGTTTTATGCTTTTTCAAATGACGTAAATGTTTTTTGTTTTCTATTTATTCTTATTGTAACTTTTTTTGAATTCGATTCTAATTTTATTACATTTTTTCTGAGAGAAGTATTAAAAAGACATAAGCCATAATTAATTTGTACAAATCAAAACTGTTCTTTTAATACTAAAATATTGCTACTTAAGGTAGCCACAAACTAAAAATTACAACTAAGCTAGTTTTAGATAAGCACCTGCTTTAACCTTAGGATATAATTCTTCAAAAGACAGATTATTTTCTCCTACTTTTTTATGTATAAAACTTCTATTTAGCTGTTCTAATTGTGTGCAACCTGCTGCAGCAAACAATTCCAGAAAATCGTGTACGGTTTCGTGTTGGTAATTCTTAACGCGTTTCCATTTATCTTCAACTACCAAACCTCGCATTAAATTTGGATTATTGGTAGTCACTCCCGTTGGACATGTATTTGTATCACATCTAATTGCTTGAATACAACCTAAAGCTAACATCATACCACGTGCAGAACTACAAATATCTGCACCAATACAGAGTGCTTTAAAAATATCAAAGGCTGTAAATATTTTAGTTGCTGTAAATACTTTTATGTCTTTTTTAAGGTCGTAACCGTTCAAGGTGTCCACTACAAAAATCAAGGCTTTTTCCCAAGGCATACCAACATAGTTAGAAAAATCAATTGGTGCAGCTCCTGTACCTCCTTCAGCACCATCAACTGTAATAAAATCAGGTTTTACACCAGTCTCTATCATAGCTTCACAAATGTCTATAAACTCTTTTTTGTTACCAATACATAACTTAAAGCCTATTGGTTTTCCGTTAGATAAGTCTCGTAATTGCTTTATCCAAGCACATAATTCTTTCGCATTTGTAAACGCACTATGACTTGGTGGTGAAATAACATCTGTATGTGCCTTAACACCTCTAATCGCAGCAATCTCCTCATTGTTTTTTGCAGCAGGAAGTACACCACCATGACCTGGTTTTGCGCCTTGTGAAATTTTAATTTCTATCATTTTAACTTCTGGATAGGCCGCTTTTTCTTTTAATTTTTCTGGAGAAAAGTACCCATCTTCGGTTCTACAACCAAAATATCCTGTACCTATTTCATAAACTAAATTGCCTCCTTTTCTGTGATATTCTGAAATGCCACCTTCGCCGGTATCATGAAAAAAGTTTCCAGCAGCTGCACCTTTGTTTAATGCCATTACTGCATTTTTGCTCAATGCCCCAAAACTCATGGCCGAAATATTAAAAATACTTGCAGAATAGGGTTGTTTGCAATCTGGACCACCAACGGTAACTCTAGGTGGTTCTTCCAACTGCTTGGCTGCATAGATACTATGTTGCATCCATTTATAACCTTCTTCTTCAACATTCAATTCTGTACCAAATGGGTGTGTTTCACTTTCTAATTTTGCTCGTGAATATATATAAGCTCTATGATTACGGTCAATAGGTTTACCATCAGTATCATTTTCAACAAAATATTGATGAATTTCAGGACCAATTAATTCTAAAAGAAAACGCATGTGTCCGATGACTGGAAAGTTTCTAAGTATGGTATGTTTTTTTTGGGTAATATCGTAAATACCCAACCCTAAAATAAATATACCCAATATGGAAAACCCATAAATTGGCCAAATAGCAATACAAGATATAATTGTAATAACCAGTAAAGCAATCCAAGTAAATTTAGCAGCTTCCCTCATAATAATAGTTTGTTTTTAAAGTTCAAAATTAATGTGATAAATTTAAGTTAATTGCTACCTAAGTAGCAGTTAAAAGTATTTAGATTAAAAGTTAAGAATTGAACTTAAAATTATTTTAAAATTTTTAATTTCCTTTGTTAGGTGTTTTATATTGAGTCTCTAAAAATGAAACAATTGCATCGAGTTCTTCTTTTGATAATGAGCCACCATAGGCTGGCATATTTTCTGCACCATTGACAATACGAATAACCATTTGTTCTCTGGTTAATCTATTTTGAACATCACTTAAATTTGGCCCTCTAATACCTCCATCATCTCCAATACTGTGACAGTAAATACAACCTACAGTATTAAAAAGTTCTATCCCCTTTTTTACTTCAGGTGAAGCATTAGGTACAGTTGTATATTCAGATAAAGGTTTTGCATCAAAACGTGGCGACCAAGGTTCTTGTACACCTACATACCATAAGGAACTAATGGTTAAAACAATAAATATAACTCCAGCAATTGCCCACGGTCTGCGTAACGGACTGCGTTCGCCACCTTTTGAAAGAAAAGGAATTGAAAAGATTAAAATTACACCTATAAGTGGTCCTAAAAACATCACATAAGATTCAATTTGCATTGGCATTAGAGCAAATAGCGCAAAAATCCAAGTAAAGTACCAATCTGGTTTTGGGTTAGCGTTAACATTGGTTAAATCTGGAGCATCACTAAGTGCAGGTGCACCAACAAACCATGCTAAACAAACAATAACTACTAAAACTAAGGCACTAAAAACAGCATCACGCCAAATAGCATCTGGAAAGAATGGTACTCCTTTTTTCAACAACATATCTTCGTACCATTTTTTATAAGTTTTTGGATCTACCAATCGACCTACTTTTGGTGGTTCTGATATTCCGTTTTTAAATACTAAATATAGATGATATATAACCATTAGAAATAAAAGCGCTGGAAATAGGAATACATGCATGGCGAAAAAACGATTTAATGTTTCTCCATTAATAGTATCTCCACCTAAAAGAAAATAGGCAAGGGAATCACCAATTAATGGTATTCGTCCCATTTGTTCTGCAGCAACAACCGCAGACCAAACACCATTATTATCCCAACGTAAAAGCTGACCTGTAAATGCCATAACAATGGTAATAGCCATTAAAACAACACCTGTTATCCAGCTCATTTCTCGTGGATATTTATAGGCAGCATTTATATAAACCCGTATCATGTGCATTCCCATTAAAAAGACCATACCAGAAGCTCCCCAATTATGCATCCCACGAATAAAGCTTCCCATAAAAGCTTGGTTTTCGATATATTGAAGCGATTGATAAGCCACATCTGCCGATGGTTGATAGAGAAAGCCTAATGCAATTCCAGTAATAACCTGTATTATTAGACAAAATAAAGTGGCACTTCCCCAAACATAATTCCATGTAGAACCTGGTGGTACTAAATGCGTTTTTAGTGGTTTTATTAAATCGCTAAAACCACCTCTATCGTCTAACCAAAGCCATATGTTTTTTAGTTTTTTCTTCATGAAGAAATATTTGTTATTGGAAGCGCTTCAGTCTCAATTTCCACTTGATTATTTACAATGCGTATTGGGTAAGTATATAACCCACGAGGTGGTGGACCAGCTGCTCTAGAACCATCTTTATAATAAACACCTCCGTGACAAGGACACATAAATAATTCGGCATCTGCTTCCCAACGCACAGGACAGCCTAAATGCGCACAATTAACTGAAAAAGCTGTGAATTTGTTATTTTCTTCTCGTCTAATATAGGCAGCAGAGTACGCAATTTTCCCACTCCATTCGTAAGGTGATGCATTTTCAAAAGACACCATTTTAATTTCATTTTCTTTAAATTCGTTTACATCTCCTATTTCTCGCCAATTAACACTTTTTTTGCGCGTTACAGGGTCTAACATGGAAGTGATTAATGGAAATGCCAAAACAGTTCCTATAAATCCACCAATAGCAATAGTGATTTTTGTTAAAAACCCTCTTCTATCTACAGCCTTTTTAAAGTCTTCTTCTGTTTGTTGGTCTTCGCAATTACAAGCCATCATCTTCTTTTTTAGGTAATTCTTTATAAATTTCTATAATCCATCCTGTTAACGCAACTGCAAACAAAATGAATCCAATTCCTGTAATAATCCAAGAGGTTAAAATGCCCCAAAAAATTAACACCACTCCAAAAGCCAAGAAAAATGGCCAATAGGTTGGTTTAGGTAATTCTTCAGGTTGTGCTTTATATTTTTTTTCTTTAGACATGATTCAACTTTTATTTGGAACTAAAATTTACTTTGTAAAAAACCGTGCTTTACAATGTTTGGATTCTTTCTTTTGGCAGGTGGTCCATAGGAACCTGCCCAATTTTCATTTGGTGGTGTTACCATCATGCCTTCTTCAGAAATATTGAACTGTTTTCTTACTTCAGAAATAGGTAAACTTGTGTATGGTGAAAAATCAAACTTTTTCACTAAATAATTTACTTTAGTATCAATTCCTCTTCTAAAAGAACGATACAACATATCTGCATCAAATTGTTTTACCCACGTATTTATAGATGGATCTGACATCGTAAAACCAATTTGAAATTGAGCGGTTAAAGCCGAGATATATGCTGTGTAATCTACATTTGATACTCCTGCATCAAAAGCACCTACACAAATTTCGCCTAAAGGTGATGTATCACAACCCGATAACACGTGATGTATATCGTGAATGATTAAAATATCCTCAAATTCTGCTCCTGGTGTACCTGGTATAGCAAATTCATTATCTACATAGTAATTATAAAGTGTTTTTCCAAAAGTGCCTTCAGGTAATAAACTATAACTTCTATATCTATCAAATAACGCTTTGTGACTTTTGTTGAGATGTAATTTGGACGTTAAATAATAAAATGTTTGATATAGTGGCGAATAGCCTTGCTCTACACTACTCGGTCTTAGTTCACATCTAAGAAGTGCCAATTTATGTCCTTCGGCACCTTTAAATACTTGATTAATTAAATGGTCTTTAAAATGCCATTTTTGAGCTAAATCTTTTAATGCTTGGGCACGTTGCTCTTTGCCTTCATCTTCTAAGAATACCATTGGTGCTGCTAAATGCAATAATTCTTTTTGAACATTTTCATCCGAAAAATTGTCGGCTATTGAAAAACTATTTGAAAGTTCTTCAATTTTTTTATCAACCTTAAAAATATAGCTACCTATAGCTTGTATGGTCTTTTGATGGATAGGATGAAGGTCTATTTTACCACCATCTGTTGCAATAGCAAGTAATAGGCTTAATGCATCAATTTTTTCTAAATCGGTTATTTTTAAAATTTCCATAATTTTTCGTTTACTACTGTCACTCTTTTATTTATCTGAAATAGGTACTTCAATTAATTGTTTTTTATCTATATCAGGATTGGCATCATACCAATGCAACATAATTTCAACTGAAGATAAAACATATAAAATACATCCAGGAACCCACATCATGAGTCCTGCAAGTTCTTGGTCTGTGCGAACAGACATTGGCACTGGATTTCTAAAGGTTGCAAAAACAGGAATGGCTTCTAACATGGATGCCGAATTTGCCATAAACGTAACATACAAACCTAATGCAGAACAACTAACACAAGCGGTAAATAAATACACCACACTTTTTAAAGGGTGTAATCGTTTGCTTTTATTAGGATGAAATACAGGTAATGCCAATAAAAATCCTGCAACAAATAATAAAACAAAAACAGGTGTTTCTGGAAAGTGTGCTAACCAAGAATTTTTAGATGCTGTAATGCCACAAATGGCTATTCCGTATTTTGAAGACATCATTGCGGCACTTAAAAAATGACCTGTCCACATGGCTATTGCACCTATAACCCATGTTATTATAAAATACTTTTTGGGATTATTGAATAATGGAATTATATTAAAAAATTTATTATCAATTGCCTTTAAAGGCAAAGACTTCAATATTAAAATTGGTGAAACCATTAATAATATAATATGCTGTAACATGGAAACACTATGTAATCCATAATTGTCTAAATCTGCAATTGGCGAACCCAATACCAGATAAATTAATAGGGATGCTGAACAGAATAATACTTTTTGAGTATTACTTGTTTTCAAAAGTAATAGATACAATAAAAGGACTAACACTAAAGCTAAAAGCCCAGTGAATGACCAGTTATATGGATTTAAAAAATAGTCTGTTGCGTTCATAATAATGGTGTTATATAGACAAAATAAAAGACAAATAGCCACACGACATCTACAAAGTGCCAATAGACATCAACACCATCAATACCAGCAATGGTAACGGTTTTCATTTTTCCGAATGATAAAAAGAATAAAATTGCTAATGCTATCAATCCTAAAATAACGTGTAGACCATGAAAACCTGTGAGCGTAAAAAAGCTGGAACCAAAAATATCTTGGCTCAATGTGATTTGTTTTTGATACAAACCTATATATTCCGTGATTTGACCAAAAGTAAATACACTTCCTAATACAATAGTCAATCCCATAAAGAGTTTAAAAATTTTATAGTTTTTTTTCTGTAATGCCTTTTTACTCAAGATTAAAGTGCCACTACTTGCTATTAAAAATAGTGTAAAGATTCCTGCTCTTACTGCATCTAAACTTTTGGCAACCGTATCTGTGGTATCAGAAAAATTTCGATAATAGACATAGGCTATTATTAACGCTATGAAAAAGAACGTTTCCGAAAAAATAAAAATCAACATTATTAACTTTCCTTTATTTTTCATCAGTTCAGTTTTTTATCAGGATTATCAGGATTGTTAATATCCCATAAAGGTCTTCTACTATGTACTCGTGGAATTTCATCAAAATTTTTCAATTCTGGCGGTGATGGTGTTGCCCATTCCAAGGTCCAAGCATCCCAAGGATTTTCGCCTACTGTTCTTGGTTTTTTCAATGTTTTATAAATATTCCAAAAGAAAATAGCCATACCTACAAACATCATAACTGCACCTAATGTTGCAAGCATATTTAACACCTTCCAATAGGGTAAATCTGGATAAGTAAATATGCGTCTTGGCATGCCTAAAACACCCAAAACATGCTGCAAAAAGAAGGTGAGATTAAATCCGAGGACAAACAACCAAAAATGCCATTTCCCTAATTTTGAACACAACATTCTACCACTCATTTTAGGAAACCAGTAATAGATTCCTGCAAAAAGACCAAACAAACTTCCACCTAAAAACACATAATGAAAATGCGCTACGAGATAATACGTATCTGTTAACTGCCATGTAATTGGCACAATTGCGAAGGAAATACCTGTTAATCCACCAAAGGTAAAACAGATTAAAAAAGCCATAGCCCAAAGCATGGGTGTCGTTAATCTTATACTTCCTTTGTGCATAGTGCCAATCCAGTTAATTATTTTTAATCCTGTAGGAATCCCAATTAACATACTACTAATAGCGAAAAAGGCATTAACGGTATTGGACAAGCCAACAGTAAACATGTGGTGTGCCCAAACACTATAGGATAATAATGCGATAGCGATGGAAGACGCAGCGACAAACTTGTAACCATAAATGGGTTTTCTTGAAAATACTGGAATGACTTCTGAAATAATGCCGAAAGCTGGTAAAGCTATTATATACACTTCAGGATGTCCGAAAGCCCAGAAAAAATGTTGCCATAAAATAGCTGAACCACCTGTTGAAGCTAAAAAGAAATGTGCATCAAATTGACGATCTATTAGCATCATAAATAACCCAGCATTTAACAATGGAAATGCGGCTAACATTAAAAAGGCATTCACAAAAATCATCCACACAAATAGTGGCAACATATTTAGTTTAATATCAGGTGAACGCAATGTTAAAACCGTAGTTATAAAATTTAATGCTGCGCCAATACTACCAATTCCTGTTAAGATTAAGCCAACCAAAAAGTAATCGACGCCTTGTGTTGATGAATAATTATTTTCACTTAAAGGTGCATAATTAAACCAACCTGCATCTGGTGCGCCACCTGCAAAAAAGCTAAAATACAATAGCATACCACCTAAACAGGTCATCCAAAAACTAAAAGCATTTAATCTTGGAAATGCCATTTCGTTGGCACCAATCATTAATGGAATTAAATACGTACCCAACCCAATAGATGCTGGCATCAACACCAAAAATATCATGGTGGTACCATGCATGGTAAAAATTTGATTGTACAGTTCTGGTGAAATTAAATCGTTATTTGGTAAAGCTAATTGCGCCCGAATCATCATGGCTTCTAAACCACCAATAACAAAGAAAACTAATGCCAACCATAGATACATAATACCTAATTGCTTATGGTCAACCGAAGCCATCCAAGCCAGTTTACCTTGTCCTGTTTTTAAGGATGGTAATTGCTCTTTATCTTCTGGTATGTCTATGTATAAACTCATTTATAATATGTTTTTTTGCAATCAAGTATCTTATTTTTATTCAGTTATAAATTCAAAAGCTTCCTCTAATTGTGAAACATCAAAATAACGTTCTTCTTTTCCTTCGCCCAATCGTTTAAAAAAGAAATTATCTAGTGGAACTAAAGCTTTTATTAATTTTGAATGTCCAACAATGGCTAAATGTCCCAAATTTTTATAATTTCTTAAAACGAATATTATGTCCTCAAAAAATGCTTTCGCGTTAGTGTTTGAAATTTTATATTCGTTTATAGAAACAAGAAGATTTACAGTTTCAAAACCTTCATCTAGTTTTTCTTTAAAAAATTTTTGAGCCAACTTTTCATCTGTTTCAGTAAATCCGTCAATAACTTCTATTGCTAAAGCGTTAGTTTTAAATGTTTTTATTTGTTCAATCATTTTTATTGTATTTGTATGTTATTATTTTAACCCATTGATATAGGCTACTAACGCATCTATTTCAGAATCTGACAAAATAAAATTTGGCATTTTTACACCAGATTTTACAGCTTGCGGATTTGTTAACCAAGCTCTTAAATTAGCTTCATTATTTTCTTTCATATCCGCCAAAAAGCGTTTTCTACTTGCAAAATGCGTTAAATTTGGACCAATATTTTGTTTGAATTCTGTACCGTTTATGGCGTGACAATTGGTACATGTTTTTTCTTCGAATAATTGTTTTCCTTCTAAAAATAAAGCATCTGTACTTGTTACTACTGGTAGTAGTTGTTTTTGTTGCCATGCTTCAAAATCTTTTGGATTAAGTGCTGTTACTCTAATTCGCATTCGTGCGTGTTGTACACCACAAAATTCGCTACAGGTGCCTAAGTATTCGCCTTCTTTTTCGGCATACATCCACATATAATTATTTACTCCTGCAATCATATCCATTTTTCTACCCAATTCCGGAACCCACCAACTATGCACCACATCTGCTGATGTTAATTTTAATAATATCTTTTTTCCTGTTGGAATATAAATTTGATTTGCAGTAATAACTCCGCTTTCAGGATATTTTGCTTCCCACCACCATTGGTGGCCGGTAATTTCTAAAAAAGGCTTTGGATTTTCTGGAATGTCTTGCACTTTTTCCATAGTGTTTATAGTTAAATAAACAAAAACAGCTGTGATGGTTGTGGCAATAATGGCGAGTATTAACTCCACACGCTCGCTACCTTCAACTTGAGACGGTGTTTCTGGTCGTCTTTTTGCACCATAACGAATAAGATAAAAAAACGTGTAAAATATAACCAATGCAAAAATGATGCCTGCTACAATTAGAAAGTAGTTAAACAAATTGGCTATTAATTCAACATCAGTTGCCTGTAAAAGGTAATGGTTGGTCATTTGTGAATTTACTGTTTTATTATTTGCTTATCATATTTAACAAAGAAAATAATAATTACAAATAAGTTTTGCTACTTGAATAGCAGAGTGCATAAATTATTTTAGTTTTTATAGGGGCTTTAATTCTTTAAAAATTGACGTAAAACATATTGAAGAATACCTTCATTTTGATAATAAGCAACCTCAATTGGCGAATCTAATCTTGCAACAACTTTAAATTCGATTTTCTTGCCGATGTCATTTTTAGCGGTTACCGTTAATTTTTTTAAAGGTGATAAATCATTTTCAATTCCTGTGATATTAAAATGTTCTTTACCTGTTAATCCATGTGATTTAGCACTTTCACCATCCAAATATTGAAGTGGCAACACACCCATCATAATTAAATTACTTCTGTGAATACGTTCGTAACTTTCCGCCAAAACAGCTTTTATACCTAACAAAAAAGTCCCTTTTGCAGCCCAATCTCGAGAAGAACCGCTTCCATATTCTTTTCCAGCAAGTACAATTAAGGGTGTTTTTTCTTTAAGATATTTTCGTGATGCTTCAAAAACAGTCATTTCTTCACCTGAGGGTAAGTGTTTAGTGAATCCCCCTTCTTTTTCTACCAGTTGGTTTTTGATGCGCACATTGGCAAAAGTACCTCTTACCATGACTTCATCATTTCCACGACGAGAGCCATAACTATTGAAATTTTTCTTTTCAACACCTCGTGATTTCAAATATTGACCAGCCGCAGAGTCTTCCGAAAATGCTCCAGCTGGTGAGATATGGTCTGTGGTAATACTATCACCTAACACTAAAAGCGCACGTGCATCTTCAATATTTTTCAACGCTTTTGGCGTTTCAGGAAGATCTCTAAAAAACGGTACTTCTTTGATATAGGTAGATGCATCTTCCCATTGGTAAATTTTATCAGTAGGAACTTTTAGGTTTCGCCATATATCATTGCCTTCAAAAATTTCGTCATAATTCTTTTTAAAATCTTTTGGTGTAAGCACTTTTTTCATCACTTCGTGAATTTCATCATCACTTGGCCAAATATCTTTAAGGAAAATAGCTTTTCCGTTATGGTCGATTGCCAATGGTTCGGTCGTTAAATCGATATCTACGCGTCCAGCAATAGCAAAAGCTACCACTAACATAGGCGACATTAAAAAGTTCATTTTTACCTGTGGATGGATACGTGCCTCAAAATTCCGATTCCCAGAAAGTACCGATGCTACAACTAATTGTTGGTCATCAACCGCTTTGGCAATATGAGGTGGTAAAGGTCCTGAATTTCCAATACAAGAGGTACAACCATAACCTACCAAATGGAATTGTAAGGCTTCCAAATCTTTCAGTAAATCGGCTTTTTCTAGGTAATCAGTAACCACTTTTGAGCCTGGTGCCAACGACGTTTTTACCCACGGTTTAGTGTCGATTCCTTTTTCACGGGCTTTTTTGGCAACCAAACCTGCACCAATCATTACAAAAGGATTGGACGTATTAGTACACGACGTAATGGCCGCAATGGCAACAGAACCGTCAGAAAGCCTATATTTTTCATTGCCTTCTGAAATCCAAATGGATTTTAAATCACCTTTAGCTTCTTTTTCAAGATGGATGTTTGCATTTGGTTTTTTTGATTGGGTTGAAATTTGACTTCCGCCTTCTTCATTCCATTGCGTATCTGCTTCTTCTCGATCAGAAGGTTGTATATATTCTCTGTCAAATCCAGTCTCTAAAAGTTCAATAAATTTATGCTGAAAATCTTTTAAAAGTATTTTATCCTGTGGTCGTTTTGGGCCTGCTACACTTGGTTGAACTGTTGAAATATCAAGTTCCAAAACATCTGTGTAGTCAATGTCATCTTCATTTTCTCGCCATAACATATTGGTTTTGCAGTAAGTTTCTACCAACTCAATTTGTTCTTCGCTACGATTACTGCTTCGCATATATTCCAACGTTTTATCATCAATAGGAAAATAGGTAACAGTACAACCAAACTCTGGCGACATATTACCAATAGTTGCTCTATCGGGGACAGAAAGGTTATCTAAACCAGAACCAAAAACCTCAACAAATTTGCCCACAACACCATATTTTCTAAGCATATTGGCAATGGTAAGCACTAAATCGGTAGCGGTTGTTCCTACTGGTAATTTCCCGTTGAGTTTGAGTCCGATAACCTCTGGACTTATGAAATAAATGGGCTGACCAAGAATGGCAGCTTCGGCTTCTATACCGCCAACTCCCCAAGCTACCACACCAATTCCGTTAACCATTGGTGTGTGACTGTCCGTACCAACAAGCGTGTCGGGAAAGACCAATCCATCTCTGGAAACAACACCTTTAGAAAAATATTCGAGATTTACTTGGTGGCAGATTCCCATTCCTGGTGGAACAACTCTAAAATTATCGAACGATTTTTGCGCCCATTTTAAAAAGGTATAGCGTTCTTTGTTACGCTTATATTCCATTTCCATGTTCTGCTGATAGGCATAATCGGATGCGAAATAATCGACCTGTACGCTATGGTCTATAACTAAATCTACTGGAATTAACGGATTTATTTTTGAGGCATCCATGCCTTTTCTAGCCATTTCAGAACGTAATGAAGCTATATCCACAACTGCTGGAACACCTGTAAAATCTTGCATCAATACACGCGCAGGCTTAAAAGCAATATCATCATCGCTCTGTTTTGGTTTCCAGTTTAGTATAGCATTTAAATGCTTTTTAGTTACTGAGAAATCATCGTAATTACGAAGCGCATTTTCAAGAAGAATCCGAATTGAAAAAGGCATTTTTTTGATGTGATGTCCTTGTTTTTCAAGTTCAGGAAGACTATAATACGTTTGTTTACCTTTAGAGGTCTCAAGGTTTTTTTTGAGGTTTAATATATCTTGTTTCATTGGTCTATGCTTTCGAAATTTTAAAATTATTTGGCAATAGTTGCTCTTAGCATCCAAGCCATTTCTTCGTGCTGTTGTAGTAAGCCTGTTAAAAAATCTGCGGTTCCTACATCCTTAAAATCTGTTTCTATTGTTCCAATTCGCTGTCTAATATATTGAATAATGGCGTCGTGGTCTTCTAACAAAGCTGCTGTAAAATCGTGACTTGTATTGTTGCCTTCGTATTTTTCGGAAAGGTGCGTGAGGTTTAAAAAATCGCCAAGAGTTGCAGGTGCGTAATGCCCTATTTTTCTAATTCGTTCGGCAACGCTATCTGCAAATTCTTTAATAGCGTTATAATGTTCTTCAAAAAATACATGTTTTGTATGAAAGTCGTGACCTTCTAAATTCCAATGTGCTCGTAAGGTTTTGGTATAGAGTACAAACTCGTCTGCCAATAATTTAGCAAGTATATCGGTTACTTTTTCTCTGTTTTCTTCGGAAATTCCAATGTTTGTTTTCATGATTTTATGTTTTTTTTAATAAAAAATAGTCAAATATTTCAATTTTGAACATACTTTGTTGTTGCGTTAAATTTTATGCAATAATCCCTTCAACTCATCCATTAAATTTTTCTTTTGTGCTTTTTCACCTTTAACAGCTAACAATATTTCTTTGGTTTTTGATTTTCCAAAACCCCAAGCTTCTTCTAAAGTGATGTGTGGTGGTAAGGATAATTCGCCAGGATTCGTAACTGCATCTATAATAAATGGCTTATCCGATTTAATTGCCATTTCAATGGCTTTTGGAATATCTTTAGCATCTTCAACTCGTATGCCATCGCCTCCACACAGTTTCGCATATTCTGCAAAATTAGGATTGGTTAGTTTTAACGCTTTATCTGTAAATGCATAGCCAGATTGTTCTTCTTCAATTTTTACAAAACCAAGCTGACTGTTATTATAGACCAAAATTTTAACTGGCCAATTGTAGCGTACTGCCGTAATAAAATCGTTCATACACATACCAAAAGCTCCATCGCCAACAATAGCCCAAACTTGTCTTCCTGGGTTTACAGATTGAATACCCATTGCTGCTGGAAAACCGACAGACATAGTTCCATGATTAAACGACCCTTGTAATTTTCGATTTCCTTTGAAGGATAAATGATGTGCCAACCAAATGGCACTTTCGCCAACATCTACTGTAAAACAGGCATCATCACTGGCTTGTTTATCAATTTCTTGAATGAATAACTGCGGATGAATCGGTTTTGTATCGATATCAAAAGTTTCTGGGTTATTTTTATGTTTTTTCCATTCTACATATTTTTCTACAAGATGTCCTACAAATCTTGAATCCTCTTTAGCATTCACTTTTGCTAATAATTTAGTAAGTGAAGCTCCACAATCGCCATGAACTCCATGTGTAACTTTTGCTCTGTTTCCAATATTCTCTAAACGTTTATCGATTTGAATGATGGTGCAATCATCTGGTAAAAAGTTGGTATATGGAAAATCGGTTCCTAACATTAACAACACGTCAGCCTGCATGACTGCATGATAACCACTCGGATTTCCAATAAGTCCAGTCATTCCAACTACATTTTTATCGTTGGTATGAAATATATCTGAAGATCGTAACGTGTGCGTGATTGGTGCGTTTAATTTTTCTGAAAGTTGCAGCACTTGATCTTTACAATCTGCACAACCAGCACCTGCAAAAATAGTTACTTTTTTAGCTGAATTAATTACTAAAGCTATAGTGTCGATATCTGTATCTGAAGGTATTAAAACGGCATGAGAGCGTACCACAGGATGTATAAAATGACCTCCAGCAGCATCTTCAGTAGCAATATCTACAGGCACTTCTATACGTACTACCGCATTTTGTTCTAGGGCAATTTGAATGGCTCTCAACACTACTCTTGGTGCTTCTTCTGCAGAGCGAATTACTGCCTGATACGCACAGACATCATCGAATATTTTGGTCAGTCCAACTTCTTGAAAATAGTTGGTTCCCATATTTACACGAGCTACTTGTCCGCTAATAGCCAATACAGGTACACGTTCTTTTTTTGCGTTATACAATCCATTAATTAAATGTAGTGTTCCTGGACCAACAGTACCTGCACAAACGGCGAGATTATTTGTAATCTGCGCTTCGGCTCCAGCTGCAAATGCGCCATTTTCTTCGTGACGAACTGCGTTCCATTTTATTTTGGAATCATCGCCCTGAAGCGCGTCAGTAAATGTATTTAAGGCATCTCCTGTAACTCCCCAAATTTGGGTTACACCTACTTCTTCTAAAATTTTTAATATTTGTTCTGCTACGTTCATTGTTATATATATGAATTATAGTTTTTTTTTATAAGGCTAATTAATTTAATAATATATCATTAAAGAGGAAATATACCTTTTGGTATGGCATGAAACCCCATCCTTTTTACTTCATCTTCAATGGTTTTAATTTCAACCAAAGTTGTGGTATGAATGGTGAATTCTTTTGGGTAAATGTTTAAATTAAGAATCACGTCTTTTATTCCATGAACTAGTAACAGCTTGTCTTTTATGTTTTGTAAATCCTTTACTTCATTTGCATTGGTTCCAAAAACTTTTCCGTGATTTCCTGGGATAACATTTTCTGATTGTAAGCTCATATAATTTATTTTAAGTCGTTTTAATGATTATTCTGTTTTGGTTGAAATATGAAAAATAGCATCGCCTTGATAAACCATGGACGATTCATTGATGTTAATAATATAGCCATCGTTAGGGGCTCTAACTACATGACTTGGAGAACCATAAGGATCTGAAAGTGTTGCTATTTTTTGATCTTTAGTAACATAATCATGAATGTTGACTTTTACATGTAAGAATCCAGAATGTTCTGCACGAATCCAATGATTTTCTGTAATGAAAACACTTTTTTTATTAACGGTTGGTATTTCAAAATTTGTGTCAAGCATTTTTAAATGAGACAATATTCTTTTAATACCATCTAAAGCTTCTTTGCAAATTAATTTATCCAGATTTAAACTTTTTCCACTTTCATTTAAGAGGATTGGAATATTCATTTTAGAGCATGTGTCTCTATAAGAACCTTGTATTTGTGGTTCGTATAAAGTAAAAGGAGCATTAAAGATTGTAGCCAATTCTTTTACTGTTTCATTATTTTTTTCAATTCTAATTTGTGCAGCATTAAAACGTTCGCCTCCTCCTGTATGAAAGTCCATACATAAGTCTGCAACAGGTAAAATCTCTTTTACAAAATGATGTGCAAATCTGCTAGCCAAAGAGCCATCAGTACTTCCTGGAAACTCTCTATTTAAATCGCGGCCATCTGGGAAATATCTCGATTTATTGATAAAACCAAATACGTTTACAATTGGTAAACAGATGATAGTACCTCGATTTGGGATATTTAATTTATGCGAAATAACTTCCCGAACAATTTCCATTCCATTAACTTCATCTCCATGAATACCAGCTGTAATTAATAGGGTAGGACCTGGGTTTTTTGAACGTTCCACAAATACTGGTACTTCAACAGGTGTATCGGTAAACAGATGAGCGATATTAAAATTAAGTTTTTTGCTTTCTCCTAATTTTATTTTTTCGCCTAATAATTCTAAATCTTCTGGATGTGTTTTTTTTATCATTATTCTATGTTTCTTTCAATATACTTAATAATACTTCCTGCAATATCTTTTTTGGTTGCGCCTTCAATACCCTCAAGTCCTGGAGATGAGTTTACTTCCATAATTAAAGGTCCTCTTTCAGATTGTAACAAATCCACTCCTGAAATGCCTAACCCTAATATTCTGGCTGCTTTTATGGCTGTATTTTCTTCTTCATCAGACAATTCAATTAAATTTGCATGACCACCTCGATGAAGGTTAGATCGAAATTCGCCTTCTTTACCTTGGCGTTTCATAGCACCAACCACTTGTCCATCGACCACCAAAGCTCTAATATCTGCACCTTTTGCTTCTTTAATAAACTCCTGTAATATAACACGAGCATGCAATCCATAAAAGGCCTCTATTACTGATGTAGCGGCATTATTTGTTTCAGCTAGAACAACTCCTAAACCTTGTGTGCCTTCTAACAGTTTAATTACTACTGGCGTACCTCCTACATTTTTAATAATTTCATCTGTATGTTTAGAATAGTTTGTAAAAACGGTTTTGGGAAGACCGATGTTTCCTTTAGTCAATAATTGTAAACTTCTTAATTTATCTCGTGACCTTGTCAATGCTACAGATTCTAATGTTGAAAACACTTTCATCATTTCAAACTGTCTAATTACTGCTGCACCATAATATGTGTGGGACGCGCCAATTCTAGGAATAATGGCATCAACATTATCTAGTAATCTTCCTTTATATAATATACTTGGGTGTTTTTTTTCAATAATTAAATCACAATACAAATAATCGATCACTTCTACATCGTGGTTTCGTTTTTTTGCAGCCTCAACTAAACGTTGAGTAGAATATAACTTTGCATCTCGTGATAGGATTTTAATATTCATTTGATTTATTATTTTGTTCACCGTAAAGTAAGTCCATATTAACTAGTTAAACTGCTACTTGGGTAGCAGTTCTATTTTTGGAGTTTAGTATATATTTGTTCTATCGATTATTGTTTTATGATACTCACTCTTATTTTTTTACTTTTAGTACTATTTATTGTTTATGCTTTTATTTCTACAAGAAAGAAAAAAGCTAATGCTTTTCCTGAAAATTGGCATAATTTATTATTAAAGAATGTTCATTTTTACAAAGAGTTACCTGATTTCGAACAACAGCGTTTTCAAAAGAGAATGATGATTTTTTTAAGCGAAGTGTATTTGGAAAGTGTAGATATAGAATTAAATGATTTAGATAAAGTATTGATTGCTTCTAGTGCTGTTATTCCTGTGTTTAATTTCCCAGAATGGCATTATAAAAATTTAAGTACTATTTTAGTGTATCCTGAACAATTTAATGAAGATTTAGGTTTTGCTCAATCAGATGAAAAGAGAAATATAGCAGGAATGGTTGGTAATGGACAATTTGAACATCAAATGATTCTTTCTCGTAAAGCATTACATGAAGGTTTTGAGCAAAAATCGCATATCCATAATACTGGTATTCACGAATTTGTACATTTAATTGATAAAATTGATGGCTTTACAGATGGTGTGCCAGAATCCTTGATACAACATTCTTATGTAATTCCTTGGTTGAAAATCATCCATAAGGAAATGGAAGCGATCAACGATAACAAGTCTGATATTAGAAGTTATTGATTGACCAATGAAGCTGAATTTTTAGCCGTAGCTTCAGAATATTTTTTTGAGCAACCAGAACTAATGAAAACAAAACATCCAGATTTGTATCAGATGCTAAAAGCCTGTTTTCACACAAAATAAATTTAAATAAATAGAAATGAAAGATTTTAAAGTAGCAGATTTATGCGATGATAACCTAGACAAGGTAACTATAGCAGATGCCATAGGTTTTAATAGTTATGGTAGTAAAAAACGATTTGGTGGTAAAATACACACCTTAAAATGTTTTGAAGATCACTCTTACGTCACTAAAATTGCAAGTACAGATGGTACAGGTAAAGTTTTGGTTGTAGATGGTGGGGCTTCGCCTCGATGTGCTATTGTTGGTGACAAAATATCAAGTTTAGCAATAAAAAATAATTGGGAAGGTATTATTGTTTATGGAAGCATAAGAGATGCAGCAACCATTGCAACACTTAATCTAGGTGTTTTGGCATTGCATGTCTATCCAATTTCTAAAACAACTTCAACAGATTGGGAAACACAAGTAGAGGTTACATTTGCTGGTACGGTTTTTAAACCTGGACACTTTGTATATGTAGATGAAGATGGCATTATTACTTCCGAAAATAGACTTGTGTAGATTCAGTTTTAAAAAAAAATGTTTTCTTTAGTTTTTAAATTCAGAACAAATACTTATTCTTTTACAGGCACTACCAATAGAAGGATTTTTGAATGTCTTACAAGTTTTACAGCAGTATTGCCCATCAATACGTTTTCTAAAACATTATGACTGTGAGTGCCAATAACTAATAAATCTGCTTCCCACTCTTTTATAAATTCTAAAATTTCATAATCTGCTTCTCCATCTAACACTTTGGTTTGTAGGTCTGGTTCGCCTAAAAACTTTGCTGTTGCTTCAAGAAATTTACCTGCTTCGACTTCTAAACCTTCAACAAACTCTATGTTATTTTGAATTAAAAAGCCATTATATCCCATAATTGGATCGTAATCCATAGCATACAATGCTGCATCATTTACTGCATGAACTAAAACGACTTCTGCTTTTAATGCTTTTGCGTATTCATAACCTAAAGTTGCTATTTTTTCAGCAGAAGGACTTGTGTCTAAGGCGATACATATTTTTTTCATAATTTTATATTTGAATTCATCTTTTTTATTCTAAAGTAGTAGTTAAAGTCAATGTTGTGTTTAATAATTTAGATATAGGGCAAATTTCTTTAGCTTTATTTGCTATTTCCTCAAATTCAGCTTTGTCTATGTTTTTTACGCTAGCTTTTAAATCTAAATGAATATTGGTAATAACACCATCTTCAAAAGTAACTTTTGCTTGAATATTAAGGTTTTTTTCACTATAACCATTTTCGTCTAATAAAAAACTAAATTGCATAGTGAAGCAACCAGAATGTGCTGCTGCAATTAATTCTTCGGGATTGGTACCTATACCATTTTCAAATCGTGTTTTAAAAGAATATTGGGACGCATTAAGTATTGTACTTTCTGTTGTTAATGTCCCTTTTCCTTCTTTACCTGTGCCTACCCAATAGGCATCTGCTTTTCTAGTAAATTTCATTTTATTTTTAATTGATATTTAATTCTTTACAGGGACTACCAATAAGGGGATTTTTTAATGTCTTACAAGTTTTACAGCAGTATTGCCCATCAATACGTTTTCTAAAAAATTATGACTGTGAGTACCAATAACTAATAAATCTGCTTCCCACTCTTTAATAAATTCTAAAATTTCATAATTTGCTTCCCCATCTAGCACTTTGGTTTGTAGGTTTGGTTCGCCTAAAAACTTGGCTGTGGCTTCAAGAAATTTTGTTGCTTCCCTTCTAAATCTTCAATAAACGCTACATTTTTCTGAATTAAAAAGCCATTATACTCCATAATAGGATCGTAATCCATGGCATATAAACCAGCATCAGAAACAACGTGTACTATAACCACTTCCGCTTTTAATGCTTTTGCATTTTCATAACCTAAAGTTGCTACTTTTTCTGCAGAAGGACTAGTGTCTAAAGCAATACATATTTTTTTTAGTTTAATTATTTTTTTTAGTTGATGAACCACCAAGACCAACAAAAAAGGCACCTGCAAAACTACATATTAAAATAGAGGCAATTGTTTCTACGTAATTAGCAAAAACAATTTCAAAAATAGGAAACTGAGAGTTATACAATTCATCTTTGTCCATAATCGCTTGTTCTGTAGGATAACCATTTACCACAAAAGCCAGAGCTGGTAAAAATAATAAAGCAAAGTAAAAACCTGTACGAAAACATAGTAAAAGTGCCTGGGTATAGCTTAAATTAAAGTCTTTATGCTTTTTATAATCTTTAACCATTAATACAAAACCTACAAGTATAAAAAAGAAATTTACAACACGCCATGCCATAGACTCATATATATTTGCAGTTTTTAAAATAATAGCAAACACAACAACTGCAATAAAAATTAATGTTGCATAAAACCAAGTAAATCTGTTATCTGACCAAGTGTCACGATTCTTTAAACTGAAATAGTTAGTGGATGTTCGTTCTGTTTTTTCCATTTTAAAATAATTTAATGTGAATTTTTAAGTATTAAACTATGGTATGATCTCCTATTACCTCAGATAATGGCATACCCCAACTTGGTACTTTTCCTCCTAAGGTTTCATACATTGTTTTAAAGCCCATTTTTAATATACTTGTATCTCCACCGTACCACTCATCAGTATGCATATAAAACCCTTTATGACTTCCCATATCGCCAAAACAAACGACCATTGGATGTAAAGGTTTTACTTCTTCTGGGTATCCTAAAATTTCATTTGCTATAACTTTGGATGCAATTTCGCATTCCATGTGACCTAATGATCCTAATTTTGGTACGGTAACTGCAGCAGCATCTCCTACTGCAAAGATTTCTGGATAATCTGGATTTCTCATGTATAAATCGGTAACAACAAATCCTTGGTCATCTACAAACGGAAGTCCTTTCATAAAGCTATGAGGTTCCCAATTAGGTAAAATAATTTTCATCTCGGCTTCTAAACTTGTTCCGTCTTTAAACTCAATGGCATCTTTTGTTAATCTTTTAATACCAACGGTTTCTTTTTTATAACCAAATCCCATATCTGAAACCATAGGAAGTAACTGCTTTAATATTGTTTCTCCTGCGTCTTCTGCTATAACTTCTCCAGGTGTAAATAAAGTAATGTTTTTTGCATCTCCTTTTTTATTATCTTTTAACCAATCTGCCAAAGAAAATGCTAATTCTACTGGTGGACCTTCACATGCTGCTAAAGCAGTTGGCATTTTTGGAAGTTTTGGGCTCTTACCCTGAATAAATCGGTCAGAACCAATAACTATGTGACCACCTTTATAATCGTTATGTAAATAATTACGAACTTCATTTCCATAAAAAGTATCAGAAAATGAGTGTCCAAATTCTGCAAAACCTTCAATTTTATCGAATGCTAATTTGCAACCTAATGCCACAACTAAATAATCGTAGGTTATAAATTCTTGTGCAGCTCCTGGTCTTTCACTAGGGGTAAAAAAAACTTTTTTATTATCTGCTTCTATATTCTCAACTTCAGCTTGTATGAAAGCACTTCCGTCGGATTTTAAATGTTTTTGAAATTGAAACTCTAAGGAATCAGCTGGATTGTGATTATTAAAAACTTCAATAGGAATATTGGGTATAAAATTGATATAGTTTTTACGATCTATGACCGTGATTTTAGCTTTATCTCTTGCTTCTTTATGTAAGTATCTTGAAACAGTAAGACCTGCAAAATTACAACCAAGAACTACAATATGTGGTATCTTTTTCATTTTAATTATTTATTAAATTATAACGTAAAAGTAAAACCAAATAAAAACAAAAACTGCTACTTAAGTAGCCGTTCATAATGTAAAACTCACAAAAAATTTATCAATGCATAGATAAATTATCCATTGGTTCTATGTTCTTTACTTTCTTAATCAAGAAAATAATTGGAATACATACCAAGAAAAATACGCCAAGGGATACAAAAACATCTTTATAAGTTACCAAATAAACCTGTTCTGTGAGCATTCCATTTAAAACACCTAATGCTTGTTGTTTCGCTTCAAAAGCGTTGGTTCCTTTGGCTATTAATCCTTCAGTAATGGATTGCAAACGTGCTAAAACCTTCGGGTCGTTACTGTTTAAATGTGTCGCTAAAACACTTCTGTTCTGTGCTGCTTTATTTCCTAAATAGGTGGCCAAAATAGCAATCCCAAAAGAGCCTCCTAATTGACGCATCATATTATTGATTCCGGTAGATTGCCCAATATCACGTCCTTTTAAGCCTTGTAATGACAAAATGGCTAATGGTAAGAATAAAAAACCCATACCAAAACCTCTTAACAACAATGGCCAGAAAAAAGCAGATTCACTCGTGTCTGGTGCAATGATAGTGGATGTCATTAAACAAAAGGCTCCAAATATTATAAAACCTATCGGCACTAAAAATTTAGGCGATACACCTTTTGAAATTAAAGCCCCTACCACAGGCATCATTGCTCCACCTAACAATGCTCCAGGAATTAAAAGCTCGCCTGTTTGTGTTGCAGTATAGCCTAATATTTGTTGCGTGAAAACCGGATAAATAAACACGGAACCAAACAATCCAAACCCCATAATAAAAGACAGAAATGTACCAACGGCTACGTTTCTATTCTTCATCACTTTTAAATCTACTATTGGATTTGCTTGTGTTAGCATGCGCCATATAAAACTGATGATACCAAATGCTGCTATAAATGTAAAACTTATGATAAACGACGATTGGAACCAGTCGTCATCATTTCCTTTTTCTAAAACTAATTGTAAAGAGCCCACACCAATAATAAGCATCAAAAGACCTGTCCAATCAATAGATTTCTTAACTTTCCCTTTAATGTAAGTGGCTTGATTTTTTATATAAGTAAACGCCAAGATGGATGCAATAATCCCTATGGGTAAATTAATAAAGAAGATCCAATGCCAAGACAAATTATCCACAATTACACCTCCTAAAGTGGGGCCAATAGTAGGTCCAATAACCACTCCCATACCAAACAGCCCATTAGCTAACCCTAATTGTTTTTCTGGAAAGGTTTCTACTAAAATAGTTTGAGAAGTTGTTAGTAAAGCACCTCCAGCCATACCTTGTATAAATCTAAAAAATACAAGTTCCCAAATTCCTGTAGATAAACCACAAAATACAGATGCTATTGTAAATAACATTACTGAAGTGATGAAGTAATTTCGCCTTCCAAAGGTTTCAGATAAAAATCCTGCCAATGGAATAACAATAACATTAGCAATAGCATAAGCAGAAACCACCCAAGTCACTTCATTTAGCGTGGCACCAAGGTTACCCATCATGTCTGTTAAGGCAACGTTGACAATAGATACATCAACCAGCTCTAACATGGAACATAGAATAACCGTAATGGTAATTAGCCATTTTTTTGCGCCAGTTTCTGCCATTACTTAGTATGAGTTGGGATACTTACGGTTACACTCATTCCAGCTTCTAAATTATAATCTGTAGGAATAACATCCGTAAATTCAAGTTTTACAGGCACAAGCTGTACTACTTTTACAAAATTTCCAGTAGCATTATCTGGTGGTAATAAAGCATAAGTTGATCCTGTAGCTGGCGAAAGCATGGTAACTTTAGCATTAAATACTTTATCAGGATAAGTATCAACGGTTATTGTTGCTATATCTCCTTCTTTAATTTTATTAAGTTGGGTTTCTTTAAAATTGGCAACTACCCAAATGTTACTTCCAATAATATCTGTAAGAGGCTGACCAGCTTGTACAAATTGGCCTTCTTTAATGCCTACTTCGGCCAAACGACCATTATTAGGCGCAGTAATGGTAGTATAAGAATAAATGAGTTTTGCATTTGCTAAATCTGCTTCACGCATTTTTACTATGGCTTCAGCTGCTTTTATGCCATCTTCGGCTGTTCCTACTTGTTTTTCAGAAACTGCATATTGCGCTTTAGCTGCTTGATATTGTGCTTCTGCAGCTGTGGCCTCAGCTTGAACAGCATCAAAACTAGCTTTTGTAATCACATCTTCATTTACCAAATTTTGTGCTCGTTGTAAATCTTGTTCTGCCTTAATTTTTGAAGCTTCCACAGCTTTTATATTTGAACTCGAAACCCCTAAACCTGTTTTTAAAGTGCTTGGATTGCGTTTTGCAACTTCCAAATTTGCGATAGAATTTTGTAGGTTGGCTTCTGCAACAGCTACTTGAATAGCGTAATTAGAAGTGTCTATTGTAAATAAGGTATCTCCTTTTTTTACATTCTGATAATCGTTAACAAATGTTTTTGTAATTCGTCCTGATACTTGTGGTATTAAATGATATTGGTTGGTTGCTAATTGTGCATTGTCTGTTGTTTCGTGGTGTAACATAAAGAGTAAATATTTTATTCCGAAGAATAAACCTATGGCCAAAATAGCACCTATAATGATAAATTTTAATGGATTCTTTTTCTTTTGAATTGGTTTTGTTTCTGTTGTTGTTTCCATGTTATATTGATAGGTAGATTGATTAATTAATATAAATTAATACCCATGGCTTTTCTAAGACGATAGGTATTTAAGGTGTAATTAAATATGGTATTCAGTTTATTTATTTCTGATTGAGATAATGCTATTTCGGCATCCAATAAATCGAGATTGGTGATTACTCCGTTTTTATATTTTAAACGTGCTAATTCTGCAGCTTGTTCAGCTTGTGTAACTTGTAGATTGGATCGTTCAATTTTTTGATAAGAATTGTTTAAGTTCTCGATAGCCTGCTTAACTTCAGCTTCTAATTGATTTGAAGTGTTTTCTAGATTAAAATCTGAAGCATCTTTTAAAGCTTTTGCCTCTTTTAATGATGCTTTGTTTTTAAAGCCATTAAATAATGGGATTGTTAATTGTGCTGTAGCTACATAATTTAATTGTAATAGATTGATGTCTGGTTGAATGGCATTTTTATAACCACCTTGCAGGTTTGCTGATAAATAGGGGTTAAAGTTTCTTCGTGCTAATAACTCTTGTAAAGTAGCGTTTTCTGTCTGCAATTCAGATAGCTTAAATTCAGGTCTATTTGTTATGTTTATATTGGTAGTTAGTGCATTTGGGCTCTCTATTTTTAACCAATTATTAACTAATTTTTCGGTATCTATGTTCTCTTGCCCTGTAAGTTGGATTAATTGAATAAATGCGTTACTTAAATCCGTTTGCAAATCTAACAATCTGTCTGATGCTGAAGATACTTTGACCTCTGTGGTCATTATTTCGTAATTAGTAGCTTCTCCATTTTCTTGCAGTTTTTTGGTTTGAGTTAAAGTAATATTAAAAGCTTCAATCTGTTTGTTTTGTACTTTAATGGCTTCTTGTAAAAAGTGAATTTGATAATAGATTTGAATGGTTGCAAAAGCCAATTCTTGTTTGGTTCGTAACAAAGAAACATCAGCTGTTTCTTCGCCATTTTCGGCAAGTTTTACTCCAGTATTTGTTCTCCCAAAATCATAAATATTAATATTCAATTCAAGATTGAGATTATAATTATCTATTGGAATAAATGCAAAATCTTGAATTCCTTGGGCAGTAGGAAAAGGCACATAACCTGTTGGATCTAAACGTGTGTATCCAGAATTTGCAGTTAATTGTGGATAATAATTGGCTTTCGCTTTTTCAATAGATGCTGTTGATGCCAATCTAGATGCTTCAGCTTGTTTTATTTGTGGATTATTGGCAATGGTTAATGCAATAGCTTGCTCTAAATTTATTTGTTCTTGTGCATTTACAAACGCAATTGTTGTAATACAAAGTAGTAAGAATATATTTTTTTTTCCCATGTTTGTTCTGTAATAAGACTTCTAATAATAAAGTAAAAATACTACTGTATATTAGCTATTTTTGCTACTTAGGTAGCAGATTGGTTAATTTAAAAAAAAAAGGAAAGAGGCTGCTTAAAGTAACCTCCATCACGCTATTAATCAGTTATAGGGAAAAATAACTGACCTTTCATCAATCAAAACTATGAGTCAATAAAATAAATAAGTTAAAAATTGATTAACAATTTTTTTTAATTAATAAGTTTTCTTAAAATAATGGAAATACTCCCAAAGGATATACATACTCAGGTTGATGCTCCTTGAAGTGTGATTCTGTTTTCTTTACGTGTTCTTCAGCTCTTTTTTTCCAATCTTCATACTCTTTTTTTAGTTTTTCACCCTCAATAGTAAGTTTTTCTCCTTCTTTTTTAGCATCATCTTTTAATTTGGAAGTACCTGCTTCAAGGTTTTTAAGGTTCATATTAAAAACTTGGTGAAACCTTGAATCTTTTACATTTTCTTTAGGTGTAAGCACAAACACATCATCTGTAGCTAAATAGTTATGAGCAATGTTAATTTCAGCATTAGCAACGGCTTCTTTAAAACCTTGTTCTGAGACATCAAAATTATCCTCAAGTTTTCCTGCAATATCTCTTAATTGGTCTATGGCCATGTCAAGATTTAATTTATATAATCCAGAAACATCTTTGCCTTCTTCTAATAGAGCATCAACACCTTGAATAATTTGTTTTGAAGCAACTTGCTTATCATCTGCTTTTATGGACGCTAATGCATCGCTAAAATATGTGTCAGATTTTCTAGGAACCACATCTACGGTAGTTTCCTCGATAGCTTCATTAATAAGTGCTTCTTTTTTTGCTTCGTTTTCTTTACAACTCACGAATAAGATTGCAATTACTACAACGGTAATGAGATTTGTGTTTTTCATTGTTATCGGTTTTTTTGTTATTTATTTGATTTTTTAAAATTACAGTGTAAATGTATGATGCTTTCAACTCATTGAATGATACTTAAGTAGCACTATTGATTATTTAGCATTTTATAAATGAACTCTCAATCAATCTTAAAAGTGATTACAGGTATGTCAAAGTGATTCACCATTTCCTCACTTAAGTTATGGTTAAAAAAATGAGCTAATCCTCTTCTTGCGTGAGTAGGTATGGCAATAAGATCGGCACCAATACTTTTGCTAAAATTGATAATACCTTTTTCTATATCTCGGTCATTATATTTTTGAACCTCAAATTTATTTGGGTCAAATCCAGCTTCTTTAACTAAATGATTAATTTTTTCATCAATATCATTTGAAGTCATAAAGGCATCTCCTGGAGTGTTAATATGAAGTAAGTAAAGTTTTGCATCCAGCTGCTTGCAAAAAGCAAAAGCTTTTTTTAAAGTGGAAAGCGTATCAGTTTTTAGATCTGTTACAAAAACAAGGTTCTTTACATTAAAATCTAAATGCTTATTTTTTATAACAATGACAGGAATTTCTGAACTACGGACTACTTTTTCAGTATGAGAGCCAACAAATACTTCCTTTAAACCCGTTGCTCCATGAGAACCCATAACAATTATATCTGCCTGGTATTTTTTTGCAGTTGTATTTATTTCATTAAAATTTAAATGATTCTGTATGGCTTCTTCATAAGTAACTCCTTCTAAAAATTTATGCTCTCTTAAGGCTTCAAAATTTTTATGTGCTAATTTCATGTAAAAGACAGCAGCAGGAGGGTTGCCTCCACTTGATAAGATAGGGTTGATAACATCATTTGTTTCAGAAACACTTGGTAATAAATGGTCTTTTATTTCTAGCATATGCAAGAGCACAAGTTTACTATTTGTTTTTTTACTTAATTGAACTGCTACTTCAAGCGCATAATTTGCAGTTTCCGAAAAATCTGTTGGTACTAATATGGTTTTCATAATTGGTTCTTAAATTTTAAATGATTGATACTGTTTTTTAACTTTTTTTGTTCCAAATAAATCTGAAAAGCTCACAATAATCTAATGTTCAACAAAACTGCCGTCTTCATCAGAAAACAAGGTAATAGTTTTACTACCGTTTTTAATAACAACATAATCTGTAATAGTATCTCCTAAAAGATGACGATAATAGTTAATTATTATCCAATCAGGATAGGCTTTGTTTACTTTATGGGTAACTTCTTGAGGTATGTCTATTGTTGGTTTGTTACTCATAACACTCATTAAGATACCTTCAAAGGAGTAAGTAGCTAAAAGTTCGTCATCTTCTCCTTTAAGGCTTACCGTAATAGCTTCAAATTCATCTACAATGCCACCGTTAGATTCTTCAATAAATTCATCATTTGCAGTTTTACGAGGAATTCCGGAATAACCAGTAATCTCATAGTTTGGGAATTCAGATTTTACAGAATTTTGAATGGCATTAGGCACAATGTCTTGCTTAATTGGAATTGTAGTTCCTTCATCTTGAGCATTTATAGCAGTTGTAGTTGTAAAAAGCAAAACCATAATAATATTATAATAAATTGTTTTCATATTGTGTTTATTTAAGTATTGTAAAAGTATAATGACTTTTTGTGTTTAAATGCTACGTAAGTAGCAATCATCAAATCATATTTTTTAAAATGATTAATAGTTTAAAATGCATCAACGTGTTGAGTCAATAATTGATAGTTCAATATGGTTGTTTGTTTACGTTGTACGCTTATAATACCGTTTCTTTTAAATTGTTGTATGTGACGATTTACGACAGCTCTTGTAGACCCTATCATATTAGCAATTTCATCATGAGATAAATCGTTAATTTTTTCTAAATGTTTAGATTCGTTACAGTTAGACACAAATAAGCGGGCTAATCGTGTTGGAATATCTGCCAATATATTATCTGTAAGGTTTACCTCCATGACACGCATTTGACTTGACATATATGGCATAAAGGTTTTGTAAACTGCTGGATATTTTTCCATCCAATGACGCATATTAGTCATGGATGTATAGAGAACTTCTACTTCATCTATAGTGGTAAAATTAATATTGTGTTTTTTACCATCTATAAGAGCCATAATATCTACAACATCTCCTTTTCCTAATAAAGACAAAGTATAATTTCTATCTGTATCAAAATTTGTTTTATAGGTTTTTATACGTCCAGATAAAATGATGTAAAAGTTGTTTGAACTATTATCCCCTTCAAAAAACTCTGTACCTTTTTGCCAAGTGGTATACTTGCAGTTTTCTAATAGAGAAATTACTGCCTCATTATTTAAGTGTTTAAATAACTTGTGATTTTCTAATTGAGTTAGACAAACAGAATAATTAATGGCTGTAGTTTTCATAATTTTAGTTTTAATTGAGGTAGTCCTTTTTTGAGTTCTTATCACTCTTTTTATTTTAAGTTTTCAATAGTGTTGGCAGTTCCGCTTATAAATAACAAGTAATTTCCTTGTCTTAATTCTGTAATGTTTTGTTTAGCGTCTTCTTCATTTATACCTAGTCCTCTAATAATGCCATAAACTCCTGTCCCTAATGCGCCTAAAGGTTTGCCATCTATTTCTTGTAAAAAAAATGGCGATAGATTTCCAATGCAAAAAATGGTTCCAATTTCTGGGTTAAAAAATAGACCAGATTTTGACTTTGCACTAAACTCATTATGTAGTACTGTTTTTAAATTTTGAAATTGTTGTGTACACAATACCACATCATTAGCTATTGGTGCTTTGCATTTTTCTAAAACAGAAAATTGAAGTCTTTCCTTAGTTATATCATGACATTTATCTATAGCTAAATGTAACTGAGACATGTCTTGAAATGACTTTACTAAAAACTGATTTCGGTTAGACTGTACTGGATTTTGAATTGTTGCTGACAAACTTAACATCGTTTATTGTTTAATTATGATGCTAAGGTATAGTGCATTGTAAAGCTGTTGAAGGACTTAAGTCAGTCCATCAAAAAAGGGCAGTGAAATTTTATGAAATTGACTGACATAGGTCAGTCATTTGTGTTTTTTGAAGTTTATGAAAGTGGAAAAACTCTTATTTTAAAGGCTTTTAAAGAGTGTGGGAAATAATATTATTTTATTATAAAAAAAATCTAATTTATTTTATTATACCAACAAGGTTTTGGAAACCTTGCAGGAATTGTACTAGAATGACAACAAATTTAACAATCTGCAATGTCTTGTAATTTTTTTTCATTTAAAAGTATAAAGCGTTTTCCGTCTTCAACTTTTATCAGTTTTTCGTTTTTAAAATCACGTAACGTTCGTATGGCTGTTTCCGTGGCAGTACCAATAATGCCCGCAAAATCTTCTCTAGGAATATTGATGCCAATTTCGGTTTCGCCTGTGATAATACCTTTATTGAAAAGGTGTAATAAAGCTTTAGCAGCACGTTGGCGCACTGGTGTAAATGCCATATCAAATAATTGGTTTTGCAAGTCTATCATATTATTAGACAACATCTCGATAAACTTGTTAGATACGGTTTTGTTTTCGTAAATGAGTTTGGTAAAATCAACTTTATGTATGGCACAGACTTCTGCTTGTTCCATAACCATTGCAGTTTCAGTATATTTACCTGTATTGCCTAACAAACAAAGTTGACCAATAAATTCTCCCTTGTTATAAATACCAGAAACAAACTCTTTAGCACTTTCACTAATACGAAAGGTTTTTACCGTACCATTGGCAATAAAATACAAATGGTTAGCTGGTTTGCCTTCTTCAAAAATAAGGTCTTTGTTATTAAAACTTACGGTTTCAGCATTATTTGCCAAATCTTCTAGTTTTAAATATTTTGAAGCATCTTGTAAAAATTGGTTGATACTATTGGTAGTATTTCCGTAGGACTTTTTAAAAAATTCATTTTTTTTTAGTCGAGTTTCAATCGCATTAACAAGCTCTTCAGGCTCAAAAGGTTTGGTGATATAATCGTCTGCACCTAAGGTCATACCTTTTCTAAAATCACACTTTTCACTTTTAGCAGATAAAAATATGAAGGGTATTTTAGCCGTTTTTTCATTTTCTTGTAATTGTTCAAAAACACCATAGCCATCTAATTTTGGCATCATTATATCACAAATAATAAGGTCTGGAATAATTCTAAGTGCCTGTTTTACGCCTTGTATTCCATCTGATGCAGTCGAAATTTTATAGTCTTCTAACATTAATATATCTGCTGTGACCTCTCTAATGTCTGCATTGTCTTCTATAATTAAAATGTGTGTCATGTTTTTTTAAATCTTAAAGGCATTTGGAAACGTAAGTATAAAAGTTGTACCTACATTTTGTTCACTCTTAAAACGTATTTTTCCACCCATTAACTCTGTATATTGTTTTACAATGTTTAGGCCTAACCCTGTACCTTCTATACTTGTAACATTACCTGCTCTAAAAAATCGCTCAAACAAATGCTGTTGTTCACTCTCAGGAATCCCTCTTCCTTCGTCTTTTATAGCGATACTCAATTCGGTTTCTATTTCCGAAAGTTTAACGGTTATCGTTCTTCCTTCAGAAGAATATTTGATGGCATTGGTTATTAAATTTTGAATTATATGGTCTAGTAATTTTTCATCTAAAAATACATCTTTCCTTTTTAATGTATTGATAAGTGTAATAGTTTGTCCTTCTTTTTTACTGTCTTGAAGCACTTCAATAGCACTAGTTGCAAAATCAATGATATTAAAATGCTTAGGATTGGAAATCACCTTGCCTTCTTCAATTTTACTAAGGTTTAAAAAATCGTCTAAAATAACAACCAGATTTTGTACATTATTTTTAATACGTTGCACATAATCTGTTCGCTTTTCTGCTTGGTCTACTTTATTAAATTTTTCTATAATGGAAGCTGATAAATTAATGGCACTCAAAGGTGTTCTAAATTCATGCGATGCCATAGCAATAAAGCGCGATTTCAATTCATTAAGTTCACGCTCTTTTTGCAAGGCGTGTTCTACTTTTTTTTCATGTTGTTTTTGTAGGGAAATGTTTGTATATACCAACAATGCTTTTTTAATTCTCCCTGTAGCATCGTATAAAGGCGTGGTGTTTACGGCATAAGTTAACGATTTGTATGACAACTCATAGGTTAAATGCTCTCCTTCTAAAGTTTTTTTAATGTGGATTTTAAAGTTTGCTCTAAGGTCATTGGGGAAACTTTCTAGTTCATCTATCGTTTTTCCTTTTTCAAAATTAAAAGTATTTAGTTTATGATGTCCTAAATCTTCGCCTTCTGCATATTGTATTTTGTACTTGGCATCGACGACAATAATAATACCATTCGGAAAATTTTTTACAACTCCATCAAGCAAACCTAAATCTATTTTGGTCTTTTGCTCTGCCAAACGCAGTAACTTAGATTTTTCTTGCATATCTAAGTTGGTTTCCACTAATTTTTTAACGGTTGCAGAGAGTTCTTCTGTTCTTTCTGTTATTTTTTCCTCTAATAACCGTTCCTTATTTGCAAACTCTTCCTGTTGTACTTTTCGCATTACTGCGTCATTTTCTACGAGTTTAGTTAAGTCTTTCTGAATGACTATGTAATGGGTTAGATTATTTTCGGAATTAAAAACAGGGCTTAAGGATAGCTCACTATAAAATAGTGTACCATCATTTTTGTAATTGCGAAGCACAACCTCACAAGTTTCAGCATTTTTAATGGCGTTTTTTATAATGTCCTGTTCTTTTTGCTGAGTAGTATCATTTTGTAAAATTTTACAGTTTTTGCCAATAATTTCTTCTTTTGCAAAACCCGTCATTTTCGCATACGCAGTATTGCAGAATACTACAGGTCTATTTGGTTGAAGTACATCTATTATTACAATAGCGCAACTTGCAACTTCCATAGCTTGAAGCTGAATATGTTGTAAATTATCTGGTATTGTCTGTTTTGTATTCAATAATTATAAGTTATTAATTGAAATTTTAAATATAAAATGGTTTTTAAAACATTCAAACTATTTTATAATTCTAATGTCCTAAAAGGAATTGTTATTATTGAATTTTAGTTTAAAGAAATGGTGTTACAAGTTATGAATTTCTTTGTTATTATTTAGCCTATTTTGGTTACTTACTACTATTTTAACGTTTATTTAAAAACATTTAGATAGCAATAAAAAGGTAATAAATAAAATAGTTACTTTGAAATGCAGGTTGAAATAATTAGTATTTGAAAAACACAAGCTAAAACACCAGCTAATGCAGAAAGCCGAAACAAGAAGGTATTAGTTTTCATTTGGTTTCATCATGCGACTTAATACTTTAGTAAGATTAACTAAGTCTAAATCCGTATCATACGCAACATAAACTTTTATCCAATATGGATTGAATTTTTCCTTAAAAAAGCGCAAACTCTTATAATGGCTAAATTTCTTAATATTTTCGTAAGCTAATTTTAAGGCTTGTTCAGTCATGTTTTCTGGCTTATCAATACCAGACAATGGCACCATACCTATATTGACGGTTCTATATCCCAATACCTTATAATGTTGCATCATTTTAGCATAGAGAAAATCCATAATGCCATTTGGTGCCTCAGCAGTTTTTCGCATTAGGTCAAAATTGAGCTCGTCCTTAACACTATCGTCTATAATATTTAAAAACGCTTCTATTTTACCTTGGTCGTTCTCAACCGTTAAAATGGTTTGATTTTTTAATTCACTCTTAATAAAATAGCCTTGTGAAAATGCTAACTCTTTACGTTTCATATCTGTTAACCAAGCATCAGAAATATTTGCTAATTGCTGAAGGAACGCGTCACTTTGAGGAGCTTCGTTTACTTTAAAAACAAATCCTGCTTTTTCAACTTTGTTAATTGAATTTCTTAAGGGTTTAGCATCGCCTCCTTCTAAGGTAAAAGTATCCAAATTAACATAAGCATCTTCGCCTAATAATAATTTCTTCTTTCCTAAAGTGTCATAAATGCCAAGTGTGTTTTCAGGAATACGATAATATATGACATTCCGATTTTGTGAGAGCATAACCATTTCAAATTCTTTTATATGTTCTATAATGACTTCCGAAACATTGGTTTTTAAAACTGGATTTTCTAAAGCTACTGCGTAGCGAGGTGTAGTTTTGTAAGAAATGAAACCTTCATCTATTCCAAAAAAATAAAACTGTTTATCTTCATAGGTTTTAAAATAATCCAATGACGAATTCCCAAAAGTTTTAACCAATTGCTTTGCTTTTTGAATGTCTGAAGTATTTGTGGTTTTTTCCGTAGTAAACGATTTGTATAACAACCACACAAAGTATAAGATACTAGAGACACCCAACATGTTAATACTGTATAAAAAATAACGTCCAAAAGCAGTTACTGGTTTTAGGTTTCCATCTAATAAAATGAAGGTTTTTAAAGTCTCTGTAATAGACTCATCTAATGTAAAATTGGTGTTAAAATGTCTTACATCAAGAAAATAAAAACCAACAATCCCATAAATTAAAACGCTACAAATTAATACAAGTCCCTTTTGCCACATGAAGGCCTTCAATGGAACAGATTTAATATAATATGTTTTTCGTTGATATAATAAAACAATAATGGTTATAGCTGCTAGCATTGCTTCTTCATAATCAATACCCTTAATAAAATGACCTACAAAAGATACGATGGTTAAGAATAGTGCCAAATAATAAGAATTTTTATAGCCTTTTATCAGAGCAACAGAAGTAGCTATAAGAATAATACCAATAACTAAAACAGCCGTATTTGAAACTTCTATAATATCGTAAGGAATAAAATCTTTAAGGATTTTTAACCGAACGGCTAATGCTGGGGTTAACGCTGAAAGCACATTTGCAATACCTAAAAACAATAATAATACGGGTACTAATAACTGCATAAACAAACCATCTTTTTTAAAAAGTAAGGCAAAGATGCCTAAGATCATGACACTCCAAAATTCAAAAAACCGGAATAAAAAAACCATTGATAATGCTGTTACAGCAGAATAATCAAACAGTGTTAAAGCGTATGTTAATGCTAATTCTATAGCTCCTATACCTCTTAAAAAGGGAGAACTCATTAAAATAATCAAGACTAAAGCATATCCTATGATGGCTACAATAAGTGAAGGTGTTAACCCTAAAGCACCCATAGCAATATATAAATGAGATATACCAATTAGCTCGATAATACAAGATAATAGTAAGACCTTAAGTAGTTCTATTTTATTAAGTGGCTGTGTTTGCAAATCAGAAATAACTTTTGCAAATGTGGGTGCTAATTTTAATATTTTCTGGTATACAAATCTTTTTTTAACAATACTTATTACAACATAAATCAGTAACGAGAAAATTAGAGTAGCGGCTAAAATACCATAAACCATATTTCCTTTTAAACCTCCTTTAATGAATAATAAGATAACAGCAGGAATAGCAACTAAAATACTGGAAAGTATAGAGCAAATGGAGAATAGGGTAGAGGCATAATAAATATATGTCTTTTCTATTCCTTGCTTTTCTTCAATATCCTTATTAAAAAAAAGAACATTAGTAAGTGTCCCAGCAGGAATAAAAATACTAATGAAGTTGCGTTTAAGGTATAATAACATACCCACATTGAATGGAATTTTACGCTGTACAGCTTTAAAACTGTGTTGATACATCCAGCCTTGTACTGCAACAAATAATAAAATAAGGACTATTCCACAAAACAACCAAAAGGGTTTGGCCTGTAATAAAACTGTTTTTACATCTGTAAGTTCTGTGCCTTCATGTTTTATAAAGTACACTGCAAGTAATACGGAAAGTATGCCCAAGGCAATTTGAAGAATTAATTTCCAATGATTTTTTATTTGTTGAAGATGTAATTGTAATTTCATTTTAGTTTAAAACAATATATGTTATTATACCAAATAAATAGCCTATAAGAGCTGTAATAGATATATTCTTAAAATACCAAACAAAATCAATTTTAAATATTCCCATTATTGCTACTCCTGCAGCAGATCCAATAATTAAGATACTACCTCCAGTTCCTGCGCAATAAGCCAATAACTCCCAAAAAGTGCTATCTACAGAATGCACGTCTATAGAATACATTCCCATAGTAGCAGCAACCATAGGTACATTATCTATAATTGAAGAAAATATTCCAATTAAGCCATCAATAACATAAACACTATTAAAATTTTTATCTAGTATTCCAGATAGTTGTGTTAAATGTCCTGCTGTCTGTAATGCAGCAACTGCCATTAAAATTCCTAAAAAGAATAAAATACTTGGAGTGTCAATTCTTTCAATGATTCCAGAAATAGACAAAGACCTGCGGTGCTCATCATTCTTCTTTTTATGCAAAATTTCTGTTAGAATCCAAATGATGCTTAATCCAAATAATATGCCCATAAATGGAGGTAAATGTGTTATGGTTTTAAAAATTGGAACAAATAGTAAAGCGGCTATTCCTGTTGTAAACACTAAATATTTTTCAAAAGCACTTACTCTTTGGTCTGTTTTATCGGTGTCCTCTGAATTTGTATATTCATACACAATACTGCCTTTCATTTTTATACTAAAAATAATTAATGGAATTAAAGCAGCAACCAAACTTGGAAAAAAAATCTGGGTAATGATATTAGTTGCTGTTATTTGACCTCCAATCCAAAGCATTATGGTTGTTACATCTCCAATTGGAGACCAGGCACCACCAGCATTAGCCGAAATAATTATCATGGAAGCAAAAAGCCATAAATCATTTTTGTCTTTAATCATTTTTTTAAGAACAGCAGCCATAACAATACAAGTTGTTAAATTATCTAATGCTGCAGACAGAAAAAAAGTAACTAAACTTAGAGCCCAAAGCAAATGGCTTTTTTTTGTATTTTTATTTTATCAGTAATAATGCTAAAACCTTCGTGAGCGTCTATTAATTCTACAATAGTCATGGCGCCAAGTAGAAAAAATAAAATTTCAGAAATTTCACCAATTTGTTTTAAGAGAGATTCAGTTAAGAAATGATGAGAAGTGTTAACATCTAAATTTGGAAAAATAGTTGAACTCCCAAAGACTAAAAGTACCCAACATAAAACACCTAAGAGTAGGGCCGTTGCTGTTTTATTTATTTTAATATTATGTTCTAAAGCTATAGCTAGATATCCTATTGCAAAAATTATTATAATAGCTATATACATACTTAATTTTTATTTATAGCCTTTTTATAAGGTCTTATAATTAATCCTAAAGGTCTATCATAATTAATGTAATTTGAAAACCAATCTATTAAAGCAATAAATTTATTCCGGAAACCTACCAATGAAAAGATATGAATAAACATCCAAACCAACCAAGCAAACGCACCTTGAAATTTCCATTTTGGTAAATCGACAACTGCTTTTTTTCTACCAACAGTGGCCATGGAACCTTTATCTTTATATTTGAATACCTCAAAAGGTTTGCCAACTATTAGTCTTAAAATATTGTTAGATAGTTGTTTTCCTTGTTGCTGTGCCACAGGTGCTAACATTGGTAATCCTTTTGGGTTTTCTTCGGAAAGATGTGCAGACACATCACCAATAGCAAATACATTTTTCAAACCTAAAACTTGATTAAATTCGTTTACCGATATACGGTTACCACCAACAATGACTTCTTTTGGCAAACCATTTATTGGCGCACCTTTTACTCCAGCTGTCCAAATAACCGTATCTGTTGTAAAGGTGGTGTTATCTGCAAGGGTAATGGTTGTACCATCATAACTATTCACTTTGGCGTTTAAAAATACATTGACACCCAATTCTTTAAGATAAACTTCACTTTTTATAGACGCATTTTTAGACATTACTGCTAATAATTTTGGAGCAGCTTCATATAGGTTAATGGTCATTTTAGAGGTGTCTAAATCTGGAAAATCTTTTGGTATGACATACCGTTTCATTTCTGCTAAGGCTCCGGCTAGTTCAATTCCTGCAGGACCTCCACCAACAATTGCTATGTTAAGAATCTCTTCTAAGGGTTCCTTTTTAATATCCTCCATAGCTTTTTCTAAATTCTGAAAAATGGAGCTTCGCAAGTTGAGTGCATCAGGTATGGATTTTAAAGTGAGCAATTTATCCTTTACAGGTTCAAAATTGAAAAAATTATTTTGACTTCCTGTGGCTATAATTAAATAGTCATAAGGAATTGTTCCAGCAGATGTTGAGAGTGTTTTATCTTGAAAAGACATAGAAAACACTTCTGCCATTCTAAAACTAACATTCTTATAATTTCTGAAAATCCTACGAACAGGATATGCTATATTACCTGGTTCAAGACCTCCAGTTGCTACTTGATACATTAAAGGTTGAAAGTTGTGGTAATTATGTTGATCAATTAACAAAATTTCAACAGGTTTGTTTTTGAATGATTTTGCCATAGCAATGCCGCCAAAGCCAGCGCCAATAATGACTATTTTCGGTTTTTGAGCCATGTGTCTAAAGGTTGTAAAACAATATTAATAATAAGTACTAAAAAGGTGCATATTAAAGTTTCTGTAAAAAAGCCTGCACCAGAAATACAGCCAATAGCTGCGCTACACCAAATAGTGGCGGCTGTTGTCAATCCGTGGACGGTCGCACCTTCTTTAAAAATAATTCCAGCTCCTAGAAAGCCAATACCAGAGACCACCTGAGCAATAATTCTGGTGACATCCACATCATTAGAAAAATGATTAAATTGAATGGAAAGCATGGTGAAAATAGCTGCTCCAGTAGCAACCAACATATTCGTTTTAAGCCCTGCAGACTTATGCTGCCATTGCCGTTCAAAACCAATAAGAAGTCCTGCTAACGAAGCAGCACAAAGTCTTAATAAAAAATCGGTTGTGGTCATAATGTTTTCAAGATATAACAATTAAAAATTGTATTCAGGATCTGAACAAAAATATAATGTAGAACATTTTTAAAATGCTACTTAGGTAGCAGTTTCTATAAATAATCAAACTTATCTTTGAATAATAAAATTAGAATAAAAGCATAAACTAATGGCAAAGATAATTTCAGTAGATTTACTACTCAACACACCAGATGTAATAGATATTACAGATAACCAAACGGATATTACTGTAACTACCAAATTACAGTTTCACGAACCAGATATTAAAGGAAAACTTGACTATTATCTGCATTTATTTGTTTACGATGTGCATTCTAATGTGGATCCACCAGTAATAATAGCAAATTGGGATGAAAGCTATGTTATTCCTGTAGAAACCTCATTGGATCATCCAGACGATTTTTTGGGTACTATAGCCATTCATATTCAAGCAACAGAAAAAGAGATGACCATTGAAACACCCATGACTTTAAAGTTAGGCAATATAAGAGGAAGTGGTGCTTATTATGTAAGAAACTTAGAGGTTTTTGCAACTGCCGTACCAATGGTAAGTCGTGTTTCTAAATGGTCCAAACCTTCTGTTACGACTATTTTAAGATAACAAAAATACGCGATGTCGGTATACTAAACGTTTTAGATGGAAGAGATGTTGCCGGTAATGATATTCCAGTAATAACTAAAATACAGTTTCACGATTTAGACATCCAGAATAATATGGAATATTGCTTACATTTATTTGTATATAATGTGTATGGAATTGTAAATCCACCACTTATAATAACAAATTGAGATGAAATCCATGTTATGCAGTAAGAAACCTCATTAAATAGTCCAGATGATTTTTTAGGCATGAAGCAACATAAAAAGAGGTCACCATTCAAACATCTAGATTTTAAAACATGGAAAAATAAAAGGAAGTGGTGTATATTATGACAGAAAAGTGGAAGTTTTTGCAACCATAGCAACAGCAATTGGTAGAGCTTCAAAATGGTCTAAACAATTTATCACAAAAATTTAGAAGTAATAATCAAATCAAAAAAATAATGGAACTCTTCAAAAAAATAAAGCAAATTACCCATTTAATGAAACAAGTAGATTTCAATGAGTTGGGTAAGATTTCAGAAAAAATAGATTTACCTAAAATCATGAAATCCGTTGGTGATTTGGATGATACCCAACTCAATGGCCTTATGAAAATGCTTACTGAGAAAGCAAAAAAAGGACAGCACAAATTACCTCCTATAGACGGCGATTTTTATGATTACGATTTAAAACTGACGCTACAACAGCGAGCCATACAGATGAAAGTTCGTGATTTTATGGAAACTGAAATTGATCCTATTGCAAATCATTATTGGAACAAAGCTGAATTCCCTATGGAAATAATTCCAAAATTGGCTGCTTTAAACATTTGTGGTGTGGCTTATGAAGGCTATGGTTGTCCTAACTTACCTTTTTTAATGGAAGGGATTATTGCAGAAGAATTAGCTCGTGTGGATGTCTCAATTTCTACCTTTTTCGGGGTGCATAGTGGCCTTGCCATGGGCTCAATATATCTCTGTGGAAGTGATGAGCAAAAACAAGAATGGCTACCAAAAATGCAAAAAATGGAACTTATTGGTGCCTTTGGATTAACCGAGCCTAATGTAGGTAGTGCAGTTGCAGGAGGTATGGAAACCACCTGTAAAAAAGTTGGCGACCAATGGATTTTAAACGGTCAGAAAAAATGGATTGGAAACGCCACATTTGCTGATGTGATTATTATTTGGGCTAGAGATATAGACGATAATCAAGCCAAAGGATTTTTAGTGCGAAAAGGAAATCCAGGCTATAAAGCTGAAAAAATTGAAAATAAAATGGCTTTGCGTACCGTACAAAATGCACTCATTACTATTACAGATTGTAAAATACCAGAAACAGATCGTTTACAAAAAGCGAATTCTTTTAAAGATACGGCCAAAGTGCTTCGTATGACTCGTGCTGGTGTAGCATGGCAAGCTTTAGGATGTGCTAGAGGGGCTTATGAAAATGCTTTAAAATACACTAAAAAACGTGAGCAATTTGGAAAGCCCATTGCAAAGTTTCAGCTTATTCAAAATCATTTAGTAGAAATGCTTGCTAATCTTACAGCAATGAAAGCGATGGTGTATCGTCTTTCAGAATTACAAGATCAAGGCTTATTGACAGACGAACATGCTTCACTAGCCAAAGTATTCTGCTCTATGCGAACCAGAGATGTGGTAAGTCGCGCTCGTGAAGTTATGGGTGGCAATGGTATTTTATTAGAATATAATGTGGCTCGTTTTGTTGCAGATGCAGAAGCCATTTATTCTTATGAAGGGACAAAAGAGATTAACTCCCTAATTGTTGGTAGAGCAATTACAGGATATAGTGCGTTTGTGTAAATAACAAGTTATTTCATAATTAATCACCAACATACATTAGTTTTTAGCTAAAACCCTATCCTTGAAATTGCCTTTCATTTCGAAAGAGTTGATTATAAAATTAAATATGATTGTGTACTATAATAAACAATTATGCTATTTTTACTATATTTGTGTATTATAATAAACAATTTATGATTGATACAGTAACTATTAAGGAAGTGAAATTACAATTGGGAGAGCTTTGTAAACAGAAAAGACAAAGTTATGAAATGTCCCAAGAAGATCTTGCCGATGCTTTAGAATTATCTCGATATACCATTCAAAAATTTGAGAATGGTAAAAATGCCACAATAGATACGGTATTAAAAATAGCAAATCATTTCGATTTACTAGAAAATTTATATCAAGCATTAAAGGACTTGGAAAACACGAATGATATAAACTCACTCTATTAATAATGGCAAAAAATAATATCATAGATGTTGTGTTGTTTGGTCTAGAAATAGGCAAAGTAGGCTATGATGTTGATAAGCGTACATCTTTCTTTCAATACAATCCAGAATTTTTAGAGTCCAATCAATACAGTAATATATTTCCTTATGTTTTTAAACGTGTAAAACCCATTCAAGTATTTACACAATTTGAAGGAGAAACATTCAGGGGTTTACCACCAATGATTGCTGATTCTTTACCAGATATGTTTGGTAACATCATTTTTAAAGAGTGGATTGAAGCCAAAAACAAAGAGGTTAAAAAAATCACACCATTGGAGCAGTTAACCTATGTGTCTAATCGTGGTATGGGAGCATTAGAATATCATCCTTCGGTAGAAATACCAAAAACTGCAACGATTAATATTGACGAAATCGTTGAGGTGTTAAATAAAGTTTTAGACCTAAAAAATGAAACATCTCAAGAAACTTTAAGCGACATAGCGCTATTAAATATTTTTAAAATAGGGACCTCTGCAGGAGGGGCAAGGCCTAAAATTTTAATTTCTAAAAACAAAATATCTGGAAAAATTATTCCTGGAGACATAGAATATTCTGATGCTTACAATCACTATCTCGTAAAGTTGTGTATGGGTGAAGAATGGGGATATAATAAAGAAAAAATAGAATATGCATATTATCTATTAGCCCAAGAGGTCGGAATCCAAATGATGTCTTCAAAATTGATAGAAAATAAGCATTTTGCAACGCTGCGTTACGACAGGCAAAATGGAGAAAAACAACACGTTTTAACTGTATCTGGATTAACTGGTTGGGATTTTAAAAAACCAGAGAATGCCAGTTATGAAAATGTTTTCAAGGTAGCAATAGACCTTAAAGTACCACACAAGGATATTCAAGAACTATTTAGACGTATGGTATTTAATATAGTTTTTGCCAATATAGATGACCATTTAAAAAACCACAGCTTCATCTATAACAAAAACACGAATTCTTGGAATCTGGCACCTGCATATGACTTAACATATCCATTAAATATAAATCTAACATTTAGTAATGTAACCAGAGCTTTGTCTATAAACAACAAAAGGAGTAATATTACCATGGAAGATGTTTTAATCATTGCAGAAGCATACGCAATAAAAAATCCAAAAGGGATTATAAAAGAGATACAAGAAGCTACTTTAAAATGGGAAGGTTTCACAAAAGAATTAGAAATACCTGTAAAAGTAAGTGAGGCAATTAAGAAAGAATTTGTAATACTCTTATAATTATTTTATTTCTTAATGCTGAAGGATTGAGGATCTCATGTTCGAATCCCTTAGGGGTCGGTAATAAAAACGTAACTACTTACTTATTAGTTTATTAAAGCAGTTAGTTATTAAAATTGTGCCAATTTTGTGCCAATACAGGTTTTTTTAAAAAGGGATTAGTAATATAATATATTACTTTTTTAGCTTTTTTTAGACTGGCAAACATGTAGAATAACAATGCTCCAATTAGAAACGAAATCAAATCAGAAAGAAGATTTATAGTTATGTCTTTAAGCAATTCCATTATTTCTAAGAGTCTAGGGTTAATCCCCTTTCTTATGTTTATGTGGCTTTAGTGATGGCGTATTTTTTGGAGTTTCCTTATTATCTCGTTGACGTCTGTCTGGTTTTCCTGTGGAATCAGCAATTCTTTTTGGTCATGGTTTAATTCCCATAATATATTTCTTTTATTAATGTTAAATTTCACTACTACAATTTATCCTTTTTTTTGATAGTAAATTTAAATTATGTAAAATTTTTTGACTCTTCAATGTTTAAGAAATAACAGCCCCAATTATTTATTTGCTTTTAAAAAAATGTTGTTGAAAAATAAAAAGGACAGCACCGACTCAACTCCGAAAAACACATGTAACAATATCAAATTAAACTTTGACAAAAATCATAAAAATTTGCCAAAACTTAATTGGTATTATTATTGCGAATCCGATAGGGTGGAGCAATCTATTAAAAAGTGTAAAATAATAAAACGCTTGCTATTTCAATCAAAATAGCTATATTTGTATGAAATAACAATCATAATGTAATGAGTAAGAAGAAACAAATACTGTTTCCTAAACACAAAGAGGTGCTTAAGCAAATGGGTGAGAATATAAAACTAGCTCGTAAAAGAAGGAAACTAACACAAGAACAAGTAGCTGAAAGAGCAGACATTGTAAGGAGTACTTTATACTTAATTGAAACAGGAAATCCAAGTGTAACTATAGGGGCTTATTTTAATGTATTGCGAGTATTAGGTCTTCAAGACGATTTCTTAAAACTCGCAGCTGATGATGAATTTGGAAGAAAACTACAAGATTTAGATTTAATATAAAATGGCAACCGGAAAACAAGACATATACATATACGCTCATTGGAAAGGTTTGGAAGATCCACAATTAATGGGTGTTCTTTCTGCACTTCAAGCCAAAGGTAAAAAAGCTTTTAGTTTTGAGTATGATAAAGCGTGGTTAAAATCCAAAGAGCAAATATTATTAGATCCAGACATACAGTTTTTTAGTGGTCCACAGTACCCTAACAATAAAGAAAATTTTGGAGTATTTCTGGACAGTATGCCAGATACATGGGGTAAAACTTTAATGAAACGTAGAGAAGCACAACAAGCAACTGCTAAAGATGAAAAGCCTAAAACACTTTATGAGATTGATTATTTACTGGGAGTGTATGACGAAAGTCGGATGGGAGCATTACGATTTAAATTAGATCCAGAAGGACCATTTTTAGATAACAGCAACCAAAATCCAACACCACCTTGGTCTTCCATAAGAGAATTACAAGAAGCAGCAAAGAATTTTGAAAATGACGATGATAGTGATGAGGTAAGAAAATGGTTAGCAGTATTAATGGCTCCAGGATCATCACTAGGTGGAGCAAGACCAAAAGCTAATATTATAGATGAGAATAAAGAATTATGTATAGCTAAATTCCCATCTAAAAATGATATGGTGGATAAAGCAGCTTGGGAATTTTTGGCATACCAACTAGCTATAAAAGTAGGCATTCACATGTCGCTATCAAGAATTGAAAAAATTGCTGGAAACTTTAATACATTCTTTACTAAAAGATTTGATCGTGAGAATGGAGCCAGAATTCATTTTGCTTCTGCTATGACAATGACAGGAAATAATGAAGACACTATTAGAGATAACCCAGCAAGTTATTTAGAGCTTGCAGAATTCATTCAAAACCACGGTGCAACAATCAATGAGAATTTAGAACAATTATGGCGTAGAATAGTGTTTAACATAGCTATTTCAAATACAGACGATCATCTACGTAATCATGGTTTTATATTAACAAACCAAGGTTGGGTTTTATCTCCTGCATACGATTTAAATCCATCTATAGACAAGGACGGTTTAGCACTCAACATCGATATAGATAATAATGCCTTAGATTATAATGTAGCAATAAGCGTCGGTGAATTTTTCCGTTTAGAGAATAAACAAATGAATAACATAATAGCAGAAGTTAAAACCGTAGTAGCAACCTGGCAAGATGTGGCTAAAGAAATAGGGATTCCGAATAAAGAACAACAGCTAATGAGTAAAGCTTTTAATATTTAAATATCCTTTCGATTTAAATAAGTGGGTAGATAATTTAACTGATAAATAGAGTTAATATCATTAAAGCTATTCATAAAAATAGTAAAGTTTCTAAAAGAGAACTTGAGGAAATAGTTGGCTTAAGTGCGACTGCTATTGATAATAATCTAGATGCTCTAAAAGATATGAGACTTATTGAAAGAGTTGGCAGTGCAAAAGGAGGTCATTGGAAAATTAATTATATACTTCCGTAAGTGGGTAGAAAGGTGGGTGGAAAACTTACTGTTAAATAATTTTAATCAATTTAGAAAAAGATTTAAAAACCCCAGCCTTTCAACTAGGGTTTAAATCTACTTCCAAAAGATTAGTTTTTGAAGCCAACTCGTCGTTTTAGGTTTTGAAACTGGCGTATCTATTAAGTTGCTAGAATCATTATCTAAATTTTCAGAATCTTTATCTCTGTAATACTCTTGCCTTTCGGAATCTTCAATTGTCCTGACCTTACCGATTGTCTCATTAGTCCATTTCAATGACCATTCAATCTCATTATTAGTTATCCAATAATGGGATTTACAATCAAAGCTCCAGTTACCAACAGAGGGTTTAAGAGATATTGACTCGCCGTCATATAACATCTTCCATCCTGTTGGATGTAATGGTGTATTAACCTCTTTGCCACAACCACATGCACATTTATGAATGACTGATTTATATTCTAAAGAAATATATATCACACCTTCCTGTATGATATCAGGCATAAAATCAACAAATTGATGTTTAAGTTTCATTATTGAAAACGGTATTTACGTTGACTGAATAATTGCTATCATGCTCTAATCTTTGATCATTAAAGAACCCATAGTATTTCTTCCACTTAATAACAGCAAATATGGCATTCAAATCATTCAAATCTGCTATTTGAATATTGGTTTTGTAATCATCATCTTTTCCATTAGAGAAACTCACCAAACCATTGTAAACATGTTCTCTTTTATCAGGAGTACTTAAAGTGGTTCTTACAATGCCCATCAATTCATTTCCTTCTCTTTCAATTCCGAGGCCACAATCAATAAATGGGATGTTTAGATTTTCTAATTTTCTAAATATCATCTTTTTTATTTCACCCACATCAATGGAAATAAAAACAAAATCTAAACTATTCAATAAACCTAAATTAGTCTCGTTTATGTAAACCGCATGAGAAATAATGTTCTTGTGCATCTGTGAGTAAACCTCCTTAAAATATTCAACCTTGAAGGTGTTTAAGTCAATTCTTTCCTTTGTAGTTGCTCCTGGTGCTCTAAAGGCATTATGTTGCTTAAACTTATCTCCATCAAACAAATGAATTTCTCCAACTAAAGTTTTGGCCACTTTATCTAATATATAAGAACCAGTACCTCCCAAGCCAATAATTCCTATCTTTAATCCAGATAACTTTTCATTGATTGCATCAACTTCTGCTCTTGAAGAATTTGTATCGGTATAATGCAATACTGAATCTTCTTGTTTGGAATCAATCACTCTCCCGGTCCTCGCAGTTGCCTCTGGAAAATAATGTTGCGCTTGTCCTGAAAGAATATTCACGTACGTGGTCATTTTCTCATAATATGTCGGATACATTGGATTCGGTTTGTGAGAAAATAAATGGTCAATAATAATTCCATTTCCCAAATCTTGCCTTTGACTATTGTTAATCAATTGGCTCATTGGCCGTCCATCAATACCACATGGTGTTTCACCAATAAAGTAAACAACATGAGTATTAGGGCTTGGAGTTGACACGTTGGAAACCAACGTGCCATAAACCAATTCCTTTTTAGCATTCAAATAAGGAACACTATGTATTAGAAGAAAGTTGCCAACTATCTCCACTTCATAATCATCATTATGAAGCTCTTTAATACCGAGACTATGATTTGTTTGTTTCAGTAACATTGAATATCATTTTGTTTTTTACTGAAATAACATCACCTTTAAGCATACTGCCTTCAGGTTTACTCGGCACTCCATTAATATAATTTACAGTGTAAATCACATTCGGGTCAATCGAAATCTTGCCATAAGCAAGTATAACCACATCATCAAAAGATATAGTGTTTCTCGACCATTCTTTAGGTTTACTATTAACAATTACACACGCTATGGCTTCTTCTTTTTCACAAGAAACAAAGCAAGAATTTTTCGTAATAGCTATTTTATGCTCAACATCGTCTTTGTAAGATACTTCAACGTTGCCTTTACGAATCTCCTTTAAATAGAATTGGTCAGGATTAATACCTGCAACTTCCATAATCTCAATCGGAGTCATAAAGCACTCTTCAACTTCATAGTGCTTATTGTCAACTTTTATTTTAAGCTTCTTATAAGGTTTAGCCTTAAAGCCTTCAATCCCTGCTGTTTTTAGGTCAACTAACTCCTCAAGTTGGATTGGCACAAAGCCTTTCTCGTTGATTTTGTATAGTAACTCATAATCTTCAACAGGAGTCAAATTAGCAATAGTTAATAGCTCACTTCCAGTCAGTTTCGATTCGCTGGATTCGAATCTCTTTTCATTAATTTTAAAAACAAATTTCATTTTTTTTATGTTTTTTAATTATACAATTATTATCAATTTTGATAATCTAAATACTCCCGATTTTTCTTAAAAACAACATTGGGGCAGCTGTCGTTCAGGCGACAATATTTTGTTAAAACAATTGTTTAAAACATAAAAAGATGTTACATTTGTACAACAAAACAAACAAGGAATCATTCAAATTAGGTGACAAGCCTTTTGAAAGTTTAGTTTACCGGACTAAAGATTTATTCCTAAAATTTTCTTAATCCAATCTTTTGTTACAGCAATTGATTGGATTTTTTTATTTCATGTCAGCTTTTTATTTTAAATTATACATTTACAAATATATGCAAAAAAATAGTTAAGTAATTTTTAATGATAACATTATTGTTAAACTTTATTTTTAATTAACTCAATTATAAAATTACAAAACAAAAATACAATATATTTAAAAATAGATCGTTTGGTAATTATAAAAAGTTATCAACCTTTATTAACAAAATTCTTTAAATTTATTAACATTTTAGTGATAATATGGGGTTATTAATTATATTTGTACACTCTTAAAACCAAAACCTTTTATGCAAAACAAAATCATTCACCCAGGTATTTTACTTGATAATATGTTGAATGAAAGAAGTTTAAGCCAGCGAGACCTAGCCTCAAGAATTGACGTAGCTCATTCTTTACTCAACAATATATTGAAAGGTAATAGAAACATCAATGTCCATATTGCAATTGCACTCGAATCTGCAGGGTTTGAAGATGCCAATTACTGGCTTATAGAACAAATGAAATTTAATTTAAATCAAGCCCAAAATGACAAGGATGTTATTAAAAAGACTAAGTCAATAAAAGAGTGGAATGATATTGAACATGATGGGATTGTTCCTTTATCCTTTTTTAAAAAACATAATATTGGAATTAAAACATCTGACGATATTGATAAAATTTATGGAATCTATGGTGTAAATGATTACAATGGTCTTAAAAAAAGGGTAAATGACTTTAATCCAACATACTTTAGGAAGTCATCTAAATTTTCGGAAAATAAAAACAATGTAGTTGCTTGGTCTTTGATGGCTAAATATAAAGCTAAACAAGAAAATATTTCTGATTTCCAACGTTCAAACGAGGCTGTTTTATTAAACGAATTAAAGAAATGTTTTTTTGAAAATGAAAATGTAATAAAGAAAACGAAGAAAATATTAAATAAATATGGTATTAAATTTTTAACATTAAATAGACCGCCACAAACGCCTGTGGATGGTAAATCTTTTATATCTGAAAATAATCCTACTATCGTTCTTTCTTTGAAATATAAAAGATTAGATAATTTTGCTTTCACATTATTTCATGAATTAGGTCATGTTTTTGAACATCTTACTCATCCAGAACGACCGGAATATAGAAACGAGGAATTTTTTATAAATAGTTCTAATGCAGAGATTGTAGAGTTTCAAGCTGATAATTATGCCAGAAACAATTTAATTGAGCTAGGTATTTGGAGTGACTTCATAACATTCAATGAAGATTTTACTGATGATATAATTTTAGAATTCTCACGAAAACATAAAATTCATCCAGGTATCGTGAGAGGTCGTGTTTGTTTTGAATATAGTGAGTATTACAGAAAAAGAAGTGTTATTACTGAAATGAACAAACTTACAGTTTGATTTTTTCTTTTTTGGTTTTAGAATGACTGGTTCAAATCCGAACAAAACGAATCCATCTTTATTACAATACTTGAACATCAAGGAATGCAGGTAATAAGGTGTTCGTCAGTCGTTCCATTTTGTTCCATAAAACATATCTGCAAGAGCCTAGGAATGTCATTGCATGACTTTTGATAAAAAGTCGTGGCAATCTCATCTGGTAACACTACAATTATATAATAAAGCTCTTGCATATACCATAAATAGCACCACTGCGGCGACACGTCCTCGTTGGCACTATTTATTTGTTTTATTTCACACATTCTCTCCTTCCTCACCCGTAGCTACTCTTGTACCCAAACCCAATAAGGTTTCGCTTCGCGAGCTTTTTTTATTGGGTACAACCGCTACTTCATATGATGCGAGCCTGCGGGTCGCTTCGGGCAAAACCCACATAAATTTATCTAGATTGAAAGTATTGTTTTTAATTGAAATGTAGGTATTGCTTCATATTCTGATAGATTAAGCATGTGGGTCTGCGGGTGTCACATTTTTTGAACAATTCCAGATTGCAAATAAGATAACTTTATCCTCGCGAATGCGGGGACCTCTTTAATGTAATTCCAATTTTTGTTAAAAATCCTATTATAGTAAACTTAAAAGTTATCATATTTTGCAAAGATTGTAAGAGCAACTCATTCAGTCGGCAATTCCATCCACGTTTAATAGTTTTTACATTACGGATTGGCTAAAGTTAGGTTTCATTATAATTCCCATTATAATCTAATTACTCTCAATATTCTTATAGTTTAGTGAAACGCCAACCCTTAAATGAAAACTATTCTCAAAACCTTCCATTGCCTCTTTCAATCGTTGCACTTACCTAAACTTGAATATTCGGTAAATACCTATGCAATTTCATCTGTCTATAAAAAGAAATCAAAAAATGCGCCACCCTTGCGGTAAACCGTTGCTGTGGTACGCACTTATGCCGAAAAGGCAACGTGCTATTACCACACCACCCTTGCTCATCTCGCAGTCGGCTCGCGCAACTAAATTACCTGCTCAATACAATAATCCAAGGCCATAAAAAAAATAAAAAAGAAAACGAAGATAGCTGGCTCCTCTGTCCAACGCTACATGCTATAAAGGTCAAGCCCTCCGGGTTTTGAAAAAAATCTCCACCCTTAATTATTCATTTTTCATTATTAATTAATCATTTAAAAGCGGGTAGTATTTTTTCCAAAAACCTTGACAGCATGTTCCACGCCATCTAAAAAGAGGCTTTCTTTTTTATTTTTTTCTTTGTTTAAAAATTTATTATGAAGGGGATGGTATAGAAAAAGAAAACCCGGAGGACATCCGGGCTTTGATCTATCGTTTAGACTTTTTGAAACGATTTACTAAATATTTAAATAACATCGAGGCAATAAAACTGACCATTGCACCAGTGAAAGCCATAATGATCGTAACCACGAGGTCGTCGGGTGGTATATTGGGTAAAATGCCAAACACGGTGCCACCAATAATGCTTATTTTTTCATTGAAATTAAAATGCATTACTATTCTTCTTTAGCTGTCTTTTCGCCATCTTCATCAATTACTACAGCTTGACTTACTGCAGTAACCACAGTCCCTGCAACAGTCATATAAGTAGCAATAGTGATAACAATTACAGGCAAACTAATAGGAGCTGCAATAATAACACCTCCAGCAGTAGCCAAGGCGATTCCAATATTTCTTAAAGTTTTGAAAAACTTCGGAGTTGGTTTTTTATAACGTTCTACAATGTTCATAATTTTGAGATTTAATAGTTAATAAAATAGGTTCTTTTCGGTCTTGAGCTTGATGCACCAAAGACAATAGTTTTTGCATAACAGGTCTTGATTGGGTGCCTTTACCAATACCACTTAAATAGGTAATAGGAGCAATACAGCCTTCTAACTCCTTTAAAGCATCATTAGCAGGATGAAACAGAATCAAACGTCTATTAGAAACACCTTTTACTAAAAGATGATTCTGAAAGCGTTTAGAAAACCTTGTCATGATTTCATAAGTGCCTTCAGGAATACATGATAAATTACCTTTGTTATTATTCCAGGGCAGTTCAATGGTATGACACAAAAAAGTGCCAGAGCAAAAGAGAGTACCGTTGGTACCCTCTTTAAAATAGGCTCTATGAAGCACGAACTCCATGATTAAGGAGTATCTACAATTACAACGGCTAAAGCATTGTAAGCACCATTCTTAAGGGCATACATTTGGCCATTGACCTCTTGATAAAACTCAATCCCCAACACTTGAATAACATCCAAGGCAGAGTTTGCAGTTACAGTTGCAGTTAATGCAATGGCAACCGTATTTGCAGCAGTGTATGGAAGAATGACAGTCTCATCATTTTCAAATGTTGAGGTTTCATTTGCAAAATCTAATTCTGCAGCACCCATAACCACTTTAAAATGCGTAGTTCCAGATGGAGCTGCAATTCTTAAAGTAGGGGAGAATGGTGCTAAATCTAAAGTAGCATCACCCGTAACACGATCAAACGCATTCACAAATGGAGTAAACAAAGTAGCTCCAAGCTTTCCGTTGAGGTTAAACTCAAAACCTGAGAACAAGTTGAAGTCACCGTCCGTTAGAGTTCTCAGTCCTCTCTCATTTACGGGATCTGTTTTAATGATAGCTAGAAGATCTTTTGTTAAACGAGAAACCACACGTTTATCTTTTGCATTCTGCAAAAGAATACGAACAGCATTTCGTATAACTTTTCCACCTTTACCAGCAGATCCAAATTCAGACCCATTTTCACGCGTTCTTTGAAACGCAGGATCATTCGCGATACGATTGGCATCAGCACCACCTTTTTCGCGTGCTAGATGTCCATCAGTCGTTTTGTAAAAGGAAATCCCACCGATTGTTCCTTTTAATTTAATAATTCCAGTTTGTTTTGCCATAATAATTCGTTTTTTGATTAATAGAACAAAACAACTAACTTGTAGTCAAGAATTAAAAAATCTAGTTCCGTAAAAACCATTCAAACCGATTTTGCCAAATATTCCATAGATGGCTTTATATTTGTATAATAAAACATAGATAAGCCCTAGATAAAGTACCATGAATCGCAAACGAATATGTATTTATGCAAAAGATATCCAACTCATAACAGGTAGGAGTGAGCGTTATGGGCGTAAATTACTTCAAACTATCCGTGTAACACTGGATAAAGAACCTCATCAATTCATAACTATTTATGAATTCTCGGAATATTCAGGCATCGAATTGGAAGTTATAAATCAGTATATAAGTTAGTTACAAACTAATTTTATTCCTCATAAAATTTGTTTAAATTTATGTTGTATTGTTGAGTTAAGGTAGTTATATTTGCACCGCTCAAGTATAAAACAATACAAAGCGAAAGTTCTTATCAATAAAGTTACCTATTCGGTTACCAAGTAATTTGAAAATTATATAACTTATTGAATATTAAATATATCGGAACAGGAGTTGTAATCCTGCCACCCCGACAATATTATAGAGTTACGGGCTCGTAGCTCAGCTGGATAGAGCACCTCCCTTCTAAGGAGGCGGTCACAGGTTCGAATCCTGTCGGGCTCACAAAAAGCTTCACTAGAAATAGTGAAGCTTTTTTGTTTTATTTACTTTTATAATTTTAGTGGCAATAAAAACCTGAGTGAAATTAATTATTGATTCAATAAAATAATTTCCTTAACTTTTAATGCATTCTCTAAATCTATTACGACAGGTAACAACCCATATCCTTTAAAATATGCTTGCATTTTATAACTTGTTTTATTATTTGATAATGCTTCTAATTTAATTATTTCCACAATATCTCCTGCGAGTCTTGATTTTACGTATTCATTTCCTTGAGATATAAAAATAAATTCTTTTCCACCATAAGGAATACCTATTTCTACTTTATCTCCAATGGATATAGTTTGTTCCTCTTTAGTTTGATATGTTTCATATCTTCCTGGTTCAGGTGGATAAGTGGCTGTTTGTGAATAGCTAAATGCACTTACTAAAAAAAATAAGAAATTCATTTTCATAGTTTCATAGTTTTTTAAAACAAAAGCTTCACCCGTTCATATTGTATTTCTTCAAAATTATTAATTACAACATTAGCTTTGCTATAATCCTGATTTTTGGAATGAATACTTTTATAGCCCACGCAAAAAATATCTGCAGCATGTGCGGCTTTAATTCCACTAGTAGAATCTTCAATAACCATACAATGCTTTTTATGATGTCCGCTAGCTGTGGCGGCATTTAAGAATATTTCAGGATGTGGTTTGGAGGCTTTTAAATCGGCGCCACTTAATTTATTTATAAAGTACTGGTCTAATTGGAAACGATTAAATACACTTTCTATAGTTCCCATAGAGGCTGAAGATGCAAGAACAAGGGTTAAGCCATTATTATGATACTCCTTTATTAAATCTAGAACGCCATCTATTAGTTGTAAATCTGGATCTTTTACGAATAAATCTTTGAAAATATTTCGTTTTACTTGCACTAAATCTTCGGGGTTATTAGACAGTTTAAAATGATTGCATAGACTTCTACAAACATTTATGGTCGATTGTCCTGTGAAAGTCTGATAATGCGCTTCAGTAACGTCAATCTTGTAGTTGTCGAACATTCCAAAGTACGCCTTGTGGTGTAAAGGTTCTGTGTCTACAATAACACCATCCATATCAAATAAAACAGCTTTTAACATCTCTGAAATTTTTTCAAAGATACTGAAGCATTCATTTTTAAGATAATTTTGAGCAAATAATTAAGAGTTTCACATTTTCCATGTTAGTGGTAGCAAAAATGTAAATAGAACCGCCATCCTTAATGTTCAGTTTTTTTCTGATGTTTTCAACCGAATCAGGAAAATTTCTTGTCGTTATATTGGCTTTCTCAATACCAGTTTTTTTTAATTGCTTCTTATTATAAGGTAAAATGTCTTCAATTTTAAAAGACCTTCCTGGAAAGTCTATCAATTTATTTGAAGTATAAAGATGTGAATGTTGATGTAATTTTTTTAATTGAAGTTGTTTTGAAACACTATTAAAGCCACCAGCTTTTAAAATAGCCGTATTTGGTTCATAAAGATAGGTTAGAGGTAGGCTATATAGAACTTCGGCTGAATTTTCTTGGTTAAATTTGAAACTAAAACGGTCTATTTTACTACTAGTTAAATTTACTGTTTCAATAAGAATTTCATCTTCGTTGTAATCCTTCTGAAGAACCCAAAGCAATTCTTTTACCTCATTATTAACTGCTACAATATGAATGGTTTTTACATGTTGTAATTCATTGATTCCAACGGATAAATCTAATAATGGTGACGTTTTAATTAAAATGTTACTAGAGCATTTAAATAAAAGTTCTAGATGTTCTGGTACATTTGGCAGGCAATCGTTTAGAAAAAACACTTTTCCTTTGCTGTCATGCCTTCTGGAAGGATCTATATAAATCCAATCGAAAGTTGAAGGATTATTTTTTAAATATTGAATGCCATCAGTAGCTGCAGTGTCAATATTTTTGATTACTAATTGCTGAAAATTGTGTTTTACAATTTGAGAGAGTTCTTCATTTATTTCGCAATGAGTGACAGATTGAAACTGCTTAGAAAAATAAAAGCAATCAACTCCAAAACCTCCCGTTAAATCGATAATGGAATTTCCTGAAATAAGGCTCGCTTTATATTTTGCAGTTACTTCAGAAGAAGTTTGCTCAATATTAAGCTTGTTAGGATAATAAATATTTGGGGTTTTAAACCAGGATGAAAGTTTTTTTTCGCAACGTTTTTTAGATTCAATCTGCTCAACAAGTATCTTGATATCGACATCAAGTTCAGGTTGTTTTTTTAATAATAAAGTAGCTGCATCTGCATTAAGATTTCTGTTTATAAAATCTTGATTTTTAATATTTAAAACGGCTTTAATCAAAGTGAATTATAAATCTTTGGTCAGTTTTTGTACAATCTTGTTTTCAGATAAAAACTCCTTCAAAATAACCTTAATAGCTGTATAAGCTGGTATAGCGATAACCATTCCTACAATACCAAATAATAGGCCTGCAATGATTATAACTAAGAAAATCTCTAATGGAGATGATTTAACACTTTTGGAAAATATTAATGGCTGACTAACAAAATTATCATTTAATTGACCAATAGCAATTACTATTAAAACATATAGCGTATTTGGTAGGATTACTTCGCTAAAACTATGTCCTAAATTGCTTGTCATAGTCAGTAAAACCATGATACAAGCGCCAATTAATGGTCCTAAATATGGAATTAAATTTATTAAAGCACATAAAAAGGCAATAACTACGGCATTTTGAACACCAATAATTAATAAACCAATGGTGTAAATAATAAACAAAACTGAAATTTGCAATACCAGTCCAACAAAATAACGAGATAATAAATTTTTGATTTTAGTAATTGAAGTTTTTACACGACTTTCTTTATTATCTGGTACAAGCAACATTAAGGAGCTTTCAAATAATTTGCTGTCTTTTAATAAGAAAAACGAGATAAACAATACAGAAAATAATCCCATACTAAAGCTCCCAAAACCACTTACAAGAGAATTTAAAAATTCTGGTATTACAGCAAAATTTATTTTAGAAAACAACTTAGAACTTGCTATGGTATCTTCATTGATAGTAATAGCTCCTAAATTAAAATGCGAAAGTAATTCATTATATAAGGATTGAATTTTATCTCGAAGTTGATCGATGTCTAATAATGACAAATTCTGGCCTTGTTCTAAAATTAAAGGAATAAATAGACCAATAAGTCCAATAATAACACCTAAAATAAGAATCATTGTAATTATAACTGCCAGTAAATTATTCAGTTTTAAACGGTCTCTTAAAAAAAGAATTATGGGTCTACCGGTTAAAGATATAACAGCAGAAATTGCAATATAAACGATTACTGATTGGATCTCATATAAAAATAATAATAGGATACAAACACCTGCTATTGTTGCGGTTGCTCTTAATAGTCCGTTTGAAATTTCTTTAGAATTCATAAGGCAAAGATACATTTTGCATTTAAACAGCCAAGTTTTTATTTTTTAAAAACTGTCTAGTCATTTCGTATAAAGTAATGCTAGTAGCTTGAACCACATTCATGCTGCTATTCTGTCCGAACATGTTGATGTGAATAATAGCATCTGATAGGTTTAAAACCGCTTCTGAAACCCCAAAGTTTTCATCTCCAATAATAAGCGCTATTTTTTTGTTTTTAGGAAAGATGACATCTTCTAAAGACTGACTATTGTTTGTTATTTCAAGGGAAACAATCTGGTATTCTTCAGCTTTTAAATGTTGAATCATTTCTGAAATAGATTCGATTTCTTCATAAGAAATTACTTTTTCAGTAGCTCGAGATGTTTTAGTCATTTTTCGTCCTAAAGGAATTTTAGAACCACAAAAAATAATTTTGTCAATCCCGAAGGCATCAGCAGTTCTAAACAGGCTTCCAATGTTTGGTGCATTTGTAATATTATCACAGACCAAAATAATTGGAAATGTTTGTTTTTTAAAATGGGTGTTGTAATGGGTTAACTGTTTCACAAAAGATTAATTTTCAAACGCATATTTAATAATATTAGCGCCCATTTTTAAGGCTTTTTCTCTTACTTCGAATGAATCGTTATGGACAACTTCATCTTCCCAACCATCTCCTAAATCGCTTTCAACGGTAAAAAGCATAACCAGTCTATTTTCAAAGAAAATCCCAAAAGCTTGAGGTCTTTTTCCTTCGTGTTCGTGAATTTTAGGCAAGCCTTTAGGGAAGGAATATGCGATATTAAAAATTGGATGATTTGCTGGTAATTCTACAAGTTCTTTATCCGGAAAAACCTTTTTCAATTCTTCGGTGATATAAGGTTGCATCCCGTAATTATCGTCAATATGTAAAAAACCTCCGGAAATTAAATAATTCCTTAGGTTTTCAGCTTCTTCTTCATTGAAAAAAACATTCCCATGACCTGTCATGTGGATAAAAGGATACTGGAAAATCTCAGAACTTCCAGGTTCTACTGTTTCAGGCTTTTGAGTTATTTGAGTGTTAATATTCGAATTACAAAAAGTAATTAGATTAGGTAATGAGGTAGGATTTCCATACCAATCGCCGCCACCTTTATATTTTAAAACTGCTATTTCTTGAGAAAAAACCACCAAAGAAAAAAGAATAAAGAATAAAGAAAACAGACTCGATTTATTATTATTTTTCATAAAAGTTCTAGAATTCATTTTAAGACTCATTTACAAAAGCAACCGAATGACAAGCAACTATGGCAGCGGTTTCTGTTCTAAGTCTGGTGTTTCCCAAAGTTACAGGAATAAATTGAGATTGCAGAGCCTGTTGGATTTCTTTAACACTAAAATCGCCTTCTGGACCTATTAAAATAGTGATATCTTGATTTGGATTGATTTCGGTTTTTAAAGACTTTTTATCGGTTTCTTCACAATGGGCAATAAATTTTTGACCAACAATCTTCGTTTTAATAAAATCGGAATAAGTTATAGCTTCCTGAAGTTTTGGCATATAGCATGTTAGAGACTGTTTCATGGCAGCCTGTAATATTTTTTCAAAACGTTCAGGTTTGATAACTTTGCGTTCGCTGTTATCACAAATAATAGGAGTAATGGTATCGATACCTATTTCTGTAGCTTTTTCTAAAAACCACTCATATCTATCGTTCATTTTTGTTGGTGCAACAGCTAAATGTACCTGATAAGATCTTTTAGCTTGTTCTTCCGAATTAGTAATAATAGCAACACAGTTTTTAATGTCTGCAACTGTTATTTTTGCCGTAAATAGCAACCCAAAACCATTAGTAATATGCAAAATATCTCCTTCAGATTTTCGTAACACTTTAACAATGTGTTTACTCTCTTCCTTTGGGAAAATAATTTGAGATGTTTCTACTGTAATATCTGGTTTATAAAATAACTGCATTAGTTTCTTGGTTCTACTATTTTTAGAACTTTAATTTCTTGAATTTCTTTTGGTTGGTACGTGTTTACAATAATGTAATAATGTCCTGTAGCATCATTATCTAAAGTATAAATATCATTTTCAGAATGGTTATTTTCAGTAACATCCAGATCAAAAAATAATCCCATATCCTCTTTAGTAAACCAACCGGTATCTCCACCTTGATTTGCATTATCTGCAACTGAATATTTTACAGCTAAAAAATCCATAGGAGCACCACTTTTGTAAGATTTAACAATTCTATCTCTATATTGTTTTGTTTTCTCTGCACCGCTGGTTTTGCTATCTAATAAAATATAACTCATCCTGTAATGAGTTATGGAATTTTTTTCAACCACTTTGTAAGTGGTGATTTCATAATTAGATTCTACAGTTGTTTTGCCTCCAACCGACAACTTAAACAGGTCTTCTGTTAAAGCTGATTTGTGTTTTTCCTCATTAAAAGTAATTAGCTTATTGCCTTTTTTCTTATTGGTTTTTAAGTAGGTTTCAGCGGAATTTGTATCAGAAATTAAATCTAATTCGTTAGATTTTTTTTCCTGAGCTTGTATTGTTGAAGTAATTAGGATAATTAAAATAAGAAATCTTTTCATTTGGGGTGTATTTTAGGTTTTGTATCACAAAAAAACAAAATTATTAGCTTGAAATAACATTATTCTTGAAGGTTATTAACAGAGTTTTCAAAGTTATGGTTTTAAAAGAATTAAATCTTTAATCTTGCTGAAGCAGTAACATCTTGTTTTGAAAAATCGTTTTCAAGATATTTTAAATATCCAACAATAGCAATCATGGCTGCATTGTCTGTGGTGAATTCAAATTTCGGGACATAGGTTATCCAATCAAATTTAGTTTCTCCAGTTTTTAAAGCGTGTCTAATGCCAGAATTGGCAGAGACACCACCACCAATTGCAATATGATTAATACCAGTTTGCTTAGACGCTAATTTGAGTTTATCTATTAAAATACCAATAATGGTAAATTGAATGGATGCACAAATATCGTTGATGTTTTCTTTAATAAAATTAGGATTGACCTTAACTTCCCTTTGAATAAAATATAAAATAGCAGTTTTCAATCCTGAAAAGCTAAAATTTAAACCACCTACTTTGGGTTTTGTAAAAGAGTAAGCCTTAGGGTTTCCCAATTGTGCAAGTCTGTCAATTTCTGGGCCTGCAGGATAGCCTAAACCTAAAATTTTACCACTTTTATCGTAAGCTTCACCAACAGCATCGTCAATGGTTTCACCTAAAACTTCCATGTCAAAATAACTAGAAACTTTCACAATTTGTGTGTGTCCACCAGAAATGGTCATGGCTAGAAACGGAAAAGGAGGCTTATTAAAACCTTCTTCATCAATAAAATGAGCTAAAATATGCGCTTGCATGTGGTTTACATCTATTAAAGGAATATTTAAACCCATGGCTAAAGATTTAGCAAAAGAGGTGCCAACAAGTAAAGAACCCATTAAACCTGGACCACGTGTAAAAGCAATAGCACTAAGTTGTTCTTTAGTAATATTCGCCTTCTTAATAGCTTGATTTACAACAGGTACTATGTTTTGTTGATGGGCTCTAGAAGCTAACTCTGGAACGACGCCACCAAACTCTTCATGTATTTTTTGACTGGCAATAACATTGCTCAAAATTTTCCCGTTATGTATTACAGAAGCAGCAGTATCATCGCAGGAAGACTCAATTCCAAGAATAAAAATATTTTGTGAAGACATTAGTGAATTTTAGGCACAATAATTGTTAATTTTGGTTTCAAAGTTATAACTTTAATACGTATCAAAAAATTTTTAAAAATAGTATCTAAATTGGTGGCAATTATCTTGCTGCTTTTCATCATTCTGGTGCTGTTATTGTCTATTCCCACAGTTCAAACTTATTTAGGAAAAAAGGTAACTAAAAAATTAAACGACGATTTTGGTACGAACATTAATATCGGTAAAATTGGACTTCAGCTTAATGGCGATATTGAGATAAAAGAAATTCTTATCAGGGATTATAGAAAAGATACCCTGTTTGCTGCGAAAGAATTAAACACATCTATTGTCAATTTCAGAAATATTATGAACGCTAAATTGGTTTTTGGCGATATAGATTTAGAAGACTTGGTTTTTAATTTAAAAACCTATAAATATGAAACAGAAACCAATTTAGATATTTTTGTTGCTAAGTTCGATGCCGATAATCCTACTAAAACAAAGAGTAATTTCTTGTTGTCTTCTAGCGATGTTACCATTAATAATGGTGTTTTTAGATTGATTAACCAAAACAATGAAACGCCTAAAATTCTAGAGTTTAGTAATATTCAAGCCAATACCACTAACTTATTGATTAATGGGAGTGATGTAAGTACACGCATTAATACCTTAGCTTTTAATGACAGCCGTGGATTAGAAGTTAAAAACTTGGTAAGTAATTTCACCTATACACCAAGTAATATTTTGCTTGAAAATTTGAGTATTAAAACAGCAAATTCATCTTTAGAAGGAGACGTAAAGTTTTTTTATGATAGGGTAGAACTTCAAGATTTTACAAATAAAGTTCAGGTAGATGCTACTTTTACTAAAAGTGATATAGCCTTAAATGAATTGAATACGTTTTATAATGAATTTGGCGTAAACCAACGAGCACAATTAAGTGCGAAGTTTAGTGGAACACTTAACGATTTACAGATTGATAATTTAGAATTATTTACGAGTACAAGGAGTAAAATTGTTGGAGATCTTCATTTTAAAAACCTTTTTAATAAAGAGGATAATAATTTTTATATGAAAGGTGATTTTAAACAGTTGTTTTCAAATTATAGAGATTTAAAAGCATTGTTGCCTAATGTTTTAGGTGAATCCATTCCTTCAGCTTTCGATAAATTAGGAAATTTTAATGTGGTTGGAACCACCGAAATAACAACATCTACCATTGTAGCGGATGTTGTTATAGGCACGCAAATTGGACTGATTGATGCCAATCTAGAAATGCAAAAAATAAACGATATAGATAATGCCTCCTATTCTGGAAATGTTGTTTTTAAAGAATTTAATATAGGGAAGTTTATAAACGATGAAACCTTTGGTGTCACCTCTTTAAATTTGGACGTCGATGGCTCTGGTTTCACCAAAGAAAATGTGAATACCCAATTAAATGGAGATGTATTTTCAATGGTTTATAATAAGTATACCTACGAAAACATTGATGTTTCAGGATTTTTAATGAATAAAATTTTTAATGGAAGATTGGTTTCTAACGACAAAAATCTTCAATTAGAATTTAACGGTCTGGCTAACTTCTCTGAAGATATTAATACTTTCGATTTTGTCGCAAACGTTTCATACGCCAACTTAAACGCCTTAAATTTTGTAAAAAAGGACGACGTTTCAATCTTTAAAGGGATTGTAGATATGAAAATGATTGGAACCACCATAGACGATGCTGTAGGTAGTATTCAATTTAATAAGACGTCTTATAAAAATCACAATGACGATTATTTTTTCAATGATTTTGAAATCACTTCTTCTTTTGAAAATAAGGTAAGATCTATTAAAGTTAATTCTCCAGATATTATTGAGGGCGAACTTAGTGGTGAATTTGTAATTAGAGATATAGGTAAGCTTTTTGAAAATGCTATTGGCAGTATTTATACCAACTTCAAACCTCATAAAGTTAAGCAAGATCAATACATCGATTTTAACTTTAAGATTTATAATAAAATTGTTGAAGTTTTTGTCCCAGATTTAAAACTTGGAAAGAATACACATGTTCGTGGCAGAGTTGAAAGTGATGAAAAAGAGTTTAAACTAACCTTTAAGTCTCCTGAAATTAGACTATTCGATTACTTTGTAGATAAGATTGAACTGCAGTTAGATAACAAAAACCCCGTTTTTAATGCTTATGTAGAAATAGATAGCATTAATACCAAATTTTATAATGTTTCAAAATTCAATTTAATTAACATTACTCTTAACGACACGTTGTTTGTACGTTCAGAATTTAAAGGAGGACCAAAAAACACAGACGTTTACAATTTGAATTTTTATCATACAATCAATCAGGAAAACAAATCTGTGGTTGGTTTTAAAAAGTCTGATGTTAATTTTAAGGGAAATACCTGGATCATTAATGAAAACCGAAATCATTTAAATAAAATAGTTTTCGATAATAAGTTTTTAGATGTCAATATCGAACAAATGGTCATGAGTCATGAGCAGGAAGAAATTACGCTTTCTGGAGCTTTAAAAGATTCAACTTATAAAAACCTACACTTAAATTTTAAAGATGTCGATTTAAATAAAATCACTCCAACTGTTGATGGTTTGAGTTTGGTGGGTAATTTAAATGGAAAGTTAGATATTCTTCAGGAAAAAGGCAACTATTTACCTAGTTCAAAAATAACCATAGACGGTTTGATTGTTAATGAATTAGCTTTAGGTTCGTTCGATGCCTCTATTGTTGGAAATGAAGATTTAACAAATTATAACGTTGACATAAAAATTAAGGATGATCAAACACAATCTTTGTCAGCTGTTGGAGACATTCGCTTAATTAATGATGTGTCAACAATTGATGTAGATGTGTTATTCGATAAGTTTAAGTTGAGTTTTATTAATTCCTTTTTAGTGGACGTTTTAAGTGATATTCGTGGAGATGTAACGGGTGTAGCTAAAGTTACTGGAAATTTAAAAGAACCAGATATTAGTGGCGAATTAAATCTTAATAATTCTGGACTAAGAGTGCCTTATTTAAATGTGAATTATGATTTTGCAGATAATTCGAAAGTTAGTTTAACGAATCAAAGCTTTATTTTTAATTCTTTAAAATTAACGGACACAAAATTCGATACAGAAGGTATTTTAAATGGCTCAATTAGTCATGTTAATTTTTCAGACTGGAAACTCAATCTAAAGGTAGAGACTTCAAATCTAGTTGTTCTTGACACTCATGCTGAAGACGATGAGGAGGCCTTGTATTATGGAACTGCCTTTATAGGTGGCTCTGCAAATATTTCTGGACCTTCAGATCAATTGGTTATAAGTGTTATAGCAAGTACCAATCCTGGGACTTATTTTGTTATTCCTTTAAGTGACATGGAATCTTTTGGTGATAATTCCTACATTCATTTCCTCACTTTGGAAGAAAAAGAAGCCAAACTTAAAGGCGAGGAATATGCTTTTAAAGAAGTTAAAGGATTAGAATTAGATTTTGACTTAGATATTACCCAAGATGCAGAAATTGAAATAGTTATTGATAAAGATTCTGGAAGTACTATTAAAGGGAAAGGAGAAGGAGGTCTGCTAATAGAAATAAATACCAATGGGAAATTTAGGATGTTTGGAGATTTTGTGGTCTTCGATGGTTTTTATAATTTTAAATATGCAGGCTTAATTGAAAAGAAATTTAAAATTCAAGAAGGAACACTTGGTTGGGATGGCGTGCCTTTCGATGCTAGAATAGACATTACAGCAATTTATGAAACCCAAGCAAACCCATCACCGTTACTTGATAATCCAATTAATAGAAGCATTCCTGTTGTTGTAGAAACAAAACTTAGAGGGCAATTGGAAAAACCAGAAATAGATTTTGCTTTTACATTTCCTAATTTAAGTTCTACTGTGAAATCTGAGATTCAATACAGATTAGGCTCTAAAGAAGATAGAGACAATCAAGCATTGTACTTATTAGCAACGGGTTCTTTTTCTAACAGTTTGAACAATGTTAATTTTACAGGAACATTAACCGAACGTTTAAGTGGTATTGTTAATGGACTAATTACTAGTGGCAATAATAAAGTGAATATAGGTTTAAACTACGAAGCTGGCGAAAACACACCAGAATACCAATCGGACGATAGGTTAGGGGTTACTTTACAAACTAATATCTCAGAACGCGTAATTATTAACGGTAAAGTAGGTGTGCCGGTAGGTGGTGTTAGCGAATCGGTTGTAGCTGGAGATGTTCAAATAGATTTCTTATTGAATGAAGAAGGTACTTTAACTGCAAAAGTCTTTAATAGGGAAAATAGTATTCGAAATTTTGGTGAAGAAATAGGTTATACTCAAGGTGTAGGTATTGCATACAGTGTCGATTTTGACACCTTTAAGGAATTACTTCATAAAATTTTTAAAGGAGATGTTAAGACTGTTGAGCCAACTAAAAAAGAAGACTCTAATAAAGAAGAAAGCATGCTTCCGGATTATATTGGTTTTAAAAAGGAAAAAGAGGACTGATTTTTATACTTTTCGGCACTTTTTTGTTCAATCTTTTGTTTTTTTATTTACGCAAACGTTTGAGTTTATACTTCACTCATAAATTATCTAAAATACCTTGTATTATATAGTTTTTCTTTAGTAGCTTTACTCTGTTAAAGGAAATATTTATGATAAATAACATAAAAAGAATAGGCGTCATGACTTCTGGTGGAGACGCTCCAGGAATGAATGCAGCCATACGTTCCGTTGCTCGAACCTGTGCTTTTCATAAGATTGAATGTGTAGGTGTATACAGAGGATTTGAAGGCTTAATGGAAGGCGATTTTAAATCGCTTTCAGCTAGAAGTGTCAATCATATTATTCATACAGGCGGAACTATTTTAAAATCTGCTCGTTCTAATGAGTTTAGAACAAAAGAAGGAAGACAAAAAGCTCATGAACACCTATTAAATAATGAAATAGATGCTTTAATTCTAATTGGTGGAGATGGAACTTTTACTGGAGGATTAGTTTTTAATGAAGAATTTAATTTTCCTGTTATTGGAATTCCAGGAACCATAGATAATGATATTTATGGCACTAACTTCACTATTGGTTATGATACGGCAATTAATACGGTTGTAGAAGCTATTGATAAAATTAGAGACACTGCCAGTTCTCATAAACGTTTGTTTTTCGTTGAAGTTATGGGAAGAGACGTTGGTCATATTGCTTTAAACGCTGGTGTTGGAGCAGGAGCAGAAGAGATTTTAATTCCGGAAGAAGACTTAGGTCTGGATAGATTGGTAGAGTCTTTAAAAAGAAGTAAAGCTTCAGGAAAATCTTCGAGTATTGTTGTTGTAGCCGAAGGTGATAAAATAGGTAAAAATGTGTTCGAACTTAAAGATTACATAGACGAGAATATGCCAGAATACGATGTTAGAGTTTCTGTTCTAGGACATATGCAACGCGGTGGTTCGCCATCTTGTTTCGATCGTGTACTTGCTAGTAGAATGGGGGTGAAAGCAGTAGAGTCCTTATTGGAAGGGAAATCTAATTATATGGTAGGTATTCTAAATAACAAAATGGAATTAACAGCTTTAGAAATGGCCGTAAAAGGAAAAACAGAAATAAATCTAGAATTATTACGCGTGTCAGATATCATGACGACGTAATATTTTTCAAGGAAAAAATAGAATAATAAAGAATTTAATAAATAGAAAGTAAGAATGTCAAAATTAAAATTAGGAATTAACGGTTTCGGAAGAATAGGAAGAATCGCTTTTAGAGCCGCATTAAATCAAGATGTGGAAATTGTAGCTATTAATGATTTATTAGAAGTAGATCATTTAGCTTATTTATTAAAATACGACTCTGTTCATGGGAACTTCGATGGAACTATAGACGTAAAAGAAGGTCATTTAATAGTAAACGGAAAAACCATTCGAGTGACCTCTGAAAGAGATCCAAGAAATTTGAAATGGAATGAAGTTCAAGCAGATGTAGTTGCAGATTGTACAGGTATTTTTACAACGCTTGAAACAGCCAATTATCACATTGAAGCTGGAGCAAAAAAAGTAGTTGTTTCTGCTCCAAGTAAAGACATCCCTATGTTTGTAATGGGAGTGAATCATAAGGAGTTAAACGCCTCTCATAACATTGTGTCTAATGCATCTTGTACTACAAATTGCTTAGCTCCAATGGCAAAGGTTATTGATGATAATTTTGGGATTGAAGAAGCCCTAATGACAACCATTCATGCTACCACAGCTACCCAATTAACGGTAGATGGTCCATCAAAAAAAGATTACAGAGCAGGAAGAAGTGCTTTACTTAATATTATTCCAGCTTCAACAGGAGCAGCCAAAGCTGTTGGAAAAGTGATACCAAAATTAGATGGAAAACTAACAGGAATGGCTTTTAGAGTACCAACTGCAGATGTGTCTGTGGTCGATTTAACTGTTAGAACTCAAAAAGAAACATCTCTTGAAGAAATTAAAAAGGCTTTTAAAAACGCTTCAGAAAACGAAATGAAAGGTGTTTTAGGTTATACTGAAGAGAAAGTAGTTTCTCAAGATTTTGTTGGTGAAACTAGAACATGTGTAATCGATGCAGATGCAGCCATTGAATTAAATTCTAAATTCTTTAAAATAATAGGATGGTATGATAACGAATATGCCTATTCTGTAAAATTAATAGAATTAGCAAAACTGGTTCATTCCCTTTAAATTTAAAGTGTTTTTAAATACCACATACAAAATCAATATATAATAAGATTCGTATGTGGAATTTTTATATTTTTAACATATGATATTAATTGTCGATAGTGGCTCTACAAAATGCGATTGGATTTCTGTGGATTCTTACGGAAATCAGCTTTTAGATAAAATTAAAACAAAAGGTCTAAATCCCGCCATATTAAATGAGGAAGACCTTTTATCTATTATCAAATCCAGTTCAGATTTAGTGGATAATCAAGCAGAAGTCTCTCACGTATTTTTTTATGGGGCTGGTTGTGGAACAGAAAAACCAAGATTGTTATTAAAACAAGTCCTCGAGAAAATATTCCAGAACGCTTTAGTGGAAGTAAAAGAAGATACTTTGGCGGCTGTTAGAGCAACAATCAGTAATGAAAATGAAGCAGCAGTAGTCTGTATACTTGGAACAGGTTCCAATTGTAGTTATTTCGATGGGGAAAATCTACATCAACGCGTTTCTTCTTTAGGTTATACGCTTATGGATGATGCCTCTGGAAATTATTATGGCAAGCAATTGATTCGTGATTATTATTTTAATCATATGCCAGAAGATTTAAAAATAGCTTTTCAAGAAACCTATGATTTAAGTGGAGATACTATAAAACACCATTTGTACAAACAACCCAATCCAAATGCGTATTTGGCATCTTTTGCCGAATTTATTTTTGCACATAAAGATTCAGAGTATATTAAAAACCTTATTCTTAAAGGTCTGCGAGAGTTTTCAAAAAATATGATTATGCAGTTTTCCGAAGAAATAAAAAAAGTTCCAGTGCATTTTGCAGGTTCCATAGCTTATTTTTCAAAAGAGGAAATTTATGAAGTTGCAGACGAATTTCATTTTAAAGTTGGAAATATTGTTCGACGCCCAATTGACGGAATTGTAAAATATCATATAAAACAATTAGCTTCATGGAAATAGCAATTATTGCTCACGATGGTAAAAAAGCTGAAATGGTTCAATTTTTAAATGAACATAAAGAGTTTTTTCATCAAAATAAAATCACTTTAGTTTCTACTGGAACTACCGGAAAAAAAGTTAAAAAAGCAGGTTTCGAAGTATTAAGATTACTGTCAGGTCCTTTAGGAGGCGATGCCCAAATTGCTGCCAGAGTTGCAGAAGGTAAGTGCAACATGGTTTTGTTTTTTAGAGATCCTCTAGAAAAACATCCACATGAACCAGATGTTTTAATGCTTATGCGTTTATGCGATGTGCATGATGTGCCATTAGCAACCAATCCTGCAACTGCAGAGTTATTGATAAAAGGTTTAAATTACTCCGTTTAAATTCTGTTTTCCATTTCTACAACGGCAATAAAAGTGGTTCACTGGATTAAATATTTTAAGCATCGCCCTTAGTTAAAAAACAATTTTCAATTTGAAAACAGCTTACACCATTTATATTGAAGCTATAAATTGTTTAGGTGTTAAACCCGTATTTTTTTTAAAAGCGGTATAAAAAGGTGATTTAGAATTAAATCCAGATTTATGAGCAATAGCATCTATAGTTAGTTTACTGTAGCTATCACTGACTAATAACCTTTTAGCCTCTTCAATCCGGAAAGCATTAATAGCATCGTTAAAATTCATTCCTGTTTTTTCATTTATTACCTGAGATAGGCGTTGTGGATTGGTGTTCAAATTATCTGCAATTTCACTAATGCATATTTTTGGGTTAAGATAAGGTTTACTACTATCTTCAATAAAAAGCTTCCATTTTTCGAGTATGATTTCTTTATTTACTTCCGTCAAATTTGAATTCCTGTATTTCTCAATATTGGGAATATCAATTAATATAGCACCTTCCAATAACTTTGGAAATAATAATAAGGCAGTTGAAATGGAAAGAAGCAAGAGCGATGCCATATTCATCGAAAATTGATAAGGGTCTGCAAATGTCTTTAAGTTGTTAAAATGATCAAAAAGAAGAGGTAAACGAGCAATCAATTGAATAATAAAAAACACTGTAAACCATCGAATTAAGACTATGTTAGGTTTTTTATCCATCTTGTTTTTAACAATAAATTTGTAAAATAAGAAGCATTGCGCAATAAAAAAAGCCCACCCATAAAACTCCTTAAATATATATTGTCCTTTCATTATCATAGATCCCTGCATGGAAAAACCATTAATATAATTCAATTTATCAGTAGCACTCGAAAGATACAATGGCATGAATTGAAAAATATTGAATACAGCGGGTATTAAGAATAATAGATATATATACCGAAACCTAAAATTAGGTTTTATACTTGTATAAATATAAAAGAGACCAGCTGGGCCAAACAAATAATGTATGGGACTGTCTATTCTTACTAGGTGTGGAAACATCTTAATTTTACCTGAATAATTTAAAATGCCAAGGCTAATCATCAAAATTAAGATGAGTAAATAACATACTAAACTTATTTTAATGGCACTTTTTCCTTTTCTTTTAGTTAGAATAAGTACAATTATTAATAAGCCTAGAAAACTACTAGTGGCTCCAAATAATTCTGAAAGCGTAAATGTTAACATTTAATGTTTTTTTTTTAAAGGTTTGAATTAGCGATGCTTAGTCGTTTTTGTCTAAAATATTTTTATCTAAAATTGTCCTAAATTAACATTCAGGACAATTTTGGGCCGTTGAAAAATATTACAAAGCCATTAATTTATAATTTAGTTAAAAATTAGTTAAATCTATTTGTTAAAAATAGGTATTAATTTCTTTTTAGAGTTTGTATAACCAATTTATATCATTAATAAATTAATCCAAAAACCAATTATTTATGAAAAACATTAAATTTTTAACTTTAATCGCATTAGGTGTCTTCCTTTGTTCGGTACCTAATATGTATGCGCAAAAAAAAGGAACAAAGGATGCCAAACAGCCTAATATTCTCTTTATTATGGGAGATGATATTGGTATTATGAATGTTGGTGCTTACCACCAAGGCCTAATGGTTGGTGAAACACCTAATATTGATCGTATTGCGAAGGAAGGTGCAAAATTCATGACAGCTTATGCAGAACAGAGTTGTACTGCTGGACGAACTGCGTTCGCAACTGGTATGACTCCGTTGCGTGCAGGTATGATTATGCCACAATTGCCTGGTTCTACTAGTTCATTATTACCTGGAACCCCGCATATTGCAAAATTTCTATTAGATCTTGGTTATACTACGGGAGAATTTGGTAAGAACCACTTGGGTGACAAACCTGGGTCTTTACCAACGGCTCATGGCGTTCAAGAGTTTTGGGGCTATCTGTATCACCTAGATGCGATGCAGGGTGTGAGTTTTCCAGATATTAACAGCACCCCATTGGTTCAAGGTGTTTGTCTGCCATGTAAGAATATACCTATACCAGGAATACCAGACGTTCCTGGAGCTATTGATCCAAAAGATGGAATTTGTATGACGCCACCTCGTCCTGTGATGTGGTTGAAATCTTCGGATGGTACTGAGAAGAATCAGATTGGTATCGATGAAGGTCCATTAACGCTTGAACGCTCGAAGACTATTGATGAGGAGATTTCGGCTAAAGTTATCGACTTCCTAGATCGTAACAATCCGAAGAAAACAGGAAAACCTTTCTTCGTATGGTACAACCCAGCGCGTATGCACGTAACGACCATGTTGTCGCCTAAGTACATGGATATGCTTGGCGTTAAGGGTGGCAAAGACTGGGGTCCAAATGAAGCAGGAATGAAGCAGATGGATGATAACATTGGATTGGTGTTCAATAAGCTCGAGGAAATGGGTGAGATGGACAACACCATCATCGTTTTCACTACAGACAATGGTGCTGAAGTTATTACTTTCCCTGATGGAGGTGTTACACCGTTCCGTGGTGGTAAATTGACTACTTGGGAAGGTGGAATGAGAGTTCCATTACTAATCCGTTGGCCAGGACACATCGAGCCGGGTATTATCAAGGATCAAATCTTCTCGATGATGGATTTTGTGCCAACCTTAGTTGATATTGCAGGTGGTGCGAAAGGTGATGAGCTGAACAAGCAGATTATGGCAGGTAAATACCCTGGCATCGTAAAAACTACTCTAAGCGGTGTTAATCAACGCGCTTACTTGGAAGGCACAGGCGATTCTGCACGTGACTACTTTTTCTACTATAGTGGAACACACCCTTCGGCAGTGCGTTTCAAAAACTGGAAAATGTACTACGCCATGGCACCTTCAGATCCTTTAGGTGGACTTTTGGGAGTGCAGAATTATCATTGGACACAAGTCTGCAACATCAAGCGTGATCCATTCGAAGGTTCTATCATGAATGAGAACACTTTGATTGGTATAGGTGGTGCACTATCTTCACCAAGCACGGCTTACCTTTATGACTGGAACATGCTACCAATCGGACAGCTCATGTGGATGAAGGAGCTGATGGCCTACAAGGAATTCCCAGCGCTACAGTCGCCATCTAGCTACAACCTGGATCAGATTATAAAGTCGATGCAGGAAGTGAATACTGGTAGCCACGCAGGGCACTAGTTTAGAAAATGCAATAGAGTGAACATCTTAACAAGGCGTTCTCTTTAAATTAAAAAAAATGCGGGGTGATATTCAAATCATCCCGCTTTTTAATTATTTTTAGAATATTTTCATTTACTTTAAACAATAAATTATGAAAACCACTTTTAAATCAATAACTATAATAACCACTTTTTGCATTTTTTTGGTTTCATGTAATCAAAAAACAGAAACAAAAGTTGACAAGACTGTTACAACTATAGAAAATGCCATAAAGCCTGACCCTTTACCATCTTGGAACGATGGAGACAATAAGAAAGCGATTATTGAATTTGTTGAAGCTGTAACAAACAAAGATGGAGGAGATTTTATTCCTGCCATTGACCGAATTGCCACTTTTGACAATGACGGAACTTTGTGGTCGGAAAAACCAGTTTATTCCCAACTGTTATTTGCCTTCGATAGAATCAAAACTTTAGCTCCTGAACATCCAGAATGGAAAACCAAACAACCTTTTAAAGCCGTTTTGGAAAACGATGAAAAGGCATTGATGGCTTCTGGAGAGAAAGGATTATTAGAGATAATAGCTGTAACACATGCAGGTATGTCTACAACCGATTTTGAAACGATTGTAACCAATTGGATCGCTACTGCTAAACAGCCAGACCCAAGGTTTAAAGATCGTCTATTTACTGAAATGATATTTCAACCCATGCTTGAATTAATGGAATATTTAAGAGCCAACGATTTTGAAGTATTTATTGTTTCAGGAGGAGGAATTGAATTTATGCGTCCATGGACAGAGAAAACTTATGGCGTTCCTACTCAAAATGTTGTTGGAAGTAGCATCAAAGTTTCATACGAATATAATGATGGCAAACCTGTATTAATGAGATTACCTGCAGTCGCATTTATAGACGACAAGGATACCAAACCAGCAGGAATCAATTCACATATTGGTAAAAAGCCTATTTTGGCTTTCGGAAACTCAACTGGAGATCAGGAAATGTTAGAATGGAGCCAAAGTGCAGGTATAAAAACTTTTCAAGGTCTGGTTCATCATACCGATGCTGCAAGAGAATGGGCTTACGGTCCAGATTCTAAAATTGGAACTTTTTCAGACGCGCTTATGACAAAAGCAAATAGTAGTGGCTGGAACGTGATCGATATGAAAACAGATTGGAAGGTGATTTTTCCTCATGAGCTTAAGTAGGTTTTAAATAGTGTGAACCTGTTTTAATAGGATGATTAAAAGCATCAGATATAAAAATAAATAAAAAATGAAATCATTGAAAAGAAAACCCTTGACACTTAGAATCCTTCTGCTTAGTACAAGCCTCCTAGTATTAATGGCATGTAAAGAAAATACCCAGGCACAGACTAAAGAAAAAACACAAGTAAAAACTGATGGAACGGCCTATTTCGAGGCTGGGCTTAAGGCTTTAGAGACCAACAATATGCCACAGGCCTTTAAAGATTTTTTAGAAGCTGCTAAAGAAGGACATATAGATTCCCAGTTCAATGTAGCACTCATGTATGAGCAGGGTCTTGGGGTTAGTAAAAATGAAAAGGAAGCGCTTTTTTGGTATGATTCATCCGCATCTCAGGGAAATGCAGGCGCACAATTTAATCTTGGCTGGCTTTATGAAAATGGAATCGGTACCACTATAGATTTCGCAAAAGCTAATGAGTGGTATCGTAAGGCTTCGGTACAAGGCGATGGGCTTGCCATTGGCAATCTGGGGATGTTGTATGTACGTGGCCAGGGTGTGAAAGAAAACAAGGTCGCGGGCATAGCACTTTTACTATTGTCGGCTACTGTTGATACCTCTCCAGAAAACAATGCTAGGAATAATATTACAGCAACTCGTGGTTTATCTACTGCTATGGTTACTGAAGCCCAAGCGCTTTCAGAAGCAATGGGTGAAGCCAATAACCTCTTGGTTCCTTTTGATACTTATTTGAATGCAACAGAGTAATAGTGCTAAGAGAGAATAAATAAAAATCATAACCTATAAAAAAAGCCTCCAAAATGGAGGCTTTTAATTTTTTAAAATACTATATCTTTTACTTCTTAATCACTTCCTGCACTCATTAATGAGTCCATAGTATCACCCAAGTTAAAACTTGCGGCTTTCATACGTGGTGGGAATTCTTGAAACGTTGCAATAAAATTACCAACATAATCAGCTGCTGGAAGTAATAAGTAAACGTGGTCTAAATACCAATCCCAATAGGTGTTAGATGTTACAGGCGCCATTTCATAAGGATCTCTACGTAAATTCAATAATAAAGGAATTCTTGTAGTTACCATTGGTTTTGACCAAGTATCTAAAGTTCCTGGAGATGTTTGTTGCATAAAGGTCACTTTCCAATCGTTGTAACGAAGTGACATTAATTCCCCATCATCTGAGAAATAAAACAATTCTATACGAGGACCTTTCTCTGCTTTTCCAGTTAAATAAGGTAAAAAGTTATATCCGTCTAAATGTACTTTAAATGTTTTTCCATTTGCTTTATAACCTTTTAGTAATTTTTCTTTAATATCTGGATCACCTGCAGCTGCCACATAAGTTGGCAACCAATCTAAACCAGACATGATTTCATTAGAAACTGAACCTGCTTTAATTTTGCCAGGCCAACGTACCATAGCAGGGGTTCTCCAACCACCTTCCCAATTGGTGTTTTTCTCACCTCTAAAAGGATTTACACCAGCATCTGGCCAGGTATTTTTATGAGGACCATTATCTGTACCGTATTGAATAATGGTATTGTCTGCAATTCCTAATTCATCGATAACAGCTAAAAATTTACCTATATGCATATCATGTTCAACCATACCATCTCCGTATTCATTTTGACCGGAAATATTATATAACTCAGGTTTTACATGGGTTCTGAAATGCATACGTGTTCCATTCCACCAAACAAAGAAAGGTTTTCCTGAAGCTACAGTTTTTCTAATAAAGGCAATAGCTGCATCTGAAGATTCATCATCAATGGTCTCCATTCTTTTTTTAGTTAAGGCTCCAGTATCTTCAATAATACCACCAGCTGTTGAATGAATGACACCACGAGGGCCATAATTTTTAGCAAAATTCGGGAAATCATCAGGATTTGGATAATCTCTTAATTCTGGTTCTTCTTCTGCATTTAAGTGGTATAAGTTTCCATAAAATTCATCAAAACCATGATTGGTTGGTAACATTTCGTCACGATCGCCTAAATGGTTTTTTCCAAATTGCCCTGTAGTATAACCTAAAGGTTTTAACAATTCTGCAATGGTTGGATCTTTCTCTGAAATACCATCTTTAGCACCCGGCAATCCAACTTTACTAAGGCCAGTACGCAATACGCTTTGTCCTAATATAAAAGTGGAGCGACCTGCAGTACAGCTTTGCTCAGAATAATAATCTGTAAAAATCATTCCTTCATTAGCAATCCGATCAATATTAGGTGTTTGGTAACCTACCAACCCCATGGTATAGGCACTAATATTAGACTGACCAATATCATCGCCCCAAAGCACCAAAATATTAGGTTTTTTTTGTGCGAAAGTAGAAGAGACTACAAAGCACAAGATTAATAAAATTAAATAGTTTCGTTTTTGCATAAGTTAATAGCTTAATGGTTAATTATTTATATTTTTATTAAATATCATATTTCAAAGAGGTTTTCCTTGAAGACGATATTTAAAATCGTATATAAAGGTATACTTTTTTACTGAAACTGTCGAGAAGAAAATAACATATATAATATTCTTTGAATTAGGACCTTAACCTGTTGTGCCATTCTAATAATTCTTGTTTTTTAGAGACATAATCTATTCCGTATAAACCTTATTTTCCTGTTCCGCAACGCGAATAAAAGTGGTACGTTTTGTTAATTCTTTTAAACGTTCAGCACCAACGTAGGTACATGTACTTCGCAAGCCTCCCAAAATATCTTGTAGTGTTGTTTCAACAGCACCTTTATATGGAACTTCAACAGTTTTACCTTCACTAGCTCTATATTCTGCAACACCTCCTACATATTTGTCCATGGCTGTAGTAGAACTCATTCCATAAAATTGTTTATAGCTTTTACCATTTCTTTCTATGGTTTCTCCACCACTTTCATTGTGTCCAGAAAACATACCTCCAAGCATTACAAAATCCGCTCCAGCTCCAAAAGCTTTTGCTACATCTCCAGGAGTAGAACAGCCACCATCACTTATTATTTGTCCACCTAAACCATGTGCGGCATCGGCACATTCTATAATGGCTGATAATTGCGGATAGCCAACCCCTGTTTTAACACGGGTAGTGCAAACAGAACCAGGTCCAATGCCAACTTTAACAATGTCAGCCCCAGATAGTAATAATTCTTCAACCATTTCTCCAGTAACGACATTTCCTGCTATAATGGTTTTATTTGGATACTGTTTTCTAGTTTGTTTTACAAATTTCACGAAATGCTCTGAATAGCCATTTGCAACGTCAATACAAATACATTTTAATTCTGGATGAGATTTAAAAATAGAAGCTATTTTTTCTGAGTCTTCTTTGCTAGTTCCAGTACTTATAGCAATGTAATTTTCAATTCCTTTAGGTGCGGTATTTAGAAAATGTTCCCATTCCGTAACTGAATAATGTTTGTGGATGGCGGTAAATAGTTTGTGTTTAGATAAAGCTAAAGCCATTTCAAAAGTGCCAACAGTATCCATGTTTGCAGCCATAATAGGGACGCCATGCCATTGTAATTTGCTATTTAAAAAAGTAAAATCTCGATCTAGATTAACTTGAGATCTACTTTTTAAAGTGGAACGTTTCGGTCTAATCATCACATCTTTAAAGCCTAATTTAATGTCTTGTTCAATTCTCATGTTTGGAACGTATTTGGTTACTATCAAAAGTACACGTTCTTTGAAAATTCTTGAACTAAAATTTAGTATTTTAAAGGTGTTTTATTAACAATTGTTTATTAATGAAACTCTATTTTGAAAAGTTACAAAGCAACGAATTCAAAATAGATAGTTGAACTAATCCCTCTTTTTCAGAGGGATCTTGTGTTTAATACCCCGAAGCTTGCTTTGGAATTTTAAAAATTATATTCTGTTGAATGACTTGTTAGATTGCCCAGAGGATTATTTACCGAGCAGTTACTTAAAAGACGATTTTGACTTGAATTTAATAATGAGAAAGAGTAACTTCGTTTTCTCATTATTCTCATTTATTTTATTCTATATGATGCCGAAAAAACCCCTATTATTTTTAAGTTTTTGTCTTGTGAGTTTGTTGTGCATGGCACAAAAAAAGAATATTTCAGAATTACAAATTAAAGATATCATGCAAGGCAGTGACTTTATAGGTTATTTACCTTCTAATGTAAGTTGGTCTAGTAACAGCGAAACAATCTATTTTGATTGGAATCCGGATGCAAACCTTAGCGATTCGTTGTATAGCTTCCATTTAAAAAATGATAAAATTTCTAAAGTAGATTTTGAAACAGAATATTTTTTACCTGCTTCAAAAGAAGTGATTAATAAAAACAAAACAAAGAAAGCTTATAGTAAACATGGTGATGTTTATTTAGTAAATGTCTCAACAAATGAAATAACTCAAATCACTAATACATCAGAATTTGAACACGATGTTCAGTTTACAAATAATGATAAAGAATTGGCATTTATAAAAAACACGAATATCTATTCGTGGAATTTAAAAACAGGAGCCACGAAGCAAATTACAGATTTTATAAAAAAGGATAAGAAAGAAAAAGAAAAAGATGAAAAAGATGAATGGCTTTATAACGATCAACTAGAGCTTTTTGATGTTCTAAGAGAACGTAAAGAAAAGTCCGATTTACACGACACTTTAATGAAACGTTTTGAGACTAAAAAACCATTAAAAATTCATCTTGATGGGAAGTCGGTTTTAAATCAACAAATCAGTCCAGACGGGAAATATGTTACGTATGTTACTGCAAAACGTGCTGATAACAAAAAAACCATCATGCCACATTATGTTACTGAATCTGGCTACACCGAGAATGAAAACACACGTTCCAAAGTAGGAGATGAGCAAACAGAATATACCCTGTATGTTTATGATATTACTAATAGAAAAACCTTTCCAGTTGTTTTAGATAATTTAGAAGGTTTGGACTACATTCCTGAATACACCAAGGATTATCCAGACAAGCCTTATAAAAATGACAACCGAATTGGTTATATCTCTGGCCCAAATTGGAGTCCAGATGGTACTTATGCGGTTTTGGATATAATTGCAAACGACTATAAAGACCGATGGCTTGTAAGATTAAATGTTGCTACTGGAACAATTGAAAACTTAGATCATCAGCATGACGAGGCTTGGATTGCCGGACCAGGAATTGGTGGTTATGGAGGCGGAGATTTAGGTTGGATGCCAGACAAAAAAAGCATTTGGTACATGTCGGAAAAATCAGGATATTCTCATTTGTACACCATGAATGTGAGTTCAAAAAAGGTAAAACAACTTACCGAAGGAGCTTTCGAAATTTATAAGCCGCAGATTTCTAAAGATAAAAAGCATTGGTATTTCACTTCAAATAAGAATCATCCTGGAGATCGTCAGTTTTATAGTATGCCTATAAATGGCGGTAAATTTATGGCTTTGACTGACAAAATAGGAAATAACGATGTGTCACTTTCACCAGATGAAAAGCAGATGGCTATTTTATATTCCTATTCAAATAAGCCTACCGAATTATATGTGAAAGAAAACCCGATGTTTTCTTCAAGGGAAACACCTTTAAAACAAATTACACATTCTACAACATCTACTTTTAATAGTTATCCTTGGAAAGATCCTGAAGTAATAACTTTTCAAGCTAAAGATGGTGCTAAAGTTCATGCCAGATTATATAACCCAACACCAGAAGTAAAAAACAAGGCGGCCATAGTTTTTGTCCATGGCGCTGGTTATTTACAAAATGCTCATAAATGGTGGAGTAGTTATTATAGAGAATACATGTTTCATAACATGTTAGTTGATAATGGTTATACGGTTTTAGATATTGATTATCGCGGAAGTGCAGGTTATGGTGGAGATTGGCGTACAGGAATTTATAGGCACATGGGAGGGAAGGATTTATCGGACCAAGTAGATGGCGTTGAATTTTTAATTAATGAATACGGAATTGATAAAGATAAAGTTGGTATTTATGGAGGTTCTTATGGAGGCTTTATAACCTTGATGGCTATGTTTAATGAACCTGAAACTTTTGCAGCAGGAGCAGCAATTCGTTCTGTTGGGGATTGGGCGGCATACAATCATGGGTACACAGCAAGAATTTTAAATACACCAGTATCAGATAGTTTGGCATATAGAAGAAGTTCACCTATTTATTTTGCAGATGGCTTACAGGGCAATTTATTGATTTTGCATGGAATGATAGACGATAATGTGCATTTTCAAGATATGGTTCGTCTGTCACAACGTTTAATAGAATTAGGAAAAGAAAATTGGGAAATGGCTATTTATCCAGTGGAACGTCATGGTTTTGTGGAGCCTAGTAGTTGGACAGATGAATATCTTCGGATTTATAATTTATTTCAGGAAAGTTTGATTGAAGAATAATTGCTTGTAAAAGATAAAAATGAAAGCTTTAGATACCTATTTACAAAACGTCCGCATTAAAAAGGCTAAAAAATTTATTAGAAAGAACGATGCTGTTCTTGATATTGGTAGTGTTGATGGCGTGATGTTCGATAAATGGAAAGAGATTATTTCTTACAGTTATGGGATAGATCCTATTTTAAAGCAAGAAATTAAAAAGGATAATTATACCTTATTACCTGGAAAATTCCCTGAAGATATTCCAGAAAATCTGACTTTTAATGCCATTACTATGCTTGCTGTTTTGGAACATATTCCACAAGAAGTGCAGGAAGAAATGTCTCAAGGTTTTTATAATTTATTAAAACCGAAAGGTCGGGTTATTATAACAGTGCCTTCACCCCAAGTAGATTTTATTCTTGAAGTTCTTTTAAAGCTAAAACTTATAGATGGCATGAGTTTGGAAGAACATTATGGTTTTAAACCAAGTGATACTGAAAAGCTCTTTTCAAAAGGTTTTAAACTTATTGAAAAGAGAAAATTTCAATTAGGACTTAATAATCTCTATGTTTTTGAGAAATTAGATAAAATCTAAATTGTAGCCATCATGCTAATTTCCACGTTGACAAATTTTGGTAAGTTGGCCACTTCAACAGTTTCACGTGCAGGAGCGGTTTCCTCATTAAAATAAGTTGCATACACTTCGTTAATTTTAGAAAAATTGTGCATATCGCTTATAAAAATGCTTGTTTTAAACACATTTTCAAAAGTCATGTCTGCCGCTTTTAAAACAGCTTTCAAGTTTTCCATAACTTGCTTAGTTTCTATTTTTATATCATCTAAAACCAATTCCATGGTTTCTGGATTCAAAGCTATCTGTCCAGAGGTATATAAAATATTATTGACTAAAACGGCTTGGTTGTACGGCCCAATTGGAGCAGGAGCATGAGGTGTGTGAATTATTTTTTTCATATTTATTTACCACGCCTGCCTGTCTGCCGACAGGAAAGTGGGAATCTTTTTTAGTTAAACATGTTTTTATTTCTAAAGTACTGAAAATTGTAAAATTACAATTGCTTATCAGATTGCTTACGTTTGTCGTATTTAAGATCTTTAAGTAAATTCGATTTTATTCCAATAAAGAAATTCCATTGAGATATATCTGGGTCAGGGAGCCAATTTAAGCTCATTCTCCAACTTAATAAATCTCTTTCAAATCTTAAAGAGGTATAAGTAAAACCTTTGTTTTTAAAGTCGTAACCAGATGATGCTCCAACTTTCCAACGTGGTGATAACTCGACATCACCAGAAAACATTAAGGAATTTGAAGAGATTTCATTTTCACGTTGCGAATTTGAATAATTTACAGCATATACCAAACGCAAACTCCAAGGCATTGGGTTGGTATATAAAGCACTTGGTGATTTATCTTCTTCCTCGTCATCCAATTCGTCATCATTTGCGTAAAAACTTGAATCTGCATATCCTTGAGAACGTCCAAATAAATCGTCATCACGACCACCACTTCTAAGGTTTTCTTGATTGCTTTCCTCAGTTTCTCCACCAGTAAAGGTGGTATTTGAAATGGTGTAATTTACAGACATGTTGGCACTTGTAAGTCTAAACAAGCTTCCACCATTATTAATATTCCAAGTGTCAACAAGATCGTTGTTATTATCTAAAGCATATGGATTTAAAATGGCTCCAAAATTTATTGCCATTTTATCTTTTAGTATTTGTGTACTTCCAGAAATTCTTACAGGACTTAAGTTTAAGGAATCTGCAGCTAAATCATATCCTGTACTAAAATTCAAGTTGTCTAATAATTTGATTTTTTTTGGTTCAGCAACGGTAGAATCTTTATCTCGAACCTTCATTTCAATATTATTTCCTAAAGTAAACCCTAATGTGTTTGAATAATTTTTATTTGGAGCTCCATAAAGCGAACCTTCAAATTTCGAGTATTCTACCTGTTCTGTTGTTAATCCATCGGCACTAATAACTTCATAAGTATCATAATACTGGTTGAAAGAGGGGTTAATTGTATAACTTACAGAGGGTCTCATGACATGTCTAAGCGCCTTTATTTTTCTATCTTCACCTTCTTTTTCAAAATCAAACATTCCATATAACGTGGTTCCTACACTCGTGTTGAAATTATAGGTTCTATAAGCTGCAAATCCACTAATATCCGAGGTTATTACTTCATCTGTGGTATCATCATATAGCTTGTTAACTGTCTTAAATGTCCATGTTTCATTGTAATTTGTTCCAGCACTAACACTTAAATATTTTAAAACTTTAAAGTTTGTGGTAAGAGGTATACTTTGGTTAATACCATTTTGAGCTTGTTCCCACATTTCTTTCTTAAAGAAAAGGGAATCTGTAGTTTGAATTCTATTTTCTGCTCTTACATTATATTGAAAATTGATATTTTCTATGATACCTTTTTTAGAGCCTGTTTTTGGTTCGAAAGGATAAATTCTACTCACACTGGCCTGAATGGTAGGCAAAGTCATGCTAATATCACCCGTATTTGTATTTTGTGTATGTGTTGCTGCCACACTCATATTTACCTGAGGATCTCCTTGAAATGTTTTAGAATAAGACACAGAAGAAGCCATGGTGTTATTTAAAAAACTTGGAGCATTTACTTGATTTATAGATTCTTGGTAGTATTTACTACTTCCTAAGTTAACAGAGGCTGCAAATCTAGAATTTGGACTGGAATTTCCATCCTGGCTATGCGTCCATCTAATATTATAGATGGTAGATTTTGAATAATCTGGAAATCCTCGTTCGCTATCTATTAAATTTTCATATCTAAAGCCTAAATTTCCAGTAAATTTATAACGTAGGGCATAATTACTTTCCATTCGTAATCCATAACTACCATTTGTGTAATAATCCCCTAAAACAGCAAGATCCACATAGTCGTTAATAGCAAAATAATAACCTGCATTTTGTAAAAAATAACCTCGGCTACTGTTTTCACCAAAACTAGGAATTAGAACTCCAGAAGTCTGCTTTTTTGTCAACGGAAAAAAAGCAAAAGGTAGTCCTATAGGTGTTGGCACATCTGCTATAACCATGTTTGTAAGACCTACAACAATTTTTTTACCAGGGACAAGTTTAATTTTATTAGCTTGAAAATAGTATTCTGGGTTTTCTATATCACTAGAAGTGGTAAAGCGACCTTTATATAAGAAAATAACCGAATCATTTTCTTTTTTTGTAATTGGCGCATAAATTTGCATCCCTTGTTGTTCTGTACTCGATTTAAAAATTAAAGCTTTTTCTGTTTTAAAATTAAACCGAATTGAATCTGGTTCTACTAAATTTTCTCCTTGTTTGAAAGACGGGCGTTGAGAATAAACGCCAGCGGAATCTTTTATTCGTCCAGCATATACTTCATTTTTACTATAATCTATAACAATAACTCCAGCTTTAAGCTCCATGTCTTCAAAGTAAACTTCGGCTTCATTATATAAATAAAGTTTTTGTTCTTTGCTATTAAAAGAGGTGTAATCAGTGGCTTTATAGGTAACTGTCGAAGCTAATAAATTAGGTTTAGGCTTTACAGAGTCCTGTAACGTAGAGTCTTGACCTACTTCTGAAACCTCTAACTTTTCAAGATTATCAATTTGGACAGTTACACTATCTTGTTCTGTATTGGGCGAAACTTTTCCTTCAGATTTGGGTATATCTTGAGCGAAGCCAGAAGTGTTGATAAACACTGTAAAACTTAAGGCAAAAAGTATGTAAAAGTTGTTTGTACGCAACGCTTTTAAATGTATTTTTGTAAAAGTATGGCTCGGTTTTTGAATTGCCAAAATTACATATATTTTTTGTGATTAATTTAATAAACACGAAAATTCGAAAATTAAACTTTTACTTAGTCAAACTCAGTAATAAACAAGCAATTTAGTTGTTATTATTTTATGAAACATTGAAGTTTTCTCTAAAATAGAATCGATTATTGAAAATGTTACCTGCTTGTACTGCGTGGAATCAAAGTATGACAAATAAAAAACAGTATATATAGACACATGAAAACGAAATTGATATTATTTTTTTTAACTGCCATTTTTGTTTTATCAAATACAAGCAGTCATTCTTTATACGCTCAAGATAATTCTGATAAATTTATTGTTGTACTTGATGCAGGACATGGAGGAAAAGATCCAGGGAAACCTTCTAAAGATGGCTATAAGGAAAAAGACATTGCGTTAAAAATTGCTTTGGAAGTTGGAAAAGAGTTAGAGAAAAATCCAGATATTAAAGTAGTTTATACAAGATCTAAAGATGTTTTTGTGGATTTATTTGTAAGAGGTAAAATTGCAAATGAAGCAAAAGCAGATTTGTTTGTTTCTATTCACTGTAATGCACACCATACTCAAGCTTACGGTTCTGAAACTTATGTGCTTGGTATCAATAGGAACGATACTAATTTCAATGTAGCCAAAGCAGAGAACGAAGTAATTTATTTAGAGGACGATTACGAAAAAAACTATGATGGTTTCGATCCAAATTCGCCTGGTTCTTATATTGGTTTAACCCTTATGCAAGAAGAGTATCTAGATCAAAGCATCTTATTAGCTAGTTTAATACAAAATAATTTCACAAACACATTAAAACGAAAGAACAGAGGAGTTAAACAAGCAGGTTTTATTGTTTTACATCAAACCATTATGCCTAGTGTTTTAGTCGAAACAGGTTTTATAACGAATAAAGAAGAAGGTGCATACTTAAATTCTAGTAGAGGGCAAAACGATATGTCTTCGGCAATTAAAAAAGCTATTTTGGACTATAAAAATGCGATTTATCAAAATATCGACGATTTTGTATACCAAGAAACTGAAACAATAGAAGTGAAAAATACAGAGCCGGACCAAATTTATAAAAATGTGATTTTTAAGGTTCAAATAGCAGCAAGCTCTAAAGATATTGCTTTAAAAGCCTATAATTTTAAAGGTTTAGATAATATTTCTAAAGATAAAATAAAGGGCTTATATAAATACTATTATGGCAATACTTCCAATTATACAAAAATAAAAGAGTTTCAAAACCAAGCTAAAACTAAAGGTTATACATCCAGTTTTATTGTGGCATTTAAAGATGGCGTAAATATTCCTTTATCAGATGCGTTAAAATCTACTACTAATTAGAGCCATTCTTTATAAATTTATTTCTAATTTTGTTAGGTAACTAAATACACATAATTTGAAACTATCAAGAGAAGTTAAAACGGCTATTTTAGTCATTTCAGGAATTCTATTCTTAATTTTTGGCTTTAATTATTTAAAAGGAAAAAATTTATTTAATTCTGATGACACTTTTTATACAGAATTCGATTATAACGGCTTAACAACCGCATCTCCAGTAACCATTAAAGGTAATAATATTGGTAAAATCCAAGAAATAATTTACGTTATTGAAACTGGAAAAACTAGAGTATCCTTTACTGTGAATGACGAATTGAAGTTTTCTAAAAATAGTGTGATGAGACTCTATTCCTTGGGTCTTCTAGAAGGTAATGGTTTAGCTCTTGTTCCTGCAAACGATCAGCAATATGCTGAAAGTGGCGATGCCATTAAATCTGAAGTGGAGGCAGGAATAATTAAAGATTTAACTGAAAATTTTTCTGGGTTAAGCGATGGTTTGGATATTACATTAAAATCAGCAGATTCTCTTTTAACTAGTATCAACGGTTTGGTAAAAGATGATTCAGAAGAAGGTTTAAAAAACGCCATTAAAGAGTTGAATTCAACCCTAACTTCCTTTAAGACCTTATCTGGTTCATTCAATTCATTAATTGCTAAAAATCAGGATAGCTTAACACAAGTTATTAGCAATTTTAATTCGGTTAGTAAAAATTTGGCTACCTTATCTGAAGATTTGAAAAAAGTAGAAATTTCAAAAACAGTCGCCAACCTAGATGAAACCTTGGAAAATGTGAATACACTTTTATCCGGTTTAGAAAAAGGAGAAGGTTCTATGGGGAAACTACTTAAAGACGATCAATTATATCATAATCTAGAAGTTGCTTCTGCGCAATTAAGCGAGTTGCTACAAGATTTTAAATTAAATCCAAAACGTTATGTGAATGTATCCGTTTTTGGAGGAAAAAATAAAGATGATTTCGAAAAACCTGAAGACGAAAGACAATAACTAACCCAACCATATTATGAACTACCTTCCAAACATACTCTTTGCTATATTACTTATCGCAGGTTTTGGATATTTTGCAAGAAATGTAAGAAAACTTATCAGGAACATTAAACTTGGTCAAGACGTAGATGTTAGTGATAACAAGAATATACGTTGGAAAAACATGGCAAGAATTGCTTTAGGACAAAGCAAAATGGTTAAAAGACCAGTTTCCGGCTTTTTACATGTGGTTGTTTATGTTGGATTTGTAATAATCAATATCGAATTATTAGAGATAATCATTGATGGTTTAACTGGAACTTGGAGAATATTTTCTTATTTCCAAGGGTTTTATGGTTTTTTAATTGGAACATTCGAAATATTGGCAGCCCTAGTCTTTATTTCTGTTGTTGTATTTTGGATTAGAAGAAATATTATTAAAATTAAACGTTTCTGGAGTAGTGAAATGAAAGGTTGGCCAAAAAATGATGCTAATATTATTCTTTATTTTGAAATGGTTTTAATGTCACTTTTCTTAATTATGAATGCGACAGACCTTCATTTTCAAGCAATGAATTCTGGAAACGTCATCAGCCAGTTTATAGCTCCTTGGTTTAACGGTTTACCAGAAACGACTATTCATCTTATAGAGAGAGCTGCTTGGTGGATGCATATTATTGGAATCCTAGTTTTCTTAAATTACTTATATTTTTCAAAACACTTACACATACTTTTAGCTTTTCCGAATACATATTTTGGAAAAGTAAAACCCAAAGGTCAATTAAATAACCTGGAAGCGGTTACTAAAGAAGTAAAAATGATGATGGATCCAAATATCGATCCGTTTGCAGCTCCGGCTGCAGGTGCTGATGCCGAAATGCCAGCAAAATTTGGAGCTAGCGATGTTCAAGATTTAAGTTGGGTGCAGTTATTAAATGCATACACGTGTACGGAATGTGGCCGTTGTACCAGCGAATGTCCAGCAAATTTAACAGGAAAGAAATTGTCTCCTCGAAAGATTATGATGGATACAAGAGATAGGTTAGAAGAAGTTGGTAAAAACATCGATGCTAATAATGGGGTTTTCAAGGATGATGGCAAACAGCTATTGGGTGATTATATTTCTACCGAAGAACTTTGGGCTTGTACCACCTGTAATGCATGTGTAGAAGCTTGCCCAGTAAGTATTGATCCACTTTCAATTATTATAGAAATGCGTCGATATTTGGTTATGGAGCAAAGTGCGGCACCAGTAGAATTGAACAACATGATGACAAATATTGAAAACAATGGAGCTCCTTGGCCTTACAACCAAATGGATAGATTGAATTGGAAAGACGAGTAAAATTCCTGCGCAGGCAGGAATCTGATAAAAAATTGATTTATCAATAAGTGAAGATTAAATCAAACTTTAGACGAAATAGAATATTAGAAAACAAAAAAAGTTGAATTAAAGAGATTCCTGCCTTCGCAGGAAATGTGAATATGAAAAGAGAAGACGCAGACAAATTACTACACGAAAAAGTAGAATTAGGAGAAAAAGTTAGTCCAATTTTACCAAAAGGGGTTAAAAATTATTTAATTGATATTGATGGAACTATTACAGATGATATTCCAAATGAAGAGCCAGAAAGAATGGCAACTTGCGCACCTTATCCAGATGCTTTAGCAACTTGTAATAAATGGCATGATGAGGGACATTTAATTTGTTTCTTCACATCAAGAACTGAAGACCACAGAGAGGTAACCACAAATTGGTTGAATAAAAACGGATTTAAATTTCATAGTTTATTAATGGGAAAACCAAGAGGAGGGAACTACCATTGGATCGATAATCATTTAGTGAAAGCTACGAGATATAAAGGGAAATTTACAGATTTAGTAGATAAGAAGGTGACCATTCAAGTCTTTGACGATGGTCAACATAAATAATAAGTTTCTGCGAAAGCAGAAAATCGAAGATTTAGCGCAGCTAATCTCATAATTAAAGCATTTAATAAAATGAGCGAACAATTAAAAGTGCCAACCATGGCACAATGTATGGCAGAAGGCAGACAACCAGAAATTTTATTCTGGGTTGGAGCAGCTGGAAGTTATGACGATAGAGCTAAAAAAATAACCAGAGCTTTTGTTAAGATTCTCAATATGGCAAACGTAGATTTTGCTGTTTTAGGAACCGAAGAAAGTTCCACTGGAGATGTTGCCAAACGAGCAGGAAATGAATTTTTATTTCAAATGCAAGCCGTTACAAATATTGAAGTATTAAATGCCTATGAAGTAAAGAGGATTGTAACTGCTTGTCCGCATTCATTTAATACCTTAAAAAACGAATACCCAGAACTTGGTGGACATTATCAAGTACAACATCATACAGAGTTTATTAATGACCTTTTAAAGTCTGGAAAATTAAAAATAGGGAATGCGAGTCAATTAAAAGGAAATCGCATAACCTTTCACGATCCATGTTACTTAGGTCGTGGCAACAATATTTACGAAGCTCCAAGAGACTTACTAAAATCTTTAGGAGTGGAAGTTGTAGAGATGAAACGCAACAGGCAAACAGCTTTATGTTGTGGTGCTGGTGGTGCGCAAATGTTTAAAGAACCAGAAAAAGGTGATAAAGACATTAATGTGTTACGAACGGAAGATGCTTTAGAAACACAATCAAATATCATTGCAACAGGCTGTCCTTATTGTAATACCATGATGACTGATGGTGTGAAAGCCAAAGAAAAAGAAGATAGCGTCCAAGTGCTGGATATCGCTGAATTAATTGCAAACTCACTAGATTAAAGATGTTAGTAGATTTTAATACCTTACCAGAAGAATCCAAAGTTTGGATTTACCAGTGCAATCGTTCTTTTTCTGAAGACGAAATAAATGACATCGCGACCAAGCTTGATATTTTTATTGAAAATTGGACTGCTCATGGAAGCGATTTGCAGGCTGGCTACAAAATAGTGTATAAACGTTTTATTGTTATAGGCTTGAATCAACAGGCTGGAGCTGCAACAGGATGTTCTATTGATGCTTCAGTGCATTTTATTCAAGAGTTAGAAAAAGAGTATCAGGTTGACTTATTAGACAAAATGAACGTGTCCTACAAGCAAGGCGATTTTATAGCATATAAAACATTAGTAGATTTTAAGAAAATGGCTAAGGATAAAGCTGTATCTAAAAATACGATCGTTTTTAACAACCTTGTTGTAAATATCGCAGAGTTTAATGAAAATTGGGAAGTTCCTGCTAGCGATAGTTGGCATAGCCGATTTATAAAATAATTTTTTCTGAAATATCGAAAATAAAAAAAAGCTTGAATATTTATTCAAGCTTTTTGCATTTTATAAATCTTCGTAGTTTTTAAAACTTCCGTCAGTATAAAAAATAACAATCCGTTCTATAGATTTTTCATTGGAGTTATTTTTTACAGTTTGTTTTATTTCGGAAACTTGATGAGTTATTTTTTCCTCTTTAATATTTTTTTCAACCGGAATTACAACTTCGGTTTTTCCTTCATAAGGAAATTTCCCCTTGCCATTTAGCAGCCAATATAGTTCAACTTCAGGAAAAGAAGAGAGGACTTTTAATACAAAATCCAAACTTGGTTTGTTTCTTCCAGAAAGAATATGTGATATACTAGAACGTTGTACGCCTATTTTTTCAGCGAAAGAAGAAGCACTTTCGTTGTAGTAATCGATGACTTTTTGAAGTCTTTTTGCGAAATCTTCGTTGTTTATCATTGTAAACTTTAAATAGGCGTTTTTCTATTTACAAATGTAACGATTATAATCATATCGTACATGTGTTTGATCGATAACGAATAAAATAAATATAACTAATACTTTATATAGGACTACTTAAACATCTAGAATTAAATATTTTAATTATCAAATAATTATTATGTTAAATTTTCAGAATAATTCTGCTTTTAAAAGGAGAAAACAAAGGGGCGTTTGTATAGTAATGTAAACAGATTGATGTGATTTCATTGTTTACAATTGTAAATAGTTAATTGTTTACATTTGTATCAAACCGTTTTAGATGACTTCAATCTTTTTAAAAACCCTTTATGATTCACATAAAGAAACACGACTTAAAAACAGGTATGTTCATCAAGAGCATATTCATCCACTAATAGAAAACTTAAAAAATCATTTTGAAATTGAAGGCATTGGGATTTCAGTTTTAGGTGAACCTATTCACTCCATTAAAATTGGAACTGGTCCAAAAAAAATATTGTTGTGGTCTCAAATGCATGGAAACGAAAGTACAACTACGAAGGCGCTTTTTGATATTTGTAATGTGTTTGTAAAGGATTCAAGTGTATCTATTCAGCAAATACTTAAAAACTGTACTTTAGTTATAGTTCCTATTTTAAATCCAGACGGAGCTAAGCGTTATACGAGACTAAATGCCAATGACATCGATTTAAATAGAGATGCAAAAAATCTTTCGCAGCCAGAAAGCCAGGTTTTAAGGGGTTTGTTCGATGAAATCAAACCGGATTACTGTTTTAATTTACATGGACAACGCACTATATTTGGTGCTGGAAATAATGCTAACTCGGCTATTTTGTCTTTTTTGTCTCCCGCTCAGGATGAAACTTGCGCAGTTACTGAAACACGAAAAAAAGCTATGGAAGTTATAGTTGCCACTAATAATTTGTTGCATACACAAATTCCAAATCAAATAGGGATTTATGATGATGCTTATAATGGCAACTGTGTAGGGGATACATTTCAATCTTTAAATTGTCCAACTATTTTATTCGAAGCAGGGCATTTTAAAAACGACTACAACCGCGAAGTGACAAGGTTTTATATGTTTCAAGCTATTCTCTTCAGTATTGATTATATATCTAAAAACAAGGTAGATGGGGTTGCTTATGAAGCCTATTTAGGTATTCCGCAGAATTGTAAAAATCATTTTGATATCATCATTAGAGACGCTAAAATGTTGATAAGTAATGAATATGCAATTTTTGACGTTGCTGTCCAATATCAGGAGGTTTTAAAAGACAACAAGATAGAATTTATTCCAATGGTTGAGAAAATAGGTGATCTAAAGACTTATTTTGGTCATAAAGAGATTTTTGCAGATGGAGAGGAGCTTACAAATGAAAATCATCAGAATGTTGTCGAGGGGATTGTCCTAGAAAGTCTTATTTTAAAGGGTGTTAAATATTCAACTAAACTAGTGTAATCTTTGATTTTAAAAGATATAATTCAATAATAATATACTATTTTTGCTTTTTATTTAAAAAAAAATTAAAAATGGCGAAATTTAAGTTAGATGAAATTGATCATCAAATACTAGATATGTTAATTGAAAACACGAGAGTTCCTTTTACGGATATAGCAAAAAGCTTATCTATTTCTGCTGGAACTATTCATGTAAGGGTAAAAAAAATGGAAGATGCAGGTATAATTAAAGGGTCTTCTTTAACTTTAGATTATAAAAAACTGGGCTATTCTTTTATAGCTTATGTTGGGATTTTTCTACAAAACACCTCTCAAACCAAGTTTGTTTTAGAACGTATTAATGATATTCCTTTTGTAACCGTAGCTCATATTACCACTGGGAAGTTCAATATCTTTTGTAAGATTAGAGCTAAAAACACGGAACATGCTAAAGATATTATCTTTATGTTAGACGACATAGAAGGCGTTTATAGAACGGAAACTATGATTTCGTTGGAAGAAAGTTTAAATGATAAAAAACGATTAATGCACTCAGTTTTCAAAGATCTGTAGTGGAATATTAAGAATCTTTAGGACCTCTTTCAAGCGAAAGAGGTTTTTTTTTAAGATAAAACCTATGTATGTAAACGATTTATTAGAAAAGGAATATGGCGAGTTTTATGCAAACTATGTTAAGCTAGCTGGATCTAAAGATTTGATTTCTGGAATAGCTTCCAGCTTACAGGAAACCTTAACCTTTCTGAAGTCCATTCCTGATGATAAACTTGAATACCGCTATCAAGAAGCAAAATGGACTATTAAGGATGTTATTCAACATATGATAGACACCGAACGTATTTTTGCCTATAGAGCATTGCGTTTCGCTAGAAGAGATACAGTTAGTTTGGCGGGATTTGAGGAAAACGCATACGCTTCTGTAGCGAATGCTAATGATAGAACTAGAAAAGATTTATTTAAAGAATATCAATTAGTTAGGGAATCTACCTTAATGCTGTTTAAGGGTATGGATGTCGATATGCTTATGCAAATTGGTGAAGCAAGTGGTGTAAATATGTCTGTTCGAGCTATAGGTTTTGTTACAATAGGTCATGAAAAACACCATTGCCAGATAATTGAATCACGTTATTTGTAGTTATTCTTCTTCATCTTTAAAGGCCTCTGCTTTAATCTCTTCCTCAACAATAACATGTCCTAAGTTGTTTAATTCTAGGTCTTCAATGCCTTCAAAATTGGTCATGGTATAGCGTAATTTGCTGCTAACCTTAACAAGATAGATTGTATCTAAGGTGCGTACTTCTACAGCTTCTATTATTTCGTTTTTATGGTTTTCAAACGTAATAACATCGTCGTCATCGTAGCCATCTGGAAATTTGTCAGTTAGCAACTTTAGGATTTGGGGAGTAAGTTTCTTGTAATCTGCAATAACTCGTTTCATTACTTAAAGGTTTAAAATTAATGAATAGCATTTACTTTTATCTTTAGCAATTTTTATAAAGTTACAAATTATTTCAATTACAAATTAAGAATTATAGTATTTGAAGGCTTCAAGGATTAAGTTGTTTTCAACTTGACAGTTTATTTTAGAGTTCCCATAGGCTTCAAGAAGCACGAAATAGATTTTACCATGTTCGTTTTTCTTATCAAATTTCAATAAATCGATTATAGGAATTATATCTTCCTCTGAAATTTTAGGTTGCCCAAAAATAGTTAGAATAGTATCTTTAATTTTATTGCATTCGTCTTTTGAAAAGCCGGTTAATTTGGTAGAGATATAAGTAGCTAATATCATTCCAATAGCAATCGCTTCTCCGTGAAGTAGAGGAGTTTTACTAGGGTTACTTAAATAATAAGATTCAATTGCGTGACCAAGTGTATGACCATAATTTAAGGTCTTTCTTAGGTTGTTTTCATGAGGATCTTTTTCAACAATACTGTTCTTTATTTCTATGGATTCGTAGATTAATTCGTCTAAATCATCTGTATGTGATTTTTCTAACGTGGTAAACTTATTCCAATAGTCTTGGCTGTAAATTAATCCATGTTTCAGCATTTCGGCGAGACCAGATCGCATTTGGTTTTCTGGTAACGTTTTTAGAAATGATGTGTCCACCAAAACCATTTCACTAGTATTTATCACACCTATTTGGTTCTTTAAATGCCCAAGATCGACTCCTGTTTTCCCTCCAATAGAGGCATCTACCATAGCTAAAAGGGTAGTAGGCACCTGAATAAACGAGATCCCGCGCTTAAAGGTTGAGGCTACAAAACCTCCTAAGTCTGTTATAACACCACCACCTAGATTAATCATCAAACTTTTCCTGTCGGCTTCAAGTTCTGATAAAGCATTCCATACGCCAGAGCAGGTTTCGATACTTTTGTTGACTTCTCCAGCTTCAATTTCAATTATTTCTATGTTCAAATCGGTTTCTAAATTACTTAAAAACTGTGGTAAACAATATTCGTGTGTGTTTTGGTCGACCAAAACAAATATTTTTGAATAATTGACGGCTTTTAAATGCGTGTTAATTTCTTGGTAACACGTTGTATTAAAATGAATTAAGTAGTTTGAAGTTGTAATAGAATTCATATCTTTTTTTAGAAAAATTAAAGGCGAAAATTATGGCATTTTTTTATAAAAATGTAGCAATACTATAATTATATTTGCACATAATTTTTAAGAGCATGTCCACAGAAAGACTTTTCGATAATACTGAAATCGCTTTTTCTTTAAAAAGCAATTCAGAACTTAATAGAGCCTATTTATTATTTAAAATGATTTCTTACGAACCTTTAGTTAAGGTTGGTAAGGTGTTGACGAATTTTGCTATTAAAGCAAATCTTCCTGTTGATAGCGTGATTAGAGCAACTGTTTTCGATCATTTTTGTGGTGGTATTAGCGAAAAAGACTGCATCCCAGTTATTGATTCTATGTACGAAAAAGGGGTTAGTTCTGTTTTGGATTTTTCTGTTGAGGGTAAAGAGGTAGAGTCTTTTTTTGATGCTGCAATGGATAAAACACTTGAGATAATCAACTTTTCGCAAAATAAAGAAGCTATGCCAATAGCCGTTTTTAAACCTACAGGTTTTGGAAAACCTATTTTATACGAAAAGAAAAGTGAAGGTGTGGCATTTACTCCAGAAGAACAGGAGCAATGGAATAGGATAGAGGCCAGGTATGACAAGGTTTGTAAATTGGCCAAAGAAAAAGATGTAGAGTTGCTAATTGATGCAGAAGAAAGTTGGATGCAAAAATCTGTAGATGAATTGGTTACTAAGATGATGCAACACTATAATAAAGAAAAGCCCGTTGTTTATAATACCTTGCAAATGTATAGACATGATAGAATGGACTTCATGAAAAAGGAGTTAGTACATGCTAAAGAAAATGGGTATTTTTTAGGTTACAAAATAGTTCGTGGTGCCTATATGGAAAAAGAGAACGAACGTGCTACTAAAAAAGGATATCCAACGCCCATTTGTGAAAGTAAAGCAGCAACGGACGAGAATTTTAATGATGCGGCGCAATTTATCTTAGGACATTTAGAGGTTATTTCACTTTTTGCTGGAACGCATAATGAAGCTAGTTGTTACCTTATTCTTGATATGATGAAAGAAAAAGGGATTGCTAAAACTGATAATCGTGTGTGGTTTGGACAGCTTTATGGTATGAGTGACCATATCAGTTTCAATTTAGCTAATTTAGGTTATAATGTAGCGAAATACGTGCCATTTGGACCTGTTAAAGATGTGCTGCCTTACTTAATACGAAGAGCAGAGGAAAACACATCAGTAGCTGGGCAAACAGGAAGAGAGCTTATGTTATTAGCAAAAGAAAAAAACAGAAGAAAAAGTTAGTTTAAGAAAATTTCCACCATTTCTTTTTCCCTGGACTTGTTCCGTATCCATAGCCATAACCATAACCTTTTCTATGGTCAACGCTATTAAGTAATATGGTCATGTTTGGCAATCTTTTTTCAGTGTACATACGTTGTGCCAATTCTAATTGCTTCTTGGTGATATAGTTGGCCTTTGCTACAAAAATAAACAAATCTGCATATTTACTAATTAGTAAGGTGTCTGTTACTAAGCCAATAGCGGCAGTATCTACAATAATATAATCGTAAATAGGGGATACGTATTCAAAAAGTTCTTTAACACGATTACTCATGAGTAATTCGGCAGGATTTGGAGGAATGGTTCCAGACGGAATTATATCAAAATATTCATTGTCTTTGTGCTGGAATATAACCTCTTTAATTTCAATTTTCTTATTTCCAATAAAATTAGTAAGCCCAAAAGTATTATCGATATCCAGGTAATTTGTTGCCTTTGGAACTCGAATATCTGTTTCAATTAATAAGACTTTCTTATCTGAATATGATAAGGATAAAGCCAGATTTGTTGCTGTATGAGATTTCCCTTCTTTACTTGTAGTAGAAGTGACAAAAATGATTTTAGATCTATTTTCAATGTTTTGAAGCATAAATTCCACATTGGTTCTTATCATTCTAAACGCTTCTGCTTTAGGGGAGTAGTCTACTTTTGAGATTAAAAGTTTATTATTTTTAGACCTTGGTATATCACCAATAAAAGGGATTGTGACTTCTTTTTTAATGTCGGTAATATTGTGAACTTTATCATCTAGCAAATTCAACATATAAATTATTGCAATTGGAAAACCAAAACCTAAAATTAAGGCAGCAAGAATTATTATTGCTTTTTTTGGAGCAACAGGAATTCCAGAGGCATAAGCTTCATCCACTAATTTTGCGTTAGGCGATGACACCCCGTGAGTAATTGCAGCTTCTTCTCGTTTTTCCAAAAGAAATAAATACAAGCCTTCTTTTATATCTTGTTGTCTCTTGATATCTCTAAACTGCCGTTGCTTTTTTGGAGCAGCATAAATCTGTGAGCTAATTCTATTGTTTTCAGTTACCAGTGAATTGTAGTTCAGTTCGTTGGTGTGCTTAATATTATCAAGACTTTGAGTTAAATTAGTTTTTAGTTGATCTATTTGATTGGTAAGGTTAACAACAGTAGGGTTTTTTTCGCTGGAATTTTTTAACAATCTATTCTTTTCTAAGACGAGGTTGTTGTATTGCTGGGTTAGTTGAGAAACCGAATTATCTGAAATGCCTATGTTTGATGGCAATAGATCTGAGCTTTTTACATTAGTCCCAATATGTTCACTCATATAATCAATTAGTTGAATTTGCATTGCTGCATCAACCAATCTATCTTTATTTTGTCTTTCGCTCTGTAATGATAAGTTGGATTGTGTCGCTAAATCAGTTAATTTATTAGTTTTTTGGATAGTTTCTGCATCTATATCGACATCTCCCAATTCTCGAGAAACAATATCTAATCTGTTATCTATAAATTCTGAAGTAGCATCAACAACTTGTTGTTTGTCGTTTTGGACGTCTTCATTATATTTTTCAATAAGTTTTTCTAAAAATAATTTTGCTTTTTCTTGAACATTATCATTAATGGATAACGTGATAATGCTAGACATTTCCTGGTTAGAGATAATGAGGTTTGATTTATATTTAGAAACAACACTAGAGAGTGGGCTTATTTTTATTATAATATTTGAGCCTATTTTGGTAGCATCTTCTCCAATTCTAGGTGTAATTATTATATTACCAAAGCTTGTGGCTATACTTTCTCCAAAACCATAGACGGTACCTTCATCGTCTAAATCGGATTCTTCCTGACCATTAAAAGAGAATTTTTCAGTAAAATTAATTCCCTTTAAAAGAAAATTATTGGCTGACTGAATTTTGATGTTAAAAGTGGTATCTATAGTGTGAATAATAGAATCTGTCGCGCTAAAATTAATATTTATTGGAGGGTTTTTATACTCTTCTGATGCTTTTATACGTCCTTCAACAAAATATTGAATATTAAATTTTAGTTCTTTTACTACTTGTTCTATGATTATCCTAGATCGAATGACTTCAATTTCATCTAAAACATTATTATTTTCAGTTCTAAACAAACCATAATTTTGCATTCTTGAAAGTTCAGCAAGTTTATCGTTTTCTTGGGTTTCTTTAATTTTAATTTTGGCATTTGCCTGATATTCATAATCGGCATATCTTAAATACATAAAAGCACATGCGACAGCGAATATGGTGCATAATAAAATAAACTTCCATTTGTTTAAATAGGGCTTTATAATGCCGTTTAAGTCAGTGTTTTGATTCATAATATTTTGATAGCATTATCGATTATTATCTTATGAGTATTGCAGCAATAGTAGCTAGGGTTCCAACAGCAGAAATAATTAAAACATAATTTTGATTATAAGATGCTGATCGTATTTTTGCTGAGTTAGGTTCAACATACAAAATATCGTTTTGTTGTAAATAATAATTTGGATTATTCACGACATTAATAGACGTTAAATCAAATTTTGTAAAACGTTTAACGCCATTTTCTTCTCTAATTAAAAAGATGTTATTTCTTATGCCGTGAATGGTTAAATCTCCGGCAAGACCTAAGGCTTCAATAAATGAAATACGTTCTTCTTCTACAATGTAAGTTCCTGGATTATTTACTTCTCCTAAAACAGTAACTGTGAAATTGGTAAGCCTAATGTTTATGATAGGGTCTTTAACGAACTCAGAAATTTGTTTTTTAAACATTAAAGTGGCTTGTTCTCTTGTAAGACCGCCAAGTTTAAGGGTTCCTAAAACAGGGAAATCAATGTTTCCATCTTGATCTATAATATAGGTTTGCATTCTAATTTCTCCTCGAGAATCTAGAGATGTAGAGCTGTTGGTAATAACAGGTAAATTAAAAGGCATTACTGTTGCAGGATCTATTGCTGAAACATTTATGGTCAATAAATCGTTAGGTTTATATGCTATTTCAGAATTAATAGCTACAGCGTTTAACGCGTTAAGTGGTTCGTCTTGAAAGTAAATAATCTCTTTACTTGTAACACATGATAAAGAGGTGGCCAATAGAATAATAGCAACTGTATTTTTTAGTATATGTTTAAAATTTCTCATTTTGATAATTAGATTTTTAACTCTTTTTTTTAATTGTTTAATACGTCGTATTTGCTATTATTAGGGTTGTATTCTTTTACAATGTCCTTAATTTTTGAAACAATTGCGATATTTTGTGTGCTAGGTCCTAAATTACACAATTCTTCAATAATAATTTTAACATCTAAATTATTTAAAGGTTTACATTTTGCAATCATTATTTTTTCATTATAAGTAGGTTTGGTGTTCTCACCATCTACTAGTAATTCTTCAAATATTTTCTCTCCAGGTCTTAAACCTGTGATTTTAATATCAATATCTTCCGGATATCTAAAGCCTGAAAGGGTAATCATATTGACGGCTAAATCTAAAATTCTGACAGGTTTCCCCATGTCAAAAACAAATATTTCCTGACCTAGTCCCATGGCAGCTGCTTCCAGTACCAATTGAGATGCTTCTGGTATAGTCATGAAATACCTAATGATGTCTTTGTGCGTAACCGTTAATGGACCACCATTTTCAATTTGTTTTTTAAACAAAGGAATTACAGAACCATTAGAGCCCAATACATTACCGAAACGAGTTATTATAAATTTCGTTTTGCCTGTTGTAACTGTGTTTTGGTAACAAATAATCATTTCAGCAATACGCTTTGTTGCCCCCATTACATTGGTTGGGTTAACAGCTTTATCGGTTGAAATTAGAATAAATTTCTCTACCCCATATTTTACAGACAGGTTAATAACATTATTAGTGCCTCGAACATTAACGCTTACAGCTTCATATGGATTATGCTCCATTAAAGGCACGTGTTTATAGGCGGCGGCATGAAACACAATGTCTGGCTTATATTCGTTAAAAATATTATCAATTCTAATTTGATTCCTTATATCTGCAACTATGCATTCTATGTTTGTAATACCTTTTTGGTGAAGTTCTTGTTGCAAATCGTATAAAGGAGATTCGGAATTATCAATCAGTATTAATTTTTGAAAATTATAACGTACTAACTTCCTAACTAGCTCACTACCAATGGAGCCTGCAGATCCAGTGACAAGAATAATCTTATTATTATATTCCTCGACTAACATTGGGTTGTCTATATTTATAGGTTCTCTACCAAGTAAATCTTCCAAATTAATATCTTTAATTTGACCAATACTTAAATCGCCATCTATCCAGTTTTGAACAGCCGGCACTATTTTAACCTTAAGATTTAAGGCAAACAACTTGCTGGTAATTTCTAAAAGCCTGTTGGAGTCTATGCTTTGTATAGAGATGATAACTTCATCAATACTATTTTTTTGAATAAATTCTTTTGTAATTTTATCTGGTTCGTAAACATTAAGAAGGTTAATTTTTTTACCAGCCTTACCATCGTTATCGTCTAAAAATCCCACAACCTTGATATTGCTTTTTGGATCGTTGGATACCGCATCATAGGTTATCATACCAGAAGTACCTGCACCATATATTAGAACAGATTTTTGTTCTTCGAAATCTGTAACAATTATTCTATAAAGTGATTTCACAAAAAATTTAGAGCCTACCAGAAAGAAAATGTTTAGCAGTAAATGAATGTATATAATGGAGCCTGGAATATCAAAAACAACATCAAACTGGTATTTTCTACTTAAAAAAGTGGTTACAATTAGTATGGTGGCTAAAATATTTATTCCAATAATGATGTTAATAATATCTTTAGCGCCAGTAAATCTTACAACGCCTTTGTGGGAGCTTACTATTAAAAAACTTATTAAAGCAGCGACTAAAACAAAAGGGATTTGTTTAAAGAAAAGGTTGAACTCAAAATCAATAATGAAGTTAAAACGAATAATGTATGCAATAAAAAAAGTAAAGGCAACAACACATAAGTCAAAGAGCAAAACCAGCCACTTAGAGGCGTATTGATCTGATAATTTTCTTAAAATGTTAATGAATTTATCCAAAATATTGTTTTATTAAATTGATAATTTTGTCTAATTCACCTTTTGTTAAATTTGAACCACTAGGCAGACATAAAACTGTTTTGTATAATCTCTCTGAAACACCATTGAGATAACTTGTATACTCTTTAAAGATAGGCTGTAAATGCATGGGCTTCCATGAAGGTCTAGCTTCTATGTTGTTCTCTTGCAAAAGATGTAGCAAGTCTTCTCGCATTTTATTAGTTGGAAGCTCAATACAAGTTAACCATCTATTTGAAAAGTAGCCCTCGGGTTCATTTAGAAAACGAATGTCATTTATACTGCTTAATTGATCATAATAATAACGATAGTTTTTCCTTCTTAAGGCTACATAGTTATCAAGAACCTCCATTTGTCCTCTGCCTATGCCTGCTAAAATGTTCGACATTCTATAATTGTAGCCAACATGGGTGTGCGAATATTCAATTCCGGGATCTTTGGCTTGTGTTGCCAAAAAAATGGTTTTTTCTTTCGTCTTAATATCTTTAGCAACTAAAGCTCCGCCACCGGAAGTGGTGATTATTTTATTTCCATTAAAAGATAAAACAGACAAATCGCCAAAAGTGCCACACTTTTTATTAAAGTAGCTACTTCCTAAAGCTTCAGCACTATCTTCAATTATTGGTATGTTATATTTATTCGATATGTTTTGTATTTCCTTCACTTTATGTGGCATGCCATATAAATTAATTACAATTATGGCTTTTGGTTTTTTCCCTATGTTTAATCTATCATTTATGGCCTGCTCCAATAAAATAGGACACATATTCCATGTGTCAATTTCACTATCTACAAAAACGGGTTTAGCGCCTAAGTAAGTTACCGGATTCACAGAGGCTACAAATGTTTTAGTTTGGCAAATGACTTCATCATTTTTTGAAACGTTTAGTAAAACCAAAGCCAAATGTATTGCCGCTGTCCCTGATGTTAAGGCTACTACATTAGCGTTGTTCTCTAAATAAGATTCCAAATCTTTTTCAAAACCATTGACATTAGGTCCTAAAGGCGCAATCCAATTAGTATTAAATGCTTCTTTTATGAACTTTTCTTCATGTCCACTCATGTGAGGTGAGGACAACCATATTTTTGAATTCAAATAAGATTCATTTTTAATCATAGTAAATATCTACGTTTAAACAGCAATCGTCAAATAAATACGTTATATAACTAATATTTACGTTGTTGTATTTTATTTATAATAATGCGTTTCTTAAATCTGAATAATTAAATATTTAATTGTAAGGATTAAAAAAAATTAAATCAGTTAGTTTAAAAGCAAACTTAATACATTTAAACATGCTATAAATTGAAAAAAGGGAAGAATATGTAAAATATTATAGGGCTATTTTGATTGGTTCAATATACAAAAAAAACAATATCACACTTTAAAAATAATGAATCATATTGAGTTTATTTTAAATTATTTAGAGGTTCGGAATTTACACAAGTAGAGGAGAGCTTGCGAATCTTATTTGATTACTTCGGAATAACTCAGTTTGAATAATATTTAAACTAAACTAGCTAATTTTGTCATAGTTATACTATTGAATTTATAGTTTTCATTTAAGTATTTGTAATGTTTTAAAATGGTTTCTAGTCCTTTGAAATTCGCATCTATGTGTTTGCCGAAATTATGAGGATGCCACCAAAGATGAAACATCTCACTGTTTTTTGCGGCGTAAGTCATTGCCCTTTTAACACGATTAATTTTTAAGGGTTCAAAAAATTCTAGGGTTTTACTATAAGGTCTTAAAAAGTTGCTGGAAGGTATGTTTGAAATGTTTTTTGTTGTGTTTAATTTTTTAATATTATAAGTATTAAAGCCAGTTAAGTTTGCATAAGTATCAATTAGCCTAAGTGCTCTAGTGGATTGTTTTTTATAGTAATCTCTATCTAATGTATTATAAATTCGATGATTCTCGACTCCTCTGTAAGAGGTAATGCCATGTTTAACGCATATGTCTAGATATTTTTGATTTACTTGGTTTCTTGGAAAAACTATACTTTTTACGTTAATATTCTTTTTTGAAGCCACAGAAATAGCGGCAACAAGATCTGCCTCAAACTGCTCTTCTGTTTGACCATCTTCTAGACAATAATAATGAGAGTAGGTGTGTGTGCTTATTTCGTGCTGTTTTTTTTTCTTTATTAAATCTATTAAACCAGATGCAAAATGAAATTCATCTTCAGTCTCATTTTCCCCAATAGTTTCCAATTTTGTATAGGGAGAAAATTTGGAATTTGTATAGCCAGGTAATAATTTTGGATTGTTATTTAAAAGTTCCTGCTTATTTTTATTAAACAAAAACCCTACAGTTGCGAAGGTTAGATTAATGTTATAAGTATCTGCAAGATCTAATAGCCTTGGGATTACTAGTTTAACATTCTCTAAATTTTCTTTGTATTCGGCAACACTTCTTTTATCAAAAACTCCCCAGTGTAGTTCAAAATCCAAAGAAATAACAAAGTATCCATTTGAAATATCCATCATGAAATAATAATTTTAAACGTTTTTAAAATAATTTTCAAATCTGTAAACAGATCATGGCTATTAATGTATTTCTTGTTTAATTTGAGTTTTTCAGGCATGATGGTTTCAATATAAAACGCATCAGGATTGTCGGTTCCTTTCAAGAGTTCCGCTTCATCTCTGTAAATGATGGAAGCATAGTCGGTAATTCCAGGTTTCACAGAGAAAATCATTAAATCTTCTTCAGAATAATAATTCACATATTTGCGTACTTCTGGTCTTGGGCCAACAAAACTCATGTTGCCTATAAAAACATTGATTAGTTGTGGGAGTTCATCTAATTTATATTTTCTTAAAAAATAACCTGTTTTTGTTATTCTAGGGTCTCGATCACCAAGGGTCAATAACCCTTTTTTATCAGACCCAACAAACATGGTTCTAAATTTAAAAATTTTAAAATCTTTATTATGCTTGCCAACTCTAGTTTGTAAATAGAAAAGCGAGCCTTTAGATTCTACTTTAATTAGTATTGCTATAAGGAGTAATAAAGGTAATAATATTATTAAACCAAAAAAAGAAAAAACTATATCAAAGATTCTTTTAATCATATTTGCGACTCAATAGCATTAGCTACCGTACTTACAATATACTCAAGCTCTTCTTGAGTTAATTGAGGGTAGATTGGTAGCGATATTTCACATTTGTAATTGTTGTATGCCATTGGATAATCAGCTATATTGAACCCCATTTCTTTAAAAAGACTTAAGGTTGGTAAGGGTTGAAAATGTACATTAACAGCTACGCCATTTTTTGAAATATCTTCAATAATAGTATCTCTGGTTGATTCGGAAATCCCTTTAATCCTTAAGGCATACAAATGACATGAAGATTTTTTGTCTTCATCTTCATATGGAGGTAAAATAGCCCAAGGTTTAGTTTTAAAGAACTGATGATAAAATTCGTAGATATTAACTCGAGTATCGAGAGTTTTTTCAAAATACTCAGGTAATTGAGCCACTCCAATGGCGGCCAAGATATCTGGCATGTTTATTTTTAATCCTGGATAAATAATATCGTATCTCCAGCCTCCAGCTTTAGATTTTGTAAAAGCATCCTTAGTTTGTCCGTTTAATGAAAAACACCTCAAGTAATTATATTCATCTTGGTTATTAAAGGGCTTTGGTAAATTAAGGCAAACAGCACCGCCTTCTGCAGTTGTAACGTTTTTTACGGCATGAAAGGAAAAAACAGTAATATCTGTAATGGATCCCAAATACTGTTCTTTATATGTTGCGCCTATAGAATGAGCAGAATCTGATAGAATAAGAATTCTTCCTAATTTTATCTGATTTTCTGTAGAAGGTGTAAATATATTTTGTTTTTTTTCAAGCAGGTTTAATAACTCATCATAGTTGCATGGCCATCCAGCAAAATCAACAGGAATAATTGCTTTGGTTTTTTGTGTAATTGCTTTTTCAATTTGTTTAATAGAGATATTGAAATCGGCTTCCACATCAACCATCACTGGAGTTGCTCCAACATGTATAACAGCTAAGGCTGTAGCAGCATAAGTGTAAGCAGGAATTATAACTTCGTCTCCAACACCAATACCGTACCATTTTAAGGCCAACATGAGGCCTGAAGTAGCCGAATTAACACAAAGTGTATTTTGCGCTAAGGTATATTTGCAAACAAGTTCTTCCAGAAGTTTAACTTTAGGACCAGTGGTAATCCAACCAGATTCTAAAGCGCTGTTAACTTCTTTTATAACGTCTTGGTTTATATAAGGAGGTGAAAACGGAATTTTCATGATTTTAATTGTGATTAATAGCTGTGTTAAATATAGTTATATATTGTTTAGAAACATTTTCAAGACTGAACAGTTTGACGTGTATTAAAGCGTTTTTGGCTAATTTATCTGCTAATTCCTTGTTTGTAGCAATTTCAATCATAGCATCAGCTAAGGATTCAGAGTCTTGAGGTTCAATTAAAATAGCTTCTTGATTATGCCTTGTAAAATCCCGAACCCCAGTAACATTTGTGGAAATTATTGGTAGTCCAACTGCTGCAGCCTCTAGTAAAACTCTAGAAAAACCTTCTCTAAAAGTAGGCAACACAAAAGCATCAGAGTTTTCCAGCAAATTTAAAATATCGTTTCTGGAACCCAGAATGTCAACTATATCTTCGTATTGAGAAAGAACGGTTTTATTAAGTCTTTTAGAGTTTTCTTCAAGCGGACCAACTAACAGATATTTAAAGTTGTAACCTTTATTGCTACAAATTCTTGCGGCTTCTAAAAGATTGACAATCCCTTTTTCATAAACCAACCTTGCAACACAGATAAAAGTGAAGGTTTGGTTATTTCGTTTGGCTTTTTGCGTTATCAAATCTAACTCAATACCGCTACTTAATATTATGCTATAATTTGAGTTTGAAATTAAATTATATTTTAAATAAAGGTTTTTATCGTCTTCATTTTGAAAAATGGTATTAGTAATTCTTTTTTTCACTAAGATGTGTAAAAACAAATAAACCTTTCTTAAAATGGCGCTAGAAAAGGAATTAGACATAAAAATAGTCCCTAAACCCGTAACAGTTCTTGTTATTGGTGTATTTGTTTTTAATTGTGATAAGGGTACTAAAAATGCAGGTTTGGTATCGAACGTATGAATGAGGTCGAAGGAATTATTCTTAAAAAAATGTTTTAGCCAAGAGAGCGTCTTATAATCTGAAATAGGAGAGAAGCTTCTGTTTAAATTATACGGGACATAAGTTATAGAATCTGGAAAAACCTGATTGCTAGTGCCAATAATAGTGACTTGAAAACCAGCATCCATTAAATAGTTGGACAAAAGAATTCTCTTATGTACATCTTCACCACCAATTATACAGATTTTTTTAGTCATCGAATTGTAATCAGTTCAAATTTAATATTTTCTTTTTAAAAGTTTAAAAAACCAAACCTATATTAAATCACTTTTGAAATTGGTTTTAAACCTTATTATCAAATGCTATCTATCAGGGATTTTAATTTTAAACCAATTTTATCTACTCCATAATCTTTTGCGCGATTATAGCCCAACTCGCTATAGGTTATACGCTGTTCTTGGTTTTCTTGTAAGTATGTAATAGCTTTTGTTAAACCTTCAACATCATCTATATTAATTAAAATTCCATATTTTGCTTTAAAAAAGGATCCGTTTTCTATTTCTATGGGTTCATTTTCGTTCAGTAACTCCAAAGGTCCGGACATGCAGTTAGTAGCAATAACAGGTATTCCTAATGACAAAGCTTCAAGTAGTGCATTTGGAAATCCTTCAGTTAAAGAGCTTAAAACAAAACAATGGCTATCAAAAATTTTAGAATGGACATCAAGGACGTTCCCTTTAAAATTGACCCTATCTTTTAAGTTCAAATTAATTGATAATTGTTCAAGTTCTTCGAGAATGTCGCCATCTCCATAAATATCTAAACGAAAATGCTCTGGTAGTTTGCTCAAACTGTTAAGAATGTGTTTTTGGTTTTTAACAGCCGTTAATCTGCCAACTGTTACAATTTTAAATATGTCTGGTGGATGACTATAATTATCAGAGTTTAACTTTTTATTATTTAAAACAGTAGGGTTGTAAATTACACTGGCATCTATTTTTACGTTGAAATGTGTTCTTAAATCCTGATTAATATGAATGGAATTAGAAAACAACCTATCATTTCTATTATAAAAAAAAGGAATCATTGTTTTCGAGATAATGGAAATTAATTTCGAATTATTATAACGTTTAGAAGGGAAACATCTTTCGCTAATAATGGATTTTAATGTGGGATTAAACATTTTGGCTATTCCTGTCATGGCGTTTTGACGTAGCATAAATGAAATAACAACATCGATCTTTTCAGTCTTTAAAACCTTTTGGTATTTAAAAATAAACTTGATATAATCTGAAAAATGTTGCGCCTTTGAAGTTTTGAATTCTTCCCCTTCTTTTGAAAGCAATATTACTTTGATATCTTTAGAAATAGGAAGTTTTATAATATCATATAATAAAATTAAAGTAACATCGTAATATTTGGTTAATTCGAAGGTAAGTAGGCTAACAACTTTCTCTGCTCCACCAAATCCTATTGCAGGTATAAATAAAGCAATTTTTGTTTTGTTTGTCATCTAATTAGAGTTGACCAAATTTAAAAATAAACTTTCGTATTTCGCAATGATTTTCTTTTTGTTAAAACGTTCTTTAACAACTTGACTAACAGTTTCGGGTTTAAAAGGGTAATTTTTATTAATAACATTTAAATGGTTTATGTATTCCTCAAGTGTTTCAGCAATAAAACCATTTGTTCCATTTTCAATAATTTCGTTTAATCCTCCTGGTGCATTAAATGCTAAGATGGGGGTTCCAACAACGCAACTTTCAATTAACACATTAGGGAAGCCTTCTACGTAAGATCCCTGCAAAAACAAATCACTATGTGTTAGATGTTTATCCACTTCTTTGGTGAATTTAATATATTCAATTTTATCTGTTAAACCATTTTTTTCGATGGTTTCAAATATGATGTCTTTTTCAATGCCACTTCCAATTATGGTATATTTAAATGGGAAATCTACTTGGGAAAGTGCTTCAATAATCCGTAGATGTCCTTTTTGTTTCTTTAATCTCCCAATGGTAATAAATCTTAACGGTTCTTGGTTGTTTCTAATATTGGTTTTTAATTCAAAATCATTTGTAATGGGATTATTAATCAATACTGTTTTACTTTCAGGAATTTTGAAATAATTCAACATATCTTGTTGCATATCTTTAGATTGACAAATAATACAATCCACCAATTTGTAGGCTAAACTAATAACTCGTTTCGAGAATAGAATTGAAGAAGATGGCGTGTATTTATTTAAAACGCTTAAAACATTAGCTTCTCGAGCTACAAATTTAGTCTTTCTAAAAAATGGCGACATAAAAGCTATGAACACATTTAAATGTACAATAGAGCTCACTACAATATCGGGTTTGTTTTTTTTGAAATATGAAAACACACTAAAAAACGATTTTAAAACCCTCGATTTATTAAGATACACAATGTCTAAATTTTTTAGATGATAGACCGTGTCTTTTTCATATCCTGTAACGAGAAGTGTTGTTTTAAACGTCTCTTTATCAATATTTTGAGCTACAAAAGATAATATACGTTCTGCTCCTCCAGCAGCAAGTGATGGGATGACAAATATGATATTTATTTTTTTATTTCTCATTTAATTGGGTATCCTTTTCCGTTATTATCTAACCATTGTTTAAGTACTAAAACTTGCCAAATAATAGTAAAACGATTCCAGCTACCTTCCATGTGTTCCTTTATATAAAGACTAACAAGTTTAGCATCGATACATGGAATATGTTCTAAGTTTTCATCGCTTAGTTCCGAGAGCACATAATCTTTTAAATCTGTTTTAAACCACTCTGAAAAAGGCATCGAAAATCCAGATTTAGGTCTATCGAAAATATGTTTAGGCACGTACTTATATAGCACTTCCTTCAAAATCCGTTTTTGATTTTTTCCTTTAAACTTGAAAGAAGTAGGTAGTGATCTAGCAAATTCCACCACTCTGTAATCTAACAAAGGAGCCCTGGCTTCCAAGGAAAATGCCATGGTAGCTCTATCTACTTTTGTATTGATATCCCAAACGAGGTAGCTTTTTAAATCGAAATCGGATATACGTTCAAATAAATTCTTGTTTTTATGTTTCAGATATTTTATTTCATCTAAATCTAAATAATCCACATCCGATTTTATCCATGACGGATTTAAATGTGTCATGTTGGCTAAATAAATATCGTCAGCCGTTTTATAAGATAATATTTTTGCAATGGTTTGCAGTCTATAGCTAGAGGATAGATTTAATATGGAAGCGCCTATTTTTCTTAAAAAGAATGGAACACTTGAAATTAGTTGTCCTTTTTTTATCCAATTATATCTGTGGTAGCCAATAAAACTTTCGTCCCCAGCATCTCCAGATAGAGCTACAGTAACTTTTTCTCGCGTGTGTTTAGCTAATAACATAGATGGAATTGCTGAAGAATCTGAAAAAGGTTCGTCATAATAATGACAAAAGTCTATAATTAAACTTTTTCCTTCTTCATAATTACATTCAATAACATGGTGATCGGTTTGTAAGTGATCTGCAACTTGTTGAGCATAAATACTTTCATCAAAACCTTTTTCATTAAATTTCACCGAAAACGTTTTCACCTTGCTATTCGTGCTTTTTGTAGCCAATGCCGCTATAACAGACGAGTCAACTCCGCCTGAAAGAAAAATTCCAACAGGAACATCAGCAAATAAACGTAGCTTAACTGCATCTTTTAAAGTATGATCTAGAATGTTTACGGCATCTTCAAAACTGCCTTTATATTTGTTTTCACCTTTGTAATCAATATCCCAATAAGTTTTTTCTGTAAACTCAGTTGTACTTAAGTTAAATACAAAAGAATGTCCTGCTCGAAGTTTTTTTATTTCATTAAAAATAGAGTATGGATCAGGGATGTTTCCCCATGCTAAATACAATGAAATCGCTTTTTTTGAAATACTTAAATTTTGATTGTATAACTGGACAACTGAAAGCTGACTAGCAAATTCAAAGTTTTTCCCATTGTGATAATAATAAAAAGGTTTTTGTCCTAATCTATCTCTTGCTCCAAAAAAGATGTTTTTAATTTTATCATAAATTACGAAAGCAAACATGCCATTAAAGTGGTTTACACAGGATTCCCCATACTCTAAATATGCGGCGCAAATAACTTCCGTATCACTAGTTGTATTGAATTTATACCCTTTTTCTATTAAAGTGATTTTAATGTCTTTGAAATTGTAAATTTCCCCATTAAACACCAAATGTACTTTCTCTTGATATGTAAAGGGCTGGTTAGAACGTTCGTCCAAATCAATGATAGCTAATCTATTATGACCGAAAATCACCTGATTGTCGTCGCCAAAATGATCAAATTTTAATTTGTCTGGACCTCTAAAGTTTGATCGTTCAAGTTTCTCATTAATTTGAGAATTATTATAAGCAATTGTAGAGCCGTAAATTCCACACATATTTTTAAGGATTTAATGTCATGTTGTTAAGATTTTTAGATTCATCTGTAACTCTTTGATAGAGCCAAATGGATGTAAATAATATCAGATAATTATCGAAATAATTATGAGACACAAATAAAAACGTCACGAGAATGGTAGCAATATAAGCATATTCTGGATTGGTTTTCAATTGTCTAAAACTTTTAAACAAGAGATAAATATAAATAATTATAATTAGTAAAAAGGGGATAATCCCAGATTCTCCAATTACCATTAAAAAGGTATTATGTACTCCAAAGGGCACATTTGAATATTTTGTTCTACTGATGCCTTGTAAGGCACCATAACCAACTCCTACAACAGGGTTGTCCAAAATTAAATCGGTATATAAAGCCCAAGTTTCATTTCTGGAATTTTGTGTAATGGTTTTAGTTTCAACATGATTTCCTTCGAAAATACTTTGAAATGCTGTAAACCTGAGCGTATTTAGATTAAACATGGACGACACTGTTAAAACCACTACAACCGCTGTCGAACCGGCCAATAGACTAATGCTGTTTTTTCTGTTTGCAATTATTGCGATAATATTAATTAACACGAGAAGTAGAATAAAAGATCTAGAGAGTGTCATAATTCCAGCGGTGACAATTAATAATTGTAGCGTTAATTTTAGGAAGGTGTTTTTAATTGCAAAAGTTAAAGAAAATGCGATAAGGCAAACAATTCCGGCATTGTTTGGGTTGACGTATAAACCTCCGTAGCGCCCGTAAACTGTTGGAAAAACTACAGCATTTATTAAAATGCTCATAGCTCCAATAAATGCAAAAATGCCTAGTTCTAGACTGGTTGTCTCTTTAGCCAGATACACAATACCTATAATGAAAATGAAATATTTTAAAGCATCAATGAAAAAATCTCTTGTTTCTCCAGTATAATTAATTCCGGAAATCACGTAGTATGCAAGCCCTAGTATAATAAAGGTAATGACCAATTTAGGTTTTGGGCTAATAAAAAAATAGACTATAATTAAGACAAAAAACAGAGCGCTGGTAAAACTTCCGGCGCCAGACCCAAAAATATCTTTGCTATAAGACACTAAATTTAGTAGTGTAATGGATAATAATATGTATTTTATTATTTTCATTTTTTAAATAAAAAAAGGCATATAGATCTGTTTAGTTAGATTCTAATTGCTAAAGGGTATGACTATTTGTTTTTTAATGCTTTACAATCTAGTTTTTTAATTTACAAAAAATAAGCTTCCAAAATGGATGTTTAAGTACCATGACATGTCATATTAAATTTTATTTTGTTTATTAGCATAGTTTAAAAGCACCAAACTCCTTACAATGTATATGGTGGAAGTACAAAGCACTATTCCAAAAATCCCATAAAATTTTAAGAAAACAAAGTCTAGAATAATGTTTAAAGTCATGCTTCCAAAAGAAACGTATGCCATAAATGTGTTTCTATTAAGGCTTGTTAAATATTGAACAATGATATTGTCGCAAATATAAAATGGTGCGCCAATTAGCAGTATTACTTGTAATTTTGAAACTAGTAATGTGTCTTCAGAAGTAAATTGGTTTCGTTCAAATATAAATTGAACTATAAAATCTGAAAAAAATATGACAGGTATAATAATAATAACTAAAGAAATAAATACAAATTTCAGCATCCTTTTTAGCTGTTTTGATGCTTCCTGTTTGTTGTTTGCAATTAATTTAGAAAAATGTGGTAATAATACCCTTGATAAAGCCATAACAGCAATTGCAATTAGGAATGCAGGGATTTTTATGGCATAATTTAATGCGGCAATGGAGCCTACAATCAATTGAGCCGCAAAATATTGGTCTGTTACAGGTATTAAGCCTGTTAAAAACCCAGAACTCACTTTTGCAGGAAGTTGATTGAACATAAGCTTGGTACCTTCAGTTTTAAAATCTGGCTTACTTAATTGAATGATTTTTTTGTACTTTGAGACAATCAATAAAAATGAAAATTCTAGAATACTACCTATTAGTAATCCTACAGCTAAAACTCTTTCTTGAAAAACGTCCTTAAAGAAAAGGAGTAAAATCAACATAGAAATAGAAGTAAAAACAGGATAAATGGTTGAGTATTTGAATTCATCGTGAATATTTAACAAGCCGCTCAAGAGAGATGAGAGCCCCCAAAATAAAATGCATGGTAATAAATAATAAAATTGCACTTTAATTAAAGCGTAATAAGTTTCGGTATGATTTGGAAAAAATAATTCTAAGTAGGTATTTGTAAATAAATACGCCAAAATCATAAAAAAAACAGTGGTAGATATCGTTACAATAAAACTAGTAGCTTGGAAAGAGCTGATGGATCTATCAGTTTTTTGTTCTAGGATATAATTGGGTATAAAAACAGATTTGAAAGCACTTAAAAAAACCTGATAAATAAAACCAGGAACCAAAGAAGCTATAAGGAAAGTATCTAACAATTCTGATAGACCAAAATTACTTGCAACAACTATTTCTTTATAAAAACCAAAACCTTTTACAAATAGAGTAATAACAGCAACAGCTATTATATTAATAACCATTGGGTTTTTTCTAAGTGAATGAAATAAGGTTGTTATTTTGTTTTTAACTTTCAAAAATATTTTTTGTTTATTGTTTTTCTATTAGTTTGTTAATTAAGGTAGACCACTGACTCGCTATTTCATTAGGATTGTTAGCTTGAAGAGATAGAGATGATTTTTCACTAAAAGCATTACGAAGCTCAGGATTATTAATAAGTTCTGTTAAACCAATTTCTAATGCTTTTTGATCTCCTACAGGAATTAGGAATCCATTTTCATTATTCTTTATTAATTCTGATGGACCAAATGGGCAATCAGTAGAGATACATGCCAAACCAAAAGACATGGCTTCAGTAATAACATTTGGAAAGCCTTCATGTTTTGAAGTAAAAGCAAATATTTTAGCTTTATTGTAATATTCTGAAACATCTGAAATGTTTCCAGCCAATATAATATGTTCTTCCATTTTTAAAGAACTAATTAGCTTTTTGTAGCTTTCATATCTATCTCCATCTCCTACTAAAATCAATTTCCAGTTCCCATGCTTTATATTAGAAAAAGCTCGGATTAAAAGGTCTTGGTTTTTAATCTCTATTAATCTACCAACATTTAAAATAATGTTTTCTTTCGGAATTAAGACATCTCTTTTATTTAGTAAGTCGGAGTTTAAAGGGTTTTTAATAATTTCAATTTCAGACTTACTATATTTTTTAAAATAATTTTTTGTTCCTATAGTTTGTACTACCAAACGGCTACTAAAAGGGTAGGCTAGTTTTCTTACCGTATGCCAAAACGCATTGATGTGGAAAAGTTCAGGGTTGGCTCTTTCACTTATAATACATGGTATTTTAGCAAATTTCGAAGCAAGTATGGTGTAAATATTTGTGGCAGGTAAGAAGGCTATGGCTATATCTGTTTTATGTTCCTTTAGAATTCTTGTTAGATTTTTAACAAGTCTGTAATTATTGGTAAGCGAATGAAGTTTATTGGTGTTGGTGTTATATTGAAGTTGACAATAGTTTATTTTAATATTGGAGTTTAGTTTGTAAAATGGCTCACATTTATAATGTACTACAATTAAAACATGGTATTCTTTAATAAGTAAATTGGCCAAAGAGCTAATTACGCGTTGAGCTCCTCCAGCATTTAAATTTGGTAAAACAAAAGCAATCGATTTTTTCAATTTAAAAAAAGGTTATATAATATTATTAAAGCTTGATATCGCTTTCATTCAAGTTTTAAAAATATGTATTTTTTTATTCTAATAATAGTTCTCTATAATTAATTAGATGAAGTAACCTTTTTACAATGTAAAGTGTAGGATTAAGTTTTGTAGGAGAAGTTTTATGAAGCTTAAATTGTTCATAACCTGTTAATTAATTTTTTTAATTGAAAAAATCCAAAACCGATTTGTACCCGTATATAAACCCGATGCCTATTAAGATGCAGTTCGTCGATCGACAAACCGTTTAAAAGTCAAATTAATACTACAAAATACATTTTAAGTAGTAAAAATATTACAAATTTAATGTATTTTAACGATTAGTTTATTTTTTAAGCAATTTTATAAGCATCATTTTAATAGATTAGCAAAAATTAATAGCAAAACCCTTAAGTATGAAACATTTATATGTTAGAAAATTCTCACAGCATGAGAATTTTCAGAAAGTCTTTTTAATTTATTTTTTATTTTTCAGTTTAATTATATCTGCTCAGACCTATCCTACATCTGTTCTGTTGAGTGATATTCAATATGAATCTTACCAAAGTCCCACAAGTGCTGCACCAGATTATTTAGAGACAAATACTAATGAATTTGGTAATAGTTTTAAAAGAATTAGTGATGCTGATGAGTTTGGAACTACAGCTTTTAACTTAAGACACCATTATTCTAAAGATCAACCTTGGAACTCAGATGGTTCCTTAATTAAACTGGCAGGCTATCCAGCGGCCATTTTAGATGCAGAAACTTACGAATTCCTTTATTGGTCTAGTATTCCAAGTTCTGCAACATGGGCAAATACGAACCCTAATTTAATGTATGGAACTTCTGGTAACAAACTTGTTAGCTTTAATGTTACTACAAATAATAGACAAACCTTACATACTTTTAGTGACTATTCTGAAATTGAATATGGTAACAGTGAAGGAAATATGTCTACAGATGATAAATATATTGGTCTTATTGGAGAGAATGGTAATAACCAAACTTTAATTGTTTATAATATTGAAGAAGATGTTATAGTTGCTTCTACATATATTGGTTCTGCCGATTTAGATTGGTTTTCTGTAAGTCAATCTGGACAATATGCTGTTACGTGTTACGGGGTAAGTGGAACGGGAGATGAGCAAGGAATTAAAGTAATGAATATTGATTTAACCAATAGAAGACATTTAAATGACATTATTAATCATGGTGATTTGGGTATTGATACTAATGGAGACGACGTATTTGTAACGTTTGCAGATAACGAAATGCGTGATAATGATTATTATATGAAATCTATCAGACTATCTGATGTTAATGTAACTCCTATGTTTCACTATACTCAAGGTTATGGTATTTGGAATGGTCATGTTAGTACTAGAAATAACAATAGACCAGGATGGGCTTATGTAAGTGAAGGTTGTTGCGAAACAATTGGCTTTAAAGAAATATTTGCTATTAAGTTAGACGGTTCTGATACTATTGAAAGATTTGGAATCCATCATACAGACGAAGATGCTGGATATGGTCATCAAGCACATGCAGTTCCTAATAGAGATGGGAGCAAAGTGATGTTTGCAAGTAACTGGAATAACGATTTTACAGAAGCACATCCACCATCTTTTGTTGTAGAGGCGCAATCTACTCTAAGTATAGAAAATAGCGAAACCATAGCTTCTAACGATATTTTGGTTTACCCAAATCCTTCTTCAGACGGATTAGTTCAAATTAAACTTAATGGAAACATTGCTGTTAAATCTATTCAGTTATACGACATGCTTGGAAGAGTAATTAGAAACGAAGAGATGAATTCTAACGAAAAGAGTTTAAACCTAGAAAGTTTACCTTCAGGAGTTTACTTATTGTCTTTTCAAACTGAAAATAATGGATCTATTACAAAACGAATTATTTTGAATTAGACTAGTTATAAATTTTATGAATGAAGCCTGGAATTAAATTTTCAGGCTTTTTTTATGGCCAAGAAATATCTTTTATGGTAGCTATACTGTCACAGTTTTCAACAGTTAGGAGAATTTCTTTTTCATTAATTTCCCCTTCAATAGCATAAATGCCACATGGTTTTTTTCTCGTATCACTATTAGAAAAATCAATATCTCCGTATTTTAAAAGTCCTCTAATTTCGAGGGAATCGATTTTTTTATTTAAAATAGCAGTTTCAATATTTTCAGAAAAACGAATTTGTTTTAAATTAATATTTTTTAAAACTCTGGCATCAGGACCATAATCGCATGATACTTTTTTACCATTTAAAAAAAAAGCCAATATGACTAAGCCGATAGAAAATCCGCCAAGATAATAGCCAACACGATGTAATAATTTCATTTAAGTGTACTTAAAGATTTTTTGTGGAATGATGTTGGTTTTTTTACGAATATTGAAATTAAAAAATAAGCAAATTAATATCGCTATGTTTTAAATCGAACCATTCACCAACAGGTTTACTAGTTAAAATTCCGTGGTAAAAATACAACCCATTTTTTAAACCCTTGTCAAAACGTAAGGAATTTTCTAAGCCACCATCTTCTGCAATTTTCAAAAGATAAGGAGTAAAGATGTTACTAATTGAAATTGAAGCTGTTCTAGAATAACGTGCAGGAATATTTGGTACACAATAATGGATGACACCATGTTTGGTGAAAGTGGGTGTTTTATGAGATGTCACTTCGCTCGTTTCAAAACATCCGCCCATATCAATACTTACATCAATAACAACGGAGCCGTTTTTCATATTGGCAACCATAGGTTCTGTCACAATAATTGGAGATCTGTTTTTTCCTCTTACAGCAGCAATAACCACATCGCAACGTTTTAAAGCTTTGCTTAAGTTTTTTGGCTGCAAAGTAGATGTGTAAAAGGTTTTTCCTAAATTAACTTGAATCCGTCTTAATTTAGTAATTGAATTGTCAAACACTTTTACATTGGCTCCAAGTCCAATCGCACTTCGGGCAGCAAATTCGCCAACGGTTCCTGCACCTATAATAACGACTTCAATTGGAGGAACACCACAAACGTTTCCAAACATTAGTCCGTTACCATTATTTACATTGCTTAATAATTCTGAAGCAATAAGTACTGATGCAGTTCCAGCAATTTCACTTAAAGATCGAACGGCAGGATAGGCACCAGTTTCATCTCTAATAAATTCGAAGGCCAAAGCTGTAATACGTTTGGTAGCTAAAGTTTCAAAATATTTTTTTGTTTGAGTTTTTAACTGGACAGCTGAAATTAATATGGTTTGTGGATTTATTAGATTTATTTGATCTAGAGTAGGGGGTTCTACTTTTAAAATCATAGGACAACCATAAACTTTTGCTGTGTCTTTGGTTATTTCGGCTCCAGCCTCGCTGTATTCTTTATCTGAAAAATGTGCGCCAATTCCAGCACCAGATTCCATTAAAACCCGATGACCATTATTAACCAAAGCAGAAACTGCGTCTGGTGTTAAACAAACTCGTTTTTCTTGAAAAGCTGTTTCTTTTGGGATTCCAATAAATAGTTCGCCTTTACGACTAAAGATTTCTAGCGTTTCTTCTTGAGGAAGTAATTGTTGTTTGGTAAATGGCGTTAAAGCTTTAGACATAATGGACTCGTTATAAGATTAGTCAAATTACGAATAAATTTTTGAATGATAGAAATAGAATTTAAAAATATTGTTTAATCTTATCCCATACATTTTTTGGCTTGATCATAAACTCTTCTTCAAGCTCTTCCATTGATTTGTTGGCTGTATTTAATTTATCAAACATTCTTGCTCTAATAAGGTAGATGGTTGGTATTATTATCGCCATTAATGGGAAATAATACATTAATTGTAATTCATCAATTTGAGAAGTAGTGTCATAAAAAATAGCTACAATTTGAAAGGCGTACATAATAGTAGGCACTAAAATAACATGGTACCACCAATGTCTGCAGGTAAAGAACCAAATTAATAAAAACAATAATGGCAATGCTTTTCCGGTAATTAGCCACATGACATAATTGGCATTTTCCAATTTACCCGCGTCAAACGTAAATAAAAAAGTGTCCCAAACTTGCGTAGCAGGAACACTTTCGTATAAATAAAAAAGATAAGGTGTAACAGCTAAAATTGTAGCTACTATACTCCCTATAATAAGGCTTTTCTTATCCGTGTGACGGAATTGGGTAAGCTCTTCTCTCAATTTTTGGTGCGTCTTCATTTAGTTGGAATAAATTTGCTGCTTGTGCTGTGAAAAACATTCCACCGAAAATTGCAATTGCAATTACATACTTTTTAGTCTTCATAATTTAAGGGATTTAATTAATTAATACCCCAAATGTATGTGAGTAGCTAGTATGTTAAAAGGGTTAAATGTTAAAATTATGTTAAAAACAGCGATTTCGCATTTTTTCGTTACGGTTTTTCCGTAATCGACCCTCTTTTTTGGTAGATATTGGTTGTTAGTCTCGTTTTTTTTACTCGTTAAACACTTATTTTAAAATTATATGTCTTGTGTTCTTGTCTTTTAAGGATAAATAAACACAATGGTAATTATCTGTAATTAAATCTTCAATTAACTCTGGCCATTCAATAATAATCCAGTTACTAGAGTCTAAATAATCTTCAATTCCAATATTATAGGCTTCATCTAAATCTTTTAGTCTATATAAATCAAAATGAAAAACTTTATCATCTTTTAATTCATATTCGTTAACTATAGAATAAGTTGGGCTACTAACTTCGTCCAAACTCCCAAGAGCCTTAACAAATTCTTTTATTAAGGTAGTTTTGCCAACTCCCATGTCTCCATAAAGCAAAATAGTTTTACTTTTTAGGTTCTCTAGAAGTTGTTTAGCTACAATTGGTAACTCATTTAAACTATAATCAATGTTCAAACTACTTGAATTAAGCATACAATAATAGGAATAATAATTTTAAAAAACTAAAAAATTAGGTATTTCGTCGGATATTTTTGCGTTACATGGGTTTATTTAGGATTCATGACTACAAAAGGAATGATCATTTCTTGTAAAGAAACGCCACCATGTTGATAGGTATCTCTGTAGTAACTAACATAGTGATTGTAGTTATTTGGGTAAGCAAAAAACAAATCTCCTTTTGCAAAAATAAACGAACTACTCATAGTAATGGTAGGTAGGTGGATGCTTTTTGGGTCTTTGGCAACTAAAACATCTTTACTCTCATAGGTTAAGCTTCTACCTGTTTTATAACGTAAGTTTAAACTGGTTTCCTTGTCTCCAATAACTTTCGATGGATTTTTCACATTAATGGTACCGTGATCTGTAGTCAATATTAATTTAAAGCCCATTTGTTGTGCTTGTTGAATCATTTCCAGTAAAGGGGAATTTTTAAACCAACTTTGAGTTAAAGATCGATAAGCTTTATCGTTGGATGCTAATTCCTTTACCACATCCATTTCAGTTTTAGAATGAGATAACATATCAACAAAATTGTAAACTACCACGGTTAGGTCGTTGTCTTTTAGTGATTTAAAATTGTCAACTAATTTTTTTCCATTTTTTAAATTAGTTATTTTATGGTATTCCATTTTTAAATGGGAAAGTCCTAAGCGTTTCAATTGTGCTATCAAGAAATCTTCTTCATGAAGATTTTTACCTCCTTCATCTGTATCGTTTTTCCAAAAATTTGGATGAAGTTTCTCCATATCACTTGGCATTAATCCAGAAAATATGGCATTTCTTGCGTATTGCGTGGCTGTTGGTAAAATACTATAAAATAACATTTCAGAAGCTTTCTTATAATAGTTGTTAACTATTGGTTCGAAGGCTTTCCATTGGTCATATCTTAAATTATCAATAACCACTAAAAGTGTTGGTTGTTCCTTACTTAATTCTGGAACTATTTTATTTTTAAATAAAGTATGAGAAAGGGTGGGAGCATCTGTATGTGGCTCAAACCAACTAGGGTAGTTTTTATCTATAAACTTTCCAAACTGTGTGTTAGCTTCATTTTTTTGAGATTCTAAAATCTCAAACATTCCAGGATCTTCTATGTTTTCTAACTGAATTTCCCAATAAATAAGCTTTTGATATAAACTAACCCATTCTTCATAGCTGTTAACCATACTTAAATCCATAGCTATTTTACGAAATTCCTGTTGGTAGTTCGAAGTGGTTTTTTCTGAAATCAATCTAGAATGATCTAAATTTTTCTTCAGACTTAATAGTATTTGATTCGGATTTACGGGCTTAATAAGGTAATCGGCTATTTTGTTACCAATAGCTTCTTCCATAATATATTCCTCCTCACTTTTAGTAATCATAACTACTGGAAGTGTATCACGTCTCTCTTTAATTTCATTTAAAGTTTCAAGACCCGTTAAACCAGGCATGTTTTCGTCTAAAAAAACAATATCGAAATTGGTGTCGTCTAAAATATCTAAAGCTTCCGTACCACTTTTGCAAGTGGTAACTTTATAGTTTTTCTTTTCAAGAAAGAGGATGTGTGGTTTTAGTAAATCAATTTCATCGTCAACCCAAAGAATATTTATATTGTTCATGTATATTTGTTTATATATTAATGTCAAAGACTAAAGCTTGATTGTGCAAAACAAACTCAAAATATTTAACGACCCAATTTACGGATTTATTACTATTCCAAATTCGTTAATTTACGATTTAATTCAGCATAAATATTTTCAACGCCTGCGAAGAATTTCGCAAATGGGCATGTCTTATTTGGTTTATCCCGGTGCACATCACACCAGATTTCATCACGCTTTGGGTTGTATGCATTTAATGCAAAAAGCTGTTAATGTCCTGCGTTTTAAAGGGATTGACATTTCAGAAGACGAAGAACAAGCACTTTATATTGCCATTTTATTGCATGATATTGGACATGGTCCATTCTCTCATGCTATGGAGCATAGCATTGTAAATGGGGTCTCACATGAAGAGATTTCACTGCTTTTTATGGAACAACTCAATATAGACTTTAACTTAAGTTTAACTCTAGCAATTCAAGTGTTTAAAGGTGAATACCCAAGAAAGTTCCTTTGTCAGTTAATTTCTAGCCAATTAGACATGGATCGAGCGGACTATTTAAAACGTGATAGTTTTTATACTGGTGTGTCTGAAGGAAATATTAATAGTGAACGTTTAATAACCATGCTTAATGTGGTTGATAACGAATTGGTTGTTGAAGAAAAAGGCATTTATAGTGTCGAAAAATTTCTAGTTGCCAGAAGGCTTATGTATTGGCAAGTATATCTACATAAAACCAGTTTGGCTGCCGAACAACTTTTAATTCGGGTATTAAAACGTGCCAAAGAACTTACAGAACAAGGTGTTACCTTAAAAGCTAGTGAAGCCTTACAGTTTTTCTTAACTCGAGAAATAACATTGGAGAATTTTGATAGTAAAACCCTAGATACTTTTGCAAGGTTAGATGATTACGATGTGGTTTCAGCCATGAAGGAATGGCAGTTTCATGATGATTTTGTTTTAAAGAATTTATGCGATATGCTTATTAATCGTGATTTGCTAAAAGTGAAATTAAAAAACAAAAAGATAAAAAAAGAAAAACTCCAAGTACATATTCAAAAATTAATGGAGACTTATCCTATTAGTAGAGAAGAAGCAAATTATTTTGTGTTTACTGGAGAGGTTTCTAATCAAGCTTATCAAATAAAAAATCAACATATTAATATATTATACAAAAACGGAAAAATTCAGGATATAATTAAAGCTTCAGACCAATTAAATTTAAAAGCACTCTCAAAAACAGTTACAAAATATTATATCTGCTACCCTAAAGAAAAACTTTAGCACTTTTTTCCTATTTTTGCTGGAATGAAATTTACAGCACAACAAATAGCAGGAATATTGGATGGAGACATTGAGGGCAATCCAGATGTTGAAGTTACTAAGCTTTCCAAGATAGAAGAAGGTACAGAAGGGTCTTTAACTTTTCTTGCTAATCCTAAATATCAAGCATATATATATTCTACAAAAGCCTCGATTACAATAGTTAATAAAACTTTTGTGGCAGAAAGCGGTTTAGGAACAACGCTTATAAGAGTAGAAGATGCTTATAAGTCTTTTTCTAAATTATTAGAATACTATAATATGGTGAAGTTAAATAAAGTTGGTATTGAAAACCCTTCGTTTATTTCTGGCACTGCAAATTATGGTGCTAATGTTTATATCGGAGCTTTTACATACATTGGAGAAAATGTAAAAATTGGAGATAATGTGAAAATATATCCCAATACATATATCGGCGATAATGTGGTTATTGGAAATGATACTATTATTTTTGCTGGAACTAAAATTTATTCTGAAACCGTAATTGGTACGAACTGTGTTCTTAATTCTGGAGTTATTTTAGGAGCTGATGGATTTGGTTTTATGCCAAATGAAAAAGGAGAATATAATAAGGTACCTCAAACAGGAAACGTTATTATAGAGGATTTTGTAGATATTGGCGCCGCTACAACTATAGATAGAGCAACTTTAGGTTCTACTATAATTAGAAGAGGTGTTAAATTAGACAATCAAATACAGATCGCTCATAATGTTGAAATTGGTAAGAATACAGTCATTGCTGCTCAAACAGGAATTGCTGGTTCTACTAAAATTGGCGAAAATTGCATAATTGGAGGACAAGTTGGATTTGCAGGTCATTTAATTATTGGTAATAATGTGAAAATTCAGGCGCAGTCTGGAATTGGAAAAAACATTAAAGACAACGAGGTTTTGCAAGGCTCTCCTTCGTTTAATTATAGCGATTGGAATAAATCTTATGTTCATTTTAAGAATCTTCCAAAAATTGTAAAAAATATAATCGAATTAGAAAAAAAAGTAGATGGCAATAATTAAAACTGAAGTTAAACAAAAAACCATTAAAAAAGCAATTTCTTTGAATGGTGTTGGCTTGCATACAGGGAAAAATGTGACTTTAACTTTTAAGCCAGCTCCCGAAAATAAAGGTTTTGCATTTAAACGTATAGATCTTGAAGGAACTCCTGTAATTGAAGCTGATGCTAATTATGTTACTAATACTCAAAGAGGTACTTGTTTAGAAAAAAATGGGGTTACCATTCAAACATCAGAGCATGTGTTAGCAGCTTTGGTTGGCTTGGATTTAGACAATGTAATTATTGAACTTAATGCTTCCGAGCCACCTATAATGGATGGTTCTTCAAAGTATTTTGTAGAAGCATTGGAGAAAGTTGGAGTAGTAGAGCAAGACGCTTTTAGAGAAGAATATGTGGTTACAGATGTTATTTCATATACAGATGAAGAAACAGGTAGCGAAATTTTAATCATGCCTTCAACCGAGTATCAAATTACTACCATGGTAGATTTTGGAACTAAGGTTTTAGGAACCCAAAATGCGACTTTAAAAACCATTTCAGATTTTAAAGCTGAAATTTCAGAATCTAGAACGTTTAGCTTTCTGCATGAACTAGAGATGCTTTTAGATCATGGATTGATTAAAGGTGGCGATTTAAATAATGCCATTGTTTATGTCGATAAAGAAATTTCACCGTCAACTATTGAAAAATTAAAAATTGCTTTTAATAAAGATAATATTGCCGTTAAACCTAATGGTATTCTAGACAATTTAACCCTTCATTACCCAAATGAAGCTGCTAGACATAAGTTATTGGATGTCTTAGGAGATTTAGCACTTATTGGAATTCGTTTAAAAGGAAAGGTGATTGCCAATAAGCCTGGTCATTTTGTAAATACACAATTTGCAAAAAAAATGTCTAAACTTATTAAAAACGAAAGACGTAACAACGTACCTAATATAGACTTGAATCAAGAGCCTTTAATGGATGTTAATAAAATAATGGATATGTTGCCACATAGACAACCATTTTTATTAATCGATAAAATTTTTGAATTAACAAGTTCTGGAGTTATTGGTATGAAAAATGTGACCATGAACGAGCCGTTTTTTGCGGGACACTTCCCTGGATCACCCGTTATGCCTGGAGTTTTAATAGTGGAGGCTATGGCTCAAACAGGAGGAATACTTGTGCTTAGCACGGTTCCGGATCCTGAAAACTATCTTACATTTTTTATGAAAATAGACAATGTAAAATTTAAGCAAAAAGTAGTTCCTGGAGATACCTTAATTTTTAAATGTGATTTAATTACGCCAATACGTCGTGGTATTTGTCACATGCAAGGCTATGCGTATGCCAATGGAAAATTATGTGCAGAAGCTGAGTTAATGGCTCAAATAGCGAAAGTTAAATAATAATGTAAGTAAATAAAACTTAAAATAAATGAATCAACCACTCGCTTACGTCCATCCTGGAGCTAAAATAGCAAAAAATGTTGTTATAGATCCATTTACTACCATTCACAACAATGTAATTATAGGTGAAGGCACTTGGATAGGGAGTAATGTTACTATTATGGAAGGTGCTCGCATTGGGAAAAATTGCAATATTTTTCCAGGAGCCGTTATTTCAGCTGTTCCACAAGATTTAAAGTTTGATGACGAAGATACCTTGACCATTATTGGAAACAATGTAACTATTAGAGAGTGCGTAACTATTAATAGAGGAACCACAGATAAAATGAAAACCGTTATTGGTGACAATTGCTTAATTATGGCTTATTGCCATATTGCACACGATTGTATTGTGGGTAACAATTGTATTTTTTCTAATAACAGCACGCTCGCTGGACATATAAATATTGGAGACTATGTAGTTTTGGCTGGAATGACAGCTGTGCATCAATTTTGCTCTATTGGTAATCATGCCTTTGTAACAGGAGGATCTTTAGTAAGAAAAGATGTGCCACCATTTGTTAAAGCAGGTCGTGAGCCCTTATCTTATGTAGGTATTAATTCGGTAGGTTTGCGTAGACGTGGATTTTCAACTGAAAAAATAAGAGAAATTCAAGATATATACAGAATATTATATCAAAAAAATTATAATAATACCCAGGCTTCAGATTTAATTGAAGCTGAAATGGAAGCAACGCCAGAAAGAGATGAAATTCTTCAATTTATCAAGAATTCACATCGCGGTATTATGAAAGGATATTTTAAATCTAATTGATTTAATTATAGTAAATTGAGCATTTAACCTTCCAAAGATTTAAGCAAAGGAGGAACTAACAACAAAAAGCAAACAATAAAATGGCTACAACTAGTGATATTAGAAACGGATTATGCATCAGGTATAATAACGACATTTATAAAGTAATTGAATTTTTACATGTAAAACCAGGAAAAGGCCCTGCTTTTGTTAGAACAAAAATGAAAAGTGTTACCAATGGAAAAGTATTAGACAATACCTTTTCGGCTGGACATAAATTAGAAGATGTACGTGTGGAAACTCATAAATTTCAGTTTTTATATAATGATGGAGAATTTTATCATTTTATGAATACGGAAGATTATACTCAAATCCGTTTACTTGAAGCGGCTTTAGATAGATCAGATTTAATGAAAGAAGGTGAAATAGTAACTGTTCTTATTAATTCAGAAGACAATATGCCACTTTCAGTAGATATGCCTGCTAGTGTTGTGCTTGAAGTAACACATACAGAACCTGGTATTAAAGGAAATACGGCTACCAATGCCACAAAGCCTGCAACAGTTGAAACTGGAGCAGAAGTAAATGTACCTTTGTTTATTAATGAAGGGGACAAAATTAAAATTGAAACAGAAAAAGGAACTTACAAAGAAAGAGTTAAAGAATAAGCACAGTGAAGTTCCCTAAACCACATACTTTAAAACAAATTTCAGAACTTATAGATTGTCAATTTATTGGCGATACCGATTTTCAAGTCTTAGGCATGAACGAAATTCATGTTGTAGAGGCTGGAGATATCGTTTTTGTAGATCACCCAAAATATTACGACAAAGCCCTAGAGTCTGCTGCTACCATTGTTTTAATCAACAAAGAAGTAGCATGTCCAGAAGGGAAAGCTTTGTTAATTAGCGACGATCCGTTTAGAGATTTTAATAAGTTAACACAACACTTTAAGCCTTTCGTGTCTTCCAACGCAGCTATTTCGACTTCAGCTAAAATTGGAAAAAACACCATCATTCAACCAAATTGTTTTATTGGAAACAATGTCATTATTGGAGATAATTGTGTCATTCATTCTAATGTAAGTATTTACGATGATACTGTTATTGGAAACAATGTCATAATTCATGCCGGAACTGTTTTAGGAGGAAGTGCTTTTTATTATAAGAAAAGACCAGATGGTTTTGATCAATTAAAATCTGGTGGACGTGTTGTTATTAAAGACAATGTCGATATAGGTGCATTATGCACTATAGATAAAGGGGTAACAGCAGACACCACTATTGGTGAAGGTTCTAAACTTGATAATCAAATCCAAGTTGGTCATGATACAGTAATTGGCAAAAAATGTCTAATTGCGTCACAAGTTGGAATTGCAGGCTGTGTTATTATTGAAGATGAAGTAACCATTTGGGGACAAGTTGGTATTACCAGTGGCATTACTATTGGAACTAAAGCTGTTGTTTCGGCGCAATCTGGGGTTAGTAAATCTCTTGAAGGAGGTAAAAGTTATTTTGGTACTCCGGCTGATGATTTTAGATCTAAATATAAAGAAATAGCTTCAATTAGAAAAATTCCGGAAATTTTAGAGAAATTAAAAATTAAATAAATGAGCCCTAAAGAAATAATCAAAGATTTTCATAATTCTAATATAATTAAAGATTTAGATTTAGTTGAAAAGTTCTATCATAAAGACTGTGAATTACACTGGAATAGTACGAAGTACTTTAGAATTTTAAAATATAATGATATTTTAGAATATTATAAAAGTATCAGTGATAGTTATGTATCCTTGAGAAATGAAATAAGTGTCATTTTAGTAGAGGATAATTTTGTTACCGTTCGACATACTGTTTATGCCAGAACTATTGAAAATCAAGATGAAGAAATTCCTCTAGTTCATTATATTACTATTTGGGAAATAAAAGACGGAAAACTATTTAGAGGATATCAAATAAGTCAATTAGCAGATGATGATGCCATCGAAGCTAATTCTTTTTCTGAAATTAAAGTTTAAAACACTTTATAAATAGCCGTTAAAAACTTACTTTTGCAACGTTTTATAAACATAAAAAATTAAACAACAATGAGCGTTTTAGTTAATAAAGATTCAAAAATAATTGTTCAAGGTTTTACAGGTAGTGAAGGAACATTTCATGCTGGTCAAATGATTGAGTATGGAACAAATGTAGTAGGAGGTGTAACACCAGGAAAAGGAGGACAAACACATTTAGACAGACCAGTTTTTAATACGGTTCAAGAAGCTGTTGAAGAAGCTGGAGCAGATACAACCATAATTTTTGTACCACCAGCTTTTGCTGCAGATGCTATTATGGAAGCTGCAGACGCTGGAATTAAAGTTATAATTACTATTACTGAAGGTATTCCTGTTGCGGATATGATTAAAGTTGCAAGCTATATTAAAAATAAAGAGTGCAGATTAATTGGTCCTAATTGTCCAGGAGTTATTACACCAGGTGAAGCAAAAGTTGGTATTATGCCAGGTTTTGTCTTTAAAAAAGGAAAAGTAGGTATTGTTTCTAAATCTGGAACTTTAACTTATGAAGCTGCAGATCAAGTTGTAAAACAAGGATTAGGTATTACTACAGCTATAGGTATTGGTGGAGATCCAATTATTGGAACTACAACCAAAGAAGCAGTAGAAATGTTAATTAACGACCCAGAAACTGAAGCTGTTGTTATGATAGGTGAAATAGGTGGTCAGTTAGAAGCAGATGCGGCTAACTGGTATAAAGCTAGTGGATCTAAAAAACCTATTGTTGGTTTTATTGCTGGAGAAACTGCTCCTGCTGGTCGTACCATGGGTCATGCTGGTGCTATTGTTGGTGGAAGCGATGATACTGCTCAAGCTAAAAAGGCCATTATGAGAGCATGTGGAATCCACGTGGTTGAATCTCCTGCTGAAATTGGTAAAAAAGTAAAAGAAGTTTTAGGATAATATCCGCTTTATATATAATATAACCTCATAATTTTTTTAATTTTATGAGGTTTTTTATTGCCTATTGTGGAGTTTAGGTAAGATTTAAAAACATATCTGCTTAAACTATAATAGAGAACTAACAGTGTTTTTGTAATAAAAAATCAGTTAAGAGTTAATGTTTTGTTATATTTTTGCCTCATAAATAAATTTTAGATCTTATTAAACATGAAAAAACAATTACTCTTAGTATTCACATTATGTAGTTTTTATTCACATGCTCAGGTTGACATAATTGCCACCACTCTAAACGCAGATGGAGGAAATTTTTTTAGAATTTATACAGACAATGAGCTTTCAGGAACTCTAACATCAATAGACATCCAAGCAACGCTAACGGGTTCAGTAAATAATACCAATGGAAATGATTTAACGGTATATGTGTCGCAAACAAATACAATAAATATAAATGGAGTTTTACAAGCTGGAGGTAGTACTAATTTTAGTGCTAACGAGAGAATTTTCTGGGCAACTGGTGACAGCAATGTAGTTCCAGTCAATCTAACAGATTCACAGACACTTGCCACCCCAATAGATTTTTCGGCCAATCCTACATATAATGTATGGATAGGGAATGGATATGCTGATGCTTCAAATACAGGTGTTTGGGAAAATATCACGATTACTCTTTATGGGGTATCTGAAAACTCAATATCTATAAGTGAAGTTGTATCAGATGCTTTTTCTATATTTCCGAATCCTGTAAATAATGTTATTTCAATTTCTAATGGCACAGGTTTAAAAATTAATAAGGTAGGAATTACTGATATAAATGGCAGATCTATAAAAACGATAATTTTAGGAAATTCCGTTGGCAAGTCTCAAATAGATGTTTCAGAATTGAATGCTGGGGTATATCTTTTATTAATTGACTCTGATAAAGGAACCGGTGTTAAAAAGTTCATTAAAAACTAATATGATCAATTTAATTCATAAAAAAAACCTCACAAGATTTTGTGAGGTTTTTTTATTTGATACAATTTGTATTTGCTATATTTGACTTGAGAAAAAATCCTTTGACACATATACAAAGGTTTAATTAAAACTGTCATTACTGCCTTAGCAGGAATCTAACAAATCTGACTTATCAAATATGAAATTATTAAAAGGAAAAACAGCCATTATTACAGGGGCAAGCCGAGGAATTGGTAAAGGAATCGCACAGGTTTTTGCTCAACAAGGCGCCAATGTTGCTTTTACTTATAGCTCATCTGTTGAAGCAGCCAACGAATTAGAAAAAGAACTAAATGCCTTGGGTGTTAAAGCCAAAGGTTATAAGAGTAATGCGGCCGATTTCAAAGAGTCTCAAGATTTGGTTGATGCCGTTGTTGCTGAATTTGGCACGATTGACATTTTAGTTAATAACGCTGGTATTACAAAAGATAACTTGTTAATGCGTATTTCAGAAGAAGATTTCGATACCGTTATTGAGGTTAACTTAAAGTCTGTTTTTAATATGATTAAAGCTGTACAGCGTACCATGTTAAAACAACGCAGTGGTTCTATTATTAACATGAGCTCTGTAGTTGGTGTGAAAGGAAATGCAGGACAAACTAATTATGCGGCTTCTAAAGCCGGCATTATTGGCTTCTCTAAATCTGTAGCATTAGAATTAGGTTCAAGAAATATTAGAAGCAACGTGATTGCTCCCGGTTTTATTGAAACCGAAATGACAGATAAATTAGATGAAGCTACTGTAAAAGGATGGAGAGATGCTATTCCTTTAAAACGTGGTGGAACTCCTGAGGATATTGCAAATGTTTGTGTGTTCTTAGCTAGCGACATGAGCTCTTATATTACTGGGCAAACAATTCATGTAGATGGAGGGATGTTAACATAATCCATTTAGTCATTCCCTAGAAGTAGGGAATCTCTTCAAAATAACTTTATAACTCAATGGGGTCTCAAACTCTTATATACATTATATTATCAGGAATTATAGCGCTATTCGTAGCGCTTTTTCTGTATAAATATAAGGTAAAGCAAATGTCTAGAAAACAAATGCTTCTTACGTCTTTGAGGTTTATTTCTGTATTTTCTTTATTACTTTTGCTTGTCAATCCTAAGTTTGAAAGTGAGAGTGTGTATCTGGAAAAGCCCAATTTGGTTGTGGCTGTCGATAATTCAAATTCTATAGCCTATTTGAAACAAGACACAAATGCTTTGTCCATATTGGATGATATAAAGTCGAATCCAGAAATTAACGAAAAATTTAATGTTCAAATTTATTCATTTGGGAATCAAGTAAAATTATCCGACTCTATTCGTTTTAACGAACAGCAGACCAATCTGGATAAGGTTTTTCAAGAATTCAATCAGATTTACAAACAAACCATTTCTCCAACAGTTTTAATAACGGATGGAAACCAAACGCTTGGAAGCGATTATGTGTTTTCGGCAAATAAATACAAGCAACCTGTTTATTCTGTTATTTTAGGAGATTCTACTATTTATTCAGATTTAAAGGTGCAACAGTTAAATGTTAATAAATATGCCTATTTAAAGAATAAATTTCCTGTAGAAGTAATCTTGGTCTATCATGGTGAAGATTCTGTAAATTCAGTCTTTAAGGTGCAAAGTGGTTCTTCTGCATTGTACTCAGAAAAAGTAAGTTTTTCGAAAACCAATAACTCCCAAATTTTAAACTTTTATTTACCGGCCAATCAGGTAGGGGTTCAAACATACAAAGCTATTTTGGTACCTTTAGAAAGTGAAAAAAATCAAATTAATAATGTCAAAGAATTTGCTGTTGAAGTGATCGATCAGAAGACAAATGTGGCTATTGTTTCAGATATATTACATCCAGATTTAGGAGCTTTAAAAAAGAGTATTGAAGCTAATGAACAGCGTCAAGCAACAATTTTAAAACCCAATGAGTTTATTAATAAAACAAATGATTTTCAATTAGTTATGTTGTATCAACCTAATAATAACTTTAATGATGTTTTCGAGGGTCTGAAGAAAACAAATAGTAATTATTTTTTAATTTCTGGAACAAAAACTAACTGGAGATATTTAAACAGTCTTGATTTAAATATTACGAATGAAATAACAAATCAAACGGAAGATTTTCAAGCTGTTTTGAATTCTAATTTTTCAGAATTTATAATTGAAGATTTAGATTTCGAATCATTTCCTCCCTTAAAATCTAGTTTTGGTGAAGCATCATTTAAAATTCCGTTTCAGACAATTCTGTTTAAAAAAGTAGGTAATTATACTACTGAAAGTAGTCTGCTATCAACTTTGGAACACAATGGAAGAAGAGAAGCTGTATTGTTTGGAGAAGATCTTTGGAAATGGCGTGCCCAAACTTATTTAAATGATAAATCTTTCAATAGTTTTGATAATTTCATTGGGAAACTTGTACAGTATCTAGCATCTACAGAAAGAAAAACGAGACTTAGTTTAGATTATAGTTCCTTTTATGAAGGAAACTCAAGTGTCCTCATAAAAGCGCAATTCTTCAATAAAAATTACGAATTTGACGCTAAGGAATCCTTGTCAATAACTGTAATGGATAAGGTTTTAGAAAAACCTAAATCCTTTCCCTTCATATTGAAAAACAATTATTATCAAGTAGATTTAAGTAGTTTGCCTGCTTCAGAATATCAATTTACAGTAAGTGCTAAAAATGAGAATATCTCTAAATCTGGAAGTTTTAAAATTCTGGATTATAATATAGAACAGCAGTTTTTAAATGCTGATGTGAATAAGTTACAGCAAATAGCAAATTCCAATAATGGAACTAGTTATTTTGCTAGTAATAGCGGTCTTTTGTTAAGTAATTTATTAGAAGATGAAAGATACAAACCTATTCAAAAGAGCCATAAAAATGTTGTACCTTTGATAGACTGGAAATATCTTCTTGCCTTAATTATATTTTGCTTATCTGCAGAATGGTTTATCAGAAAATATAACGGATTAATTTAAATTTTATATATGGAAAAATTACCTAAAGTTGCTCTGCCAACTATTATTATTGCTATTATTTTACTTGTTTTACTTGCCAAATCCGCTGTCACTATTGACTCAGGAGAAGCAGGTGTTTTATATAGAACTTTCGATGGTGGAGTTGTAACAGATGAACCACCCTTAGGTGAAGGTTTTCATATTGTAGCACCTTGGAATAAAGTAATCGTATATGAAGTAAGACAGCAAGAATTATTGGAGAGAATGAACGTGCTTTCTTCTAATGGGTTAGATATTAAATTAGAAGCATCAATTTGGTTTCAACCAGATTATGCAAACTTAGGAAAACTTCATCAAGAGAAAAGTGAAATGTATAAAGAACGTGTTTTGTTGCCAGCTATTCGTTCGGCAGCTAGAAGCGTTGTAGGACGTTATACGCCAGAACAATTATATTCTAGTAAACGTGACGCTATCCAACAAGAGATTTTTGAAGAAACAAAAAACATTGTTCAAGATCAATACATTCAATTAAATGAAATTTTAGTTCGTGATGTAACTTTGCCACCAACTATTAAAGACGCTATTGAACGTAAATTAAAACAAGAACAAGAATCTTTAGAATACGAATTTAGATTGGTTACCGCCGCTAAAGAAGCTCAAAAAGTAATTATTGAAGCGGAAGGGAAAGCAGAATCTAATAGAATTTTAAGTGCTTCACTAACCGATAAAATTTTACAAGATAAAGGTATAGACGCAACCGTTAAACTATCGGAATCGCCTAATACTAAGATCATTGTTATAGGTTCTGGAGAATCTGGAATGCCTCTAATACTTGGGAATAATTAAAAAATATAATAATTGTTTAGGAATTCTAAATAATTATTTACAATATTTGTACTCACAAAAAAAGAACATGACATTTATTCAATCACATCATCATCATTTTCATTCTGGCATTCAAGCGAGCTGAAAATGTATTGAATAAAATCAACATATTTAAAAACCCGTTTGAGTTAATCAAGCGGGTTTTTTGTTTCTAAAAACAGAAATTTCTTTCCGAAAAGATTTACTCAAACATTATTAAACAAATAATGAGTAAACTAAAAATTGCAGTTCAAAAATCGGGTCGTCTTCACGAGGACTCCATGAAAATCCTAAAAGATGTGGGAATTTCAATAGAAAATGGGAAAGACCAATTAAAAGCTTCAGCTAAAAATTTTCCAATCGAAGTGTTTTACCTACGTAATGGAGATATTCCGCAATACCTTCGAGATGGCGTTGTAGATGCCGCTATTATTGGAGAAAATATTTTAATTGAAAAAGGAAATGATATAGCAATTGTAGAAAAACTGGGCTTTTCAACATGTAAAGTTTCTCTTGCTGTTCCAAAATCAACAAAGTTTAAATCTGTGCAAGATTTACAAGGTAAGCGGATAGCTACATCGTATCCAAACACGGTCAACCAGTTTTTATTAAAAAACAAGATTGAGGCACAACTTCATATTATTAATGGTTCTGTAGAAATTGCTCCTAATATCGGACTTGCAGATGCTATTGTTGATATTGTTTCAAGTGGAAGTACCTTATTTAAAAACAATTTAAAAGAAGTTGAAGTGCTTTTAAACTCTGAAGCTGTTTTAGCTGTTTCACCTTTAATTTCTTCTGAAAACCAAAAGATTTTAGACAAATTAAAATTTAGGTTTCAATCTGTTTTAAAAGGGCGACAATCTAAATATATCCTGTTAAATGCTCCAAATGATAAAATCCCAGATATCATAAAAGTACTACCTGGAATGAAAAGTCCTACTATATTACCTTTAGCGGAAGTGGGTTGGAGTTCTTTACATTCTGTAATTGATAAAAATGACTTTTGGGAAGTTATTGATGAATTAAAATTGCATGGAGCTCAAGGAATTCTAGTGTGTCCAATTGAAAACATGGTAATATGAAAAGTATAATAAACCCTAAAAGGGAAGATTGGTCAGTTTTATTACAACGGCCAACACAGAAGGTAGAAAATTTAGAAGACACGGTCAATCAGGTTTTTGATGATGTAAAAAGAAATGGAGACAAAGCCATCTCAAAATACACCCAATTGTTTGATGGTGTGATTTTAGACTCAAATATTGTAACTAGAACTTCATTTGAAAAAGCTTTAAAAGAAATTTCAACCGAATTAAAAATTGCCATAAATAGAGCGAAAGATAATATTGAAAAGTTTCACTTAACACAAAAAACGGAAAAAGTGGAAGTGGAAACAACGCAAGGTGTTATATGTTGGCAGGAAAAAAGACCTATAGAAAAAATAGGATTATATATTCCAGGCGGAACAGCGCCTTTATTTTCAACTGTTTTAATGTTGGCTATTCCAGCTAAAATTGCAGGTTGTAAAGAAATTATTTTGTGTACGCCGCCAAATAAGGAAGGAAATATTGCAAACGAAATTTTATATACCGCAGAATTATGTGGTATCACTAAAATCTTTAAAGTAGGAGGTATCCAAGCCATTGCAGGTTTAACCTTTGGAACTGAAACCATTCCTAAAGTTTATAAAATATTTGGACCAGGAAATCAGTTTGTAACCGTCGCTAAGCAGTTGGCAACCAAATTTGGAGTCGCAATCGATATGCCTGCTGGACCAAGTGAACTCTTAGTGGTTGCCGATGATTCGGCTAATGCAAGTTATGTAGCTTCAGATTTATTAAGTCAGGCAGAACATGGTTCAGACAGTCAGGTTATTCTGGTTTCAACTTCCAAAGATCTTATAGAAGAAGTTCAAATGGAAATAACGAAGCAAATTAAGGAATTACCAAGAAAAGATATGGCCGAAAAAGCGATTTCGAATTCAAAATTCATCTATTTGGAAAGTGATGAAGACGCTATGGATTTAATTAATGACTACGCTCCAGAACACTTTATAATTTGCACAAAAAACGAAGATTTTTATTTGGATAATATTATAAATGCAGGTTCTGTGTTTATTGGAAATTACACCCCCGAAAGTGCTGGAGATTATGCTTCTGGAACCAATCATACCCTTCCTACTAACGGATTTAGTAAGTCTTATTCCGGAGTGAATTTAGATAGTTTTAACAAAAGCATTACGTTTCAAAAAATATCGAAAGAAGGTTTAATAAATATTGGGAATACTATTGAGTTAATGGCAGAAGCAGAAGGGTTACAAGCTCATAAAAATGCAGTTTCTATTAGATTAAAAGATATACTTCCTGGGGAAGTAGGAATTTCTAACATAGAAAATCAGTAGTCAAATGGAAAAAGAAGTATTTAATATTGATAATTTGGTAAGAGAAAACATCAAAAAACTAAAGCCTTATTCGTCTGCAAGAGATGAGTATCAGGAAGTTTTTGACAATATGGTGTTTTTGGATGCCAACGAGAACCCGTTTGACAATGGCATGAACCGGTATCCAGATCCAAAACAGTCACTCGTGAAATTGGAACTTTCAAAAATAAAAAATGTGGCTACCCAAAACATCCTTTTAGGGAATGGTAGCGATGAAGTTTTAGATCTAATCCTTCGAGCTTTTTGCGAACCAAATTTAGATAAAGTCATAACGTTACCACCAACTTATGGGATGTACGAGGTTTTAGCGAACATAAATTCTGTTGATTTTGTAGAAGTACCTTTGTCTGATACATTTCAACCCCAGGTAACTCAAATTTTAGAAGTATCTCATGCGAAAATCTTATTTTTATGTTCTCCTAATAACCCAACAGGAAATACTTTTGAGATTTCTCAAGTTGAAGAATTACTTAAAAAGTTTTCAGGGATTGTTGTACTAGATGAAGCCTATATTGATTTTTCAGAAAAAGAAAGCTGGTTGAAAAGATTAGAAGAATTTCCAAATTTAATTATTACTCAGACCTTCTCAAAAGCTTATGGTTTGGCGGGAATTAGACTTGGAGTTTGCTATGCTTCATTAGAAATTATAGCTATTCTGAATAAAATAAAGCCACCATATAATGTCAATAGTTTAACTCAAATTTCCGCCTTGAAAAGATTAACCAAATATCTTGAAGTCATTTCTGAAATTAACCAAATAAAACTGGAAAGAGATAAGTTAATACCTCAGTTAAATACTATAAAATTTATTTCAAAAATTTATCCGTCTGATGCCAATTTTATACTTATAAAAGTAGATGATGCCAACTTAAGATATAAACAATTAATAGATGATAATATTGTTATTAGAAACAGAACCAATCAGTTAGGTTGTGATAATTGTTTGCGTTTAACGGTTGGAACAAAAGCAGAAAATGAGAAATTGTTTGAAACACTTCAATCAATTTCGAAATCCTGAATTCGTTTCAGGAGCCTTAATAATAAAATTATAGATTTAAAAAAAAAAATGGAGCCAGATAAATTCTACTGTTATATACTAACAAATAAAAACAGAACTGTTTTATATATTGGATATACAGAAAATTTAAAGATTAGGATTGAACAACATAGGTAAGGAAAAGGAGCTGTATTTACTAAAAAATACAGTGTGCAGGATCTAGTGTATTTTGAAGTGTATGAAACCAAAAAAGACGCTAAAGACAGAGAAAAACAATTAAAGAATTGGCATAAGGATTGGAAATGGAACCTAATAAAGATTACAAATCCTAATAAAGAAACATTAGAAAATTATTAAAAAAGATCCTGAAACTAGTTCAGGGTTAATTAACAAGTTAATTATGAAAAAAGTACTTTTTATAGATAGAGATGGAACCATTATAAAAGAACCTGCAGACGAACAAATTGATTCGTTTGAAAAACTAGAATTTTATCCAAACGTGTTTCAATACTTAGGTCGTATAGCCAAGGAATTGGATTTTGAAATCGTCATGATTACCAATCAAGATGGTTTGGGAACTAAAGTATATCCTGAGAACACGTTTTGGCCAGTGCACAATTTCATATTAAAAGCGTTTCAAGCTGAAGGTGTTTCATTTAAAGAACAATTTATTGATAGAACTTTTGCAAAAGATAATGCGCCAACTAGGAAACCTAATACAGGGTTGTTAACGCAATATTTTTCAGAAGCATACGATTTAGAAAACTCGTTTGTCATTGGAGATCGTTTAACTGATATCGAATTAGCTAGAAATTTAGGATCTAAAGGCATTTTTATAAATGACAACACCAATCTAGGAACCAATGAAATTACAGTTAAAAGAGAGGAATTAGATCCATATATCGCTTTAGAAACTAATAGTTGGAAAGAAATTTATTCATTCTTAAAAACCGAGGAAAGAAGGGGTTCTATAGAACGAAATACCAATGAAACTAAGATTAAAATAGATTTGAATCTAGACGGTGCCGGACAAAGTAACATAGATACAGGAATTGCTTTTTTCGACCATATGTTGGATCAAATAGCTAGACACGGACAATTAGATTTAAACATCAAGGTTGAAGGCGATTTAGAAGTTGACGAACACCACACTATTGAAGATACTGCTATTGCTTTAGGCGAGATTTTTGCTACTACCTTAGGCAACAAATTAGGGATTGAGCGTTATGGGTTTTGTTTACCCATGGACGACTGTTTAGCTCAGGTAGCTATTGATTTTGGTGGAAGAAACTGGTTGGTTTGGGATGCGGAATTTAAGCGCGAAATGATTGGGAAGATGCCAACAGAAATGTTTTACCATTTCTTTAAATCTTTTACAGATGGAGCCAAATGCAACTTGAATATTAAAGCGGAAGGAATTAATGAACATCATAAAATTGAGGCCATTTTTAAAACCTTTGCAAAAGCAATTAAAATGGCTGTAAAACGAGATGTGGATAAGATGATTTTACCATCAACAAAGGGTCTTTTATAAATATTTTGTCATTCAGAAGGAGGTACGACTGAAGAATCTCTGTATTAATGGATTCTTCGCTTCCTGCCTGCCGGCAGGCATGGTGCTCTGAATGACAAAAAAAACTATTATATGAATTTAGTCATTTTAGATTATGGAGCAGGAAACATTAAAAGCATCCAATTTGCTTTTAAACGTTTGGGGATAGATGCTGTTTTAACTAATAATCGGGAAGATATATTAAAAGCAGATAAAGTTGTTTTTCCTGGTGTAGGCCAAGCTAAAAGTGCCATGGAAATGCTTAATAGAAGCGGTTTGGAAATTGTTATTCCACAGCTTAAACAGCCAGTATTAGGCATTTGTTTAGGAATGCAATTGCTCTGTAATGATACAGAAGAAGGGAACACAAAAGGTTTAGGTGTTTTTAATGTTTCTGTAAAACAATTTTCAAATCAGGTAAAAGTTCCACAAATGGGATGGAACACTGTAACTAATTTAAAATCTAAGCTTTTTAATGGCATTTCTGATAATGAATATATGTATCTTGTACATAGTTATTATGCCGAAATTTGCCCAGAAGCTATAGCAACTACTAATTATTCCCAAATCTATTCATCAGCCTTACAAAAAGACAATTTTTATGGAGTTCAATTTCATCCAGAAAAAAGTAGTTATGCAGGAGAACAATTATTAAAAAATTTTTTAGAATTATAATATGAGAATCATACCAGCAATAGATATCATTGACGGAAAGTGCGTAAGGTTAACAAAAGGAGATTATAGCACAAAAAAAATATATAATGAAAGCCCTTTAGAAGTGGCTAAGCAATTTGAAGCCGCAGGTATTGAGTATTTACATTTAGTAGATTTAGATGGCGCAAAAGCAGAGCAAATTGTTAATTTCAAGGTTCTAGAACAAATAGCTTCCAAAACCAATTTGAAAATTGATTTTGGTGGTGGAATCAGATCCAATGAGGATTTACATATTGCTTTCAATTCCGGTGCAAAACAAATTACAGGCGGAAGTATAGCCGTAAATAATACCAAAATGTTTGAAGGTTGGCTTGAAAAATATGGAGGAACCAAGATAATCCTTGGAGCCGATTGTATGAATGAAAAAATTGCTATCAGCGGTTGGCAGGAGGAAAGTGCTTTAGAAGTGATTCCTTTTATTCAAAATTATCAAAAAAAGAGCATCCAATATGTCATTTGTACAGATATTTCCAAAGATGGTATGCTTGAAGGACCGTCATTAGATTTGTATAAAAAAATTATAGATTCTTGCTCAAATAGCAATGGACAGTCTGTTAAGTTAATAGCGTCTGGCGGTGTTTCTTGTATAGAAGATCTTAATTTATTAGAAGATATGGGGTGTGAAGCTGTTATTATTGGAAAAGCTTTTTACGAAGGAAAAATTAGTTTAAAGGATTTAGAAACACATTTTTAAATGCTTACAAAAAGAATTATTCCATGTTTGGATATCAAAAACGGTAGAACCGTTAAAGGTATCAATTTTGTCGATTTAAGAGATGCAGGAGATCCCGTTGAGTTAGCAAAACAATATGCCATGAATGGTGCAGACGAATTAGTTTTTTTAGATATTTCTGCCACTCTTGAAGGTCGGAAAACCATGTTAGAGTTGGTTTTAAAAGTCGCCGAACAAATAAATATTCCATTTACCGTTGGAGGAGGTATTTCCTCAGTTGCAGATGTCGAAGCTCTTTTAAAATGTGGCGCAGATAAAATTTCTATTAATTCCTCGGCTATTAAACGTCCAGATTTAATTAATGAATTATCTGAAAAATTCGGAAGTCAGTGTGTCGTGGTTGCTATAGATGCTAAATTAATAGATGATAAATGGCTTGTTCATATCGCTGGCGGAAGTATTCCAACAGAATTGGATTTATTCGAATGGGCAAAAGAAGTTGAAACTCGTGGCGGAGGAGAAATATTATTTACATCTATGAATAACGATGGAACAAAAAACGGGTTTGCAAATCAAGCTTTAAAAAAGCTTTCTGAAGAACTTAATATTCCTATAATCGCATCTGGTGGAGCAGGAAAGATGCAGCATTTTGTAGATGCGTTTACTATCGGGAAATCAGATGCCGCATTAGCAGCCAGCGTATTTCATTTTGGTGAAATTGCTATTAATGATTTAAAAAATGAATTAAAAAAGAATAACATAGAAGTGAGATTGTAATGAAAATAGATTTTAATAAAAATATAGACGGATTAGTACCAGCCATTATTCAAGATGTTCAAACAAAAAATGTTTTGATGTTGGGCTATATGAATGAAGAGGCTTTCAATAAAACAAAAGAATTAAATAAAGTAACTTTTTATAGTAGAAGCAAAAAAAGACTGTGGACCAAAGGTGAGGAGAGTGGTAACTATTTAAGTTTGGTTGATATAAAACTAGATTGCGATAACGACACCTTACTGATACAAGTTAATCCTAGCGGGCCAACGTGTCATAAAGGATCGGATACTTGTTGGAATGAAGATAATACGCAGACCTTCGGTTTTATTTCTCAACTTGAAGATATTATAAAAGATAGAAAAGAAAATTCATCTTCAGAAGATTCTTATGTGGCATCCTTATTTGAAAAAGGCATGAATAAAATTGCTCAAAAAGTAGGAGAGGAAGCTGTAGAGGTTGTTATAGAAGCTAAAGATGATAATGACGATCTTTTTATCAGCGAAAGTGCAGATTTGCTGTTTCACTATTTAATTTTGCTTCAGGCCAAAGGGTTTCAAATGGAAGATGTTATTAAAGAATTAAAAAAGAGACATTAGCAATTCTAATTTGTAATTCAAAAAAATAAAAAGGTGCTAGTTACTTTAAATGCTGTAATTTCGGCATTAAAATAAAGTTTAGGTGTTCAATAAAAGATATTATTACGTTTTAAAAGTTCAGTATTTAGGTTACCGTTTTCATGGTTGGCAAAAACAACCCAATTTAAAAACGGTTCATTTAATGATAGACAGAACTCTTAACTATATTTTTGAAGGAAAAAGATTCAAAAGCTTAGGCTCTGGCAGAACAGATGCAATGGTTTCTGCAGAAGAAGCGGCTTTCGAATTGTTTGTTTACGAACCTTTAGAAGATTTAAATGAATTTCTAGCCTTGTTTAATCATAACTTGCCACAAGATATTCGAGCACTGTCTATTAGACAAGTGGATGAGAAATTTAATATCATCAACAGTGCAAAAACTAAAGAATATTTATATGTTTTTGCTCATGGAGATAAGTTTCATCCGTTTTGTGCTCCGATTATGACAACTATTTTGCAGGAACTTGATATTGAGCTCATGAAACAAGGAGCTAAATTATTTGAAGGATTTCACAACTTTAAAACCTATTGCTATAAAGCCACAGACAATGGTATTTATAATCGAGAGATTTTAACTTGCGAAATAGTAGAAAACACAATCTTTACTGCCAATTTCTTTCCAGAAACTTCTTATTTACTTAGGGTTAGAGGACAAGGTTTTATGCGTAACCAAATCAGATTGATTATGGGAGCTCTAATAAAACTAGGAAGAGGAGATATTACTTTAGAATATATACAAGACTCTTTAAAGCCTGAAAGCATAGAAGTCATGGATTATATTGCTCCTGCATCTGGCTTAATTCTTAATAAAATAGAATTCGAATAACCCAATTTGACTTTAATTTTTCTTAATTTCTTTAACATTTAGAGTTTTCTTTAACATAATTTAAGTTAATAAAAACTTAAAACCGTTAAACCATGTTAAATCATCTGACTTTCTGAACTCAAACTATAGCTTGTAGATATACGAATCAAAAAAACAAGATATAATTATGAGTTATTTGAACATGCAAGATGAAAAATTATTACCAGTTGTGGTGGAACTTAATACGCTATTGGCGGATTACCATTTATACTACCAAAAACTAAGAAGCAATCATTGGAATATATTAGGTGAGAATTTCTTCGATTTACACAATAAATTTGAAGAATTATATACGGATGCAAGAGTTAAAATAGATGATATTGCCGAGCGTATCTTAACACTTAGATATCATCCAATGAGTAAATATAGCGATTACTTAAAAGTGTCTTCCATTGAAGAGGCTTCTGCTTTGCTCACAGATAGAGAAATGGTTTCTGAAACTATTAACGACCATACCATACTTTTAAAACAAATGAATTTGGTAATAGAAAAATGTCATGCAGTATCAGACGAAGGTACCATAGATCTCATTGGAGCTTATATTCGAGAACTTGAAAAAGCAAGTTGGATGCTAGATGCATGGAGCAAGAAATCAACAGATGCTCTAAAAGAAAATGTACTAGAAGTTTAAAAGAATATGATTTGCGATACTAAATATTTGTTTGAGTTAATTTAGTTTTCATAAAAGTTATTTCAATCAGATTTATTATATCATATTTGTATAGTAGATATTTGAAAATCAAGTATTAATGCTAACCATTAAAATTTATAAATATGAAAAAAATCTTATTAATATTTGCTGTGTTATTTTCTTTATCAACCGTATTTATGGGTTGTAGAGAAGAAAAGAAAGCAGATAACCAAGTAGAAAAAACGTTAGACGATGTAGGAGATGATATTGAAGATGTTGCAGATGATGTTGGCGATGGAATTGAAAATGCGGCAGACGAAGTAGAAGATGTCTTTGACGGAAATTAAACCTTTTAATCTTTACTAATTTATTACTAATCTTTAAATCAAATCAAAATGAAAAAATTAATATATATGATTGCCTTTTTGGCTCCAGCTGTGTTTTTTGCACAGGAAAAACCTGTTAACGTAAATGTCTCTGAAGAAACAACTACTAAGATTATTACTGTAAATGATGGGAGGGAAGTAACTGAACAAAAAGTAAAAGTAACTACTCGAGAGGTGCAAGACATTGAATTGGATTCTAGCGATAAAAATAAAGTAAATCAGCAAATTGTTGCCTCACCTACTAAAGTAACTCAAACAGTAGAAATAGAGGATGATAGAGATACGTATTACGATTCTATATCTGAATCTGTAACCTATAATTATAACAATACTAATTATATTTTGAAAAAAAATAGTAATGGTTTCTTGATTACTGGATCAGATGCGCAACCAAATTTTGGTAACTGTATAATTACTAATAGAGCTAATAACTATATTTTTACATCAGACAATTACAATGGAATTGGATACTTTGATGCCAATAGTAATTTTGTTGTTGAGTATTATGATACAAGTAAAAAAGCCACTTCAAAGAAGATCTTTACTTTAGCTAAATAAAATTTCAAAAACTTCAAATTAAAAAAGTTCTGCTTTATAGCAGGACTTTTTTTGTACTTTTAACCAAAATATTTTTATAATGAATGCTACTGTTTCAAAAGACATCTTCGATTTTCTAAATAAATTAGAAAAAAATAATAATCGTGACTGGTTTAATGATAATAAGAGTGAATTTAAAAAAGTAGAAAAACTAACTAAAGCTTTTTATAATTCAGTATTAGATGGGTTAAGAACCCATGATGATATTGACAATCTGAAGATTTTTAGAATTTATCGAGATGTGCGTTTTTCAAAAAACAAACAACCTTATAAAAACCATTTTGGAGGTTCGTTTCACAGAAAGAAACCAGAATTAAGAGGAGGTTATTATTTGCATCTGGAACCTAATAATAAATCTTTTATAGCCACTGGCTTTTGGGAACCGAGCAAAGACGATTTACTTCGAATTAGAAAAGAATTTGAAATGGATGATACTGAGATTAGAGACATCATTTCAAATAAAAAAATTAGCGCTGTTTGGGGCGATTTTGTTGGAGACGAATTAAAAACAGCTCCAAGAAATTTCGATAAAGACCATCCAGCAATCGATTTAATACGTAAAAAACAATACATATTTTCTAAAAACTATACAGATAAAGAGGTTTTATCTGCATCGTTTTTTGAAGATGTCAATAGCGCATTCAAAAGCATTCGACCATATTTTAATTATATGAGCGATGTGCTTACAACTAATTTAAATGGTGAATCTATTATTTAATTTCGGTAATAGTAAAAGTATTTTCGTTAAAAGTAATGGCGTCTCCAACGACTTTGTTTTTAAGTAGTTGACCTATTGGAGCGTTTAAAGAAATTCCAAAATAAGTAACATCTTCAATATCAATTTTGCCCATACTTATGGACATAAAAAAATTGTTCGAAGTGGTTTTAACCAAACTGCCTAATACAACATCTGTATTGACTGTTTTGGAATTAATCATTTTTAGAGTATCAAGCATTTTATTTGCATCGTTCAAATATTGTGCATTCAACTCTAAATCGTTAAATAATTTTCCGCTACCGGAATCGTCACCTTCGTTATTGCTTTTATCGTTGCTGTCAATAGATTCCTTAATGGTTTCTATTTCGCCTTTGTAACTAGCAATACGTTTGTTTACATAACCATAACAGGCTTGTAACAATTGTTCTTTTAAATTCATATCTTAAACAAAGATAGGATGAAAAACTTGAATATTACTAATTAATTTTTCCTTAACAAGGTGCATCATTCGTTTATTTAAAGTCGAAGAATTTGTAATGTAAAGTTGGTATTCTTCAACTGTAAATTGCCCTATAACCATTCCTTTTAAAGAGTTTCTAAATTTCATGTCCTTTTGAATGGCATTTTCTATATAATCTATTTGCTTTTCAAGACTTAAACCAAAAAACACATTTTTATGTTTGGTTACATAGTTTTTAAAAACTTCAATAAATAAATTGTTTTGAAGTTTGATTATGGGTCTTAACGTGGCATTTTGAAAACGTTCGTCATCGCTCATGGAATCTGAAAAGGTAATTGAAGAGATTTGAGGACGACAAGCTATAAGGTCTGAGGATCTTTTCATTTTAATAAGTTTTTTTAAATTTATAAATAATGCTCAGGATATTTTGACATCGCGATTTTCAATATCAACAAGGTTATTAACAAATAGAGAAAACGTATGTTCAAATAAATCTTAATGATACAGGTTATAAGGAGATGACCGTATTAAAAGGTATCTTTGAGTATCAATAAAAAAACAAAACTTATGATGAGATTTCACACAAGAAAATGGGTAAAACCAGAAGATTTAAATCCAAATGGCACCTTGTTTGGAGGTCGTTTATTAGCTTGGATTGACGAAGAAGCGGCTTTATATACCAATATTCAATTAGAAAATTCTAAAATTGTAACCAAGTATATCTCTGAAATTAATTTTAATAGTTCTGCTAAACAAGGCGACATTGTTGAATTAGGAATGAGTGTAGTAAAATTTGGAAAAACTTCTATTACATTAAATTGTGAAGCACGTAATAAAATGACACGTGAAACTATTTTAACTGTCGAAAATATTGTTATGGTTAATCTAGGAGACGATGGTAAACCAGCACCTCATGGTAAAAGTAAATTAGAATACGTTAAGGATCGAATAAAATAAATTACTTATTTGAGTTTGCAAAATTGGTAGGATATTCAAACAATTCTAAATCGAAGTAGGGCACAGCTGCTATAGCATGATCGAAAATGTCAGATACGATATACTCATAATTCTCCCAACGTTTATCACTACTGAACGCATAAATCTCTAAAGGCAGGCCATGTGGTGTAGGTTCAAGTTGTCGCACCATAATAGACATATCTTTATTAATTGCGGAATGATTTTGTATATAACTTAATAAATACTTTCTAAAAACGCCCAAATTGGTCATGTTTCTACCATTTATTAAATTGGTTTTATCTATTTGATGTGACTCATTAAAACTTGAGATATCTCTTTGACGTTGAGAAAGGTATTCAGAAATTAACTGGATTTTCTTTAAATTTTCAATTTGCTCGTCTTTTAAATAATGAACACTTTTAGCCTTTAGTACTACGGCACGTTTAATTCTTCTTCCACCAGAAGATTGCATCCCTCTCCAGTTTTTAAACGAATCTGAAATCAAGGCATAAGTTGGGATGTTTGTAATAGTCATATCGAAATTCTGTACTTGTACAGTCGATAAATTTATTTCTATCACATCACCATCTGCACCATATTTCTCCATGGTAATCCAATCTCCAATTCTAACAGAATCGTTTATCGCCACTTGAATACTGGCAACAAAACCTAGGATGGTATCTTTGAAAATCAATAAAAGTACAGCAGATGCCGCTCCAAGGGTGGTAAAGAACTTTAAAAATGATAGATCAATTAGTACCGCCAAAAAAGTTGCGAAGCCAATAATCCATAAAAAAAGCATAGCTACTTGAATGTAACTGCCAATAGGCTTATCCTTTAACCTTGGTAAGGTTTTAAAATAAGATTCGAAAGTTTTTAAAATACTACGAATAATCCAAATGGTTAATAAAATCCCATATATCTTCAAAATTACGATGATATAATTTTCGAAATGTGGGAAATCTAGAAAAACAAAAGGAAAAACTTTAATGGTGATTATTAAGGGAACAATATGGGCAATATTACGCGGCGCCTTATGATTTATCAATAAATCGTCGAAATTGGTTTTAGATTTAGCCGAAAACTTAGTAAAAGAATTCACTAAGATTTTACGAGTTAAAAAATCTGTTATATAAATAATAATCAATAGTATGAACAACAAACAAAGCATGTTTATATACTTAGCTAATGTTTCAGAGACATTAAGAGAAACGAAATAATCGTAAAATAAACATTGTAATTTTTCCATTAAGAAATTTTCTTTAAATAAACCTTGTCAACATAAAATGTACCAAAAGGTATGATAGAAGCAACCAATACATATAACAATGTTTTAGTAGGCCATTTCAATCTAGAACCTAAAATAAAGGCTAATATAATATAGGCAACAAACAGTAAACCGTGGGGCATGCCCAGAAGTTTTACGTATTGTTCTTCATCTCCAAAATATTTGATTGGCACAGCAATAAATAATAATAAGATATAAGAAATTCCTTCCAAGACAGCTATAACACGAAACAAGTTCAATAAAGAAAACATAGGTCAAATTTTAATTTGCAAAAATACAATTCAAAGAACAATTATTGTTCATTTTACAATGTTTTTAACTAATAAAATTTTATGAAAATATAGGCATATTTAGGTGCAAAACAGTAAGTTAACGAGAAAATATCAAACATAACGATTAAATGATTACTCATTTTAATAAAATTATACCTTTAGAGTAATATAAGTAAGCTATTAATATCCAACTCTAAACAATTAAATATGCAACCTACTATTATCGGCATATCAAAACATTTATTTTTATCTGTTTTTTTAGTGGTTTTTTCTATTCATATTAAAACCCATTCCCAAACGACACCCATTCTAGATTCTGATTTTGAAGAAGCTTTGGTAAACATGAATATTGATACTAATGGTGTCAATGGTAATATTTTAAATAGCGATGCAGAAGGCATTTTAAACTTAAATATTAGCGATCAAAACATTGACGATTTATCTGGAATTGAGGCTTTTATTAATTTGAAAAGAATAAACTGCTCTTATAATAGATTAACAGAATTAGATTTTTCCCAAAACACTCATTTAGAAGAAATTAATGCCAACGACAATAGTTTAACTTCTGTGAATGTAACTCAAAACACAAAACTTAAAATAGTCTTGGTTAGTTCAAATAATTTAACCGAAATTAATGTTTTGTCAAATTTTAGGTTAGAAGATCTTTCTGTAAATTTAAATAAACTAACAGATTTAGATGTTTCAGCAAATTTAAGTTTGAAATATTTAGGTTGTTATTCTAATTTATTGGAAAATATTAACCTTTCAAGCAACTCACAATTAAGATCTCTTTATATTGATTATAATAATTTAGACGTACTTGATGTATCACATAATGGCGATTTAAGAACTCTTTCTTGCAGTTCAAATAATTTAAACGAATTATTAGTTCAATCAAATACAGAGTTAGGTTATTTAGATTGTCGATTTAATAACATCAACAATTTACAAATAAGCAATAATCCTGATTTAAAAAGATTGTTTATAAGCAATAACAATTTAAACGATATAGACTTAAGCAATGCGCCAGGTTTATTATTGTTTTATGCGAATTATAATAATTTATCTGCTTTAGATATTTCAGCAAATCCCCTTTTAAGATTTATTAAATGTGAAGGTAACAACTTGTCTTTGGTTGATTTTAGAAATGGGAATAACAGTAATATTGCAGAATTTATTATGACTCAAAACATGAGTCTAAACTGTATATTTGTGGATGATATTCATGCACCTTTTTTACAAAACTGGATTATAGACGAAGCTAGTTCTTTTGTAGAAAACGAATCTGATTGTGAAGCTTTATCTGTTCAAGAATTGCCAGTTTTTAATTTTAGTATGTATCCTAATCCCACTTCAGGAAGTGTTACTTTAAACCTCACTGTTCAGGAGGCCAAATTGGAAATCTATTCTGTTAAAGGACAATTAGTTTATAATGACATGTTAATGTATGGTGCTAATAACATCACTTTAAACGGGTTTAGCTCAGGTTTGTATATGGTAAAAATAACTTCAGAAAGCACTTCAGAAACTAAAAAATTATTACTTAATTAGTATAAGAAATTTATTTCTTTAAGATTTGAAACTAACTCTTGCAAAGAATTTTAACAACCTAGATAGTTTATTATATACTATAAGCGGTTCAAAATCTGTTCTTATAATTCACTCCATAATGGGTAATTAGACCTACCTTTGTCATTTAAAACACTATCATGGCAACTTTTTTAGAATTAGGAATTAATAAAGATTATATAAAATCTTTAAAAGAATTGGGAATAAAAGATCCCACTTTAATACAAGTACAAACCATACCTGTTTTAATAAATTCTAAAACAGATTTTATTGGACTAGCTCAAACAGGAACTGGAAAAACAGCTGCCTTTGGTCTGCCAATTCTTCATCAAATAGATCCTTTAAATAACGAAATTCAAGCTTTAATTTTAGCGCCAACAAGAGAATTGGTTCAACAAATTAAAAAACAACTTTTCAAATTCACTAAGTATTCTCAAGACAAAATATTTGTTGAAGGAGTTTATGGTGGCGAAAAAATTGATAAACAAATAAGTTCTCTAAAGCGTACTACGCATATTGTTGTTGCAACTCCAGGTCGCTTGATAGATTTAATTGAGCGTAATGATATAAACATAAAAAACATTAAAACATTAGTTCTAGACGAAGCAGATGAAATGCTTAGTATGGGTTTTAAGGAAGATTTAAATAAAATATTATCCTTTACTTCTGGAAAAAGAAATACTTGGTTGTTTTCTGCAACCATGCCGGAAGAAATTAAGCAAATTATAAAAACTTATATGTCTGTTAAGGCTATTAAGGTTGAAGTCAATAAAGATAGTTTGGTTAATGAAAATATTACGCATCAATATATTACTACAAATATAAAAGATAAAGTAAATATTCTGTCAAGAATTTTAGACAGACGAAAAGATGAACGTGGCATTATATTTTGTAGAACCAAAGCTGGAACTCAAAGTCTGGTAGAAAGCCTTAAAAATGAAGGGTTCTCAGTAGCGGCTTTAGAAGGAGATATGCAACAAAAAGAACGTGATAAAGTTATGCGTGCCTTTAAAAATGAATCGCTTCGAGTACTTGTTTCCACAGATGTTTCGGCACGGGGAATAGATGTTAATAATTTGGGTTTTGTTATCCATCATCAACTTCCAGAACAATTGGATTATTATACTCATAGAAGTGGTAGAACCGCAAGAGCAGGCAAAAGAGGCCACTCTATAGCTTTAATTATACAAGGGGAATTACACAAGATTCACGACCTTCAAAAAGAATTAAATATAACTTTTAAAGAGATTATTTTATAATTGCTTATACCTCAATAAAAAAAGACTGCCCATACATTATTAAAATTAAAATGAATGCCTTATCTTTGCAGGAGTTAAAGGAGATATACCTAGTTGCATAAGTTACTTTTGCAAATCATATCTTTAGGTTCATTAATAATATACATGGTTCTTATCGAAACATTCGTTTAGTATTTTAACTTCTTCTTCAGCAATACATTATCAATTAATTTTAAAACAACGAATGGCAAAATCTCAGCAAACATTTAATAAGAGTGAAAAGGAAAAAAAGCGTTTAAAGAAACGTGAAGATAAGCGTAAAAAAATGGACGCCCGTAAGCAGGAAAGGGAAGAAGGAGGAAGTGAAGGAATTCAATTTGCTTATGTAGATTTCAACGGAAATTTAACAGATACGCCTCCAGATCCAGCTTTAAAAGAAAAAATTGATGTTGAAAGCATTGAGGTTAGTATTCCAAAACGTGACGATAGTTTGATTGAGGAAGTCGATCCTATTAGAAAAGGAAAGGTTTCTTTCTTCGATTCGTCTAAAGGTTTCGGATTTATTATAGACTCTGAAAATCAAGAAAAATATTTCTGCCACGTTAGTGGTCTAATCGATGAAATTATTGAAAACGATAAGGTTACTTTCGAATTAGAAAGAGGGATGAAAGGAATGAATGCTGTTCGTGTGAAAATTGTAGAATAATAATTAGAAATTATAAAATTTTTAAACCCTGTTGATTCAATTCAATAGGGTTTTTTTATTGAAAATAATGATCGTAGCCCTCAACATTCTCAATAATGTTGTTTTTAATTTCTAAAGCTTCCACAATGTTCTTGGCTTCGGATAATGCTTCTAATTTTTCCATTAAAGGGAGTAACCAAATATGTAGGTTTTCATGCGAAGGTCCTTTCATTGTACATTCTTTAATGACATAATTTTTTTCGGAAGTCAATTGAATAGCTAAATTGTGATAGTCGCTTAACCTATCTGTAACTTGATTCTTTAGAATCCCTTTCATTTTTTCTACACCAATATTTGTTTCCGGGTTTGCCGTCCATTTCTTGCCATTGTCCAGTTGGATATCATTCACCCAACTATTTCCTAAATCTAAATTCACATCTTGCGTTAAGAAATTTTCATCAGACAAAACTTCAAAAGCAACTTGATTGACGGGATTAGGTTTTATACTTAGAGTTTCTTGACTATTGTGCTTGCAATTTGATAATACAATTAGCATTATTGTGCTGGTAAATAGAACCTTTTTCATTCTGTTTTTATTAAGTTTTATTCAAAATTTCAAAAACCAATTCTTTGGTAAGTGCTTTGTCCCCTGCTTGTTTTCTTAAATCGTCGAAAGAAAATCTAAAGTCACAACCATCCTTATAAGCCGAACAACCATAAGCAGTCTTGCCTTTGATAACGGTTCCTTTTTTACATTTAGGACAGGTTAAAGTATCCGGGATGGATTTTGATTTTACTTTTTTAGGTTCTAAAATAAGTTGAAAATGGTCATCAAAACGCAACAAACCTTCAGCTGTTCCAGAGTCGGTTTTAAATCCTTTTAAATTAACGGTAGAGCCCTTTTGTAAGAGTCTTAAGAATTGTTTTTCAGAAATCTTTTTTCCAAAAGCTTCGAAATGCAATATGAATTTACAACCTTCTTTATAGGAAGAGCAACCATAAGCTGTTTTTCCTTTTATAAGGCTGCCTTTTTTGCATTTCGGACAAGTTTCAGCTGTGATTCCTGCCTTTTTTATAGTTTCGGTTTTGGCTTGGCGTTGTTTAACAACCGACGCTTGTGAGATATTGGCTCGTGTAGTTTCACTGCGAACTTCATAAACCAATTCATCTACCATTTTTTTCATATTGATGATAAATTGGCTTGCGCTAAATTCACCTTTTTCAATATCTTTTAATTGCTTTTCCCACAATCCTGTGAGTTCAGCAGACTTTAATAATTCGTTTTGAATGGTATCTATCAAGGCAACTCCCGTTACTGTAGGCAAAATTTGTTTTTTGTTACGTTTTATGTACTGACGTTTAAAAAGAGTTTCAATAATATTGGCACGTGTTGATGGTCTTCCAATACCATTCTCCTTCATTAAATCTCGTAACTCATCATCGTCTATTTGTTTTCCTGCAGTCTCCATAGCACGTAAGAGCGTGGCTTCCGTAAACTGATTGGGTGCTTTGGTTTGTTTTTCTAGAAAACTAGGCTCATGAGGACCTTTTTCGCCTTTAACAAAGGTTGGAAGCATATCTGTTTCTTTCTTGTCCTTGTCTGTCCCACTAAGCGGAGTCGAAGTATCGAAAACAACACGCCAACCTTTCTTTAAAATTTCCTTTCCAGTAGTTCTAAAATGAACATCAGTAACTTTTCCAATAACTGTAGTATTGGATACGGAACAATCATCGTAAAAAGCGGCTATAAAACGCTTGACTATAATATCGTAAACCTGTTGTTGATTGTATTGCAAATTGGTTTGAATGCCTGTAGGAATAATGGCATGGTGATCTGTTACTTTTTTATCATTAAAGACTTTAGACGATTTCTTTATTTTTTTTCCTAAAAGAGGCTGTGTTAAAGTTGCGTAATTAGTCAGTTTTTGAAGAATTCCTGCCACTTTTGGATATACATCATTTGGTAAAAAGGTGGTATCTACTCTTGGATAAGTAACCACTTTCATTTCATATAACTTCTGAACAAGTTTTAAAGTTTCATCTGCCGAAAACCCAAATTTAGTATTACAATAAACTTGTAAACCTGTTAAATCGAAGAGTTTTGGAGCAAATTCCGTTCCTTTCTTTTTGGTTACCGATTCAATTTCAAAATCATGTTCTTTAACTTTATTAGCTAAAACTTCACCATCTTCCATTTTGGTGAAACGTCCTTCTTCATAAGAAAACAGCGTATCTCGATACATGGTTTGAAGTTCCCAATAAGCTTGTGGTTTAAAATTCTCAATCTCTTTAAATCGATTAACAACCATAGCTAGGGTAGGTGTTTGCACACGTCCAACTGAAAGAACTTGCTTGTAGCCACCATGTTTTACGGTATATAATCGTGTGGCATTCATACCAAGTAGCCAATCTCCAATGGCTCTGGAAAATCCAGCATAATAGAGATTGTCGTAATCTTCGGAAGGCTTTAAGTTTTGAAATCCCTCTTTAATAGCTTCCGTTGTAAGTGATGAAATCCAAAGGCGTTCAACTTTGCCTTTATAATTGGCCTGGTCTAAAACCCAGCGTTGTATAAGTTCTCCTTCTTGTCCTGCATCCCCACAATTTATAACAACATCAGCCTTGTCAAATAAACTCTTTACAATTCTAAATTGTTTTTGAATTCCAGTATTACTTACCACTTTCGTTTTAAACTTTTCTGGAAGCATAGGTAAATTGTTTAAATCCCAACTTTTCCAATGTGCTTTGTAGTCATTAGGTTCCATTAAAGTACATAAATGTCCAAAAGTATAAGTTACGGCATATCCATTGCCTTCATAATAACCATCATGCTTCGTTGTTGCTCCAAGAACGGAAGCAATTTCTCTAGCAACACTAGGTTTTTCGGCAATGCATACTTTCATTTTCATCTTGTTTTAGCGTCATGCAAAGTACATATTTTTTATAAAAAGGAGGAGTCTATTTTGAACTCAATTTTCATTTTTTATTAAAAATGTTTGCGTAACAATCTGCTTAATCGTAATATTGCAATGAATAAATAAAGAACCTATTATGGGATTGACAAAATCAGAAATGTTTACCGATGAACAAAACAAAATGGCTTTAATAGCTAAGGCTTTTGGTCATCCTGCCAGAATAGCCATTCTGCAACATTTATTTAAAATAAATTCATGTGTTTGTGGGGATTTAGTGAATGAAATAGGTTTGGCTCAACCAACCATTTCTCAACATTTAAAAGAATTAAAAAACTTAGGTATTATAAAAGGAGATATCTCGGGAACAAGTGTTTGCTATTGTATTGATCAAGATGAATGGCAAACTATAAAACACATATTTATTCAGTTTTTTGAGCAAGAAACTATTGAAAATGGTACTTGTTGCTAAAACCTTAATTCATTAAAAAAATCAATCATTAATTCATTGATATTATGAAACTTTCAGAAATTAAAAAACATTTAAGCAATTTAGAAACCATTGCTTTTCAATTACCTGATGGAACATTGGTTCCAAGTCATTTTCACGTTACAGAAGTAGGAAAAATAGATAAACACTTTATCGATTGTGGCGGAAGCGTTAGAAAAGAATCTGTTATCAATTTTCAATTATGGGAGGAGAATGATTACGACCATAGATTGCATCCAGAGAAATTAGTAAACATTATTGAATTGTCGGAAAACGTTTTAAGTCTTGACGATTTAGAAATTGAAGTGGAATATCAAGGAGAAACTATTGGGAAATTTGGTTTAGATTTTAATGGAACCCAGTTTTTATTAACTAATACACAAACTGATTGTTTAGCAAAAGACAAATGTGGTATCCCAGAGGCAAAACCTAAAATAAAGTTTTCAGAATTACAAAACACGTCTAGTTGTTCGCCAGATTCGGGTTGTTGCTAATATTAGAATGTATTATGTATAAAAAATTATCAGCTTTTATAGAAGTATTAGATGTTTCCTCTGTCTGCGAAGAACGCCAATTAATACTTAAAAATCTTATTGATTACATTCAAGTGAAGGTTTCAAAGAAAGAAGAAATTCGTTTAAATTTTATTTGTACTCACAATTCCAGACGCAGTCATTTAACTCAGGTTTGGGCTCAAACGATGGGGCATCATTTTCAAATAAATCAAGTAAGATGTTACTCTGGAGGTACAGAAGCAACAGCTTTATATTCGAAGGTTGCAGTAACTTTGGAGCAAGCTGGCTTTCAAATTCAGAAATTATCAGAAGAAAATAACCCTATATATAGTATCAAGTATTCCATAAATGAACACCCAATTATAGGTTTCTCTAAAAAATTTGATGATGCTTTTAATCCTGAATCTCAATTTGTAGCCATAATGACCTGTTCTCAGGCAGATGCTGGCTGTCCTTTTATTGCTGGAGCTGAAAAGCGTATTCCAATAACTTACGAAGATCCTAAAATTTCAGATGGTACACCAAATCAAAAAGAAGTTTATGCAAAAAGAAGTTTACAGATAGCAACTGAAATGTTTTATGTCTTTTCCAAAATAAAAAAATAAAATGGCATCATCCAAAAAATTAAGTTTTCTCGATAGTTATTTAACGCTTTGGATTTTCATGGCCATGGCAATTGGAGTAGGTATTGGTTATTTTGTACCTAATGTTCCAAATTACATGAACTCGTTTAGTAGTGGAACTACTAATATTCCTATTGCAATTGGATTGATTTTAATGATGTATCCGCCTTTAGCGAAAGTTAATTATGCCTTATTACCAAAGATTTTTAAAGATGTAAAAATTCTTTCAATATCCTTAGTTTTAAATTGGATTATAGGACCTGTACTAATGTTTATTCTTGCCATAACCTTTTTGCATGATTATCCCGAGTACATGGTTGGATTAATTTTAATTGGTCTTGCTAGATGCATTGCTATGGTTTTGGTTTGGAATGATTTAGCAGAAGGAAATAGCGAATATGGCGCAGGTTTGGTAGCTTTAAATAGTATCTTTCAAGTGTTTGCTTATAGTTTTTATGCGTGGATATTTATCACTGTTTTACCTCCATACTTCGGTTTTGAAGGTGCAATAGTGGATATATCCATAGCTACCATTGCAGAAAGTGTAATTATCTATTTAGGAATTCCTTTTTTATTAGGTTTTTTAAGTAGAAAGATTTTTGTAAAATGGAAAGGAGAAACTTGGTACAATCAGGTTTTTATCCCTAGAATTTCGCCTATTACCTTAATCGCTTTATTGTTTACCATTGTGGTAATGTTTTCCCTTAAAGGCGAATTGATAGTTGAAATTCCTATGGATGTATTAATTATTGCAGTCCCACTTTTAATTTATTTTGTTCTCATGTTTTTGATTAGCTTCTTTGTTAACAAAGCGGCTGGTGCCACTTATGATAAAAATGCGGCCATTTCTTTTACTGCTACAGGAAATAATTTTGAACTAGCTATTGCTGTGGCTATTGCTGTTTTTGGCTTGAATTCGGGCCAAGCTTTTGCAGGTGTCATTGGACCTTTAGTTGAAGTACCTGCATTAATTTTATTAGTTCGTGTGGCTTTTTGGTTGCGTAAGCGTTATTATTAAATATATCTGTAAAGATATTTTTATAATAATCTTGTATATTTGAGATAACTAAACCAAAAACATTTTTTTATAGTGATGTGTTTCAGACATTTATTACTAGGTACTTATTTTCTTATTACTTGCTATTGCCATGCTCAAGAATCAAAAAATAGTAAGCAGGCTTTAAAACAATTTGATTCTTTAACGGTTGTTATGGAACAATCTTTCCCTGAAGATGATTTTAAATCTTACAGAAGAGAATCATTTTCTGAACAACAACTTCAAGCATATTTGTCTCAACATTTTCAACGGTTAGATTTATTACCTTCAATTGAAGGCCATCATGGATTTAAGCTAAATAATTATTTGCAATCTGGAAACTGGTTTCGACAACTAGGTTTTCCTAAAGAATCTATAAAATGGTATAAAGTATTCTTCGATTATTATAATAAACATACCCCAGATTTAACCCAATTCGAAAAGGATTCATTAGTACCAATGCAAGCTTATTCGTATAGTGAATTGGCGGAGAATTATGCGAATTTAGGCTATTTAGATAGTGCCTCTTTGGAACATAAAAAGAACATCAAGTTCGCTAAAGAATTAAATACCATTTCAACGCCATCTGCATATAATAACTATGGCTTGTTTTTTTATTGGTTCAAAAAAGATTTAGATTCAGCTTTGGTGTATTTTAATAAAGCATATGTTGTTACCCATCGTGATTATCCAAACCACACTTTAATAGGAAGTATTAGAGATAACTTGGCAGATATTTATAGAGATAAAAATCAACCAGATAAAGCCTTGCCATTATATCAAACAAATTTTAATTTTTATCAGAATTTTAAAAATGAAAAGTCTCAAGAATTAGATATACCAAGACTTATAAGTGCAGGATCTCAATTAGTAGAAACTGAAATTGTATTAAATAAACTTGACGACGCAGAATTAACCTTTTCTAAATTAACTCATTTAACATCTATTTTTTCTAAGCTATTGTTACCAAGCTCCAAATTGGAGTTCTTGAAAGCTCAAGAAATTCTACTAGTAGCACAACAAGATTATAAAAAAGCTTATGCTATAGGTGAAAAAAGGCGGATTTTAAATGATAGCCTAAACTCAATTTTGAAAACAGCGGACAAGAAATGGCAAGAAGAATTAAATACCATTTCTTTGGATCGTGTCGCATTAAATTTTAAAATAGATAGAATTAATAAAGAGAATGAAATACAGAAACAACGCTCCAAACTTTTAATTGTAAGTCTTTCATCATCTTTTGTTTTAATTTTATTATTGTTACTCTTTTTAAGTAGACGTCAGCATCTCAAGAACGCAAAAAACAAACAGCTACTTGCGGAGCAATCACGAGATTTAATAAGCTTTAAAAATAGAGAACTAGAATCTGAAATAGAATCAAAAAAGCGAGATTTATCAGATTTCGCCATTAACTTGACTCAAAATCAAGAATGGGCAGAAACTTTAGCCGACAAGCTAAAAGTTATAAAACAATCCGAAATTAAAAACCGAGAACATTTAATTGACGAGCTGGAACAGGATATTAGAAATAAAATAACAGTAGATTCAGATACCAAAGACTTCTACGAACGATTGGATAAATTAAGTGACTCTTTTTATAGCGAACTTATCAATCTGTTTCCCGATTTGAGCAAGAACGAAATCCGTTTATGTTCTTTAATTCGTTTAAAAATGGATAGTCGGAGTATTGCAACACTTCAAAATATAGCTCTTTCTTCATTAAATACAAGTCGTTATCGCCTCAGAAAAAAACTCAAATTATCTGAAGTGGAGAATTTAGACGATTTCATTCAACATCTATAAACACCTATTTTTTTGAGGTTTGACACGATTCTTAAAGTGAATTCTTAAAGGTTGTCTATTATTTGTCTATTGCTTGTGCATCATCTGTCTATCTGTTTTTCAGTGACTTATGTTAGTTTTGAGTTAATTTCGTGTAAGTCTAATTTGCATCTTTTATGCTAAGTTAGATTCCCTATTAAGACATTAACCAATAGCAAAACAAATGTATAATCTTCTAATCTTACACTTATGAAAACGTATGTACTTGGTTTTTTATTTTTAGGTCTAACCAACCTTACGATCGCGCAAAATGATTTAGCAGTAGTTTCTACCACTAATCAAAATGCGTATTTAAATTCAACTAGTAGTAAAACCGTATTAAATTCAGAATACATAAAGACGGTAGATCACGTGGATCAATCTAAAAAAATGTCCCTGATGCAAAATTTAGTGGCGAATTATGATATTAAAACTACAGATATCTATCGATCTAATAGTGAAGGAAGCTATACAATTGATTTTAAGGAAGGAGAAAATGCCATTAGTGCTATATTTGATAATAAAGGAAGCCTAATAAGCTGTGAAGAAAATTATCAAGCTATTAAATTACCATATGCTATAAGTTCTAAATTGGTAAAGGACTATCCAAATTGGTCTATAAAAGCGGTTGAATGCGAAATAAATTATGTGAAAGATTCAGAACGAACCATTGTATATAAAGTGGCCATTAAAAACGGACAAAAATCCAAAAACATTTCAATTAAAGTTTAATATCAAATCCCCTTAATAATTGCAAAAAACGGTATCCATTTTGGGATACCGTTTTTTTTATGAGAAAAAATTAATTGATAATTAATTTCTGTCCAATACGTAAGGTGCTGTTTTTTGAAATTTGATTTGTTTTACAAAGGGCAGTCATGCTCAAATTGTTTCTTGATGAGATTCCTGAAAGTGTATCTCCCTTTTTAACAACATAAACACGTTTAGGTTTTAAACTACTTGCAACAGCTTCTTCTTCGCTAGAAAAAATCTCAAGCTCACTTTGACGCTTGCTATTATGCAGTTCTGGACGTGTCCACGTTTTAGTAACCCAGATATCTTGAGCTCTTACTTCGTTGTGCTCATCAAAACTTAAAAGATATTCAGGATTTACAGGAATTCCTTTGTAATACATCTCTAAGTGCAAATGACTCCCACGTGCATTGCCTGTTGCGCCACCTTTACCTATATAAGCACCAGCAACTAAAGAATCGTTTTCTTTGACATCAAAACCAGATAAATGAGCGTAGACTGTTTCCAATCCGTTAAAATGTCTGATTACAATGGTGTTTCCATGACCAGAACTGTAATTAGCAAAGCGAACTACACCATCAAACATAGCATATAAGCTATCTCCTGTAACAAGATCTATATCAATACCTTTATGAGCACGGCCTTTACGCCAACCATAACGAGAGGTAATTACCTTATCTCGAGAAATAGGAGATACATAACTGGAGTCCTTGAAGTGAATGTTTAAAGGAAAATTGACGGGTGTGTTGTATTCGATTTTTATTTTGCTGGTATCCCAAAATTCTGAAGTAATATCAGCTTCTTGATTTTCTTCTAAAGAATCAGTAAACAAGGTCTCATCATTAGTGTCACCAATAAGAGCCTTATATTCTTCAATAAGATTAACAAGATTTGGATTTGTGATAATAGTAGGTTTCGTTTGCCCTAGAAATATGGATGGCAGACAAAAAGTAATTAGATAAAAAAATGATTTCATAAGCTTGATAATCAGTGTGCTAAACTTAATTTGTTAATTTTTTTCAAAAAAATAATGGACGAATTTAAATAAAATAACGTTCAATAGTGTTAATATATTGTTAGAGTTATTTTTTGAATATAAACTTCTTTAAATGAAACTTTGTATCATATTAAAAATTGAGAAAAAATTAGTATCTTTTTTAATCTTATTAATATTTTATTGTAGTTAGTTTTCTTAATATTGATTAGGAAATCTCTGGCATCCCAATTAATCAAAAATGAGTCAATCTAAAAGTAGCTTCTTAATAATACTTTCGTTTTTTTCAATTTACATTATTTGGGGTTCTACCTATTTATTGAATAAAATAGTAGTGTCTGAAGTTGCCCCATTATTTTTGGCTTCTATTCGGTTTCTCTTAGCGGGAATACTAATATTTGGTATTGCAAAACTTCTAAAGTTGTCTTTAAAAATGTCAAAAAAACAACTCCTTAATTGTATCATAGCTGGGTTTTTCTTTTTGGTTTATGGTAATGGCGTGTTTGTTTGGGCTTTAAAATATGTTGATAGTGGCTTCGCGGCGCTTATTGCCACAACTCAACCTTTATTTGTTATTTTTCTAATGCGCATTCTTCACGGTACCAAAATTAAAGCAAAATCTATGTTTGGCGTGGCATTAGGTATTATTGGTATGTATCTTTTAGTAAGTCAAGATGCTCTAGATTTAAATAAGGATAGTATTATAGGAATATTAATGATTTTAAGTTGTGTGTTATTCTGGAGTTTTGCTAGTATTTTTGTGTCTAAAGCAAATTTACCAAGTAGTTTTTTTGTAAGTACTGGCTATCAAATGTTAGCCGCTGGAGTTATATTAATTATTTTCAGTTTTTTAATAGGTGAAACATGGTTGTCTCCAATGCACTGGAGCCCAAAGGTTCAGGGCTCTATGGTATTGTTGATTGTTTTTGGTAGTGTGGTAGCCTTTTCTGCCTTTAATTATTTGCTAAAAGTAGTTTCAACTGAGAAGGTTTCTACATCTGCTTATGTAAATCCTGTTATTGCTTTATTATTAGGTTGGTATGTATTAGATGAACATATTTCCGTTCAATCGATTTTGGCGGCCTTAATATTATTAACTGGCGTTTATTTTATTAATTCGAAGAAAAAATTCGCTATTTTCAATAGATTTAGGACAAAATAAGGGGCAATATTATTCTCTTTTACTTTGGGAATAAATCGAATATACTTTCAAATAACCCAAAGTAGATCCATTAATTATCATAATTAAAATGAAATATTTATAATCTTTTAATATTTTTGTCTAACTTTGCATAATGATAAGTTATACAAAAATAAAGAGTGCTAATAACTTCTTTAAATTTATTTATTTTAAAAATTAACAAAAAGCTACCACATGCAAGAAACTGAAAGTATTTATAACATTTCAATTAATAGTTTAACGGGCGAAGCTATTGATTTTGACAAATTTAGAGGAAAGAAAATTCTGATTGTAAACACAGCTTCAGAATGTGGCTTTACCGGACAATACGATGGTTTACAGGAGCTTTATGATAGGTATAAGGATAAACTAGTTGTTATAGGAGTGCCTTGTAACCAATTTGGCGGACAAGAGCCTGGCACGTCAACCGACATCCAGACTTTTTGTAAACAAAATTATGGCGTTACCTTTTTAATGACTGAAAAGGTTGATGTAAAAGGAGATCAACAACATCCACTTTATACTTGGTTAACTAAGAAAGAATTGAATGGAGTAAGTAATTCATCTGTAAAATGGAATTTTCAAAAGTACTTAATAGATGAAGAAGGACATTTAATAGATTACTATTATTCCTTAACCAAACCTTTAAGTTCAAAAATAACAAAACAACTAAAATGAAAGCATACCAAAGAGTCTTAATATTTCTTGTGATAAACTTCGCTGCTTTAGGCATTGGAAGTTGGTTGATGGGTAATGGACCTGCATCAGAATGGTATACAAATCTAAATCAGGCCCCTTGGACACCTCCAGGTTGGGTATTTGGAGTAGCTTGGACTAGTATCATGATTTGCTTCTCTTTTTATATGGCAAGCTTGATTAAACTAAAGGCTAGTAAGTTTGTAATTGGATGGTTTGCGCTTCAGTTTGTGTTAAATGTATCTTGGAATTATGTGTTTTTTAATCAGCATTTACTACCCTTAGGTTTATGGATTATTCTCTTACTAACTATAGTAGTTGCTGTGTTTTTATTTAAGTATAAAACAGTAATGAAAGCTAAAACTTGGCTAATTGTTCCTTATGTTTTATGGCTCTTAATTGCCAGCAGTTTAAATGCATACATTTTATTAAATAACTAGTTAATTTTTTTAAATGAATTTTTCAACCAAAGGCACAGTTTATACATTATCGTCAAAGCAAAAATTACCAATAAGCTTAGATGAGGCATGGAAGTTTTTATCGAATCCAAAAAATTTAAAAACCATTACTCCTGAATATATGGGCTTTAATATTATTTCTGGATCAGATAAACCCATGTTTGCTGGACAGATAATACAATACATCGTCACACCTGTTTTCGGAATTAAAACAAATTGGGTTACCGAGATTACCCATGTTGTAGATAAAACATACTTTGTAGATGAACAACGTTTTGGACCTTATGCTTTATGGCATCACAAACATTTTATTACAGAGGTTCCAGGCGGTGTAGAGATGGAAGATATTATTGATTATAAGCTTCCTTTTGGTTTCTTAGGAAGGTGGATTCATCCCATTTTGGTAAAACCCAAGCTTATAGAGATATTTAATCATCGTACTAAAAAGCTCAACGAATTATTTGGTAACTTGAACTAAATGAAATAATAAATATGATCCTTTTTGATTCTAAAAAATCCCACAACTTGTTGCAGTGGCAGGTGGTAAATGATGTCGTTATGGGAGGTGCTTCCGAAGCAAAATTTCTATTAAATAAAGATGGTTTTGGTGAGTTTTTAGGACATGTTTCTTTAGAAAACAATGGAGGCTTTGCGAGTGTTAAATATCAAATTGGGGCCATAGAGGTTGATGAATTTCAAAAAATCCAAGTCAAAATAAAAGGAGATACACTAAAATATCAATTGCGATTAAAGACTAATAAAAGCGAAAGACATTCTTATGTGTCTTATTTTGAGACTAATGGGGAATGGCAAACCCTAGAGTTACCGTTGCACGAATTCTATCCAACTTATAGAGGACGAGCTTTGGAACTACCAAAATATCCAGGCAAATTTCTTGAAGAATTAGGGTTTTTAATAGCAAACAAGAAAGACCAAAATTTTAAACTGGAAATTGAGCAAATTAGTTTGATTTAATTTTTTACTTAAAACCAACTGCTAAAATAAAGTTGCATTACACCGATGGTTTTGCATTTTTTTTTCATTTCATCGTAAAATAAGTTAGTTCATAAGATTTTTTTTGAGGCAATAGGCTTAATAATATAGTTTTAAACAAATTATATAAATAACGCCCCATGAAAAATCTAATTTTTATTTTAAGTATCACCTACTTTTTAGGTACTTTCAATATGTTACAAGCGCAAGATTCTGCAGAAGTTTTAGAAGAAATTCCTTTCGATTATATATCTAGAAATCCTATTTACGATTATGATGCTAAGCTAATAAGTAGCACAGATACTGTTCCTGGATTTGATACCTATGAAAACAAACTGAAGATTTCTGGAACCATTTTTAAAAGCGATGGAGTAACACCTGCTAAAGATGTCATCCTTTATATCTGTCAAGCGGACGATAATGGCGAATATATTTTAAAACATGAAAATGATAAACGTTATGTTTACAATAGAGGATGGGTAATTACTGATGCAGAGGGACAATATACCTTTTATACTTATATCCCAGGAAGTTATAGCCATTCTAAAGAATTAAGAAAGATTAATCCAACAATTAAAGAAGCTGGAAAATCGGAATATGCTATGAATTCTTTAATTTTTGAAGACGATCCATTTTTAACTAAAGGGTGTCGTAAAAAAATGGATAAGAAAGGAATGACTAACATCCTAACTACTTTGAAAAAGGATAACATGTATGAAACCACTTATAATATTACTTTAAAGGAAGATGGTTCCGACACACAATAAACATATGTCAGTTTAAATATATTAAAAAAGCAGTCTAACTAGGCTGCTTTTTTAATCACCAAAATTTAACAACCTCCAAGAATTTTCACAGATAATATTCCTGATTGTTGCCTAACAACAAAAGGAATTTCCTCCAAACTACATCGTGGCTCAATAGTAAACCTAATAAGTCCGGTAGCCTCAAAATCGCTTTCTGTTAAAATATTTAAAGGTAGTTTATAGGTTGTGTCTTCTCTTACCCAATTAATGGTACCATTTACAAAAGGATGTGTGTCAATCTCTTCAACCGAAAGAGGTATTTCAATTAGATCTTCTCGAGGTTTTAGTTTATTATTCTCATTTAAGGTCATGCTAAACTTTCCTTTAAAAGACCTTTCAGCATTTGGAGAAACAAAATGAGCGCCATCTCTTAAAGTAATAAAAAGAACTAACTGTTTTAAATCATTTTCAGTGTCTTCTATTTTTAAATCTAAATGATAAGGACTATGGGGATTGTAAGGTTCTTTAAATGAAACGGAGTCATAAGGGTTCAATGGTAAATGGACTTCGGCCGATGCAATCTCCATTAAAGGTTCTTGTTTTTTTGTATTACAAGCCAGGCATAATAGAATCATGCTACTTATTATTAATCTGTTCATCTTGTGATTGTTTTAAATGATTATTAACTGAAGTAAAACTACTAGAAAGCCCTTGTGTAAGTGTCAAAAAAATGTAAAAGAAGTGTCAACAGTTGTAAATTGTCATCTAAAAGTTAGTAATTTACATCATATATGAAAAAAAGAATTCTTTTTATTAGTGGTGGCTTGCTTATTATCTTGTTCTCTATTTGGATGCTCATACCTTCCAAAGCTAATACCGATTTGTTTACCGAAAAAGTTAAAGTCTCCTTACGTGATGTTGGGAATCAATTATTGCTTATCAATCAGGATTCAACTTCATTAATCTTACCTGTTCTAGCTTTAGAAGAAGATAAGTTTCAATTATCTTTTGAAAAGCCTTTATCCTTTGAGCCAGGACAATTGGTTTCCATTATGGATATAGCCTTTCAAAAAGCAACGCTTCCAAAAAATTATCTTGTAGAAACAATCCAATGCACCAAGCAAGAAGTAGCTTATAGTTTTCAAATAGTAAATAGTGTAGAAAACAGTATCATACCTTGCAAAGGCAGGTATTTACCAGAAAGTTGTTATACTATTGAAGTCTTATTTACAAACAGGGAAATAGCTTATAATAACAATCAAACATTTTATTATGGAATATTAATGTCTGGTTTTATACTTATGTTTTTAGGATTTTATAGAAAGAAACAACCTGAAGTATCACAAGAAAATGAAGAGAATTTTGCCAATTTAGGGAGTTTTCAATTCTATCCAGAACAAAATAAATTGGTGAAGCAAGCTGAAGAAATAAAACTGTCTAAAAAAGAATGTGAGTTACTGGAAATATTTGTAGCCAGTCCCAACCAGATTATTAAACGAGACGAGCTCACTAAAAAAGTTTGGGAAGATCATGGAGTCTTTGTGGGAAGAAGTTTAGATACTTATATTTCAAAATTGCGTAAAAAACTTGAAACAGACGATTCTGTGAAAATCACCAATATTCATGGGGTAGGATATAAGTTAGAATTATTGTAGAATGGTTTCAAATAAGTTTTAGATACAAAACACTCATTTTTATGATCAGGTTATTATATCTACTGATGGGGCTCAGATGGAAAGCGTTCTTAATACTTTTGATGTAATAATCGATACTGTTCCATACGCTCATGATTTAAATCCATATGTTGTCACTTTAGCAACTAACGGCACCTTGATTGTAGTTGGTTATTTAGGTCCTTTAGATCCCGCCTTAGTAACAGTTCCAATGATTATGGGAAGAAAAGCCATTGCTGGATCTCTAATTGGTGGCATTGCAGAAACCCAAGAATTATTAGATTTCTGTGGCAAGCATAATATGACTTCCGATGTCGAGGTAATCAACATTCAAGATATTAATACAGCTTACGAGCGCATGCTTAAAAGTGATGTTAAATATCGTTTTGTCATAGATATGAAATCTCTTAAAGAATAAGAGAATTTAGTTTTAAATTAAAAATGGCGAATAGGAAATAAATCTTATTCGCCATTAATTGTATGAATAAGAGTTCATCTAAATCAATTAAATGTTTCTAAAGCCCAAATTTAACGGACATATTATCAAAATTCTCGTCGATAAAATACCGCCATCTGTATAGTCATTCATGCTAAACATCTATTGCTCTTTTATATAGTTTCATATAGTTTCATATTTGAAGTGTTAAATTAAAAGTACTCAAAAATGAAAAAATATCTCATCATTGCAAGCTTAGTGTTTGTGCAATTTTCTTTTGCACAAGAGGTTTCAATTGATTCCACATCAAAAATATGGTCTTTAGAAGATTGTATTACTTATGCTTTAGAAAATAATCTTGTTGTTAAAGACGCAGTCCTTAACAAGAATATTTCTGAAGTAGATTATTATAAAACGAAATCGGCTAGACTACCTAATCTATTTGGTAGTGCTTCAGAAAATTTTTCTAGTGGAAACTCTATTGACCCTATTACTAGTGATTATGTTACAGATCAAATACTTAGCACAAATGTAGGAATTAATAGTTCTATAACCGTTTTTCAAGGGAATCAATTAAACAATCAGGTTAAACAAAATAAACTCTTTTTAGACCAAAGTATTTTACAGGAAGAGGTTGAAAAAAATAGCATCGTTATAAGTTTATTAGAAATCTATTTACAAACGCTTTACAGTAAAGAAAGTATCTCTATAGCTCAAAACAATTTAGAAGCTTCAAAAAAAGAAGTCTTAAGAGCGAAGGCACGTCTAGATGCGGGTACGATTGCTTTAAGAGATTACACCGAAGCACAAAGTCAGGCAGCATCTAATCAATATGAAGTTATTGCCGCCAAAAATAATTACCAACAATTTATTATTGATTTAAAGCAAATATTAGAGCTTCCTCCAACTCAAGATATTGAAATAGAATCGATAGATGAAAACATGGGATTAGTGTATCTGGAACCTAACAAAATGGAGATTTATAACAAGGCTTTAAACTTTTTACCTGAACTTAAAGTGAGTGATATAGGCATTTTAGCGAACGAAAAAGAATTGGATATTGCTAAGGGAGCTTATTTACCAACCTTATCACTAACGGGAAGTTTGGGATCAGGGTACACTAGTATTAACGACAATACATTTTCAGATCAATTTAACGTCAATTTCAATCAAAGACTTGGACTGTCATTAGTAGTTCCAATTTTTAATAGAAACCAAACAAAAGCAGCTACTCAAACGGCGACAATAAAAATAGAAAAAGCTGAAATTGAAAAACAAAGAACAGAAAAAGACATTTATAAAAAAGTAGGGACCGCTTATCAAAATGCCTTATCTAGTCAAGAGCAAGTTATTGCTGCAGAGGCCTCGCAAGTTACAGCAGAAGAATCTTATAAATTAGCACAAAAAACATTCGAATTAGGTGGTTTAAGTACAATGGATTTAGTAATTAGTCAAAATACATACACCAATGCTCAGCAAAACTATTTACAAGCTAAATACTTAAATGTATTATACCATCAATTATTACAATTTTATCAAGGAAACGACATTAAACTTTAATCAATACAATCATGAAAAATAAAAAGAAATTTATAATAGGAGGCTTTATACTGGTTGTTCTTGCCGTTGTTGGATACAGCTTTTTAAATAGCGGAGATGCCGTTGTTATAGAAGCACAAACTATTACAGCAAAAAAAGGGAAAGTTACTACCAGTGTTACGGCAACAGGAACCATTCAACCTATAACCCAAGTAGAGGTTGGGACACAAGTATCTGGAGTTGTAGAAAAAATCTATGTAGATTATAACAGTGTAGTTACAGAAGGGCAATTAATAGCAGAATTAGATAAAACAAATCTACAAGCTTCTTTAACACAAGCACAAGCGGTTTATGATAATGCTGTAAGTCAGAGAAACTACTTACAAACCATCTACGACAGACAAAAAACATTATATGAAAATCAAGTGATCAGTAAATCGGATTTTGATGATGCAGAATATAATTATCAAACGTCAAAAGGAACTGTTACACAACGTTATTCTGATTTGCAATCTGCAAAAACAAATTTAGGATATGCTAATATTTACTCACCAATTGATGGTGTGGTACTATCTAGAGCAATTGACGAAGGACAAACTGTAGCAGCAAGTTTAAGTACACCAACATTATTTACCATTGCACAAGACTTAAAAGAAATGCAAGTGGAAGCAGATGTAGATGAAGCAGATATCGGACAAGTTAAAGAGGGGCAACGTGTAGAGTTTACCGTAGATGCTTATATAGGTGAAACCTTTCAGGGAGAAGTAACGCAGGTACGCTTAGACCCAACAGTGACTTCAAATGTAGTAACGTATACTGTTGTTATTAAGGCGGATAACCCAGACTTAAAACTTAAACCAGGATTAACAGCAACCATTTCAATTTTTACTTTAGAGTTAAATGATGTGTTAACAGCAGAAGCCAAAGCCATCAACTTTAAACCAGAAAGAGAAATCCTAAGCGCGTATAACCAACAACACCAGTTAGCGGAGAATACGAGTGAGCGCTCTAGAGAAGCAACCGCCCTATGGGTATTGGGATCTGATGGATCAATAACTCCAAAAATCGTGACACTTGGTGCGAGTGACGGAGTCAATGTAGAGATATTAAGTGGTATTTCTGAAGGAGATAAATTAGTTTACAGCTTAAAAGAAGTGTCTGAATCTGAAATTAATGGCACTGAAAAAAGCACAAGCCCATTTATGCCACAAAGAAAAAGGTAACCGAAAATAAAAAATCATGAGCAAAGCAATCATAAAAATAGAAGATTTAAAGCGAGAGTTTACCATGGGTAACGAAACGGTTCATGCGTTACGAGGCATTTCGTTCGATATTAAAGAAGGAGAATTTGTAACCATAATGGGATCGAGTGGTTCTGGTAAAAGTACCATGCTAAACATTTTGGGTTGTTTAGATCAACCCACTTCAGGAAACTACGACATCGATGGTGTAAGTGTAAAAGACCTTAGTAGGAATGAATTAGCAACTATTAGAAACGAAAAAATAGGATTCATTTTTCAATCTTATAACTTATTAGCAAGAACATCAGCTATTGAAAATGTAGAGTTACCATTGTTGTATAACAGTAAAGTTTCTACAGAAGAACGCAGAAAACGAGCTATCGAAGCTTTACAAAAGGTTGGACTCGGAGAACGTTTGCATCATACGCCTGCACAACTTTCTGGTGGTCAACAACAACGTGTAGCGATTGCCAGATCATTGGTCAACAACCCCGTAATGATACTCGCTGATGAAGCTACAGGAAACTTAGATACGCGTACATCGTACGAAATCATGTCCTTATTTCAAGAATTAAATAAACAAGGTATTACTATTACGTTCGTAACGCACGAACCTGATATTGCTACATTTAGTAGTAGAACCATTGTATTAAAAGATGGAGACATTATGCAAGATTACAATAATCATAATATACTATCTGCTGCAAGTGAATTAGCTAAATTACCTAAACAAGACGATTAATTATGAGACTATTAAATTTATTTAAAATCGCAACCAAAGCTATCGTTCTTAATAAAACTAGAACGTTGCTTACTATGCTAGGCATCATTATTGGTGTCGCTTCGGTAATCGCCATGTTAGCGATAGGCGAGGGCTCTAAAGAAAGTATTCGTACTACAATTTCTGCAATGGGATCTAATATGATTACTATTAAAGCTGGTGCAGATACACGAGGTGGTGTAAAACAAGCGGCAAGTGCTATGGAAACCTTAACCTTAAGTGATTACGAAGCTATAAAATCGCAGTCAACCTTACTAAGTTATAGTACACCGTTGGTTAATGGTAATGGACAAATTATCAGTGGGTCTAATAACTGGCCTTCTACAATCTATGGGGTGAACCCTGAGTATTTGAACATTAAAGTGATTGACTTACAAAGTGGTAGTATGTTTACAGACGTGGACGTTAAAAGCGCTGCAAAAGTGGCTTTAATTGGACAAACCGTTGTTGAAAACATATTTCCTGATGGTCAAGATCCGGTGGGACAAATGATTCGGTATAACAACATTCCGTTTAAAGTGATTGGAGTCTTAGAGGAAAAAGGTGAAAATACCTTTGGTCAAGATCAAGATGATGTAGTCATTGCACCTTATACTACGGTTCAAAAACGTATTTTAGCTATCGATCATTTAAATCAGATTATAGCATCTGCCATCAATGAAGAGGAAGCTCCAAACGCGGTGTTAGAAGTGTCTAAGATTTTGCGCGAGCAGCATAAATTAACAGGGAATCAAGACGATGATTTTTATGTGCAATCTATGGAAGAGTTAATTTCGACCTTTAGTTCTACTAGTGAGATGTTGACAATACTATTAGTGGCTGTTGCTAGTATCTCCTTGTTAATTGGTGGTATTGGGATTATGAATATTATGTATGTTTCTGTAAAAGAACGAACTAAAGAAATTGGATTGCGTATGGCAGTAGGAGCTAAAGGTGCAGATATTTTAATGCAGTTTTTAATAGAAGCTATTTTAATAAGTATTACCGGTGGTGTCTTAGGTGTTTTATTAGGACTTGGATCCACGGTTTTTATAGAAAAATTCTTAAATTGGCCTACAAGCGTAGCCTTGTATTCTATTGTGATTTCCTTTGCTGTTTGTGCAGTAACTGGTATCTTTTTTGGATGGTATCCTGCTCGAAAAGCATCGGCTTTAGACCCAATAACCGCATTACGTTACGAATAATAAATTATGTATCAAAATAAAACCATAACAGTAATTTCACATATGCTTGTATGGCTAACACTAATGTGTTTGCCATACTTGCTTTCTTACGGTGATGAACAAAATATAAATAGGGTTGTTGCGCATTTTTGGATTCCACTATTGTTTTCATCAATCATCTTTTATATTAACTATTTTGTCTTTGTAGACCGGTTTTTGTTTCCTAAAAAAACACTCCAGTTTATCATTACAAATACACTATTGATTATCTTCTTCTTAGTTTTAAAAGAATATATAGAAGATCATTTCTTTAAAGAATTGTCGCAAAAGCGTTTAGCAATCACAAACAGAGCGGAACCTCCGTTTAAAATGGCTATTTATATTCAGTTGCTATCATACTTAGCACCATTATTCTTTTCTGTGGCTTTAAAGTCAACAAAGCGTTGGGCTAAAACGGAAGCAGAGCGTAAAGAGGCTGCTAATTTTAAACTAAAGCAAGAACTGCAACATTTACATTACCAGTTGCAACCGCATTTCTTTTTTAATTCTCTTAATAATATTTATGCTTTGGTTGATATTTCACCCGATCAGGCGAAATCGTCCATACATAGTTTAAGTAAGTTAATGCGTTACATGTTGTATGAAACTAATGTGGAATCAATACCTTTAACAAAAGAAATCGATTTTATGAAAAAGTATATCGATTTAATGAAGTTAAGAGTTTCAGATAAAACAGTGGTTAATTATAGTTTTCCTTCAGAAGAAACAGGCATTCGAATAGCTCCTTTATTGTTCATTTCATTAATTGAAAATGCATTTAAACATGGTGTTTCTGCTAGTAAAGAAAGTATTATTCAAATAAATATGACTTGTCATGATCATACCATTTTATTTTCTGTTGAAAACGATAATTTCCCAAAAAAAACAGACGATAAAAGTGGTTCTGGAATCGGACTTCCTAATGTTGAAAAACGTTTAGAATTATTATACCCAAACAAAAGCAGCTTTAAAACATTTGTAAAAGACAATAATTTTGTGGCGCAATTAGAAATTGAAACCAACTAAAAATGAGTAATATAAAAATCACTTGTGTTATTGTAGATGATGAGCCTATGGCACTTAATTTAGTAGAGAGTTATGTTCAAAAGACTCCTTTTTTGGAACTTAAAAAGAAGTGTAGTAGTGCAATTGAAGCTATGGAATTTATCAAAGAGGAACCTGTAGATTTACTATTTTTAGATATACAGATGCCAGATTTGACAGGGATAGAATTTTCTAGATTGTTACCTCAAGAAACACGAGTTATTTTTACAACAGCATTCGATCAATATGCCTTAGAAGGCTTTAAAGTTGAGGCCTTAGATTACCTTTTAAAACCTTTTGATTATGCTGAATTCTTAGCTGCGGCTAACAAAGCAAATACGTGGTTCTCAATGGTGAAAGGAAAGCAAAGCAATGTGGTTTCTAAAGAAAAAGATTTTCTTTTTGTAAAGTCAGAATACAAGCAAATACGCATCAAGTTAGCTGATGTTTTATACTTTGAAGGCTTGAAAGATTACATCAAAATTTGGATTAAAGATAATCCGAAGCCTATTTTAACCTTAATGAGCCTAAAATCTTTGGAAGAAGAACTTCCTGAAACGCAATTTATGCGTGTGCATCGTTCGTTTATTGTATCCTTAAAAAATATTGATGTTATTGAGCGTAGCCAAATAATAATCAATAAGCAACGCATAACAGTTTCAGAACAATACAAACCTAAATTCTTGGAGTTTGTAAATAATAATTCACTTTAATTTTCACCCTCAAATATTCACTTCCTTAAAATAGACTCATCCGTCGATACCATCTAAGCGACAGTCTATATTCATTTTTTCACTCTTATAGTCCAAATATATTTACACTTTTAATTCTATGGTAAGTTATAGAAATAAAAGAATAGGAACCTTTTATCTAATAGTTACTCTAAAGGCTACTATGTAAAAGTATTTCACTAATAATTTCTATTTTATTTGGCTTTTATTTAACAAGAATCACCACTAGTAATTTATTCTAATGCCATCTAAAAGGATATAACATTAAAATTTTATCATTCCCCGGAATGACTAATATTGAACAGCAAGTGCAAAGTTAAAGCGCATAAAAAAATAGTAAATCTTGAAAAAACAATTATTTGAGTTAGTCCAAAAATATTAGATTTCACAGATTTTTAAAAACTTCGTAAGAGATTGCGAAGTTTTTAATTACTAAATTTTAAAAAACCAACTATAAAAAGGAATCACAAATAAATAAATTTTAAAAATGAACATATTCAAAAAGAACCTTCGTCTTATCTTCATAATGTTAATCTTTAGTGCATCCATATTAACTTTTAATGGTTGTAGTGATGATGAGAGCTTTACAACAGAAACAGAAGCAGAATCAGAGGAAATTGATGATACAGATTTTGTAACCACAGATTGGACAACGGCAACCCATAGTAATGATGCTGATCCCGATTTTGATGAAGTTTTTGAAGATAATGTAGTAAAAAGATTAGATATCGTGATTACAGAAGCGCGTTGGGAAAGTATGTTAGATGATATGACCAGTCTATATGGCACTTTTGGTACAACTTCTGGTGGTCTGGGTGGTCTTGGAGGCCCCGTTAATAATATTGCCACAGAAGACCCCCTTTTTGTGCCTGCCGAAGTATTTTATCATGGTAAGGAATGGTATAGAGTAGGTGTGCGTTTTAAAGGCAATTCTAGCTTACAAACCAGTTGGCAAAATGGCATTTTAAAATTATCATTCAAATTAGATTTTGATGAGTTTGAAGATGATTATCCACAAATTGATAATCAACGTTTTTATGGCTTTAAAAAATTAAGTCTTAAAAATAATTTTAACGACCAATCTATGCTCCGCGAAAAAGTAGCAACAGATGTGTTCAGAAATGCAGGTTTAGTATCTTCTCATGCAGCCTTTTATACGGTTTATGTAGATCATGGAAATGGTCCGGAATATTTTGGAGTATATACCTTAGTTGAAGAAGTTGACGATACGGTTTTAGATGAACAATTTTCGAGTGATAATGGTAATTTATACAAACCAGATGGTGATGCAGCAAGTTTTGCCTTAGGTAGTTATAATGAATCTGAATACGTAAAGAAAACCAATGAAAATGAAGCAGATTTCTCAGATGTTGCAAGCTTATTGTCAATTTTAAATGATAATTCAAGAATAACAGACCCTGTAGCTTGGAGAACAAATCTTGATGACATTTTAGATACAGATGTGTTTTTAAAATATTTAGCTGTCAATACCGTCATTCAAAACTGGGATACTTATGGCAAAATGACACATAATTATTTTCTGTATAACAATCCAGATACCCGTAAATTAACTTGGATTCCTTGGGATAATAACGAAGCTCTAGAAACTGGCAATATGGGTGGTTCATTACCATTAAACTTTGCTGGACTAAATGCGACTGAATGGCCTTTAATTGGTTATTTATATCAAGATTCAGTTTATAAAACACAATACGATATATATGTTCAGGAGGTGGTAGATGGTGCATTTAATGTAAGCACTATGCAATCTACTTATGCAAACTATGCTTCATTAGTGCAGCCATATGCTATTGCAGAAATTGAGGGGTATTCATTTTTAAATAACAGTTCAGATTTTCAAAATGCTGTAAACGAACTTAATAATCATGTCTCAGCACGTGCAATAGCAGTGAGTAATTATTTAAATTAGAATTTTTGGTTAATAGTAGTCAAAGGCTTCATGCTTCAAATGGCATGGAGTCTTTTTCATTTATAAACTTTAAGAATTAGTAAATTATGAGAATATTTAGAAAAATAAGAAGAACCTTAGTAGCGTCTGGGAAAACTAAAAGTTATATAGTATATGCTTTAGGTGAAATAGTTTTAATTGTTATTGGTATTTTAATTGCCTGGAAAATAAATAACCTAAATGACATAAGAAAAAATAGAATTGTAGAATTAAAAATTTATCAAAGTCTAACAGAAGAATTAGATGCAAATTTAATACTTCTCGATTCTTCGATATATAGATATGAGCAAAATATAAAAACCATTAGCAATACCATTCGAAATATTGGTTTACAGCCAGAAGAGTTGACCGACCAATTAAAAAAGGATGTCGTATTACTTGATTATAAACTAACCCAATTGCACGATGGTGCCATAAATTCCATTAACAGTACTAATAAATTTGAGTTTATGGAAAGCACTTTGTTAAAGGAATTAATAGCATCTTATCCTAATGAATTAGATAATTTTGAAAGTCAAGAGGCTGCCATCGAGAATATTATAATAAATCGTTTAAAACCGGCAATAGAAATGCATATCTCTTTATTGGATATTGTTTCTAATCGAGATATTGGTTTTAAAACAGCTAAAGTTTGGGCCTTACCATCTAATTATATAGAGCTATTAAATAGTAGAGCCTACCAAAATGCGTTAGTAGATAGATTAATACAAACAGAAATCCAATTAAAAAATAGTAGGAGTTTAAAAGTTAACACCCAAATTATAGCTTCTAAATTAAATAAAGAATTAGCGAATTAATAAGGCCAAAAAATTATTAATCAACAACGTATTACGGTATCGGAGCAATACAAATCCAAATTTTTAGAATTTGTAAATAATAATTCTTTTAATATCTAGCCCTTTACCTTATAAATAGCGTTCTGCAATCTCTAACCAGGTAGAAACTCTGGTGTAACCAGAATCATTTACATTGTGTGGTGAATTAAATAACAAAGTATCGCCTTCAAATTTATCAAGATTATAGGATCTGTCGTCTATAAGTAAGTCTCCATTTAATATAAATTTGTGACCACACATAATTTGGTATTCCCAAGTAATAAATGGCATATGCTCTTCCAACCAATCACTTTTTTCTTTTAAGGAATTAGGAAATTGAGTTGCTGCCGTTGCAATGTAAACTTCATGCTTATTGCAAAGAGCTTCCATAACCTGTTTACAATCTTTAATAGGTTTTAAATCTCTAAAAAAGCCAGGTTGTAAAGCATGTGCGCGGATACTTTTTTGGTGTATCTCTGGCACATTTTGCCATACTTCTCCAGAGGTGATTTGGTTAAAACTTAGTTCCTTTTTGTGCTCTTCATTATATAACTCTATGTGTTTGCCATAAGTGTCGGCTAGCACATCATCCATGTCTACAAATATTGTCATTGTTTATTTTTTTTACAAAATACCCTATAATAAAAATAAATATCAAGGATTGTCCCTTTATTTAATGTTTTATTAAAGTAGGAATAGTTACAAATATAAAAAAGTGATACCAATTTCAAGATTATAAATAATAAGGTTTTTTTATCGTCTCATAGGCTTTGCTTCAAACAAAAACTAAGTTCTATATTTTTTAATAATGACGAATTACCTTGTTTTTAGGTCATGAAACTTTCTTGAAATTCAAATGAGTTAAAATATGTCACAATAGGAGAAATATCTTTCTTAATTCAACATCTTTCATCCTATAATTAGCAATATTTTTGCAGTCTCGCTTAATCGAAAGATCCAAAACTCTATATAATTGTAGTGAAAGATGCCTATTTGTGTTGAGGTTAAAGTCCTTGGGTTGTCTCAAATCAGATAAAAATTGAATAACTTAATGTATGATGAAACAAAGTATTTTATTGTTGTTATTATTAATAGTATTTAAGAGTAACGCGCAATCTTATTCTAAAGATGAAGTAGATAGTTTAATAAGCATTAATCCTTCCTTTACAATTCATAAGGATAATTATATTATTACTGGAGTTCCTACTAATAAAGAAATTAATTCTAACACGGCAGATATCAAGTATCAAATAAGTTTTAAGCAATTGGTTAGTCGTAAGCCAATTATTTGGGATGCTTATTTTTATTTAGCATATACCCAAAAAGCATTCTGGAATATTTATGAATTTTCCAGTCCATTTGAAGAACTTAATTTTAACCCTGCCTTTGGATTAGCAAAAGTTATATATAACAAAAATGCTCATGTAAAAGGGTTAGCATCTATTATGTTCAATCATAACTCCAATGGAAGAGATAGTATTTATTCCAGAAGTTGGAACAGTATTAATTTTAAATATTCTACTGCCTTAAACGATAAAACGTTGTTGAGCGCTGAGGTTTGGGCACCCTTTAGTTATAAGGAAGGGAATCCTGACCTTTTAGATTATATAGGTTTGACTGGTGTAACTGTTTCTCGCGATCTTAAAGGTGATAAACTCATTTTAGAAGTGGAAGTAAAAAAAGGTTTGGAATGGGACTGGAAAGGTTCTTTAAGAACTCGGTTGTATTATAATCCGTTTAAAACAAAAAATCAGTATCTAATGCTTGAATGGTATGCTGGCTATGCAGAAAGTCTCATTGATTACGATGTATTTACAAGCATGGTTAGAATTGGATTCGTTATAAAAACCAACGAGTTAAATTTTTTAAAACCGAAGGAAAAATAGCATTTTAGGTTGCCTTTATTTTATAACTTAATATATTTTTCTGAAATATCTCTGGCATCAACAGGGTGCGTATTGCTAATAAAATTCATAAAGAGGTAGATAGAAAGTCCGTGACATAATATTATTAATACCGTAAAGGTTATGTTATAATGGAATAACTCATTAATGGGAGTCAAGGATATTTGAAAAAAATTAAGAAATCCTGAGATCAAAAGAATCACACCATTATTATAAAAATCGTTGATATAAATTAAGGCAATCATGGACATATAGACCAAAAGACAAAACACGCAAACAAATGTAATAAGCATTTGATCCTTGGGGATAAAGTCTATAAGCAATTCAAGAACGGCGTATATTATGTATCCAAATAGCAGAATACAAATAACAATAGAAAGGGAAACTACCGATTTAAACTTCCAAGTCTGTATATATGGTTTCAATATCCAAGAGAAAAGGAGTAGATGTGCCGAAGTAAGTCCAACAACGGTCGAATAAGTTTCTTTAAACCATAAAAAACCTAAAACATCTGATGTTGCAATAAATAATAAAGCTATTAGAAAATAATAATTAATAGCTTTGGATTGCTTTTTACAAACCAAATAGTGCTTTAAACCAAGAGTTGCAAGCATTATAGGCATCACAATAGCTAGAAACCTCTTATCCATAAGAGTACTGCAAATAATGGAGCTAAGCAAGAATAAATAAAAGAGAAAATCAACAGGTTGTAATTTTCTCAAAAAATTAAAAAAGTCTTTAAAAATATTAATCATGTAGGGCTAAGAAATAAAATCGCTTTAAATATATTTAAATTAATGATTTGGATATATAATTAGAAATTCATTCGGTAAATATAAGTTATATAAGTTAGTCTATATATAATATTTTATTAGAGTTTTGTGTGTTTTCGGACGAAGGAGAGGTCTTTCATTTTGATATCACTCTTTTTTTATTTCTGTTTAAAACAGTTAAATAATTAAAACATATCTTTGAGAAACTAACAGCCACATCATGAAAACCTTACCTTATCTCTCCTTGATTTTATTACTATGTCTTTCTTGTAAAAAAGATCAGACGGTAAGTAAGCATATAGCTCAGGAAATGACACCAGTAGTTTTTGATGGGATTGATCCAGCAATTATGCCTGGTGACGATTTCTTTAATCACGTTAATAAAAACTGGTTTGAGGAAGCGGTAATTGCCGAAGATCAGGTTGGAGTAGGAGCTTATAGGTTTTTAAATATTCCACAACAAGAATTACTTAAAAATATTTTGGTAGAGGTGTCTCAAGAAGAACATCCTAAGGGTAGTATAGAACAGAAGGTTGGTGATTTTTATGCATCAGGAATGGACACCGTTCGTATCAATCAATTAGGATACAAACCCATTCTTCCTATTTTAGAGCGTATTGATGCTATAACGGATGTTCCTACTTTAACAGATTTTGTGGCCTCTCAAATAAAATCGGGGGATTACTCCATGTTTGCGCCATACATTTCTCCTGACCAAAAAAACAGCTTGCTTAATATCTTGCATGTTTCACAAACCGGACTAGGTTTACCAGATCGTGATTATTATTTTGGGCAAGATCCTTCCGTACTTAAAATTCAAGAGGCTTATAAAACATATCTCGCATCCTTGTTTGAAATGGTAGGAGATGAAAACGCTAAGGCAAATGCAGACGTTGTTTATAACATCGAAAAGCAATTGGCCGATTCACATAAAACAAGAATTGAACGCAGAGTTATCAAGGAGAATTACAACAAGATGGCTGTTTCAGAATTACAACTTAAACATGCAAATATTGATTGGAACGCCATACTAAATACTTTAGGAGCTAAGGTAGACTCTATTGATGTCGCACAACCTGCTTATTATAATGCTCTAAACAATATGTTAAGTTCAGTTTCATTAGATCAATGGAAACTTTACCTAAAAGCGAACTCGATTAAATCTCATGATAATATATTAAGTCAACCCTTTCAGGATGTGTCTTTTAAATATTCTAAAGAATTATCAGGTCAATCTGAACAGCAACCTAGAGAAAAACTTATGGTTCGTCGGGTAGATAATCAAATGGGATTTGCCTTGGGACAATTATATGTGAAGCAATATTTTAATGAAGATGCTAAAAAACGAGCTTTAGATTTAGTTGAAAACTTCCAAAAAGTATTAGAAAAGCGCATTGATGCTCTAGACTGGATGAGCGATAGTACCAAAGTGAAAGCTAAAGACAAACTTTATGCTATTAAGAAAAAAATTGGTTATCCAGATATGTGGAGAACCTACGACGTGTCTATTAATCGAGATCAGTTTTTTGAAAATGTTGTGGCGCTTCGTGAAAACGATTATCAATATAAATTAAACCAACTCAATAAAGAACCAAACAGAGACGAATGGTACACAACACCATCTACGGTTACTGCTTATTATAATCCATCTGCTAATGAAATAGTTTTTCCTGCGGGAATTTTACAAGCTCCGTATTTTGATTTATATGCAGACGATGCCGTAAATTATGGAGGCATTGGTATGGTAATAGGCCACGAATTTACTCATGCCTTCGACGACCAAGGGGCTCAATATGATAAAAACGGAAATGTAACCGATTGGTGGACGGAAGAAGATTATACCAAATTTCAAGCAAAAACACAGCAAATCATAGAGCAGTATAGTGCTTTTACAGTTCTCGATAGTGTTCATTTAAAGGGAGCTTTAACTGTGGGTGAAAATACAGCCGATAATGGTGGAATTGCTATTGCTTACGATGCTTTTAAACTTACTAAACAAGGACAGGATACGACCAAAATTGGAGGTTATACTCCAAACCAACGTTTCTTTTTATCTGTTGCAACTATTTGGCGTGTTAAAATGCGTGACGAATTTTTACGTAATTATGTAGCAACAGACCCACATTCGCCACCAATTTGGCGAGTGAATGGTCCTCTAATGAACTTTACACCTTTTTACGAAGCTTTTAATATCCAACCTGGAGGAATAAATTATAAAACAGAAGAAGAGAGAATTAAAATTTGGTAGAACAAATTCACGTCTCTTTGTCCGTATTAACGAGAGTAGTTAAATAAGGAGCTTCAACACTTTAACGTATAATTGTATTAATTTACTTTTAAGTAGTCTAATTTTGGAGCTTAAATTATATAGACTGCCTTCTTTTTTAATTTTCCCACAATTTTAATCAATCCTTTGCTTTCTTCAATAGTTTAATATCGTAGTATATTAGACACTTTATTTGTTAAGACTTTTCAGGTTTGTTTGAATTATTCCTTTCTGAAAAAAATCTTCATAATTACTTTTCTCTTAGAAATGCGAAACTTCAAAACAGAACGTTTTGAAGGAGTACATGCCACAAATTTAAAAAATAAAGAGTCCTATGGAGAATCCAAAGTTTTCAAGAGTAACTGATAAAGATTTTTCAAAAACTTTAAGAAGAAGAGTCAATCAGTATTTTAAAGATAATAATATCAGTAAGAAAGGTAATGCCAATATGGTTGTGAAAACAATTGTAATGTCATCTTTGTTTTTCGGACCATTAATTTTGCTTTCTACAGGTTTTGTTACAAGCACCTGGTTGCTTTTTACCTGCTATATAATTTGTGGGTTTGGCATGTCTGGAATAGGAATGGGAGTTATGCATGACGCTTTACATGGTTCTTATTCTAAACATAGAATAGTAAATAAATTATTGGGCTATACCTTTAATCTTATTGGTGCAAATGCCGAAATTTGGAAAATTCAACACAATGTCTTACATCATTCTTATACCAATATAGATCATGCAGACGACGATATTAATACACCTTTTTTCTTACGTTTTTCACCTAATGGAGAACATCATAAGTCACAAAAATTTCAACATATCTATATCTGGTTCTTTTATGCAATCTCTACACTTTTCTGGATCACGGCAAAAGATTTTGTGCGTTTAAAACGTTATAAGGATATGGGTTTGTTAAATAAAAAAAACGAATATGAAAAAGGCCTAGTAGAAATGACGGCTTGGAAATTATTCTATTATTCTTATGCACTTATATTACCACTAATTATGGTACCTTTGCCATGGTATATTATTGCCTTAGGCTTTTTATGCATGCATCTTGTTACAGGTTTGATGGTGAGTATTGTATTTCAAATAGCTCATATTATGCCAGAAACAGATTTCCCATTACCTGACGAAGATGGCATGATGAAAAATGAATGGTACAGACATCAATTAGCTACAACAAGTAATTTTGCACCAAATAGCAAGTTGCTATTTTGGTTGATTGGCGGATTAAACTATCAAGTAGAACATCATGTTTTACCAGATGTGTGTCATGTTCATTATAAAAACTTAACGGGTATCGTTAAACAAACGGCTCATGAGTTTAACATGCCGTACCATGTTAAAAAAAGTATGTTCCATGCTATAAAAGATCATACTAAAATGCTTAAATTGCTGGGTAATAATCAAACCGTTAGTGTCACCTAATGACAAGTGATTAAAGATTTTATAAACAGAATAAAAAAAAGATGATTAAAAGAATTTTAAACAAATTAAAGAATGCGATTAATGTAACTACAACGAAAGAAGGAACTGTAAAGTTTTTTAATAATAAAAAAGGCTTTGGCTTTATTATCGTTAAAGATTCTGATCAAGAAATATTTGTTCATTCTTCAAACCTTAATAGTCCAGTTAAGGAAAAAGACCAAGTAACCTTCGAAATTGAAAAAAGTGAAAAAGGATTAGTAGCAGTAAACGTTTCTAAAATCTAAAAACTACTAGATTTAGGGAAAAAATAATTAGCATACAATCTGTATTAGAAGAAAATTATATTGAAGAAAGATGAACTAATGTGCTGAATTTTAAAATAATGGCATCATCTTTGTAAGATAAATAGTATTATAAATTAAATTACAAACAATGAGTAAAGGAACAGTAAAGTTTTTCAATGACGCTAAAGGATTCGGTTTTATAACAGAAGAAGGTGTTGATAAAGACCATTTTGTACACATTTCAGGATTAATTGACGAAATTCGTGAAGGCGATAATGTTGAATTCGATATTGAAGAAGGAAACAAAGGTTTAAACGCAGTGAACGTAAAAGTTATCTAATACATATACTTTCAAATTACACAAAAGCCCATCAATATATTGATGGGCTTTTTTTATGTTTTTACCCATTGGATTTATGGGCATGCTTAACAACCATTTTAATAATAACGATTCTATTAAACTTTTTAAACCCTTGTCAAAAAGTGCTTCAGATAGTAAATAGGTCTAATTAATTATTAAAATCGGCCATTAGAAAGCACTTCTAGAAAAACTGTGGTTATCTTTGCTGAAAATTATTAGATGTCAAAAACGTTTTCAGATTTAGGAATTATCGAAAGTTTACAAAAAAGCTTAACGGACTTACAAATCTCTGTTCCTACAGATATTCAGCAAAAAGTAATCCCAGTCATTCTTAATCAGAAAGAGGATGTTGTGGCTTTGGCAAAAACTGGAACTGGTAAAACAGCAGCCTTTGGATTGCCTTTGTTGCAATTAATAGATGTTACTTCATCAGACATTCAAGCTGTTATTCTAGCACCAACACGTGAGTTAGGACAGCAGATTTATCATAATTTAATATCTTTTGCATCTAATAGCCCAGAGATTTCTATCGCGGCACTTTGTGGAGGGATTCCAATTAAACCTCAAATGGAGCGCTTGCAATCTAAAACACATATTATTGTTGCAACGCCAGGACGTTTGGCAGATTTGGTTAGTAGAAACGCTGTTAACATCAAAAACATCTCTTATTTTATTTTAGATGAAGCAGATGAAATGGTAAGTGCTTTAAAAGAAGGTTTAGATAGCATTATTAAAGAACTTCCAAAAGTTAGAAGAACGTTGCTTTTTACTGCTACCATGCCAGGAACCATCAAACAGATGATTCAAAATTATATGTCCAAACATGTCGTTCAAATTGAAGCTGATATGGCTACAGTTGGACATCAAGGCATCGATCATCAATATGTTGTTGTTGAACCTATAGAGAAGTTAGATGTTTTACTTCATTTTTTAAACTCTAGAGAAGGCGAAAGAGGTATTATTTTTTGTAAAACAAAAGCCGCAGTTAATAAGTTAGCTAAAAACCTAGCAATCAATAAATTTTCGTCTGGAGCTATTCATGGAAGTTTAACTCAAGGGATTCGAGATCGTATCATGGGACAATTTAGAGAAGGTTATATTGATATTTTAGTAGCAACAGATTTAGCTGCACGTGGAATTGATGTAAAAGAAATCTCCTATGTTGTAAATTATCATTTACCAGACACTTATGATGCTTATGTTCATAGAAGTGGACGTACAGCAAGAGCAGGAGCAAAGGGGCTTTCCTTGACTATTTTACAAGAGGAAGAAGTTGTGGATATAGCCGATTTCGAACAGGAATTAGGGATAAGCTTTAAAAAGTTTAAAAAAGCAGATGCTCTTAGTATCGAAGAAAATAATGGCTTGCTTTGGGCTAAAAAAATATTTAAAACCAAACCCAATCGTCATATTTCCGGGGAATATAAAAATAAGATAACAACTATTTTTCATCATCTAACAAAAGAAGAATTAATAGATAAAGTATTGGCGGATTATCTATCACAAACAAACATGGGGAATCCCAATGCTGATAAGGCAAAAAAAAAATAATTTTTATGGCAAATGAGATCAAAGATCAGCAGGATATTTTAAACAAATTAAATATCCATCAGCTAAACTCTATGCAAGAGAAAGCTATTCCTGTTATAGAAAACACGACAAATACGGTTTTACTTTCTCCTACCGGTTCTGGAAAGACCTTAGCTTTTTTATTACCATTGATAAAAATGTTAAAACCAGATTGTCCAGATGTACAGGCGCTTATTTTAGTCCCGTCTAGAGAATTGGCTATTCAAATTGAACAAGTAGCTCGAGATATGGGGTCTGGATTTAAAGTGAATGCCGTCTATGGAGGCAGATCCATGTCTAAAGATAAAATTGAAATAAAACATGTTCCAGCTATTTTAATAGGAACTCCAGGAAGGATTTTAGATCATTTTAACAATGAAAGATTTTCGTTAGAAAATATAAAAACTTTGGTTTTAGATGAATTTGACAAGTCATTAGAAACAGGTTTTGAAAAGGAAATGAAAGACATTATTAAGCAATTACCTAGTTTAAATAAGCGAATTCTAACATCTGCAACTCAAGGCGTTACGATTCCTGGTTTTGTGAGATTGGATAAGCCAACTATCATCAATTATTTAAATGATAACGCGAAACCAAAATTAATTGTCAAAACAGTAGTTTCTCCAACAAGTAACAAACTTCCCACCTTATTAAATTTACTTTTGCATCTTGGTAACCAACAAGGGATTGTTTTCTGCAATTTAAGAGACAGCATTGATGTGGTAAGTAGGTTTTTAGAAAAAAACAACATCAGTCATTCGTGTTTTTCAGGTGGCATGGAACAAAAAGACAGAGAGCGCTCTTTGATTACTTTTCGAAATGGCTCGAGTCAGATTTTATTAGCCACCGATTTAGCTTCTAGAGGAATTGATATTCCAGAATTAAATTACATCATTCATTACGAGCTTCCAAATGCTTTAGAAGAATTCACGCATAGAAATGGTAGAACAGCAAGAGTGCAAGCTAAGGGAACGGCTTATATTTTGAAATGGGACAAAGAATATCTTCCCGAGTTTGTTGGGAAACCAAAAATAGAGACGATTACTAAGAATCCGCCTTTAAAACCTCAATACTGGGAAACTCTATTTATTTCTGGAGGAAGAAAAGATAAAATCTCTAAAGGAGATATTGCTGGACTATTTTTTAAAGAAGGTGGTTTAAACAAGGATCAGTTAGGGACTATTGAATTAAAACAGGATTGTGCATTTGTTGCCGTTCCGCTTAGTATTGCCGTGGCATTAGCTGATAAATTGAATAACAGCAGATTAAAAAAGAAAAAGGTTCGAGTAACTGTTCTATAGCTAGGTTGTTTTTTATTGATATTTTATAGTAATAAATGCAATAATAACATGTACTTTTGCGCCCTCAAATAAATTTGGTATGAAACGCATAAACGAATACAAGAAACTCTTTGGAATGGAAACTGAAGTCGATTTAAAGACTTTAAAAAGAAGTTACCGTGATTTAGTAAAAGAATGGCATCCAGACAAATTCCAAAACGGAGACGCGTTACAGGAAGAAGCTGAAATTAATAGTCGTAAGATTATCGATGGATACCATTTTTTAGTAAGTATTGCTCCAGAAACCATTGCAGCTAACTTAGATAATTACACAGAAACAATTAATAACTCTGGAATTTTGGATTTTATCCATAAAGGTTTGTTGTTGGAAATCACTTTTCAAGATGGAACAACGTACGAATACTTTGGTGTAACGAAACCAGTATATATTAAAATGATTAATAGCGATAAAGTAAATCGTTTTGCTAAACGTAATATTTATCCTAACTACACCTATAGAATGTCTAAGCGCACGCTTGAAGAGGCTTAGTAGTTAATTAAAAGAACTATACATCTAGCTTTCTTTATAGAAAGTATTGAAAATAAAAAAGTATCATAAGGCTTACGCTCTATGATACTTTTTTTATGGAGTTATTTTAATAATTCTTACGGAACGATAGTCTATTTGTTTTTTACTGAAATTGGTTTTAATTTAATAAACCCAAGAGCATTTAAAACTCTTATTATTAAATATGTCATATCAATCTCGTACCATTTCACACCAAAATTAGCACTACTGGCGTGCATGTGATGATTGTTATGATAACCTTCACCCATCATTAAAAAGTCAAAACGAAAGAGGTTTTTACTGGTATTCTTCATTTTAAAATTCACATAACCATAGATATGTCCAAACCAATTAATTATTACCCCATGTATAGGTGCCATTAAAAAGGTAATTGGTAATAATAACCATTGCCACCAAGCTGTTGCAAAAAAAGCAAAGAATAAAATGTATAAGCTAATCCAAAGGACTCTAGAAAAACGAGAACTTGCAAAGGCATCAAAACTTTTCCATTGAGGAACGTTTTTAGTAAAACGAGAATCAACAGCAACACGTTGTGTATTAATATCTTGATAAATGGTTTTTGTTTTCCACATCATGGCAAACAAATTAGCATCATAAGAAGGAGAGTGTGGATCTTGTTCCGTATCCGTATAAGCATGGTGCATGCGGTGCATAACGCCATAGCCATAAGCGCTTAAATAACTAGCGCCTTGAAAAACCCAAGTTAAAACAAAGGTAATACGTTCCATGGTTTTGGACATGGTAAATACTTGATGTGCCGCATAACGATGCAAAAAGAAAGACTGGAAGAATAAGCCTCCATACCACAGCACTAAAACAAAAATAACGATTGTCATACCTTTTTTTACAAAGATAATCTGAAAGCGTGATTCAAACAATGAACCCAAATCAAAAAACCGCAGGTTTTAAAACCCTAAAAAATTAAATTCCACAATCCAATATATTACGTGGCAATCAGATATTGAGTTAAATTCGTTTCCTAATTCGGCTTAAAGCCTGTGCAGTAACACCAATATAAGAACTAATGTATTTTAGGGGAATCACTTTTAAAAGCTCTGGACGCTCTTTAAATAGTTTGATATAGCGTTCCTCTGCAGTAAGATTCAATAAGTGTTGCTCCCGTTTAGATTTTATTAAAAATAGACGCTCAGCTGTTATTCTACCTATTAAATTACCTATTTTTGTTTGATTATAAACAGCTTGTAAATCGGCATAAGTGATACATAAAACGCTTGTTTCTGTCAGTGCTTGTAATTCGTATGCAGAAGGAGATTGAGTTAAAAAAGAATCGTAAGCACTAATAAACTGGTTTTTAAAACTAAACCCAAAGGTAATCTCTTTATCTGGATTTTCTTTTGGGATATATAATCGTACTACACCGGTTTCAATAAAAGAGATGTAGTTTTCAACATCATTAAGTTTTAGAAAAACAGCTTTCTTTTTAAACGTACGTCGTTGTAATTTGGACATAAAAAAGTCCCAATCTGTATCAGAAATGGTTGCTATTTGTTCTAAGTGTGCTTTTATTTGTTGCAAATCTTGTAATCCTTGTAATTGATAAGTCAAATATATCGTTCTTTTGTTTTAGAATCAAAACAATTTTGGGTTCTCTTTTAATTCTGGTATGATGCTGTGTACTTGCCATTTGAAAAAATAGAAATTAACCGAATTTTTCAATAGATCTGTGTGATAAATATGTGACTGAAAGTCTAATCTAAAAAGTACTTTTAAGCTTCATTTCTGTATTTAAAATTAGATCTACGGCTTTTCTATATTTCACAGGATTTGTCGCTTTTTTTATGGCTTTGTAAGTTTTTTGTGGGTTTGAAGTCGATTGAGAAAAGAACTCCCAAAACCCTAACATTTTCATCTTTATAGGCGTTGGTCCAGACAAGTATTCATCGTATTGCTGATAAATGGTATCATGAAATTCAGAAAAAATAGCCCATCGGTTTTCTGGGTATTCCGTGGTATTATTTTTTATCATACTTGGTAAAAAAGGATCTGCAATTAAGCCACGGCCAATCATAAAGTGATCAAGGGTTGGAAATCTATTTTCTATGGCTTTAAAAGCCGCAACGCTGGTAATGTCACCATTGTAGTAAAGCTTGTGTTTGGTACTACTTAAACATTTTTCAAAGCCATCTAAGTTAACTGGGCCTTTATAAAGTTGTTTTCCTATTCTGGCATGAATAGCAATATTTTTAAGCGGGTATTGATCTAAAATAGGAAAGGCTTCTAGAATTTCTTCTGGATTTTCATAACCCATTCTCATTTTCATAGAAACCAAAATATCTGTTTCGTTATGAGCCTTATGTAAAACCTCGTTAATTCGTGACGGATTGCAAATTAAGCCAGAACCCATTCCTGATTTGGTAACCATAGGATAGGGGCAACCCAAATTCCAATTTAATTCTTTATAACCTAAACTCTGAACGTACTTGGCAACAAAAAGAAACTCATCAGGGTCGTTAGTAATAACTTGCGGAATGACTTCTAAGGTATTGTTGTTTTCTGGAAGTAAATCGTTTTGATAAGATTGCTTAATTTTTAGCTTCCCATTAAGTCTAATGTATGGTGCATAAAAAGTATCAATGCCACCAAAATAATGATTGAAGGCATTTCGAAACCTGAAATCTGTAAAACCTTGTAAAGGTGATGAAAGTAGTGTGAAAGCCATCTTATTATTTAGTTGGGCAAAGATAGTTAAACAGAAAGAAGTAAACACAAGTTTCTATTCACGGCATACTATATTTTTTAGTTGATAAATTGAATAAAATCCCATGACAAATTTAAATATTATCCTTTGAGACGTTGTTTCCTACTTCGTTTAAATTTTCTAACATAATAAACTATAAATCCAATTTGTAATAAGGTACCAAAAACAGAAGGTAAAAACTGGCTATAAGGTTGGTAATTCTCAAATACAGTTCCTGAAAAGGCAGATAACAATGCGGTAAAAGCTCCAATCATTTTAAAGATATGTTCGTAAAGCCACATGTTTTTGTACGTCTTTTTAGGAATTAGGTAACGCAAGAAATCATAAGTAATTATCAGTAGCAAAGCTCCAACTGTGCTGTAAACAATCACTGGTGACCAATACATTCCCATCGATTTGAAATAATATAAAAAGTAAGAAACCGAAATTAGTGAGACTATTGCAACTGTAATATCAATTATTTTCGGGCTATTAGTTTTGGTTTTTAGAATCCGATAGCCAGAAAATCCATAATAAGCGCTCAAAACCGTAATTATTAATAAGAAGGTATTTCGTTTAAAAATAAAGACTCCTATCAATCCAGTCAGCACTTCTAAAATTAAAAAGAAGAGAAAATAATTCCCACTTGTTGTGTGCCATTTTTCACCTTTTTTTGTAAATAAAGCAATAAAGCCTAATAATAAAGCTATGGAACCAGCAATTACATGAAAAACGATATTGGAAGTATGTAAAAAGGAATAATCAGGCATAGATTCGTTTTCTTATAATTCTTGATTTAGTATTTCTATGGTTTCTTTCTTCTCTGGCGGACTTTTTATTCTAATCGCAATTTTGGAGTAATTCCAAGTTCCATTAACTCGGTCCGCAGAAATATCGAGCATGGCTTTTCCATTTTTGCATGTAATTTTTATTGTGGAATTAACCGATGTATTATCGTCTGAATAACTTACAGAACCATTTAGAATGGTCATAGGATCAATGGGTTCAACTTCACCTAAAACGTCCTTAACTCGTGGATTCAATCGGATTCTTTGCTATGGCTCCTTCATACAGCTCAGGGTCAGCATAAGCTTTTGTATAGTCACCTAAAACACCACCAAACCCAGAAGATAGTAATGAAAAAATGGAAAGAAGAACGATTCCAATAATTGGAACCAACCATTTCCAATTTTGTTTCCACCAACTTTTTTGTACAATTAAATCATTATTCATAATGTTTTGATACTATTTATAAGAACTAATGTAATCTAATTTTTGGTTTTGAAAAGTGCTTTTAACTTAACGTTAATTTGGGTAGAAGCATGTCTTAATAGCAAACAATGTTTAGAAAATTCACTTATGTTATATCTTTCAATGGTTTCCTTTGAAGATGCTTCATCTGTTTTCCAGCTAATACCTTTTTTCCAACAAACTCAAAACCTAAGTTCAAATATAATTTTTCGGCATTTGGGTTGTCTTCATCAACTAATAATCCAATGGTTTGTTGCCGTTTGATACAATATGTTTCTATTATATATTTTAATAAGTGAGTTCCTATTCCTTTTCCTTGGTGCTCTGGACTTATACCAATAGTATCAATATAATATTCCCCTTGCTGGGTTTCATTTTCAGGATTAAAATCTATTTCAAAATGATTTTTAATATAAAGTGCAATAGATTCTCTTAAAGTTTTTAGTGTTGCGCCATTATATATATTAATAGTTCCAACCAGTTCATTATCAATTTCTAAAACAAAACAATTAGTATAGGAATATTGATTATTTTCTCTTTCAACAAAATATAATAAAAAAGTTTTTGCTTTCTTTAAGTCTTTCGTTCCAATAAATTCATAAATAATATCCTGCATGGCCAAAACCATATGTTCTGAAATTATTTTCGAATCGGCTTTGGTTGCTTTTCTTATTATCATTATTTAATGTTTTGTTTTATCAATTAAGGTAAAAGGGGTAAATAGGCAAAAAAAATACGGCTTCGGTAAAGAACCGAAGCCGTTATTATTTTAGCAAATTGTTGGCTAGGTTTTTTTAGTTTAAATCGAATCTATCGGCATTCATAACTTTCACCCAAGCTTTTACAAAATCGTTTACAAATCTTTCTTTGTTATCGTCTTGTGCATAAACTTCAGAATAGGAACGCAAAATAGAATTAGAACCAAACACCAAATCCATACGAGTAGCAGTCCATTTTACAACTCCTGTTTTACGGTCGCGAATTTCGTAAAGCCCTTTATCTGTTGGCTTCCAACTATTATTCATATCCGTTAAGTTTACAAAGAAATCGTTAGTTAAAGCACCAACTTTATCTGTAAAAATACCATGTTTGGTATTGTCGTAATTAGTACCTAACATTCTCATACCACCAACTAGAACGGTCATTTCTGGCGCTGTCAGTCCCATAAGTTGTGTGCGATCTAGCATTAATTCTTCAGAACTTACTACATAATCTTTTTTACTCCAATTACGGTAACCGTCTGCCAAAGGCTCTAAGGGTTCAAAAGAATCTGCATCTGTCATGTCATCTGTAGCATCCCCACGTCCTGCAGCAAAAGGAACTAGAATATTAATACCTGCTGCATTAGCTGCTTGTTCTATCCCTAAATTACCTGCTAATACAATGGTATCGGCAATACTAATTCCAAATTCAGAAGCAATAGGTTCAAGAACAGATAAAACATATGCTAGACGTTTTGGTTCATTTCCTTGCCAGTCTTTTTGAGGTGCTAAACGAATACGTGCACCGTTGGCACCACCACGTTTATCTGAACCACGGAATGTTCGAGCACTGTCCCAAGCAGTAGCGACCATTTCTGAGATTGATAAACCTGAAGATGCAATTCTATTTTTTACAGCTATGACGTCATAATTTGTAGTTCCAGCCGGAATGGGATCTTGCCAAACTAAATCCTCTTGGGGTACATCGGTACCAAAGTAATTGGCTTTTGGCCCCAAATCTCTATGCGTTAATTTAAACCATGCACGAGCAAAGGTATCTGAGAAATACTCTTGATCATTCATAAACTTCAAGCATATTTCCTTATATATAGGATCTACTTTCATGGCCATATCGGCATCGGTCATCATCGGATTATGACGAATACTAGAATCTTCAACATCAACAGGTCTGTCTTCCTCTTTAATACTTACGGGTTCCCATTGCCAGGCGCCAGCAGGACTTTTAACAGATTCCCATTCATGATTAAATAACATCTCAAAAAAGCCACCATCCCATTTTGTAGGATGCGTGGTCCATGCACCTTCAAGTCCACTTGTTACCGTATAACGTCCTTTTCCTGAATGACTTGGATTTTTCCAGCCTAATCCTTGTTCCTCCACATTTGCAGTTTCAGGATCCGGTCCTAAAATACTAGCATCACCATTACCATGGGTTTTTCCAACGGTATGTCCGCCAGCTGTTAAAGCAGCTGTTTCTTCGTCGTCCATTGCCATTCTAGCAAAAGTTTCACGAATTTGAGCGGCAGTCTTTAAAGGATCTTGTTTTCCGTTAACACCTTCTGGATTTACATAAATTAGTCCCATTTGTACTGCGGCTAAAGGGTTTTCCATTGTTTTTGGATCGTCTACATTATCGTAACGTTCGTCACTTGGAGCTAACCATTCTTTTTCAGCTCCCCAATAGGTGTCAGTTTCTGGATGCCAAATATCTTCACGTCCAAAAGCAAAACCAAAGGTCTTTAAGCCCATGTTTTCATAAGCTATTGTACCAGCCAAAACAATTAAATCTGCCCAACTTACTTTATTACCATATTTTTTCTTAATTGGCCATAACAAGCGTCTCGCTTTGTCTAAACTCACATTATCTGGCCAAGAATTTAATGGTGCAAAACGCTGATTTCCTGAACCACCACCGCCACGGCCATCTGAAATACGGTAAGATCCGGCAGAGTGCCAAGATAATCGTATCATTAAACCTCCATAATGTCCCCAATCTGCAGGCCACCAATCTTGACTATCAGTCATTAGAGCATGCATGTCCTTTTTTAAGGCTTCTATATCTAATTTTTTAAGTTCTTCATGATAATTAAAATCTTGACCTAATGGATTTGTTTTAGTATCATGTTGACTCAAAATATCTAAATTAAGTGCATTTGGCCACCATTCCATAACATTTGATTTGGTCGATGTATTGCCACCATGCATTACTGGGCATTTTCCTGCAGATGAACTATGATTGGATGCTGAATCATGATTGCCTTCAACAATAGTATCACCATTATTAAGCGGAAGTGCTTCATGATTAACGGGACATTTGCTTAGATCGTCAGGTGAGTTTGAATGTTTGTTATCTTCCATATTTGAAAAGGTTATATTAATTGAATGTTTTATTTCATATCAAATTTAACCTTATTCTGAGATGTAAATTTGAGTTTTTAATTTTCATATGCTATTGAATTATAAGTATAATTTATAGAAACATAAAAATCAATAGCTAACACATATAGTTCGTGGGGTTTAAAATTAATAATAAAAACCGAAAAAGCTGAAACAAATGCCATAAAATAAATTTAAGATTGTCATACAGTCATTGTAAAATAAGCAATTGAAAAAAAAGGAATGGCTTTTGAAAAGAACATGCGCATAATAACCCCTCGAGATATGCTATTCAGATAATTTGTCTAAGCAACATTTTATATGGTATATGTGACATATAAAATAGTGCATTAATTTTCTATATAGGCAATACCTCTAAAGTTTTAGATTTCATAGACTTTACAAAATGTTTGTATGTGTATGTAAGCTATAATAAGCACCAAATGAAGTTAGTTAATTATTTAAGAAGGTGTTTTTCAGGAATTGTTAATCAACAACTTTTGACTGTATTTTTACAGGTTCAACTATAAACCCCATGTTTTTTAATTGCTGAAGTATGCCACAATCATTTTTTAAATGATAAAAGCCCACAGCTACAAAGCAGTTTTTTTCTTGCATTAATTGAGGGAGTATTTTGAGCCAATTTTCATTTCTCTCTATAATTAAAACATCAATCGAACAAGGTTTCTCAAAGTCGTAATTTAAATCAAAGGCCTTATACTCGTTCACAAGATTACAAGGATTCATATTTGGGTTGTCTGTGGTCATTTGCTTTATAAGGTAACTAAGATTCCTTTTTTCATCTTTCCAACTAGGATATTTATATTGCTTATAGATAAAATTTAATTGCACACTATCCGTTTCTAAACCTAGAACTTCTATTTGTTTTTGTTCGGCAAGTTCTTGTAAATAGCTATCAAAATGAGTCCATTTGTCAATAGGTTTGACGGTTTCGCATATAATATTTTGAAATTCCTGCTGTAATTTCCACCTAACTTCTATGGGTTTTAATTTATAAATATCAACTTCCCAATCTTTACTTATTTCTAAAAGGTTTTTGAAATCTTTTTTATTTAATTTTTTTTCTATTTCGTATGATTTTTCTCTTTGATTAATTAATTCTCGGGTTTCCGCTATTTTAGATACACTTTCGAAAATGGCTAATTCTGATTGGTATAAACTCTCTTGTATTTCGGGAATGGAATCAACAAACGAATTTCCTAACTGATGAAATGTACCAACAACAAAAGAGGTTTTATTATTTATGGTGTCTGTAACTTTCCATAAAATGGTGTTCTGACTGATCCCAATATATGAAATGGTCATAAAAATAAATAGGAGGAGGATGTTTTTCATTTTTTGCTACATGCTACCTTTCAAAGATAGGACATTAGTCCAAAAAATAATAGTACAGGCCTTTCCCTTTGATTGAAAAATCTTTGAGGCTTTTCGGGTTTCGTTGATTAATTAACAATTATTTTCTAAAATAACCCCCAGTGAAATGTCCATAGAAAGCTTATTGAAACTATATATTTAATTAAAAAAATGTACCTTACAGTCTCAAAATCAATACTATGCCATTATTTTTAGATTTACATGAACTTCCTGAAGGTATTACAGCGGCACATGTTGCCGAAATGCATCAAGCAGATTTAGATACTGAACACAAATATAATTGTCGTGGGCTTACCTATTGGTGTGATGAAAAAAGAAAAACAGCATTTTGTTTAATTGATGCTCCAAACAAACAGGCTCTTATTGATTTACATGAGCATGCTCATGGTGCTATTCCTACACGTATTATTGAAGTTAATGACACCATTGTAGAATCTTTTTTGGGACGTATTGAAGATCCTGAAAAATCTAAGAATATTAGCCTAAATATTATCAATGATCCAGCATTTAGAACCATTATGGTAGTTAAAATAAAAAGTAAATCTCTGCGGTCCAAAGATGTTGAAACTTTAAAAACGGCTATTAGAGGATATTCGTATTCCATTAAAGCTATAGTTCCTCAATATCAGGGACGATTAGTTAAGCAAGAAACAAATAGTTTTTTAATGTCTTTTGATACTGTTTCAGATGCCATTCATTGTGGTATAAAAATTCAAGAGTCTTATAATGGCATAATAACACCCGATTTAGAGTTTAAAATAGGTATAAGCGCAGGAATCCCTGTAACCGATAAAGAAGGTATTTTTGAGGATACCATAAAAACTTCAAATTATTTAAGTGATATTGTTAAAGGAAACTTTTCTATAACTTCGGCTATCAAAGATTTGTATGAAGGTGAAAATCAAAATATATCCTTAGAAACCAATAATAGCATTCTTGTTATAAATAACAATGAAGAAGCGTTTATGACACAATTAATGGATTTTACAGAAAGCATTTGGTCACATACCACCACAAATGTTAATGACTTTGAAGAGAATTTAGGCTATAGTAAATCCAAACTCTATAGAACCATGATGCATTTGGTAGGTAAATCGCCTAATGCATTTTTAAGAGACTATCGCTTAAATAAAGCTTTAGATTTGCTTAAAAAACAAGAGGCCACTATTTCTGAAATTGCCTACCAAACTGGTTTTAGTAGCCCAGCTTATTTTTCAAAATGTTTCCATAAAAAGTATGGTGTACTTCCTTCAAATGTAAAGAGTTATTAGTATAACCGATTGTTATACAATAGTTTGTCTCCTAAATTTCTCCCTGGTCTAAAATTACATTTATTTGGTCTAAATGTAGAATAATGAAAAACATTTCTGTTCTACTTTTGATGAAAACCAATTAAATATAAAACAATGAAGACAAAATTATCACTAGGGTATCTGATACTAATTGTAGCAATAAATATGGGATGCAAGCAGCAAGAACCAACAGTAGAAATAGTTAAAGTAGAGGAAATTTCAATTGATTTAATCAATGAACCATTTCCTGAAGCACAACAAGAAGTCTTGGAAACTTTCGGGGCTATTGCTCAAAGTATTAAAGATGGCGATTTAGATAAGCTGATTTCCTTTCATGCTTATAGTCCTAAGTTTACTGAATTCAAGAATGGTCAACCAAGAAATGAAGGAGAAGCCAATGAAACTTACGAAAGATCAGTTTTCGGTTCTGTAACAGAAGTTCTTAAGTTTGATGCCAATGATTTACAAATCGCAGTTTATGGAGATGTTGCGAATCTAACATTTCACTCCGATTTTCAATTAATGTTTGGAAGTGATTTAGTCGTGGTTAATGATCAAATAACTCTGTTGTTCGTGAATACGGAAAATGGTTGGAAATTAGTTCACGAACATCATTCTCCTTTATCAAAAGTAACAGGTTAAAGCCTGTAATGATAGTTTGCAGAGCATCTAATATTATTCTCTAATAAATCCTATTATAAATTCAAAACCTTAAAATGAAAAATACAGTTCAAAACCTCGCTCCTCAAATCATAAAAGCCTTTGCATCGCAATTAAAAGGCAAACTCATTTCACCTTCAGATAAAACCTATAATGAAACTCGTCAGGTTTATAACGCCATGATAGATAAACGTCCTGGTCTCTTTGCTATGTGCGAAAATGCCTCCGATGTCATAGCTTCCGTCAACTTTGGAAGGGACAACAATTTATTAATTGCCATAAGAGGAGGTGGTCATAATGGTGGTGGTTTAGGGCTCTGCAATGGTGGTTTGGTTATCGATTTATCAGGTATAAAATTTGTAGAGGTAGAAACGGCAAAGAACACCGTAAAGGTAGGAGGTGGAAATATTTGGAATGAAGTGGATCAGGCGACTCACGAATTTGGTTTGGCCATTCCATCAGGAATGGTATCTTCAACGGGTGTTGGTGGATTAACGCTTGGTGGTGGTGTTGGATATTTAACTCGGAAATATGGTCTAACCATAGATAATTTATTGGAAGCTGACATGGTTTTAGCTAATGGCGATTTTGTTACAGTGAATAAAAACGAGAATACAGATTTGTTTTGGGCTATCCGTGGAGGTGGGGGAAATTATGGAGTCGTTACTTCCTTTACTTTTCAAGCCCATCCAGTAAAAATGCTTATGGGCGGACCAACCTTATGGCCCATAGAACAGGTGGAACAAGTTATGACTTGGTATGACACTTTTATTCAAGAGGCAACAGAAGATTTAAATGGTTTTATAGCCACTATGGTCATTCCAGAATCTCCCTTTCCAGAGCATTTACACAATAAAAAGTTTTGTGGTATTGTGTGGTGTTATGTAGGAGATCCAGATAAATTCGACGACATTTTTAAACCTGTTTTGGACCAAAAACCTCTTTTTGTACATGTAGGTGAAATGCCTTATCCTGCTTTGCAAACCATGTTTGATGGCTTTTTTCCAAAAGGCATGCAATGGTATTGGAGAGCCGATTTTTTTAACGCCTTAACTCCAGAAATTACCGCACAGCATTTAAAGTTTGGTTCTAATATTCCAACAGTTCTGTCGCAAATGCATTTATATCCAATTAGTGGTGCTGCAAGTCGAGTAGGCCCTACAGATACGCCTTGGGCCTTTAGAGATTCCAAATATGCTGGCGTTTATGTGGGCGTGGATCCAGACCCAGAAAAGGCAAATATTATAACGGATTGGTGTAAAGCATATTACAACGCATTGCATCCTTATGCCGCTGGAGGTGCCTATTCTAATTTTATGATGGACGAAGGACAAGAACGAGTGAAAGCTAGTTACAAACATAACTACGATAGATTGCTTCAAATTAAAAAAGCCTACGACCCTGAAAATTTGTTTCGTGTGAATCAAAATATCAAACCTTAATAATATTTTTGGTGTGTAATGAATTGGAATGCAGATGCTTAATTAGGTACTCGTTTCGTTTAAATTTTGAAATAGACTTAAGACCTATAGGTGTTTTTAGTTTCATTGTTAAAATTGGTTAAAAAGGTTAAAGCTTTTATAATACGAATCCTACATCTAGTAATAATGATTTCTTTTGTTTGAAACAATTAAAACTTAAAACAATGAAAAAACTATTACTTGTCGCTGCAATCGCAGTATTCGGAATTACAAATGTCAAGGCTCAGGAAATTGAGTTTGGTGCTAAAGTAGGTGTTAATCTTTCAGATATTTATGGAGATAATACAGGATTATTTGATCCCATTACCAGCATTTTTAATGTTGGTATTATGGCAGAAATGTCTTTTAGTGAGAAATTTTCTTTTCAACCTGAAATAATGTTTTCGCCACAGGGTACTAGTATTGGAGATGATATTATTTCCCTAGGTTATTTAAACGTGCCATTAATGGCTAAATATTATGTAACTAAAGGATTAAGCATAGAAGCTGGTCCACAAATTGGGTTTTTACTTTATGGAGATAATGAAGGTAGAAATGTAAAAGACGATTTTAATACAGTAGATTTTGGTGTTAACTTTGGTTTGGGTTACAAACTAAATAATGGACTTAATTTTGGAGCCAGATACGATTTGGGATTAACCAACATCAATGGTATTGAGGGATCATCGGATTCGTATAAAAATGGCGTGTTTCAAGTGTCTGTTGGCTACTTCTTTTTTAAGACGAAATCAAAATCAAAACAATAAAATAAATGGGCTTTAGATCTGGATATCAACCTTACTAAAGCCCATATTCTTTTTATAGTAAAGCCAACTAGTATAAATTACTAGTTGGCTTTTTTTATTTAATAAGAAACCTCTCCACGAGAAGGGTAGTCTTTAGATACAATAAAATCAATTGATTTGACAAAGGAACTTAATTCAGGTCGTCCAAAGGGTTGTGAATTTAAAGCAATATAATAAATTTCATTATCTGGGCGAATTAAAAATAAACCAGGTTCAGAAAATAACTGGGGTTCCGCGTCCTTAACTCCTTTAGATAAATATAAATTCCAAGCTTTTGCTTGTTCTTCGGTTAGCTCATAACCTATTGGAATATCGGCAATATCCCAATCCATTTTAGCCTTTCTTGCCTTAGCTTCGGTATCCATGCTTACAGCAATAATGTCAACTCCTAATTCGTTATATTTCGATTTTAAGTTTTGTAATTCTTCAGTATATTTTTTACATACAGGACAATGTATCCCTCTATAAAATACAACCATTGTGAAGTTCTTCGGATTTTGCTTGGCAAGATTCCATGTTTCTCCACCTATAACTTTTAATTGTAATTCTGGTGCTTGTTCTTGTGGTCTAATCATAATATTTATTATTTAATTTAAGGAACCAATTAAACCCACATTCATAGCAAATTAATCATTGAATACAAGGCTGACAGTAAGACAAATCTTAAATATATTGGTCCCAGATTTATTTTTTATAAGTTCTATATTTTAATTAAAAAGGATGTCTTGTAATGATGAAATCTTTAACTCTAAAAAAAGTAGGTACTAAAAAATAATTTAGGTTGATAAGTTTAAAAAAGAAAGGCTGCCTTTTCAGACAGCCTTTTATATTTCAATAACTATTATTTAGTTTAAGCTTTCAAATAATTTGTCGGCAACCAACTTAGAAGAAGCTGGGTTTTGACCCGTAATTAAATTTCCATCTTGAATGGCATAAGGTGCCCATGAATCGCCATTAGAATAAAAAGCACCATGCTCAATTAGCATATCTTCAAGTAATACAGGGACAACTTCTGTTAATCCAACAGCAGTTTCCTCTGCATTTGAAAAGCCAGTGACTTTTTTACCTTTAACCAATCTACTTCCATCAGCATTTTTAACATCTTGTAAAACGGCTGGAGCATGACAAACAAAAGCAATAGGTTTTTTCTGATTGTTAAATTTTTCGATTAAAGCGATAGAATTTTTATCGTTTACTAAGTCCCATAATGGTCCATGACCACCTGGATAGAAAACCGCATCAAAATCGTCTGGATTCATATCTGCTAACACTTTGGTGTTTGCAATTTTCTCTTGTGCTACAGCATCGTTATTATAACGTTCTGTTTCTTCAGTGGCTGCGTCTGGGGAGTCACTACTTGGGTCTATTGGAGCTGCGCCTCCTTTTGGAGTAGCAATAGTAATTTTAGCTCCTTGATCCAAAAGTGTGTAATATGGGCTTGCAAATTCTTCTACCCAAAAGCCTGTTTTTTTTCCTGTATCTCCTAGTTTATCATGAGATGTTAATACAAATAAAATTTTCATGTCTTTTTGTTCTTTTAATGTTGTTTTATCTTCTAAAGCGTTTTCAGAAGCAGTTTCCTTGGTGCCTTCTTTACAACTAGATGCTGTTATAAGGGTGCAAACCAAGGCTAAGGTTTGTAATGTTTTCATAATGAAACTTAATAAGCCATTTTTACTATTTTCTCTACTTTATCTGGCGATAAGGATTGGTGCTCACCTAATCCCATCCAACCACGTTCTGTAAAGCGTTTAGCAATTTTTTCTGCTGTGCCTTCGTAATCTTTGGTATAATCTGATAACTTCGTGTCAATACCTAATTGATGGAAAAAAGCTTCTGTTTTTTCTATAGCGGCATGGGCTTTATCGTCGATGCTTCCTTCGTTTAAATTCCAAACACGTTCGCCGTATTGTGCTAATTTTTCTTTTTTAGCTTCAAAATTAAACTTGTAATGGCTAGGGGCAATCACAGCTAAAGTTCTAGCATGATCAATACCAAACAAGGCGGTAAGCTCATGTCCCATGGCGTGAACAGCCCAATCTGTAGGAACTCCCTTTTGGATTAATCCGTTTAAAGCCATGGTGCAACTCCACATAAAGTTAGAGGCGGCATTATAGTCTGAAGGATCTTTTATTACCGTTGGAGCAATTTCTACTAAGGTTTGTAAGATACCTTCAGCAAAACGATCTTGTAATAAGGCTCCAGATGGGAAAGTCATATATTGCTCTAAAACGTGAGTAAACGCATCTGTTAATCCGTTCGCTAACTGACGTTTTGGAATAGAGGTAATTACCTGAGGATCTAAAATAGAGAACACCGGAAACAATCCTGGTCCTCCCATGGCTAATTTCTCTTTCGTTTCTGCTCTAGTAATAACGGCTCCCGAATTCATTTCAGATCCCGTTGCTGGTAAGGTTAATACCGTTCCAAAAGGCATCCCTTTTTCAGTTCTAATGTTTTTAGTTAAAATATCCCATGGGGTATCGCCTTCATATAAAGCGGCAGCCGATAAAAACTTGGTACCATCAATAACAGAACCTCCACCAACAGCTAATAAATACGTAATGTTTTTGTCTTTAATTACTTTTAAAGCTTGCATTAATACAGCATATTCTGGGTTTGCAGGAATGCCTCCAAACTCTACAACCTCAACTTTGGCTAAAGCTTTTTTTACTTGGTCGTAAATACCATTTTTCTTGATGCTCCCACCACCGTAAAGTAATAAAACTTTGGCGTCTTTAGGGATTTCATTTTCTAATTTTTCTATAGTATCCTTACCAAATATTATTTTAGTAGGGTTTTTAAATTCAAAATTGTTCATCTTCTTTTTCTATTTAAATTCTTTAAATTTTTACAATCATTTTCCCCTTGTTCTTACCTTCAAATAAATCGATAAAAGCTTTAGGGATGTTATCAAAACCTTCTACAACAGTTTCTGTATAAGTTAATTTTTCTTCTGCTAACCATCCTGATAAATGTTTCATGGCTTCTGGAAACTTAGAGGCATAATTAGAAACAATAAACCCTTGCATTAAGGCGCTATTTTTTACTAAGAAGGGTTGTACACTGATACTTTTTGGATGTTCTTTATTATTATAAACCGAAATGGCGCCGCAGATAATAAGTCTTGCAAATTTGTTGATATTGAATAACACAGCATCTGAAATTGGGCCTCCAACATTATCATAATAAATATCAACGCCATTTGGTGCGACTTTAGCTATATCTGCTGCAATATCTGTACTGGTGTTGTAATTGATTCCAGCATCAAAACCGAATTTGCTTTTAAGCATGTCTATTTTTTCATCTGTTCCCGCAATACCAATAACTCTTAGGCCTAAAATTTTCCCTATCTGTCCTACAACAGATCCAACAGCACCAGCAGCGCCAGAAACTACTAATGTTTCTCCTGCTACAGGTTTTCCAATTTGGGTAAGTCCCAAGTATGCTGTTAAACCAGTCATCCCCAAAACACCTAGGTAAGCACTTAATGGCGCTTTAGAGCCATCTACTTTTAAGAGACCTTCGCCTGTAGATACTTGTTTTGTTTTCCAATCTAACATGCCGGAAACAAAATCTCCTACTTGAAAGTTCTCATTTTTAGATTCTATAACTTTGGCAATAACACCAGATTGTATGGGTTTGTTTAGTTCGAAAGAAGGAACGTAGGATTTAGCGGCGCTCATTCTACCTCTTAAATAAGGATCTACGGATACGTAGGTGGTTTCTAAAAGGATTTCTCCTGTGTTAATTTTTAAATCGGTGTCTTCTGTAACAAATTCAAAATCTGAAAGAGAAGGTTTTCCTTCTGGTCTGTTTTTTAATAAAATAGTTTTCATCTTGATGTTGTTTTTAGTTTATAACTGTTACTAAATGATCCATAGGTTTTCTAACCTTTGTAAGATTTACCAACCAATCCTCATCTTCTTTTCTGTAACCAAGAGGCAATAAAACGGCACTACGTAAACCTTTGTCACGTAGTCCTAAAATCTCGTCTACAGCATCTGGATCAAAGCCTTCTAACGGGGTAGCATCTACACCTTCAAAAGCCGCCGCAGCAATGGCTTGAGAAAAAGCGATATATGCTTGTTTCGCCGCATGATTAAAGTTTTCTTCAGCATCTTTTTGAGGATAAGAACTCAATAACATCTGACGGTAATTTTCCCAACCTTCGTTTTTAAAGCCACGAATCTCGTTGGTTAAATCGAACATATAATTAATTCTATCTGCTGTGTAGGTATCCCAAGCCGCAAAAACAAGTAGGTGAGAGCAGTCTGTAATAACAGATTGGTTCCAAGCTACAGGTTTAATTTTCTCTTTTAATTCTTGATTTTTAATAACAAATATTTCGAAAGGTTGTAAGCCACTCGAGGTAGGAGCTAAGCGTGCCGCTTCTAAGATGCGTTCAATTTTATCTTCGGCAACTTTTTCTCCATTCATTGCTTTTGCAGCATATCTCCAGTTTAATTTGTCTAATAATTCCATGTATTTAATTTTTGTAATTGTCGTTTTAAGTTTAATTTATTGTGCTATTTAGTTGCAAACTTTAATACTGCTCCAAGCAGATTGATAGGCTTCTTCTATATGTGTTTTGTCTAGTTGAAAATCTCCTCTTTTTTGAATAATCATTAAGAAAGAGAGCGGATTTATAGAATAAGCATACAAGATATAATCTGAAATGGGTTTGATAATCCCTTCTGTTTTACCACGTGCCCAAAGTTCCACTAAGGGTTGAAGATGTTTAATGCCTTCTAATCGGCTAGGTTCATCTATCATAGGCGTATTGTCACATTGAGCTAAAAACATCGCGTTTTCACATTCTTTAAGTTTAAAATCTGCAATACGATGCCATATTAATTTAAAACCATCTTCCACAGACATCGTATCCTTATATGTTGCAAAAGCATAGTCTGTATATTCTGCTTTTACCTCAATATAAGTTTGATTTACTAAATCTTGTTTATTTTCAAAATACAAATAGATAGTTGCAGGTGATACGTTCGCCATTTTAGCAATCTTACTCATAGGTGTTGCATGAAAGCCATTATTATTTACCAACTCAATTGTTGCTTTAATAAGGGCATTTCGTTTATCTATACTTTTTTGAAGCTTAGCCATTTTGTTTTTATTATGAGGCAAAGATATGTAAAAATGAACGTTCATTCTTTTTTTTAACAAAGATTTAATGAAGCTAATAATTTAAATATTTAATTCATGTTGACATACGGAACTAAAAGGGTTAGGCAAAAGGTATTTAAACTGATAAGCAATTTGAGAAATCATTTTGTATTAGGATAGATTAAAAACCGAACCCATTTCTCCCATAATATAAGTATGTATAGTAAATAGCCTTTTAATATAAATATGGAATAATCCGATACTTGACCTTGTTTATATAGACCTGCCACAAATTACCATATTTTGAAGCACATCTTTTATCATCGTCAATTTGTCTTGGTAATAATAAGGCTATATAATATATTGGATAAAGCCAGACCCAAAATACTTCAGGGTGACCAACACTCAATGCAATTCCAGTACCCATAAGAATTTCACCTAGATAATTAATATGACGACTTAGTCCCCAAAAACCATTCACTAATAAGGTCTTTTTGCCATCTGTAATGGTTTCTGGTTTTATACCCAGAAATGCCCGATTGGGTTGGGTCTTAAAAAAGTATTTTTGCATATTGGCACCACGAGCCAAACTCCAACCCATTAGAAAGATAAGCGCATAACATATCAGCAACCAGATAGGGGTATGTGGATTTTGTAAATTTACTGTAGACCAGATAGCTATTAAATAAAAATAGGGGTAGAAGGCCAAACAGCCCCAGCCTAATTTAATTCCTACCCGTTCAGCAAAAAAATCATAGGTATAAAGATGTACTTTTTCAAAACTCAAATAGTCTAAAACAAAATATGTTAGCATGGCAGCACAAAGCATTAATCCAGGAGCAATACTTCCAAAGGTATTATAATGATGGGCTAAAAAACTGAGTACATGTAATTCTAGCATAACAGCTCCAATTAGATACAGCCACATTTTAGCATCTATTGTTCCTTTTTTAAATTGAGGATTCTCTAGACGCCCTAAAAAGACATCAGACAAAACAGATTTTCCAGTTGAGGGAAAAGGTAAAACAATCCATAAGGAAAAAAGCAGGCCAAAAACAAAAGCTCCGGCTAGACTAGCCCATCTAATTTCATAAAGCCAATCGAATGCCACGTAGTCAAAATATCCTAAGACAAACCAGATAAGGACGCTAGTAATTAATACCAATCTGCCATTTAATCGGTACTTTAATAAATCGCCTGTTTCGGAGTGTCGCACATATCCTGTCACCCAACGTCCAGGGAGGAAATAATGTAATAAGGTAATAATAGCATAGATAATCCATGGTGTAAAAAAACCTAGTATGTAAATGTTCATGAGACGTTGGTTGTATTCAAAAGTTTAAAGGATGCTATCATAGCTTTATAATTTCAGATGGCCTTAGTCCGCATCCAGACTTAAAGTTTCATATCTTTTTGAGATTATGAAACTAATTAATTTTTATATGAAATCGGACTTGGCGATGTACTAATTTTTAAAAGCACACCATAACTTAATGATTATAATAAGATTATAACTGTATTTTACATTTGTGGCACCATCTTTGCAATCTAACAAGTATTAATAATAAATTATATTACAATGAGTAAAGGAACAGTAAAATTTTTCAACGACGCTAAAGGTTTTGGATTCATCACCGAAGAGGGAGTTGATAAAGATCATTTTGTACACATTTCTGGATTAATCGATGAGATTAGAGAAGGAGATGAAGTTGAATTCGACTTACAAGAAGGAAACAAAGGATTAAACGCAGTAAACGTAAAAGTTATCTAGTATATATCTAAATATTTTCAGAAAGAGCCCATCTATTAGATGGGCTCTTTTAGTATACAATAGTTTGCTCTCTCAAAAGGTTGTTTATCTTTACCCAATATTTTTAAATACCTAAATAGATTATAAGTAAGTTGTTGTTATGAGTGAAAACGTCAGTAATCCAGATATAGAAGCTTGTATCGCTACCTTAAAGAGTCTACTGGAAGACACCAATCAACTTTTTGAATTACCAGAAGACCAAAGAGTTGCGCTTTTTAAAGCGGCAGGTGAATTAACCAGACCCAACAGGGATGAGTTTCAACGCAGAAAAAAGGATGCTAAAAAAGCAACGAAGCGTAAAATGATTGCTAAGGATAAGCATGCCAGAAAAACAACAGGCATTCGTTCTGCACGTGAAGCCGCATTATTTGTAGCGCCAAAGTTATTGGCATCGGCTTCAATTCCAGAAGACACTCTAGAATTAGAATCTCCAAGAAACTGTTATGTCTGCAAAACAGTCTTTACAAAATTGCATCATTTTTATGATACCATGTGTACCGAATGTGGCGATCTAAACTATGCGAAACGTTTTCAAACTACAGATTTAAAAGATCAAGTAGCTGTTATTACAGGTTCTAGATTAAAAATAGGCTATCATATTACCTTAATGTTATTACGTTCTGGTGCTACTGTTGTGGCAACCACACGTTTTCCGGCTGATTCTGCCATTAGGTTTTCTAAAGAAGACGATTATAAGGAATGGAGTCACCGGTTACATATTCATGGCTTGGATTTACGACACATTCCAAGTGTAGAGATTTTTTGTAATTATATAGAACAAAAGTACGATCGCTTAGATATTTTAATAAATAACGCCGCACAAACGGTACGAAGACCATCAGGTTTTTATTTTCATTTAATGGAAAATGAAAAACTCCCTATCAACCAATTACCTATACTAGCACAAACCTTACTTAAGGATCACGAAAGTTGTTTAGAAGAACTTTCCAGTCTAAGTGTTAGCGCTTCAAAAACGAGTAAGAATAACGTGTTACCAGTTACATGGCACGGACCAGAACCAGGAATTGGTTTACGTAATTCAGCAGAATTGTCTCAAATTCCTTACAGTTTTGATAATTCTCTGCAAACAGCCGAAGTCTTTCCGGAAGGCAAATTAGATGCCGATTTACAACAAGTAGATTTAAGAAAAACCAATAGCTGGCGTTTAAAACTAGGTGAAATTGAAACTACTGAAATGGTTGAGGTTCAATTAGTAAATGCAGTAGCGCCTTTTGTACTATGTAATCGTTTGTCTAATTTAATGATGAAAGAAAATACAGGTAAGAAGCATATTATAAATGTATCTGCCATGGAAGGCAAGTTTCATAGATTTAAAAAACAAGACAGACATCCGCATACCAATATGGCCAAAGCAGCCTTAAACATGCTAACACATACCTCGGCGGCAACCTTTGCCAAATCGGGGATTTATATGAATGCTGTTGATACTGGTTGGGTTACAGATGAAGATCCTGCAGCCTTATCTAAGAAAAAAGTTGAAGTTCACGATTTTCAGCCACCATTAGATATCGTTGATGGCGCGGCCAGAGTCATGGATCCGCTAATAGATGGTATAAATACAGGAAAACATTGGTCCGGTAAGTTTTTGAAGGATTATTTTCCTATCGATTGGTAGGCATGAATGATCATTGCAGAAACGAGAGAATCTAACTTGAGAAGTTATTATTTCATTATTAAAAATGAAATAAATTTAGAAATTATATATGCTCTAATTCTACTCAAATCCTAAACAAACGAGTTTGAGGATTAATAAAATTAAGTATAATAACATTTTCATTTTAGCCGTAACCAATGCGTTTATAATAAAATCCCATTATCTTAGTCTAAATTATACCTAGCTAACCCCAAAGAAACCTATGGAATATGTCCTTTCAATTGTTGTTATTGTATTATTAATCTTTCAGAATAAAAAATATAGTAGAGACAACCTGAGTCTAAAAGAAGACCTCAATACGCTAAATAACAAATTAAATAGTCTTTTAACCCAGCGTAAAGAGGGTATAAAAACTAAAGAAAATGAACCTGTAAAAGATGATTTAATAAAACCGGTTGAACCTATTCCTGAAATTTTGGTTAAATCGGAACCTATTATAGTAACACCACCTATTCCAGAGCTTACCAAGCAAGTAGAAGCTAAAGAAGCAGAGGTACTAGCGGCTTCCGCAAAGGCTGTTATGACTGCGGCACCTGCTAAAAAAGTCATTGAAGAACCAACTCTTAGTTTCTGGGAACGATTTAAACAAAGAAACCCCGATCTTGAGAAATTTGTTGGGGAAAACCTAATCAACAAAATTGGTATTCTTATTTTGGTTTTAGGAATCAGTTATTTTGTGAAATTTGCCATAGACAAGGATTGGATTAATGAACCTGCTCGTGTGGGAATTGGTATTCTAGCTGGGAGTTTGGTATTATTTATCGCCCATAAACTTCGTGTAAAATATGCGCCATTCAGTTCTGTTCTAGTTGCTGGAGCCATCGCAATCTTTTATTTCACCATTGCCATAGCTTTTCATGAATATCAATTATTTGGACAAGAGGTCGCTTTTGCCATTATGGTGTTAATAACGGCTTTCAGCTGTTTAATTTCTCTATCTTATAATAGAATGGAACTCGCCATATTATCCCTAATTGGTGGTTTTTTAGTGCCTTTTATGATAAGCACTGGAAGCGGAAACTATTTGGTGTTGTTTACCTATATCGCCATTTTAGATATTGGTATTTTAACGCTAGCTTATTTTAAAAAGTGGCATTTGGTGCACATTCTCGCCTTTGTATTTACAACCCTTTTATTTTCTGGTTGGGTGCTTACAGAAATGAACGCTGAGAATCCACATTACTTGGGGGCTTTAATTTTTGGGTTTGTTTTTTACCTCATTTTTATTATTACAAATATCATTAACAATCTACGAACAAAAGATAGCTTCTCCAAGATACAACTGGTCATGCTAACTGTTAATAATTTTGTTTTTTATGGGATTGGTATGTTGGTGTTATCTCATTATAAACCTGAGTTTTCAGGACTTTTTACAACGCTTTTAGCCTTGTTGAATTTGGGTTATGCCTTGTTATTGTACAAGAAATTTGGCTTAGACAAAATAGCCATATATTTATTAATAGGTTTAACATTAACCTTTATAACCTTAGCTATTCCTGTACAATTTTCAGGGAATAATATTACTATGTTCTGGGCTGTTGAAGCTGTTTTATTAATGTGGCTAGCTCAAAAATCTCAAATAAAAAGTTATCGTTTTGCGTCCGTTATCGTGCAAATTTTAATGTTAGGAAGTTTGATAATGGATTGGCCTAATTATATTAGTATTTATGAAAATTTGAGAATTATTGGCAATCCTATTTTTATTGGTGGTGCTTTTGTTGTGGCTTCCTTTGTGGTTGTTGGATACTTATTGCGTAATGAAACAGAAAAACTAACTAAGTTTGGTTTGACCTTCAACCCGACATTCTATAGAAAGATATGTCACATTATGGCTATAACTACAGGTTATTTTGTAGGCCTTTTTGAAGTATCATATCAGTCCATAACCTATTTTTCAATTAATGACTTTTTGGCTATTATCGTGCTGTATCATTTATTGTTCACAGCAGTTTTCTGCTTTGTTTTATTTAGAAACAGGACTTCAGGAAATGATAAAACAATTAATATTCTTGCCGTTTTAAACATCGTAGCTTTTACATTCTTATTTGTAGCAATTCCTTTTTCTGAACATCGCGAAAATATTATAAGGAATGAAGATAATCATCTCGCATACTATCTTCATATGGTATCTCTAGTCATACTGGTATATTTTTGGTATTTGATTGTTAAAAGTAACAAATCACAAAAGGTATTTTTAGCCTTTAATAATAAATTAGCCTTATGGTTTGCTGTTTTTATTTTGGTGGTTTTAACGAGTACCGAAGTTATTTTACAAGGCTTGCATATCATGACTTTCACCATTGAACCAGGACAGTTTGATTTGGCTTACGAAATGATCTCTTCCGCTAGATATAAAATAATAAAAACAGGACTACCGGTATTATGGGGAATCTTGGCCTTTATATTATTATTGATAGGGATTAAAAAACAAATAAAACAATTACGAATTATTGCTTTAACCTTGCTGGGGCTAACCATTGTAAAATTATTTGCATACGACATTAGTAATGTATCTGAAACAGGAAAGATTATTGCGTTTATCTTATTAGGCGTGCTTATTTTAATTATTTCATTTGTATATCAAAAGATTAAAGTTTTAGTAATAGACGAAGACAAAACACCTAAGAATGATAAAATTGATTAAGCTTTTTGCAATGCTTTTGGGGAGTGTCACTTTTGCCCAGACATCCTTAGTTACCGGAACAATAGATCCCGTACAAGAAGATGGGTTATATCGTATTCAAATGCCACAGGAGATGCGTTCTTATGCGACATCCGATTTGCGTGACATTAGAATATGGGCTGATAAAGGCAAACAAGTACCTTATTTTATTCAACCTACTACTGATTATATAAACACCAGAGTTTCAGACTTCAAGGAATTTTCAATTGTTTCAAGTACAAGAATCGCAGATTCAAGTGCTACTTATATTTTTAAAAATCCTTATGACACTCTGGAAAAAGCCGTGTTTTTAATTGCAAATTACCAAGGCAATAAAAGCTATAAATTAGAAGGTAGCAACAATCAAAAACAATGGTTTGGGATTGTGAATAGTGGGCAGTTAAACCAGTTAAGTCACTCAACAGAAACGAGTGTTTATAAGAGCATTCATTTTCCATTGTGTAGGTATCAGTACCTCAAAGTTGTATTTGATGATAGAAAGTCTTTACCAATAAATCTCTTGAAAATAGGGATGGCAACTACAGAATCTGTAGCGGTAGTGCCAATCATTAAGGAACAAATTCCAGTAAAAAGTATCGAATTTTTAGAGAAGGATAAAAGGACCCAAATTCATATTCGTTTTAATAGGCCACAGCTTATTGATCAAATTAGAATGCAGATAACTTCTCCAGAACTATATAGCCGGAATGCCAGTTTTTATACCATAAAAGAGCGTGAAGTAAAACGTAGTATGGAATCTTATAGACAAAACGTAGCATCTTTTTCAATTCGCTCAGACAAAGACTTGGTTTTCAACGTTCCAAGAAGTATAGAAAAAGAGGTTTATTTGGAAATAGACAATAAAGACAATCCCAAACTGCAAATTAAGAAGCTTCAATTCTTGCAAGAAGCCGTTTATTTAGTAGCCTCCTTAAAGAGCTTAGAAACTTATAAAGTAACTGCAGGTAATGACACCTTGACTTTTCCCGACTATGATATATTTGATGTCACCAATACCACGAAAAGCATATTGCCTATTGCTAAAATAAGCTCTGTAGTTTATGAACAAGAAGCTGAAACAACCAAGGAGAGTTCCTCAATCTGGCAACAACCCTGGTTTATGTGGTGTTGTATTGGGATTGCAAGTCTTATGATTTTGTATGTGGCATTCAACCTCTTGAAAGATTTGAATAAGAATAAAATCGATTCATAATAACTCTCTTTTTAATAACAAGACATCTAATATAGCTACTTTTTTAGGTATGGTTATAACCCTAAACAATATCAGGCACAAGCGTACTTATTAAATGTATATATTTACCAAAAACGATTCAATTATAAATGGCAAAGACAAGTGAAAGCAAAAAAGGACTAGGAACTTTTTCTACCTTGTCTATTGGTATTGGTGGTATGGTTGGTGGTGGTATATTTGCTGTTACTGGGTTATCCATTGAAATTGCCAGAGGAAGCGCACCTATTGCATTTGGAATTGCGGGAATTGTAGCTTTACTAACGGGCTATTCTTATTTAAAATTGACACTAAAATACCCAGGAGAAGGAGGTACCGTATCCTTCCTAAATAAAGGCTTTGGAACAGGAACTTTTACTGGAGGCTTAAACATTCTACTTTTATTCAGTTATGTGGTTTTAGTTTCGGTTTATGCCTATGCTTTTGGAGGCTACGGCTCGAGTTTTTTCCCAGAAGCCGATCAGGAGTTTTGGCGTTATACGCTAACCACAGGAATTATAGTCTTACTTTTATTTGTAAATGCTTTTGGTGGTAAATTAGTGATTCGTTCGGAAAACCTATTCAATGCTCTAAAGATGATTATCCTATTGGGGTTTATCATTTTTGGTTTAACCATGGATGCCGATTGGACGCGTATTGAACCAGAGAACTACGTTTCGCCTTTAGGTATGATATCTGGAGCGATGCTTATTTTTTTAAATTATGAAGGTTTCGAATTAATAGCAAACGCTTCAGGAGAAGTAGCCAATCGGAAGAAAACATTACCCATAGCTTATATTGGTGGCATTCTAATAGCTATGATATTCTATTTATTGATTGTATCCGTTGTTATTGGGCATCTTAATTTTAATGAAATAGCATTAAATAGTGTCAATTCATTATCTGTAGCGGCAGAGAAAATGTTGGGTAAAAAGGGGTTTATTGCTATAGCCATTGCAGCCTTATTGGCTACAAGTTCAGCTATTAATGCTACTTTTTATAGTACCGGGAGTCTCACCAATACAATAGCCCAAAGTGGTGAACTACCAAGTAAAATGGAAGCTACATTTCGAGGGCAACATCTGGTTGGAACCATTTTTACAGCTGGATTGGCGATAATTGTGGCCAATTTTATTCCCTTAGAAGCCATAGCAACCATGGGAAGCGCCGGGTTTTTACTGATTTTTATGATGGTTAATATTGCTAATGTTCGTTTGGCAAAGGAAACTGGGAGTTTGAAATGGCTTTCTGGCTTGGCGGCAATAATGACTGCTTTTGCTTTAATAATACTTTGTATTAAAGTAGATGAAAACCCAGCAACAAAAGATCATTTATGGATTTTAGCTGGTATGATTGTTCTATCCTTTGTTATTGAAAAAGTCTATAGAACTAAAGTAAAAAAAGTAGGTAGCAGATAAACAAGTTCCATATATTTCTTGATACAGATGTTTTAATACAATACCAAGCTATCAATCTAATTCATTCACAAGATTTAAACAAGCAATAAAAAGAAGTCTCATAGAACTGAGATGCATTTTAATTCAGTTTCTACTATAAGCAATTTGCTAAAAGACTTTAATATAAAAAGCCAGTTTGAAGGATTTCAAACTGGCTTTTTTAAGGAAAGAAAAATATTTTATTTCTTGATAATCTTCATCGTCAAGTTTAATTCTGAAATATGTAATACATAAACTCCAGCAGAAAGATGAGACAAATTAGAAATGGTAGTTGTGCCATTCGAAACCTGTGCTTTTTCGCTGTAAACAGTTGCTCCTAATAAGTTTACTATTTTAATAGTAGCTGGAACAGAAGTCGTTAAATTTAGAGACATATTAATTTCATTAGTAAATGGCATTGGATACAGTTTCATACTTAAATCTGAAAAACTGTTACTTTCGACACTTAAAGTCTGACCTTGATTCCCAGGGGAACCAATAGCTGACTCACCAGCATCATTTCCAGCAGTTGCTGCCGGCAAATAAGGAGTTTCGTTAACAATACTAAAACCAGCTTTTTCTACATCGTAAGATTGACCAGGGTTTGAAGCTGTATCAGGATAAGCTTCAGCATCAACAATAGTACCTACAGTTAATGGCTCTCCAATCCATAGAGTAACCATATCTCCACCACCAGATAAACCAGCACCAGCATATGTTCCTACTTGTACTCCAGAAAGATTATAAACACCTCCCCAAACAGCGATAAAGTTATCGTTAGTTCCGGCATCAACAGCTATAACAGATTCTCCAGGTTGAATAGATGTAATTCCCTCAATTAAAACAGCGGAAGCAGGATCTTGAGAATCATCATCGAAATAAAGTCCACCAACCGCAGGTGTCCATGCCATTGGACCATTATTCGTAATTTCAAACCAATCGGCAGTTAGGTTACTTCCATCACCATTTCCAGGCCATATTTCAGTAATGTTTAAAATTGGACCAACAAGTTTGTTGTAAGCATTAGGAGTGTTTAAAGCTTCACCTTCTATAGGTGTTCCAGTAAAACCTACAAGACCTTCACCATCATAATCATTTCTTACCCAGTCTGAAGTAGCATCCGTATCTAAACCATTAGGAATACGAGATGCACCACCAACTTGAAACGTATCACCATCATAACCAGGAGCTAAATCTAAAGCATAAACAAAATCATCGACACCACCATCAGAGCTAGCAATACCATCAACAATGCTTGTCCAATAAGTTGTGTCAATATTACCATCATCTAATGTATCGATATCATCTCCAAGGATACCAGTATATCCATCGACAAGTAATAAGGTGATACTCCCATTTTCTATATCGTTAGAAAAGAAAGGAGTTGTCCAGAATCCATTTTCATTTGAAGTTCCTAAAGTAAAAGAAGCGTCAATTAAGCCTGTGTTTCCACTATCTCCTTCAATTACAAGAATTGTATAATTTGAATAATCTGTAAATGGATCTCCAAGAATTTCTACAAACTCTGCAGAATCTGCTCCAGAATGGTCTGCAACAAACTCATTAATTACAGGGGTTTTAATTATAGGAGTAGCAACAGTTCCAAGAGTTACAATGTCTGTTCTGAATTTTTTCCACTCGGCACGTAGATCTTTATTTTCAACGCCGTTGTTGTAAATAGTGGTTGCACCTAAATCTACTAATAGTTTTACGGTATCTGAATCTCCATCAGTTCCTAAGAAACTAGAGTTTGGTAGCGAAACTAAACCTTCAAAAGAACCATGAGTATTTAAAGCAGTTAAATTTGCATTTCTAAGTTCTGGAGTATCGTTGGCATCACCTGTCCAAGTGTATAATTTAAAATCTGGTTTGGTACCAAAAGGACCACCAATTAAAATACACCCTTCGGCATTACATTCCATAGCACGTAAACTTCTTCCTTTTAAATCGAGTAGGATAGGAGCTCCAAACGTTGCAGAACCTGCAGGCATGCCTGGTAAGTTTGTAAAGTTTGTTACCGTTATAATAATAGCTTGATTTTCTGATGTGGAGCTACGTAAACCTAAGTAAGCAGTTGTTGTACTGTTTGGCGCTAAAGCCAAGGCTTCTACTTCTAAGAGAGAATTGAAATTAAAATAGTTTGCCCCTAAACCGTGACCGTTATTCACATCCCAAGCCACGATATCATCATGAAGGTTATTATATCTATCTCCATAAGTTAACATGGAATTAGCTCCTGAGCCAGAAATTGTAGTTGTAAAAATAACCGATCTGTCTGTTTCTGATGTTGAACCATTCCAGTAAATCGTGTTTCCTAATCTGAAAGAGCCTTCTAAATCTGCTTCTTCTGTAGAACCTAAATCTGCATTAAAGTTTATTGCATTTACTGGTAGGCCAGATTGTAAACCATCATATAATCTAATGGTTTGGTCTTCGTCGTCTGCAACCCAAACATACTGGTCTTCAATTTCAATTCCTGTAGAACCATCTGATGCTCCAGTATAAAAACGACTTGTACTTGGCACAACAGATGCTTCAGATGCTGCATAATTAATAGTATAGGTAGATGTATTCATATCGGTATCTTCAACCGTAACAGTTATGGTTGTAAACCCGAAAGCAATAGGTGTGATGTTTAATAAGCGATCTCTGTTTGTTCCAGTTAATATTAAATTGGCATTAGGCACTACAGATTCTTCACTACTAGATACTGTAACTACTAAATTAGCTACAGGAGTTTCAACATCCATAATATCAAAAGGAATTCCATAGATACTTGCAGGATCTGTTGGATCATTTAAAACAGCACTAGCATATCCAGCATTGGCTTCAGGCAGACTTAAAAAGGGTGTTAAATTAGCAGTATCTACTAAAATGGTTAAGGTAGATGGAGCTAAAGGTCCTTGGTTTCCTGGAGAAGCAATAGCTGCTTGTCCTTCATCATTTAAGGTACTATAAGTAGCTCCTGCATTGCTTACATTCATTAAAGTACTAAAGGCTACTAATTCTACATCGTAAGATTGTCCGCCATTATTTTCTGTGTCAGGATAGGTTTCGAAATCCACAATATCAGCCACAGTTGGGCCACCTAGAAACAAGGTAACACCGTCGCCACCGCCACCTAAGCCAGAACCATCTGTATAACCAATTTCTATTCCAGTTAAGTCGTAATCGATAGACCAAACAGTTGTAAATTCAATGACATCAATCGCTTCGCCAATAACAACGATAACACGTTCTCCTGGTTGAATATCTGTAATACCATTAATAAGATCGGCAGTAGATGGATCTTGAGAATCATCATCATAAAATAAATCGGCATCTACACCAGAAACCCAAGCAGCAGTACCAGTGTTTCTAATTTCAAACCAATCTGAAGTTAGATTAGATCCTGGATCATTTCCTGACCAGATTTCTGTTATCTGTAAATCGGCAATTGTTGCTAAAGGACCCTGATTCCCTGGAGAAGCAATAGCTACTTGCCCTTCATCATTTAAAGTACTATTGGTAGCACCTGCATTACTTGTATTCATTAAAGTACTAAATGCTGCTAATTCGACATCGTAAGATTGTCCGCCATTAGAATCTGCATCTGGATAGGTTTCAAAATCAACAATGTCTGCTACGGTTGGACCACCTAAAAATAAGGTAACACCATCGCCACCGCCACCTAAACCAGAACCATCTGTATAACCAATTTCTATCCCCGTTAAATTATAGTCTAAGGACCAAACAGCCGTAAACTCTGTTACGTCGATAGCTTCTCCAATGACAATAATAACACGTTCACCAGGTTGGATATCTGTAATACCATTAATAAGATCGGCAGTTGATGGATCTTGAGAATCATCATCATAAAACAAATCGGCATCTACTCCAGAAACCCAAGCAGTAGATCCATTATTTGTAATTTCAAACCAGTCTGACGTTAGGTTAGAACCAGGTTCGTTACCTGGCCAGATTTCCGTGACTTGTAGAGACACTTGCGCAAAGGCAAAAAGGTTAGTAAGTAAAAGGGCACTTAAAATTGTAAGTTTTTTACACATAATTTAGTTTTTAGTTTAAGGGTGCAATTTACTTCTCGAAGTTTACCTCTGTAAAAACTAAAGATTATGATACGGTTACGAAAGTACTTTTATAAGTTAATTTATTGGTTGACCTAAATTAAAAAAATATAAAGTAGCTGAGAAAAATGTTTAACAGGTTCGAAACGGGATTGATAGTTAGTTGATAGGTGGCTTAGAGCTTAAAATCATAGATAAATCATGAGAGGTTTAATTGCATTAAAAGGTCTTAATCAAATAATTAAAAAAACTCATTGGATTTATCTACCTTAGAGGAAGCTACAAGAAGCAACGAAATATATTAGAGTTCACACTTTTTAATATCAGGTTATATGTTACAGAATGTTTTATTAGCACGCGAAATATACGCATCAGAAGAACATAAAATGGTGCAGGAAATGATTCAAGATTTCATTAAGAATGAGATTCTGGATCAGACCGACGAATGGGAGAAAAATGGTATGGTTAGCCGTGACATATGGGAACGAGCTGGAGCATTAGGATTGCTTTGTATGGATATGCCTGAGGAATATGGAGGTGGAGGTTTGGATTTTAGTTTTAATGCCTTACTTATTGAGGAAATGGGAAAAGAAGGCGTTAATGGGCCTGGGTTTTCTTTACATTCCGATATTGTAGCGCCTTATCTTTTAAAATATGGCACCGAAGCTCAAAAGAAAAAGTATCTTCCTTTAATGGCTAGCGGAAAAATAATTACATCTATTGGAATGACGGAACCTAACTGTGGGAGCGACCTTAAAGCTATTAAAACCAATGCCGTAGATAAAGGTGATCATTATTTGGTAAATGGACAGAAAACCTTTATTACCAATGGATTTATGAGTGACATGTCTATAGTTGCAGTAAAAACCAATACAGGTACAGAGAAAGAAGGCGTGTCTTTATTACTCATGGAGAGTGCTTATGAAGGTTTCGAAAAGGGCGTTCCTTTTAAGAAAATAGGTATGAAAGCTCAGGATACTTGTGAGTTGTTTTTTGATAATGTGAAAGTACCAAAACAGAATTTACTAGGAGTAGAAGGCATGGGTTTCAAAATTATGATGACCGAATTAGCTAGAGAGCGTTTAACAGTAGGGCTTAATGCTATTGGTGGCGCAGAAGGTGCTATAGAAAAAACCATTGCCTATACGTCTACAAGAAGGGCTTTTAAGCAACCCATTGCTGGTTTTCAGAATACGCAATTTAAACTAGCCGAATGTGCTACGCAATTACAATTGCATCAAGCATTTTTAGATCGCTGTACGCTTTTGTTAGCAGAGCATAAATTAACTGCTGAAAGCGCTTCCATGGCTAAATATGCCGCTACCGAGATGCATGGAAAAGTGGTAGATGAATGCCTGCAGTTATTTGGAGGTTATGGCTATATGTGGGATTATCCCATTGCCAGAATGTATGCAGATAATAGAGTAGCCAGGATTTATGCTGGCACCAATGAGATTATGAAAATATTGATTGCTCGTGGTTTGTTTAAAGAGTTATTTCAACAAATAAGAGCCGCCAAAACTAACAATAAACCTTCTTAAACTATCCATTTAAAATAGGCTATTCAAAAGTATGACGTTGCTCTTCTGTAGAAGATGCTTTTAATAATTGGTTGAATGTTTTTATAGAGTCAAAGTTTTGGGTAATGGCTTCAGAAACTGCAACTCCTGAAATTCCTGTTTGTAAAATGTCTGTAATATCTTCTGTGGTAATGCCCCCAAAGCCAATAATTGGGATAGGTGTTTTTAAAATATCTGTGATTGCAGTATAACCTTTTAGTCCTAAAACAGGACCTAAATCAACCTTCGTTGATGTTTCTCTAAAAGGTCCTAGAGTAATATAATCGATTTCTTCATCCAATAAGTTTTCACAGTCGGCTAAAGTATTCGCAGTTCCCCCAATACTTTGCCAAGGGTATAAATGTTTTCTAACTACAGTAGGAGCGACGTCCGTTTTTTCTAGGTGGACCCCATCTGCTTTAATCTCTTTTGCTATTTTGTAATGCCCACTAATTATTAATCTGGTTTGAAAATGTTCGGTGATTTTTATAGCTTCCTTGGCTACTTTTAAAACTTTGTTTTCTGAAGCATTTTCCATACGTAACTCCACAAGTTCAGCACCAGAAGTACAGGCTTTCTGAATATTTTCTAGTAACTCTTTTTTAGTTTCACCTTGAGCTATATAATGTAATTTCGGGATAATCATGTCTTTGTTTTTTTATGCTTACTAATCTTATTCCTTCTATTTCTTTGCTTACGCCAGTTATTGAAAATGTTGTTTCATTTTCTTGAAAACAGTTACGGGAATTTCACTATTCCAAATACCACCTAAAACACCAATGCCTTTATAGCCTAAAGTGTCAAAGGTTTTTAGGTTATCTTCCGTAACGCCTCCCATCCCTATAATTCTTTTGTCGATTCCATTTACATCAAATCCACGTCCTGTTATGCTTTCCTTTGAGATGGATGAAAAGACAGGACTAAGTAAATGATAATCGAATTCAAAATAACAATCTTCCAATTCTTTAGGGTCATGAAACGAAGAACTAATGGTTTTTCCAAAGAGACTCAGGTTTTTAAAATATCTCCCTGGATTGTCTAAATGATCAATTCTTTGTTGCTCTTGAAAATGAATGCCTTTTAAATTAAAGGTGTTAATTAACTCATGGTGCTCGTGAATCACTATTCTGTTGTGATAGCTTGTGTCTATTTTATTTAAATAAGTGGCATAGGCTTGAACATCTTTATCTGGCTTTCTTAAATGATAGTATTCTAAACCTTCCTGAAATAACTCATGGAGTATGTCTATTTCGTTTGGGAGATCCTTTTCTGGGGCAATTAAAACTATCATGGATTTATTCTTTTACTTCTAACTTCGTTTATTTTACAAAGATACTTCACATTCACTTTTAAATGGCTTTAGCTACTATATCTTTTTGAATACGATTAACACTAATAATTCAAGATGTAAATATTTTTGTTATTAATTACACGAATTTCATTATTTAATTCTGTTTAGCATTATGTAACTTTGTAGTATTGAAAAAAAACCGCTTCTAAATGGGGATTAATTAATTATGAAAACAGAACCTACTCTTTATTCTATTTTAGACCTTGCCTTAGTTTCTGAAGGCACCACTTTGAAACAAACTTTTAATAATTGTCTTTCTTTAGCACAGCATGCCGAAGGATATGGATACACGCGTTATTGGTTGGCAGAACACCATAATGCAGCAACCATAGGAAGTAGTGCTACTTCTATATTGATTGGTTATGTGGCCGAAGGAACTAGCACGCTTCGGGTAGGTTCCGGAGGAATTATGTTGCCAAACCATTCGCCATTAATTATTGCGGAGCAGTTTGGAACTTTAGGTTCTTTGTATCCTAACCGAATAGATTTAGGTTTAGGGCGAGCACCCGGAACAGATATGGAAACGGCACAAGCCATCCGTTCGGATTTTATGAAGGCAGCTCATTCTTTTCCAAATGAATTGGAGAAAATACAAACCTATTTTTCTGTAGAAAATGAAGATGCCATGGTGCGTGCTACAGTAGCAGAAGGCGTTGAGGTTCCGTTGTATATTTTGGGATCCAGTACAGATAGTGCCCATTTAGCGGCTAAGAAAGGATTGCCTTATGCTTTTGCAAGTCATTTTGCAACAACTCATTTATGGGAAGCTATGGCTGTTTATAGAAGAGAATTTCAGCCATCGGAGGTTTTAGAAAAACCTTATGTCATGGCAGGGGTTAATATTATAATTGCCGATACAGATGAAGAAGCTCAGCGTTTATCAACCTCTCTAATTAGAATGATTGTTGGCATCTTTACAGGGAAACGTGATTATGTGAAACCGCCAACAGACATGACAGAGGAACTTAGAGATGTGATGCGGAACCCACAAGTGCACCAAATGCTTAAGTATTCTTTTATTGGCAGTAAAGCTACCGTAAAGGCTCAGGTAAAGGAGTTTATGGAACAATCGGAAGCAGACGAACTGATTGCTGTTACTAATATCTATGATATTAAAGATAGAATACGCTCTTACCAATTGTTTGCCGAAATTATGAAGGAGTTGCAATAAAAAAATCTTGTCTATTTTATGTGGCAACATCTAGATTGCACAAAAATAAACAAGATTTATAAGTTATTGTAAACGGGAAAATTTATTCCGTTCCTATAGAATCGATCACACTATCATTACCAACTTCTTTAGGGTTTTGTCCCCATTTGTTTGGTCCAGGATCACTATCTGTACAAGCTAAAATTAAATTATAGATTGGGATTAATAAAAACCAGCCACTTTTTCCAACATCATGCATGCGTCTAACTCCTACTGCAATGGCTGGAATTAAAACTGCAATACTGTATAATGTTGATACTATAGCTAAACTAGGGACTTCTAAAAATACAGATAAAAGAGTAATACTATAAGATATAATCATATTGAATAGAAAAAACATCCAATACTCCTTACGTCTAGCTCTTCCACTAAAATCTGCATACTGTTTTAATACTTTTAAATACCAATTCATTTTATTGTTTTTTGTAGGTTAAGTCTGCTAATTTAACAATATTATCTTCTTTACCAATTAAAATGTTAACAACTTCCTTTATCCCACTTTAATTAAAAAAGGCCTCTAGACTTTAATTCTAGATATTTATTAATGGTATCTCCTGTTAAGTTTTGTGGTTCTGTTAAAACAGATTGAATGCCATATTTTTTTAGGGCGTTTACAATTCTTTTTTTCTCATGCATAAACTTTTCTGCAATGATGGTGTCATAGACATCTTGGATGTTTTCCGACTTGGAATTTACAACCGCATTTAACTCTGTGTTTTTAAAGAAAACAACAAGCAATAAATGATTTTTAGCTAAAGCTCTTAAATAGGAAAGTTGCCTGTTTAAGCCATCCATAGTCTCAAAGTTGGTATATAAGATGAGTAAACTTCTGTTGGTTATTTTTCGCTTTACCACAGCGTATAAACTACTAAAGTCCGATTCTGAGAAATCTGTTTTTATATTATAGAGGGCTTCAGAAATTAAATTCATTTGTGAGTTTCTTTGCTCTGCAACTACAATGTCTTCTAGCTTTCTGGAGAAAGAAAGCATGCCAGCTTTATCTTGTTTTCTTAAAATAACATTGCTTATAGCTAAAGTGGCATTTACAGCATAATCTAACAAGGTAATATTATTAAAGTGCATTTGCATGGCACGTCCTTTATCGATAACAGAATAGACAGGCTGGGATTTTTCTTCCACATACTGATTAATCATCAATTGATTTCTTTTGGCTGAAGCTTTCCAGTTTAAAGTTCTAATATCATCGCCTGAAACATATTCTTTAATTTGTTCAAATTCTAAGGAGTGTCCAATGCGTCTTACTTTTTTAGTTCCATATGAAATAGTCGCATCTGTAAAAGCATTGAAATTAAATTCTCTTAGCTTTAAAAAAGACGGATAACATTTAAGCTCTTTTGCTTCAGCTAATTGATACTTCTTTGTGGCTAACTTAAGTGGGGAAGAAGCGTAAACATTAACATGTCCAAAACTATAAAGACCTCTTTCTGTAGGAAGTACATTGTAATGAATGGTCTTGTTTTGATTGGAACTTAACTCTAAATCAAAGAAGAAATCTCTCTTTTGAAATTGAAAAGGTAGTTCTTCGATAATGGATAGATGACTTAAAAAGGGATAGGTATTTTTTATTTGAAGGGTGATTTTGTTTTCGTCTCCATTAGATAGTCTTTCAGGTAGTAATCGTTCTACGGTAATACCGGTGGTTTTATTAAACAAAATGAATATGTCTACCAACACCAAAAGGCTTAGAATAAATAATAAGACTTTAGAGATGTAAAAAACTACTGGTACAAAAAACCCTACCACAAATAAAACTGATATTACAGCTAAGATGTAGAAGAATCTGTTGTTTAAAAACAAGGAACTGTATAGTTTTTTCATTGGGTTAACGCATTAAAATCGCTTATTATATGCTTATACTATCTAGGGATTTCTACCGCTTCAATTATTTGTTCGATAATTTGTTTGCTAGTTAAACCTTCCATCTCTCTTTCTGGGGTTACAATAACTCTGTGTTGAAGCACTGGAGTGGAGGCTCTTTTAATATCCTCTGGGGTTACGAAATCTCTGCCTTCTATAGCGGCAAATGCCTTGGAAGCTTTTAAAATAGCAATGCTGGCTCTTGGGGAAGCTCCTAAATATAAAAAAGAATTGGATCTGGTATTCACCACAATATTGGCTATGTATTTTAGTAAATTTTCCTCCAAACTTATTTGATTGACAAGCGCCCTGTATTTTTCAATTTCTAGACCCGTAATTATTTTCTCTATTTTTTCTATTTTCGTTGTGTTTTGGAGGCCTTGCTCTCTAATAATAATCTCTAATTCTTCGTCGGCAGTTGGGTATTCTACATTAATTTTAAAGAGAAATCTGTCCAATTGTGCTTCTGGTAATCTGTAAGTTCCTTCTTGTTCTATAGGGTTTTGAGTAGCTAGAACAATAAAGGGTTCTTTCATTTTATAAGTTTCTCCATCAATGGTTACTTGCTTTTCTTCCATGACTTCAAATAAGGCAGCCTGTGTTTTTGCGGGTGCTCTGTTGATTTCATCTATTAGGATCATGCTAGAAAAGATAGGTCCTTTTTTAAATTCGAAGTTGGATGTTTTGGCATTAAAAACAGAGGTTCCTAAAATGTCTGAAGGCATTAAATCTGGGGTAAACTGAATACGACTAAAATCGACATCCATAGTTTTAGAAAGTAGTTTCGCTGTGATGGTTTTTGCTACTCCTGGAACACCTTCAATTAACACATGGCCATTGGCTAAAAGGGACACAATTAGTAAGTCGATCATGTCTTTTTGACCCACAATAACTTTCTGTAATTGCTTTTTTATATTGTGTACAGCTTCTTGTAATTCAGAGACATCGATTCTATTTTTGAATTCTAAATTCTCTGATACTTCTGTGTTGATTTGTTCTTCCATAAGGTTATTTTTTAAAGAAATTCTCTATCATTTTGTTTAATATAAGTAGCTCGTTTTTAGAACATTCTGTTTTCTTATTTAAAGCTATTATCGTGTTTATTAAATATCTAGTTCCTTGTATGTCATTGTTAGACTTTAAGGCTAGATTCTCAATAAACTGGGTATTTAAATTATTGGTATCAATTAAGTATTTTTCTCTTATTTTTTCTAAGAAGTAGGCTATTTTTTTATCTACTAAATTTTTATGATCTTCCTCTTTGAGATATAAATTAGAAATGGTTTGAGCAAACTCAATCGTCGAATTTTGTAAAGGTTTAATTATTGGAATGGCTCTTTGTTTTCTTCTGGCATTAAATAGCATAAACAAGGTTAATCCTAAAAAAGAAACCCCTAGAAACCATGTTAAGCTTGGATGTTGCAAGAAGAATTTAAAGATGGATTCCTGGTCTTCTTCATTGGAATTAGAATAGTTACTAGATTTTATTTGTGGATCCCATAGAATGTCTTCGGTTGGTAAATAGGATAAGACATTCTCTACATAATTTTCGTTGCCATTAAGCATGTTGTAATTAGTAAATACCACCGGATTGCTATGCAAAAAGATAGCGCCTTTACCATAATAGACTTTAATGAAGTTGGGTTGCTTTACGCCATCGATTTCTATGGTACCTAAAACAATGGTGTTGTTTTCGTCATAGCTGTCGAAGTAGGTTCTTCTTATATTTCTATCGTAAAGAAAAGGCTGGTGTTTAAAACTGGTGTTTTCTAAGTATAGCTCTCCTTTTAGTTGTTTTAACTCTTCCGGAGAAAAAATAGCTTCGTCTAAATAGGTTGTGGTAAATTGTAAGGTGTCGCTTAAATGCTCGCTAAAGTAATTAAGGGATAGAAACGCGTGATCTCCTTTATTGATAAAGGATAATAAATAGTCAAAACCATCTTCGTCAAGCTTATAGGCATTAGGTTTAATACAAATGTAATTACCAAAAGTGGTATCCTTTACATTGTGGAATAGGTAGTCGTAAATGTTTTCTTTTAGGTACGTGACTTCCTGATCCTTAAACAATTCTCCGGCTTCATTGTAAAGAATATAAGTGCCAAAAGGATTTTTGTTCTTTTCTTTAAAGTTCTCGTTCCAGTTGGTATTATTACAGCTTATTAGGCTGCATAAAGCAAGTAGGAGGAAACCCTTTTGTATGTTGTTAAAGCCGTTCAATTAATGCTGTTAAATAGGGTTTTATATTTCTTTTCTACAGTCTGAAATTTCAATGAATCTATTGGAAACTCTCCGTACCACACATAGCTATAAATATGGGATACTTGGGAAAACTGGCTTCTAATATCTTTGTTTTCTATTTCAAATAAGTAATCTGTATTGGTTTTGTCTTTATGATATGCTATGGACTTTTTGTCTGACAGTTTTTTTAATAATGACAGGTAATAATATCTGGTAGCTAATCTATAATCTGCATGGGTAATGGCGTTTTCAAGGAGTTTGTTGAAATCTGCTTCATGGATGTCTTCATCTTCATAAATTAATTTATCGGCTACCTTTTTAGAGGCTTTCTTGAAATTCCAAAAATCCATACCTGTTCCAAGAAAGGCTTTCAGGATGATAAAAACTACTATAATTCCTAAAAGAAAGGGAAAAAAATACGTTAGAAAACCGGCAAGTGCGGCTAGCAATCCCATGCTACCAGGCGAGGAAACTTCTTCTTTAGCTGGTTCTACTTCTTTTAAATTGTCTACGTAGGTAAACTCTTTATCGTTGTATTTCTCTTTAAGGTCTGGTATAAAAACTAGTTTATCTTCAAACTCTGTGGTTTTATTGTAGGTATTTGAAGCTTCACTTGCTTGTAAGGTATCTTGAAAGGACTTAGAAAATCCAATGAGAGAGGTTAGTAGGAAAAGAAGGAGCAAACACTTTTTCATTATCTTAAGGCGTGTTTTTTAGCTACTTGATAGGGTAGAATAAGGTAGTAATAACTAATGGTGGCCAGACTAAATAGAATAATGGCAAAGCATGCTATTATTGGCATTGTATTAGAATATCTGGTAATATAACCTTCTAAAAAGGCGGCAATAATGGTGAAAGGAATGGTGCTAATGAAAATATAAAAAGCTTCTCTAACGCCTATTTTAAAGGACTCAAATCTTTTTAAGGTACCTGGAAATAAAATGCTTGCGCCAATAATATAACCAGCTGCCGCTTCTATAATCATTCCGAAGATTTCGTAAGTACCATGAATCCAGATGCCTTTTAAACTATCGAATAAACTGTTGTGCTGATAGAAAAACGCTTGAAATACAGCCACCATTATGGCATTATACATGACATAAAAACCAGTACCGATTCCTAAAAACAACCCAGATAAAAACATGTTTAATCCCACCCGCTGGTTATTGTCGTAGATACCAATAAAGGTACCCCAATTGCTTCCGCCCTTGTAAATAGCCATGGCATCGCCGTTTTCTATATTCTCCAGAGTTTGATCTACATAGCCGTTTCCTAGAATTTGTCTAGCAAAGGTATCGTCGTTAAAGGTTGATAGTAAACCGATAAAAAAGCTGATAAAGAAAACTATAAAAGAGATGTAAATGTATTTTTTATACTTGTAAGAGAGTAGGGGAACGGTGTCTAGAAAGAAGTTTAAGAGAACATTTTTATTTCTTCTTTTGGCATGATATACATTTTCAAAACTAGTTTTAGCTAGTTTGTTTAAATAGATAGTAACTTTACTTTTAGGGTAATAGGTTTGCGCATACACTAAATCGTTCATGATTTTGATGTGTAGGTTAGCTAAATCGTCGGGGCTTTTTTTATCATTATTTGAACTTTTTTGTTCAAATTCAAGCCATTTTTCTTTATTTTGCTTAATAAAAGCGACTTCTCTCATTAGAGCGAATTTAAACATTGCATGAAAAGACTCCAAATAAAAACGGCACAAAATGTAGATATCAATTTTACTTTAGCAAATGTTGGGCAACGCTTGTTAGCCTTCTTAATAGATAATGTTATAAAGTTTGCCTATATCTATTTTGCTATTAAGTTTCTAAATTTCAATCTTATTGGAGATACTTTTAATGATGATCAATGGTCTATAGCGGCTATAGATATTTTAATTTTTCTACCTGTTACTTTCTATTCTTTATATTCTGAAATCTTATTGGACGGACAAACCATAGGAAAGAAGTTTCTTAAAATAAAAGTGATTAATGTGGACGGGTTTAAACCTTCTATTACCGACTATATTATTAGATGGTTTTTAAGGGTTATTGATTTTAATTTTTTCTCATTAATCTTTATTTATTTTGCTTCTTTAGGCTTGGATAGTAATTTCCAATTAATAATAGTATGCTTTTTAATTGGAAAACTTATTGGGTTTTTATTGATTGTATTAACTAAAAAGCATCAGCGTTTTGGGGATATTATGGCCCATACTGTGGTAATTTATTTAAAAGATACCGTAAAGTTTACGGATACCATTTTAGAGCAAATTACAGACACTTATAAACCTGTTTATCCGGCGGTTATTAGATTATCTGATAATGATGCCAGAATAATTAAGGAGACTTTTTACAAGGCAACCAAGATGAGAGACTATAAAACGCTTATCAAGTTACGTAGTAAGATTATTGAAGTTACCGAAATTAAGTCTGTGCATACCAATGATAAGGAGTTTATAGATATTGTTTTAAAAGATTACAATTTTTATACCCAGAGTATGTAAATAGCTAGGCAGTTTTGGTTGTTACTAAAACATAAAAAACCCTACTTTAGAAATTCTCCCAAAAAACTAAAGTAGGGTTTTATATTAATTAAGAGTTGTTTATCCTGCAACAGGAATCATCATGGCATTTGCTTGAGCCAATTCGTACAAGTCTCCATTAATCTCTTGGTAAAAGATAATACCAATTCCAGTAAAGATAGCCGAGCTAGCAGGGATTACTCCCAACGAAGTTAAATCTACTTGCAGGACTGTATCGCTACCAACCAAATTACCCAGAGGGATATAGCTGCTGTAAGCTGTACCACCAAGGCTATTGACGGTGTCGTCTACAGGCTCATAGCCACGCATGGCAGGGTTATATTGGTAGTTACTAACATAACCAGCGGCTAATACCAATTTAAAATGAGTTGCTCCTAAGGGGGCAGATATAAATTGGTCTGTGGCAAAGTCTACTACTGTCCAGTCTACCACATTACGCGAGGCGGAAATAGTGGGTAGGGAGTAGGGTGCATAGAAAATAGTGCGGAAAGGCAGGATTTTGTTTAATTCTAAGCCTTTAAACATGTCTCTCATGCTTACCACGTCTATTTCACGTTCTCCACGTTTACCAGCGCCTACGCTGATAATCCGTCTCATGATACCACTTATGCGCGAACTTAAATAGGGATCGCCCATAAGTTTTATGGTATTTGCAAACCCGTCTCTAAGCGCTTTACCAGCGTTAGATGCGCCTGAAAATTCCATCATGTTTTCTCGGGTACGTTTAAAAGCGGGATCGCTCATAATACGTTTTTTACTAATTCGGCTTTGAGTTTTAACCAAATTTTCTCCGTTTTTACGGTAAAACGTCAGTCCATCTAGGGTACCGTCAAGTTTTACAAATGAATTATTTCTTGCCATAATAATAAGATTTATAACCAAGTGATTTGGCATTTAATAGTAACACCCGGTTAGGTTAAAAATAAGGATACAGACTTAGAATCTGCTCCAGCTTTGGGACTATTAATTTTTAGGAGAATTATTGGATATCCAATTAATTAAACACACAAGTTGCAGTACCGCGAATACCCCACAATGTTGTTTAACGTTTCAAACATAGAACAAATATTTGAATAAAAAAATAGGTGTAATTATCTTGTAATCAGTAAAATACGTAAAAAGCTGAAAATAATTTAAAAAATGGCTCTTATTGTATGAAAAAATTATATTATTCTCATTAACAGTTGGATAGCTTTTGAATTTTTAGCAAAAAACATGGTTTTTAAAAAAAGTGCATATTTAACATATTAAGTAGGAAAATTAATATAATACATACCAGAGTAGCGGTTTTATAGCATAAAAAAGATAGAATAATTACTATAGATTTTTGTTATGGTAATTTTTTTCGGACCCGAATTAGGCTTATACACCCGAACTCCACCCGACCGATGCCGAAGTAAACCCGAAGTAAACCCGAACTAAACCCGGAGGAGACCCCTTGGAGACCCGAACTAAAAGTGGAAAAAAAATGTAAATAACAGTAAGATACATTTAGGATTTGTGTAATGGCTATGTTCTAAATTGATGTAAATTAGTATTGTTATCTGTATTATTTAAGGGATATGAGTATATTTAGAGTTGATAAAACACATTGGTAACAATTAACTCACTCACATGAAAAAACTACTTCTTTTAATGTATTTCATTTTTATCTCTATTTTATCATCGGCCCAAACTGCAGTAGATTCAATAAATTATGAAAATCATAAAAAAGAAGTCGAAACAAAAATTTCCATTAATTTACCTGAAACTCTTAAAATTGAAAATATAGGAAGTGATTTAAATGAGAAAAACGAGTGGAAGGATAAAATGCCTTGGATTGTGGCATTAATTATTGGATTATTATCCGTTTTAGCAAACTACATTATTGCAAATCAATTAAGAAAAACAACAAAAGAAAACCTGAATATCGAATATAAAGCTACAATAGCTTCAAAAAACAGACAAGATTGGATAAATGAAGTTAGACATACTCTAACTGAATTTTTAACGTCTACTTTGTATTTATCTAATATTGAAAATGATAAAATTGATGAAAATAATAAATTTTTAGAAAAATTAGTATTTGCGAAATCCAAACTTGAATTATTATTAAGTGATTCAAAAACGGAACAAAAAGACCTTATTGATTCAGTCGAGAATTTATTAACTCTTATCACGAATAAAAGTAAAGAGCCTAATTTCGAAACCAAAGTTAGAATTTCAAGAGATAAAACTATCCAAGTAGCAAGAACACTGTTTAATATTCATTGGGAAAAAATAAAAAGTTTAAAATAACTGTTACCAACACTGTATAAAAAATGCGTAATTTAGTACTAAACCAAAGGAAAGTGCGTACTTGTTTTTATCCGATTTTCGTTCCGAAAATTCTCTGACACAAGCACGCACTTTTTATGTGCAAAATCGTTATGTGTCATTTTGACGAACCTCAAACCCAAAAATAAAACTATGAAAAAAATCTGCATTCTGACATTTTTAATGACTTCTTTTTTATGTCAATCTCAAATTGTAAATATTCCCGATATTAATTTTAAAAATGCTTTGGTAAACGATAATGTTGTAGATACCGATGATAATGGAACTTGGGATTCAGATGCTGACTTAAACAATGATGGAGAAATTCAAGTTAGTGAAGCTGAATCAGTAATCAGTTTGAATGTTGATTATAAAAATATTACATCACTTGAAGGAATTGCAAATTTCACTAATCTTACTTTACTATATTGTACTGATAATCCTTTAGTGGAACTTAATGTTACTTCTCTTATCAATTTAGAAACATTAAGATGTTGGGATATAGATCAAGTAGTGAGTATAGATTTATCATCAAATATAAACTTGAAATCATTAGAATGTGATGTTAACGATTCACTTGAATATTTAAACATCCAAAATGGAAATAATATAAACCTTGAACGACTATGGACTAGTGGTTCACCTAATTTACAATGTATTCAAGTTGATGATGTGGATTATTCCAACAATCAAACTTGTGATGACAACAGTTGGTGTATAGATGATTCTACAATTTTCAGTGAAAATTGTTCCTTAAGTATAACAGATTTCTATTACAATGCAATAACGACTTTCCCAAACCCTACAAAAAATGAATTAACGATTAACTCAAACTTGATTATAGAGAGTATTAAAATTTATTCCACTACTGGAAGATTAGTTCTTAACACAAAACTACAGAGTAATAAAATTGATTTATCTAACCTAAATTCAGGAATTTATTTTATCAAATTTCAATCACAGAATAAAACGATAACTAAAAAAATAATCAAGGAATAAAAAACCAGCGCAAAAACACTGTATAAAAAAAAGCGTAGTTTAGTGCTAAATCAAAGGAAAGTGCGTACTTGCTTTCATCCGATTTTCGTTCCGAAAATCCGTTGACACAAGCACGCACTTTTCATATACAAAACCGCCGTTAGGCATAATTTGAAATGACCAAAATAATATTAAACATATCCTTCTTATTTTTAACCCTAAATGTTTTAGGTCAAAATTCTGATTTTTGCCATCCAATTCAAATAAATGAATTATCTGAAAAAATTTTAAGCAAAATCCCCAAGAAAGAAAAGGATAGTATCTCTCAACTTAATTCATATAATGAGTATTTTTCTTTTGATGATTTTTATATTTTCAACTACGAAGATTATAAATCAGTGATTAAATTCTTTAATCTAAATGGAGTACAAAAAATACCAGAATATAAAATTGAACACATTATATCAAGATACTCTTTCCACAAATTAAAAGGTAATCCTATTTGTTTATCTGAAATTACACAACCATACTTAATTGAATTAAAAGAAAGAGAGCGATATGTAGAGGAACAAATGGTAATGGATAGTATAAATGGTATTTATATTCCTTTTGATTTAAATGATGCGTTAAATGAATTAGATACTGCTTTAAGCACTGAAGAAAAAGAAGGAATAAAAAAAATATCTATTAATGATTTTATTGGTAAAAGTCATTTAACAATTGGAAGATGGATGAGGAATAATTGGGGACTATATGGTCATACTTCAAGACTCAATAAATATTTTGAAAACTTTGGAATTACAGATTCAGAGGACATGACTGGTATTATCTTAAAAAGCTTTTATAGAAGAACAAACAATTTACCAATAGAATTTGAAAATCAAATACAGGCTATCATAAATTCGGAATGCCCACAAAAAAAAGATTTCCCAAAATACGTGAAAAATGTAGAAAGGTCACAAACAATATTTATTGAAGATGAAAATGAGAATTACATTTATACCTTATATTTTTTTTCAAATCTAAAAAAAGATGTAAAATGGATCTTTCATCCTGTTTTTGGTTGGAAGATAATTAGTCCAAATGAATATAATACAATTACAGAATTAGAATATCAAGAATTAAATGAATGGTTTATTACTTTTTATAATAGACAATAAAAACTATGCCTACTACTGTGTATAAAAAATGCTTATTTTAGTGCTTAACTAAAGGGAAAGTGCGTACTTGCTTTCATCCGATTTTCGTTCCGAAAATCCTCTGACACAAGTACGCACTTTTTATGTACAAAACCGTTAGGCATAATTAAAAATGACGATATTATATTTCATAATAGGCATTATTGTAATTGTTGGACTATTTGTCTACCTCAAATACTTCGTCCCTTTGAGACCCAAAGAACTTGGATTTGAATATGTTTATGTCAACGAAGATGGAACAGTTAGTGAATTAGATGAAGAGGATATTGAATATTTGGAAACTGAATTTTCTCCTGCTGACGGTGCTAGACCATATATCAAAAGCCGATATAATGAGCTAACACCTGACAAAAAAAAATCGGGATTTATAATGCGAAATAGAGTGCCAAAAAGAATTGAAATAATGCCATATAATAACCCAAGCGAAGGAAGAACAATCTCATGGATTTATTTGGCGTTGTCAATGGCTTCAGAAACTGAACCAACAGACTTTAATGGCATCTCTATGATTGCGGATGGAATTAATCATGCCGTTCCAACACATAAAGAAATACAAACTTCTATTTCGTGGCTATCAGAGAAAGGATTAGTAAGTAAAGTAGGAAAAAAACACACTCTGACTGCAAAAGGTAGAGATGACTATAAAACAGCTTCAAAAGACACAAATACTCTATTGAAAATTTGGGATAACATGGAGCAAAAAATAAAAAACTATGCCAAACACTGTATATAAAAAATGTGTAGTTTAGTGCTAAACCAAAGGAAAGTGCGTAATTGCTTTCATCCGATTTTCGTTCCGAAAATCCTCTGACACAAGCACGCACTTTTCATATACAAAACCGTTACCATACTTTTTGCTCTCTCAATAGGAAAAAAATTAATCAGAAATAATTAGTTTAAACATGAGTTACAACATATTTGCTATTTTGAGAAATTTACTCTCAATAATATTGGTCATTGTCACATTATCCTGTGAATCCAATGGTAAATCAAGTAATCTAACTATCTCTGGAATTATAGAAAACAATAATTTAGATACAATTTACATTAAGACCCATCCAAATTACCACGTTACGGGAAAATCAATTAACAACTGGAATCTCCAAATTGACTCTGACAATTCCTTTAAAGAAACTCTCGAAATACCTCGCGGATTTTACGATCTCTCCGTTGGAGACATTACATATCCTATTTATCTAAATAAAGGATATGATTTACATATAACTATTAATGATTCTAAAATTGAATTTTCAGGTTATGGAGCAAAAGAAAACACCTATAGCCAACAAAGCAAGGCACTAGCTGAAAAACTGGCTTCAGTTAACTTTTATCACCATTTTGCAAATCTGAAAGAAGACAAGTTTTTAAAACTAACAGATTCAATTAAAAGTTTATATGATAAATTAATTAATGAAGCTTCCTTTGATGACAACGAATTCAAAAATTTTTTGGAATTAGAGAATTTAGCATTGCGAACTAGTAAATACCTTACTTATTCTTTTACTAGAAAAAATGTTGACGAAAATTATGAGAAATCAAACTCATATCCAATTTTTTTTAAAGGGATAGACCTTAAAAATGAAGATTTCATTGAAGTTCCATTGTTTATGATGAATCTTTATATTTACTCTGGACTTATGACTAACAATAAGCTAGATTCAATTAATGATATAGGTTTGGCTCATTTAAAATTAGTTAAAACTGATACGACGTTTATGAAAAGTGAAAAGATTCGTGAGCAGTTAATGTACGTAACAGCATTTTTTAATATAGAACATACAAATAATTTAGACGTTTTTTATGAAACCTATAATACTTCAACAAAGGATATCTACTTGAAAAATATTATTGAAAAAAAATATTATAAGTTAAAAGATTATGATATAGGTTCAAAGGTTTCAAATTTTGAGTTTATAAATAAAAATAATGAATTAGTTTCCCTTAATGACCTAAAAGGAAATTTAGTTTATATAGATATTTGGGCAAGTTGGTGCAATCCTTGTATAAATGAAATTGAGTATTCAAATAAACTTCAACAAAAATTAAATAACTATGATATAAAGTTTGTCAATATTTGTATTCAAACGGATTCCTTAAAATGGCAAAATGTAATTAGAGAAAAATCATTTGATGGTATTCAATTATTTTGTCAACCAGAAGAATTTGCTGACTTTAAAAAAAATTATTTAATAGAAAGTTTACCAAGATATATTATTTTAGATAAGGCTGGGAATATAATTGATTTTAATGCAAAAAAGCCTTCTGATATTACCCTCGAAGATGATTTATTAAATCTAAATAATTGAGATAATTTGAAACGGAATGAACTCTTAAAAAACGTATCCTAAATTAAGCCGGTTATAGTTAATTGCTTGTCGAGCTTACTCGCTTAACCACGCAACTAACCATACATGTAATTGTCATTAAGCGGTAATTATAAAACAAGGTAAGTTATCCACTTTTTCTATCTAAAGATATTTATTACTAACTAAAGAAACACGTTGTAACATATTTGACCAAAACGAGAAAATGACCGACATCTAAAGTTTGATTTAAAATTTTATTTTCAACTTTAGCTAAAATCATTATAAAGCAATAAATTTATAACACCTAAATTATATTAATCCAAGATAAAATAAACATTATGAAAAAAATTAAATTATTTATCGTTGTAGCTTTAATCAGCAATATCTTTTTTGCACAAGAATCGGATTCTAATGAATCCTACTTTATTAATGTTTTTATAAATCAAAACAAAGATGTTAGAATAGAATCTAATCTTGTGAATATAAATGACATTGGAAATGAAGTAAAGAATATTATATATAATCAACCATTCAAAGTAGACAAAAAAATAACCTATCGCATTTATGCTGACAAAGACCTCGATTTAGGTTACATCATGGATACTGAACAAAAAATGTTAGAAGGTTACAGTTATAACGTAAAAAGAGAAAGATATCTTTTAGAAACTGTGAAAATGAATATTGATGGTCCAAATTGGTTACAAAAATTAGACGAATTTGATATTAAACCTAAAAAAGGGTAACTGAAATAAAAAAAAACGTATGGCAACCCTGTATATAAAAAATGCGTAGTTTAGTGCTAAACCAAAAGAATGTGCGTACTTGCTTTCATCCGATTTTCGTTCCGAAAATCCTCTGACACAAGCACGCACTTTTTATGTACAAAACCGTTAGGCGCTAGTTGACAAATGACAAACAACATCGACTATAAAAAGACACTTGACGAAATCCAAAAAACAGTTCATTCCGAATTGAAAGTGGATGGGTTTAAGAAAAAAGGAAGAACTCATAATAAAGTTCTTGACAATGGAATCATCCAAGTCGTTAATTTCCAAATGGCTAATTATGAATTTGAAAATACTGTTGAAATTCCTGGTTTAAGGAATAATCTTTATAAGAATTTCACAATAAACATTGGAGTTTTTATTCCTGAATTGTACGAAAAGACATTTAATCAAAAACCAAAGGTTTTTATTCAAGAATATGATTGCGAAATTCGGACAAGAATAAATGATAAGGTGGATGGAAAAGAAATATGGTTTTCATTGCAATCTGATTATCAGAAAACGGCTGAATTAATAATTGACCGAATTAAATCTGATGTTAAAAATTGGTTCGACAGATTTAACAATCGAACCAAAATTGTTGCGGAATTAATTCAATCAAAAGAAATAAAATTTTCACCAAGAGAAAAGCTTTGCGGAGCCATTATTGAATTGGAAATCGACAGAAAAAACGGTGAACGAATTTTTAACGAATACTATAATTCGATTGAGAGTAAAAAACCTCATAAGAACTATGTCTCGGAATTAGCAAAACAGCTGAATATTAGACTGACAAAATAACCAGCGCAAAACACTGAATAAAAAAATGCGTAGTTTAGTGCTAAACCAAAGGAAAGTGCGTACTTGCTTTCATCCGATTTTCGTTCCGAAAATCCTCTGACACAAGCATGCACTTTTCATATACAAAACCGTTGTAAACAATTTAACCGAAACTATACAAATGAAAAAACTTATTTTACTCTTCACTTTATCTATTGGATTTATGACCTTCTCATCCTGTTCGAATAACGATGACAATAATGATACTGAAACTGAATTATCAGTGGTTGGAGGTTGGTCTGTAGGTGAAACTACATTAAATGGAGAAATAATTACTAATCAAAGTATTACTCGATTATTATCTGCCGAAAATAGAGCAGAATTTAGATATTTAATTGATGTTGGTGATCCTAGTGGTGAGTTAGAATTAAGAGTTTTCCAAGGTAATTGGTCAAAGAACGAAAATATATTAACAATAGATTTTGATAATGTAGATATGGGAACGAAAATTTATACTGTTTCTGAATTAACAAGCAACTCTATGACTTGGGAATCTGAAATTTTAGGAGAAGGTATTTTAAAGGAAACTTTAAGCCGATAAAAACTGTTTACAACACTGTATAAAAAAATGCGTAGTTTAGTACTAAATCAAAGGAGAGTGCGTACTTGCTTTCGTCCGATTTTCGTTCCGAAAATCCTCTGACACAAGCATGCACTTTTTATGTACAAAACCGTTGTGGGTAATTACAACAACAATAAAAAATTGCAAACCAATAAACTTAAATAACTATGAAAAAACAATTACTATTTAGTCTCCTACTAATTTTTGGACTTAATAAAATAATTGCTCAAGTACCAATTTCAGAAAGAGATGCTTTAATAGATTTAGCTGTATCTACAGATGTTTTGAATTGGAATTATTATAATTGGGATATTGATAATCCAGTATCAACTTGGAATGGTATTGTCGTTACTAATATTTCTGGCAATGACCATGTGACTAAAATAGAATTATCGCATAATAATCTTAATGGAACAATTCCAGCTAGTATTGGAGATTTTCCTCATTTAACATATTTAGAACTTTCAAATAATAATCTTAATGGAACAATTCCTGCCAGTATTGGAAATCTTCCATATTTAACGCATCTATCCTTATGGAATAACCAATTAACTGGTGTTATTCCTCCTCAAATTGGAAATAATACAAATCTAATATCTCTTGAATTGGATGAGAATTATTTTACTGGCACTATACCTCTGGAATTTGCAAATTTAACTATGATGGGTAATTTTCATGTATTTGGTAATAATCTTGAAGGTGATGTTACTAATATATATTCATCCTGGCCAAATCTTCAAATTTTAGGTTTATCAAATACTCTTCTTACTGGAGATTTAGACTTAAGTAACAACCCCGAATTATTAGTGCTCTGGGCAGAAAATAATTCACTTTCAACAATAAATTTAAAAAACGGTACAAATTACACAGTCCCATATTATAACGTTAACGTTTTAAATAGTCCTAACTTAACATGTATACAAGTTGATAATGAAATTGACGCCAATAATGGTAATCCTCCTTATGATGATTGGTCTTATGATAATACAATTGTTTTTTCTGAAGACTGTAATTCCTTAAGTGTTTCTAATCATTTTTCAAACAACGATTTATTTATTTATCCAAACCCAACTAAGGATCAATTATTTATATTAAACAATTTCAACTCATCTATTAATGTTGAAATTTATAATATCATAGGACGAAAAATTTTTTCATTCAAATTACATAAAGGAATGAATAGTATAGATCTTTCTGATTTCAATAATGGAGTTTATATTGTAAAATCAATCGATGAATTTAATCAGGTCAATATTAAGAAAATTGTTAAAGAATAAAACTAGCCACAACACTGTATAAAAAAAATGCGTAGTTTAGTGCTAAACCAAAGGAAAGTGCGTACTTGTTTTTATCCGATTTTCGTTCCGAAAATCCGCTGACACAAACACGCACTTTCCATATACAAAACCGTTGGCAATAATATAGCTGAACGCAAAAAATGAACAAATTGCTTAATGAAATATAGCATTCCAGATAAAAGAGAATTGACCAAATCAGAGATTGAATTTCTGACTTATTTGTTTCGTAAAGAAAAATCGGAATGGAGTAATTTAATTGAAAACCTCAAAGTAATTGCGAGATGTGGATGCGGAAAATGTCCGACTATAATTTTTGGAAAATCATTTAACTCGGAAATTCAAAAAGGAAATTTAATGATAGATTACGCAGGAAAAGGTAAAAACGGAGAATTGGTTGGAATATCTGTATTCGGAACTGACCAAATGCCAACTGAATTAGAATTTTACTCAATAGATGGAGAATCGGATATTTTTGAATTACCTAAAATTGAGACATTAACAAACTAAAATAATGGAAGCCTTGTTAATACTACTAATCATTTTGATTCCAATTATTCTTTGGATTTCAAGTGCTTATATGCTTTCTAATTGGATTAAGTTTAAAATTTTTTTTATAGCAAATGCACTTTTAGTAATTACATATGTAGGAATTATAATTTATGGAAAAACTGTTATTTGGGAACACGATGAATATGGATTAGGAATGTTATTTAGATTAGCATTTTGCTTAATATCCCACGTTTTAATTGTTTTTATATTTGCGTTATTTAAAAGAAGACAAATAAAAAATACTATTTCCAGCACCGTATAAAATTAATTGCTTGGTTCTTGCCTACTTGGAAATTCCTACGGAATTTCCTCTGGTTCGTTCCATTTTACTAATTTAGTTGCTTAACCACGCAACTAACCTTAAACATAAACGTCAGACTGTCTAATAACCTATTTTTGTAACTTTGATATTCGGGGAGGTCTCTTTGAAAATTCATGAATAGGCGATTCTCAGAGATTAGGTTTTAGTTATTAGACAGACTGCCGTTAGCCTTCATTATGACCAACCACTTACCAAATGATAAAATTCTTTAGAAAAATTCAACAAAACTTGCTTATGGAAAATAAAACTGGAAAGTATTTGAAATATGCCATTGGGGAAATTGTTTTAGTAGTAATTGGAATATTAATTGCACTTCAGATTAATCAATGGAATGAAAATCGAAAGGAAAATAATGCATTAAAAATATTAACGGAAAATCTAAATAGTGAATTCCGGAAGAATTTGAAAGAACTAGAGATTGACTTATCACGTATTAAAAATAAAATTTCTGCGAGTAATACTTTATTATCATATTCTGGTTTAAAAAATGTTGAAGTGAATAACATTATAATTGATAGCTTAATTTATTATGCTATCTCTAATCCTACTTGGAATCCAAGTTCTTACGTATTAAATGACATCAAGAATTCTGGTAAATTATCAACTTTGAAAAATGAAAACCTGAAACTTCTTTTATATGATTGGGATAGACTTTATGAAGATATCCTAGAATGGCATACGGGCCTAAATACTAGTTCAAACTATCTAGTTTATTTTTTAATTGAAAAAGGATCCTTGGTGAATGTTGACCATTATAATGAAAAAAATGAGAAAGGCTCAAAGTTCAACCTTGAAAATTCAGACTTATTACAAGAAATACGTTTTGAAAATGCACTAGATAACAGCTTATATTCTGCAATTGAATTGGAAAAAAGGTATAATAATGCAGATGTTTTATTAAATAAAATTATAGAGATTTCGGATAGTCATATTATTATAAAATAAAATAACAAAAGGCTAACATGGTGTTGTAGTAAGTTTATGTTGCAAATAGCAATGGAAGTGCATACAAGCCGTTATTTAGTATATGTAAACTAATAGACATTATTATTCCTGATTTTAAACGTGCATAACTAAAAACTAATCCGGCAAAAAAATGTGGAAGCATTAATAGTGGGATATAAATTAAAGTCGAAAATTCCAAATCGTAATTTGTCGAATGCAATAGAACAAAGCTAAAAAGTAAAAAATAAAATACAATTAGTCGATTTTCTTTCCAAAATATTTCTAATCGATTGAGAATTTTATTCTTTAATAACAAGCCTAATAATAAGGTGAGTATTACAGTTATTAATAAAGAATTAGACCAGTCCAATTGAAATATAATTTTGAAAACAGAGTAGCTAATTCCAAGAAACATTATAAGAAAGTTTCGTTTTGAAAATTTCAAATTAAGCCGAAATGTCAGTTCCTCCAAAATTGGTATTAAAAAAGCACTCAAAAGGAATTTTTGAATTCCAGAATACTTGTCGAATTTAAAGTCGTTTGAAACCACAGGAATAGAAAATGTATCTGACAAATCAATGATAAGAGTTAGTCCTAAATACAAGATTTTGACAACGACTAAAAATAAAAACAATTTTATTAAAAATCGGACTGACTGCTTTAAAGTTCTTATTTCTTCTTTAACAAAACCAGTTTTACCTAAAGCCCATAAATTCTTTAAAACACTCATTGTTTTTGTCAAATTTGTTTCAACAATTGGATAAAGACAATTGTCTAAATCTAATTATCATCAAATACAGAAACCACTAATAAACGTACTAGCATCTTATTTTTATTTGGAAACACTATTTAAGGATACCTCTTTTTTGAAGTTCAGCTTTTATTCCAGGAAGCATTTCTTTCGCTGCATTTACTCCTAATTCATATAATTTTTCATTGTCCTTACTACTCATTAATGGAATGCCCTTTAAGTTAGGAGCAATTAAAACATCAGCCGTTGAGTTTAGCTCAACATTAGCTTTATTTGCAGCAACAGAGTATGCTCTTATTATTACATCCTGATGGTTTTTTAAATCGACCGTAGTCTCAAATGCCATAATTTTAACCTCAATTATATATTCTGGATTGTACTCCTTAGCAATATTAACAGGAAGATTATCAAGAACACCTCCATCTACAAAAGTAGAACCATACATTTTTACTGGCTCAAAAATTCCTGGTATGGCACAAGATGCATTTACAGACGGAGCTATGGGGCCGGCTTTTAAAGCCACAGTTTCTCCTTTTACAAGATCTGTTGTTACAGCAACAAAAGGTATTTGTGTATCTTCAATCTGAGTAACTCGAAGCTGTTTATTAAGATAACTTTGTAGTTTTTTTCCTGAAACATAGCCTTCACTCGATCTAAATAAAGAAAAATCAAAAACATCTTTGGCTGTTGTAGATTTTATTAAAGGAATTAGAGAATCAATTTTAGGGTTGTCAGCATATAATGCACCCACCATACTTCCAGCACTTGTTCCAACAATAAGGTCTATAGGAATTCCGGCATCTTCAAGTACTTTTATCACACCTACATGAGCCATTCCATGAAATGCACCACCTCCAAGAACAAGAGCAACTGCAGGTCTATCTTTAAGCACACGTGCAGGGGGTTGTAATGTAGGAGTGTCAACTACCATAAATTGTTTTGCACATGAGGTTGCTGCAAAAAGTATCAATATTGAAAAGGCGACAAATGTAAACTGTTTTTTCATAAATGGAAATCTTAGTAAGATTCACGAATCTAAACTTAATTGGTTTAACTCGCAAACACCAAGCATCTTAAAAAAATAGTTTTTTATAAAATGCCTTTTAGACAGCTTATGGTTTCATGGCCTAAAATATGGTAGCAGATTTAAACAAGACATGAAGCCTTATAATAAATCTGTTATTATATATGCCATATGTGATCTAAATGCTTTTGTAACGGTCTACCATTTTAGAGTTGATTATATTTAGTTCTTATAATAATTGGACTGAAGAATTTTGTATAAGGGAATTTAGAGCTATTAGCTACTTAAACGACGTTGCTGTATATTTGAGTGCATGCCAAAATTTTTAAATTTGGCTCTTTCATAATTTGAAAGTAATTTTATAACTTACACACTAATAGCTTTTTACAAGAACGTAAGCAACAATAAATTAAACCCAATATGAAATATTCATTAAGAAGGAACATGGTCACTTTTGCAGTACTTTCGAGAAATTTTTATTATTCGCAAACCAACGGAAGTAAAAGGAGGGAAGTGGTTGTGAATTTTAGCATGAAAAAGCATGATAAGTCTTTTAGCCGTGTTGATATGGATGGCTATTAAAAACGCTTTTTTTTCTTTTTTAGAACCTCTAGTTTACTATAAAAATACTACTTTTGAATGATCTAATAAAGAACCATTAAACTACACATTAGTAGAATATAGTCGAAATCCATGCCAGATAACGCCGCAGAAAATCACATTTTACTCAATTATTCGAAACAGGATATTCTCAAGGAATTGGATTGTATTCTAAACAGTGAACTCTTTTCTCGCACGGCCGTATTGTGTAATTTTCTAAAATTCATTGTAGAGGAAACTTTAGAAGGCCATACACATAGCTTAAAGGAATACACCATTGCTGTGAGTGCCTTGGGTAAATCTGTGGATTTTAACCCACAAACAGATGCTGTTGTTCGCATTCATGCTGGAAGACTTAGAAGATTATTAAACGAATATTATTTACAACCTGGCATTACAGATAGTATAAAAATTGAGGTTATTAAAGGGACCTATGTACCCGTATTTCGAACACAAGTTATAGAAAAATCAACAGAGGATTTAAGGGAAAAGACAACGACAGTAGTTAATGATACAGTTGTATATTCGCGATCAAGACTCACTCTTGCCGTGCTTCCTTTTCGTAACTTATTACCAAACAAGGACTATCAATTTTTTGTAGATGGATTTGGCGAAGAGCTTACCCGAGTTTTTAGTACTTCTGAAGATTTAGATGTAATTGCTCATTTTTCTACGCTCAAGTACGTTGCTAATCCTAAAGACATTCGTGTTGTAGGATCTGAGTTAGGGGTTCACTATGTAATAGCTGGTGCTGTTAAACGCTCAGCAAAGCAAATTAAAGTGAGTGTAGGCCTGGGAGAAACCGTTAATGGCATGCAAATTTGGACTAAAGATTATATCCATAGTTTGGAAGATGATGAAATAATGGATATTCAAGACCAGATTAATAACGATGTCTTTGCTTTATTAAGTGGCCATTATGGTTTTATTATTAAGGATACCATGCGTTTGGTTGAAGGTAATATGAAGCAAGATTTACAAGCTTTCGATGCTGTTTTATGGTTTCATCATGCGCAATTAACGCATTCTGAAGAGAACTTCTTAGAGGCGATAAAAGGTTTAGAAAAAACCTTAGAAAATGATCCGAATAATGTGATGTGTTTGTCAATATTGGGAGATCTATATCTTTCTTCCTATTCCATGGGTTATACTGTAGAAGATCCTATCAATAAAGCCAATCTATACATAGAAAAAGCAATCCGAATAGCACCTTTATCGCAATATGCACACATGGAACGCGGTTGGGCACACATTCATTTAGGTAAGAAAAAAGAAGCTATTGAATCATTAAAGTACAGTGAGCAACTTGCTTCTCCATCTTTTTCTCCCTCAACTATGGGAGGGCTTGGTTTTGCATATTCCTGTGTAGGTGAGTATAAATGTAGTCATGCCTTGTTGCAGGCAGCTTTAAATCTCAACCCCTATTGTCCGTGGTGGTATTATGTGGGACTTTTCTTTGGTTTTTATCATAACGGACAATATGAAGAAGCTTTCAAATATGCACAAAAAATGAATGCCTCAGAAGATGTTTACGTAATACCTTTGCTAATGGTGGCTGTTAAAGGGCAATTAGGAATGGTATTGGAAGCGCGAGTAGAAATAAACATCTTAAATAAAAAATTTCCAGAGATTTTAGCGAATCTTGGAATGTATCTCAACTCATTTATACTCGACCGTTCTTTGGTTGAGGAAATTATTCTTGGACTTAAAAAGGCAGGGCTTCAACTCCACTAAATCTATTTCCAGTACTCGAATTAGAGTAAGAAAACATCAAACATATATATAACTAACTTGTTTTTAGTATGTTAAAAACCCATTTAACAGTTAAATGGATTTTTAATCATTATAATTTTCGTTCAACGTTGTACCTTTACTGTATTAATTGAAATTTACAAGACTTAAAATGCGTTTAAAAATTGTGCAACAATTTCCAGATTTTGAAGAGAGAATTGATTTTCTTTTTCAAAACGATGAAAATTTCCGGGACTTATGTTCCGATTATGACCTGTGCACAAGTATGATATTACAAAGAAAAATAGCAGAACATAAAAATAAAGCGGAGATTAATGAGTACGAAACATTACAACTCATTTTAAAAGAAGACATTATAAAGGTCCTTCAATCTCAAACTTAATTGCACGTTCATTCGGGTAAAGTTGAGCGATTTACAAATAAAATTTAATAAACAAAACCATTGTTAATAATTGAAATTATGATTAAAAAACCATTAAACTATCTTGCAATAACGCTTATTGGGGCTTTTACTACACTGCCAACTTACGCACAAACTGATTATAGTAAGTTAAGTGAAGCAGAGAAAACAGAAGCGGCATCCATAGCAAACAAAGTAAAAACTGCTGCAGGTGACTTAGAATTTTTCGATGGTGTACCTGTTGGAAATACAAGTGACTTAGTATACGATTATCTTGACCGTGCTCGTGGCGTAGATGTTTTTCTTGATAATGTTGGAGCTGTTTCAATTTACAGTCTTCAATATGCATTAGCACAACAAGGTGCCGATGCACCTAACAAAATTGCTATTTGGGAGCAGTTAATGGATTCACGCACACCAGTGATTACTTCTAATACCTCTACCATGTATGCTTATTTCTGGACAGATTTAGCAAAAGATGGTCCAACAGTTATCCAACTTCCTCCAGGTATGCTTGGTTTTATGGACGATGCTTGGCAACGTTTTGTAGGCAATATGGGTGTTGTAGGTCCAGATAAAGGTAAAGGTGGAAAATATCTTGTGATCCCTCCAGGGTATACTGGTGAAATTCCTGAAGGTTATTTTATTTTAAAACCAAAAACAAACAGAAACTTTATTTTCTTGAGAGGTTCAATTGCTAAAGGTTTAGAAGCTGCAACAGATAATTTTAAACAAGGATTAAGAGTGTATCCTTTAAAAGATAATGCGAATCCAGCACCTACTGAATTGGTAAATATGTCTGGTCGATCTTTCCAAACTATTTTCCCAAGTACTTTAGAGTACTACAATATGTTAAACACAATTGTTCAAGGTGAACCAGAAGACGCTATCGATGCTGAAATTCGTGGAGAATTAGCGGCCATTGGTATTGTAAATGGAAAACCATTTGCTCCTGATGCAAGAATGCAAAAACTACTTACAGAAGCAGCAACCCTAGGTAATGCCGCAGGTCGTGCAATTACCTATGCACCACGTATTGAAGGTGTAGAAATCTATCCAGGTTCTGGTATGAATTGGGATATGGGTTATGCTAACAAGAACACGTCGTTTGAAGCAGATGGTATTATGGATTTAGATGCCCGTACATTTTTCTACTTCAATGCAGGTGGTGTAACACCAGCAATGGCGGTAACTCATGCAGGTGCTGGATCTGATTATGCGATTGGAACATTAGATAATAACGATAAACCTTTTGATGGATCTAAAACCTATAAATTGCATTTACCTCCAAATGTACCTGTAAACGATTTCTGGGCTGTTACGATTTACGATACTCAAACACGTTGCCAGTTACAAACAAGTCAGTTATTCCCAACAAAAGGAAGTCAGACTAAAGGTTTTGAAAAAAATAAAGATGGATCTTACGATCTGTATTTCGGACCAAAGGCTCCAAAGGGAAAAGAAAATAATTGGTTAGAAACTGTACCGGGTAAAAGTTGGTTTAGTATTTTACGTATGTACGGACCATTAGAGCCTTGGATTGACAAATCTTGGAAACCAGGAGAAATTGAATTAGTTAAATAATAAAATAATAATTTAAAATAATAATGATGATTAAAAAACCATTAAATTATTTAGCAATTGTGCTTATTGGTGCTGTAGTTACATTGCCAAGTTATGCGCAATCACCTTCAGATATAGATTTGAAAGTAATTGGTATTGCTAATGAGGTAGAAACTCCTATTGGGAAATTAGAATTTTTCGATGGTGTACCAACAGATGCAACAGTAGAAACGGTGTATGATAATCTAGATCGTATGCGTGCAGTCCAAGTTTTTCTTGATAATCAAGGTTCTGGGTCGCTTAACGCTATGCGTAAAGGGAATGCTAGCATAGGAGCAACGAGTAATACGGTGTCTATTACCGAACAATTACTTAAATCGGAGTCTTTATATTTAACAGGAAATACATCTACAATGTATGCGCTTACATATATCGATCTTAAAGAAGGTCCATTAGTGGTTGAATTACCACCTGGAATGTTAGGCTTTATTGATGATGCTTGGTTTAGATTTATAAGCAATATGGGAGCGATAGGTCCAGACAAAGGAAAAGGTGGAAAATATTTATGGTTACCACCAGGATATACAGGTACGGTTCCTGAAGGTTATTTTGTAATTAAGACTGATACCTATAATAATTTAATGTTTTTACGTGCCTCTATTAAAGATGGATTGCCTAAAGCAGTTGGAAATATAAAGTCAAATCTTAAGATTTATCCGTTATCTAAGGCCGATAATCCACCAGCAACCAAGTTTGTTGACTTTTCAGGAAAAAAATATAGTACCCTTGTTCATAACGATGTTAGTTTCTATGAAGACCTTAATACTTTAGTGCAAGTAGAACCTATCGATGCTATAGACTCTGAAGCTAGAGGTTTATTAGCATCTATCGGAATAGTGAAAGGTAAGCCTTTTGCTCCGGACGCTAGAATGACTAAAATACTTAATGAAGCGGCCGTAATAGGCGCGGCTTCAGCAAGAGCAATTACTTACAAGCCACGTATTGAAGGTGTATATATTTATCCAGATACAAATAGTTCTTGGACAATGGGTTATGCCAATAAAAACACGTCGTTTGAAGACAATGGTGCTATGAATTTAGATGCTCGTGTAATTTTTTACTATAATGCAACAGGAGTAACACCAGCTATGGCAGTAACACATGCAGGAGCTGGATCTGATTATGCCATTGCGTATTTAGATGCAGATAAGAAAACTTTTGATGGTTCTAAAACATACAAGTTGCATTTGCCTCCAAATGTTCCTGTAAACGATTTTTGGGCAGTAACGATTTACGATACACAAACACGCTCGTTATTACAAACAGATCAACCATTCCCTACAGCAGGAAGTCAATCTAAAGGTTTTGAGAAAAATAAAGACGGATCTTACGATCTGTATTTTGGACCAAAAGCACCAGCAGGAAAAGAAAATAACTGGTTACAAACACTTCCTGGAAAAAGTTGGTTTAGTATACTAAGAATGTATGGACCTCTAGAACCATGGATAAACAAATCATGGAGACCAGGTGAAATTGAATTGGTGAAATAATACGATATTATAGAATAGGGAATGACCTGCTTAAATGAGCCATTCCCTTATTTTTTTACGGATTCCTAAATTTATATTCACAAATAATTATCTGCATTATGCTATAAAAGCAAATGGACAGTAACAAACTTTAAAACTAATGAAAAAACTTAATTATTTATTGTGCTTACTTCTTCTAAGTAGTGTTAGTATTTTTGCTCAGGAGGAAAAACCAGCTGCTACAGATTCAGCTTCCGATCTTGAGAAAAAAATTCAGAACCCTATCGCAAGTATGATAAGTGTTCCAATACAAAACAATGTAAATTTTGGAGTAGGACCATATAACCGTACGCAGAATACTACGAATATTCAACCGGTAATTCCAATTTCAATTAATGATAAATTTAATTTAATTTCCAGAACAATTATTCCATTAATCTCTCAACCTGTAGGAGAACACGATAGTGAATACGGATTGGGAGATATTAGTTTAAGCTTATTTTTGACTCCTAAAAAAGCGACTAAACTTATTTATGGTGGAGGTGTAGCTGTAGGTATTCCTACTGCAACTAGCGATTATTTAGGAACAGATAAATGGTCTGCAGGACCTTCTGTTGTTTTATTAGTTCAACCAAAAGGATGGACAATTGGTGGTATCCTTCAAAATACTTGGTCGTTTGCAGGATCTGAAAATGCTGCTGATGTAAATTATTTTTACTCACAAATTTTTGCGGTGAAGAATTTACCAAAAAAATGGTACATCAATACTGCGCCTATTATAACTGCTAATTGGGAAGCTACATCAGGGAATCAATGGACAGTGCCCTTAGGAGCTGGATTTGGTAAATTAGTACGTGTAGGAAAACTTCCTATTAATGCACAAGCCGGTTACTATTACAATGTTGTAAGACCTGATAATGGACCAGAATCTCAATTAAGAATTCAAGTAGCCTTTTTATTTCCAAACTAAAATAAGTTCTGATTATGAAAATATCAATTACAAAAGCATTAGTTCTAAGTGTGTTGATGATTGGTTTTACTTTTCAAGTACAGGCCCAAGAAACTCCTAAATTTGCATCACCATTACAAACAGGACATTATATTCCTGGTATTATAAGTATTCGAGATTTCGCAGATCCAGCACCAGCAAGTGGCTTGGTTCTACTAGATTATAATATATTTCTTTCGGGTGATAAGTATTTTAATAAAAATGGCGAAGAAGTGACTGAATTTGAAAGTCCAACAGGAGCCGATATAGCATTAAACCCCGATGTTAGCGGATACATTAATAATCCAGTATTAATGTGGGTTGCAAAACAAAAAGTTTTAGGTGCCACTTTTCTTACTGGTATCTCTATTGCTTATAATACGGTAAATGCAGATATTGCATATAATAGAAGTGGTATTATTGAAGGTTCCAACCAAGAAGGAAGTAGTAATAGTAATGTTTCTGGATTTTCAGATTTTAATGTCATGCCCGTGTATTTATCTTGGGGTTTAAAAGAGTTTGACATTACCGCAGGCTACATGTTTTATGCACCTACAGGAGAATATACTCCAGGAGGGAATAATAATACAGGATTAGGCTACTGGAGTAATATTTTTCAAGTCTTTACTTATTATTATCCAATGAAAGTTAAAGGAGAAACTTCAAAAGCATTGGCTGTTATGTTTGCGCCTACTTATGAAATTATAGGAAAAATTAAGGATGTGGAAGTGGTACCAGGAAATCGTTTATCATTAGACTATGGCGTAGATATGTATTTTACAGAAAAATTATCTGTGGGCGTCTTTGGTGGTAATAACTGGCAAGTTGGTAACGACACAGGTTCTGGTGTTTACTGGGATGGCTCTATTAAAGACAAGAATGGTATTGTAGGTGGACAAGTAGGATATTGGCTTTGGACGAATAGACTCCAAGCTATTGGTAAATTTGGCTCCACTTATGGTAGTAAGCAACGCTTAAAGCAAAATTACTTTCAGATTAACTTAACTTTTATGACCAATGCTTTAACTGGAAATAAAGCAGCCAAAACGTCATCTAGTAAATAGATTTAGAATATTCTTAAAAATGCGTAACTTGAACCCTAATTAGATAACAATTAAAATCAAGTAAAATTGAATGAGTTAAAAATATAATCATTTAGTAAAAAATTAAAAATAGGTTAAAATTATGAATTACAAATTACTAATTACTGGAGTTGTCCTTTCTACTTTTTTTAGTTGTCAGGAAACTAAAAAAGAAGACGCACCTGCTAAAGCAGAAGCATCCATGGAAGAGCCTGCTGTAGGCACTTACACGCAAACAACAGATATTCCAAAAGGGATATTAACACCAGATGTAGTAGATACATCTATTGGAACCTTAAACTTTTTCGATGGTACACCAACAGAGGAAACAGTACAATTAGTTTATGACAATTTAGACCGTTCAAGAGGTATTGATGCCTTTTTAAAAGGTATTCAAGGGGCATCTGTTAGAGAATTAATTGAAGGACCAAAAACGATTGGTGCAGACGTAAAATTCAATGATATTTTAATCTTTGAACAGTTAATGGATTCTAAACAAACATTCCTTACTGGAAACACGTCTACTTTATACGTTATTCCTACGTTAGATTTAAAAGAAAATGGCCCTATGGTTGTTGAAGCGCCTCCTGGATTATTAGGTGGATTTAATTCTGCATGGTTTGAGTATATTAGTGATATTGGTGTTTTTGGACCAGATAAAGGTAAAGGTGGTAAATGGCTTGTATTGCCTCCAGGTTACGAAGGTGATATTCCTTCAGGGTATTTCGTGGTACATTCACCTACTTACAAAGTGTGGAATTTTATGCGTGTAGGTATTGCTGATGGTTTAGAGAAAGCAGTGAAAATGGCAAAAGAAACGGTAAAAGTATATCCGTTGTCCATGGCTGATAATCCTCCTGCAATGAATTTTGTAAATGGATCTAATAAAGCATTCAATACCATTCATCATAACGACTATTCTTTCTACGAAGAAGTGAATAAAACCATTCAAGAAGAGCCATTAGCTATGTTAGACCCTGAAACAAGAGGTTTATTTGCTTCTATTGGTATTGAAAAAGGGAAACCTTTTGCTCCAGATGCTAGAATGAAAAAAATTCTAACAGATGCTGTTGCTATTGGAAACGCTACTATACGCTCTATCGTGTGGTACCCAAGAACAAGTGGAAGTGTTGATAATATGAAAGGTATTCAAATTTATCCAGATACTAATAGTTCTTGGATGATGGGATTCTTGGATAAAAACGTGTTCTTTAATGGTAAAGACAAAATGACTATGAATAGTGATGCTAGAGATTTCTTCTACTATTGCTATACGGTTGTAACACCTGCCATGGCTGTTTCATTCCCTGGAAAAGGATCTGATTACGGAGTTGCTTTTGTAGATGCTGATAAAAAAGCTATGGATGGAGCCAAAACCTATAAAGTAACCTTACCTCCAAATGTACCCGTAAATAACTTCTGGGCATTTACTTTATATGATACTCAAACAAGATCTCAATTACAAACAGATCAAGCTAGACCTAGTGTAGGCAGCCAAACTGAAGGATTTAAATTAAATGCTGATGGTTCTATGGATGTGTACTTTGCTCCTGAAGCTCCTAAAGGATTTGAAAATAACTGGTTACAAACCATTCCTGGAAAAAGCTGGTTTACAGTTTTAAGAATGTATGGACCACTTGAGCCATGGTTAGATAAAACGTGGAGACCAAGTGAGATTATGTTGGTGAAATAATAATAATATTAAGAAGATAGCGCTCAAAAAAGCGCTATCTTCTATTTCAAATAAAATTTTAAATAAATAATGATGAAAAAATATTTACTACGCACCTTTGCTATGACATGTATTGCTGCTACAACAGTATTGACAAGTTGTGAGAAAGCAGAAAATAAAACAGAAAAGAAAACTGAAAAAGAATCAACTGAAGTAGCTTCAAGTATGGAAGACGTTGCAGCACGTGCTTATCTTTACGGACTACAACAAGCCATTTATTATGGACAGCGCTGGACTTATACCCAAAATGATGTAAAAGACAATCAGGTCTATACAGGTCTTAATAGGTTTGCATGGGTACGTAAGCAAATAACTCCAGATTATCCGGTGGTTACACCAAACGCAACGACACTTTACGGACTGGGTTTTATTGATTTAAGAGAAGGACCAGTTGTTGTTGAAGTACCTGAGATTACTGATCGCTATTTTAGCGTTCAAATTATGGACCAATATGGGATTTTCCGCATCATTGTTGGTTCGCCTTTCAACGGTACCGCTGCACGTAAATACATATTAGTACCACCAGGATACACTAAGGATCTTCCTGCAGATTTCGCTACTACCGATATTTTTCAATGGCCAGCTTTAACTGCTTCTGCAGTTGCGCGTATGGCAGTTGAAACAGGATCTGATGCCGAGATCAAGGAGATCAATGGGTATCAAGACGAATTAACAATGACGCCTTTGGCAGATTGGTTAGCTAATGGTAATAAGGGAATTCCTGAAGCAGATAGAAAGATTGTAAAAGGAGACTTCTTAATTCCAAAAGGGTTACCTGAATATCAGTTCGGACAAGTTGACAAACAGACACCTGAACAATATTTCACACTGCTTAGTGTCATTTTAAACGATGTAACTATGCCAACTATTGAGGATTCTATGATGGAGGCGAAAATGCTTAAAGAACTTGAGCAATTCAGTATTGGTAAAGGCTTAACTTTCGATTGGAGCAAACTTACAGAAGCACAGCAAAATGCATTAACAACTGGTTTTAAAGCTGGATTTGAAAATGTTCGTAAAACGTTAAAAACCAATATGATTAATATGAATGGTTGGGGTGTAGTACGTAATGATGGTGGATTTGAAACACATTGGATGGATCGTGCAATAATTGCTGATGCAGCTTGGGGTGCGCCAGACAAGAATGTCTCTCATGCTGGAGCATTTTTATTTACAGATTCAGATGGTAAGCCTTTTAGTGGAGAGAATAAATACACAATGACTTTCGATATGAACGATTTACCTCCTGTAACTCAGTTCTGGTCAATTCCAATTTATGATGCGAATGGTTATTTTGTTGCGAATGAAATAAACAGATATACCATTAACAGTTTTATGTTAAAAGCGGGTGATTTAGTAGCTAAAGACGGCAAACTTGTTATTTATATACAGAAAGATAAGCCAACAGATCCAGATCAAGCTAAAAACTGGTTACCAGCACCAAAAGAAGGTTTCCGATTTACTTCTAGATACTATGGTCCATATGCACCGCTTGTAAACGGTTCTTATAACATGCCTAAAGTAGTGCCAGTTAAGTAATACAATAAGTAAATGACATGGTGTACTAAAATACACCATGTTTTTTTGTTACAGTTTCTTTGAATTAGACTATTTAATTTGGATAGATAAAACATGGAGACCAAGCGAAGTTGAATTGGTTAAATAATAGAATACTATAAGTAAACATTTAAAAAGCGATTTGAATATATATTCAAGTCGCTTTTTCATTCTAAAAGTTTTTTTTACATTTGATCTAATATTAAACTAACAAACTCATGAAATACAAATTACTAATGGCCGGAGTTGTCTTCTCAACTTTATTTAATTGCCAAGAAACAAAAAAAGAAGAGGTACCTGCAAAAGCAGAAGTAGTCATGGAAGAGCCTGCAATTGGCACTTATACACAAACAACAGATATTCCTAAAGGAATATTAACGCCAGCTGTGGTAGAAACATCTATTGGAACCTTAAACTTTTTCGATGGTACACCAACTCAAGAAACTGTTCAGTTAGTTTATGATAACTTAGATCGTTCACGTGGTATTGATGCCTTTTTAAAAGGTATTCAAGGCGCATCACTTAGAGGATTGATTGAAGGACCTAAAACGATCGGTGCTGGTGTAAAGTTCAATGACATCATGATCTTTTCAGGGTTGTTGGATTCAAAAGGAATATTTCTAACAGGAAACACCTCTACATTATATGTTGCTGCCGTGTTAGATCTAAAAAAACATGGACCAATGGTCGTTGAAGCACCTCCAGGATTACTTGGTGGATTCGACAATGCTTGGTTTGAATTTGTTGAAAATATTGGTGTTTTTGGACCGGACAAAGGTAAAGGTGGAAAATTCCTAGTATTGCCTCCGAATTACGAAGGTGAAATTCCTAAAGGTTACTTCGTTGTAAAATCTAATACGAACATTACATGGAATTTTATGCGTCTATCTATTGCTGAAGGTTTAGAAAAAGCAGCGAAAATAGCAGAGGACAATGTGAAAGTTTATCCATTGACTATGGCAGACAATATTCCTGAAATGAATTTTGTAAATGCATCTGATAAATCATTTAATACAGTTCACCATAACGATTATTCTTTCTATGAAGAAATTAATGAAGTGATTCAGTATGAACCATTAGAAATGCTAGATCCTGAAACTAGAGGGTTGTTTGCTTCTATTGGTATTGAAAAAGGGAAACCTTTTGCTCCAGACGCTAGAATGAAAAAAATTCTAACAGATGCTGTTGCCATTGGTAACGCTACAATACGTTCTACCATATGGTATCCAAGAACAACGGGCACTGCAGGTACTATGAAAGGGATTCAAATTTACCCTGATACCAACAGTGCTTGGGTGATGGCTTTCTTAGACAAGAATGTGTTCTTTAATGGTAAAGATGGTCACACCATGAATACAGATGCCAGAGCATGGTACTACTATGGTTATACTATTGTTACTCCTGCTATGGCGGTATCTATTCCGGGTAAAGGTTCGGATTATGGGATGGCATTTGTCGATTCCAATAAAAAACCAATGGATGGTTCTAAAACCTATAAAGTAACTTTACCTCCAAACGTACCAGTAAATAACTTTTGGGCATTCACGATTTATGACACGCAAACACGCTCTATGTTACAAACAGATCAGCCTAGACCAAGTGTTGGTTCTCAAACCAAAGGGTTTAAGGAAAATGCAGACGGTTCAATGGATGTGTATTTTGCACCTAAAGCTCCTGAAGGATTTGAAGGCAACTGGTTACAAACTATTCCTGGAAAAAGTTGGTATATTATCTTAAGAATGTATGGCCCACTAGAACCTTGGTTAGACAAAACTTGGAGACCAAGTGAGGTTATTGAAGTTAAATAACATATTTTAATTAAGATTATAAAAAGCGATTTGGATTTATTCAAATCGCTTTTTTTTTATTAGAAACACGAGTTTAAAATAAAAAAACTACATTTGATTTATTAAATAAAAAATTCAAAGTTATACAACTTATATAGGACATTTCAATGCCAGAGAACGTAGCAGGAAAACACATCTTACCTAATTATTCGAAGCAGGAAATTTTGGAGGAATTGGATCGCATTCTAAGCAGCGACCTATTTTCTCGTTCTTCCGTGTTAAGTAATTTTTTAAAATTTATTGTAGAAGAAACACTGGCTAGCCGTACTGATAGCTTAAAGGAATATATTATAGCTGTCAATGGCTTGGGGAAATCGGCAAATTTTAACCCGCAAACCAACGCAACCATTAGAATTAACGCAGGAAGACTTAGACGGTTATTACATACATATTATCTAGAGGCAGGAATGACCGATCCTATTAAAATTGAAGTAATTAAAGGATCTTATGTTCCCGTATTTCGATCTCATATTATAACGTCAAAGGCAGACATACAAGGTAAATCAGATTCACCAAGTAACACCAAAGCAAATACCTATTCCAGATCAAAACTCACGCTTGCCATATTGCCCTTTCGCAACTTATTGCCAAGTGATGAGTATCAATTTTTTGTGGATGGTTTTGGAGAGGAACTGACGCGAATCTTTAGCAATTCTGAAGAAATTGCTGTCGTGGCCCATTTTTCAACATTAAAATACGCGACTCATATTGAAGATATCCGAATAGTAGGAGCCGACTTAGGAGTTCATTATGTTATAGTGGGTTCTGTTAAACGCTCTGCTACGAAGATTAGAGTGAATGTCGGTTTAGTCGAAACCATGAATGGCATGCAAATCTGGTCCAAAGATTATTCGCACGATTTACAAAAAGACAAAACTATAGACATTCAAGACCAGATAAATGATGATGTATTTGCCTTATTAAGTGGTCAATATGGACTGATTATAAATGACACAGTACGTTTGGTAGGGGGTGAAATGAAGCAAGATTTGCAAACATTTGATGCTATATTGTGGTTTAATCTTACGCAAATAACACATTCAGAAGCAGATTGTATATTGTGTAGAAAGGCTCTTGAAAAAGCTTTACTTAAAGATCCAAATAATGTGATGTGCCTAATCATTTTGGGCGATTTAAATCTTTTTACTTATTCACTTGGGTATAAAACTGTTGAAGATCCCATAGCTGAAGCTTTAAAGCTATTAGATAAAGCCTTGAGCATAGCACCTGCATCTCAATTTGGAAATATCACCCGGGGGTGGGCGAATGTTTATTTGGGTAAGAAAAACGAAGCTATTGAAGCGCTTGACTATAGTATGCAACTCGGCCCACTTTCTCCATCTATAAAAAGTACTCTTGGTTTTGCTTATAATTGTATCGGAGAATATAAACGTGGATTAGTTTTACTAAAGGAGGCATTAAATCTCAACCCATACTGCCCTTGGTGGTGTTATTTAGGTTTTTACTTCGCTTATTATCAAAATGGTGAATACGAAGAAGCATTGCATTATACTCAAAAGATGAAAGCGTCAGAAGATGTTTACATAATACCATTGCTCATAGCTGCAGCCAAAGGACAATTGGGTTTAATCCTTGATTCGAAACCTGAAGTAGCTCTATTAAATGAAAAATTCCCAGAAATACTCGCAAATCTTAAACTTTACCTAAGTTCGTTTCTATTAGATGAAACTTTAGTTGACAATATTATTTTTAGCGCTAAAAAGACAGGTGTTAATATAACATAACTTAGTAGAAATAGTTCTCTGTGGTCCAAATGAGTATCAACCCTTATTCTCAAGATACAACACGCTAATTATTAAGACATTAAATTCTAAATGGAACCGTTTCATAACCGTTCCATTCTTACTGTTTTTTATAAGTTTTCTTACATTTACACGGCTATTTTAAATTAACAACCTCACATGCGTAAAGAAGTCGATTCTATTATTCAACTATTTCCGGATTTAGAAGAGGAGATTGATGACTTGTTTCAAATCGATGAGAACTTCCGGGATATGTGTTCAGACTACATGCTATGTAGGTCTATGGTCCTGGAAAGAAAAAATGACAGGAATATAAATAGGGAGGAGTTTGCCGATATGGAAGTGTTGCAGCGGAGTCTGGAAGAGGAGATAAGAGTTCAGTTAAATATAAAAAAATGAAAATAACAATTACAAAAGCAATGGTTTTATTGGTGTTTATCACCTGTTCAACTTTTAAAATACAAGCACAAGAGAAACCTAAATTAGCATCTCCTTTACAAACTGGTCATTATTTACCTGGAATTATAAGTATTCGTGATTTTGCAGATCCAGCACCAGCAAGTGGCTTGGTTCTACTAGATTATAATATATTTCTTTCGGGTAATAAGTATTTTAATAAAAATGGCGAAGAAGTGACTGAATTTGAAAGTCCAACAGGAGCCGATTTTGCATTAAATACCGATGTTAGCGGATACATTAATAATCCAGTATTAATGTGGGTTGCAAAACAAAAAGTTTTAGGTGCCACTTTTCTTACTGGTATCTCTATTGCTTATAATACGGTAAATGCAGATATTGCATATAATAGAAGTGGTATTATTGAAGGTTCCAACCAAGAAGGAAGTAGTATTAGTAATGTTTCTGGATTTTCAGATTTTAATGTCATGCCAGTGTATTTATCTTGGGGTTTGAAAGAGTTTGACATTACTGCAGGCTATATGTTTTATGCGCCTACAGGAGAATATACTCCAGGAGGCAATAACAATACAGGATTAGGCTATTGGAGCAATATATTTCAAGTCTTTACCTACTATTATCCAATGAAAATTAAAGGAGAAACCTCTAAAGCATTAGCTGTAATGTTCGCACCTACCTATGAAATTATTGGAAAAATCAAAGATGTAGAAGTAACACCGGGGAACCGTTTATCATTAGACTATGGGATAGATATGTATTTTACCGACAAACTATCGGTTGGTATCTATGGCGGTAATAACTGGCAAGTTGGAGACGATAAAGGTTCTGGAGTTTACTGGGATGGTTCTGTAAAAGATAAGAATGGTATTGTAGGTGCACAAGTGGGTTATTGGCTTTGGGCAAACAGATTACAAGCGGTTGGTAAATATGGTTCTACATATGGCAGTAAGCAACGTTTAAAACAAAATTATTTTCAAATCAACCTAACGTTTATTACCAATGCTTTAACAGGAAATAAAGCTGCTAAAAAATAATTATTTACACAGATTAATTAATAAAATTCAAATAAAAATCATGAAAAACAAAATTACTTTATTATGCTTTATGCTATTCATTGCTACTATGAATGCTCAAGAAACTCAAGAAGAATTGGCGAAAGCAGCACAAAACCCTTTAGCCAACATTATGAGTTTTCCGTTTCAAAACAATACTAATTTTGGATACGGTCCTAATAATGATAGAACACAAAATATCTTAAACATTCAACCTGTATTGCCTTTTTTTGATGGCAAACTTATTACTAGAACTATTATTCCAATTTTATGGCAACCTGATTTTACAGAAGCTTCTGGTTCAGTTACAGGGGTAAGTAATATTAATTTTACAGCATTTTATGTACCAAAATCTAAAGGAATTGTTTGGGGGTTTGGGCCTATTATTGCCTTCCCTGCAGGAAATGCTGATTTTGGTTCTAAAAAATTAAGTGTAGGTCCCTCAATAGTGGTATTAAAAATGGGTAAAAAATGGGTATATGGAGGTGTTATTAACAACACTTTTTCTGTAGCAGGCCCTTCAGATGTACAAGATGTAAATAATTTTTATGCTCAAGTTTTTGCTAATTATAATTTACCAAAAGGGTTGTATATAAATACGTCTCCAATCATCACGGCCAATTGGGAAGCAGAAAGTGGACAACAATGGACCGTTCCAATTGGAGCTGGTATTGGTAAAATTGTAAAACTAGGTGGCAAACTTCCTATCAATTTTCAAGCAGGATATTATTACAATGTAATTTCACCAGATTTTGGGCCAGAATCTCAATTAAGGGTGCAAGCAACAGTCATGTTACCTACGTCTCTTTTGAAGAAATCGGGAGCTACTAAATAAAACACATAATACTAAATCAATTATTATATAAATACACAGATCATGAAACAAAAATCAATTCACATTCTTGCTGCAGTACTTATTGGTGCATTTGTAGTAAATGTAAGTCATGCCCAAAAGTCGTCGAAGATGAAAATGACGACCCCTATCCCGGAGTCTATCACGACACCCGCAAAGATTGAATCTCGAATCGGTACGCTAGAATTTCCACAAGGCTCTCCGACCCAAGACACTGCCGACAAGATTTATGATTATCTTGACTTCATGCATGGAGTGGAAGCCTTCCTTTACGCTTTACCTGGTGCGTCAGTCCACGCGGCTGGTCGAGGCATCAAGAGCATGGGAGGCGACAACCAGACGGTTTTAATAATGGAAGAATTGATGAATGCGAGGTCACTTTTTTTAACGGCCAACACGCAAAGTATTTACAGTATGATGTGGTTGGACCTGAAAGACGGACCGTTAGTGTTAGAAACGCCACCTGATGTATTGGGTATCGTCAACGATCACTGGTTCCGCTATGTAGGTGATATCGGAAACGCTGGACCAGATAAAGGCAAAGGAGGCAAGTATTTATTATTGCCACCTGATTATAAGGGAGACGTGCCTCAAGGATATTTTGTATTGCGCTCTCAAACGTATCAGAACCTGTATTTCTGGCGTGGATTCATCAAAGATGGTAGCACAGCAACAGCGGTAGCAAACACAAAGAAGTTCGCAAAAGTTTATCCTCTAAACGCAATCAACAACCAGCCAGAGATGAAGTATATCGATGTATCTGACAAAGATTTCAATACCATTGGTAGCAACGATTATAGCTTCTATACAGACATTAACGAGATTATTCAAGCAGAACCAAACGAGGCCTACAGCCCAGAAATTTTAGGTATGCTTGCTGCTATCGGTATCGAAAAAGGTAAAACTTTTGCACCTGATGACAAACTTAAGAAGACGCTTACAGAGGCCGTGGCTGTTGGAAATGCCGCAGCAAGAACTATTGCGTTTCAACCTCGAATGGATGATGCCTACTTGTCACCAGGTAGCTCATGGTTCTTCACATTTGTTGGCGGTAGCTACCAGTTCCTATCACAACCAGGCGTGCGCAATTTGGCTGCACGCGACCTATTCCACTACAGTTACACAGGAATCACCCCAGCGATGGCATTCAAAATGGTAGGACTCGGTTCACAGTATGTCATGGCTACTACAGATTCCAAAGGCATGTCCCTTGATGGTTCCAAAACTTACAAAATACAGCTTCCGGCGAACGTTCCAGCCAAGGATTTCTGGTCTTTAGTGGCGTACGACAGTCAAACGCGTTCCATGTTGCAGACAGATCAAGCATTTCCAAGTGTAGGAACCGCCAGCAAAGGCATTGTTACCAATGCTGATGGAACTATTGATATTTGGTTTAGCCCAACGGCTCCAAAAGGGCATGAAAAGAATTGGGTGCAAACCATTCCAGGTAGAGGATGGGCTGTGCTGTTTCGCTTATATGGTCCCGAGGAAAGTTGGTTCAACAAGACCTGGAAGCCAGGTGAGTTTATAGAAGTTAAATAAACTTATTTAAATCTTAAAAAGCGATTTGAATTTAAATTTAAGTCGCTTTAAATTTTATTTTTTTTACTATACATTTGTACTAATTAAAAACCAACAAACAATGAATTTAAAAAATCTTATGAAACTAGCATCTGTTATGGTACTAGTTGTAACAATGAATGCTTGTAAAGACAAGCCAGCAGAACCTGCAAAGGAATCTCCTGCAACATTACCTCTGGATTCTATAAAAGCTATAGCTCATGATGCTTATATTTATGGGTATCCAATGGTAGATAACTACCGTGTGGAATATGCCTATTATGTAGACAAAACAGGGACGGAATTTAAAGCGCCTTGGAATCAAATTACAAATATCGCGCAGGTATATACAGCTGCGGATACTGCTGTACAAACAGCAAATTCAGACACACCTTACTCATGGATTGGATATGATGTAACAAACGAACCTTTAATTATTGGCCTTCCAGAAATTGAAGAAAGTCGTTATTATGATGTGCAATTCGTAGACAGTTACACGTATAATTTCGCTTACCTAGGGTCAAGAACTACAGGTAACAAAGCAGGTACATACATGCTTGTTGGACCAAACTGGAAAGGAGAAACTCCTGAAGGCATTGATAAGGTGATAAAAACAGAAACTCAAATTGGAGTAGTCGTTTTTAGAACACAACTTTTCAACCCAGCAGATATTGATAATGTAAAGGCTGTACAAGCCAAATACAAAGTACAAGGTTTATCTGAATATTTGGGTAAGGCTCCTGTAGCCGCTGCTTCAGCATCTGTTAACTGGATGATACCTTTAACGCCAGCTGAGCAAAAGACTTCTTTAGAGTTTTTTAATGTGATGAATTTTGTAATGAACTTTTGTCCAACAGTACCATCTGAAGTTGCATTGATGGAGCGTTTTGCTAAAATAGGTGTAGGAGCTGGAAAAACAATTGATGTTTCAACACTTTCTCCGGATGTTAAAGCAGCCATGGAAGCTGGTATAAAAGAAGCATGGGGCGTAACTTTTGCAGGTTTAATGAAAAAGGTTGAAGCTGGTGAAGTAACATCTGCTAACGTATTTGGAACAAGAGACTATATAGCTGGTAATTATTTATACAGAATGGCTGGCGATGTCTTAGGTCTTTATGGTAACTCTAAAGAGGAAGCTTTCTATCCACTTTATACTGTAGATGCAGACAAAAAACCATTGGATGCAGCTACAAACAACTACACTTTAACTTTTAAAGGTGGTGATTTACCTCCTGTAAATGCCTTTTGGTCTTTAACGATGTATACCTCACCAGAAAGCTTAATGGTTGCCAATCCAATCAACCGTTATTTAATTAATTCTCCTATGTTATCTGAATTGAAAAAAAATGCAGATGGAGGAATCACAATATATTTTCAGAAAGAATCTCCTGGGAAAAATTTAGAATCTAATTGGTTACCAGCACCTAATGGACCATTTAGAGTGGTTCTTAGAGAATACTGGCCAAAACCAGAAGCTTATAATGGTACTTGGAAACAACCAGAAATACAGCTTGTAAAATAAGCATACTTTTTAATAACAGTTTTAAAAGCGATTTGAATAGTAATTCAAATCGCTTTTTTTATTTGCTATCTATTATTCTATTTCTATAAATTTCAAAAGTTGGTAGATACAATCTGGGTATTGGTCTATTTGTGTTTTTTTCAAGGACTAATTAAAATATCTTTACACCATAGAAATAGAAGAAATAAGAAATTGTAAAGCCTTCTAATGAAACAAAGACCCAAAAACAGAAAAACTATGAAAGCACATATAAAAGTATATTTATTGCCTGTATTATTTTTAATTTGTCTTCAAGTTTCGGCACAAACAATACGTAATACAAATGTTAAAACGACAACAAAGTCAGTTGCAAAAAGTAACACCCAGACTAATAAAAAGGTGCAAACGTTTAGTAAAAAAGTGCCTAGTTCAAAGGTAACTTATAAAACTAAACAGAAAAAAGTAGCCTCTGTAAGAAATGTTCCAAACAAAACAAAAATCAGTTATCAAGGTCAAAATTACTATTATGCAAATAATAGATATTATACCCAATCTAGAGGGAGTTACATTGTAATTGCTCCAAAGGTTGGATTTAAAATAAAGACCTTGCCTTCAAATTATGTGAGAGTAAATTATAACACCTATAACTATTATAATGCGCAGGGGGTGTTTTATGTTCAAACAAATAATGTTTACGAGGTTGTAGATCCAGAAATAGGAACCTTAGTTTATGAACTCCCTGATGATTCTGAGAAAGTTGTTATAGATGGTGAAAGGTATTATGAATACGCAAACATTTTATATGAAAGAGTAAAGGTTAATGATAAGCGAGCTTATGAAGTGGTTGGAATTATAGATATGGAATAAAAAGTATAAAAATTTTAATTAGTAAAGTTGGTTAATAGTAGAAAAGGGGAATGGTTTTTAAAACTATTCCCCTTTTTGTTTGTACTGGTTGGCAGTTTAAATAAATTAGTTTCTAACTTTGAAATAAGTAATTTGGGAATTTCTTTTATTAGAAGAGTATTTGTAATTTAAAACTATTCAAGCTAAAGACCTCCTTTTTTTAATAAAAAATAGATGATATGAAACTCTATGATACACTTATTATAGGTGGCGGACAAGCAGGCTTATCTGTTGCTTATTTTTTAAGAAGGTACAAACTAAATTACCTAGTCTTGGACGATCACCAAAAAGCAGGTGGATCTTGGTTGGAAACCTGGGATAGCTTAAAATTGTTTTCGCCTACAGAGTTTAGTTCACTTTCAGGATGGGGCATGCCCAAGGGAATTAATGAATATCCAGATAAAGCCGAGTTTATTTCTTATCTAGAACAGTATGAATTGCGTTACAAAATACCTGTTAAAAGACCAGTTAAAGTGCTTTCTATAGTAAAGGAAAATACTATTTTTAAAGTAGAGACGAATAAAGGGGTTTTTTATAGTAAAACCGTAGTTAGCGCTACAGGAACGGCCCAAGCTCCATTTGTTCCAGATTACCCAAACCGAGAGGTTTTTTTAGGAACCCAAATGCATTCTTCAGAATATAGAAGCCCAGGTAATTTTACAGGTAAAAACGTGTTAATTGTTGGGGGTGGAAACTCCGGAGCACAAGTTTTAGCAGAAGTTTCGAAAGTAGCCCAAACTCAATGGGTAACACTCAAGGAGCCTAGTTTTTTACCGGACGATATTGATGGAAGATATTTGTTTAACGATGCTACAGATACATTTCATGGTAAAACTGGAACTACTAATGCCGGAACTAAAGCTACTTTAAGTGATATTGTCATGATTGAAAGCGTTAAAGAGGCTAGAGGTAGAGGTGTGTTACACGCGAAACGAATGTTTCATTCTTTTTATGAAAAAGGAGTTATTTGGGAAGATGGAACTAAAAGCACCTACGATATGGTTATTTGGTGTACTGGTTTTCGAGCAAATTTAAAATACTTAGCTCCTTTAGGCATTGTTGTAAATAATCGAATAGAAACCACCTATACGCGTTCTGTAATAGAACCAAATTTATGGCTTGTTGGTTATGGTAGTTGGACTGGGTTTGCATCTGCTACCATTTATGGAGTAGGTAAGACGGCACGTCAAACAGCCAAAGAGATTGCCGCGCTTTTTGATTGATTAAAAAAAAGTAAATTGAAAGTTTATTTAAGTTGCTTTTGGTTTTAAATCTATTATAAAAACAATATTTTTAACGCATTGGAAAAAAACCACGTAAACTGGAAATGGATTTTTTTAGCTATCCCAATGCATCATTAAAAAAGAAACAAAAAATGAAACTATCGAATATCAAATCTTTCACAATTAAAATTCTTTTGCTCTGTCTATGTCTTAATGTAATATTATCATGCAAGCAAGGAAATTTTAAGCAAACGCAATCCAAAACCCCAAATAAAGAGAACACTCAAAACGTAAATATAGAGCAAGATAAAGCTAACGGTATAGCTCTTTTCGAGAGTGGGGTTCAGGCAGTAGAATCCAACAACATGCCACAAGCATTCCAGGATTTCTTAGCGGCTGCTAAAGAAGGACATGCCGATTCTCAGTTTAATGTTGCGCTTATGTATGAGCAAGGCCTTGGAGTTAGTAAGAATGAAAGAGAAGCTCTTTTTTGGTATGAAAATGCCGCCTCTCAAGGAAATATGGGCGCTCAATTCAATCTTGGTGTGTTTTATGAGAATGGGATTGGCACTGACATTGACTTCTTAAAAGCGAATGATTGGTATCGTAAGGCTTCTGTTCAAGGCGATGGGCTGGCTATTGGGAATCTGGGTAGGTTGTATATACGTGGCCAAGGTGTGAAAGAAAATAAGAAAGCAGGTGTTGCACTTCTTATGGTGTCAGCAACTATAGACAAGTCTCCCGAAAATAATGCTAGTAAAAATATTTCAGCCATTCGTGGATTAACTACTGCAATGGTTACAGAAGCACAAGCTCTTTCTACAAAAACGAGTCAAGCTAGCAATCTCTTAGTGCCTTTGGATGCTTTTTTGAATGCCTCGAATAAATGATCCTAGATTGAAAATAGTTTGAAGTTGATAATACAAAACGGCCTAATATGTATTCGCTTTGCATTTTGGTTCTTTTGATTTCTGTTTTTATGCCTAGTAAGTTTCATGTTATTAGAGATTTTATCTCAATATTTTTTGTTCTAAAAAAATATGGTAACATCGTAGGCAACTGAAGTCGTTTAAAATCTTGTACCTTTATCATTTATATTTAAAATTAATATCCGTTTAAATTTATGAAATACGCTTCACTTTTATCTTGCTTGTTAATTGTACTATTTTCTGGTTGCAATAAGGTTAAACCTAAAGGAGATAAAGAGGTGCGTGCCTTTGTAAAAGAATGGAACCAAGCCCATACACAATTGAAGGTAGCTTACTTGGAAAGGGACTATATGTCTTTAGTGAGTTATTACGGAGGAGAACGTACCAAATCGCAAGTGCAACAAGATAAAAACTTACTGTTTCAACAATTTCCAAACTATACACAACGTGTTTTGGACGATCAATTTGATATTACAAAAGAGGCTGGAAGCTATTTAGTAACGTTTACCAATCATGTTAGCTACGGTGGGATAGAAGCAGACTATGCGTCTTACCTTTCATTGACTATTAAAAATGGTGCTTTCAAAATACAAAGAGAAGGTGTTGTTGAAGATGGGAATAATCTGGATGCTCCCATTTTTCCTAGTGCTCGAGAAGATATTATTTTCTTTTCCAATAACAGACAAGTGTATGGAGATTTTAATGGGGACGGTTTATCAGATTATGCCACGGTAATCTCTCCAGAACTAAACGTTATTTTAACAAAGGGAACTCAATACAACGATGCCATAGACTGTGAAGGCGGTTGCAACAGCATCATCAAATTCAGTAATAAAGAATTAGAAGACATAAAGATTGAAGAATCTTACCAATCGGAATTAGAAAACTTGAAAGACCTTAATGGAGATGGGGCTGATGAAATTGGATATTGGGATATAAAACCTACAACCAAAAGCCTCTATGTTTTTAACCCTACCAATGGCATGTTGCTTTGCGATCCAATTGTAATTAACACGGCCATACATAAAAACCTCAAGCTTATTGATGTATTTAAAAAAACAGGTCCTAATAAGATTACTGTAACTCGCAGTGCTGAAGTTAATGGGAAGTGGGTTCTGTTAAGCGAAGTGATTACCCTGGATTAATCGAAACTTTGAAAGTTGCATTTAAAAATGAAAAACAGAACAAGCGATAGTCCAAATAAGAGATTTCCTTTGTTGTCAGAACTTCAGGATCATGTAATTAAAAATTAGGAGGCGTTACAAGCTATTTAAGCGTCTTATTTATTTTCTACATCTTTTGGGAGTTTTGTCAAGCCCATGCATAGAAGTGATTCTTTAAACGGCTTATATAATGATGGTAGACAGCTGTTATTCTTTATAAAAATAAAACCCTCTTAAAACATATGTTTAAGAGGGTTTATATTTTTAATCACTGATTGTTTATTTCTAAACCAACCTTGACACTTACTTACAATTATAGACTAGAGGTACTTTTAGCTGTACTCTTGAATTTATAAGTCACACCAAAATTAAGTCCGAAAGAAGAATAAGGTACTTTTTCAGATAATTTTTGAGATGAATCTGTATTAGTTGTAGAAATAGAATCTACATAAGTTGTTTCTTTATTGTATCCAGCTGGTAAGTTGTCTAAAGAATATACACCAGCGGCGGCTACAGTACCATCAGGTAATACGAAGTCGGTGTTGAATTCTGTAAGTTCAGAATCTTTTCTTTTTAAACTGATTCCGTAATATTCTGCTTCAATAAAAAGACTGAAATTGTCGTTTAAAGCATACTTATAACCAAGTGCACCAACAAAACCTAAAGGAAATTTTCCGTGAAAGTCTTCTGTATAATTAGTTTGAGAATAAGATCCTTCAGGTAAACCTAATGCTTGAGCTGTTGCAGAAGAAAATGTTTCTTTTTGAGAAACAATAGCTTCTGTTTTTCCAGCTATTTTTATTAAGGCACCAAAACGCCCGTAAACATTATTGGTAAATTTATAAACTAAAGAAGCTGAAGCTCCATAAGCTCGTGCTCTAGCTTTAGCATCTACTTCATATCCAGGTAAATTAACTTCAGAAATTGTTTGGTCTGTACCTAATAGATAACCAACTCCTAAATCGACACCAAAAGATTCATTAAAGAAATAGGTACCTCTTAATTGGAAGTTAGCTCCCTCTCCATAACTACCATAGTTATTTTCAATTTCTGTACTACTAACTGTTTCGCCTAATTTCATGGTAGCACTACCTATGGCATACCCAGAACTAAGAGATACCTCGAATTGACCATAAGATAGGGTGCTGATTAAAACGGCGGCAAATAATGTGATTACTTGTTTCATAATTGATAATTTTATATTAATGATTTTTTTTTAGATCCTTATATTATATTATTATTTGATCTAGGGTCTAATAATGATAATAACACAATGGACGGCAAAGATACTTTTTTTAATAAAGTTGTTTAGGGGTTTGGGTGTTAAAATTCCTGATTTTAAAGGACATTCATTTTGAAAGTAGCCCTTTGTTTAAAAGGTTTTTTTGTAAATATATGAGAACATGAAACTTGCAAATTTAATTGTGAAAAATTAGTCCCATTTAAAAAACTATATTTTTTTAGAATTGTAAAAAAACCAACATCAATCTTAGAAATCTTACTTAGAAATACGTTTTTAGATTTGTTTTTTACAGTAAAATCTGCGGATATCTTTTCATTAGTATTAAAGAAATGTAGAATTGAGTGCCATATCTACTAACCAAAACCCGTTTCAACTTTATTTTTTTCAATAACAGCGCCCTTATCTGATATTTTTTCTAAATTGTAGCTTCTATTTCAATCTGATCCAACATGAAAAAACTGCTTTATTTAGTTCTCTTTGTCATTACAGGTTTAGTGATCTTGTTTTTTGTTTTAAAAAGTGAGCCTACGCCAACTTATGCCCCTGAAAGACATTATACCGAAGGGCAAGAAAATGCCATTCTTTCTCAATTTTTATTAGCCAAAGACAGTACGGTTATCGAATTAGGAGAAGGTCATTTTACTATAACCCAGTCTTTATTATTAGATGGTGTGAACCATGTAACCATTAAGGGACAAGGAATGGATAATACGGTTCTAAACTTTAAAGGACAAACAAAAGGGGCCGAAGGAATACGAATAACCAATAGTACTGCTATTACAGTACAAGATTTAACGGTTGAAAACGCCAAGGGAGATAACATTAAAGTAATGGACACCGATGGCATTACCTTTAAAAATGTAGAGAGTTCCTGGACAGGAGAAGTAAGTGAAGCCAATGGCGCCTACGCTTTTTACCCAGTTCTTTGTAAAAATGTATTGATAGATAATTGTAGAGCTATTGGATCGGCAGATGCTGGTATTTACGTGGGACAATCTGTTAATGTGGTCATTAGTAATAATGAAGCCTTTTACAATGTAGCTGGAATAGAAAGTGAAAACTCTATTAATGTTAAGATATTTGGTAATAAAGCTTATGAAAATACAGGTGGTATTTTAGTGTTTGATTTGCCTGGATTAACGCAATATGGATCTAACATTGAGGTTTATAATAATACGGTTTATGAAAACAATACCAAGAATTTCGCGAAACAAGGAGCTATTGTAGGCCAAGTACCTAGTGGAACAGGTAGTTTGGTTTTAAGTACTAAAGATGTTTATTTTCATGACAATACCTTTTTAAATAATAAAACAACATCTATTGCCATTGCAAGTTATGAGTTAATTTATGAATTGGGAAAACGCTCTAAAGAAAAACAAGTGGAAGCAGAAGGCGTGGTAGGTTCGGTACGTGTAATTAATGATAAGTATACTGCAGATAAGAACTACAATCCATATCCTAGAAACATTAGAATTGGTGAGAATTCTTATGCCAATTCCTATATTTTCCCTACAATTAATAACGATTTTGGAAAGATCCTGATATTTAAGAAACCTTTTCAAACAGTGGATGTTCTTTGGGATGGTTTGGAAGATTCCGAATCAGATTATACGATTTGTTTTGAAGATGGAACAGAAACTGTTTCTTTCTTTGGCTTGGATGTTTTACATGATTTTAAAAATGCGACCAGTGATGTATCGAAATTTAGTTGTAAGTAGTTTACTTGTTTTTGCTTTATTTATTAGTTGTAAGAAAAAAGAAAGCGTCGTTGAGCTTAAAGATTACGTGAGTATTTCGGGCTTATTAACAAGTCAAGACACACTAATGAACTATGAGGATTTAGGTTTAAAGAAACTCTCTGATTATGGCTTTTTCCTGCAACCCTTGAATCAATTAATCCCTGCAAACAAACAAGTGGTGCCTTACGATTTGAATTCCCCTTTGTTTACCGACTATGCTTCAAAAAAACGTTTTATTGCTTTTCCAGATGGAACTGAAGCTAGCTATATTTCTGATGCTCAGGTTTTAGATTTTCCAATAGGAACCATTCTTATTAAAAACTTTTATTATACCAACAACGATTTAAAAACAACTACTACGGATGTGATTATCGAAACACGCTTGTTATTAAAAGATGAGTCAAGCGAGTGGATCACCTTACCTTACATATGGAATGAAGAACAAACAGAAGCCTATTTATATATACTAGGAAAAGATATAGACTTGGTTTTAGAGGTCAATGACGGAAGAACTGAAAAAATGACGTTTAGCTATTCGGTTCCAAACCTAAACATGTGTAAAAATTGTCATGTTAAAGGGCAGGAATTAGTGCCGTTAGGACCAACCCCAAGACAATTAAACAAAACTAATGTGTATAACGGGATTTCTGAAAATCAGTTAAGCTACCTACAAGACAATAATAAACTTAAGGATTTACCAGAATTAGCAGATATTCATAAATTCCCTGATTATTCTGATGTTTCTGAAAGTGTGAATAATAGGGCGAGAGCTTATTTAGATGTTAATTGTGCCCATTGCCATCAAGATGGCGGTTCGGCAAAAACATCCGGTTTGCATTTGGTCTATCAAGAACAAACCCCCTATAAACTAGGTTTAAACAAACCACCAGTTGCTGCAGGTGCAGGTTCTGGAGATCTAGATTTTGATGTGGTGGCAGGAAAGCCAGAGGAATCCATTTTACTTTACAGAATGCAACATTTAGAACCTGAAATTGTGATGCCCGAAATTGGCAAAAACTTGGTGCATGTTGAAGGAGTAGCTCTTATTGATGCTTGGATTACTTCGTTGAAAAATTAATTTGAATCCTTAAGTTCTAATTATTGGGCAAATTATCATAAAAGTAGGCGATATTAACATGTAACTTTCTGGTATTCAGAATATGGTTAAAATAGCATATAAATATGATAATTTTGTAACGTTTTCATAGTGTTTTTCTTCCGAAATTTGTCCCAGAGATAAAACAGAAGATCTCTTGAACCACAAGAAACAAAACGCTATGACACATACCACAAAAATTACTCGTTCTAAGAAAGCAATTACAAAAAAAGCGATCCATACAATGTTGAGTCCATTGAAAGAGCTTCTTAGTGCTCCAGAATTTAATTCTAATATATTTAACGTTTAAGATTATAAAGTTTCTTTCGTTAATTGAATATCACTTTACTAAAGGGGATAACACATCCCAAACCGTGCCTGCCACTAATTTATGACCTTCCACATTTGGGTGAATCCCATCACTCTGATTTAGAGCAGCAATGCCTCCAACTTCTTCCAAAATAAAAGGAATAAAAGTGATATTGTTTACCATTGCTAGATCGGCAAATAACTGTCTGAATTCTGTAGTGTATTCTAGTCCCATATTTGGGGGTAATTCCATCCCCGCAAGAACAATCATGGTTTCAGGACTTTTATCCTTTACCACATCTATAATAGCCTGCAAATTGGCTTTGGTTTCAGTTAACGGAACCCCACGTAAACCATCATTTGCACCTAATTCCAATAAAAAGATGGTAGGATTCTGCTTGATTACCCAATCAATCCTACTTTTTCCTCCAGCACTTGTTTCCCCACTAACTCCAGAATTAATCACAGTGTAATCTAAGTTCAAGGAGTCTATGGTTTGTTGTAATATAGCCGGATAGGCATCGTTGGTGTCGTCTAAACCATAACCAGCTGTAATGCTATCTCCAAAGCACAAAATGGTTTTGCTTTTACTAAGGGACGTCACAGTGGTTTCTATTTGAGTTTCTGTTTGTAAAACTTCTGTTGTATTCTCTGTTTTCGAATCGCCACAAGAATAGAGGAGAGCAACCAAAATAAAATAACAAAACTTTATGAGTTTAGAGCTTGTTAAGTTTGGTAAATATGAATGCAATTGAGTATTTTGAGCCTCGGACATAAGTCTGTATTTAAATTAGAATTTAGATGTCAAAGATATTAAAGATTACTGGGTTGGAAAAGACATATTCCAGTGGTAACAAACAATTAACGGTATTACATGATATTTCGTTTGATGTGGAACAAGGACAAACCTTTTCCATTGTTGGACCTTCGGGAAGTGGAAAGACTACTTTATTAGGGCTTTGTGCTGGGCTAGATCAACCTAATTCAGGAACTGTAGAGCTCTGCGGACAGAATTTGAATATCTTAAACGAAGACCAACGTGCCCAATTAAGAAATAAGGAAGTGGGTTTTATATTTCAGAATTTTCAACTGCTTCCAACATTAACGGCTCTTGAGAATGTGAGCGTGCCTTTAGAATTACAAGGCGCAAAAAATGCGACCTCAAAAAGTAAAAGCTTGTTAGAAAAAGTGGGATTAGGAGACCGAATGCACCATTACCCATCGCAACTCTCTGGTGGTGAACAACAGCGTGTGGCCTTAGCCCGAGCTTTTGCAAACTCGCCATCAATATTGTTTGCTGATGAACCTACGGGGAATTTAGATGATGAAACTGGAGAAAAAGTGATCCAATTACTTTTAGAATTAAATAAGGAAAACGGAACGACTTTAGTGATTATTACGCACGATTTAGAGTTAGCCAATAGAACACAGCACATCTTGAAACTAAAAGGTGGTAAAATAGTAACAAATCAACCTACCCCGTCCCGTGAAGCATCCCAACGAAACAAATAAACTACAAATAGGCTGGTTGTTTAAAATGGCATGGCGCGATGCCAAAGCCAGCAAAGTGCGCCTGCTGTTATTTATGGCGTCCATCATATTAGGAATCGCGGCTGTGGTTTCTATACAACTGTTTAGCTCCAATTTAAAGGATAATATCCAAAGTCAGTCGAAAACTTTGATGGGAGCTGATTATATTATAGATTCCAGGCAATTACCAACAGAGCGGGCTCAAGCCATTATCGACTCTTTAAAACCGGATGCTTCAGAGGTTAATTTTGTATCCATGATTGCGTTTCCAAAAAACGGAGGCACCAAATTAGTTAAGGTTCAAGGGATGAAAGGGGATTTTCCTTTTTATGGTAAAATAAATACGGAACCATCTTCTGCATCAAATAGTTATCAACAGTCAGGTGGAGCATTGGTTGATGCGACTTTGATGTTGCAATTCAACATGAAACCAGGAGATTCTATTAAAATAGGACAACTGACATTGCCTATTGCAGGAGCTTTAAAATCCATGCCAGGTAATTCTGCTGTTTCAAGTTCGGTGGCACCTCCAGTAGTAATTCCATATCGATTTGTAGAAAGCACAGAATTATTGCAGTTTGGAAGTAGAAAAGAATATCAATATTTCTATAAAGTATCGGACACCTTTAATTTAGAGCGCTTAGAAGCTAAAATAGAGCCGGCCCTCGATTTAGAAAATGCCGATTTAGATACGCATACCAGCACCACAGAACGCTTAGGGAAACGTTATGACAATGTGGGTAAATTCTTGAATTTAGCAGCCTTTATCGCCTTATTATTAGGCTGTATCGGAATTGCGAGTTCAGTTCATATATATATTAAAGAAAAATTAAAAGCGATTGCTATCTTAAAATGCATGGGAGCTTCCAGACTTCAGAGTTTTCTGATTTTCTTAATTCAAATTGCGGGCATTGGAATTGTGGGTGGTGCTATAGGATCCCTGATAGGCGTTGCCCTGCAAACCGTATTTCCATATCTCTTAAAAGATTTTTTACCCTTTACCTTGGAAATAACCATTTCCGCTCAACCTATTTTAATAGGAATATTCTTAGGGCTCTTCATGTCGGTGTTATTTGCGCTCTTACCATTACTTCGTACTTGGTATGTGTCGCCTTTAGATGTCTTACGGGTAGATGAAAATGGCTCTCAAGAACCTAGAAACGTACGGTTTTTGGTCTTCGGAATCATTTTAGTATTCCTATTTCTATTTTCACTTTGGCTGCTAAAAGATCCTCTTTATGCCTTGGGTTTTGTAGGTGCAACTGTCATTACTTTTACCTTGTTGGCCGCTGTCGCTTTAGGTTTTATAAAAACAATTAAGCGTTTTTTTCCAAAACATTGGAGCTTTACTGCCAGACAAAGTTTGTTAAATCTCTTTAGACCCAATAATCAAACTGTTGTATTAGTAGTTGCCATAGGTTTAGGGACGTTTCTAATAAGTACCTTATATTTTACTAAGGATATTTTATTAGCTAAAACAGAAGTCGGACAAACCACAGAAAATGCCAACATTATTATATTGGATGTGCAACCAGATCAAAAAGATGCTGTTGCAGAAAGTATTACATCAAAAAACTTAGCAGTACTTAATAACATGCCTCTGGTTACCATGCGCATGGAAAGCCTAAATGGCCGTTTGGTAAATGAGATCCGTCAGGATACAACCAGACAAATAAAGGGTTGGCTTTTAAATCATGAGTTTAGAACAACTTATCGAGATTCACTAATAGCTTCAGAAGAATTAATGGCAGGCGAGTGGGTACCATACATCAAACCAGGAGAGCCTATAGTAATTTCTATTTCAGATAATCTGGCCAACGATTCCCAGTTAACTGTTGGAGATGCGGTGGTTTTTAATGTGCAAGGGGTTTTAATGGAAACAACTGTAGGAAGTATTCGAAAAGTGGATTGGTCTCAAATCCAACTCAATTTCACCATTGTTTTTCCAACAGGTGTTTTAGAAGATGCTCCTCAATTTAACGTTTTTACCACGATGGTGCCAGATGAAGTAAGCTCTGCTGCTTTGCAACAAGATTTGGTATCTAAATTCCCGAATGTTTCTATTATCGATTTACGACAAATATTTACACTTGTAGAAGATATTCTTGATAAGGTGTCATGGGTGATTAATTTTATGGCATTTTTCAGTATTTTCACAGGAATTATTGTATTGATTGGTTCTGTAAGAACCAGTAAATATCAGCGAATTAAAGAAAGTGTGTTGTTGCGAACCCTTGGAGCTAAAAACAAACAGATCTTACAAATTTCAGCTTTCGAATACCTCTTTTTAGGGCTTTTAGGAAGTTTGGTAGGCTTGCTATTGGCTTTAGTTAGTAGTCTGTGTTTAGCTTTATTTGTTTTTAAAGAGCCATTTATTCCATCTGGAATTCCTTTTTTAATTTTTATGCCAGGAATCACGCTCTTGGTGTTAATTATTGGATTGAGCAACATTCAAACGGTATTGAGAAGTTCGCCTTTAGAAGTGTTGCGCAGGGAGAGTTAGGCTACAAGCCATTAATATTAATCAATGACGTATATCTATTTCTGTTATGACAATTATTAGAGTGCTTATTTTTTCGATATCGTTTTTGTTGATCCTCTCTTGTAAGAAAAAACCAGAGGATAACACCTTCAAAATAGTTCACTTAGCGCCAGATGAAATAATAATAAACAAAGACACCTTAGAAACTTATGGTTGGTACTCAAAAACCCGAAACGACTTTTTCGTGGTAAAGAATTTTGACCAAAAAAAAGAGCAACACAAAATAACTATCGATAGCTTTATAGTAAGATATATAGAAAAGGATTCCTTTTTACACAAAAATAAAAATGTGAATTGGTCCTTGACTTTCTTCAACTATGGAGATGGTATCGATGAAAACACGGTACACGAATACAATACAGATTATACCATGCATACGCTCTTTGCTCCAGAAAAAGTCATCTGTGAATATGGGTTTAATAACAGATTTGGTTATAATGGTTCTTATTATGTTTTGGATTCTAACCCGCGCAAATTAGATAAAACTAAGAGTGATATTCTAATAGAATATTTTAAAAATAAGGGTTTCTAGATGCTTTCAATCCGCTGAAAACATCTATTGTATTTTAAGAGAACTTTATGAAATTTCGTTTTATTAAATATATTTATGGTGTTATCTTACATATCTAAATTATAAAAACGAAAAAGATGAAAACATTATATGAAGCAACCACAGTTGCAACAGGCGGTAGAAAAGGTCAGGTCGCATCAGAAAATAGTCCAATAGATTTTGATTTATCAGTTCCTAAATCTATGGGTGGAGATGGAGGTAATGGTGCCAATCCAGAACAACTATTCGGTGCAGCTTATGCAGCATGCTTTGGAGGAGCAATTCAAGCAGTAGCTAAAAGTGAAGGAATTGAAATTGATGAAGATGAGTTAAGCGTTACGGCTATTATTGGATTTTGTAAAGATGAAGATGGCTTTTTTCTAGAGGCAACCCTAGATTGTTTTATTCCAGGAGTAGATTTGGAAACTGGAGAAGATTTAGTTGAAAAAGCCCATGAAGTATGTCCGTTTAGTAAAGCCACACGCGATAATATTACAGTGAATTTAAATTTATTATTAGACGAATAAGAGACGTTTACTACTTAAAAAAAAATATAAAAAAGCTTACCATCTGGTGAGCTTTTTTTAAATAAGTTTATAAAATAATTTTATTATAAAGTGCTAAAAAGTTTAAAAGTGTTGTTTTAATTTTGCGTTTCAAATACGTTGCATAAATATAGAAACTTGTTAGAAAAAAGACCCCAATTACCCCAAGAAAACGCTATAGATTCAGATTATTTTATTTATTGTTTGGAAGGCGTTCAAGACATAGATACGGTGAAGGTTACCGAAGCCCAAGAAAGCTTGGAACACTTGGCTTTGACCTACGAAATAGCGAGTATACATAAAACATGCGACACTATTGAAGGTCTTGAAGAGAGCTTAAATACACTGATCTTAGATGATCATAATTTTAAAGACTATGAAATAATCTACTTGGTTATGGAGGGTGAAGCCAATAGCATTTGTTTAAATGATTATTATTATAGTTTTCAGGAAATTGCTGAACTTTTTGAAGGTCGCTTAAGCGGAAAAATTTTACATTTTTCAAATGCAAAAATTCTAGATTTAGACGAAGAAGAGGCACAATATTTTTTAGATATCACAGGCGCAAAAGCAGTTTCTGGCTATGGTAATGCATATAATGGTATAAGTAGTTCTAACCTTGATAAAGCATTCTTTAACTTATTTAAAGAAGATGATAATATGTTTGATGTGGTTGAAGAGTTGCACCAAAGGCATTACAATGTCTGTAAATTACTCGATTTCAGATTGTATTATTGAACCAATATACGCACAGTATCTACTGTTTCTCACTTAAATATTTCCAATACCGTTTCGGTACATGTTGTATATGCAGTTTCATGTTTTTCCGAGACGCGATGTTTGTACTTTTAAAATAATCGTTCCATAACTGCTGAAATTCTAATTCAATTGCAGCAAAAATATCTGTCGATGTTTTGGACGGATCAAAATCAGCATCAAATTCAAGGGTAATGATATCTACCTGTTCTAAATCGTAATAAATTCCATACTTCCGTTTTAAGTCGTAAATCAGCCATTTTTGGTCGGCATAACGTCTTTTAAAATGATTTTTTATAAGTGGTAACACATTAAAGTCAGGTTCTATATTTGCAAAATAAACGCCATCTTTTGTCAGTTTAAACCGCACAAAAGCTTCCATTCTGTGTTTTTCTCGTCCTACGTTTTTTGTCAGTTTAGAGATTTCCAAAATATGCACATTGGTATAATCAGATCCCACATTGGTTTTGGCGGTAAACACATAAACCATGGCTTGGAACAAGCTGTCTTCTACAGTGGGTTTTTCACTCAGAAACGCATAATAAAAACGGCGTAAGTCATTAGCAGATAGTTTCTTTTTTAAGCCCGTCCAAACCCGATTTGCTTTCTCAGCATCCGTATGCACCGTTTCGTAACTCCCAAATAAAGGTTGTTGAAAGCGTTCTGTAGTTACTATGGTCACTGCTTTTAATTTCATATCAAAAGCTGTAAACACGGCTGTTAAGAACCCGTCGAATGTGCCGTCGTAAATTAGAGTGGTTTCCATAACAGGGGACTACCCAAAAAGATTTAATTGGTTACTAAGCATGCTGGTATATTTACTCTTGGAGTTTTGTAAGATTAACCCTTTAATTTTTTCGGGTGTCAGATCTCGAGTTTCAAATTGGTTGGAGGCACAAATCAAAAAATATTGCGCACGATTAAAAGAGATACCAATTGCTTTTAAATGGTCCCAATTAAGTTGTCTATAACGTCTGGCACTTAATATTTTAAATACCGATTTCATCCCTAAACCCGGAATTCTTGCCAGCATGCGCTTATCGGCTTTATTAACATCTACAGGGAATTCGTGTAAATTCCGTAACGCCCATCCCAATTTCGGATCGATATCTAAATCTAAATACTGATTGTCTTTGTTTAAAATTTCTTCAATATGAAAGCCGTAAAACCGCAATAACCAATCGGTTTGATACAGTCTGTTTTCACGTAACATGGGTACAGGCGTGCCAATTTGCGGTAAACGCGTATCGTAACTAATAGGCACATAGCCCGAATAGTACACGCGCTTTAAATTAAAATTCTTGTAAAAGTAATTGGAAGTGTACATGATTTGCATATCATTTTCGCCACTCGCGCCTACAATCATTTGTGTACTTTGTCCAGCAGGTGCATATTTTGGCGTGCTTTTAATCAGTTTCTTTTCACTTTTATATTGAATGATTTCATTTTTAACTTTTTCCATAGGCTTAATAAAATCCGCTCTGTTTTTATCTGGAGCTAGAAGTTTTAAGCCTTCTTCTGTCGGAATTTCAATATTTACACTCAACCGGTCGGCATATAAACCTGCTTCCCGCATAAGTTCGTCACTAGCACCAGGAATAGATTTTAAATGAATATAACCATTAAAGTTTTCCTCTAATCTTAATTTTTTGGCCACAGATACTAAGCGTTCCATGGTATAATCGGCGCTTTTAAAAATGCCTGAACTTAAAAACAAACCTTCAATATAATTCCGTCTGTAAAAGTTTATAGTTAAATCGACTACCTCTTGCACCTGAAATGCCGCCCGTTTTATATCGTTGCTTTTGCGCGTCACACAATACGCACAATCGAATATACAATGGTTGGTAAGCAGTATTTTTAATAAGGACACGCAACGGCCATCTTCTGTATAGGTATGGCAAATACCAGAATTCGATGCATTACCCAATCCCTTGTTGGTATTGGTTCTATTGCTTCCGCTAGAAGAGCAAGACACATCGTATTTAGCTGCATCTGCTAGGATATTTAACTTTTCTTGTACACGTTCAAAAGACATACTTAAGCATTTAATTTTAAGGCGTAAAGCTACAACTTAATCTAATTAAAAATGCGTTGTATTTGAAAATAATATCATAATAGTATAAATAACTATCTCATAATATGATATACTATTATGTAATTTATTATATTTGCTACTGAAAACCAACCCATTGAATTATGAATCGCATTAAAGACATTTTGGAAGACAAAGGCATTAAGCAAACTTGGTTGGCCGAAAAGCTAAATAAGAGTTACAACATGGTGAATTCTTATGTCCAAAATAGGAGGCAACCCAGTTTAGAAATGTTGTATGAGATTGCTAATATCCTGCAAGTAGAAGCTAGAGATTTGTTAGATATCAACCAAGCTGTCTTTAATAACACCGTTGAAAGTGATACAGTAAACATCCCATTAATCGGATCTGTAGCGTGTGGATTACCTGTTTTTGCAGAAGAGCATATCGAAGCCCATATCCCAATTTCTACAAAACTGGTTAAAACCCCAACTGATTATTTTTTATTGAGAGCTAGTGGAGATTCTATGAATACGAAAGGGATTGATAGTGGCGATTTACTACTCATTAAACGACAACAGACTGCCAACACTGGAGATTTAGTTCTCGCTTTACTAGACGACGAAGCCACGGTTAAAGAGTTTAGACATAACGGAAGTACCATTGTGTTAAAGCCACATTCTACAAATTTAAAACATCAGCCTATTATATTAACCACCGATTTTAAAGTTCAGGGTGTTGTGGCACATGTTATTAAGATGTAGTTTGGTATTAAAAATATATTGTAAAAAGTTGCTTTTTAAATGTTTACGGAACACATTTTATATAACGACCTAGGAGGGAAGTTACATGTATGTAACCAAGAATGTCATCATGACCTAATATTAAATTTTAAATACTCTAATACGCTTAACATCCTTTATATTCTGAAAAGCGTAAATAAATTAGGAGTACAATAGCCTAGAAATAGTTTTCCGAAATTTATTCTCGTTATTGGATTTTGTAAAGATGAAGATGGCTTTTTTCTAGAAGCTACTTTAGATTGTTTCATTCCAGGAGTAGATTTGGAAACTGGAGAAGATTTAGTTGAAAAAGCCCATAAGGTATGTCCGTTTAGTAAAGCCACACGCGATAATATTACAGTGAATTTAAATCTGTTATTAGACGAATAAAAGGCGTAAAACCTTAAAGTAAATATAAAGATAACCTCAGGATAATTAATTTTACAAAAAATATTCTGGGGTTTTTGATTAAGATAAAGTCTCATCATCTATTAACTGGAATCATCATTGCTTGGACTTCCTCCAATAGGTATATCTTGGTAAGAAATAAAAGTTTTAAATAAATACTCATTTTGAGTAGCTACAATAGATTTAAATTGAGAATAAGTATAAAAAATATGAGCTCTTAAACTACCACTTCCCCTTCTTCTTTAATAGCAAAAACACCCCATTCAGCAATAGATTGCACAACCGGAATTAAAGTTTTACCAAAATTAGTTAAAGAATATTCCACCTTTAATGGCGGTTTAGAAGTGTAAACTTTTCTTTTTATGATGCCATCATCCTCTAATGTTTTTAATTGTAAACTCAGCGTTCGTTCAGTAACTGTTGGCATTTCTTTTCTTAATTCATTATATCGAAGTGTTTTATTTATTAAATGAAATAGGATAACGGTCTTCCATTTACCACCAATCATTCCCATGGTTAAACTGGCGCAACATGGATATTCTTTCCCTTTAAATTGGTACATAATCAAGTAATTACTAGTTCTATTGTTTATGCAAAGATAAAGTACTATAGTAAATTATACAACTATACTTTTTATAGTTTATTTAACACGCGTTTATTGTGTTGTTAGTTAGTGTTTTACGAGTTGATGGTTAAATTTAACACGTACTATCATTTTTGACCGTTATTGCGAGTTTTAAATAGGTTACATACTTTTGTCACTATAAAAATGATAGTATAATTATTTAATATAAAAAATGAATTTACAAGAAACATTAAACTGGAGATACACGACGAAAGAATTTGATACCACCAAAAAAATATCTGAAGAAGATATGGCACAAGTTAAAAACTTATTAAGAATGAGTCCTTCAAGCGTAAACTTGCAACCATGGCATTTTATTATAGCAGAAACTACAGAAGGAAAAGCACGTATGGCAAAAGGAACCCAAGGCTTTTTTCATTTTAATGAACCAAAAATAACGAATGCTTCAGCGGTTGTATTGTTTTGTTCAAAAACAAGTGCAGGTGCAGACGATACTTTTTTTAAACACCTTTTAGAAGTTCAGGATAAAGACGGAAGGTTTCCTAATGAAGATGTAAAGAATGGGATGTATGGAGGAATGAACGCTTTTGCTGACATTCATAAATATGATTTAAAGGATTATCAACATTGGATGGAAAAACAAGTATATCTTAATATGGGTAACTTTTTATTAGGAGTTGCTAGTTTAGGTATCGATGCAACACCAATGGAAGGTATTGATGTAAAAGCTTTAGATGAAGAATTCAGTTTAAGAGAAAAAGGGTTTACGTCATTAGTAGCTGTGTCTTTAGGGTATAGAACCGCATCTGATTTTAATTCGACTGACAAAACGCCAAAATCTAGATTACCACAAAGTGAGATAATTACAGTGGTATAAATTCTTTAATTATGAAAAAATCAACTAAGAAGTAATAAACGTATGCTTTTACAAGGCATAATTTACCATTCGATGTCTAAGGTTTATCTTAACGTTTCTAAGAATTTGACATACTTTTATGGTTATAAATCAATTGGATTATCAATTCTAAAAAATCACGATTATGAAAATAGCAGTCACATCAGCAAGCGGAAAATTAGGTGCTTCAATAGTAAAACACTTAATTAATTTAGTAGGAAAAGACAATGTTATTGGCGTGGCGCGTACCCCTGAGAAAGCAGCATACTTGGGCGTTGAAATTAGAAAAGGAGATTATAATAGTAGAGAACAGTTTAATGCAGCCTTAAAAGGCGTAGATGCTGTTCTTCTGGTTTCAGGTATGGATGCACCCGATAAAAGAATCATTCAGCACAGAAACGTCATTGAGGCTGCAATACAGAATGGGGTTAAGAAAATAGTGTACACCAGCATTGTTGGAGCAGAAGAAGGTAATGCGTTTAGTCCCATAGTACAAACTAACAGACAAACAGAAAAAGACCTTCAAAATTCTGGTTTAGAATGGGTTATTGGTAGAAATGGTATTTACATAGAACCAGATTTAGAATACTTAGAGACTTATATAAAAGAAGGAGAAATACGCAACTGTGCAGCTAATGGCAAATGTACCTATACCAGCCGAGAAGAGTTAGGCTATGGGTATGCTAAAATGTTAACTGAAGACAAGCATCATGGTCAAGTTTATAATCTTGTGGGAGAGCCTGTTACTCAAAGTCAGTTAACTGGTTACATGAATCAAGTATTTCATACAAGTCTTATTTATCATTCAGTTTCTGTAGCAGATTATAAAGCTGAAAGAGTAGCAGCTTTAGGCGATTTTATAGGAACCGTTATTGCTGGAATTTATGAAGGCATTAAAGAAGGAGCAAATGATGTATCTTCAGATTATAAAGTTGCTACAGGCAGAGCTCATATATCTACCATAGACATGATGAAAGTGTTTAAGGAAACTCTGGACTAATCTTTCATTTTTTTTTATTTGCAATCCTAAGTAATATCACATAACAACGAATTCTAGTTTAACAGCGACGAATTCTAGAACCCACCAAATATAGCTCGGTTTCTCTTTTAGATTTGATGTATCAATAACAACAATCTAAAACTTAAAAACCATGAAATATCTTGCAACGCTCTTACTTCTTTGTTCCATCTCCATTGGCTTTGCCCAAAAAACGGATGGCCCTTATTTATCAGTATCTACTAAAGATGCTGTAATTCCTTTAAAATCTTCTTTTACAGAGGTAGAAATTTCAGGAACTATTGCCCATGTAAAACTCACTCAAGTCTATCAAAACAAAGGGAATTTGCCTTTGGAAGCTACCTATGTTTTTCCTCTTTCTACGCAAGCCGCTGTCCATAACATGCAAATGAAAATTGGAGATCGAATTATTAAGGCTAAAATATTCGAAAAGCAAGAAGCTAAAAAAGTGTATGAAACAGCAGTAAAAGAAGGCAAACGGGCCGCCAAGCTAGACCAAAACAGACCTAATGTTTTTCAAATGAATGTAGGGAATATCATGGCTGACGATGAAATTACTATCACCATCTTTTATACCGAATTATTAGTGCCAACTCATGGCAGCTATCAGTTTGTAGCACCAGCAGTAGTTGGCCCAAGATTTATTGGAGAAAGTGCCCAAAAAGAAGAGGCTTTTAACATGCCATATATGCCAAAAGGGTCTGCCGATTCTTTTAAATACGACTTGAAAGTATCACTAAATGCTGGTATGATTATCCAAAATATAAACAGTCCAAGCCATCAAATTAATGTTAAATATCCCAACCCTAAAACAGCCAATATTTTTTTATCAAAAAGTAATGTAAATCCTGGGAATAGAGATTTTATTTTAGACTATAATTTGAGAGGAAATAAAATACAATCGGGTTTGTTGTTATATGAACATGAGGGTGAGAATTTCTTTGCCCTTCAAATGGAGCCAACTAAAAACATTAACTATAAAGACATCCCTGCAAGAGAATACCTTTTTATTGTGGATGTGTCGGGTTCTATGAATGGCTATCCGCTAGAAGTTTCAAAAGAACTCATGAGAAACTTACTATGCGATCTTAGAGCTACAGATACCTTCAACGTGCAACTATTTGCGTCCAGCTCTACTATTTTTAGCCCAAACGCTGTAGAATCTAACGAGCAAAACATTGAGGCTGCCATTCGTTTTTTGTCTGAAGGCCAAGGTGGCGGTGGCACAGAATTACTCAGTGCTTTAAAGGAAGCCTATAAATTACCGAGAAAAGATCCAAACAGCGCACGTTCCATGGTGGTAGTAACCGATGGCTATGTAAACATAGAAAAGGAAGCTTTTCAGCTTATCAACAGCAACTTAGATCAAGCCAATGTCTTTACGTTTGGAATTGGCTCTAGCGTTAATAGATATTTAATTGAAGGTATGGCAAAAGTGTCTCAAAGCGAATCTTTTATAGCCACTTCACCTGCCGAGGCTGTGGAAGTAGCCAAGGCCTTTAAAAACTATATAGAAACCCCTTTACTGACTCAAGTGAAACTCAAAACCAAAGGCTTTGAAATTTACGATATGGCGCCAAGCAGTATTCCCGATGTCTTTGCTGCCAGACCAGTGCTTGTCTATGGAAAATACCATGGCAAACCCGAAGGAACCATTTTAATTACCGGTTACCAGGGCAAGAAAAAGTTTAAGCAAGAATTTAAAGTATCTGCTAGTAACTTAAGTGATAAAAACAAGGCTTTACCTTATTTATGGGCCAGAAAAAAAATAGAAGAATTGGACGATTATAATGTCTTGTTTTATAACGATGTAAAGGATGAAGTAATTGCTCTAGGTTTAAAATACAACCTGCTAAGTAAGTACACCTCTTTTGTGGCTGTAGATGAAACCATAGTAAATAAAGATGGCGTTATAAAAAGTGTAAAACAACCACTTCCCATGCCTGAGAACGTCAACAATGCGGCTGTAGGAGCAGAGGCCGAATTTTTTAAAAAAGCAGCTTATAAAAAGTCTTACACCACAACAATCACTGAAAAGTTAGTATCAACCGATAAACGCAAAATTAAAATGGAATTTAATGCCCAATACGCCACCTTAGTCACAAAACATTTACAGCATTACAAAAGCTTACGCATTAAATTTAATGCAGAAGGTCAAATCACATCACTTGAAACTCTTGAAAATGGACAATGGGTCTATGCCCAAGATCTACTTATAGAGTTTCATAGGATTCCCACAAAAGCATTCTCAGTAAATAGTGCTATCACATTAACCTTAAACCGTTAAGCTACAAGAAATAAAACAATAGGTTGTTTTGAGGCTTTCTAAAAATAGGAAGTTTATGAAACCTGTAAATCTTAAAAAATTTACAGGTTTTTCTTTTGTTATATATCCAATAAAACAGCCTGTAAAGAAGGTCTTAAACAGTCTAATAACAGTATATGCTACGAATACTAGATAATAGCCTACGAATACTAAAAGCGTCCAAATAACCCTTTCGTTCTCTCTTAACTTTGAGGTATAGAAACACAACAACCTAAATAAAATACCATGAAACAGTTTATCCTTCTTTTAATTACCGCTTTCAGTTTACAACTACACGCCCAAGAATTTATCCCAACTAATACCTATGAAGTAGCAAATAGATTAGAAACCAAGCAAGACGCTTATGCTTCAGTTCGTTTTGATATCGTGGCTTCAGAAGATGCCTCTTTAAAAATAGCAACCTTAAGCATCCTAGATCTGGATTTTTTTGAAGATATCACTATCAGTTCTCTTAAAAAACCAAACCTGGACAACATTAACGAAATTATCAAAGTAGAAATCAATTATAATTCATGTTGTAACCAAGTAGAAACCCATTATTTTATGGTAACAGAGACCAACGAATCTATTTCATTACCAGCAATTGAAAATGCGTATTGCGAAAATGCAACCTCCGAAATTCAATACATATTTCCGGCTCAAGAGCTTGGTAAAAATGCCATCATACTAAAAACAGAAGTCAGTTTTACCGAAAAACATACCATTAAAGACCATCAAATTCTACAAAGTTTTGCGTGGAATGAGGATCACTTTAATAACAACGAATCAATAGCCTATACAGGTATTGACAATAATTAATAACCCTTAAATAATAATCAAAATGAAAAATGTAAAAAACAGTATCCTAGGATTATGCCTAGTAGCCATGTCCACAGTGTTTGCACAAACAACACCAGAAGTAAATTTCGAAACCTCAAGTACCAACGTCAACAAAGTCTCGTATCAATACCTATTGGCAGACCATGTGTACTTACGTGAAAATCCGTCGATAAAAGGTGAAGCAGTAGCCTTATTACCTATTGGCACCAAATTAGTCATTCAAGAGAAAAGTAAAAATGAAGAGACCATAGATGGTATCAAAAGCAATTGGTATCGCGTGAGTATTGGTAACGATTCTGGCTGGGTTTGGGGCGGTTTAATTGCACAAAAAACCTTTGGTAGCGAAGCTAGTCACAACATCAAATTTGCCTATGGTTTTGAAAGCGCTACAGTAAATGAAGACGGGGTTTTAGAACAAAAACACCAGCTAAGAGCTTTTAAAAACGGAGTTCAAATTGATAAAATTGTTTTCGACGGACACCAAGCTACGGCCTTAGAAATGAAAAACATTGGGAACAAAGGTTTGTTTAATGTAGAAGACATTATCGCTTTGGATATTCCAGGTGCTAAAGGAACTGATCTAAAAGGTAAAATGTATATTTTTTGGAACAATGGCAGATTCGCTAATGTCGCTAGTTTAATAGATCATTCGGATGCTTCTTATACAAAAACAGAATCCTTTATTTTTCCTTCAGATATGGAAGGTGTCAAAAGTAGATTGGTTTTAGAAACCTTTATCACAGATCATTATGCCACAGCTAAAAATGATGTTGCTAAAGAAGACAAGAAACTAATTATCAGCCAATACAAATGGAATGGTTACAAATTAGTAAAAGTGGAAGATTCCTTAGAGCTCGCTGGAAATATGGAAACTAGTGAAAATAGAATCACTGATAACTTCTAAAAAAGTAGTAATGAAAATATATCACCTCATAGTGCTATTTATTCTAATGTTAGGTTGCAAGAAGCCGTTTTCGCAAACTCCGGAAACGGCACTTGCTTTCCCTATAGAAGATACAAAAGCAGAAGAATCTATCGCCTTTATTGCTGGCTTCGATGAAGATGACAACAGGTATTATGATAATGCCAAAAATTATTTTCAAGCAAAAAACATACAGGTTGTAGATAGTTTATTTTCTATAGCTGAAATTATAAGCTTCCTGAATAAAAACTCTAATAAAACATTCAAGAATATTCATATAGTAAGTCATAGTAATTCTTGGTTGGGAATGTCTTTAAAAACCATTAAAAATGGCGAACGTATCACTGTAGAAAGCTTATCTCATGCTAAAAATAACATGCCTCTTCTAAAAGATGATTTTAATTCTGATGCACAAATTGTTTTTCATTCCTGTGGGTTAGGAGAAAATAAAGAGTTATTAGAAGCTTTAAAACGCCTTTTTGTAACCCAAAACAGCTCACAAACTCCTAAAATAATAGCTTCTTCTTTTTTTAATGTCTTTGGAGGTAAATACGCCGGTCACTATTTAGCAAAACCCTATTACGGCTATTATCCAACGGCAGGATCTCCTGGACCATTAGCCCTTTCTAAAGAATTTGAAGCTTCTTATCCCAACACAAACATCGATTGGTTTACAGCCTTAAAAACAAGAGAAGAAACAAACCTAGGCCAAGTGTATAGTTATAAATTTAATATTCCAGTAGTATGGGAGTTTACCTTTAATGATCCTACAGAAATCCCTGAGCTTACAGATAGAGAGGCTATTATGGATTGGGTTTCCGAATCTCCAGAAATGGCCAGCGTAATCTTAAAGCTAAATATTCCTATTGAAAAATACCGTTGGAAAAGCGACATCCATGGTAACAAACTTAGTATTAAAGGAAAAACAACTGTGCTTTGTGTTTTAGAACCTATTTTGCAAGAAAATGATGCTACTGAATATAGAAGCCCCGAATTTAGCGATGCTAGTTTATATCACATATTATAAAGGAATGCCATAATTTTTTAAGCTGTGTTTGTTTATATTTGTTACAAGCAAGTTGAAAAATAATAACTCTAAAACCGAAACGTAGAAGTAAAGACTATGACAGAAAAAACAAATTGGGTTTTAAAAAACTTGCATCTTCTTATTTCATTATCGATTATAATACCAACAGCAATAATTTATAGTTCCCCATCAATCTTGCCAGAGCGTTTAGATATTCAAGTGAACACGATAGATCTTTCAAATATGTTGAAAGCTATTATGTGTTTATATTTAGGAGTTTCTGTTATTTGGCTTCTTGGAATTTTTAAAACCAAATATTGGAAAAGTGCAACCCAACTAAATATACTGTTTATGCTGAGTCTTGCCATTGGGAGAATATTAAGCATGATTGCAGATGGTTTACCAACAGGTGGCTATATTTTTGGAGTCATAGCGGAAGTTGCTCTTGGGTTGTTTTCAATTTATCAGTTGAAAAAATATCCATCAAAATTGAATTTATTATAAAGCAAAGGATTATTATCTAATTAAAACAAAATCCCCATTTGAAAAACCTCACAACATACTCTCTTTTATGCCTGCTTTTTATAAGCTCTTTTGTCAGGGCTCAAAATAGCCAGTTAAGGGCCTATGGTATAGAAGATGGGTTACCACAATCTCAGGTATACGATATTATTCAAGATGAAATTGGTTATTTATGGTTAGGGACTCAAGGTGGCGGCCTTTCTAATTTTGACGGCACAGATTTTACGGTTTGGAATGAGAATGATGGGTTGCTTTCAAATTACATTCAAGCTTTATATTCAACTAAGGACAGCCTTTATATTGGAACCAATCTAGGGCTATCCATCAAAACAAAAAATAGCTTTTCAAATTTTGAATGTCCTCAGATAAACCAATTTTTCAAGTCAGGAAACAAACTTTATCTAGCAACAAAAAAAGGAGTTTACAGCTATTCTAATTCAGATAAACTTAAAAAACTAAGTCTAAATGCAGAGATAGATTCCAGCATCGTAAATGGGTTTGTTTTTGACGGAACTCACTACTGGTTAGCAACTAATATAGGTTTATATAAAGCAAATTTACTAGATGGCAATACGCCTAAAATAGAAAAAATAGAAGCAAACAATTTTAGATCCCTTGTTTTCAGCCACGATAAAATTTTTGCCGCAACATATAGAGATGGTATTTTAATCTTAGACTCAAAACAAAAAGAAGTACCTCTTTTATTAAAAGAACCTCTTGGAATTAATAGCATGTCGCTTCATAATAAAAATGAAATATGGGTTGCTACTGATAATGATGGGATTACCATTATAGATTCCGAGAATTATTCAGAAAAAAGAAGCATAGATAAAACAACTGGCCTTTCGGTTTCTCATATTAGAAAAACATTTACAGACAGACAATCGAATATTTGGATAGCAACATCTGGGGGTGGTTTTTATAAATATTTCCAAAACAATTTTCAGCATTTTGATGCTAGTTCTGGTTTGAAAGGGAATCGTATTTATGCGGTACATCATGTAAATAATAGTATTTGGATCTCTAGTTCTGAGGCTGGTTTAACAAAAATAGATTCTTTAGGAATTCACGATATTCCTAAAATAAAAGGCTTTTCAAACGTCAAAATTAAAACCATAGCAAGCGATAATTATGGTACTATTTGGGCAGGATCAGATGGAAATGGGGTACTTCTAAGAACCACAAAAACAGTTGATAGTTTGGTTGTAGATGATACAGATTCTTTAAACATTATCACAAAAATTTCCCCAAAAACAGTCATTAAATATAAGGTGTACAACACAGAAAATGGCTTTCCCTTCGATTGGATTCGGAAACTGGTTAAAGGCCAAAATACCATGTGGGCAGCAACTTATTCTAGTGGGATTGTGGAGTTTCATTATAATTCGGATAAAGATAGTTTGGTTATTAATAACCTATATGGAACAAAATCTGGCATCACAGATTTATACATCAACGACCTGGCATTAGATTCCCAAAACAGACTTTGGTACGCCACACAATCTGGAAAACTAGGCTATCTTAAAAATGGAGAACATACAGCTTTAGGGGCTGTTTTAAATCAGAAAACAGCTATAAGAACCCTCTTGTTTCATCAAGATAATTTATTTCTAGGAACTGCAGGGAAAGGGATTTGGGTCTCAAAAACAGATGAAAATCCATTAAATTTCAAACCCTTAAATGGGGCTAAAAAAATGTCTTCAGAAAACATCTACCAACTAATCTTCGACAATCAAGGCTATTTGTGGGCAGGTACAGAACGAGGCGTGGATAAAATACAATTAGACCAAACCAATATCATAGAAGACATTTATCATTTTGGACGAAACGATGGCTTTCTGGGAATCGAAACCTGTTTAAATGCCGTGGATAAAGATGCTAATGGCCACCTTTGGTTTGGCGCCCTTTATGGTTTAACTGAATACATTCCTAGTGTAGATAGTAAAAGTACTATCAAGCCTGAAATCTATTTTAATGATGTGCAAGTCGCTTATAAAAGTGTCGATTCTATAAATCTAAAAACCTGGACCAATTCCAACAAAGTTCTCAAGTTAACTCCAGACCAAACCCAAGTAAGTTTTGCTTACAGATCTGTGGACATCGATCATCCCAATCAAATTGAATACAGATCCAGATTAAACAAAAATGCCTGGAGTCCTTGGTCTAAAGAAAACAAACAAAACTTTGCAGGGCTGGCTTATGGGGAGCATCAGTTTTCGGCACAATCGAGAAATTATAGATGGGAGGAAAGCACGCCCATAACATTCAACTTTTTTATTGAAAGTCCGCTTTACAAAAAAGCAGCCTTTCAATGGACAGTTATAGGTTTAGCTCTGTTACTTTTAGGGTTTTTCGGTTGGTTGTATATTAGAAGAATCCGATTAAAAAACAAAACAGATAAAGCCCAATTACAAATGCAAAATCATTTGCTGACTCTGGAACATAAAGCCCTCCAATTACAAATGAATCCGCATTTTATTTTTAATGTCTTAAACGGCATTAAAGGTATGGCCATCAACAAACCCGATAAGATGAATGCTACCATCAATAGTTTTGCGACATTACTTAGAGAAACCTTAAACAATTCTAGAAAAGATCAAATTACCTTAGCACAGGAAATTAAAACCCTAGAACACTATATTACCGTAGAGCAGTTAATGGCGGCAAAGCCTTTTACCTTTTCTATTACAAATAAGAGCCAATTAGATCCAGAGGAAATTCTGTTGCCACCCATGCTCATGCAGCCCTTTGTAGAAAATGCCATCCGTCATGGTATTTTAAAAGGTGACAAAGCAGGAGACCTTCAAATAGAATTTAGCACCACCGAGCACTATTTACATTGTAAAGTCATAGACAATGGGATTGGTATTTTTAAATCTCAGCAAACAAAAGAAAAAACTGATCACCAATCCATGGCGCTTACCGTTACAAAAGAACGCCTAGCATCTATTTCTGGAGAAAATGCGCTTCAGATTACAGAAATTAAAAATGCCGATGGTAGTATTGGTGGCACACAAATTACCTTTAAAATTCCTTTATTAACAGATTATTAGAGACCTATGCTTACAGCTATTATAGTAGAAGACATGATTGATGCTTTACAACTTTTAAAAAGCGATTTAGAAACGAGGCATCCAGAAATTGAAGTCATCGATACCGCTCAAAGTGTGGTAGAAGCGGCCAAGTTACTACGTAAAAAACAACCCGATATCTTGTTTTTAGATATCATGTTAGGTGATGGGACAGGCTTTGATATTTTGGAAATTTTTCCAGATTTAAAATCCAAAATCATCTTTGTTACTGCAAGTGATGAGTTTGCTATTAGAGCCTTTAAATTTGCCGCTATAGATTATGTTTTAAAGCCTTATTCTTATGAAGAGTTGGATCTAGCTGTAACCCGTGCTAAACAACAAATTCAACCTAATAAAGAGCGCTTAAACATTTTAAAGGAAACCTTGTCTGCACCAGAGCAAAAACCAGATAAAATTTCCTTGCATACACTCGACAAGATTATTATTGTGAGTTTAAACGATATTATCCGCTGCGAATCAGACAGCAATAACACCATTTTTTATCTTCAAGACAAACGTAAAATATTCGTTACCAAAACCTTGAAATATTTTGCCGACATGCTAAAGAGCTACGATTTTATCCGCATCCACCAAAGTCATTTGGTTAACTTAGATTACGTCAGTGAATTTATTAAAACGGATGGTGGCTATCTCATGCTTAAAAACGGCGAAAATGTCCCAGTTTCTGTACGTAAGAAAGCAGAGATTATTGAGGTTTTGGATAAGATGCATCGATGATTGCATAAGTTTTGTGAAATTGAATCAATAATTTGAATATTTAAACACGAAATAAATGTCTACAGATAGAAAAACAAGATAGGTGGATAAAGTCATGAATTATAACTGGAGAATATAGTAATGATAGTGAGTATCTTAGAGGTTTAGTTAGGAGAGATCAAGTAAAAAAAGGAGTCAGGAGCTAATCCCTCAACTTGAATTAAGACCTATTGAATTATGGTTTTATGAAATAGATAATTAAAGGATTGAAAGGAATGGGTTTAAAAGTTTCGAACTAATAAACCTTATCAGACTGAAAGATAGTTTGTGGATGCTACTAAGAAGTTTCCTATCTCAATAAAATATAAAATCCGTCTCACTGGTATGAGACGGATTTTTAATTACATAAAGCTGAATATTAGTGCTTCACAATTTTAAAGGTTTGTTTTTTGCCGTTAGCTAGCTCTACTGTCAAGATATAAAGTCCATTTGGTAAAGATGCCATTGCAATGTCTTCAGCGTGGGATGGTAAGCTCCGTATGCTTTGGCCAAGTGCATTCACTAAAGTTATTTTTTGGATATTTTCTAGAGTGTTAATGTGTAATCGATCCGTTACTGGGTTTGGATATACGCTCACATTAACAGATGCAAAATCTTCCACTCCAAGAGTTTCCTCGCAGTAGCCTGATACATCAAAAACCAAGTTAAAACCTGAAACTTCCGTCCAAGTTTCACCATCATATGATTCATAAGCGCTACCACCAATACCAGAAGTTGTTTTAGCCTCCCAAGCTAAAAAATCGGTATATTGAAAGTATACCACATCGCTTACTTCCACAAAATAATGACCTTCAGCAAGTTCTATAGGTTCGAACTCAAACTCCAAGTCTACCGCTACGACATCTAAAGGAAAACCATTATATGGCCAATAACCAAAAAAGTTTTCTGTAATGGGTGCTTTATTTTCCACAGAATAAACAATGTCTCCTGGTGCATCATTCACTGAATTTCTAATTTTGATACTCGCATTCACAACATTACCAATTTGAAGTGTGGAAATTTTTAAATGATTTAAGTGAAAGGTGGTGTTTTCAGCTACAAAAAAATCATCGGCCAAGCTTCCCGTCCTTAAGTTTAAACCAGTTTCGTGATTATTCGCAGTATGTTCTTGAGCACAAGCATCTCCATAATCTGGTTGTTCTTCACCGGTATCGGAACAAGTGCCACTAACCTGAAATACGTAATCATAATAAGAAAAACCTCCAAACCAAGGTTCATCACCAAAATTAGCATAATCAAAACGCCCTAAACTGGTCGTGTTTTCATCAGTAATCTCCCAAAACACATTGGATCCATCCGAGGTTGCTGCTCTAACTTGTAAGTAATATTTTCCTTTTGGTACATCAAAAGGCACCGGAATATCAAGTGTAATGGTATACCCATCAAATGATTCATTTTCAACCGTGAAAATTAATTCTTGATTTACTGGAACTACATTTTCAAATGTCTGGAAGGCCTCTCCAGGTTTTCCTTGTAAATCTTCTAAGAAATACACATTTACATAGGTAAGATCCTCTGTTCCTTTTAATACATTAATCGACACTTGTTCAACTGAAAATAGGGTTCCAAAAGGAATGTCGAAATCTGTGGCTCCCGAATATTCATAGGCACCACCTGTTGAAATGTTACTACCATTTATGGAGTTTTCAGACATTGTCCCATAAGAACAATCTTGTCCCATTGAAATCCAACCTGTCAGCAAACATGCTGTAAATAAAATTTTATTCATATTGTTATTTAGTTTTTGCTAAATATAATGCCAGTATCAAGGCTAACCTAAAAAAGACCTTTCAAAATCAAGGATTTTAATAGCTGTGATTAGTTTTTAAACAGCTATATATTAGCTTGTTAGTTCTGTTTTAGTAGTGTTAGAACTTGTTTTATTGGTTTCGCGTAAAAACGTGGAAGGAGATAGGCCAGTCACTGTTTTAAAAACCGTAGAAAAGGAACTATGAGAAGCAAATCCGCTTTCTTCCGCCAAATAGCTAATTTTATAATTCAAATATTCTGGATGTGTGTAGATTTTTTCGCAAATGTATTTAATGCGTAATTCATTGATATAAGCATTAAAGTTTTTCTCCTTGTGATTATTGATAATTTCAGAAAGATAGGAGGTATTCGTTTTTAATTGCACCGCTAATGTCGCTATAGTTAATTTAGGATTAGTAAACCTTCCTGATTTTTCAAATTTCTCTAGTTTGAAGAGAAGATCCTGTTCTACTGGATTTGGGATATTATTGCCTCCTCCTTTAATGGTGATTTTCTTCTCATCTTCAACCAAAGGATGCAACTTATAGTTTAAATTGCCAATAATATCCTCAAAAATAAGACGTTCTTTCTTTTTCTTATTTGCCAGATACAGTATGGTCAAAGTTAGCAGTATTAAAAAAGTTAAGCTGGCAATAATAAGGTTTTTGTTAGTTCTATCGGATTCAGAAAGCGCCAAAATATATTCTTTTTGTTCTGTATTTATAGCAGAATCGATAGCACTTAAGCCACTTAACTGAAGAGAGTCTCGAAGCTTAATAAATTTCTCATTGTAGTTATAATATTGCTCGTTATTTTCCAGTTTTTTATAGTTCTGTGAAAGTTCCTGATACATTTCGGATTTAAGCCTGATATCCGTAAATGCTTCATCCTGCAACATTATTTCGAGAGAATCAATTGCCTGTTGGTGCAAGCCTTTTTGTTTATAAACCCTTGCCATGGCATTTTTTATAAAAAAATTTAAGTCTACATTGTCATTCTGTATCTGTAATGCATTTTCCAAATACCACTTTGCAGAATCTGGTTCATTCAAATACACAAAAGAGTTACCTATATTATAAAATGATCTCCTATAATGGTAGTTCATCTTTTCATCTCGGGTGCTTATATTTTGGAATTCCTTGAGCGATTGCTTGTAGTTTTCCTTAGCCAACAGGTAATTCTTATTGTCATATTCTAAATTTCCAAGTTCTAAATAAGAAAGCCCTTTTAGAAAGTCTTTTTTGTCACCCACGGGCAACTCTTCAATTTCCTCAATGGCCTTGTTTAGATAATAAGAGGCTTTATCCTTTAACTTTAAATGTACGTATTGGTGAGCAAGCGATCCGTATATTTTGACAATCAATTCATGGTTACCAGACTTTTCGGCCATATTTTTTGCTTCAAAAAACAATTCGGTAGAGCGGTTCAGATCATTTTTTTCAAAATAAGTGATGGCCATTTTCCCTAAGATTCTTGCTTTTTGTTCATCAGAATTGCTAAGAGATAGGATACGAGTTCCCAAGAGAATGATACTGTCTGTTGTTGGTTTAGACTTCCCATACAGCTTCTGCTCTAAACTATCGAGCTCATTTTGCTCAATTTGCGCCATAACCAGGTTGGAAATGAGTAGGAAGCCAAAAAAAATGTATCGATTAAAGTAAAAGCTCTGCATGGGTTAAATAATTTTTAAAGGTATTAAAAAAACAAATCCAATAGGTTACTTAGCAGATGATTTTTCTTGAAGGGCTACAAGTATGCAATCAAGAAATATATTATTATGATTCCATTTACATACAACAGCTAATAAAAAAATGTTGGTGTTGAATACTCCGAATGATTAAATGAAAAACAGCTTACAGAGAACATTTAATACAGTTACTAATCTTTAATAACAATAGGTGTTGATGCTGTATTCCATATCAGCCCATAGTTGAATTGAATGACATAGGTGTACTTAAAAACAATATAGATTATGGCTTACAAGCTGCTAAGTTTTTTAACCTTTATTTCAGATTGTTTTTAGAAATCAAAGATTTAGTATCTTAGCTTTATAAGCTGAAAAAAGACAATTGAAAATATTCAATTAGTATACCTCATTAAAAACCGTTTAAAACAAAAGGAAGAAATTGTTAGACCCACAACCATCCATTGAGTTATTTGGACTTGTGTTATACGAGCCAGTAAATACATTAACAGATGTTTTTGTTTCCATCATTTGTTTCGTGGCTTATATAAAATTGAATGCATTACCTCAAAATTCTGAGGTCCAAAAGTTGTTTAAGTATTATTTTCTTTCAATGAGTTTGGCTACCTTTTTAGGTGGCGTATTAGGTCATGCACTCATACATTATTTGCCATTTTATATGAAGCTTCCAGGATGGATAACAAGCATGTTATCTATCGCATTACTTGAACGTGCTGTGATACAATATTCGAGAAAGTGGATTGATCCCAAAATAGGGGCCTTCTTTTCAAAATTGAACATTATAGAATTACTTGTTTTTTTAATTCTATCACTCGTAACATTAAACTTCCAATTTGTACTTTTTCATGCAGGATATGGAATGGCCATTATAGTAACAGGATTTACTGGTTTTGTTTACTACAAGGTAAAAAACAAAGGAAGCAAGCAAATATTAATTGGTGTGCTAGTCAGTTCTATTGGAGCATTCTTTTTTGTTTTCAAAATTGGCTTAGATAAATGGTTTAACCATATAGACATCAGTCATGTGTTCATGATGATGGCTTCAGTATTATTTTACAAAGGAGCTAGAAACCTGATTGAGGGGTGAATTGAATAAAAATGGAAATGAACGTGCGAAATTATAGTTCGGTTAAAAACTGATTTACTAATTCCGTAAATAATTAATTGCTAGTCGCAACCTACTTCCGAAATTTTTGAGAATGCCTGTCTACCGACAGAAATTTCCTATTCCGTTTATATTTCCTAAATTAGTGGTTTAACCAGGTAACCAACCAATAGGAATAGCAAATGAAAAAAATAATATATCTAACCTTATTTGCAATTTCTGTAAATCTTATGGCTCAATCCAATACGGAGGTTTTTTTATTGGATATAACAAGCACCAAGGATGTAATAGAACTGAAAAACCTTAAAAATATTTCAAATAGTGCCGGGTATGATAACCAACCCTCGTTTTACGACAATAATACGGTTCTATTCTCCTCTACAAGAAACAATCAAACCGATATTAAAAGTTACAATATAAGTACAGGTGAGCATTTTTGGATAACCAACACTTCTTTAGGAAGTGAGTATTCCCCATTAAGAATTCCAAACAAAGAATCTGTTTCCGCTGTGCGTTTGGATGATAATGGAGTACAACGATTATACCAATACAACTTAGCAACTGGAAAACCCGAAATAATTCTAAAAGATTTAAAAGTAGGCTATCATGTTTGGTACAATCAAGACATTTTGGTTTCATCAGTTTTAGTAGGAGATAAGATGGACTTAGTTATCTCTAATTTAAAGGATAATTCCAATCTAACGGTACATAATAATGTTGGGTGCTCCTTGCATAAAATTCCAAATTCAAATTTAATTAGTTTTATAAGTTATGAAAACAATTCATCTACAATAAAATCACTTAATCCTACAACAGGTGATATAAAAACCATAAAATCCTTACCCATTCCAATTGCCGATATATGCTGGTTCTCAGAAAATATAATTTTGATTCCCGATGGGAAATTAATTGCCCAATTCAATACTTCTAATGATAGTATGAATATATTACAGCATTTCAAAGAAGACGAAATAAATGAGATTTCTAGAGTTTCCATTAGTCCAGACGGTAAGCGATTAGCTCTGGTTTCAGAAGAATCACCAGTTACTGTAATCCAAAAACATGTTCAAGCATTTAACAATAATGATTTAGAAAGTTTGACATCCTTTTATGCCGATAATGTAATTGTTCAAAATTTCCCCAATGATACCCTTTATGAAGGCTACTCTAAACTAGATTCAGATTTCAGAGCGCTCTTATCAAATAATCCCAAAGCCAGTATTGAAATTTTAAAACGCATTCATAAAGGAAAGGTAGTTATAGATGAAGAACGTTTAAATATAAACGGTAAAGTCTATCATCGTGCTGTACTGTATGTAATACAAAACGGGAAGATAAACAGTAAGACTTTTATTCAACAAAAAGAAGAACTTCCAGAAGCAGAAGCTATTGTAGAGCAACAATTAGAAGCATTTAATTCAAAGAATATTGATGCTTTTGTTAAGACCTTCGATAGCGAAGTAAAAGCCTATGATTTTCCGAATAGACTTTATATACAAGGCGAAAAACAGTTACGTACAACTTTTAGTGATTTCTTTTCGCAAACACCTGATTTACATTGTGAAATTACGAATCGTATAATAATTGGAAGTGTAGTTATCGACGAAGAATACCTGACTGTTAATGGCGACAATTACAATGCGATTGCCATTTATGAAATAATAAACGGTAAAATTTCGAGAATGACTACTGTAAGATGAAAATTATTCCAAGTTAATAAATAATTGCTACAAACTTATGCCATATATAAAAAACACATAGCTTAGTGCTAAATCAAAGGAAAGGGCATACTTGCTTTCATCTAATTTTTAATCTAAAACCCTCTAAAACAAGCAAGAACGGTTCGGTTCACATATAAAACCCTTAGGTACATTTGAGAAAAAATAAGCTTATGAATGAAGAAATAATAATTCCATTAAACCGAAACAAAATCTTTTTGATATTTCTTGGTGCTTTAATATTCGTGGGTTGCGGAATTTGGTTTCTAATGGAGCCAGAAAAATTTGCAAATGGCTTTCGTCTCCCAAGAAGTTCTGAATTTATGCAGATTTTGGGAATAGTCGGAGTAGCTTTTTTTGGAATATGCAGCATATTCGCTTTCAAAAAATTATTTGACAAAAAAGCTGGTTTAATTATTAACAAACAAGGAATTACAGATAACTCAGGTGGTACAAGTATCGGATTAGTAAAATGGAACGATATAATTGGAATACGAATGGAGCAAGTCCACTCGCAAAAATTTATGATGCTTGAAGTATCAAATCCGGAGTATTATATTGACTTAAAAAAGAATAGAATTGGCAAAATGGCCATGAGAGCAAATTATGATAAATTTGGTTCGCCCATAAGTATTTCTGCAAATTCTTTGAAAATAAACTTCGCGAAATTACAAGCATTAATTGAAGAACAGTACAAGATAAACAACGAAATCAAGATAAAATCAGGTGCGGAAATAGAGATAGGAAAAGAGATTTTTACGAATTAATAGTATAAAGCTAGCTTGACGCCAAGCTTACTAACTTAGTGGCGTAACAATGCAAAAAAACCTTTGCCAAACTTGTTCCCCAAAATTGTCGGAAACAGAATTTTAGAACTACAAACGATTAGAAAACTTAATAAAGACATGAAATTTTATACGTCAATACCTGAAAGTTTGAAACCATATTATAAAGCAGAATTGGATAAATACCGAATTAAAAACTCAAACGGTGATTTAAAAAGTGCGTGGAATCATTTGGAAAGAGCGCATATTATCGGACAGAAATATCCTTTTGCTCATACCTTTGTTCATTGGAAAATGTTGCAATTCGGTATTAAAATTAAAAGCGGAAAAGAAATTATGGGACAAATTCCACGGCTTATTTTCGGAGGTGTGAAATCCTTTGTTGGAAAAATTCCAGTTGGAAATACTGGAGGTGCGAATGTTCCACCTTTAAAATCATTTCCAATTGAAAAAGAACTAGAGAATATTTTTGTGAAAGCAGGAATTAAATTAAACTAAAAAGAACTGCGCCCAACACCCAAAAATTAAAAAAATCGTCCGAATTCAAAAACTGGACACCTTAAAGGTAATTTAAAGAATAATTGTTTTTAAAGGACCTTAGTTGCTTTAATATTGCAAAGATTAAATATAATGATTAGCTTTGTAACTCGTTAATTTTAATACAAATGGTAGCAGTTTACTTTCTATATACTAAAAAAAACCGGTTAGGTTTAGCGCCATCATTATCTTACTTACATGACGATATTTTTTTAAAAAATTCAAAAGAGTTCATTAATTAATCCCTGTTACGACTCAAAACAGGGCACCTCTTTATTATTCTCAAAGATTAATCTTTTTTCTTCTTAACACGCCTATTAGTCATTAAAAACAGGAGCGCAATATACTGCACACTATTTTGAATGATTGGGTCAAAACTACATGGTATTAGGAAGGGAATCCAAAAAAAAAATATGATGTCAAATAATGTAATTTTAACAACTGGAATATACGATATGATTAAAGATCATGTTCGAAGAAAAAAAGTAACCAAACAAGAAGAAGAATTATTACTTCTAGAATTAAAAAACGCCCAACAAGTACTTAGACGAGACTTACCAAACAATGTTGTTACGGTAAACAGACGTGTAAAAATTAAAGATCATACGGACAACAAAGAAAAAGAGTACATGTTTGTGGCAACCACGAAAACAAACAATAAAAAAGGGAAATTATCTATTTTATCAGATGTTGCCGTCGCTACAATTGGGAGACAAGCAGGCGATATAATAAATTGGCCTTTTAAGGATGGAGAAAGAAAACTAGAAATTTTAATGGTTGAAAATATCTAACCTTCAAAATCAAGAAAAAGAGTCTTTGTATTAATACAAAGGCTCTTTTTATTTAAAATAACTACTGCCAACAAAGTACAGTGTTAAAAAATAAGTAAAAGTCTTTAATAATTTACTATTTGCTTATTTAATATTTAAGGTCTTAATGTTGTAATAACCAAAAGCACTTGTTATTAAAAAGCACATGATACTAAATATAGTAACAGAGGAAACACCAAAAATCAAGGGCATTTTATCACCTAGAGAAACTGATAAAACACTAAACGAATATGGAAAATAAATGGATAGTTGTGGCGCTTGTGAAACAATGATTCCAATAATGGCTAAGAACATTCCAAAGCCTAAAGGAATAACAAAGTTCTTAAACCTGAAACTTAACCAAAATTGAATACCAATAATACCAAAAGAAGCCACAAAAGATGTCATTAACATTTTTAGGTATCGCCAATGTTCTGGCGGAAAATTTAAAAACCCTAAATCTGGGTAAACAAAACCTAATAAAACACCTGATAAGAGAATTGCTATATAGTAGTATACATATGTAATGATGATGGCTAAAATAACAATGCTTAATTTCCCGAAATAGATGCTCCATTTGGGTACAGGTAGTGCAAATAAATGTTTTATTCCTAAAGATTTATGCTCTATTTGCATAATCAAACTGGTAATTAAAACAATAAACATGGGTATGAAAAAGGGAGTAGAATTTGCAATTTGAGTCACCATAAATTTCTCCCATGGATTTATTCCTGCTAATGGCACTAAAGTTTTACGCTCAAAAATGTAAGCTACAATAAATAAGATAGGAAAAAGGACGGCACTAATAATGGTAAGCCAAAAAGCAAAGGTTCGTTTTAACTTAATAAGTTCATTTTTTAAGCTTGCGGTATAATATAATATTGCTGACATACTATTAATTTTCGGTTAATGATAAAAAGAGTTCTTCTAAATTGTTCTTAATCGATACTTGATAAATATTAATGCTTTCAGCTCTTAAAATATCAATCACCTCTGTAATTTCATTTTTATTTTTTACTTCAATTTGTATAAAACCATCAAGCAACGAAATGTGTTCCATTTTCAAATCCTTAAGTGCAGACAACGCTTCAATAGGATTATCTACTTCTATTTCAACTTTGATATTTGTTCCTTTAGATTCTTTTAAACTCGCCACAGTATCTTGATATAACATCTTACCATTCCTAATAATACCAACATGTGTACAGGTTTTTTCTATTTCACTTAACAAGTGACTTGAAATAAAAATGGTTGTCCCAAACCTTTTGTTCAAGTCTTTAATAAGGGTACGCATTTCTATAATTCCTTTCGGGTCTAATCCATTTGTTGGCTCGTCTAAAATAATGAGTTCAGGATTACTTAATAAAGCAATTGCCAATCCTAAACGTTGTTTCATTCCTAGTGAATATTCTTTTATCCTTTTGTTTCTAGCGTTGGTTAGGTTTACAATCTCTAATACTTCTAAAATTCTACTCGACGAAATATTTTGCCTGTAATTAGCGGATATTTTCAAATTATCAATGGCATTTAAATGCTCATATAAAGACGGATTCTCTATCAAGGCACCAACTTTATTTAAAACTTTAAGTCTTGATTGGCCATTAAAGAGTTCACCAAAAAGAACAACAGTTCCAGAGTTTTTCTTCAAGAGACCAAGAATAAGACGAATGGTGGTACTTTTCCCTGAGCCATTTGGACCTAAAAAACCATAAATACTTCCTTTAGGAACTTTAAGCTCTAAGTCTTCAATATCTTTCTTGTCTTTGGAATATGAAAAATTGAGATTTTTGGTTTCTACAACAAGTTGATTCATTTCTAAAATTTAATGGGTTGGTATATTATTAGAACGATTAAAGAAGGAAAATGTAACAAACTAACTAAATAAAGCAAGTCTGATTTTATACCTTTTAGGGAATAAGACGAGCACAACAAAGCTTATAAAAAATGGTTAGAAACTATAAGAAGGAAATAAAAAAAAAGATACTAGTTTTAATATTATTAGGAGTAATGTTCTTTCGTAATACAGAAAAAGCAACCCCAATAACAAGTAAAATCCTTTAATTGGTAACTAGCTCACCTTTAATCTCTTGTTAAACAAATCGGTATTTGGCATTCTCAAAGAAAACAAAAGAAAAAATAGTAGAGTAGGGGTTTCTGTAACCAGTGTTTTATAAAGTAGTGTAAATTAGTATGGTTAACTCTGTTATTTTAGAATGGTTATATTTATAACTTGTATAACGATTTTTACATCATATGATCAAACCAATGAAATTTATATTATTAATCGGAATGCTAATTTCATTTTCCGGAACAAATCTTATCGCTCAATCAACTATAGACAGTCTTAATCCAAAAATTAAAATGGAAAAACAAGTCTTGTATAAAGTTGAAAATGGTGAATTAAAAAACCGTAAAAATCTATTCGACTCAAACATTAGTTCCTATATGGTTTTTGACAAAAACGAGAAATTGATAGAAAATGCTCAATACGAACAAGACGGTTTACTTTATGAAAAAACTGTTTATGAAAGAAAGGAAAACGGAGATGCCCTAAAAGCAACAAAAAAGAATTCATTGGATGAAATAAAAAGTTATTGGACTTACGAATACGATTCAAATAATAATATGATTGAAGTCAAAACTTATGATTCGGAAAATAAGTTAACTAAAATTCAATCTAATAAGTATGACGAAATTGGAAATAATATAGAAATGTTATTAAAAAATCCTGATAGCAAAAATGGTTGGAAATATATTTACAATTATAATTTCGATAATAAAAAAATTGAGCAATATAGATATAAACCGGATGGCAGTTTAAAAGATAGAAGGACATATGCCTTCGACAATGATGGAAATGAGAATGTAGAAATTAAATTTAATTCTGATGGCACTTATATAAAATTTGTATCTGAATATGATGAAATGAATAATCTTACTGTTCAGAACTGGTTTAATGAACAAGATGAAGAAACTCATCAGACTTCTTTCGAATATGTTTATGACGAAAATGGAAATTGGATTACAAAAAAAAGGAGTTCTAAAGGTGTTTTGAGTATGGTTTGGGAAAGAATGATTGAATATTATGAATAATAAAATACGCTAACACAAGTAAGCACTTTTAATATCCAAAACCGTTTTCAAAAATTATATAAATGAAAAATATTTTAATACTGATTTTAATTTTCACAGTTAATATAACATCTTCACAAGATATGTTTTATGAAACTATCTGTAATTGTATAAATCAAATTAAAGACAAATCAAATCAAAGTAACCTAGTTTATCAAACCGAAGACTGTTTACAAAAATCAACTTCAGACCATCCCGAAATAGTCGAAAAAATTCTAAAAGACTATGTGGATGACAATTCTGAACTAACTATTGAATTCGCGGAAAACAATTCTTCTGAAATATTATCCGAAAAGCTTAAAAACAGATGTTCTGAATTTAAAGAAATTGATTCTTCATTAAAAACACAACGAGTTAATTCCGAAAACATTATCGAAATGGTGGCTGATAATATTTGTATAGAACTCAAAAAAGAACCAAATTTATCACAGCAAATCCTTAGTTCAATTACCAAAAAAAGCATTCAAAAATATTTAGTTAGTATTTATGGGCAGTATAATCTTAAAGATAGTTTAGAGTTTAAAAAATTTAATCATGATTTAAAATTAGAACTAATGGAAAACTGTGATTTACAATATAAAAGTAGAAAATAACTTTTTTCAACACTCTATATAAAAAATGCGTAGTTTAGTGCTAAATCAGTGGAAAGTAGGCTCTTTTCATACTCAAATCCGTTGCCATTAATACAAAAGAAACCATGAGGCATCTAATAATAATTCTAATTTTATTTAGCTGTAAATCCGAGACAAAGAATAACACGAAATCTCAAGTAGAATCGGAGAACAAAATTGATAATTCAGTTTACGAAATGTGGAACAATTTCACAAAATCAAATCCCGAATTTATAAAAGACGAACTACCAGAAGCAGAATTTTTTCACGATAATGAAAAAGACGCAAATCGGTTAGCGGCATTAATTATTAATGGAAAAAAGAAAGCAAGTTCTGGATTATATATTTGGTATAAAGAAGCAAACGCCGACTTACCAAAAATTGGAAAAAAACTTATTGTAACGGATTTTAACGGTAAAGCACGAGCGATAATTGAGACTAAAAAAGTGGACACAATTCCATTTAATCAGGTTTCCAAAGAATATGCTGCATTAGATATGGGAACTGAAATTGAACCACTCGAAAAATGGAAAAAAGCACATTGGGATTTTTTTGCAAGTACCATGGAAAAACCTACAGAGGAAATGCTTGTCGTTTGCGAAAGATTTGAAACGATTTGGACAGAGAAGGACTAATGGCAACAAAGTAAGTTGTTAAACGTATATGATTTAAAAAAAACAATGATTAAACAAATCATAATTTTAATAGTGTTGCTTCAAATATCAACATTAAGCTACGGTCAAAAAAACAATAAAATAATGAAGATTGAAACCATAGAACTTTTTCAAAAAAATATTAAATACCCTTATAAGGCATCAGAAAAAAGAAAAATGACTATTCTAAATAACATGAACAAGTTAGAAAAAGGTATGACTATGGAGCAGGTAATAGAATTAATGACTTTGCCTGATGATGTAAATTTAACGTACAATTTCAAGAAAGCTAAGTCTGATAATGTTACGGGGTTTTCCTTAGTTTATATACTGAGAAGAAATATAGAATCAGGTAGTGTTCTGGAAAAAAATGAAAAACTTTTAGGAATTCATTTTGATAATTATGAAAAAATTATTTGGTCTTATTCAATTGATATCGAAGAATTTAGAGCCATTGAAAAAGAATAGAACACCATAGTTAACTTAGTTCTTAATACCTTACCATAGGCAAGCAGGTTTCCATTTATATGAAAAAACTTATATTATGTATCTTTATTTTTAGCCCCATGATTATTTGTTGTCAAAACAATCAAATAAAGGAAATTGTATTTGAAGGAGAAACTACTGAAACAAATAGGTATGTTAACATGCTCAAATTGAAAGACCAAAATGCTTTAATTATTCAAATTGGTTATTCCAGTTATCCTATCAGAGGACTAGAATCCGATCTTGTTGTTTATATGAATAATGGACAGGTTAGATTATATAAAATCTCTGAACCTATTAATGATCAATTAGAAACCAAAGTAAAAAGAGTAGGGGTTAAGAAAAGTGAATATAAACTGTTTTGGAAATTTTTAAACACCTGTATCAGCCAAGATAAATTTAACATCAATAAACCCAGACTTAATTTCGAGGATGCTAATTTGCAACAAGTCATCTCTGGAGGGAAAACTTATCATTTCAGGCTCTATCAAAATAAAAAATATATAACTTATAGTTGTTTTTTACCCAATATAGATATGCCTCTAGAATCTACAGGTTTTGAGGAAAAACAAAGGCTCGTGGCTTTAATGGAAGACTTTGAAAGTATAATTAAAAACATTAATGGTAACAATACCAATAATTAATACGGACTTGGGTCTTTAAGCTCTTATAAGAGATTAACAGTAATTCAACATTTACCTCCTAAATTCGAAAAAATATGAACCCATCCCGTAATCATTATACAGTTGAAAACACTAATCTTTCACAACAAGATAATTGGTTACCTCGTTTATTAAGAGGATCATTTAAAATACCAGGATTAAAAGGAAAAACAGGTGTTTTGTTTTCAAATTCTATTTTAGAAAAATTTATTTTAGCGGAAGAAAAACACGATATCTTTGAATTAACTTCTGGAAAAGACAGAAGGCTTAGAACATTTTCCACTGGTGAGCAGAAAAAGTTATTACTTTCATTTTTACTTCAACAAAACCCTGATTTCATAGTCTTATCTAACCCTTATGAAGGCTTAGATAAGACTTCTGTATCCATGTTAAAAGAGCAATTAATATCTTTATCTATAAAAATACCTACTGTATTTATTGTCAATAGGCAGGATGATTTATTATCAATAACAACACATGTCATTGAATTTAATAAAGACGAACTTAAAGCAATGATACCTATCAATGAATATCATTCTAAAAAGAGTGCTTTTCTTTTTGATAAAGAAATCCCGCCAGCAATAACAGCGTATAAAGATATTCCTGAGGTGTTAGTGGAACTGAAGGGTGTAAATGTGAGTTATAATGACATTCCCATTCTTCATGATATAAATTGGTCGATAAAAAAGAATGAATTTTGGCAATTAACAGGTCCTAATGGATCTGGTAAAACCACTCTGCTATCTATGATTTATGGGAATAACATCAAGGGTTATGGGCAGGAAGTATATCTTTTCGGTAAGAAAAAAGGCAGTGGTGAAAGTGTTTGGGATATAAAACAGCGAATTGGGTATATTAGCCCTTCTATGTTGGAATTGTTTAAGCTAAACCATACGGTAGAGCAAATGATTATTTCAGGATTTTTTGACAGCATAGGTTTGTACCAAAACCCATCTACTTTACAAAGTAACACGGCAGCTAAGTGGATGGAAGTATTAAATTTAAGTGAAGAAAAAAGTACCCCTTTTCTAAAATTATCAGCAGCTACTCAACTATTGATACTAATAGCAAGAGCTATGATTAAGCATCCACCTTTGCTAATCTTAGACGAACCATTAATTAATGCAGATGATGAAGGTGCAAATCTGATTATTGCGTTAATAAATAAAATTGCAAAGGAAAGTGAAACAAGTATTTTATTTGTTTCGCATCGGCAGGAGTCAAATATTCAAACCGATTTCACTTATCAGCTTTGTCCGTCACCAAATGGTTCTGTAGGTAAACAGAAATCACATCTAGCATTTTAAATGAAACCTCATAATTCCGGGAAACTAAAATAAAGTGCCTGCTTTTTATTATTGAATTTTTCGTTCCTAAAACACTCTGACACACGTGCGTATTTTTCACATCCAAAACCCTTGTATGCCCTAAGAAATCAGCATTATTGGAAATTAAGCACCATAGCATTATAACTATCTTCAACCGATTGAATAATATAAGACTTATCTGAATTCAAACCTTCTATATCCTTTATTTTATTAAATTCTCGCATATTCGTATCGCCCCATAAACTGAATTCAACGATTATTGGAGTTAATCGAATTCCTTTTTCTGTCAACAAATAAATATTCTCTTTTTTATTTTCAGGTATTTTTGTTTTGGATAGTAATTTATAAGATTCCAATAATTTTAATCGTGCAGACAAAATACTTGGCGCTATCTTTTCGTCCGAATCAGATATTTCTTTAAACGTCTTTTTATGTTTAATTAACATATCTCTAATAATTAACAAAGACCATTTATCACCTACAACATCTAATGCCGAAGAAATTGGACAGCCAGAGCGAAATTCTTTTTTCATCTTTTATAGATTATTACTATTAATTCGATAGTAATATTTACTTTTGCTATCGAATTGAAAGCAAAAATACAAAAATTATGTTAGCAGGACATTTTACAACCGCATTAATAGCCAAACAAAAGTTCCCAAAAGGAACCCTACTTTATTTTTTAATTATCTCGCAATTACAGGATATATTGTGGTTTACTTTCCATTATTTAGGACTTGAACCTACTGCCCCAAATGATGCTTTGGATGCAACTTTAAGTAACATGGCAGTAGATATGCTATATAGCCACGATGTGTTGCCTCTATTGTTTTGGTTAGCTATGGCGTTTGTAATTGGAAAATTATTATTTAAAAGCACACTAATAGGATTAGTAAGTATGGCTTTAGTTTTTGTACACTTTGTATTAGATTTCTTTTCTGGTCATATGCACCATCTATTTGGAGCAGATACAATGGAAGCTGGTCTTGGTTTGTATGCTTCTAATACCTATTTAGCTATTTTAATAGAAGCAATCTTCAGCATTGCTGTACTTTGGTATTTCTTTAGACAAGAGGCAAAAAAAGGAATGATACGAACTACTAAAAATAAAGTAGCTATTATTTCTGTTTTCGCTTATGGAATTATTTTCATGTCACTAATTGCAACGCGCTCCTTTAGAGAGCTTTTAAGTATTCCTGAATTTGATCTAGGATTTAACACCAATATGCCTACCCTGATTTTTACTTATGGAGCAATGCTTTATTGTTTAAATTATTTTATACCGAAATTTAAGACATCGCACCAGTAGCACCATGTCCTAATAATAAAATACCGATTATGAGTAAAAGTTTACTTGAGTATGTAAGAAATAGATTCATTTATTGACTTAGGTCAAATAGTTTGGCTTAAAACAATATTAGTTTTGCTAATCGAAAAAATAAATATAAGTTAAAAATGGAATTAGCAGAATTAGATACCATACAAACCTCTACTACCGAAAGTATAGAAAGATTAGAAAAAGCATTAATACATATTCGAAATGGAAATGGCGTTATTTTAACTGACGACAAGAATAGAGAAAATGAAGGGGACTTGATATTTTCGGCTCATAACATGACCAATAATCACATGGCACTTATGATTAGAAAATGTAGTGGTATTGTTTGCCTTTGTTTGACAAATGAAAAAGCCGATGCACTTAATTTACCCTATATGGTAAAGGAGAACACAAGTAGTTTTCAAACCCCTTTTACAATCACTATTGAAGCAAAAGAAGGTGTAACAACAGGAGTTTCTTCCAAAGATAGATTAACAACAATACAAGTTGCTTGTAATGAAAAAGCGAAGAGCAATGACTTAGCGAAACCTGGTCATATATTTCCATTAAGAGGCAATAACAAAGGCGTACTAGGAAGAAAAGGACATACCGAAGGTAGTATCGATTTAATGAAACTAGCAGGCTTACAACCAGAAGCAGTACTGTGCGAATTAATGAACGATGACGGAACAATGGCAAATTCTGCCACAATCACAGCATTTGGTAAAGAGAATAATTTGATGGTCTTATCAATACAGGATATTATCCATTATCGTAAATTTGTTAGAGACTACAACTAAATGACAAATAATACAGAACTCACTAATTTCATAAAAAAGAATATTACTATTGAAGATGAAGATTTAAAAATCATTTTGCCTTATTTTAAAACCATAAAAAAAAGTAAAAACGACATTTTACTTGCTACTGGAAAAATTAGTCAGGTTAGTTATTTTGTAAAAAAAGGGTGTCTAAGATTATTTTTCATAGATGATAACGGAAAAGACGTTACCCGTTATATTGCATTTGAAAATCAATTTGCTACAGCACTTGTTAGTTTTATAACAAATGAACCTGCCCAAGAAACAATTCAAGTTATTGAAGATAGTGAGCTCTTATTCATCACGCACGAAGACTTTAGGCATCTTATGAAAATTATTCCCAAATGGAAGGATTTTTATACGGTCTATTTAGAAAAAGCCTATGTTAATAGTTCAAAGAGACTCATGTCCTTTACCACTTTAGATGCTTCAGAAAGATATAACCAATTATTTAAAATTAACCCAAATATTGTGAAACGGTTACCTAATAAAATAGTAGCTTCTTACATAAACATATCACAAGAAACATTAAGTAGAATAAAATCTAAAGTCTGACCATAAAATTTAAAAGATAAAAAATATGAAATACGCATTATTACTCGCACTGTTCGTTTTACAATTCACGGGTTATTCACAATCACCTAATGAAAAGTCTAATTCTGAAAAAGCTAATGACAAGATGATACTAACAATTTTCCTTAAACATGATCAAAGCATGACTTTGAATGAAGTTGAAGAGATAAGAATGGGTCAAGGGTTTTATGAAAATCTCCCTCCAGAAGGTGTGTCTGTAGTTAATTGGTTTGTGGTCATGGGACTTGGCCAAGTGGCTATATTAGAATTTCCTGCTTCAAAATTATCAGCAGTAAATTTAGCAATTGAAAGAACTGCATGGAAGGCTTTTACAACAGAAATGTATGCAACTTACAATTTGTATCCTATTATAGAACATAAGTTAAAAAATAAGTCAAAGATAGTGCTCGATTCCAAACCCAATTCTGAAAAAGCTAGTGACAAGTTGTTATTAACCATCTTTCTTAAACATGATCAAAGCATGAATTTAAATGAGATTGAAGAGATAAGAACCAATCAAGGGTTTTATGAAAACCTCCCTCCAGAAGGTACTTCGGTAGTTAATTGGTTTGTAGTTATGGGACTTGGTCAAGTGGTTGTGTTGGAACTCCCTGCCTCAAAATTAGCAGCTGTAAATTTGGCGATTGAGAGAACTGCATGGAAAGCTTTTACAACAGAAATCTATCCAACTTATAATCTATATCCTATCATAGAACATAAATTAAAAAACAAGTCAAAAGTGAATTACTAATATGTTAAGGCTGATCAACATAATATAAGCTTAAGGTTACAAGGTATAAAAACACAAATAATTATGGCTATTTACGCAATTGGAGATATACATGGCAGCATAAACGCATTAAAAACTATTTTTCAACAAGGGTTAATAAAGGAAGACGACCAAGTAGTTTTTCTTGGAGATTACGTAGATAAGGGAGCTAATAGTAAAGGCGTTATTCATTGGTTAATTGAAAAAAGCAAAACATTCAACTTCCATTTTATTCTTGGCAATCATGAGATCATGATGACACGTGCTAAATCTTCAGCTGAAATAGTTGAGCATTGGTTAGAAGATTATGGAGGATCACTGACATTAAACTCCTATAAAATTAGTGATAACCCAAATTGGATGCATCAAATAGATAAAACGCATTGGGACTTTATAGATTCTTGCTTACCTTATTTAGAAATTGGAGAATTTATTTTCGTTCATGCAGGACTTGAAGAAAACAAAAGTCTAGAGGAACAGGATGAGCATTATTTATTTCATAAGAAGTTTGAAAAACCCACAGTTTATGACCCAAGTAAAACTGTGATTTGCGGGCATACAGCTCGGAAAAATGGGGAAATAGCAGATTTTGGTCACACCATTTGTATTGATACCTTCGCCCATGGTGGCATGTGGTTAACTTGCTTGAATGTTGAAACTGGCGCGTTTTTGAAAGCGAATGACAAAGGACAAATAGAAAAAGGAAAATTAGAAAGAATGTACTTAATCCCTTAAATTGAATGTAGCTAGCTTGCGAAAAATATGCTGCATCATATGAAGTAGATAAAAAATGCAATGGAACTGTTACACCTCAATTAAAAGTTCAAATATATAGTCTGAACTCAAAAAAGAAAGCATACCTAAAAAATTAATTTTAAAAGTATTTATTATGAGCAAATTAAAAATTATAGCTACAATTATTGCAAAACCAAAATTTAAGGAAGATGTTTTAAATATGTTGAAAACCGTAACCGATGCCACACGGAAGGAGGAAGGTAATATCTCTTATATTTTACATGAAGATATTAATAACAGCTTAAAGATCCTGATTTTGGAGGAATGGAAATCTCAAGAAGCGATCGACTTTCATAATCAAACAGAGCATTTTTTAATATTAAAAAACGAACTTGGAAAAAAGGCCGATAGTTTAGCGATAGATATCATAAGAGAGTCTTATTAATTTTATAATTTAAAATAGTATACAAAATGAAACGTTCAATTTTAATAGTACTGTGTCTTGCAGTATCTTTTCTAGCAAACGCACAATCAAATTCTAACCTGTACACTTACAAGCAGTTTGGTAACAAGTACGTTATTAGTATTCAAAACCATTCTGAGATTACAAAAGCAATCACAGCGTTTGTTGAAGAACATGATATAAAAGCAGGAACAATTTCAGGTCTTGGTGCTGTAAATGAAGCTACTTTAAGATTTTTTGATCCAGCTACTAAAGAATTTGTAGATAAAACGTTCTCCGAACAAATGGAAATCACCAACTTAACAGGTAATATCTCTCAACAAAATAATAGCCCTTACATACACATGCATGTAACCCTTGGACGTAACGATTACACGGTATTAGCGGGACACTTGCTTACAGCCAAAATTAATGGAGCTGGAGAATTTATTATAGAAAGTTTTGATGGAACCGTTAATCGCTATTATGATGAAAATGTTGGTTTAAACTTGTACAAGTTTTAGAAACTTAGAAAAGAAGACAGCTAATCAAAGTATATAAGAAATAGCCAAAACAGTAGTAAATTTAAGGCTTTTGGCTTCTATCAAGCTTTGTGCTAAGCCAAACATTTGAAAAATCAATTATAATTAGATTTGAAAGAAATAGAAAATGAGGAAGATAGTTATAGCTAGCGGAATTTTCTTAATAGTATGTATTGGTTTTATATTTTATTTCCTTTTTAAACCTAAATACAGAAATGTTTCAAATGAAAAACCATTTTCTGAAATTGTAAACAAAAAACTCATAACAAAAAAACGCGCTTTATTATTAAATCCTATAGATAGTTCAAAGGATGAAAATTACAGCTATCATTTAGAAGATGGTACTAGCTATGGAATGGATTCTGGATTAGAAATAATTGCAGAAATACCTATAGCAACAGAGGTTATAATAGATAAGGTGGAATTACATACAGGTAGGGTAAGTGGAACCACTACTGCGTATCTTTTTGGAAAAGTATATAGTGAAGACATTCAAGGGTGCTATAACTTTCAATATACTTGGGGAGATTACCATGTCTTATATGAAGATAAACCATATTGGACTTTCCCTCTTGCTTTTTGGCAAAATCAACCATTAACCGAAAAATATGTTATTAAAGTTCCTTAATTGTTGAATAGCTTTTTGAAAAAAGAACTGGAAAATTATTAATAGATACATGTTTTCTAGTATTAAATGATTGAAAAAGCCGGATAGAATACAACATTTACACTTTGATTTAATATTCTAACTGAATGAGTTATTTAAGATATTCTTATAAAAAATAATTCATAGAAGAACACGCGGTAACACGTTATATAAAAAAGGCGTAGTTTAGTGCTAAACAAAAGAAAACTGCGTACTTGCTTTCATCTAATTTTCGTTCTTAAAATCCGCTGACATAAACACGCACTTTTCATTTACAAAACGCTTGTGTATAATGCAAAAAAACTATGGACAATTCACTGAAAATTGTATCTAAAATTCCTATTATTGAACTTTGGAGTGCTGAGGAGTTGATTGAAGCGAAAAGAGAACGCTACTTGACTAAAGATGAATTGACGGAAATATTGAAAAAGTATCCAGTTGAATTTGTTATTGCATCATTAGGAGAAAACCTTAAATGGATACCAGTAAATAAGTGCTTCGAGAATTGGAGATCTAAAATCAAAGACCACGTCACAAATAAAAACGACAGAATTAATTTAGAAGAATTTCCAAAGGAATTTGCCTATATCGCCAGCGAATGGTCTGGTAATATTCAAACACCAATCATACTATTGGAAAAATATCATTGATAATGAGAAAAGCAATACATACTACACGATATATAAAAACACGTAGTTTAGTGATTAAAACACGTAACTACTCTTATACAAACACGGTAGTCAATTAAAAAAAAACGAAATGTCAATAACAAAAGAATCCGAATTAATCGGAATGAAAAAAATTAGTGAAGTTGTTGGAACCACACTAAAATTAATGAGGGAATATGCTAAAGTTGGAATGTCTACTAAAGAATTAGATGAATACGGAGGTGAAATTTTAAAGCGTTATGGTGCTAAATCTGCACCTTATAAAACGTATGGGTTTCCTGGTTATTCTTGTATAAGTATAAATAAAGAAGCAGCCCATGGAATACCATCAAATAAAAAAATATTGAAAGAAGGAGATTTAATTAATATTGATGTTTCTGCGGAACTTAACGGATTTTGGTCTGACAATGGTGGCTCTTTTGTTCTCGGAAAAGACATTCATAATCACCAACCTCTTGTAGATGCCTCTAAAAACATTTTACGTAAAGCTATAAACAATATTAAAGGCGGAGTGAGAATTTCTGAAATTGGATATTTAATTGAAACTGAAGCAAAAAAGTCAGGATTTAAAGTTATTAAAAACTTGGCAGGTCACGGAGTCGGAAGAAGTTTACACGAAGCCCCAGAAAATATTTTAAACTACAGAGTTAAAAGTAACAGAGAACGATTCAAAAAAAACACAACAGTAGCAATAGAAACCTTTATCTCAACAAATTCAACTGTTGCTGTAGAATTGAATGACGGTTGGACTTTAGTAGGAAATAAAGGTGGGTATGTAACGCAACACGAACAAACCATACTTGTAACGGATAAATATCCTGTCATTTTAACAGAATCGAATGACATTTGGAATTAAATAACTGGCTACAACCCTGCAAATAATTTATTCCTAGTTTAGCCTACCTAGGAAAATACTTACTTATTTTCTATCTTGCCTGTTTGCTTTTATTTGCTAATTTTAGCAATTAAACCAAATAACTCAGTAACATTAACACAATGTTAATAATTAAAACGTCCCATATGAAACTATTGAAACACCTATCACTAATGTTAAGTATCACTATGTTATTCTCTTGTCAGGATAACAAAAAAGAACCCATTGAAAATAATGCACAAGTATTTTTTGGTGGTGATATTATTACCATGGTTGGCGATACACCAGAATACGCGGAGGCTGTTGTAGAAAACAATGGAAAAATCGTCTTTGTAGGTTCGTCAGATGAAGCGATGACAATAGCCGGAAAAGGGCATAAAATGATTGATTTAAAAGGAAAAACACTCCTACCTGGTTTCATTGATGCTCATGGACACGTATATAACTCGGGGTTAATGAGCTTGGCAGCAGGGCTCCTTCCTGAACCCGACGGAGACTGTGGATCTATTGACGTACTCATTGAAAAAATGAAACAATGGCAAATAGACAATCCAGAAATCATTAAAAAGTATAATGTCATTTTAGGTATGGGTTATGATGATTCTCAATTATCCGAAAAAAGACACCCTACAGCCGATGATTTAGATAAGATATCAACCGAGATTCCTGTTTTAGTCGTGCACCAATCTAGTCACCTAGGATCCATGAATCACAAAGCTTTAGAATTAGTAGGCTATGTAGATGGTGTTAAAGACCCAGAAGGTGGTGTCATACGCAGAGAGCCAGGTACCAACAAACCTAATGGTGTCTTAGAAGAAATGGCCTTTTTCGCCCCACTAATTAAGCTCATGGGACAATTAGATTATAATTCTAATTTAGAAGTCGCTAAAGCTGGTATGGCTTCTTATATAAAATATGGGTACACTACAGCTCAAGAAGGAAGAGCTACCAAAGATGTTTGCGAAATATGGAAAACATTAGGAGAATCGGGAGATTTAAAGATTGATGTTGCAGGCTACCCAGATTTACAAATAGAAATGGACTATATGATGCAAGAAGGGGTACAAAAAGAGTATAAGAACCATTACAGAACTGCCGGTGTTAAGCTAAGTTTAGATGGATCACCTCAAGGAAAAACAGCTTGGATATCTGAGCCTTATACCAGCGATAAAAATAATTCAGGATATCCTGCTATTCCGGATAACGAAGAAGTACAACGCTTAATTGATACGGCATTTGTTAAAAATTGGCAAGTTCTAGCACACTGCAATGGAGATGCGGCGTCAGACCAATACTTAAATGCATTAAAAACAGCCACAGCAAATTACTCTAATAAAGGCAGACGAGATGTTATGGTTCATTCTCAAACAGTAAGGCTTGATCAATTGGACGATATGAAAACCTTGGGTATTATTCCTTCGTTTTTTGGAATGCACACTTTTTATTGGGGCGATGTTCATGTAGAAAATCTGGGAAAAGAAAGAGCCTATAAAATTTCACCAGCGGCTACGGCAAAAAAGAAAGGCATGTTATTTACCCAACATCACGATTCGCCAATAGTTTTCCCTAATAGTATAATGATTTTACACGCTGTTGTCAATAGAACCAGTAGAACTGGTCAAATAATAGGAGCAGATGAGCGCATTAGCCCTTATGATGCTATTAAATCCATAACATCAGCTGCAGCATATCAACATTATGAAGAAGATTTAAAAGGCGATTTAACTGAAGGAAAACTCGCCGATTTTGTGATTTTAGATAAAAACCCATTAAAAGTAAGTCCCGATAAAATAAAAGAAATACAAGTCTTGCAAACCATTAAGGAAGGACAAGTTGTATATCAAAAATAAGTGTTGCCAATAACTATTCAAATACAAAACCTTCTAGTAACGGAACTACAATAGTAAAAGTCAAATACAATAAAACATCTTTTAGAATGAATGAAAAGGTGCAAATCTAAAAGACTAGAAATATAATTATTTAAAACACTTGAATATTGAGAACGTTTTAAATTTACTGGTAATCGAAATTTTTAGGTTCATTGTAAAAAAAATTCAGATAAATAGAGTAGGGGTAACGACTTCCATAAACCATGCTTTGTAAAATGGTATATATTAGCAATTGGATAGCCCACTTATTTTAGGAATATGAGTATATTTCAAGTCTATATAACAAGTTGTGTGTAATATGAAAAAACTCACGAAATCAATTAAATATTGGAAAAAGAATTAGAATTTTACAGTTTATTTTCAGCTCAAAAAAGTAAAGAAGCTGTACTAAAATCAAACTTCTCATCTGACTTCTTTGATGTCTTTAGCGATAAAGTCAATTTTGAAATTCCGGTTTTAACTGAAATTGTTTTAGGAAAAACTATGTATGACAAAATTGATTTTAACGACGGAATTAACTTTGTGATTTCTGAACAGTTTTTAAAAATTTTAACGGAAAACAAACTTACTGGATGGAAAACCTATCCTGTAATAATAAAAAATACGGATAAAAATTATTACGGATTTCAAATAATTGGAAAATCTGGACCTTTAAAAGAAAAGAAACAAAAAGGATTTCACATTGGCTACGAATTTAACAAAACGAGTTGGGACGGAAACGATTTTTTTACACCTGAAAAAACACATTTAAGATTTTTGAGTGAAAGAGCTAAAGAAGTTTTAAATTGTGAAAAATTAACCAATATCGAAATTGAAAATATTAAAACAATTGAAAACTACTCTTTTGGAGAAGAATAAAATACTACGCACAACACCGTATAAAAATAATTGCGGTTTAGTGCTTAATCAAAGGTCGTTGCGTGTTTGTAACATCTGATTTTCCTTCGGAAAATCCTCGCATACAAACCCGCAACTATTCTTATACATAAACGTTAGAAATAATTATAAAAAAAACGAATATGAATTTTAAAATCAAATGGACTCTAAATTTTTTCTTGATTTTAATATTGTTATGTATAATTTCTTGCAATTCTATTAGGTTAAAGTCTTCTGGTGTTTTAGACGAAAAAATTAAAATTGAAACACTAACAAATAGAAATAAGAAAGTAGCCTTTCTTCCTATTCAACACATTGGCAAAATAAAATATTATGACGATGTCTCAAAAAAAATTGATTCTCTTCAAAAATTGAATTACGTGGCTTTTTATGAAAGTGTCAGTACTGAATTAACTGATTCAGCAGCTATTGATTTGCTTGATAGAAAATATAGAAAGATAGTTGGTAACCTTCAAGCTAAAAGCGGATATTTAGACACTATAAACAACAAACTTTACGGTAATATCGATAACGATAAAAAACATAATTTAATTAATCAGCCCGACTATGACAAGATGAATCTTGATACGTTAAAAGCGGTTAATGCCGATGTGACATTCGAAAAGCTAATTAATGATTTTGAGGATAAAAACGGTCTCATAAAATTAGATGAATGTGATTTTAAAACCCACATAGATTCTACTTACAACTGTCAAACATTATCAAATAAAATGCAGAAGAATTTTAGAAAAGATTTCGTTTTAGGTCTAAGAAATAAGTATTTAGCTAAATTAATTAATAATTCTGATTCAACTGAAATATTAGTAATTTATGGTTCAGCACATTTTAAAGGATTAGTTTCTGAATTGAAAAAAATAGATTCCAATTGGAAGTACGAAAAATAACTATTGCTAACAAAGTACTGTGCTAAAAAACAAATAATACTCCTTAATTTCTTAACTAACTCACCTACAATTTCATCAAAAAGAAGTCGGCATCTGCCACTCTCAAAGAAAACGCAAATAAATAGAGTAGGGGTTACGGGTTCCATAAACCATGTTTTGTAAAATGCTATATATTAGCAATTATTGCTCCCTTATTTTAGGGATTTGAGTATATTTAGAGTCTATATAACACGTTGTCGCACTTTTATGAAACCAGTTATTCCATTAATATTACTTCTAATTTTAAGCTCTTGTGCCACTAAAAAAAATACTGCAAAAAATAACGCAGCTGATTTTACTCTTTGGAGAATTACTAAAGAATTAGAGAATAAAAATATAAACTATATTAGTTTAAAAAAAAGCTGTGCTGAAGAAAATCACCTAAAAAAACAAAATTCGGATAATTGCGCTGAATGTCTATCTCATTATGATACATATATTTTTTGGAAAGAAAATAAAAAATTACTAATTCAAAAAAATGATAATTGCAGTGAATTTTATCCAATTGAATTGACAGATTTTGACCCAATAGAATATCTATTTAAAAATCAAACCAAATTAATTGATGAAAATATCGGACAATTTAAAATTGACGATAATAGTTACTCAATCATTACTAATTCTTGTAATATTTCGTATTATATTCGGAATAAAAACAAAACATTTTTAAAAGAATTCGAATTATACGATTTGGAAACTTCTGAAGATAGCATAAATTTAAATTATGAGAGTAATAATCGTTTGGCTATTATTATTTTGCACAAAAAATTAATAGATATAATTGATAATTTAGAGACAAAAAAGAAGTTTGAACGGAATAGAAAAACGTGCTACAACAGGGTGTGAAAAAATCCGTAGTTTAATTCTAAACCAAAGAAAACTGCATACCTGCTTTCATTCAATTTTCATTCTTGAATTCCTCTGACACAAACACGCACTTTTCATTTACAAAACCATTACCACAAAATTCCAACATCAGAACCGATTAATTTATGATAACACATTCCAATATTCTAGATCTTAATTCGAAAAGAAAATATTTACATTTTGTAAAAAACTATAAGAATCTATTATTTACAATACAAGAAGATAACATTTTAACAATTTGGAAAATTGAAGTTCCTTTCCAGCTAAGGCAATTAGTAAAGATACCGCTGGAAGAACGTTTTTACGAACCTAATTTTCAATTTATAGATAATACTCTCTTGTTAAGAGGCAATAGAGGGAATAAAATTGCAATTATAAACTTTCAAAATCTTGACAAACCTACTGTTATAATTAGGCAAAGAGAAATGGGCTATATAAAAGGTGCCTGTATAGCAAAAGACAAATTATACATTCAGATTTCTTCTCTTTATAATAAAGACTATAGATTTGAGGTTTCTGACATTCCAACTATTAACAACACAGATCCAATATCAAAAATCGTTATACCAGATAAGAATGAAGAATCTTCCGCTTTTTACTCTTTAGTTTTTAATGATACAATTTATTGGGTTAATCAAGATTCTATATTTTTAATGGATATCTCAGAACCAGACCATCCAAAATCAATAGTAACAAAAGAAATAGTTAATTTAGGAATAGGCTATCCAATACTATTATCAGATAATAGAATGATTGTTTTTGAGATTGCAAGTGATGTGAGAATTGGGTTAAACTATTTAGATATTTCAGGTAATAATGTAAAAAGAAAAGCAAAAGGATTGTTTAAAAATCACTGCATTAGAGGTTGGCAAGTAATAGATAATACATTATATATGGTGCATTTAGACTTAAAAAACATGAATAACGAACGAAAATATAAAACTTATTTAAGTAGTATAGACCTAAGTAGCGACCCTGTTATCAACTTCACAAAAGAATTACCTATTATAGAAGTTTATGGTGAAGATAATACAACTATAGTTTGGTATTATATAAGTAATAACAAACACATTATCCTTCAAGGTAATGGAACTTTTTATGAGCTACCTTTCTAAAAAAAAGATTTGCCAACAATGGCTATAATTAATACGGGTACCCGTTTATCTTTCGCAAGAAATTTTATCTTAGCAAATAGATCACGGTTCCGAAGTTCGCAATTTCGCAAAGCCACGAAACATTAGAAAATAGTAAAAAAAAACAAAATATGTTTAGATATATCATCAGAAGAAATGGTAAATATGGATTCATTAATGAAAACGGAGAAGAAGTAATTAAACCTGTATTTGAAAGAGTTTCGGAATTTAATGAAGGTCTTGCTTGGGCAGTAATTGAAAGAAATGAAAAGTGGTTTTCAGGATTTATAAATGAAAACGGAGAATGGCAAATTGAGCCCACTTTTTCTGGTTATGGCTGGTCTATGTTTGAAACAAGTCTTTTTTCTGAAGGATTAGCTCCTATTCAATCTGATAACAAAAAAATGATGTATATCAATAGGCTTGGCGACCCTGTAACCGACTCTATTTACGATCAAGCATTTCATTTTTCGGAAAACCGAGCACTTGTATCTATAAATGGGTTATTTGGCTTTATAGATGCGTTAGGCAATCAAGTTATAAATTGTCAATATGGCATAAATCAAGCTTTTGAATATAATAGCAGGTTTTCAGAAGGACTCGCAATGGTTCGTTTTAATATTGGTAACGACGGACTTGAGAGCGAAAATAATTATGGATACATAAACAAAAGTGGAGAGATTGTTTTTGAACCTGAAAATTATTACGGGAATGCTTTTTCAGAAGGATTTGCAATGGTAAAAGACGGTTTCGATTATTATTTTATCAATTTGGAAGGAGAAATTCCTTTTGAAAAAACATCCCAAGTAGCAACGATGTTTTCAGAAGGACTAGCGAATATTTATGATAATGAAACTGAAAGTTTTGGCTTTATAAACACAAGCGGTGAATGGAGTATTGAACCAAAATTTAAAGAGAGTTTGAGGTTTTCGGATGGTTTGGCTTGCGTGAAAAGACTTGGTATGAAAGCCAAAGGATATATAGACAAGAAAGGACAAATAGTAATTTCTGAAAAGTTTAAAACAGCTTTGCCCTTTAAAAATGGGCTTGCCTATGTTGATCAGGGAAAACAAAAGGGATATATCAATAAGTTGGGTGAATTTATATGGCAATCAAAATAATGCTATTCTTAACTATTAAAAAAACCTGGTAACACGCGTAACACCCTGTATGATGCTACGCTTGTTATAACAAACGTTAGCCCACATTTCGACTGTATAACAACTTGAAGTAACCAATCGCAAAACTCAAATTGTTGTAATAAGCACCTATACTATGATGGAAATAAAGAAGATTATTGATAAAGGAGAATTGAATAACCTTAAAGAAAAAGTAAACAATGGCTTTGACCTTACAATACTTCTTGAAGATGGTTCAACAATCCTTCATTATGCCGCAAACCAAGGGCAAGATGATATTATAAGTTATCTTCTTGATCATGGATTAGATATTGAAGCAGAATCCAAAGAACAAGTTCGACCTTTGCAAATGGCTGTTCACGCAGAACGTATTTCTACAGTCAAACTACTACTACATAGAGGTGCCAATATTCACGCACAATCTGAGAATAGCTATCAAGTCATTCACACCGCTTGTTTTTATAATCAACCTGAAATTCTACAATACCTAATTACTCATGGAGCAGATGTCAATGCAAAGTTTGATGAAGGAGGATGTGCTTTAAACATTGCTGTAGAGTATGGGTACCTCCAACTGGTAGAACTACTAATTGCAAATGGAGCTGATGTAAACAGTATTGATGATACTTTATTCACGCCTCTTTATTATGCCACAAGACACAATCAAGGAGACCTTTTTAAACTGCTCATCAATCATGGAGCAGATACAAATCACCTACTCGCCAACGGGATGAGTCTGCTAATGTACTGCGCCAAAAAAGGAAGCGACAATTGCGTGAAACCACTTATTGAGTCTGGTTACAATTACAAACAAGAAGTTAATGGTGAAAGTCCTTTACATGTTGCGGCCATTGAAGGCTATGGATATGTGCTTGAAATGGCAGCTAAAGCCGGAATAGATATTGACTTTAAAGATAGCAAGGGTAAAACAATGCTTGACTACACCTTTGAACATGACAATTCTTTTGCTACAAAAACACTCATAAAACTGGGTGCGACACTTTCTAATCAACAGCTTATATCTGCGGCTAAATTTGGTCACCATCAATCATTAGTTGCAGTAGCTAATAAGCAACCCGACACAATATTTCAAGATGGTAGTTCTCTCCTTCATCTCTTAGTTGACGAAGGAGAAAATGAGCTTCTGGAAGCAGTGCTTCAAAAGTCAACAAAAACAATAAATATTCAGAATAAAAAAGGAGATACCGCGCTTCATATGGCTACCTATGCTTACAATCAAACACCAATTAAGCTACTCATTGAAGCTGGTGCAGACCCATACCTACTCAATAAAGTAGGCGAAAATGTTCTTAATACAATCAACCCAGATATGAGCTGCGAAAGCGTTTTGTACTTCAAGGATGCAACAAAGCTCTTTTTTCAAAAAAGCCAATATAATGAAACGCCAATAGAAGCTGTCCTTCGAAAAGGATATTTTAAATCTTTGCCCGCATTTATTCAAATTTATTATGAAATGGGTGATGATACAATTTATAAAAACGGCTTTACAGCACTTCAAATGGCCGCGGCATTGGGCATTGGTAATGCCATGGAGGTACTTACCAAATCTGGTAACCTACATTTTATAAATGAAGATGGAGAAAACCTACTCGCTTTTGCCATAAAACTAGAGCCATACAATAAAGAGTTTAGTTATACCCAACGTCTTCTTGATGCAGGGCTTAATCCAAATACAACAAATAAAGAAGGAAGCACACTTCTTCACATTTGCGCAAAAGGAGGGAAGTCATGGGCAATTGATGTACTTCTTAAGAATGGTGCTAATGCAGATACACTTGATCAAAGAGGAAGAACTGCGCTTCATTACGCCGCTGAATCTGGGTTTCATAATTTAGTACCTAGCCTCCTAAAATATGGTGCAACTCCCAGCATAAAAGACAACGAAGGTGTTACACCCAAAGAATTAGTAGAAGCTTACTCTCATGAAATTGCGGAAATGTTCAGCAATTATTAGCTTACTGTATTTGTGTCAACCAGACTATTTAAGAAACAAAGTAAATTTTCTAAGACATAACAAAGCCTGTTTCTTGATAAGGTGAGCACATTTTAATTGGTAGTTATGCGTATAAAAAGTAAATGTGGGCTAACTTCAGAAGTACGGCACTAAAAAATAATTAAAAATCTAATAATTTATTAATTGCCCACCTCTAATTTCCTCAAAAAGAAGTCGGTATCTGCCACAATTAAAGAAAAACTCAAATAAATAGAGTAGGGCTTACGCGTTCTATAAACCATGTTTTGTAAAATGGTATATATTAGCAATTGGATAGCCCACTTATTTTAGGTTTATGAGTATATTTATAGCTTATTTAACAAGTTGCCTGCAATATGAAACGAAATTTCTAACAAAGAATGGAATCAAAAAAAATATTTATAGTACTTGGAATAATAGTGCTTATTGCTATTGGTTACTTTTATTGCTATGTTAAAGCATCAGGTTCAATGTATAGTGTTGCTAACAAACTTGATGAAAGTCCTTTTTTTATGACTACCCAACCAATAATTGTTAAAAATATATCACTACCTATAGGAACAAAAATTATATATGAAAAACAATACTTTTGGGAAAAATATGAGCAGAAAAAATTACTCGATGAGAAAGATATTTTTGAGATTTCTTTTAAAGAAGTAATATACTGGGGAGGGGTACCAATCTCTAAAATTCTTCAATTTTATAATCCAAAAATGATAGGCTTTTCTGTTTATCCCGATTTCGATAAATTAAATAAAAATAAAGAAACTCAATTTTCTAACCTATGGCAAAGTTGTAATAGTGATTTAAGTATCAATGTAAAAGACATAAATGATTGGTCTTTTAATAAAAAAAATATTTTGGATATTGAAGGCTGTGGAAGTTATCAAAGACATTTTAGCGAAGATATAAAGCAACAAAGATTTTTAGATAATTTTTATGATGAATTGATAAAAATAAGAGATTAAAGGTTGAAAAACTTACATGAAAAATACTGACAGGCAACAATTTACAGGATGCTTAGCTTGTTATACCAAACGTTATAAGGTATTAAAAAAAACAGTGATTAAACAAATAATAATTTTAATAGTGATGCTTCAAATAGCCTCATTAAGTTACGGGCAAAAAAACAATAAAATAATGAAGATTGAAGACATCGAACTTTTTCAAAAAAGTATTGAATACCCTTATCAGGCATCAGAAAAAAGAAAAATGACTATTCTAAATAATATGAACAAGCTAGAAAAAGGAATGACTAAGGCTCAGGTAATAGAATTAATGACTTTGCCTGATGATGCAAATTTGACGTACGACTTCAAGAAAGCTAATTCTGATAATGTTATTGGGTTTTCATTAGTTTATTTACTGAGAAGAAATATAGAATCAGGTAGTGGTCTTGAAAAAAATGAAAAACTTTTAAGAATTCATTTTGATAATTATGATAAAATTATTTGGTCTCATTCAATTGACATCGATGGATTTAGAGCCATTGAAAAAGAATAAAACACCATATAATAATGGCTATATTTAATACGGGTATTACTATGTTGCAAATCCTAGACGTTGTAACAAATTCGAAAAGAGTTTTTAAGTATATTTATAGCTGATATAACCAGTTAGCAGTAAGTTAAAATAATCTTATGAAACACATTCTATTTCTTTTATCATTTGTAATTCTTTACTCCTGTAAAACCGATTCAAAAGCTGAATTAAAAGCAGGTTCTGAAGAAAGTTTTGCTTACGATATGTATGGCCTTCTAATTGAGGAATTTAATGCCAACAATGAAATTATGAAAGAGCAAATAAGTGACATTCTTTACAATAAAAATCTTATTGAAGATAATAACGCTAAAATCTATGACAGCTTAACAACTCAATATGTAGCTTATTTGGATAACACCTATTCTGAATTAATTAACCACCCAAAAACAGACCCAAGTTATTACGGTGGTGAGCTTTCCAAAATAGAATATACCAATAACTTTTTTTTCAATGGAGAAGATTATAGTGAAACAGGGACTGAATTCATTTCAAAAATGGATAATTATAGAACAGAAATTTTAAAATTGGTAAAGGATCAAAATCTAAAGAGGAGAATTAACAATATGTTGACTACAACACTCGATTCCAGTATTCGAACACGTGATGGCCAATTAATTAAAGCATTAGATTACTTTTATAAAGATATGCCTTTAATAAGTGTTCTAACTCGAATTAAAAATAAGGAAAGGTCAATATTGGAATTTGAAAATGACTTTTTAAAAAATTTACTAATAAATAAATAAATCCTACTGCCATCACTGTATCTATAAAATGCGTGGTTTAGCGCTAAACCAAAGGAAAGTGCGTACTTGCTTTCATCTGATTTTCGTTCTTGAAATCCGCTGACACAAGCACGCACTTTTCAAATACAAAAAACAACATGAATAACGAATTAATACTCATAATTACAGTTTCTTTTCCAGTATTACTTCTAATAGTGTTTTATTTCTGGTTGTCAAAACGAAAAAAAAGACATGCGGTAACATTAAAATCTGATTGGATTAAGTTTGAAAAAGCAATAACTCAAAAACACATCAACGGAATTATAAAATACGGTACCGAACTTATATTGAACGAAAATTTAACGGATTCCCAACTAAAAATAATGAAGGAATCTGTTGGCGAATTAGTTGGAGAACACTCTCAATTGGAAAACTTAAATAATTTAATCTACAACAAATTTTTACATTGGAATAGAGATTATGGCGGTACTGCATAATTTAGCGAATTAGCCTACTGCCAAAAAAGTACGGCACTAAAAACTAAGTAAAAATCTACAAATTTCTCAACTAACCCACCTCTAATTTCTTCAAAAAGAAGTCGGTATCTGCCACAATTAAATAAAACACAAATAAATAGAGTAGGGCTTACGGGTTTCCATTAACCATGTTTAATAAATTAGTGTAAATTAGCATGGTTAACCCTTTTATTCTAGGGATATGAGTATATTTAGAGTCTATATAACGAGTTGGCAACAATATGAACAAACTCCAAATTAAAAAAATAAATAAAGATTGGAAAGACGCTTTTCCCGAACTGAAAACGATTGGATCTAATCAATTGTTTGAGATTGTTGGCCCTATTCTTGTTGGAATAGAACTAGTCAAATCAAAATTCCAAAATCAATATCGACCTTATATCGTAATTTCTTCTTTGTTCGGTTCTGATGTGGCAACTAATCGAGGTGGAAATCAGCTTAAAAACTGCTTAAACTCACCTGATTTTTATTTCGGTCTAGTTAATCAAAAACAAATACAATTTGATATTGGTTATGACAGTACACCTGACAAAATAAATGAGGCTATTAAAGAAATGAAAAAGCAACATTTACCATTAGAACAAAACATAACCGTAAATGAGCTTTTTGACTTTATTGATTCACACAAATCTCATACTTCAATCATTTCTGACAGTTCTGGAGCTTTAGCATACTTAATGGAATTTAAATACTTATTAAGTGTTTACTTAAACAATGAAGAATTAAAAAATAATGTACTTGCCGAAATTGAATCTGACAAAAAGTTTTGGAATATGGAACATTTTGAAATGTGGATTGGAGATTATAATGATTGGATAGAAAAACTAAAAAAAACAAAACAATCGGAATTACTTAATTCAATAAATAAAATTCTATCTGACTCAAAACTGAAAAAAATAAACCGATTTGACCTGAAAAATGAATAAACAAATAAATACTGTTGCCAACACTGTATATAAAAAATGCGTAGTTTAGTGCAAAACCAAAAGTAAGTGCGTACTTGCTTTCATCCGATTTTCGTTCCGAAAATCCTCTGACACAAGCACGCACTTTTCATATACAAAACCGTTACCATACATTTAAGAAAAACATTGCTAATATGAAATTATACCTTTCAAAATCTCATTCTGATGATGACGGATTCTTTCCTGAACAAGGAAAATCTGGAATTATTTTTTCGTCCAAATCTGATGTTATGAGATTATGCGAATTTTTTGAGCAAGTTAAAAAGCATATTGAAAAGAACGATAATTGTCATATGCATTTTAGAGATAGTTTTTCGGATTGGAAAAAAGAAAAACATATTGATATAGAAATTAATGTTGAGGATTAATTATGACCAATAAAATGTTAGAACATATTAAATTCATTCTAATCGATGCAATTAATGATAATATTCAAGGAATGTATGAACTTAATAATTCTGTAAAAAAATATTACCCTGAATTAGAAACTCAAAATGGAACTGACTTTGTTTGCGGAAAAATATTGTCTGAACTAATTGCTGAAAACTATGTAAAAGTTTTCAAAATGACCAATCCTGAATTTGAGAAAATTGAAACAATTAATAACAAAATCGGACTGACAATAGCTTCGGACAAAACTAATTGGATTGAATACGAAAATGAATGGATTTACGGAATTGAAAGTGTGGATTTGAAAAAATCAGTTGAATTGGAAAATAAACTGTACGAAAAAATAAAAACGTATGGTAACACCGTGTATAATTAATTGCTTGGTCACTGCCGACTTACGAACATTCCTGCGGAATATTCTATCTGTGATTTATTTGCTAAATTAGTTGCTTAACTACGCAACTAACCATACACAAGACCGTTGTGCTTCATTACCAGAAACCGCTAACAAATGATAAAATTCTTTAGAAAAATTCGACAAAACTTACTTATGGAAAACAAAACTGGAAAGTATTTTAAGTACGCTATTGGCGAAATTGTACTTGTAGTTATTGGTATTCTTTTAGCTTTACAAATAAACACTTGGAATAATAACCAAATTGCTAAAAAACAACTAAAAGAAACTTACGAGCAAATACAAACAGATTTAAAAGCTGACACTACCAATATTGCACAGATAGTAAAATTATATGATGAAAAAGATAAACGGATTCAAAATATTATTGATAGGAAAATTAAGTCCTCGTTTTACGACACTATAAATTCGCTTAACTATAAGGATTGTAAAATATGTATAACTGAATCCACAAATTTTGTCGAGATTAAACCAATAACAAAAGGTTATGGTTTACTTAAAAATATTATTGCAGTTATCGGAAATACTTCAGATTCACTTCCAGATAAAATTGAACAATTTTATACAAATGGACCACCAATATTAGAGTCTGATATTCAATCTCTTAAAAATATCACGTTCAAAAATGTAGAAACACATCAACAATATTCTTGGTTTGTAGATTGGGCAGAAAAAAAGTACAATAAAGAGTTTTTAAGTTACATTTTTGAAAGTCAGGAATATCGAAATCAATTGGCAAGATATCGTATTATGTACAAAAGAAATTACATCAGAAACTTAAAGTATTATAGAGAATTATCCATTGAAATTTTAGACCTGATTGAAATGGAGCTAAATAAAAAATAACGAAAGCACAACACCGTATATAATTTATTGCTGGTTCTAGCCTGCTTACGAAAACCCTCACGGATTTTCTATTCGGTTTTTATTTGCTAAATTTAGTGCTTAAACACGCAACAAACCATATACAAACACGTTGTACACAATTTAAACAAACCCAGATGAAACTGAACAAATTACTATTTCTTTCACTGCTTATAATATCCTTGAATAGTTGCAAAGACAATAAAAAAGCATCAATTAACGATGAACAAAACAAATCAATTCCTGGCGATTATTACGAAAATGAAAATGCAGAAGAACTAAACGAAAAAGGAATAGAATTTAGTAAAAATGGAGATTTTGATAAAGGAAAAGAGGTTTTTCTAAAATCGTTAGAATTGGACCCAAATAATCCTACTACATTGAGTAATTTAGGATTAAATAGATATTTAGATTACGATTACGATAATGCAATAAAATATTACCAAAAATCATACGAAGTTTCAGATTCAACATATCATATTGCAGGAATAAATTTAGGATTGACCTACTTCTATAATAAAGAGTTTGATAAAGGTGTTGTAATTACCAACTATGTTATTGAAAACAGCGACGATAAGGATATTTTATCTACTGCCTATGTTCATAGAGCATTAAATTATCTTGGTAAAAACAACTGTGAAAAAGCTCAAACTGACTTAAATTATATTGTAGAAAATTTTCAAGGAATCGGAAACACTGAATATCACATAAAAGATTTGACCGAAAAAATAAAAAACTGTGTACAACAACGTATATAAAAAATGCGTAGTTTAGTGCTAAACCAAAGGAAAGTACGTACTTGCTTTCATCCGCTTTTCGTTCCGAAAATCCGCTGACACAAGCACGCACTTTTCATTCACAAAATCGTTGGCATCAAGCCAAAGAAATTTCCAAACTTAAATTGAATACAAGTAGGTAGAATAATCTATTCTAGTCCATAAGTTACTAAGCACTTATACCTTTTAAAATCATCAAGATCGCTCAACAATATATTGATATAACTAAAGTATTAGTTTAAACTAATAAATTAGTTATATTTGTTACTCAATTAAAATGTCACATAATGAAACATTTCTTTTTCACTATAGCTTTTATATCGTGTAGCCTAAATATACAAGCTCAAAACACAAGCTTAAACGATTCAATCCTATCTAAGTATAATATGAAGATTGAAAAGGAAAAATTAATAGAAGATTTTAATCAATTATTAGAAACATTAAAAGAGCACCCTGAACAATTTGGTTTTATTGACGCCACATCATATGCGCAACTTGTAAATAATCAAAGAGATAAATTAAAAGATTCAATGACAGTTCAGGAATTTTATCAAGTAACAGCTCCAATAGTTGCAAGTTTAGGCTGTCTACATACAAGAATAGTCGATATGCGCTTTTTCAGTACAGCCCACAAGTATTGGTTACCAGTGATAGTATGGTTTGAAGATGAAAAAATGTACGCCATAAACAATTGTGTTGCAAGTACAGAAATGAATATAGGTTCCCAAATTTTAGAAATTAACGGAATTTCATCAAACAAAATATATAAAACATTAAAATCAACAATTTCTGCCGATGCTTATAATCAAAGTTTTTATAGAGAAGATTTAAATGTGAACTTTCTATATTACTACCATAGTTATTTTGGTTATGAATCTGAATACATAATCAAATTCAAACCTTACAATTCCGAAGAAATAATGACAACATCATTTTATATTGATGAGCCTGCTCCTCAATACAAAGAAGAAATAATCAATAAGCCTAGATTAGGCATAGAGATTAATGAAGAAAATAAAACCGCCATAATCAAGATTAAGAATTTTAACTATTTCCCAAGAGGTAGAGAAAATTTCGATTTTTTTAAGGAGACCATAGATACATATATGAAACAGATAAATGATGAAAATATAAATAAAGTGGCTTTTGATTTAAGAGGAAATAGAGGTGGAAACCCAGAATGTACAGAATATATATTATCCTATATTATTGATAAAGAAATTAATTTTTATGAAGATAATAACTTAAATAAAAGTCGAAAAAGACCAATAACCGTAAAACCAAAAACAACAAATAATATTAGTAATGCAAATATTTATATACTTCAGGATGGTCGCTCTGCATCTGCAACAGCGCAAATGTTAGCAGTTGTTAAACATAACCAATTAGCAACTTTAGTAGGAGAAGAATCAGGAGGCACTTACAGTACGCATCCAGGTAGAGGAGCAACAGCCTTAAAAAACACAAAACTTGGTTTGCAAATAGGTACAGAAAGGGAATCTGTCAATGTTCCTAAATTAGCACTAGACAAAGGCATCATTCCAGATAAAGAAATGAAGTTACAGCTATCAGATTTAGTAAACGACAATAACTCATTGTGGAATTATATGTTACAAGATTAGACAATGGAGTATAAAGCCTCTTTCCGGTAAAGCTCCCTGCCAAAAAACAAGTAAAAACACCTTAATTTTCTACCTATCCCACCTCTAATTTCATCAAAAAGAAGTCCCCATCTCCCCATCTCCTAAAAAACACAAATTAAAATCATACCGTTTACGGGTTTCCATAAACCATGTTTTATAAAAAAGTGTAAATTAGCATGGTTAACTCTTTTCTTTTAAGGAGTTGTGTACTTTTATAGCTTATATAACGCGTTGTGTTTAATTTTGAAGAAAAACCCGAACTAACCAATTAAAAAATGAATTTCTTAAACAAAATTTTTAAATCGTGTAAAAAATCGGAAGAAAAATTAACTGACACACCACCTGAAAAAACAACCGAATCAAAATTAGGAGAATTCAATCTTCTTGACTACCCCGAAAAAGATAGAGATAAATCCTTTTATTTCTATGAATATAAAAAACCAGATGGAGAATGGATAAATATAGGAGAACCAATATGTAAGATTCGTATTGGAGAAGGTACCGGATTTGGAAAATTCTATGGAGCATCCATTAAAGCAACAAAAGAAGGTGTTTTAGAATGGATATTTAAAAGAGATGAACTTTTAAAAAGCGGTAATATATTATACAAAATTCATCAAACAGGTGTCTATAAAAATGAAAATTCTAAAGAAAATTCCGAGTTCAAATCATATTTCGCAGAGAGTAAATTATCTTCATTCAAAAAATGGTTAGTTGCAGATGGCAGTTTAGTCAAAGAAAATGAAGATATATACGAATATTCAGGATCTATACTTGCAAATGCACGATTAGTAAGATTAGGAGCTAAAATTAATGATAGTACAACTATACATAAATCTGAAAAAAGTGGGTATATAGATTTATATTTTAAAAAGACTTTAGATATACCAAAGAACCAATTAATGTATGTCATAAGGAATGATGATAATGAAAGAATAAATAGAAAATTCATTAATGAACCAAACATCATAATCGATGAATTCTCTAATTCAACTATAATTAAATGGAAAAGGGTCAGTTCAAAGTTCCCAATAGAAGGTATCACAACAAAATCAGATGACTCTAGTACAACCTTTCTTTTTAGTTTCAACTACATAGACAATAATGACCAAATTGTATTCCATTTTGACCCAAAACAGATAAAACCAAAACAATTTGATAAAGTCTTTTTCTTGTTTGAAAATGGAGAACAAATTCAATTTGAATTAACAGTAAATCCAAGTTCGTCAAAAAACATCCGAAACGAAAAAATAACGGAATACAAGGGTTTAATTACAAAGTCAGAACTTGAATTGTTTTCAAATTACGACTTCAAAAAATGGAAAATTTCATTAGTTAGCGATAAAAGAGAAATTTTAGGAGGAGAAAGCAGTGGAGACGACTATTCGACAAAGAATAATATACAAATTGTCATCAAAAAATTCGCAACTGAATACATTGACTTAGTAAAACATACAATACCTGATTATCAACCAACAGAACTAAAACAAAATGACTCTATCAAAGAAGTTTTGACCGAATTTTGTTTTGTTTATTTAATGCACGATACAAGAAACGATTATTATAAAATTGGAATTTCTAACAATCCAGAATATAGGGAAAAAACATTACAGAGTGAAAAGCCTACAATAGAAATGATTGCATCGAAAAAGTTTCCGATTAGAAAAATTGCAGAAAGTATTGAAAAAGCACTACACGACACATATTCGGAAAAAAGATTGAGAGGCGAATGGTTCGAATTGGATGCAAAAGATGTTGAACATATTATAGAAACATTGCTTTAAAAAAATAAACACAAATAAATAGAGTAGGGCTTACGGGTTTCCATAACCCATGTTTTATAAATTAGTGTAAATTAGCGTGGTTACCGGTGTTATTTTTATGGAGTTGAGTTTGTTTATATAACTGGTTGTGTGTAAATCAAAAAACATAGATAATGAGAAAAATATTTGTTACAATTTTGATTTTAGGATTTGCCTTTAGTTGTGATAATTCAGACAAAAAAACTAAAACAAATTATCCTACAGAAAGTGGCCCTCAAGGACCGCCAACATTTATATTGACGGAAATGAATGGTCGAGAATTAGAAGAAAAAGCCTATTTCACCATAAAATATGACAACACTTTTGAACTTAAAACTGGAGATGGAACAATTTTTAAATATACTCCAACTCAACACGTTGGTCACGACCCTCTTTGTAATATATTAGCAACTGATAACCTAGGCAGAAATACAGCAATTTGCATAAAAAAACAGTCAGGTCTTAATGTAATAATTATGTTAGAAAATGATGAAATGATAAGTAATTTTAAAGGGTATAAAAAATAAAAGCTACAGACAACACATGGTATAATTAATTGCTTGGCACGACCCTAATTACATAAATCCTCTGACACAAGCACGCACTTTTCATATACAAAACCGTTGTAAACAAGGCTAAAAAAAATCCGTAATAACTTCAAAACTAATGGCTAAAAAGATTGAGAACAGCATATTGACTGATAAACAGGTTTTCAATAACCAAACTTTTGATTCCAGTATTTTAGAAAAGGGTTTTACCGCTGAAGAAGATATTCTATTTAATAATTGCACCTTTAAAGGAATAACCTCTTTTGACAACATTACGGTTAGAGAATTCGGTTTTTACAATTGCAAATTTGAAAATGTATTTAGTCTCACTAATTCTAACATTTTTATTCTTGGCTTTTCAAGTTGTGAGTTCAAAAAAAAATTTAGTATTACAGAAAATAATTGTCGCTCTTATTGTACTTTAAGAGACATTAATTCTAATGAAATAACGATTAATGGACACTACCAATATCTTCAGTTTGTTCAACTAAATGTCGAAAAATTAGAATTAAGGGAAGTAAATAATAAGTTCACTCATAGAGATTCAACAATCGAATTTTTAGCGCAAAACAGAATCAAGAATTTAAGTATAAAATCAAACATTAACTATTCCCAAATTATTTTTAAAGCGGGAAATTATGACTCAATTCATTTTGAAGGAATATTTAATAATCATATAAATTTTGAGAAAAAGATTATCACAGAATATCTGTTTTTTGAATCTTCAACTTTCAACAGTCGGATTGATTTTCAAGAAGGCTTTTTTCAATATATAAGATTTTCCAGAAGTAATTTCAACGGTCTGATATACTTAAATGGCTATAATTACCTCGATAACAAAACACGAGAATTAGAAATTAAAGATTTGTCAATACATTCAAGTGTTTTTGACAAGGATATGAGCGTGAACTTATCAAACATTAAATATTTGAATTTTTCGAATAATAATTTTAAACAGCTTTTTCACTTCAATTCATACACAGATACAACGAAAAATGAAGATATGATAATGGTAAGAATTAGTGGAGTGAATCAAGGAAATATCGTTCTTGAAAGAGCTTATTTAGATATTGATATCAGAGATATTAATTTTGGCAATATCTTTTTCAAAGAGGCAAATATTAGCTCTTTAGTATTATCGGAATTTCATAATATAGGTTCTGTCTTCTTCACTAATATTTTATCGGGATTGCATTTAATAATTCAAGATTCTATAGTCGGAAACTTAAACTTTATAAATTCAGATATTAATATTTTCGAAGAGATAGTCATTGCAGATAGTAAACTGAATGGCATAAGTCTTAAAAAATATCCCAATACAATATTATCCTCAAGTTCAAATCCAAAGGTTGGTTATGGAATTAAGGATAAATCAAAAAGAAAAGAAAATCTTAAAAATGTTTACACACAATTAAAGGAAGTTGCAAGAACAAACGGCGATTTTGATAACGCTAATAAATATAAATCGCTTGAACATATAGAGTTATTAAAAAGTAAAAAATTTAGTGCAGATTCCATACTTCTATTTTTAAATTGGATTTCAAACAATAATGGTCGCAGTTGGTTAAGAGGTGTTTTATTTACAATTATAGTTTCCGTTATTTTCTGTGTTCTATATTTTTTTACTTTAAATATAGAATCGCATCAATATCCAAATTATAAAGAATTAATTTTATTTATAACATCGTTCCCAAAATTAGAACTTGAAAAATTTGAAATTCAAAATAAATCGTGGGAAATTAGTCTTGTTATATGGCTTGCAAGGATATTTATTAGTTATGGAATATATCAGACAATTACAGCATTTAGAAAATATGGGCGCGGTTAAGCCCAGTTTACAAAACCGTATATAAGCTATGGCTTGGTCTGTACCCATTTGGAAAATCTATGGATTTCCCAAAGTTAGATTATATTTGGAGAGTTTCGTGTTAAAACACGCCACAGCTCATATACATAAAAGTTAGCTACAATACCTCAAAATGATATCGCATTCACTTACAATTGGAGAAATAATCGACAAATTAAAAACTCAAATTTTTGATTTTGAAAATCCAACAGATATTCAAAATGACTATCTAGAACGCGAAAATGGAATTAAAAGAACGATAGATAATTGCATGATGCAGATGAAGGAATTTGCAATTAGGCCTGGTCTAGATAAACTTACAAAACGACAGGAACTCAAAACTGAAAAATGTATTGAAAACTTATCTAGATACGTCAAACAACTAATGGAGGAATTAGATGAAGACAAAATCAAGATTTATTGTGAGAATTTAAAAAGCGAAAAGGAAAAACCATTCAGTATTAGTCTGAACAGACCTTTCGAACCAGACCTTACATTCATGTTATCGAATTCTTTTCATATTGCGATTAGAACAGAAATTCTATGGTCGAGAAGAGTAACTGTTTTACAGGCAATTCAGATGTCCAAAGGAGAATTGAATTTAGACGATTTAGGTAAACATTTACCAGATTTATTAGAAAAAATCAAAACTAAAATTATTCCAAACCTTAAACATCACGAATTTTATCTTTCATTCACTGATAGCATTAATGAAGCTATTAAATGTTATGACAAAAAGCTATTTAGAGGATGTAATTTAATCCTAATGACAACCATTGAAGGAATGGTTAGGCAATTAGCTAATTTTCTTTCAATACCCCACGAACTAGGAGAAAATTTCTCGGAAGATAAATACATGTCATTAAATAGATTATTAAGAGATGTAACTTGGAAAAAAGACATAACTATTGATGAAACAAAACTATCTCTAATGCTCGGAAAGGATAAAACATTAAAAGAATATCGAAGCGAATTTGGGATAGATAGAGAAAATGTATTGATTGATTTAGATACGCGTTTAGATTTTCTTAAAGGAAGATTTAAAGATGACAGAGACTTGATTTTACATGGCTCTTATCAAGAGTATAATAAGAAATGGAATTTATATCTTAATTTTTCTGCTCTTGAGGAAACTTATGAAGTATGCGCATATTATTTAAACAAGTACAGTAGCTAACAAAAACAAGCAATTTTAAGCTAATCTTGAAACAAAGTTTTCAATATATGGCAATCCACTTTTTGCTATAGCAAAGGCCTGTTTTAATGGCTTATTACACACTGCTATTAATAGCTAATCTCAAACATTTTAACAAACCCAACACCAACATATCCATTTTTTCCTTATCTTAGATTAACCCAAACACCTAAGAACCAAATGCCTAAGCAAAAAGGAATCATATTAATACATGGCAAACTAAACGGTAAAAGCTATTACCCGCTTAAAGGCATATATCTTTCCCGTACGGCTAATGGGCCTTCCAAAGAGCGCATTCAAACAGATCCAGCCTTCGCAGAATTAAAAGCAAGAAATCTAGAATTTGGTATGGCATCCAGACTATCAAAAGCCATAAGAACAGGGGTTTTAGAAACAGTAAAAGACTTTCAAGATCCTAAAATGGCAAGTCGCTTAACTAGGGTCTGTTATCAAATAATCAAAGAGGGGAGTGGTACCATTGGTAAAAGAGAAGCCAATCTAACAAACAAGCCAAAAGCCCTAATAGGCTTTCCTCTTAAACCAAGAAAAAACCTCGATCAAGTATATACAGCAACTCCAGTAGTTACAAGCCATAAAAAAAGACGTATAATTACCATAAGCATTCCAGAAAGTTCTCAAATCCATCTGGTAAACAAACCAAAAACAGCCACACATTTTCAGCTTACCGCGGCACTGTCTTTAGTATCAAATTACACATGCCGTCCAGGCCAAAAAACATACAGACCAGTAGCTCCAAAACAAAATGCCCTGGGCATCAGTCAAAAAACAGAGGCATTATTATGTAAAATAGAGCATAAAAATCTTCAAATTCAACTCAAAACCCCTGTAAAAAGAGAGGTTTCTTCTAACGTATCTCTAGTAGTTTGGTTCGGTATTCAATACCTTAAACAAGAAGGTTCACAACTATACACTTTAAAAAATATGCAGGTTATGCAGTGTATCAACCTGCTTTAAACCCATAGATACTGGGGTTTACTTGGGGGTTCCCTCGTAGCTACTTCGGGTTAACTCCGTATCTACTTGGGGTTTACTTCGGGTAATCCGTGGGTCAAATGCGGGTTAACCATGTTTTAACCCCGTATGTAGGCTATAGTAAACCAGGCAAAACATTTGCCAACCAGCAGTTACTCCATAGCAAGCCCATATCAAGTCCATGTCAAATAACTAAATACTAATAGTTAACTATAGATGCCCATAATATTTGAATCCTCAGAAATCGCACAGATTTATGTGAATAAGCTAACCGTCAGGCAGATTCGTAGAATTAGTTTCAAAAAGTATTATAAATTGAGAAAACTAATTCTATATGCATATTTTTACAAATCAAATAAAAGAAAATAATATCATGAGCAAAACCAAACTTACCATCAATAGTAATGGATCTGTAAAAGTTGAAGGCGATTTCGAAATTGTAGATAGCCAAGGCAACGAATATAACTTGCAAGGCCGAACAGTTTTAGGTATCTGTCGTTGCGGACTTTCTAGTAACAAACCTTTTTGCGATGGTTCACATAGAAATCATTTCGAGCATGACGCAACAGCTTTCGATTTACCACCAATGAAAACCAAATAAGACAGATTATTTAGTACCGTCATTAATGTTATCAAAAGAATGATGGTACTAACAATATTATAATGTCACCAGTACGACAACATTGTTATAAATAGCTCCCTCCACGAAATCATCCATAATTATAATTGTACTATAATTTATATTATGTAAAATAGAATATTTCAAAGCACCTGTCCCTTTCATAAACTACATATCTAACATCGTATTTGTAAATTCCTGCCACACACCATACACCATACACCAAACACCACAAACCAAACACCACACACCATAAGCCACACACCACAAACCAAACACCATTCCAAATGCGTTAACATCTTAAGGTTTACAGCAAGCATTCAGGTCGCTATCTATGTAACTTACAATACAATAATGCAAAAAATATAGAAACTTAGTATATGAAAACTGAAACTAAAAACAAATCCTTCAAAACCATCAATCCTGCCACTGGAAAAGACCTTTCCTCCTATACCTATATCACAGATAATGAGGTGTCTGAAAAGATTGAGAAATCTCAGAAAGCCTTTTTAGAATGGCGCTTCATGTCTTTTGAAGAACGTGGAAAAATAATAAAAGCAATTGGGAAAGAATTACAGAATTCTAAAGAGGTCTTATCCGAACTCATGACAGATGAAATGGGTAAATTGCTGAAACAAAGTTATCAGGAAGTAGATTTATGTTCGGGTATTTGTACCTATGCTGCCGATAATGCCGCTAAAGTATTAAAAAACGAAACCCGCGAATTATCTAACGGTGGTAAAGGAATCATTACCTACGCTCCTATTGGAATTATTTATGGCATTCAACCCTGGAACTATCCGTCTTACCAAGTTATTAGATACGCAATTACCAACCTCATGGCTGGAAACAGCGTCTTATTAAAGCATGCCTCCAATGTTACAGGAACTGCCGTATTATTAGAGTCTATATTCAAGAAGGCTGGTTTACCAGAAGGTTTATTCACCGTTCTAATTATAGATCACGACCAATCAGATGCCATTATTAAAAACAAACTGGTGCGCGGTGTTACCCTTACGGGAAGTCCTGACGCTGGTAAAGCTATAGGTGAAAAATCCGGAGCACAAATTAAAAAGACGGTTTTAGAACTTGGTAGTAATGACGCCTACATCATTTTGGAAGATGCCGATATGGAGAATGCCATTAAAGAATCCGTTAAAGGTAGAACCTATAACAATGGCGAAACCTGTATTGCATCTAAAAGATTTATTGCTGTAGAAGCTGTTTACGAGCAATTCAAAGAGGGTTTCGTTAAAGCCATGTCTCAGTTAACCCTGGGTGATCCAAAAGATAAAAAAACACAATTAGGGCCTTTAGCTAGAAAAGATTTACGCGAAGACATTCACAAACAAGTAACTGAAAGTGTAGCCAATGGTGCCGAAATTCTTTGTGGTGGACAAATACCTAAAGGCGATGGTTACTATTATCCTGCTACCGTTTTAGGCAATGTAAAACCAGGACAACCAGCTTACCACGATGAGCTTTTTGGACCTGTAGCCTCGCTAATTAAAGCAAAAGATGCCGAAGATGCCATGCGTATTGCCAACGACAGTCGCTTTGGTCTTGGTGGTGGTATTTTCTCTAAAGATGTGGAAGGCGCCATAAAATTAGCAGAAAAACATTTCGATACTGGAATGGTCTTTATCAATTCCTTTGGCCTAGCAGATCCGCACATGCCATTTGGTGGCGTTAAAGATTCCGGTTTTGGTAGAGAACATGGTGGTTTTGGTATGAAAGAGTTTGTAAACATCAAAGCCATTGTTATCAGTAAAGGCAAATAATAGTCTCACAAATCACCATAAAAAAAGGACCGAAATCTGTTATGATTTCGGTCCTTTTTTAATAGCAGTTACTTCTTTAATACGGAATCATAGCTTTCTATGAAATACCATCAAATGCTTTGCCTATAAGCGTATCTCCCGTTATAATTTCAAACGTTTCCTTATTAGCCGCATCATCATGCAAAGATCTTATAAGCGTTTGTGCAACATCATCCCTAGAAATCTCTCCTTGCTTAGAAACAGATTTAGCTAGCTCAATGCTACCTGCACCTGGTTTATCAGTCAAAGCTCCAGGTCTAACAATGGTATAGTTCAAATTAGAAGCCTTTAAAAATGCATCAGCATCCTGTTTGGCTTTTAAATAATCCTGAAGCGTATCACTTTGCTCCGGATTATCTGCTCCCATAGAACTCAACATCACAAACTTCTTTACTTTAGAATGTTCAGACGCACGAATCAATTTCTTTGCGCCTTCTTTATCTACAGCTTCTACGTTCTTTCCTCCAGATCCTGCAGCAAACACCACTTTATCTATTTCTTCTGTGCTATGCGAAACATCCTGTTCCAAATCGGCCATCACCGTTTTTACCTGCTCCGCATCAAACTTTATCTTTTGTTGCTCATTTCTAACCATCGCAATGGGTTCGAAATATTGAGATTCTTTTAATAATTGAATCACTTTATATCCTGTTTTGCCGGTTGCTCCAGCTACTAATACTTTTTCCATGTTTCTTGTTTTTCTCAAGATATCGCTTTAAGACAGCAGAAATTGCCCTGAGAAGAAAAAATATGAACTCTTATGAGTTGTTAAATACTTGAATTCGTAATTTGCAGCTATGGATTTCAAAGCCCTTAATTCACAATATCGCGGATATTTAAATACGCCCAATTTATGGTTTGGACGTGATATCTATAACTTACAGCAATTAGAATTACAAACCCAATTACCAACTAGCTTTAATGAAACCATTTCTCCAACTATAAGACTTGGTAAACGTGTCGAGCAGTTTGTTTTCCATCAATTAAAACAACATCCGCAAGTATCTATTCTAGCTGAAAATATTCAAATCCAAAAAGACAAATTAACTTTAGGTGAAATAGATGGTTTACTGTTAATCAACAAGCAACCAGTACATCTAGAAATAGTCTATAAGTTCTATGTCTATGATGAGTCTGTGGGCACCACAGAATTAGATCATTGGATTGGTCCCAACCGAAAAGATAGTTTGGTAGAAAAACTAGATAAGCTTAAAAACAAGCAGTTACCACTGCTCTACCGTACAGATACTTTAAGCTATTTACAAAAATACCAACTAGAGATTGAGCAAATTGAGCAAAAAGTCTTGTTTAAAGCCCAACTATTTCTGCCTTATCTCTCTAGTAAAACGCACTTTCAAAGTATCAATAAAGCGTGTATTTCAGGCTGTTATCTTAAGAAAACCGACTTACAAAATTTTAAAGATTGTAAATTCCACATCCCTAATAAAGCCAATTGGCTAATGGAACCACATGCTCAAGTATCTTGGCAACTCTATCCTTCTTTTATGGAAGACATCTCCCCTGTTTTAGAACAGCAAACGTCGCGTTTAGTCTGGATAAAACATCCAAACGGACTTGTAGAAAAGTGTTTTATCGTTTGGTGGTAAAACCCCAACTTCTATAAATAATATGTATTTTTGCACAAAAAAACAAAGTACCTATTATATGAAACATCTTTCCTTTGTACTATTAGCATTCATGAGTTTCGCTGTAAATGCGCAAGACCTGTCCAAACTTTATAAAGAAGTAAGTCCTGCTGTTGTCATTATTTTTACTTCTGAAAAGGAAATTGTCACCACTGTAGGTTCAAAATCGAATGTAGTTACTAAAGATGGTCTGGGTTCTGGCTTCATGATCTCAGATAGGTTAATTATAACTGCTGCTCATGTCGTTACAGTTCCTGAAAAGATTAACGTATTATTCCCTGATGGAGACATTATTCCTGCAACTGTAGTAAGCTCATATAAAACTGCTGATATTGCCCTAATTAAATTGTTTAGACCACGCATCAACCCGGTTACAGTAAAGTTAGGGGATTCAGATTCTTTAAAAATTGGAGAACGTATCTTTGTAATTGGCGCACCTTACGGACAAGGAGCCTCGCTTTCATCTGGTTATGTAAGTGGTATAAGAAAACAAGGCACCGGGAAAAACCCATTTAGTAATACAGAATTTATCCAAACAGACGCGGCCATTAATACTGGTAACTCTGGAGGCCCAATGTTTAATTTAAAAGGTGAAGTTGTAGGTATTGTAAGTTTTATTACCTCTCAATCTGGTGGCTTTGATGGTATTGGTTATGCTACCACATCGAACTTAGCTACCAAATTATTATTAAATGATAAAATGCCTTGGCTTGGTGCAGATATGCACACCCTTACTACCGAAGAGTGTAAGCTTTTAAACGTACCACAAGCTCACGCTTTACTGGTACAACGCGTAGTAGAGAGTTCTATTTTTGGTAAAATGGGAATAAAAGGCGGAGATGTTGAAGGTGTTATCAATAATCAGAAATTAATCTTAGGTGGTGATATTATTTTAGGATATAACGATATTACATTCGATTTAAGCGATGAGGCTCTAAATAAATTAGCCGACTTTACCAATAGTATAAATGATAACCCAAAATTCACAGTCACTGTTTATAGAGACGGAAAAATCATTACTTTAAAAAGTAAATAGCTAATATTTCCATTTCGCTCCCTTATTCATACCAATACATCACTGAACAAAATAAGTGGATGTAAACTTCTTATTATTTTTAAACTATAGGAAGGCTCTCATTTCTTTCTATGGACCTTTTTTTAATGCCATTAATAAAATTGTGACCTCAAAACATTTTTAGTATTTAAAAACAAATGAAAGTTTTGTATCTTAGTTTTAAGGAAGTCAGTTGCTTTTGGATTCTAGGATGATTCCAAGCATGATGTTTCTAAGAATCTAAAACAAGAATAATTAATTATGAAGAAATTATTACAAATTATTGGTGCTGCCTGGGGAGCAAAAAAAATAGGTGGTGGTAAATGCGGATGCATTGGAACCGTTGTTGTCTTTTTAATCCTTTATTGGTTATTAGGCTATGTATTTAATGTTTTATAATGCTTAATTTTAATGATTAATGTTGAGTTTAGCAGGGAAAAAGGTAAAACAACTGAGTTTTTTATTTAAAATGTAAGTCATTAACTTCTAATTATTTGATGCCATTTTTATCATTTTAATTTGTTAAAGAAATTATAAAATCACATCTCAAACGTCCATTAACCTAACATTACCGTAGATATAGAGTAATCAAAAACAAGAAACTTAAATTATGAAAAAAGTATCAATCTTTCTACTAACCGGAATTTTATTGACTGCCTGTGTTTCAAAAAAGAAATACGTAGCCTTAGAACAAGAGAATGGTGAAATTATTAGCCAATTACAAAAAACACAAATTGAAAAAGAAGATCTAGAAGCTAAATTCGATGAAATTCAAGCTAGAATAGATATCTATAACACAAAAATTAATTCCTTAACTGCAGAGAATGATTCTCAAATAGTAGTTGTAGGTGATGATGTTGTAATTTCTAAAGATGTTAGAAAGCAAATGGAAGCGACGCTTAAAAACGTAGATCAAAATGCTTTAGCTCAAGCTAAAACGCTAAAAGATTCTATGAATTTAGCTGTGAGTTACAACTTACGTAAAACCATTAATAACATGAATGAAGATGAAGATCTTGCCATTGATATTAATGAAACGGTAGTAATGATTTCAATTGCAGACGATATGTTATTTAACTCTGGAAGCTATCACGTAAGTAACAAAGCAAACGATATTTTACAAAAGATTGCTGATGTTATCAATTCTGAAGAAAGCTTAGATGTTATGGTTGAAGGTCATACAGACAATCAAACAATGGTAGCTAACGCGGCTGTTAAAGATAACTGGGATTTAAGTGTACTTCGTGCTACTTCTGTAGTTAAAAAATTACAATCAGATTATAAAGTAGCTCCTGAGAAATTAATTGCAGCTGGAAGAAGTTTCTACCTGCCTTTATATCCAAATGATACAAACGACAACAGAGCTAAAAACAGACGTACACGCATAATCATCATGCCTAACATCGATAAGTTTTTTGCCCTTATGTCTTCAAACTAATACATTTTAGATCAAATATTATATTTCTTAATCCAAAAAAAAGACGTTATCCATTTAGATAACGTCTTTTTTGTTTTATGCTGTCTCGTGATTGATAATGAGTAAAGGTACATTTAGATGACTACTAATAGACTTGCTATTGCTCTTATTGAAAAGCTTCTCAAAGAAACTATGTTTCTTATTGATAATACAAAGCATTCCTAATCTTCTGCTTTCACTAAAAACACGAGTCCCTACTTCTACCGCTACATCTTTAATAAGATAAAAATCGATAGCCAAAGGTTTCAAAGTAGCTTCTAAAACTATTTTGTTTTCCAATGCTTCTGTAGACAGTTCATCATTTTTGTGAAGGACATGAACCAGAGATATTTTAGATTTATTGGCTACAGCAATTTCTTTTAATAAGTTAAGCTCGTTTCCGTAGTCACTAATACTAAAATCACTCGCAAACCCTATTTCCAACATGTTGTGGCTTAAAGCGTTTTGAGGTACAGCAATAATTGGACAGGATTGTTTATTGATTAAGTTGGACGTGTTGCTACCAATGGTCATTTCTTTAATACCACTAGCTCCTTTGGTACCAACAATCACTATTTGAATGTCTAGTTTTTTAACTGAAGATCTTACAGCTTCTAAAAAATAGTCATGAGCTATAATAGTCTCGAAAGTATGTTTATCATTTTTCGGAAGTTCATGAAGCCTTTTTAATTCGCTCTCTAATTCTGTTTTAGATTCACTAAGTCTGGATTTACTAATGGCTTCGCTAGCTCTTTTAGAAGAAACAGCTGTAGATGGAGCCGATACTAAAGGCTCTAAAGAATGCATGATGTAAAATGTACATGTCTCATTCTTAAATAAATTTAAAGCATAAAGTGAAGCTTCCCAGGAATTCTCAGAAAAATCTGTTGGTAATAATATCTTTTTCATATATAAACTATTTAAAGTTTAAAGATATTATTAATTTAAAAGATATAAATTGACTTTTATCAGGTTTTATATAAGTTATGAGGAAAACAGACTATATTTTCACAACCTTCACTTTAAAATCCTTATAAAATGGCAAGTATCTTAATTAATCTTCGACTGGTCTGCCATGTACTTCTAGAAAAACTTCATCGAAATTAGATCTTAAGTAAGCTCTTAATTTTTTTCTATAATCGTCTTTCAACCATTCTACAAAATTAAAGGTGCTCTTGCTAATACATTTGGTATAACGATGGATTCTATAATCAATATCGTCTCCAAGTTTCTTAGCCAAATCTAAAGCGTCGTACAAATCTTCACTGTTTTCAACACATATTTTTACATGATGTTCAATAGAGCGTTCTAAAACTACTTTAGATGATTCTCCATTTCTAACAGCATCAATATAGGTTTCTTTAATGTTGAAATAAACCACATCCGATTTTCCAAACTCAGCACGTAAGTCGTCCGGCATTTCATATCTAAAATTATCTTCTAACTCTTCATCACTTAAAATATTATCAAGATAATAGCTAGGCGATTTAAAGATACGTTGCCAATCTAAATCGGCACCCCAAGGTCCAAACCTATGAAGGTTATTCCCTAAATCAATAACAGTAAATCTATTTTTGTTATGTAGAATACGCGAACCACGTCCAATCATTTGGTAATAAAGTGTCAAGGATTTGGTTGCTCTATTAAGGATAATGGCATCTACAGTTGGCTCATCGAACCCAGTAGTTAAAATACTTACTGAAGTTAAAATAGCATCAGGAGTCTGATTAAACCATTTTAATATTTTACGTCTTTCTTTTTTTGTATTGGTATTATCTAAATGAGCCACAGGATATCCCGCCGTACGGAAGGTATCGTAAACATGTAAAGAGGTATTAATACCGTTATTAAAAATTAGGGTTTTCTTTCCTTTACAACGTTCTTCATATGCTTGCATTAACTTAGTAAGCATGTCGTTATTGGTGTATAAATCTTCTGAAGATTTTACGGTATAATCTCCATTTGCACCAACAACCAAAGAGGTTAACCCTACATTATAGGAATAAAAATCTGCTTGAGAAAGAAACTCATTACTAATTAAAGACTCGATAGTTTCACCTACAATCAATTCGTTGTAGTTGTCTTTCATTGGTAATTTAATGTTCGAGCTTAAAGGAGTTGCTGTTACCCCTAAGATAAAAGATTTTTCAAAAAACTTAAAGAGCTTGGTAAAGGAATTGTAATGCGCCTCATCAATAATAACAAGTCCAATATCAGAAATATCCAGTTTACCTTCTTGCAAACGGTTATTCAAGGTTTCAACCATAGCTACAAAACAACTAAATTGTGCTTGGTCTTCCAAATTGGCTTTACTACTAACCACTTTGTTGTCCACACCAAATTCTTCTAACATGGTTGAAGTTTGTCGGCATAACTCGATTCTATGAGTCATAACCAGCACTTTTTTCTTGTGATGTTTTAAATATTGTCTAACTATTTCAGAGAAAATAACTGTTTTTCCTCCACCAGTTGGTAATTGATACAGTAAATGGTAATCTTCTGGAGCCTCTTCAAAGCATTTAAAAATCTTATCAATAGCACCTTTTTGGTAGCTATAAAGGTTCTTTCCTTCTCGTCTTTCTTCTAATTCTAAAGATGTAACTGTCTTGCTCATAAAAAATTTGTAATGTGCAAAAATAAGCTCTTTTCTTAGTTTTTTTAGATTTAAAGCGAATAATATTCTTAAGTTTTTTTAACATTTGCAGTTAATAAGATATTTTTAAGAAGTGCTTCTTTCTTTTAATATACTTTAATAATTAGTTATATTATGTCTGATTCTGAAAAACACCTGCATTTTAAGCTCTATAAACCTTATGGTTATCTGAGTCAATTTGTTAATAATCAGAATAAAAGACGAAACAAAAAATTATTAGGAACCCTTTTTGAATTCCCAGAAAATGTGATGGCGATTGGAAGATTAGATGAAAAATCTGAAGGTTTACTATTATTAACAACCGATGGAAAAATGAGCGATTATATTAGAAGTTCGCAAGTTGAAAAGGAATATTACGTAATGGTTGATGGTATTATGACTCCCCTAGCTCTAGAAAAGTTGAGACAAGGGGTGGAAATATCAGTAGAAGGAAAACCCTATCTAACCAAACCTTCTGTTGCTTTCCTTTTTGAAACAGTGCCAGATAATATACCCGAACGTTTTGTTAGAGATCAAAAACATGGCCCTACAAGTTGGTTTTCAATAACTATAACCGAGGGCAAGTTTAGACAAGTTCGAAAAATGACGGCCGTAGTTGGATTTCCAACCTTAAGATTGGTTCGTGTTCGAATAGGTGATTTTAAATTAAACCAAATGCAACCTGGAGATGTAAAAGAATTAAACCTTATTCTTTAATTACAATCAAGGTCGCTTTTACCCCAGTAGCAAGATTCCAAACACCTGTAGCAATGATGTTTCCAGTACTATCAAGTATTTGAAGTTCGGCAGTATTCGGCCCAGAACTCCCCTGATTTAATGCCTGAAAATCTATTTTATTAATGCCTTCAACCAAATTTAATTGAAAACCATTAAATGAAGTTTGCAATAAAGCATTTTGAATAACCACATCGTCGTTTACAAAAACACGTACACGATCGCCATCTGGATATTGATGATCTCTATAAATAACATTTACTTGAGAAACCCCAGTAGTAAAATCTCCTAGATATTGGTTAGTTGTACTACCATTTTCTCTAGAGCCACCTTCTTCCTTAGTATATTTAGTGTGTTGTTTAATTTGTTTGGTATATAATTCTGCAGGATTTCCAAATTCTTCACTATTAAACATGGAGAATTCCTTTTTATTAGGATCTGGCATCTCACTTTGATTTGGAATTGACAGCCCATTAACTTTACCAGAATTAGGAATGCTTAAACCATTATTTTCAATGGGTTTTGATTCTAACAGCAAAGTTCCTGTACTACCTTCATTACTTTGAATAGCCGGAATACTGGTTGATTCTTGACTAGCATCTATTTGAGAAAATGCAGATAAGGAAAGAAAACAACATATAATGAAACAAATATATTTCATGGTTTGGGTTATAAGTTTAAAGATAACGAATTAAAATAAAAAAAGTTATAAGTTCAAAAATCGTTCCTTATAATATAATATGCAATTTTTTATCAAAACTTTAATGAAATAACCTTGTTTCAGTCTTCTTACACCTTTTTTTTATGGCGTTACTCCCCTGTTTTTCTGTTAAATAATGTTAAAAATCTATTATGTTATACATAGTACTGTAACAATTTAAAATACCTGTCGTCTATTTAGTATCAATCAATCTTTAAAACTTAAAATTATGAGAACTTTAAACAGCAACCAAGTAACAGACAGAGTAAGTACAAGTAAAGGATATACCTGGAATTGTAAAAGAAGATACAGATAAACGTATCAATCAAAAACCAATAATCAATCAATAAAACATAGAAATCATGAGAACTTTAAACAACAATCAAATTACAGATAGAGTAAGCACCAGTAAAGGATTTACTTGGAATAGTAATAGAAGATTCAGATAACTGGATCTAAAACAAATCATCAATCAATCAATCAATCAATCAATCAATCAATCCTCCTTCGCCAAAAGCTTCGGAGGATCTATTTAAAACCAATCAAAATGAAAGCAGTTATTAAAATTTCCAGAGATTCTTACGAAAAAGTAAAACATTTTTCAATTAATAAACTCGCTAAGAGATTTAATAACTCCGAAGATGAACTTTGGACAGGCATAAAACGTTTTGCCCATTAATAATTTGAGATTAGTCTAACTAAAAAAGTCAGCATGTTTATGCTGACTTTTTTTTTAATCATTTAATATTTCAAGGTCATCTTCTATAATTCCGTATTCGATGTTTACTTTCTTCCTACCCCAAATTTTAGCAGCCTCGATATCTGTTCCCATATAGATATCTATTTTATTGGTCCAGCGACTATTCATCTTATCTTTTACTAAATAAACACCTTCTAAACCTGTAATTTTCACAGGCGTATTGTGGTCTAAACCTAGTGCTAACAAATCTCTTGAAACGGCTATATATTTTTTCCCTGGAATAAGACTGTCCCCAAATGCAGTGATGTGCGGATTTTCACTTGTCTGATAACTTACTGAATTATAAGCGGATGCAGAAACCTTTAATGATTTCCAAGTATAAGGATCTTCATCTTTTTTGCAACTTGAATTCCATATAAGTAACGATAGTGATAAAAATATTTTTATAATCATTTTTTATAAGTTGATGAATAAATATACAATTTTTAAGGATATCTAAAACTTGATTTTCTTTTTTGTAACTTTCTACTCTAAACCAAACAAATAAAATCATGAAAACCAATCTTTTAATTTTAGCTTCCATACTAACTTTTATTTCTTGTAAACAAGACGTCAAACAACCGGAAGATTCAAGCATTAAAAAGGATTCCTTAGCATTAATAGAACGAGCAAAAGTGATTCACGAACGCGTTATTACCCTTGATACGCATGATGATATAGATGTAAGTAATTTTACAGATTCCATTAATTACACCCAAGATCTTAGCTCGCAAATTACCTTACCAAAAATGAAAGCTGGAGGCTTGGATGCCGTTTGGTTTATTGTTTACACAGGGCAAGACACCTTAACAGATGAAGGTTATGAAAAGGCTTATGCGAATGCTATGGCTAAATTTGAAGCCATTCATAAACTAACCGAAGAATTAGCACCAGATCAAATAGAGTTAGCTTTAACCTCGAACGATGTAAGACGCATTAATGACTCTGGCAAAAAAATCGCGATGATTGGTATTGAAAATGGCTATCCAATTGGACTAGATATTACAAATGTTGAAAAATTCTATAATCTTGGCGCAAGATATATGTCTTTGGCTCATAATGGACACAGTCAGTTAAGCGATAGCAATACAGGTGAAAATGATAGTATTTGGTTGCATAATGGATTAAGTGTTTTAGGAAAGGAAGTGATTGTTGAAATGAACCGATTGGGTATGATGATAGATGTCTCACATCCTTCAAAAGAAGCCATGAAACAAATGATTGAGTTAAGTCAAGTGCCAATTATTGCTTCACATTCTTCTGCAAGAGCACTTAGCGATGTTAGTAGAAATTTAGATGATGAGCAATTGCAATGGTTAAAAGAAAATGGAGGTGTTGTGCAAGTAGTTGCTTTAGACGATTATTTGAATATTAATAAAATGAATAAAAGAAATGCTGAAATAATAGCCATACAACAAGAGGTTGCAGATTCATTAGGTGTTACATGGTATACAACTAAAAAGGAAGTGATGGCTCTGGTTCCTGAAGAACAAGAATCATTTTTTGGATATTATAAAAAGGTTCTGGATTTAGCAAATACCAGAGCCAATAAAATTGAGGGCTTCCCTCCTAACGTTAATGTTGCCGACTTGGTAGATCACATCGATTATATAGTCGATAAAATTGGTATAGAACATGTTGGAATTAGTAGCGATTTTGATGGTGGCGGTGGTATTGAAGACTGGAACAATGCCTCAGAAACCTTTAATGTCACTCTGGAGATGGTAAAACGTGGTTATACCGAAGAAGAGATTCAGATGATTTGGAGTGGGAATTTATTGCGTGTACTGGATGAAGTGCAAGCTTATTCAGATGCTTTAAAATAAATTGACAGTTTCTATAGAACTAAAAAAGAGAGCCAATTGGCTCTCTTTTCGTTTATCTTTTTTCAAATAAATAATTAATTCTTTCACAGCAATTCCAAACTTTCCTTTTTAAATTTTCCTTTTGTGAAGATTTCTTGCAGAATGATGAATTGTTATAATATCAATATGATTCTCTGTGACAACTTTATATATAATACGGTAATTTCCTTCAACTAATTCTCTTATATCCTGTTTAGCTAATTCTTCAACAACTTTACCTGAATAAACTTGAGACTTTAATATTTGTGTTCTTTGTCTTATTATTGAAACCTGAAGTTTAGCGAAATGTTTAGAGTCTTTTGCAATATATTTAGCAATACTTTTAAGATCGGATAGAGATTGAATTGTCCAATTTATTCGAACCATTTTTCAATTTCTTTATCAAGTTCTGATTCTGAAATCACCTTGCCTTTTACTGATTGAAGATTGCCTTTTTCAATTTTATCTAATAAAATCAATCTTTCAAATAACTCTTCTAAAGAAAAATTCTCTGGAAAACTCTCAATATGTTCAATTAATTTTGTCTTTGTCAACATAACTCATTTAATTATCATTCCTATAAAGTTAAGATTTTTAATACAAAGTATAATAAATTTTCAAAATTTATTATACTTTGAAGTGGAAATTTATTGCGTGGTATAAACGAAGTGAAAGCTTATCTAGATTCTATAAATTAAAAAAGAGAGCCAATTGGCTCTCTTTTTGTTCTCTCTCTATTTTTTTAATAAGCTAATAACTCTTTTAAAGCACTTTCAAACTTCCCTTTGGCCAAATACTGCTCTTCCAATTGATTAATAAAAGGAATGGGTGTTTCCATACTTGCTACACGTTTAACAGGTGCATCTAAAGCTTCGAAACAGTTTTCCATAATCATAGAAGAAATATCTGATGCAATACCACCAAACAACGAATCTTCCTGCAGAATTATAGCACGACTTGTTTTCTTAACCGAAGCATAAATAGCTTCTATATCCAAAGGTTGTAAGGTTCTTAAGTCTAATAAGTCTGCTTGAATTTCAGGATTCTTTTCCAAGATTTCTAAAGCCCAATGGACTCCTGCCCCATAAGTAATAATGGTAACTTGGTTTCCTTCTTTTAAAAGAGATGCTTTTCCAAAAGGAAGTGTAAAATAATCTGTTGGAACTTCTTGTCTAATACTTCTATATAAAGCTTTGTGTTCAAAAAACAATACGGGATTGGGGTCGTTTATTGCTGTTGCTAATAATCCTTTGGCATCTGCTGGAAATGCAGGATAAACAACTTTTAGTCCTGGCGTTTTAGTAAACCAAGCTTCATTGGTTTGAGAATGAAATGGACCAGCAGCAACGCCACCACCGCAAGGCATTCTTACTACCACATCCGCTTCTTGATTCCATCTGTAATGCGATTTGGCTAAATAATTAACCACAGGATTAAATCCTGAAGTTACAAAATCCGCAAATTGCATTTCAACCACAGACTTAATTCCAGAAATAGATAATCCCATGGCGGCTTCCACAATGGCCGACTCACAAATAGGTGTATTTCTTACACGGTCTTTTCCAAATTGCTCGACAAAACCATCAGTTATTTTAAAGGCTCCTCCATATTCTGCAATATCTTGACCCATAATAACTAAGTCTTCATGACGTTCCATGGATTGTTTTAAACCATCAGAAAGTGCGTCTATAAAACGAACTTCTTTAGTTTCTTTATTTTTAGTAACCTCCTTATAATCAAAAGGTTTGTAAACATCATTTAATTCTTCACTTTCACTTGGAGTAATTGCTTTTTCTTCGTTTGCAATTTGAAGATGCTCATTAATTTCTTTAAGAATTTCAGATCTAAAAGCAACTTCTTGAGTTTCTGTTAAAACCCCTTCATCTTTAAGAAAAGCTTGGAAATTTTCAAGAGGATCTTTCTTAGCCCAAGCATCTAATAGATCTTGAGGCACGTATTTAGTTCCACTTGCTTCTTCATGACCACGCATCCTAAAAGTTTTAAATTCCAGTAACACAGGACGAGGATCTTTTCTTAAGCTTTCGGCAATATCTCTAACTTTCGTGTAAACTTCAATAATATTATTTCCATCAATAATATGAGACTCCATACCATAGCCTAAAGCTCGGTCTGCAATATCTTTACAATTGTATTGTTCGCTAGTAGGTGTAGATAAACCATAACCGTTATTCTCAACACAGAACATGACGGGTAAATTCCATACGGAAGCCACGTTAAGTGCTTCGTGGAAATCGCCTTCACTTGTTCCGCCTTCCCCTGTAAACACAGCAGTTACTTGTTTTTTGTTTTGTAGATTACTTGCTAATGCAATACCATCTGCAACACCTAGTTGTGGTCCTAAATGAGAAATCATTCCCACAATTTTAAACTCTTGAGTTCCAAAGTGAAATGATCTGTCACGACCTTTAGTAAAGCCATTGGCTTTTCCTTGCCACTGACTAAATAGGCGGTATAATGGAATGTCTCTTGTAGTAAAAACACCTAGATTCCGGTGCATTGGCAAGATATATTCTTCTTTTTTTAAAGACATGGTCACGCCAACAGAGATGGCTTCTTGGCCTATTCCAGAAAACCATTTAGAGACTTTTCCTTGACGTAATAGAATGAGCATCTTCTCTTCTATCATTCGAGGCTTTAGCATGTTTTTATATAACTCTAGTAATTCGGTAGAATCTAGATTTGCTTTATTGTATTGTATTTCAGTAGGTGTAGTCACTTGCGTACTCATAAAAATCGTTTGTCAAATATAATATAAATTGATAATTTCAAATGAAATTCTTAGAATAATTAGTGTTCCAATCTTTATAATGTTTTTGTACATTTGTAATACTTACATATTAAAATAAATACCATGAATAATATACCTAGTGTTAATTTAAAAGATTTTACTTCTGGCGATCCAGTAAGAAAGCAAAAGTTTGTAGATGAAATTGGTAAAGCATACGAAGACATAGGTTTTGTGGCTTTAAAAGGGCATTTTTTAGACGATGCTTTGGTAGATAATTTGTATGGAGAAGTCAAAGAATTTTTCTCCCTTCCAGTAGATACCAAACGAAAATATGAAATAGAAGGCATTGGTGGACAACGTGGCTATATTTCCTTTGGAAAAGAAAGTGCTAAAGGTAAAAAAGAAGGCGATTTAAAAGAGTTTTGGCATTTTGGTCAATATGTTGAAGACAACCCAAAACTTGAAGCTGAATACCCTAAAAATGTGGAAGTAACAGAACTTCCGGAATTTGATAGAGTTGGAAAAGAGACTTATAGAATGCTAGAGAAAACCGCCAAGTATGTATTACGTGCTTTGGCTTTACATTTAGGTTTGGAAGAAACTTATTTTGATAATTACATTCATAATGGAAATAGTATTTTAAGACCTATCCACTACCCTCCTATTTTGGACGAACCTAAAAATGCTGTTCGCGCGGCTGCTCATGGAGACATCAACTTGATTACCTTATTGATGGGAGCTCAAGGTCGTGGGTTACAAGTGCAAAACAATGAAGGAGAATGGCTAGATGCTATAGCAGAACCAGACGAATTAATGATTAATGTGGGAGACATGCTTTCTAGACATACTAATAACAAATTAAAGTCCACCATCCATCGCGTTATCAATCCGCCAAGAGAACTTTGGGGAACGTCACGATATTCTATTCCGTTTTTCATGCATCCTATTAGTGACATGAAATTAGACGTGCTTGAAAGTTGTATAGATGAAAATAATCCAAAACAATTCGAAGATATTACTGCTGGCGAATTCTTAACCGAACGTCTAATCGAGCTTGGATTAATTAAAAAATAAGTTATTTGGTTTCAGACGCAATCATTTGCTTGTTTTGTAACAAGCTGAGACTGTTTACTGAGCCTGTCAACTAAAACTATGGATTTACAAGACCAATTAAAAAATCTCTTTCCGGAGCATGAACCAGATCCTTCTATGGAAGATTCTGAAGAGAAAGCTACCGATTTATGGATTCAAGACGAGCCTATAATCTGTAAGTATGAAAAGCGAAAAGGAAAACCTATTACTATTTTAGAAGGATATACTGGAGCTACAGAAGATTTTAAAATACTTGCAAAAGAGATAAAAACAACCCTTAGTGTTGGAGGTAGTTTTAAAGACGATAAAATCATCATTCAAGGAGATTATAGAGATAAAATCATGACGATTCTTAAAGAAAAAGGGTTTCAAGTAAAACGGGTTGGAGGTTGATGGTAAAAAAAATATTGCATATAACCAATGGTAATAGTTTTACAGATTGCCTAAAAGACCTCAATATTCCTGGTGATATTTTAACATGGCAAGAAATGTTGTGTGAAGGGCCAACAACAAGTGAAATAGATTCAGAAGAATTTCTATCTAAGCGAAAGGCTTTTTTAAACGATTTTTATCAAATTGAAATTAATGAGGAAGAGTTTAAAGAGGAATTAAGTATCTTAGATCATACGGAAGCATATTCCGAAATTGTACTCTGGTTTGAATATGATTTGTTTTGTCATATCAACATGATAGCGGTTATCAAATTACTAAAAGAGAAGCAGGTTAAATTACCTTTGTATTTGGTATGTAGTGGTAGAATTAAAGGTAAATCTGACTTAAAAGCACTTTCAGAATTATCAACTCCTCAATTACTTCAACATTATAAAGAAAAAACAGAATTAAAAGCTAGTGATATTGAATTAGCTATTAATGTATGGGAAATTTACTGTGGCAAGGATCATAATTTACTAAAGCCTTATATTATAGAGAAATCTTCCTTTAAATATTTGAGTAATTGTTTAAAGGCCCATATCAATAGGTTTCCAAATATAAAATCAGGACTTAACGTCTTAGAAGAAAATATTTTGATTCTTATCAAAGAAAAAAACATAAAATCTATAAACCATTTAATGGGTTATGTGATGAACTATCAAGGATATTACGGCTTTGGAGACATGCAATTATTAAGGAAAATAGAATTACTTCACATGTTTTATACAGTAGAAGAAAATGAAATAACTTTAAATAGAAAAGGACACGAAGCTTTATTAGGAAATCATAATTTCTCCTATGAAATAAACAACAATTTGACTTTTGGAGGTGTCAATCGCTTAGATTATTCCTACGATAGTGAAACAAACAAATTAATTAAAACACCACTTAATGTCAATTAAAAATTCAGAATTAATTTTAAATCCAGATGGTAGCGTTTATCATTTAAATTTAAAACCAGAACATATAGCTCACGATATCATTTTAGTGGGAGACCAAGATCGAGTTGAAAAAATTACCAAGCATTTTGATAGCATCGAATTCTCGACTCAAAAACGTGAATTTAAAACGCAAACAGGTATTTATAAAGGTAAACGTTTAACGGTAATTTCTACAGGAATTGGACCAGATAACATAGACATTGTTTTAAATGAGTTGGATGCCTTAGTCAATATTGATTTAGTAACAAAAATTCCTAAAGAAACTCATACCAGCTTAAATTTTGTGAGAGTTGGAACTTCTGGTTCTTTACAGGCGGATGTGCCTGTAGATTCCTTAGTAATAAGTTCTCATGGATTAGATTTGAATGGAATGCTTCATTCTTATCAATTAGATTCTATTGGAAATAAAGCAATGGAAGATGCATTCATAAACTATACAAATTGGAGCTCCAATAAAGCGCGTCCCATAGTAGTAGGTAACAGTCAGGAACTTGAAAAAATATTCGAAAGTAATCAAACATATAAAGGTTTAACAGCTACTGCTGGTGGTTTTTATGGGGCTCAAGGGCGTGTTTTAAGATTGGCATTACAAGATCCCGAATTAAACCATAAAATGGATTCCTTTGCTTTTGAAGGCATAAGAATTACCAATTTAGAAATGGAAACATCAGCTATTTACGGTTTGTCTAAATTATTAGGTCATCAAGCTTTATCGTTAAATGCTATAATAGCCAATCGAGCCTCAGGCGAATTTAGTAAAGACCCTAAAGCTGTAGTTGAAAAATTAATTACCTATACTTTAAATAAAATAGCATAATCAATTATAATTCTTTTTAAGAAAGGAATACAAAATCAAACTATTTCAATGAAAACAATTCATATTGGTGGCGTTCCAGAACACTTTAATCTTGCTTGGTATTTAGCTCTTAAACAAGGTGCTTTTAAAAAAGCGGGTATTAATTTAAGATGGGAAGATTATCCTAGTGGTACTGGCGCAATGGCTAAAGCTTTAAGAAAAGGCGATATAGATTTAGCGGTTATTTTAACAGAAGGGATTATAAAGGATATTGTTGATGGCAATCCAAGTAAAATTATTCAAACTTTTGTAGAAACTCCTTTAATTTGGGGAATTCATGTAGCTCAAAATTCAACTTATAATTCTTTAGAAGACTTAAAAGGGACAAAGGCTGCTATAAGTCGTTATGGTTCTGGTTCCCATTTAATGGCATATATAAATGCTCAAAATAATGATTGGAACTTAGAAACAGATTTGCATTTTGAAGTAATTAAAAATCTGGATGGTGCTGTTGAAGGTTTAACTGAAGGAAAAGCTGATTATTTTATGTGGGAAAAATTCATGACCAAACCTCTTGTAGACAAAGGTGTTTTTAGACGCATCGGAAAATGTCCTACTCCATGGCCATGTTTTGTAATTGCCGGAAGAGATGAATCTTTAAGCATCTATCAAAATGAAATAAATACGATTCTTGATATCATAAACAACATTACCAAGAATTTTAAAAATATTCCAGACATAGATAAAATTATTGCTGAAAGATATCATCAAAAAATTGAAGATGTACAAGAATGGTTATCACTTACAGAATGGTCTCAAAACCAAATGAGTGAAGCAACCATAAATAACATACAAGAGCAATTACTAGCATTAAATATTATCCCAAAAAAGATAGGTTTTGATGATTTGGTAACTGTAATTTAATAGAAATTTTTAACATAAATATTCCTTAAAATATTTTAAAATAGACTAAATATCACCACTTTATAATAACGGGATTTTCAATTATGTTAAAAAATATTTAGATTTTAAGATCTAATCTCTTATATTTGTTTTCATAAAGAGTTAAAAGAACTAATTACTTATGCTATTAACAATTACTATAATCATTTCTTCTCTAGTTGCCGTAAATTTTTTATTGCTATTTTTTAGTTGTAACAAAACAACGCGTCGAACTTCTGAAAATGTACAAACCAAACCAACATTAGTTATAAATACTGAAACTACCAGTCTACAGAACGCAACCCAACTTGCTCCAACAGGGAGTTAGTTTTGCTAAAATGTTTATTTCCGAACCAATAACCTCTATTCGCACTTAAAGGAGATGGATGACCTGTTTCTAAAACAAAATGTCTCTCTTTATCTATTAATTTCGCTTTCTTTTTTGCATATCCACCCCAAAGTAAAAAAACAACATTTTCTTTTTCCTCATTAATAGTTTTAATAACAGCATCTGTAAATTGTTCCCATCCCTTTTTTTGATGACTCCCAGCCTCGCCTTGCCTAACAGTTAAAGTAGCATTTAATAAAAACACCCCTTGATCTGCCCATTTTGTAAGATTTCCACTTTCGGGATAAGGAATTCCTAAATCTTGTTCTAATTCTTTAAAAATATTTTTAAGTGAAGGAGGAAATGAAACACCCTCATTAACCGAAAAGCACAATCCATGAGCTTGGCCCAAACCATGATAAGGATCTTGCCCAATAATAACAACTTTTAAATTATTGAAGTCACAATGTTTAAATGCATTGAAAATCTCAGTTTCCGGAGGAAAACATGTATCGTTTTTGTATTCCTCATTCAAGAATTGTTTTAAGGCTTTAAAGTACGTGGCGTTAAATTCTTTGCTTAAAAAAGGTTCCCAACTAGTATCAATATTTGAAGTCATTTTATATCTTCGCTTTTAAGAGGATACTAAATTAATACTATCTTTATTCTAATTAAAATAATAGGCACTTGAAAAAGATTAAATTCCCAACAGCACAAACCATTTTATTAATAATTGCTGCCATTGTAGCACTTTTAACATGGATTATACCTGCTGGAAAATACGACTCTCTGTCTTATAATAAAGAAGCAAATACCTTTACTAGAAGCAACATAGAAAATACAACCACTTTAGAAGCTAGTCAAAAAACGTTGGAAGATTTGCATATTAAAATTCCTTTGGAAAAGTTTACAAATGGAGATATTGGTAAACCCATATCAATTCCAAATACCTATCAGGAAGTTGAAGCAAGACCTCAAGGGGTTTTAGCCTTTTTTGAATCTCCTATAAAAGGCATTATTGCAGCCTCCGATATTATTTTTTTAGTATTAATTATAGGAGGATTAATAGGAATTATGAATCTTACTGGTGCTTTTGATGCTGGTATTTCTTGGTTAGCAAAAACCTTGAAGGGTTACGAATATGTACTTATTATTTTAGTCACTAGTTTAGTCGCTTTAGGAGGAACAACTTTTGGTCTGGCTGAAGAAACCATAGCCTTCTACCCTATTTTAATCCCCATGTTTTTAGCAGCAAAATATGATGCTATTGTGCCATTAGCCGCTATTTATATTGGCTCATCCATTGGAACCATGTGTTCTACAGTTAATCCGTTTAGCGTAATTATTGCTTCAGATGCCGCAGGAATTAATTGGACAACAGGCTTAACAGGCAGATTGATCATGCTATTTCTAGGAACGCTTATTTGCATCATATACATTTTACGATATGCTAGTAGGGTGAAAAAAGATCCTTCGAAATCGATTATCTACAGTCAGAAAGAACAAATTGAAGCCATTTTTGGAACGTCCAATAATGCTACAGTTAAATTAACAACGCGTTTACGTCTTATTTTATTTGTGTTTTCTATGTGTTTTGTGGTTATGATATATGGTGTATCACAACTAGATTGGTGGTTTTTAGAAATGACAACCGTATTTTTTGTTGGAGCCATTCTAATTGGGTTTATAGGTAAAATACAGGAAGCTAATTTTGTTGATACCTTTGTTAAAGGTGCTGGCGATTTATTAGGTGTTGCCATTATTATTGGAATTGCCAGAGGTGTTTCGGTATTAATGGAAGATGGATTTATTAGCGATACTTTATTATATCATTCCAGCAACATTACCGAAGGCATGAATAAAGGTGTTTTTGCAAACGTCATGTTATTTATTTATGGTGGGTTATCATTCTTTATTCCAAGTTCTTCTGGAATGGCTGTTTTAACCATGCCAATCATGTCTCCGCTAGCCGATACTGTTGGTTTTGGAAGAGAAATAATTGTTAATTGTTATCAATATGGAATGGGCTTGTTTTCCTTTATAAATCCTACGGGTTTAATATTAGCATCGTTAGCAATTGTAAAAGTGGGTTACGATAAATGGCTTAAATTTATTATTCCTTTAGTGGTGATCCTACTTATTTTTACAATGATTTCTTTAACCATTCAGGTCTATATATAAATTACTTTTTAGTGCTTTCTAAAAACTGAAGAATTTTTTGATCAACGACTTCCGGTTGATCAACAGATAAAAAATGCCCTGCATTTTCAATGGTTTCTCCTTGCCCGTAGGGAATTAATTTCTTTGCCATTGATATTGTTTTATCATTGTTAATCATATCATCATCACCAATTAATACCAAAACAGGCATTTTTAGAGATTCAAAATCGCGTTTCGAAAAAGGTTGCATTTTCATTACAAATTTGTTAATGGAATCTTTTTCAACCCCAATGTAATATTGCTTCAAATATGTTTTATTAATGTGATCCACGTTACTTGACATCGATTTTAAGCTTTGCTCAATTTGTTTTTCTTGAGATGATAAAGCCAAAACAATATTCTTGAGTAAATCCGTACTTGGTCTAATCCAAATAAAAGTTTGGGCTGGACTTAATAACGTCATGCTTTTTATTTGTTCTTGGTTTTGAAGGGCTAGATTAACAGCCAACCAACCACCTCTAGATGCACCAATTATATGAAAAGATTCTAATTTTAGCTTACTAAATATTTCATGGTACCATGCGGAAATTTGGTCAACACTTTCAATATCGTTTAATATATAAGATTTTCCAGGTTCTAAAATAAAATCGATAGCATAAACACGATATTCTTTGGTAAAGTCTTTTATATTTGGATACCACATGGTTGAACTAGCATTCATACCATGTAATAAAACCAATGGTTCGCCAGATTCAGGTCCACTTACAATAACATGAGCCGTTCCAAAAGTTGTTGGGATATATAATTCTTCAAAAGGAACATCCCAAATTTTCAAAGTAGCATCATAAGCATCAAAATAAGGCTTAGTATCAATTGATGGGTTTGTTATATATTCTGGTTTTTCAGTATATTTAAAATAGCTTTTTTTACAATTAAATAAAAAGATTGAAATTAGTAGTAAACAAAAGATTTTTTTAACCGTCATATTTTTCTATTTTAAAAATTCAAAATTAATCAATATTATGGTATCAAATAATGTGTTGACTATTAATTTTAAAACATAATGCGTAAATTAGCAGCTTCAAATTTAGTTGCTTTTTAGAAGCAAAATACATGATACACATTCAAAAAAAGACCCTTCAGGATTTAGAATTTTCAACTGTTTTACAACAAGTAAGTGAACTATGCACAACAGCACTAGGCCATGAACAAACATTAAAAATTGAACCCCTTAATAATAAAGAGGCTGTTTTAAATAGCCTAACCCTAACCAATGAATTTTTAGCTTCATTTTATAACGATAATAGGATTCCAAATCATGGTTTTGAAACAATAGCCAAAGAATTAAAGCTTTTAAAGATAGAAAACACCTATCTAGAATCTCACAGTTTAAAAAAAATTGTAGCTATTTCTATTACTGCAAACGAGATAATTAAATTCTTAAAAAAGTTTGACGAATACTATCCTAAATTATATGCCTATGCTTCAGAAATTGAAGTCACCAAAGTGGTTATTGAACAGATAGATAGCATTATGGATCGGTTTGGAGATGTAAAAGATAATGCTTCAGCTTTTCTTTCAGAATTAAGACAAGAAATAAACAAATTAAAGGGTAAAATCAACCATAGTTTTGTTTCAGCTCTAAACACCTATCATCAATTAGATTATTTAGACGACATTAGAGAGTCAGTTGTAGATAACAAACGGGTGTTGGCAGTAAAAGCTATGTACAGACGTAAGGTTAAAGGAGCAATTATGGGGGGAAGCAAAACTGGAAGTATTGTTTATATTGAACCAGAAACTACCTTACAACATACCAGAGAATTAAACAATCTGGAATACGAAGAGCACGAAGAAGTGATTCGGATATTAAAAACACTTACCAATTTTATACGTCCATTTTTACCTCTTTTAAAGCAATATCAAGAGTTTTTAACTGAATTGGATGTTATTTTTGCTAAAGCGCAATATGCTAGATCCTTAAATGCTATTTTACCAGAAATAAATGAAGATAGAGATTTACTTTTAAGAGATGCTTATCATCCGTTATTGTATTTAAGCAATCAGAAAAAGAAAGTTAAAACCTTTCCTCAAAGTATTGAATTAACACCTGAAAACCGAATCATTGTTATTTCCGGACCTAATGCTGGTGGAAAAAGTATCACCTTAAAAACAGTTGGAATATTACAACTAATGTTGCAAAGCGGTTTATTAATTCCGGTGCACGAACGCAGTAAAGTCTTTTTATTCGATAGAATTATTACAGATATTGGAGATAACCAATCTATAGAAAATCATTTAAGCACCTATAGCTATAGGTTAAAACAAATGAATTACTTCTTAAAGAAATGTAATAAAAACACCCTTTTCCTTATAGATGAATTTGGTACTGGAAGTGATCCAGAATTAGGTGGCGCTTTGGCCGAAACCTTTTTAGAAGAGTTTTACCATCGAGAAGCTTATGGCATCATTACAACCCACTACTCCAACTTGAAAATTTTAGCTAACGAGTTGCCATATATGCAAAATGCTAATATGATGTTTGATGAGAAAACCTTGGAGCCTATTTATAAATTGGCTTTAGGACAAGCAGGTAGCTCCTTTACGTTTGAAGTGGCTCAGAAAAATGGCATCCCATTTGGTTTGATTAACAGAGCTAAAAAGAAAATAGAAAAAGGGAAAGTTCGTTTTGATAGAACCATTGCCAAACTTCAAAAAGAACGTTCCAAGCTAGAAAAAACAGAGCAATCGTTAAAAGTTAATGAACGCAAAAAACTATCTGAAGCTGAAAAGTTAGAGGAAACTAATGTAAAGATTCAGAGAAAACTAGAAAGCTATCAGGAGTTATATGATAGCAATCAGAAACTAATTTACTTAGGTCAAAAATTAAACGATCTTTCAGAGAAATATTTCGAAAATAAAAAGAAAGGCGTCCTCATGGATGAACTTTTTAAGGTAGTTCAAGTAGAAAATTCGAAACGTAAAAAGGTTTCAGCTAAGCAGAAAAAAGTAGAAAAGGTTAAAGAAAAACAGGTAAAACAAGAAGTTGAAAAATCTGTTGAAGTTATAAGAGAAAAGAAAAAAGCTGTTAAGGAAAAATTGGCTTCAAAACCACCTACGCCAAAAGTAGCTTTAAAAATTGGGGATCGTGTACGTATGGAAGATGGTCGTGCCGTAGGTAGTATTGATAAAATTGAGAAAAACAAAGCCATTGTTAACTATGGCATGTTTACTACAAATGTAAGTATAGAGCAACTTGAATTGGTTGAAGCAAAAAAATAAAATGAAAATTAATTTACCTGAAAATAAACAATTAATTCTCTTTGATGGCGTCTGCAATCTTTGTAATTCGAGCGTGCAATATGTCATAAATCATGACAAAAACAATGTTTTTATGTTTGCTCCTTTACAAGGTGAAACTGGGAAATTTATTCTTGACAAATATCAGATAGATCCTATTAAAATAGACTCTATACTGCTCTATTCTAAGCAAAAAGAGATTTCATATAAATCTTCCGCCGCTTTAAAAATAGCGAGTCAACTTGGTTTTCCCAGAAATTTATTAGGAATATTTTTAGTAGTTCCCGTTTTCTTGAGAAATGGCGTTTATAATTATATTGCAAAGAACCGTTATAAGTGGTTTGGAAAGCAAAATGAATGCATGATTCCCAATGAAAATTTAAAAGCGAAATTTCTAAATTAGAGTTATAAATATTTGTAAATTTATAATACATTTGGAGGCGCTATGAAAAACACATTTAATTCTGCCCTTTTACTGACATTTTTTCTAATGTCTACCATATCTTTTAGCCAAGAGCTAGAAACAGCACCACAAAGAAAACAAGTTAAAAACGAAATTTCATTTGAGCTGTTACAAGTAATTAATGGAGCTTATCAGTTAACTTACGAAAGGTATATATGGAATAATTTTTCAGCATCTTTATCTCTTGGATATAAGGGAAAAGAAGGAATTTTAAGTTTATCAGGAATAGATACGGATAAACTTAAAACAGGAAATGTTTTCTATACAGGGTATCAAATTGCACCAGAAATAAGATATTATTTAAGAAGTACTTCAAAAAATTATTTAGATGGCTTTTATTTTGGAATCTATTTAAAACATTCCGATTACAGTTCTAACCTAAGCGGATCTTATGTTAATGAAGGTGTAGATTACGATTTAGAATTTAAAATGGAATTAGATGTTACTTCTGTTGGATTCCTCTTAGGATATAAATTACCTATAACAAAACATTTGAATATTGATTTTTTAATTGCAGGTCCTGGGTCTGGTAATTATAATTTTCAAATAAAAAACGAAAAAGATTTACCTAATGAGTTTTATGATGATTTAAACGATGCATTAGAAAACTATAGCTTATTCGACTTGATTAATTCTGATTTCAGATTTTCTCAAGTCAATAACAAAACTAAATTCTCAGCTTTATCCTGGAGATATGGAATAGCATTGGGTTATACATTTTAACAAACAATTATATTAACAATCAATTATTTTTAAAAATTACTATGAAACACACATTTAAATTATTTTTCGCACTTGCTTTAGTCGTTGTCTTTTCCAGTTGCTCAGGCGTTAAAGTTTTAGATTCTTGGGAGTCTGACACGGCTAGTTCTATAAAGGACAATAACGTTTTGGTTATTGCTAGAACACAAGATAAGCAAGCTAGAATTGCTTTCGAAACAGCTATAGCTGACGAATTTAGAACTAATGGAATTAAGGCTACTGAAAGTTTTAGAAAATTCCCAAACATGTTACCTGATGAAAAGCTTAGTGAAGAGAAAATGAAGAACTTTAGAGCTTTTTTAGATAACGAAGGTTATAATGGAATTGCAGTAACTGTTGTAAAAAACAAAAAAGAATCTACAGAAACTACTCAAGATGGTGGATATTATGCAGGAGCTAGTTATTTCCCAAGTTACTATCCAGCTTATTATGGTGGTTTTTATGGTTATTATGCACATCCAATGTCTTATTCTACTTTTGGATCTTATGTTCCTGCTTCTTATACTACAGAGACCATTGAGACTTATATAGTTGAAACTGTTGTTTACGATTTAGCACAACCTGAAGACAAACAATTGGTTGCAGTGGTAACTTCACAAATTGTAGATCCTCAGGATGTTACAAAGAACGCTCAGTTATATGCTAAAAAAGTAGCAGAAAGTCTTGAAAAAAAGAAAAAATAATAAACGCATTTAGCATAAATTTTTAAAAAGATCTTGAAGAAATTCAAGGTCTTTTTTTTGTTTAATAATGTAGCTTATCTCTATTAAACAACAAGTTCTTCGGCCTAAACAACCTCTATTTTAATTATAAAATCAACCAGAAAAATTTACATAATTTTATAGTCTTAGTTTTTTTAATAAGATACATTTGCAACTTCTTAAAATCAAAAAAATGAACGCAACAAAATATTATCTTGCAGTTATTTCGGCCTTTACCATTTGGGGTTTTTTTAGTGTCATTTTAAAGTCCTTAGATAGTTTTCCTGCATTCGATATTTTAAGTTATCGATCTGTGTTTTCTGCGGCCATTATGTTGGTAATTACGCTCTTCCTTCGACCTAAAGCCTTAAAAGAAAATAAGGCATTGTTTATGTCTTTTACAAAAAAAGTAAAATATCGTATTATTGGCATAAATATGCTAAGTGGTTTATTTTTAGCACTTAATTGGTACATTTTTATTTATGTTATGAACAACGTAAGTGTCAAAGCCACCTCTTTAGCTTATCTTATTTGTCCTATTCTTACAATGGTATTAGCTTATTTAATTCTAAAGGAAAAGCTTTTCAAGCTTCAATGGTTTTCTGTAATTTTAAGTTTTGTTGGTTGCCTGCTGCTTTCTTTAGGGAATTTTATGGATTTATTTTATAGTATGGTTATTGCCTTTTCATATGCTATTTATTTAGTGATGCAACGAAAAAACCAAGAACTAGGGCGATTTTTAGTACTAACTGCTCAAATTTGTTTTGCGGTTGTATTACTCTTTCCCTTTTTTATGACCTATGAATTTAACACCGTAAAAACATCCATTTTTTATGGAACGATTTTGTTAATTGCTGTTGTTTTTACAATCATTCCAATGTATTTAAACATCTATGCACTTAAAGGCCTGCCGTCTTCTGTTGTGGGTGTTTTTATTTACTTAAATCCAATAATCAACTTCTTCCTAGCCATATTTTATTTCCATGAAGAAATCACCTTATTACAAGGTCTGAGTTATTTACTGATTATAATATCTATTGTTATATTTAATATACCGGCTTTAAAAAATAGGATACATAGAAGACGAGCCGCACACATACAATAAATAGGCAAAAAAAAAGGTCTTGAACCACATCAAGACCTTTTTGTAAACTTAAAAACTAACCAAAAACTTAATAAATTTTAATATGAAATAAATAGCACATTTATTTTGTTGATGTAAACTTACTAAGTATTTAGGAAGTATAATTAATTATTCGATGAACTGATAGAATTATTTGTTTTAAACAAATAATATGCAAAAATCTTCTATCAAATACATAACTAATTGATAATTAGCTGTCATATGAAGGTATAAGTAATTGAAATGCAATAAGTGTTTTTCTTTAGTTACTTTAGTTTGATAATTAGTAACCGATAACTCTTAATTAAAAAATATTATCCCGCAGTTAAACTTCCCCATTCCGTCCAAGAGCCATCATAAACGGATAGATTATTATAACCAGCCAATTCTGCTCCCAAAGCTAAGACACAAGCTGTAATCCCAGAGCCACAAGAAAAAGTTATGGCTTGATTTGTTTCGGCTAAAGGTTGAAACATTCTTTTTATTTCGGATATAGGTTTTAACAACCCTTGATTATCTAATAAGTTTTCAAAAGGAAGGTTTACTGAATTTGGAATGGTTCCACTTCTTAAGCCTTCTCTAGGTTCTACTTCAAGAGAGTTGAATCTGTTCTCTGATCTAGCATCTATTATTAAGTGTTTTCTATCTATCGATTCCTTTTTCACATCTTCGAAAAACTTCATGTATTTAGGTTGAAGTTTGGCTTGAAAATCACCATTATCACCATTAAAAACTTGTTTCTCTTCAGTTCTAAATCCAGCATGTTTCCAGGCAGGAAAACCACCATCTAAAACAGCCACATTATTAAAACCAAAAGCTTTAAACAACCACCAAACTCTCGGACTGGAGAAAATACCTTTATCGTCATAAACCACAAGAACGCTGTTTTTATTGATTCCCAAGGTTTGGACTTCTTTCTCAAATTGTGTTACAGAAGGAAACGTGGTTGGAAATGGTGCAGAAACATCGCTAAACTTATTTTTTAAATCGAAAAACCGCGTTGAAGGAATCTGACTTTCTTTTGTATTACTTCTATTCTCTGTAACTTTTGGAATGGTCGCATTTAAAACAACCAAATTTGGATGATTTAAATGGTCATGTAACCAACCAACTGAAACTATAGGCGTAGGCAATTTCAATTCATTAATCATTTATAAACGATATTTTAAGAATCTAAATCAAAAGTTTCGGTGGGATTTTTAGCATCTTCGTAATCTAACATGTTTTCACCATCTGCAATAATAGAGCACACTGTAGCATCTCCAGTAACGTTAACAACGGTTCTAAACATGTCTAAAATTCTATCCACAGGAAAAATAATAGCAATCCAAGCCGGGTTTAAGCCTACTGAATCCAAAACAATGATAAGCATAACTAATCCTGCACTTGGTACAGCAGCAGAACCTATAGAGGCTAAGGTAGCTGTTAAAACAACGGTTACTTGTTGGCCTAGAGTTAAATCTATCATATGCATTTGAGCTAAAAATATAACGGCAATGGCCTGATACATACTGGTTCCATCCATATTTACTGTTGCTCCAATTGGTAAAACAAAACTGCTGATTTTTTTATTTACCCCTAAATTTTGCTCCACACATTCCATAGTTACTGGAAGTGTTGCAGCACTACTAGATGTTGAAAAGGCTAAGGTTTGTGCAGGACTCATGGCCTTGAAAAATCCTTTGTAAGGAATTTTTTTCACAAAGACTTTTAGAATAATAGGATAAACTACAAAAATCATTAATAGTAATCCTATTAAAACGGTTAAGGAATACCAGCCTAAACCTTTAAAAATCTCCACTACTTTACCTATGTCGTCTCCTGCCATTTTACTTACTACTCCAGCTAAAAGCGCAAATACAAAAAACGGCGCAGCTTGCATCACAATATCGACCATTTTTAAAAACACTTCATTGATGCCATCTACCAGGTTTAAAACAGGTTTTGCTTTATCTGCAGGTACAAACAATAAACAAACCCCAAAAAACACTGCAAAAAAGATAATTTGGAGCATCAAGCCATTATTTGATAAGGAATGGAAAAAGTTGCTAGGAACAATATCTACTAAGGGTTGCAGAGGCGTAGTCTCTTTTTGCTTTTTAACAGACTCTAATTTATCTGAAACAGCTGCTTCTCTTAGTTCGCTTTTAGATAAATCTGAAATCTCCTGAGCGCGTTGAAAAAACTTAGGATCTTGCAGGTAATTAACACCATCCTTGATTTGATAACCTTCAGAATTCGCCCATATTTCATAACTAATTCTATTGTCTATCCTGCTTTGTTCGTCAATTAGCTTCCCTGGTTGAAACGTATTTACTAGTAATAAACCTAAAGAAATGGCCATTACGGTAGTAAGTAAATAGATTCCAAGAGTTTTACCTCCCATTCTTCCTAAAGTGGAAGGATCTCCAATATTGGCAACCCCACCTATAATAGAAAACAAAACCAATGGCACAGCAATAAGTTTCAATAAATTAATAAAAATAGTTCCAAATGGATCAATCCAATTAATGGTAAATGCGCTCCAGCCCATCGAACTTGATAGTAATGCCCAGATGACACCAAGTAACATTCCAATAATAATTTTCCAATGTAGCGCTAGTTTTTTCATATTTCCATCTGTCCTTCGGACACCTTCCATACTTCGACTGCGCTCAGCACAGGAAGGGAAGAATTTGTCAGTTAAATTTAATTATTTATATTATTCAGAAGCCAAAAATCTGCTATAACTAGAGCAGCCATGGCTTCGACGATAGGAATAGCTCTTGGCACAACACATGGGTCGTGACGTCCCTTTCCTTGCATTTCTACAATATTTCCAGAACTATCCAACGCATCCTGTTTTTGAATGATTGTAGCTACAGGTTTAAAAGCAACTCTAAAATAAATATCCATGCCATTACTAATACCACCTTGAATACCGCCAGAGAGGTTTGTTTTGGTACTTCCATCGGCATTAAACAAATCGTTGTGTTCGCTACCTTTCATTTTAGCGCCACAAAAACCACTACCATATTCAAAACCTTTAACAGCGTTTATGGAAAGCATGGCTTTGCCTAAATCGGCATGCAATTTATCGAAGACAGGTTCTCCAAGTCCCACTGGTACGTTTTTGATGACACATGTAATTGTACCACCAATAGTATCTCCTTGTTTTTTTATTTCTTTAATTCTTGCAATCATTTTGTCCGCAGTTTCACTATCTGGACAACGTACAATATTCGATTCAACTTGTGAGAAATCTAAATCCTGGTATGGTTTTTCAAGAAAAATTTCTCCAACGGAAGAGGTATAAGCATGTATTTCTATATTTTCAAGCATTTGTTTCGCTATGGCTCCAGCTACTACTCTACTTGCTGTTTCCCTTGCAGAACTTCGGCCACCACCTCTATAATCGCGAACACCATATTTTTTTTCATAGGTATAATCCGCATGACTTGGTCGATACACATCTTTTATATGTGAATAATCATTCGATTTTTGATTTGTGTTTTTAATGGTAAAACCAATAGGAGTTCCTGTGGTAACACCTTCAAAAATACCTGACAAGAATTCTACTGTGTCTGGTTCTTTACGTTGTGTAACAATTTCAGATTGTCCAGGTTTTCTTCTGTTTAATTCATATTGAATGGCTTCTAAATTCAGTTTCAACCCAGAAGGACAACCATCAATAATGCCTCCAATTGCTACGCCATGGGATTCCCCAAATGTGGTTAGTTTAAATAATTTACCAAAGGTATTTCCAGCCATAAAAAATATTTTATTTGCTAATGTAATTGTATTATCAGAGAAACAAAAATGGTTTTAAAAAAAGCCTAGCCATAAAATTTCCATTTGGAGTAACAATTTAATAACAATTGCCTCACATTTAATTAATTAAACCGTGATGTTTAACTCATATTCAAGTGTTTAATTTGATTCATAATTAAATAATGTTTTGAAATTAAAAAGAAAAGTTGAAATTGCTGTTATTTCTGATGTTCATTTAGGTACCTACGGATGTCATGCCAAACAATTACTTACTTATTTAAATAGCATCCAGCCAAAAAAACTTATTCTAAATGGCGATATCATTGATATCTGGCAATTTAGTAAACGTTACTTTCCTAAATCGCATTTGAAAGTTATAAAAAAAATTATGAATATGGCTTCTGATGGTGTAGAAGTTATATATATAACTGGAAATCATGACGACATGTTACGGAAATTTAGCGATACGACTATTGGAAATATCTCTATTGTAGATAAAATTGTATTAGAATTAGATGGAAAAAAAGCTTGGTTTTTTCATGGCGATGTTTTTGATGCCTCCATCCAAAATGCGAAGTGGTTAGCCAAGTTGGGAGGTTATGGCTACGATATGCTTATTGTTTTTAACCGATTGATAAATTGGGTTTTAGAACGTATGGGAAAAGAAAAATATTCCTTATCAAAACGAATTAAAAACGGCGTTAAAGGCGCCTTAAAGTATATTGGTGATTTTGAACAAGTGGCTACAGATTTAGCTATTGAAAATGGCTATGACTATGTAATTTGTGGACATATACATCAACCCAAAATGTTACTGAAGGAAAACAAACATGGAAAAACCATGTATTTGAATTCTGGAGATTGGATAGAAAATTTTACGGCTTTGGAATATCAATTTAAACGCTGGAAAGTGTATCATTATAATGAAGATAAATTATCCCCTTTTTTTGCAGATCAGGATATTAAAGAAATGGAAATGACAGATTTAATTGCCGCCATCACTATTTTTGATGCCAAGAAAAATACTTAAAGTAACGCTTCCTTGAGTATTGTTATTGGATGTTGTGCTACTTTTTGAGTGCCATCTTTAATTTGATGTCTGCAACTAGTGCCATTTGCCGAAATTAAAACATCCGGTTTAGCGTTCCTAACGGCAGGAAATAGGGTTTGTTCACCAATTTGCATACTCACTTCATAATGCTCTTTTTCATAACCGAAACTGCCTGCCATACCACAACAGCCACTAGGAATAATGGTGACTTTATAATTTTTGGGTAAATTAAGGATATCAAAACTAGACTTTTGATTGCCTAATGCCTTTTGATGACAATGACCATGAAACTTAATGGTTTTGGCTTGGTTGGTAAATTGTTCCGATTTTATATGTCCTAAAGCAATTTCTTGCTGAAGGAATTCTTCAATTAAATACGTGTTTTTAGCTATGCTTTTGGCTGAAGAAACATCGTCTGCCAATTTTAAATATTCATCCTTAAAAGTTAAAATAGCTGAAGGTTCTATTCCTATTAAAGGTGTTTCTGAAGTGATTTTATCTTTAAAGATTTCAATATTCTTATTGGCAAATTTCTTTGCTTGTTGCAACAAACCTTTGGATAAAAAGGCCCGTCCAGATTCATGATGATTTAAAATGATAACCTGGTAATTTAGGGCTGTTAAAAGTGCCAAGGCATCTAAACCCACTTGGGTATCTAGATGGTTGGTAAACTCATCATTAAACAAATAAATTGTTTTTATATATTTATTACCATCACTTTGATTTTTAGATGTTTTGTAATGTTTAATTAAACTTTTACTTGAAATTAATGGCAAGCTTCTTTTAGATGCAATTCCTAAAGATTTCTTTAATAAAGAGGAGGTTAGACCATTAGAAAATATGAAATTTGTAAGCCCTGAAAACTGACTTCCTAAATTGTTTAATTGATTGTTGTGTGCAAATAATTTAGTTCTTAGTGAAACCCCGTTTGCTTGTTGATATTGGTATAAAAATTCTGCTTTTAAAGTAGCCACATCTACACTACTTGGACATTCACTAGCACATGCTTTACAACTTAGGCATAAATCGAAAACCTCTTTTAATTCGTGATGGTCAAACTTATTTGATTTATCAGAATTGGTTAAAAATTCTCTCAATGCATTGGCTCTAGCTCTAGTGGTATCTTTTTCATTTCTAGTGGCACGATAGCTAGGACACATGGTTCCTCCAAATTCAGGAAGTTTTCTACAGTCTCCAGAACCATTACATTTTTCAGCTTCACGAAGAATTCCAAGAGATTCTGAAAAGTCTAAAAATGTATTTATTTCAGGATCTTTTCTACCTGGCACATAACGTAAACTTTCATCCATTGGAAAAGCATCTACAATTTTACCGGGATTGAAGATGTTGTTTGGATCGAAAGCAGATTTAATCCGCTTTAAAATCTGGTAATTAGCATCGCCAATCATTAATGGAATAAATTCGGCTCTAACAATGCCATCCCCGTGCTCTCCACTCATTGAGCCTCTATATTTCTTGACTAAATGTGCAACGTCCGTTGTTATTTTACGGAATAAAACCACATCTTCCTTTTTCTTCAAATTTAAGATTGGGCGTAAATGCAATTCTCCAGCCCCAGCATGTGCATAATAGACAGCTTCTTGATTGTAGGAAGTCATTAATTGGGTGAATTCTTTTATGTAGTTAGCTAAATCTGTTAAAGAAACTGCCGTATCTTCAATACAAGCGGCTGTTTTTTTGTCGCCAATCATATTGCCTAACAAGCCTAAACCAGCTTTTCGTAATTCTACTGCCTTGTCAATGTCTTCATCTTTAAGAATGGGATTGGCGAAGCTTAGTTTTAAGCCTTCAATTGCCTCTATCAGTGAATTTGCCTTAGTTTGCGCTTCTTCTTTAGTGTCTTCCTTAATTTCGCACATTAAAATAGCCTGTGGATCACCAACTATAAACTGTCTGTTTTCTTGTTGTGTTTTGTTATGTTTGGTTAGGTCCAGAATAGTTTTATCCATCATTTCGCAGGTATGCAAATTGTATTTCATAACCGTTTCCACGGCATTTAAACAGTCTTGAATGGATTTGAAATGCGCCGCAACCATGATGCTTTCTTTTGGAGGAAGTACATCTAATTGCAAGGTGATTTCTGTTGTGAATGCCAGTGTTCCCTCACTACCAGAAAGTAATTTACACATATTGAAGCTTTCTGGATTATCAGAAAACACATTCGTTTTTATTAATTCATCAATCGCATAACCTGTATTTCTTCTATGAATTTCTGGTTTTGGGAACTGCTCTGAAATGTTATTTTGAATTTCTTCAGAATCTAACTCTTTAAAGATCGCTTTATAAATATGACCTTCAAGAGAATCGATTTCTAGTTTCTCTCTGAATTCATTTTTAGTAAGATTCTTAAAAACAACTTCTGATCCATCGCTTAAAATGGTTTTTAATTCCAAAACCTTATCTCGGGTAACACCGTATTGAATTGAAGTTGTACCAGAGGAATTATTTCCAACCATCCCTCCTATCATACAACGATTTGACGTAGAAGTGTTTGGTCCAAAAAACAAACCAAAGGGTTTTAAGAAATTGTTTAATTCGTCTCTAATCACGCCAGGTTGAACAGTAACTGTTTTTTGTTTTTCGTTGATGTTTAAAATCTTGGTGAAATATTTGGAAACATCGACCACGATACCATTTCCAACACATTGTCCCGCTAAAGAAGTACCTGCAGTTCTAGGAATTAACGAAGTCTTATTTTTATTAGCAAAAGCGATAAGAAGCTTAATGTCTTTTACCGTTTTTGGACATGCAACAGCTTGAGGTATAATTCGATACACTGATGCATCCGTTGCATAAATAGATGTTGTTAGATCATCGTAGTGTAAGTCGCCTTCGAGCTTATTTTTTAATTCTTTAAAAAATGATTCTGCTTGCAATAATTCCAAAGATTTGTAGTTTGAATGATAGCCATAAATTTAAGCTTAGTTTATGACTTTTAACAAAACAATGTTATTTATTTAAATTAAAAAAATAAGAATTATAATGAAAAAAGTAGTTTTAATAGCATGTGTGTTTTTCGGATTTACGACATACATATATGCACAAGAAATTTCTAAAAACGCTATAGGATTAAGGCTTGGAGACGCAAATGGTGTTGGAGCTTCTATTTCCTATCAGCGTGCCATTATGGAGAGCAACAGATTGGAATTTAATTTTGGTTGGAGCAATAGCGATAATAATGATGGCATTAAGTTTATTGGTTTGTATGAATGGGTTTGGAACATTGATGGTGGTTTTAATTGGTACGCAGGACCTGGAGCTGGCTTTGCCACTTATACGTTCGAAGATTACTACGGGCACGACCATAAAGATGGGTTTGTAATTTTAACTGGAACTGTTGGCATTGAATACAGCTTCGATTTTCCTTTACTTTTATCTTTAGATGTTAGACCAGAACTAGGTTTTGGAGCCAATGCCTACAATAATAACGATTTAGATTTTGATCTAGGTTTGGGCGTTCGATATCAATTTTAAAATAGCTTCTGAAATAATATATAAAACACCTTTTTTAAGGTGTTTTTTTATATAGCTTTGTAATATGAAGCAAAAAACAATAGCCATTATGGCCGCTGGGATGGGATCTAGATTTGGAGGCCTGAAACAGATTCATGCTGTTGTAGATGACTATGCCATATTAGATTTTTCTATTTATGATGCCCTTCAAGCTGGTTTTAATCACCTTGTTTTTATTGTTAGAGAAGATATTCTAAAGATTTTTCAAGAGCGATATGAAAATGAACTCCCTGAACATGTTCAAGTAGATTTTGTAATTCAAGACGCCTCAAAAACACCTACAAGAGTAAAACCATGGGGAACTGGACATGCTTTACTTTCTTTAAAACACAGCATTAACAATCATTTTGCTCTTATAAATGCAGACGATTTCTATGGGAGAGAAGCTTATAAATTGATGCATGATGCTTTATATGAAGATGTAAATAAGCACAATTACTTTATAGGTTATCAGTTAAAGAATACCTTATCAGATTTTGGGGCCGTCTCTAGAGGCCAATGCTTTTTAAATAAAAATCAGGAGCTTATTCATATAGTTGAACATACTAATATTAATAAAGACAATCTTTTGATGCCTTTAAATACGATTGTTTCCATGAATTTCTGGGGATTTTCAGCTGATGTTTTTAAAATTGCAGATAACTTGTTTGAAACATTTCTAAAAGAAAATAAAGACTCACAAACTGCAGAGTTCTATATTCCGATGATAGTAGATTCTATGATTAATGAGCATAAAGGCATTTTTAGAATGCTTGAAAGCAATTCTAATTGGTTTGGCGTAACCTATAAAAAAGATGAATTAATGGTAAAACAACAACTTCTAAAACTTATTTCGGAAGCTGTTTACCCAACTAAATTATGGTAGCTTTTGGAAACACTTAAACATATTTCTGAGCAATTTAAGATAGAACATGCTATACTTAATATTCAAGTTTTGGCTTCTGGCCATATAAATGACACCTATCTTGTTACTTGTAGGGATAATTCACATTATGTGCTTCAAAAAATTAACAGTCAAGTATTTACTAATTTAAATGAGATCATTTTAAACAAGGTTGTAGTTAGCAATCATTTGAAAAATATATTTGATAATTCCGAATTAAATTATCAAGTTGCCGGTTTTATTAAATCTAAAAGTGACGATTATTTTATTGAAGCTTATAATGGTTGCTGGACTTTAATGGAATACATTCCAAATTCTAAAACCATTGCTCGAGCGGAAAATGCGAAACAAGTATTTGAAGCAGGAAAACTATTTGGAAATTTTATTATTAGCACTTCCTCTCTGGAAATAAATAGCGTTTCTGAAACGCTCCCAAAATTTCATTCCGTTCCTTTTAGGTTTTTTCAATTTGAAGAAGCACTTAAAAAAGCTAAAGCTTCTAGAAAAACAAAGGCTCAAGAGCTTATTTCCTTTGTTTTAGAACTTCAAATGGAGATGTTTCAGCTTTCTGAATTAAAAGAAAACAACAGCTTTCCAATAAGAATTACACATAACGACGCCAAGCTTTCAAATATTTTATTTGATACTGATGATAATGGCTTGGCTGTTATCGATTTAGATACGGTTATGCCAGGAATCGTGCATTTTGATTTTGGAGATTCCATCCGTTCTATCTGCTCGAATACCGTTGAAGATTCTGATGATTATGAAAACACCACTCTTAATCTAAAGTATTACGAAGCTTACTGCAAAGGCTTTGCTTCTGAAACGTCCAATTTGTTAACTTTAGAAGAAATCCTCTATTTACCTTTAGGGGTTAAAACCCTTATATATATTATGGGATTACGTTTCTTAACAGATTATCTAAATAACGATGTCTATTATAAAACAGGGCACTCAGATCATAATTTGGTTCGTGCTAAAAACCAAATGACACTTTTAAAAAGTGTCATTCACAATTTTGATGAGATTAAAAGTCTAACTTATTCTAGTTTCAACTTAAATAATATCTCTTAAAACTTCATTTTTTCTAGGTGTTTCCCATGTTCCTCCTGTAAAATCTGGAACAATGGTTTTGGCGCTACTATTGGCTACGGATAATTCTGATAAAGGTGTTATAGAACTCCAAAGGACGCTATCGTATAAATTAATATCTAATGGTAAGCCTTCGTTTAAACAACGCATCATTCTATAAACCATGACAAAATCCATCCCTCCGTGACCAACAGCATTTGCATCTATTTGGGTTTTTAATTTATTCCATAGTGGATGGTCGTAGCGTTCCTTATAATCTTTATATTCAGCTTCATTAAGCCAACTATGCCCCCATTGTAATTCATTATGGCCTACATATAATCTGGAAGGATAACCTTCATGTGCCGCTTTGGTGCCAAACACATTATTTAGTCTGGTATAAGGTCTACCCGTATGCGTATCGAATTGTAACATGATGGTTTTTCCTTTTTTAGTTTTAATCAAAGAAGTATTCATGTCGCCACAGGCGAAATTTTTAACTGGAAAATTTTCTATTTCGGCACCAAGTTTTAAACTATCATCTCTGGAACTCATGGAGGTTAAATAATCGTAATTATCGCCACGGCCAATATCCATATAAAAGCTTGTTGGACCTAAACCATGTCCTGTATAGAAATTGCCGTTTTGGGTTTCATGATGCTTTATTCGCCATTGATTTTCGTAATATGTTGCATCCATCATGTGTTTGCGTAAATCGTGAATATAAGCGCCTTCCGCATGATTCACTTCACCAAAAACCCCTTGATCTATCATGTTTAGCACCCAAAGTTCTTCGCCATTAAAACAGCAATTCTCCATGTACATGCAGTGCTTTTGAGTACGCTCGGCTACTTCAATGAGTTTCCAACAATCTTCGAGCGTCATAGCCATAGGTTGCTCGCAAGCCACGTGTTTACCTTGTTCCATGCCATAAACTGACATTTCTGTATGTGAATCCCAAGGCGTGGCAATTAAAATGATATCAATATCGTCTCTTTTGGCTAGTTTTTTCCATTCATGTTCATCTCCGTAATATAAATCGGCTCCGGTTGTTTGAATGGTTTTAAGATATTCGTTGTTCTTTTCAACTTTATCTTGTTTTAAATCTGAAAGTGCTACTATTTGGGCATGGTTGTTTTTAATAAGATAATCGAACATTTGGATGAGAACACTTCCTCTGTTTCCCATGCCAATAATCCCCACACGGACTGTTTCTATTGGTGGCGCAGTTAACCCAACGCAATTTCCTAAAGCTTTTTTTTGGCTCAAAAGCTCATTAACAAAGTCTTTTTCTGCGATATCGCTATTTCTGCCTGAAAGCATGCTTGGCGCTAAGCCTAAGAAAAGGCCTGCTCTAGCTGTTAAGTTTAAAAAGGATTTTCTGTTCATTTTGAAAAACTTTGAATTAGAACAGAAAGGTAAAAAATTTATTTAGAAATCCTACAATAGCGTTTTACATTTGAGCAGTGTTTCCTCGTAAATAGCTTCGTATTGAGGTACAATTTGATAGATATCGAAATTACAAGCTTGTTTTTTAGCGTTTTCTTTAAATTTATTCAAAGTTTTTTCGTCTTTTAAGATAGCAAGCGCATTTTTGCTCATATCCTCAATATCTCCAACATCACTTAAATAACCAGAAACGCCATGTACATTTACTTCAGGAATACCGCCAGAATTACTTGAAATAACTGGAACTCCAGAAGCCATTGCTTCTAAGGCAGCCAAACCAAAACTTTCAGTTTCTGAAGGAAGCATAAACAAGTCTGAATAACATAGAATACGGTCAATTTCATTACTGTTCCCGAAGAAAACAACTTTATCTTCAATACCCAACTTTCTACAAAGTTCTTCAGCTGGCTCCTTTTCAGGGCCTTCTCCTACCATCATTAATTTGGAAGGAATTTCTTTCTGAATATTATAAAATACTTTAATAATATCTGGAATACGTTTCACAGATCTGAAATTACTAATATGCGTGATTATTTTTTCATCTTCATTTGCTAACATGCCTCGCTGACAATCCACGAAATTATTGGTATGTTTTGCAATATCTATAAAATTAGTAATGACATGGATGTCATTTTTAATATCAAATAACCTTAAGGTATCGCGTTTTAAACTTTCTGAAACAGAGGTTACGGCATCCGATTTATTAATACTAAATGTCACTGCCGTTTTATAAACCGGATGAGATCCAACTAAAGTAATATCTGTACCATGCAAAGTGGTTACTATGGGAATATAAATGCCTTCCTCTTGAAGCATCTTTTTAGCCATATAGGCGGCATAGGCATGAGGAATGGCATAATGGACATGTAGAAGCTCTATTTTATGAAGTTTCACCATATCAACCAATTTACTAGTTAAGGCTAATTCATATGGTTGATAATGAAATAAAGGATATTCAGGAACGCTTACTTCGTGAAAATGCACATGATTTCCTAAAAGTTCTAATCTTACTGGTTGTTTATAAGTAATAAAATGAACTTCATGACCTCTTTTTGAAAGCTCAATACCAAGTTCCGTAGCTACTACGCCGCTTCCTCCAAAAGTTGGATAACATACAATTCCTATTTTCATTTTTTATTTTCTAAAGTTAAATACTAATATTTATAAACTTTAAGTACTTATTAGTTCTAACTTTAAGTACTTTCTAATCTATAATCGCTTCATAAATTAAGCGTTGAATATCTGTTCTAATATTTTCTTTAAGCAACAAATTAGTCGTTGCTTTAGGATAAGTTCTATTGGCTAAAAATATATAAACAATTTCCGATTCTGGATCAGCCCATGCATAGGTACCCGTAAAACCTGAATGCCCAAAACTTGTCATGGAAACACAGCCACAAGTTGGTCCTTCCACTCCTAATTGCGGTTTATCGAAACCAATACCGCGTCTGTTGTCTTTTTCACAGAAATAGCAAGTATTGAATTGATCTACTGTTTCTGGTTTGAAATAACGTTTCCCGCCATAAAAGCCTTTTTGCAAATATAACTGCATGATTTTAGCAACATCGTTGGCATTGCTGAAAATTCCAGCATGACCACCTACTCCATTTTGCATGGCTGCTCCCATATCATGAACATATCCATGAACTTCTTGATATCTGTAATAATCGTCAATTTCTGTTGGTACAATTTTTTTACCACTAAACTTATTATACGGATTATATGTTGTGTAATTAGCTCCTAACGACTCGTAAAAATGGTCTTGTACCAGTTCGTCCAAACCTTTGTCGTAATAAGTTTCAATATATTTCTTTAAAATGTAATAAGGCAGATCGCTATACCTGTAAGCATCTCTATCTAAGAGATCTGTATCTAAAATTATTTTTTGAATGGAATCTTGATAGTCGGCTCTCATGTATAAATCGTTAGCAATTTTTACACTGAACTTTTTGCTATATTCTTTTCTATAATATTTTTCATCTGGGTGTTTTGAGGAATCCAATGTGGCATAATAAAATGGAATCCACGGTTTTAATCTAGCATAATGAGAAAGCATCTTTTTTAAAGTGATGTTTTTCTTATTAGAATTAAGATATTCGGGTAAAATCTCTGATAACTTGGTATCTAAGGAGATGACTTTATTTTCATTTAACTCCATTAATAATGGCAAGGTTGCAAGTATTTTTGTAAGCGATGCCACATCATAAATATCATCGAAGGTTACTGGCTCTGAATCTTTAGCATAGGTATGGGTCCCAAAATTTTTATTGTAAATAACTTTTCCTTTTCTAGCAACTAATAGCTGAATTCCAGGGGTCATTTTTTCAGAGATTGCATAGTTTGCAATAGAATCGAGTTTGTTAAGTTTTTCGGTACTCATCCCTACACGTTCTGCCAAACCATAATTTAAACGAGAGAGATTAGCATAGGTAATTCCATCTCCAGCAACAAAACCATTTCCAACGGAAACCGGTAACATACCCTTTGCCGAGATAGCTCCAAAAATTAGTTGTGCCGATTTTTCCTGCGAAATTTTACTGTTTTGATAGCTTACTACAATACTTTCAATATTTTCGACTGTTGTTAAATTGAGTAAGGCATAAGGTTTTACAAAAATGTCTAAAATAACTTTATTGTTTCTTGCAATTTCGTAAAGCCAAACAAGCTCTTTATCTGTAAATTCATAACTTTTCCATGGAGACTCGTTAGATCGATGAAATCCAACGATTACTGTGGTATATGCAGATAATTTGGTAATAAGTTCATCTAAATTATCGGCAGAAACTTCATGAACCTTTGTGTATTTTTGCAATTCATCAAGAAATATAGAACCGTCATCATCTCCCAACTTCACATAAGCAATTTTCTTTTTTTCTAAAGCTCTAATAGGAAGTAAATCTTCTTTATTCTTAATTACTGTTATGGCATTTTCAAAAAGTATTTCAGAAAGAACTTCATCTTGAATTCTATTTAAATCTTCAACCAGATGCTTTGTTTCAATAGGTTTATAATTGTTTAAACCCACTTTATATTTAGCTTGAAGGATTTTTTTAACAGAAAGAGCCAAACGTTCTTCTGTAACAATACCCGCATTATAAGCTTCCATTAATTTTGTTACAGCCTTTGGGACATCCTCTGAAATCAATAAGACATCATTTCCTGCTAAAAATGCAGCTAAATCAATATCTCCAGGCTCACTGTAGTTTGCTACCCCTTTCATATTAAGAGCATCTGTATAAATCAACCCTTTAAAATGCAACTCATTTTTCAAAATATTTGTCACTATATTATAAGACAATGATGAAGGAAATCCATCTCTTGGCTCTAAGGCAGGCACGTTTAAATGCGCCACCATGACACTAGATAAACCGTTATCAATTAACTTTCTGTAAGGGTATAATTCGACTGAGTCTATGCGTTTTTCATCAAAATGAATGGTAGGCAGGGTTTTATGCGAATCGGTATCTGTATCTCCATGTCCCGGGAAATGTTTGGCATTTGCCATAACTCCGGCTTCTTGCATGCCTTTCATAAAAGCAAGCGCTTTTTCTGTAACATTATCTCTGTCTTCCCCAAAAGACCTATTTCCAATAATTGGATTTATTGGATTCGTGTTGATATCCACAACTGGAGCAAAATTAAAAGTCACTCCAAGACGCTTACAATGTTCGCCTAATTGTTTCCCAACTTGTTCAATTAGTTTGTTGTCTTTGATGGCTCCTAAAGTCATATTCCACGGAAATGCATAAGTGCTATCTAATCTCATGCTCAGTCCCCATTCAGCATCCATACCTATTAATAAAGGGATTTTTGAGGCTTTTTGCAAAACATTATTCATTTTTGCCTGGTTAACTGGATCTCCTTTAGAAAAGATAATTCCCCCTATATGATAGTCTGTAATTAACTGACTTGTTATATTTTCATGTGCCAAGCCTTGATTTGAGAAGGCCTGAACCATAAAAAGCTGTCCAACCTTTTCTTCTAAAGACATGTTGTTATATAGACTATCCACCCAAATTTCCTGAGCCAGAACATCTTTAGATAATAAAGGATTTCCTGTCTGAGATAAAAGACTTGTGGAGAGAGAGAGAAATGTTATTAGATAACAAAAGTGACGCATAAATGATAGGCTTTAAAAAGCAGTTATTGAATGTTTATAAAAACTAGGCCAAATTAAAGCTTTTAAAGGTAAAATTAAAAGACTTTAAGATAGTTTTATAAAGATAATATCAACCAAACAAACGGTTAGAGAATCATTTTATTTGAAATTTAAAAACAATTGCTCCCCTGGTTTTTTGATCTTACTTTTTAGTATTTTTGAATAATTATTTCAAATTAAAATAAGCATCCACTTTCTTGGAAAAAACATATGAAATATCTCCTTAGTTTTAGTATCCTTTTGTTATTGACAAGTTGTTATGAAAGGGAACGCGAGTGTGCTAACTTTCAGATTGGCACTTTTCACAGTGAAATCACCATTGAAGGTGTTGTTTATAAATCTAATTTCACAAGAAAAAAAGACATTCAAATAGAAACATATAATAACAAAGTAGACTCCTCTCAAGTACGATGGATAAACGATTGTGAAGTTATTTTCAAAACTATTAATCCAAAAAGTATGGCTGAACAAAAAGACGTGCATCTAAAAATATTAGTAACAACAGATTCTACTTATACTTTTGAATATTCTTACGTAGGTGAAAAAACGAAACAAAAAGGAATAGCAACCAAAATACAATAGTATGATAGACTTTTTATTGTCTGGAGATGCCATCATGGCACTGTTAACATTAACGTTCCTTGAAATTATTCTTGGAATTGATAATATTGTATTTATTTCTATAGCTGCCAATAAATTACCTGAGCATCAACGTGCTAAAGCAACAAATATTGGTCTTTTGCTAGCCATGGTGCAACGTATTATATTATTGTTTTTCGTATCGTTTTTGGTTGGGTTAAAAGAGCCCTTTTACACGATTGAAACAAGCTGGTTACATATAGCTATTAGTGGACAAGCTATTATTCTTTTTTTAGGAGGTCTTTTTTTAATTTATAAAAGTACTTCTGAAATAAGAGAAAAAGTTGAAACACCTTCTCATGATGAAGATGAAATAAAAGGGAAGAAAATTAATACTTTGTCTCAAGCCATCACCCAGATTGTGATTATTGACTTTATATTCTCGATAGATTCTATTCTTACAGCTGTTGGGATGACCAATGGGTTACATCCAAACCATAATTATGCCTTAGTATTAATGATTATTGCTGTGGTAATTTCCATAGGTATTATGATCACTTTTGCGAATCCCATTAGAAATTTTATAAATGCTCATCCAAGTATGCAAATTTTAGGTTTGGCTTTTTTAATACTAATAGGTTTTATGTTAATTACTGAAGCAGCACATCTATCCCACACGTCATTTTTTGGTCAAACTGTTGGAGCTGTGCCAAAAGGTTATTTATATTTTGCCATTGCATTCTCCTTACTAGTAGAGTTTATTAATTTTAAAATTCAGAAGGGAAAAGTTTCAAAGAAATAATTTTAAAATAGATTTAGAACATAAAAAAAGACCATACAGTATGAATGTATGGTCTTTTAAATATTAAAATAAATTATCTCCTAATTATTTTATGAGTTGATAGATTGCCATTAACAGAAGATTTCAAGAAATAAGCTCCTTGACTTAAGCTTGAAAAGTCTAATGTAACTTCCATAGCTCTAGGGCTTAAACTCATAACTTCTTGACCTAACAGATTAAATACTTGAACAGTATCAATAGTCTGTTTTGCATTGATATGCAATAACCCTGAAGTTGGATTCGGATAATAACTAAATTGTGCTTCAGAAAACTCATCAATAGATAAAGCACCACAAGTAACATCTGCAATCCAGCCAGTTTCCTGAACACTAGAATCGGAGGTAAACACAAAAGTTAAAGCTCCTGAAGAATCTGTAGAAGTATAAGAATTACCTACAGAAAGCAAACTTTCAGGATATAAGGTAGGCGTACTGCCATCACCACTTTCTTCCCCACAAAGGGTTTGTGCCAAAACCGGATACGAAGCGTCTGGACCATCATAAATTGTTAAGTAATCCCAACACCCCTCTTGATTTCCTTCGCCAGTAGCACTTTCAATATCAACATAAGTGAATGTTACAGTTACATATTCACCAGCAACATCTGGAGAAATTGTTGTTGTTGTCACTTCACTTGGTGAATATCCTGCAGAAACGCCTCCTGAATCTACAAAACTTCCACCACAGACAGGTGGCGCGGCTTCGGTTGTAAAAGAATCTAAATCTGTTGTAGACATTCCAGATGTATCACAATCAGCCATTATATAAGCATCGTAAGCCGTTGCTGGCATTAAACCTGTGGCTGTAGCAGTGTTTGTTCCAAATGCAATATTTTCGGTATATACAGCAGTAGCAGTGTCTGGATCATCTCCGTCGTTAAATACACTAAACACATAACCGTTACTTGCATTCGCGGTTTCATCCCAAGTATAAGTAGCCATGGTATCTGTAGTCATTGTATTAGAAAAACTCCCTGGAGTAACACAACTTGGCGGTGGTCCACAAGTAACATCTGCTAACCAACCCGTTTCTTGTAAACTTCCATCAGAAGTAAATACAAAGGTTAAGGCTCCAGAAGCATCGGTTGATGTAAAGGACATTCCTATAGATAATATACTACCTGGAACAGAAGACACACCTCCATCTCCGCTTTCTTCTCCACAAAGCGTTTGAGCTAATACTGGATAACTAGCATCTGGTCCATTGTAAACAGTTAAATAATCCCAACAACCATCTTGAGTTCCAACACCGGTAGAACTTTCTATATCCACATAAGTAAAGGTAACAGTTACTACATCACCAGAAACATCTGGAGAAATGGTAGTTGTGGTATTTTCGCTTGGTAAATAAGGACCAGTTGCACCACCTACATCAGCATAAGTGCCGCCACATACTGGAGGAGCAATATCCGTTTCAAAACTTAAAGAAACAGAATTAGAAACACTTGTATCACAGTCTGCCATTAAATAAACATCATACATGGTTTGTGGCATTAAAGGAGTTGCAGTTGCCGTTAATGTTCCAGAAGGAATATTTTCAGTATAAACTGGGCTATCCACATCTGGGTCATCGCCAGCATTAAATACATTAAGCACATACCCATTGGTTGCTTCTGCAACAGCATCCCAACTAAAATCTGCCGTTGTATCATCAAAGGATGCTATAGCAAAGTTTATAGGGTCTGGACAAGAAATAGCAAGAGACAATTCAAAATCGAAAGCATCCGCATTATTGGCATCATCCCATTCTATAAGATATGTCATCCCACTAATTACAGGAATAACAACTGTTGATGTATTATTAGCTCCTGAATTATCATCTGAATCGATACAAGCTAAATTCATACAGTCATCATTATAAACAGAGACTCTTGTATCTACTCCCGAATTAGATGTTAAATCTGAAGAGATGGTTAAATCTCCTGAATTTGTTGCTGTATAAGCATACCATTCAGAATTTGTAGCTCCCGATAAACAAACATTAGAAGCTCCGCCGCCGGCATTAGAAGGACCATTAGAGTTAATAATACCTAATCCGATAGTGATGGCATCATCGCAAACAAAATTATTATCAATTGCTATTGGTCCATCAATAGAAAACATTCCTAACTCAGCATCATTATTATTTACAGTCCCCAAAGATGTAGCAGTTCCTGTGGTGACATCTACGGAATAAATATTATTAACGCCACCTCCAATATATCCTGCCATATACAAGGTATTTGATACTGGATCTACATCTGCATCTTGAGCAAATGAGATATCAACACCAAGTGGGCCAACCAATGTTGCCGCTCCTGTAGTTGGATTAAGAGTGTAAAAATTATCGTTACCAATATCTGCCATGTAAATAATACCAGCATTATCTATGGCAAGCCAAATACCAAGAGTCGTTCCGGTTGCACCAATAAGTGTCATGGCCCCAGTAGTTAAATCCAAGGTATATAAATTAGTTGTTGTTCCATCTGTGGTAAGGGCATACATTGTAGAATTTGTTTGATTCCAAGATAAACCAGAGTATGTAACATCTGTAGCAGCTCCAGTTAGAGGAGCTACAATTGTTATGGCACCTGTATCAGGTTCAACAGACACTAAATTAACATCGGTAGTAGCTAAAGCATATAGTGTTCCTGTAACATCAAAATCTGATGCGTATATATCATTGGTAATCACTGCCACGCTAGCAATATTGAAAGGTCCTGTTAGTGGAAAACTTCCATAGTCTCCCCCATTTCTAACATCTAAAGCATAAACATCTCCTGTTGCTCTAAAGGCTGTATTTGAAATTTCTGGAGTTTGATAATAATCTCTTAGAACTTTCTGTTCTTCTTTTGTAAGGAGATTTGCGGGCTCTCTTAAAGTTAAGTTTGCGGCAGATTGAACTTTCTCTAGTACTTTTTCCACCTCAGTAGGAACGTACCTTTCTCTAGCTGTCTGAGAGTATACTGACGTTATAAACAACGTAGCAGTAAGAAAAAACAGCGTTTTAAGTGTAGTGTTTTTCATATTTATAAGTATTGATTAATACCTAAAAATACAAAATAAAAATTGAATTACAACGAACATTTCAAAAATGGTTGGCCTTAAATTGTTCACAACAAGCAAATTATCACGCTAATAAGAAAAAGAGCCGGATTCTTTTGTGAAATAAAATCAGGCTCTTAGAAATTAAATATTAATTAAAACAAGGTTGTTTGTCCTTTATCATCTAAAGCATCTTTGGAGCCGTCATCATCTACTTCGCTCTTTGAATTTCCAGAATTATTTTGAGGATTATCATCCTTAGAAACATCTGTTTCATCAACCACTTCTATGTCTTCAGCAGGAATTTCTTCTGGAGCTTCGTATGGTAAAGATTCTAGCAAGCTTACTTGATTAATTTTATCTTTAGTTAACTGATTTCCTAAGGCAGAAATCCCTTTTACAGAAATAAACTCTTCAAAATTTACTTGTAAATTATCTTTCCGATCCTTACCTCTTTCTTTAGTGAATTCGACATCTGCAATAGGTCTCCATTCTGTGGAAACAATTTCAAGTTGCGAATTAGGGTGTTCAGAAATAAAACTTTCTTCTCGCGCTTCATTTTCTATCACAAAACGCTTGACGTAATAGCGTTCTTTTTCTCCATCGAAATAAATGGCCGAAATTGGTTTTTTAGGAATCCACTTTTCCATGACAATCATATCGTCATCAAAATGCGTGGTAATTTCAGGAGTGATTGTTTTTACCATTCCCGATTGTGTGATGATTAAAATTCTATCTTCACCTCTAAATTCTCCAACTAGTTCCCCTCGATCATCAACGTTTAAGCGTTGCACTGTATCGTCGAACCATATTTTTCGTGGTTTTAATGTGGATACCCCTTTTTCCTTAAGTTCTACTTTTTTAATGGCATGTTTGGTTACCACATTTCCTTTTGAAGCACGTCCTTTAATTAAAACTTCAGAAAAATCCAGATCCCATCTTAGTTTTTTGATACTACCAACTTGTCTAAGATTAATAGTTACCATTTCGGCTTCGCCATTTGGGTTTGCAGAAAAATACCAAACGGAAGATCCTTTATTTCCATTTGTTAAATCGTATTCTTTATCTCTGGTGGTGGATGTAACTGCAAAACGTTTCACATAAGATGGTCCTTTACTTCCATCTTTATAAATTAGGTTGTAAATGGTGCGCTTGTCTTTCTTTTTAAACACAGCAACATGGATGATATCTTTACCAACAAAGGTTTTTGCGTCCACTTTGCTAACCATCATTTTTCCTTCTGCCGTAAAAACAATAATGTCGTCTATGTCGCTACAATCGCAAACATACTCGTCCTTTTTAAGAGATGTTCCTATAAAACCTTCTTCTCTATTTACATAAAGCTTCGTGTTTCTTATAATGACTTTCGTAGCATCTACATCTTCAAAAGTTCTAATTTCTGTTAGTCTTTCTCTTCCTTTTCCGTATTCTTTTTTAAGTCTTTCAAAAAAGGCAATGGCGTAATCAATTAAGTTCGCCAAATGGTGTTTTACTTTTGCTATTTGCTCTTCAAGCGAATCTATTTTTTGTTGGGCTTTATCTATATCGAATTTTGAAATACGTTTGATTCGAATTTCCGTTAGCCTAACAATATCTTCTTCTAAAACAGCTCGTTTAAGATGTTTTGTATGAGGTTTCAATCCGTTATCGATGGCTATAATAACGCCTTCCCAAGTTTCTTCTTCCTCAATATCGCGATAGATTCTATTTTCAATAAAAATACGTTCTAAAGAAGCAAAATGCCATTGTTCTTCAAATTCACCAAGTTGAATTTCTAATTCATTTTTTAATAATACAACTGTGTTATCGGTTGAACGACGAAGCATTTCAGAAACACCAACAAATAGTGGTCTGTTGTCTTCAATAACGCACCCTAAAGGAGAAATAGAACTCTCGCAACTGGTAAAAGCATATAGAGCATCTATTGTTTTATCTGGAGAAATACCTCCTGGTAAATGCACTAAGATTTCTACTTTGGCAGCCGTATTATCTTCAATTTTCTTGATTTTTATCTTACCTTTATCATTGGCTTTCAAAATGGAATCAATTAAAGAAGAGGTATTGGTGCCAAAAGGAATTTCTGTAATAACTAAGGTATTTTTATCGAACTGAGAAATTTTAGCTCTAACCCGAACTTTTCCACCTCGTAATCCGTCGTTGTAATTGGTAATATCTATAATTCCTGCTGTTGGAAAATCTGGATAGATAATAAAACGCTTTCCTTTTAAGTGCTTTACAGAAGCATCGATAAGTTCAATAAAATTATGAGGTAGTATTTTTGTTGAAAGTCCTACAGCAATTCCTTCTCCTCCTTGTGCCAAAAGCAAAGGAAACATGACTGGAAGATTTACGGGTTCTTTTCGTCTGCCATCATAAGAGGCATGCCATTCTGTTATTTTAGGATTATAAACAACGTCTAACGCAAATTTGGATAAACGCGCTTCGATATATCTAGATGCTGCTGCACTATCTCCTGTTAATATATTACCCCAGTTTCCTTGGGTGTCAATTAGTAAATCTTTCTGACCAATTTGAACCATAGCATCTGCAATACTAGCATCTCCGTGTGGATGATATTGCATGGTATGTCCAACAATGTTGGCTACTTTATTGTAGCGTCCATCGTCTAAATCCTTCATGGAGTGCATGATACGACGTTGAACCGGTTTAAAACCGTCTTCAATAGCTGGCACAGCACGTTCCAGAATAACGTAGGATGCATAATCTAAAAACCAATCTTTAAACATGCCAGAAACCTTTTTGATAGTTTCCTGACTGTCTTCTTGTTCATTTAACAAATTGTCGTTCTCTTCACTCATTAATCGGTAGGTTTTCTATTTAATTTTATCATTTTTGTTAATGATTGTCTGATATATTTTCTCTTTTTCTTAGAAACCAAAGACACATTAAAACGTTCTTTTTTTGTATGACCATGTTTGTCCTTTACCAACAAAACTAGCTCTTTATATGCTAAATAATTATTAAACTTAAAACCGATAAGACCGTCTTTTGAAAACTCGACTCTATGTTCTCTATAATTGAAATGATCTGAAAGTAGCAGACCTTTATTAGTTACAACTACTTTTAGGCCATCGCTATCGTATTCGAAATATTTTGAAATAAAATGAACAATAAAAAAAAGGAGTCCAAAACTAAATACTAGTATAAAAAACGTGACTAAAGGATTTGGTGTTAAATGACTAAAAGCACTAAATACTGTCGCTAAAATAATTGCCAATACAATCAATATAAAATATACTGAAATAATAATATTTCTTACTTTATCGTTGTTGGTTCTCATATGGCTTCTTCTACAATATCTAATTCAACTCTTAGATTATCAATAATAAAATCTTGTCTGGTTGGCGTGTTTTTTCCCATATAAAAAGCAAGTAACTCTTCAATGGACATTTCTTTATCCAACATGATTGGATCTAGACGAATATCTTCACCTATAAAATGTACAAATTCATCTGGTGAAATTTCTCCAAGTCCTTTAAATCGGGTGATTTCCGGTTTTGGTTTTAATTTTTCAACGGCGTTTCTTCGTTCTTCTTCAGAATAACAATAGATGGTTTCCTTCTTGTTTCTTACACGAAATAAAGGAGTTTGTAAGATATATAAATGCCCTTCTTTAATAATTTCCGGAAAGAATTGTAAAAAGAACGTAATTAATAACAAACGAATGTGCATGCCATCCACATCGGCATCTGTAGCAATTACCACATTGTTATACCGTAAATCTTCTAAAGATTCTTCAATATTTAAAGCGGCTTGTAGGAGATTAAACTCTTCATTTTCATATACAATTTTTTTAGTTAAGCCATAACAGTTTAAAGGTTTCCCTTTTAAGCTAAAAACCGCTTGCGTATTCACATCTCTAGATTTAGTAATACTTCCAGAAGCCGAATCTCCCTCTGTAATAAACATGGTAGTTTCTAGGTATCTTTCATTTTTTATATCACCAAAATGAACTCTACAATCACGTAATTTTTTATTATGAAGATTTGATTTCTTAGCTCTATCCTTAGCCAATTTTCTAATACCGGAAAGTTCTTTTCTTTCTCTTTCTGCTTGAAGGATTTTACGCTGAATTTTCTCAGCAGTATCCGGATTTTTATGTAAATAGTTGTCTAATTGTGTTTTTAGAAAGTCGTTTATAAAAGTTCTAACCGTTGGCAGCTTACCTCCCATGTCTGTAGACCCTAATTTAGTTTTGGTCTGACTTTCAAAAATAGGTTCCATTACTTTTATGGAAACTGCAGAAACTATGGATTTTCTAATATCTGAAGCTTCATAACTCTTACCATAAAATTCTCTAATGGTTTTTACAAGAGCTTCTCTAAAAGCTGCTAAATGAGTTCCACCTTGCGTTGTATTTTGCCCGTTGACAAAAGAATGATATTCTTCGCTATATTGCGTTTTACTGTGGGTAATGGCTACTTCAATATCTTCTCCTTTTAAATGAATAATAGGATAAAGTCTATCTGTATCTTTAATGTTTTCGGATAAAAGATCCTTCAAACCATGCTCGCTAAAATACTTTTCGCCATTAAAAACAATAGTTAAACCGGTGTTTAGATACACATAGTTTTTGAGCATTTTAATAACATACTCATTTCTATATTTGTAGTTTTTAAAGATAATTTCATCTGGAACAAAAGAAACTTTGGTTCCTTTTCTTCTAGAAGTATCGTCAAGTAAATCTTGATTGATTAAGTTACCTTGTTCAAATTCTGCTGAAGCCGATTTATTATCACGTGTAGATTCTACTCTAAAAAAAGATGATAAGGCATTTACGGCTTTGGTACCAACACCATTAAGTCCTACCGATTTTTTAAAGGCTTTGGAGTCGTATTTTCCACCAGTATTCATTTTGGAAACCACGTCTACAACCTTTCCTAAGGGAATTCCACGTCCGTAATCACGTACAATGACTTTACTTCCTTGAATGGAAATATCAATGGTTTTACCAGCTCCCATAACATATTCGTCAATGGAATTATCTAATACCTCCTTTAATAGAATATAAATACCATCGTCTGGCGATGATCCATCTCCAAGTTTCCCGATATACATTCCCGGACGCATTCTAATATGTTCCTTCCAGTCAAGTGAGCGTATGTTATCTTCGGTATAATTGGATTGTTCAGTCATAAAATTGGCGCCTTTATTAGATACGTTGCTAATATAAGGTTTCGGTAGAAAACATAAAACCGCAATGTGCTAAAGTAATTAACAAAGTTTTTAAGAGTGGCCCTTGAAGAATTTAATACAACTCAAATTTTAATTTTCACTCTTAAAAGTAAAATACAAGATGGGTAGAATAAGAATAGCCAAGGCTATAATTAGCGAGGTGATAAGCACAAATTTAAACACGTAAAAAAGCACTACAAAGAAAATTATTGCTAATATTAGTGCCAATATAATTTTACCTTTCATAAAGTTTGAATTTTTATTATGATAATAAAGGTATGAATAAAAATGTGCTCAATCAGAAAATTGTTGATGCATATACTACAAAACTAGTCATATCTTAAGTGATTTAAGTTTCTAATACGTCCAGTTTAACCCATGTATGGATGACACTAAAAACACTTGAAAATAAATGACTTAACTATAAATTACAACCTACACGTTAAATAAGAAGTGCATGACATCGCCATCTTTAACAACATAATTCTTTCCTTCAACACGCATTTTACCAGCTTCTTTTACTTTGGCTTCGCTACCAAGAGTTTCAAAATCATTATAAGAAATAACTTCTGCTCTAATAAAACCTTTTTCAAAATCTGTATGTATTACTCCAGCTGCTTGTGGTGCAGTTGCTCCAATATCAACAGTCCAAGCACGTACTTCTTTAACTCCCGCAGTAAAATAGGTTTGTTGTTTTAATAACTTGTATGCCGAACGAATTAATTTGGAAGCACCAGGCTCGTCTAAACCGATATCTGATAAAAACATCTGACGCTCTTCATAATCGTCTAACTCGTTAATATCTGCTTCTGTACCAACAGCTAATACTAAAACTTCAGCATTTTCGTCTTTTACAGCTTCTTTTACTAAGTCTACATACTTGTTTCCAGTTACGGCAGCACCTTCATCTACATTACAAACATACATAACAGGTTTATCTGTAATAAACTGTGAGGGCACAACAAAATCGTTATAATCGTCTTCTGAAAACTCCAAAGTTCTCACTGAAGTTCCAGCTTCTAAAGCAGCCTTAATCTTTAATAAAACAGCCTCTTCTTTTTGAGCCTCTTTATTTCCTGTTTTAGCTGCACGTTTTACTTTTTCTAATTTTTTATCTACAGTTTCTAAGTCTTTTAACTGTAATTCCATATCAATGGTTTCCTTATCGCGAATGGGATTAATATTACCATCTACATGGATGATATTATCGTTATCGAAACAACGTAACACGTGAAGTATGGCATCTGTTTCACGAATATTAGCCAAGAATTGATTCCCTAAACCTTCACCTTTACTTGCTCCTTTTACCAAACCTGCAATATCTACAATCTCTACGGTAGCGGGTTGAACGCGAACTGGATTTACTAGTTCTTCAAGTTTCTCTAATCTTGGATCTGGTACATTTACAATTCCAATATTAGGTTCTATAGTACAAAACGGAAAGTTGGCACTTTGCGCTTTTGCATTAGATAAACAATTAAAAAGGGTTGATTTCCCTACGTTTGGTAATCCTACGATGCCTGCTTTCATTGAAAACTTATTTTCATTCCCACAAAGGTGGAAATCTGTTATTGTTAAATCCTGCGTCTGCCTATCAATAGACAAGTTAGCAGGAATCTGTTTAAAGGTTGTACTTATTTTTTGAAGCTGCAAAGATAACTATTTCCTTGATTAGTTTGAATAAGGAATTGGGAAATGTTTCTGGGCTGTTTAGATTGTATTCATAAACTTTATCCTACTGCATTTATATTGTTCCTTATACTTCAACCATATGATATTTTGTTATAAATAAGATCTTGTGTATGACTATTATTAAGTCTATTTTTTCTCCATAATTCTGAGTTCTTTTTGGAGAAATTTAATTATTAAATAATTCTGTGATATCTTCTGGACAAAGAGCGGCATTAAAAATTCTGACATCATCAATTTTACCTTTAAATGTACTAGAAGGCAAACTTAATCTTGTGCCTATAACTAAAGGAAGTTCGTCGTTGTAAATATCTCCTTCAATTGTCTCCATGGCTACAAGTTCATCATTGACGTATAAATACATGGTTTGATCTATAAGAACACCTGTTACAAGAAACCACTCATTTATATTATAACCTTGTTTTCTTGCTTGTACAAGAGTTCCTCCAGCAGTTATAGAAAAAATGACATCGTTGGTATTGCTCAAAGACAATCCGAATGGCGCAGAAGACGTTCCATTTACATGGCTTCCTTTTCTAAGGATTTGTTGTGATTTTATTTCTTCTGGATATACCCAAGCAGAAATCGTGAACTCATTATCTAAATATAACTGATCGTTGTCTTCAATTTGTATGTTATCATCCACGCCATCAAAATAATAAGCCGAATTACTTTCTGAGAATCTATTTGTAGTTAAAATGGCTCCAGAAACAGTTCCATTATTATTAAAACCGCTTTCATCCATGGCATTAGCATTCATTGGGTAGAAGGCGTTTAATTCTGGAACGGTGTTGGGATTGCATGGGATATTTAAACTAACTGTAATATTGATTTCTTTAAATGTTTCGTTATTTTCAACTCTGGCAGTAGCAGAAATAATTGGGTTTCCTACAAAATTAGGCACATATAACACTTTCAATTCTCCAGTTGAAGGGTTTATTTCTAATATATTATTTGGACTTTGTTCAATAATTGAAAATGTTAAACTTCCTTCACCTGTAGTTGCTTCTATTAGCCCTAAAGATTGATTAATGGAAGGCATTTCTTGGAGAGTTACACTAAAATCGGAAGCATTAATTTCGTTTATGTCTTTCAGATTAATGGTGACATTTGCTGTTTCAAAAAGGTCTGCATTTTCTACCTTAATAACCCCAGTAATTATTGGATGGGTATCGAAATTAAAAAGGGTATCATCTAATACACTTATATCTCCAGAATTAGAATTTATTTCGAAAGCTCCAATTGGAGATTGTTCTGCAATTGAAAATACGATGTTTCCTTGATTAGTTGAAGCGTAAACAGTTCCTAAATATTGATTCGCATTAGGGTTTTCATTAATTGTTATTTCAAAATCTGAAATAGTAATGATTGCGTCATTGGTTTCATTGAAATCATTTATTTCTTCAGTACTATTTGTACAAGAAAAGATTAATCCTAAAAAGATCAATGATACTAGTCTAAGTTTATTCATTATTTGTTTTATTTATTCTAACAGTTTCTAAATATACTGATTCAAATTATAATATGTTGTTTAAACATTAAGTAGGAAACTTTAAGAATTAAATGAGATTCTAGTAATAAACTAATTACTAGTGAGTTATTCTACATTTTATAAATTATTAAAAAGATAGTTTCCTTAATTAAATTGGATTGAGTTTGGACCATCCAAGCAAAGCACAGTATTAGTTTTTATTTCACCGTATAACGAATAATCACTTCATTATCCAAAATAACGTTGGTAGACCAAATAAATTCAGCACCTGAACCACTAAACTTTTCAATGAAATCTGCAGAAAGCTGTTCCACCATCAACACCATCCGAATTGCAATTGGTAAAGAGTCTTTTTTTACTATCTTCATTTAAGAAATTTAAATTGCTGATAGGTGCTGTATAAAAAGCTTGAGCTTTCCATAATAATTACTCTAGGTTGATTTGTTTGTTTTCTTCCAAATAGTCTTTGCTGTGGCACAAACTTTATCTGTTCCTTCAATTTTTATGGAGTGTATAAACGATTTGTTTAGGATATCATTTTTTGTTAATGAAACAACGGTTTGGCCATAATGTGCTTCTGCAATAAACCTCCCGTCTATGGTGTGTAAATAATAATTATCAATAACTTCCTCAGGAATGGATTCCACGACCCATTGTAAATATCTAATATTATTGACATGCTTAATCATATCTGTATCGTATCTATTTACTTTGAAATTTAATTTGTAATCTGAATCTTCAACTGGGTGAATCTTTTGAGTAATGTTATAATTTATACTTTCTTCGCTACAGAAAGACCATTTTTCCATTATTTCATTAAATATTTTAACAGGACGTCTTCGAACTATATCAAAGAAAATCCACAAGCCTCTGGCTCTTCCTATGATATTATTTTGTTCATCGTAAATAATATTTTCTCTAAAACCTTTAATGGTTGAATATTTGGACAACCAGGTCCTAATAGTAATCTTCTCTTTATAACTAGGATAACGCTCCATTTGCATCATACCAGAAATTAAAACCCAACCAACATTTTGTTCTGCTAATTGATATAAACCGTGGTTTATGGAATAACAATGGTCTGCAGCGGTTTCTTCCAATAAGGTTAAGATGGTTGTTGGAGATGCCACACCAAACTCATTCATTTCAAAGTATCTTAACTCAAATTGTTTATCGAAATAGTTTTTAATCATTTGAAATTATTTAATTTGGGGATTTCGATTAGTCATGAAGTATCACTGTGGTAATAGACAATAAATATAACCATATTTCCAAAAACTGATGGGAGAAATCATGGAAAATTATTAGACTAAAAAAAATAAATGTTATTAAACATGTTTAAAAATTTGTTGGGAGATAACATCATGTTTTGAAAGATTTCATTCCAGTTTTTACTGTTCTTTCCAGATCAAATTTTAATCCCTATAAAATAGAATGGTATTTGCTTCATTTGCAAGATTTAAATCTCCATTTCAATAGGCTTTTGGCTGATGCACAATGGATATTACCGCATGGAATAAACTTGCCTATAAAGCCGGAAGCTAAAGGTATTTGATGATCTGAAATGGGTATGACATGGGTTTGACATAGGGTTTATATGGAGACACCATGGAGTTACCATGGAGTAGATATGGAGTAGCTACGAGGGAACCCCTTGTAAACCCCATTCTATATGGGTTTATAGTGCATGTTTGCACAGCATAACCTGCATATTTTTTAAATTGGATGGTTGCGTGCCTTCTTGTTTTAGGTTCTGAATTCCGAACCAAGGCACTAGAGATACATTTGAAGAAACCTCTCTTTTTAGACTGGGACCGCTCCCCTCTTGGATTATTTGATAATAGGCAACGGTTAAGTGACTTGGCATTTTGGTGTCTTGAAAGTCTTTTGCAGTTTCTAAAAACCCTGTTCTTATGGCTTTTGATACGCTGGATGCCATAAGGGAAATACACTCGCCTTTAAGTAGGTAATAGCTTTTACCGTTTAATTTGCCTTGTAGCCATATGATTCCTTTTTGCTTAGCCATTTTAACAATAATTAGTTGTGATACACTAAGTTATGAAAAAAAAAGAGATGTTTGTATAGTGTTATCGAAATAGTTTTTAATAATCTACAGTTTTAATAATCATTGTACTACATGATAACCGTTTTATTTTTTAATAAGATTTCCATGCGCTTTGTTTGGCATTCTCTATTCCTTGATCGATTAAATTGTAAAAAAAGCTCTTTTTTCGTTATACTCCAAATTGGTTTAAATGGTGATCAAGGTGTTTATAAAACATGTTATTCCATTCTGTTTTAGTCAAAACCCCGAAAGAATGACTTTCTTTATTATCAAAGTGGTGACCTCCTAATTCCTGTGTTTTTTTTATATAAGAATTTAACTGCTCCTTTTCTTTTTCAAAATCCCTCTTATTTACAATAAGAAATTCTGGTGCTGTACGCCCATTCCTTTTATATGGTTTTTCGCTAACAACTATTTTTTTTACAAACGTTTTAAGCATCCATTTTTTTAATCCTTTAGGTTTTGTGTAATTGGCGCTGTAGATAGCGTGGTAAGCCACATTGCAATGTGCTAGCATTTGGTCTACAGTCATTTTTCCCCAGAGGCCTTCAGACTTTGGACTCAGCGAATTAATTCGGTTTATGACTTCTTCTGAAACGGTTTTGTTAAAGATATCTTTCATTATTTTAAAGTTTGGTTATTTCAGCTTTAAGATAGCAAGTTGAACATGCCATAAATATAACCATATTTCTTAAACCTGATCAGCTACCAAGCCAAATTGCATGATAAAAAACAAAAGATTTTGAAGAATTTAGAGTTAGTTTTGAAATCTTATTTTAAGCTGTTTGCTTGGTAATTACATCTTCAACCTTATAGAATAAGATGGCATTAAACATAATAAAAACTAGAGCATACCAAAATCCATAATACATAGACAACCAGCTTCCAGCACCAAAACTATGAGCTATCAATACGAAAAGCAAAAAGACTCTAGCATATTTTTTTGGTAAATAATATCCTATGAAGCCAATTAGAATTAACCAAAAGGCACAGAGAACAAAGATGCCAGAAACGTGTTGGTTCATTACAAAATGACCAATGGTATTTGCTTCGTTTGCAAGATTTAGATCGCCATCCCAATATGCTTTGGGCTGATGCGCAATGGTTATTACTGCATCGAATAAACTAGCCCATAAAGCAGGAATTAAGGCCAGGAGTTTTACTCTTTTTATCATTGCGTGATTTTAAGAAGTCGATGGTTATATAATCAATTCTAAATTAGATGTCATATGACATTTAATTGACTGAATCAGATGAGTTAAAACTGCATAACGTTTATAAATTATCTAAAAAAGTAAAGATTTGCGTATAAGCTTCTTTCATTTCCTCCTTGTTTGGAGCGTGTTTTCCATTAGGCGAAAAAATGATAACATCTTTTTCTTCATCTAACATAGGAATGAATTTGTCGAAGGTTACAGGTGGAATTTGAAAATCTTTCCCTCCATGCCACAAAAATATAGGTGGATCGTTTTTGTCAAAGTAAGTAATAGGTTCGTAAATTGACGTCATTTTTTTAGATTCAAAACCTTCTGTTCCAGGAAAAAGTGCTTTTCCTATTTCACCAAGAAATGGAATTTCGCTTTCTGTAAAAATCTTTTCAACCAGATTTAAGCCATCAACAGGTCCAGAAAAATTAATAATTCCAGTAATATTCATTCCTTCATTAAGGGGATGTGGGTATTCCGGATTGTTCTGAGTCAATCCCACGTTGGTCGCAATATTTGCACCTGAAGAAAAACCAGTAAGGATAACGTTTTCAATATCCATATCATACACGATATTATGCTTTATTAAAAAGTTTAAGGCATTCGTTAAATCACTTGTAGCAATAGGAACTCCACGTTTTAATCTATAATTTAAATTAATAACATTTAAGCCTTTCTTTAAAAAAGGTTCTATGTAATTCTCTTCTTCGCTCTTGTCGCTTACATAATAACCGCCACCATGTAAAAAAATAATTGTGTAATTAGAATCTCCGTAAGATTTGGCTATATCAGAAAGATACACATCCATTTTTTGGTCTCCATCTGGACCATAAGCAACATCTTTTAAAATACGGTAAGTCTCTTTAATTTGCTCTGGGGTTTTATCCTCTATGTTAGAGAGTTTGGTGGAACATGAAGAAAAAAACAGAAAACTAATAATTGAAAAATAGAGAATGGTTCTATTCATGGGAATTGAAATTAATTGTAGGTAAAGATTTGGTTAAAAATGTTGTTTTTATTCCGTAAGGAAATTTGAAGCGGCAAAAGTACAACAAACTTTATATAAACCTAATATAGTCGTTATTTTTAATACCGGTACTAAGATTGCCACCTAAGTAATTTATAATAACGCATTTAGCAAGTTTAAATAAACAATAAATCGATATATTCTATAGGATTAGATATTAGAGCTGAAATAGCTCTTAACATGTTTTAAAAGGTATCTTTGTAAACATATTTACATTACCCTGAATACCATTTTACCAGTTGTTGATGTTATGATATTACAACTAATTTCAACACATAAAACGTATAATATTATTTTAAATAGAGGTTCTTGGAGCTTCTAAAAAATGAGAAGAATGATTACAGATATCCAGATAAATAAGCCAGAACCCATTATTAAAACTGAAAAACGATTGGAATTGTTTCAACGTTCCTCAGATGTTAAGCAGACAATTAAACGATTAGAAGCTGGAAAAGCTGTATTAATAACTGCATTTTACAGCAACGGCTTAGTACTTTTAAAGGAATTACAAATCCACCTTAAAAGACGCATGCCAAGTAAAACGTTTCAAGAGCAGCGTGAGTTTCGTGCCGCTTACCATAAATTATCTAATCTTATTCTCTTAGAAATTGTAGATCATAAATTAGACGTAAAAAAAGCACCTTCTATTGGTTGGTTAGAAAAACTATATCCAGAAACAAGTAACTTTTTATTGACTTTCCCTCAGGTTCAGGGATTAAATAGTTCTTGGCAGTGGTATCAAAATGGGATTAATACTCCAGTTTTGCGTAACAAACTCCACCCCTATTATGGAACTTATTTTCCAACCCGTTTCGATCATTTAATCCTTTTTGACAATTGGTTAAAGCGTTATGAAGGTCCTAAAAAAACAGCTATTGATGTTGGAATTGGTAGTGGTGTCCTTGCTTTTCAAATGGTAAAACATGGGTTTCAAAAGGTATTTGGTACAGATAACAATCCAAATGCCATAGTTGGTCTGCAAGAATTTATGGGAGATAGTAAAATGTCTAGAAAAGTAGCATTAGATTATGGTACTCTTTTTGGGGCTTGGGATAATCCAACTGAATTAATTGTTTTTAATCCACCGTGGTTACCAGCTAAGCAACCATTAGACAATCTTGATGGTGCTATTTATTATGATAAAAATCTATTTCCTAGTTTCTTTAAAGAAGCTAAGAAAAGACTTTTGCCCGATGGTAAACTTGTTATTATGTTTTCTAATTTGGCTCAAATAACTGAAGTTACTAAAGCACATCCTATTGAAAAGGAATTAGCTTCTGGTGGGAGATTTCAATTGGAAGCACGTTTAACTAGATCTGTAAAAACGGCTTCAGATAAAACAAAAAGAGATTTAAACTGGCGCTCCAAAGAAGAAGTAGAACTTTGGATTCTAACAAATAAGTAGGGTTTAAGTGAATTGAAATATTTTGATATTATTATATTTAGCTAATTCTAACTAAAATAAAAAAAAAGCCCAGATTGGGCTTTTTTTATTATATAGATTTTAAAAGAGACTTAAATTTTTATTTTAGCTCCCATAATTTTTAAAAATTCTCTTATAAAACTTGGGTGTGCTGGCCAAGCTGGAGATGTTACCAAATTTCCATCAACAAAAACACCATCGGCTGGAATGGATTGAAATTCTCCTCCTGCAAGTGTTACTTCTGGTCCAACTGCTGGGTAGGCTGTTAATTTTCTACCTTTTACAACATTGGCTGCTGTTAATATTTGAATTCCATGGCAAATGGCCGCTACGGGCTTATCTTCCGTAAAAAAGTATTTTACTATCTCTAAAACATCTTTATTTAATCGTAAATATTCTGGCGCTCTACCTCCAGCAATCACTAAACCTTGGTAATCTTCTAAATTTACATCAGCAAATGTATAATTTAGAACAAAATTATGGCCTGGTTTTTCTGTATAGGTTTGATCGCCTTCAAAATCGTGAATGGCTGTCTTAACAATATCACCTTTCTTTTTATCTGGACACACAGTATGTACTTCATAACCTACCATTTCTAGCATTTGAAAAGGTACCATAGTTTCATAATCTTCAGTGAAATCTCCTGTTAAAAATAATATTTTTTTCATTGTTTTAATGTTTAAAGTTACTACCTTATTTATTATAAATTTACTTTTAAAATCTCTGTCTTGCAAACTTCAAAACCCTTATTAACTATAAGATAATATGTCATTATAACATTTTTAGGATTTCGGTAAAAAAATCTTGAGATTAAAAATCTACAGAATCAGGATGCAAGCCAGAACTTCCAAAATCATCCATGTTATTTATGGCGGTTATATCTGCTTCAGAAATTTCAAAATCGTAAACCTGGAAATTTTCTTTAATTCTACTAGGCGTCACCGATTTTGGTAATGGTAATACCTGATTTTGTAAGGCCCATCGAATACATATTTGAGCCACAGACTTATTATATTTAGTGGCCATACTTTTTAAAAGTTCGTTTTCTAGCACTTCTCCTCTCCCCAAAGGACTCCACCCTTCCACTTGGATGTTATTTTTAATGCAAAATGCCACGCAGTCTTTTTGCATAAATCCTGGATGAAATTCTAACTGATTAACTGCTGGTTGAATTGTAGCAAATTCCATTAAAGGCACCAAATGATGCTCTAGAAAATTACTAACTCCAAGGGCTTTGATTTTACCTTCAGAATACAAGAATTCCATGGCTCTCCACGTTTCTGAATTTAACTCCTGCCAATTTTTGAATTGATTAGAAGTAGCTGGCCAATGGATTAAATATAAATCTAGATATTCTAAGTCTAAATCTTTTAAGGTTTTTTCGAAGGCTTTTAAAGTTGTTTCATAACCACGTTCGGTATTCCAAAGTTTGCTAGTTATAAAAAGGTCTTTACGGGGTATACCACAAGCTTTAATACCTGCTCCAACTCCTTTTTCGTTATTATAAATTGCGGCAGCATCTATATGTCTGTACCCACTTTCTACTGCTATTTTTATAGAATTTATAGCTGTTTCTCCGTCGGGTGTTTGCCAAGTGCCAAAACCTACAGAAGGAATTGAAACCTTGTTATTTAGTTTGAAATATTTTTCCATTGTTTAATTTAATTTTTAATCTTCTTTTTTAGATTGATTTCTACAGACGTAAAAAATGTTTTGTATTTATATCATTGATATATCAGTTGTTTTTCGTGACACTTGTTAAAAATACAAAACCGATGTGGGAAATAGTATGGCCTTAACATAACTGCGTTATAAATTAACAAATTGTTTAAGATTTGCGATAAGATCTGTCCCAACCAATTTTACTTTTCCGGAAAGAAATTTAGTTGTACAATAAAAACGTAGGATGTTTATATTTATTTAATGGGTTTCAATAAAGACCAATAAATCATATCATTATCCTTCTGCACTTCTTTAAAATTTAATTTTTGGAGTAAATTTATAGAGCTTTGATTTTCTACTAAGCATTTAGCTGTTATCTCCCTTAGAATCTTGTTTGAAAAGGCCCAGAATATAAGTTTCTTAGTAGCTTCTAGCGCGTAGCCTTTTTGTCTTTCTTCTTTAATGATGCCGTAACCAAGATCTGCGTTATTTTCCTTACTATTAAAACCTTTAAAGCCTAGATCGCCAATGACTTCAGATGTTTCTTTTTTAACAAGCATCCAAGATTCAAAACCGGTAGGCAAACCCTCTTGAGATAAATTAGTAATAATTCTTGGTAAGGTTTCTAAAACATCTTGATCTGGCCAGCTTTTTCCTTTTATTAGATTTAATTTATCCAAATCACTAAAATCGGCTTTCAATAAATTATCGCAAATTTGAATGGTAAATGGGATAAGAATTAATCTATCCGTAATCAAGCTAGCTATCTGTAGGGTTTGAGGTTTCAATTTATAGATTATTCTTGTGCCACATCCGGACGTTCGCCTTCTTCCTTCTTTCCATCTTCAATCATTTCATCTACTTCTTCGGCTTCTTCTCTATCTAAAGTTTCTACTTCTTCTTTATTCTCATCCTTTTTAGAAATATGAAAACTACAAAATAGCGGTAAGTGGTCGCTCCCAATATATTTTAGAGCTTTAAAATCTTTAATTAAAATATCTGGAGAATGGAAACTTAAATCAATAGGAAACCTGAGTAATTTATATTTAGCATGATAGGTAGAAACAAAACCACGCCCAATTCTAGGATCTAATAATTTGGAGGTTTTTCTGAAAAGAATGGAAGCCTTAGCCCAAGCCACATTGTTAAAATCGCCAACTACCACTTTAGCTCCTTTCGTTTCTAAAACTCGTTTTCCTAAGGAAAGCAACTCGCCATCTCTTTCTTTAGAAGTGTCTTCTTCCGTAGGACTTGGAGGCGGTGGATGGACTCCAAAAAAGGTAAAAGGAATACCGCTATCCGTAATCAAAGAGGCTTCAATACTTGGCACATCGTCTGCAACAAAATAATTTACCTTTAAAGATGTCACTTTTAAATTGGTGTAAAAATGCATGCCGTAGGTATTTTCTAAAGCTACTTTTTTATAATTGGGGTAATCTGTTTCTATTTCTGCTAGAGCATCTTCCCAAGCCTGGTTAGATTCCATAGTCAATAAAATATCCGGTTTCACTTCTTGAACCAAATTTATTAATAGGTTATAGTGCTTGTTAAACTGATAAACATTTGCTGAAATAAGCGAAATGGTTTCAGAGTCTTTAGGAATCTCTTTATTGTTTCGTTTTCTATATACAGGCGTAAAAGGAAGTAATACTATTAAATTATGAATCATTAAAATACCCAAAAGAAAAATAGTAACCCAAAAAAGGGTGTTTTTGGTATTTATAAGTACTAATCCTAAAATTAGCATGAGTAACTGAAGAAAAAACAATTGAATTCTTCCAAACTCCCACACGCGAAACATCCAATGTTGATGAGGAATAAACGGTAATACTGAGGCTAAAATAAAAAGACCCGATACTATATAATAGGTTAGTAACATGACTTGTTGGTTGGTTTGATCCTGATAAATTTTACTAATTAATATTGATTAACTTAGCTATAGTAGCCAATACGGATACATGTTGCTATACTTTAAAGCATCTAATTTAACAAAAGAATTGGAACCTACGTGACCTGTTAACAAGAAATACCAATCAAAAGACTACTTTAATTTCTTAATTTCTGGAACTATATAATCATTTAAAAGATCTGCGGTTTGATTATGAGATTCCATACCGCCATTAAAATAAGTACTCGTTAAAACAACTACCAGCTCTAAATCTGGAAAGATGGCTACTTTGTTCCCTCCTGTTCCTGTCATAAAATAAGCTTTTACTTTTTCATTGTTAGTCCCAAATTCAGAAAGCCACCATAAATACCCGTATTCATAATCAAACATACCAACTTCAGCCTTGGGACTTGTTGACATTTCAACAAATTCTTCAGAGATAATTTGCTCTTGATTCCAACGTCCTTTGTTTAAGTATAATTGCCCTATTTTTAATAAATCGCTGCTAGTTAGTCCGAGACCTCCTCCCGTCATTGGCAAACCTGTTGGGGTTAGTTGCCAATGGTAATCTGTAATGCCTAATTTAGAAAATAATGCTTTATCTGCATAGCTTTCTAAAGACCCTGAAGCATTATTTATAAGATCTCCTAAAACCACAACTCCGGCAGTACAATAACTAAAGCTCCGTCCATATTTTGAGTCTTTAGGTTTTGGAATCCATTCTGGAAAGCCTTTAATGGGCAAATCCCAATAAAACTTCACCCAATCTTCAATAAGGTACATACGTTCTTCTTGGCCTCTTGAGTTTTGATCCCAATCGTTACATTCCAATAAAGAAGACATCGTGAGTAAGTCTTCGATTGTAATTAAATCTTTTCTAGGATCTGGATTTTGAATATTTTCTGGTTTAGAATAGGTGGAAACATTTTCTGAAACAGATTTTATAATGCCATCTTGAAGCAGGCAACCTATTAGAGTTCCAGTAATGGTTTTAGTAGCTGAACGTGTGTTATGCTTGGTAGTAATCTGATTGTCGTTATAATAATTTTCAAAAACAACCTTCCCTCTATGGGCAATAACCACACTAGAAATTTCTTTATAATTTCCTACAGTAATGAGACTATCCATTTTTTGAATAGCCACATTATTCTGAAGTGAATTTTCGGTTTTCCAACTATTCTGGATTTGTGAAGTTGTTGATGGATTGTCTTGAGCATGAAGTGATACACTAAAAATAGCCACAACAGCTAATAGAGATAGATTTTTCATTTGATTGATTGATTGATTGATTGATTGATTGATGAATTTGGATATGAGACGTCAGGAGACCTAAAATGTTACAAATTGAATCCTATTTTATATTGAATCCTTAGACATCCACTTTTTTAAAGCCGAAATTCTTGATCCAATTTTACTATTATTAGAGAACAATACAGCACTTCCCATAGTTGCAATCAATGTAATAAAAGCTAAGGCTCCAAGAGCGCCACCATAACCTTCAAAAAACATACTTTCATTAAAATATACTATAGAGAACAACATACCGGCCAAGGCTAAATGAAGATAACTCCCTTTCATTTTTGGGGAAACCATTCCGATAAAAGAAGTACCAAAAAATACAACAGGGATATTATTTGTTAGATACTCATTGAGTAAAACAGGAAAACAATAAAAAAAAAGTCCTACAATTAAAGATAGTAAGGCAGAAGCTCTAACAGCACCTTGATTTAATTTTGACCCAACATAAAAGGTTAGCGTTGCACCAAAAACTCCAGTAAGTATTATGATAAAAATGTTCATTGTACCAACCAATATATTAAAGAAACTGAAATAACTCCACCAAATGCAATAGTACCAAGCTTCCCTCCTATACCTATATATAAATTTTTAGATAGTATATAATAAATTCCGGATAAAACTCCCGCCGCGAGAACAAAATTCCATGACGAAGATATTTCCATACTAGACATGCCTATAAACGTCCCACAATAAATAGCTGGAGGCAAGTCTTTTAAATAATAAGATTTTTTATTAAGACAAGGAATAAATGAAGCTAATACACCGGTTATGGAAGCAGCCAACACGCTGCCCAAGCCAGTATATACATTTAAAGCGAAGCATATAATAGCACCTATTGGAACCCAAATTGCAACCGTTATTTTTTCATATACATAGTCTTCATAATGGAAATCTAAATACAGGTATGCTAAATACATAGTCAAGCATATTCCTAAAATAGAAAGAATGGCTACATAGTTTTCTGATTCATATTTCTCTTTTAGCGTCAGGGATAAAAAAGCAATTTGTAAAAGCAAAATGGATAAGACAGAAAAAACTCTTAAGACTCTGTGTCCTTTCATTTTTCAAACATATATTTAAAAGTCACTGTATCGATTCTTAATTTGAATTTTTTGAAAATAAAAAACCTCAAGAGAAAAGCCTTGAGGTATATCATTTAATTAAAACGTTTTTAATTTTCTGGGTGCATAAAGCGTTGTTTCCCTAAAAGTTCCTCTTCGGTTTCTACATGGGAGTCATCAGGAACACAGCAGTCCACTGGGCAAACTGCAGCACATTGTGGTTCGTCGTGAAAGCCTTTACATTCTGTACATTTATCTGGAACAATAAAATAAATTTCGTCACTTATTGGTTCTTGAGCCTCTTCTGCATCTACTTCTTTGCCGTTTGGTAAAACAACCTTGCCATTTAAAAGCGTACCATCTTTGTATCTCCAATCGTCTGCACCTTCATAAATGGCCGTGTTAGGACATTCAGGTTCACAAGCTCCACAGTTTATACATTCGTCTGTTATAATTATTGCCATAACATGCTATATTTTTAATCTTTTAGATTTAAGTTATTAAAAGGCGACATTAGATTCTTGTTGAAATAAAAAATACAATCAGTTTCAAAACCTTTTATTGCTCATTTGCTTTACGTAAATTTGCGATGCAAAAATAAAGCCAAAACAATTCATAACCAAACCTTATAATGAATTTAGAAGAAAGAATCCAAGCCTTTGCAACATTGGGCGATTTTTTAAGTCAGTTTTCAACAAACGGGATTGTAAAAAAGGAATCAATCCCTTATAACGATTTATTTTTTGAAGGCTTTAAACACCAATTAAAACTTGCGAAAGAACACAACGGTTGGTTTACAAACGAAAATATTTTATTTACTTTAGATAATTGGTCTAATGCATTGACAAATAGCAATATTAAACAGTTTGTTCAAAACTATAGCTTTAAAGAAATTGATTCTAAAAAAGTTGCCATTATCATGGCTGGAAACATCCCTTTGGTAGGTTTTCACGATTTTTTCTGTGTGTTACTTTCCGGTCATAACGTATTGGTTAAGCAGTCTAGTAACGACAAACATCTACTACCTTATTTAGCTAAATATCTAGAATATGCTGCTCCAGGTTTTAAGGATAAAATAACATTTACCGAAGGAAAATTAGAAAATTTCGATGCCGTAATTGCTACAGGAAGCGATAATACAGCTAGGTATTTTGAATATTATTTTAAAGGGAAACCTTCTATTATAAGAAAAAATAGAAATTCTGTAGCCATTTTAACTGGTAAAGAAACAGAAGACCAGTTGTCGCGCCTCTCCAATGATATCTTTAGATATTACGGGCTGGGCTGTAGGAACGTGTCTAAGATCTTTCTTCCAAAAAATTACGATTTCGAGAATTTCTTTAAAGCCATGTATAACTGGCATCCTATTATCAATGAGTCTAAATACGCCAATAACTACGACTATAACAAAGCCGTTTATTTAATGAGCGAATTTGATATGTTAGAAAATGGTTTTTTAATGATTAAGGAAGATGCAAGTTACGCCTCTCCTATTGCCACCGTTTTTTATGAACATTATGAATCTTTGGAAAGCTTAAAAAAGAAGCTGGATACCGATTCAGAAAAAATACAATGTGTTGTGTCCGACAACCTGGTAGACAACACCATAGTCTTTGGAGAAACACAAAATCCACAGTTAGGTGATTATGCCGATGGCGTTGATACTCTAAGTTTTTTGTTGAAAATTTAGTTGATAAAAAATCTGATTAGTTCCTTATAATTTATAGGAATTTAGCACCTTTGCTACTCTTAAAATAACTTTAGGTTTCCATTTATATGGAAATGAAAAAATATATTTTCTATGAAAAAACATAATTTTAGTGCAGGACCATGCATTTTACCTCAAGAAGTACTATTAAAAGCATCAGAAGCTGTAATGGATTTTAATAATGAAGGCTTATCCTTATTAGAAATTTCACATAGAAGCAAACCTTTTGTAGATGTTATGGAGAAAGCAAGATCTTTAGCATTAGAGCTTTTAGGTCTTGAAGGAAAAGGTTATAAGGCCTTATTTTTACAAGGTGGAGCAAGCACACAGTTTTTAATGGTGGCCCTTAATTTATTAGAAAAAAGAGCAGGTTATTTAAATACAGGAACTTGGAGCGATAAAGCTATTAAAGAAGCTAAAATCTATGATGATGTTTATGAAGTCGCGTCTTCTAAAAGCGCTGGTTTTAATTACATTCCTAAGGGATATGATATTCCTTCAGATTACGATTATTTTCACTGTACCTCTAACAATACCATTTTTGGAACGCAAATGAAAGCATTTCCTAAATGCGATATTCCTATGGTTTGTGATATGAGTAGCGATATTTTTTCTAGAACTTTAGATTTTACAAAATTCGATTTAATATATGCAGGCGCTCAAAAAAATATGGGTCCAGCAGGAACGACTTTAGTGGTTATTAAAGAAGATATTTTAGGAAAAGTATCTAGAAAAATCCCTTCAATCATGGATTATAAGCAACATATCGATAAAGGTAGTATGTATAATACGCCTCCAGTTTTTGCTGTTTACACGACTATGTTAACTTTAGAATGGCTTAAAAACCTAGGTGGAATCAAAGCTATTGAAAAAGTGAACGAAATGAAAGCTAGAGTTATGTATTCTGAAATAGATTTAAACCCTTTATTCAAAGGTTATTCAGTAAAAGAAGATCGTTCAAACATGAATGCGACGTTTACTTTAATTAACGACAATTTAAAGGACACATTTGAAACCATGCTTAAGGAAGCAGGAATCAATGGTATAAATGGCCATAGAAGTGTTGGAGGTTATAGAGCTTCTATGTATAATGCCTTGCCTTTAGACAGTGTTAAAGCCTTAGTAGAAGTCATGAGTGAATTGGAAACGAAAGCTTAAAATAAGTGTTCAGTTTTCAGTCGCAGTATTCAGTTGCTTACTCTAACTTGAGTTAAAATAAATAAATATTTAGCCTGTTTTTTATCTTATAAAAGATAAATACAAAATTATACAATAATAGATTCCCACCTTCGTGGGAATGAAAAATAAATTTTTCAATGAAAGCACTAGCAAACGATGGAATTTCAAAAAGTGGTATCGAGGCTTTAGAAAAAGAAGGTTTTGAAGTTCTTACCACAACAGTAGCTCAAGAACAATTAGTAAATTATATCAATACGCATCACATAGATGTTATTTTGGTAAGGAGTGCCACTCAGGTTCGTAAAGATATTATCGATGGTTGCTCTTCGATTAAGATTATTGGTCGCGGTGGTGTTGGAATGGACAATATAGATGTGCAGTATGCTAGAGACAAAGGTATTCATGTAATAAACACACCAGCAGCATCTTCACAATCCGTTGCAGAATTAGTTTTTGCTCATTTGTTTGGAGGCGTTCGTTTTTTACATGATTCTAACCGAAATATGCCTTTAGATGGTGATACCCAATTTAAATCCTTAAAAAAGAATTACGCGAAAGGTGTTGAATTAAGAGGAAAAACGCTTGGTATTATTGGTTTTGGTCGTATTGGTCGTGAAGTTGCCAAGATAGGTTTAGGTATTGGTATGAAAGTTATTGCCAGTGATAAGTTTGTTGGCAAAGCCACTATTAAAGTAGAATTCTACAACGGGCAATTTATCAATGTTGAAATTGAAACAGAACATACTAAAGACGTTATAAAACAATCAGATTTTATTACCTTACATGTACCAGCTCAAGAAGAGTATGTTATTGGAGAAAAACAATTTGAAATAATGAAAGATGGCGTAGGTATTATCAATGCCGCTCGTGGAGGTGTTATAGATGAAGTTGCTTTAGTAAAAGCCTTAGAAAGTGGTAAAGTGGCGTTTGCAGGTTTAGATACTTTTGAAGAAGAACCTACTCCAGCTGTCCAAGTTTTAATGAACGGAAGAATTTCATTAACCCCACATATTGGAGCAGCAACAAATGAGGCCCAAGATAGAATTGGTACCGAATTAGCTTCACAAATAATCAGCCTTTTAAAAACTGAGAAATCATAAACTTGTTAACAAATAAGACTTTAGAGCCTATAAATATTATTTTTTATAGGCTTTTTTGTATTTTAACACCTTCAATAAAAAACATAAGAAAATGGCAGGAATTTTAGATTTATTAAATAGTGATATGGGTAAAGCCATTGTAAATGGTGTTGCAGGACAAACCAATCAACCAGAAAGTAAAACAAATGACGTATTAACCATGGCACTTCCCGTTTTAATGCAAGCTATGAAACGCAATGCAGCGTCTCCTCAAGGAGCTGAGGGCTTAATGAATGCATTGAAAAGCAAACAAAATGGAAGTATCTTAGATAACCTTGGTGGTCTTTTTGACGGTGGTGTGGATGCCAATGTCTTAAACGATGGGAGTAAAATTTTAGGTCATGTCTTAGGAAACAAGCAACAAAGTGTAGAAAATGCTATTGGAGCGAAAGCTGGAATAGATGCTAGTTCGGTTGCTAATATCTTAAAAATGGCTGCCCCAATATTAATGGGTATGTTAGCAAAGCAAACCAAAGAAAACAATGTAAACGATGCTTCAGGTTTAGACGGTTTACTTGGTGGTTTATTAAGCGGTAATTCGGCAAATAATGAGCAGAGCTTTTTAGAGTCTATATTGGATGCAGATGGAGATGGTAGTATCATTGATGATGTTGCAGGTATGGTTTTAGGAGGAGATAAAAAGAAAGGTGGCATTGGCGGTATGCTGGGTGGCCTTTTTGGAAAATAAGACTTATAAAACATCATAATAAAAAGTCAAACTCCGGTTTGACTTTTTTCTGTTAAAGGCATTAAAAACTATTTATATCAGGCATGATTTTTGTACCTTTAAACATAAATACATACCATGAAATCAATTATTTACATCATTTTATTGGGTGGTTTTTTATTTAGTTGTAATACGACAAAACCCATAAAACAAGGCTCTAACCTTGAGGAGACGGCTATTGCTCAAAATGATACAGTTACCATCTCTAATCCAGATTTAGAATATGAAATTCTAATAATAGAACCTGGATATAACTTATGGTTAGAAACCAGAGCCAAACCAGAAGGCTATTACGAACAAAGTTATTTAGAATCTAGAAATAACCTCTATGTGGCATCTTGGAATAACAGGGTTATGCAACCATTACAATATCCATCAGGTTTATATGAATCACGAATTTTTTACGATCGCGCAATAGATTATGGTTACGATGTTAATTACAAACTCTATAACTATTTCATATACTTTCAATTAACCTATAAACAGCAATTAACTAGCTTTATTCCTAGAATTTAGAATATCTTTGCATTTTTAAAAAGTGTTCATGAAGACATTCAAAAAACATTGGGAGATACAGCAAAATTGGCAACTTATCTTTCCCTTATTGGGAATCTTAGGATTGGCTTATAGTTCCTTTAAGCTAGCAAATGCCTTTTTGAAAGATTATCAAATATGGATTGTTTTGGCCGCAAGTGCCCTAATATTTTTCATTTTATTAAAGTTTATTCTCTTTTTATTTAAAAAACTAGAAACCCGATGGGTTGTAGAATATAGATGGGAACTCATTCGTATTTTTATAGTTTTTGCTATTACAGGAACTTCCTCTCTATTTGTTGGAAGACCTATTATTAAGCTGATTGGAATTACTCAAGAAAACTTAAATGTGGTGGTTTATTGGGTTTTGTACATTGTAATTGGCCTTATTTTTTATCAGATATTATTAGTAAGTATAGGCTGGCTCTTTGGACAGTTTAAATTCTTCTGGGAATTTGAAAAGAAAATGCTTAGCAGATTTGGCTTAAAACGTTTTTTAGATTAGTGCCATATATTAGACAACATATTATATTTAGAATTCTTACCATACTCTTGGTAGGCTGTGTGTTGATGCCTTCTGCTTTTAAGTTGGCACATGCTTTTAGTCACACCAATCACCAACACGAAGTTTGTCTAGGCGAAAAACAGATTCATTTACATGCGCTAGATGTTAATTGTGAATTTCATAAATTTCAGCTTAACACAGCTTTTACCCTTCCCGTAAACGCTTATCACTTCCTTGTAATACAGGAAAATCATTCCTTAATTCATTCACAATATTATTTTATAAGTGAATTTCAGCAACTTCATTTTAATTTACGTGGGCCGCCTCGTACTAGTTAATTTATTTTAGATTGATCATTCAGTAAATATTTAACTATAAAAAATTAAACATGAAATATATATTAAGCGCCGTGATGGTATTTGTGCTTTGTAATACTTTTGCACAAAATTCTATCTCAGGCATCATAGTAGATCGTGATACAGACACGAGGCTACCATTTGTAAACATCTATATTCCAGAATTAGAAACTGGAACAAGTACAAATGATAATGGGGAGTTTATCCTCAATAATATTCCAAACGGAAATTATAAAATAACATATTCTTACTTAGGATATGAGACAAAGTCTCAAACAATGACTTTTCCAAATACAGAACCACTTACAATTACTTTAGTAACGAGTGCCGTAGAAATGGATGCGATTATACTCTCGACACCTTTTCATAAACTTCAAAGTGAAAACGTAATGAAAGTCGATTACGAAAAAGTAAGCGATTTAAAGGCAATAGGAGCCATTACATTAACCGAGGGAATAGACAATATTGCTGGTGTAGAAAGTATTACTACAGGTTTAAGTGTTGGGAAACCCGTAATTCGTGGTTTGAGTTCCAATCGTGTTTTAGTATATGCTCAAGGTGTTAGATTAGAAAATCAGCAATTTGGAGCAGAGCACGGTTTGGGATTAAATGATGCAGGAGTTGAGAGTATTGAGGTTATAAAAGGCCCAGCTTCCCTACTCTATGGAAGCGATGCTTTAGGTGGTGTTTTGTATTTAAATCCAGAAAGATTTGCTTCTTTCAATACTAATTCAGCAGATTTTAATGCAACCTATTTCTCTAACACCCTAGGTTACAGCACGAATGTAGGATATAAAGAATCTGGCGAAAAGTTTAAGTTTTTATTTCGTGGATCTGTTACAGGTCATTCAGATTATGATGCTCCAGACTATCGTGTTACAAACACCCGATTTAAAGAAGAAGATTTTAAAGCAGGTTTAGGCTATCAAGTCACAAATTTTAAAACAGAATTTCGTTATAACATGAACCATTCAAGTTTAGGGATTCCTGAAGAGATTGGGGAACAATCCACAAGCAAAACGCCTTTATTACCTTATCAAGATATTACAAATCACATTTTTAGTTCTAAATCGACTGTGTTTTTTGATAATTCTAGTTTAGAAATAAATTTAGGATATATCTATAATAACAGACAAGAGTTTGAAGATGAGCACCACCACGATCATCATGATGATGAAACTGAGGAAGAGCATGAAGAGCATGAAGAAGATGAAGAACATGATGACGATCACGCGGAAGAAGAAGCCGCTCTTAACATGAAATTAAAGACTTTTAATTACGATTTAAAATATAATTTACCTGATTACGGTCGATTTGAAACCATTGTTGGGGTTCAAGGTATGAATCAAGTAAACAGTAATTATGGAGAAGAAATTCTAATCCCAGATGCTACAACTAACGATTTGGGTGTTTTAGCAACCTCTCACATCCATTTTGAAACAGTAGATGTTCAATTAGGTGCTCGATTTGATTATCGTAATATTTTAATAGATGAAACCATCTCAAAAAATTACACCAGTTTTAATGGAGCCGCAGGATTAAAAACAACACTGTTTGATTTTGTAATTACAAGATTTAATGTAGCCACCGGGTTTAGAGCACCTAACCTTTCTGAATTATCTTCAGACGGGGTGCATCATGGAACCAATCAATATGAAATTGGAAATATTAATTTGGTTAATGAGCAAAATATTCAGCTTGATTTAGCCCTTGAATATGACAGTGATCATTTTGAGTTTTTTGTAAATGGTTTTTATAACTACATATACGATTATATCTATTTAGCTCCTACAGGAGAAACGATAGATGATGTTCCTGTTTACAATTACACACAGGACAATGCCAAACTTTATGGTGGTGAAATAGGTTTACACTTTCATCCACATCCTTTAGACTGGTTGCATTTTGAAAGCAGTTTCGAATCGGTAACTGGACAACAGGATAATGGCGATTATTTACCACAAATACCAGCAAATTCCATTCTTAATACCATTCGTGTTGAATATGACACAAAATGGTTGAATAAAGGCTATGCCTTTGTAAAACTTCGCTCTACTTTCGAACAGAACAAGGTGAGTATTTTTGAAACAGCTTCAACAGGTTATAGCCTATTAAGTGCTGGGTTTGGTGGGACTATTAGTCTCTTTAAAAATGATTTATCCATTTCAATTTCGGGAACCAATTTAACTGACAAAAGTTATGTCAATCATTTGTCGCGTTTAAAACCTTTAGGAATAGATAATATGGGGAGAAACTTTAGCATTGGATTAAGCTATAAAATATAACTCTTAAAAAGTCTTCTGAAGGTTCTCTTCAGAAGACTTTATTTTTTAATTTCTACTATTTTTTTAGACTTACTACTTGAAAACACAAAAGTGTATAACCACATAATTGTAAATGAAGGAATAAAGTCTATTATTGGTAATGCTTCTTCAATAAAAGTACCTACTGCGGCAATTCTACCTTTCTTTCCAGGATACAACTTAGTCATTAAATAAGCTGATAAAGGTGCCCAAACAAAATCGAATGGCGGAAATACATAGGAAACATAACCTAAAAGGTCAAAGATAATTCCTATAAGTAATTTTTTGTTTTTTGATTGTTTTTCTAATGTCATATAAAGTATTTATTAAGCATACTCATACAAATAACGTTCCAAACTATTCATGTCAGCACTGATTAGTAAGCACTTATTACAATTTTAAGATAACCTGGAATACATTTTTTAAGATATTTTTAACTTTTACTTAGTATGATTATATAAATCACAGCTTTAGATTTGTCAACCCAATTGTAACAATGTCTCATTTTCATTGTCTTTAAACCAACCCTTTTTTGTCAATGAAATATGTTTCACTTTTAGTTTTGACGTTACTTTTTTCAAATGCAATCTTTGCTCAGGAGAAGAAAACTCTTTATACCAAACGAGCTGTGATAGCTCCGAAAATTGATGCCCATTTAAACGATGAGATTTGGCAGGGTGCAGATTTGGCAGATGATTTTATACAATTTAGGCCAAATATTGGTTTAGAAGAAAAATCTTATCAAAAAACAGTTGTTCGAGTTGCTTATGATGACGATGCCATATACTTTGCGGCTTATCTTTATGATCATCCAGATGATATTATAAAACAATTTCAAAGTCGAGATAACTTTGGTATTAACGATTTTTTTGCAGTTGTTTTAAACCCAAATAACGATTCACAAAACGATACTGAATTCTTTGTGTTTCCTACAGGAAACCAAGCTGATGCTATAATTTCTCCAAATATTGGAGAAGATTTTGGTTGGAATGCTGTTTGGGAAAGTGCAGCCAGAATAGTAGACGATGGCTGGATTGTTGAAATGAAAATCCCGTACTCTGCTTTGCGTTTTTCTAATAAGAAAGAACCAGTTTGGGGCTTGCAGTTTCATAGGCAATTTAGATCGGATAGATCTCAATACTCTTGGAACCCCATAAACCCTGAAGTTGGAAACCAGAGTTTATACCACGGGGAATTGCTTGGGATAAAAGACATAGAACCACCAACTAGATTGATGTTATATCCTTATGCATCCACGGTGATTAGTAAAATAGGTGATGACAATATCACGGACGAGTATCATATTGGAATGGATTTAAAATATGGAATTACAGATAATTTCACTTTAGACGCCACCTTAATTCCAGATTTTAGTCAGGTTGGCTTTGATAATGTCGAATTAAATTTAGGCCCTTTCGAGCAACAGTTTTCTGAACAGAGACAATTTTTTACTGAAGGTGTGGATTTATTTACAAAAGGAAACTTATTTTATTCCAGACGTGTAGGAAACGCACCTACTGGAGAAGCGGATCTAGACACCAATGAAATAGTTACAGATTATCCAGAAAAGGTAAAAACCTTGAATGCATTTAAAATTTCAGGAAGAAATAAAAATGGTCTAGGAATTGGACTGTTTAATGCCATTACGGAAAAAACTTATGCCACAGTTGAAGACACATTGAGTTATAACTCAAGAAAAGAACTTGTTGAACCCTTAACCAATTATAATATTTTTGTAATTGATCAGCAATTTAATGGCAATTCCTCTGTGAGTTTAATTAATACAAACGTTACTAGAAATGGCCATTATAGAGATGCAAACGTAACCGCTCTCTTGCTAGATTATGCCAACAAAAACAATACCATCGGTCTTAATGTAGCCGCAAAACATAGTTTTCTAAATTTAGAAGAAGGCAATCAAAGTGGCTTTAATGGCGCATTTGGAATTGGTAAGATAAGTGGTAATTATCAGTATAGCATGGATTATGAATTTGCTGATGAAAACTACGATATAAATGATTTTGGAATAAATTTCAGAAACAATTATAGTAATTTTGGAGCAGATTTTTCTTATGAAATCTTTGAACCCATTAACAACTTGATAGACTTTGATTATAGTTTATGGTTTAATTACAGCATGCTTTATAACCCAAGCACTTATACCGGTAAAAATATTGGAGGGAGTATTTACTTCCAAAATAAGAACCTCCTTGGATATGGTGGTAGTTTTAATTATGAAATGGGAAAGCAGTACGATTATTACGAAGCCAGAACTGAAGGTCGTTATTTTATATACGAAAATTGGGTAAATGCAGATGTTTGGGCTTCTTCAAATTACAACAAGACCTTTGCATACGATGTTTCATTAGGTGCGGGAACCATGTTTCAGGAAGACCGTGACATGTTTAATTTTAACATAGGCATAAGTCCTAGGGTGCGTTTTAACGATAGATTCACCTTAATCTATGATGTAGACTTCAATAGTTCCAATGGTGGACAAGGGTACATTGAAACCTTAAATAATGATATTATTTTTGGACTACGAGACAGGAACACCTTAGTAAATAGCATTACAGGTAATTATAATTTTAATGTATTTCATGCCCTTTCGTTAACCTTTCGAAATTATTGGAGTGTGGTAACCTATGATAATCAGCTATATACCTTGGAAGATAATGGGCGATTGACTACTGAAGATGGCTACACTTTAGAAGACATAGATAATCCAAATGTAAATTTCAATACCTGGAATCTAGATTTTGGATATTCTTGGCAATTTGCGCCAGGTAGTATGTTAACAGCTTTGTATAGAAATAGTTTATTTGATTTATCGAATGCGTCCAGAGAGACTTATTTTAACAGTGTAAACCATCTTTTCCAGCAACCTATAGATCATAATTTCTCCATTAGAGTTGTTTATTATATCGATTACAACCATGTTAAAAACATTTTTAATAAGAAAAACAGCTGATGATTGTACAGCACGTCTTATTGTATTAAATTCACCACAACATTTGGTTTTATATGATTCAAGCAAAAAACATTCATAAGTACTTTGGCGATTTACACGTTTTAAAAGGTGTAGATTTAGATATTAAAAAAGGAGAAATAGTATCCATTGTTGGGGCTTCTGGTGCAGGAAAAACGACGCTACTTCAAATTCTTGGAACTTTAGATGCGCCTTCTTCAAAAGAAAAAAGTGAATTCATTATAAATAATACCAATATTAATTCGTTGAACGATCGCGTTTTGGCAAAATTTAGAAATGAGCATCTGGGATTTATCTTCCAGTTTCATCAGCTTCTACCTGAGTTTACAGCTTTAGAAAACGTTTGTATTCCTGCCTATATTAAGAAAACAAAGAAAAGTGAGGCTGAAAAAAGAGCCAAAGAGCTTCTAGATTTCTTAGGATTGTCTAATAGATACGAACACAAGCCAAATGAGCTTTCTGGTGGGGAACAACAACGTGTGGCTGTAGCTAGAGCATTAATAAATAATCCTGAATTGATTTTTGCCGATGAGCCTTCAGGAAATTTAGATAGTGAATCTGCAGAAAACTTGCATCAGTTATTTTTTAAACTTCGCGATGAGTTTGGACAAACCTTTGTAATTGTTACTCACAACCAGGAATTAGCAGATATGGCAGATAGAAAACTGACTATGGTTGATGGTAAAATTATATATTAGAGACTAAATATCTAGGCATAAATATGACATCGGCTGCCAATTAATTAAATTTATTACATGCTATTTATTCTACTTTCTTGGGTTTATATACTGGCAATAACTTTAGTTGCCGGAGTAAGTCTTGATCGGTTATTAAAACTAAAAGATTACAATCCTATTTTAGTACTATTTCATGGCTTTCTAGCGGTCACTTTAGTCAGTGGATTTTGGGCTGTGTTTTTTCCCATTAATTGGAGATTTCATGTTTTTATTGTGATTATAACCATTATTTTATCATTTATAAATAACTCTTTAACAGTTAAATATGCTACTTTATTTAAAGAAGAAGTTTGCAAGTTGTCCACGTTTTTTAAAATTGTATTCCTACTAATTTTAGTTCTAATTTTAGCCCAAAGTGCTTCGCCTCCATTCTTAATGGATAACGAATCCTATTATATTCAAACCATAGCTTGGCTGAACGAATTTGGACTTGTAAAAGGACTGATTAATCTGCATCTTTTTTTGGGTCAAACGAGTGGTTGGCATCTCTTGCAAAGCGCTTTTAATTTTAGTTTTTTACGCGAAGGATTAAACAACTTGAACGGACTGACTTTGCTACTTGGAAATTTTTATGCACTTATTAAACTGAATGATTATTTCAAGAATAAAAACAATCCTTTGGATTTGGTAGTTGGCCTCTTCCCGATCTTTAATGTTTTTTTGTTTCAATTTATTAGTGCTCCTTCTCCAGATTTAGCTGTTTATGTTATTTCCTTGCTTGTGTTTTATGGCTTTTTAATGAACTATCATGCCTGTAGTAGAAATGGGATTGTATCTTTAGTTATGTTGGTATCATTTTTATTTCTAATTAAAGCTACAACAATCATTTTTGTATTATTCCCTTTAATTATTTACATCAAACATTATAAACACGTCAAACAATACACCTTTAAAATAAGTTTGATTGTCGTTTTTACACTAGCTTTAATTCTAATTAAAAACATTTTAATTACTGGAAATCCTATTTATCCTTTTGCTGGAATTGAAGGTTTAAAGACAGACTGGAGCTTGCCTAGTCCTATAGAGAAATATTTTTATAATTATGCCAAAGCCTATGGTTATGGCGTTACTCCTGAATTTTATAGCAATACCTCGTATTTAAGTTTAATAAAAAGTTGGGTACTACAAATAGGTATGGATGGGCTACTTAATAAAGCTATATTATTTATTTTAATTCTATTTTTAGTCTTTATAAAACGCTTTAAGACAAACAAAGCCATATTATTTATTTATGGCATCTCGTTGCTACAACTTATAATATTGTTTGTTACATCACCTCAATTTAGATTTTACGTGCCATTTGTAATCATCCTTTCCCTTTTTCTTATTGCTGAAGTCATTAAATCTGAAAAAGTAATAAAAAGTCTCTTAGCCGTAAGTATTCTTGCTATTCTAATTCCTTTATTTTTTGCAATTCCAAAGGTTCAAACAAACAGATTTGAAACTGGTTATATGATAGAACCACATGGAAATAGCCAGTTTGAAACAGATTATCAAACTATAGAGGTTGGAAACACACAGATTAATTACCCAACAAACATCGACTTTTTCTGGGGAACAGGAAACACCAAATTACCAGCTTTAAACAAACAACAATTAGATTATTTTAAAACGTATTTTAAAGTCATTCCCCAACAACGAACTGAAAACTTAAAAGATGGATTTTATTTTAAGTCATTAGATTAGAACCTTATAAAATCTTCTTTTAGGATTTGCTTTAACCTATCTAATAACTCATTAGCATTCTCTATAGAAAAGACCATTGGAGGCTTTATTTTTAAAGCATTGTTATCTTTACCATCCGTACTCATTAAAATACCGAAATCCTTCATTCTATTGGCTAAATAAGAAGCTTTCTCTGTTAAAGGTTGCCTATGTTCATCTGTTAGCTCAAACCCTAAAAACAAGCCTTGTCCTCTAACATCTCCAATTATGGGAAATGGGTTTTGAAGTTTTATTAATTCATCTTTCAAATAACCTCCAACATTAAGAGCATTTTCTTGAAGCTTTTCATCTTTAATAACTTGCAAAACTTCTTTCCCAATGGCACAAGAAACTGGGTTTCCTCCAAACGTGTTAAAATATTCCATACCATTTGCAAAAGCATTCGCAACTTCTTGGGTACACACAACTGCTGCTAGTGGATGACCATTTCCAATAGGTTTTCCAATAGTCACAATATCGGGAATGACATCATGCATCTGAAACCCCCAAAACGTCTGTCCGACTCTGCCACAACCTGTTTGCACTTCGTCTGCAATACAAAGACCACCTGCTTTTCTAACGGATTGATAAGCAAGCTTTAAATAGTTTTTAGGAAGTTCTACTTGTCCGCCACAACTAATAATACTTTCACAAATAAAACCAGCTACTTTTCTACCTTTAGCATGAATATTATCTATTTGCCTATCTATATGTTTGGCATATTTTTCAGCTGTGTTATCACCTTGATACAAACCTCTGAACCTATCGGGAAGTGGCACAATATGCGTATGTTCTGGAGCTCCTTGACCTCCTTTTCCATCAAATTTGTAAGAACTCATATCAATACATGCGTTTGTATTACCATGGTAGCCAATTTCAATAGCTATCATATCCTTGGCTTTGGTATAAGCTTTTGTCATACGCAAGGCTAATTCGTTGGCCTCACTTCCAGAATTCACAAAATGTACAACTGATAATTCCTTAGGAAACGTTTTCAATAACTCTTTAGCAAATGCATTGATGTTGTTATGTAAATAGCGAGAATTCGTGTTTAAAATAGCCATTTGCTCTTGTCCAGCTTTTACTACTCTTGGGTGTTCATGGCCAATATGAGCTACATTATTGACGGTATCTAAATATTTTCTTCCTGTATTATCAAATAAATAAACACCAGCACCTCGTAATATTTTTAATGGTTTTGTATAAGAGAGACTCAGACTTTTTCCTAGATGATTTTTTCTAAAATCTAGAAGTTCTTCATTTGAAGTACTCTGAGATGTCCTAAGACCTTCATCTTTAAAAAACACATTTGGATTTGGGCATATACTACTCCAAACAGACATACGTTTTGGAAATGCGACTCCAGGAAAATCATGGGTATTATCCAGCATATCTAACATGACTTGAAAATGTAAATGTGGCGCCCAATCACCATTTTCACTAACATCACCAACATAAGCTAACAAATCATTTTTCTTAACTTTTTGACCCTGCGTTAATAAATTTAAACTGCTTTCAGACAAATGTCCATAAAGGGTATAAAACGGAATTCCAGCATCTGTTTGGTGTTTTAAGATTAAAGTTGGCCCATAATCCTTATTGTTTCCATTGTAATGAATGCTAAAAATATGGCCCTCAAAAGGCGCGTGAATTGCCGTATTTTTCTTCACCCAAAAATCAACTCCCAAATGTGTGGTTCTGTATTCTGGCCCAGAATTTCCTTCTTTTTGATATGCATTGGTACTGTAAAAGGGTCTAATCTCTAAATAACCTCCTGCAAATAAGGCGTTGGGTTTTTCAGCTTGTAACCTATTTATTTTAAAACTTGTTAGCTCTAAATCGTTATATTCTTTTTCATTGCCCAACCAAGTGCTTCCAACACCCATGTCTAAGCTATAAAGCTGATTAAAGTGAAGTGTTGGGAAAAAATCGTTCAAGGAAACATGTTGCTTTTCCGCCCACTTCAAAAAAGAGTTTTCATTTGGATGTGCTGAAAAACCACATGCTTCACGAAAACTATAATACGCTAAATTCTCATCCACTTGCATCCATCTTTCAAGAACGTCCCATGCTGGTTTTTCGCTTATCATTAAATAATTGTTATCCGGTTCTTTTTGTTTGTTTAAAGCCGATTTAGTTACGCTAATCACCAAACGCATGGCTAGCAAATTATAGAGATATTTAAGCTCTTCTTCCTGTAATGGATATTGACTATGATAACCTGAAACAAATGGTAAAGAGGCTTCCAATAAATCTGGCTTCCCCATGATGGCATAAGCCATGGCAACGGCTAAATCGTTAATGGTTTGTGTGTAAATAGTATCTCCAAAATCAATAATGGCGGTTACTTCGGGATGAATCAGATTTGATGAAACAAGAATATTATTATCATTTGCATCATTATGAACAACACTTTTTCTTAGATTATTATAGTCATTCTGAACCCCTTTAAATCGAGTCTGAAAATGTGAAAGGATCTGTTTTTGTTCAGATGAAAATAAATCTAAGTGATTATAGGTCCAATCTGATTGCGCGATATCCCATTCAAATTCTCTATGTGCCATTGCGTGCTCAAAACCTTTTAAAGCCTTAGTGATTTTCCCAGCTTCAGAACCTAAATTAAAAAGTAAATCGTCTTTAATAGGATTCACAGAAGACCACAACCTTCCATCTATCCAAGATAATAAGCGTACCAACCTTGTATTTCCTGAAGAATCTTGAATAGAACTAATGAAATTTCCATGAGTATCTGGAAAAATAATGGGTGCATTCAAATTTCTTTTTGAAAGATATTGAAGGATTTCCTGTTGAAATTCTAAATATTTTAAATCTTCGTCTGGTCTGCTAATTTTTAAAATATAGTTGGCTTCTTTCGTTTTAATCAAAAAATTAAAATCTAATTCCCCAGGTAAGGTTTTCACTTCTCCCACAAGGTTATAAAGACTTTTTGCAATATCCTTAGCTTGTTCTGGTTGGATTTTTATGTTGGAATAATCAGCAGACTTCATACACAAATTGGGTTAAAAATATGATAAACGAAGTTACTTTTTTTTAAATGAATTATTCAAATGAGAATCTTTCTATTTTAAAAACATATGCATATTTTTAAGGATTCAAATAAAAGATACCTTGAACAAAACAGAACTAAAAGAATTTTTGGATGCTAAAGTGATTCAATACAATCGTCCAGATTTTATTGAAAGCGATCCCATTCAAATTCCACATCTTTTTAACAAAAAGGAAGACATTGAAATTGCGGGGTTTTTAACGGCAACTATTGCTTGGGGAAATAGAAAAAGTATTATCAATAATGCTAAGAAAATGATGGCGTTAATGGATCAATCGCCTTACGACTTTGTAATAAACCATCAAGAACAAGATTTAGAAGCTTTATTGCCTTTTGTTCACCGAACTTTTAATGGCACCGATTTTATCACATTTATAAAGAGTTTGCAACATATTTATAACCAGCATCAAGGTTTGGAATCTGTTTTTATAGAGGGAATTAAGAATGATTCGTTACAAAACTCCATACATCACTTTAAAAAAGTGTTTTTTGAGATTGACCATTTGCCAAGAACCCAAAAGCATGTTAGTGATCCGCTTAAAAATTCGGCTGCAAAAAGAATAAACATGTATTTAAGATGGATGGTTAGAACCGATAATACTGGCGTAGATTTCGGTATTTGGAATAACATCAAGCCTTCACAATTATCTTGTCCGCTAGACGTGCACTCAGGAAATGTAGCTAGAAAACTAGGGTTATTAACACGAAAACAAAACGATGGTAAAGCTTTAGCCGAATTAGATAAAGCCTTACGAAAACTAGATTCCAACGATCCAGTAAAATACGATTTTGCCCTATTTGGTTTAGGTGTATTTGAAGGATTTTAACAGTTTTCGAAAACAGTATCCAATAAAACATTTTATCTTTAAAACTTAAAATATTTTCTATGAAAAATCTCTTCTTATTATTTTTTACATTATCAACAAGCTTGCTGTTTTCTCAAGTCAAAAAAATCCCTGTAGATACCATGGTTGTTACCAATCATTCTATTATGATTAACGGACAAAACTTGTCTTATGAAGCTACTGCTGGAACACAACCTGTTTGGAATGCTAAGGGCGAACCCATTGCCACTTTATTTTATACCTATTACAAGAAGAGCAATAGCGAAAAAGAAAAACGTCCTATTATCTTTTCTTTTAATGGCGGACCGGGTTCTGCATCTGCTTGGATGCATATTGCCTATACAGGACCTGTAATTTTGAATATAGACGACGAAGGTTATCCGGTGCAACCTTATGGTGTTAAAGATAATCCACATTCGATTTTAGATGTTGCTGATATTGTTTTTATAGATCCCGTAAATACGGGGTATTCCAGAATGGTTGAAGATAAAGATGGGAAATTTCCAGATAGGAAAACATTTTTCGGAATTAATGCAGATATTAAATATCTAGCCGAATGGATGAACACCTTTGTAACTAGAAAAAATCGTTGGGAATCTCCGAAATATTTAATTGGAGAAAGCTATGGAGGCCCAAGAGTTATGGGCTTATCTAAAGAATTGCAAAACAATCAATGGATGTATTTAAATGGTGTTATTTTAGTTTCTCCTGCCGATTATAAAATATACTCAACCGATCAGCCTATTTATTCCTCTTTGAATTTACCATATTTCACTGCAGCTGCCTGGCATCAAAAAGCCTTATCACCAGCTCTTCAACAACAAGATTTATTAGAAATCTTACCAGAAGTAGAAACGTTTACTATTAATAACTTAATGCCAGCCATTGCAAAAGGAGGGTTTATTTCTGACGCTGAAAAAGAACAAGTAGCAGAAAAAATGAGTTTGTATTCAGGTTTGGATAAAGAGGCCATTTTGGATCATAATTTAAATGTGCCTACCAATTTCTTTTGGAAAGAACTTTTACGTGACAAAGGATATACCATTGGAAGGTTGGATTCTCGTTATTTAGGTATTGACAAAATGAGAGCAGGAAATTCACCTGATTACAATGCCGAACTAACCTCATGGCTTCACTCCTTCACGCCAGCAATTAATTATTATTTAAGAGAGGAACTTCATTTTAAAACAGATATTAAATACAATATGTTTGGTGATGTGCATCCTTGGGATAGAGAAAATGACCATACAAGAGAGGGATTACGTCGTGCTATGGCTGAAAACCCATATTTAAAAGTGTTGGTGCAGTCTGGTTATTACGATGGAGCAACCACCTATTTTGCTGCAAAATACACTGTGGCGCAAATGGATCCAAGTGGTAAAATGAAAGACCGTATTACCTTTAAAGCATATAGAAGTGGCCATATGATGTATCTTAGAAGTGAAGATTTAATATCTGCGACAGATGATATTAGACAGTTTATCAAAGACTCTGAAACTAAAGGAAAAGCAGCAAAATATTAAACAAAAAAAAACCTGATGAATTTATTTTCATCAGGTTTTTTTAAATTCTAAAATCGCAGATCAACCATCTACAATCTCAATTATATTCTATCCTTTTAACCAAGCTTTACGTAAAGCTATTTGAGCTTCAGTAGCATTTGGATTATTAATTAAGGATTTTCCAAGAGTGTAAGATTTAGCTACTGCTGTTTTAATAACAATCTCTTCTCCATCTCTATTTATAACAACTTCAATTGCTTCTCCTTCTTCCCACATGAATACTTTTTGGAACACACCGTTGGCAGTCATCATAGTAACTTCTTCACCATTTACAGATTTAATAACATCGTTTGGTTTTACACCATTGTCATTCCAAAAACTATTTTCAGAAACTAAGCCATTAAAATAAATAGAACCATTTTCTTGATTTGCTCCAAAAATTAAAGCACCACTATTTTGTAATAAATTGGTTTCTACTTTACTTTCTCCTAATTCAAGACCAACCATAGAGAAAAAATCTCCGTAGTTAATTGGCACATCTCCTACAACGTGTGTTTGTAAAAACTCGCCAACAGAAGGATAGGTCATAGATGTAATTTCTGCAATTAAATTATCGTCAACAAAAGGTTTGTCGTGACCATATTTTAGAGATAATTCTTTCATAAGAGATAAAATCCCTCTATTTCCATTGCTTTCTTCACGCATTAAAATATCAATACACATACCAATTAAAGCACCTTTTTGATAAACGTTGTAATATTGAGTTGCATAAGGTTCATCCAATATGTTTTCACTCATAATGGTAAAACTCATGGTGTCATTCATTCCAGAAGCTGTTTGCACTTTTTCCATGATTTTAGCATAAAATGCTTCATCTGTAATTAGTCCTTGATCTACTTGAAACAACGTGGCAAAATATTCAGTAACACCTTCATACATCCATAAATGCTTAGAAAAAGTTGGATTAGCATAATCGAAATAATGTACATCTTCAGAATGAACACTTAAAGGAGTTACAATATGAAAGAATTCATGAGAAACTACATCTACCATACTTTCGGCAAGGGCTTCATCAGGAATTGCTTCTGGCATAACAACAACCGTAGACGTATGATGTTCTAAAGCACCAAATCCTTTAGGAGATTCTTCATCACCACGAGATAAATACAAATAGATATCATAACGAGGGGTGCTATTAATATCACCTAAATAAGCTTTTTGTGCTTCCATCATGGTTTTCATTGTTTCACCAATTTGCTTCGCATTATGAACTTTATTTGGAGAATAAATACTTAAAACGACTTTAATGCCACCAACTTCAAATTCTTCAACATCTAGATTACCATACATCATTGGATTATCTGTAATATCGAAATATCTAGGAGCAAAATAACTTGTGGTGATGGTTTCGCCATCTTCACTCGTTTTTTCAGAGATATTTTGTAACGCAGACGTACGTACAAAATCTGCAGGTGCAGTCACTTCTAATTGATACTGATTGTTTTTTAACGAATCGAAATACCCGATAAATCCATGTAAATTCAATACATAGTTATCTGGTTCAATATTTGTTCCTGCTGGAGAAAAAGGCGTATCTCCACCAATACCACCAGAAACCTCAATATCAAATGTATCGTTTACATAATAGGTAATATAATCTAAGTTAGTAGCTCCGCCAATAGTCCAAGTATTGGTGTCTATTTTATTTGCCACTAATTCTGCTCCATTATAATCGTATGCTTTGAAATCGTCCACATACTTTCCAAAATCACTTACAGAATAAGTACCTTGAACTACTTTTGGTAATCTGTAAGTAACAGTTTCCACGGTAAATCTACCTGGATTAATAGTTACAGGTACCTGATCGTTAGTAACTTTAGTTAAATCTATTGACGTATCAATAGGAGTATTTACTGCTAAATCTGCAGTAGTTTTTGTGGATGTGCCACAGGCGACAAGTAATAAACTTAAACCTAGAGTGGTAAATAATTTCTTCATTATGATGGTTATTTTAATTTTAAGTATGACGTCCAAAAATACAATGTGTTACAAACAAAAACCTTAACATTTTGTTAAAAATACAATTTGTTGAAATCGCCTAGCATAATTTAATTTTAAAACTAGGTTCATTCAAAAAACAAATAAGTCGTTTTTTCGGTTTTATAGAAAACAGGTTCTAATTGGTAAGCTTTTTTAATGTTTTGTTTGGTTAAAACATCATTTGGTGAACCATTTGCTAAAACTTTTCCTTGATGAAGTAATAAAATTTGATTAGCAAATTTAGCCGCTAAATTCAGATCATGAACCACGCCAATCACTATTATATCTTTTTGTTTTAGCAACTCTATTAGCTTGTGCATAAAATGAAACTGGTAGTGCACATCTAAAAAAGTCAAAGGTTCATCTAAAATAAGATGTCTACAATAATTTTCTATTGGGTACCAAATTTGTGCAGTAACGCGAGCAAAATGAACACGTTGTTTTTCGCCCCCACTTAAAGTCATATAATCGCGATGTGCTAAATTACTAACATCAAAAAATTCCATTGCTTCTTGACAGGCTTGCTCATCTTTTGCCTTTGGTTTTGAAGTAAAATGTGGATAACGCCCCATCATGACTACTTCTGCTACCTTTAAAGGAAAAGCCAATTCTATATTTTGGGATAAAACGGCCCTAATTTTAGCCAACTCAGTAATAGATAAAGTCTTTAATATTTTAGAATCGTAATGAATCGTTCCTTTTGAAGCTATTATTTGTCCGGAAATCAATTTAACTAAGGTCGATTTCCCAGCGCCATTAGGTCCAATAATAAGGTGTAATTTTCCAGGTTGAAAAGATATAGAAACATCTTCCAAAATGGTTTTATTTCCGATAGCATAGCTAAGTTGTTGCGTTTGTATCATAATTAAAAAAAGTAATTTTTCTTTTGTAATAAGAAGATGAAAATGGGAACTCCAACCACAGAAGTCACAATACCAATAGGCAATTCAGCAGGTCTCAAAAGCATCCGAGAAAGTAAATCGGCCAAACAAAGTAAAATACCTCCCAAAACTGCGCTATTGATTATTAAAAACCGGTTATCTGATCCTTTTAGAATACGAAGAACATGTGGCACAATGAGCCCAACAAAACTAATAACTCCCACAAAAGCAGTTGCCACAGCCACCATAATTACATTGATACTTAGAATAATCCATTTAAGTCTTTTAAGATCAACACCTATAAACTGTGCTTCTTCTTCTCCAATCATTAAAGCATTTAAATGTTTGGCATAGCGCAATGCTATTATGACACATACACTTGTTGAAAAGCCAACAATACCAACTGAAGCCCAATTAGCACCAGAAAGTGTGCCTAGATTCCAGAATACAATTGAACGAGCTTGTGGATCGCGAGCTATATATGATAAAAAACCAACACCACTTAAAAACAAGGCATTAATGGCTATTCCGGTAAGCAGTAAAGAAACAATAGAACTTTTCCCCGTTTGTCTTGACTGTGACAATAAAAAGACTAAAGCTGTTGATACGAAAGCTCCCAAGCAAGCAGCAATAGGTAAAGTCCATTGTCCTGTTTTAAAATGAAATGTTGCTCCAAGCGCGAAATACAAAGCCGCACCAAAAGCAGCCCCACAAGAGGTCCCAACCAAACCAGGTTCTACAATCGGGTTTCTAAAAAGCGCTTGCAATAAAGTCCCTCCTACCGCTAAACTTGCACCCACAAACACGCATAAAATGGCACGTGGCAATCTAATTTCCATAAAAATACGCTCAACCAATGTCATTTGATCTGAAGCATAAAATTGTTTTTGAATGGAAGAACCCATTTCTTCTAGAGAAATAGATACTGCGCCATATCTGATGGAAATGATTAAAATGGCAAAAAGAATGACCAATAATATTAAAAAGAGACTTTTATAATTGTTATTTTGCTTCATCATCCTGATGTATTAATTGTTGAAGCTTTAAAACATTTTCACCTGTTCTGGGACCAAAATAAACCATGTCATGTTCTTCCACACGATAAATTTTACTGTCTGCAAAAGCTCTTGTCGTCGATATCCCTGGTAAACCTGCAATTTGTTCGATAGAGCCTAATCGGTCATATCCAAAATCGGTTAGTAAAATAATATCAGGATCTGATTGTGCTACTATTTCTGGCGATAACTGCATCATACTCCGTTCTCCATCCACAGCCATGGTACCACCAGCCCATTCTATCAATTTTGAAGCATTGCTATGATTAGTCATAACCAAATAAATATTGGAAGCTTGTCCAAAATGAATGACTAAAATCTTGGGATTTGTTTTAAATGTATTTGTGTTTTTTAAAGCCAAATCCATATCGGCATCCAGAGTATTACAAAGGGTTTCGGCAATTGCTTGTTTACCAAAATAGGTTCCCATTTCACGAATTAGGGAATCTGTTCCTGCAATAGTATTTTGATAAGCACCAAACTGTTTCATTGGTATATTCAAGTCATGCAACTGTTTGACCACATGTTCTGGACCAATATTATTATCCTCTAAAATCATTGTTGGTTTCATAGCTAAAATAGCTTCGGCACTTAGCGCACGATGGTAGCCAATAGTAGGTAATTCTTTTATTTCTGAAGGATATGTACTAGATACATCTACAGCAACAATCTCTTTTTGGGCTTGTAGCGCATAGATTATCTCACTGTATTGTTTAGAAATACAAACAATACGTTGTTTCTGTTCTTGCTTATTATCTTCATTTTTAAATCTTCCACAAGAAGTCAAGAAGCTTCCAATAACAAGTATATATAGATAGTTTTTCATAAAAAATTATGGTTTTGCACTTTTACCGAACATGTCAGCTTATTTTGGTAAGCCAACATGTTCAGCTTAGTGAATAAAAAATTAGAAATGGTATTTTAAATTGACACCGCCATAAAAATTAGCTTCATAAGGAGCTGGTAGATAAGCATCGTTCAACTGATTTAAAAACAACATATAATAGTACTGGGTTCCCGTAATATTATTAACTCCAGCATAAACATCTAAATCAAAATGATTTAAAGAAAATCTGTAACCTAGTTTTGAGTTTAACAAATTATAGGCATCTGCATAATTTAAATTGTCTGAAGTAAAAGGAACCGTATCTCTATATTCATAATTAATTGTACCATAAATTCCTATATTACTATTAAAATCAATTCCTGCATTCACAACCCAAGGTGCAACTCCAGCAACAGCATTCCCGTTATAATCTGCAATAATGGCTTCGCCATCACTGTTTAAAGACTGATAGCTAAAATCGTCATATTTAAAGTCTGAGTAGGTGGTATTGGCATAAGGACTGATGTTCGAGAAAAAACCAGTTGTGGATTGGTAAGCCGTGTATTTTAACAAAACTTCTATCCCTTTATTATTTTGCTTTCCACCATTTGCAATGTATGTATATGCCGTAGTATTGATATCTAAAGGCACTGCTACAGAGGTGAATTTATTTTTAAAAATGGCATTAAAAATAGCGAATTGGTATTGTAGTTTATTATTTAAAATATTCCCTTTGGTACCAATTTCAATTTGGTTTCCAACTTCAGGAACCAAACCAGTATTTAAAGTACCAGAAGTAGACAATACAATATTACCACTTACTGGTGCTTTGTAACCTTTACTATAGGAAGCATACACTGAAACATTATTATTAAACACCTTATTTATAGCTATATGAGGTGAAAATAAATCAGTATAATTTGCAGTTACTACATTTGGATTTGTACTGTTTGGAATATAAAGTCGATTTTCTAATTGGATACGCATACTACTAGTACTTATTCCTGCGGTTACAGAGAAATCTAAAGGCATATTCAAAGTCCATTCAGTAAAAATAGAACTGTTCTTCGAATCTGAAAATTGGTTGCTTTTTGTCTCACCTATCATATTATAGCCTTCAGGATCTGATGGGTTTTCAATCATCTTGTATCCAGTAATTTGTGCCCTTTGTTCTTGGAATTCAAAACCTGCAACCCCAGTTAGAATAAAATGAGTGCCTAATTCAAAGTTTAAATCGAAAGTAGATCGTACCCCATAATTGTTCGGGTTTTTATCAGTCCAACCTGCTGCTGAACTAGAGTTACTAGTAATACTCGATCCAAAAACAGATGTGGTATTACCTAACCAATCTAAAAATTGATAATTATAGCTTAAACCTGCTCGAAAACTAATCACTTCAGAATGTGCGTTGTTCTTAATATATCGGGCATTTCCGCTATAATCAAAATCGTTGTATTGATCAATAGTGAGCTCACCTCCTCTTTCGTCATAACTATTGCTATACCCAAAATAAGTTGAAATAAACTGCTTATCACTTGGTCTATAATCAAGTACCATATTCAAAAAATCTTTGGTTGACGCAGTATGATCCATGAACCCATCAGCAATTTGGTGACTGTAATTAACCATTAAGGCTGTTTTTTCTTGTCCCATTTGAAATTGTGTAATAAAACTTGCCAACCCGTAACTACCAACTAAAACTTTCTGTTCGAGAGAGGTTTCTCCATTTTTTGGACGATTCGTTTGCAAATTCACCACACCAGCAATCGATAATCCATATAAGCTGCCAGCAGGACCTTTAATAACATCAACATGGCCAACGGAACCAAAATCAATATCGTCCATAACAGTCACACCTTCAGCATCTGTAATAGGAATATTATTTAAGTATACTTTGTAGCCTTGCCCATCAAAATTATTGTTGGCCCCTTTAAATCCAACACCATTTCCATAACCTCTAATATTAAATTGTTGCCCAGAAGACACCCCTCTTCTATACATGGTAACTCCAGGAACATTAGCGTTAATAGCATCGTCCAAAAATAATCCGGTACCACGTTTTAGTTCGTTAACAGATAATTCTACTTCAGATCTAGGCTTTTCTAAATCCTGAATTGGAACTTTTTCACCCTCCAGACTTATTTCATCCAAAACATTATCACTAGTCTTCATGTTAATATTTAGATATGTATTACAATTATTAATATTAATAGTTTGTGTTTCATAACCCATGTAACTTATGGTTAATGTCATGTTCTCTTCACATTTAAGCAGAAAGATACCGTCTTCATCAGAAGAAGTCATTTGATTATAATTGCTTTTAATTTTTGCTCCAGAAAGCGGACTGTTTGTCGTTGCATCTAGTATTTTTCCTTCAGTTTTAGTTTGGCAAAATACAGATACAGACATGAGTATCCCTAATAGGGAAAAGTATGTGTTTTTCAATGAAATTTTATTTAGTTTGTTAATACATGAAAATGGGCTTCCTTGCAAAAGGAAGTCATTTAAAAAGTGTTATGTATTAAACTAAATTGGGTGGAGGACTCTCTATATCCATTTTTACAGAATTGTAAAAACTTAAACAATGAGAATAAATCTTTTTATTTTGAAGTAATAAAATAGAATGTTTGTCCGTAAGATTAATTTCTTCTTTTGGAATAATTTTTACAACTACTTTTACAGTCCGGACTTTACCATTCTTAGTTGTTTTATTTTTGTTTATTTGGTTTTCCAAATCAGCAAGTAGTTCACGCTCTTTACTGTCTGCGATACAATAATACAAAGTGGTTTTTGAATCTGTTTTTTCAATCTTAACCACATCGTACATCTCACCTTTATATTTAAACTCATTGGTTTCTTTCCAATGAATGTCCTTTTTATTTTTAGATGTAATTTTTATAATGGTCAAATTAGTATCTGAAGAACCTGTTTTTAAAATAGATAGTAACTCTTGTTTTATTTCATATTTATGTACCATTATTAGCACATAATTGCCAAAAAGGTTAAATATAAAAATAAATATGAAGGCAATGGATACTACTTTTTTCAAAAGTTATATTATTTGTAAAGGATAAAATTAAGAAAATTTATTTCACTCAAAAGTGTTTTATACTTTTTAACATTGTAGTTATAAATAGAGAGGTCATAAAGCAATAAGGATTTAGAATTCCTGGTATTTCTATTTTAACTTTCGTCCTTTATTACTTAAAAAACTATCTTCGCTATATGCCAAAACCCTTAATAAGCATATTAACGCCTTTTAAAAATACGGCTAGATTTCTGCCCGAATGTTTGGAATCCATACAAAATCAAACGTACACCAATTGGGAACTGGTAATTGTAGATGATAGTTCTACAGATGAAAGTTATCACCTAGTAAAATCCTTTGCAGAGCAAGATAAACGCATTAAACTCTATAAAAATACTGGAGAAGGAATTATCGCTTCCCTTCAAACAGCCTTTAATAATTGTAAGGGTGAATTTATATCCAGAATGGATAGCGATGATATCATGACTCCAAATAAACTAGAAGTGCTATTGAATAATTTATTAGCTCATGGAAAAAACCATCTCGCAACCGGTTTGGTTTCTTATTTTAGTGAAGCTGGTATTAGCGATGGTTATAAAAGTTATGAAACTTGGTTAAACCGTTTAACACGTGCAGGAACTAATTATTCTGAAATATATAAAGAATGTGTCATTCCATCTCCTTGTTGGATGGTTTATAGAGATGATTTAATAGCTTGTGATGCTTTTAATCCGAATGACTATCCTGAAGATTACGATTTAACTTTCAGGTTTTACAAACAGCAATTAAAAGTGATTCCCTGCAATCACGTTTTGCATCTTTGGAGAGATTATAGCAAAAGAACGTCCAGAACACATGAACATTACGCGGAAAATTACTTTTTAAACATCAAACTGAGTTATTTTCTTGAGTTAGATATTGATGTTTCCAGACCACTTGTAATTTGGGGAGCGGGAAACAAGGGTAAAACCATAGCCAAACTTCTTATAGAAAAAGGAATTGCATTTACTTGGGTTTGTAATAATTCGAAGAAAATAGGAAAAGATATCTACGATAAAAAACTCTTCGGTTTTCAGAATATAAACAAAATGGAACATACTCAAACCATCATAACCGTTGCAAATAAGCAAGAACAACAATCCATAAGAGACTTTTTTAATAGCAACAACAAGAATGAAATGAAAGATTATTTTTTCTTTTGTTAGATAAGTTGTTGATTAAAAACTAATTATTTCACAGAGATACACTGAGAAGTCGCTAAGAGGCACAGAGAAAAATATCATATCCAAACACTCTCGCTTCTTTCAAGAACAATTTATTATTCGTGAATTGGCGTCTATTAAAATTTAATTTGTTGTTAAAAGGTTTTCTATGTCGTTGTAAACACTATTTTTGTAAATAAACTAATAGGAATGCAGTTTAAACATCCCGAACTTCTTTACGCTTTATTTGCGCTGCTTATCCCCATTCTAATTCATCTATTTCAACTTAGAAAATTTAAAAAGCAGGCATTTACCAATGTGGCATTTTTAAAGAAAGTCACCTCTCAAACTAGAAAAAGTTCTCAATTAAAAAAATGGTTGATTTTATGCACCAGAATGTTACTTTTTGCTGCTTTAATAATAGCCTTTGCGCAGCCTTTTACGTCTAAAACCAATAGCTTAAATACTAAGAAAGAAACGGTTGTTTACTTGGATAATTCTTTTAGCATGCAAGCCAAAGGCGAACAAGGAACTCTTTTAAAACGCGCTGTTCAAGATGTCATAAACAATGTGGACCCAACAGAATCGCTTACGCTTTTTACCAATAACAATACCTATAAAAACACAACTATTGGAGCCATTAAAAATGAACTTCTCCAACTAGATTATACCTCGAACCAATTAAATTACGATGCTGTTCTATTAAAAGGAAAGAACTTGTTTAAAAATAATACTGGAAATTTGAAACAATTGGTTCTAATTTCAGATTTTCAAACAAAAGAATCGAGATTTAACCCTACTTTAGATTCTTTAATACGTATTAATGCTGTACAATTGCAACCTGTTACAACTAATAATCTTTCGGTTGATAGTTTGTTTATTTCCAATACAACACCTTTAAACATCGAATTAACTGCCATAATTTCCAATCATGGAGACGAGCTTAAAAATGTGCCAGTCTCCTTATTTAGCGGTGAAGAACTACTAGCAAAAACAGCCATTGATATCACAGAAAAAGCAACTGCCGTTTTTACTATTAATAATGAAAAAGAAATTAGTGGAACCCTTGTTATTGATGATGTGTTTGTGAATTTGGATTTTGACAACAGTCTTTATTTTAATATTAATAAACCAAACAAAACGAAAGTACTAGCCATTTCTGAAGCTAATGATGATTTTCTAAAACGAATTTATTCAGATAAGGAATTCGTATTTACTTCAGATCCTTTAAATGAATTGAATTATAGCGATATTGAAAATCAGAATCTCATTGTTTTAAACGAGTTACAAAGCATTCCAAATGCTCTTGCAACTTCCTTAAAAGCCTTTACGGATAAAGGCGGTTTTGTTATCGTTATCCCTTCAACCGATATAAATTTACAAAGCTATAACGATTTCTTTTTACCAATCAATTTGCGTTTCGGAGTTCAGAATACTTCAGAAAAAAAAGTTACAACCATCAATTATTCACATCCTCTTTTTAAGGATGTGTTTAATAAAGAAGTCTCTAATTTTCAATATCCTAAAGTTGAAAGTTATTATCCGTTAATTTCAAGCAATAACTCTTCTCCTTTAAAATTTGAAGATGGCAAGGCTTTTTTAAGCAGTGCAAATCAAGTTTATGTGTTTTCAGCTTCCTTAAACAATGAAAATTCCAACTTTAAAAACTCTCCTTTAATTGTTCCAACATTTTATAATATTGGAAAACAGAGTTTAAAAATGTCTCAATTATATCAAGTAATAGGCGAAGAAAACAGTTTTGATGTTCCAGTAACCCTGCAACAAGACGATATTTTAAGTTTGGCTTTAGGTGAAGAAAACATGATTCCGCAACAACAATATTTCAATAATAAAGTGCGAATTACAACAACTGAAATGCCAGATATTGCAGGAACTTATAGCATAAATAACAAAACGGAATTTATAGAAAACATCAGTTATAACTATAAAAGAGATGAAAGTAATATGACATATCAAGACCTTTCAACCTTAGAACATGTAGAGGTTTCTAGTTCCATTGTAGAATTATTCGACACCTTAAAAAGTGACTCGAAAATTAACGAGCTATGGAAATGGTTTGTTATTTTTGCATTGATCTTTTTAAGTATTGAAATGGTCATCTTAAAATATTTTAAATGAACGTACTCTTAAAATCTACTACGATTATTGACTCTAAAAGTGACTTTCACAATCAGACAGTCGATATTTTAATTGAAAATGGTGTGATTACACAAATTTCAAAAACCATTAAGAATACTAATGATGTCAAGGAAATTGATTTAGAAAATCTCCATATGTCACAAGGTTGGTTTGATAGTAGTGTGAGTTTTGGAGAACCTGGTTACGAAGAAAGAGAAACTTTAGAAAATGGATTAAATACTGCGGCTCATTCCGGATTTACATCGTTGGCTATCAATCCAAATACAAATCCTGTAATTGATTGTAATTCGGATGTTTCATTTATTAAAGGAAAGGCAGAAAAACATGCTGTAAACCTCTACCCTATTGGCGCTTTAACCAAAGAAAGTAAAGGCATAGATTTAGCTGAGTTATTCGATATGACCAGTGCTGGAGCTATCGCTTTTGGAGATTATAAAAGACCCATTGAAAATCCGAATTTGCTAAAAATAGCTTTGCAATACGCTAGTAATTTTGATGGTTTGGTACTTTCTTTTCCTCAGGAAAACAAAATTTCAGGAAAAGGTGTCATGAACGAGCAAGTAACAAGTACGTCTTTAGGATTAAAAGGAAACCCTAATATGGCTGAAGAATTACAGATTGCTAGAGATTTATTCCTATTGGAATACACAGAAGGCAAGCTTCATATTCCTACTATTTCTACTGCAAAATCGGTGGTATTAATCCGCGAGGCCAAACAAAAGAAATTGAATGTAAGTTGTAGTGTTGCTATTCATAATTTAATTTTAACCGACGAGAATTTAACTACATTCAACACGAATTATAAAGTTCTTCCACCGTTGCGAACACAGGATGATATTAACGCTTTAATAGAGGGTTTAAAAGATGGTACTATTGATATGGTAACTAGCGATCACAACCCAATAGATATCGAACACAAAAAAATTGAATTCGATTTTGCCAAATATGGAACTATTGGTTTAGAATCTGCTTTTGGCATTCTAAACAAGCATTTTAGTACTAAGAAAACCATAGAATTTTTAACTAAAGGAAAGAGCAGGTTTGGAATACATTTTCAACCTATTGCTATTGGAAACAAAGCCGATTTGAGCTTATTTAATCCGAATGGTATTCAAGAATTTACGAAAGACCATATTAAATCGACTTCCAAAAATGCTATATTCGAAAACCATGAAACAAAAGGTATGGTCTATGGAATTATAGCAAACAATAAACTTATTTTAAATTAAATTAATGACAGATAAAACAATTCAAGAAGGAAAAACATTGGCTCTTGTAAGTTATTTAACTTTTATTGGCTTAATAATTGCCATCATTATGAATCTTGAAAAGAGGAATCCTTTTACATTATTTCATATCCGACAAATGCTGGGCTTAATTATCATGCTACTTTTTTCAAATTTAGTTGAAGAATACGTCAATAGCTTGATGGGAACCAGTTTTTGGATAATCACGTTTGTTTGTTGGTTATTTGGATTCTTTTATGCCGTAAAAGGTGAAGCAAAACCTATTCCTGTCATTGGAGAAAAATTCCAAGAATGGTTTAGAAACATTAACTAATAACAACTACAGATTTGAGCTTATCATATATTACAAGACCTTCAACATTAAAAGAAAATGCCCCTTTATTAATTTTATGCCATGGTTATGGGAGCGATGAAAACGATTTGTTTTCTTTCGCATCTGAATTACCTGAAGAATTATTTATAATTTCTTTAAAAGCACCATACAAATTAGAACCTTATGGAAATGCTTGGTATGCTATCAATTTCGATGCCGATCAAAACAAATGGAGCGACGATGAACAAGCTATAACATCTAGAGATTTAGTTGCTAATTTTATCGATGAAGCTTGTGCAAAGTATCCTGTAAACAAAGACAATGTCACGCTTCTAGGTTTTAGTCAAGGTACCATTTTAAGTTATGCTGTAGCTCTAACCTATCCTGAAAAAGTGAAACAAGTTATTGCCTTAAGCGGTTATATTAATGAAAATATTATTCCTAAAGATCTAACCAAAAAAGATTATTCACATTTAAGTTTCTATTGCTCTCATGGAAATGTAGATCAAGTATTACCTGTGGAATGGGCAAGAAAAGCACCGCTATTTTTAGATGCATTACATATTAAAAATGAGTATACCGAATTTCCTGTTGGACATGGCGTGACTCCTCAAAACTTTTATGAATTAAGGAAATGGCTTGTCAATAAAATTTAACATAATTTTAAATATTGTGATATTTTAGCTACATATTCCCTATATTCATAGAATATTTTGTAGTTATTTAATTATATGTTAAGATTTTTCCTTGTTAGTTGGTTTGTTTTATTCTTTCAAATGGTGTTTTCACAAGGTGACACCAGCTTGAAGAGATCCTATGCAGCATACGATTCTATTGTGGGTTACGACCACACACTACTCTACAACGGGCTGCGATACATAGACGAATATAGAACTACAAAAACAAATCATAGATACTTTGAGTTTTACGACTTCACAAAAGGAAATGTCGTTTATGATGGACAAGCATTCAATAATTTAGATTTAAAATATGATTTATTTAATGATGTTTTAATAGTCAAATTAAAAAATGATAGAAGTTATTTCAACCTTCAATTAAATAATAGTAAATTATCTAGTTTTAGTATTAATAATAATCTGTTTATTAATTTTCATCAAGAATATAACATAGCAGATTTCAATTTTGAAGGGATCCTAAAAGAGATTTACAACGGCCAAAACCTTCAACTATACAGTAAATATATTAAGAGGAAAAGAGATAAACTTTCCAGAGAAAAAGTAGAGTATATCTTTTATCGAGAAGACACGTATCTAATTCTTCTTAACAAGACCTTCTACAAGATCAATTCCAAGAATAATTTGAAAAAGATCTTTCCTAACCAAACTAAAATCATCAACGATTTTTACTCCAATAATAAGGTGTTATTAGAATACGATCCCGAAACATTTATTAAAAATATTATTAAGGAATTAGATAAGATTGAAACGTTAAATTAATAAAGATAATAGATGACTAGGCAAATTATAATACTATTTTTCTTTTTTGTCACACATTTAGTGTTTAGTCAAAGTAAAAGTAAAAGTGATTCCTATACAATTACCTTTAATTATACACCTATAAAAGAAGCTATTCTTAAACTTGAAAAAGAAACCACCTTTACTTTTTACTTTGAAGAAGATTGGTTTGATGAAAAAACTATAACAGGCGCATTCACAAATGAATCTTTAGAAAATATACTAGATGCCATTTTTCAAGAAACACCTTTAAATTATTTAATTTATGGCAATAAAGTCATTCTATCTAATAACAGCGTTGTTTTTACAACCCTTCCCAAAGGGTATTTTGGAGAAAAAAACGATTCAATAATAAACAATCCCAATCCAAGTGCTATCGATGAAAGTGCAGAATCTAAAACGGCTGTTTTTCATAAACAATATGATAATACTAAATCTAGCAATAATTCCAAGTTAATCACCATCGGAAAACAAAATTCAAATTCTACAAATTCGTATTATAACGTTAGAGGTAAGGTGAAAAACGCAACAACAAACGAACCTTTACAAAATTTAGTAATATCGGTTGTAGGTAAAAAAATAAACGCAGTTACAGATGAAAATGGGGATTATAGCATTAGTCTTCCTGCTGGATACAACAGCATTGAAACCATATTAATGGGGTTTAAATCTTCAATAAAAAATGTGATTGTTTACGGAGATGGCAGTTTAAATTTTTCTATTGCTGAAGGCGCCGAACAATTAAATGAAGTTGTTATTCAAGCAGACCAAAATAAAAATGTAAGATCTGCTGTAGTAGGGATAACAAGTTTAGATGTTACCACTATCAAAACAATTCCTTTAGTTTTAGGTGAAAGAGATATTCTTAGAGTTGCAACCACTTTACCTGGAATAACAACAGCTGGTGAAGGTTCGGCAGGTTTTAATGTTAGAGGTGGAAAAACAGATCAAAATTTAATTTTATTAGATGATGCAGTACTTTATAATCCCTCTCACTTTTTTGGATTTTTTACTGCTTTAAATCCATTTACTACAGGAAGTTTAGATATTTATAAAGCGAGCATCCCTGCACAATATGGAGGAAGACTATCTTCTGTTTTTGATATTAAAACCAAAGATGGAAATATGGATAAATTTTCTGGAGAAGGATCCATTGGTTCTGTAACAGCCAATATTGCTGTTGAAGCTCCTATTGTAAAAGGAAAAGCCTCTATTATGACAGGATTTAGAGCAACGTATTCCGATTGGATTTTAAAAAAACTAGATGAGGAGTCTTTGAAAAATAGTGAAGCCTCATTTTTAGATGGGATTGTTAAGTACAAACATAACATTGACCCAAACAACAGTGTACAGGCAACCTTATATTACAGTCATGATAAATTTAGTATCTCATCCGATTCTCTTTTCAAATACAGTAACACCATTGGATCTCTAAAATGGGATCACACATTTAACGAAAAAAATCGAGGTTCATTAACTTTAGTAAATAGTCAATATAAGAATGAGGTTGAATATGATGCGGATGCCAATTTAAATTTTGATTTTGGTTATAAAATTAATGAAACTCAAGTGAAGTTAAATATGAAATATTTATTTAGCAAAAAGCATAAATTTGATTATGGTATAAGCAGTAAACTTTATCATGTAGATCCAGGAAGCATCCAACCCATTGGGCCAAATTCTGATGTGGAACCTCTTTCCTTGCAAAAGGAGAAAGGTTTAGAGTCTGCTATCTTTATTTCAGATCTTTTCGAAATTAATGATCGTCTACTTTTAGATGTTGGAATACGGTTTTCTTTTTACATGGCCATGGGTCCAGCTACTCAACTCGTGTATCAAGAAGGTGTTCCAAAAGACGAGTCATCAATTACAGAGGTTAATCAATATGGTAATAATGAGGTTATAACTACTTATGGAGGTCCTGAAGCTAGAGTTTCATTTAGATATTTTTTAACTCCAGAATTATCTATAAAAGGAGGCTATAGTAGTACCATTCAATACATTCATTTATTATCTAATAACACAACGGAGTCTCCAACAGACACATGGAAGCTATCAGATTTAAACATCAAACCAGAAAGAGCTCAACAGATTGCTTTTGGTCTTTTTAGAAATTTTGACAACAATAATCTTGAAGTTAGTGTGGAAGGTTATTATAAAAAAATGGAAAATATTCTAGATTATAAAATTGGAGCCGATTTAATTTTGAATGAAAACCTAGAAAGAGATTTATTGGAAGGAGAAGGTAAAGCTTATGGAGTGGAGTTCTTAATTAACAAAAAGGCAGGAAAATTTAATGGCTGGTTAAGTTATACATATTCTAGATCTTTTGTGAAATTAGAAAGTGATATCGAAGAAGAGCAAGTAAATAATGGGGAGTTTTTTCCTGCTAATTATGATAAACCTCATGACTTCACTGCGATAATGAATTATAAATTAACCCATAGATTCAGCTTCTCAGCAAACTTTACATACCAAACCGGGAGACCTATTACCTACCCTATTGGGAAATTTAATTTTGCAAATGAAGAACAAGTGGTTTATAGTGATAGAAATGAATATAGAATTCCAGATTATTATAGATTAGATTTAGGTGTTAACATTGAAGGAAACCATAAAATAAAAAAGTTAGCACATAGCTTTTGGAACATTTCGGTTTATAATGTCTTAGGAAGAGATAATCCATATTCAATAATTTTTGAAAATGAAGACGGAAATATACAGGCTTATAAAACATCCATTTTTGCCATGCCTATACCAACTATAACTTATAATTTTAAGTTTTAAAAATGACTCTGAAATCACATAACATATCAATCCTTTTACTTTTAGCTTTAGTAGTATTTAGCCATAAGCCTATCAATGATTTTTATTAGACTAATGAAAATGAAACAAACACATATCGTTCTATTCTTGATTTCAATTTCATTATTTAATTGTAAGGAGCCTTTTGAAGTAGAATCTATAGATTTTCTTAATGCCTTTGTTGTAGAAAGCACGATTACAAATGAATTAAAGCAACAGGAAGTAAGTCTTACTAAAACCTATGCTTTAGACTCTCAGACTCTAGAATATGAAAATAATGCCGATATATGGATAGAAGACAGCTCTGGAAATAATTATTCTTTTTCGCAAAACGCAGAAGGAATTTATCTATCAAACCAAGAGTTTCAAGCCATTGAAAACAGGACTTATCAGCTGTTTATTACTACACAAGATGGGAAACAATACAGCTCAACCCAAGTGGAATCTACTCCTATATCCCAGATAACAGATCTGTATGCTGAATTTATAACTAAAAGTAATGGAGAAAAAGGTATTCAAGTATTTGTAGATAGCGATAATGAGAATTCGGAGGCTCAATATTTTAGATATGACTATGAAGAAACTTATATGGTAGTTGCTCCAGAATGGACTCCTACAGATATTAAACTAGAAAATCCTAGAAATGATGAATTGGGGCGTTTAGAGTTTGACATCATACTTTCCCAAAGGCTTGAACAAGAGCGTATTTGTTATAAAACTGATCTTTCTATTGGAATCAACCAAACGTCGACTACAGATTTAGAACAAAATAATATTGAGCGCTACCCAATAAGATTTCTTAATGAGGATAATGGTTTATCAAGAGATAGATACAGTATTTTAGTAACACAGTACGTACAAGGCCTAGAAGCATATACTTTTTATAAAATGATTAATGACCTTGGTAGTTCTGGAAATATTTTATCTCCCTCACAACCAGGTTTTGTTTCTGGAAATATTAAATCATTCTCAAATGAGTCTGAAAAAGTTATAGGCTATTTTGATGTATCTACAGTAGATAGCAAAAGAATCTATTTTGATTATGAAGATTTTATAGATTCGGGAATGGTTCAACCTCCCTATTTATATACTTGTAATATAGTGGAATTGAATTATAATAAACCGTTTCCTTTTAATGATAGAATACCAATGTATTCTAGTGTTGTTAATTTTGACTATAATTATGTAAATTATAATGGTCTAAACTACACTCTAGTCAATCCAGAATGTGGTGATTGTACCTCTGTAGCTTCTAACATAAAACCAGATTTCTGGGAAGATTAAGCGAATGAAAATGAAACAAACACATATCGTTCTATTCTTGATTTCAATTTCATTATTTAATTGTAAGGAGCCTTTTGAAGTAGAATCTATAGATTTTCTTAATGCCTTTGTTGTAGAAAGCACGATTACAAATGAATTAAAGCAACAGGAGGTAAGTCTTACTAAAACCTATGCTTTAGACTCTCAGACTCTAGAATATGAAAATAATGCCGATATATGGATAGAAGACAGCTCTGGAAATAATTATTCTTTTTCGCAAAACGCAGAAGGAATTTATTTATCAAACCAAGAGTTCCAAGCCATTGAAAACAGGACTTATCAGCTGTTTATTACTACACAAGATGGGAAACAATACAGCTCAACCCAAGTGGAATCTACTCCTATATCCCAAATAACAGATCTGTATGCTGAATTTATTACGAAAAGCACTGGAGAAAATGGTATTCAGGTTTTTATAGACAGTGATGACCAAAACTCTGATGCTCAATATTTTAGATATGAATATGAAGAGACTTATAAAATAGTGGCTCCCTTCTGGACTTTTACCGATATAAATCTTGAGAATGTTGAATACTTTGGTCCTGATATACAGTTTGACATCATACTTTCTGAAAGGATTGAACAAGAACGTATTTGTTATAAAACTGTAAATTCTGTTGGAATCATTCAAACGTCAAACATAGATTTAGATCAAAATAACATTATTAGTTTTCCCATGAGATTTATTGATGAAAATGATGGCGTAATAAGAGATAGATATAGCATATTGGTAACGCAATACGTGCAAAGTCTAGAAGCGTATACTTTTTATAAAATGATTGACGATCTTGGTGATTCTGGAAGCATTTTATCTCCTACACAGCCAGGGTTTGTTTCTGGAAATATTCACTCATTATCAAATTCATCTGAAAAGGTTATAGGCTATTTTGATGTATCTACGGTAGATTCTAAAAGAATTTATTTTGATTACACAGATTATATAGAGGATGGAATGGTTCAACCACCTTATCTATATAGTTGTGATGTAATCTCATTAAATTATGGAGGAGTTTTTCCTTTTACAGATAGACCAGTAATATATTCAAGTGTTGTTAATTCTGACTATCATTATGTAACTAATGATGGCCAAATTTATACTCTTGTCAACCCAGAATGTGGTGATTGTACTTCTGTAGCTTCTAACATAAAACCAGATTTCTGGGAAGATTAATTATAATTATGACTAAAAAAAATATACTCTTATCACTATTCATCCTTGCCAATTTGTGCCTTTACAGTCAAATTAGTAAAGAGGAATACCACTATTTAGAAAGTCAAATTCCAAAAGAAAAAGTACAACTTCACACCAATACCAACCTTTTGGTTACAGGAGAGTTTTTATACTATCAAATAACTGCTCTCAATACTGAAACTAGCACTTTTAGCGACATTAGTAAAATTACCTATGTTGAGTTAATTGGCGCGGACAAAAAAGTTTTATTCAAACAAAAATTAAAAAGTGACAATGGCATTTCATTTAGCGAATTTTTTATACCTCCTACAATCAAAACAGGTCAATATAAATTAATTGCATATACCAATTGGGCAAAAAACAACATACTCGATTCATTTTATGAAAAAGACATTTACATTATTAATCCTTTCTCTAACGACCATCAATTAAAACCCTCAACTGAGAGTGATATTAATAGTGTGGAGATTTCTAAAAGAGATCAAGAACTTAATGATATTTCAAAAGTTTCTAATAATCCAATTTCAGTATCAACCAATAAGTCTACTTATAACTCCAGAGAAAAAGTAACCATTAACATAGAAAAAAACAAGTTTAATTCATACAATGGGAATTATAGCTTGTCTGTTAGAAAAATGGATTCAGTATCAGTTAGCAAGGAATTAAAAACATCAAGCGTTTCCAAACCACCACGAAACACCTATTTTTTACCAGAACTTCGTGGAGATATCATTACTGGAAAACTTTCTGCAGATAGTGCAGATGTATCAGTATCTAACAAACAAGTATCTCTTTCTATCCCAGGATCCGATTTTCTATTTAAAAATAGTAAAACGAATGCTTCAGGAGAGTTTTATTTTGTTTTAAGTAAGGATTATACCGCTTCAAATGCGCTACTACAAGTTCAAGAATCTAATTATCAAGATTACAACTTACATTTAAATGAAGAAGGTTTTGATGAATATACCGATTTTACATTTAAATCGATTAAATTAAATCCAAACATTAGAGATTGGATAAAAACCAGAAGTATTAAAAATCAAATTGAAAATGCCTATTTAATCAGTAAAACTGATAGCATCTCACAAAATTTTATCCATGAGCCATTTTTTAATTCCTTACAAACACGTTTTATTTTAGACGATTTCAACAGATTTCCTACAATTAGAGAAACTTTTACTGAAATTATACTTACAGCTTCAATCTCCAAAAAAGGAGATAATTATGTATTTCAAGTAACAGATTATAAAAACTTTAATATTAACAATATATTAGACTCAAGGCCTTTAGTTTTATGTGATGGTATATTAATTGAGGATAATAATCAAATAATAAACTATGATGCCGATAAAATATTTAGCATAAGTACAGTTAGTGGTATTTATATTTATGGCTCAAAAATATACAATGGTATTATTTCTATAGCTACTAAAAAGAGCGACTTTTCGTTAAGCAGAAATATTGAAAAAGTTCAGTTGTTAAAGCCAGTAGAAAATAAAATTTATTATCAACCAGATTACCTTACAGATACGTTATCTCGAATTCCAGACTACAGAACACAATTACTATGGAAACCAAACTTGACGTTGAGTAATGATGCCTCTAAAGAGTTAACCTTCTTTACTTCTGATAATCATGGATTATACGAAGTTGTTTTGGAGGGTTACACAACCGATGGAAAGCACATTAAAGCAATTAATTATTTTAATGTCAATTAATTAACAGGATATAAAAACGAATCCATCAATTTGAACTTTAAATGTTCATCTTCTGTAATTTCATAACTAATAAATAATTCTCCCCAATATTTTCCATCCGAAAAATTGGCAATAATCCATTTATGGTTTAGAATTCTAATGGAATTAATAAGCATTTTTCCACCTGTCATAGATGCATAAGGAATTAGCGGATGCTCCTCGCCTTTCATAATATTTAACTCGTAAAGTTCGTCTTTAATAAAAGGAATTAATTCAGAAACATTAAACCCTCTTTCTTCAAAATAAGTTAATGCGGCCTCAGTTTCGTCCAATTTAAATTCGGATAGCGTTAAAACCCGATCGCGCAAATTAGAAATAGTATCTTTGTAAGTAGTTATTTTTTCTAAGCTCTTTTCATATTTCTTATTGTAAGCATCTAAAATATTTTTAGAATTCACATATTGAAAGACAACAAGTAAAAGCGTGAAAACAAACAGGTACATAAATATTTTATTCTTCATTATATGGTGATTTTTAAGTTATCGTATGCCAAAAATACGTTTTCTGGCAATTTATTTTGCACTTCATCATGAAATCCTAATAAATGACTGATATGCGTTAAATAGGCTTTTTTAGGATTTACTTTTTTTATAAAAGCCAAAGCTTCCTCTAAATTAAAATGTGATATATGAGATTCTTCCCTTAAAGCGTTTACTACCAGCACATCTAAATCTCTAAGTTTCTCTAATTCTTTATCTTCAACCGTTTTCATATCTGTTAGATAAGCAAATTTATCAAACCTAAACCCAAAAACTTGAAGATTGTAATGCATACCATTTATTGGAACTACTTCTAAATTATGTAAAGTAAAAGGTTCATTTTTCACTTCATTTATAGCTACTCCTGGAGCTCCAGGATATTTATTTTCAGTTACAAAAATATAATCAAATCTACGTGTAAGCTCCCCTATTACCCGTTTATGAGCATAAATAGGAATATCTCCTTGTCTAAAAAAGTAGGGTCTAATATCATCCAAACCCGCTGTATGATCTGCATGCTCATGTGTAAACAAAATACCATCAATTTTATTACAAGAAACCCTTAACATTTGTTGTCTAAAATCTGGACCACAATCAATAACGTAGCTAAAAGAATCCCACTCTACAAGAACAGAAACTCTTAGTCGTTTATCTTTAGAATTTGAACTTAGACAAACAGGGTGTGTACTTCCAATAACCGGGATTCCTTGAGATGTGCCTGTGCCTAAAAATGTAATTTTCAATGATATTTATTTTAAAACAAAAATAAGGTTATTTTTTTGTTTAACATGGTAATTCAATACCTTTGTAGCTAAGATTTAATCCAAACTAACAATGGAAATTAGCTTAAAAGGCGACAAAGAATTTGACGAAATACCATCGATAAAAACAAAAGCTCTTCGTATAAATTTAAACGAACATATTTATGGAACTTTTGCAGAAATTGGTGCTGGTCAAGAAACAGTAAGACAATTTTTTAGAGCCGGTGGCGCTTCTGGAACTATTGCAAAGGCTATGTCGGCTTATGACAAAGATTTTAGTGATGCCATATATGGCATAGAAGCTGATGGCCGTTATGTTACCGAGGCTCGGTTGCATAAAATGCTGGATCATGAGATAAATCTTATTGAGGAAAGATTAATAAGAGAGAAACATCCAAATAAAATGTTTTTTTCTTTTGCAAATACGGTAACTACCATTGATTTTGCAAAACAATACAAAGGACATGGTTGGGTTGGAATTAGATACCAAATTGAGCCTGATCAAGAATATAGTGAGATTTCTCTTCACCTTCGATTTAAAGAAAATGATGCGCGCCTACAACAAGAAACCTTAGGCATTTTAGGAACCAATTTAATTTATGGGGCTTTTTATAAATATAATGAGCCAAAAAAATTATTGCGTTACTTATACGATCATTTAGATAAAGATCAACTTGAAATAGATACCATTAATTTTTCTGGACCAGCATTTAAAGATGTAGATAACAGATTAATGAGCTTGCAATTGGTTAAAAATGGCATGACAGATGCCGTAATGTTTGCTCCAGATGGCAATAACGTGCTTCCTGCTAGAGTTTTATACAAAAAAAACATATTAGCCTTACGTGGTAGTTTTAGACCAGTAACTAAGGTGAATATGGACATGTTTCATAAATCTTATGACATGTTTATTAAAGAAAACAAAGTGGATATTGAAAAAACACAAGTTGTTTTTGAAATTACACTTTCTAATTTACGAGCAGAAGGAGAAATTGACGAACAGGATTTTATGGATAGAGCTAAACTGCTTTGCTCATTAGGTCAGACAGTTTTAATATCAAACTTTCAAGAATATTATAAATTGGTGGAATACTTCTCTCAATATACTAAGAGCAGAATGGGTCTTGCCATGGGTGTTAACAACCTAGTTGATATTTTCGACGAAAAATATTATCGTCATTTAAGTGGTGGAATTTTAGAAGCATTCGGAAAATTATTCTTTAAAGATTTACGGGTCTATCTGTATCCTATGTTAAATGATGATGGTTCTCTTACAAATAGCGAGAACTTGAAAGTACATCCAAGAATGAAAGAATTGTATAAATTCTTTAAATACAATGGAAAGGTAATAGACATTACCGATTACGACCAAAATAATTTAACCGTTTTCTCTAGAACAGTGTTAAAAATGATAAATGAAGGAGAAGAAGGCTGGGAAGAAATGCTTCCAGAAGGTGTTTCGAAATTAATAAAAGAGAAGAGTTTGTTTGGTTGTGAAACTGAAGAAACTTTTAGAAATGAATAACAAATAGGTATAACCTAAATATAAAAAAAGCGACCAAATGGTCGCTTTTTTTTATTTTAAAATTTGATCTGTATGTTCCTTCGTTTTTACCTTTGAAATTACCTCTTCAATAATACCTTTTTCATCAATTATAAAGGTGGTTCTATGGATACCATCATATTCTTTCCCCATAAACTTTTTTGGTCCCCAAACACCATAAGCCTCAATGACTTTTTTATCCTCATCTGCCAACAAGGGATAAGGGAATTTATATTTGTTTTTAAAATTGGTTTGTCTTTTTTCACTATCTGCACTAACCCCTAAAATCTCATAACCAGCTTTTTGAAATTTAGTATAATTATCACTTAAATTACAAGCTTCTGCAGTACACCCTGGCGTGCTTGCCTTTGGATAAAAGAACAAAACCAGTTTTTTTCCTTTGAAATTACCTAAAGAAATAGAATTCCCGTCTTGATCATTAGCTTTAAAATCTGGTGCTTTATCTCCCGGTTTTAAATTTGTCATAGTATCTTTGTTTTAAATTCAATTTTTGTAAAAATACAACTTATGACCAAGCAAGAAAAGGTAGATTATGTTATAAATACGTTAAACGAATTATATCCAACAATTCCTGTCCCACTAGATCATAAAGACCCATATACCTTACTAATTGCCGTTTTAATGTCTGCTCAAAGCACAGATGTTCGCGTAAACAAAATTACACCGCTACTCTTTGCCAAAGCAGATAATCCGTATGATATGATAAAATTATCTGTGGAAGAAATAAGAGCAATTATTAGACCCGTTGGTTTATCTCCAATGAAAAGTAAAGGCATCTTTGGCCTTTCAAAAATATTAATTGACAAACACGATGGTCAAGTTCCAAGAACTTACGAAGATTTAGAAGAACTGCCAGCTGTTGGACATAAAACGGCAGCAGTAGTATTATCTCAAGCTTTTGGTATTCCTGCTTTTCCAGTGGACACACATATTCATAGATTGATGTATCGCTGGGGATTTACAAATGGAAAAAATGTGGTTCAAACAGAGAAAGATGCGAAACGTTTGTTTCCTGAAGCATTATGGAATGATTTACATCTTCAAATTATTTGGTATGGACGACAATATTCTCCAGCAAGAGGTTGGAATTTAGAAAAGGATATTATTACTAAAACCATTGGAAGAAAAAGTGTTTTAAGAACACACCCTCAATATCTAGAAGACAAAATATAGATTGCATTTTTAGACTATCTAAGTCATTGATTTGTTGTTTATTGAATTTGTAAGTAGTCTCAGGTTACAGTCGCAGTATGCAGCTTGATGTTCAAAATTCTGCGAAATCTGTGGGCAACAATAAATTAAATACTGTCCTGTTTCTTGCAAACCCTTGGAGTCGGCTAAAAGAGGCTTAAAGCCACAAAGAAGCTGAGTCGGGTAACTTGTTTTTTTAGAATTTGATTAAGCTCTAAAAGCAAAAAAGTCCTAACGACTAATTAGGACTTTTCCAAAGTTTAGTTGAGAAGTGCTTCAAACTTCATCTTATTACAATTTATAACACTTAAAGCCTTCGAATAATCAAGAAGAAATTTAATAGTTTCCTCTTTAGGGTTTAAATCAATTTGTTTTTGGGGGTTTTTTTGAGAGTAAAGTTTTGCCATTTAATATGAATTATGGGTTGTTTACTGTCTAAAACGCAACTAATTAACTTATATTGTTTAATTCGTTAAAATTATATTATGCTTATCAATTATCTTTCTCATATTAATTAATGCGTAACGCATTCTACCTAAAGCCGTATTGATGCTGACACCTGTTTTATCGGATATTTCTTTAAAGCTCATATCGTTATACATTCGCATCATTAAAACTTCTTTTTGATCTTCTGGTAACTCCAGAATAATCTTTCTAATATCAGAATCTACTTGTTCTTTTATAAGACTTCGCTCTGCATCCAATGTGCTATCACTCAGGACAGAAAAAATGTTGAAATCTCCCGTATTGCTAAATTTTGGCATACGTGTGTTCTTTCTAAAATGATCTATTACCAAATTGTGAGCAATACGCATAACCCAAGGTAAAAATTTACCTTCTTCGTTATACTTTTGTCTTTTTAAAGTTTTTATAACTTTAATAAATGTGTCTTGAAAAATATCTTCAGCAATGTCCTTGTCATAAACTTTTGAATAGATAAAGCTGTATATACGTTGTTTGTGCCTGACAATTAAAACTTCGAGAGAAGCCTCATGACCTTTTATGTAGTTACTAACTAATATAGCATCTGTGATAAGTTCTTTTTGCATAATCATTACTTAACACATAAAGTTTCCTTTATGTTTGGGGTTAAAAGCTTGTTAAAGTAAAGTTATGCTATAGGCTAGATTAGTGATTTTTAGTTTAATAAGTTTCAAATATAATAACATTCTTTTTAAAATAACAAAAAATGATTCACTTTTTTTATATAAATTTTCATTTATCATCTATTTTTTAGGCTGAAATACTTATGGTATCTTTGCGAAATTATTCCTGATGCCATTTATGATACCAAATATTTCTCAAGTAAATCCGAAAGAAAACATCATTATTAAAGGTGCAAGTTTGCACAATTTAAAACATATAGATGTTGTTATTCCACGAAACAAATTAGTGGTAATTACAGGTTTATCAGGTTCTGGAAAATCCAGTTTAGCTTTTGATACCCTGTATGCCGAAGGACAACGCAGGTATGTAGAAAGTCTATCTAGTTATGCACGACAATTTTTAGGAAGACTTAATAAACCAAAGGTTGACTATATAAAAGGGATTGCTCCTGCCATTGCTATAGAGCAGAAAGTAAATTCTACCAATCCAAGATCGACAGTTGGAACATCAACAGAAATATACGATTATCTAAAATTATTATTCGCCAGAATTGGAAAAACCTATTCTCCAAAATCTGGACTTGAAGTGAAAAAAGATACCGTTTCAGATGTTTTAAATTATATAAAAACTTTTGATGAAGGTGAAAAACTTCTCCTCCTCGCTCCTATTCATTTAGAAGAAGGTCGCACTATGGAAGACAAACTAAAAGTGCTTCAACAACAAGGTTATGCTAGAGTAAAAGTTAAAAATGATGTTTTAAGAATTGAAGATGTCAAAGACGTTCCTAAAAAGGAATCTATTTTTTTAGTAGTCGATAGGATTATTACTAAACATGAAGAAGATTTTTATAACCGTTTGGCAGATGCTATACAAACAAGTTTTTTTGAAGGGAAAGGCGAATGTTCTGTAGAAACTTTAAAAGATAACAATCAACGATTTTTTAGTAATAAATTTGAACTTGATGGCATTGATTTCTTGGAACCTAATGTCCATTTATTCAGTTTTAATAATCCGTATGGAGCTTGTCCTAAATGTGAAGGTTATGGAGATATTATTGGTATAGATGAAGATTTAGTCATTCCAAACACCGCTTTATCTATTTATGAGAATGCCATTTTTGCTTGGCGAGGAGAAAGTATGAGTTGGTATCGCGATCAATTGGTGAACAATTCACATGAATTCGATTTCCCTATTCATAAACCTTATTTTCAATTAAGCGATGCACAAAAACAGCTTGTTTGGGATGGAAATAAATATTTTGAAGGATTAAATGCTTTTTTCTCAGAATTAGAATCCAAAGCATATAAAATCCAGAATCGAGTAATGCTTTCTCGTTATAGAGGAAAAACAAAATGTAAAGCCTGTGGCGGAAAACGCTTAAGACCAGAAGCTGAATATATTAAAATTGATGGAGCCACTATTACAGATTTGGTAGATTTACCTTTAAATAAACTGACTGCTTTCTTTAAGCAATTAGAATTAAACGACTACGATTTAACTATTGCCAAGCGTTTGCTGAAAGAAATAAATAATCGCTTGTTATTTTTAGAAAACGTTGGCTTGAACTATTTAACGCTAAACCGAAAATCAAATACTCTTTCTGGTGGTGAAAGTCAGAGAATAAACCTTGCAACGTCTCTTGGAAGTAGTTTGGTTGGTTCTATGTATATTCTTGATGAACCAAGTATTGGTTTACATCCAAAAGATACCGAAAGATTGATTGGGGTTTTAAAATCGCTTCGTGATTTAGGAAATACGGTTATTGTTGTGGAACATGATGAAGACATCATGAAAGAAGCCGATGAGATTATTGACATTGGTCCAGAAGCTGGAACTCTAGGAGGCGAAGTTGTTGCAACAGGAACATTCAAAGATATTTTGGCTTCAAATTCTTTAACAGCTCAATATTTAAATGGAAAACTAGAAATTAAAGTTCCTAAAAAACGTAGAACATCCAAATACCATGTAGATATTCTTGGAGCAAGAGAAAATAATTTAAAAAATATCGATGTTACCATTCCACTTGGGATGTTAACCGTTATAACAGGAGTTTCAGGAAGTGGCAAAAGTACCTTAGTGAAGAAAATTCTCTTTCCGGCATTACAAAAGAAACTCACCGATTTTGGAGATAAACCTGGTCAATTTTCAGAAATGACAGGGAATTTTAGCAATATCAAACATATTGAGTTTGTAGACCAAAATCCGATTGGGCGCTCTTCTCGTTCAAATCCAGTAACATATATTAAGGCTTATGATGATATTCGTGCTCTATACGCCAATCAGAAATTAAGCAAGATTAGAAACTATCAACCTAAGCATTTTTCTTTTAATGTGGATGGTGGACGTTGCGAAACCTGTAAAGGTGAAGGTGAAGTTACTATTGAAATGCAATTTATGGCAGATGTGCATTTAACTTGTGAAACATGCAATGGAAAACGCTTTAAAAAGGAAGTTTTGGAAGTTACTTTTGAAGATAAGTCTATAGATGATATTTTAAATTTAACTATTGATGATGCCATTGCTTTTTTTGAAAAACATGAGCAAACTAAAATTAAAAACAAATTACAGCCCTTACAAGATGTCGGTTTAGGCTACGTGACTTTAGGACAAAGCTCTTCTACCCTTTCTGGTGGTGAAGCACAACGTATTAAACTAGCTTCCTTTTTAGGAAAAGGGAGCAAAAGTGATAATGCCTTGTTTATTTTCGATGAACCTACTACTGGTTTACATTTTCACGATATTCAAAAGCTTTTAAAATCCTTTCAAGCCTTGATTGAAAAAGGACATTCTATTTTAGTTGTAGAACACAATTTAGAATTGATTAAATGTGCCGATTATGTTATCGATCTAGGTCCTGAAGGTGGAGAATATGGTGGATATCTTGTAGCTTCTGGAACTCCAGAAGACATAGTTGCCAACAAAGAATCCATTACTGGTAAATATTTAAAGGATAAACTCTAATAAAACATAAAGGCAAAGAAACCAACTCCCACGGCAACTATAGATACAATTGGAATAAATAGGAACGTTGTTAAAGAACCTTTAAAAAAACTCTTAAACCAACCTTGTTGATAAAAACGTTTGAGAGCAATTATTAAATAGAAAAATATAGAGAATACAATTAAGGTGTCTATCCAGTCTGGAATATCTGTGATATAATTAATTCCTACCAAAAGACCAAAAACAGTAAATATAAAGGCGAAAAAGTAAAAACTAAAGACCAAATGATGTGCATATCGCCCACTTTTTCTATAAAACAGTTTTAGTAATAATGCAAACAGTGGAAGAACAATAAACATGGCAATGGGAATGGTATCATAAAAAGTTTGTAAAATACTACCTCCCCGTTTAGATTTCAGAAACTTTAGAGCTTGCCCATATAGACGCTTTTTAAAAGCACCATCACCCTCTTTTAAACCCATGGCGTTATAAAGATCCTTATCTGAAGCATTTATTTTTATCAATGAATCTAATTCCGTGCCTTCTAAACCAAAATTGTACTTATCCCTATTGAAATTTTCACCATCAACCAAGGAGTCAATTTGCTCTTTCGTCATTCCTGTATAAATAGCGGTGTTTTTTAGCGCATCACGAGCTTCTTCCCTATCCAAAGAGTCGTTTATTATTTTTAAGACCTGTTTACCTTTAATAGAAAGGGAGTCTTTTTTTTGATGACTTTCAAATGCACTAGCAATTTCTCTGTCTATTTCACTTGCTTGTTCGTTGGCTTTAAATGAAAACAAAAAGAAAAACACGACAACAACAAATAAATACATTTGTGCTGGATGCAAGTACTGCAAACGTTTACCTTCTACAAACTGCTTGGCTATATACCCTGGCATGAATAACAAAGGAAGAAAACTCTTAAAAAAACGCGCATCGAAAGAAAAATAATTTGTAATAGTATTGTAAAATAACACTCCCAGAGTTAACTCGTCTTTGTCTTTTTGACCACAATTTGGACAAAATGAAAAGTCACTGTCAAATGGTTGTTCGCAATTTTTACAAGTGGTTTGATTGGTTGACATCGCTGTTATTTGGTTTCGTTAAATGTATAAAAAAGAATTTATATGAACCCCAAAATAAAATCTACTTAGAATCCTTTATTTCTTTCTCTAAATGATCTAAATATAAAATACCATTTAAATGGTCTATTTCATGCTGAAAGATAACAGAAGTAAATCCTTCAACTGTTTCAGTTTTATGTTCGTTCGCCATCGTGTCGTATTCTATTTCAATAGAATACGATCTGTTATACAAGGTTTCAGATCTATTTGGTATGGATAAACAACCTTCGGTATATGTTTGTTTTTGATCTGAATATTCCGTGATTTTAGGATTTAAATACACTTCAAAAGGAAATTCCTCTTTATCAAACCTCTGAACCCAAATAATATTTTTCAAAACCCCAACTTGAGGCGCTGCAATGCCAACACCTAAAGACATACTATCTCTAACAGTTCTATACAACCTTTTTACAAAATTTTGAAGAACAGGATCGTTTGGATTAGCTATTATGGTTTCACTTTTAGTTCTTAATAATAGGGAATCTGTTTTTGAATTTATTTTATATACACGCATCGGAACGGTGCTATCCGCTTCCATAATACGGCTAATTTCACTTTGCGAAAAAGAGCTGTTTATACTAGAATTTTGATTCATATTCTTAGTTCCCGAACAAGCGTTCATTACAAGAATAAGAATGATGGCTCCAAATAATCTTAATCCAAACTTCATTTATTTAAATTTTAAAATGCTTTTTTTATATTTTTCAAAAAGAAGAAGTTCTCGTAACCAAAGTTCCTCTAATATACCTTTTTACCTTCTATTTAATGGGATGTTTTTTGAAAGTGGACTAATTTAAACAATATTTTTTAAGTAACATAAATGTAATTAAGAAGAATTACTCACAACATATAGTGCTGAAATTTAATTAGTTAAAAAACAAATACAGGTAGAATTTATGTTTGGCATGTTGTTTGTTTTATTCTTAACACGTTTCATTTTAAAACTAAACACTTATGAAGAAAATTATGTTTTTAATAACAGGTTTAATCCTTGGAGGATTTTCTGTTAGCGCAACAACTACCAACAAGCCAAACCAGATTGATAATTCAACAACATATAAAGGTTATGGTAATTCTTTCATATTTGTTGAAAATAACATTGAGTTTTCAGTTTTCCCTGATGGGCAATTCGATTTTTATATGCCTTCTTACGCATCCAATGTAAATGTATATTCACCTGGAATTAGTATCAGTTTTAATTCTGGATACAATTATAACCCGTTTTTACAATACGACGAATATGGAGCTATTATCCAAGTGGAACATGTACCAGTTTACTACGATTTTTATGGTCGTGTTACCCAAATTGGAAATGTGTTTATTAACTACAATGCTTATGGCAATGTATCTCGAATTGGAGGTCTATACATTCATTATAACAACTATAGAAACTATTCTTATTACACCGGATATATAAATGCCTATAATCCGTATTATGTTTATAGACCTTGGCATGCCTATTACAGCATTCCTGCATATAACCAATGTGTAGTTTATAATAGACCTTACAGACAGAATTACAACCCAGTAAGATACACTTACAGTAAGCCATATACTAATAATTATAGACGTACAACTTCAGTTGCTTCTAGAAATGGAAATTCTATTTCTCGACAAAGTAATTTAGCAACAAGATCAACTAGTGTGAGTAATGCACCTAGAAGAGATGTTGCTACTTCAAACCTAAGAAGTACAACTAATACAATACAGCCAAGAGAGAGTTCTCAGGAATTTTTACCTAGAACAAATAATCAGATTGTTGCAAGTCCTAGAAATACAACAAGCACCATAAAACCTAGCACTGCTTCTCAAATGAGTACTTCTAGAGCTAATACTCAAGTAACATCACAACCTAAAACACCATCGAAATCAGAAAGAGTGGAGAAAAATAATTCATCAGAAAGAAAACCAAATACAACAAATAATCGTACATATAGTAATGAAAACAGTAATGAACAAGTTGTTTCTAATACAAGAAGCAGAAGTTAATTAGTTTTTGGTTGGTTAGTACGGAAAGTCCTGCAAGAAGTTTGCCTCAAAGCAACGTTGTGGGATTTTCTGCATTTAAGAAGTAAGGTTTATTTTAAGAAGCCTTTGGGGTCCTTCTGAAAATTTTATTTAGCAATAAAGATATATCTTCAGATAAATGAAAAGCATAAACAACGTAACCATAGGTAATAGAAATTAACAGACTTTTTAATAGAATGTTTAAAACGGGATGAAATGAAAAATCCCAGAAATAAAACACCCCTAAACTTGTCAATAATAATAAAGTAACCTTAACGGTATTAACCGAAAATGGTAACATGTGGAATTTATAATACACAAAGACTATTTTGAAAACATTATATAATAGAATGGCGATAAAGGTTGCGAAAGCGGCACCATTAATTCCAAATAGAGGAATAAACACCATGTTTAAAACTACGGTCATAACAGCTAAAGAAACACCTAAAACTAAGACCATTCTATAATAATCACTATTAAAAAGAATGGCATTATTATTTCCTAACAAACTATCTAACAAGCGAGTTAATCCAATGATGAAAACCACAATTAAACCATCAACATAATTTTCATTTATTAGTTTGTACAACTCGTTGATATTTAAAATAATCATCAAGAAAATAAAACCACTGATTATAAATAAGGTTAAAGAACTTTTCTGATACAATATTTTCAGTCCAACTTTATTCTTTTCATTTAAAAGCTTTGCCGTTAATGGATTTACAATTTGATGCATCGATCGATAAGGCACACTAATAACAGTGGCTATATATATGGCTACACTATAATATGCTACATTTTCTATGGCCACATAACGATTAATCATAAATGTATCTATTTCTAGAATAACGTTAGCTACAGATCCAGCAATAATAATTAATGTCGTGTATTTTAAGATACTTACGAGGTTTGGAATCCTTTCAAATTTTAATTTTGGCCAACGCAGGCTGAAAGCATATAGCTTCATTATTAGCATTCTTAAAATATAGGCACCAACCACACTATAAATAAACTGATTTACAGTTAGGTAACCAGCTTGCAACATGAGTAATAAGACCGTTGTGCATAACCTATGAAAGACCTCTTTCATAAAATTACCAAACACCGTTTGCATTTGTACTTTAGACCAAGCGTAAAACACTTCGAAATAAGCAAAGGTTATTGCGGCAACATATATTAACCACACGTAATCAACTACAATGATATTATCTGCAGCTAACCACGTACTGATGAATGAAAATGCTAAATTCCCTATCAATCCCAAAGGAATAATAATCAATAAGGGTAAAAATAACATTAAAGTTAAAAAGCTATTTTGAGATTGTTTTGTTTTAAAAGAAGAGTAAAATTTTATAATGGTATTATGAACTCCAAAGGCCATTATTGGCATCATAATATTAGCTGTAGAAAGCAAATAACTTACTAATCCGAAATATTCGTCGCTTAAAAAAGAGGTGTATAAAAACAGCACATTAATAGCACCTATTCCAAAACCCAAATAGGTTATAACCGTATTTTTTATGGACTGATTTACAACTACTCCCATAAAATCAGTTTCGATAAGGATTCAGTTAAGGCTTTTCTACTATATTTTTGTAATCCAATAGCATGAGATTTTAAACTACCTTCCTGATATGCTTTATAAAAATTTAAAAGGGTATTTTTAATTTCGTCGTGGTCTTGATACTTAAAATAAGAACCAGAATTAGTTTCTTTAATTAAAGATTCAACATCTGAATCGTCTGGACCAATGGCTAAAATAGGCCTGTTGGATACCATATATTCAAACAGTTTTCCCGGGATTATACATTTTGTTTCTTCGGAATCTATTTCTATCAGTAATAATACTTGTGATTTTTTTTGAAATGCAATAGCCTTATTATGTGTTACATAACTATGATTAGTTACATAAAGACTTAAACCATTAATTTCTATAGACATTAAAACTTCTTCGCTTACAGACCCCACAAAATGAAGTTCAAAATCTCTTGCAAAATCTGAGTACTCAGCTACAAGTTCTTTTAAAACCTGCCAAAGTACTTCTGGGTTCCGTTTTGATAATAAGGACCCAATATGTGCTAAAGTAAATTTTTTATCTAAAGGTAAATTGGCTACATTATTTCTATCGTATCCATTGGTAATTACGGAAATGGGCTTATCAGTTAATTTGGAAAATTCTTTTTTAGTAACATGACTAGTAACTATAATTTCATCAGCTGTCTGAAGTACTTGTTTCTCTAATGCTTTATGCTTTTGTTTTGCAAAATCTGTTAATTTTAGTTGTTTGTGATAACCAATAGTCGTCCAAGGATCCCTAAAATCTGCAAACCACTTTACCCCTGCTCTTTTTTGCAATTCCAAGCCAATTAAATGCAAACTATGGGGTGGCCCAGTGGTTATAACTGTTTTAATATTATAGTCATCGATATACGTGTCTAAATATTGAACAGAAGGTCTTACCCAGTTTTTTCTAGCATCAGGAATAAAAAAATTGCCACGTACAAAAAGTAATAATTTATCAATAATACTTTGTTCCTTCTCCTTCGGAATAATTCCTTTACTAATAGCATTGGACTTATTATTAGATAAAAACCCAGCAAACTTATAGGGTTCTTTTATAGCTTGCTTTAAAACTGTAATATCTTCAGAAACTTCTTGAAGAAGAGTTTCATCTATAATTGGATAACTCGGGTTAGATGGCACATAAACTATAGGTTCAATACCAAATTCAGGTAAGTATTTCACAAATTTCAACCAACGCTGTACCCCAGGACCTCCTGCTGGTGGCCAATAGTAAGTGATTATAAGAACCTTGGTTTTTGTCATTTTACAAGAACATTGTCATGAAAAATTATTTAATAGTATCTTTTTTCTTAAAATTATAAAATAAACCTCCTAAAAATAATAGAACGAATACAATGGAACTTGCTAAAGCAATGCGACTTCCAGTTTTTACAACTTGTGGTTCAAATTTAAACTCTATGACGTGATTCCCTGCTGGTACATTCATTCCTCTTAACAAATAATCAACTCGTGAATACGGCGTTAGTGCTCCATCTAAATAGGCATTCCACCCATCTTTATAATATATCTCTGAAAACACTGCAAAACCTTCAACCCCACTCGACGATTGGTATTTTATGTAATTAGGCTTATATTCTTCAACCGAAATTGAAGCAGTGGTATCAATCATGATATCTTCCTTTAAAAAAGACCCATAATCGGAATCTGCCATCATAACAGCAACTCTTCTAGTATCCAAACTATCAAGCGCCATCATTTCTTCGTTTGCTGAATTTACCAGCATGATATTCTCCACAAACCATGCATTTCCATTTGCATCTGGATTTGTAAAAGGAAATGGTTTTCCTTCTTCATCTTCAGCAATGATATATTTGGTATTCAACATGTTTAACACGTTGATGTTATTTTTGGAAATGTAGAAATCGTATAACTCATCATAGCGTTTCAATTTCGCCGCATGATAACCTGTTAAGGAATTATAAAAATAAGAGGCTTTTGCAGGAGCTCTAGAAACCAAATCGAATACCCTAAAATGTTCAGGATCATTCATTATGGCTATATCTAATTCTGTAGCCTGATATGGTTTATTCATTTTAATGGATGACACAAAATTGTCGTTGTTTACATAGCGTCTATCCACACCAACCAAATCGATTAAAATTAAAACAGCAAAAGCCATAATAACCTTCGTTTCTGAAAGTTTCTTTTTCAAAAACAAATAAATAGCTCCAGCAGATAGTAGTACCAATACTAGGGTTCTAAACGTGTCTTCAGTAAAGAAGGTCTTTCTATCGGCAATTAAGGCATCCATAAATTGGGGTCCATAATTCTGACGATAATAGCCATCACTTCCACCTACAAAATTGAAAAGAGACGATTTAAATAATAAGAAAACAACTGCTAATCCAGCAGTAATCATCACAGTAAATTTTAAAGCTTTTAGCTTTTCTTCATCTTTATTAAAATCATTAAACAACCTAACAAGTCCGAAAATAGCTAAAACCGGAATACATAATTCCAGAATGACTTGAGTAGAGCTTACTGCTCTAAACTTGTTATAAAATGGGACATAATCTATAAAGAAATCCGTTATAAACTTAAAAGGCTGACTGTCTCCATAAGATAAAATTAGAGACAATATACTTCCACCAACAAGCCACCATTTCAAGCGCCCCTTCACTAAAAACAATCCAAAAACAAACAAGAAAATCACCACAGCTCCTATATAAGCTGGAGCTTCCACAATGGTTTGCTCTCCCCAATAAGTAGGCGTTTGTTTGGTGTATTCTATAGCTTCTAATGGAGGAACACCTTGTTTTAAAAAGAATTGATATGATTCAGATTCTTTTCCAACGTCCTCATGACTTCCTCCTCCTAAGAACCTAGGAATGTATAGATTAAACGTTTCAAGAATTCCATAACTGTATTCCGTAATATACTCTCTATCAAGACCCGTAGTCATCTCTTTTGGAGAGCCATCCGGGTTGATGGTTAATTCGCTTTGTCCACGCGTACTTTCCTTAGCGTATTCTTGAGTAGCTAGAAATCCAGTAGCATTTAGTCCAACAGCTAAAACAACGGCTAGAACTAAAATTCCTACGGCTTTAAAGAAATGTGGAAATTCTTGTTTTTTGTATGCGTCTACTAAATATACTATCCCTAAAATAATGACTAAAAACATTAAATAGTAAGTCATTTGTGGATGATTGGCGACTAATTCTAAGGCTAGAGCTAATGCCGTGAGTAAAAATCCAAAAATATAACGTTTTCTAAAAGTCAAGAGAATTCCACTTAAAACTAAGGGCATATAAGCAATAGCGTGTGCCTTACTATTGTGTCCAACCCCTAGAATAATGATAAGATAGGTAGAGAACCCAAAGGCTAATGCTCCTAGGGCCGCGAGTTTATAATCTACTTTTAAAACTAATAATAAGATGTAAAAACCTAAGAAATATAAAAATAGGTAATCTGCTGGTCTAGGTAAAAAACGAAGTGTTAAATCTAGTTTTTTAATAAAGTTATTTGGATAATGTGCACCAAGTTGATAGGTTGGCATGCCTCCAAAGGCACTATTTGTCCAATAAGTTTCTTCTCCAGTGGCCGCTTTAAAATCTTTTTGCTGCTTAGACATGCCAATATAATGAACAATGTCGCTTTGATAAATAGATTTCCCTTGAAGTACAGGATTAAAATAAGCTAGAGAAACAATTACAAATCCTAATAAAACTAGGAGATGAGGAAGAAATTTTTTAATTGAAAATGGCATGGAAATAGATTATACAATGAAAGCGAAAATTAATCAATTTCTTCGTAATCTACATATTCTCCAACCTTTTTATTTGAAGATGTTCTTTCAGGAGCTTTATCTATGGTTACTTCTCCTTCTGTAGTCTGTTCCTTTTTTGGTTGCTGATTTTGCCCAAATTGACCACCAAAACGCTCTTCAGCTTTTTTAGCAACATATTTTAATAATAAAGGTGCAAAAATTCTTGAAAGAATTTTAAAACCATAATAAATTAATAGAATAATTAAAATGACTCTTAAAACGCCTGTTATAGATGCATGTTCTAGCATAAATATAATTTTAAACAAAAATACAAATCTCCTTTTTTAAAATCTGAAATAATTACTTAAAAAAAATATAAAATCTTTATATTTGATTCAAACTAAACTGTAACATTTTAGTATTGTTTATTTTACCTACAACAATCTAAAATGCAGTTGGTTATAACTTTTAAGCTCCAAACAAACAAATTTTTTACATATGACGTCATTGAAAACTTATGTATTACTCATTGCTTTAGCCTTTACTTTTAATGGATATTCACAATATACCGAAGTTATTAACTCCAATAGACCTGGTGTTTCGCAAAGTGCTTTCTCGGTTGGAACAAACGTTGTTCAATTTGAGGGAGGTCCATATTTTCTAACTGAAAAACACTCGCTTCTTTATAAAGAAGATAAAAGTATTGGTGCCGATTTTGCAGTAAGATACGGCTTGCTATGGCCACAATTAGAAATAAATCTGGAAGGTACCTTCCAATCTACCAATAGAACCTACACAAATACGATTTCAAATGAGGACAGTTTTAGCAATTTTAAAACCTTAACACTTGGTGCGAAATATTTGGTTTACGACCCTTTTAAAAATTCTGAAGATGATAAGCCAAATTTATATAGTTGGAAAGCCAACCATAAATTCCAATGGAAATTTCTTATTCCAGCTGTAGCAGTTTATGTAGGTGCAAATTACGATCCTGCGGATAATCCATTTACTGCGGCAGGTGTAGAAGGAATAAGTCCGAAGGTTTTAATTTCAACCCAAAACAACTTTTCTGGAGGCTGGGTATTTGTAATGAACTTTATTAAAGACCGCATTGGAACAGATCAATCTGATTTTTCTTTTATATTAACACTTACAAAATCTATTACAGCCCAATGGGCCATTTTTGCTGAATCAGAAAACATAAGTAGCGATTTTTACGCCGATAACTTAATCCGATTTGGAGGTGCTTATTTATGGAATAAAAATTTCCAATTAGACACAGCCTTTACCTTCAACACCAAGGATACCCCTTCTGTTTTCGGAGTTAGTTTAGGTGCATCTTACCGACTTGATTTCCATAAGGATAAAGAAGTTAAGGATGGAACTTCTGCTGAAGAGGAAACTGAAAGAAGAGAAAACAAAGCACGTGGAGATAAAAAGAATAAAAATAAAAAAGAAGCAGTTGATTTCGATTCTGATATTTAAAATAGTAGTTTTTTAACCTATGATTACATTAAAAGAAGTAACTAATAAGAAGGAGTTAAAGGCATTTGTCACTTTCCCTTTTCAACTTTATAAAGATTCGAAATATTGGGTACCACCAATTATTTCTGATGAAATGGCAACGCTTAGCAAAGATAAAAATCCAGCTTTTTTACATGCAGAAGCTAATTTTTACTTGGCTTATAAAAATAATGTCATTGTAGGACGAATTGCTGCTATTGTCAATCATACTGAAATTAACGTACAGAAAGTTAAAAAAATGCGTTTTGGTTGGTTCGACACTATAGACGATATGGCCGTTTCAAAAGCCTTGTTGGATAAAGTTGTGGAAATAGGAAAATCTCATAATCTTGAATTTGTTGAAGGTCCTGTTGGATTTTCAAATCTTGATAAAAACGGTGCTTTAACTTATGGTTTTGATCATATTGGTACAATGGCTACTTGGTATAATCATCCTTATTATATTACGCATTTTGAAACCTTAGGCTTTTTACCAGAAAAAGAATATATAGAAAGTAAATTTGCATTCAATACCATTCCGCTTGAACGTTTTAAAAGGGTAAACGAAATTATCTCTAAACGCTTTAAATTAAAACCAAGTAAATTTACTAAAACAAAAGAGGTCATTCCACATATTGATGGTATGTTTGATTTATTCAATCAAACTTATTCTAAATTATCAACCTTTGTTCCAGTTTCTGATGCACAAAGAGATTATTTTAAAAAGAAATTCATCAATTTCATTAATCCGGAATATATCAAGTTTGTATTTGATGAAAATGATAACATGGTAGCATTTGCAATTGTTTTACCTTCGTTTTCGGATGCATTGCAGGAAGTTAAAGGGAAATTGCTTCCTTTTGGTTTTTTAAAATTACTCAAGGCAAAAAAGAATAGCAAAACGGTTTTGTTCTATTTAATTGGTGTGGAACCACATTATCAAAATAAAGGTGTAACCGCTATTATTTTTAATGAGTTTTATGAAACTTTTAAAAAGCAAAAGATTGAAACTTGCATCCGACTTCCTGAATTATCAGATAATTTAGCATCACAACAAATTTGGAAAGATTTTGATTGTGAAATTATTAAGCGACGTAAAACCTTTAGAAAAGGATTGTTATAGATCTTTGTTCTTATATAATAAAAAACCCGATAGCTTAACTATCGGGTTTTTTAATATATACATTATTGGCCTTTTTAATTTTCCATGGCAGCAGCTACTGATGCTGACAATCTTTTATAAGTACCATTTTCAAGTCTTTCTCTAATAGCGTCGAAAGCATCTAACGTTTCGTTTACATCTTCTAAAGTATGTGTAGCAGTAGGAATTAAACGTAATAAAATTAATCCTTTTGGAATTACTGGATACACAACAATAGAACAGAATATACCATAATTTTCTCTTAAATCTCTCACTAAAGCCATAGCTTCAGGAATACTTCCTTTTAAGTAAACTGGAGTCACACAACTTTGAGTTGTACCAATATCGAAACCACGTTTTCTTAATCCTGATTGAAGTGCGTTGGTGTTTTCCCAAAGTTTATTTTTTAACTCTGGCATGTTTTTAAGCATATCTAAACGCTTTAAAGCTCCAACAACCAATTGCATTTGCAAAGATTTTGCAAACATTTGAGAACGCAAGTTGTATTTCAAATAATCAATAATCTCTTTATCAGCAGCAATAAAAGCTCCTGTACTAGCTAATGCTTTTGCAAAGGTTGCAAAATAAACATCTATGCCATCTTGTACGCCTTGCTCTTCTCCTGTTCCAGCTCCAGTTTTACCTTGAGTTCCAAAACCATGAGCATCATCTACGAAAAAGCGGAAATTAAATTTTTCTTTAAGAGCAACAATTTCTTTCAATCGACCTTGTTCACCTCTCATACCAAACACACCTTCAGAAATCACTAAAATCCCTCCACCAGTTTGTTCAGCCATTTTAGTAGCTCTTTCAAGATTTTTTTCTAAACTTTCAATATCGTTATGCTTGTAGGTAAAACGTTTTCCCATATGTAAACGCACACCATCTATAATACATGCGTGGGCATCTACATCATAAACAATAATATCATCTTTAGCGACTAAGGCATCTATGGTCGAAACCATCCCTTGATAACCAAAATTCAATAAATAAGCGGCTTCTTTGTCTACGAAGTCAGCTAATTCAGTTTGAAGTTTCTCATGCATATCTGTATGACCAGACATCATACGTGCTCCCATTGGATAAGCAGAACCATAATCTGCTCCAGCTTGAGCATCTACTTTTCTAACTTCTGGGTGATTTGCTAAACCTAAATAATCATTTATACTCCAAGTAATGACTTCCTTCCCTTGGAATTTCATTCTGTTAGATATTTCGCCTTCCAATTTTGGGAATACAAAGTAGCCTTCAGCTTGTGAAGCCCACTTTCCCAGTGGTCCTTTATCTCTATAAATTTTGTCGAATAAGTCTTTCATATAAGCTATTAATCATGATTTAATAGTGCAAAATTAGATATTTAAATGTTTAATACATAATCTTTTTTCACTCTATTATTAACAAAAACATGTTACTAAATTTAGTAACATGTTTTAAAATTCAGTTATTTTATATATTGTATGCTTTGAGTATTTTCTTCTTTCTCATGGAGGCTATCTAAAAATCCTTGATCATTCATCCATGTATCACTATAAATTTTACTCATATATCGAGATCCATGATCTGGAAATATGACAACCACGTAAGAGTCTTCTGTAAATGTTTCGTCTTCGTTAAGTTGCTTTATTGCTTGCATAGCAGCTCCAGAAGTATAACCTACAAATAAACCTTCGGTTTTTGCAATCTCTCTTGCAGTATGTGCGCTTTCTTCATCTGTTACTTTTACAAATTCATCAATAACATCAAAATTTGTAGCAGTAGGAATTAAATTTTTACCTAAACCTTCAATTCTGTATGGATAGATTTCCTTTTCATCAAACTCATGAGTTTCATGGTATTTTTTAAGAACAGATCCGTAAGCATCGACACCAATTATTTTAATGTCTGGATTTTGTTCTTTTAAATATTTACCAATTCCTGAAATTGTTCCACCAGTTCCACTACAAGCTACTAAATGCGTAATTTTACCTTCAGTTTGTTTCCAGATTTCTGGACCTGTTGAAAGATAATGTGCATCGATGTTTAAGTCATTAAAATATTGATTGATGTAAACAGAACCATCTGTTTCTTCATGTAAACGTTTAGCAACCTCATAATAAGATCTTGGATCGTCTGCTTTAACATGTGCTGGACACACATAAACTTGTGCTCCCATAGATTTTAACATGTCTATTTTATCTGGAGAAGATTTTGAACTTACCGCAAGAATGCATTTGTAACCTTTAATAATGCTTACCATAGCAATGCTAAAACCTGTGTTACCAGAAGTTGTTTCAACAATTGTATTTCCAGGCTTTAATATACCCTTTCTTTCTGCTTCCTCAATAATATAAAGAGCAATTCTATCTTTCGAAGAATGACCAGGATTAAAAGCTTCTACTTTTGCAAAGTAGTTTCCTTTAAATGAAGAGGTTATTTTATTTAGTTTAATTAGTGGTGTATTTCCAACTAATTCTAACACATTATTAAAAACTTGTATATTTTTTTTCATAAATGTTATTTTTTGATACCCAATCATTTTGGACATCTAAAACCTTGCAAAAATACGAATTTTTTTTTACTAATTAGTAATTCCTTCCAAATCCAATATAAATGCGTATTCCAGAGCTACTTCTTTTAGACTTTCAAAGCGTCCAGAAGCACCTCCATGACCGGTTTCCATATCTGTATGAAGCAGTAATTTATTTGCATCCGTTTTAAGCTCTCTTAATTTAGCCACCCATTTAGCTGGTTCCCAATATTGTACTTGAGAATCGTGTAAACCTGTTGTAACCAACATATTTGGATAGGCGTGAGCTGTTACATTATCATAAGGCGAATAGGATTTCATGTACTCATAATATGTCTTGTCATTCGGATTTCCCCATTCATCGTACTCTCCAGTAGTTAGTGGAATTGTATCATCTAGCATGGTTGTAACAACATCCACAAAAGGAACCACCGCAAGAACACCATGATATAATTCTGGATTAAGATTGATAATTACTCCCATTAAAAGACCTCCTGCAGAACCTCCATAGGCATATAAATGCTTTTCTGAAGTATATTTTTCGGCAATTAAATGTTTTGAACAATCTATATAATCGAAATACGTATTCATTTTAGATAGAAGTTTTCCGTTTTCGTACCAATCTCTACCTAAATACTCACCTCCTCTTATATGTGCTATTGCAAATACAAAACCTCTGTCCAATAAACTTAATCTAACTGTAGAGAAATAAGGGTCGATAGTAGCTCCATAGGAACCGTATGCATAAAGCATTAATGGATTGCCAGACTCTTTTTTCAAATCTTTTCTATAGACTAAAGATACTGGTACTTTTACACCATCTCTGGCGGTTACCCAAATACGTTCTGAAGTATAATTTTCTTTCTTAAAATTTTTATCTAAAACTTCTTGCTCCTTTTTTATTTCGTGAACTTTAGTTATAAAATTATAATCTATGACAGAACTTGGAGTTGTTAAAGAATTATAACCATAACGCAGATATTCACTATCGAAATCTGGATTATTACCGGTATAAGCTGTGTAAGTTTCACTTTCAAATGGCAAATAATAATCCTCTTTTCCATTCCAGCTAATAATACGAATATTGTTTAAGCCTTCTTCCCTTTCACTCACCACTAAATAATCCTTAAAAATTTCAATATCTTCTAATAAAACATCTTTTCTATGTGGTAATAAATCTTCCCAATAAGTACTTTCAGTTTTTGTTTCACTAGTTTTTTGAAGCTTAAAATTCACAGCTCCATCCTTATTATTTAGCACATAAAAATGATCTTTATAATGTGCAATGGAATATTCCAGACCTCTTTCTCTAGGACTAAATATTTTAAATTCTTCGTTTGGAGTATCAGCATCTAAAATGCGATATTCTGATGTTAAGGTACTTGAAGAACCTATAACAATATATTTTCTGGATTTTGTTTTATATACAAAGGTGTTAAAAGTCTCATCCATTTCATGATAGACTTCAACATCTTCTTTAACTTTGGAATGCAGTTTATGCTTAAAAACAGCATGAGATCTCAAGGTTAACTTATCTTTTCGAGAATAAAAAATGGTTTTATTGTCGTTTGCCCAAGTAACACTTCCAGTTGTATTTATAATTTTAGTGGGATAAATCTCACCAGTAACCAGATTTTTAATCTGTATTTTATATTGTCTTCTACTAACCGTATCTGTAGAAAAAGCCGCCAAAGTATTATCAGGACTTATAGATATACTTCCCAAGCTAAAATATGAATGGACTTTTGCCATTTCATTACAATCAAACAATAATTCTTCTGGAGCCTCTAAAGTATCTTTTTTTCTTGCGTAAATAGGATAATCTTTTCCTTTCTCAAATCTGGTAATATACCAATAGCCATTAAATTTATAAGGAACCGATTGATCGTCTTCTTTTATTCTACCCTTCATTTCTTCAAACAACCGTTCTTGAAACGTTTCAGTATGTTCCATCATACTTTTGGTATACTTATTTTCGGCAAGCAAATAATCTAAAACTTCTTGATCTTCTCTATTATTTAACCAATAGTAATTATCAATACGAACATCGTTATGTGCAACTAGTTTTTTAGGAAGTTGTTTAGCCTTAGGAGGGAATATGGAGTTTTTCAAAAGTGAAAAATTTTATTTGAATTATAGGCATCAAAAATATGAATTTTAAATAGCTTTGCACTGAATTTAATAAAATATAAAATTATGTTTGGAGATCTTATGGGAATGATGGGTAAACTAAAGGAAACCCAGAAAAAAGTTGAAGAAACTAAAAAACGTTTAGATACTGTTTTGATTGATGAAAAAAGTAGTGACGAAAAAATAAAAATTACGTTAACGGCAAATAGAGTTATTAAATCCATTAGCATAGACGAAAGCTTGTTGCAAGACAAAGAAGAGCTGGAAGATTATCTTATTTTAACATTAAACAAGGCAATTGAAAGAGCTACTCAAATTAATGAAGCTGAATTAGCGGCTGTTGCCAAAGACGGCATGCCAAATATTCCAGGAATGGATAAGTTTATGTAAGTTCCATATCGCTTATTTGTCACTTTAACATTAATTTGATATCAGAATTTGCCAAAATAAATTTTAAAATCCTTATTTTTAGATATTAATTTTAAAAACAAAATCATGTTCGAATTATTTCAAAGTGAAAAAAATCAGAAGTATTATTTCAATTTAAAAGCTAAAAACGGTCAAGTTATTTTATCTAGCCAGGGATATGCTGATAAATCTGGTGCAAAAAACGGTGTTGAATCTGTAAAAACCAATTGTAGTGACGACGGTAAATTTGAAAGGAAAACAGCAACTAATGGTAAATTTCATTTTAATATAAAAGCAGCCAATGGCCAAATAATTGGTACTAGCCAAATGTATGCTTCGGAATCTGGAATGGAAAACGGCATAGAATCTGTCAAAACCAATGCACCAAGTGCTGGTATTGAAGGTGAATAGACTTTAAAAATTTCAACAATTACATTAAAAATAGCATCAGTTTCCTGATGCTATTTTTGTTTTTTATAATTCAAGTATTCTTAAAGTACTTAAAAATCTGTCATGCATTTCATCCGTATAATCCAAATGTGTCACTATTCGTAACTTACCTTGTCCCATGCCACTTAAACGAATGTTTTTATCTTCAAGAGATTTCAAAAATTTCGCTTCATCCGTTCTTTCTAGTAATTCAAAAATCACGATATTAGTTTCAATAGTTTCTACTTTTTTAATAAATGATAAATCACTTAAAACCTGACCTATTTCTTTAGCTTTTTTATGATCTTCTGCCAATCGGTCTATATGATTATCTAAGGCGTAAATACCTGCCGCCGCCAAATAACCAACCTGTCTCATGCCACCTCCAAAAATCTTCCGAATTCTCATGGCATTTTGCATGATTTTTTCATCTCCAATCAACACAGAACCAATCGGGCAACCCAGACCTTTACTTAAACAAACCGAAATGGTATCAAACAATTGGCCATAATCTTTTGCAGTTTCGTTTTTAGCCACCAAAGCATTCCACAATCTGGCGCCATCTAAATGGAAACCCAAATTATTAGTATCGCAAACGGTTCTAATTTTTTTAAGTTCCTCAAAATCCCAACAAGAACCTCCTCCTCTATTAGCCGTATTCTCAACTTCAACTAAAGTTGTTAACGGACTGTGATAAAAATCTGGGGGATTTATTGCTTCAAGAACTTGTTCTGCAGTAAACATGCCACGATCTCCTTGAATTAATTTGCATGACACACCACTATTAAAGGAAGCACCACCTCCTTCATAATGATAAATATGTGCGTCTTTATCGCATATAACTTGATCACCAGGATTGGTGTGTAATTTTATAGCAGTTTGGTTTGCCATGGTACCTGTTGGAAAAAACATGGCACTTGGTTTTCCAAACATGTTGGCAAGTCGTTCTTCTAAGGCGTTTACTGTTGGGTCTTCTTTATATACATCGTCGCCCACTTTTGCTTGCATCATGGCTTCTAACATGCCTAATGTTGGCTTTGTAACGGTATCACTTCTTAAATCTATAATCATGAGAAAAATATTAAAGCATAAAACTATAAAATTAAATCAAGTTATATTTTATCTGACAGTATTTAATTTTATTTTTGTGGAAACAAAAATGATTATATGATTACTTCAGATCAAATTAAAGATCTTAATAAACGTCTAAGTGCGCTTAGACAATATCTTTGACATAGATGCCAAACTAATTGAAATTCAAAACGAAGAAGAACAAACCTTTTCACCTACATTTTGGAACGATTCTACAGCAGCCGAAATTGTAATGAAATCTCTTCGGACTAAGAAAAAATGGGTCGAAGATTTTCAAACGGGAATTAGCTTAGTGGAAGAACTTGAAATTATCTACGAGTTCTATAAGGAAGACGAATCCAATCTTGAAGATTTAGAAACTAGCTTTGAAAAAGCCACTAAACTTATTGAGGATTTAGAGTTTAAAAACATGCTTTCCGAAGAAGGTGACAGTTTAAGTGCTGTACTTCAAATTACAGCTGGTGCTGGTGGTACTGAAAGTTGTGATTGGGCAAATATGCTTATGCGTATGTACTTAATGTATGCTGAAAAAAGTGGTTTTAAGGTTAAAGAATTAAACTACCAGGAAGGAGATGTTGCTGGTATCAAAACGGTGACTTTAGAAATTGAAGGCGATTATGCTTTTGGTTGGCTTAAAGGTGAAAATGGCGTTCATAGATTAGTTCGTATTTCTCCTTTTGACAGTAATGCCAAAAGACATACTAGTTTTGCTTCTGTTTATGTGTATCCTTTAGTTGATGATACCATTGAAATCGAAATCAATCCCGCAGATATTGAAATTACAACAGCACGTTCTAGTGGCGCTGGTGGACAAAATGTCAACAAAGTTGAAACTAAAGTACAACTTACTCATAAACCATCTGGGATACAAATATCTTGTTCAGAAACACGTTCACAACATGATAATAGATCTCGTGCCATGCAAATGCTGAAATCGCAGTTGTATGAAATAGAATTGCAAAAACAATTGGCTCAACGTCAAGATATTGAAGCAGATAAAATGAAAATTGAATGGGGAAGCCAAATTAGAAATTATGTATTGCATCCTTATAAATTAATTAAAGATGTACGTTCTGGGCATGAAACCGGAAATGTAGATGCTGTGCTTGATGGACAAATTGAACCTTTTTTAAAGGCATACTTAATGATGATGGGTCAAAAACCAGAAGATAATAACTTATAATCCATATGATAAAAATATACCATAATCCACGTTGCGGTAAATCCAGAGCTGGTCTTGAAATTTTAGAGAAATCAGGGAAAGAAGTTGAGATTGTCAAATATCTAGAAAACATACCTAGTAAAGAAGAATTGAGACATATTCTTTCACTTTTAAATATAAAAGCAGAAGCTTTAATTAGAACCAACGAAGCCATTTGGAAAGAGAATTACAAAGGTAAAAACTTAACAGAAGATCAGCTTATAGAAGCTATGGTGTCACATCCCAAACTCATTGAGCGTCCTATAGTTATAAATGGAGAAAGAGCCGTAATTGGCAGGCCTCCAGAAAAGATTTTAGACATTATATAATGAAAGGAAAAGCTTCGAAAACATTAGGGTTTCGAAGCTTTTTTATTTAACAAACATTTAACCATTCTACACTAAACCAAATTCTATTTTTGCAGTCCAATTTGCAAAACAACAATCATGAATAAAATTTTATTACCCTTACTTTTTACAATCTTATCATTTGCTAGCATTCAAGCTCAGAAAGACGTAACCATTACAGGTAAAGTTATCGATAAAACTACAGGTCAACCTTTAGAATATGCTACTGTTGCTTTTTTCAATAAAGCTGAAAACAGAATAGAGACTGGAGGAATTACTACTGAATCTGGAGACTTTAGCATTCCAGTACCTCCAGGAACTTACGACATTTCGATAGAATTTATTTCATTTGTAAAACAGACAATTCCTAATCAAAGCCTATTAAAGGATAAGAACATTGGTACAATTAACCTTGAAGCCGATACTGAATCTTTAAATGAAATTGAAATTATTGCAGAAAAGACAACGGTACAGATTAAACTAGATAAAAAAGTATATACTGTAGGATCCGATTTAACTGTTAGTGGTGGTAATGTTAGTGATGTTTTAGATAATATTCCATCTGTTTCAGTGGATGTTGAAGGAAACGTTGCTTTAAGAGGAAATGAAAATGTAAGAATCTTAATTAATGGCAAGCCATCTGGCTTAGTAGGTATAAACTCTACTGATGCTCTAAGACAACTTCCTGCAGAATCTATAGAAAGAGTTGAAGTTATTACTTCGCCTTCAGCTAGATATGATGCGGAAGGATCTGGAGGGATTTTAAATATTATTCTTAAGAGAAGTAAATTACAAGGTTTAAATGGTGCCGTAACCACAAACGTAGGATGGCCTAAATCTGCTGGAATTTCTGGAAATATAAACTACAGGACAGGAGATTTAAACATATTTAATACCACTAGTTACGATTATAGAGAAGTACCCGGAAATTCATCTTCATACACTCAATTTTTTAATGAAGAATATGACGATGATGGTAATTTTATTTCTAATGACCCAGATACTTATTCAGACGAAACAAATGATTACGATCGTGTTAGAAAAGGTTTAAGCACTAATTTAGGTATAGAGTGGTATGTTACGGATTCGGCTTCACTAACAGGTTCTGTGTCTTATAGAAATAGTGATAATGAAAGCAATTCAACAAATACCTTAATTTATTTGGATGAAAATAAACAGGTACTTTCACAAAGTAATCGTTTTGATCCAGAAGAGGAAACAGATGAATTGATTCAATATGCCTTAAATTTTAATAAAGATTTTGATACAAATGGTCATAAGTTAACCATGGACTTCCAATATGAAGATAATAAAGAAGATGAATATTCTGAAATATTATTGGAAGGAATAAACACTGAAAAAGCTAGTACTCTTGAAGATCAAACTCGTATCTTATTGCAAGCAGATTATGTATTACCTATTGGTGAAAGTAGTCAGTTTGAATTTGGATATCGTGGTAACTTTAACGACCAGGATACAGATTACACTATTGAAACTATTGATGAAGACACGGATGAATTTGTAGTAAACACTAATTTATCTAATTTTTTAAATTACCGTGAATATATTAATGCCGCTTACTCACAATATGGAAGTAAAATAGGAAGTAAATTTTCTTACTTATTAGGACTACGTCTTGAGAACACCCGTATTACTGTAGATCAACCAACAAGTGGAGATTATAGTAAAAACGATTATACAGGCTTATTTCCAACTGTTAATTTAAGTTATGAATTAAGTGAAGTAGAAAACTTTACTTTAGGATATAGTAGACGTATACAAAGACCGCGTTCTTATTTTATCAATCCATTCCCATCTAGAACTAGTGTTACAACTATTTTTCAAGGAAACCCTAATTTGGCTCCAAGTTATTCAGGTTTATTTGACTTAGGTTATTATAAAAAGTATGGCAAAGTTGCTTTAAATACCTCGGCTTATTACCAACATGCTACGGATGCATTTAGTTTTATAAGTTTTGACACCGGTATTAAGGTCGATGTAAATGGTCAAGAAATTTCAGTAATTCAGCGTACCCCTATTAATTTAGCTGAAGAAAATAGATACGGATTTGAATTTACTGTTACATATAACCCAATTCGCAAATGGAATATAAATGCCAATTTCAATATTTTTCAACAATCCATTAAAGGAACAGATCCAATTGGAGCCTCTTTAGATAGTGATAACATGAGTTGGTTTGCTAGAATAAATAATAAATACACGCTTCCAGGAGAAATTGAATGGCAAACTAGTTTAAATTATAGAGGGCCTTCTGAGGATGCTCAAAATAAAAGAGAAGGTAACTTCTCTGCAAACATGGCTTTTAGTAGAGACATTTTAAACGAAAATGCATCTTTAGGTTTAAATATTAATGATTTATTTAATACCAGAAAGCGTATCATGGAAACCAATACATCTACGTACATGAGTACTTCTGAGTTTCAATGGAGACAACGTAGTATTAACTTGTCTTTTACGTATAGATTTAATCAACAAAAGAAACGTCAGCAACGTGGCAGTTACGAAGACGGAGGAGAGTATGAAGGTTAAAAGCTTCAAAATACAACGCATAAAAAAAGGAAGCCAAATGGCTTCCTTTTTTTATATAAGTAAAAAACGAAATTAATTTAATTCACGTTTTGCTTTTTTCTCTTCTCTCATTTCTTTCATACGCTCTAATAAAGCCCCACCAATCCAATATGGTACTACGAAAGTTAATAAAAATAACATTAACCAAAAACCAAGTGTAAAAATGGCTAAAAAGGCTAAAAATCCTAAGTACTGGTCAAATTCGAACATAATAAATATTTCTTTTATAAATAACTATCGCAAATATACATGAAATGCTTTTTTTACACAACAGTAAATTTAAGAATTATTAACATCTTTTTTTTCTAATGTTTAATAACTTTTATACAGGTTTCTTTTTCTAAGCCATCCTTTAGATTTATATAATAAATCCCTGAACTTAAGTTCCTCAAATCAATCCTACTTTTCGGTTCTAAAACACCGTCAATCACCAAAACGCCATTGGTTTTATAAATTTCATATGGTATAGATTTAAGTAAACCAGAAATTTGGATATAATCAGATGTCGGATTTGGGTAAATTTTCAAATTTAGGTTAGACTTTATTTCTTCTATGCCGAGCAAAGCTTCAAGATTTTCAACTTTAAGAATGTTGTTCCCTTGTCCCCCAGCAATATATAAATCATTATTATAAACCATAATATTCATTGGTTGACCATTCATGAATGGAATAAATTCTTGAGCAACTAAAGTGGAAGCATTTATATCTACAGTTAATAATTTATAATACAAGGCCAGCCCAACAATTAAAGTGTCTTCATAAAAAGCTAAGGAATAAACATTCGATTCAAACCCTGAAATAACTTCCTCAACTACAGGATTTGCATCTGTAATATTAATTTTTGATACTTTATTAGAATATCCAAAATATAATTCATCCCCTTTTAAAGCAAAGGCTAAAATTCGAGCTTCAATATTGTCTACAACCAATTGAAGATAAGGATTTGTGCTATTTAGGTTTATTTTTGAAATTCTATCGTCTCCAGAAATAAACATGTCATCATCAGTAGCTATTAATGCCCTAGGACTATTAGTATAAATTACCTGAGTTCCTGTTGGGTTAGAATCATTTATGTTTAATTTAAATAAATTATTGGTTGCGTAGTATAATTCTTCTCCAACCAAACATACTGCTCGTGGATTTGCCTGGTTAGTAAGTAAGTTTTCTTTGGTTGGATTAATTACAGATAAGTCAGCTTTAGATATCATTCCCGATGATCCTCCATCAGCCAGTTCGCAAATAAATATGTCTTCCCCATTAATTGCTATTCCTACAGGACGACTTAACCCAGAAACAACCTCAATTGCCTGAGAAAATAAATGATTTGTAAATATGAAAATAATTATAAAAAGTACTTTTTTAAACATAGACTTTAGTTAAATTATATTTACAAAGAAGAGGATTTATTATTTTAAATAGGAATACCCTAACTGACATTTTTTATTTTCTCCTGTTTCTTATAAAGATATTCTAAAATAAAGCAACTTAATATAATAGAAGAAATTACAATAACTCCTAGAAAATTAGAGTCGTATTGTTGAATTATTAATGCAATAAATGCAATGGAACATAATAAGAACCCAATAAGAGGAATTGTTTTTTTTCCTTTAATTTCTTTTGATAATTTATAAGCTACATAATTCACTAAAGCGAAAATCAATAAAAACCCGGCACTTCCGGCAGTAGAAATACTTTCAATGTCTAAGGTATTTGCTATAACTAGGGTTAAAACAGCCGTAATCATTAATCCTATTGGTTGATTCCATAGTTTACTAGTTAAATGATGTGGTAGCTCGTCATCTTCAGCAACCTCATAACTAACGCGACTTCCTCCGTAAAGTGAGGCATTGATAGCAGAAAAAGTTGATATTAAAGCGGCTATAGTTATAATAGTAAATCCTACATTTCCAAGCATGGGTTTTGTTGCTTCTGCTAGCACATAATCTTCTGCTCTTGCAATGTCATCAAAAGGTAAAGAACCTACAGTGACTATAGCAATAACAACATAAAGAAAAATCACAAACCAGACGGAATAATTATAAGCCTTTGGAATATTTTTTTCAGGATTAATAATATCTGGTGCCGCATTGGCAATAAGTTCAAAGCCTTCATAAGCCACAAAAATAACCATTCCTCCTGTTAGAAGTAACAAAGGGTTTTCCCAATGTGAAACTGAAAGTTGCTCTATATTGGGGTTTCCAGGCAACCCATAAAGTCCTACCCCAATAAAACCTATTAAAATTATTAGTTTTATAATTACGGCATAGGATTCAATTTTACTAACAACCGTAATACTATAATAATTAATAATAGTCGCAATTATAATTATGACCGTCAAATATATATGAGAATCCAAAGATTTATTTCCAGTTAACTCATATAAATTTGGAGCATACGAACCAAAAGCTGAGGCATAAAGAGATAGCATAATAATATAGCTTACCCATAACAAATTATTAATAGCTCCACTAAATACCGATTTACCAAAACCTTGATTGATAAATTTTACAGTTCCTCCTCTATCCGGAAAAGCTAAGGACAGTTTAGAGTAGCTAAAGGCTGTTAAAATGGCAATAATTCCAGCAAATAAGAAAGCTATAGGCGTACCACCGTGTGCTAGAGAAACTGCTAAACCAAGAACAGCAAAAATCCCTCCTCCTACCATACCTCCAATTCCAATGGATATGGCTTCCCGTAATCCTATTTTACTATTCTCAACCAGTTTCTTAGACATTTTAAAGTTTAATATAAATTAAAAGTAGTTTTTTATATTCAATATGAAAATCATATCAATTATTTTCTTACAAATAACTGTCTAACTGTTAAATAATTTAGTCATAAAATCGTAAATTTGTATAACAATCAATCCGTATTAGAATCATGAGTTTTAGAATAGAAAAAGATACCATGGGCGAAGTAAAAGTGCCTGCTGACAAACTTTGGGGAGCACAAACAGAACGCTCAAGAAATAATTTTAAAATTGGAGCTCCTGCCTCAATGCCTTTAGAAATAGTTTATGGATTTGCTTATTTAAAAAAAGCAGCTGCTTATACTAATTGTGATTTAGGCGTACTTTCAGAAGAAAAACGCGACTTAATTGCTCAAGTTTGCGATGAAATTCTTGAAGGAAAACATGACGACCAATTTCCATTAGTTATCTGGCAAACGGGATCTGGAACGCAAAGTAATATGAATGTCAATGAAGTCATTGCCAATAGAGCACAACAACTTGTTGGAAAAATTATTGGTGAAGGCGAAAAAGCCATTCAACCAAATGATGATGTTAACAAATCGCAATCATCAAATGATACGTTTCCAACGGGCATGCACATTGCCATCTACAAGAAAATTGTAGAAAACACCATGCATGGCGTAATTCAACTTAGAAATACATTACATAATAAATCAACTGAGTTTAAAAATGTAGTTAAAATTGGAAGAACGCATTTAATGGATGCCACACCACTTACCCTTGGTCAAGAATTTTCTGGATATGTCTCTCAATTAGACCATGGTTTAAAAGCCCTTCAAAACACCTTACCACATATGGCTGAATTGGCTCTAGGAGGAACCGCTGTTGGAACAGGTTTAAACACACCTGAAGGTTATGATGTTTTAGTAGCAGAATACATTGCTAAATTTACCAATTTACCATTTGTAACTGCTGAAAATAAATTTGAAGCTTTAGCTGCTCATGATGCCTTAGTTGGTACACACGGTGCTTTAAAGCAATTAGCCGTTTCTTTAAATAAAATAGCAAACGATATCAGAATGATGGCTTCCGGACCACGTTCAGGAATTGGGGAAATTAATATTCCAGCAAATGAACCTGGAAGTTCTATTATGCCTGGAAAAGTTAACCCTACTCAATGTGAAGCTTTAACCATGGTTTGCGCTCAGGTAATGGGTAATGATGTGGCTATTACAGTTGGAGGAACTCAAGGTCATTATGAATTAAATGTCTTTAAACCAATGATGGCTGCCAATGTGTTACAGTCTTCTCAATTATTAGGAGATGCTTGTAGGAGTTTTAACGAACATTGTGCCGAAGGAATAGAACCAAACCACGAAGTTATTAAACAATTATTAAACAACTCTTTAATGCTTGTTACCGCTCTTAATACCAAAATTGGATATTATAAAGCGGCTGAAATAGCCAATACAGCTCATAAAAATGGCACCACATTAAAAGTAGAAGCCATTAATTTAGGGTATGTAACTGCCGAAGATTATGATGCTTGGGTGAAACCTGAAGATATGGTTGGCACTATAAAATAACTTGTAAATAAAATATAATCAATATATTAGCACAAATATAAAATATCAAATATGAAAAAAACTTTACTTACTTGTCTATCTATACTTTTTTTAAGTAACATGATATTCTCTCAAAATTTCACTAAATCTGTAATAGATGGATCTACTAGTGCGGAACCTTATTCAGTTGCTTCTGGGCATTTAAATAACGATGCTTATTTAGATCTTGTTATAGGAACTGATTCAGGAAGCCAAGTTGTTTGGTATAAAAATAATGGTGATGCCACCTTTGCTTCAGGAATTATACTTAGTGCGACAGGTCCTAATGCTTTATCTTATGTTGAAAGTGTCGCCATTGCTGATTTAAATGGTGATGGTAACGAAGATATTCTTGCTACTAGTTATGTAAATGCTAATTTGGTTTGGTTCGAAAACAATGGAGACGAAACCTTTCAACCAGCGGTAACAATTGCAACTGGAATAAGTGGAGCGGGAATGGTCATGACTGGTAATATTGATAATGATGCTAATGGATATCTTGATATAATTGTTCTTGCATATGAAGGCAATAGTGTGATGTACTTTTTAGGAAATGGAGATGGCACTTTTGGAATTCTTCGTTATTTAGTTCCGGTAACAGCAGGTAGTGGTCCTGGATCCATAGATCTTGCAGACTATGATGGTGATGGTGATTTAGATGCCGTTGTCGCATTTGTTGATAATGGCGAGATTAAGTTATACGATAATGAACTTATTCCTAACGGTTTGGATGGTAGTGGAAATGTACCTTTTGTTGCCTACACAAATAACGTGGATTCTGGAAATGGTTATTTATGGACTGTTTCTTTTGCAGATATCAATGATGATTCCAATTTGGACATCTTAAAATCTGATAACAATCCTGGTGCTGGAAATCCAAATATTGCTTGGTATACTAATGATAGTAGTGGGACCAGCACAACCTTTACGGAGACCACACTTGCAACGTCTATTACAAGAACTGCCGCCGCAGTAGCAGCCGACATAAATAATGACGGATATAATGATCTTGTTATAACTAACGGTCGTGCAACGAATGCTGATTACATTTGGTTTCCAAGCAATGAAACTGGTGGTTTTGATGATGAAATTATAATTAACGATAATACTAGTACAGGTTTTTCTATTTCAATTGAAGATTTTGATAATGATGGTGATCTTGACATAGCTGGAATAAGCTATCTACAAGATAATCTTGTTATCTTTTTAAATGACATCCCAACAGTTGGTATCCAAGAATTTGCAAATAATTCTTTAACCATCTACCCTAACCCAACTTCAGATTTTATTAATTTTAAAGGATTAACTTCTGAAACTGTTAATGTATCTGTTTTTGATGTTTTAGGAAAAGAAGTGCTAAAACAATCTTTGAATTCTAACGAAACTCTAGATGTTTCTAAACTTCAGAAAGGTCTTTATGTCTTAAAACTTGACGATTTAAATGAAACTTATAAATTTATAAAAGAATAACTTTTTTACGTAATAAATTTCTAAAGCGCTAACATCTTTTTGTTAGCGCTTTTTTATTTTCAGAAAAAATGCGGAACTTTGAAAAAAACATAACATTGTGTCTCTATTAATAAAAAACATTAAAGAACTCCTTCAAGTTAGGGATTCACACATTTCAGTAGTAAAAGGAAAGGATATGAAAATACTGCCTAGTATTAAAAATGCCTATCTTTTAATTGATCACGATACCATTGTGGATTATGGTTCCATGGACGATATCCAAAATCTAGATGCAGATCAGGTTATAGATGCCACTGGAAAAATGGTGCTTCCAACTTGGTGCGATTCTCATACACATATTGTTTATTCTGGAAATAGGGAACAAGAGTTTGTAGATAGAATAAACGGGTTAAGCTACGAAGACATTGCTAATCGTGGTGGTGGTATACTAAATTCGGCCGAAAAACTTCAGAATACCTCTGAAGAAGATTTATACCAGCAATCTGCAAAACGCTTGCAAAAAGTTATAAAACTTGGTACTGGAGCTATTGAAATAAAATCGGGATACGGCTTAACAGTGGATGCCGAATTAAAAATGCTTCGTGTAATAAAAAGGTTAAAAAAGGAATTTCCTTTAAAGGTAAGAGCAACTCTTTTAGCTGCGCATGCTATTCCTAAAGAATATAAAAATGATAAAACGGCTTTTGTTGATTTAGTTATAAATAAAATGATTCCCGAAGTTGCTAAAGAGCAATTAGCAAACTACATAGATGTATTTTGCGAAAAAGGCTATTTCGATTTAGAAGATACCGAACGGATTTTAAAAGCAGGAAAAGAACATGGTTTAATCCCTAAAATACATGTCAATCAATTTAATGCTTTTGGGGGTGTTGGTGTTGGTGTAAAATACGAGGCTCTTTCTGTAGATCATCTAGAAGAAATGAACATAGAAGATATTGATGTTCTAAAAAACAGCGCAACAATGCCTGTTGCCTTGCCTTCCTGCTCCTATTTTTTAAGCATTCCTTATACGCCTGCAAGACAAATAATAGATGCAGGACTTCCACTAGCCTTAGCAACAGATTATAACCCAGGTTCTACCCCTAGTGGCAATATGAATTTTGTTATTAGTACAGCTTGCATTAAAATGAAAATGACTCCAGAAGAAGCAATAAATGCTGCTACCATAAATGGAGCTTATGCTATGGGCATTGGGACCATGTACGGAAGTATTACAAAGGGAAAGAAAGCCAACCTGATTATAACCAAAGAGATACCAAGCTATGCTTTTATGCCTTATGCCTTTGGTGAAAATCATATTGATAATGTCATTATAAATGGACAAATTATATAAAAGTTCTATTTTTTCAAATGAAGAATTACCTGCTGAACTTTTAAAGTTTGGGAATAAAATTTAGACCTTACCAGAAGCATTGAAAGTCTAAAATTATTTTAAAACACCATCTTAGATGAAGAAACCATTAGTCCATTACAAATTGGAAGTTATAAAGTTAACAAACACCAAGTATTTTTAAAACAATAGACTATTGAGGAATCTATTCCCCATGGTTTTGAAACCATTTGGAAAATTCGTAAAGCTCGTATTCAGAATATATCGTAAATAAAAAACCCGAAAGTCGAAACTTTCGGGTTTTTGTTATTATTAGCTCTATGGATATTAACTAATCATAACAATTATTATTTTAATGTGAACTCAGTAGTTGACACTAAATCTTTTTCGTTAAATACATTCACTGTATAACGTCCTTTTTCAAATCCATTTTCACCTGGAGTTACGAATTCACAAATATTTAAATTTGCATTTTCGTAATTAAATTTACTCACTAAACTATAATTTAATGTTTGTTCTCCAAATTGAACTTGCTCATTTACACCTAAGGTATTATTTTTAGGGTCAATAACTTGAACATATAATTCTTGTTCTCCAGCTTGCACTAAACCATTTTTAGCAACTGTATAACAAACTCTAATTTTATCAGATCGTCCTGCTCTTTCTGTTGGAATTAATTTTCCAGCAGTTCTTTCGATTACTCCAAATCCTTTTAGTCCAACTGTTGTTAAAACAGCCGCATTTTCAACAACATCAACTAATGCTAAGTTTTGAACCATTAAAGAATCAGTAAACATAGTACGTTCTTCTAAACGAACTCTGGTACTATCTAAAGACGTAGCTAATAAAGAGTTTTCAATTTTTAACTTGTCATTTTCAGTCAATAAAAAGTCCATTTCTTTTTGAAGCGCTAAGTATTTAGACTTATATCTCCATAAACTTTTCACATTTGTATCAGAAATACTTAAAGAGTCAATTAATCCTTGAATACGTGCTTTAGCTTCAACTAAATCTGCATTTGCAATTTCATTGTCTCCAATAACAATATCGTATTGTTTCGCCATATTGCTAAGGTCCTTCATTACTAATTGTTTTTCTTCTGTTAACTGAGCTTCAGTCTCTTTTTTGTCTTTTAATAAATCGAAAGAATAAAAAGCAGCCCCTAAAAATAGCACTAAGGCTATACCCAAAGCTACTTTCAATCCCATATTGTTACTATTGTTATTTTCCATTGTAATTTGTTTAATTTAAAATTAGTTTTAGTTTCTTTAGTTTAATAGATGTAATTTTAACACTTTAAAACGATTTTCAAAAATGGATGACAAACTTATTTTATTTAATAACGCTAGTTTAAAAAAGCTTCTTAAAAAAAGACCAGCAGAATCCAAATTTGGTGAACGCATAAAAATGCTTTCAAACATTTCCAATATATACGAAGAACTTAAAGTTTTGGACGTCGATTACGTAATTATTGGTTTGCCCGAAGACGTAGGAGTTTTCGCAAATTACGGCAAACCAGGCACTTCCGCTACTTGGGAAGCTACAATTAAAGTTTTGTTAAATATCCAAGACAATGCTTTTACTCATCCAGATAAAGTTTTGATTTTAGGTCATTTAAACTGTGAATCTTTTTTAAAAAAACTAACTAAACTCGATCAAAGTGTTCCAAAAGATGTTGCGAAAGCCAGAAAATTAGTTTCTAAAATTGATACAGAAGTTTCAAACCTCGTTTATCAAATAATTAAGGCAGGTAAAAAACCAATTATTATTGGTGGTGGTCATAACAATGCTTATGGTAATTTAAAAGGTAGTTCCTTAGCACTAGATTCTCGAATGAATGTTGTTAATTTCGATGCACATTCAGATTTCAGAAAAGAAGAAGGGAGACATAGTGGTAATGGTTTTTCTTACGCTTTTTCTGAAGGATTTCTAAGAAAATATTTCATTTTTGGCTTGCATGAAAATTACACATCCTTAAATATTTTCAAAACTCTTGACAGTATTAAAACTATAGCTTACAATACGTTCGAATCCATTGTAGTTAGAAAAGAATTAAAATTTAAAAAAGAAATGTCGCAGGCACTAAATTTTGTTTCAGACCATCCCTTCGGAATTGAAATAGACTGCGATGCCATACAAAACATTCCTAGTAGTGCCATGACTCCAAGTGGTTTTAGTGTGAATGAAACCAGACAATTTGTTTCCTTTTTTGGAAAAGATAGCAATGCAACCTATTTACATATTTGCGAAGCCGCTCCTACTCCCGAAACCGAAGCACAAATTGGTAAACTTATTACCTATTTAATAACTGATTTTATAAGAGCCAATGCGAATAGAAATAATTCCATTTAATGAAGCTTATTCCAAAGATTTCTATAAATTAAATATTGAATGGTTAAAAACCTATTTTTATGTTGAACCGTTTGATGAAGAGGTTTTAAGCAATCCTGAAAAACACATTATACACAAAGGGGGTTTTATCTTTTTTGTCTTGTTAAACAAACAAGTAATTGGTACCGTTGCGATGATGCCTATGCTAGAAAAAGGTTCTTTTGAACTTACTAAAATGGCTGTTTCGCCAGAGTTTCGCGGACTTAAAATTGGTCAGAAACTGATGCATCATTGTTTAGATTACGCCAAGGAAAACCAATTTAAACGTCTGGTTCTCTATTCAAGTAGAAAACTTGAAAACGCTATTTATATTTATAAAAAACATGGTTTTTTTGAAGTTCCAGTAGAAGCTGATTGTCACTATAAACGTTGTGATATTAAAATGGAATATCCGTTATAAAAAATACGTTTCAAAATATGAAACGTATTTTTTTAGTTAAAGATTATACTCATTTATTTTTAAAAGTTCATTTTGAAATGCTTGAATGCTTTTTCCTGCTTCCATTGAATGCCCCAATTCTAATAAAGTACGTTCTAAAGCACCTAATACTGAGATCAGATCGTTTGAAGAAACCGATCCCATATGACCAATTCTGAAATAAGTTGCTTTTATTTCTGGCAACAATCCGCCTGCAATAATGATATTATTTTCAATCATTTTTGCACTAAATTTTGCGCCATCTATACCTTTAGGATAGTAAATTGCTGTTAAAGTGTTGGCTGCTATTTTATTTGATTTTGGTAGTATCTCTAAATGTAATGCAGCAATTCCTGCTCTAAAAGCCTTTGCTAAACTTTGATGCCTATTTATGCGCTTGACCATACCTTCTTTACTTATAATTTTCAAGCTAGTTTCTAAAGCCACAATCAAATTAACTGGTGGTGTTCCAAAATATGAAGGTCTTCTTTCTTCGTAAGCTTTCATTATTGGTAACCAATTATTCCAATCTGCATAGTAATTACTTACAAGTGTTTTTCTATTCTGCCATACTTCTATCGCTTTTTCAGAAGCTATTAAAAGCGCAAGTCCTGGCGGAACACCGATGGCCTTTTGAGATGCTGTTAAGACCACATCAAGTCCCCATTCATCTTGTTTTATTTCTTCACCTGCAACCGAGCATACACCATCTAGAATACTTAATGTATTATATTTTTTGGCTAAGGCCGCAATAAATTTCGGTTCCACCAATATTCCTGTAGATGTATCTACATGGGTCATAGTTAAGGCTTTGTATTGTTTGGAATTCAGTTCCTCTTCAATTGCCTCAAGACTTACTGTTTCACCAATTGGAGCTTCTAAAATAGTGGTATTTGCTCCATAACGCTCCAAAATATCTTTAAATCGTTTCCCAAAATATCCAGTTGAAATAACTAATACATTATCTCCTTGTTCTATCAGGTTAGCAACTGCCATATCCATGGATAGGGTTCCAGTTCCAGCAACAATAAATGGTTGCCCTTTTGGCGATTTCCATACGGTTCGCATGAGCTCCAAGCTGTTTCCAAAAATCTCAATAAAATCAGGTGAGACATGACTATCAGTAGGAATGCTCATGGCGTGTAATACATCTGGTTCAAATTCTATAGGACCAGGAATCATTAATAATTTTCTGCCTTTCATTTATTTTTTATTAATTTAATAATTTAAATTTATTGATTAGAATGCCATCTGCATCCATATAAATATAGTTTTGTTTCCAAAAGAACGAAAAATAGAATCGACACTACATAGTTATAAGTAATGATTAAAAAACTTGTATAAAATGATAAATTTAAAAAGGCAACATGCGTACATGTTGCCTTCCTCAATTTATAAATTAGATTTATTTATCTAAAACAAGTTCGCGCTTAGGCTCACTTGTTTTAACTTCAAATTGATTTGAGGTGTTGTTTTCGCCACCAGCTTTTAAAGCTTTATCGCCAGCAAAGAAGGTTTTATGGGCATCGCCCAAATCGGAACCCGCCATGCGTTGATGCTTCACACAAGAAACACCTTTTCTAATTTCTTTTCTCTGAACTCCCTTCACATAAGCTAACATGCCTTCTTCAGCAAAATAACCTTCGGTTAAATCGTTCATATGAAGAGCTGTTGTATGATAGGTTGGCAACGTAATTAAATGATGAAAAATACCTGCTTCTTTAGCACTATCACTTTGGAAAGTTCTAATTTTCTCATCAGCACGATGGCATAATTCTGACCCATCATATAGTGAATCCATTAAATTATTTCTATCGTATGCAGTCATATCTTCTCCTTCGGCAAGCATCTCTTCATAGGCTTGATTACGGAAATTTAAGGTCCAGTTAAATGATGGAGAGTTATTGTAAACCAATTTTGCATTAGGCATTACTTCTTTAACTCTGTTTACCATATGTGCAATTTGCTTCACATTAGGTGTTGGTGTTTCTATCCATAACAGGTCTGCTCCATTTTGAAGACTTGTAATACAATCTAAAACCACACGATCAATATTAGAGCCATCTTTAAATTTATATAAACCATTTGCTAATCTAACTGGTCTCACCAGTTTACCATCTCTTTTAAGAAGAACATCATCTTCTTTAGCATCAGTAATGGCTATTTCTTCTGCTTCTACAAAAGCTAAATATTGAGAGGCTAAATCTCCAGGTTTCTGACTTACAGGTAATTTCTGAGTTAAACTTGCGCCTTCAGAATCCGTTCTAGCTACGATGATTCCGTCGTCAACTCCCAACTCCAAAAAGGCGTATCTAATAGCGTTTAATTTGGCTATAAAATCTTCATGAGGTACTGTAACTTTCCCATCTTGATGTCCGCATTGCTTTGCATCAGATACTTGATTTTCAATTTGAATGGCACAAGCGCCAGCTTCAATCATTTTTTTTGTTAACAAATAAGTGGCTTCTTCATTTCCAAAACCGGCATCAATATCGGCAATAATTGGAACTATGTGTGATTCAAAATTATCAATTTGATATTGAACGTCTTCACCTTTTTCAAGTCTTTTAAATAAATCATTTAATTCTATAGCATCCGCCTGACGTAAAAAATCATAAATTTCTTTTATTAAAGAAGGAACAGCTGTTTTTTCGTGCATGGATTGATCTGGCAAAGGTCCAAATTCTGAACGTAAGGCCGCCACCATCCAACCAGAAAGATATAGGTATTTTTTACTTGTTGTTTTATGATGTTTTTTAACCGCAATCATTTTTTGTTGTGCCACAAAACCATGCCAGCAACCTAAAGATTGCGTGTAATTAGAAGAATCCACATCGTATGCAGCCATATCTTCTCTCATGATGGCAGCCGTATATTTTGCGATATCTAAACCTGTTTTAAATCGATTTTGAGTAACCATTCTAGCCGCACTTTCAGGATTTATTGCATTCCAAGTGTTACCGTACTTTTCTTTAAGATCTTTTACAGTCTGTAGAGCAGAACTATAATTGCTGTTTGATAAATTTTTCATAATTTTGTGATACGTTATTAAATTTTTAATAATTAGATCCTGTTGAATGTTCGAGCATTCGCAGGGTTTTTTTTGTTATATATAATGATAAGCAGATTCTGTTAAAAATTCTTCGAAATTGTCTGACAATACGAGTTTATCAAATAATTTTATAGCTAATTCGAATTTGGTGTTTTCTATATTTTGTTCACCTACTTCGGTTAAGATTTTTTCAATTTCTTCATCAAAAATGGCCATATAAAGCTCTAAACTGAGTTTTCTGCCATCCTCTAATACCACCTCATTTTTAAGCCATTGCCAAATTTGAGTTCTAGATATTTCCGCTGTTGCGGCATCTTCCATTAAATTATATAATGCCACGGCTCCATGTCCACGAAGCCAAGCTTCCATATAAAGAATTCCAACATTAATGTTTTTTCTAAGGCCTCCTTCTGTTACTGTTCCTTTAGGGATTTCAAGTAAATTTTCTTTTGTTACCTGTACATCTTCCCTTTTAACATGTAGTTGATTTTCTGTAGGCATGTATTTATTAAATTCCTGAAGTGCAACATTTACTAATGCAGGGTGGGCAACCCAAGTACCATCATGCCCATTTTTAACTTCTCTTTCTTTATCCACTCTCACTTTTTCCATAGCAATGATATTAGCATATTCATCATTTTTAATAGGAATTTGAGCCGCCATTCCACCAATAGCTAAAACACCTCTTTTATGACAACGCTGTATAACTAGCTTAGAATACGCATCCATAAATGGTGAAGTCATAGTTACTTGATCTCTATTTGGGACTATAAAATTTTGGTGATTTCTTAATTTTTTTATATATGAAAAAATGTAATCCCATCTTCCACAGTTTAAACCTACGATATGGTCTTTTAGTTCGAAGATAATTTCGTCTAATTGAAAACTTGCAGTAATGGTTTCCACTAAAACTGTTGTTTTAAAAGTACCTTTTGGAACATTTAAATAATCTTGTGCAAATTCGAAAACTTGATTCCACCAGCGAGCTTCTAAATAATGTTCTAATTTTGGAAGATAAAAATATGGGGCAGTGTGATTTTTTAATAATGTTTTAGTATTATGAAACACATATAACCCAAAGTCTAATAAACTTCCTGAAATTTCTTCGTTATTAATTAATAGATGTTTTTCATTTAAATGCAAGCCTCTTGGGCGAACTAATAAGACAGCTGTGTCTTTGTTTAATTCGTAAGATTTATTTCGTTTAGAATCCAAAAGCGAAATTGTTTTTTTATTCGCATCCATTAAATTCTGCTGTCCCTCAATATTGTTTTTCCACGTTGGCGCATTGCTGTCTTCCAAATCTGCCATAAAAGTTTTGGCTCCAGAATTAAGGGCATTAATTACCATTTTTCGGTCAACAGGACCAGTTATTTCAACTCTTCTATCCAATAAGTCTTTAGGAATTGAACCTGCAACCCATTCTGACTCTCTCATGTTTTTAGTTTCTGTAGGGAAATCTGGAAAATTACCTTTATCAAAAAATGCTTGTTGCTTTTTTCTTGATTCTAATAATTCCAATCTACTATCATTAAATTTTTCATGTAACGCCATTATAAATTCTAATGCTTCATCAGTTAAAATTTCAGGGTAATAATTGGTAACCGCTTTTGAGAATTGAATTTTTGATTGAACTAATAATGTGTTTTCCATGTTGTTATTATTTTTCTTCTACAATGATAAAACAAACATTTTAGAAAAACAAGCGAACGTTCGCTAAATATCAAAATTCGCAAAATAGATAAGTACGCAAAAAAAGTTATCTTTGTTTTATGGAAGAAGAATACATTAAACTTATTTTTGGATTAAAACTAAAGCAGAAGCGCTCTGAAAAGAATTTATCACTTTTTGGATTATCAAAACTTTCTGGTTTATCAAAGTCTTATTTAAATGAAATTGAAAAAGGAAAAAAATATCCAAAACCTGATAAAATATCTATTCTTTCTGAAAAATTAGATATTCCATATGATCAAATGGTTTCTTTAAAATTAGATAAGAACTTAGCTCCCATTGGTGAAATATTAAAATCCAAAATACTTAAGGAAATACCTTTAGAGCTTTTTGGAATAAAGGAAAGTAATTTAATAGATATAGTGGCGAATGCACCAGCAAAAGTCAATGCTTTTATTAGTACTATTATAGAAATAGCTCAAAATTACAATTTCAGTCGTGAGAGTTTTTATCTTGCCTCAGTTCGTTCTTTTCAAGAAGCAAATAATAATTATTTTGATGATATTGAGCAAAGCGTTTTAGCATTTGCAAAAGCTTATCAAATAGATTTAATGCAACCTATAACATCAACAGAATTAGAAGAGATTCTTATTGAAGAATTTGGTTATACAATCAATCAAACCGAACTCGATAAACATCAAGCTTTGGATAATCTACGTTCCGTTTTTGTACCAAAAACAAAAACATTGCTTCTAGCAAATAGAATGGATGAAGCACAAAGAACTTTTATCTATGCTAAAGAATTAGCTTATAATTTTTTAGAATATAAAGAGCGCCTTTATACCTTTTCATGGATTAAATTTGAAAATTTTGATCAAGTTCTTAATAATTTTTACGCATCATATTTTGCTGGCGCCTTAATATTACCAAAAGAGATTTTAACTCAAAAACTGAATTCTTTATTCAGTAAGAAAACATTTGATGAAAACTTATTTCTTGATATCATCCAGTCTTTTAATGCTTCGCCTGAATCATTTTACCAACGCTTAACCAACATATTACCAGAAGAATTTAACATCCAAAATCTATTCTTTTTACGTTTTACACATCGAAAAGATTCAGAAAAATTTCATTTAAAGAAGGAATTACATTTATCTCATCAACATTCACCTACTGCCAACGAAACCAACGAGCATTATTGTAGACGTTGGGTTTCTTTAAATGTTTTAAAGGAAATAAGTACTTCAAAAAAAGATCATATTTTCGATATGCAAATTTCGAATTACCCCAGTGATAATATGAGTTATTTAATATTATCTTCGGCAACAAAAGATCCATTTAGAGAGCATTATTTTAGAAGTATTAGTATTGGTTTGTTAATAGACAAACAACTTAAAAAGAAATTAAATTTTTTAGCCCATACTAAAATTCTAAAACAAGATGTTGGTGTTACTTGCGAACGTTGTGCAATAAAGGATTGTGAAGTAAGACAAGCACCTGCAATACGCTTAGAAATTCAAGCAAAAAATAAACAAATTGAATTAGTTGTTGAAGATTTAAAAAATAGATTTAGTTAAGTTATATATAATTTTTAATTTTATTCCCCAAATACTTAAAACCATGAAAGTCAAAATTTTCACATTATTATTTATTTCAGTTTTCATAATTAGCTGTAAAAAAGAATCAAAAAAACAAGAAATAGAAATTGAAAATATTATAATCAAAGATTCTATTCCACCAGAAATTGTTATTGATTCCGTTTTAGTAGATTCTGTTATTATTGAAGAAATTAAGGTTGTCCCGCCCGAGCCTGTTAAAAAGCCTGTAGTAAAAAAGCACAAGAAACCAGTTTCAAATAAGGAAAACAGTTTTACAAAAAACGACATTAAATTTAGTCCTATTGAACATGCAACCTTGGTTATAGAGTATAATAACTCAACGATTTATGTAGATCCAGTTGGAGGAAAAGAAGCCTTTAAAAATTTTAAAGCCCCTAACTTTATTTTTATCACAGACATTCATGGAGATCATCTAGATGTAAAAACTTTAGAAGCTATAAACACTCCAAATACCCAAATTATTGGTCCGGCAGCAGTTAAAGCAAAATTGCCAGCTTCATTATTGAAAAATTTCAACACATTATTTAGTGGTGTCAGTAATAATTTTTCTACTTCAAAAATGTCTTTAGATTTTGAAGGTGTTGCCATGTATAATATTCGTGAAGAGGCAAAAAAATACCATCCTAAAAATCGTGGGATAGGTTATATTTTAACAATTAATAAAAAACGCATTTACATTTCTGGAGATACAGAAGACACTTTTGAAATGCGTCAATTAAAAAATATTGACATCGCTTTTATTTGCATGAATTTGCCATACACCATGCCTGTAAAAAGTGCTGCTAGTGCTGTATTAGATTTTAAACCTAAAATAGTATTGCCATATCATTATAAAGGTACTGACGGATTTAGTGATGTAAAAAAGTTTAAATCGTTAGTAAACAAGGGCAATAGGAAAATTGAAGTTGTTCAATTGGATTGGTATTAGCCACTTAGGGTTTTAATAACTAGTTGTTTAGTTAAAAAAAATGTTTATATTTGGAAAGCTATTAACCAAATCAAGTACCTACAATGTCGCAAGTATTATTTCTAACGGAATTTCTTTCCTTTCTGCTTATAGAACAATCAAGTATTGTTTTGGCATTATCGATTTCAGTACTTTTTTTCTTGATTCTCTTAATTTTAGGTTGGAGAAAATCTTATAAGTTAAAAAAAGAAAGTCATGAATTAAGCGAAAACTTTACTATAGACAGTGAACAAGATAACAAAGATTATAAGGATTTTACTGATGGCCACATGTATGATAATCATTAAATAATTTTATGGAAACAGTTATCTTTTTAGCAATATTCAATATGATAGTTTTACTAATTGCTATTAAAACAAAAAAGTATTTATATACTATAACGCCTGAAAAACAATGGAGTAAAGAAATAGAAGAGTTTGATAAGAACTACAAAATTATAGAAAACATTGATGTTGATAATTATACATTAGGTTCAGGTCATTTATATGAAAAGTAATAACCTAAAATAAAAAAAGCCTCGAAAATTCGAGGCTTTTTTTATATCAAAATATTAGAAAACTATCTAACTAATTTTCTGTATTTAATTCGTTTTGGCATTAAATCTCCACCAAGACGTTGTTTCTTATTCTCTTCGTAATCACTAAAACTTCCTTCAAAGAAATACACATCTGAATTTCCTTCAAACGCAAGAATATGTGTACAAATTCTATCTAAAAACCATCTATCGTGAGATATGACTACTGCACATCCTGCAAAGTTCTCTAGACCTTCTTCCAAAGCTCTAAGCGTATTTACATCCAAATCGTTTGTTGGTTCATCCAAAAGTAATACGTTACCTTCTTCTTTTAGAGTCATGGCTAAATGCAATCGGTTACGTTCTCCACCAGATAGCATTTTAACTTTTTTATTTTGCTCACTCCCACTAAAATTGAATCGGCTTAAGTAAGCGCGAGAGTTAACTTGCTTTCCTCCCATCATAATCAATTCTTGCTCATCGCTAAAATTTTGCCAGATAGATTTTTCTGGATCAATATTAGAATGTGCTTGATCTACATAAGCAATTTTAGCAGTTTCACCTACTTTAAATTCGCCCTTGTCTGGTGTTTCTTCACCCATAATCATTCTAAAGATTGTAGTTTTTCCAGCTCCATTCGGGCCAATAATTCCTACAATTCCAGCTTGAGGTAGATTAAAGTTTAAATTATCGTATAATAATTTATCGTCGTAACCTTTACTAACGCCAACGGCTTCAATAACATTTGTTCCCAAACGAGGTCCATTTGGAATATAAATTTCCAGTTTTTCGTCTAATTGTTTTTGATCCTGACTTAATAATTTATCGTAATTTTTTAAACGTGCTTTTTGTTTGGTTTGTCTTCCTTTAGCACCTTGTTTTACCCATTCCAGCTCTCGCTCTAATGTTTTTTGACGCTTAGAAGCTGTTTTCCCTTCTTGAGCCATACGTTTCGATTTTTGATCTAACCAAGATGAATAATTTCCTTTCCAAGGAATTCCTTCCCCTCTATCCAATTCTAAAATCCAACCTGCTACGTTATCCAAGAAATATCTATCGTGCGTTACAGCAATAACAGTTCCTTTATATTGGGCTAAATGATGCTCTAACCAATGTACAGATTCCGCATCCAAGTGGTTGGTAGGCTCATCCAATAATAAAACATCTGGTTCTTGTAATAATAATCTGCATAAAGCTACACGTCGTCTTTCTCCTCCTGAAAGTACTCCAATTAATTTATCACCATCTGGAGTTCTTAAGGCATCCATGGCAATTTCTAATTTTGTATCTAATTCCCAAGCATCTGAAGCATCAATCTGATCTTGTAAAACAGCTTGTCTGTTCATTAGCTTTTCCATTTTATCTGAATCGCTATAAACTTCTTCTAGACCAAACATGTCATTAATTTTATTGTATTCATCAAGAATAGCAACTGTTTCAGCGGCTCCTTCTCTTACAATTTCCATAACCGTTTTGGTTTCATCCAGCTTAGGTTCTTGCTCTAAATAACCAACTGTATATCCAGGAGAAAAAACAACATCACCTTGATAATTGTTATCAATTCCTGCAATAATTTTAAGTAAAGTTGATTTTCCAGAACCGTTGAGACCTAAAATTCCAATTTTAGCTCCATAGAAGAAACTTAAATAAATATTTTTTAAAACTGGTGTGTTTGCACTTTGATATGTCTTGGTTAAACCAGACATTGAGAAAATTACTTTTTTATCGTCGCTCATTACATTCTTCCTTTTAAAGCATTAAACACCCAAGCTATAGCAAAAAATCCGACTCCTACTGCGGCAAATCCCCAGCCAGCAACATCATCATATCTAAAAGCTCCTAGAGCAATCAGTGCTAATCCCACAAAAATCATAATCGAGGTAGCCCATGCTAAAACCGTATTTTTATTCATTGACATAATATAAATTTCGTTTTGATAGTTAGTAAACACAAATATCGTGATTTTACTAAAAAAAGCACCTATTAAAGGTGCTTAATTATTTCTATTAAAAAAAAATTTAATGCAATGGAACTTCAATGAACAATAATTCTGAATTATCATTTGCATGGATTACAAAATTTTCAGAATCCGAAATACCCATAGCGTCTCTTAGCTCTAAAGTTTCATTTTCAATAGTTATATTTCCAAAAATAGTCATGACATATACCCCATGATTCTTATTTTTAAATTGATATTCAAAAGATTTACCATTATCTAAATCGATACGTGAAATTGTGGCATCTTGATTTATTTTTAAACTTCCTTCATGATTTTCATCTATAGAACTAACTAAAATCTGCAATTTGTTTTTTCGATCTTCCTTTTGAAATCTTTTTTGACCATATCGTGGTTCCACGTTTTGCTTATTAGGAATCACCCAAATCTGGAACAAACTTAAATGCTCATCTACCGAACCATTAATTTCAGAATGCTCTACTCCTGTCCCAGCACTCATAACCTGCACTTCTCCTGGCAAAACTTGTTGCCAATCTTGATGCATGTTATCTCTATGTTTTAATATACCACTCAACGGAATGGTTATAATTTCCATATTATCATGTGCATGAGTTCCGAAACCCATTTTGGGAGCAATAACATCATCGTTTAAAACTCTCAATGCTCCAAATTGCATTTTATCTTTATCGAAATAATTTGCAAAACTAAACGAATGATTGGCTTGCAACCATCCATGATTCACCTGCCCTCTGCTATCTGCTTTATGTACTATTGTTTTCATAATCTGCGTCTTTATTTATTTTCCATGGAAAATATTTCATTAAAAAAAGCTATCTAATTTTATCTAGTAAGTCACTAAGTTGAGATGCTTCTTCTTCGGTTAAATTTTCTAATAAATCGTTTTTAAAATTTTTAGCTATTTCTTCTAATAATTCGATACCCTCTGGAGTTATTTCAATGTGAACCACTCTTCTATCTTCAGGACATGGGATTCGTTCAATCAGTTTTTTAGCACATAACTTATCCATTAAACGAGTAGCATTAGGCGCTCTTTCCACCATCCTTTCTTTAATAGTCTGCACTTTAATAGCCTCTCCTGCACCTTTTAATATTCTCAAAATATTATACTGTTGTGGAGAAATACCGAAGGGTTTAAAAAATGCAATTTGATGGCTATTAATCAAATTTCCAGTATAAATAATATTCAATAAAGCTTTTACCTTATTGTTTGGAAACGACGTGTTTAAATCTTTTGAAATATCTCCCATAATCTTAAGCTAATCTATCTGAATATTCCGTTTTCTTCTCAAATACAGCTTTAGCATAGGAACAAGTTGGAATTGTTTTTAGATTTTTATCTCGCATAAATTCTACTGAAGCTTCTATTAACTTATATCCAATACCTTGACCTTTAAGTTTATCTGACACCTCAGTATGATCTATATTTATTTTATCATCACCTACATATACATAAGTCATTTCAGCTTCTTGTTTCCCATCTACTAAAATATAGAATTTTCCTTTTTTACCGTTATCTTCATGTTCTATTTTCATTGTTACAAAGCGTTTTTAAATTGTTCAACCTTCATTTTTAAATCCTTGTTTAACTCCTCATTAATAATCTTTCCTTCAGCAAAGTTTGCTCCAAAAGAAGGGAAGGAAAAATCTGCAATTATTTGAGCATCATGTCTTGGAAATCTATCAATTGCCATAGCTAAAACAGACGCTCCTCCTCTTGCTCCTGGAGATGTAGCCATTAAAAGCATGGGTTTATTCATAAATGTTTTTTGTTCTGCTCTCGACATCCAATCAAACAAATTTTTAAAAGCAGATGAATAAGCTCCATTGTGCTCTGCTAAAGATATAATGATGCCATCTGTTTCTCTAATTTTATCTAAAAACATGTGAACATTTTCTGGAATTCCTTCTTCCTTTTCTAAATCTACACCAAATAGAGGTAAATTATAATTGTTTAAATCTAAAACTTCTATAGAGGTGTTTTCTAATAATTGAGAAGTATAAATAGCTAACTGTTTATTTATCGAATTTTTACTATTGCTTCCCGCAAAGGCTATGATTTTTTTCATTTTACTTATTTAATCTTTTATTAAAAATGTAAGATACTAATAAAAGCACCATGGCCACAACTGAAGCACCTTGTTCTCCATCTCCAATCATGACATGTGCAAAAAATGCTAAAATAAATGCGAAAAAGAAACCAGAATAAGCCCATTCTTTTAAAACCTTAAAGTTAGGAATCCATAGAGTTATTAGACCTAATAATTTTAATACGGCGTATGGATAAATAATATAGGTTGGATAGCCAAAATTAGTAAACATGGCTGCTACAGCTTCATGATTAAAAAAATACATACTTACTGAATACAATAATATGACACTAAGCAATCCAGTAGCGGTGTAAAAAATAATTTTATCTTTTTTCATTTTAAATAGTTATATAATTAGAATACAAATGTACAATAAAAATAATTAGTTTCCAAGGAAACTAATTCCATGTAGTATAATTTGATTTAGCAATAATGAGTTTAGCTCTTTCACGAGACTAACAACTTTTGTATTTTAGCGGCAAACATCATTTATATGGACATTAACTTCAACAAAAACGAAGATCACAATAAACTTTTAGTATCCGATTTAAAAAAACGATTTGCCCAAGTTAAACTTGGTGGAGGAGTTAAAAACATTGAAAAGCATCATTCCAAAGGTAAAATGACTGCCAGAGAGCGCATTGATTACCTATTGGATGCTAAAAAAGACAGTATTGAAATTGCGGCTTTTGCGGGAGAAGATATGTACGAAGAACATGGTGGATGCCCTTCTGGAGGCGTTGTTGTAAAAATTGGTTACATAAAGGGAAGACAATGTATTGTTGTAGCAAATGATGCCACAGTAAAAGCTGGAGCGTGGTTTCCTATTACTGGAAAAAAGAACTTAAGGGCTCAGGAAATTTCAATTGAAAACAAATTGCCTATAATTTATTTAGTGGATTCTGCTGGAGTTTATTTGCCACTACAAGATGAAATATTTCCTGATAAAGAACATTTTGGACGTGTTTTTAGAAACAATGCCATTATGAGTAGTATGGGAATTACCCAAATTGCCGCAGTTATGGGAAGTTGTGTTGCTGGAGGAGCTTATTTACCAATTATGAGCGACGAAGCCATGATAGTTGATAAAACCGGAAGTATCTTCTTAGCTGGAAGTTATTTAGTTAAAGCGGCTATTGGTGAATCTATAGATAACGAAACCCTTGGTGGCGCAACAACTCATTGCGAAATTTCTGGGGTTACAGATTATAAAGCAAAAGATGATAAAGATGCTTTAGACAGAATTAAAAATATTATTGATAAAATAGGCGATTTCGATAAGGCTGGTTTTAATAGAGCCGATTCTAAAAAACCACAAGAAAATCCAGAAGATATTTATGGTATTCTTCCTAAATCTCGTGCAGATCAATATGATATGTACGAAATTATTAAGCGTTTAGTAGATAAATCTGAATTTGATGAATACAAAGCTGGTTATGGAAAAACAATTATAACAGCATATGCTAGAATTGATGGTTGGGCAGTTGGAATTGTTGCAAATCAGAGAAAATTAGTAAAAACCAAATCTGGGGAAATGCAATTTGGAGGTGTTATTTATAATGATAGTGCTGATAAAGCTACCCGTTTTATTGCCAATTGCAACCAAAAGAAAATACCTTTAGTGTTTTTGCAAGATGTCACTGGTTTTATGGTTGGAAGCAAAAGCGAACATGGTGGTATCATTAAAGATGGTGCTAAAATGGTAAACGCTGTTAGTAATAGCGTGGTACCAAAATTCACAATTATACTAGGTAATAGTTATGGGGCTGGAAATTATGCTATGTGTGGAAAAGCTTACGACCCTAGATTAATAGTTGCTTGGCCAAGTGCCGAACTAGCTGTTATGAGTGGTAATAGTGCCGCAAAAGTATTATTGCAAATTGAAACAGCTTCTCTAAAAAAGAAAGGTGAAGTGATTACCAAAGAAAAAGAAGACGAGTTGTTCAATAAAATAAAAGATCGTTACGACAAACAAGTATCTCCATATTATGCAGCTTCTAGAATTTGGACCGATGGCATTATAGATCCATTAGATACTAGAAAATGGATTAGCATGGGAATTGAAGCAGCAAACCACGCTCCTATTGAGAAAAAATTTAACTTGGGAGTTATTCAGGTATAGAAAACATTCAGGTTTAAAAAAATGCCTTCTAAAAAATTAGAAGGCATTTTTTTTATATCGATGCTAAGGTTTGCAAACGCTGAATTTTTCCAGAATCAGTTTCTAAAAATTTTGAAATTGCGTAGATTTTCTTTGGAATTTCATAAGCATCCAAACCTTCAAAAACGGTGGTTGGTAACTTATTATTTTCTGCTTCTATTATAAGAATAAGCTTCTCTCCTAACTTTTCATCTGTTTCAGAGGCAATAAAAAAGCGATTTTGAATCTTAGCTTTTAATTTTTCTTCAATTTGCTCAGGGAAAAATTTAATTCCTCCTGAATTAATCACATTGTCAAATCTTCCCAACCATTCAAAAGATGTTTTTGAATGTAATTTAACCATATCATTCGTAATTATTTGGTTTTCGGATAGCTCTGGCGCATCAATTACCAAACATGTTCTCTTGTCTTGGGAAATTTTAATATTCGGAAGTGTTTCGTAATAAGAGCTTTCTATTGGGTTAGAGTGACTATTTGTAAAATTATTTATTTTTTTAACAGCAATATGAGTGACCGTTTCTGTCATGCCATAAGTAGCATAAACCTCCGTTTTTAAAGTTTGTAGTTCAGATACAAGTTTAGAAGACAAAGGAGCTCCCCCAACAATTATCTTTTTAATATTATTGAGTTTTTTTAGGTTGCTTTGCAATTGCATAGGAATCATGGCACAAAAATCGTACTGCTTTTCGGTATTAAAATGCAAAAGGGTTGTTGGTTCAATAATATCAATTTCAAGACCTAAAATAAAAGCACGAACCAACATCATTTTCCCAGCAATAAATTGCGTTGGCAAACAATGCAAAGCGGTATCACCCGGTTTTAAATCGAAATAATTACCAGTAGCAATGGCAGAATAAACCATGGCTTGTTTTTTAATCTTTATGGTTTTTGGTTTCCCTGTAGTACCAGAAGTTTGGGTTTTTATATAATCTTTAGAATCTAACCAATCTGATAAGAACATACCAAGTTCTCTTTCAAAAGGCTCTCCTTCTTTAATAAAACTGTAAGCTACTTCCTTTAAATCTTCATGAGAATAGGTTCCATTATTTAATTTAAACTTATTGTGTACTTTATCGAAATCTGGAATCAAAATTTTTTAATTTAAAAGGTTATTATCTTCACTTGTAGGTTCAACTTGTATTGTTTCAAGAAGAGGCTCTTCCACAGAACCAAACAATTTATCTTTCCAATTAGTCCAATTATATTTCTTTGAAAAAATGAATAACAACAAAGGAAAAATTATAAAAACTGGCATAAAAATCTCTGTAAAGCTTGCCGAAGTGGGTTCCGACATATCCTTTAAAACGGAATGTGTCTGAAAAGCTGTCCAATCTGCTGTGACCAATAAAGCAGTAAATAAATTATTAGCCGCATGAAAACCAAGAGCTAATTCCATACCGTCATCCATTAGAGTCATTATTCCTAAAAATAATCCTGTTCCAATATAATAAACCATAATAACGTAACCCAGTTTTTCGACTTCCGGATTTGCTATATGTAACATTCCAAAAACAAACGACGTTGTTATTAAAGGAACCCATTTATTCTTGGCTAAAACACCAATTCCTTGCATTAAATATCCTCTAAACAGATATTCTTCAAAACTGGTTTGTAATGGTACTAAAACAACTGCAATGACACATAGAATTAAAAAAGGTTGCAATTCAAAATTTATAACATAATCTTCTGGCGTCAAATAGTAATCAAGCATAATAAAACCAGTACTAACAACTCCCCATAGTAAAAAAGCAAACCAAATTCGTTTCCAATCTATCTTAGTTCTAGCTGTAGTTAAAGATGTGATGCTTTGTTTGTGAAGGAATTTTGCAACAAGAAATAAACCTACTAACCCGATAGCAAAAGATAAAAGCATTAAAAACAAATTGAGATTGGATTCCAACATCCCCATCATTTGGGTTTCATCCAGACCAAAAATACTGTCCCCGTTGCTAATGGCTTTCATAAAAACAGCAACTGTAAATGGAATCTGACCAATTACAACAGCAATAACTATAATGATTAATCCAACTAAATATCGCCACCAATCGTGCAACACATTAAAAGCTTGAGCTATATACATATTTTATAAATTAAAATTCCAGTTTTTATTTTTTTGATACTGCAATGTACCATTTTTTACTTTTAAAGGCGAGTCAAAATTATTGGTAAATAGACTTCCTGTTCCAAGCCCTTGGGGCAACATACTTTTCAAGGTGTAAGTCCATTGAGCAATAGCATTTAAACCAACGTTACTTTCTAAAGCACTTGTTATCCACCAACCTATTTTCTGTTTTTCTGCCAAATTTATCCAATCCATACTTCCAGTAAAACCACCAACCAAACTAGGCTTCAAAATAATAAATTGAGGGTTTATGGTTTGTAATAATGCCTCCTTTTTTTCTTTTGAAAAAACGCCAATCAATTCTTCATCCAGAGCTATCGGCAATGGAGAATCCTCACATAATTTTGCCATCTCTTGAACTTGACCTTGTTTTATAGGTTGTTCTATGGAATGAATTTCTAATTCTGAAAGAATCTTAAGTTTTTCTAAAGCTTCTAATGGCGAAAAGGCTCCATTAGCATCGACTCTTAATTCAATATCTTTTGAAGAAAATGTTTTTCTAATAGATTTTAAAAGTTGTAATTCCGTTTGAAAATCGATTGCCCCAATTTTCATTTTAATACAGGAAAAACCAGCTTCAATTTTATCTGTTATCTGCTGTTTCATAAAAGTTTCACTTCCCATCCAAATCAAGCCATTAATAGGAATGGCATCTGAACCCTGAGTGAAATTTGAAGGAAATATTTTAAAAGGATCTTTACTTTCCAAAGAAGAAAAAGCGGTTTCCAGTCCGAATTGAATGCTTGGAAACTCAACAAGTTTGTTTAATAAAGCCTGTAATCCTAACTCAATATTTAAGCAAGTCCATTTTAATGTCTCTTCATATTCTGATACGTCGTCTATACTAAGTCCACGAAACAAGCCACATTCTCCAACTCCAGTTTTACCATCCCTTTCAAGAATTAAAAACCAAGTTTCCTTAGTTTTTAAAACACCTCTAGAGGTACCACTAGCCTGTTTAAAATTTAAAATATACTTTTGGTAGGTTGCTTTCATAATCAGTTTCAAAAATACTCAAAAATTTTTGTACATTAGTCTACATAATATATTAAATACTCATGCCGGAATTTCCAAATCTTATTCATTTTGCCATTCCTTTTTTTGCGCTGTCTATGTTATTAGAACTAATAATTACAACAAGGCAGAAAATGAACACCTATGAAACTAAAGATGCCTTTACCTCTATTGCTATGGGTGTAGGAAACGTTTTTATTGGGTTAGTAAGTAAAGGTTTGGTTTTATTAGCATTATTTTTTGTTTACGAAAATTTTAGACTCTTTACAATTCCTGTTGCTTGGTGGAGTTTTGTCCTGTTATTTTTTGCAGACGATTTGGCTTATTATTGGTTTCATAGAATTTCGCATGAATCCAGATTATTTTGGGCCTCTCATGTGGTTCACCATTCCTCACAACATTATAATTTAAGTACCGCTTTAAGACAAACTTGGTCTGGTAGCTTTTATTCTTTTGTTTTTTGGCTTTGGTTGCCCTTACTAGGTTTTCACCCCGCCATGATTTTATTACAAATGTCTGTGAGTTTGCTATATCAATTCTGGATACACACAGAAGCCATAGATAAAATGCCAAAATGGTTTGAGGCTATTATGAACACACCTTCTCATCACCGAGTTCATCATGGAAGTAATCCTATTTATTTAGACAGAAATCATGCTGGTATTTTAATTATTTGGGATAAGATTTTTGGAACCTTTCAACCAGAACTAAAGGAAGAAAAAGTAGTTTATGGCTTGGTATCAAATATCAACACATACAACCCTGTAAAAGTAGCTTTTGTTGAATGGGGCAACCTACTAAAGGATGCATTTTCTACTAAAACAACCTTAATTAACAGAATAAAGTATTTTATAAAACCTCCAGGGTGGAAACATAATGGTACAGGAAAAATGAGCGATGATTTAAGGGAAGAATGGCTGAATTCAAGTTTACAGTCACAGTCGCAGTTTTCAGCGGATGCTAAAAATGATACGGTATGATTTTTAGAAATAAAGTTATTTGGATTACTGGAGCATCTAGTGGGATTGGAAGAGGATTGGCTTTAGAACTATCAAAACAAGATTGTAAACTGATACTTTCTTCGAGAAACCAGGACCAGCTTTTAGAGGTACAAAAAAGTTGTGAAAATCCGGAAAACATTAAAATACTCCCATTCGATTTGGCACATTACGCCAATATGAAACAAGTTACTGGTAATGCCATTCAACTTTTTGGTAAAATAGATATTCTAATCAACAACGGTGGTATTAGTCAACGTTCTCCTATTATAGAAACTTCCATTGAAGTAGATAAAAAATTGATGGAGATAGATTATTTGGGAACGGTAGCGTTAAGTAAAGCTCTTTTGCCTCACTTTATTGCAAACCAATCTGGTCAATACGTAGTTGTAACAAGTCTTATGGGAAAATTCAGTTCTCCCCTACGCTCAGCTTATTGTGGCGCAAAACATGCCTTACATGGTTTTTTTGATGCTTTACGTTTGGAACATGATAAAGACCATATAAAAGTAACTTTAATTTGTCCAGGATTTGTAAACACCAATGTGGCTAGAAATGCTTTAACTGCAGATGGCAGTAAACAAGGCTATCAAGATAACATGACAGAAAATGGGTTGGATGTAGACATTTTTGTAAAACGCATGCTAAAAGCCATAAGAAAAGAGAAGTTTGAAGCCTATATTGGTAAAAAGGAAGTCTTTGGAATCTATGTTAAAAGAATATCCTTAAGATTACTTCATAAAGTAATTTTGAGAAGTAATGTCACATAAAAATTTAGAATCAGAATTTACAACTCAATACTCTCGCCTATTTCCAACAACATTAAATCTTTATTTTTATCGAAAAATTTACGTTTAGCCTCCTCGTGATCAATTTCAATATATCCAAAAGTATCGAAGTGATAACCAAGAATTTTGTCGCATTGAACAAAATCGCTAGCCAAAATTGCATCCGCAATTCCCATGGTAAAATTATCACCAATAGGTAAAATAGCAAGATCCAGTTTTATCTGAAGTGGAATGAGTTTCATATCCATTGTAAGGGCTGTATCTCCAGCAATATAGATATTTTTACGCTCACCTTCAATAACAAAACCACCTGGTTGTCCGCCATAACTTCCATCAGGAAAAGAAGAGGTATGAATAGCATTTACGTACTTCACATTTCCAAATTCGAAGTCCCAACTACCACCAAGATTCATCGGATGACCTTCAAAACCTTTATTCTGAAAATAAGTTACAATCTCAAAATTAGAAACTATTACAGCATCTGTGCGTTTCGCTATGGCTTCCACATCTAAAATATGATCCTGATGTGCATGAGTAAGTAAAATATAATCCGCTTTCAACGTATTTATGTCTATATGTGAAGCTTTTTCATTAGCCGAAATATAAGGATCGACTAAAATATGAACATCATTTACTTCTATTCCTAAACTTGCATGACCGTAGAATGTAATTTTCATTTTGAGAGATTTTAATGAGACTGAAAAATACAAAAAAACTCAAACAAATTTAAGTAATCTGCTTGAGTTTTTCAATCCCCAAAATATGAAGCATTTTGTCCGCTTCAATTATTGATAATAACCTACCAACAATATAAATATAAGTTTTATTTAATTGAAAAACAAGGCTTTACGAATTTATTTTATTTGCTCTGACTAAATCAGATGACCAATAGCAAGTAAAACACTCAATAAAAAGGTAGTTAATGCTAGCTTTTTTAACTCTGGATCCAATAATTTTGGTTCACTATTTTTATAAACAAAAATTAGGTGTTTGACTAAAGGAATATAAGCAATAAAGTAAATAAGATTAAAAATGGATGTATAATATAGAATACCATATAAAGCGGATAAAACGATAGCAGATCCAACTAGGAAATAATGATATTTCTTCCCTTTTTCAAACCCCATTTTAACGATAAGCGTATTCTTATTAGCATTTCTATCTGAGTTAATATCTCTTAAATTGTTTAGGTTTAAAACAGCAGCACTTAATAAACCAATAGTACAAGCTGGTAAAAACACAATGTGGTCCAATTCTTTTGAGAACAAGACATAACCACCTACCACACTTACAAAACCAAAAAAAACAAAAACAAATAAATCGCCAAGACCTCTATAACCATAAGCATTTTTACCTATGGTATATTTTATCGCTGCATAAATAGAGAGTAAACCAATACCAAAAAATAACATGGCAAGCAAAAAATGATTCGTACCAAAAGCAGCCATAATTAAGAAAAAAGCCAATCCTATGGTAATTAAGATGTTAACTTTTATAGCGTCGAACATCTCTTCTGGTGAAATATCCCCGCTTTGTAACGCGCGTTGCGGACCTATTCTTTCGTGATTATCTGTTCCCTTTACACCATCTCCATAATCGTTTGCAAGATTGGAAAGCACCTGTAAACTCAAGGTTGTTAAAATGGCTAACACAAAAACCATCCAATTAAACAATCCATTGTAAGCAGCCAAACTTGCAGCCACAATGATTCCTGAAATAGATAATGGCAATGTTCTTAACCTAAAGGCCGATAACCAGATTTTATATTTTTTTGGCATAAACTAAATTTGAATCTTTATAGCTTTAAGGAATCCATTTTTTTGGAAAATTAGGCTTACGTTTTTCTAGAAAAGCATCTCGACCTTCCTTGGCTTCATCTGTCATATAAGCTAAACGAGTCGCTTCTCCAGCAAATACTTGCTGTCCTACCATACCATCGTCTGTCAAATTCATGGCAAATTTTAGCATTTTAATGGATGTTGGAGATTTTTCTAATATTTCGTGAGCCCATTCATAAGCAGTATTTTCAAGTTCTTCATGAGGAATAACAGCATTTACCATACCCATATCATAAGCCTCTTGAGCGGAGTAATTTCTTCCTAAGAAAAAGATTTCACGAGCTCTTTTCTGCCCAACCATTTTTGCTAAATAAGCAGAACCATATCCCCCATCAAAACTGGTAACATCGGCATCTGTTTGTTTAAAAATAGCATGTTCTTTACTTGCTAAAGTTAAATCGCAAACCACGTGTAAACTGTGTCCACCACCAACTGCCCAACCTGGAACTACGGCAATAACGGCTTTAGGCATAAAACGAATAAGACGCTGTACTTCTAAAATATTTAACCTGTGGTAGCCATCGTCTCCAACATAACCTTGATGCCCACGCGCTTTTTGATCTCCTCCAGAACAGAAAGAATAAATACCATCTTTAGTTGATGGCCCTTCAGCTGAAAGCAACACCACTCCAATATTTACATCTTCTCCAGCATCGTAAAACGCATCGTATAATTCTTTTGTAGTTTTAGGTCTGAAAGCATTTCTAACATCTGGTCTGTTAAAAGCTATTCTGGCTACACCATTGCATTTTTTATAGGTTATATCCTCGTATTCCTTGGCTGTTTTCCAGTTTATTTCACTCATGTTTTAGTCTTCTTTAAATATGAAATATCGCTTTATACTAAATAAATTCCGTCGTCCTTAATTTCAATAAGCTTTTGTCTGTATAAAGTTCCAACGGCTTTTTTAAAGGTTTTTTTGCTCATTTGTAACACTTGTTTTATTTTTTCAGGATCAGACTTATCTGTTAAATTTAAGTACCCATCATTATCACGAAGTTCTATCATGATAGCATCGGCATTTGGTTCGATGTTTCTATATCCTACTTGTCCTAAAACAACATCAATTTTATTATCAGGACGAATTTTCTTTACATAACCTTTTAATCTATCTCCAACACTAAGGTCTTGGAAGATATCGTCTTTAAAAATAAGGCCTGAGTGTTTTTTATTAATAATAACATTCATTCCTATATCTGAAGGATGAGACACAATTAAATCGACTTCTTCAAACGGAACAACCGTAAGTTCCTTATTGTCTAAAAACTGATTTGTTTTACTAGAAGCTACTAACCTTTCACTTTTTTCATCTAAAAAACAATAGACAAAATACCAACCTCCTTTTTTCATTTCAAAGGCTTGTTCTCTAAACGGGCAAAATAATTCTTTAAGCATTCCCCAATCTAGAAAAGCGCCATGATCTGTAACAGCACTACATCTTAAAAGCGCGAAATCTCCATTTTTTATATAAGGTTTATCTGTAACAGCGACTAAACGTTCTTCGTTATCTAAATAAACAAATACTTCAATTTTATCCCAAATATGAAATGCTTCAGGAACATATCTATTTGGTAATAATATTTCATTTCCTTCCGTATCAGCTAAATATAAACCTTGTTCAGATTCACGAATTATTTCTAATGTATTGTATTCTCCTAAATGTATCATAATGCAAAGGTAGTAATATTAGGTAAGGGTATAATCAAAATTGAAAAGGCTTTTAAAGCTACTTAATAAATTTAAAGTAATCTAATAAAACCTCGTCATTAAGCGTTCTTGGAGTAAAAATCTCCAATAATTTTGGTTGATTTGATTCCTCAAAAAATGTTTTTAATTGTGTTTTTAATTGGCGTTCGTTGGCGGCCACATCATAATCAAAATCGTACATTTTACAAAGTTGCTTCGCTGTTAAATTATGAGCAGTTTCAAAGTAAGTCTCGAATTTCTTTGAGTTTTTATCTCCTGGCAATATTCTAAAAATACCTCCTCCTTGATTATTAATAACAATAATCCTGAAATTATTTGGGATATAATTGTTCCACAGCGCATTGCTGTCGTAAAAGAAACTTAAGTCGCCAGTAATTAACGTGGTTTGCTTTTTACTAACTTTAGAACAACCAATAGCTGTACTTGTGCTTCCATCGATACCACTTGTACCACGATTACAAAATACAGTAATGCTTTTCTTTAAATTGAAAAGTTGTGCATACCTAACCGTAGAACTATTACCCAGTTGTAAAACCGTTTGTTCTGGTAAAGCTTGAAAAACGGAGTCGAAGACTTTAAAATCGCTAAATAAAATATCGGCTAAATATTCTTGGTGCTTTTGATCTCTAACTAGCTTGATCTCTCCCCAGTATGTTCTATAATCACTCTTTACAAAATGTGTCAATCGTGGTAAAAGGGAATTAAAAAACTGATTTGGAGTCGCTTCAATATGTTTATCCAAACAAAAAAATGTGTCATTTGCATTTTTCTTATCTATGTGCCAATGATGTTTTGGTTGAAATTTTCTTAAAAAGGTTTTAATTTTTTTGGAAACAATTAAGCCTCCAAAAGTAACTAAAATATCAGGTTGTAATTTATGAAAATCCGCTTCCTCTAAGGGCGCGATTAATTTATCTATACTATTGAAAAATTGTTTATTATGGATGTTGGATGTAGTTTCATTAAAAACAATAACACTGCTATCTTTAGCTAATTCATCCAGAATTTGCTGTTCCACATGGTTGGGCTGATTGGCACCAACTAAAATCATTTTTTTAGAATAGGTATTCCAATCGTCATAGCATTCTTGGATAAAGAAATCGTCAATTTTTTTCTTTCGGACTTCTATATCTATCACTTTAGGTTTAACCGTTAACTTATCTGTGGTTTCATAAAGAGGTTCTTCAAAAGGAATATTAATATGAACAGGTCCTTTTAAGGAAATGGCCTTATTTATAGCCGCATTGATTTTTGTTTCGTTTTCATCATCTAGTTCCTGCTTGACTCCCAACATACGCTCCAGTTTATTTTCAATAGACTTGATAATAGCTGGTTCGTGTTCATTTGAGTTTTTAGGTGCATATTCGTAATTCAACTTTAAATTAGCCGAAAACAAAATATGATTGGCATAAACATCTTTTTGGTTGATGGTTTGTCCATCTCCTATTCCAATTAAATAATTGGGTCTATCTGCTGATAGTACAATTAGTGGAATATCGCTATAAAAAGCTTCGGCAACGGCTGGATAATAGTTAAGCAACGCACTTCCAGAGGTACAAACTAAGGCTACAGGGCTTTCCAATTGTTGTGCAATTCCAAGAGCAAAAAACCCGGCACAACGCTCATCTACAATGCTATAGCATGTAAAAAAAGGATCGTTAGTAAAACCAATGGTTAAAGGTGCATTTCTACTTCCAGGAGAAATAACAATATGTTGTACATTTTTAGCTTTACACAACTGAATAACAGTTTGTGCAAGAAGGTTTTTAGGGTATAGCATGTTAGAAAAATCTAGCTGTAAATGTAGTAAATAGACAAGCGAAATAAAATTATTGCAATACCTTTTTCATGACGGCCGCTTTTGCAACGGTTTCTTGCCATTCTGCTTCTGGCTTCGAATCTTTTGTAATCCCTCCACCTATATAAATGTGTGCTTTTTGCTCAGAAATTTTCATACAACGTAGATTTACATAAAGATTTGACACATTTTTCACAGCCCTATAAGCATTGTTCTCTACATTACGTCTGTTGGCGTTTCTACTTGTTTTTTCTTGTAAATTTAATTCGCCTAAAAAACCTGTGTAAAATTCTCTATAATAATTTTCATTCTTTAAGATGAATTCTTTCGCTTTTTCCTTTGGTAAACCGCAAACAGCTGGGGTTGGATGAAGTGCCTTGAGCACTTGTTTAAAGTTTAAAAGTTTAAAATCTAAAATCCCTGAAATGGCAGTTTTAAGGTGAATAACATTTCCTGCTTTCACTGTAATAGCTTTAGACACATTTAGACTACTTACTGAAGCTTTTAAACTATCTACTATAAAGTCCGTTACAAATTGTTGTTCTTCTTTTTCTTTATTTTCCCAAGTAACATCGATAGTTCCATTATAATTCTGAGTTCCTGCTAAAGCCATAGTTTTAAATCGGGAACCTTCAACTTCTAGAAGTGTTTCTGGGGTTGCTCCTAGCCATAAGCCAACTTTAGGATGATACCAGAGATTTACAAAAGCGGTTGGATAATGTTGCAATAAATTTTTAAAAATGTGTAAAGGGTTTGTTTTTAAAAGATCAACCGTTTCACATCTAGAAAGAACTACTTTTTGAAATTTTCCCTCTTTAATGGCATCTAAACCTTTTTTTACAAGGTTCATATGCATTTGCTTTTCAGCTTCAAAACAATTGGTATTTTCAACAGATTTCTCAAGTTCATTCGAAATAATAGAATCACATGCAATAATTTCAGAATCTTCCATAGGAATTAAAATGGCATCTTTAGAATCATCAAAAGGTGCAAAAACAAAACCTTTTTCCGTGTAATCTGACACATTATGAAGTAAATCTGTATTTTGAAGCATCGCTTTAACCAAATGATCATTTGGTTTTCGATAAACTACAAAAGGTAATTGTTTATTTAATTGTTGTTGAATCTGTTCAAAAAACACATCTGAAGTCATTATTTCTTTTTTGGAAGCGAAATGGTTGATAATCTACAAACAGACACTAAATTATTGTCATCATCAGTGATTCTAATATCTAATAATTGAGTCGTTCTTCCTTTATGTAAAAATGTAGCTTTGGCATAAATATTGCCACTTTTAACGCTCTTTAAATGGTTGGCAGTAATTTCAGTACCTCTAACAAAAACTTCATCTATGTTTAAAAAAAGATGAGATGCATAACTTCCAACACTTTCTGCAAGTGCCGCTGTAGCTCCACCATGCAAAACGCCATCTGGTTGATGAACTCGAGAGTTTACAGGCATTCTAGCTACTAAATAATCGTCGCCACAATCTGTAATCTCGATTTCTAAAGTTTCCATTAAGGTATTTTTACTTATATTATTTAACTTAACTAACAAGTCTTTTTTAGATAATTGCATAGAATTCTTGTATTTTTAAAATCGAAATGTAAAAGTACGAAATGAATTTAGAAGAAAAAGAAATATCCTACACAACTACCAATAGCTACGCAACTTTAAACAGCTTGACCGATAAAACAAAAAACGTTTGGTTTGTTTGTCATGGCATGGGATTTTTAAGTCGGTATTTTTTAAGATATTTTACGGGTTTAAACGCCGATGAAAATTACCTGATTGCACCACAAGCCCAAAGTAAATATTATTTACCCCAAAATTTAAAACATGTGGGTGCTAGCTGGTTGACAAAGGAAAATACGCTAAAAGAAACTGAAAACATCATGCGTTATTTTGATGCTGTTTTTGAAGCAGAACAACTTCCAAAAGACACTAATTTAATTGTTTTAGGGTATTCTCAAGGTGTTAGTGTGGCTATGAGATATGTAGCCAAAAGAAAACTTGCTTGCTCTCAATTGGTATTACATTCTGGAGGAATTCCTAAGGAGTTGATACCTGAAAATTTTAATTTTCTTCAAGCAAAAGTTTCCATGATTTATGGCACAGATGACGAATATTTAAATGCGGAACGTATTGTTAACGAAACTAACAGAGCCAAAGAGTTATTTGGAAACAACTTAGATATTGTTCCTTTTAAAGGAAAACATGAAGTAAATGTCAAGCTTATTAAAAGTTTAGTTTAATACTATGAACATACCACCTTTAGAAAACAGCTATGTGAAACTCTCCTTATTAGATTTGAGTAATTACAAAAACCTACAAGATATTGGAAGCGAAAAAGATCTAATCTACTACTCACCTAGCGATATTTCAACTTCAGAAACTCTTAAAGCATATGTACAAACTGCGGTTGATGGTTTTTATCATAAAACAATCATTCCTTTTATAATATACGATAAAACAAAAATAGCCTATGCTGGAAGTACGCGTTTTGGAATTATTAATTGGAAAAACAAAGTTTTGCATATTGGTTGGACTTGGATTGGAAAAGATTTTCAAGGTTCAGGTTTAAATAAACAGGTGAAATTTTTAATGCTTCAATATGCTTTTGAAGTATTAGAATTTGAAAAAGTTGAATTTCGAATTGACGAACGGAATTCGCGTTCAAGAAAAGCGGTTGAAAAACTGGGAGCTACACTTGAAGGCATCTTAAAAAAAGACACTTTAATGCCAGATGGATATAGAAGAAACACCTGTTGTTATGCGATTTTAAGGGAAGAATGGCCCGGCATTAAAAGTTCTATTTTTGGAGCTTTTTATTAGTAATCTCGATTAGTTTAAAAAATAAAAACCCTTTAACATCCGAAAATATTAAAGGGTTTTACTTAAAAATAATAAATTAAAAAATCTTATTTCTCAATTTGAATCTCCCACTCTGCTCCACTAATATCAATAAGCTTTAAGGTATAAATTTCATCTTTCGAATAAGCGATATCTTCTAAATCGAGGGATAAAATAGCTTTAGAACCTAAAGGAATAATGAGACTATGTACTCCTGGTTTCACTTTAGCAACATAGTAATTATTAATGTTTTCTATAGGAAATTGAGATAAGTCAGCGCCCTTTTTTTCAAAAACCACATGACCAGCACTGTCTAATAATTGAATTCCAATTAAAAAAGAACCATAGACATCCACTCCTTCTACTCTAAAAACCTCAAATTGTAGCGTATTGTTTTTAATAACAGCATCACTTAATTCAATTTTAGGTTTTACAGACTTATTATGAAGTGTTCCAAATACGCCTCCATGAAAATATTGATTGGTATATAAGGTTAAAGCGAAGATTGATAAAGCCCCTACCAATACAATTTGCTTTAAGTTTTTTATTCGTAAAACCCCTGAGCCTAGGAAAGAAAACCACTTCGTTTCAGTAAATTTATATTTCCTATCCATAAAGAATTTATCCATAGAATAATAGCCACTTCCGCTTAAAAATAGAGCGAAACCACTAGCAATTCCTAAAACACCTATTTGCCATTCGTCCAAGCATGTTGTGCCAATCCACCCGGATCCTAATAGAATTCCCAAAGCTAATAAGAAAACGCCAATACTCATTAAACGAGTAAACAAGCCGAACATAATAAAAAGACCGACAAGCCCTTCTATAATGGTAAAAGCCATCATATGCCACCATAAAACATCTGGATTAGACACCATGTATTCAATAAGCGGTTTAATTCCTAAAGCGTTAGGTAAAAAATGATTGAATTTTTCGCCAATATAACCAGCTTCTTCTGGGTTTAGTTTGTTTTCTAAAACGAGTCTACGCCAGAAGGCAGAAAAATAAGTCCATCCAATAACGAGTCTGATAGACAATGTAAAAAGTCCAGTCATGTTATATGACTGTTTATCTGTAAAATGTTTCATTGATTTAATATGTATATAAGTTGATATTTAAAAAGTATCGCTTGAAGAAATTAAGCTAAATCCATTTTAAATCGCTTATATAAAATATATAAAGGAAGACTAAGGTCTAAAGGCTTTTTAGACTGTTTTATTAAGTTACTCTCTTCGGAATCCGTTAGAATTAAAGGAGGCTCGACTGTTGAAATAACAGGTAAAGTAAAGACCGAAACTTTTTGGGTTTGTACTGTTTCCGCCTGATTAAAAATCAAGTTTTCACAAGAATCTAGTTGCGTAATTACCGCTCTTGTCTTATTTAATGGTCTTTGATATTCTATATCAAAAGCCTTTGCACCAGATTCTTTTACAGAACATGGCGTTAATGAAAACAAAACCACTAAAAGTAAAAGTGTGTTTCTTAAAAATTTAAAATGTGACTTTGTTTTTTTCATCTGTTGCCGGCAAACATAACACATTTAAAAATATGGCTAATAAAAAAACACTTAACAATTCGTTAAAATATTTAAAGTTAGTGTGTCAATGTCTTTACAATTTCCATGGTAGGTAAAATAGCTTTGGTGTATTCAATACTTGGTCCTGCAACCCAAACTGTTTTATAGGTAGCTTGAGTTGCCGCTTTGGTAGTAGCATTCATTCCAATAGAAAAACGAATCATTTTAACCCATTTTTTAAGTTTTTTACTCTTATTTAAAAAAGATTCTAATCCAGATTCTTTGGTTCCAATTTTTTGCACATAAGGTGTGTTTATAACTGTACAAGGTGTTCCGGAGATACGTTGCGTCATGATAATATCTTTGGCGCCATAATCAACACAAGCTTGCTTGTATTCTTCTGTAACACCAGCTTCAATAGAAGCGATAAACGGACTTCCAACGGAAACGCCATCGGCTCCATAACTTATCATTTTATCAATATCTGCTTTACAACCAACGCCTCCAGCTGAAATTACAGGAATAGAAATGTTTTCTTTTAGTAATTTAATTAATTCTTCTGGAGAATAATCGCCTCTGTGTCCTCCTGCTTCATTATTCACACATATAGCCGCATCTGCACCTAAACTTTCCACTTTTTGTGCAAATTTTAAATCGGTAATATCACAAAACACCTTAATTCCTACAGCATGTGCTTGATTGATAGTTTCTTCAGGACTTCCTAAAGAGGTGATAATGAAATCGCAACCTTCTTCACATAACACGCGAAGTTGTTCTTTATATTTTATATTGGATTTGTTAACTATTAAATTATAACCAAAGGAACCTCCTTCTACTTTCGCTTCTTTTAACTCTTGGATGGACGCTCTTAATTCGTCAAGCGTTCTATAATTTAAAGCTGGAATACATCCTGCAATACCACCTTTCATAGCTTCAATAACCATAGCAGTATTAGATACCAAAAACATAGGTGCTTGAATTATTGGGTAGTTTATATTTAGTAATTGAGTAAGCTTGGTTTGCATAGGTTTCTTATTTTAAAAGACCTGCTCTGTTTTAGAAACCTAGCAGATCTTAATGTCAAATATAGGACAATTTATTATGCGTGCATAATTTTTTTGGGAGAATGAATTACCCTTAAACCATCATCCAAAATAATTCCTGATATGAATAAAAACAAGGACTTTAATTTAAAGGTTTTCTTGGCACCTGCTCTTTGTTTTCTGAAAGCGAATAGATAGTCCAAGCTAAAATAACTGCATTCTTTTTGACGTCTTGTTCAGGGACAAACTCAAAAAGATCTAATTGTGTGTGGTGTGTAACCGTATCATATTCTAAAGGATCTTGAATGAATTGAAAAGAAGGAATATTATAAAAATCGAATGTTTCATGATCTGTAGACAAGGTGTTTTCAATGGTTAAAACACCATCTGTTACATCTGGAATTGCTGAAAATATTTCTTTAAACACCGGTTTTGCTAGTGCATTATTTTGAAGAAATAAACCCCTAATAGCTCCAGCTCCATTATCTAAATTTAAATAAGCCGTTATTTTAGTTGACTCCTTATTTGGTTTTTTATCATGCTCTCCAAAATGGGTTTTACCATAGGAAACAGATCCTAAAAAAGCTTGTTCTTCTCCTCCCCAAAGACCTAATTTAATAGTTCTTTTTGGTTGATAGCCAACACTTTTAAGGATTCTTAAGGCTTCTACCAAAACAATAGAGCTTGCACCATTATCTGTAGCTCCAGTTCCTGAGTGCCAAGAATCGAAATGCGCCCCTACCAAAACGGTTTCAGATTTTAACTTTTTGTCCGTTCCTGTTAATTCAGCTATGATATTCACATTATTCTCCGGTTTAGAATAAAAAGTAGTTTCTAGGTTTAAACGTACTTTAGGAGTTACATTCATGGCTATCATTCTTGCCAATCGACCAAAATGTTCAGGCATAATAGCAAAATATGCTAAAGGTTTTAATTGCCCGTCTTTGTAATAATAGGTGCCATCTGGATGTAAAACTCCCAAATACATAGATCGGGATTTTAAAACAGCCAAGGCGCCTTCTTCTTCTAAGAATTTTAAAAATGCTTCTTCTTTAATATCGTCTGTTTCCCAAGATTTTAATAATTCTGGTAAGGGAGTTTGTTTAACTTTAGCAGAATCTTGTGAAGCCATTTTATCTAAATCGGCTTTAGAATATCTTTCAAATAGCGTATCGGTTAGGGATTTTTTACGAGGCACTTTTCCCAATAAAATAATTTTACCTTTTAACTTTCCTGAGAATTTAAGTTTCACAGAATCTAACTGACTGTATTTTTTAATATGAACCACATCTCCCGTAACAATACCATTCGTACTTTTTGACATTGACAACGGATATGCCGAAATATGCATGAAATTTGGTGAAACCATCTCCACATTAAAACTCTCCATGCTCCAACCACGACAATCATTACAATAAGATTCAAAATGAACATTCTCCAAACCAACAGAAATCATCTGTTGTGACATCCATTTTGCTGCTTCTAAATATTCGTTAGAACCAGTCAGGCGTTGTCCATAAACGTCGGATAATTCACTAATCATCGACATGGCTTGTGAGTTATTAAAACCTTCATTTTTAATCTTTTCAAGCATGGCTTGCTTGCTTATAGATTGAGAAAAACCACTTAAAAAGAAACTTAGTAGGAATACAAAAATGAGGGTTGGTTTAATGGTCATGGCTTTGGATATAAAAAATTCTATCGAATGTAAGAAAGAAAATACATCTTTCTAAGATTTGTGGTAAAATAATTTTTCAGTAAAAATCTATTAGTTATTGTACTTAAAAAGACCTGCCAGGTTTATAAAACCTGGCAGGTCTAAATCTAAACCAATAAAAAAAACGCAACCATTTCTGATTGCGTTTTTTAAAATCTATTCTATTTTTAAAAGATCCTTCGACTTCTCTCAGGATAAGGAATTCACAATCCCGATTTTAATCAGGATGCTCTCTAAGATCCCAAAATAAATTTGAGACAAGCGATTCACACAATTTTGTTTTACAAAATTGGTTCTCCAAGATGCCCACCTACGTCGGCATAAGCGATTCGCTCCAGTTTTACAAAAAGTAAAACTCGGCTCTCTGCTTACTTAACTTCTTCGAAATCTACGTCTTCTACGTCACTTTCTTGGTTAGCATCGCCTCCTGCATTTGCATCAGGACCAGCTTCTGGACCACCTTGTTGTCCACCTTCTTGTGCTTTGTACATTTCTTCGCTAGCTACTTTCCAAGCTTCGTTAATTTTCTCTAAAGCTGGATCAATAACTGCTATGTCCTTAGTTTCGTAAGCTGCTTTCAATTCTTCAAGAGCTTCTTCAATTGGTTTCTTTTTATCATCAGATAATTTTTCACCAAATTCTTGTAACTGACTTTCTGTTTGGAAAATCATAGCATCTGCAGCATTTAATTTGTCAGCTTTTTCTTTAGCTGCTTTATCTGCATCTGCATTCTCTTCAGCATCTTGCTTCATTTTCTTGATTTCCTCTTCTGTTAATCCAGAAGAAGCTTCAATTCTAATGTCTTGCGTTTTTCCAGTTGCTTTATCTCCTGCTGTTACATGGATAATTCCATTCGCATCAATATCAAAAGTAACTTCAATTTGAGGTGTTCCTCTACGTGCTGGTGGAAGACCGTCTAAGTGAAAACGTCCAATAGTATTATTATCTGCTGCCATAGCTCTTTCACCTTGTAAAACGTGAATTTCTACTGAAGGCTGATTGTCTGCCGCTGTAGAGAATACTTGACTTTTCTTTGTAGGAATAGTTGTATTCGCTTCAATTAACTTAGTCATTACATTACCCATAGTTTCAATACCAAGAGATAAAGGTGTTACATCTAATAATAAAACATCTTTAACATCTCCTGATAAAACACCACCTTGAATACCTGCTCCTAAAGAAACAACTTCGTCTGGATTAACTCCTTTACTTGGTTTTTTTCCAAAGAATTTTTCAACTGCTTCTTGTACTGCTGGAATTCTAGTAGATCCACCAACAAGAATAACTTCGTCGATATCATCTTTAGTCAATCCTGCCGCTTTTAAAGCTTTTTGACATGGTTCTATAGTACGTTTTACTAAATCGTCAATTAATTGTTCGAATTTAGAACGAGTTAAAGTACGTACCAAGTGTTTTGGTCCACTAGCAGTAGCCGTAACATAAGGTAAGTTTATTTCTGTTTGTGCAGAAGATGATAATTCAATCTTCGCTTTTTCAGCAGCTTCTTTTAAACGTTGTAAAGCCATTGGGTCTTTACGTAAATCGATATCTTCTTCAGCTTTAAATTCTGCAGCTAACCAATCGATAATTTTTTGATCTACATCATCACCACCTAAATGCGTATCTCCATCTGTAGCAAGTACTTCAAAAACACCATCTCCTAATTCTAAGATAGAAACATCATGTGTTCCTCCTCCAAAATCAAAAACAGCTATTTTTTGGTCGATACCTTTCTTATCCATTCCGTAAGCTAAAGCAGCAGCTGTAGGTTCGTTGATAATTCTTCGAACTTTTAAACCTGCAATCTCTCCAGCTTCCTTAGTTGCTTGACGTTGACTATCGTTAAAGTAAGCAGGAACTGTAATAACTGCTTCAGTAACTGTTGTTCCTAAATAATCTTCAGCAGTTTTCTTCATTTTTTGAAGAATCATAGCAGATAATTCTTGTGGCGTATATAAACGACCATCAATATCTACACGAGGTGTATCATTATCTCCTTTTACTACTTTGTACGGTACACGTTCTGCTTCATTTTTAGATTCAGAATATTTATTACCCATAAAACGTTTGATAGAATAAACCGTTTTTGTTGGGTTTGTTACTGCTTGACGTTTTGCTGGGTCACCAACTTTAATTTCGCCTCCTTCAACAAAAGCGATAACAGATGGTGTTGTACGTTTACCTTCTGCATTAGGAATTACAACTGGCTCATTACCTTCCATTACAGATACGCAAGAGTTTGTAGTTCCTAAATCGATTCCAATAATTTTACTCATAATAATATTTGTTTTTATAAATTTCCGTCTTCACGGAAACGTTGTTGTGTTCTATTTAAATTCGGAATGTATAAGTCAAGGATTATGCCATGTAAAAAAATGTGACATGATGTCACATAGGATTGCTTTTCGTTTGAATGTAACCCTCTAAATAGCTTACTATTACTATGAATCTTAAGATTTTAAAATTTATGATGTACTATTATAATTCTTTCTTTTCTTCATAAAAGAGAAAATAGGCAGACCCTAGAAGATTAATGTCTGTCATAAAATTTCACAAAACATGATATCCAATTAATAGAGAATCACATTTTATCTAGACTACATATGTTCAAATTAATGAATTCATAATTTATGTTAACCGAAAAATCAATGTATTTTGCGCTTTATTAATATCATTCAATTAAATGAAAAAATATTTCCTTTTAATATTGCTTGCGGTAACCTGTTTCTCTAATAGCTATTCTCAACAGAAAGCAACAGATAGTATCAAGCCAGCAGACACTTTAAATCTTAAGAATCTTGAATTTACAGTAATGCCCTATTTAGGTTATAACAGAAATTTAGAGGTCTTAATTGGAGCCATCCCTATGTTTACTTATAAATTAAATAAAACAGATACAATTTCCTCTAAATCTTTATCTGGAATGGCTGCAGTTTACACAACAAATGGGTCTTATTTTATTTCGATATTTAATAAATGGTACTATAAAGAAGATTCATGGCGAGCAAAATTATTTTTCCTTTCTGGAGATTATAATTCACAGTTTTATATGACCGATATGGAGCTGTCTGGATTTTACAATTATGGGACGAAAGCAACAGCTCTTAGTGTAGAGGTGCAAAGAAAAATCGTCAAACATTTATATGGTGGTATTACATACACCTTTGCTCATTATAAAACAGAATTTCAAGACGATATACAACCCGAAGATGTGACACAAACAAATGCTATTGAATTAAACGGACTCTACGATTCTAGAAACTCTGTTTATTATCCAACCTCGGGAATTAAGTCGCTATTAAGATATATTTCATATCCTACATGGTTTGGTAATGAAGTAAAAGCGCAAAAAGTATTATCAGAATACAATACCTATTTTCCTATGAAAAATGGAAAAGATGTGATTGCGGCTCGTTTTTCGGGACAATTCGGATTAGGTGATATTGCCTTTCAACAACAAGTAACTATTGGAGGAAAAGATATTCGAGGTTATTCTGAAGGGAAATATCGTGGCGATGGTTTAATTGCCTTGCAAGGTGAATATCGATATAACTTTGGTAAGAAAATGGGATTAGTGGGTTTTGCAGGAATCGCAACTATTTATGGATCTGAAACCGAAGACTTCAACTGGAAAGCTTATCCAGGTGTAGGTGTTGGTTATCGTTACCGAGCATTTAAAGCCATTAAAATGAATATTGGCTTAGATGCCGCTGTAGGTAAAGAAGATTGGAGTGTGAATTTTAGAATTGGTGAATCTTTTTAATTTCTTAAAGATCATTTTAAATTAAATCCTTTAATGCTTATTATTTGGCAAAAATCCGCCATGATGTCATACAGATATGTTAATAGAACGAAAAACACCCGTTCAATTCTTAATTATTACTACTTTTAAAATCAAAAATCTATTATGAAAAATTTATCTATCTTATTTATAGCTTTATTAAGCGTTGTTTTTTCTTCTTGTGAAGGACCTCAGGGACCTCCTGGAAATGATGGCGGTATTATTATTGCTCCTGCTTTTGAAATAGAAGTGGATTTTAATGCTCTCAATAATTATGAATACTTTGAAGCCTACGGTTTTGAAATTTATCCTTACGACATGACCCTTGTTTACATACTTTGGGAAGTAAATAACGGCCAAGATGTTTGGAGATTAATGCCACAAACTGTTGAATTTGATGAAGGTTCATTAACTTATAATTTTGATTTCACACGTACAGATGTTCGTTTCTTCTTAGATGGTACTATTAATTTAAATACGTTAGATCCTTCTTGGACGCAAAATCAAGTTTTTAGAGTTGTTATTGTTCCTGCCGATAACATCGGGAAAAGAAATTTTGAAGATTTAACAACTGTAATGGAAGCATATAATATAGAATCTTTCGAAAAACGCTAATTCTTTTTCTCACATTTTTTCTTCTATTTCATGAATACTAAAATGTATCTTTGAAGTTAAATTAAACCTATAAAACATGGAATGCATTTCTACTTTTGATATGTTAAAAATTGGTGTTGGACCATCAAGTTCTCATACTTTAGGACCTTGGCGAGCAGCTGAACGCTGGATTAAAGAGCTAAAAGACAGCAAAAAATTTGATGCTGTTGAAGAAATCACTGTGAATCTGTATGGCTCTTTATCTCTAACTGGTAAAGGACATGCTACGGATTATGCTATTATGTTAGGTTTAAGTGGTGGCGATCCAGAAATTATTCCTATAAACTCTATTGAAGGCATTATAAATTCTATTAAAGAAAATAAGGTTTTAAATTTTAACCATGAAAAATTGGTGCCTTTCCTTCCAGAAACTAATATCATCTTCAACAGAAAATTTCTACCTTATCATTCCAATGGTTTAACCTTTACGGCTACCATAAATGGCAAAAAATTAAAATCGACTTTTTATTCTATTGGTGGTGGTTTTGTTGTAAAAGAAGAACGAAAGAATTCAAAAAAGAATAAAGAAATTTTTCTAAACACGTTTCCTTATCCTATTGTAAAAGGAACGGAACTTTTAGCCTATTGTGCACAATTAAATATGCCTATTTCTGGTGTTGTTTTAGAAAATGAAAAATCGCTTCGTGACGAAAAAACCATAGATTTTGAACTACAACGTATTTGGATGACCATGTTGGAATGTATGTACATTGGTTGTCATACCGAAGGGAATCTCCCTGGTGGTTTAAATGTAAGACGTCGTGCTTACGACATGCATCAAAATTTAAAAGGAGTTGTACCATATTCCGATCCTCAAGAATGGTTGGAAACCATTAGACTAACAGAAGTTAAATTTAGACAAATCCTAAAATGGGTAAGTTGTTTTGCTTTAAGCGTTAATGAAGTTAATGCGTCTTTAGGTCGTATTGTTACGGCGCCTACAAATGGTAGTGCTGGTGTAATTCCTGCCGTGCTTATGTATTATCTGGTTATAGAAAACCATGAGGCTAACTTTGACCATATTAAAAGATTTTTATTGGTAGCTGGAGAAATAGGAAGCATGTTTAAAAAAGGTGCCACAATTTCGGCAGCCATGGGTGGCTGTCAAGCAGAAATTGGTGTATCGTCTGCTATGGCAGCTGGAGCTCTATGTGAATTATTAGGAGGCAGTCCAGACCAAGTTTTAATCGCTGCAGAAATAGCTATGGAACATCATTTAGGTCTTACTTGCGATCCTATTGGTGGCTTGGTTCAGATTCCTTGTATTGAACGTAATTCTATGGGAGCTATGAAGGCTATTCACGCCGCTGAAATGGCCCTAGATACCAATCCAGAAAATGTAAAAGTCCCTTTCGATAAAGTAGTTTCTACCATGTGGGAAACAGCAAAAGACATGAGTTCCAAATACAAGGAAACTAGTGAAGGTGGTTTAGCTGTTGCAGTAAATATTCCTGATTGTTAGACTCTATTTTCCTAATAATTAGATAATTGACACATTAAAATTAGACTGTTATTTAAACAAATAATATTGAAGATTGTCATGCGCTAATCAATTCAACCCTCTTTGCTCCTAGCATCTTTTAAGTTTATATTTTTAAAATAGAAGGGCTATTCATTATTATTATATTTAATCAAAAAAGATAATTCTCTATTAGCAAACTAAATTTTTTTATCAGCCTTACCAAGCTATCAATTATTTAGTACTTTTACATCTATTAAAATTTCAAACTACACATATGTCTGTTGCAAAAAAAGAGTACAAAAGAATTACCGTAAAAACCTTAGTTGACATGAAAGCTAATGGAGAGAAAATCTCCATGCTTACAGCTTATGACTTTACCATGGCTAAAATTGTTGATGGTTCTGGAATAGATGTTATTTTAGTTGGTGATTCTGCCAGTAACGTCATGGCTGGGCATGAAACCACCTTACCAATTACTTTAGACCAAATGATATATCATGCGTCTTCTGTAGTTAGAGCTGTAGAACGTGCTTTGGTGGTTGTTGATTTACCTTTTGGAAGTTACCAAAGTGATCCTAAAGAAGCCTTGCGTTCTGCTATAAGAATTATGAAAGAATCCGGTGGACATGCCGTAAAACTTGAAGGTGGAAAAGAAGTAAAAGAATCTATCAAGCGTATTTTAAATGCTGGAATTCCTGTGATGGGACATTTAGGTTTAACACCACAATCTATCTATAAATTTGGTACTTATACCGTTCGTGCTAAGGAAGACGAAGAAGCGATCCAATTAAAACAAGATGCTCTAATGCTTGAAAAAGCAGGTTGTTTTGCTATTGTTTTGGAAAAAATACCAGCTAGTTTGGCAAAAGAAGTTGCAGAAAGTGTTTCTATTCCCGTAATCGGAATTGGCGCAGGTAATGGCGTTGATGGGCAAGTTTTAGTTTTACACGATATGATTGGTATGACTCACGAATTTCACCCACGTTTTTTAAGACGTTACATGAATTTATATGAAGAAATGACAACTGCCATCTCACAATATGTTGGTGATGTCAAGTCTGAAGATTTTCCGAATGATGAGGAACAGTATTAAGTTTGATTATTAGAAGTTTCGAACATTGGATAATTAGATTCCTTACTTAAAACCTAATTTGATGCACAGATTTAAAGATTTGGAAATTTGGAAAAAAAGCAGATTGTTCTGTTCTGAAATTTATTCAATAACGTCTAAATTTCCAGAATCAGAAAAGTTTGGATTAGTAAATCAATTGCGAAGAGCTTCAGTTTCCATTCCTTCAAATATTGCGGAAGGTTCTTCCAGAAATTCAAATAAAGACTTTACAAGATTTTTACAAATAGCAATTGGTTCTGCTTATGAAATTGAAACACAACTATTAATCGCTTCAGATTTAAAATTCATAAACCAACAAGAAGTAATCTCTCTTTTGAAAAATTTAGAATCTATAATTAAAATGATTTCCAAATTTAAATCAACTCTCAAATAAATCCAAAAATCGAAGTATCTAGTGATCCAAAAATCCAAAACATTATCCAATAAATCCAACCTTCAAGTTCTCTACGAAGACAATCACATCATCATCGTTAATAAACGGGCTGGAGATATTGTTCAAGGAGATAAAACGGGAGACAAACCCTTAAGCGAGGTTGTTAAAGAGTATATTAAAGACAAATACAGCAAACCTGGAAATGTATATCTTGGGGTGGTTCATCGATTAGACAGACCAACAACAGGTGTCGTTATGTTTGCTAAGACAAGTAAATCTTTACCAAGACTCAATAAATTATTTGCGGATAAAAAGACGGAAAAAACGTATTGGGCTTTAGTAAAAAAGGAACCTACAAAACTTCAGGATACATTAATTCATTGGTTGATAAAAAATCCTAAAAACAATAAATCTACTGCTTATCCAAATGAAATTCCTGATGGTAAAAAAGCCATTCTTCATTATCAAGTAGTTAAAAAATTAGATACGTATTTCCTTTTAGAAGTTACTTTGGAAACTGGAAGACATCATCAAATTCGTGTGCAATTGGCCAGTATTGGTTGTCCTATTAAAGGCGATCTAAAATATGGATTCGACCGTAGCAACAAAGATGCAAGCATTAGTTTACACGCCAGAAATTTACAGTTTATACACCCTGTTTCAAACGAAGCTATTAATGTAACAGCTCCTCTCCCTAAAGACCCTGTTTGGGATGCTTGTGTGTAATTAGTGTTCGAAAATCTTCAATCATTGATCCAAAATCAAAAATCGTAAATCATCAATCGTTTATAGCTCTCTTCAAAACTGGATATTCTATTTGAAGTTCCACTCCTTCATTTGGCTTAGAGGTTAAGCTAAAAGTGGATTCTATAAGTTCAGTCCTAGCCTTCATATTAATTAATCCAGCGCCACTTTTTACGGTTTCCATATCAAAACCTACCCCGTCATCTTTGGCTATAATAATTAATTTTTCTTCCGTATAATTTAAAGATATGCTCAAGTGTTTTGCTTTAGAATATTTAACCGTATTAGACATGAATTCCTGGATAATTCGAAATAGGATAATAGCATCTTTATTATTTTTACGAACATCTTTTTTGCCCAAACAAATAAGTTCAACCTCCATTAACTTCATGCGTTTTAAACGGTTTAATTCATTTTGAATAGATTCTTCAAACCCAGCATTTAAAATAACATCCGTATTCAAAGATTTTGAGAGCGCTCTAACCTCTTGAAGACTAGCTTTAATAACATTTGAAGTGTCTAAAACCTTTTCTTTTAAATCGTCTTTAACATGACCCGCAAGCATGTTAATCTGCATACTAGCAAAAGCTAAAAGCTGTCCTACATTGTCATGTAATTCTCTTCCAACATGTTTTAGAGTTTCTTCTTGAATTTCGGTTTGTGTTTTCGAAATCTCCTCGTCGAAAGCTTGTTGTTGTTTAATTTTATCCAATAAGAGCTTGTTTTTTCGCTTTTGAAAAACAATAAAGAAGATAACAACCAGAGATGTTACAATAAGCAATACGCCTATCATATATATTAAAAGATAACGCTCTGCAGAAGTAGAAACTGTAGGTTGTTGTAATAAAAACGTATTAAATAGGTAAATCATTTTTAGGTTTTGAAACAATTAGGGCAACTGCAAAAGAAAGGTACATAAAAACATTGGCATACAGCATAATGAGCCATTTTAAAACAGCCTGGTTTGGATCTGTATTTGCCTGGCCACAAACAAAATGTACCAAAGGAATCGTAATTAATAAATAAATTAGAAGAATGACACTAATATAAAAATGAATGTCTTTATAAAATTCTAATACTTTTTCTGAATGAAGCATTTCATACAAATAAAAAAGAGCACTTAACATAAGTATGGACATGTTGCCAATTCTTATAATTTTGTAAGTGCCAGTAAAAAGACGTTCGAAATTTAATATGATACTTCCTATGGAAACAATAAGAAACAGTACAAGAGCATATCGAAGTATGTTTCTTAAAAACTCATTTTTAATCAACTTTCTATAATACCAGGCAAAAAAGACAGCAGACCCTATATACCAAGTTATGGTAACCCACCAAAAGTTATATTTAAACACTGTATTTTCTATTAAAGGATAATAACCTAATTGGGTTAATATTTTACCATATGACCCCAAAATATCTGCAATAAATAGATATACCAAAAAGTAAATAAAGTATTTTACTACTGTTTGATTATACTTCTTGAGCATAATCAATCCTACAAATGCCGCTATAAAAATAATAGCTTTATTAATAAACATATAATTTTGAAGTAAGAAGTCTTTCATTGATTATAACTCTAATTTAAATCTGAAATAAATATAATAATTAAAAATTATTATAGGGTTTAAAGCGCACTATTTATACATCTTTTTCTGGTTTGCACCAGATTAAGGCAAAAGCGAATGTAACGTACATTAAAACATTGGATATTAACATCATGTACCATTTTATCATGATATAATCCCAATCGGCTTCTGTAAAATATTTCTCAAAAAACCCTAAAGGTGTTGTTACAAGCCACCAAACAAATAAGGTAATAGCAATATAAAAATAAATAGATCTTGAAATGTTAGTAAGCTTCTCAGCATTAATCAGTTCAATAAAATAAAAAAACAAACTCAATAATATTACCAGAACACTGAAGATGCTAAGGTATTCTGATTTATAAGAAAAAAATGCTTGGGGGTCATAAAAAATAGTTCCTATTAAAATCAACAAGTAACCATATTGACATAGTCTAACGATTTTTTTAAAAACCTGAGACTTATATCTTAAACTAAAAAACCATGAATAAAATAAGGTTGCTGCAGACGTCCAAAATAGTGTATACCACCAATAATTTCTTTCTATTAAAGTGTCTTCTATTAAATAGTCTAAGCCATAATCCTTTAAATGTCTTGGATAACTCCCTACGGCTTCCACAAAAACAACCCATCCTAAAAACCAAATAAAATATTTGACTTGGGTATTTTTATATTTTTTATAGACTAATACACCAATAACAAATGCTAATATTTCGACACTTTTAGATAGTATGGTGTAATATTCATATAAAAATTCTCTCACTATATTATTTATTATTGATTCCTTTAGGCACTAAAAACATATGAGTATAACTACTTGTTTAATTTTTGGATATGCCCCTAAATACACGCGTACACCATCCATAGTATAACCTAACTCTTTAGATTCGTTTTCTACATAGTTTAAAAATATCATAATTCTATTTTATTTCAAATTTTCTCGTTTTCAGGACTTGATACAATTAAACCAATTGTAAAAGTACCATACATAAATATATTTGCGATTAAATAAATCTGCCATTTTAAAAACACAAAATTCCAATCAGCTGTTGAACTATATATGTCATAAAAAACGAGTGGTGTAATTATTAGCCACCAAATAAATATAGCCAAAGTAATATAAAAACTTAATGATTTATAAATGAAAATTAATTTATCAGATTTTAATGCCTCAATTAAATAAATGGTTACACAAATAAATACAACAAGAGCTCCTAAAACACTTAAAATTGGAAAAAAACGAATAAACAAATCTTTCCAATTCAGAATAATAAAAATACTTGAAAAGCTAAAAAAGCTATAGCCAACACCCTTTATTATTTTTTTAAAAATATCCGTTTCTAATATTTTATAATAATAAAAAGTAAAAAATAAAATCGCTCCAATTTTCCAGAACAATGTTGACCACCAAAAATTTCGTTCTAATAAAGTTCCTTCTAAAAAATACAAAAAACTGTCTTCATGACAAAACATGGTATATCTGGCTAAGAACTCACAAATTGCAATATAGACTAAAAACCAAATAAAATACTTAGCAGATGTAGCTCTATATTTCTTATAGAAATATAAACCTGTAACAGCAGCAAAGGTTTCAATAAGGTGAAGAATAAAAAAATAATTTTCTCTTAAAAACTCTTCCATTAAATTTAATGTGGATAATTAGATGACGGTGGATTACCCATACTACCTTCATTTAATCCACTCCCCCCAGGGACATCTCCTCCTCCAAGAGGCAACATATTAAATATAGTACTATTACCTTGAGAAATGTTCTCAATGCCTGTTGGCACTAAAAACATAGTCGTATAACCAACTTCCTTATCTGTTGGAAAAGCGCCTAAATACACACGTACACCATCCATAGTATAACCTAATTCTTTAGATTCGTTTTCGGCATAGTTTAAAAATTTCATAATTTTATTTTAAATTTTCTCGTTTTCTGGATTTGATACAATTAATCCAATAGCAAACACGCCATACAAAAACAAGTTTGCAAATAAATAGATTTGCCATTTCAAAATAATATAATTCCAATCATCTGTTGAATAATACACTTCATAAAAAGCTAAAGGTGATATTATTAGCCAAAAAATTAAAATTGCAATACTTATGTAAAAGTTTAAATCTTTGTAAAATTTAAGCACTCGTTCATTAGTAAGAATTTCCAAGAAATAATAAAAAGCACATTGAATAATAATTAATGCTCCTGCAATATCCAGGGATAAAAAAGATTTAACAAAAAAGTCTTTCCAATTGGTTGAGATAATATAAATTGAAAACAACAAGAATAGAATTGTAGATCCTTTAAGTAATTTTAAATAAATTTTATTTGTTAATACTCTCTGGTAATATATGGCAAATACTAATACACCTCCTATTTTCCAGAATATAGTAAACCACCATCTATTCTTTTCAAACAAGGTGCCTTTTAAGGCTATTTCTATATTGTTTAAAAATTCATATTTTTCTACATAAATAGTATATGCTCCAAGTAATTCAATTATAAAGAGATAAACTAGGGTATAAATAAAATATTTAGCATTAGAATATTTGTATTTTTTATATGAGATTATACCCACAAAAACTGCAAAAACCTCAATACTAGTTATTAAAATACTATAATTATTTCTTAAAAATTCTTCCAAACAAAAAAGCTTTACTGTGGATAATTAGATGGTGGTGGCATTCCATTTTGCCCACCATTTAAACCACCTCCAGGAATATCTCCTCCTCCAGGTGGCTTCATATTAAAAAACGCACTATTTCCTTGAGAAATGTTCTCAACTCCTGTTGGTACCAAAAACATAGTCGTGTAACCAACTTCTTTTTCTGTTGGATAAGCCCCTAAATACACGCGTACACTATCCATAGTATAACCTAAATCTTTAGATTCGTTTTTAGCATAGTTTAAAAATTTTATTTCAAATTTTCTCATTTTCAGGACTTGCTACAATTAAACCAATAGCAAACATCCCATACATAAATATATTTGCAATTAAATAAATCTGCCATTTTAAAAACACAAAATTCCAATCAGAAGTTGAATTATATATGTCATAAAAAATGAGTGGTGTAATTATTAACCACCAAATAAATATAGCCAAAGTTATATAAAAACTTAATGATTTATAAATGAAAATTAATTTGTCAGATTTTAATGCCTCAATTAAATAAAGGGTTACACAAATAAATACAACAAGAGCTCCTAAAACACTTAAAATTGGAAAAAAACGAATAAACAAATCTTTCCAATTCAGAATAATAAAAATACTTGAAAAGCTAAAAAAGCTATAGCCAACACCCTTTATTATTTTTTTAAAAATATCCGTTTCTAATATTTTATAATAATAAAAAGTAAAAAATAAAATCGCTCCAATTTTCCAGAATAATGTTGACCACCAAAAATTTCGTTCTAATAAAGTTCCTTCTAAAAAATACAAAAAACTGTCTTCATGGCAAAACATGGTATATCTGGCTAAGAACTCACAAATTGCAATATAGACTAAAAACCAAATAAAATACTTAGCAGATGTAGCTCTATATTTCTTATAGAAATATAAACCTGTAACAGCAGCAAAGGTTTCAATAAGGTGAAGAATAAAAAAATAATTTTCTCTTAAAAACTCTTCCATTAAATTTAATGTGGATAATTAGATGACGGTGGGTTTCCGCCTACACCATCATTTAACCCACTACCTCCTGGAACATCTCCTCCTCCAGGTGACAACATATTAAATAATGTGCTATTTCCTTGGGAGATATTTTCTACGCCTGTTGGCACTAAAAACATAGTCGTATAACCAACTTGTTTATTTGTTGGGTAAGCCCCTAAATACACCCGTACACCATCCATAGTATAACCTAACTCTTTAGATTCATTTTCTGCATAGTTTAAATAATCTCTCATGTCTTTTAAAGACCACCAAGAAGATCGGTTATCTGGACGCAATACAATAGAATCGCTAATTAAAGCATGTCTGCTGTTAAACGCTTGATCTAAAGTTTTGGCTTCTTCTGGAGTAATCAGTCCTTTTGGTGCAACAACGGCTACTTCAGGTTGTTCTAAATTGGATTTTGAACAATAGAAATAAGTAGCCAAAGCTCCTATAAGAATTCCTAAAATTAATAAACTAAATTTTTTCACAATTAGTTGGTTTGGTTAATAAGTTCTAAATGTATTAAAAAGTTTGAAAATTCCTTCAAAAATAAGGAACATAAGTACTATTATTATTTAATTCTTAAAACGAAAGGCAACATTTAAAAACGCGAAAAATTTATAAGATTCCTGATTTCACAACAATTAACCCAACCAACCTTCTCTATCCAAACTTCTCTATTGTATGACTTCGCTTAAATGTGCTCCCTTGATATCTTCACTTCCTTCTAAATATGAGTTGATTTATATAGTTTTTATGGACTAATGCTTACTCAGAAAATAAAATTTTAAAAGCTGTTTTTTTATGGAGCCAAGTTTTATGGGCTTCAACAACATACGAGTTTATTTCTTTCGGATGACCTAAGTCATCAAAAATATATTCATAAGTTCTTTTTTTAGGTAAACCCGCATGTATAATCAGCTTCTTTGGTTTTTGTTGCAATATAAATAGCTCCATATCTTCATAATCAACTCCTTCATTTTCAGAAAAACCTTTATTAGTATCTACTATTTTAATTAATTCGCTTTTTTCATTATAAGTAAGATTTACAGTATTTAAATTTATAAAAGTATCACTGTTTGTGTATTTAGAATAGTCAATTTTTTCTAGCGGTGTTTTAACTTGATCTAAAGGAACAAAATAAAGTACACTGCGTCTTTCTACTTTAGTTAATAAGTCATTTTTATAGCTGTAGTTGGTTGTAGTAATAGTTACGCCATCACTTGTTTCAAACCTTTTTTTGGAACTAATAGTATTATTTTCGTTATAAGTTGCCGTTATTAATTCGCGAATACCATAATCATCAATGGTTTCGGCTTCTAGTAATTGGCGCTTGTTATTGTAAGTGTATTTTGTATTGTAATATTTAACACTGGTATTGTCTGCCAGACTAATTATTTGTTCGTTTTTTAGTTCATATACTTGATAGATATAATCTAGATCTTCATCAAAATGAAATAGTTTAACTGTCTTGCCTTTTTTAGAAATACTATCAATTCCTATATAATCTAAAATTGGTTTTTTACTTATTAAAGGGTTTTTGATGAAATGGTTTTCATATTTAAATCTTAAAGTATCAACGCTTATTCTTGTTTCATCAGGGGTGTAAACAGTATGTACGAAAGTCAATTCTTTTACATCCATAGAATAATTACGGAGATCAAATAAATAGGTTTCTGAAAAGAAAAATAAGATATCTTTTTCTGGCGAAGAAAACTCTGGCTTTTCTAAAACTAACACATCTTTAATAGTATTGGCTTTAAATTGAGGATTTCTAATTTGTGCTACCACAGTATTAGATATAACTATAAGCAGTGAAAAAAGAAATTTTTTAAAGAAACTACTGCGAATCAGTTTTTTGATTTTTTGTAAACCATTTTGCTTTTTTAATAAAATAACGGACTCATAGTCAAACCTAGATCTCCAAATAAGTTCACATTCATGGAAGCCATCAAAACACGCTACAGGTTTTAAGTTGTATGCAGCCAAAGTCATTAAAAAACGCTCCATACCACCAAAAGGATAGTTTCCAGTAGAAAAGGCAACAATTCCCAAATGCTCATTTATCTTTTTAAGACTCTCCATATCTACCTCAAAACCAAATTCTAAATAATTAAATATGGAAAAGACATCATAACTACCAAATGATTCTAAATTTTCACTATCGCTTTGCAAATAACTCTCTAGAAATACGGTTACATAATTTGGCATTAACTCTTTGCATCTATGTTTTTCAGGTTCAACCTGTTGGTCTAAAAAAGCATTTAATTCCTCCATTGCAACATCTATCTCTTCTTCAGACATGGTATCCCAATCAAATTCAGGGCCTTTATCATCAAACTTAAAACCAGCTTGTCTTACTTTAACCATATGATCATAAAGTTTTTGAAAATCTTCAAACTTTGGAGGATCATGAATTTCGAATTTAATGTAAAGCATCATTTTATTTTACCTGCATATTTTTGTTATAACTATTAAATATCTTGAACAAACACCTAAGGTTTTTAATATTCATGGTGTTAGTTTTTGCATCGCTCAGATTCTATTTTATGTTTATTTTTAACATAAACTTCCTCTAAAATTCTAATTTTATCTATCTCTTGAGGCGCAATGGCTCTTATAATACGTGACGGATAGTTGAAGATATAGGCATGTGCAGAAAGGTCATAACTCTTACCTTCCATGTTCATGGTGACATATTTTGATAAGTCATCAGAGCCATAATAGTAAGATTCGTCATCTAACCACACAAAGTTTCTGTCTGGCAATACGAACAACCTCATATTACTAGCGTTTATTGCTTTATAAAAATATGGAACGCTATTGAGTAGTGCCACGTCTTGGGCTTGTAGATTCTCTAAATTGGTATTGAAGTCTTTTAAATCCACAGGAACAAAAGCTTGAGTTTTTAGATTTATCGTGCTCCAAATTGAAACTACAGTATCGCTGTTTTCTTGATAGTGTTGGAAATTTATCCGAGCAACATCTCCAATCTTTACGCTACTAACAATGTTTATAGAACCATTAAAATCTGACCATTTTTTTTCCCTAGTCACTTTATGTTCTTTCACTTCATTAAGAACCAGATCTCCGTTAGCATGTAAAGCTAATATGTTATTTTTATCAATCCTTATATAATGTGATGGTAATGATAAGTGCTTATCTTGATAAATACTCATACTATAGCTATCTTCAATATTTAAAGTCTCATTAAATCTAAACGTTTCTGAGACTGCTTTCTTTGGGATTAAGTAGCCATACTGTTTTACTAAATCATTTGTTTTTGCCTTATCTACAGTGGCATAGTTTACTTCATAGACATAGGTTACAAGAGTGATTAACTCCTGTGTATCGTCTTCTATTTGATCTACAAAATTTGGCACCAATTTAATATTGTACAGTTTGTTTTCAACCGTATTTAAAATATAGCTATCCTTAAGTTTTGATGCTTTGTAAGGGACTGCTCCATTTACATTATAGAGAAAGGCTGTGCTGTCTTTCACCAGCGCATAAATCTCATCTGTAAGCGGCAAAATAGCCTCTTGAGTATATTGCGCAATAAGCCCATCGTTTAAAACGAGTTGTTGTGCCTTTGCTGTTAGCGTTACTATTAAAATAGGCAGTAGTATTAAAATTCTCATAATATAATTTTTAGGTGTCTGGTTATTAATACAATTGCTCAAAATGATTACAAACACATATGTTTAATCTTGTTTAACCGCTTCGTTTTCTAAATACACTAAATAATCATCATCTTCAAGACCTTCAATAGTATATTCATATTCGTAATATCACTTACACAGATTACTTGAATAATGTTTATTTTCTAAGTTTAAATATTTTCTCCTGAAGCGATTTTTTCAAAATTTACCGAGGGTGAAACACTATCGCAACAATTCCGTAGTTTGGCAATTTTTATTATTAAGGTTTCCTTTACGGTTTTTTTAGATAGTCGTGTATTATTCTTTGGTTTGCATGTGAAATTACGGATGAAACTGTTCGTGTTATTGAAAATTTCATAAGTTAATTTTAATGTAATTTCTTATATTGAACCTAGGCCATATTTTAAATTGAAATAATGAAACTATTTTAAATTATTCACCAATCTTAATATCGTCGGCCTCCAAAGACAACTTAAAAACATTAGATTCATTAACCCTACTTTTATAAACCAGTTTGTAGGAAACATCTTCTGTGACATTTATCTTACCTAATGATATTCCAAAAATCATAGATTTTTTATTATCCTTCTTTATGATTGATTTTGTAATAATTTCAAACTCGTGTTTTCCTTTCGATACATATACTTTATTATGATATTTTATTTCTTTTTTGTTCATTCCAAATATTTTCACCAAATCATCATCAATCTTCACATAAAGCTCTTGATGCACTTGTAAAGAACCTAAAACATGTACAAAGTCTATTTCTACTAGATCTAAATCTGATTTTGGTTCTAATTCTGATTCTTCAATAACATCATTTCTTGTAACATCTACCCAAGAAAAAGCAGTTATTCCCGTTGTATTATATCCAACCCATCCAAAACCATTTATACCCCATGCTGTTCCCCAAGAATTTTTTATCAACCAGGCTTCTTGAGTATCATCCCAACCAACTATTGTTACGGCGTGATCTGGCGCAGAGTTTAGGGCCTTTATAACTCCTCCTTTATAATTTGAGAATTGTGTATTGTTTGAATATAATGCTACAGCCAAAGCCCCATGCCTTACTAAAGCATTCTTAATTTCTTCTATTGAAGGGTTTCCTATTAAAAAATTATAATTGGCAATTTTTACATTCGAGTTTCCTTCATAAAGACTGCAACTTAGGTCACTGTTTTTATATGGGATTTCATCTTCTAAAGCAACGTCTTTATTATTTAAAAGCAACCAACTATATGCATGGTCATACCAACCACCTTCACAACCTTGACTATCTGCAACACAATTAACTAGAGATTGTTCAGATAAGTCTAAATATTTTTTATTGATCAATAAATTACTAGATTCTATAGTAGCAACCGCAGAAAATGCCCAACAAGAACCACAAGACCCTTGGTCTTTCACAGACGTTAAGCCATTAATATCTCTTAAATCAAAAGTAGGTGCATTGGCATCTCCATATACTGAAGAGGTGAGATTGTATATTTTTTGCCCACCTTGAACATAATTACTTTGTATTTTAAAAATCTCTTTAAATTCGTTGTCAGTAGGCAATTGAATACCTCTTCCCTTGTTTTCTTGAGCTTTCGCAAAGAATGAACACAACGTTATAATAGTAAAAACTAGATATTTATTGATTCTCATAATTATTTTATTCTTACGTTAATTATTTTAATATTTTCTTCTGGAATTGTGTCATTCTTTTCAAAATTTCTTAAATGATGAAATGTCAAGATATAAGCTCCTTTTTTAAGTCCCTTTAATTTATATTTTTTTTCATAGCTTACTAGCTTGCTATTTCCTTGTAAAACTACTTGGCTAGAATCTACAACTTCTATGTCTGGTGTTTTTACAAAACTCCATTTGTAGCCACCCGCACCTTCATTTTCTAAATTTATCTCAAAGATTTGGTTTGTTTTATAATGATTGTAAGTTTTACAACTTTGCATAACTCCCATTATTAAAAAACAGATAATCATTACTTTTTTTATGTACATATTTTTAAATTTTAAGAAAGCAAATCATTTAAACTATCATCGTCATATTCTATATCAGGATCTGAAGTATCATAATCTAGTTCATCATCGTCATATTCTATATCAAATTCTGAAGTATTATCTATATCTTCAGGTATATATTCTACACCACCATCTATGCCATCTGCTTCGCCTTTTGCCTTCCCATCGTTTAAACCGTCAATAATATCGACAGTATCTCCAATTTCATCTAGGGTTACAAACTCATCGGATTCAATATTAGAATCTGAATAATATTCTTGTTCATCGTACATGATATCATCGTAGCTTATTTCATCTGGAATGTTATCTTCCAAATCAGTTTCACTACTATAATCTCCGCTATTAAAATCTGAATGTTCTTGAATCTTATCAAAAAACTCTTGTCGTTCTTCATCTGAAAGCCCTTCCCATTCTTCCTTATTTAATGTATGGTAGGTGTTGCCATGCCAGTTAAAAAAGCCTGATCCATCAGTATCTTGTCGGGCCGCTTTAAAGGCTTCATTAAAAGTCATTTCTTCTGTAACGGCATCAGAAAATTCTATATGTGTAGGAACGTCAAAATCAAAAGCCTCTTCTTCATTTTCGTTAGGTATTGTTTCATCTATAGCGTCTTCCGGCTCTGCAATGGTTCCTGTTGCACTCATAAATGCATATTGAGTACTCATACCTCCTAACAAACCAAGTATTGTAGCAAATGGCAGTTTGTTTTCTTTCAATAAAGCAATTTGCTTTTTTGTAATGCCTTTAAACCTTAAGATATTGGTTTTATCAGAATTGGTTTTTAAAATTGTCTTTTCCGTCATAACTATTTCTATTACTTTATAAAACTAATTAGTTTTTTGGTTTTAAGCGATTTAGATGTATGAAACACCTGTTTTATTTTATGAAAACTTTAATTATTGTTTTTGAAGTGTAAAAACAGTATCTCCTATCACTACTTCATCTCCAATATTTAATAAAATCTGATCGTTGTTTTCCAGTTTAGTTTCATTCACTTCTGTACCGTTGGCACTCTTTAAATCTTCCAATATAAATTGAGCTTTGCCATTATTTAACAGGACAGTTATTAAACAGTGCGTTCTGGATATATATGGGTCATTAACTGTCCAAAAAACATCTTTATCTACTTCAGAATTTTCAATATTATTTGGATTTCTTCCTATAAAAATTTTTAGTGTGTTTTTAAAATCTTTTATCTGTAAGTTCTGGGTATAATGTTCGCTTTTTACAACTTGAAGAATATATTTATTAGCTTTCCCTCTATTTAAACCGACAACATTAGTACCTCCATTAGATTCCAGAACATGATTATGAGCTTGAGAGTTTTCTACAACCTGAGTACCTGGTGTTTGTTGTACTTGCTTGGGTTGCAGATTTAAATTCATTTTATGACCACAATTTTCACAAGAAACCATTCTATTGATACCTAATTCTATCCATTCTTTTAGAACGGTGTTTCTTGTATTGCATTTTTTACATTTATAACCTGCCATATTTTATTCTAATGTTTCATCAAATTCTAAATCAATATCATCTAGTGTAGCCTGCTCCTCAAAATAGCTGTTGTAATCTTCATCAAATTCATCATTAAATTCATCTTCCAATTCTGCTTCATCAAAAACATCATCGTCCAAATCAATCATTTCTAAATCATCAAGAAAAAGTTCATCAAAATCTAACGAAAGCCTATCATTCTTAGTTAATAATTCGGTAATGGGTACTTCAGAAACATCAATTTCTATAATAAAGTCATCAAACTTTTCATTTTGTTTATGCATCTATTATTAGTTATTTGAAGTGTTTTTTACCCAATTACATTTACATTTCGGACAGTTTTTTTTAGACTTCCAAAACTTCCAAGTTTTACTTGTCATATCAAAATCGCATTTCGGACAATTAAATTTTTCTGAATATTCAATATATAAATCTTCTAGTTTATTTTTTACATTTTTATCTGAAATTGAAGCCGTAGAAATAATACCTCCAACTGTTCCAATACCTAGCATTAAATAGATCCGGATGCCTTCAATAGATTTTATATACGCATTATTATAAACCAGAATCATTAATCCAATGGTAATACCACCGCGGATTAAACCAGACCTGAGTTTGAAATATTTATTAATGGTTTGTTTTTCTTTTATATATTTTCTTTCTGTTTCTTTTAGTTGAAAAAATTCTTTTGAAAAATCTACTCTGTTTTTCAAAATATAGTTCTCTAATTGTTCAAATAATTGTCTAACATCTACAGTTGCTGTTGCAAATTCTATGTTACTGTTTTTATCGATTTTTTTTGATAAAACACTCTGTCCGTTCACTTTTGTTCCATTCGAAGAGTTTAAGTCTTTTAAAGTAAAGGTAGTATAATCAGTATCGTCAATTATTATTTTAGCGTGATAACCACTTACTGTATTATCATTAATAACGTAACTATTGTCTAAATTTCTTCCTATTGTAAATGCTTCCATACTAATACCAAAGTAAATTTTGTTTTACTCTTTTTATGTAAATTTCTCCTAATTTTAATTCTATTTCTTTTGTTCCTTTAAAAACTAAATGCTGACTTTGAACTTTTTTAACTCGGTTCATATTCACTATAAAAGATTTACCTATTCTTTTTAAAAAACCCACTTCTATTAATCTTTTTTCTAATACGTTTAATGGATATGAAATACATTTTCTAGTGCCGTCTTCTAAATAAATATAAGTATAATTACCACTACCCACACAAAAACAAATGGCATTTATAAGCACCAAATCAAAACCTCCTTTAAAATTTATTTTTAGTTTTTCTTCTACTTCTGTATTCCCGAGAGGGTATTTTTTTAAGCGATTTTTAAAATCTAGTAAACCTATATTTATATCTTTATTTTTATAATGTAAAAAAGCCAACACATTGGCCTTCCAAGCTAAAAAAGAAACCTCTTTGTTTTTTGAAACTAACACAAAATGCTCTTTTTCATTTGTATTCATTAATTTACGCAACAAGACTCTATTGTCAATAGAGTCTTCGTCCAAATAAAAAAAGGAAACTTCGCCTTTAATTTCTGTTTGCAACACTTTAAAGCTTTCAGCTACTTTTTCTGCCTCTTCTAAAGTTGGAAAATTTAAATAGTGTAGGTTATTGGTTTTACTCATATACTTTTTATATTATTCACCTAGTCGTATTAATGCGTTTTGTGCATCCTTGTAATGGTCATAATAATAACTTTCCCGACTTGATGCTAATTCATAATACCTAATGGCTTCTTGCATATTTTTATCAACCCCTTCACCATTTTCATACATTTGACCTAACAAAAACCTAGATCCATTCATACCTACATAAATAGTTTTACAATCTTCACAAGCTGCTGATTTAAACCATTTCATTGCTTCATTGTAATCTCTTGAAACACCATAACCACCGTGATAATAAATTTGACCTATACCATATTTATAATTTGAATTTCCTTCTGTATTCAAGTTTGCTACTTTTTCATACCATTTTAAAGATTCTTGATAATCCTTTGCAACACCATAACCTTTGTAATAAAACTCAGCAATATCATCCTCTGCTGTTGTATAATAATAATCACCGGGCTTGGCGGCATTGGCTAATTTTTTATACCAAATTAACGCGTCTTCATAATTTTTTTGGCTTTTATATGCTTCAGCTAAATAATGCATAGCTGTTATATGTCCTTGGTTTGCTGCTTTTAACCACCACTTTATGGCTTCCGCTTTATTTTCAGCAACACCATAATACCCTAAGCTATAAATATACCCAAGATTATATTCAGCTTCAGCGTACCCTTGGTTTGCTGATTTTCTAATCCATTTTTCCGATTTTTTACCATCTCTAATACGACCAGTATATTCATCATACATTGCTCCTAACTCACCTTGTGCAATTGCATTTCCTTTAATAGCCGCTTTTAAATACCATTTTTCTGCTTCTTCAGGTTTGCCATAGACATGTTGATTTACTTCAGCCATTCTTATTTGAGCATTTGCATCGCCATTATTTGCTGCTTTTAATGCATTATCCATATTGCTCGAAACAGCAGCCCATTTTTCTAATTCTTTTTGGTTTAGAATTTTTGAGGATACAGGTTGTATGTCACTCTTATTTTCCAAGCTACTTATTGCATTATTAGCACTTTTACGGTAGTCTCCACTTTTAAAATCTCTTAAATATTTTTCATAAGAAGCTTTAGTATTTGCTTTTCTTGCAACATTCCACGCACTTTCATCTGCTGTTAATACAGTATTTTTTTCTTCGTCTGCAACTTCTTGTTCAACGGCTGTGCTATCAGTTATCGTTGCAAGCCAAATTCCTTTTCTATTGATGTAAAAAATACTGTCTTTTGTTGCAACTTTTACGCTATCTATTTCTGTTGTAAAATCCTCTGCCATTAAATATTGGGGAGCAATTACAATTAACTCTCCTTCTTTGTAACCATAAAGATTTCCTTCTTTAAATACAGCCAATTTGTTTTTTACAGGCTCTATATCATCTGTAGCAAACATAAAATAACCAACAGTACCTATTAGAGTAATTACTGCTGCCGCAATAGAAGGAATCAACCATTTAGGTTTTTCTTTTTTTGGCATTGGGGTTGTTTTTTTAGAAACAATCTTTTGTGCAATTGGTTTTTGTGCTAAAGGTTGTGGTTTTATAGGTTGCTTTTCATTAACACTACCTCTAATGATTGTTGCATCGTTATTTATTACGGGAGGTATATTATTTTCTTCTCCATTTGAGGTTCCCTCATTATTTAAAATGGCAAATAAAGCCTCTGAACTTTGTACGCGTTTTCTTAAGTCTCTTTCTAAACAGGCTTTAACAACTTTTTTCCAATTTTCTGGCAATGCTTTTAATTGCTCACTTACATCGTGATGTAGTATTTTTTGAGTAATTGTATTTTGCCATTCTGCAGTTGCCGTACCTTGGTTATCTGCATCAAACAGCGTGTTTCCTGTTAAAATTTCATAAGCAATGGCACCAAAACTCCATAAGTCTGTATTGAGCTTTAAAGGCAAACCTTTTAATTGTTCAGGACTACTATACTGTAAGGTTCCTCCGGCAAAACTATTCGTAAAACGTGAGGCTTTTCCATCGCCTTCTGCTTGTTTACTTAAACCGAAATCTGTTATTTTGGGTATTAATTCTCCTCTTCTATCCACAACCAAAACATTGCTTGGTTTTAGGTCTCTGTGAACCACTTGGTGTTGGTGTAAAAAAGCGATACCTTCTAAAACTCCTCTAGTTATTTTCTCTCTTTTTTCTAAACTGACTTCGTTATTTTTTAAATAGTGAGATAAATTCCCGGAAGCATAGTATTGCATAATGCCATAATCGTAAATAGCTGGGAAAGATTCAAAACGATAGACCTTTTCGTAATTGGCTATATTTTTGTGCTCTGATAATTTTTCTATCGCTTTATATTCTTCTAATAAAGAAAACTCTTTATCGCCTACTGTTTTTACTTCAGATACTTTAATTGCAACTTCTCTGTCTAAAACAGTATCGTAAGCTTTATAAACTGTACCAAAGCTTCCACCTCCTATATTATCTGTTTTAATATCGAATTCGTAGCGTTTTCTAAATTCTTGTTGTGTCATTTTGTTTATAATTTTTAATGCTATACTTTTTGTTTATCTATTTAAAAAAATTGAACCATTTTTTTTTCTTAGGCTGAAGCTCTTCTTCCGTTGTAACATCATCCAAAATAACATTGTCTAGATCTAAATTTTCTTGTAAAGAATCAATAGAAATCCACTCTAAAGGAATAATGGTTGAATTTGGTAAATCTTTGTTTTCTACCGAACAGACAATAGCCGTGTTGTTATCGAAACTTTTCTCAATACAACCTTTTTTTATAATTTCTAACTTCTCTTTTAGATTTCGATCTTTATTTGCAAGGAGCTCTAAAAGGTCCAAATCTGAAAAAGCTTCTGAAACTCCATCTGAACAAATAAAAAGAATATCATCTTTTCTAATATCTGTGACAAAATGTATTTCCGGATTGGAAATTTTATTTTTGAAGTTTGCCTTTATAGCTTTAAATATTTGATTATTCATTGGGTGATTTCGTCCCGCTTCCCTTGAAATTTCACCATTTTTAACCAAATTCCCTACTAGTGAATGATCCCAAGTTTGCCAAAAAACGTTATCTGATGGCCGTATCAAATAAACCCTACTATCACCAATATGGGTGATAAAGAAACCTTTTTCAGAAATAAAAACAGCCGCCAAAGTAGTAGACATACCTTCCAATTCTTCATTTTCCTGAATTAAAATATTCAAATGTTTTTGAGAATTAGAAACAATAGCTTCAATTTCATCTTTAGTAAGTTTCAATTCATTGTTTTGGGTTTGTTTAAAAATGGAATTTGCTACTTCTCTACTTGCAACATCCCCACTTACTTCCCCTCCAACCCCATCACAAACAATAAATATATTATCCGATGATTGAACATAATCTTCATTGACTTTCTTCTTGCCAATATGACTATAACTTTCAGATTTCATATATAATTTTTTTTTAAAAATATAAAAAAAGTTCAGTTAACAGTATTTATATTTCGTGAAACGCCTGTTTTCTATTCTAAAAATAGAATAATTGTTTTTTAAATCCGAAAACGTCTTCAATTGACATTTACAAGTTTTTAGAAAAATTAATAAATATTCATTAAATTCTTAAAAGCATCATTAAATGGTAGCCTCTGAAGTATTACATAAATAAGTGCGTTTTTTTTGTTTAAGGTTCAGACTTTGTGTGTGAAAAGTAATGCTGAAAATAGGCTTTTATCATTTGGTGGATTGGAAAATGTCTCAGATTAATAACAGAGAATAAATTAATAGCCTCAAAATCAAATATATTAAAAAATTATTTTTTTTAATATATATGTCTCTAAAAAGTTTGAAATTCTTACAAAAAGTAATAATTAGAGATAAGACCTAGGATGTTTTTTGAAAGAGAAGTTTAATAGTCATGGAGCGAGACCCAACAATTAATTATTCCAAATGACTTTTAAGAGCTTAAAAAAGCCTGTAGACTCCTAAAAAAAGCTGTTAAAAAAGAATTACGCACGATTTGTTTATTCATTTTGTAAACCATTTCCCTAATTATCGCAATTTAATTGAAGAACAATTTTAGGATTATTAAGGATAATTTTTTGTTCTTGGATAACTTCTAATTGATCTAGCGCACCAGCATCAAGTTTTCGTTTTTGTTCGTGAACGAATCCTGTGATATCTTCTATTGAAATGATCCATTCCGTTGCAAACTTTTCCAGAAGCTCGTCTCTAATACCAATTTGAATAGCTCTCCTTTCAAGCTTTTCTCCATTTGGATGATGATCCGGATCCCATTGCAGTCGTACTTGAGAGTTTTTCATTTTAGCATTCCAATTATCTCGTGTTTTATATATTTTTTCAATGTAAGAGGAATGTACACCTTCAAGAAGTAGGGTTTCAAAATTATTTTGAGATATTTCTATGGCAAGAATATGTTGTTTGTGTTCTTTCATTGCCCAACCAGCTCGATACATCATCCATAAAAAGTTTGGTTTTATCCAAGACATTCTTGTAAACTTATAATGACTTCCACCAAATTTTTGATTTTCAACAGCCCATTTTGATATGTTAGGATTAAAGGCCTGATAAACAATGATGTTTTCATTTCGGGTCTGTCCTATTAGGTGCTTTCCTGCAAGAGGAAGTCCCTGCTCATATTGAGCATATCTAATCGTTTTTAGCATCATTTGTGGAAGAATTAAAAATAACTTGAAGAGTTTAAATCTTGGGATAATTTAAGAAAATTATATTTATAAATTAAAACTAATGCGTGAGTATTAAAAATATGAAAATTATTAAAACCAATGAGTGATTATGGATGGGGTATTTTCAACCCAACCAACCTTCTCTATCCAAACTTCTATATTGTATGGCTTCGCTTAAATGTGCTCCCTTGATATCTTCACTTCCTTCTAAATCGGCAATGGTTCTGGATACTTTTAATATTCTGTCGTAAGCTCTGGCAGATAAATTTAAGCGTTCCATAGCCACTTTTAGTAACTGCATAGAGGCATCATCTAACAAACAGTGTTTTCGTATTTGTTTGGTATTCATTTGTGCATTGTAATGTACTTTTTCTGAATCTTCAAAGCGTTTTGTTTGTAGAACTCTTGCCGCTGTCACCCTTTTTCTAATATCAATGGAAGCTTCCCCTTTTCTAGTATCCGAAAGTTTTTCGAAAGGTACTGGAGTAACTTCTATATGAATATCTATTCTATCCAATAAAGGACCTGAAATCTTACTTAAATAGCGTTGCATTTCGGCTGGAGAGGAAGTTACAGGAGAATCTGGATCGTTAAAATAACCACTCGGACTCGGATTCATGCTAGCAACCAACATAAAAGACGACGGATAAGTTACCGTAAACTTCGCTCTTGAAATGGTGACTTCTCTATCTTCTAAAGGCTGACGCATGACTTCTAAAACATCGCGTTTAAACTCTGGCAATTCGTCCAGAAATAACACGCCATTATGCGATAAAGAAATTTCTCCTGGTTGTGGGTAACTTCCGCCGCCGACCAAGGCAACATTCGAAATTGTATGGTGAGGACTTCTAAAAGGTCGTTGCGCCATAAGTCCCGTATTTTCTTTGACGCGTCCAACAACAGAATGTATTTTGGTAGTTTCTAAGGCTTCATGCAGGGTCATTGGTGGTAAAATACTTGGCAAGCGCTTGGCAAGCATGGTTTTTCCTGCTCCTGGAGGGCCAATTAAAATAATATTATGTCCTCCTGCAGCCGCAATTTCCATACAGCGTTTTATAGATTCTTGGCCTTTGACGTCCGAAAAGTCAAATTCTGGAAAATTGAGGCTTTTATTAAACTCTTCTTCAACATCAATTATGGTTTGCTCAAGTGGTTCGCCTCTATCAAAATAGTTGATAACCTGTTCAATAGATTCAACCCCATAAACGTTTAAACCTGAAACAATTCCTGCTTCTTTGGCATTTTGAATAGGAAGTATAAAGCCTTTAAAACCTTCTTCTTTCGCTTTAATTGCAATTGGCAAAGCGCCTTTAATGGGTTGTAAGGAGCCATCTAAAGATAATTCTCCCATGATTATAAAATCTTCCAAATCCGTTGCTTGAATTTGATTGGTAGCCGCTAAAATTCCCATAGCTAAAGTTAAATCGTATGAAGAACCTTCTTTGCGTAAATCGGCCGGCGACATGTTAATAATGATTTTCTTTCCCGGAATTTTAAAGCCGTTGTTTTGTAAAGCGGCCGCAATTCTATAATTACTTTCTTTAATAGCATTGTCTGGCAAACCAACCAAATGATAGCCTATACCTTTATCTACGTTCACTTCTACAGTTATTGTGGTAGCTTCCACGCCAAATACAGCAGATCCAAATACTTTTTTAAGCATAATTGATTGGTTTCCATAAATGTAAGAAAAAACAATTAGTAAAATATAACTAAATCTATGAAAAGTAGGATCCATATTTCTAAAGCAAATAATTCAAAACAAAACTTTAGATTGGTATCTTTGTAACTAAAGCTATCAAAAAAATGAGTAAACCTTCCTTTATAAAAGACTTAACATTGCCAGTAGTTGCGGCCCCAATGTTTTTAATTTCTGGCCCAGAATTAGTTATAGAATGTTGCAAAAGTGGTATTGTAGGAACTTTTCCGGCCCTAAACCAACGCACGAGTGAAGGTTTTGAAGCTTGGTTGATAGAAATTAAAACAGCACTTTCAGAATTCGAAAAAGAAACGGGTAAAAAACCCGCACCTTTTGGAGTTAACCTGATTGTTCACCAAACAAATCCGCGCTTGCAAGCCGATTTAGAACTATGTGTAAAACACAAAGTTCCTTTAATAATAACTTCTTTAGGAGCAGTTTCAGAATTAGTAGATGCTGTGCATTCTTATGGTGGCTTAGTTTTCCATGACATCATAAAAAAGCGTCATGCTGAAAAAGCTTCGGAAGCTGGTGTTGATGGTTTCATTTTAGTTTCTGCTGGAGCTGGAGGACATGCAGGTACCATAAACCCGATGCCATTAGTTGCTGAAATTAAAAGCTTTTTTAAGAAAACTATCTTACTAGCAGGAACCATCAGTACGGGTCGAGATATCGCGTCTGCTTTACAAATGGGAGCCGATTTAGCTTATATGGGAACCCGTTTTATAAATACACAAGAAAGCAAGGCCCCAAAAGAATACAGAGATATGATTATGGAAGCTGGTGCTAGCGACATTGTTTATACGGCTGCCATTTCTGGAGTTGCGGCAAACTTTCTAGGTCCCAGTTTGAATGCTATGGGCATTACTGAGGAAATGCTAAAAAGAAAAAAGAAAGTCGATTTTGGTGAAGAATTAACCGTTCATAAAGACGATGCGAAAGCTTGGTCTACCATTTGGTCTGCTGGACAAGGGGTAACCAATATTCATGATGCGCCAAAAGTATCTGATTTGGTTTCAGAGCTTAAAAAAGATTTTAGAGTAGCTCTAGAAGAACAGGTTAAATATTTGGAGATTTACAAGTAATGTATTAACTTTATTTCTAAGCTAAACACAGATTACACAAGCTTACTTAAAGATTTTTTTTACATCTAAGCAAATAAAACCTTAGCCAGCGTAAATTCTAGTATTTACAATTTTATGTCAACAAAATTGCAGGTTAAGCCATAGACGCACCTCCTCTAAACACCTGTAAATATCGAGGTTTCTGGGGGGTTCCCTCGTAGCTACTCCATAGTAAAGCCATATGAACTCCATAGTAAAGCCGTATAAACTGTATTGCAAAGTCCTATCAACCTTGCGTTAATATCGTTTCAAATAAATAAAATCAAAGTAACTCATGAAACCAATAAAGGGTTACAACGCTACGTCTACACACAAAAATCAAACCTTCTGAACAAACTCTAAAGCACGTTTTTCATTATAATAAAAACCCCCTTTTTGAAAGAAACCTACATGACCTCCATGTTTTGGCATTTCTAAAAATAAATTTGGGTTGTTTTTTGCCTCTTTCACTGGGTAACATTCAGGAGATAAAAAAGAATCGTTTAAGGCATTTATAAGCAAGGTTGGTATTTTAATGTTTGGAAGAAATTGCAAGCTAGAACTCTGCTCATAATAGTCTTGGGCATCCTTAAAACCGTGAGCTTTAGAGGTATACAGATTGTCGAAATCGTATAAAGTTTTAATTGAAGTAATCTCTTCATCATTCAACATATCAGTATGTTGCAGTTTTTTTATGACTAACTTCCCTTTTAAATGACTTTTGAATTTATCATGAAACGCTTTATTCTTAAACGTATGCAATTCCTTAGCAGAACCGGCTAAATAACAGGGCACTGAAACTGCTATCCCTGCTTTTATTTGTTCAGGAATATCTTCAGTCGCTCCTAAATATTTCAGGACTACATTTCCTCCTAAACTAAAACCTTTTAAATAAATTTCGGAATATTGTGTCGCGTTCAAAATATGCTGAATGACCTGTTCTAAATCTTTGGTATCACCTGAATGATAAGAACGAAACGACAAATTATCTTCACCACTACAACCTCTAAAATTTATTGAAACAGCATCGATATGATTCTCATTAAAAATTTTAGCCGTTCCTGTAATATAATGTCTTTGAGCATTGCCTTCCAAACCATGAAGGATGATGATGAGCTTTTGCGATTTGTTTTCTGAATAGCTCCAATCTAAATCTAGAAAATCGCCATCCAGTAAAGTGATGCGCTCTCTTTTTTGGACTAGCCCCTCTACTTTCCTTATTAAACCGGAATAAACGGTTGCAATAAATCCGTTTCTGAAAAAATATGGGGCTTTGTAAGTTGATTCTAATATTGGCATTTCTTAAATATATAAATTATTACACAGAGTAACACAGAGAGGTTCACAGAGATTCAATGAGTAAATTATTTGGACAATCTGCAAATAATTAACACACGACTACCAACAAACAAATCAACAAAATACCACTACTCTTTCTCTAAAGACGTAAACTGAAAGCTATTCCCATCAAACAAGCCTTTATCGCTTAATTTTAAGGATGGAATCACTAACAATGCCATAAAACTCAAAGTCATATATGGTGCATGTAAAGTGCTTCCTAAATTTTTTGCCATCTGGTCTAATTCGGCATATTGCTTTCCAATGGTTTTAGCATCCTGATCGCTCATGATACCTGCAACTGGCAATGCAACTACTTTGTCTTTCGTATCTGAAACAGCACAAATACCTCCTTTGTTTTCAATAAGTAAATTGACAGCCTGACAAATAGCTTCATCACTAACTCCAACAGCAATAATGTTATGAGAATCATGACCAACAGAACTAGCAATAGCACCTTCTTTTAAACCGAAATTCTTAATAAAAGCAATGGCAGGTTTCTGATTTTGATATCGGTTGACAACCGTCATTTTTAAAATATCTTTTTCTGGATTGGAAACTAGATTTCCATCTTTCAACAAACTTTCTTCAATGAGTTCGTTAGTAACCAACTGACCTTCCAAGGCTTCAATCACACGAATTTCTTTTGCAGAAGATTCAAATCTAAAATCTGAAACGTCTTTTTTGTCTGTATGAAAATTATTTAATATTTTAAAAGGAACAGATTTAATATTCGAAACACCTTTATCGAAAACCAATTCTCCATTGATATATGTTTGAAGGGTTTTAAAGGTTTTTAAATCTTCAACCACAATACAATCTGCATCATCTCCAACTTGCAACAAACCAACATCTAAATTATAATGTTTCACCGGATTGATACAAGCCGCTTGAAGCACTTTAAAAATGTCCATGCCCTTTGCTACTGCTCTTGCACATAAATTATTGATATGATGTAATAACAGATCGTCTGGATGCTTATCGTCGCTACAAAACATGATGTTTTCAAAATGTTCAGGAAGTAAATCGATAAGCGCTTCAAAGTTTTTTGCAGCAGATCCTTCACGAATGAGGACTTTCATCCCTTTTTGGAGTTTTTCTAAACCTTCGTCGTAAGTAAAACACTCGTGATCTGTACTTATTCCTGCTTGAATGTATTTGGTAATATCGTCTCCTCGTAAACCCGGCGCATGGCCATCAACTGGTTTGTTATAGTGTTTTGCCCAAGCAATTTTTTTCATGACTTCTTCGTCATCAAATAAAACGCCAGGATAATTCATCATTTCGGCTAAATACTTGATATCCGGATTTGCCATCAAGGATTTAATCCCCTCGGAATCAATGACTGCTCCAGCCGATTCAAAAGATGTCGCTGGTACGCATGAAGGTGCACCAAAATTAAATTTAAAAGGCGTTTCTTTTCCGTTGTTAATCATAAATTCAACCCCTTCAACACCTAAAACATTAGCAATTTCATGAGGATCTGAAACGGTCGAAACAGTTCCATGTTTAACCGCTATTCTAGCAAATTCGCTAGGAACTAACATCGAACTTTCTATATGAATATGAGCATCCACAAATCCTGGAAGGATGTAATGATTTACATCGTGTTGCTTTTCTTCAATGCTAAAAATCTTGTTATCTTCAATAGTGATTTCACCCTTAAAAATACGTCTGTTTTGAATGTCTACTATGTTTCCTTGAATTTTCATAATTTATTCCTTTAAAAAAAGGAATCTCTATTTAAATTTGATAAATTATTATACAAAAGATTCCTGCTTTCACTTCGGCTTCACTCAGTGACCACGCAGGAATTTGTTATTTCTTATAATTGGCAATCCCTTTTTTCAACCAATCGTAATACTCTTCCACATTTGGCGTATATCCAACAGCTGGACTTATATCTTCACCTTCTAAATTCTGAATAACATATAAAGGTTGTGCATTGGTATTGTATCTTACTTGCTGATATTCCAACCATTTGTGGCCATAGGTTTTAACTGAATTTCCTGTGAGTTCAGATTCGTGTTGTTCTTCTTTAGGAAGTTTGGTTCTATCGTCTACATATAGTGAAATTAGTACAATATCGTTATCTAACAAGGCGTAAATTTCGTCTTCGACCCAAACTTGCTCCTCCATTTTTCGACAGTTTACACAAGTTAAACCTGTAAAATCTAACATAACGGGTTTATTTACTTTTTTGGCATAAGCCATTCCTGTTTCGTAATCGTGAAACGCAATTAAATCGTTTGGACCAAAATGAGCATCCTTAGGTAATTCTTTAGCTATGAATTCTCCTGAAGCTGACGTTTGTTTTTTCATAAAACCAACCCCATAAGGCGATTCGCTATTGGTGCTCATTGGAGGTGGAAATCCACTAATTAATTTTAAAGGAGCTCCCCAAAGTCCAGGAACCATGTATAATGTGAACGATAAAGCTATAATGGCCATAACCAATCTTCCTACAGAAATATGCTCTAAAGGTGAATCGTGAGGTAATTTAATTTTCCCTAATAAGTACAAGGCTAGAGTACCAAATATGGCTATCCAAATGGCTAAAAAGACTTCTCTTTCTAAGAAATGCCATTCTAAAACCAAATCGATCATGGATAAGAATTTAAAAGCAAATGCTAATTCTAAAAACCCTAAAACCACTTTGACTGTATTTAACCAGCCTCCAGATTTTGGAAGAGAGTTTAACCAACTTGGGAAGAAGGCAAATAATGCAAATGGTAATGCAATAGCTGATGAGAAACCTAACATACTTATAATTGGAGCGATGCCACCTTTTGTTGCCGCATCCAATAAAGCGGTTCCAGCAATCGGAAACGTACAAGAAAACGATACCACTGCCAAAGCTAAAGCCATAAAGAAAATACCTGCTACACCTCCTCTATTTGCGCCACTATCTACTTTATTAACCCAAGAGTTTGGTAACATAATTTCAAAAGCTCCTAAAAATGAAAAAGCAAATACAATTAAAGCAATAAACATAATGGCATTAAATGTCACTCCAGTTGAGAATTCGTACATGGCATTACTACCAAAAATAGCAGAAATAGCCGTTCCTAAAAGCGTATAAATTACTATAATAAAGAAACCATATAATAAAGCATTCTTAATTCCAGCAGCTCTAGTTTTACTTTGTTTTGTAAAGAAACTCACTGTCATAGGAATCATTGGGAACACGCAAGGTGTTAACAATACCAAAAACCCTAGAAAGAAAGCCGTAAAAAATATGGTTAATAAACCTTTGCTCTCGTTGTCTGTTCGATCAACACCTTCTTTTATAACCGTTTTGGTTTCGTCTTCCACATAATCTGATGGATCACCTGACGTTAAAGTCGCTGTTGTTAAGTCGAAAGAAATCTTTTTATTTTGATAAATACAACGTTCATCATCGCAAGCTTGAAAGGATGCTTCAACTTCAATCGTTTTTAATTCCGGATTTAAAATTTCAACTTTTTGGGTAAAGGTTGCTTCTTCATCAAAATAGTTTAAATCCATTTCAAACACCTTGTCGTAAGCTGTGATAAATTTGCTTTCTTGTGTTTTACCAATTAAATTATAATTATTTATCTGACTTAAAGAATCATAAATAAATTCTGTTGGAATAGGAGTAATAACGTCATCCCCAATTGGCATGGTTTGAGAATATAAATGCCAATGTCTTTCAATCTCAGCTTTAAAAACTAGGTTGTATTCTGTTTCTGATATTTTTTGGGTCTCACCAGTCCAAGTCACCGGATTTAAAACTTGTGCTTGAGCAATAAAAGCTGTAAATAAAAGGGTGATAAAAAGGGCTAATTTATATTTCATTCTGAAGGGATATTTTTAGTATGTATTGTGTATTGTTAGTTATTTTAAAACGGTTATCTGCTCTATGATTCATAATCCAAACCACTTCATTATGAGAACAAAGCAACCAAATATTTTCTTTTTCCAACATGGAAAGTTTTTCATCTTTAAAAAACTTACTCAGTTTCTTTTTGTTTTCCATGCCAAAAGGGTAAAAATAGTCTCCTTTTACCCATTTCCTTACGGTTAGAGGGTATTTTAACAAATCTTTATCAACGTATATTGTTGCGTTGTTTGAGGCGTTAATTTGATTGGTCAATTCGAAAACTAAATATCCTAAAGCAGTCTTTATATTTTTATCTTCTTCTGAAATAGCTATCGCTTCGGCATGTTCTTCAATAGTATTACGGAATAAAATCAGTTCACCCCTATTTTTTAAGAGACCATGTGAACTTGAAAATACTTGTTTTCCAGTTTGAGCATTTAATAAGTCAGTGATATCCTGCCATTCTGTAAAATGATATTCCTTTAAAATTTCATATAAATAAACCTTCGGATTCGATAATTCTTTAATTTTTTGAATACTAAAGTGAATTTCATGCTCTGAAATCTTAGTGATAACCGTTTCAAGAACTTTATCTATACTATCTTTTATAATCAATTTTGAATCCTGTAAATGATCTTGCGTTTGCTTGAAATTTTGAAGCAATTGCGAATTCATTTCTTTTAAAACAGGAATCACATCGTGACGTAATTTATTTCTGAGATATTTTGTGGAGGCATTACTACTATCTTCCCGCCATTTTATGTTGTTCTGAACTGCGTAGCTTTCAATAGTCTCTCTTGAAAAACTCAATAAAGGTCTTACAATCTTGCCGTTAATTTCTGGAATTCCTGTTAAACCATCTAGTCCTGTCCCTCTAGATAAATTAATTAAAAAGGTTTCTAAATTATCATCAGCATGATGAGCTGTTAAAACATAATCGAAATGAAGTTGCTCTGCCAATTCCTCAAACCAATGGTAACGCAAAGTACGAGCTGCCATTTGAGTAGATAATTTGTGGTCTTCTGCAAACGTTTCAGTATCAAAACTTTCAATAAAGACCTCTAGTTCTAAATCTTCAGCTAATTGTAAAACAAAATCTTCGTCTGCATCACTTTCGTTTCCTCTTAAATTAAAATTGCAATGTGCTAAACTGATATTTAATTTTAAATTGTGACAAAGATGTGTTAATAAAACACTGTCTAATCCTCCGGAAATAGCTATCAAGAGCTTGGATTCCCGTAGAAAATTAAGATGGTTGTTTATATGGTTTTGGAAGTCGTTTAGTTTAAAAGGCATAAGGTTAAAGGCATAAGGGTTGATGTTACAACACTTTAAATTGATAATTTTTTAATTAAAGTATTAAGCATTTTTTCTATTTCAATAGAAAGGTTAGTTATGTCTTCTAAATTTGCTTCTTCAATAAATCTAAGATTTACAGCTATCTGTAATTGTGTTTGCATTTCATATAAAGAGCCTCGCGCAATCTGTAAAAAACGAGTATATTCTTTCGTGTAATTCCTTCCATAACCTTCAGCAATATTTGAAGATATTGAAATGGAACTTCGTTTTAATTGGGATGTTAATCCAAATTTTTCATCTTTAGGGAAATTAGCTGAAATTTTATAAACTAAAGTTACCATAGTAACAGATTTCTGCCAAACAATTAAATCTCGATAACTATTCATAATACAAAAATACAACTTTTAACCAATGTCTTCTCCTTTCTGCCTTCTGCCTTATCCATTTTGCCTACTTTATACCTTATACCTTATGCCTTATGACTTTTGCCTTTTGCCTTAAACTAACTCTCCAATACCTCACGCATTGCCTTAGCCTTTATCAAACATTCTTCATATTCTTTTAAAGGGTTGCTTTTTGCAGTAATGGCACTTCCAACAGAAAAAGAGACGTATCGTTTTATTTCATTATATAAAATACTTCTAATAACCACGTTAAAATCGAAGTCATTGTTTGGTGTGAAATATCCAACGGCTCCAGAATATACGCCACGTTTCGTTTCTTCAAGTTCTTCAATAATTTTCATGGCCGAAATTTTTGGAGCTCCAGTCATACTTCCCATAGGAAATGTCGATTCAATAAGATCTACAGGATGAATTGATGCCTCAATTTCTGATGTGACAGTTGAAATCATTTGATGCACTTGCGGGAAAGTATATACTTTGCATAATTCCTCCACTTTTACAGTTCCCTTATTGGCCGTTTTTGATAAATCGTTCCGAACTAAATCAACAATCATAATGTTCTCGCTTCGCTCCTTTTCGTCTATTGACAATTGTTCCTTTAATAGATTGTCTTCTGTTTCATTTTGTGAACGCTTTGCTGTTCCTTTAATCGGTTGTGAAACTATTTTATTTCCAGTCTTCTTTAAATACCGTTCGGGAGAAGCAGACAAGATGTATTTATCTCCAAGTTTTATAAAAGAAGCAAAAGGAGGTTTAGAAATATCATTCAGTTTCTGATAGGTTTCTAAAGGATTTATACGTGTATTTTCAGCATAAAACTCCTGACAAAAATTGGCTTCGTAAATATCACCTCGATGAATATGCTCCAGCATGGTGTTTACTTTCTCAAGATAATTTTCTTGTTGAATACGAGGTTTTATTTTGATATCATTTAACAGATTGCCACGTCGTTCCTCCTCGCAATGACAGATTGCTTTTAAATCTTCTTCACATTCATCTGAAACCATATTTAAATAATGCATTTCAACGATATCTCCTTTAAATAAAAACAACTTTTTTGGTTGAAAGAAATAGAGTTCAGGAAATTGTAAACCATCAATATTTTCAGATTTTAAATCTTCAACAGCATTTTTTAAATCATATGTTAAATAGCCGAAAATCCAGTCTTTAGTGATGGATTGGTATTCTTTTAACCTAGAAAAAGCTTCAGAATAATCTGTTTTAATACAGGTAACAGCATCCACAGCCAAAACAGCGTCGAAACTTGAATAAGTTTGATGAACTTGGTTGGAATCCATCCAAACGCTTTCATGAAACTGCTGTCCCCAATTTAAGAGTTGCCTTTTAAAAGTGTCTATGGATTTTGGTGTATGTAAATGTGTTGTTCTCACTGACACAAATTACCGAAAATTAAAACGGATTTGAAAGGGAAGACCGTTTTGTTTTCTATTTTTTATGTCATTATATCGCGATAATCTTACTTATTACCACTCTTGATTATAATTGATTTTATTAGCACTAAATACAAAAAAAACAATGGGAGTTTTTGCAAAATAATTTGGGAGACAATCCCGAAAGATTGGCAAAATCTCTTCAATTATCGTTCAAATCACTAATTATAAGATTCCTGCCTTCTCAGGAATGTGAAATCCTTTTAAAAATCTATCTTTGCACCAGAATTAACAACTATGAGCACTTTTCAAGATTTAAATTTAAATACCCCTTTATACAACGCCTTAAGCGATTTAGGTTTTACACAACCTACGCCAATCCAGCAAGAAGCCTTTAATGTGGTAGCTTCTGGGAAGGATGTGGTTGGAATTGCACAAACAGGAACGGGTAAAACATTTGCTTATATGTTACCAATTCTGAAAAATCTAAAGTTCTCTACTCAAGAAAACCCAAGAGTTTTAGTTTTAGTTCCAACTAGAGAATTAGTGGTTCAAGTAGTTGATGAAATTGAAAAACTTTCTAAATACATCAATTTACGTGTGCTTGGGGTTTATGGTGGTGTGAATATAAATACTCAAAAACAAGCAGTTGCTCAAGGCTTGGATATTATTGTTGCAACTCCTGGTCGTGTGTATGATTTAGCTGTTAGTCGTGTGTTACAATTTAAATCCATTCAAAAAGTGGTAATCGATGAAGTTGATGTTATGTTAGATCTTGGATTTAGACATCAGCTTTTAAATATTTTTGATATTCTACCAGAAAAAAGACAAAATATCATGTTTTCGGCTACAATGACTCAAGATGTTGATGACTTAATTTACGACTTCTTTATTGCACCAGAACGTGTATCTATTGCCGTTTCTGGTACCCCATTGGAAAACATTTCGCAAACAAAATATACAGTTCCAAACTTTTATACGAAGTTGAATCTGTTAAACCACTTATTACGTGACACAGAGAAATATAATAAAGTATTGATATTTGTGGCTCATAAAAAAATGGCCGATAGATTATTCGAAGCTTTAGATGAAATTTTTCATGATGAATTATGTGTTATTCACTCCAACAAAACACAAAACTACAGATTGCGAAGTATAGAGCAGTTTAGAGAAGGCTTTAACAGAATTCTTGTAGCCACAGATGTTATGGCTCGTGGATTGGATATCGATAATGTATCTCATGTATTTAATTTTGATACGCCAGATTTTCCAGAGAATTACATGCATAGAATTGGTAGAACAGGGCGTGCAGAACGTGAAGGGCAAGCTATTATTTTTTCTACTGTAAAAGAGCAAGAATCTCTTGATAAAATAGAAGCCTTGATGCAAATGGAAATTCCGTTTCTTGAAATTCCTGAAGACGTTGTTATTTCAACAGAACTTATTGAAGAAGAACGCGAAGTTATTAAAGAACGTAACAATCCGCTAAGACTTAAAAAGAGTGACGAGGTTGGAGCTGCTTTTCATGAAAAATCTGAAAAAAATCAACAAGAAAATAAAGGGGGTTCTTATAAATTTAAAATTGCAGCAAAATATAAGAAGCCTAAAACTCGAGGCGATAAAAATTATAACAAACGCAATAAGAAGTAACCAAACCTTACCTCAATTATTATAAATACTCACTTTGATGAATGAGATTCCTGCCTTCCTATCTACCGACAGGCAGGCGCAGGAATTTAGTGGCGATAAGAATTATAATAAGCGAAATAAGAAGTAATTTTTACACCTTAAACGCTTTTACAGAACGTATTTTGTATAAATATCTTCTAGTTCTATATTAGGGTCCAAACACAGTCCCGAATGCGTTTTAGAACTTTGAATAATGGTACTTCTGCAGGCTGTTAACCATCGAAATCTATCGGATAATTCTAGTTTACCTATTGGACCGCCTTCTGGTTCTCCCTCACAAATTAATCTCCAAGCTTTTAAATAATTATTTAAAAAATCAATATCTATTTCATCAGAAAAAGCTTCTAACTTTTTTTGATCAATTTGGTATTTAATGCCAAGAAATTTTTTTCGTTTTGAAAAAAGAACAACCCCAACATTAAAGAATTCTTCCCTCTCTACCTTTGGTACTACTCTAATAATAGCATATTCGAATGTCTGTTTATCTTGCATCTTCAGCTTCTTTAACTAACAAATCTATCATAGAAAGTTTGGCATTAATAAATTCAATATAAGCGTTTCTCATGTCGGTAGGACTCATAGAATCGGCTTCACTTATCAGCCAATCTTCTGGAATATTAGACACGATTTCAGTTATTTTATTGGCAGTAAGAGTTTGTTTAATGTCTTCCGAAGCTTTCTCTAACGATGTCGCTTTTTGTAAAAGCACATGGTCTTTAATAAGTGGAAATGTTCTGGTTAAATGGTTTTCCCAGGTCTTCCAATTGTGATGGAAATAAAAACTAGCACCGTTATCAATAACCCACAATTCGTTATTCCAATTTAATAAATTGGTGTTTTTTGCTGTTCTGTCTATATTGCTGATTAAACTATCTAGAATAACCACTTTTGAAGCAGTCATAGCATCGACGTTCGAAACCAAAGGGTCATAAGTAATGGCACTGGATAAAAAATGCAAACCAAGATTTAATCCAACACTAAATTTAAGTAAGTCCTGAATTTCTTCATCTGGTTCTGTTTTGCTAAACGAATCGTCTAAATTCATAAAAACCAATTCTGGAACTTTTAAACCTATTGCTCTTGCTATTTCACCACCAATAAACTCGGCGATTAAGGCTTTTTTACCCTGTCCTGCACCTCTAAATTTCAGCACATATAAGAAGCCATCATCTGCTTTAACAATTGCTGGAAGCGAACCTCCTTCGCGCAAAGGACAAACATATTGGACGACATTTACTGTTCGAATATCAATTTTACTCATGAAATTTAACCTAATAAAATGTGATTTGTGTTGTACCTATTAATTCAATATATCAAATATAGTTGCTTTTTTATTGATTCATTTGGTAGACCTCATTAAAATCAAAGTTAGCAACAAAAAATCCCCTCTCATTACTGAAAAGGGATTTTTATATAATTAAAATTTGCTGAGCTGAACTTAAAAGAGTCCGGCTTTCACAGGAATTTGATTAACAACAGCCACTTTCTGGCTTACAAGAATTTGTAGCTTGAAGCTCTGAAAATTCAAGTGTTGTTTTTTCTTGACTTGTGCCTTGTTTTTCGGCGTAAACGGTAATACTAAAAATACCAGTTGCTCCAGTATTGAAGGCATTTATTTCTTCCTGAGAAAGATATTTAATAAGAATATCGTCTGGAATACTAATTGTTTTTTCTTTCTGAATTTTTATATTTTGAAATCCGTTATCTTTTATCAGTTTTAAATAGGATTCCTTTTGAATGGCTCCTGCCACACATCCTGCATACATTTCAGCATCTTCTCTTAGAGCATCCGGCAATTCACCAACCAAAACAATATCTGAAATACTAAAATGACCTCCAGGTTTCAATACGCGGTGAATTTCTGAAATTACTTTTCCTTTGTTAGGCACTAAATTCAACACACAGTTACTTACTATAACGTCTGCAACATTATCGCTAACTGGCATGGCATCGATATCTCCTTCTCTAAATTCCACATTGTTATACCCTAGTTTTTCTGCGTTTGTTCGTGCTTTCTGGATCATAATTGGTGTAAAATCAATACCAATAACTTTTCCTTCACTTCCTGTTTCATGTCTAGCTACAAAACAATCATTACCAGCACCAGAACCTAAATCAATAACGACATCTCCCTTTTTAATTTGTGCAAATTGCGTTGGAAGGCCACAACCTAAACCTAAATCGGCATCTTCGATATAGCCAGAGGTTTCAGAATAATCGTCCATCATAATGTTGTACACTTTGTTCGATGGCGTTGTGGCTCCACAACAAGAAGACGCGTTTTCAGCTTTTCCTTGTTCTGCGATTTTAGCATAACGCTCTTTTACAATGTCTTTTAATTCTTGCTCTTTATTCATAATTCTTGCTTTCTTTGAATTGCTCTATTGCAATATTACGATTAATCATAAAGCATATGAAATTTTATTAGTGAAAATTTTATTAAATTTTCACTTTACAAAATCAAAATGAGCTAATATTAATTAGCGATAAGAGTCTAAGCTTAGAATAACTTAAGAATTTCATCTTCGGAAGAAATAAAAGAAATCTTAATATAAAATCTCTATAATTTCAAAAACCCGATCTTCTGTTGCCAGCTTTAATATAGCCTTACCTCCCACTTCTTTGTTTGTCAGTATTCTGGCAATTGGAGAAATGAATGAGATTTTCCCTTTAGAAATATCAGCTTCGTCTACACCTACAATTTGATATTTTTGAAGCTTCGTATCAGAACCTATTTTTAGGGTTACCAAAGCACCAAACCGGATTTCATTTTGTGGTTGCATTTTTAAATCTACTATTTTGGCAGTGGCAATTCGGTTATTCAACAATTGCAATTTGGCGTTTATATAATTGACTGCAATGCGTCTTTCTTTTTCATTTGAAATGTTCAGATGCTCTCTTTCATCATTAAGCATCTGTTTTTCCATCAAAAGTTCATCCATACCAACTTGGGTCACATAATTTATCACACCTTCTGGTAAGTCCGCTCTTGGTGGTACTATAGGAATTTCTTCTTGATCGTCTTCTTTTACAAATCCTCTGCTCATGGTTTACTGCCTTTTATTTGTTATTATTTTCTTCCTTATTAAGCTTCAATACTTTTAAGCCAACAGCCATTAATACAATGGAAATTGGTAGGATTAGTAGATTCCAATTTAGATTGTCAATATTTACAAAAACCACTTCAAGAAATTTTACAAATAAGTATGATGACAATAACTTCTGCCAAAACATTTTTTAAATGGCCAATGTTAGGCGTTTGAATCCAATTTAAAACACCACTATTTTTGGTACTTGACGTATTGGAAATAAACAAGGTATAGATACCATGAGCAAAAATAAATAACACCAAAGCGATTAAAAAAGTGTCTAAAGATTTTATAAGATACATAATTCCTATATCAGCAGTGTGTAAATGTTCTTTTCCTTCCGGAATGTATCCTAAAAAGAAAACTCGAAAAGCATTTAGTGTTTTTAAGGCTCCCACGATAAACAGCAATAATGAGCCTAAAAGTGAAAATATAATAGCAATCCAACTAATGTATCTAAAGGCGTAAAATGGTTTTTTCATAATAATTAGTGATTAAGTATTTATGTAAATTTTGGTTTGAAACAATAAAACCCCGGAAAGTCCGAGGTTCTATTTAATAAATAATTGCTATTAATCAATTAAAAGAATCCCATAGGTTTCTTGTCGTAAGAGATCAACATGTTTTTTACAACACGGTAATGATCTAAAGCCATTTTATGGTTTTCACGACCAAATCCTGATTCTTTAACGCCTCCAAATGGTGCGTGAGCAGGATAAGTATGGTATTGGTTTACCCAAACTCTACCAGCTTGAATAGCACGAGGAACTTGAAATAATTCGTGCGCATCACGAGACCAAACCCCTGCACCTAAACCATAAGGAGTATCGTTTGCGATTGCGATTGCTTCTTCAGTAGAACTGAAAGTTGTTAAAGCTACAACTGGGCCAAAAATTTCTTCTTGGAAGACACGCATGTTGTTCTTACCTTTTAATACGGTTGGTTGGATATAGTATCCTTCAGAAAGCTCCCCTTCATAGTTACCAGCATCTCCACCAGCTACAACTTCTGCACCTTCTTCTTTACCAATTTTAATATAGCTAAGAATTTTATCGTATTGAGGTTTAGAAACTTGAGAACCAATCATTGTTTCAGGATCTAATGGATTCCCTGTTTTGATTGCTTTTAAACGTACTTTCATTTTTTCGATGAAATCGTCAGCAATATCTTCGTGTACTAAAATACGAGAAGGAGCAGTACAAATTTCACCTTGATTCAATGCGAACATTAATGCGCCTTCAATAGCTTTGCTATAGAAATCATCATCGTGATCTGCTACTGATGGGAAGAAAATGTTTGGAGATTTCCCACCTAATTCCATAGTTACTGGAATGATGTTTTCCGCTGCGTTATGCAATACTTTACGACCTGTTTCAGTTGAACCAGTAAATGAAAGTTTAGCAATACGTTTAGATGTTGCTAAAGCGGCACCCGCTTCTGCACCAAAACCTGTTACAATGTTTAAAACACCTGGAGGTAAAATATCACCAATAAGTTCCATTAAAGCAATAACACTTGTTGGAGTTTGTTCTGCTGGTTTTACAACTGCAGTACAACCTGCCGCTAAAGCTGGAGCTATTTTCCAAGCTAGCATTAACATTGGGAAATTCCAAGGGATGATTTCACCAACAACACCAATAGGTTCGTTTAATACAATACTTACTGTGTTTTTGTCATGCTCAGAGATACTTCCTTCGTCTGCACGGATAACCCCTGCAAAATAACGGAAGTGATCAATACAATAAGGGATATCTGCTGCTCTTGATTCACGGATTGGTTTACCGTTATCAATAGTTTCTAATGTTGCTAAGTATTCGAAGTTGTCTTCCATTACTTGAGCGATTTTTAATAAAGCATTACTTCTCTCAGTTGCTGATGAAGTACTCCAAGATGGGAATGCTTCGTGAGCCGCGTCTAAAGCAAGATCAATATCTTCTTGTGTTGAACGAGCTGCTTGAGTAAATACTTTTCCGTCTACTGGAGATACGTTATCGAAGTACTGACCTTTTACAGGTGCTACGAATTTACCGCCAATAAAGTTCCCGTATCTTTCTTTGAATACAGGTTTTGTTACATTTGCCATAATTATAAATTTTAAATTTGATTCTTAATTGAACTTGCCAAAACAAGTGTTGTTTAATTACAATGCAAATTTACGTCAGCTTCTTAGCTTTCTATTTATTGATACGGTTCAATAACTTATGAAAAAAGGTCAATGTGGTTTTTTAGGATGAATTAATATTACTAATAATATTTAACTAACTAAAAATCAATGATATAATGATAGCCTTTTTAATTCGATATGTCTGTTGGACTAATTCCAAACTTGTTTTTAAAAGCAACACTAAAGTTAGACAGATTATTATACCCAATATCTAAATAGATATCAGACGCTTTTAAATCCCCTCCTTGTAACAGCTCTTTTGCTTTTTGTAGACGCTTGTCTTGTAACCATTTTCCTGGTGGTTCATTATATTCGTTTGTAAAATGACGTTTAAATGTAGATAAACTCATATTACATAAAAAAGCAATTTCTTCCAATTTTAAGTTAGAGTGCACATTACTTTCTACTGTATTCTTAAATGGTGAAACTTCTTTAGAAATTAAAGAATGTAAATAATATTCGAATTTATTACCATATTTATTAAGTAGATACAGCATGATTTCTTCAAATTTTAAAACTATTAAAGCGTCGCTATAGCTGTGATTTTTAAAAGTATTAGACGATAAAGAGGCTATAAAAGCAGCAATATATTCGTCATTTTCTATAACAAAATAAGGGACTTCTTCAATATATGGCTTGACATTATTAGTGTACTTACTTAAAAAATCTGTGAGTTTCTTTTCAGAAAAAAAGAAGAGTTTACAATAATAAATAGCTTCTGCATCCAATAACTCGGTCCATAGCCAATTTCCTTTTTTAAGCAATAGAGATTGGTCTTTATTAACTGCTACCGATGTTCCTGCAAAATGTACTTGTTTTTTTCCAACTTGTAAAAAGCTAAACATATTCATTCCTAAATTCACCTTGCTTTTTACAACATCGCTCGTCATTTTAAAATCGTAAACAAACAAATCAGGATGTTCCTTCTTGTTGGTGATAAAGATTTCAGGAATGTTTTCTATTGGCATCTGATTTGTTTTAGATTAAATTTAAAATGCTACCATTAAAAGCATAAAGCTAAGTTCGGCTATTTTGATTTTAAATTCAAACCTATTCCTGAAAAACCAAAAAATCCCTCTTCATTTCTGAAAAGGGATTAGTTTAACCTTGCTTCATATCAAAACCTTCCTAACAATAATTTATATACCATACATAAATTTAGTATTGAAAATCGACTTGGTTACTTTAATAATTAATAAGCTATTATAATTATCAAGCAACTAATATCTTCAAATTTTCTTACTTAGGCAAGTATTAAATTTTTTAACCTAAAAAAAGCGAGTCACTTTGAGCTAATTTCCTTATAAATAGACAGGGATTTAACAATCAAGTGACTCGCTTTATGTAGCAAAAATAGCATCTATGGTCTGTCTTAAAGACTTACTCTTTTTGCATCCCTCTTAAAATAACAATTCCAATTCTGGCAACAATAAAAGTGAATAATCCAAATGTTGCTGTTAATAAAGATACTTTAAGACCTCCAGCAAAAATTGCTGGATCTGGATTGCCCATAGCTTCTATAGAATCGAAGGCTGTAATTAATCCGATGACAGAGCCTAAAAACCCCAATACCAATCCTAATAAACTAGTATCTACCGTTAACTGTAACATTTTTTTTGATTTCTTGCTGTCATTATTTATGCTTAGAAATCCTTTTACTATGAAGAACAAAGACAACAACAAACAAATTAATATTAAAGACATAAAAAGTGGGCCTCCCTCATTAAATCTGTCAACAAAAGGGTTTACGGCAAGTAATGTTGCTGGTAATAAGATAAATAGTTTCATAATTGATGGGTTTTAATATTTAATTATAGTTCAAATTTAATGGAGTTCCTCGGTAAAAAAACTTAAATGCGACGAACAACCAGATTAGTAAAGGAATTAACCTCCGTCTTATAATTATTTGATCTTGGTTAAGGTTTTAGGAGCTTCGCCTGCTTGATTAAATAATAATGTTTTAGCTTCTAAATTAAATATTAAAGTAACACCTAAGGATTCTAAGGCAAACTCATCGGGATTAATTGCTTTTAAAACTTTCATATCACTGCCTTCTGGCGCACCTTTAAGAACCTTACCATCGGATTCAAAAACCAAATTGAATGGCAACTCATCAGATTCATAAACACCTATATATTGGTTTAATTCAGATTCACTTAAAACTGCCGATTTAAAAGAAGGCATATTTAAATCTTCTCCCTTTATAGCTGCAATAGCGTTAAACATAATGGGCATCAAACCGTAATCTAATGCATTCGTGTTTAAAGCAATAGCAATATCTAAATCTAGAATGTAAATATACATGGATCTAAAAAAGTCTATCGTGCCGTTATGGGCATAGATGGTCATCCCATTTTTTTTAGCACTTAAAATACCACTTCCAAATTCATCGTTTATAGTGGTCATCACATTAAAACTCTTTTCAGACATTAATTTACCTTGAAACAACCCATTGAGAAAAATAACTAGATCTGAAGGATTTGAAACAATTCCTCCTGCTCCCCCAGGAATTGTTAAGATAGCTTGATTTGCTTCATGTAAAGAGCCATCATTATCATCATAATAATATGATAAACATTCATTATTAGTTGTATTTATTGCGCTCCCAAAAAATGTATTTTTTAAATTTAATGTTTTGACAATTCTAGTTTCTAAAATCTGGCTGTAAGGTGCTTTTTCAACATCTTCTAAAATATAACCTAAAAGCACATAGTTGGTATTGCTGTATTCATGTTTTTCACCAACTTCAAAATTTAGTTGATGACTTGAAATCTTAGATAACATTTGCTCTCTTGTTGTTTCAATTTCCTCGTTAAAATTCTCATCTTGAGCAATATTAAACAAGCCACTGGAATGATTTAACATACTAGCTATTGTGATGCTTTCCGAGCCTGGAATTTGTGGAAAATATTTGGATAATGGTTGTTCTAGTTTTAACTTTCCTTCATCTATAAGCTGAAATATCATGACAGCTGTAAAGGTTTTAGTTATAGAACCAATTCTAAATTTAGAAGCATCAGTAATTGGAATACTCTCTTTTCCGTTTATAACTTGATAACCCACAGACTTATTATAGATGGTATTTCCATCTTTTGAGATGGTTAAATTTCCCATCATTTTATGATTCTTGTATAGAGTTTCTAGAAATTCATCTAATTGATTAAAGTTTTGTGCTGTTAGGTTTGAAAAATTCCAAACAACCAAAATTATAATAAGTAACTTTTTCATGTTTATAAGGGTTATGATTAATAGATTACAAACATATACTTCAAATAGAATTGAATGTGAACAAAGCGATACTCTACCAAATTAGAATCCTTTTCAACAGGTTTGTTAAATTGCTTGCTTAATTGGTTATCCGTCTATAAAAAAATGAGTTCCTGAAAAATTATGTTATTATTGTAGCATAATTTGTTGACATGCTTACCCAAAAAATCATATTTAAAACCTTAATACGTGGCTTGCTGCACTTCCTTTTTTGGTGTGGAGTCCTATTGTTTTTTACTTATTTTTTTGGTACAGGGAGCAATGATTTCAATAAGACCTTGATGTTTTCGTTATTTTTAATGCCCATTACCATTACTACAACGTATGTATCCATCTATAAATTAATCCCAGATTATTTAGTAACCAAACGCTATTGGCTTTTTGGATTGTACAGTTTTTATACCTTTATCATTTCTGGTTACCTGATAATGGTTTCCATATTTTTTAGTCTTATTTACTTGGCAAATTTCAATTATACAGACATGAACCCCATTACCAGAAATATTCTGCTGGTAACAACTAGTGTTTATTTAGTGGTTATTATTGTAAGTGGTTATAAATTATTAAAACTGAATTTAAAACAAGCCGAAAACACCAAGAAACTAGAAACTAAAATCTTAGAAACACAACTAAAACTTAAGGAACAAGAATTGAATTACCTTAAAATGCAAATTCATCCGCATTTCTTGTTTAACACCTTAAATACCATGTATGGCTTCGCTTTAAAGAAAGCAGATGAAACTCCTGAGATGATCTTAAAACTCTCTAATTTATTAGATTATTTGTTGTATCAGGTCGATAAACCTTTTGTGCTTTTATCTGAAGAAATTAATCATATTAAAGATTATATCGAACTGGAGAAAATGAGATTCAACAACACTTTAGATGTTTCTTTTCATATTGAAAACATATTAGAAAGCACCCAAATTGCGCCTATGCTCCTACTTCCTTTTGTAGAGAATAGCTTTAAGCATGGACATTTAAAGAATGGGGTTTTAACCATTAAAATTGACTTAGTTTCCAAAGATGACAATTTAATATTTTCAATAGAAAACACACATTCAAAAACTGAAGACACCAGCCATGGTATTGGTTTGGAGAACATTCAAAAACGTTTAGATTTACTATATAAAAACAACTACCAGCTACATATTGACGACACTAAAAACCTATTTAAAGTCGAATTAAAATTAAACGCAAACTAAGTGAGTGATCCAAAAAACATATCCTGCTTAATTGTCGACGACGAAGCTATTGCTAGAGAGATTATTGCCACCCATCTGTCGAAAATAAGTCACATAAACGTGATTGCAAGTTGCTCTAATGCCATGGAAGCCTTTAATATTTTAAGTAACAATGACATTGATTTGGTTTTCTTAGATATTAACATGCCTGAGATTTCAGGAATTTCTTTTGCCAAGTCCATTAACAAAAACATTAAAATTATCTTCACAACTGCTTATCGCGATTATGCTGTGGAAGGATTCGAACTGCAAGCTGTAGATTATTTATTAAAACCTATTTCGTTTGAACGCTTACTAAAAGCTGTAAACACGTATTTTGAAGTTTATAGCGATACAAATACCAAGACTTTACAGAAAACAGAAAATAATCAGTTTATGTTTGTGCGTTCAGACAGACGGATGATTAAAGTGGATTTTGAACATATTATCTATATTGAAAGTTATAGCGATTACATAAAAATCCACCTGGCTACAGAAACTCTTGTTACCAGAGAAACTATAAGCGCTATCGAAGCCAAATTACCAAGCAAACAGTTTCTTAGAATTCACAGATCTTATGTCATTGCATTGGCTCATATTACATCATTTACCAACGAGCATATTGTTATTCATGGCCAAGCCCTAACCATAAGTAGAAGCTATAAGAAAGAGGTGTTGGAATTGTTGGAGAGGTTTTGAGAACGTCAGTTTTTTCTACAATTGTATATTCCATTTTTAAAAAGAAGCGTTTAAAACCTTTTTTTCTTAGAACATTTAATTCTTCCAAGTATAAGGTTTTACAACATTCAAATGACTAATTATTACTGTCCGTAGATAATTATTAGCATTAGTGGAATAGTAATTAATACAGAAATAATGGCTGGTTTTATCCAGCTTCTGTTTTTGTGTTCAACCTCTTTACCAATATATTTATTCCAAAAGTATTCAGTTAAAATTCCTACGCCTACAAAATTAAAAATGATTCCTAAATTGGATTGTATCTTTAATAAATCGATTATTACAACAGATCCAATAGTATACAACACGCCAAAAATTAAAACTTGCATCTGGCCTTTTGTGTTGCCCGTTTGCTTTAAATTAGCCATGAGTAAAACAGCTCCAAAAATAGTTGAAAATAACACCGAAAAAACCATTATAACACGTTTTGAATACAATTCGGGTGCAGTTGAATTATCAGAAATGTTGTTATTCTTTTTGTCTTCTTCTATTGTTAACTTTTGAGCAAGAATCTCATTTTCTTTTGAAAGTTGAATCTCAGTTTCAATAGTTTCAAAAATAGCTGATTCACGATTTCTAGATTTTAAAACTTCTATAGTTGCTAATAAAGCTTCATCATTATATTTTTCTTTATGCTCTATAATAGCCTCTAATTCGGAGTCTGTTTTTTTTTGAAATTTATCTATATATATATTATCATTCATGCCTTATTCTAACTATTTGGTATTATTTAGCTTTACTGATTTATACAATTTCAGAGTTATTCGCTAAGAGCCTATTTGGTAAATACAAAGTTAGTAGAATTTAGCGAGTCTTGATGCTTCCATATTCATAATTAAGCTAGAAATCGATAGTTAATAATGGATTTTCAACTTTTAAATTAATCTTAAACTAAAGCTCCATTAGCCCCTATTACTTGTCCCGATATCCATTTAGAATCATCACTAGCTAAAAACAACACAACTTTGGCTATATCGATAGGTTTTGCTAGTCGATTAAAAGCATTCATAGAACTTAGCTTATCAATTTGTTCTTGAGATTTTCCGTTTAAAAACAACTCAGTTTCCGTTGCTCCTGGAGCAATAGCATTAACTGAAATCCCTCTACCTATCTCTTTAGAAAACACTCTTGTTATTTGTTCTACAGCGGCTTTAGTTGCTGAATAGATAGCATAAGTTGGGAGCATTAGTTTTGTAGTACTCGATGAGAAGTTAATAATAATTCCATTATCAGCCAATTTACTATCTGCTTCCTGTAGGGTATTAAAAACACCTCTTACATTTACTTCAAACTGTTTTGTAAAATCTTCTTGGGTATTATCCTTCAATTTTTTGGAGATCATAGTTCCTGCATTATTAACCAAAACATCTATTTTTCCGAATTTCATGATGGCTTTGTCAAATAGTTGAGTTACTTGATTCTTATCACTTACATCTGCTTTTATAGCAATGGCTTCTCCCCCATTTTGTTTAATTTCATTTACGGTGGTCTCCGCCTCTTGAGTACTGTTAGAGTGATTGACTATAATTTTCGCTCCATTTTTTGCTAAAAGAATCGCAACTTCTTTACCAATTCCTTTTGATGAACCAGTAACTAAGATTACTTTGTTGTCTAGGCTATTCATGATTTAGTATGTATTTTAATTGATAAATGGAAAATAGTGATAATACTATGGCTATTATAACCAAAAGCATTACAGGTTCTGGCCTAATAAAAAATTCGATTCCTAAGGCTGTTATCATAGTTACGAATAAAAACAGATATGCCAATTTACCAGCTATTTTTTTTCTAATAAATGTATAAATTAGTATTAAAATAATGATTGCTAATTCTGAAAAGCCTGTGAAAAGTCTAAAAAAAGTAGCGTCAATACCCAGAAGACTTTCAAATTGATTAAAACCAGCGACACTTTTAGCCTGGCCTAATATTTTTGGTATGGCAAAAAACAAGAGGATTAAAATGGACACTAGGTTTATTAATAAATGGATAATTTTTTTCATCTTATTTTAATGCGATTAATTTATCTGTAACTAATTTTAAATTCATTTCATTGAATTCAGGTTTTGGAGCAAGAGGATATAATTGAGCTCCTGGTCTGCTAATAAAAGCCGTTCTCCAGCCTGCCCAAATAGCACCTGCAATATCCCAGCCATGTGCCGCTACTAATAAACTTTCTTTTGGAGCTATACCCATTTTTCTAGCCGCCCAATTATAACTATCCGTATCTGGCTTAAATTTACCCATATCTTCAATACTTAATCTCTCATCAAAATAATCGATTAGACCTGCATTTTTAAATTGAGTTTCAACACCTTTATTTGATGAATTTGTAAATGAGACCAACTTATACCCAGCATTTTTTAATCTCGCTAACGATGGCTTTACATCTGGATGTGCTGGCAAAGACCTAATTGGAGTAAGTATAGCTTCTCTTGCTTGACTTTCTGTTAGGGTAATATTATTGTTAGCGGCTACCATTTGTAACGCGGCCGCACCAATAATACCAAAATCATTATATTGTCCTCCAACAGTTGTTACTAAAGAATATTGTAACATTGTAGTGAACCATAATGGTAATAAATCGTTTCTATTCCCTAGAGCCTTCCCTACACTCTCTTTCATTGCAGTTAAATCCAATAGGGTTTCATTTACATCAAAAAATAATACTTTTGGTCTAGTACTTAAATCTTCTTTTGAATTTTCTGAAGTGCTGGATGCCATTCCAAATTGAGGTGTTGCCGCAAGACCCAATCCCATTAATGTTGATTTTTTAATAAAATCTCTTCTTTCATTTATCATAATACATATATATTTAATAAAACATACTAATAGGTATGTTTATAGTTAAAAAAAATTAAACTTTCATCTGTTGTAAGTAAAAAGAAAGGCCTGAGATATACTCTTCTATAACTACATCGGTATCATACAATTTTCTAATACCTCGAATACCTTCAAAAGAACTTATCAAATACATTGCAGTTGCTTTACTTGAAATATCCTTTTTAATGGAATTCTCAACTTTCCCCCTTTCAATAAGTTGTACTAAAGCAGTTTTCCATTGTTCAATAATATTTTTAAGTGCTTTTTGATAAGCGACTTCATTATTGCCAATTTCATTAATTAAATTGTTCATTGGGCATCCATGTTGCTTGTCGTAAATAGAAAAATCTTTTAAACGATTTACAAAAACCTCCTGAAGTATTTGATAAGCATTACCAGATTCCTTTAATGGCAAAATCATACCATTAACCACTCTTTTTTCTACTTTTAAACTAATAACTTCTAACCCTAACTCCTTTTTACTCTTGTAATGATGATAAAAGGCACCTTTACTTAATGTTGTTTCTTTCATTATTTTATCGATACTGGTTGTTTTAAAACCATGTTCATAAAATAAACTAAAAGCTTTATTTATAATGAGTTGTTTGGTGATTTCAGATTTTAATTCCTGTTGCATGGTACAAAAATAATAAAAAAAATACCAGTTAGTATGTTTATGTTTTGTTAATTAAAGACTGTTTTAGTTTAATATTAATCATCTAACTTCCATGCAAAATACTCTTGAGTTAAAGAACTAAGCTGTTATTGGTATAAAGAATACAACAGAAGTTGTTTAATGAACATACCTTAAAATGTAAATACAGAAGCAAGCGATGTAAATTTAGACACTAGTTTAATTAGTACTCTCGAAAAAATAACACATGGATTTAGAGTTTGCTAATATTCATATATTAATTGCTTTTTAATTTCTGATAATTCTTTTTCTTTATTAGGGAATATTAAAAAAAGTTGGTCTAAAAGTTCTTTGGCTGTGTGACAGTTTTTATATTGATTTTCACATTGAAAACTGTATGTCCTAATGAGTCGATAATTAATATCGTAGTTTTTAGGAAAAATAACTTTTGCTTCCTCATAGAAATAAATAGAATGCTGCCATTTTCCTTTTTTGAACCATTCGTCTCCATCATCGATAAGAGCTAAAAATTTTATTTCCTTTTTTCTAAATTCCCGTAACTGTAGATTTTTTGATGATAAATTGTGCTTCTCTACTAAGATAAAAGCAAAATACGAAAAGATACTAATAACGATTAAGGCAGATATAACGATAGCTAGATTTTCTTTTTTCCTTTTTTTTACAATTTTAACTCTTATTCTTAATAAATCTTCTTTTGAAGCTTCTTTAAAATTTAATTCCCCTTGTGCAGCTTTAAAATATTCTTTCTTTAAGCTCATAAAAGTTCTTTCTTTTTTGAAAAACCTTTTAGACCTAAGTAACTTTTTGTTATTATTCAGACTAGTAATCATTCCTTGAATACTTCCTCCTCCACCCATTATTTTTTGAATATTTGTTTACGTTAGAATTATAGTTAATCGTCCGTTTCTATTGTTAAAAGTTTGCAATTCTGTTTAGGTTTGCAATTCAAAAACAGGTTAAATTCAGATTACTAATAAGATTTAAGAAATGTACTTATTCTATAACCCCAAATTGTCATGATAGTAATTTCAATTATTTGAAATAGTATAATAAAAATTATCACTCTAAAAAATGTATTTTCTTTTTTCCAAATTAGGATGGATACTATTATTATTTGAAGAATTCCAAATAGTATATTGAAAGCGTAAATAGCCATATCTCCACCAGAAACACCCATGTTTTTATAAAAAATAAAACAAAACATTAAAAATGAAATCCAACAATTCGTTAGAATCCATTTATTTAGTTTATTCATATGTATCAAAATTGTGTGAGTTTGTGCAATGAATGGAACCGAGTTTGTACAAGATTAGTTGCGTTGGTTAAACAACTAATTTAATAAATAATTACCGACCTAGAAAATCCGCTAGAATTTTCGTAAGTAATTTAAAACCAAGTAATTAATTTTGTGAGGTGTTGCCAAATCGTTTTTAATCAAATTATTAATCTAAAAATTTATCATTATGTCATATAAAAATTTAAAAGAAATCAAAATTCTTAATTATTGGGATTTAATAATCCTAATGCTCGTATTACTTCTAAAATTGCTAAACATATTCCTATTATGATACTAATTCTTGCAATCAATTTAGTTTTTGGATATTCTTTAAGCATTTTTTTTGCTAACTCTAAATCAACTTTAGATTTTTCAAATTCAATTTGTTTAATATCTTTTTCATTTATTTTTTCTTGCATTAGAAAATTTTGGTATTTGCTCCAACCTCCTAAATCTATAATATCCATTCCTAATTCAGATATAACATATCTGTTTCTTTCAATTTTAATGAATCCTTTAGTTTTTAAATGGACAAGGGCTTTTTTATATTTATTAAATTCTATATCAGAATCAAAATTATATCTGCTCTCTGGAGAAAATTCAAATTCGGTTTTGACTTTATTTAAAATCTTATTAATTTCTTCTTCCATAGAGTTTTATCTTAATGTTTGCCAACATATTATATAATCAATAAATATACTGATATCCCAAAAACTAAAAAGGATATGATTCAAATTTAAATTCTTTTATCATATCCAGGTTACGGAAAACCATATAACAAACTGCTTTGTCTAAGCCACCTATCTATTTATTATTGTGAAACCCAGAAAAATAGCTGTTTTGTGATACATCAGAAGGTTTATTCATTTTATAAATGTGCAAAGAAGTACTTATTTTATTACTGTTGCAATTGCTTCTAACTTTTCTGTTAATTCAATAACTTCTATAATGGTATCTCTGTTTTTTGCACTAAAGTTTTCCATATCTGTAACACGTATTGCTGTTCCAGCCATACAAACCATTAACATATTTGTAGTTCCTGTACCAATTTCGTTAAAATCAATATCCGTAGAAATAATTGCATTCCCGCCTTGCTTTACACATTGCACGCGTAAATCTGCTTTACATAAATTTGTCGCTCTACCAATTTTTCTATTAGTAGTTTTAGAGCCAGAACCAAAAAAATCATTAAAAGATCTTGATAATTCTGTTGCAAACCCTGTACCCGATGTTGTTTGAGCACTAACCATTCCTAAAACTTCATATTCCCAATTTACAGGGGATGGGCTGGTCATTACAGGAATATAATGTATTATTTGCTGAAGTCGTTTTTCAATTTCAGATTTTTGTTTTCTAAAGCTGTCTGCTATTTTATTCAACAATGGTTTTGAGCAACTTGAACAATAGGCTTTCTTATCTTGCTTTAAATGTTTATTAATGAAATTTACTTTTGATTCAAGAAGTAAATCTGCACTAAAAAACCCATTTAGTGATTTATCACAATTGGGGCATTTATCAAAGTTCATAATTTTAATTTTTGGTTATATTAACTTAGAGAGTTATTTAGAAGTGAAATTACAAATTTGGAAGTAAAGAATTTAACCTTGATTAAGTAAAATAACTTTTTTATATGCGATGTATTGATTAGATTTATATCTTAAATCTTCAATTGCATCCATAAAATCAAATTCGTGAATTAAACTGATTGTATGACCTCTTTTTCTCATATCCAATGCTTTTTCTACTTTTCTACCATAACAAGCAAAAGCCCAAGCAGGATTTCCATTATCTCCAACAATCAAATAATCCGTTTTTTTAGTCAATGTTCTTGTTGGAATTCCTCCTAAATCTGTAATTAATTTCTCTAGCTCACTACGATTTCCACTTTTCAAAACTCCAGTTACACAGAATGTTTTACCGTCAACATAAACATTAGGTTCACTCGTACAATGCCCAGAGATATTTACGTCCAGAGTATCTTTTTTAATTTGTTTAGCAACTTCTTTGTTTTCTAAATTTACAAATTGATTTAGATAAGCTTTTAGAATTAACTTTTCCTCAACATCAATATTTCCGTCAGAAATAATTGATAATATTAAACTCCTAATTTCGTCATAAGGATAGTAAGTATTTAGATGAGTATTTTCTTCTAGCCACTTTCCAAGGTCATAAACTTCTTTCTCATTTACGATTCCATCTGCTAAAATTCCGTGACAAATTCCTTGTAAAGTTTGCAAATCGGTTGTTACAGCATTATAATAATAATTATTACTTTCATATTTTTGACAAAGCCAATACAAGTCTTCTATAGTTTCTTTTTCTGGAATCCTATTAGAAACAGTTTCGTTAATAATAGTCATAAATTCCTTGAATGGATTTCGATTGATTAATTCTTTATGATTTTGCGACCATTTTTTTAGTTCAGCAAATTCCCTTTCATTAACTTTTTGATCTAAATTGATACCTAATAAAATTCCTTTTAAAGAATTTATTGCTTTGTCCGCTCTTGCTTTTGAAGTAACAATGTTTAATTCGTTTTGGTTTAATTCATTCATCGATTTTTCTTTTTTCAAATTAAGGATAGCCCCTCATTTAATATATAAGTAAATCCTTCTAAAAGTTAGTATATAATGCTAATGTAAATCCTTTAATAAAATATATTTTACGGAAAACCATAAAACAAACTGCTTTTTTTAGGGTTTCCTTCGAGTTTCCTTCGACATTCCTTCGAGGATCCTTCGTAAAAACCCCGATTTTACGAACCAAACCCGAACAATCCCCGAAGATAACTCGAACAAGACCAAAATGGAGGCTTAAAAATTCAATTTATTTTGCTACATATTGCTATTATTCGAGTTATAATGGATGTGCACTAAAATTTAAAGACATCCTTTGCGTTAACTATTAAAATGGAATTAAAACCCATGAAAATACTTGCTGAATTTCTATTTTATCTACCTTATGCTCCTAAATAACTTACATGCTTAAAACTTTCCAAATAATTGCCATCATTCAAGGGCTTTTTGTTCTTAGCGTTTTGTTTGCTAATAGGAAAGAATACAAGAAAACAACTTTCTGGTTACTCTTTGGTAGTCTTTTATCTGTGCTATTTTATATTGCAGGAGATGATGAAAATAACATCTTTGTAGCAGGAGCAGATTGGTTTCTCTTTGATAGTTCTTTATTTGTAACTTTTCTTTTTCTGTTTTTTAGGTATTACATGAACGGAAAAGAAACCTTTGCGAAACTAGATCTCCTCTTCTTTATCCCAAACCTTGTTTACTTTATTATTGAAGTAATCGAGTTAAATATGACTGCAGATAATTTGCTGATTGAAATTTTTGAAATTGCTTCAGAATTAACCTTTTTCGCTTATTTAATGCTGATTGTTTACTACATAATTTCCTCTAAAAACAAACATTGGATCTTGTATTTCAGCATTCCAATAGCTATCCTGATTGGTTTTTCGTCTCTTAACGATATTTTAAAATTGGCTGGCTTTCATGAGTTTTCAATTTTTAACGACCATAATTTTAATACGTCTATTTTATTAATTGTAGCCTTCCTCTTCTATTTTATAGCCTTTAAACTGATTAATAAAAGCCAAGGTATTTTACCTAAAACAGAACCTAGTAAGTATAAAAAATCCAATCTTAATCCAAAAACTATTGAAAAATATCAATCGGATTTAATCCAACTCATGGAAACGGATAAATTGTATTTAAATGGTAAATTATCTATTCATGATGTTTCTAAAAAACTAAAGATGCCACGTCAGTATATTTCTGAAGTTTTAAATGAACACATGCATACCAGTTTTCAAGATTTTGTAAACTCCTATCGCGTGGAAGAATTTATAAATAGACTAAAAAACGACCAGAATGACCAGTTCACACTCTTAGCAATAGCTACAGATGTAGGCTTTAACTCCAAGTCGTCTTTCAACGCCACCTTTAAGAAAATCACGGGCTTAACACCTACCGAATATAAAAAACAACTTGATAAAAAAAGCTAATTCGTACAGATAACTTGTTCTGTACCTATTAGAAAAAATACCTGTCAAATATCTTCCGTTATTCGTACTAACAATCGAGTGATCAACTAAAGACACTATTAAATTATTTACGAAAATGGCATTACAAGAAGAGTTAAAAACACAAGGCGATTTCTTATTTAAAAACAGAAGTTATTTACCTTTAATTATTTTGGTTATCGGCCTTTTGGTTTTTATCAATACCGAATATTATGAAATAGAAACTCCAGACACCTGGTTTTCTGAATCTTTTGAATACATCTGCCTGGCTGTTAGTTTACTTGGTTTATGTATTCGTGTTATTACGGTTGCAAGAACACCTAAAAACACCTCTGGTAGAAACACAAAAGATGGACAACTAGCTGAAGAATTAAACACGACTGGTATTTATTCGGTGGTGAGACATCCCTTGTATTTAGGAAATTTCTTTATGTGGCTTGGTGTTGCCATGCTTACTGAAAACGCATGGTTTAGCATCGCTTTTATATTTTTCTACGCCTTTTATTATGAACGTATTATGTATGCCGAAGAAAACTTTTTACGCACCAAGTTTGGTTCTAGCTATTTAAATTGGGCCGAAAAAGTTCCAGCCTTTATTCCTTCGTTTAAAAATTACGAAAAACCGAAATATCCATTCAGTATAAAGAAAGTGCTTAAAAAAGAAAAGAATGGCCTAGTTGCTGTTTTTCTACTCTTTTGGATCTTTGATATGGTTGGCGATTTTGTGGAAGAAAAAACCATCTATTTTGAACCTACGTTTTGGTTTTATGGCGCCATGATATCTGGCATTATTTATTTGATTTTGAAAATCATGAAAAAACGCAAACTTCTAGACGAATCCAATAGATAAAATGATAACAAAACCCAACACTTCAGAAACCTTAAATAAGGTTGCTAAGATTAGCGTTCTGTTTTGGCTTATGAAAATTTTAGCCACGACTTTGGGGGAAACTTTAGGCGATTTATTAGCTCATACTTTAAATTTAGGATATGCCATAAGCTTAATAATTACAGCCCTTTTCTTTGTCCTGTTTTTACTTTTTCAATTAAAAGCTAAAAAGTACAATCCCATTTTATACTGGTTGGTTATTATTGGCACCACAACGGTTGGTACAGAAATTTCTGATTATATGGATAGAACTTTAAACTTAGGCTATTTAGCTGGTTCTTTAATCTTAATGACCTTGTTGATAAACACACTTTGGTTTTGGAGAAATACCATGGGAAAAATAACTGTTTACCCTATTTTTACTAGAAAAGTAGAGTTATTTTACTGGACAGCCATTTTATTTTCTAATAGTTTAGGAACTGCTTTTGGCGATTTTTTAAGCGACAATGCCGGTTTAAGTTATTTGCAAGGCGCCATGGTTACAGCAGGCGTTATTGCAGTAGTTGTTTTGTTGCATTATGTTTCTAAAATAAACCACATTCTTTTATTTTGGATGGCGTTTATTTTTACACGTCCCTTTGGTGCTACTTTTGGAGATTTGCTTACCAAAACAAAACTAGAAGGAGGTTTGGATTTAGGAACGTTACCTGCAACACTTGTTAGCGCAACACTTTTAGCCATTCTGGTTTGGTATGACTTTAGAAATGAAGCCATTTTTAAATGAAGCCTTGTTCCTAAAAGTGTCGTCGTTTAAATAGTGTTAAAGGATTTTTAACGGCTTAGAATCCAAAACCGAGATTGAAGGCTATTCTTATGCCATCGGATGAATTAAAGACGCCTATATTAGCTAAGAGCAGTTCTGATGCATTTATAAACAATCCACCTCCATATGAATTGTGCCATTTGGTAGAATCTTCTTGGTCCATCCAGACACGACCATAATCGAAGCCGCCATACAAGCCATATCGAATAGGTAAAAGGGTTGTTTTTGAACTATTAAAACTAAATCGGATATCGCTATTTTGATAAAAGGATTTTTGCCCTGTAAAACGTTGGTTTCTAAAACCTCTCAATCCATCTGTTCCACCTATGGTTGCCGCTTGGTAAAATTCGAAATCGTTATTAAAAATAAGATGACTTTTTAATTTAGTAGCTAAAACCAAACTCCCTGAAGCATTTAGTTTATGAACAAAACTAATCTCGGGAATGAGATAGACAAAATTGGTGTCCATTTCATTCAAATTGGTTTTAAATCCTACTTCAATTGATGTGGACATGCCTATGGTTGGATAGACTTTATTATCAAAATTTTCGAACTGAAATTTGGCATTAATACTTCCAAAATCGTTTTCATCATAAATATAATTAGGTAATTCGGTATTATTTTCAACATAACGTCCGTTCGTATCATCTACTTCAATAGACTGATACATAACACCCAAAACCACTTCACTTCCACCGTAAGCTTTCCAAACTAATGAAGGCGCAATACTCAAGCCCCTAACTTTTACACGGTTGTAGTTTAAACCAAGCTCATTCTCATTATTTTGAGTTTGGTTACCATAGCCAAAAAAGTTTAAACTAAAATTAGGACTGTTAAATTGGGCTTCTATCAATAAATTGGTGCTTCCTATAACATTTGCAAATTCCCCTTTATAATTTAGGACATAACCATTGGTAGCAAAAAAATAAGCAGCTTGCACTTTATGCTGACTGGTAAATGGGTTGCGTTCAAAACCATAAACGGTATAGGTATTTGTAACCCCTATTTTAACACCATCGTCTGGATTCATACCCACTAATGGAGTAAGTTGATTGGTGTTATTTCTTAATTTCTTGTAATCGTAAACATTTAAATCGTACTTATCTTGCAGTCTAATATGAGCTTTTTGAGCCTGTTCTAGGTCGTTTTTCTTCGATTTATAATCGTAAATAACTATGTTCTTGCCTTGGTTAACAATGTAATCGTCATTATTCTGCCCTCCAATTAAACGAATTTTAATTCGCTTACTTTTATTTATAACTTCAAAGGTATCCTCATCATCTAGTCCATAAATCCAAATTTCTTTGGTTTGCTTTGGATGGTATGTTCTATTAAAAAATTCTTCTTTAGTGTGATTTCTCTTTCTTGACATACTCACTAAAACATCGCCATTTTCAAAGCCTTCCACTTTAATATAGTCGTCTTTATTAGTTGCTGTAATAACTGCGTATTTAGTAATTAATTTGACATAGCGATCGGAGATCTTTTGTAGATTTTGGCGTCTCGCTTTAAGCATGTCTTTAATTTCTGCAATGGTAACCGGGTTGACTTCATTTGGAATTTCATTAAAAGCCTGATCAATAACACTATCTGTTAGATGTTCTTGTATAAACTTTACTTGGGCATCCCAGACCTCCTTATTAGATTTTGTAATAAATGCCATATCCAAGGGGTACGAATTACGCGTATGTCCTTTAACATCTTTTAAATCTGAAGCGTATTTTCTAAAAGAACGTGCTGTTGGCATTAACGTAACGATGGTACCTCCAATAAAACCATCGGACATTTTAGAAAATGGTTGGTCTCTATCTCTAGGTAATGGTTTGTAAACAGTCATATCATTTTCTTCAAACTCCAACCAGCGCCATTGGTCTTGATGTCTATCAAAATCGCCAATTAACATATCGAATAGCCTCGCTTTAATGTAGGCGTCTTCATCTATAATTTTAGTATCGTTTTTACTAATTTCCTGCATCATATCCATGGTGCTTAAAATATTTCCAGTAAAATTCCCAGAAGCTAGTTCGGTATGACCATCTGAGGCATGTTCTTCAAACATATATAATTCGTCTCCAAATTCGTCATTAAAATCGCCCAACGCTTCTTGTTTCGGGATATAATATAACTTGGTATTTAAATGTGCCAGGTCAATAGCATCAGATAAGGTTCCAGTTACAAAAGGGCTGTAAGGAAAAGAGCCTGTAAAGATATCTTGAATGAAACTTTCTGAAAAGGTATCTTCAAACTGATTTTCAACATATTGATCTTGAAACATAGCCGCCTGAATAAATTGAACTGCTTGTTTTTTCATGGCTCTCATAACATAACGTTTGCCATCTGGAGCTGTAAATTGCAAGGTTTTAGACTGAGTCCCTCCTCCTTTTCTAGTGGGTGTTAAACCACCTTTAAGGGTATCTAAATAAGCCACTCTTACGGTTACTTTAGTACTATAATCTTCTCTAAAACGCTCTCCAAAAAGAAATTTATAAGTCTTGCTTTTAGTGGTTTCTTCAACAGTTAATATAGAAGATTGAATGGAATCTTGCGTTATTATAGGAAACTCAAGATCTAAGGTATTTTCATCTGGTTCTAGAATCTGGGTTTGGAATTCTATTTTATTTTCGGCTGCCGAAATAAATTGAACACTCGAAGAACCATCTGTAAACACATCTAAAATAGCATATCCGTTTTTAGCATAAGAAAATTGTCCTCCATCTACTGTCCTAGTAGCTGTAGTTTTGGATCCAGAACCGCTAATTATTTGAGGAATATTGTTTTCTACAAGATATTGCAAGCTGTGTTCATGTCCAGAAACGAAAATAACTTTATCATTTTGTTGGGACGCGGCTACCAGGTTTTTTTTAAAATCGTTATAAAACTCATTAGAAAGATCGGCATTTACAATACCGCTTGTCTGTCTAATAACATTTTTTAAAGTGCCTAAAACAGGTACTGGAGTTAGATGATCTTTTACAGAAAACTGACCTCCATGTGGCCCATTTGTAAACATGGGATGATGCACGGCGACTATGGTTGTTTTGCCTCTTGCTTTTTTAATTTCACTTCTAAACTCTTCTAAAAATAAATCTCTTGTATTTAGCTCGCAATCGTCATTAATAGTAGGATGCTTGTCCCAGTTGGTAATATACCATTGAGAATCGACAATAATCAACACCAGGTCTTCAGAAACATTAATGCGTTTGATAGCACAACCATCTTTCGGCAAAAAACTATTTTTACCCAAATAGTCTTCTACAAATTCCTGTTGTCTTTTTAAACCCTTTACGCCATCGCTGTACCAATCGTGATTTCCAGGAATAAATATGGTTTCTCCTTTAAAATTCTTTACACTTTCAATTTGTGTTTTTAAACGATAATTTGCTAAAACGCTAGCTTTATCGTCTTCAGCGGGTAATCCTTTTGGATAAATATTATCTCCTAAAAATAGAAGGGTAGTATTTTTATTCTCTTTACTTAAAACATTTTTTAAACGAGCTAATGTAAGCGTTGTACTATCTAACATAGCATTTCCCGCGTCTCCTACTAAATAAAACCGATGTTCAATTTCTTTAGTCTGAACATCTATGATAGTTGGAGTTCCTTTGGTTTGTTTTTCGAATGTGGCACAAGAAAACAAGGCAAAGAAACATACAAATATGAAGTAGAAATTTTTATAAGACATTTGCCAAATATTAAAAACAAGTTATCATTAAATGAGCAAAAATAGTTGCTGCAAGTCCGAATAGAAAGGCATATAGGGACACTCTTATCGCTCGGTTTTTTTTATGAAGTACTTGACCTTGATAGTAAAAATCTTTGATCATGGAAGAGTACAAATAATCCTTGTCTTGAAGCATTTGTAAAAAAGCCCATTCAAAATCGCGATAATGCATGTTATAAAAGTTTCCAAAATATAACAAGTTTCCTTTTTTACCTCTAATTTCTTCTTCAGTAAAATTACCTTGGGTTCTATTTGGAGTAATAGATATAATGGCGAAGGTGATTGAAACGATATTAGCAATAGAAATAATAATAGCTGGAATATTATTTGGAAAACCTTCGGCAAATTTCCCGATAACATTACCAATAACTAAGGATAGAATGATGGCATTGACTGTAATCATAATTCGGGCTTTTCCATCAACCATTTGATTTAATTTATAATGGTTTTTGGAGGTGTTTCTAAAAAGTGTTTGAATACCCCTATCGTCCCGATCTTTAATCTTAGACAAGCCCTTTTTTAACTTTTTGATCTCCTCGTCACTAATTTTTAATTCTTTTTGGACTAAAAGGACTTTATTTTTTTCAATTTCTTTTCTTTCTTTTTTAAGGTCTGTAATTAACTTATCAATTAATGGCTGCACTTCTCTTTGCCCATAATTAGTATAAGTTTTATGCGTTTCAAGAAATGGAATTAAAATGTCATACCAATTAGTTTTTGATAAGTTATAATCATTAAGAATCATTTGCTCGTAAAGAGATTTTAATCTACTTCGACCTTGATTACATGCAAAATCCATAACAAATGCATCGCTTAATATTTTCGATTCAACAAGTTCTGCTTCATGCTTGGGATAGGATTCAACAGCTATATTTTTAGCTCTTTCAATAAGCTCTTTACTAAAATTAAATTTCGCGTGTAATTGTTCTGCTACAACATCTAAATACTGAGATTTCTGTCCGAATTCTAATTGTTTGGATTTATTTTCAACCTGTTCTATGACTTGAATGTAATTTGCTAAAAACAAAGCATCAAAATCGATGTTTTGATAGTCTACTTCCAATAAAATAGTTTTTATATTTTTTTCAATACGATATAACAGGTTAATGTTAGTGTATACATTAAGATTGGAGTATTTATCTAAAATTTGAAAGGTATATTCTCTAACTTCTTTTAGTGTATTTGACAAGGTGTAGTTTTGTTCCATATGTTTTTTTAAGCGATTAGATAGACTAAGTTAGGATTAAGTATCTCTCTAATTATTCCGAAGTTACTAATTTTAATTACTTCCGAAGTTCTAAGTATGTCTTAAAAGTCTTAATTTATACTTAGAACTTACAAAAATACAACCAATTTGCTTGCTATTAAAATTATGGGTAAGGTCTAAACATCTTTAAATTTAGAATCTAGAAATATAAAAATACAAGGAAAAATATATAGATTTTCATTTTTCGGTGTACAGGAAAATAAAGTCTTACCAAAAAGAATTCCAATTAGGAAGCTAGTTTTCATGGAGTTTTGAAAATAACTAATTTAACACATTTATACTGAAACAGTAGTTTTCACTGGAAGCGAATAAAAGTATCCCCATTTCTTTGATACCATATGAAGAACAAAGTGTGTTTCATTTAAGTTGAAAATTCACACTTTGTTCTTACTTTATAATTAATGAAACTATTATTATGGAATAAGCCAGTTTTGCTGTCAATTACATAGTTTCTAGATGACTTATTTCAAATTTCTTATGGCAGAAAGTATTTCTGTAGCTTCTGCTCTTTCTCTATAATCTGCGTCTAAAAATGCATATTGAATAATTCCATTAGTATCAATTACATAAGTTGCGGCCAGAGGTAATTGGTCGCTATCGTCCCCATTCTTTTCATGTAAACCAAATCCAGCTTGGTAAATGGATGCAACGTCCTTTGTTAATTGAAAGACAACGCCATATTCTTTTCCTATTTTATTTCCCACATCACTTAAAACTGTAAATTCTAATTTGTTTTTTTCCGAAGTGCTTAAAGAGTTATCAGGTAACTCAGGAGTTAAAGCCATAAGGGTTGCTCCTGCTTTTTGAAATTCAGGTAATTTTTCCTGTAAATAGTGTAAGGTGATATTGCAATAAGGACACCATCCACCACGATACCACGTTAAAATGACCGGTCCGTTTTCTAATTCTGTGAATAAAGAAACAGACTTATTTAAAGCATTTTTTAAAGTAAAATTTAGCGCTTTATCTCCTACATTCAAAGCGTTATCTAGTATCCCAGAATCTGCGACACTTTGAATACCATCGGCATAAATGCGACTTTTTTCTTCGGTAAATTTACCTGCAGCTTCTTTACGTTTTGTTTCTAGTAAAGCATCTAATTCGCCTTTATTCATATTTATACGTGCTATTATTATGCAATTAATTCTTTAAGTACTTGTTTAAAAGTATCCACAGGTTGTGCACCTGTTACTGCGCTTTTTCTATTAAAAACAATAGTTGGTACAGAATTAACACCTAAATTTTTCCAATAATCTTCTTTAGAACGAACTTCCTTTCTCGCTTCATCATTATCCAATCTTGCTAAGCCTTCTTCTGCATTTAAACCAACATCCAATAAAGCTTGTTTTAATATCTCTCTTTGAGACACATCTTTACGTTCGCTAAAAAAAGAAGTTGTTAAGCGCATTTTTAATTCGGTTTGTTTCCCAAATTCTTTGGCATATTCTAATAATACATGTGCATCGAAGGTATTTACCATGCGCATGTCGTCAAAATAATCGAATGTAAAACCAAGTTCTTTTCCAACTTCAGTCATGTGCTGTTTTGATTCTTTTTGTTGCTCTAAGGTTGAACCATATTTTTCTGAAATATGTTCATTGACATTCTGACCTTCTGCAGGCATATTCGGGTTTAATTCGAAAGGTTGCCATTCTATTTCTACTTGATCTTGAATACCAAGTTCAGAAATGGCTTTTTCTAAACGTTTATATCCAATAGTACACCAAGGACACACAACGTCTGAAACGATATCAATTTTTAATTTTTCTTTCATCTTTTAGAATATTATAAGTTCACTAATTTGAAGTTCTCCTTTTACATTACTGTAATTTTTTATATCAGCAGCAAAGGTTTCGGCGTGTGGACCGAAAGATGCTTTAAAAGAGGCTACATCATCAAATAATAAATGAGCGATAGCAACATAAGGAGCAGGTTCTCCGGGAACTCTACTTCCAATTCCTAAATCTAACTCTAACCCTTTTAAGGCACTTCCTACTGCTTTAGAAATCATAGGTAAATGATTATTTTTATAATAATCCACATCAAACTGTACACCTTGACTGTTTGGATACATTACCGATACTTTTATCATAATTATATGTTTTTTAAAATTAATAAACCTTCCGCAAATATAACGGAAGGTTTAAAGCTATTAATCAAATTATGTGGTGATTAAGATTCCACATTCTCTTTAGACCAAGCAAACTTTTTAAAACCTGCATCTACAGGCGTATTTGCAATATGATTGGTATAATTACTAATTACTTTTTGAGACAGTCCTAAAATAATTTCTAATACTTGTTCCTCTCCATAACCCGCAGCGTAAAACGAGTTTAAATCTTCAGAAGAAACATGTCCGCGATTACGAACAATAGTTAAGGTCATGGTACGTAAAGCTTCTAATTTAGAATTTTCAAGAGGAGTTTCGTTACGTAAAGCTTCAGTGATAGCATCATCAACTTTCATCATTTTTGCAATCCCAGTATGAGCTGGCACGCAATAATGACACGCGTGTTCTACATTAATGGTTTGCCATACCACTGTTAGTTCTTCATTGTTAAAAGACGTATTTGTAAATAACTCATGTAAGGTTTGGTACGCTTCAAGTGTTTCTGGAGATCCAGCTAGAACACCATGTAATCCAGGGACCATTCCATAAGCTTTTTGAGATTTTTCTAATAATGCTTTGCTACCTTCTGGTGCTGATTCGATTGTTTGAATTTTTAATGTTGTCATAATTTCTGTTTTTATTTGTATTGTTATTAAATAACTAAACAATTGTTTAGTTAAAATGTAAAAAAAATGTTTATATATTTTTGAAGGTCATTTCAATGTAATCTTCAATTTCCTTTTGATTGTTAACTCTAGTTGCCGCAGCCAGACCATGTTTTGCTAGTACCAAAAAATTAGCTTGTTTCAATATGGTATCTTCATCTTTAGATCCGTCCATTCTTAGTTTTTCAATAAAAAGCTTTTTAAGATGAACCATAAAAGAATTAAGCTGATCTTTTAATTCCTCATCTTCACTTTCTGAGAACTCATTATAAGTATTGGTAAGAAAGCAACCTTTTTCATTCCCATTTTGATTGCATACATCTACAGAGTCGTAAAAAAACTGTTTGATGTCTTCAACCCCATTCGAGGCCTTTTCAAACTTTTCAAACATATAATGCGTCTTCTCCTTATAAGATTTGATACTTTCTGTAAAAACACCATACTTACTACCAAAACTAGAATATATCGAAAACTTATTGATGCCCATTTCTTTCTCGAGCATTTTCATAGAGGTATTTTCATAGCCATTACGCCAGAATAAATTCATGGCCTTATCAATAACGTCTGCTTCTAAATATTCTTTCTTTCTTGCCATGTTTACTTTTCGTGAAAACGAATGCATTTTTTAATTACAGGACAAAACTAAACAAACGGTTAGAAATATAAAACATTTTAACATATAATTATAAAATTTGATGAATTTAGTTAGGTACTCTATAATCTAAATGAAATAAGAATAAAAGCAATTGAGTGTTAACTTGTAGCTTTCCTCCCATTATCATAATTAGAAAACAGTGAACTAGTTCCCATTAAATTCTAAGATAATTTCTATAAAAATTGGGTGGGGTAAACAATCGTTTATGGCTATATTTGTAAAAATTTCAAAACTTAATTTTTTAAACTATTTATGTCCCAAGCACTTTTTAATCCATTTAAGGATTTGATTTTCGATGAACATTTTTGCTTCCTTACCGGAGCTTTAACAAATGAAAAAATGACCGTCTTTCCGGAATGGCTGTTAAATCATTTTAAATTTGGAGAAGAAAGAATTGAGATGATGGATAAAACCAAATCTTATACTTATGCAGATCTAAAAGTACCTTGTTCCGTGGAAGTAAAGGCAGCTTTTGATGCCTTAGACCTCAAAGTTCAAGAAGCTTACAAAAATGGATTTGAAGGCATGGCATCTCTAGATCAAGAATTGCTTTTTCAATGGACTGGCCGCATGGTTTATGGTTTGTTATACTACGAAATGCTTTATGAAAGAGACAGATTATTAAAGCAAGGTGAAGAATTTGAACTTGCAGGGGCTCTTAAGGAACGCTTTGGTTATTTCCATTTAATGTTGCAATCTATAATAGAACCAGTTTCTTTTATTGGAAAAAAACCATGGAGTATTGTGGTTTTTCCTCTCAAATATTCCTCCGATATTTTTAGTTATCGCGATGATGCAGTTAATTTAATGTTCCAGTTTGGAGTTAATGGTTTTGGTTTTATTGCATGCCTACAAGATAATGGTGTTATTAGAGAAAATCAAAATGAGATTCTCGAAAAAATGGAAGGTCATGTTTTGCATCCGGTTCAGTTTGAAGAGTTGTACGCTAGATTTCATTATTCGGATTATATCTTGCAGTATAAACCAGAATACAAAATTGAAAACCAAGAACATGGCGTTGTAATAGAAGTTGAAACTAATGGGAAGCAACCTGTCTTCGGATTATGGGATGAAAATATATTTGCCCAGTTACTTTCCAATTATTGGCAGGTTTACGGAATTGAAAGAGACGATATTCTTAAATTTCAAAAGCCCCCATTAAGCTTTCTTGAAAATCCATATTCTAAAGATTTTATTAATCCGGAATCCATAAAATTACCTTTTTAATAGTTTCATGAGCAAAATAGTTGTTGAAAGTACTTTTAATTTGAAATTTTAGATTCAAAATAAATGTCTTACATTTAAAGGGATATTAAACAGTAAGATTATGAGGCAGTTAGTAAAAAAAATTCTATTAATAGTTGGTGTTCTACTATTAGGATATGGGATCTATACGTTAATTGCTCCAGAAGCCTCTGTAAGTATTGGTGATTTAAGATTCGTAGCTCAAGACAATACAGATTCTTATGTTACTATAGGATTAGGCTTAGCAGCATTGGGATTAGGTTTTGTTGGTGATAAAAAATAGGGACATGTAATAAAACAAAAAAAGCAACCAAAATTGGTTGCTTTTTTTGTTTTGAAAATCCTATTACCAGATTAGCTTCGCTGAATTTCCGAATTCTTGCTTTTCAACTCCGCTAAAGCTTCGTTAAACAAAGCTGCAAGAATTTATTATATATGCAAAGCTCTATTTTCTGTAGCTGCTAACGCGGCTTCTTTAGTTGCTTCTGCAAATGTAGGATGTGCATGAGACATTCTAGCTATATCTTCAGCCGAAGCTTTATATTCCATAGCTACAACAGCTTCAGCAATCATATCTGCTGCACGAGCACCAATCATATGAACTCCTAAAATTTCATCTGTATTTTTATCTGCAAGAATTTTTACAAATCCGTCTAAATCCATACTTGCTCTACTTCTACCTAAAGCGCGCATTGGAAATTGTCCTGTTTTATAGTCTACTCCAGCTTCCTTTAATTGCTCCTCTGTTTTTCCAACAGATGCAACTTCAGGCCATGTATAAACAACACCTGGAATTAAATTGTAGTCGATATGTGGTTTTTGTCCTGCAATAATTTCAGCAACTAAAGATCCTTCTTCTGAAGCTTTATGTGCTAACATAGCTCCTTTTACAACATCTCCAATGGCGTATATATTTGAAACATTTGACTGTAAATGCTCATTAACTTCTATTTGACCTTTGTCGTTTAACTTCACACCAGCAGCTTCAGCATTTAAACCATCTGTATACGGACGACGTCCAACAGAAACTAAGCAATAATCCCCTTTAAACTCAACTTCTTCACCTTTCTTATTATCGGCTTTTACAATCACTTCATCTCCTACTCTTTCAACAGATTTCACTTTATGCGACGTGTTGATAGAGAATTTTTGCTTTTTAAGAACTTTGTTTAATTCTTTAGACAAACCAGAATCCATAGTTGGTATAATTCTGTCCATATATTCAACAACAGACACTTCAGATCCCAAACGTTTATAAACTTGTCCAAGCTCTAAACCAATAACACCTCCACCAATTACGATTAAATGTTTAGGGATTTCGGTAAGTTTTAAAGCTTCGGTTGAAGTAATAATTCTTTCTTTATCAATAGTGATAAAAGGTAGACTTGAAGGTTTTGAACCTGTAGCAATAATGATGTTTTTTGCTTCAATTTCAGTTTCTTCTTCACCTTTAATAGTAATATGAGTGGCGTCTTTAAAGCTTCCTAAACCTTGATAGACATCAATCTTGTTTTTCTTCATCAAGAAATCAATACCACCAGTAGTTTGGTCGACAACCGATTGCTTTCTGGCAATCATTTGTTTTAAATTTACTTTGATGTCGCCTGGAATATCAATACCATGCTCTTCAAAATGCTTAATAGCATCTTCGTAATGATGAGAAGAATCTAAAAGAGCTTTACTTGGAATACAACCTACATTTAAGCAAGTTCCCCCAAGAACTGAGTATTTTTCTATTATGGCGGTTTTCATTCCTAATTGTGCGCAACGAATGGCTGCAACATAACCTCCAGGACCAGAACCAATAATGGCTACATCGTATGAATTCATATAAAAGTATTTATTATTTATAAAGATGCTTCACTTCGACTGCATTTTGTGCAGGCTTATTTAGCATGACAAAGTTTTTAAATCGAATACAAAAGTACAAATGTTTTATGGGAAGGCAATAAAAAGTAAATCCTAAATTAGCCTATATTTCCTATTATATTAAAAAAAACAAGAGCAACACCAACAATAAAGTTAGGTTGCTCTAGCTTATACTTAATTCTCCCTACGAACTAATTAATAGCTATACAAATTTGAGGCTCTTTTAAGGTTCTCACAATACTCAATTTGAGTAATTTTAAGAAATTACACTAAATTCTTGTTTATTTTAAGCATTCCAACTAATTCTCCTGTGGAAGAAATGTTTAACTTCTTTAAAATATTCCTTCTATGTGTATCTACTGTATTCGGACTAATATTAAGGCTTTCTGCAATTTCTTTACTCGATTTATTAATGGTCAATAACCTAATAACATCTCGTTCTCGATTGCTCAATCCATTAGTTAAAAGCTTATGTGAGAAATTATTAAAATATTTAGTTTCGTATTCATTCTTCTCATTTAGAAGTTTGGCAGTTGCGGTTATAGGCATTTTAATTTTAGAATCTAAAACCGTATAATGAGCCAATCCAATAATGGGTTTCATACCTGCATCAAACTCTAATGGTGTTGTATTTTGCACAATGTTAACATAAACACCTTTAGCGTTTTTAAGCCTATAATTCCAAGTGTAATTCATATGACTTCTTTTATCAAGTGGGATTTCGGCTAAGGTGAAAACCATCAAATCATTTAATGCTTTTAACCACAATTCAATATCTTCAGGATGAATCCGATTCCAAAAATTGCGCATGCCTTCCTTCAATAATTCATCCTTTTCTAAACCAATACAGGAAGTCATGTTTTTACTTATAAATTCGAAGGTTAAATTTTGTGTATTTGTGATACAGAAAAACGTCGAACTATAAGGTAAATAGGCATCCAATTCAATAATCTTCTTTATATGGTGTGTTAAAGTAGGACTATCGTACGATTTAAATATATCGTGATAAATACTTTTAATTTGTTTTAGAAGCATGGATTTAGTTTAGAAATCTTTTACAAGATATAAATTATATGTTTATAGCTGTAGTATGTTTCACTTCATTTATCACAAACATGCTGTGGGTACTCCCAATATGATGGATGGTTGTAAGTTTATTTACCATAAACTCTCTAAAAGCTTCCATGTCCTTAACTATTACTTTTAGAAGGTAATCATAATCGCCACTAATATGATAACATTCCAAAACTTCCGATAAATTGGCAACTTCTTTTTCAAATTTTACCACATAATCTTGAGTATGCTGAATGAGTTTGATATGACAAAAAGCCACAAAACTCTTTTCAACCCTTTCCTTTTTAACCAAAGCGACATATTTTGAAATAACGCCATTATTTTCCAGCTTCTTAATCCGTTCATACACCGCTGTAACGGAAAGATTTAATTTATTTGAAAGTTCTTTATTGGTTTGTTTACTATCGGCTTGCAATAAGAGCAATAGTTTTTTGTCGATGGCGTCAAAAGTCATTTTTGAAAAATTTTCAGTTTAAAGGAATAAAATTCATTTTAAACTTATTAATAATCTACAAAAATAACAATTGATAGATTTAAAATCTAATATTTTTATATACAGTTGATAATTTGTCTATTAATACAGATATTTACTTCACATTAAACTTTAAAACAAATTACATATGGCATTTAAACCAGCAAACAACATACAGGACTTACAATATTTTGGAGAATTTGGAGGTGTGAATCCGTCTATTTCGGATTCTTCAACCTACACTTTTTTATCGGCGAAAACCATGTTCGATACCTTTGAAGGTAATGCTGACGGGTGTTATTTATATTCTCGTCATTCTACACCTTCTAACCTATATTTAGGTGAAGCCCTTGCAGCTATGGAAGGCACCGAAACTGCTAATGTAACTGCTTCTGGAATGGGAGCTATTACTCCAGTTATCATGCAACTTTGTGGTGCTGGCGATCATGTTGTTTCTAGTAGAACTATTTATGGCGGAACTTATGCTTTTCTAAAGAATTTTGCTCCTAGATTCCTTATTAAAACCTCTTTTGTGGACATCACCAAATTGGATGTTGTTGAAGCAGCTATTACCAAAGACACTAAAGTTCTTTATTGCGAATCTGTTAGTAACCCGCTATTAGAAGTAGCAGATATTGAAGGTCTAGCAAAATTAGCTAAGAAACATAATTTGAAACTAATCGTTGATAATACATTTTCACCTTTATCTATTTCGCCTATCCAATTAGGTGCTGATATTGTGATACATAGTTTAACAAAATTCATCAACGGCTCTAGCGATACGGTTGGAGGTGTTGTTTGTGGAACACAGGAATTTATAAACGATTTACGTAATGTAAATGATGGAGCTTGTATGCTATTAGGTGCCACAATGGACAGTTTAAGAGCTGCTTCAGTTTTAAAGAACTTAAGAACGCTTCATATTAGAATGCAACAACACAGTTTAAACGCCACGTATTTAGCTGAAAAATTTGAAAAGTTAGGTTTAAAAACGGTTTATCCAGGATTGGCATCGCATCCTTCACATGATTTATTTAAATCCATGATGAATGAAAAATATGGGTTTGGAGGTATGTTAACTATTGACGTTGGTTCCATAGATAAAGCCAATGCATTAATGGAATTAATGCAAGAAAAAAACTTAGGATATTTAGCTGTGAGTTTAGGGTTTTATAAAACTTTATTCTCGGCTCCCGGAAGTTCTACCTCTTCTGAAATTCCTGAACAGGAACAAAAAGAAATGGGCTTAAGCGATGGATTGATTCGTTTTTCTATTGGATTGGATGCAGACATTGAACGTACTTATAACACGATGCACAAATGCATGAAAGAATTGAACATTCTTTAAACTTAAAAAAATATTTAACTTAAAAGAGAGCATGTAACATGCTCTCTTTTTATATTTTGTACCAATTTAAATGCATTATTACAGGGCAAAACTTTTGTGCATTAATCCGCTTGAATTAATTCAACGTTCATTGTTCCTGTATCGGGAATTACATAAATAATAGCTAAAGTTTGAGTATTAAACAAACGAATATTATCACCTTCGTCTAGATGGACGATTTTACTCATACTATATGAAGTGTGCCCTAAATAAGTTATTCGACCACGAGAAAAAGAACCTGGTATTCTGTTGTTAAGAAGGTCAGAATTATCTCCAGAAATAACTACGTCTCCTGTTGTCAAATAAAAACCGACTCTTACTGCCGATGGTGGATCTTCTGGAGGTACTACTATTAACTGTTTGTACATTATAACAGAAATAGAATAAGATACTCTGTAAACCCCTGACCTAACAATTTCAAACCCTTCAAACGAAGAAGGAGAATGAGGAATAGGCGTTACACCTTTCACTGCTCCCGTATTCCCAAATCTTATTGGCTCAGTGACATCCATATCTTGCATATCTGGATAATATAGTAAACTAGGAATTTCGTCATTATAAATTTCACCATACACTTTGTCTGAATTATCATTTATACGATTCCAACTTGAATTTTTCCAATAGTAATATCCCGGAGAAACATCATTAATAGTATTTGTGTTATAAACTAATAAACTTTCTTCGGGAGCAGAAGAAATAGGTGCAAATAATGAAGTATCAGTTAAAACTACTCGAGGAATCAAAACCCCTGAGTCATCACTTTCTATATCTAAAGCAGAAGATGCACTTGGAGATGTGGTACCAATACCCACTTGAGCAGAAACCTCAAGAAAGAAGAAACAAAACAAACTTAAAAGAATGATGTTTTTTTTGGAGCCCATATTTGTAAAAATTAGACAATCAAAGATATAACACAAAAGATTAATTCTATGATAAACAACGGATATTTCGATAAACTAAGTAATTTTTAAGCCATAATACCATGGATATTCAATTAATAATTTTAATTAAAACAAAAAGGGATTTTTAATAAGAAATTGAACGTAACTGCCTTAATTAAAATAAGTTAATTTCTCTTTCGATTTCTTGTTTCATTTTAAACCTTTCCAATGATACTGATATACGCTATAAAAAAAATACTTTTAAATGAGGCCCAATTAATTATAATTATAAAAAATCAAAAACCTACAACTTAAACTATTTGCATACTTAAAGCGAAAATCGTAACATTACAATCCTAAAATAAACCAACAACCACGATGCAGGACGATAAAAACCTTTCCGAAATTGAAATTGAAGACCAAACAATAATTGATAATAAGGAACTTAGCATTTGGGAAGCCTTAATTCCTGTGGTTCTATTGATGATGATGTTAGCTTATAACATTTTTGTAGCAGATGGTGAAGCTTTAGGTGAATACTCGAATCAGTTTATTTTATTAATCGGGGGAGCGGTTGCCGCAATTGTTGGATTTTTCAACAAGGTTCAATTTAAATTGATGCTAAAAGAAATTTGGGAAAATTTAAAAAGTGTCTCTGTACCAATCATAATTCTATTTTTAGTGGGTGCTTTAGCTGGAACTTGGTTAGTTAGTGGCGTTATTCCTGCCATGGTTTATTATGGTTTACAGGTACTGAGTCCCGCTATATTTTTACCAGCTTCTGTAATTATCTGTGCGGTTATTTCCATTGCAACAGGAAGTTCCTGGACCACCTCGGCAACTGTGGGTATTGCTCTTATCGGTATTGGTTCAGCATTAGGAATTCCAGCAGGAATGATTGCTGGGGCTGTAATTTCTGGAGCTTACTTTGGTGATAAAATGTCTCCATTAAGCGACACTACAAACCTTGCTCCTGCCATGGCTGGAACAGATTTATTTACACATATCAGGTATATGACAATCACAACGGTACCAACTCTTATTGTTACCCTAATAGCTTTTAGCGTTATTAGCATGTCTTTAGATACTACTGGTAGCACAGATTTAAGCAGTTTATTGACTAGTATAAGCAACACCTTTAATATAACGCCTCTTTTATTTATCGTGCCATTTGTGGTTATTGTACTTATTCTATTTAAAACAAAACCATTAATTGCCTTAGGAGCTGGTATTTTACTTGCCGCTATTTTTGCCTTTGTTTTCCAACCGGCTATTTTAGACCAATTAGCAACGTCGAAATTTGAATCGATTATCAATGCCGTTCTTACAGATACACAAATTACTACTGATAATGAAAAACTAAACGACCTGTTTTCTGCAGGTGGGATGAAAGGAATGATTTGGACTATCTTATTAATATGTTGTGCCATGGTTTTTGGTGGTACAATGGACGCCATTGGAGCCTTATCCAGAATAACCAAAGTGTTACTTTCTGTTGCTACATCTGTATTCGGGCTTTTTGCAAGTACAGTTATTAGCTGTTTAGGATTAAATGCTATTGCTAGTGATCAATATTTAGCGATTGTAATTCCTGGTAAAATGTTCAAACAAGCTTATCACGATAAAGGCTTAGCACCAGAAAATTTAAGTAGAACTCTTGAAGACTCTGGAACTGTTACTTCAGTATTAATTCCTTGGAATACTTGTGGAGCCTATCAATCTGGCGTATTAGGTGTAAGCGTTGGAGAGTATTTTGTCTACGCTATCTTTAACTGGTTGAGTCCATTTACAACCTTATTATTCGCGGCTCTTAACATCAAAATTAAACAACTCACCTCTAAATAGATTTTTATTATAGAAATAAAACGTGACTATAAACAAAATTTATAACTCAATAAGGAAATAAGATTTTATTCTTCTCTAAAATCGTCTATGTGGCTTATCTTTGCAATAAAGAAATTTATTAATATTTAAAACATAAACACATGGCATTTGTAGGAAAAAAATTCCCAGATTTAAACGTTAACGCAATGAACGATATGGGTGATACCTTTAAAGTAAACGTTCTTGAAGAAGCAGTTAATAATAAGAAAAAAGTAGTTTTATTTTGGTACCCAAAGGACTTCACATTTGTTTGTCCAACAGAATTGCATGCATTCCAAGCAGCTATGTCTGAATTTGAAAAAAGAAATACGATAGTAATTGGTGCATCTTGCGATACTGCCGAAGTACATTTTGCATGGTTAAGTACTGCAAAAGATAACGGAGGAATTGAAGGTGTTACTTACCCAATTTTAGCAGATTCTAACAGAAACCTGGCCTCTACTTTAGGTATTTTAGATATCATGAATGAGGAATATAATGAAGAAACTGGAGTTGTAACTGTTGAAGGAGACAATGTAACGTACAGAGCTACTTACATTATTGATGAAGAAGGTACGGTACAACACGAAAGCATAAACAACATGCCTTTAGGTAGAAATGTTAATGAGTATTTAAGAATCATAGATGCTTTAACTCACGTACAAGAAAAAGGTGAAGTATGTCCAGCAAACTGGGAAGAAGGTAAAGATGCAATGCAAGCAAATGCTAAAGGAACTGCAGCATATTTAGCAACTCACTAAAACAATTTAGTTCCAAATTCCAAATCATTATTTTTTGGAATTTGGAATTTTATAAAACCAACGAATATGACACAAGAATTAGATCAAGATAATTTACAAGAGATAATAAACAATAACGATACAGTTGTTGTTCAATTTTCAGCAACTTGGTGTGGAAATTGTAGAATTATGAAGCCAAAATTCAAAAAATTAGCTTCAGAAAATGAAAATAAAAAGTTTGTAATTGTAGATGCTGAGAAATTCCCGGAATCTAGAAAACTGGCAACAGTTGATAATTTACCAACTTTTGCTACGTATAAAAATGGTGCATTTGTAAGTCAGACGCAAACCAATAAGATGGACGTTTTAAAAGAATTGGTTGATAACTTAAACTAATTAAATATGAAATTACCAGTAATAAAACACCTTACCCAATTCATTGAAGAAAACGACGAAGATTTTGTTGTTGAAACCATTGAAACGTTAGAAGCACTCTCAGAAGTTCCTTCTTTAAAAGATGAAGAATTAGATGTTATTGGAGAATTAATATCCAATATGTATGGCGCATTAGAAGTAACTAAAATGATTAAAGATGGCACACCACAAAAAGAAGCATTAAATAGCTTTATGAAACGTGTGCTTGGATCTATAGACAAATAATTGACCTAGTACAAAAATTAAAAAGCCTCTTAAATCACTGATTTAAGAGGCTTTTTTTTTATGAATACGAATTTTATTCTTTATCGCTATCCATTTTTTCTTTTTTGGTTGCTTTAGGATCAATCGCTTTTTCTTCTCTAGCTTTATTTTCTTTTTTAGCCTTTACGTCTGCTTGTTCTTTTTTCATTTCAGAATCATTTTGAACTTCAGATTTTTCCTGGACTTTATTATGTGTCTCTGATTTTTCAACTGTATTATCTTCTTCTATTTGGGCTGAAGTCATTTGAGAAAACCCTAAAAAGCAAGTTAGTAATAAAGCTCCGAATAAATTTTTTGATAATTTCATAATAAATAGGTTTTTATAATAATTGATTTCTTAGTATATCTACGCTTCAAAACCTCAAGTTGGATGTTCTAAAAACTTGTTTAACAAAAAACTAACACATTATAAACAAACAAAAGACACTTAACTCTATGAAAAACAATATGTTGAAATTTTTATTTTCGAATTATTAAAAGTGAAAAACAGATTTTAGCAATACTCTTAATTTATTAGTATTTTTATGGAAACTAAAATACAACATATCATGGCAACAGTAACATTACATGGAGACGCTATACAAACTTCTGGAACACTACCAAAAGTCGGAACAAAAGCTCCAGATTTTAAACTAACTACCACAGATTTAAATACAAAATCTTTAAGCGACTTTTTAGGACAAAAAGTAGTTTTAAACATATTTCCAAGTGTTGACACAGGCACTTGTGCACAATCTGTAAGGCTATTTAACCAAGAAGCAGCAGAATTAGAAAACACCAAGGTATTATGTATTTCTAGAGATCTTCCGTTTGCTTTAAATAGATTTTGTGGTGCAGAAGGCTTAGAGAACGTGGTTTCTTTATCCGATTATAAAGATGGAAGTTTTGGAAAAAATTATGGTCTAAATTTCACAAATGGCCCGTTAGATGCATTGCATTCTAGATGCGTGATTGTTTTAGACGAAAAAGGCAACATTAAATATACAGAACAAGTTCAAGAAATTGCAGATGAGCCTAATTATAAAGCCGCTCTTGAAGCTTTATTAGATGACTAAAAAAGAGTCGTTTTTTGTAAACAGGTTAAAAAGCATTGGATTTGCCTTTCGTGGTGCACGATTATTGATATTAACCGAATCGAGTATTAAAATTCAGGTTTGTATTGGAATAATTATGACCATTATTGGCTTTCTAGTTGGTTTAAGCCCTACAGAATGGATTATTCAAACTATAACCATTGGTTTAATAATTGCTCTTGAGGGCTTAAATACGGCTATTGAAGAAGTAGCAGACTTTATACATCCAGAGTTTCATCCTAAAATTGGGTTAATAAAAGACCTTGCTGCTGGAGCCGTTTTTATATTTGCCATGATTGCAATAATAGTTGGTTGCATCATATATTTTCCTAAGATTTTTTAAATACTTTTACCATTAGGATAAACGTTAGTAATTTGTATTTTTGTTGCGTTGAACAAATAATATAAAACTAATTAAACTGAACTCATTTCTGTTTCTCAGAAAGTAAATATGGCAAAAAAGAAAACAAAAACAAGCGCCTCTAGTAAACCTAAATTAAAAGCCCCTAGTTTTAAGTTGTCTAATCAACAAAAACTTGTTCTTGGTAGCTTTTTGGTTATTTTAGGACTTTTACTTTTTATAGCATTTGTATCTTTTATTTTTACTGGAAAAGCAGACCAAAGCACACTTTCTGAATTTATGTCTCGCGATGCAAAACCAGAAAATTGGCTTAATAAAACAGGAGCTTGGATAAGCGACTTCTTTATTCAGCGTGGTTTTGGGGTGGCTTCTTTTATATTTTCTGGACTTGTTTTTCTTTCAGGAGTTTATGTTTTAACAAATTCTAGTTTAATAAAATTAAGAAAACACTGGTTTTGGGGAACACTAATTGTTATCTGGTTTTCCATTTTGTTTGGTTTTTTTGCCGAAAATCTGGACATCCTTGGTGGCACTATTGGGTTTGAAATGAATAGCTATTTACAGGATTATTTGGGCAAAATTGGAACGTCTCTCCTACTTGTCTTCTTCCTTATAACTTATTTAGCCATTCGTTTTAAAGTAACAGCAGAAACCTTTAAAAACATCTTTCACAGAGCTTCAAAAGATTTTAAACAAGAGTTTAAACCTTCAGATGAAGACATCTCTATTCCTATTGATAACGATTTATCTTCTGAAGCCGAAGATATCAAATCTGCTTTCGACCTAAATGTAGAAATACCTCCTAAAAAGAAAGAGGTTGTTGTTCAGGAAGAAAAACCAAAACCGAGACCTGAAGTTATTATAGAGGAACCTGAAATGACAATTGAAGTTGAAGAAGTTGCTGAGGAACTTTCGGAAACCGATAATTTATCGAATAAATTGGTTGAGGATTATGGCCAATTTGACCCCACACTAGAATTGAGCAATTATAAATTTCCTTCCTTAAATTTATTAAAAAAATACGAGTCTGAAAGTATTACCATCAACCAAGAAGAACTTGAAGAAAATAAAAATCGAATTGTAGATACATTAAACAATTATAAAATTGGAATTGCTAGTATTAAAGCAACCATTGGACCTACAGTAACACTTTATGAAATTGTTCCAGATGCTGGGATTAGGATTTCAAAAATTAAAAACTTAGAAGATGATATCGCTTTGTCACTTTCAGCTTTAGGAATTAGAATTATTGCTCCTATTCCAGGAAAAGGAACCATTGGAATAGAGGTGCCAAATAAAAATTCTACCATTGTTTCCATGCGTTCTGTTATTGCCTCGCAAAAATTCCAGAAATCAGAAATGTATTTGCCTATTGCTTTGGGTAAAACTATTAGCAACGAAACCTTTGTTGTCGATTTAGCCAAAATGCCTCACTTATTGATGGCTGGAGCTACTGGACAAGGAAAATCTGTAGGATTAAATGCCGTATTGACCTCTTTACTTTATAAAAAGCATCCAGCAGAAGTCAAGTTTGTTTTGGTCGATCCTAAAAAAGTAGAATTAACCTTATTCAACAAAATTGAACGTCATTATTTAGCGAAACTTCCAGATAGTGAAGAAGCAATTATAACCGACAATGCAAAGGTAATTAATACGTTAAATTCGCTCTGTATAGAAATGGATAACCGTTACGAAATGCTTAAAAATGCACTTTGTAGAAACATTGCTGAATATAATGTGAAATTTAAAGCACGTAAGTTAAACCCGAATGATGGGCACATGTTCTTACCTTACATTGTTTTGGTAGTAGATGAATTTGCCGATTTAATAATGACAGCTGGAAAAGAAGTAGAAACACCTATTGCTCGATTAGCACAGCTAGCTCGTGCCATTGGAATTCACTTAATTATTGCCACACAACGTCCATCTGTAAATGTTATTACAGGAATTATTAAAGCGAATTTCCCTGCTAGAATTGCTTTTAGAGTAACTAGTAAAATAGATTCTAGAACTATTTTGGATGGTTCTGGAGCAGATCAATTAATAGGTCGTGGAGATTTACTTTTTACGCAAGGAAATGAAATGATTCGTATTCAATGTGCTTTTGTTGACACCCCAGAAGTAGAAGCCATTACTGATTTTATTGGCTCACAAAAAGCTTATCCGGATGCTTATTTATTACCTGAGTATGTTGGGGAAGAAAGTGGCACAAGTCTTGATGTAGATATTAACGATAGAGATATCCTGTTTCGTGATGCCGCAGAAGTTATTATTACTGCGCAACAAGGTTCAGCTTCTTTATTACAACGTAAATTAAAATTAGGTTATAATCGAGCTGGTCGCTTAATCGATCAATTAGAAGCCGCGGGCATAGTTGGAGGCTTTGAAGGCAGTAAAGCCAGACAAGTATTAGTCCCAGATTTAGTAGCACTTGACCAACTTTTAAAAAATGAAACAAATTAATTAAAAAGATGATTTTCTAATTCCTATCAAATGTCAAAAAGGAAAATAAGAAAATACTAAAATTAAACTCAATGAAAAAAATACTTTTAATTTTCACTTTATTCATTTGCGCGATATCTTTTGGACAAGATGCTAAAGCAAAATCGCTTTTAGATGAAGTTTCTAAGAAAGCAAAAAGCTATGAAAACATTTCTATAGACTTTAAATATGTGTTAGATAATTCGGCAGAAAACATCAAACAAGAAACCCGTGGTGATGTGGTTTTACAAGGCAACAAATACCGTTTAAACATTTTAGGAGCCACACGTATTTTTGATGGAAAAACACTTTATAGTATTAGTCCAGATGACGAAGAAGTTACTATTTCAACTGAAAACCCTAACGATGAAAGTAACTTTTCGCCAAGTAAACTTCTGTCATTCTATGAAGATGGTTATACATATAAAATGGATATCATTCAGGATGTTAAAGGAAGAAAAATTCAATATGTAAAACTAACGCCTATTGATTCTAATTCTGAAATAAAAAACATTTTGTTGGGTATCGATGCGCAAACCAAACATATTTACAATTTAATAGAGATTGGAGAGAATGGAACAAAAACAACTTTAACTGTTAATTCTTTTAAAACAAACGAACCTATTTCGAAATCCTTATTTACATTTGACAAGAATAAGTATAAGGATTACTACATTAACAAATTGGATTAGGTGACTTTTGAAGATTTTAGATAGATACATACTAACCTCATATCTTAAAACTTTTATCAGCGTGTTTGTGATACTCATGCTGATTTTTGTTTTACAAACCATTTGGCTATATATTAAGGAATTAGCTGGAAAGGATCTAGATATGGTTGTGGTTGCTAAATTCCTAGTATATTTTGCACCTAAATTAATACCGCTAGTTCTACCCTTAACTATTCTATTAGCATCCATTATGGTATTTGGTAATTTTGCCGAAAACTATGAGTTTGCGGCCATGAAATCTACAGGAATTTCATTGCAACGCGCCATGAAAGGGCTTAGCATTTTTATAGTGTTACTAGGTATAACCACATTTTTCTTTACAAATAATGTCATTCCTTGGGCAGAATACAATTCCTATAACCTGAGAAAAAATATTGCCAAGTTAAAACCTGCCATGGTTATTGCCAAAGGACAGTTTAACGAAGTTGGGAACGAATACAATATTAAAGTTGCCGACAAAAGTGGTGATAGAGGTCAATTTTTAAAAGAAGTTCTTATCCATAAAAAAACCGGCGGAAAAGCTGGAAACTTTACAACTATTTACTCCAAGACTGGCGAGCTTATTGGGGAAGAGGACTCTGATATCCTACAACTTATTTTACATGATGGCTATTTTTATGATGATACGCCTCCAAAGGATAATATAGAAAGGCAGAAAAAGCCTATGACAAAAAGTTACTTTAAAAAGTATACTATTAATGTAGATTTATCCGACCTCAACAATATTGATTTAGAGTCAAAAGACATTAGCGACAAATACAACATGTTAAACATTAGAGATTTAAGCTATACCATTGACACCTTAAAAATTGATCAAGAAAAGGATATAAAAGAACTTGCGGCCAACCTTTATAACAGAAGCAACTTACCCATAATCAATACTGGCGTTTCTTTAAAAAAAGATATGACCTATGAGGGAGAAATTTTGGAATTATTTAGCAATAAGGACAAAGTACAACTTATAGATTTAGCTTCAAATACATTTAAAAGTACGATACAAATTATTGATGTTAAAGAACAAGGATTAAAAACCAAAACTGTTTGGCTTAACCGACATGTTATAGCCTTACATGAAAAATTAGCTTTAGGATTTGCCTGTATCATCCTGTTTTTTGTTGGAGCACCCTTAGGAGCTTTAATTAGAAAAGGAGGTATTGGGTTGCCAATGGTAATTGCTATATTTTTGTTTTTAACCTATCATTTTATTGGAATATTCGCAAAAAACAGTGCTAAAGACGGAAGCTTTAGCCCAATAATTGCTTCTTGGTTTTCAACTATCATCATGCTTCCTTTAGGTTTTTATTTAACCAAGCGAGCAACGGAAGATAGAGGCCTTTTTGAATTTGACCATATTATAGAACCAATAAAGAAACTCTTTAAAATTAAGGAAAAGGAAGACTCTAGATCCGCTTCAAAATTACCAGAAGCCATTAGAGAAGTTATAGAAGACAACTTAGATAATACCCAAGACCCATTAGCTCGTGTTGAGGATTATTCTAAAATTAGAGAAAGACATAAAGACTATACTGATTACGCTCAATTTACCTTTATTTTCTATGTTATAGGAGCAGTCTTATTACCTCTCTATTTTATTTTGAAAAATAATAAATTAGAAGAAATCGCATTAGTTGGTGTTCAATTAAGTATTATTTCATTTTTTGTATGTCTTGTTTATTTTATATTGTCTTATATAAAACTAAATTCTGTTTATAAATTATTAGAAATAAAAGGTCCTTCTAAAAACCCCATTAATATATTATTGAGTTTTATTTTTTATCCTTTAACTCATTATTTAAGGAGAAACAAAATTAATGAAGACCTCTCTGTTAGTTTAAAATAAGCCATACCTTTGCAACCTATTTAAAAATTAGATTATGTCCACTCTTAAAATGGCAAATAAAACTGCCAACATTCAATTAGACAGTATTGAAGATGCCATTAATGCTATCAAAAACGGCAAAGTAATTATTGTTGTTGATGATGAAAACAGGGAAAATGAAGGCGATTTTATTGCTGCTTCCGAAAAGGTAACCCCAGAAATGATTAATTTCATGGCTACCCATGGACGCGGGCTTATTTGTGCACCTTTAACAGAAGATCGTTGTGAAGAGTTGGATTTAAACTTAATGGTTCAAAATAATACAGTTTTACATCATACTCCCTTTACTGTTTCTGTAGATTTAATTGGGAATGGTTGTACCACTGGAATTTCAGTTCACGATCGCTCTAAAACCATAGAAGCTTTAGTGAATGGAGACACAAAACCTTCCGATTTAGGTCGTCCAGGTCATATTTTCCCTTTACGAGCTAGAAATGGCGGTGTTTTACGAAGAACTGGTCACACAGAAGCTGCTGTAGATTTAGCACGATTAGCTGGCTTTAAGCCTGCTGGAATTTTAGTTGAAATTTTAAATGAAGATGGTACCATGGCGCGGTTACCTCAACTGTTAATTGTAGCAAAGAAATTTGATTTAAAAATTATCTCCATTGAAGATTTAGTTGCCTATAGAATGGAACATGACTCTTTAATTGAGAAAAAAGAAGACTTTCAAATCGAAACCCGTTTTGGGAATTTTCGTTTAAGAGCATACCAGCAAACAACCAATAATCAAATCCATATAGCTTTAACAAAAGGAGTTTGGGATTCGAATGAACATGTGCTTACCAGAATTAACTCAACTTTAGTTAACAATGATATTTTAGGAACCTTAACTAATAATGCAGATCAGAAATTAGATGGCATGTTTCAAGTGGTAACCGATGCAGGAAAAGGAGCTATTGTATTTATTAATCAGCAAAGTCAATCTATGAACCTTCTAAAACGTTTAGCTGTTTTAAAAGAAGCACAGAGTGATGGAGAAGTTATTAAAGCGCCGGCTATTGAAATGGACTCTAAAGATTTTGGTATTGGTGCACAAATACTTCACGATTTGAATATTCATAAACTTCGTTTAATTTCAAATAGCGAACAAACCAAACGTGTTGGAATGATTGGTTATGGTTTGGAGATTATTGAGTACGTAAACTATTAAAAAAAAGGGAATCAAGTTATTTTTAAATAATCTCAACCCCCTTTCACACTGATTAATAGCGTCTTTATATTTTTATATTACTCGATAACTATCTTTTTTGTGATTTCGCCTTTATCTGTAAAGACTTTTACAATATAGATCCCTGCTTGCAAATTACTGACAGCTATTTGATTACTGTTTAAAACAACCTTCACTTTCTTACCCAGAATATCAAATATTTCTACTTGTTGAATTATATAACTGGTCGAAATATGGATGTAATCTGAAGCTGGATTTGGATAAATAGATATTTGGTTTATCTGTTCTTCCTGAGGAATAGATAATGTCGCTGCACTACTATCATAGGTATCAACTACAATCTGAGTTCCCGGAAATGCGCCACAATCAGCAGACTCAAATGGTCCTGCAGCAAATGGTCCACAAACCGTATAAAACTGATGGATATATGCCTCGCCATCCTCGAACATCACCATTGGCAATTGACTATTATCTGTAAATTCTATTTTTATGCGCAACAGTCTTTGAGGTGTTTCAGTAATATTATCATCTGCAAAAGTAGCTGCTGCAAATACTTGAGAACAAGCCCAAGAAACCCTTGAATCCGTATTGTCGTTAACAGTAAATACGCCATAAATTTTTGCGGCCGCAGTAGCATCAACCCCTTGAGCTAAAATATAACCTTGATTTTCTGGATAAAGAAATTCGATATTATCATTTGCTCTAACATTTTCACCAAATGCTAAGGTGTTATAAGTAAAATATAACTGTCCAGAACTTAATTTAAAAGTCCCTGTATTATTAATGGTTTGAATTAGCACATCTACTTCGTAAAAATCATTCACACCATCATTGGTGATTTCTGCATTTGCAAAGGTAAAATGGATATCCGGTTGCGCGTACGTTTTAACAGTAAAAAGCAAGGCAATACCTATGATGATACTAGTTAAAATTATTGAGTATTGAGTTTTCATAAGATTAAAGTTTTTATTATTATTAATTTGTTTTTCTTTTAGCATAAAGTCGGTTACTTGTAAACTGTTCGCCTTTCCCTAAATTTGGATTAAGAAAATTATTGATATCTACGTTTTGTACTTCTCCGTCCAAATTCATATCTGCATTGTTATATCCTGTCAACCCTCGTAGAGGTTCTACGGCATTTCTATCTGTATTTTGTATATTTCCGTCTCCATTGAAATCTCCAGCATATAAAGCAAATTTGCCATCGCCCATATTAGCGATCCCATTAGAGCCACCCATAATCAGATTACTATTTGATGTAAGATCAAGAACTGTTGTCCCTCCCGATAAATTCACCGTGTTTGCAGTAAGAATTCCTAAATGGTTTCGATGACTTACCATAACGTAGTAATTCCCAATTGGGACATCAATAGGAACTGTTGAAACACCATCTGTTGCCACTACGCTTCCATTAGCTAATAATAGTGCAGACTTTTCAGTAATTACCGTGATACCGTCAGCACTATCGCGTATTTCAATCCAAACCCAATCTATAACTGCGTTGGTTCCAGTAGTATTAAATACAGAGGCATTACATGTTACATTATCGATATAAGGACTTGAAGTAGGAATAATGCCTGCAATACGTAAATCGTCATTCATTAAGCTAGTAGCATAAGGTCCTTCTAAAAATATTTTTGGATCAAGCTTGATCATTAAGGTAATAGGGTTTATAAACCCTTCGGAAACCTGAATATTCCCAGAACTTAGTTCTTGCACATTGACTTCGCCGATAGTGTAGAGAATTTCTATGCCTCCTGCAGTTACCGAAGCGCCTCCAGAATCGATACTGAATTTTTCAATGGTTTGTGCATTACTCCACTTAGTGAAGCAAAAAATAACTAGTATGCTTAATATTGTTTTCATAAGGATTAGTTTTTATTTAACTGTGATTGAACTAAGGCTTTCAGTTCATCTATTTGTTTTTGTTGGTCTTCAACAATAGCTTGTAGTTCTTGGATGGCTTTTATAGATATAACACCAAAAGCAGCATAATCAATTCCATATAAACCATCAGCTTCTGAAAAATGAACCACTTCTGGAAATATAGAATTAACCTCTTGAGCAATAAAACCTAAAGCTTGCTTTCTACTTTCATCATCTTTGTAATAATAAGTTGAAGGTCTTAATTTTTCAACACGATCTAAAACTGTTGGCATGCCTTGAATGTCTGACTTTAAATTTATATCTGAAGAAGCTACATAAGCTCCTGTTGATGCACTTATAGCGGCTTTTAAGGTGCCTCCATAATGAAAGCGAAGTGAGTATCCATGTGTAATATTCCAATCACTATTAGCAGTACCATCATCAAAGCGTAAACCAGTACCGACTGACTGACCATCTTGAAAAACCTCAAGTCTTGCAGTTGGTATGCCATTAATTCCAACGTTAGCACCATTATCTCCTACCGATATGTTGCCTCCTTCTTTTTGAAGATAAAGTGTTGATGCAGAACCATTGCTGCGTGCTATAATTTCATTTTCATCGATTACTACGTTTAGACCAGTTTCATTACCTAACACCATGTAACCACTACCATCAGTTAAACTAGCATCTAATCCGCCAACAATATGCAATTTTGTGCTGGGTGCTATTGTACCAATACCAAAATTCCCTTCTTGTGTCATTCTAAAGCGAGTAGTAAAAGTGTCACTACCATCTACTTTAGATCGAATTTGTAAGTTAGCTCCGTTTCCTTGAGTACTAAATTGCCATTGGTTTCCGTTATCAGGAAAACCCATAACCAATTCTCCTAAATTGGTTTGTATGAACAAGTCTCCTCCAACATGAAGCTTCATTTCTGGTTCGTTTATACCAATCCCAACATTTCCTCTTCCAGTAGTCAATGCTGCCACACCTGTAGAAGTTGTATAAAAATGACCTCCTACTCCACCTCCATAACCATAACCTTGTACACCTACCCCTTCTACGGATTCAGAAACTCCTTGTACTCCAGCAAAAAAGCTTGTTTTGGAAACGCCATAAACCCCATGCGCCTCTACTCCTTGACCTAAGACTCCAGCGTTATTAGCAGGCAAAATCTCTCCATCAGTTCCTACCGAACCAGCAAGACCATAACGACTGCTCCCAAAATCGTTATGTACCTGAAACGCAGCCCCTACTTCACTTGTTTCATCATAATAAGGCAATTCGATATTGCCTGCTGTTATGGCATAAGGCACTGTCTTAAATTGTGTAGTACCCATATCTGTCAATCCAGTGCCTGTATTTAATTGGACATTTAAAAAATGGTCATCACTCCCCCAATCAATAGAAGTAAAATTACCAGAAATTAAGGTGCCTTCTCCAATATTTACCATAACAATTCCATTGCTATCAGTAGTTGGCGAATGTGTTTCACGATACACATTAGAAGCTCCTGCTAATATGGTAAACTGAATTTGAATAAGATCGTTAGCAATCACATTTCCTAAATCGTCTTTAATTACGGCTTTGTAGTTAATTCCATTTTGAGCCTGAGTCAAAAGACTTAAGAACATGCAAATAATAATTGTGAGTGTTGTTTTCATAAGTATCTGTTTTCTATTTAATAACTCTATTCTTAAAAGGTTAACATCCGTTTAAAAAAATGTATTAAATCTTCAATACAAATTTAAAAATGACCTATCATATTGTATACTACCATTGTAACATTCTATATAACATATGTAACAACCTGTTGTTTTTGTTGTTGATTAAGGCCTATTCCAAGTTTTATGATTACGTTACTTATTCTTTTAAGGTTATTTCTCCTTCTATGTCTTCATGATATTTATTACAACTACATATTAATAACAATAAGTTTATTGCAATTAAAAAGGTAATTGTGGAACAGATATAAACAATGATCATCATTCTTAAATATTATTTGTTATTTTCTAAAATTTTAACTCTAGATCTTAAAGCATCGTTTTCAGCTTTTAGCTCTTTAACTGCGTTAATTAGCACAGGAATAAGCTCTGTATAACTTACACTTAAGGTTTTTGCTTCATCATCATCTTCATGTACAATCTCGCTAATAACCGGTTGTACTTCTTGAGCAATTAAACCAATAGATTTATAATCTTGTGTTCTGTTTATCCAATTGTATTGAACAGGGTTTAGTTGCAAAACGGTATCTAAACCGTAAGACAACGGCGTGATGTCTTTTTTAAGACGTCTATCGCTACTATGTACCAAAACACCTCCTACTCTAACATCGCCACCATCTTGTTGTAAAAAAAGCGTTGAAGCGACACCATTATCTCTTGCCATAATTTCATTTTCATCAAAAACCAAGTTAGATCCTGTTGTATTGCCCAAAACCAAATAACCAGAATCGCTATTGTAACTCGCATCAGAACCGTTAGTTATTTGAAATCTAGAAGATGGGGAAGCTGTACCAATTCCTACTTTTCCATTTTTTAAAACTGTTAAAGCATTCGTTCTTGATCCATTGCTAATGCCATTTCCTATTTCGAACAAAGGGTCTGTAGCACCCCATGAAGTAGCACTACCTCCACCAACATTGAATCTTCCAATAGCTAATGATGTGTGACTTGATGCTATTGTGTTCCATCCCATTGCTGTGGAAGTATGTCCAGAAGCGGTTGTTCCATAACCTATGGCTGTTGAACGTTCTCCAGAGGCAATGGTTAAAATTCCCATAGTTGTGGAATTATGGCCTGATGCTGATGTATTGCTTCCATTAGCTGCCGAATAAGACCCAGATGCTATTGTATTCCATCCCATGGCAGTGGAAGACCATCCTGTAGCTCCATGAGTTGTACTAGCAGTATCACTATTACTTAAGTCTACAGCTTTAAAACCAGTATTGCCATAGTTATTTGGGTTTTGACCTTTTAATCTCCAACCTGATCCTAATCCTTCTAAACCTGTAGAACCTAAATTGGCATCTGCATATTCTTTCGTAATTAGAGCTTTGGGGCTAATTATTTCGGCTAAATCAAAACTTGGAGCTGTAATAGTACCGTTTTTTAAAACGGTTAATGCGTTCGTTTTCGCATTAGAATTTGTACCATTTCCTATTTCGAATAAAGGGTCTGTTGCAACCCATGCTGTAGCATTACCAGTACCAATATTATATCTACCAATGGCTAAAGACCCTAAACTTGTTGCATTAGTTCCAAATCCCATGGCTGTGGAATAATATCCAGATGCTGTTGTATTTTGTCCCATAGCTGTAGAACTTTGCTCAGATGCTGTAGTATTTATTCCAAAAGACGTGGAAGTACGTCCGGAGGCCGCTGTAAATTCTCCCATAGCTGTAGAATTTTCACCAGATGCTTCTGTGCTGGACCCCGTGGCTATAGAAGCATATCCAGATGCTGTAGCAAATCGCCCCATGACTGTAGAAAAAACTCCAGATGCTGTTGTACTTTCTCCCATGGCTGTGGAATAACTTCCATTAGCACCATTGGTTACACTAGCACTACCACTATAACTTAAGTCGATTGCATCTAAACCAATATTGCCATAGTTATTTGGATCTCGTCCTTTTAATCTCCAACCTGTATTGCTACCTTCTGTTAATTTATCTAAACCAGAGGCTACTAAATTAGCATCAGCATATTCCTTGGTTATTAGCGCTTTGGGGTTAATTATTTCGACTAAATCAAAACTTGGAGCTGTAATAGTACCGTTTTTTAAAACGGTTAATGCGTTCGTTCTTGATGTATCATCAGTACCATTTCCTATTTCGAATAAAGGATCTGTTGCAACCCATGCAGTAGCGTTACCAGTACCAATATTATATCTACCAATGGCTAAAGACCCTAAACTTATTGCATTAGTTCCAAATCCCATGACTGTGGAATAATATCCCGATGCTGTTGTATTTTGCCCCATGGCTGTAGAACTTTGCTCAGATGCTATTGTATTTATTCCAAAAGAAGTGGAAGTACGTCCCGAGGCCGTTGTAAACTCTCCCAGAGCTGTAGAATTTTCACCAGATGCTTCTGTGCTAGACCCCGTGGCAATAGAAGCATATCCGGATGCTGTAGCAAATCGCCCCATGACTGTAGAATAAATTCCAGATGCCGTTGTACTTTGTCCCATGGCTGTGGAATAACTTCCAGTAGCACCATTAGTTACATTATCACTACCGTTAAAACTTAAATCTACAGCATTTCCACCAATATTACCATAGTTATTTGGGTCTTGTCCTATTAATCGCCAACCTGCATTGCTTCCTTCAGTAATTTTTTCTAAACCAGTTACGTTAGCTGCAGTTTTGGCATTTATAGCATAAGGCACAGCCATAAATTGCGTAGTTGAAACATCTAATAATCCGTCACCAATATCAATTTGTACATTTAGCCAATGTTCATCATTTCCCCAGCTTATGTCTGAAAAAACATCTGATGTATTACCATCACCCATTGTACTAATTAAAATGCCATTAACATCTGTTGAAACATTAGTATGCGTTTCTTGATAAACTTGATTGGTTAATGTAGCTCCTTCATAAATTGTAAATTGTACACTTATATTGTGTGTATTTAGAAGGACATTGCCATTAGCATCTTTTATTAAAGCTTTGTAGTTAATACCTTGTTGCGAGAAGCTTGAAACAGTTATCAGTAGTGAGAAAAGTAATGTGATTATAGTGTTTTTCATGTTCGTTTTTTTATTTAATTGGTTTTGCTTCTATAAAATTTAAGCGTTCTACTAATGCTTCAATAGATTTATCTTGTACATTATCTTTTTCATTTAGAAATGAATTGTCTGTTACAATAATTCTATTTGTTTGTTTTGTTCATCAATAATTTGTTGCTGCGCTTGCAGTTCCAATTACTTTAATTCAATGAAGATCTTTTGGATCTGACAAACTGGATTTATGGAATCTGCTTCATCGTTCGTTCAGAAATCAATATGGAGGAAAACTTTTAATTGTTAGTGGCTTCGAATGTTTCTAAACGCATGAATACTTTAGCCAGTTGATTTTCCAAACTTTCAGTTTTTGTCTTTTGACTATCAATAATTGTTTGCTGCTCTTGGATGGCTTTAATAAGTACAGGAATCAGCTCTGTGTAAGACAAGGTAAGCAGGTCTGATTCCTCTATATAATGGGTGATACTAGGGAATAGTTCTTGTGCTTCTTGAGATATCAAACCTAGATTTCGTTTAGAATCTGTTTGGTCTTTCATTATATAGCTTACAGGATTGAGCTGCATCACTTTGTTTAGGGTACCATTTTCTAATGGAGTAATATCTTTTTTTGTGCGTCTGTCCGAAACAGTTGCATAAACTCCAGTATTTGGGTTAAAAGAACCTTTGTGAGATTTGTTTCTTAACAACTCTAAATAACCATCTTGATGGGAGTAAAATTGCCATGACTCATTATTACTTAAATTTCTTATACTTAACCCGTTGCTGTTAGAGTTTGTTGGAGTAGGACGACCATTTTGATGTGCTATTTCAAATAAACTTTCAGGGTTAGAAGTATTTACACCGAAGTTTCCATTTTTTAAAACTGTAACAGCATTATTTGCAGTTGCTGTACTTTGTCCGTTACCAATAACAAAAAGACGATCGTTGACATCCCAATCAGTAGTATTTGAAGGCACATAACTTGTATTGTAGGAGCCAATGGCTATTTCGGCATAGGATTGAGCAGTTGTTTTAATTCCCATTGCTGTTGAAATTCTTCCTGATGCAAATGTGTTATCGCCCATTGCCATTGAAGAAGTTCCAGTAGCAAATGTGTCACTTCCCATGGCTGTGGAAGATGTTCCATTAGCTTGTGCTCTAGAACCTGCAGCTAATGAATAATCGCCTCTTGCTTTGGAAGAATTCCCAATGGCTGTAGATCGATACCCATAAGCCCCAACATTATATCCCATTGCAATTGCTTCCCTTCCTGTTGCTCCTCTTAATTCTTCGTTATTACTAGAATAACTTAAATCAATAGCATTTTGTCCAATTGTACCGTAATTGGCCGGAGACATACCTATTAATCTCCATCCAGTTTGCGAGAATCCTGTTTCAGGGTTTACTTCTGAAATTTTCTCTAAGCCACTAACGTTAGTCGCAATTTCAGCATGTTTTGCATAAGGCACTGCATTAAACTCAGTTGTTGTCATGTTTACAAAATTAGTTCCGCCAGTAATGTCTATTCCTACTCTTAGATAATGCTTATGGCTTCCCCAATCTATGTCGTCAAAAGCACCATAGCTTAAAGATTGTGCACCATCACCAATGTTGGTAATAATAATACCATTGGCATCAGACATAATTGGATCATGAGTTTCTTGAAAGACAGGACTTCCATTTGAAAATATCGCCAATATGGTAAATTGTAGTCTTACATTTTGATTAACAACCACATTGCCCAAATCGTCTTTAATAAGGGCTTTATAATTGATACCTTGTTGGGCATTTGCTGTATAGCCGATTAATAAAGCTAACCCTAAAACAATTTGTTTAAGTTTTTTCATAATTATTAGTTATTTTTGTTTTTTAATTTTCTGATACGTTGTGTCTACAGCCATCATAACCTGTAATCAACATTCCCTGATCTGAATAAACTAGGTTTTGGAGTCCTACTTTCAAATATTTATAGAATTTCATCCTAAAAGGTTTATGGTAGATGTTGGGGACCACTCATTGGTCGAGATTCCAAATTATTGGAAGTTTGGCAACATATCTATTAATAACCACATATATCAATAAACCAATTGATGAGCGAGCCTCCATCACTACCTTGATCATCAGTTATACTAAGTGTCCAATCTCCATTAGCTTGTAAACCATTAAAATCAGCAAGGCTACCTTCTGGTTGATATGTATTTGTAAAAGGAGCATCTGCAATTAATACATCAATAATTAAGAGTGTCGCTTCATCATCAAAAACGGTATTTACAAAATTATCTCCAGGACCTCCGTTGTCTGTGGTTAATTCCACCATTGTGCCATCTGGTGCTATTAGAAAAATATCCATATCAGCCACCCAAGTATGATTAATATTCAAAGTGACATTGACATCGCTTACCGTAAACGAATCTGAAATACTAATAACAGATGTTGTCAAAGTTCCAGCACTAGGTCCAACTGGGAGTACTGTAGAATTTAATAATGTTTGACAAGGAATATCTGTCGCTGTGGCTGAAATAATTAAAGGAGAACCACTTAAAGGGGTTACGCCATCTTCCTGAAACACAGTAGCTGTTAATTGTTGTACTCCAATTATAGATCCAAGTGTCCAGTAGGTTATTGCCATTCCACTGCCATCACTTGTGGCCGTTATTGAGGACAAATTTCCGTCTGTTACTGAAAAATCAACATTTGCGCCAGTAAATGCGTTGCCGTTTTGATCTTTTATCATGACCTCAATTGGGTTCGATAATTCGGTTTCTATAATCCCAGCCTGATTAGCTCCAGAAACCGTCTCTATACGATTAGCTTCAGGAATGAATTCAACGGAATCATCATCATTACTACAAGAAGTTGTAAAAAAAAGGATACCTGTAAGTAGGGTTGCGAATATTATTTTACGTTTCATTTTGATGTTTTTTAAAAAAATCTTTAATTCAAGACTTCTTTGATTATATATTTAGTTAATGAATGCATGCGTTCAATCATTTTGTAATCACTAAAAATGATTTTTTTAGTTAGTTAGTTAGTTAGTTAGTTTAATGTCTAACCCATTTCTGGATATTTCCTGCACCACTGTTATTTACATCAATTCTTAAGGTATCTGCAACCCCAAGTTCCATGGTGGAGGTATAATAATTATTATCGCTTCCCAGTTCTTCATAAATAAAACTATTACCATCTATAGCATAAATGTCTTTCCATTTGCGGTCTCCTAAATCAAATTCGGATAAATGAGGATCTGTTATAGTTCCCGTAGTTTCTTCCACATCAATTACAATCCCATTATTTACTGGGTTATTTCCGCCTACACGAATCCATTCGCCTTGTAATCCGGCAAGAAAAACAGATTGTGGTGTATAATTTGACTCACGGACCCATTTTTGAATATTACCGGCTCCAGAATTATTTACATTGACACGCAAGGTATCATCCACTCCAAAATCTATAGATGCTGCATAGTAACTGTAATCACTTCCAAGTTCTCTATGTGTATAGTTTCCTGAGCTTTGCCCTTCAATATCTTTCCATTTAATATCTCCAATATTGAATTCAGATTGAGCAGCAAATGTAATTTCACCTATATTGTCAAGGACATTTAGTTTCATGCCATTATTGGTTGGGTTATTACCACCTATTCGAATCCAATTGCCTTGCAAATCGTCCAATGGATATGTTTGTTGTTGCTGTTGATCATCATTGCTGTCTAAAGAATCTATACTACAAGATGTAATTAAGAAAGATAGAGTTATCATAAAAAAAACTCCAAGACTTATTTTTTGTAATGTTTTCATAATGCTTTATATTTAATTGGTTTTACATGAATTTTTTATACTCTTTAGTATTTATAGAAAAGTCTGATTTTTCTAAAGCTACACAGGTCATTTTTATCGATTCTGTTTTCTTTCCGCTAGTTGTAGTCATGTCCATTTCAAGCATTAATCCCTCAACATTATTCATCCATTTCTGGTTGGTTTTGCTTTTCTTATTGTCCATGTTATAAAAGCCACTTGGAAAAGTGATATCTGCTTCTTGAGTTACCCAAAAACTTCCATTAAAATCGTCGCTTGTTACTATAAACTCTCTACAGGTATAGTTTAAAATGACTTTGGTGTTGTTGGTTTTTTCTACTTTGATATCTTTATTTGTTGTATCCTCATCATCTACCAAATCGTTAATATCCAAAGAAGTTGACATGAGCATTTTTTGGCCTCCAGCTTCTGTAAACATAAACATGGTTTTTTTAGTTAGATCCAATACACTCATCATGATTGTTGTACTTTCAATGATATTGCCAAAATAATTCTGGTTCTTTGCTAGAAAATACGTTAAGGTGCTAATGTTTTTACCACTTTCAATTTGCATGACATATTTATGAGAAAAATTATAAACAGCCTCTGGAGTTTTACTGTTTGTTGTTGTGGTATCTTCTTTTGAAGATTTCGATTTTTTAGTACCATCACTTTCAAAAACCGAATCGAAAGCTTTATCTGTTTCTTTCTGAGCTTTTTGCTCCACTTTTCTATCAAGGGCTCTTTCAGCCGAATTTGCTGCCTTATCAGCTAGTCTATCAAAAATTTGTGCTTGGCTTGCAAATGCACTAAAAACAAATAGGATTGTTGTAAATAATAGTTTCATCTCTTTAATATTTTTATGTTTTATTATTAATAGTTTTTTTGATAAAAGGTTAACATTTTTAAAAATTATTTTTAATTATTTGTCTTCGTGTGTTTAAATGTTTTGGTGATTTCTTTTCGCTCAAATCATCTTTACATAAATTTTAAACATGTCGTTTTGGTATTTTGTTGGCTTACCAAAAGTTATTATTCTTTTAAATGGTTTTATAAATATGACTTGGATTCTAATTCGAGATCCATTATATTTCTAGTTGATTCAACTGCGCTTGCAGTTCCAAATTCTATAAGGAAGTGGAGATCTTTTAGATTTGGCAAACTGGATTTATAGAATCTGCTTCATGGTTCGTTCCGAATTTAATGTGGAGTAAAACTTTTATAAGTAGTATTGTGGTACTTATATTTAGCGGAATTGACACTTATTTAAATTTTCATTTAGCAGTGTAGCAATCTATTTAATAGCATTCTCAATGAACAGATTACCACATTGCTAGTTCCTTTTTCCTAGTAATGACAGAAAATTTTAATCTCTAGTAACTAGACTCCACGCGAAACCGCCACAACCTGCATCCAAATCATCAGGATTTGTGGGATCTGTTGCATTTTCTATAAACTCTTGAGATTCACTGTCATAAAAGGGTTGACAGAGGTTAAACGTGTTCGTTTCTATATTGGTAAAGACGAACTTGCTATATAAATCAGCATTAAAAGGATTGCTGGCATCATTTAAACAGATAACATAGTTACTCTCAGAAACTAAGATGTGATATGTATAGTTATTTGTTGTTTCTATTATAGTTGAATTAGTAATTGTGTATGAGACGCCAAAGTTTGTTGTCCAAGTTCCTGATATTTGACTAAGGACACCACACTCATCAACCACTCCATTTCCGTTATTATCTATGCCATCATCACATAGTTCATCTGCGCCAGGATAGGCTGTTGCATTTGCGTCATCAAAATCGGTATTATCCGAAATATAGCCTGTGGGTTGCGTGCAGGATAGTTGAGAATTATTTGGGTCACCAAATCCATCTTGATCTCCATCTTGATACCAGGTTAATTCTGTACAGCCAACATCATAATCATCATCATTTTTATTATCATCATCACTACTACAGGAATTAAATCCAACCATTCCAATGGTACATACTAGTGTTAAATAAATTGTTTTCATTTTTTTCATAGTTTTAAGGTTTTAGTGTTTTAGTGTTTTAAGGTTTAAGTGTTTTAAGGTTTAAGGTTTTTAAATGCTCCCAAATTTCTTCTGGATTCATGTTTGTTGCTTCTGCTTTAATTATAAATCGTTTATTTGCATTATAGTTAAGTGTTGTTTTAGCTTCTTTTTCATTATACTCTGTCATTACACGTTTACCATCCATTTCTGTAGCGCTATTGTAACCTGTTTTGGTTTTATCCTTCCAATCTCGACTTAGCATATTCATAATCATTGTATATGCACCTACTGCATCTTTATTACCAGCACAATCTATAATAGTGAGATCTATTGTTTGTGCGTCTTTTTCAAAAAGGAGATTTACATTATTTTTGTTTGGTATCCGCTCTATTGCTTTACCAATTTCATAGTTAGTTCGTTTTAACTTTCCTAACTTTTTTGGCAACCAACTTTCATACTGTTGTTTTGTTATTGGTTTTAACTTAACAAGTTGTTGTTCAATTTCTAATGCCTCGTCATTTGCCCAATATTTTAATTGCCAATGCAGGTTGCCAGGAATTTGATCTAACGATTGAATGATTCTGGATCTTGGCAAACTCCCTTTTTCTTCCTCCGTATCCCATTCCTCAATGGCTGTTAAAGTATTTGATACCAGATTAAAACCTTTTTTCAATTTAAGTTCATAAGTTATCGTTTGATCAAAATCATATAGGTCTTCCCATGCTTTATTTTCGGTACAATGTGCCTTAACATTAGTATCAGAATCACTATAAATCCAATTAATGGTGCTCCCTAATTGATCATTATTATGTTCTACATCTATTTGTGTAGAGGGTATAATGGCTCCTACTGCTTGGCCGTATTTAAATAAATAGATATATTTAATTTCTACTAGAGTTGTATTTTCATTGGTGACAACAACGTTAGGATCCTGACAAAAGTTACCTCCATAGAAGTTTTTAATTGACCTCGTCATATAGTCATTTCCATTAATATTGCTTAGGTCTGCAGCTAACCAGTTAAAATAGATTGTTCCGTCTGCCAGAACTTTACCAATGGTTATTGGATTATTATCACCAAAAGACGTTATTTTAAGTTCTAATTCGCCTTTGTTATAGTTTTCAACTTGAAGTAAAGCAGTTTGTGATTGTTGTGCTTTACAGAATTGAAATATAAAAATTGTGATCACTACAATTAATTTCGTTTTCATATTTTATACTTTTAAATTGCCGTTTTTGTTAATTTATTCAAATTTTGTTTTGCTATTGATAAAGGGTATCATACAAATAAGAGTACCATCCTTTAGTATCTATTACTTGAAGACATTTTTCACTTTATAATCTTAACCGATTTTACAACTTTGTTGTTTAGTAAAATCTGTAGTTCGTATTGCCCGTTTTTAAGATGATCGATGTTCAAATAAATTTTAGCGTCTTCATCTTCTTTTTGGCTATTTGAAATACGTTTCATTAATCTATTCTTTAAGGAGTGATAAAAGTATATGGAAATACAGCCTTTGAATGCTAGATATGTTTCAAAGGTTAGAAGATATGTTTCAGAAAAATGAGATAGGCTTGTTTGCTAACTCCTAGAATTATGATCGTTAGGAGTTTTACCGTAAGTTTCTTTAAAACATTTTATAAAATAAGATGGTGTATTAAAACCTACTTGATAGGCTATTTCAGATATGGTAGCATCAGATTTTTTAAGAAGTTCTACAGCCAATTTTAATCGTTGAGAACGTATAAACTCGCTTGCAGTCATTCCTGTAATGGCTTTTAATTTTCTATGAAGTTGCGTTCTGCTTATATGCATATGTTTACTAAAAGCATCGCTAGTAAATTCCGGATCGGTAATATGTTTGTCTAAAACAGATTGTAAACGTTTTAAAAACTCGGTCTCTGTTGAGGTAATAGCCAATTCGGGATTAATACTTAAAGATTTACTAAAATGCTTTTGAAGTTTTAGTCTGCTTTCAATTAGTTTTTCAACCCTAATTTTTAATTTTTCGCCATTAAACGGTTTTGTAACATAGGCATCTGCTCCAATTTTCAAACCTTCAATTTCATTCTCCTCGCCTACTTTTGCTGTTAGTAAAATAACAGGAATGTGACTAGTAAGTTCATTAGTTTTAATAGCTTGACATAATTCAATACCATTTAATTCTGGCATCATAATATCACTAATTATTAAATCTGGAAGTTTTTTCTGAGCCTTTTCAACTCCTATTTTCCCGTTTCTAGCTTCAATAATGTGATAGTCATTTTTAAACATGGATACAATAAATGATCGAATATCCGTTTCATCCTCTACAATTAAAAGTGTCGGAGTATCTGAAGATAAAACTAAATTTTCCTCAAATACATCTTGTTTTTTTATTTCAACAGCTTTAATAATTAATTCTTCTTCATTAAAAGCTGCTTTATTAATAGGAAGCGATATGGTAAACTGAATTTTATTATGAGCTATATTATTAGCAATAATAGTGCCCTTAGATAAAGTTACTAAATCTCTCACCAAGGCTAAACCTACACCTACACCTTCAGACAATTGATTATCCTGATAAAAACGTTGAAACAACTTGCTTAAATCTGTTTTGCTTACATGTTGCGTTTCATTAATAATGGAAACAACAAGCATCCCTTCTTGCTGATTGGCTTCAAACTGAATAACACTTTCTTTTGGAGCATATTTTACAGCATTGGATAACATATTTGAAATGACTTTTTCAATAATATCTTTATCAAACCAAGCATCATTTAAATTCTGAATTTTAGAGTTTATTTTAGTGGCATTTTTATTTGCTTTATATTGAAAAGCGCTAACAATCTGCCTTAATAAAACGCTTAAATTATCTTGAGATACTTTTAGTTTAATCTGCCCGGAATCCAGCATAGATAATTCAAGCATCTGATTAACTAGTTTAAGTAGTCTATCAGCATTTTGTTTAACCAGAGATAATTCTTTTTTATCTTTTTTCGATAATTCTGGTTTTGCTAATTGGTTATCTATTGGGCCGGAAATTAAAGTGAGTGGTGTCCTAAATTCATGTGAAATATTAGTGTATAACTTGGTTTTAAATTCATCTATTTTTTTTAGACGCTCGGTTTCTTCATGCTCTAAACGCAATTGATTTTTAATATGCCAACGCCATTTTAAATACTTGTAAAAGCCCAAAGCAAATAAAACGCCTAACAGAACATATATAAATTTAGCTAAATTGGTAGCATACCAAGGTTTTAAAATAGTAAAAGAAAAAGTTGCTGGTACTGTATTCCATACGCCATCATAATTGCTTGAAATCACTTCAAACTTGTAGGTGTTTGAAGGTAAATTTGTATAATGGGCTACGTTGGTATTTCCTGAAGAAATCCATTCGGGATCATTATTTATAAGTCTGTACTTATATTCATTCCTCTCTGGTTGCGAAAAATGTAAGGAGGAAAATGTAAACGTGACAGTGTTTTCTTTATATTTTAATTCTAGATGATTCTCTAAATCTCTAGGTTGATTAAAAACATCAAAATTTGTAATAATCGTTTTTGGTTTTGTTGGGTTAAAGACCAACTGACTAGGATTAAACCAATTTAAACCTTCCAAACCCCCAAAGTACAAGATGTTCTTATCATCTTTATAATAAGCTCCTGTATTAAACTCAAAAGCCTGCAATCCATCATAATTACTATAGGTTTCAATTTCACTGTTTGACATACTAAATTTTGAAATCCCTTTATTAGAACTCAACCATAGATTATTTTGATTATCTGGTAAAATCCCATAAATAACATTATTGGGTAAACCTTGTTCCTTAGTGTAGGTTGTTGTTTGGCCTGTTTCCACATGATATTCTAACAAACCATTACCATTGGTGCCAATCCAAAGAGTTTTATTATTGAAAATTAATGATTTTATGGGATGAGAAATAGAATCTATTTTTTCAATAAAATTAGTCCGCATGTCTAATTTAAATAAGCCTTCATCTTCTGTTCCAATCCAAAAAATTGATGCGTCTCCTTTTTCTATGGTCCGAATATTATTGGAGGTTAAATTTGAATTCTGTGAATCGAATTTTTGTTCTATCCCTTTATTTATATCATATAAAATTAATCCCTGATTCCTGGTACATAACCATAATTTATCTTTGGAAGCTTCATAAATTTTCCAAATGGTTAATGTTTCGGTTTCTGGAAATGAGATTATTTCATCTGTATTTATTAACTTTTGAAGGCCTTCAGATTGATGGCCAATCCACAAACCGTCTTGAAAAACCATCAGGCTCATAATTCTATCTCCTTTCAGTTGCGAATTTTCAGCTGTTAATGTTACTAATTCATTCGTTTTTGTGTTAATTTTTGTAAGTCCTTTGCCTGAAGTTCCAAGCCAAATGTCATTATCCTTTACGGTTATGGCACGTATCACATCCACATGGACATCCTTGGCCATTTGCTTATTAGTCAAGACATTAAATTTGACTAGATATTCATCAAAATAACTTAAACCTGCGCCATCTGTTCCTAACCAAATAGTGCCAGTAAAATCCTCAAACAAGTTTAAAACATCATTATAATGCAATGCATATGGATCGTTTTTATTAGCAAGAAAATGCTGATAAGACCGTTGCTTAAAATTAATAATATAGACACCTTGGTCATAAGTAGCAATCCATATATTTTGATGTTTATCTACTAATATATCCTGAATAATTAGATTGGTAGGAAAGAGTTTCGAAGAAAACCCTTCGAACTGTTTAAAGCTGTCGTCAATAGCCGATTTAATAAACAATCCATTTCCGAAACTTCCTAGATAAATAGTTTCATTTTCAGAGATAGCCAAAGAACTGAAATTAGTATCTTCAAAATTTACGAGTTGGTTGATTTTATAATTCTTGCCGTCAAGATATAAAAGGCCTTTTGAAGTGGCTCCAACAATTTGATTCTTGCTTTGAATAAGATCATAGATATCAATGCTTTTATCTAAACCTTGTAGAATTTGTGTGGTGTCTTTCGTTTTGTTATCAATCTGAAACAGACCTTCTCCAAAAGTGCCAACAAAATAATCCAATTGCTTATTTTGAAAAATAACACTGGAATTTTTAAATTTCTGAAGTTTCTGAAAATCGTCGGTAATTTGATGATACTTTTGAAGAATTCCAGAATTACTTATTATCCATAGAACACCTAATCTATCCACATAAATCTTCCCTAATTTGCTGAAAGTTGTTCTTGTTACATCCTCAAATTGAAAATTGTAGTGGGTGAATTTTCTACCATCATATTTATTCAAACCGTCTTGGGTGGCAAACCACATAAAACCTAGGCTATCTTGAGCTATACTTACAACGCTATTTTGAGATAAACCTTGCTCTACTGTCAATTCTCTAAATGCAATTTGTTTATTGCTTTGAGATAGAACAACCATTGGAAACAGAAACAATAAAAGTAATCTTAAGTGACTCATACTAAGCTGAATTAGTCACTTAAAATTACAAAAATGTTTTATATAACCTATTTTAAAGCAGAAGTAATTGCTTTAACCATTAATTGAGCACGCTCTTTAACCTGTTCTTCTGTCCAAGACAGTTTTATTAAACATGAAATATTTCTGGCAATATAATGATCAGACTGCTCGAAGGTTTTTGTTTGAAGATACTCTAAACCTTCCTTAACTTCAGATGAAATAGGATACAAGGACTTTAAGTCTTTAAGATGTTTCCACTCTCTAATATAATGCCAGCTATTATCGAAATAATGAAAACAAGCATCAATTCCTGCTTCTTTTAAAGCATTCGACGCATTTCTGGTAATTTCTAAATTTGGTAAAAAGAAACTTAAGAAAGAATAACTCTCTTCTCCTCCAGCAGGAACTGTTCTAAAAGTTATTTCAGGAATTCTTGAAAGTGCTTCACGAAGGATGTTATAGTTTATTTTTTGAATAGCAACAAATTCGTTTAAACGTCTTAACTGAGCTAAACCTACAGCCGCATGCAATTCTGAAATTCTAAAATTATAACCTAAAAATGGATGTGTTTCTGCACCTCTATCAGAGCCTTTATGGTCATGTCCATGATCTGAATAATGATCGGCATGGGTATAAAACTTCTCGTTATTGGTTAGAACTGCTCCACCTTCTCCAGCTGTAATAATTTTTACAAAATCTAAGGACAAACATCCTAAATCTCCAATACTCCCAAGAGGTTTCCCTTTATAAGTAGCACCTGTTGCTTGAGAAGAATCTTCAATTAAAATTAAATTATGCTTTTTACAGATAGCCTGTAAAGCATCCATATTTGCCATACTTCCACACATATGTACTGGCATAATGGCTTTTGTTTTTGGCGTAATGGCATTTGATACTGCTTTAGGACATAGTGTTAAGGTATCATCTATATCTACCAAAACGGGAATTGCACCCAGCATCATAATAGCTTCAAAACTTGCAACAAAAGTAAATGTTGGCATAATAACCTCGTCTCCTGCTCCAATTCCGGCACTAGCCATGGCAACAGTTACAGCCGCCGTGCCACTAGAAACTAATTGCGCATGTTTTACTTGAAGCTGACTCTCTAATGCCGTTTCCAATGCTTTGGCTTTCCAATGACCATTTCTCATGCCATCAAAACCATATCGCATTAAAACACCGTTGTCTAAAACATCGTTTAATTCTTTTCGTTCTTTATCACCAAATAATTCAAATCCTGGCATGTCTTTTTATTTTATAAATTCTAAAATTACAATTCTATAATACTATTGGAAATATGTTTTCTTATCTTTTTAAATTCTGAAAACATATCGTTTTCGGAGCGATAACCTATAGGTAAAAGCAAAACAGATTTCAAACCTTGTTCAGCCAAATGCAGTTTTTCATCGAAAGCATTAGAATCAAATCCTTCCATAGGACAAGAATCTATACCTTCCATTGCGCAAACAGTTAGTAAATTACCCATGGCTAAATAAACTTGATTGGTTGCCCATTTTTCTATTTCGTTTTGTGGTTTTCCTTCAAAATCTGAAATTAAAAAATCTCGGAATGGTTTTAAAATGGCCTTTGATGTATTTCTTAAAGTATGAACTCTATTAAAATATTCTAAGACAAATTCTTCATCTATAGTCGTTTCAATACAAAAAACCAATACATGAGATGCTTGACCAATTTGAGGTTGATTCATGGCGTGTTTCACCATTTCAGATTGCAACTCTTTATTTTTAAGCACTACTAATTTAATGGGCTGTAAGCCATAAGAAGTCGCTGTTAGATTAAATGCCTGATAAAGCACCTTCATTTGATCTTCAGGAATTAATTTTGAAGGGTTAAATGATTTAGTGGCATAACGCCAATTCAATTTTTCTATGATATCCAACTTAATCTATTTAGATTGACAAAGATATAGGTTTGAAAGAAGTTTCTCAGTAAATCTCATTGGTTTTTCTATACTCAGAAGGTCGCCTCCCCATAATTTTCATGAAGGTATTACTAAATGTAGGTAAGCTGTTATACCCTACCATATTTGCTATTTCTGAAACATTATAATCGGAGCTCATTAAATATTCGTAACTGTGTGTCGTATTTAATGAAGGACATGCCTAGGAATCCCTTAGTGATATTTTTGTTGAGACCTATCCCCTATGTAAAGAGCTACTTTTATACAATTATTGGAAAGGGAAAGAAAACAAGAGAACACATAGTATATATATTGGATAAAGTTAATAGTTGACATACACTATTTAAAACACAAGGGACAATGAAAATGGTAGAATTAGACCAAAACTCTATTAATTCCTAGCATAATATATTGTCTTTCAAAAGCTTAAAAAGTGTTTTAATAATAAATACTTTTTTTTCAAAAAAAACATTTTCTTTTAAAGAATAGTTTATATATTTGCAACCGCATTCAGGGAATACCTGATAAGACACTCAAGGAGAAATGGCAGAGCGGTCGAATGCGGCAGTCTTGAAAACTGTTGAGGGTCACACCTCCGGGGGTTCGAATCCCTCTTTCTCCGCTTTAAACAAACCCTAACAATTGAAAATCAATTAGTTAGGGTTTTTTATTTCTATTAGTTGTACGGTTATTGTACGGTGTTATAGTTTTAAAATCAAATCTTCATATAATTCTGACTCCAAAATCCTCTCCACATCACTATCAATTTTAGGACTAAACAAATATTTACTCACTGAAAATGCATCTAAACCACTTTCAGGATAACCAAATTTTAAAATATTTTTTAAACTCTCAAAAAAGCGATTTAGAATCAGTAGCTTTTTTTTTGAATTCTTTACGTAGAAACTCTAGGCTAGCCAATAGATCAATCATAAAACTTAAGATTTACTATCTTAGCATTATATAAGCTGGATATAGAGAATACATCCCTTTCTTGCCAATAATTCAAAAAAATGTTTTCAATACAATTCATAGAATCCAAATATTTATTCGAAAATTATAATGTTCCCTTTTATTCCATTATTTTATTGGATGATGAATCACATTTTTCTGTCAATTTTGTAAAATATAAAACGAAACAGAAGTCTATTTTATTCCTTTCTCCTTATCAAAATTTAAAATGGCATGGTTCTACTTCTTCGAAAGTTAAATTACTACAATTTCACGGAGATTTTTATTGTATTGAGTACCACAAAAAAGAAGTTGCATGTAATGGATTATTATTTAATAATATTTATTTACAACCTTATATTTCACTTAATAATATTAAATTTCAAGAAATAGTCCAACTAATAGATAAAATGGAAATAGAAGTCGAAGCCAATAAACGGTTTTCAAAATCTATTCTAAAGTCTTATCTACAGCTTATTTTAGCAATATGCAGCAGTGAAAAAGATGATCAACTTGGGAACAGACTTTCACAACAAACTAATAGCAATGAGTTATTTATATTTCAAGAATTATTAGAACTACATTTTCATAAAGAGCGAAATTCTTCATTCTATGCTAATAAATTATCGATGTCTCTTTCTTCATTTAGCAAAAAAATAAAAATCCAATTTGGAAAAACACCAACGCAAATCATTCAAGAGCGAGTTATTTTAGAAGCTAAAAAATTATTACACTTAACTTTCAAAACCGTCAAAGAAGTTGCAATAGAACTAAATTTTGATGACGAATTTTATTTTAGTCGTTATTTTAAAAAAGAAGTTGGATTATCTCCCACTCATTTCCGTGAGAAAGTAGGGATTTCGGTAGTGGCAAAATAATCCATTGTTCATCCCCTAAAATCCATTCTTTGGCTTATTCTTAATTTATAGTTTTGTAGTCAAACAATTATAATTATGAATAACTTACTTAATTTTTTAATAAACAGTCAAACTAACTTTATTAACCTTATTCGTTTTGCCATTTTCATAGTGATGATTTGGATTGGAGGTCTCAAGGCTTATCAATACGAAGCAGATGGCATTGTTCCTTTTGTAACAAATAGTCCTTTTATGAGCTTCTTTTATGAAAACGCTGACAAAACAGCCCTCAACGAAGAGGGTAAAGTCGTTAAAGAATACGTATTACACAAAAACCCAGAAGGCAAAATAGTAGATAAAAATATAGAATGGCATAAATTAAACAATACCTATATCTTCTCTTATGGATTAGGAAGCGTTATTGTTATTATAGGATTTTTAACATTCTCGGGAATTTGGTTTCCAAAAATCGGACTCTGGGGTGGATTGTTAACATTTGGAATGTCCATTGTTACATTAACCTTCCTAATTAGCACACCAGAGGTGTTTGTTCCAAATTTAGGAGGTGATTCTCCTACTCCACATTATGGATTTCCATATTTATCTGGGGCAGGAAGATTGGTTCTAAAAGACATTATTATGATGGCCGCTGGATTAATAATTGCATCAGACTGTGCAAAAAAAATAAAAACTACTGGCAAAAACGTATAAAAATAATTAGGTTTAAGTGCCAAACCCCAATTTAGTTCGTATTTGCAAAGTCCTCCAAACTTATAATTTTGCTGTTAAATAAAAAAAGGTAAATTTGACTAAGTACTAGATTCAAAAGTATGTACGTTTTAAATCCTTTACTATTTTTATACAAAACTGTAATGTGAAATTAAAAAGAAACTAAATGTATAAAACCTTTAAACCTAAATCTGAGCGTTTAAGGAAATATATTCAAGAATTTACTATTCTTGACGAAAAAGATATATTTCCTAAGGAATATTTTGCTTTTCCGCATAACATTAGTTCCATTGTTTTTTTACAGAACTCTAAATTTATATACAAACACAGTGGCAGTAAAAGAGAAACCAATTTATATGACTAGATTATTTACTTTATTAGTACTCGTTTTTAGTTTATCAAGCTATGCTCAAAAAAACGCAATGAATGATATAACTAATTTAGTTCTCAATACAAAAACAGAAATAGACAATTCCCTTTCTATTGAATTAACTGGGTTCTCGCACAAAAATGCAATAAACGATGCACAAGCCTACGTAGTATCTGGTCATTTAACTTTTTTTCAAGGAGAAAAAGAATACGAATTGATGATTTCAATGTATGAGAATACAGACAGAATTTCGAATGAGAAAGAGTATGACACTATTCATTGGAAGCAATACACCATCGAATTAATGCACCTTAGCTATGATGAATCCATTGATGTAGTAATTACTAAAAATGATGAGTTTATAGTAAAAGATAGTTCCAACCGCTTTTGACTTTTATTAAGTTACTCATCTTTCGAAAATTCTGTTTATAAAACTTGGCACTTCATAATGAAGCCATTGAAAAAACAAAAAGATAATCGATTATATGACTGACTTTTCTTTATTCAAAAAGGTCCGACGATAAATAACGATCGCCACGATCGCATATAATACTTACTATAATACCACTTTCTAATTGGCTTGCTAGCTTTAATGCTGCAACAGTCGCTCCTCCACTACTCATTCCTGCCAGAATCCCTTCTTCTTTGGCTAGTCTTCTTGTCATTTCTATAGCTTCATCACGACTTACCTCTATCGTTCTATCTACTTTTTTTGCATCAAATATGGCAGGCAGATAAGCGGTTGGCCATTTACGAATTCCAGGAATACTAGAACCATCTGTTGGCTGTACACCTACAATCTGAATATTTTTATTCTGCTCTTTTAAAAAGCTTGAAACTCCCATAATAGTTCCTGTAGTCCCCATAGAAGATACAAAGTGGGTTACTTCTCCTTCGGTGTCTCTCCATATTTCGGGTCCTGTAGTTTTGTAATGTGCTTTCCAGTTGTCTTCATTTGCAAATTGATTAAAGGTATAGTAACCTTCGTTTTCAACCTTTGCAGTGGTATAATCTCGCGCTCCTTCAATGCCGTCTGGGTGCAAAGTTACTTTTGCTCCGTAGGCCTTCATGGTTTGAACACGTTCTTTTGTAGAGTTTTCAGGCATGACTAATTCAATATTTAGCTTAAAGATTCCAGCAATCATGGCAAGTGCAATTCCTGTATTTCCACTAGTAGCCTCAATGAGTTTGGTTGATGCATCAATTTCTCCAGCATCCACCGCATTTTTAATCATATTGTATGCCGCTCTATCTTTAACACTTCCTCCAGGGTTATCTCCTTCAAGTTTAAAATACAGACTCACATTTGGGTTTGTATTCAAAACCATCGATTTTACCAAGGGCGTATTTCCTATCTGATCTAGGATGGTTCTATTCTTCATGATTTTTTAATTTTGTAATTATTTGTACTTCTGGTGTATGTAATACCATAGATTTTCTTGGAAGAGATTTTGTCAACCACGTGTTCCCTCCTATTATACTATTTTCTCCTATAATGGTATTTCCTCCTAAAATAGACGCATTGGCATAGATAACCACATTTTGTCCAATAGTAGGATGTCTTTTTTTATTTTTAAGTTGCTTTTCAACTTTTAGAGCTCCTAAAGTAACTCCTTGATAAATCTTAACATTGTCATGTATTTCTGTGGTCTCTCCAATAACAACTCCTGTTCCATGATCAATAAAAAAGGAATTCCCAATCTGGGCACCAGGATGAATATCGATTCCTGTAAGCTGGTGTGCATACTCTGTCATGAGTCGTGGTATAAGTGGTAATCCCAATTTAAAAAACTCTCTCGCCATTCTGTAAATAGCAATAGCAAAAAAGCCAGGATAAGCCAAATACACTTCCTCTAGAGATTGGGCTGCCGGATCGTTATTGTAGATAGCAGTAGCGTCTTTTTTTAAACTACAAAATAGTTCTGGGATAACTTGAGTAAAGTCTTCCCACCTTTTACAAGGTGCCCCTTTAATTTCGGGACAGGCCAAATCTCTAATTATAAGAAATAAGTTTTCAAGTTCTAAAAGAGCTTTTTCTGTATCTGTTCCTTGATCAAACAACGTATTAAAAAGCAATTGGGTGAATCTCTGAGACTCCCTTTTTAAGGCTATTGAAACCTTAATTTCCTGCTTTTGCTTGTTTATGGCTTGTACCAATGTGGATTGATCCATCTTTTTTTTTCAAAGAGACGATTTTTTAAAATAAAAAATAATTAAAAAGACGTTAAAATATATTTTTTATTTTCAACTACTAAATGTTTGCCGTACAATTCTTAGATGAAATATGAGACGTTTTTTTATATTATAAAAGCCCGACTCCTAATTAAAAAAATGATTTAAAACATATCGTTTTTAGAAAGAAATTAAAAACCAATACTCAGGCTGCAGTTACTCTAAATCGCTCTTTGGTTGAATAACATTATGAAATGTCGGGTAATTCTCGGTAATACTACCTGCTCCTTTCTTATTAATTTTGAAAGTAACATCCTTTGTTGTTGTAAATAAAAGGACAGATGAAAAAGACGTTCTAAGGTATGGTTTCAAAAACACGAAAGCATCTTCTAATGTAAGCTCGTTTTCTTCATCCTCAGTTTCTTTAGATTGGTAGCGCAATTTCACTAGCACCTTAAAGTCATTATCAGAATAGATTGGTCTGACAAATATATTTTTCAAGTTAGGTTTCCCTATGGTCTTTGCCATAGTTAATTTAGCAAAAGTGCCTTCTTGACAACTTAATTTTACTTGTTCCCAGAAAAGAACAAACAGATCCTGATAAGGCATAAACTAAAGATTAATGATGAAATATATTGGTTCTGCAAATTTACCATTAAAAAATCAATTAATAAATTTGAACCAATCTTAATCATCAAGCTTCAGAAAAATAAACTAGATTTTTATATTTGGTTAGTATTTGCTAAATTAGATTCTTAAAGCACGTAATTTTCCTTGAATATACCGTTGTAAATTATTGACAAATAAAAGTATCAACATGAAAACCTTAATAGTATGTCTATGTTTTTTTACGGCTGTGGTTTCAGCTCAAGAGGAATCTCCATTTGAAATTAAAGACAATCTTTTCAATGTTAGTCTTTTTCACAACATCTCACTATCAAATAAATTAACGCTTCAAAATGGCCTTTCTATTAGAAGGAATCCTGAATTTGTTACTTTAGAAGTTCCTGTTTTAATAAAATACGCGCACTCGGATAGATGGTCCTCTTTTTTGGGGGCGCAAGCGAGAACAGTAGTATATTCTTATTTTCCAGAAAATTATAATATAGAGAAACCTTCCAGTGCTTTTCTATCTATTGGCACGGAATATGAATTTAACAATAATACAACTGGAAACCTTACTGTAGGATTTCCATTTGATCTTCAAGTAGGTCTAAAATTTTAGAACCTCAAGCTGAACACTTAGGTTTTTAAAATCAGAAAGAATTAAAAATGAACTACAGCTATTATAATTTTAAAACCAAATCTGCATATACTTCAGGTTTTAATATTCGCTCTACATTACTATCTATTTTTGGGCTAAATAAATCTTTACCTACAGGATAAGTTTCTAAAGCATTTTCAGGATAATTGAAGTTTAAAATATCCTTTATATCCGCTTCTTCCAAATCTACAGAAAGCCAATTATGTGTTCTATCTTCATCAAGTATAATGGGTTGTCTCTTTTTCTTGTTGTGTATTTTCTCAAATAATGGAGACGCATCTTTTGTTAAAATTGTAAAAGTGATATAGGTATCTATAATGGTATATAATCCAGCCAAGGCCAAAGGTTTTTCGTCTTTAGATCTAATATAAAACGGATACTTTTTTCCATTTTGGTCATGTGGTTCAAAAAAACCTGAAACCGGAATAATGCATCTTCTCTTCATGATAGAGTCTCTATACATAAAATGTTCAAACACTTTTTCTGAACGCGCATTTAATCCGCTTCCATATTTAACCGATTCTTTATAATATGGTTTGATGTCATCTTTACTTTTATTGTTTGGTACGATTCCCCAAATGGCTGGAGCTAAAAGACCTGACTTCTCTTGTGGAATCACTAACATATTTGGATGAGCAAATCCGTTTAAATGATACTGAGGCGTATCGAAAATGGGACGAAATTTCTCATCACTTAGTTTTACTTTAAAATGTTTTTCAAGTTTTTTTGTTTTGTTAGTGGTACTTGTATGAAAACACATGGATTATAAATTTCATTAAAGTTATAAAATAAAATCAATTTCCTCTTGGATCAGATTTTAATGCTAGTTTTTTTGACCAGATAATATCTAAACTACAAAAATCGAAAGAGGCTGTTACTTTTCCAAAACAAGCATAAACGCCTAAACCATGGATGGGATATTTGTCTACCACTTTAGTAAAATGTACAGTATCAAAATAATTGCCTTCTCTATCCGTAAACGTACAAAACCTTAATAATTTCCCGTTAGAGGCTTTATGAAACCTAGTATTAACTAAGACGCCATATAACAAAACCGATTTATTAATATTTGAATTCAAATCTTTTACAAGGATGTTTTCATTTAAAGCTTCGTCAATTAAATCGAAATAATCACAAAGCGGAAATCCTAATAATTCCATTTGATCGTAAGCTTCTTCAACAAAAGATGTGTTGATTGTTGGCAGATTAAACTGCTTATGTTCTGTTTTAAATAATTTAGATTGTGTAGTTTTTGCTTTAGAAACATTCAGTTTAAAAATAGCCTGCCATAACAATTCAATCTTTGATAGTTTTGTAAACCGAAAGGCATTAATTCTAATAAGAATGGTTAATTGTTCAATGCTAATAATAACTCTATCTATAAAATCGTCTAAGGTTTTAAATTTCCCATAAAGTTGTCTTTCGGTTAAAATTCTTTTAACCACTAAAACTTCCAGACTTTTTAAATACCCAAACCCTAAATAAATATCTTTTCCTTTAATAATATTCGGATGATCGCTGGTATTAATACACGGCGGATTGATAATGCCTCCACACATTTTTGTTTCATGAATATAATGCTCTGCGCTATAAAAACCACCGCCATTATTTAAAACGGCCACCATAAATTCTAAGGGATAGTAACATTTTAAATACAAACTTTGGTAACTTTCAACGGCATAGGATGCCGAATGTCCTTTAGCAAACGCATATCCTGCAAAACTTTTTATTTGATTCCATACCTCTAAAGTCAAAGTGTCTGGATAGCCTTTGGCTTTACAATTAGCAATAAACTTGTTTTCAACACTAATAAATTCTGCTTTCGATCGATACTTTCCGCTCATGCCACGTCTTAACACATCTGCTTCACCTAAAGTTAATCCCGCAAACTGATTGGCTACTTTTAAAACATCTTCTTGATATACCATAATACCATAGGTTTCTGGCATAATTTTCAGCAACATGGGGTTGGCTTCTTTTCGTTTTTCGGGATGCCGTTGTCTGACTATAAATTCATGTTTCATTCCAGAACCAGCAACTCCTGGTCTAATAATGGAACTTGCGGCTACCAATCCCAAATAATCTTGAGTTTGCAATTTTTGCATTAAGCCACGCATAGCTGGAGATTCCACATAATAAGCGCCAATAGCTTTGCCACTTTTAAGCAAATTATTAATATTGGGGTCTTTTTTAAAACTCTCAACTTGGGTTATATCTATTGGAGGTAATTCTGGTCGGTTATTTTTAATTATTTCAATGGCATCTTTGATTTTTGCCAAACCTCTTTGTCCTAAGATATCAAATTTAAATATGCCGGCATCTTCGGCAATAATCATATCAAATTGAACCGTAGGAAAGCCTTTTGGAGGCATATCTGTCGCTGAATAATAATGAATGGGTTTATCTAAGATTAAAACACCACAAGAATGCACACTTAAATGGTTGGGAAAGCCTTTTATTAATTGACCATATTTTAAAACTAAAGATGAAATCTCATCTAAATTCTCATTGGAATATCGTTTACTGCTCAACTTATCGATTTCTTCTTTTGGCATTCCAAAAACCTTCCCCAACTCCCTAACAACAGCTCTATATTTAAAAGTATTATAGGTTGCCAATAATGCCACGTTTTTAAAGCGTTTAAAAATATATTGGGTAATATCTTCACGATCTTTCCATGAAAAATCAATATCAAAATCTGGTGGAGAGGCTCTAAACGGGTTTATAAACCGTTCAAAATACAAGTCTAATTCAATTGGGTCTACATCGGTAATTCCTATAATATAAGCTACAATACTATTAGCACCACTTCCTCTGCCAACATGAATATAATCCATACGTTTGGAATACGATATAATATCATAATTAATTAGAAAGTAGGACACAAAATCCATTTCTCGAATGGTTTTTAATTCGGTTGCCAAACGGGTTCTCACTTTGTCATTTGGATCTGAATAGCGTTTATGCAAATTATCGTCGCACAAGGTTTTAAGGAGTTGGTAATCTTCTTCTCTTGAATCTAGATAGAGATTCTGATTTTGCGATGCTCTCTCTTTTCCGAAGTTAAAATGAATACCACAGGAATCTAAAATATATTGGGTGTTTTTAATAATATACGGAAAATCCACAAATGCTTTTTCGAGATTATTTATAGGCAACATCCGGTCCAATTCTCTACATTCTTCCGTTTTTTGAAGCTTGCTTAACAAGATATTATTATCAATAGCTCGCAACAATCTATGGGCATTGAAATCACGTTTACTTCTTACGGTAACCTGTTGCTGAATAACCAGTTTATCAGTAAAATCTTTATATATAGAAAATGGTAGCTTCCGAAGATCTTCCACAGAAATACCAATAAATTCATTCCCATTAAAAATCACTTTTTCTTGTTGCAAAACTTGCTCAAAAGGATAAATCACAAAAGCATGGTTAAATGCTGGAGCTTTAGCTGGAATTTTCATTTTTTTAGGTGCATGTTCTGATAGAAATTCATTCAACTCCTGAAATCCCAGGTTGTTTTTAGCCAAGCCAACAAATTGCTGTTTTGCGCCATTTCTAAAATCTATGCCAACAACAGGTTTAATCTGATATTGTTTTGCCTTTTGAATGAAATTTAAACATGCCGAGGTATTATTGATATCTGTCAATGCGAGTGTTGAGATTCCATTCTCCTGTGCTAATTCTAATAAATCAACTTCAGAAAATGTACCGTAACGCAAGGAGTAATATGTATGACAATTTAAATACATTATTGTTTTCTATGTGCCAAAACTATTGGCGGTTCGCCATTAAACGGGTTATTAAAACGTCCGATGGTTTTTGCTCCAATAGAACCTGCTTTTTGAATACTTAATTCGCCATATTTATTCCTAATAGTATCCATAGCGTTATATAGACTTAACATTTCTTCGGTATCATCAAACAGATTGATTTGGTAATTACCACTCACTAAATCTGTAAACTTCACCCCTACCAACCTAATTAATAAGCGACGTTGAAACAGGCTATCAAACAGATCTAAAACTTTAGGAATAAGAACATGGTCTGCACTCGAAAAAGGAATTTTAAGTTGTTTGGTATAGGTATTAAAATCTGAATATCTAATCTTAACACTAATACAAGCCGTTAATTTATCGCCTCGTCTAAGTTGATACGCCAAACTTTCTGCCATGGCAAAAACGGTTGTTCTTAATTTAACAACATCAATCGTGTCTTTAGTAAATGTGCGTTCTGTAGAAATGGATTTTCTCTCGTGAAACGGAATCAATGGCGGATTATCTGTGCCATTTGCCCGTTCCCAAATGGTACGTCCATTTTTACCCAAAGCGCTTATCATCATTTCTACTGGCATTTGCTGCACCACACTTACTTTGTCTACACCTAAATTTCGAAGTATTTGGTATGTTTTCTCGCCAACAGAAGGTATTTTCCTTATAGATAAAGGAGCTAAAAACGATTTCTCAAAGCCATGATCTATCTGTAATTGATTATTGGGTTTTGCTTCGCCTGTAGCCACTTTTGAAACAATTTTATTAGCCGATAATCCAAAAGAAATAGGCAATCCGGTTTCTCGAATAATGGTTTCTCGTAATTCTGAAGCATATTTATAGCTTCCAAAAAAGGTATCCATACCAGTTAAATCGGCATAAAACTCATCCACACTTGCTTTTTCGAATACAGGAACTTTCTCTCTAATAATTTCAGTAACTAAATGCGATTGTTTGGTGTAAATAGATGCGTTTCCTCTAATTACAACTGCTTCTGGACAGAGTCTTCTGGCTAATTTCATGGGCATTCCAGAATGCACACCAAATCGTCTTGTTTCATAACTACAAGCCGCAACCACGCCTCTATCTCCTGTGCCTCCAACTAATAGCGGACGCTTTAAAAGCCTGCTATCAATCAACCGTTCACAAGAGACAAAAAAGGTGTCTAAATCCAGATGTAAAATATTTTTTTTCACACTACAAAATTAGCTACATATTTAAGTATTTATTGCTTACATTTGTAGTATTATGAATTATATCTCTAAAAACATCAAACACTTGAGGAGTCTTAAAAAACTATCTCAAGAAGGTCTTTCCGAAGAACTAAAGGTGAGTCGCTCTCGCATTGGTTCTTATGAAGAAAGCAGGTCTGCTCCAACCATAGATTTTCTGATTAAACTATCAGATTATTTTAAAATCCCCATTGATATTTTACTTAGAAACGATTTAACAAAAGCCAAAGACTTTTCATTTATAGAATTAAACAATCAGCGTGTTTTGTTTCCTATAACGGTCGATAACGACAATGAAGACTTAATAGAAGTCGTTCCTGTAAAAGCTTCAGCTGGTTATTTAGCAGGTTATGATGATCCAGAATATATAGAACAGCTTCAAAAAATAAAGCTTCCTTTTTTACCAACAGGCAAGCATCGTGCGTTTCCAATTAAAGGAGATTCTATGTTACCCATGAAAGATGGTTCGTTTGTAATTGGACGTTTTGTAGAAAACAGAAGTGATATAAAAACTGGAAGAACCTATGTTTTAATGACTTTAAACGACGGTTTGGTTTATAAACGCGTGATGAATAATATAGACTTTAATGGGTCTTTATTGTTAATGTCCGACAACAAAACATACCATGATTACAGTGTTCCTATGAATGAAATATTAGAGCTTTGGGAGTTTACTTGTAGTATCAATACCCAAGAATATAGCGAGGAAGAACTAAAATTAAGTAGTATTATGAATATGTTTAATACGCTTGGCGTAGAATTAAAATCTTTAGAAAAATCTTTGAAATGATTTATACCATTATTGATGTTGAAACCACTGGACAAAGCAATAAAATTACCGAAATATCCATTTTTAAATATGATGGAAAACAAATTATCAACGAGTTCACCTCTCTTGTTAATCCAAAAACACTAATCCCAGATTTTATTACTGCATTAACAGGAATAGATAATTATATGGTTGCCAATGCGCCTACATTTTCTGAAATAGCAAAGGATATTTTAGCTATTACCGAAGGCACTACTTTTGTAGCACACAATGTGAATTTTGATTACAATGTGATTAGAAATGAATTTAAAGACGTAGGAATCGATTTCAATAGAAAAAAACTCTGTACGGTTCGTTTATCGAGAAAACTTTTCCCTGGTTTTAAATCTTATAGCTTAGGAAAACTTTGCACTACTTTAAACATTCATATTGTTGACAGACACAGAGCCAGAGGTGATGCTGAAGCTACAGTTATTTTATTTGAAATGTTATTAAATCAACCAAATTCGGAAACCGTTTTTAATGACTTTTTAAAAAAAACATCAAAAGAAGCGACATTACCTTCCCATTTACCAACAACTGTTTTTAATAATTTACCCAATAAAGCTGGCGTCTATTATTTTAAAAACAAGAAAGATAAAATTATTTATATTGGTAAAGCCAAAGACATTAAGAAGCGTGTTTTGAGTCACTTTTATAGTAAAACTAAGAAATCCTTAGACATGTGTCGCGAAACTTCCAATATTGATTTTGAATTATCTGGTAGTGAACTTATAGCCCTACTTATGGAAGATGCGGCTATTAAACATCATTATCCGGAGTACAATCAATTAGCAAAACGAGCTCCAAAAAGTTATGCTATCTTTAATTATGAAGATAGACAAGGCGTCATGCATTTAGCCTATAATACCTTAACGGCAACCCCTAACCCTATTCAAACCTTTTATAACATTACAGATTGCAGGCAGTATTTAGAAAAATTATGTATTCAGTTTGAATTATGTCCTAAATTTTGTCATTTACAAGAAAGTACAACAGCCTGTAATCACTTTAAAATCGATACTTGTAAAGGCATTTGTAAAGGTGAAGAATTGCCTGAACCATATAACAGTCGTGTCTTAGAGGCTATAGAATATTTAAAAAGTCATGCTAAAGATTTAATCTTGAAACAAGAAGGTCGACATGATCAGGAAGAAGCGTTTATTTTAATTGAAAGTGGCAATTATCGTGGTTATGGATTTATTGATAAAACAGAACAAATAACCAATCAGGAAGACTTAGAAGATTTTTTAATCCCTCAAAAAAACAATATGGACATACAACGCATTTTATCTAAATTACTGTATTGAAGCTTTTAAAAACACTCGCTCATGTCTCTGATAAATAGTTCATGGAACCAAAGATTTGCTATCTTAGCCTGATAACATGGATATAGAGAATAGACTATATTGCGTTGTTTCTGAACATTTGAAAAACCACAATTTGAACTTAAAATTTACATTTATAATCGGATTTTTCTCCTCGTTAATCATATTTTCAAGTTGTTCTATTCAAGGTACATATAAAGACCGATTAAACAATAATTATAGTTCTGATTGGATTAAAATAAACACTGATAGTACTTTCGAATATATAACTTGGGGACATATGACTGGTTATGGATACACCAAAGGCTTGTGGAAAGAAATGAATGATTCTATTTATTTGACTGAATATATACCAAAAATCCCCAAAACAAATCAACTAACTGAAATAAATGATGGAAATAAAAACATTCAACTAATTGGAAAAGATGGTAATCCTTTATTACCAAACTATATAAAAATAAATGGCGTTCTCGATTCTATTAAGTCTGCTTGGGATGGGAATTATTCTTACAAGAAGTTTGAAACAGCAGATAGAATTGAGGTTTTTGATTTAGGAAAAACACAAGGAGAAATAGGTCAAATAATTGCAGATTTCAAAACTGACTGTAATACTTGTTCATATAAAATAATAATCGATTGGGATGAAATAGGATTTAAAAGAGTTTATGTTCGGGATTCTATTTGGCTTTATAAAAACAATAGACTATATCCAGTTGATTCGGCAATACAAAAGTCAAGTAATGGAAAAAACCGATATTATAAAAAAACAGATACTGTAAAACCAATTAGTCTATGGATTAAAAGTTGGAATAGTATGAAAAACGGATATGAATAAATAAAAAAACCGTTGGATAACACCGCATAAAAATAATGCTTAGCTTAGTGTTAAACCAAAGGAAAGTTCGTACTTGCTTTCAAATATAAAGCCCATAATAGCCACTTTAAATTATACAAACACAATTTAATAACTCAGAACAAAAAAATTGACTCTGGTAGATACTCAAAACAAAATTCCGGTACGGCAAATACATTAAACAAAAACCTTTAATCTTTTGAAAATTTCAATCCTCTCACAAAAGCAGTTCCTTACCAGTCAATGGTCAGGCGGCAGTACCACGCAACTTTATATCTTACCTAAAAACTCTTGTTATGCAGAGCGAAATTTTGAGTTAAGAATAAGCACAGCTAAAGTAGAAGTTGAGAAATCTACTTTCACGGCTTTGCCAGGAATACACCGTAAGCTTATGATTTTGGAGGGAGAAATGAACATTGCCCATGAAGGACATTACAGCAAACAACTCAAACCTTTTGATGTAGACACTTTTAGTGGCGATTGGAAAACGACCTCTTTAGGCACTTGCACCGATTTTAATGTTATGACCACCCATCAGCTTCAAATCGAATTATATCATGTATCGATGGAGGCAATTAGTAATTACAAGCTAAAACCAAAAGAGACCTGCAAAAACCTGTTTTTATATGCCACTTCTGGTAAGATCCAATTGCAACTTATGGAGATAAATTATATTCTAGAAACAGGAAGCTTATTAGTCGTGGAAAACCTCAGTGCTTCTTCAATTTCTATTCATAGTGCTGAAGCTTTTGGACTTGTAGTTCTGGAAACCAATTAGTTTTTCATTTTCGCTCTTTAATTAAAAACCGCTGATATAAACAAAGATAAATGCTAATCCATCAAAAGAGTTCGCCCTATAAATCACCCACATAATAAAATACGGTTTATAAAAGATTTGTATAATTTTACAAACATTTAATTCTATTCATTTTTCTTAATAATTAGCCTCTTAAAACCGTATTTATGCGTTTTTATATGGTGGCCACAATACATATAAGTTGAATAATAGTTTTATATTTAAACCTTATAAAAGCGTAATGTACGTTTATTGATAAAACTAGAATTGAATGAGAAATTATAAAGTAGTGGAAAATAAAATCCCCCTCAAAACGTATCAAAACTTACGGATTGATTGCGGATTATCTAGTAAAACAGACAAAGCGAGTGAGATAGGATTAAAAAATTCCATTCATTCCATGATGATTGAATTTGAAAACAAGATAATTGGAATGGGTCGCATAGTTGGAGATGGAGGATGTTTTTGTCAAATAGTTGATATTTGCATTCTTCCTCAGCATCAAGGACAAGGTCTTGGAAAAGTTATCATGAAAAACTTATCAGATTTTATAAATATGAACTTACCAGAATCTTGCTACGTAAGTTTGATAGCAGATGGTGATGCATCATTTTTATACGAAAAATTCGGATTTAAAGACACTATGCCTGAATCGAAAGGAATGTATTTAAAAAAACAAAAATGAAAGAGAAAATAAAAACCATTAAGATTATTCATTTAGCATTATGTCTTGGATTAATTATTATTTACGCCATTGTTGGAGATATAAATTCTTTAATCAACTTTAGTTTTGAAAACCTAAACGGAACAAATTCCCTATTCCTATTAATTCCAATTTTCGCTTACCTCTTGAGTAACTTTTTATATAACAGGCAATTAAAAAATATAGATCCAAATTTGAGTTTAGAAGAAAAATTCCCATTTTATCAAAGTGCCTCTCTAATTAGATGGGCTGTAATTGAAGGAGCCGCTTTTTTATTACTTTTTTTAAATAAAGATTTTATGTTTTACGGCATGCTACTTATTTTATATCTTCTTTTTATTAGGCCTACAGAAGATAACATTAAAATGGCATTAACTTAAAAAACGTCTATTTTAGTACCTAAACTAAAATAATGAAAAGCTTATATTTGATTGAATATATAAATAAAAACCGTCCATAAAAAGGCAAATAGATTATGGCAGGTAAAAATACTGAATTCAAGTTTTGAAGGCCTTTAATTAGGTTCATCACGGACTGGCAGGAAAGTGCTACAAAAACAGCAATAAACCATATGCTGAGCTGACACTAGATATTAAATGAAAAAGCAAACTCCCAACATACAAATAAGAATCGCAAATAAACAAGATGCTGAATTTATTGCCTTGTTAGGCAGAGTAACTTTTACGGAGACATTCGGACATCTTTTTAATGACAAGCAGGTATTATTTGATTACTACAATGAGACTTTTTCAGTCGACAAAATTGAAAATAGCATAGAAAAACCGAATAATATATATTGGATTGCATTTGCAGACAGATTAGCGGTTGGATATGCTAAATTAAAATTGAATTCACAGTCGGAATTCATCACAGATAACAACATCTGTCAACTACAAAAAATCTATATATTACAGGACTTCTTATCTTTGAAAATAGGATTTAAGTTACAAAACGCACTTCTAAAAAAGGCGAAGGAAAAAAGTTTTAACAAAATATGGCTTTCCGTATTTATCAGTAATGATCGCGCAATTAATTTCTATTCAAAAAATGGATTTAAGGAAATTGGAAATCACGACTTTCAAATTGGAAAGGATAATTTTGAATTTATTGCTATGGCCAAACAGTTAGAATAAAAACGCTGGTTAACTTAAAAATATAAATACTTTAAGCTTAATGATACTAGCTGTTAAAACAATTCATTTTTACAAGACACCTATTACATGTCAAAAAAAATAAAAAACAATTCTGATTTACAAGGCCTCAACCGTTTAGTTATAGATGCTACAATTGGCATAACGGACTTAGTTGAAGCAATGCATAAACGGGTGGTTCACCCTCCCTTTCTTCCATCCACACCTATTCAGCATCTTATAACCCATATTGCTGGTTTCACTTTTAAAAATATTAAATGGAGCACACAATTCATAGGTGCCGGCCTAGATAAAGCTCTAGGGAAATTACCACCTTTACTTACTAAAATAAAACCTACCAATGAAAGAGAGGCCATAAAATCTGCCTTAAATGGTGTCGTGGGAGACTATTTGGAAGAAAAAGAGAATCCTTTAAAAATCACTATGCAATTCAGATATCAGGCAAAAGAGATATTACTTGATAGAGAACACCTTAATGTAATTTATCCAGCTATTAATGGCAAAATTCTTTTAATGGTACACGGTTCCTGCATGAATGATATTCAATGGACCAGAAAAGAACACAACCACGGAGAAGCATTAGCAAAAGAATTAGATAAAACACCTATTTACTTATATTATAACAGTGGAAGGCATATTTCTTCTAATGGGCAAAATTTAAATAAATTATTAGAAGAACTAGTAATGGCGTGGCCAGTACCCATTGAAGAAATAATCATTATTGCTCATAGCATGGGAGGTTTAGTCGTTAGAAGCTCAGTACATTATGGTAAGCAACAGAAAAAAAATTGGACAAAAAATCTTAAAAAAATTATCTTTTTAGGAACGCCTCATCACGGAACTCCTTTGGAAAGAACAGGTAATTATCTAGATGTTATTCTGGAATCAATACCTTATACAAAACCTTTTGCTCGTTTAGGAAAAATTAGAAGTTCTGGGGTAACAGATTTAAGGCATGGAAATCTAGTTGATGAAGATTGGCAGAACAATGACCGATTTGAAATTCAAAGTGACCTTAGAAAGAATATTCCACTGCCTAAGCGTATAGAGTGTTATAGCATAGCAGCCTCCATTGAAAAATCGACTGCCAATGTATATCCTCGAATTCTAGGAGATACCTTGGTTGATGTTAAGAGTGCGTTAGGACAACATAAGGATCCTGATAAGGATTTACATTTTAAGAAGAAAAATACTTGGGTCGCTTATGAGAATAGTCACTTAGATTTATTGAACAATGAAAATGTCTATGCCAAAATAAAGCAATGGCTGTTATAACTTTAATGGCTTCTTCAGGCTTTAGGATTATATCCTTTTTATTATTTACAGATGAAAGTTGTTTTTTAATTTAAATAACTTTCCAAGCCTGAAATAAGGCTACATAATTCAAAACAATTATGTACAAAAACAACAAAGTAGCTACTCAAAAAAATTTAACAAAATGAGGATGTTTATAGGTGTTTTTTTATTTTCACTTCTGGTTGTTCTACTAGGAATATAAAATATGACAGAGATAAAAAATTGATTAAATAATGTAAAAAATCCGTAGTTTAGTATTCATCCAAAGGAAACTGTGTACTTACTTTCATTTACAAAATCGTTAGTAAACATATAAACGAAATGCAGAAATTTCATTTAATTATAGTTTTAATTTTAATATTTAGTTGTTCTCAAAAACAAACTGACAGCCGAATTAAGGGATTTGAAAAAATATTTGGAGAAAGACAAACAAATGCTTTTGATTCACTTGTATCTGATTTTGAGCAAAACTTAACCAAAATATATCCAAATTTGACTGTAGAAAAAGGGTATCTTCAATATCTAATCGATATAAAATCTGACACGATAACTGACTGGAAAAAATTTGACTTTCAATCCAAAAGTACGCACTCTGAATATTATAAAAGTGGACTCCGAAATGAAATCTATAATAAAGATACTACTTCACTAAAGGAAAATAATTTCGGCAATTATATGACAGCACTTTATGAAATAAAAGATTCGGATTCTTTGATTAAAGGATATTGGAATAAAAGAGAATCTGCGGGCATAATGCAAAACACACTTATTGTGGACGGTCTTTTGAGCTTAAAACCTGATTTTAACAATTATTTTCACAAACGAATTGTCGTTGCTGAATTTAGCTTTTAATAATCAATACGTTTGCTAACCTCATTTGAAAAAAATTGATAGTTTTACATAAACTAAAGTTAATTGCTCGTTTCCTAGCTTCTGATTTTCCTTAGGAAAATCCTCTGACACAAGCGCGCACTTTTTACACGAAAAACCTTAGCCAACATTTAAAAAAAATATTGAGAAAATAAGAATGATTTTAGATGATTTAGAATATATAAGTATAGAAAATCAAACGACTGAATTTCCAAAGCACTTTCACGATACGTTTTGTATTTCACTAATTCATAAAGGAATTGAACAAATTGATTTTGAAAATCAAAGTCTTTTTAGTGAGGCTGGAAGTATAACAATAACTAATCCCTACGAAATACATTCTAATCCATTATTTGATAAAAAAAATCAATTGAAATTTGACACCATTTACATTCCTAATCAATTAATGAAAAGTATCCTAAATGGAAAAAACATCAAATTTATTAATAGAAAAATAAATAGTAAAATTGCTAACAGTTTATTTATAGAACTTAAAAATGCTATTGACAAACAAGAAACTGAACCTATCGAATTTTATTTGCAACAATTTATTAGCACGTTAAAAGCCTTCTCTCAAGAAAACGAAAAAGAATATTCTGAATTAAATTTAAATAGTTTCAAGCAAATTAATAACTACATTGAAGCTCATATTTACGACAAGTTTAGTCTAAACGACCTATCGAAAATTGCGAACATTAATAAATTTGGATTTGCAAAAAAATTCAAAGCTTCAACAGGAATGTCGCCAATTAACTACATTTTAATGAAAAAAGTGTTTTCTAGCAAAAAGTTAATTAATCAGAAAACAGAACTTACAACAATAGCATATCAATACAATTTTACAGACTTGGCTCATTTTTCCAAAACGTTCAAGCGTTTTGTTGGCATTTCACCTAAAAATTACCAACAAAGCATTATTGAAAAATTATAATTGCCAACATTATACAAGTACCAATATTATTACATCATTACATTTGGAAAAATTTTAAACCCAAATGAAAAAAATATCATATTTCTCACTTCTCTTTTTTATTATATCCCATGCTATTTTTGCACAATCTATAGACGCTTCTTTTTCACAAAAAAAAATGCGAAAAGATTTAGAGTTGTTTAAAAACATAAGAGTAACAACTAACTCGGGATTATACAAATACCGTACAAGCCAAGAAATTGATAGTATTTATAATTGGGCAGCTAAACAAATTAATAACTCTTCCACTTACCGAGATTTTTATAATATCATTTCCCAGCTAACAGACTTTGAAGGCAGTCTGCATAACGATACAAGTATGTCGGAAAAATTAAATCAATCTTTAAAAACTGAAAAAAGCGGTTATTTTCCATATCCAGTAAAATGGATTGAGGGAAAATGGATTATGAATTACGAAAATGAAAAAATCCCATTAGGTTCTGAAATAATATCAATCAATAATGAAAAAATAGAAGTTGTTATAAAAGATCTCTATAAATATTATACAACAGACGGCATAAATAAAACGGGAAAGCAAATAGGTTTAAATTACAGTTTTAGCAGATATTATCGTTTAAATTATGGTTTAACAGAAACCTTTTCAGTAATATATAAAGAGGCTAACTCAAATACCACTAGTCAAATTACACTTGAAAGCCTTAGCTATAAAAACTACTATATAAATGTAGAAAACAGATTTTCAAAACCATTTGATGAAGTAAATTATAAAAATTGGAATGATAATGACATTTACAGTTACAAATCGATTGACAAGTTTACCGGAATTTTAACTATAAATGACTTTGGAATGGGAAACGAAGAAGACCAAAAACATCTAAAATATGTGTCATTTTTAGATAGTATTTTTACAACTATAAAAAAAAATGACATAAAAAATTTAATTGTAGATGTTCGCTATAATGGTGGTGGAACAGACCCAAATGATTTAGTAACATATTCCTATTTAACCGACCGAAATTTTTCAGAGAATAAGCAAGCTTGGATAAGTTTTAATAAAATACCGCATTTAAAGTATATAGAAAGTAACGTACCTTCGTTTTTAAGGTTTTTAGGTGTTGGCAAATATAATAAGTGGTTTCAAAAAGAATTTTATATAGAAAAAGAAAATCACTTTTATCAAGGTCCTTTAAGTGAAGACCGAAAAATAAGAAAACCGAACAAGCAAGCATTTAAAGGTGAAGTATATCTTCTTATAAGCCCAAGAATTGCTTCAGCAGGAAGTTTATTTGCCTCAATGGTAGCTGGCAATAGTAATACGACTGTAATTGGAGAAGAAACAATGGGTGGCTACTATGGCCACAATGGACATACACCTTTTACCTATATTCTTCCTAACTCTAAAATTTCAACATCCTTTTCCATTGTAAATTTGGAACAAGATGTTCCGAAAAAAGAAAATCAAATATATAACCGAGGAATTATTCCTGACTTTAACGTGAATCAAACTTTTGAAGATTATTTGAATCAAAAAGATACTCAAATGGACTTTACACGCGACTTGATAAAAAAGAATTTGAAGGAATAAAAAGGTTGAATAACAAAGTACTATGCTGAAATTAATAAGTCTTGTTGCACTTGCAATTCATTCTTTTTTAATTATTCTATTATTCCCTTTTTGTTGTAATAACGCCTACTCCCAATCTCAAAGTATTTAATTTTGCCTTTATTTGTACAATGACATAATGTTGACGAATTATATTTAAAGAAATCTGTCGTTTCCGTTCTTGTTACATAAATGTCCTTATCATTTGTATTCCACTAAAGTTTCATTTTAATTTATAAAAATAAATTTTATACTAAAAAATGATATTATATTTTAATTATTTAGGCCTATGAATTATTATTTAATTATTACTAGTTTGGTTTTACTTTCAGCCGTTTTTGGTTATATCAATGTTCGGTTTTTCAAACTACCAACTACAATAGGCTTAATGTTGATAACCATTTTGTATACTCTTGGAGTTTTAGGTCTAAGCTATTTTGATGATACTCTTCTAAAAGCTGAAGTAGAGTTGATGCAGCAAATAGACTTTAAAAAGGTCTTAATGGACTATATGTTGAGTTTTTTGTTGTTTGCTGGTGCCTTACATGCAAATTTTCAAGAACTTAAAAAACAGCGTTGGCCCATTGTAATTTTTGCTACAAGAGGGGTTTTGGTCTCTACTTTTCTAATTGGAACAGCTACTTTCTATTTATTACAATTGTTAAACATTCAAATAAGCTATGTAAATTGTTTATTGTTTGGAGCCATAATTTCACCTACAGATCCTATTGCTGTGCTAGGTATACTAAAAAAGGCAAATGCACCAAAAAATTTGGAATCTAAAATAGTGGGAGAATCGCTGTTCAACGACGGAGTTGGGGTTGTAATGTTCATAACACTAATTAAAATAGCAGGAACTGGTGGAGAAACGGTAAATGCCTTGGATATTATAGAATTATTCGGACAAGAAGTATTTGGTGGTATCCTATTAGGGCTATTTATTGGATGGATTACTTTACGACTTCTAAAATCCATAGACGATTTCAGCATCGAAGTTATTATCTCGTTGGCTGCTGTTATGGTGGGGACCGTGGTTGCTCAAAAATTACATTTATCGGCTCCTTTGGCCATGGTTGCCGCAGGGTTATTTATTGGAAATGATCGTGCAAAAGATACTGCTATGTCTGAAACAACTGAACTATATGTCGGCAAATTTTGGGAATTGATAGATATTTTGCTAAATGCCATTTTATTTGTTTTAATAGGTATGGAAATGTTGGCATTGACTTATGAATTAAATTATATTTTAGCAGGTGTTTTAGCCATACCAATTATTCTTTTGTGTCGTTACGCATCCTTATGGTTCCCGATAAAATTCTTTGAAAAAAGATTAAAATTCACACCTCACACCAACTTAATAATGACCTGGGGTGGCTTAAGAGGTGGTGTTTCCATTGCGCTTGCTTTGAGTCTATCGGACGAAACGAATAGAGAACTTTTTTTAGTAATGACATATATTGTGGTAGTGTTTTCAATTTTGGTTCAAGGACTCACGATTGAGAAAATAATAAAGAAATTACTACCTAAAATTGAATAAATTGATTATTATGTATCTTTGATAAAAAGCTGAATAAAATGAATTTAGAAGCTCGAAAAATAGAATTTGTACAGGAGTTTTTAAAACTTCAAAGCGAAGAAGCAGTTTCTCGCCTCGAAAAAATATTGAGAAAAGAAAAAAAAGCTTCAGAGGATCAAATTATTGAACCTATGACTCAAGATGAGTTGAATAAACGAATTGACCAATCAGAGTCTGATTTCCAAAACAATCGCTTTAAAAGTAGTTCTGGACTTTTAGCCAAATACGAATAATGGCAGTGAAAATTATTTGGCCTGAATTCACTGAAAATCAATTTGATGAAATCTACGAATATTAAGAAAAGAAAGCTAGTCCAAAAATTGCCAAAAAACTTCTGAAAGGAATTATCATCGAAACCAAGAAGTTGAAAAAAACTCCACATATTGGACAAGAAGAAGAATTACTTCAACAAAGAATAATCCATTATCGTTATTTAGTATTCAAAAACTATAAACTGATTTACTCTGTGGATACAGAAAACGGATTTATAAAAATCGCAGACATTTTTGATACAAGTCAAAATCCACCAAAATTAAAACGTACAAAATAAAAGCTAGTGGCTAACACTGTTTATAAAAAATGCGTAATTTAGTACTTTATCAAAGGAAATTGCGTACTTGCTTTCATCCTATTTTCGTTCCGAAAATCCTCTGACACAAGCACGCAATTTTCATATACAAAACCGTTCGCGGTATTTTGAGCATGCTAAACATTAAAGAAAGAAATGAACGAATATTTAAAATCATTTAATTTATTTACAGATATAGAGATTACTGATTTCTTGAAGTTATCGCTACCTATTTTATTAAAAAAAGGCGATTTATATATTAATAACAATGAAATTTGCGACTCTATAGCTTTTGTTAAAAGTGGAATTTTTCGTTCTTATTATTTTTCAAATAATGATGATGAAATTACCTATTGTTTCACTTTTCCTAGTAAATTATTAATGGCTTATTCTTCATTTATTTCACAAAAAAAATCTGAAGAAAATATTCAAGCTCTGACAGATGCTGAAATAATTTCAATACCAAAAGCAACGTTAGAAAATTTAGCCAAATCAAATAGTAATTGGTTGCGTTTTTTGAAAATTATTGCCGAAAAGGAATATGTTGAATTAGAAAAATGGATATTTAATCATCAAAAAGATAAGGCTCAACAACGCTATTTAGATTTAATTACAACGCAACCTGAATATATCAAAGAGATTCCACTACATTATATAGCTTCTTACCTAGGCGTTACACAACGTCACCTAAGTCGAATAAGGGCTAATATTACGTATTAGACAAATGTCCTGTTCCTAAACCTTGAGTACTTCATAAATTTGCATATAATTTAAAAATAAATATTATATGAAAACAATAATTTTAATTGGAGCAAACGGAAAAATGGGACAAGCAGCTTTAACTGGTCTTGGAAAACATAAAATTATAACTGCTGGACGGTCTGCCGATAATTATGACTTTCAAGTAGATATTACAAGCGAAGCATCTTTAAGGAAATTATACGAAGATGTTGGTCATTTTGATGCTGTTGTAAACACTGTTGGTGTTTGTGAATATGCAAATTTCACTGAAATGACCGAAGAACAATGGATGAGTACCATTTTAAGTAAAATGATGGGACAAATAAACATTGTACGTATTGGTCAAGAATATATTGCAGATAAGGGGTCATTTACTTTAATAACAGGAATTTTAAATACTAAGCCTATACCTTTTGCAATTGCTGATGCTACTACTAGTGGCGCTATTGATACATTTGTTAAATGTGTTGCTTTTGAAATGCCAAGAGGAATCCGAGTAAACTCAATAAACCCAACTGTTTTAGAAGAGGCTTGGGATGTTTATGGTGAAATGATGCCAGGTTTTGAGCCAGTTCCTGGAAAATTAGTAGGTAAAGCTTTTGAACGTTCGGTTGATGGATTTATTACGGGTCAAGTAATTTTTGTAGATGCATAAATAAAAACTACCGCCAATAATAGCTTATATAAAAAAAATAGCAGTTACGAGCTAAACTTAAAGTTTGGTTCTTTTCTGCTATCTTTGTTTTAATCCGAAAAGTGTCACACTTAACTCTGCTAATATTCATATACAAAACCGATAGTCACAAGCTGAAAAACAAAAACCATGAAACAATTACTACTTTCGATTTCAGTTATTTGTTTCACAAACTGTTTTGCACAAGAACCAAATCCTGATTTATTTCAAACTTGGTATCTGTATTCTGTTATGGCTAGCGATGGAACTCCAGCACCTTATGTGGTTTCAGAAATAGAACCTACCATAACCCCAACTTTGACAATTTTGGAGGATTTGACTTTTTATGGAACCGGAGCTTGCAACACCTTCAATGGAACTTTCAACCTACCATATCCTGATAATTTAGAAACAGACCAATTTTCAAACACAACTGATGACTGTGGAATTGAAAGCCATAATAATTTTGAAAATGAGTACTTTGATTTCATACAATTGATAGGTTCTGGATATTATCTTTCAACAGAAGATAATGGTATGGAATTAAAATTGAATACGCCTGTTTTCGGACAAGCAGTTTTTAAAAATTTCCCACTAAACATTACAAAATTTGAGTTACACCAAATTGATATTTATCCTAACCCAATTAGTTCACTAATTCATTTGAAATCCCAAAATAGTCACATTATTAAAATAGAACTATTTAATTCAATAGGACAAACCATAAAAACTATAGAAAACAATTTTGATACAATAGATCTTTCTGATTTATCTAATGGATTTTACATTATGAAGATTGACTCGAAATTTGGAACTATTAACAAAAGAATTATTAAAAAATAGAATTTTGATTGTAAAAAAGCGTGGGCAACACTGTTTATAAAAAAATGCGTAGTTTAGTACTATATCAAAGGAAAGTGCGTACTTGCTTTTACACATAAAACCAAGGGCAATAATTAAACAATCTCATAGAAAACAGAATTCCCTAAAAGACTGAACAGGAAAATATTATAAATATGAATCTACATCATGATCTATTTTTAAACTTTGTTTACTTTTGATGTGATAAACATTCTTAGATGAACAAACAATACCCATCGCTTGCTCTTATAACTAAAATAAATCTGTTTTTAGTTTTCATTATTTTCACTCATGGTTATTCTCAAGATATAGAACCAAAACGTTGGACTTCCATGCCTTTAGGGATTAATGTGGTAGGAGTTGGATATGGCCATGTTTTTGGAGATATTGAATTTGATCCACTTTTACAAGCTCAAAATGCCACGGTTGTAGTAAATCAAATAGCCTTACAATATGTTCGTCCTTTTAGAATTGGTAAGAAACAAGCTAGAATCGATGTTTTAATTCCTTATACCTTTGCTAAATGGGAAGGTTTATTAAATGGTGTTCCTGAAGAGGTTACCCGCAATGGCTTTGCAGATCCTAGATTAAGGTTTTCTATTAATTTTATTGGACCAAATGCCATGACTCCTAAAGAGTTGCAAGAATACTTAAAGGAAAACCCCGTTTACACCACTGTTGGCGCCTCTCTTGCCATAACCTTTCCTTTTGGTCAGTATTATGGCGATAAACTGTTAAATATTGGAGGGAATTCTTTTGTTTTTCGTCCGCAAGTGGGTATGGTTCATAATTGGAACTCCTGGTCTTATGAGTTAACAGGGTCTGTATATATTTATACTAACAACAACGATTTCTATATTGATAAAACTAGAAAACAAGATCCACTTTTTGCCATGCAAACTCATCTTACCAAACATTTTAAACACAGAATTTGGACCGCATTGAGTTTTGGTTATGGTCTTGGAGGTCATTCTATTGTTAACAGACTACCAAAAAATGATGAACGAGGAAACTTCTTAGCTGGCCTTTCTGCTGGAATGCCCATATTTAAAAAGCAAGCCATAAAAATAGCATACGGAACAACGCTTACTCTAAAAGATGTTGGCGCTAACACAAACGGTTTTGTCTTTGGATGGTCTACCGTTTTTTAATGTTGTGATTTCAAAATTAGACATAAAAAAAATCAATGGTTTTAGTTTTACCATTGATTTTCATATAAAAAATTCGTGTAAATATTAATGCACTGGCGTTTGTGTACAAGGACAATCGCTTATTCCTTGTAAGAAATTTAATCCAATAGTTACCATATGAGTTCCTGAATTATATCCCGCTAAATCATTGGTAGTAATTTGATAGGCATAAGCAAAATAGAAATTAGAAACTTGCACTCCTACCATAGGCCCAACATTTAAAGGTTTTCCAAATTGATCGTTTAAGAATCTATAGTTGAAACCTCCCCATATATAATTTTCTTTTCTATTGTATTTTCTAATCTTTAAATTGATGTCTGTACTAGAACGATTATCACTATCAAAATATTGGAAAAATACAGAAGGTTCAAATTCTAAATATTTATTCGTTTTACTTTTTATAACAATTCCTGTATAGATTTGATAGTTTAAAAGTAAGTCTGGTTCTATTCCTGTAAAATTATCAATATCCTTAGGTAATAGGTTATTCGCATTTAAACTAAAGTAAAAATCTTTATTTCTGTATAAAACACCCACATCGAAATTGTTGTTTGAAGTAGATCTATCGTCAGTTACTCTTGGATCTATGATTGGGGTTTCATAAGTAGGTTGAAAATTATCTATATCAATTTTAAAACTATTTAAATTGTATGAAATACCAAACGACAGATATTGCTTAGAATAATAATCTAAAATTAAATGATGAGCAAAGGACACTTTTAACCCTTTTTGCTTCGTGTTTCCATTGCTATCATTATACATAGAAAGTCCAACTCCCGAACGACTTGCTATTCTAAAATCGGCATAAATAGATTGATTATCTGGTGCTCCTTTTATTCCAACCCATTGGGTTAAACCATTGGCTCTTATTTTTAGATTATCGCCAATTCCAGCAAAGGTTGGAGAAATCACGAAAGGATTATCTGCTAAATATTGTGTAAAAACGGGTAGATTTAACTCTTGGCTATAACTTTTGGTTATGATTAATAAAAGAGAATATATAATTAGTTTTTTCATTTTGATTCGTTTTTAATTTAGACAATAATCATCACTTAGGGTTATCTATATAGGGTAAAATGACCAACAAAACTTCTACTGTCTTTAGCATCATTCAATCTAACAACATACCAATAATCTCCGGTAGGTAATTCCTTCCCTTGGTACAAGCCATCCCATGTTTGTCCTAATCTTAAGCTAGCTACTTTTCTACCATATCTGTCGAAAATATCGAAATCAAGATTTGGATAATGAATAGTACAACCTGGACCCCAACCGTCTAAAACCCCATCTCCATTTGGAGTAAAGTAATTAGGGATACAAACGTCTACAAAATCGAAATGTCTTGTTGCTGTTGCAACACAACCATTACTATCTGTAACTGTTACGGTGTATGTACCAGATTCTGAAATAATAAAGACATTGGTGCTTCCATAAGATTCTCCATTCAGAGTAAATTCATATTCGCCAGAACCTCCAGAAGCATTTGCTATAATCTCATTAATTTCACCATCGGTTAAAACAAGAGTTAATGGATCGAAAGTAGTAATGTCAAATAATAAAGTTCTTTGTATACATCCATTGGTATGTCTAACATCTATATAATGTCCAATTCCTGGAGCAACATCTATAAAGACATTACTCATTTGATAAGGACCACCATCTAAAGAATAGTCTAAATCGTCTAGATTGGTAATACTATCATCTACAGTAACGGTTACTATATTACTTGATGCATTATTAACACATGTATAATCAATTTCTACTATTGGGTTTATTCTTACCGATTCTTCAAGGTTATTAACTTCCACTTCAGACTCACAACCTGCGCTATCACGCACATAAACGGTATGAAGTCCTCCACTCAATCCAGTGAAATCAAACTGGGTTTGTCCTGAAGTTCCTGTAGTATAAGGCCCACTATAACTGTCTATACTTACAGAGTAAGGCGGTGTACCTCCAGAGATATCAATACTAAATTCTGCATTTAAATCTCCTTCACAAACTTCATTAATTATAGATAACGTATCTACTATAACCATTACTGGAGCAGGTTCGTTAATGGTGAAATTAATCATCAAGTAACATCCTAATTGATCCTGTACAATTACATCGTAAGTTCCAGTACCTAAATTTTCAAAAATATTAGAATCGAAAAACTGATTTAATTGTGGGGAAATAGCATATTTAATAATGCCTGTTCCACCAGAAGCATTAATAACTATAGATCCGTTATTAGCACCATAACAAGTAACATCTGTTACCGTAAAAGGAGCTGTTAATGGAGCTAATGGTTCTGAAATAATAATTGGAGTCCAAGTTGTTAAACAATCTCCACTAACTACTTGGATGATATAAGTTCCTGCAGGAAGTTCGGTGAACACACCTGGACTATTTTGTGTCGCAGAAATAGTATTCCCTAAAGTATCCTGTAAAGTATAAATGTAATTTCCTAAACCTCCTTGAGCAACAGCAACAATAACTCCTGTTGTATCTCCTGCACAGTTAATAACAGCATTTTCTTCAGAAACAATCAGAGTTAAATCCGGAAGTATATCTATGGTAATTTCATTAGAAACTCTAGCAATACATCCATTAGCATCTTGCACGTAATATTCGTGAGTCCCAACAGGAACAGAGAATGTTGTGGATGTTGCAAACGATCCTAAAATTGGAGTAAAGCTATCGTTATCACTATAAGTGTAAGGCCCCGTTCCTCCTATTGCACTTAAGGTAAGGGTTGATTCCGTTAAACATGTTTGAGAAGTTGTTTTTACCAAACTTGCTTCTATTGCAGTTGGTTGAGAAATAACAATATCTGCTGAAGTAAAACTACAGCTGTAAGCATCTGAAACTATAACTTGGTACGTCCCTGCTCCTAATTCGCCAAATACTGGAGAACTTTGAGGTCCTGACGTGCTAACCGTTGGTGAAAGCATATTCAAAGTGTATGAATAATTATTTCCTTGACCCCCTGAAGTAGCAGTAACTGTAATTGTAGCAGTTGTATCATTAAAACAAGTCAACAAAGTTGTGCTTGCGGTCGCCGTTGCAGTAATTGGTGTAGGTATAACTAGTGTTACTGTCTCTGAAGCGATACAACCACCAGCATCCATGACGTTTACGGTATAAGTTCCTGCTGCTAAATTTGTAAATGTTCCACTTGAAGAATAAGCAACAGTTGTCGCTCCTGTTAATTCATATTGATAGGTCCCCCAACCACCAGTGGCAGTTGCAGTAATTGTTCCTAAATCGTTTGAACAGGTAACATTCGATGTTTCTAAAGCAATTAAATCTAAAGCTTCCACTGGAGACGTAATAGTTACCACATTGGTTATTGCAGCACAAAAAGGACTAGAAGTTTCAGTTACTACTACTGTATAATTTCCAGCCATTAAACCTGTTATGGCTTGCGGATTTGTACTTGTATTAGATGCAATTGGACCTACAACAGACGTTCCAGTATTATTAAACACCTCGTAAGTATAAGCGCCTGTATAACCAGTCACATTAATTTCTATGGCACCATTAGTATCACCAAAACAAGTTACTGCCGTGGTAGCCGTAGCTACAGCATCCACTGTATCAAAAGGTGCTACTGTATAAGCCGCTGTTGCAATGCTACATCCTGTATCTAAATCGCTAACCAAGAAATAGTAATCTCCCGGTAATAAAATAGTAAAGACATTTGATGCTTGAGGAGTACCAGCTGGCAACATTTGGTATTCAAAGTTTCCAGAGCCTCCAGTAACAGTTATACTTATTGAACCTGTATTATTACAATCAATTGGAGTTGCTTCTGCAACTGTTGCCAATGTTAAAGTTGGCAATGGTAAAATAGTTACCGTATTTGTTGCTATACAACCATTCGCATCTTTTACATAAATAGTAATGATTTGGATAACTCCCGTATCGATAATATCAAACACATTAGAGTTGAAATAATTAGTTCCATTAATACTATATGTATAAGAAGACGTTCCTCCTATTTCTGTAATGGTTAAAGTAGAGGTATTTACTGATCCGTCTGTTGCGCAGGCGTAATCTGTTGCAATTCCAGATACTGTTAGTAAATTAGGTTCATAAATAGTTACTAATTCTATTGCAAAACAACCTCTTCCAGAATTCACTTGAACCGTATAAGTACCTGCGGCTAATCCTGTAAAAATATTCGAGTTTTGAGCAGCAACAACTATTGGAGCTGTTATTTCATAGGTATAAATTGGATTGTCATTTCCGGCATCTAAATTAACCGTAATCACACCTTCATTACTTCCATTACAACTAACATCTGTAGTTGAAGTTGTAAAAGTTACTGGCGTTGCTGCATCTAATGTGATAGTAGCATCTTCAGTACATAAAGTAGTCGTATCCGTTATGGTAATCGTGTACATTCCTGAAGGAACTCCAGAAAACACATTCCCAGATAAACTAATAGAAGCTGGATTAGGACTAATACTATAAGTATAAGTTCCTGTTCCACCCAAAGCTGTAACGGTAATTTCACCATCATTATCAGCACATGTTGTAATTCCAGTAATAGCTGGAGTGATTCCTAATGGAGACTCAATAGTCACCGTTGCCATATGTGTACACCCATTAACATCTTTAACTTCTATAGTATGAATTCCTGATGTTACATTCTGAAGCGTAAATGGAGCTGTTCTTGTTTGGAATGCACCACCATTAATACTAAAAGAATAAGGAGGCATCCCAGCAGTTGTTAAAGTAACATCAATTTCGAAAGCACCTTCAGCAGTATCACATGGATTGTTTACCACAGCGTTAACAATTGGTGAAGGATCTTGTGGCAATACTAAAACAGGAGTTGTTTTAATACATCCATAAGCATCCATAACATGAACATAATAACTATTAGCATTCATATTAAACACGTTAGCAGAGGCCCAAGCTGGATCTGTTGCAGGCGGTGCCGTTGCTGTAGTTGTTATTTGGTACATATATGGAGCTGTTCCATTCATTCCAATGGCACTAATAACTCCAGAATTAAGATTACAATTGGCGTTTTGATCCACAGTTGCAGTTAAGCTTAATTCAATAGCAGATTCTGTGATATTAAAAGGTATTGTTACCACGCTACATCCAGTATAAGGACCCGAGGTTTCACTTATTAATACAAAGTAGTTTCCAAAAGGTAAAGGACCTAAATTAGTTATAGGTAATGAGCCATTTGCTGGCACAACTCCTGTTCCACTAATTCCTGTGGTTACTAATGATAGAGAATCAAATATCTCATAAGTCACATTCGTGGATGATCCATAAGTACTGTTAATATTAAACGACACATTTCCATCGGCACTACCCGTACAAGTAATATTATTTGCCGTAACCGCGGTAGCAGTTAAGGTAGAGTTTGTTGGAATAGGACTTGTAGCAATTTCATAATAACTACATCCTGTTGAAGAGTCAAAAACAATAAATGTATAAGTTACTCCTGGAATTAAACCTGTAAAAATAGCACTACCTGGTGTTCCTTCTGGAATCCATGAGCCACCTGGAGGAGTTCCAGTAGCCGGATAGGTACTAAAAAAGAATGGTCCAGAACTAATTAAAGTTGTTCCAATAGTTACAACAGCTTCACCTCCTAAAAGGCAGTCTGCAGTTGCAGTAATATTAATATCTAAATCGTCTGGCGGAGATGCAACAAGAACGTCTTGAATTAGAACAGAACAACCATTAGCATCTACCACATTAATTTGGTATAATCCAAAATCAACAACATCAAAGCTAACAGAAATAGATCCAGTTGTATTTAATTCGGAATTCGAGTATCCGTTGGTTCCAGTTACAAAATAATTATATGGAGAGGTTCCACCTGATACACCATCTATAATAACAGACCCTTGCGAAACACCTAAAGGTCCACACGTTATATTTACTGCATGATGATTTACTAGTATTGGTGTTGGTTCCGCAATAATTATTGTTGCTGTATCTGTACATAAATTATTATCCGTTAAAGTAATAGTATAAGATCCAGCTGTAAGACCAGAAGTCTGAGTACCATAATCGGTTCCAGTAGTTGTATTAAATACATTTATAACATATGCTGGTTCTCCAACTGTAGTATTAATTACCACATTTATAGCCGCATTATTATCGCCATGACATAAAATAGATTGCGTTTGTGTTACAGATATAATTTCAGGTAATGTAAGTACATCAACCGTATTGACTGCTGATAGTGCCGTACAACCTTGAGCATCTGTTATTTGAAATTGATACGTTCCATTGGTAGCAGTAGAATATGTAAATGGGGAACCTGTAGCTCCTAGGGCAGTAAATGTGCCTCCATTAATAGATACCTCATAAGTATATGGTGCATAACCTCCAGAAATAGTTCCTGTAATAACCGCATCTGGTGATGCTGTACAATCTAATTCTTTAGTCACATTAGTACTTAAAATTAATTGAGGTGTAATAGTTTCCGCTGGTAATGTCACAGAACATCCATTAGCATCTCTTACTATAATCGTGTAAGTTCCAGGAACTAAATTATTAAAGATATTATTTGATGTAAATGGCGCACCATTTATACTAAATTGAAAAGGAGCTTGTCCACCAGTTGCAGTCACTTCAAGCGTTGCAGCATTGGTTGTATCATAACAATAATCTGATGTTAATGCTATTGTTGCCGTAGGACTTCCTGAGACAGTTAAATCAAATGTGGACGTAACAGTACATCCTAAAGCATCGGTTACTGTAGCTGTATAAGTTCCAGTTTGAGTTAAATTTCCAAAAGTATTACTCGCTTGAGCAGGAATAACCGTACCATCTGGTAAGGTAATACTATAGGTATTTCCTCCCCAACCTCCTGTTGTATTAATAACCACTTGCCCAACACCATTACAGGTAATTGGACTAGGATCTGTAGTAATACTTAAAGCTGTACTAGATTCTTCTACAGTTAATGTAGCAGTAGCATCACAATTTGTTGTAGAATCTGTTACTATAATAGTATAAGTTCCTGCTGCCAATCCAGATAAAACTAATGGTGAAGTCCCAGCTGTTGAAGTTCCTCCATTTAATGTGTAGTCAAATCCTGTTGAACCAGATACAGTAAATTGTACAGAGCCATTTGAACTTCCAAAACAAGTAACCTCATTTATATTTTGTCCAACAACAGTTATTGCTTGTAATGGGTTTATTGTATAAGATTCTGTGTAAGTACAATCGTTCTCATCAATTACTTGGAAAGTATATGTACCAGGAGCTAAATCAGCAAATACATTCGACGTTTGGTACGCTGTTGCTTCAGAAGCAGGAGCAATTATTTGGTATTGTAAAGTACCTAAACCACCTGTTGTTCCTGTAATGGTTATCGTGGAGGTATTCAACGGACAACTTAAAGGAGAATTACTAAATGTTAAATCTGTTGGTGGATTTAATGGATCGATAGTAATGCTATCTGCAATAAATGTACATCCACTAGCATCTTGAATCGTAATTGTATAAGTTCCATTAGATAAACCACTAAAAGTCGTTCCTGTTTGAAAAGTCACACCATCAATACTATACATATAAGGAGTCTGACCTCCACTAACTCCAGAAACTGTAATAACGCCATTGGTAGTACATGTATATGGTGTTGTTAGGGTTGCTGTTCCTATTATTGGATCAGTATTTTCAATAGTAATGGTTTGTGGGTCTGAAAGACAAACATCAGGACCAGTAGTATATTGAACTACAACTTCATAATCTCCTGCAGCAAGTGCTGTAAAAACATTTGAACTTACAAAAGTAATACCTCCATCAATACTGTACATCAAACTGTTTCCGTTAGGATTAGTTACATTAACTGTTATAGAACCTGTTAATGACCCAGAACATAAAACATCTGTATGATTTACTGTAAACACCGGTGCTAATGAAGCTTCTACGGTTATAGAAGTAGTTGCTTCACAATTATTTGAATCAACTACTAAAATATTGTAAACTCCTGCTGAGGTTACAACAATTTCTGGAACTGTTTGGAATTCTGTTGAGCCATTTACAAAATAGAAGTAAGGAGCTGTTCCACCACTAGGATATATTGTAATTTCACCATCTGTACAAGTTAACGGACTTGTAATTGCTGAAGTAGCTGTTAATAAAACCGGCTCAATAATTTCAATATCTTCTGTATGAGTACATCCATCTTCTGTTTCTACAAGCGTTGTATAAGTTCCCGGATTTAAGTTTGAAAAAGTATAATTGTTTGCAGTAATAGGACCTACACTATTTATTAGAGTTGCTCCATCATAAATTGAGAAGAAGTATTGTGGACGAACATCATTTGCAGCTAAAGTGACACTTCCTTTATCCCCATAACATAATGGTTGCGCAATATTTATAGATACCGTAAAATCTCTATCTCTAATTTGAACATCTGGTACTGTAAAAACACATGGGTTTGAAGGAACACCTACTTGTTGAATATAAACAGTATATGTACCTGCAGTTGTAATAGGAAAAACATTACTTGATTGAAAGGTTATACCATCAAGACTATATTCGTAGCCACTTGGCACACCTCCAACGGTAATTTGACCTGGTGTAGTACAAATAATATCATTGCTAGTAACAGTTGCATTTAATACATTTTCATAGACATTAAAATAAAACTGATTAAAACATCCACCTTCATAATTGATTGTCAATCTGTATTGTCCTGCAGTATCCACATTAAAAGTTGGGCCTGTTCCAACTTCATTCCAAGTACAGGTATCACTTTCATTCGCGCAATCTGGATTAGTAACTGCTGTACAGCTGCTTTCATCTAATACTTCCCAAATAATGGTTGTAGCATCTGTAATATAGGTTTCAATTAATGTGAAATCGTTTGCCCCACATAAAAAGATATTCGGCAATAATTTTCCATTATTGGTACAGGTTACAACTTCGTCTGCAAAAGGAATGACCGGATTGACTAAAGTTGTTGCTCCGTAGTTTGCAACCACATAAGTTTGAGTTATTGACTGACAAGGCGCTTCTGCCGTATTATAAACATAATAAGTTCCTGTAGCCGATACTGTAATGCTTTGTGTGGTACCAATTACTGGGGTACCAGTTGGGCTAGTTGACCAAGAATAAGAATCATAACCATTTGCTGCAGTTAATTGAACAGTTTCTCCACAAAGAACTACGTTTTCAATAAATTCACAATCTAAATCGGCTAAAAAATTTGTTGCTTGAGGTGAAATCAAACACCCTGTATTAGTATCTAAACTTGGATCGTCAGTAATTACAAAATTCGGATTTTCAATACCACTATAGGTAGCAAAAGCCTGATTAACTATACGGTTAGAACAGGCATCCGCTAATTCGTCACAATTTTCAACCACTTGTGCATGAATTCTAATTTCAGTAACAGGATCTCCCTGCTCTACATAAGAGTTGTCTACACTAAAAATAAGTTCTCTTGTTGCAACATTATAACTTTGAACGGTTACTCCTGGAGGCAATACACCTAAATCTGCTGGATAATTAAAAATAATATTAATAGGAAGGACATCTCTTATCAATAAATTATTGGCATCATCATTTCCAGAATTATGAAATCCAATAACATAATTTAAGGAACTCCCAAGCCCTACTAAATCTCCTCCTATATTATTTCCAAAATCATCTTCAACAATTTTAGTAAGTACAATTTTAGGCTCTATAATTTCAACGGCAAACGCACAGAAATAAGCAAAATATTGATCCTGATTACTCTCTAATCTAATAGTTGCATTGGTATCATCATTACCAATAACAGTGTTTCCTGGATTTGGAATAACCATAATTCCTGTATCAAAACCTAAAGTATTGGTACTGTTAGGAACCCTATTATTAACTGGTAAGGCACTTAGTTGTGTTACTGAAGAATTAAAAAAGTTATTAGCAGGACGATCGACAGCCGACATGGTAATACCATTTAAAATCAATCTATCATTTTGAATTGGCTTATCTCCTTCTAAAGCTGCAAATGCAAAATTAGCTCTAACCGGTATTGGGGCTGGAACTGTACGAAATCCTGAGACAGGGATATCTACATCTACAGAACTATTTATGGAACTAAAACCATCAAAACTAGTTATTGATTTACCAGGTAATGTTGGATCTTCAAATACTATAAAAAGTGACCATCCAGCAGAATATCCTGTTCCATTATATGGGTTAAAAGTAGATGTTCTTCCTGTGGCTGTAGAGACATTTCCAATAGTGTAAGTTCCTAGATTATTTGTTAAACTATTTACAATAGAGGTTACATCTGCATAACTAGAGTATGGATAACTGTTTCCTGTTTCTACCCCATTTGCTTCATATATAACAGTACCTACTACGTCATGGTATCCACCTGTTGGGCCTTTAAATTTAATTTCTGTAATAGGTTCATCTCCATTAGTAACCGCTCCCCAATACAAACCAGCATGAACAATTCTGTAACAACCTGGGTTTGGAATTTCTAAATCGGCACTGGTAGAATTAAATGTCGAACCATCTCCATCAATGTCAATATATTGCATATTAACATTATGATTGTAAGTATAATTATCATTAAAAGGATCATTACTTGGGCCTAAAATATTATTCCCAATTAAACGAATATCTCCTTTTAAATCTTGATTAAATCTTGGAGTAAAGGGCACGAAATTTTGTGCGAACGTTGGCATGCTCATTATAAGTATAATTACAGCGATGCTAATCTTAAAAAAAGTAGGTTTTTTCATGACATTCTTATTTATATATTCATTTAATCTGCACAAGGGGCATCATCCAGATTAAATGGGGCTTTCTTTTTTTCTTAATCTTCTATTTTAACAACAGACATTTTTTCATTATAAGGTTTGTTTCCTTTGGAATCCAACGCGTTCAACGCTTCTTCTACATTATTGAATTTTTGGTAGTAAATAAAATATTTACTAGAATTCACATCATAGAAGAAATTAACATTGGACTGTCCGGACGCTACTACATTCTGCAGAAAGGCATCTCTATCTTTCACGTTTTCATGTACTGCAATAATCATATAATAACCATTATCCGTATTCTGAACTCCTTTTAATATTTGAACATTACTACTTTGTTCTTGTCCAAAATTAAAATCTTCAACTGTTAAAGGAACCGAGCTTAAAGGTGTTGTTTCTTTAATTCTTTCTAATGTAGCTTTGTCTTTTACGAATTTGTCTTTTTCATTATCATAAACGGCACGTTTAATACGTCTTTTTCTCTCAATTTCTGTAGCCAAATTAATAGATTCAAGAGTTGATACTAAACTAGCTCTAGCTCTTTCAGACTCGGCTTGTTCTTCTCTTAAAGCTTTAATAGTATTTAAGTAATAATTACTGGTTTCATCATTTTTATTGGAACCTTTTTTAATTCTTTCTATGTATAAATTCTCTAAGTCTTTAATCGTTTTACTATTCTCACTAATGGCTGCATCTAAATCAGATTTTATGCCTTCTAAAATTCTGTTTTCAGCTGAGATACTTTTGAAAGGTTTTGGCTCTAGAAAAATACCTTGTTCACTTAAATCATTTTCTTCTTTTAAATCTTGAAGGTCCTTTTCTTTTATTATTAAAATTTCATTTAACCTGATTAATAAGGCATCTTGTTCTTCTTTAGTTTCTTTAGTTTCTTCTGTTAATGCAAACATCGATTTGGCTAAGGCATCTTTTTGAGTTATTTGAAGATCCACTTGAGGTTCAACTTGAGTATCTGCCACTATTGCTAAATTTTTTGCTTTATCTGCTTCAGCTTGAGCCAATGCCTCTGCTGCTAATCTCGCAACTTCATCTGCTTGTTTTTGTGCTTCTAATTCGGCGGCTATTCTTGCTGCTTCATCTATTTCAGCTTGAGCATTCGCTTCGGTTGCTAATCTGGCTGCTTCTGCCGCTTCGACAGCAACTTCATTTGCAAGTCTTGCTTGTTCCTCTGCTTGTGCTTGAGATACTTTTTCTGCGGCTAATCTAGCAGCTTCTTCTGCATTAGCTTGAACTATGGCTTCTGATGCTAATCTTGCTGCTTCATCTGCTTCTGCCTGAGCTATTGCTTCTGCGGCTATTCTTGCTGCTTCATCTTTTTCTGCTTGGACTGCTGATGCCGCTGCTAATCTGGCATCTTCATCTGCTTGGGCTTTTGCTTCGGCGGCCATTTCGGCTGCTAATCTTGCTTGTTCTGCTGCTTCCAATTGAGAAGCTCTTTCTGCTAACAATCTAGCTTCCTCTAAAGCAATGGCATCTTGCCTAGCTTGTTCTTCAGCTTGAGCTTCAGACGCTAATCTAGCTTGTTTCTCGGCTTCTGCTTGAGCGATTCTTTCTTGAGCCAATCTAACTTCTTCTGCATAAATAGCTTCTTGCTTTACTTTTTCTTCAGCTATCTCAGCATCCGTTGGTTGCGCCTGATTTTCAGCTAAAGCCTGTGCTTTTGCTTCGCCATCTAATCTGGCTTGTTCTTGTGCGGCAGCTCTTTCCGCTGCTCTTGTCTCTATAGCCAATCTCGCTTCTTCCTGAGCTAATTCTCTTTCTAATGCTTTTTCTTCTGCTATTTGAGCTCTCTCTTCAGCATCTAAGGTTGGCTTGGTTGAAACGGCTGGTTTGCGTTTCTGATCTTTAATTAACAGCGCTTGTTCTCTTTCGTCGCCACTATAGTCATATCTGTTTCTCGTGTTAAATTTGTAAGCCAGAGTAAATTCATGAGAAGAACCAAAGGTTGCTAAATCGCCCATGGCTTTTTCATAATTATACTCTACAGATATTTGCTTTGTAACATTAAGTCCAATTCCTCCAGTTAATCCATAAACAGTATTATAACCGGCTTGTGCCCAAATTCCTTTTGGAACAGATAACATAGCTAAACCTGAGATGATGGTTTGATCTTTTTTGAATTCAGATTTTACTAGGGCGGAAAATTTACTTTGGTCGAAAAACCCACGACTATACATAAAACCTGTGTACATAAAATGAGCCTGAATACCTTGTTGTGGATCGTCTTCAATAAGTGCTGAAGTTTTTACATTATACTGTACTAAATTATTTATTGCAACTCCGAAATCTACAAATCCCATTCCATAATTAATTCCTGGACTTACACTTAAAACCATGTTGTTAGGAATGTTATCTAAAGATGGATCTGGTTGATTTACGATCACACTTCCTTCATTAAGACTACTTTTATAAAACCCAAGATTTAATCCGAAGGTTAAATTACTATCGGTTTGAAGTCTCGCATTATAAGCAAAGTTTAAAATACCACCAAAGGTTGTTAAAACACCATAGTTCTGTTGAAATAAGCCAACTCCAACTCCAATGTTTTCACTATATCTACCTGTATAATTTAATAAAAAGGTTTGTGGAGCATCTTCAAATTGTACCCACTCTCTCTTATTGGTAATATTAATATAGGTATTTTGTTCTCTAACAAAACTAAAGGTAGGATTTGTTAAATATCTATTGAATTTTAAAGAACTTCTTACTGGTATAGCCAACGACACAACCCCATCTTCTTGAGAGAAGGTAAGTTGTGTAGAACACATTAGGATGGCTAGTATCAGTAAAAATGTTTTCATTTTATTTTACTATGGTTATAGAACCTTTTTTGGTTTCATTATCTGGAGTGGTTATCACGTAATAATATACAGGATTAACACTCTTAAAATCTATTTCGTTTATTGGCCAATTATTTTGATAATCGGTAGTTTTAAGGGATATTTTCCCATAAGAATCCATAATCAAGACTTCAGTATTGGTACCACTTACATATATATTTGGAATAACCCATGTATCATTAATACCGTCTCCATTAGGACTTATTAAATTTGGAATTTCTGCTACACTAGGAAAAGGATCTACTGGAGCTTCTATTTCAAATAAAAATTCATCTGAAAAAACACAACCCGTAGTTTGACTGATAGTAACCTTATAGGTTCCATACTCGGTAGCATCATAAAAATCTTCTATTGCTCCAGGGATAATGGCATTATTTAAATACCATTGAAATTCTGGATTGATAGCAGTAGTAGAAACTAGCACATATAATGTATCCCCCAGTTCCAGAGTATTTACATCGTCTACATTAATACTACTTGTAAACCCTTCGCTTATAAGGTCAATTGTGGCAGTTGTTGTACAACTTCCTAAATCGATACTTACAGAAAAAGTTCCAGATACATTGGTTTCATAACTTTGGTTGGTTGCACCAGAAATGGCATCGCCATCTAAAAACCATTGGTAACTATTTCCAGTATTTGTTGTTAATGTGGTTGGTCCGCCACTTGGGCAGAATGGATTTCCAAGACTGGAAACAATATCAGATGTAGAACCAGATGTAGATTGAGAAACGGTAACACGGTTTGAAAAAGAATCTGAAGTACAGGTACCATAATTTGTTTTCACAAAATAAGTTCCAGGATTACTTACCAATAAGGTTTCACCATCTTCAACAAAAACAGAAGTTGTAGGGCTTGTTTCTCTATACCACTTAAAAGTAAGATTTGGATAATTTAATGGGGAATCGTTTAATCCAGTTCCCGGATTATCTATGGTTAATAGGTAACTACTTCCAGCACAATATGCTGCTGTAGAAATTAAATTGTTTATTGAAAATGGACTATCCTGAACTTTATAATATGCTGCAAAAGTAGGAGACCCAGAACTTGTAGCAGCAGGAGCTGTACTTTTTATTCTAAGTCTGTAAGATTCTCCTGCAGTATCTGTAGGCAATAAAAAACTAAGTGTTACAGGTGAGGTTGTACTTGATCCTCCTGTTAAAGGCGTAATAACTGTGGCATTAGAAAAATCGCCACTAGCATCAGATAATTCGATATTAAATTGATTACCTGCTCCTAGTCCTGATTCCGGAGAAAAAACAAAAGAAACATAGTACGTGTCAAACATCTCGTTTGCGCATGCCTGAGTAAATCCTAAATTTGGAGCGCCAATTCCTATTTGAGCTTTTAAGTTCTGATTATAAATTAGAACAAAAAAACACATTACAAAAAAAAGTTTTTTTACAAAAGTAGTTTTATCCATGCGCCTGACTATTAGTCATCTGTACTAAAAAATTGAGGGTTATACTATTGGATTAATTAAATTCTCTTAAATGTAATCGTTACATCATCAGTTTAAGTTTAAATCAATTAATCATGACTAGATGCGATAATTTTATTTATACGCAATCTATAGTCAGGTCTTTTTGTGTCTTTCAAATCAATAAATGTTTCTGAATCCAATCCTTTTGAATACACATTAAAGAAACTACTATTCCCATACCAGCTCTCTAAATCTTCATTATTAGTATTGTATTCAGTAAAAATATTTCCATTGCAATTATTGAAATACATTTCTGTAAACTTGATTTTATCTAAATTTTCGTTATTGATTTTTATTTTATTATCAAACAACACTGCTGGGTTAAAACCAGAAATAACACTTTTACTCATATCTAACGATGCATACTCAGAAACATAAATAGCTTCTTTAACTAAGCCCATTTTAATTTCTGCCTGTAAATTATCGCTCGCATTAATAAATGTTAGATTGGTTGCCATGACTGAGGTTTGTTTTTTAGAAAAATCCACTTCCTCTTTGTCATTGTTATAAGATGCCACTTGTAAACATCTAGATCCTTCAGAACTTGACACGTAAGAAGATCTTACTGCCAAAGAGTTATAGAGATTACATTGGGCTCCATAATTAAAATTATAATCTATTCTGTCTGATTTTAAGGATACCATTTTGCTTAAATTAACTTGACCTCCAAAAACATCGAAAGAATTTCCTGCTGAGTAGCTAACCATAATATTTTCTATAATCGTCTGACTTCCGACACCAGCTAAAAGCAAAGCATTGAAATTCTCTCCACTTTTTAATTTCTTACCAGCAAACTCAATTCTTACATATCTTAAAATACCAGAATTGCTTTCAATATTTTCTCCACCATAACTAATGTTATCATAAGAGGCTGCTTTAAAATTATGATTTATAGAAGATCCATTTCCAAACTTATTAAGTGGCGCATCTCCAAGTAGTATGACACCTCCCCAATCTCCAGCTTTCTTAACACTTCTATTAGAAGTAAAAACAATTGGATCGGTTACTGAACCATCTGCAATTATTTTGGCTCCTTTAGTTATTATTAAAGAACCATTGGTTTTAAAATCGCCAATAATTACGGTTCCTGGTTCTATTGTAAGAGTTGAATTGTTAGTAACAAAAACATTTCCTAACAACAAGTAAATGTTTCTCTTTAACAATTTTGTATCTGTTGAAATGTTTCCTGTAAGAATTTCGGTAGCTTCTCCATATTCAATATGGTCTGGTTTAAATTCTGTCCAAGAACTTAACCAATTATTAGTGCCAATAATACCTTTCTCTTGTTGAGGGTATACATTGAAACACACTAATAGAAAAATACATAAAATTTGGGCCAGATTTTTCATAGTTAAAATAGTTATTTATTAATCAAAAAAATTCTCTTTATTATAGTTCAAACATATAAATAAATTCCACTAAATACAAATAAACACGACGAAATGCGTAAATCAATTTATTTTTGTGTTATTTTCTTACAAAAATTTCAAATTTGTTACAATTTTTCTAAATAATGATATTTCAATATTTAGAAAAATGAGGATTTAATTGATAGATTACAATTAGAATCTATTGTTTTCGCTATAGATATGCAGCGCTTTTAAAGTTTCTTCATAAAATAAAATGGCTGCTATTAAATTTGTCCGATCTGAGTAGGGCAAAATTTTATTTTGAAATTCCATGGTACTTTCAAAATAATTTTTAGTAGCCTCAATTTGAGTATCCAAAGCACTTCTATTATCTTTTGTATCTGGAATACCAAACGTAGACATGGTAACTCCAGGTTTTGTAGCAAAAGCAATATAAGGTAGAATTTTAATGATAATTTCAATACGCTCATTATACAATCCTAACAATGTTCCTTTTTGAAATTGTTCGAGTTCCTTTCTATCATGATATTTAGAAATGGATACGTCTTGACTGATAATGCTTTTAGGTGCGTCTTTATTTTGAGCAGTTCCAATGCCTGCCATTAATAAAAAAGTAAGACAGAATAAAGTAATTTTAGATTTCATATTAAAGATTTTGGGTTCAATAACACAAATTTATGTAATTAAACGAAAAAAACAAGCATTTTGTCGATTATTTCATGTTATTCCAAAAAATAAATTTGAATTAATAAAAAACAACGTCAACACTCAGAAAATAATAGGATTAAATTATTTTCGTAAATACGTTCTATCTATATATTTAAAAATCCAATTCCCTATAACAACACCCGTTATAGAAACCAAACTTTTTTTGAGACTTTATATATTAGGCACAAAAAATGTTATTACCTTCGTTGTAATAAAATAAACTTACTACTATATGCTGAAATATTTTTTTCTTTTAAGTCTATTTGCTCCCTCCTTAAGCTTTGCACAAAACAATGCTTTTAATGCTGGAGAAAAATTAGCATTTACTGCTTCCTATAACATGTCTGGTGTATTAACAGAACTAGCACAAGTAAACATGGAAACCAGTGAGGTAAAAACATCCAAAGCCACACTTTTAAGATTAAAGTGTACAGCGACCACCTATAGTAAATGGGATAATTTTTTTAAAATCCGAGATCTTTATGAGAGTTATGTTAGTCCTACTTCAGTAAAACCATATTTGTATAAAAGAGATATTAACGAAGGTAGCTATTCAAAATTTGTACAATATAAATACAACCACTCTAAGGGAACTGCTGAGAGTTTAATTAGAAAGAAAAAGAAAGGTGGTGGCACTTACGACCAAAATAAGACACTAACCATCTCTAGTAGCACAAAAGATATTGTATCCACCATCTATTATTTAAGGACCTTAAATTTAAGCAGTTTTGCAACTGGTAAAACCACGACACTAACAATGATATTCGATAACAAACCTACAGAGATTGTTGTAGCATATTTAGGAAAAGAAACTATTAGCACTAGTATTGGTAGTAAATCTTGTTATAAATTGGGCATCTCCATAAAAAATAGCAACGTCCTAAAAGGTACAAACGATAACTTATTATGGCTAACAGCCGACGAGAATAAAATCCCTGTTTTTGCCAAATTTAAAGTTGCAGTAGGTAATGGCGAATTAAAAATTAAATCGGCAACTGGTCTAAAAAATTAATTATATGAGAAAGCTTTTTATCATTTTAGGAATTATAGCCTCTGTTTTAGCACTTGTTCTTTCTGTTTTACCCTTATCCAATTTAGCATATTTCCCTGCTATTGCGGCCTTAATCTTTGGAATGATAGCATTTTATCTTTCAAAAAAAAATAGTGAATCGATAAAAACCGTTCAACTAGTATTTCTATTAACCATTATTTCGCTTTCTATCTCTATTTATAAATCTATTTTTTATACAGTTGAAGTTGGTAATACCGAAGAATTAGAACAAAGAGAGCAAGAATCTCAAGAAGATGCCTTGGAAGAACTTGAAGATATAAATCTAGACGACCTTGACATAGAATAATCATTTTGTCATCTTAGTATAAAATCCTGTTTTAACCATTATATATTGGTCTCACAGGATTTTTTATTTCAATTTAATTCAACTATAAATGATAATTGGAGCTCCCTTTTTCTATGTGAAGGCTCAGCATTGAAAACACTTCCTCCTCCTCTATGCTATTCCAATAATTCACAATACAATTTAGGTCCTTAAGAAAACGTATTTCCAAATTGACCTTGAGATAGAATGCTTTCCTGAAACATTATTTATTTCAAATTTTGAATGAATTTGGTTGAAGATGCGAAGGTTATAATCCACTTAATTTAATTTAATTTAAAAGTATCTTTCTCAATTTCAACTATTTTTAGTTTATTTGATAGGTAAATAAGCTATTAATTTATGAGGTTTTTTTTAATAACAACTATTTTGACATTAGTTGGTACTTGTGCTACCCCAAAATACAGCACAAAAATACAAACGCTTAAAGACAATATTATCATTAGCGATAGTACAACCATACTAAAATACATTAATACCATAACAGCTCCAGAATTAAGCAATTTATTACATCAGTTTGCAGGTAATGAATTTGAAGGTCGTGGTACAGGCGAAAGTGGCCAAAAAAAAGCAGCTAATTTTTTAAAGGAATATTACCAGACCGAAAACATTTTATCACCAATAAATGATTCGGTGTATTTCCAAATAATCCCTAAGTCCTACTTTTTACACGATACAAAAGCTTCCGAAAATGTGTTGGCCTATATAAAAGGAAGCGAAAAACCTGAAGAAGTGGTTATTATTTCTGGACATTACGACCATCTAGGTATCAAAGAAGACAAAATCTATTTTGGGGCAGACGACAACGGATCGGGAACTGTGGCCATTATGGAAGTAGCTCAAGCTTTTAAAAAGGCAGTCGATGATGGTTACAGACCTAAACGCTCCATTCTTTTTTTACATCTTACGGCTGAAGAAATTGGTCTGGAAGGTTCTAGATTCTATACGGATTTTCCCATTTTTCCTTTATCGGAAACCATTGCAAATTTAAATATCGACATGATTGGTCGTGTAGACAACCACCATCTAGAAAACGAGAATTACTTATATTTAATTGGAGCAGATAGACTTAGTAAAGAGCTTCATATTCTTTCAGAAAAAATAAATACTTCCTTTTTTAATTTAACATTGGATTATAAATTTAATGATGAAAATGATAAAAAAAAGTATTACTTCAGAAGCGATCATTTTAATTTTGCTAAATATAATATTCCTGTAATTTTTTATTTTAATGGAGAACATGAAGATTATCATGAAACAACAGACACCCCAGAAAAAATAAATTACAACGTTTTAAAACTTAGAACTCAATTTATTTTTGCTACAGCTTGGCAATTAGCTAATCGAGAAAACAGATTAATTCTAAACGAAAACATGTAAATCTCCTTTTTGGTGTTAAAGTTTGTTAAAAACTGTATTCCACCCATGTCGGTTTAACTATTTTTGTTTCATTCACTACTAAAACACAAACACATGAAAAAAGTGCTATTTCTTATTTGCAGTGCTGGTTTTGTCCTTTCTTGCGGTTCACAAAAAACCGATTCAAAGACGCAGACCACAACTGTAAACACAATCCCTTTAGATATTACAACCTACGGAGAATCAATTACTTCTGCAGAATTAAAAGAAGACCTTTACATCTATGCTTCAGACGAATTTGAAGGGAGAGGTACTGGAGATGAAGGACAAAAAAAAGCGGTTAACTTTTTAAAGGATAAATATATTGCAATGGACATTCCATCTGCTCTTCCTAATAACCAATATTTTCAAAATGTTCCTTTAGAAAAACTAGGAGTACCAGAGGTAGCATTTACTATAAATGATAAGGCCTATACCAATATAGAAGATTTTGTTTCAATTTCTTCAGTGCAAGATGGTACATTAACAGCTTCTGAAATTGTTTTTGCAGGTTATGGCATAGAAGACGAAAAATATTCAAGTTACAAGGACTTAGACGTAAAAGGAAAAGTGGTTTTAATAAAATCTGGAGAACCAAAAGATGCTGATGGAAATTACCTAATTACTGGTACTTCTAACGCTTCTAAATGGTCTAATTTTAGACAAGCTTTTAGCAACAAACGAGATATTGCTAAAGAAAAAGGTGCCGTTGCTGTTCTAGTATATTATCCTGAGGTCTACGATATGGCGGTTGCTCGTTTTGGAAGTGCGAGTAATAACATTTCCTTAAAGGAGAAAAAAGAGACTATGTATTATTTTTTAATAAATGAAGACTTAGCAAAAAGCATTTTACCAACTATTGAAACGGATGTTGAAAACAAAAAAATTGACTTGCCTATTCAATTAAATTATAAAAATGTTACTACGGATATCGTTTCAGAAAATGTAGCCGCATTTATAAAAGGAACAGAAAAGCCTGATGAAATTATTGTTATTTCAGCACATTTAGATCACGAAGGGGTAAAAAATGGAGAGATCTATAATGGAGCAGACGATGATGGATCTGGAACTGTAGCAGTTTTAGAAATTGCTCAAGCCTTTAAAATGGCAGCTAAAGATGGTCATGGACCAAAACGTTCTATTTTATTTCTTCATGTAACTGGGGAAGAAAAAGGGCTTTTAGGTTCTCAATATTATACAGATGTAGATCCTATTTTTCCACTTGAAAATACCGTTGTCAATTTAAATATTGATATGATTGGACGAGTAGACGAAAAACATGATGATGGAGATGGAAATTATTTATACCTAATTGGAAGCGACAAATTAAGCACCGAATTACATACCATTTCGGAAGAAGCGAATAATAAATATACTAATATAGAATTCGATTATACGTATAACATGGATGACGATCCAAATCGTTTTTACTACAGAAGTGATCATTACAACTTTGCAAAAAATAACATTCCTGTAATTTTTTACTTTAATGGAACACATGCCGATTACCACAAGCCATCGGATACTCCAGATAAAATTAGATACGATTTACTTGAAACTCGTACTCGATTAGTATTCTATACTGCTTGGGAACTTGCTAATAGAGACCAAAAAATTGTTGTAGATGTTATTACGGAATAGACCCAAATAAATATGACTAAAAAAGCTTTCCAAAACAGGAAAGCTTTTTTTATTTTTATTAAGTTTACCAAACATAAATTGAATGTATGGCTTACGCAGATAGCACAAGAAATAACAAATCATCCATCAAACAGTTTTCACATCAAAAACGATTTAATATCGCTTTGAAGCTAATTGATTTGAAGTCTCACGAAATCTTGTTGGATTTTGGAACTGGAGATGGTTTTTTATTAGAGTGCTTGCACCAGGCACATCCCGAGGCTAAATTATATGGTTTTGATCCTTTGGACTTTATGTTTCAAGAATTAAAAGATACTATTGAAACCAAGCAACTAAATCAGATCTTTATTACAAATAATTTAAAAGATTTAAAACCTGCTTCTTTCAACGTCATTTCTTGTCTGGAAGTTTTGGAGCATTTTTCGGAATCCAATCAGAGAAAACGCCTATTAGAAATTGCGAATTTCTTACATGACGACGGAAGAATTGTTATTTCTGTGCCTTTGGAAGTTGGCTTCCCATCGCTATTGAAAAACACAATAAGATATCTTATCGGACAAAATAAAGGAGACGCAACCTTTAAAAATATTATTAAATCTTTATTTGGATTAAAAATAGAAAGACAACAGGAAGGATATATATACACACATATTGGTTTTAATCATAACAAGCTGGAAACTCTTTTTAAGGAATGCCAACTTGAAATAACTAAAAAAGAATATTCGCCTTTTAAATATTTTTATGGCATTGCAAATTCTCAAGTATTTTATAATTTAAAAAAAGTTTAACCACTAACATATGCATTTTCCCTTATTACAAGACATTTTAGTTTTATTAGCTTTTTCAGTACTTATTGTATTTCTACTCCAAAAAGCCAAATTACCTTCTATTTTAGGGTTCTTAATTACTGGTGCCATTATTGGGCCTTATGGTTTAAGTCTAGTTAATGCTGTTGAGGAAGTTGAGGTTATCTCAGAAATAGGGGTTATTTTACTTTTGTTTGTAATTGGAATGGAATTGTCCATTAAAAAATTAGCATCCATGAAGAGAACCATTTTTATAGGTGGTTTTTTGCAGGTAGGATTAACCGTTTTAATTGCAGGTAGTTGCTATTATTTTTTGGGGAATAGCTGGAATGAATCTGTTTTTATTGGTTTTTTATTCTCTCTTTCTAGTACAGCCATTGTTTTAAAAGTGTTTCAGGATAGAAATGAAATGTCTACTCTTCATGGTAGAAATGCTTTAGCTATTTTAATTTTTCAAGATATTATTGTGGTTCCCATGATGCTTTTTACGCCTATTATTGCGGGAGAAAGCACAGACGTTACAACTAGCGTTTTAACCTTATTGTTTAAATCGGTGGTGGTTATTGTTATTACTATTTTAAGTGCACGTTATGTGGTGCCAAAAATTATGTATGCCGTAGCAAAAACAAATAACAAGGAATTGTTTTTATTAACAACTATTACCATTTGTTTTGCAGTAGCGTTTTTAACCTCTCAGGCAGGTTTATCTTTAGCCTTAGGTGCTTTTATGGCTGGACTTATTATTTCAGAATCAGAATTTAGTCATCAGGCAACTAGCATCATTTTACCATTTAGAGAGTTGTTTATTAGTTTCTTCTTTATTTCGGTTGGGATGCTCCTTAATATCGAATTTTTCTTCGACCATATTGGAATCATTCTTTTGTTGGTTTTAGCTGTTTTAATTATCAAATCGTCCATTGTGGCTTTATCTGTCGCTATTTTAAATTACCCCTCCAGAACGGTTTTAATTACTGGTTTATCTCTATTTCAAGTAGGTGAATTTGCCTTTATACTTTCAAAAGTTGGAATTGAATATAACTTATTATCAGCCGAAACCAATCAATACTTTTTAGCTGTTTCCATTGTTACCATGTTGCTTACACCATTTGTTATTATTTTTTCTGAAAATATTTCAGACCGTTTTCACAATACAAAAATAGCTAAAGCTTTGACTTCAAATTCAAAAGAGAATACAGAAGAAATAGAAGCGAACATGGAGATCGATTTAAGCAATCACTTAGTTATTATTGGTTTTGGAATCAATGGTTCTAACTTAGCAAAAGCATCGCAATTTAGTAACATTCCATATGTGGTTATCGAATTTAATGCGGAAACAGTAAAGCGTGAAAAAGCGAATGGAATTCCTATCATATTTGGTGATGCCACACAACCTCACATGTTAGAAACTGTCAATTTATCGAAAGCACGTTCTGTAGTTGTAGCCATTTCTGATGCCGAAGCAACGAGAACGATTATACGCAACATTCGAGACATCAGTCAGTCGGTTTATTTGGTTGTAAGAACCCGATATGTCAAAGAGATTTCAGATCTAATAGCATATGGTGCAGATGATGTGATCCCTGAAGAATTTGAAACATCTATTGAAATATTTTCCCGTGTGCTACACGATTTCCTAGTGCCTGAAAACGATATTTCAGAATTTATAGACCTCATCCGTGCCGATAATTATAAAGTTTTCAATTCTAAAAAGAAACTTCCTAATACCTTCAGATCAACTAAGATTCCGAATGTCAATATTACTTGTTTACGTATCAATATTGATAGTGGCAGAATTTTAGGAAAAACATTAAAAGATTTAAATATTAGAAAAGAATTTGGGATTAATATTTTAGCCATCGAACGTAAGGATGAAGTGATTGATTATATTGGACCTAACGAAAAATTGTATCAAAACGATAAATTATATGTTAGTGGTAGACAAGAGAATATAGAAGAGTTTCATAGAGTTTTAAATTAGAAATCTTACGAATAGGTCGCGACCTGTCCGTACTATCTTCAATAAAAATTAGCTTTATCCAGAACATGATAAAAATAGATAACATAACTGTAACCACGCTTGAAGGTGAGCCAGCAGATCTTATAAAAGAATACAAAAACAAGCCGCTTTTAATCCTGTTTTACAACAACCAATGTTTGGGTTGTACTGGTCGTGCTATTCCCCTAGCCTATCAATTTTCAAAAGATTATCCAGAGCTTTCTGTTGTTGCTATTCATAGCACCTTTGGAAATCAAACCATCTCTAAGCAAGAGATTTTAGATATTTTTACTTTAAAAGAAATCCCTTTTCCAATTTATATGGATGACCATCATAAATGGTTTGACTTTTTTAATTGTGAAGGCACACCACATTGGATTATCTTAAATCAGGACGCCAGAGTATTTAAATCGTTTTACGGATCTCAAGAAAACGCTCAAAACAGGCTTTATTACGCACTTGAAGAGCTTTTAAACACGTAAGAATAACTCGCGATTTGTCAAAAAAAAGGCACAAAAAAAGCCTCACATTTCTGTGAAGCTTTTGTTTTTTGGGTGAAAGACGGGATTCGAACCCGCGACCCTTGGTACCACAAACCAATGCTCTAACCAACTGAGCTACAATCACCATTTTAAATTGGATTGCAAAGGTATATGTTTTCTTGATTTTAACAAAGACTTTTTATAATATTATTTAATTATTTTTTCACTTTAAATCGAACAGGCTGTTAACCACAGGATAACGTTCCACAGTAAACCCTTCAGCGTAATCAACTCCTACTAACCTACCCAAGTCTTTTGCTCTATATGCAATACTATCTGTAAAATTTTTACTTGAAATAGGAGTTTCTGGCGCATCACTTTTAGGATCGTAAAATTGGGTTTTATAAGCTAATACAGAAGCCTCTTTCTTATCCATAAATCCTGATACATCCACCAAGAAATCAGGTTCAATAGGTTGCCATTGAATATAATGATACACTTGTTTTGGTCTCCATGGATCTTGCCATTGCATATCATCTGCATCAAACTTCGTATCAATTTTTATCAAACCACTTAAAAAGCAGGCGTCACTAACTAGTTTACTTCCTTTACCATGATCGATATGTCTATCTGTAATAGCATTACACATTACAATCTCTGGTTGATACTTTCTTATAATTTTAATGACTTCCAATTGATGTTTTTGGTCGTTTACAAAAAACCCATCAGCAAAGGCCAAATTAATACGGATGCTGGCTCCTAATATGTTTGCTGCTTCATTAGATTCAGCATCTCTAGTTTCAGCAGTCCCACGAGTTCCTAATTCCCCACGGGTTAAATCGATAATCCCCACTTTTTTTCCAGCGGCTATTTCTTTGGCTAAAGTAGCTCCACAGCCTAATTCTACATCGTCAGGATGCGCTCCAAACGCAAGTATATCTAATTTCATTTAAAATTATTTTAATTTAACAAATTCTTATTTCACCTCTCAATCGAAGAAGTCGAAACCTCCTATTTGGTAGTTTCGGGAGAGACAAAATTACAAATTATCAGGAGTAATTACTTTAATTCCAATCCTTTTGTTGCTCTTTGGTTAAAAATGTCCAAGCAACGATTCTAGATATTTTGTTTCCTAGTGTCATTTGAATCACTTTTACCTCTGTGGCTCCTAACTTTTTAAGCGATACTTTCATAGACCTAACATGGTCATTGTTAGAAACCAAAGTTGTAAACCAAAAACACTGCTCTTTAAAAAAAGAACTTTCATATAAATAGGTGTGCAAAAACGCTTTTTCACCTCCTTCATACCAAAGTTCATTAGAGGTACCACCAAAGTTTCTCACCAAGGTTTCAGATGGTTTCCCCAACCCCTTCAGTTTTCTAGTGGTTGCTTCTATGGCTTCTGCTTCACTTTTAAAGAAAGGCGGATTACACATAGTGGCACTCAACTTATCCGAAGTATTAAAAATTCCTTTTAAAATTTGAGAAACCTCAGCTTGAAAAATCAATTTTATTTTGTCCGATAACCGATTCTTATCAATGATTACTTGGGCATTTTCTAAAGAGTCCTTATCAACATCCGAAGCTAGAAATTGCCAGTCGTAAACCGCGTTTCCCAACAAAGGGTAAATACAGGTAGCTCCAGTACCAACATCTAAAACTTGTATATTTTCTTTAATCCCAGAACTACTTAAAAGCGTCGCCAAATGATGGATATAATCGACTCTCCCAGGAATTGGAGGACATAAATTTTGATCAGAAAACTCCCAATAAGTAATATGATAATAAGCAAATAGCAAAGCCGTATTTAAGGCTTTTACAGCCTTCGGATTTGAAAAATCAATGGTTTGGGTTTCGTATGAATTCACAAATACAAAGGGCTCTAAATCTTTATACACCTTACAAAGGGTATGAAAATCGTAGCCGGATGCGTGTTTATTTTTAGAATGTAAGGTTGTTTTGATAGCAAATGGATTTTAACTATTAAATTAAAAAATAAGATTTATTTAATTTGAGAAAAAGCATTCTCAATATCATTAATAAGATCTTTTTTGGATTCTATACCAACGGAAAAACGAATGAGGCCATCGTTAATACCTAATTTGGCTCTTTCTTCTGCACTTAATAAAGCATGAGATGTTAAAGTTGGTAATAACATGGTGCTCTCCACTCCTGCTAAACTCATGGAAGGTTTTATAAGACTTAAAGCTTTCAAGAAATTTGAAGCGTTTAAATTATCAGTCAATTCAAAAGACATCATTCCTCCAAAACGGTTCATTTGCGATTTAGCTAATTTATGTTCTGGGTGACTTTTAAGTCCTGGATAATACACATGTTTCACGTCTGGATGTTTTTCTAAATATTTAGCTAATTTTTTGGCATTCTTACTTTGGGCTTTCACACGTAAAGCCATGGTTTTCATGCTGCGTTCTAGCATCCAAACCATAAAATCGCTTAAACTACCGCCAAGATTTTTCCCAACGTTCCAAATTGTAGTAATATGTTCTTGAGAAGCAGCAACGGCTCCCGCTAAAATATCGCTATGACCTCCCATATATTTGGTGGCCGAATGAATAACAATATCCATCCCTAAATCGATTGGGTTTTGAATAATAGGACTTGCAAAGGTATTGTCTATAGTTGTGATAATTTGCTTCGATTTTGCCAAAGCAGCAACGCCTTTAATATCTGTAATAGTCATTAATGGATTAGAAGGTGTTTCAATATGAATCAACTTGGTATTGGGTTGAATAGCCTTTTCAAAGTCTGAAACCTGATACCCATCTGTAAAGGTAAATTCAATCCCATATTTTGGTAATTCTTCTCTAATAAAATTACTGGTACCACCATAAAGCGGATTCTGAACCACCAAATGGTCTCCCGTCTTTAAAAAAGCTAAAAACGTGGTACTCACGGCAGCCATTCCAGAACCAAAAATCATGGCTGCTTCAGTATGTTCTAAGGCAGCAATTTTTTTGGATAAAAACTCTTGGTTTGGTGTATTAAAATAACGCGGATATCTTTTAACATCTACATCTTCAAACTGATACGAAGTAGACATGTATATTGGCGATACAGCACCTTTAAACTGTTCGTCTTTAATTTCTCCCGTATGGGTACAAATGGTGTTTAATCCTAATTTTTCTTTAGCCATCTTGGTTTATTTTGAAGTTAAAATTAAGGAATTTCAAGGCATTAATAAAATTAATGTATGACTTATATAATCAGACCTTAAAAAATTATAATAATACCATCAACAAAACCACTTGAGGCTGTCATCCCATAGGTTCCTACGTCTTATTAACGTAAGTCTCATAAAATGAGAAGAAGAAATATGAAGATACAAATTCGTGATCCTTTGTGTCAATCTAAGCTTGTGGAAGACACTTATAATTTGTAAAATTCAAGTCATTCTTAGTAATTAGTTTCAACAAAAATATAATCTTCAAAAAAACTCCGTGAATTCCTGTGAATCTTTGTGTGATTCAGTTTAACAATAAAAAAGTGAACAAACCCAACCAATTAAAAAAATCAGTCATATCAATTCGTGGTATTCGAGGAATCCATTAAAATATAATTTTCACAATCCCATTACTCCATTTATTATCAACACCTTACATCTTTCAAAGAATAAATGGGTAGTTAAACGATTTTATTATTAAAAATAAAGAACATACATTAAATTGGGATCTCCCTTCTTGATTATAGCTAAAAAAACATTTTATGTAACAGATTGTCCATGGATATCTATGGCTTTCTAAGTTTTACAAAAAACTAACTGCTATGACTAAAATAACTACTTTTTACACTCTAATAATATCTCTTATTATTAGCTTTAATGGGTTATCAAATTCGATTGATAAAAATTATAGCTCTCTTCACAACACCCTTGGCAAGAATCAAATTTATAATCCTTTGGAAGGGTATTTGTCTTTTAGGCCGGATTATGAAACAACTTATATTAATAATTCTAAATTTTTAACCATAATTGATTGTCCAGGATCAATTTCTGTTAACAATGATCCAGATGTATGTGGGGCTAATGTATCTTGGGTTCCCCCTACTACAAATAATGGATTATATGAAATAGTACGTGTAACTGGTCCTGCCCCTGGTTCGTACTTTCCTGTCGGAGGACCAGTATTAATTGAATATGAAGAACATGTTATAGCTACAGGGCTTCCAACTTTAGAACCACGATGTCAATTTAATGTAACAGTGATTGATAATCAAGCTCCTACTATTTCTCCGGCTATTCTACCTGACATAAATGAAAGTTTAGATGCCAGCTGTAGCTTCTCTATTCCTGATTATACGGGACTTATAACCGCTTTAGATAACTGTACTCCTTCCTCTTTAGGTCAATTACCTACTATAGGTACTGTTATATCAGGAAGTGGAACGGTACAAACTATTTCTCTTATCGCAAACGATGATAATGGTAATCCTAGTAACATTATTTTTAATATAACATTAGTAGATGCCCTTGCTCCTGTAGCTGATCTTGCAACTTTAGCTGACGTAACGACGCAATGTGAAGTCACTTCTTTAACTTTTCCTACTGCTACTGATAATTGTGGTGGCTTAGTAACTGTAACTAACGATGCAACTCTTCCTATTAATGGTCAAGGTACAACTGTAGTTACTTGGACTTATACCGATGTAAACAGTAACTCATCAACTCAAACGCAAAACATAGTAATTACGGATGTTACTGCGCCTGTTCCAGATCTTGCAACTCTACCTAACATAACTGATCAATGTTCGGTTGCTTCATTAACAGCACCAACTGCAACAGACAATTGTGGCGGAACGGTAACTGTAACAAACGATGCTACTTTACCAATCAATGGTCAAGGTACAACTGTAGTTACTTGGACTTATACGGATGTAAATAGCAACTCATCAACTCAAACGCAAAACATAGTGATTACGGATGTTACTGCGCCTGTTCCAGATCTTGCAACTCTACCTAACATAACTGATCAATGTTCGGTTGCTTCATTAACAGCACCAACTGCAACAGACAATTGTGGCGGAACGGTAACTGTAACAAACGATGCAACTTTACCAATCAATGGTCAAGGTACAACTGTAGTTACTTGGACTTACACCGATGTAAATAGTAACACATCAACTCAAACGCAAAACATAGTGATTACGGATGTTACTGCGCCTGTTCCTGATCTTGCAACTCTACCTAACGTAACAGCTCAATGTTCGGTAACCTCATTAACGGATCCTACGGCAACAGATAACTGTGGTGGTCTAGTTACTGTAACAAACGATGCTACTTTACCAATCAATGGTCAAGGCACAACCGTAGTTACTTGGACTTATACGGATGTAAACAGTAACTCATCAACTCAAACGCAAAATGTAGTTATTACTGATAACACACCGCCTGTTCCAGATCTTGCAACTCTACCTAACGTAACAGCTCAATGTTCGGTAACCTCATTAACGGATCCTACGGCAACAGATAACTGTGGTGGTCTAGTTACTGTAACAAACGATGCTACTTTACCAATCAATGGTCAAGGCACAACCGTAGTTACTTGGACTTATACGGATGTAAACAGTAACTCATCAACTCAAACGCAAAATATAGTTATTACGGATGTTACTGCGCCTGTTCCAGATCTTGCAACTCTACCTAACGTAACAGCTCAATGTTCGGTAACCTCATTAACTGCTCCTGCGGCTACAGATAATTGTGGTGGCTTAGTAACTGTAACTAACGATGCAACTCTTCCTATTAATGGTCAAGGTACAACTGTAGTTACTTGGACTTATACGGATGTAAACAGCAACTCATCAACTCAAACGCAAAACATAGTAATTACGGATGTTACTGCGCCTGTTCAAGATCTTGCAACTCTACCTAACATAACTGATCAATGTTCGGTTGCTTCATTAACAGCACCAACTGCAACAGACAATTGTGGCGGAACGGTAACTGTAACAAACGATGCTACTTTACCAATCAATGGTCAAGGTACAACCGTAGTTACTTGGACTTATACGGATGTAAACAATAACGCAACAACTCAAACGCAAAATATAGTTATTACGGATGTTACTGCGCCTGTTCCAAATCTTGCAACTCTACCTAACGTAACAGCTCAATGTTCGGTAACCTCATTAACTGCTCCTACAGCAACAGATAATTGTGGTGGTTTAGTAACTGTAACAAACGATGCTACTTTACCAATTACCGTTCAAGGAACAACTGTAATTGTTTGGACTTATGAGGATGTAAATGGTAACTCATCAACGCAAACGCAAAATGTGATTATTACAGACACAACACCTCCTAATGTTATCTGCCAAAGCATCTCCATCACCCTTAACGCTACTGGAACTGCAAACATAACTACTGCTCAAATTGATAACGGCTCTACAGATAACTGTGGCATCTCTTCAATGGCATTAGACATTTACACATTCAATTGTAGTGACCTAGGAACTAACACGGTAAATTTAACAGTTTATGATGCTTCTGGCAATTCATCGAGTTGTACAGCTACTGTAACAATATTGGATCCTGCTTCAAACGCAAGTGTAACAATTGCTTCCAACGATGCTAATAATGAAATTTGTGATGGTGAAATTCTAACATTTACGGCAACACCTGTCAACGCAGGAACTACGCAATTCTACGAATGGTTTATTAATGGTGTTTCTGAAGGCACAACAGCAGTCCCAACATTTACACCCTTCCCTGCTCCAACGGCTGATTATACCATCGTTGTTTATATGACTACTGATATTTCAGCATGTGATCCTAAACAAAGTAACACGCTTTCTATTTTAGTGCATCCGTTACCAATAGTTAATGTAAGTGATTATGACTTTTGTATCGATGACAATACTCAATCTGCAAGCCCAAATACAGGTGGCACATGGACAAGTAGTAATACAGGTATTGCAACAATAACAAACAGTGGTGCAATTACGCCTGTTAATAGTGGCACAGTAACATTTACTTATACTAACACAACTACAGGATGTAGCAGTACCACGAATGCGGTAACTATCAATCCTTTACCAATAGTAGGAAACTATCCAACAGATAATACCATATGTGTAAATGAAACTCATTCCTTATCACCTTCTACTGGTGGAACTTGGACAAGTAACAGTCCTAGTGTAGCAACAATTACAAATGAAGGTGTTATTACAGGTATGAGTCATGGTAATGTTACCTTTACCTTTACAAATACTGCAACAAGCTGTAGTGTTACTTCTGCTTCTATTGAGGTATTGGATATCCCGGTAATTGATTCTGTAACGGCTTCTCCAAGTACAGTTTGTGCTCGAGAAAATAGTATTTTAACCGCTTCAGTAGCAGGAGCTGGCACCAATAATGCTATCCTTGTAAATTATGATTTTAACTCTGGAAATATTTATGACAACTTAAATGGTCATGAAATAACTGGTATTACTTCTGATGTTTATAGTAATATTGGTTTTGACAGAACTCAAACAGGTATTGCATCAGTAGCACCACCAGCATTTGCAGCAAATGCTGCAGGAACTGCTCTAAGACAAATTGATAACTATCAAGACGGGAATAATGGACTTGGTGGCACTGAGGACAATGGTAACTGGCGTTTCGAAATAGACGGTCCTGATTTAAACAATTATCAAGATTTTATTGTCTATTTTCAGGCAAAAAGGGTTGCCCTGTTTGGAAATTATAAGCGCGTACGTGTTCAAATTCAATCTCCAAACTACAATGGTGGTAACTGGGATAATAATTACGCTGATTTACCATTACCTACAAATACTACTCAATGGCAGGATATTAATATACCACTCCCTCCTGAAGTAAATAACCCTACAGATTTAAATATACGCTTACAAGTTAATGATGGTTCTGATTATGATTATGGTAATTATAACTGTTATCAAGTATGGGAATGGATATGGTGGCCATTTTGGGGGCATTATGTAACTGTATGTGATGATTATGGCGCACATAATATAGTTGAGCCACATGTATTAATAGATAACTTTCAAGTACAAGCTTCTAAAGCTGGTGGTGATTTTGATTATGATTGGGATGTAGTATCTGGAGATATTGGCAGTTTACCAGCAACAACAACTACCCATCAAATTACAGTAACACCAAACGAAACTACAGAATATGAGGTTACAGTTACTAATAGTGACGGATGTCCGGCTACTGAAACGGTAACGGTTAATGTGTTTCCTGTACCTGTTTTAAATGTTTTTGTAAACTATTGCCCAGCTCCTCCTAATAGTAATGCAGTCGAATTACAAGCTAGCCCAGGTTTTGTGACCTACGTGTGGAACAATGGTGAGACTACACAAACCATATATGTAGATACCGCTGGTACTTATCAAGTTATTGGAATTACTTCTGATGGATGTAGTGTTTCTACCACTATAAATGTTGCCACGGAGTTAGTAACGGATGGTGACTTTACTAATTTTAATGCAGCAGCCCCAAGTTTCAATACAGAATATTCCCAAAGGCAAGGCTTTTACAATGGAGCAAATAATTCAGGTCTGTATCAAGAAGGTACCTATGCTGTAAATACAAGTGCTTATGGTACTGCAAGTGGAACACCACAGGGTTATCATCCTAATTTTCATGGTAGAGATCATACCAATAACGGCACTGGAGCCAGAAATTTCCTTATGGTCAATGGTAGTTCTACTACCATTGACCCTCCTGGACCAGAAGGACCAAGACAACGCATTATATGGGAGCAAACTGTTACTGTAGAAGCTAATACAGATTATTATTTTAGTGCTTATGCCATGAATTTAAACCCTGCTTCACCAGCACGATTACAGTTTGAAGTTAATGGTGTTTTAGTTGGATCAATTGCAAATTTAAACACTGCTCCAAAACCAACATCAGAGAGTCAGGTTGATTTAACTAATTGGGTTCGATTTTATAGTAACCCAACTTGGAATTCTGGAGTAGCAACTACAGCTATTATTAGAATACGAAACTTAAATACAGCACCAGGTGGTAACGATTTTGCTTTAGATGATATCTCATTTGCTACCTTATCCACATTTATTAGGTTAACATCTCCTATTGGAGCTGACAATCAAATTATATGTCAAAGCACAGTCATGGATGAGATTACTTATGATATTGGTGGAGGCTTAACAGCACCAAATATTGAGTGGTATCTTAATGGAAGTGCAACTTCTTTAGGTTTAAACGTTTTCCCTAATGGTCTTTCCTATACTTTTGACGGTTTGGAATATGCCATTAATGGAACACCAACCGTTTTCGGAAACTATACCTATGAGATTACCACAACCTCTGCGTGTGATGTCAAGAGAGCGACTGGATCTTTAATAATTAATGAGATTCCAGTAGTAACCATTGACCCAATAACCTCCCCAATTTGTTTTGCTGATGGAAGTGTTCCGTTACAAGCAAATTTAAGTGGTAGTGCAACTTCTGGTATTTGGACAACTTCTGGAAGCGGGAGTTTCTCACCAAATAATACAGATCCAAACGCCTCATATATTTTTGGATTTGGTGATTCTAGTACCATTACGCTTACATATACAACCGACGATCCTGATGGTACAGGAGCTACTGGACCTTGTGATGCCGCTTTTGAAACCGTAGATATTCAAATAACTCCTTATATAATGGCTGATGCCAACCCAACCAATATTGATTATGCATTAATACTAACCAATTGTTCTATTACAACGATTGCGCTTGATGCAAACAATGTAACTGGTCAATGGTCAGCAACCCCTAACACAGGTTTCTTTTCTGATGTCATTGCTCATAATTCTAATTTCACTGGTGAAAGTGGTACAAGTTATACCTTAACTTGGACTGCAACCAATGCATCACCTTGTGGAGATACACCAAGCAATTTGGTAATTAATATTCCTGACTGTGGTTCTAACATCATTTTTGAGGGTGCAGGAGACAATATTAGTTTTGGAGATAATTATAATCAAATAGGCTCATTTAGCCTTGAAGCGTGGATAAAACCGAATAATGTTTCAGGAACAAAAACTATTATTTCTAAAAGAAATGGTACATCAACCGCATCAGGTTATGATTTAAGTCTTGTAGGCAACAACTTGCGTTTCCGTTATAACAGCTCTCAAATAACTGCAACAACGGGGCAGTCTATTAGCTCTACCAAATGGTACCATGTGGCAATCACCTATGACGGAGCAAGTTATACCATGTATATTGATGGCTTTTTTATACGTGCAGCTTCGGGCGCTTCGCCAGGAACAAATACAAACAAAGCATTAATTGGTGCTATGGATAGAACAAATAATTCGCCTATCAATTATTTTACTGGGGGTATTGATGAAGTCCGCATTTGGAATACGGCTTTATCTCAAAGTCAAATCCGTGAAATGATGAACCAAGAAATAAAACAAAGTGGTTCTAATGTTATAGGAGAAGAGATACCTTTAGATATTACTGGTCCATTATTATGGAATGATTTAAGGGGTTATTACCAAATGAATACTGGACTTCAAACCAATATTATTGCTGGTAATATTCAGGATATTTCATCCTCTCCTGTTCCTGGCAAATTAAATGCCATGACAAGTAATCAATCTGAAACTGCTCCTATCCCTTATATTTCAATAGGAAATAATACTACTTGGGATAATGCTACAACCTGGTCTGCAGGTTCTGTCCAACAAATACCAAATTCAAGAGATCGTAATATTGTTCCTAATAGTTTACAAACTTGGAATATTGTTAGAACTAGAACTAATGTAACGACAAACAGACCTGCAGGAATTCCTGAGGTAGGAATAACAACTGTTCATGGTCTAATAGTTGACAGTAATACATTAAGTATTAGCAACGACCAACCGTTATATGTTAATAAATACCTTAAAATAGATGGTACTCTGGATCTAATTGGAGAATCGCAACTATTACAACCTATGGGTAGTATCGTTGATTATTCCGGATCTGGTGTTCTTCATCGCGATCAACAAGGAACAACCAATTTATATAATTATAACTATTGGAGTTCTCCTGTAAGTACAGATGGAAATACATACCAAATTGGTTCTGTATTATACAGTGGAAGTCTTCCTATTTCATGGATTGCTGCAAATGATGCTACAGGAAGCACTAATCCTGTAACTTTAAGTAGTCGTTGGTTGTATTTATATGAAAATTTCCCAGCAGGGAACTATGCAGATTGGACTCCAATTAATCCAGCTTACAATGTTCCTGTAGGTCTTGGCTACACTATGAAAGGTAGTGGTAATGGTACAGCGCCATCATATCCAGAACTGCAAAATTACACCTTTGTTGGTAAACCAAACAATGGAACACTGACATCTCCAGTAACTGGTGGTAATGAAGCACTAGTTGGAAATCCATACCCTTCAGCCATCGATGCCAATTTATTTATTGCTGATAATCAAGGTAGTATTACTGGGCCTATTTATTTCTGGGAACATTCAAAAACAAATGCATCACATATTACTGCGGATTACGAAGGTGGATATGCTACTTATTCATTATCTGGTGGCATCGGAGCAACTTCACCTCCTCCAGGTATAGCTGGAATAGGAGTCGTTGGCTTAGTTCCAAAGCGATATATTCCTGTGAGTCAAGGATACTATGTAACAGGTGATACCGATGGTGGACTCATTACCTTTAATAACAGCCAACGTATTTTTAAAACTCAAGCTTCTGGAGATTCTGTTTTCTTAAGAACCGAAAACGACGAGGACAACGAGAACAACGAGGAACTTATTAAACGTGTCCGTTTAAATTTCACCACACCTGAAGGTGCTATTAGACCTCTATTATTGGCCTTTACACCAAACAACGAAGCCACGGATGGTGTTGATTATGGGTATGATGCTAAAAACGCAGACTACTTCCCTAGTGACATGTCCTTTATAATTGAAGATGAGAAATACGTAATCCAAGGTGTCGGACAATTCAATGATGATAATATATATCCAGTAACCTTAGATCTAGGAATCTCTGGAACCATCCAAATCGAGCTAACTGACTTAGAGAATTTTGATAACCCTATAGATGTCTATGTATACGATGCCTTATTAAGCACCTATTCTAGAATTAATACCGTTAACTACCAAATAGCTTTAGACGCAGGCAGTCATGCTAACAGATACTTTATAACCTTTAAAGAAGATGCGATCCTGAATATTGTTGATGAAGAATTCTCTAATGTAGTAGTAAACTTTTTAAATGCTACTAGCGAAATTTATATCAATGTACCAACATCAATAGATATCAAACAAGTGTATCTAGTAAACATGCTAGGGCAAACAGTTAGATCATGGAACGCAACCAATGCGCCATTGGCTCATGAATGTAAGCTTCCGGTTAGTAAGATTTCTGAAGGTACTTATATTATTAAAGTGAGAACGTCAGATAACAAACTCATTAATAAGAAGATTGTTATAGACCAAAATTAATAAAGAATTTAGATACATTTAAGATGGCGACCAATTGGTCGCCATTTTTTTTTTGGTGCTCCCGCTTTTGTAAAAGAGGCGACCAAGCCTTAAAAAACGGTCTAATGGGCTTTACAAGTTACAAAATAGCCTACACATAAGAAGTCAATTTATCATAGGGAACCCAAGGTAAAAGAAAACCCTAAAACAAAAACAAAACACATTTTTTGTGTGTTTTGTCGGATTTATATGTATTTCATAGATTATTTGGAATATTTTTCTATATTTGTCCAGCCAATTCTTACAAACCGAAAAAAAATTGTATAAATAATAAAGGAATCATGAAACAGCAATGCACTTAATAAAATTTTTAATACCGTCTCAATTTTTGATTTAAAAACTTTACTTAAACTAAAGTGTCATTAAATATTTGGACGATTTTAATATTCAATTTATAACATACTTAGATTTGATTCCTCCTTTTTAATAGCAACTAAATTAATAGCAAAAAACATTTTATATAATAGATTTTTATTGTTTACCATTCCATTAAAGTCTTGATAAAACTAATCGTTATGACCAAAAAAACTACCTTAAACGCATTTTTACCATTCACTTATACCAAAGATGTAAATGGTTTAATGAAACCATCTAACTCAAATACTTATTTAGTTAACAACCATAAAACTATTTCTTGGGGTATTGGATTATTAATACTCCTTTTTGGTTTGTTTACGAATGGTGTCTATGCTCAAGATGTTACTAATAATATTCCTGGTAGTTACACTACCACTGTACCAACCAATGCCGTTTCTGCAACTGTAGAAATTTGGGGTGCTGGGGGTGCAGGAGGTGGATCTCTTAATGCAAGCCGTGGTGGTTCTGGCGGCGGCGGCGGCGGATATACCATACTCAATTTTACCGTATCGTCAGGACAAAATATTGATTATATTGTTGGAAAAGGAGGAGATGGTGGTTACAATAGTGGTGAAGATGGAACTCTTACGGAACTTACTCACCTGCCTTCGAGTACGACTTTAATTGCCAACGGAGGTAAAAGAGGTATCCAACGAAACAATGTTAATACTCCAGGTGGTGCAGGAGGTGTTGCCACAGGTGGAAGCAATAATATTACAGGGCAAAAGGGGGGAGATACCGATAATAGAGGATGGCCTGGTGGTAATGGCGGTAGCAGCCCCAATGGCGGTACTGAAGTTCTTGGACGTTATAATGAAAATGGTTATGATGGAAATCCCCCTGGTGGTGGTGCAGCTGGTGGCGAATACGCAGATTCTGGTAGTAATCGATCACGTACTGGTGGCAACGGAGCCAATGGCCGTGTAATCATTACTTATACAATTGCTATTCCGCTAACAGTAAACCTAACGGGTACTCCAGACACTATTTGCCCTGGAGGTAGCGCAACCTTAACAGCCACTAGTTCGGGAGGTGGCGGAGAACAAGTTTTATCTGGAAGTAACTCTTATAACTATCCCATAACTGATGGAGATACTTCAATCTCTCCAATAAATTTAAGTGGTAGTGGTGGCGCAACAGTAGCCAATACAGACATAATCCAGGTAACTTTAAATATAGACCATACTTATGATGCCGATCTTGTGGTTTCGTTAATTAGTCCAACAGGAGAAGAAATGTTTCTTTTTACTGATATTGGAGGTGGTGGTAATAATTTTACAAATACTATTATTCGAACTGATATTAACAATCCAATACAAAACTATGGAGCTCCTTTTACTGGCATATTCAGCCCGGAAAACGGAACAATAAATGATCTTGTAGGCTCTGACATAGATGGACAATGGAGGTTACATATCTACGATAATGGAGGTGGAGACGAAGGCGAATTAGAAGATTGGTCTCTAGACATCATCAGACCAGGCGGCAATTACACAACTACAATAACAGGTCCTGGAACTGTTGGTGCCATTACTTATTCTGGCCCATCAAACTCTATAGCAACTGCAACGGTTACACCCCCAGTAGCAGAAGGCACTTATACTTATACAGCAACAACTACAGACTCAAACAGCACCACAGCCACTGACACTTTTGTTATTACGGTTGAAGATGATGAAGCTCCTGTAATTACCTGCATCGCTAATGGGACTCGAGATACAGATCCCGATAGTTGTACCTATACCATAATAGGTACCGAATTTGATGCTACTTTTACAGATAATTGTACAAATGGTACAATTACTAACAACTTTAATAATACGGCAACATTAGCCGGAGGAACATTTCCTCTTGGAGCCACTTCTGTTTTATGGACCGTAAATGATGGTAACGGGCAAATTGTTACATGCACAACTGTTATTACGGTTGAAGACAATCAAGCTCCTGTAATTACCTGTCCAACTCCAGCGAGCATTTATTATACAAATGCAAATGATTGTTTTGCAACTTTATCATTTACTGCTACGGTTGATGAAAATTGCGGGTCTACTCCTATTGTTACCTATAGTTTTGGCGGAACGGCTATAGCATTCCCATATAATTTTCCAGTAGGTACCTCTACGGTACTTGCGGAAACAGTAGATGGCAATAACCAAACAGATTCTTGCAGTTTTAATGTAGTTGTTGAAGACAATGTCCTTCCAACTGTCATCTGCCAAAATATCACAGTGCAATTGGATGCTACTGGAAACGCAAGCATCGTAGCGGCTGATATTGATAATGGATCTAATGACCCTTGTGGAATAGCATCATTATCGGTTTCACCAAATTCCTTCAGTTGTTCAAATGTTGGTGACAATACAGTCACATTGACTGTTACTGATAATAATGGTAATATTTCTACATGTACTGCTACCGTTACTATTGAAGATAATGTTAATCCATCGGCTGTTTGTCAAAACATAACAGTACAATTGGATGCCACTGGAAATGCAAGCATTACTGGTGCAGACATTGATAATGGATCATCTGATAATTGTGGAATAACCTCAATCACGGCTTCGCCAAACACCTTTAATTGTTCAAATGTTGGTGCTAATACCGTAACCTTAACGGTTACTGATAATAATGGAAATACCAATACCTGCACGGCAACGGTGACAGTTGAAGATAATGTCCTTCCTACCGTAGTTTGTCAAGATATAACTGTACAACTGGATGCTACTGGAAACGCAACAATAACTGCTGCTGATATTGATAATGGCTCTAGTGATCCTTGTGGTAGCGCTTCATTAAACTTGGATACAACCTCCTTTAATTGTTCAGATATAGGTGGAAATACAGTAACACTTACAATAACAGACAACAACGGAAACACAGCTTCATGTTCCGCAACTGTTACTGTTGAAGATAATGTGGCTCCTACCGCTATCTGCCAAAATATAACAGTGCAATTGGATGCTTCTGGTAATGCAAGCATTACCACTGCTGATATTGATAATGGATCTAACGATGCTTGTGGCGTTGTTTCTTTAGCACTTGATGTAACCACTTTTGATTGTACAAATGTGGGTGCAAATACAGTAACATTAACGGTGACTGACACCAATGGAAATACCTCTACTTGTACATCTACCGTAACAGTTCAAGATAATATTCTACCAACTACCATCTGCCAAAATATCACCGTGCAATTAGATGCTTCTGGTAATGCAAGCATAACCGCTGCTGAAATTGATAATGGCTCTTATGATAATTGTGGTATCGCTAGTTTATCTCTAGATATAACGTCTTTTGATTGTAGTAATATTGGTGCAAATACCGTAACATTAACAGCAACTAACAGTAATGGAAATACCAATACTTGTACAGCAATTGTTACTGTTGAAGATAATATTCCACCTACAGTAATCTGTCCTGCAGATATTGTATTAAATAACTGTTCATTTCAAAACGTACAATATACACTACCAGTTAGTGATAATTGCTCTGGTCCAATAACTATATTTCAATCACAGGGGTTACCATCGGGTAGTGATTATCCAATAAACATTATCCCTGGAGCGTCAACATCTACTCCTCACCGATTCGAGATTACAGATGCCGCTGGAAATATGACAATTTGTACTTTTAATGTTATTATTATAAATAGCACCATCTCAACCTTAAATGTACCCACAAACATCACCATATCTAACGATCCTGGTCAATGTTCAGCAATCGTGGATTATGTGGTAACTTCATCTGGTACTTGTTCAGGAGCTAGTCTAGTATTAGATACTCCTGGTTTTCCTTCAGGTAGTACTTTCCCAGTTGGTACAACCACAGTAACATACTCATTGAACCATGTGGCTCAAGAAAATTTAACGAAATCTTTTACCGTTACAGTTATCGATAACGAAAACCCAACCATTACATGCGCATCAAACCAAAGTGTAATAGCCAATGCATCGAGTTGTAATGCAACCGTTACGGTAATTGCACCTACATTTTCAGATAATTGCAGTGCCGTACTTACTAACAACATTACTGGTACAGCTAATGCTTCAGGCATTTTCCCTGTTGGCACAACAACCATAACATGGACAGCAACAGATCCTGCTGGCTTAACGGCTACGTGTACTCAAGATATAACCGTAATAGACAACGAAGCTCCAGTATTAACATGCCCTGGTAATTTCACACGAAACGTTGATAGCGGCAATTGTTCTGCCATTGTTACGTATACTGTTCCATTTTCCGATAACTGTGGCGCTACATTAGCACAAACGGATGGTACTGGATTAAATTCAGGAAGTGCATTCCCTGTTGGAACAACCACGTTAGAATATACAGCAACCGATGCTTCAGGAAACGCGACCGTTTGTACATTTAATGTTGTAGTTATTGACAACGAACTGCCTATTGCCGTTTGTCAAAATATAACAGTAACCTTAGATGCTTCTGGAAATGCCAACATAACAGCCGAAGACATCAATAATGGAACTACGGTCTTAGGTAATTCTTCAGACAATTGTGGTATTCAATCTATCTCATTGAACAACACAAATTTTGACTGCTCAAATTTAGGTACAAACCCTGTAACATTAACGGTTACAGATAATGCTGGAAATATAGCAACTTGTACAGCTACAGTAACTGTCTTAGATCCTGCAGCTAATGCAACTGTTCATATAATTAATGATGTTTCTAATAATGATTCTGATGTTGCCATCTGTGTAGGTGAAAACTTAACATTTACAGCAACTCCTACTGATGGTGGAGCAACTCCTACTTTCGAGTGGTTTATTGATGGGGCAAGCCAAGGAATAACCTTTAGCCCTTCCTTTACACCATTTACACCTTTAACGGTTGGGGTTTACAACATTCATGTGGTAATGCAATCTAGTCTTACTGCATGTACCCTTCCAAAAGTTAGTAATAGCATTGAAGTAACTGTAAATGACTCTCCAAGTGTAACAGCCCCTACTCAAATATGTATGGGAAGTACGGGAAATCTAACCCCTAATACAGGTGGAACTTGGACTAGTAATAACCCAGGAGTTGCAACTGTTAATAATGCTGGGGTAATTACTCCAATAGCTCCAGGAACGGCGACATTTACCTTTTCAAGTGGATCAACTACTTGTAACAATACGACCAACATTGTAACAATTAATGCCTTTCCAACAATAGCGAGCTATCCAACAGGAAACACCATTTGTGAAAGCGAAACACACACCATGTCTCCATCTACTGGTGGTACTTGGACAAGTAACAGTCCGGGTGTAGCAACAATTACTAATGGAGGGATTATTACTGGAGTTAGCCCTGGTAATGCCACCTTTACATTTACAAATTCAACTACAAATTGTACAGTAACTTCAACTTCTATAGAAGTGTTGGGTATTCCTGATATTACTTCAGTGACTGCATCTCCAAATACAGTTTGTGCTGGAGACTCTAGTGTTTTAACCGCTAATGTTCAAGGTGCTGGAGGTAATACTGAAACCATAGTGAATTATGATTTTAACACGGGTAACAATTATAATCAGTTAAATGATATTAGTACAACTCCAAACATTAACTCTAATTTTTATAGTCCAAGTAACAACAACAATATTCCTTTCAATACTGGAAATGGAACAACTGGAGGGGCTTTTACAAACAACACGCCTGCAGGAAATTCACTTATGCAAGTAGATGATTGGCGAGATGGAAATCCAAATGGACAACCGGACGATGGACGATGGAGGCTGGATGTCGATGGAAATGACTTAAACAACTACGAAGATTTAAGTATTTCTTTCCAATACAGGAGAGCCACATATTGGGGTTATGATAAAGAAATTGTTGTTTATTATAGATACGACACCAATCCTGGTGCTGGTACTAATTGGTCTGGATGGACTACTACAACAGTAAATGTTCCTCGTTACAATAACAACTATGTCAATAATTGGAACACTGCTATAATAAACCTGCCAGCTACTTTTAATAATACAGATGGACTACAGTTTATGTTCCTTGTAGATGATGGTTCTGATTCTTATTGGCGAGACGAACCTCATATTTATATAGACAATCTGCAAATTCAAGGCACCACTGTTGGTAATAGTGTTAATTATGCTTGGACTGCTAATACAGGTATCAATGCAGGTTTACCTGCTAATGCAGGTACACCATCCACGACTAATAATGTTATTACAGTTAATCCAATGGTAACTACAGAATATACTTTAACTGTAACCAATAATGATGGTTGTCCTAAAACTGAAACGGTAACCGTAAATGTATTTCCTTCACCAGAAATTACTATTGCGGCAGACTATTGTCCTGCTGATATTGCTAGTACCCCGCAAGATGAAAGTAATATGGTACAACTTGTAGCCTCAGCAAATCAACCCATAATTAGTTGGGAGTGGAACACCGGTGAAACAGGTAATACCATTTATGTGGATATTGCTGGAGTTTATAATGTTATTGCAACAACCGCAAATGGATGTAGTGCCGGTGCGACAGTTAATATATCGCAAGAACTAGTTATTAATGGCGATTTCTCTTTTGCTAGACAAACAGTCAATGGACCATTCGCTGATAACATGACATCTCTCGGTTTTGATTTTGATGGTGGTTATGGATATTATGCAAATCCAATTCTTTATCAAAACAGACTTACCGTAACGGATAATGTTCAACCATTCTATCTTGGCATCTTTAGAAGTGTCACGGATCATACGGGGGATACTGCTGCACAATACCTTGCTGTTAATGGTAACGACTTAACTTTGGCTGTTTGGAGACAAGAAATTACTGTAGAACCTAATACAGACTATTATTTCGCTGCGTGGGGTATTGATATTTCCGACCCTGGAAACCCAGGGTTAAGACCTACTGATTTAACATTTAGAATCAATGGTACCGATGTTGGTACACCACTTGATTTAGTAAAAGGTGCTGATTGGGACCGTTTTTGGGGAGTTTGGAATTCGGGTACAAATACAACTGCAATTGTTGAAATTCGAAACATAGATGGAGATTTACAAGGTAACAACTTTGCTATTGATGATGTCTCTTTTGCAACCTTATCTACATTTATAAATTTAACATCGCCTCCTGCAACAGAAAATCAAACCGTATGTCAAAATACACCTTTAGAAAATATTACTTTTAATGTAGGTGGAGGTTTAACAGGTCCTACCGCTACTGGACTTCCTGTTGGATTAACAACTACTTTCGATGGCTTGGAATATATAATTAGTGGTACGCCTACTGATACAGGCACATTTAACTATACAATTTCAACTAATGCCAGTTGTGGAAATAAAACCTTTTCAGGAACTATAGTTGTCAACCCAGCTCCTATTGTAACTATAACCACTCCACCAACTGCTGTATGTGCATCTGACGGTACCATATTGTTAAGTGCCGTTTTAAGTGGTAGTGCAACTGGTGGTGTTTGGAGCATTTCTGGTACACCTATTACAACTACAATGGCTGGAAACGTTGCTTCTGCAACTTATACTATTGTATCATCAGGATTGTTAACCTTTACCTTCACATCAAATAATCCATCTGGAGTATGTGAACGTGCCATAGAAACCTTAGACATTGAAATAAGCCCATATGTAGTTGCAACAACAGGCGTTAATCAAACTACGGCTAATTGTGCTACCAATCAAGTTACTTTAACAGGGAATAATGTTGCAGGACAATGGAGTGTGACTTCTGGCCAACCTGCAAATAGTTATTTTTTCTCTGATGTAAATGCTTATAATGCTACTTTCACGGGCGAAAGTGGAGAAACTTACACCTTACAATGGGAAGCTACTAATACAGGAGCATGTAATATAAATACAACAGCTCTTATGGACGTTATTATTCCAGATTGTGGTGCCAACTTAGTTTTTGATGGTGGTGATGATTATATAAATTTTGACAATAATTATAATTTAAATAACTCATTTAGTATTGAAGCATGGATAAAAATCAATAACCTGACAGGTACTAAAACAATTATTTCTAAAAGAAATGGAACTTCAACAGCTTCTGGTTATGATTTAAGCATGATTGGCGATCGCTTATATTTCCGTTATAACGGTTCACAAATTGTTTCCAATTATTCTATGAATACAAGTAAATGGTACCATGTAGCCGTGTCTTATAACGGTTCTTATACCATGTATATCGATGGGTTTGAAGCGCGTGGCGCAACTGCTGGATCAGCTCCTGCAGGAAATACTAACAAAGCGTTAATAGGTGCCATGGACATAACAGATAATTCCCCTACCAATTATTTTAATGGTGGTATTGATGAAGTTCGCATTTGGAATACAGCTTTATCTGTAACACAAATTCGTGAAATGATGAACCAAGAAATAAAAACCAGTACTATTACCACTGGTAATGTGGAAGGTGTCGTTGTTCCTATGGATATTAGTGGTGGATTATTATGGAATAATTTAAGAGGCTATTACCAAATGAATACAGGAGATCAAACTAGTGTATCCGGAGGTATCATTCAAGATATTTCTACAGTTTCTCCTATTCCAGGTAAGTTAAACTCAATGATTACCAATCAAGCTGAAACAGCACCTATTCCATATGTATCAAGACAAAATAATGTTTGGGATAATGCCTCAACCTGGTCTGTAGGTTCGGTACAACAAATACCTAACTCAGCAGCAAACAGTATCGTTGCTAATGGTCTACAAACATGGAATATTGTTAGAACAGCTACTAATGTTACAACTAACAGAACTACAGGAGCTCCTATTTCGGGACGAACAACTGTTCTTGGACTATTAGTTGATAGTAATACATTAAGTATTGAAGGCGGACAACCAATTTATGTTAATAAATACCTTAAAATAGATGGTACTCTGGATCTAGTTGGAGAATCGCAACTATTACAGCCTATGGGAAGTATCGTTGATTATTCAGGAATTGGTAAACTAGAACGTGATCAAAAAGGAACTGCAAATACGTTTAGTTATAATTATTGGGGTAGTCCAGTTAGTACTTCAGGTACAGCGGCTTCCAGAACATATACTTTAGATGCTATTTTCAATAACGGTAGTACGCAAGTAATTTGGACATCTGGTTACAACGGCTCTCCTACTCCGCTTACTATAAGTAATCGTTGGATCTATTCCTTTGAAGAAGGATTAGAAAATGATTATTCCGATTGGATTTATAAAAGTCAGACAGGAAGTTTTAATGTAGGCTTAGGATTTACAATGAAAGGAAGTGGAGCTTCAACTTCAAATCAAAACTACACCTTTAAAGGAATGCCTAATAATGGAGATATAAGTGCTAACGTAACTGCTACCAATGGAGCAATTAATCAAACTTTGGTAGGTAATCCGTACCCTTCAGCTATTGATGCAGATCAATTTATTAGGGATAATATTCCTGGTGGAAACACTGGAACCACAGGAAGTGTGGACGGTGCATTATATTTTTGGAAACAAGCTTCTTCTAATTATTCACATATCACAGCAGATTACCTAGGTGGTTATGCAACGTTTAATCTTTCTGGGGGAACAGCAGCTGTTTCACCACCAGGAGTGGGGGGAATTGGAGATGCTGCCTCAGCAATACCTAAACAATATATTCCGGTTGGACAAGGTTTCTTTGTTACTGCTGCCGATTATGTTGATCAAGTAGATACTGAAGTTACTTTTAAAAACAGCCAACGTATTTTTAAAACTCAAGCTTCTGGAGATTCTGTTTTCTTAAGAACTGAAAACGACGAAGACAATGAGGATCTTATTAAACGTATCCGTTTAAACTTCACCACACCAGAAGGTGCCATCAGACCACTATTATTAGCTTTCACACCAAACAATGAAGCTACAGAAGGTTTTGATTATGGGTATGACGCTAAAAATTCGGATGACAACCCAAGTGATATGTCTTTTATAATTGAGGACAAGAAATACGTTATTCAAGGTGTTGGTCAGTTCAATGTTGATAACATGTATCCAGTAACCCTAGATTTAGGAATCTCTGGAACTATACAAATTGAGTTAACAGACTTAGAGAATTTTAATGACTCTATCGATGTCTTTGTATACGATGCCTTATTAGGTACCTATTCTAGAATTAATACCGTTAACTATCAAATAGCTTTAGATGCAGGCAGTCATGCAAACAGATACTTTATAACCTTTAAAGAAGATGCGATCTTGAATATTGTTGATGAAGAATTCTCTAATGTAGTAGTTAACTTTTTAAATGCTACTAGCGAAATTTATATCAATGTACCAACATCAATAGATATAAAACAAGTGTATCTAGTAAACATGCTGGGGCAAACAGTTAGATCATGGAACGCAACCAATGCGCCATTGGCACATGAATGTAAACTTCCTGTGAGTAAAATTTCTGAAGGCACTTATATTATTAAAGTAAGAACTTCAGACAACAAACTCATTAATAAGAAGATTGTAATAGATCAAAATTAATTTTTAAATTAATTACTTTCAAAAAAGGCTACCAATTGGTAGCCTTTTTTTTGTGGCTCTAGACTCCCAGCTCCCCTCTTTAGTTAAAGAGGCGACCGAGCGTTAAAAAATAGTCCTGTGGACTATTTTAGCGAAGGGGCCTGCCCGAATTCTAGATTAAATGAACGGAAGGCGGGCGAGATGGAGCGTTAGCAAATAAGTAACCCAGTGCAACAGAGATAAAAAAAATGGGAGTTTGAATAATCAAAGTGGCGATTAAACTAAAAAAAATAGTTCAATGAATTATTTAAGCATGGGAATAAGCTGGAGTACCTGCATAAAAGCTTGATCTAGATCAATCAAGTTTAAAGAACACCTATATGCAGCAAAAAACTCATGTAAACCAACTCATTTAATATTATTAACTAAGATACTATCAAGCCTTTCCAGTTTTAAATGTATGGAATTATTAACTTTTAATGGTTGTTTAAGCATTTGGTCGATTTTATTAGTGAAATTGAATATCAAACATTAATTTCGTCACCTCCCCTCTTATTAATAGCAATTACATTTTATGTAAAGGCTAGTCTATTCACAAAAATGACTATCTAAAGTTTACTAAAAATTAAACGTTATGACAAAAAAAACTACTTTTTCTTTACTAATATTATGTCTTTTTGTTAGCCTAAATAGCTTGTCTAAATCTATAGACAACTTATATAGTTCTTTAAACCACAACCCAGACAAAACTCTAATATATAATCCTTTGGAAGGCTATGTGTCTTTTCGTCCTAATTATGACAGATATCTTGCGCCAGCTGTTATATGTCAAAATATAATTGTACCGTTAGATGCTAGTGGGAATGTAACCATTACGCCTGCACAGATTGAAGATGGTACATATACCGGAAATCCGTTATATACATTATCTGCTAGTCAAACAACTTTTACCTGCGCTAATATTGGTACAAATAATATAACTCTTACTTTAACTGAAAATAGTGATAATTCAACAACAACTTGTTTCGCTACTGTAACTGTCGTGGATAATTTACCACCTACTGCTACCAACCCTGCAGATATAAATGTTCAGTGTCTAGGGGCTGTTCCTGCCGCTAATCCATTAGATGTAACCACCGAGGCTGATAATTGTGGTACTCCTACAGTAGCTTATGTTGGAGATGTTTCGGATGGAAATTTCAATCCAGAAACTATTACTAGAACTTATAGCGTAACAGATGTCTCAGGAAACTCAATTAATGTAACTCAAATTATAACAGTTGAAGATACAACCAACCCTACAGCATCTAACCTTCCTGCTGTAAACGTTCAATGTGCAGGTGATGTACCGGCAGTAAATATTGCGGATGTAGATGATGAAGCGGATAACTGTTCAGGAGTCATAATTGTAGCTCATGATGGTGATGTATCTTCTGGATTTAATCCTCAAGTTATTACAAGAACCTATTCGGTAACGGATGCTAGTGGAAACTCAATTAATGTAACTCAAATTATTACAGTTGAAGATACTACCAATCCTACAACTTCTAACCTTTCTCCTGTTAACGTTCAATGTGCAGGTGATGTACCGCCAGTAAATATTGCGGATGTAAATGATGAAGCCGATAATTGTCCTGGTACAATTACGGTGGCTCATGTAAATGATGTTTCTAATGGAAGTTCGAACCCAGAAGTTATTACCAGAACTTATAGTGTAACAGATCTTGCTGGAAACTCAATTAATGTCACACAAATTATTACGGTGGACGATACGACGCCTCCAAATGCCATTTGCCAAACGACCCCTTCAACAGTGCAACTAGATGCTTCAGGAAATGGCTCCATCTCGGTGACGGATGTGAATAATGGCTCCAATGATAGTTGTGGTCCTGTTAACCTTTCATTTCTTGGTGGATTACCGGATTTAACTAATAACATCGCTGAAGGTAAACCAACCTTTCAAACTTCAGATTATAGCCCACAAGGGGTTTCTGGAAAAGCAGTAGATGGTGATACAAATGGTCGTTGGGGAGATGGCTCTGTAACACATACTCGAGATATCAATGGAAATGTAGAATACTGGGAAGTGGATTTACAAGGATATTTTGACATAGCTGCTATGAAAATTTGGAACCGTACAGACTGCTGTTCAAACCGCCTAAATAACTTTAGGGTCACTCTATATGACAATGCTGTCATCATAGGCTTCCAAGACTTCAATATAATGGGAAATGCTTCTCTTGACATTATAACATTAACAGGTATAGCTAATAAGGTAAGAGTTACCCAACTTAATAATAATGAACCATTATCAATTGCAGAATTTCAAGTCTTTGCAGCAGGAGCCGCAATAGATTTTAATTGTTCAGACATAGGGTCACAAACTGTAACTTTAGTTGCTACTGATGCCGCCGGAAATACAGACACTTGCGTGCATACCGTTAATGTAGTTGACAGCATAGCCCCTATAATTACAACCTGTCCTGCTCCTATTACAGTTAGTGCGGACAATAGCGTTAGTTGTGAAGCAACAGGAGTGGTGTTAACACCTCCAACAGGTACGGATAATTGTACTGCATCTTTAACGATAACCAACGATGCTCCAGCAGCATTTCCTTTTGGTGTGATAACAACTGTTACTTGGACTTTAGAAGATGCCTCTGGAAATTCTGTACAATGCACGCAATTAGTAACGGTAGAAGATAATTCAGACCCAGAAATTACATGCCCTACAAATATAGTTCAAAATACGGATGCTGGATTATGTACAGCAGTTGTAACCTTTGATCCTCCAACAGTAAACGAATGTTCAACCTATTCCATCACTCGCATTGATGGTAATGTATTAAATTCTGGTGACGCCTTTCCTATTGGAGATACAACCATAGAATATCAAGTGCTTGACGATAATAATTTATTAGCAACCTGTTCGTTCACGATTACCGTAGAGGACAATGAAGACCCAACAATTACAGCACCGAATGATATAACGCCGTCAACAGATCTTGATACTTGTGGCGCCAACATAGCCATCCCAAATGCTTCTTTTACAGATAATTGTACGGATAGCACATTAACTTGGAGTTTCACCGGAGCCACAACTTTAACTGGAACAGGACAAGTAGGATCTAAAGATTTTAATATTGGTATAACAACCATAACCTATACGGTTACAGACAATGTAGGAAATACGGCAACAGATAGCATGTTAGTAACACTTTCTGATGACGAAGACCCAACCATTACAGCGCCTGCAGATATCACCGTGTCAGCAAACGTAGATTGTCAAGTAAATGCATTGTCTTTAGGAGCACCTACAACAGCTGATAACTGTGGGGTTGCAAGTGTAACCCATAATGGGATTCCACCTTACCCAATTGGAACAACCATAATAACTTGGACGGTTACCGATAACGCAGGAAACACATCTACAGATACTCAAAACGTAATTGTAGTAGACAATACAGCTCCTACTCTAACAGTTCTTAATCCGACTGTTATTAATGTAAATACCTCTACCGAAACAGATGAAAACTGTACAGTAGCTGTTGTCATTCGTTCTGTATCTTTTAACGACAATTGTTCTGGAAGTATTTTATCTTGGGAAATGACTGGAGCAACTATTGTTGGCTCTACTCCTGGACAAGTACCAAGTCCTTTTACCTTTAATCTTGGAGTAACAACCATTACATATACCGTAACAGATTCAGCAAGCCCAGCGAATACCATTTCAAAAACGCGTACTGTGACTGTCATAGATGACGAAGACCCTACCATGTCTGCCTTAGCAGATATTACGGTTTCGAGTGATCCAGATACTTGTGGTGCTTCTGTCTCTTGGACAGAACCTACAGCAACCGATAATTGTGATTCAATAACCCCATTACAAACTACAGGTTTTACCAACCCATATACCTTTCCAATAGGAACAACCACCGTTAGCTACCAAGCCACGGATGCTTCTGGGAATTCTATTACAGATAGTTTTACGGTGACTGTAACCGATACAGAAGCTCCAACCATTTCGCACCCTAATGAAGTAACAGATCTGGTTTCAACCACATCTGCAGACGGAACAGGAAATTGTACATTGGCTATTGCAATTCCAAATGCTATTACTAATGATAATTGTTCAGTATCTCTATTGAGTTGGGTCATTTCTGGAGCTACAACAGGTTCTGGCTCGAATAATCAAGTAGGAACTAGATTCTTTAATGTAGGAACGTCGGTGATCACCTATACCGTTTCAGATAATAATACGCCTGCCTTACAAAACACCTTGTCTATTAATGTAGTAGTGACTGACGACGAATTACCAACCTTGAATCTCCCAAGTGATATTACGGCAAATGGCTGTAACACGACTGTGACATACCCTACAATTACAGGAAATGATAATTGCGGTGTAGCTTCAATAAATCAAATAGATGGGTCGGGCTATACTAGTAGTAGTTCCTTCCCTCTTGGAACAACCACACTAGAATATGAAATAACTGATATTCATGGTAATACTTTTATAGATACCTTTGATGTAACTGTTATTGATAGCACCTTACCCGTTATAAACTGTCCTTCAAATGTTTCTATATTTAATGATGCAGGTGAATGTTACGCAAGCTTCAACTATCAAGTAGTGGCTTCAGATGATTGTGCAGTCACTCCAACATTGACATGGACCATGACAGGCGCAACTTCTGGTAGTGGAAGTGGACAAGTAGGCAACTACAATTTTAATGTAGGGGCTACAACGGTTACTTATACCATAAATGATGGTTCTAATACAGCCACCTGCTCTTCAACTGTAACAGTTACAGATAACGAAAGTCCGGTGTTAACCTGTCCAACGCCTTCAGCAAGTTATAATACAGATTTAGATTCTTGTACAACAAGTCTAACTTTTACGGCTACTGCTACAGATAATTGCGATACTCCGGTAATCACCTATAGTATTGATGGAACTTCAATTTCATTTCCATACAATTTTCCTATAGGAACAACAGTCGTAGACGTTCTTGCTACTACAACAAATGGTTTAACCGATATTTGTAGTTTTAACGTGGTTGTAAACGACAATCAAGCACCTGAAATAGTTTGTCCAACCGTTTTAGCTAGTTATCCAACAGATTCTGGATCTTGTACTGCATTGTTATCGCTTCCAGCAACGGCTACGGATAATTGCACCGCATCAACACCTACATTTACCTATACTATTTCTGGTACTCCAATTACCTTTCCATATGCCTTTCCTTCGGGATCAACCACTGTAACGGCGGTTGCGAACGACGGACATGGTCAGACACATACATGTAATTATACGGTTGTGGTTAATGACACACAAAATCCAATAGCAAATTGTGTAGGCTCCATAGATATTACCTTAAATTCCTCAGGTAATGCCTCCATTGTAGTTGCCGATATTAATAATGGATCCACAGATAATTGTGGGATACAGGGATTTGCCTTAAATAAGACAGATTTTGATTGTACCCACCTAGGTTCTAATACTGTAATCTTAACAGTTACTGACACTTCTGGCAATACAGCAACGTGTACTGCCATTGTAAACGTATTAGATCCAGCAGCAAGCGCCGGTGTTGAAATTAATGTGGATAACAACCCGATATGTCAGGATGGAGATATCGAATTTACGGCTACTCCAATAAATGGTGGTGCATCACCTATATACGAATGGTTTATCAATGGGATATCCCAAGGAACAAATAGCCCAACTTTTCAACCGTTTACAAGTTTAAATAATGCGGACGAGATTTATGTGCAATTGCAATCGTCGCTAACAAATTGTAACACGCCTGTACAAAGTACATCTATATTTATAACGGTTTACCCGACTCCTATAGTGACCGGACCTACAGAAATCTGTGTAGGTGCTTCAGATAATTTATCACCAAGTACGGGTGGTACTTGGAGCTCAAGTAACCCTTCCATCGCTACAGTAAATAATGCCGGAGTTTTTAATGGTGTGTCTGCTGGGGTAGTCACTTTTACCTTCACAAGTGCTTCTGGAGGTTGTACTAGTCCTATTAATGTAACCATAAATGCCTTACCTGTTTTAACTGCTCCTGCCTCAGTATGTGTTGGAGCTACAAATAGCCTAACCCCTAGTTCTGGAGGAACTTGGAGTTCTAGTAATCCTGCAATAGCTACTGTAGATAATGCGGGAATAATTACTGGTGTTCTTCCAGGGTTTGCAACCTTTACTTTTACAGACGCAAACAGTTGTTCCAATACAACATCTTCTGTTCAAGTTCTTGAGTCGCCTGTTATTGATACAGTAATAGCATCTACTAATCCGTTATGTTCTGGAGAAACGGTGACCATTCAAGCCAACTTACAACCTTTGAGTAATCCTCCAAATAAAAGAACGTTAATTAATTACAACTTCAATGTAAGCCCTGCCCCATCAGGGTATGGAGCTTATAATGGCCAGGAAATTCCAGGTATTACATCTCATTTGAATAATAGTACGATGACTTATAATTTTGGATCAAATGGTACTGCTACAGATACAAATGCTTTTGCTTCAAATCCAGAGGGTTCAAATGCTACTAGATCCTTATTTCAGAATGATAATGATGGCCATGATGATGATGGTGCATGGATTTTTAATGTGGGCGGCTCTGTATTAGATGACTATAGAGATTTTAGAGTGTATTTTCAGACTATACGAAATAACATCGCAGGCAACCCTAAATACATAGATATTTCCTACCGCGTAAATGGCACGGGAGCGTTTATTGATGTCATGAGATACGACATGTTAAATGATAATTCATCCCTTGCTTGGCGAGAAGTTTTATTTTCTTTGCCCGCTGATGCCGATTACGCAAATCAATTGGAAATAAAATTATATGTGAATGATGGTCGAAGTAGCGGTGGCAACTACCCTTATATTCGTATTGATAATTTTCAATTACAAGGGAGTATTGGTGGAGACGTTGTCTCCTATTCTTGGACTGCAGATACTGGAGCCGCGGCAGGATTACCTGCTAGTGCATCAGTACCTTCAACCGCCAATAGCATCATACAGGTAACCCCAACGTTGGATACAAACTATACCTTAACGGTTCAAAATAGTGCTAATGGATGTATAGATACTGAAACTGTTCTAGTCAACGTATCTCCTGCACCTGAAATATTTGTAACTGCTGAATATTGTGTTGTGGATGATTCTGATACAGAAATTGATGAAAGTCAATTTGTCCAACTGGTTGCCACATCTCCCTCAGATCCCAATGTGACTTATGAATGGCAAACGAATCCAGTACAAACTGGTTCTTCGATTTTAGTGGATATAGCAGATGTTTATACGGTTGTAGGAACCCTTTCTGGGGGCTGTTCTACTTCAGGTACTATTGCCATTGCTCAGGAACTTGTAATAGATGGGGATTTTACAAATCTAGATATTATGGATAACAGTGCATATCCTTTTCAAAGTGGACATATTTTTGTTCCAAATCAGCCGGGTCTTGTTCCCGCTGGTCAAGGGGAATTATACGCTGATGGAGGTTTACTAGGCTATACTATAACCCATAGCGGACAAGATGTACATAGTGGTTTTCATGGAAGTGATCATACAGACAATACTGTAGGAGCACAAAATTTTATGGCTATAAATGGAGATGCTGGTATAGATGCATGGAGACAGGATAATACACCTGTACTTCCAAACACCACCTATTATTTTTCAGCCTGGGTAATGAGATTGATTAACGGTAGCCCTCCTAGATTACAATTTGAGGTCAACGGCGTACCTGTTGGAACTGATGTTATACCTCCTCCAAGAACCGGAAACGGGCCAAGTGGCGACAATTGGGAACGATTTTATGGTAATTGGACCTCTGGACCAGCAGACACCTCTGTGAACATAAGAATTATAAATGACAATGGAAGTGCTGGTGGAAATGATTATGCGATTGATGACATTTCATTTGCTACTCTTTCTACATTTATTAGGTTAATAACTCCTCTTGGTACCGACTTACAAACTACCTGTCAGAATACACCTATAGAAGACATAGCATACGATATTGGTGGTGGCTTAACACCTCCAACTATACAATGGACACATAATGGAACACCTTTAGCTCTGAATGTATTTCCTAATGGATTAGGGTTCGTTTTTAATGGCTTAACTTATGAAATAAGTGGTACCCCAACAGGTGAAGGTATTTATGAGTACAGTGTAGAAACCTCTTCTACCTGTGATATTAAATCGTCTGAAGGTATTTTAACGATTAATGAAGCTCCAGTGGTTACCATTGCTCCTATTCCACAAATTTGTGCTTCAGAAACTACAATTGATTTAATTGCCAATTTAAGTGGGTCTGCAACTGGTGGTCAATGGAGTCATTCTGGAACTCCAATTCCAACAATAACTACAGGTGGAAACGTAGCCACCGGTACATACACCATTGACACAAGTGGAGTGTTTACCTTCACATTTACATCTAATGAGCCCTCAACCAATTGTGACAGAGCCATTGAAACAGTAGATGTTGAAATTTTACCATATGTAATAGCAGATGCCGGTGCAGAACAAACAACTATAGGATGCGATGTCACAATGGTTACACTTGCGGCTAATAATGCAACTGGACAATGGACAGCAGTACCTAACACAGGTTTCTTTTCTAATCCCGCAGCCTATAATTCCACTTTCACAGGAGAAAGTGGCACAACCTATATACTAACTTGGACAGCAACCAATAATGTACTATGTGGCAATACCGCAGATTTTGTAGAAATTGTGATTCCTAATTGTGGTGATAATCTAATTTTTGAAGGAGATGAAGATTATATCAGTTTTGCAAACAATTACGGGTTAGGTAACGGTTCATTTAGTATGGAAGCTTGGGTAAAACCAGATAATGTTTCAGGAATTCGAACCATTATTTCTAAACGTAATAGTAATGCCTTAAATTCAGGTTACGATCTAAGTTTAATTGCAAACAGACTACATTTCCGTTGGAACAATCAGGACATGTTAGCAACAGCTACTATGAATAACAGCCGATGGTACCATGTTGCTGTTACCTTTAATGGATCTAATACATATACGATGTATATAGATGGCTTTGTTGTGCAAACAAAAACAGGTTCTTCTCCAATATCCAATACCAATAAAGCACTTATTGGTGCCATGGATACAACAAATGCCTTGCCAATAAATCACTTTGATGGTGCTATAGATGAAGTCCGTATTTGGGACACCGCATTAAGTGTCACCCAAATTCGCGAAATGATGAACCAAGAAATTAAACAAGCTGGTTCTAATGTTATGGGAGAAGTAATTCCTCTGCCTATTACTGGTGGTTTATTATGGACTAATTTAAAAGGGTATTACCAAATGAAGGATGGTTCAGATGGAAACAACGTTAATGGAGGAAATATTGAAGATATTTCTTTATCTAACATACAAGGGACGCTTGTAGGCATGACAGCCTCTCAAAATGAAAACGCACCTCTTCCATATATATCTAATAACAATGGTAGTTGGGATAGTGCCAGCACTTGGGCATCTGGAAGTGTACAGCAAATCCCTAACTCTCGAATAAATAGTATCAGTGGTCCGGAACAAACATGGAATATTGTTAGAACAGAGACTGATGTAACTGCTAATAGACCAGCCAATGTCTTATATAAAACCGTGGTGCAAGGGTTACTTGTAGATAACAATAAACTTTCAATACAAAACGATCAACTTTTAAATGTGACCAAATATTTAAAAATTGACGGCGTCTTAGATCTTGAAGGAGAGTCTCAATTATTACAATATGATGGAAGTATCGTTGATTATGCCGGTACTGGTCACATGGAGAGAGACCAACAAGGAACCTCTAATGTTTATAATTACAATTATTGGGGAAGTCCCGTAAGCAACACTTTTAATGCACTTAATACCCATCCAATATCTTATAATCTCGAGGATGCTCTTTACGACGGAAATGCTCAAGTTAACTGGATTGGTGGTTATGATGGAGCTCCAACCACCCCGGTATCTATCAGTACGCGCTGGTTGTATTTATACGAAAGTTACCCATATGATTCTTACTATGATTGGCATAAAATTGATCAGTTTTATAACATCGAAGTCGGTTTAGGTTTCTTAATGAAAGGTAGTGGTAGCGCTTCAGCTTTACAAAATTACACCTTTAGGGGACAACCTAATACGGGAACAATTTTGAGAGCCATCGGATCAAACGATGAAGCTTTATTAGGAAACCCCTATCCATCAGCACTTGATGCAATGGCTGTAATTGCAGACAATGCGCCAGTCTTATTAGATGGTACCATCCGTTATTGGGAACATGCCCCAAGTAACAATTCGCATATAACCGTTGAATATCAAGGAGGTTACGCTTATTATAATAATACAGGTGGTACTGCAGCTGTTTCGTCGCCAGATCTTAATGGAACTGGAGATGCCAATAAAATACCAAAACGTTACATCCCGGTTGGACAAGGTTTTATGGCAACTGCAAATGCTTCTGGTGGGAATTTTATCTTTAAAAATTCACAGCGTGTCTTTGAAAAAGAATCTGGCGGATTATCTATTTTTATGCGTTCTTCTAATGAAGAAAATAATGAAGACGAAACCGAAAATAACGAAACCAATACTCAGTTAATCAGATTAGATTTTAAATCTCCTGAAAATGCTGTGCGACACTTACTGCTTGGTTTCACACCGAATAACCTTGCTACAGAGGGTGTTGATTACGGTTATGACGCACGTAATGAAGAGTTATTCCCAAGTGATATGTCATTCTTAATTGAAGATGATAAGTATATCATTCAAGGGGTTGGTGAATTTAATAGTGATAACATGTATCCCCTTGTTATAGACTTGGATACCTCTGGAAATATAGAAATAGAACTTACAGCCTTAGAAAATTTTGAGGATCCAATAGACGTCTATGTATATGATGCCTTATTAGGTACCTATTCTAGAATCAACGCTGTTAATTATCAAATAGTCCTAGACGCCGGAAGTCATGCCAATAGATATTTTATAACTTTTAAAGAAGATGCCACATTAAACATTGTTGACGAAGAATTCTCTAATGTACTTGTAAATTTCTTAAGTGCAACAAGCGAAATTTATATCCATGTGCCATCATCAATGGATATCAAACAAGTATATCTAGTAAACATGTTAGGACAAACGGTAAGATCTTGGAATGCTACCAATGCGCCACTGTCTGATGAATGTAAAATTCCTGTAAGTAAAATTTCTGAAGGATCGTATATCATTAAAGTGAGAACCTCAGATAACAAAATGATTAACAAGAAGATTGTAATAGACCAGAATTAATTTTTTAAATTAAATATATTTAAAATGGCGACCAATTGGTCGCCATTTTTTTTGCTGTGTCATTGCGAGAGAGGAACGAACGCGACAATCTCATACAAGGAAGCCTAAACAACTTAACAACAAACAACCAACAACATCGTTATCAACATGCCTTTGCTAAATTGCATAGCTCATGTATAGCTAATGTATAGCTCAAGTATGGCTAATGTATGAAGAGTGTATAAACAAAGACAAGCTTATTCACGAAAGCTCAAAGCTTAATCCAACAGCCAATAAATAAGGCATTTACATATTAATCTTCCTACAAAATCACGAATAACTTTACAAAAAGGATGTATTTAATCGAATTAATCTGTATTTCAAAGGTTTTTTGGAATGCTTTTCTATATTTGTAAAACCCAAATTATACCAATTCATTTAAACCCTAAAGAAAATGAACAAACTAATCTACTTATTACTTATTTCACTGTGTACTACAACACTTACAAATGCAAATCCCTTTTCAAAAGAAATAACTGAAACCTATGATTTTAACGAGATTCAACGTGTCAGATTAGATTTCACCATGCCAAATGGTTATGTACGTCATTTACTGTTAGCATTCACACCAGATAATGCTGCTACAGAAGGAATTGACTATGGTTACGATGCACAAAATGTAGATAATTTTCCAGACGATTTAAATTGGATGATTGAAGGAGAACGCTATGTAATTCAAGGTGTTGGAGAATTTGATAATACAAACCACTATCCTTTAGGTATGTTTATTACAAATGCAGGAGATATAACAATTGCGCTCAATTCTTTGGAAAATTTTGACACGGATATTGATATCTTTATTTTTGATGCTTTCAATAATACCTACACGCTTTTAAATGAAATGGACTTCCAAGAGAATGTAAGTCCAGGAACTTATTTAGATCGTTACTCTCTTGCCTTTACTAACAACTTAAACGACAACGGCTTAAACATAAATGATTATGTTAGTAGCGTTCCAAATACTTCTATTTCGTATTTAAGAAAGTCTCAAGAGATATTAGTGCTTTCAAATAAAACAATTACCAAAATGGAAATTTTTAATTTAATGGGGAAACGAATCTTAGATATTAATAATATTAATAAAAGAGAATTGAGATTACCATTTCTATTTACAAAAGAAACTTTTAGCATTGTTAGAGTGCATACAAATCTAGGTGCCACAAATAAAAAACTTGCGCTCCAATAATTAGTTATTATTTAGTAAACTAATTTATAATAAGCCTTCTAATAGTTTCAAGTTGAAACTTGGTTAATCAAAATCAATAGAAGAAGTTAGTTTTAACATGCTTCCACTAATGGTGTATAACCATCTAAGTTGCTCCCAAACCAAATGGGCTTCTTGGTCATGTCTTTCCAGATGTTTGTCTTCTTGTGCCAGAAATAGTTTTTCATGAGCTAACTGTTCTTTAAAAAAGACATCCCCTTGAAGAATCGTTGAAGCCATATTTTGCGACTTTCCTCCGTTTAAGGATGTGATAACTTGAGACAAGTTATCATCTATTTTAGTAATGGCCATTTTAAACCTCTCCGAAGCTTCCGTAGTGGGATGAAATTGGATATAGGAACTCAACGAAGCTAAGGACGATAAAAATGTATGATTCAATTCGACTAGCTCATAGATTTTATCCAAATGTTTCTGTTTCGATTTAGGCTCCTGAGTCATTCTTTGAAAGGCGGCATTTAGATTAGAAGTCTCCAAAAAAGCCGTTTTACGCGATAACTTATAACTTGTAGGCACCTTGCCCTTATGCTGATAGAAATGAGATATCTTTCCTAAAAAATCTTTATTAGCCACCACACTTGTTTCAATATTCTTTCCAATTTCCAGAAAACCCCAAGCTGGCCACAGCCAAAGCATAGACATAAAAGATAAGGCTGCACCTAGTATGGTATCTATAATACGAAATTGTATTACGGCAGTAATATCAGGCTGAATAATGGCATAAATAAAAACAACACTCAACGTAATAAAAGCAGCCGAAGCTTTATAATTTCTCTGTACCATAGAAAAAGCTATGATTAAAGAAACTACTCCTAATCCGCCATATATATAAGGATTCTGAATCAATAACACCATCCCAGAAGCAATCGCTCCCCCAATAAGAGTCCCAATAATCCGATCTTTAGAACGTGTTTTTGTAAGTCCGTAGCTAGGACGCATAATCACGATAATAGTTAAAAGAATCCAATACGGATTTTGAAATGCGAAGAAATTACCTACCACATAACCAATCATTACAGTAACGGCTAAACGCAACGAATGCTTAAATATATTGGATCTAAAACTCAGGTTTCTCAACAATACTTTAGGATTGTAATCTTGTGAAACTATAAAACGCTTAGATTCGTTTCTATCAATAAAATCTTTAGCATCCATATCCGGATTTCCTAAAAGCCATTTAATTTTTTTAATTTTATTAAATTGTTTTTCTTGATATTCCAATAAGTTTTGGAGCATTAAGTAGTCTTCATAATCTGCCTTGCCTTCTGAAGTTTTAAGCAGTCCTACTTCCTCCTTTATTTTTTCAAAACAAATACTTAATTCCTTGCTTTTAGGAAGTTTTTTAATATCGTTTCCAAATTCGGCAATAAACCTAAGCTGTTGTGCCATTTCGAAAATAAAATCCTGAAAGCTATTTATATAACCAGGATGTTGTTTAAAAAGCACATCCATTTTTTCATAGTTTACCGGATTAGCAATGGCTGTTTCAAGCATTTCCACTAATTGAACGAAAACCAACAAGCGTTTTCCTTTATAATAAGAAATTCCAGAGCTTTTTCTAGATTGTATTAAAATATCCCTTAAAGTGGCATGATGTTCTACTAATTCCGATTGCAAATTTAATAATTTGGTTTGCAAGGCCTCTCTATTTGTTTGCTGTCCTACAAGTTGCCCTCTAGTTTCTAGAAATTTAGCAGTTAAAATAAAGGTTTCGGCTAAAATCTCTTCGGTTTGAGCTTTCGGATTGATATAGTGCCAGATAACCACTAATAACAAATACCACAGCCCTCCTACTCCAATTAACAAAGCGTATTGATAAATTTCAAGTTCTTGACTGGTATGAGCAAAACTAAGAACTAGTGCTAATAACCCTGAAAAACTAATCAGGGAGGCTCTAAATCCATAAACAGAAATAAAAGCAATGCCAAAAGTTAGAAATCCTAAAACAGGAAGTATTAGCCAAGTTTTATAATGTAAATAACCTCCAAAAAAACTGACCACCATAATCAATAAGGCTGAAAGCAAAATTCCTTTCATTTTGTGGTTGAGACTTCCACTAACATTACTAGGGGAACACCAAAAAGCTCCAAAACAAAGTGCTAATCCTACCTCCAAATGTTCTAGGGTTAATCCCAAAATTATGGGTGCAGTGACCGCAATTCCCATCAAAACGGCTTTTGAGAAATCGTTGCTTTTTAAAAACTGCAGGAGTTTTTTAAAATTTGAAGAGAAAATTTGAGCTACCTGATCCAAATTAATCGTTTAATTGACAAAGGTACAACTTAGCAACAAAACCAACGGATAATATTTTGTGGGAATATAGTAGCATCTTTTAAACTTTTCTTTATAATTAATAGCTATATAAAATAAAAACATCTCCTCTATTAAAATTTAGAGAAGATGTTTTATTCGGTTTATAGGGATACAAACCTTCAATTAACACTATTAATATACTTAGGGAAATTTATTTTTGTTTATTTCATATTTAGATTTAATGAAAACACAGCTATTTCAGTTGAACCGGTACCTGTTAATCTTTTTACCCATATTTCTATATAGTCATTTGGATCTAACTCAACAGTACCAGTAATTGAATTACTTGAAACGTCATCTACATTGTTAACTCTCATCAGCGTATTGGTTTCCGTTAAAGTAGTTGACCCATTTTTTCTTATAAAAAATGCGTAATAATTCCCAAGACCATTTTCTCCCCTAATAGACAAAGATGCATTTATTTGAAATGTTCTTGTTTTTTTACCTAAATAGGTTATTCTATTGTCTACTGGTGAAGATACCCTCATTAAGTTTACAGCTGTTGTAGAATTGGTATTGCTATTTCCAGCTAAATTTCGAGCATTCCCATTATTAAATGTTTGTCCGAACCCATTTGTTATTGAACCATCATAATAAATATTACCAGATGCAACCTGATCTGACTCTACTGGAATTCCTGGACAATTTACTGTCCAAGCATTATTAAAATTAAAACCAGTATACGAACCTACAGTATATCCTTTTACATATTGTGCACTCGTTCCACTAAAGCTAGTTCCAGTTAATACACCTTCATTTACAACAGGATTACTACTAAAATCTACACCTATAGCAGATCCATCAACTTTAGAAAATCCACCTTGTTTTTCAATAAAACCAAAAGTTCCAGTAAAAGTTTCATACGTTCCACCATTAGAAGCAGACCAACCCGTATTACTCATTAACAAATCGGTTATATTACTATAAGTAATTCCAGCCGTATTTCCAACAAATTGAACAACACTTAAGAAAACTAAGCCATAACCATTTATTGAACCAACCGATCCTGAATTAGCAACAAAACAATCTCTAAAAATTATATTTTCAGTGTTGCTTCCACTTAGATTAAAAATGGTTCCTCCAGGAGCAGAAAGCGTAACATTTTTGATACTTCCACCTGTATTTCCTACAAACATGGTTCCTCCAATTTTGACTAAAACATCTTCGTTTGTATCTATACCAGCTATATAAGCATTATTTAGATCTATGGATTGAGCTAAAGTAATTGTACCATTTATTTCATACAAAATATTGGATGATAATAAATATTTACTACCACCACCTGCTGTAAGTTCTGCACTTAAATCTGCAGCAGATTTAATAATTTTATGATTGTTTCTCGACTCTGAACCAAGTTTTGTCCAAGCACTAGATTTATAAAAGTAAAAAGCACTTTCTGTAATATCATATACCAATAAACCTTCTATTGGACTTGCTATTGCAATTCTTTGAGCAGAAGTCATTCTTGGTGCTAAAAGCCCCTTTTCTGTAGAACTTAGATCCAACATGGCTGAAGCATCTGGAGTTAATGTACCAATACCAACTTGAGATATGGCGTTAAAACTAAAGCTAGCAAAAACTGCTAAAGTTAGTATTCTTAATCGTAGGTTTAATTTTTTCATAATTAGTAGTTTAGGATTTTTTTAGTAAAATTGCTATTAATAGTTTCGACGTTTACAAAATAGATACCATGACTATTATTAAATGGTATTTGTAATTTATTGACACTATTAAGATTGGTGTTTAGTTTTAAAACTTCTTGTCCTAAAACATTAAATATTTTAATATTTTTTATTTGGGTTCTTTCAATGTTATTGACTACAATCTGACCATGACCATCATAAAACACATCAATATTAGATACGGTTTCATTAGTAGTTGATAAGGTTGTTGCTGGTGAGAAAACAATAGAATATCTGTCTAAGTGTTCTCCTAAGGCTAAATTAACATCAAAGCTAGACTCGCTTAAATTATGAGTGATATTCAATACATGATCTTTTAGATAAACAGTATCTTGAAAATTCTCAATACCATCTAACATAATTTTATGTGTACCCGATTCTGAAATTAATATCCCTAAGGGTAATTCCAAAACATTGGAATAACTGCTTAAACCTTGAATGGCATATTTCTTTTCTGAATCGTTTTCAATAACAAAAAATAAATCGTCATCTCTATGTTCCGTTAAAATGGCATCATAACCAACGTTATAATCCAAATCTGCATTAGAATTTGGTAAAAAACCTAAAAGAAGTTGTCTATGAAAACCTTCTGGATCTTCATAACCAATTCGTAGGTATTGATTTTCCATAACAAATGTAGGTTCTCCAGCTACTGCAGACTCTTCATACTCCTCTGATTCTATAGGAATAATGGTATCTTCTGTTGTATTTACATTAAAGACTCTTTGAGAATTTTTAAAAGTAATATCTCCACTTCCAATAGCTTCTACAAAGAAACCTTGACCTACTGGAATATATTGAGAAGGGTCAGTGACACTACCAGAAGTACCAACACCACTAATTAATGGAGAGGCAATAGAAGGTGGCGTTCCTCCTGTTAAATTACGAATGGCATAACCTCCTAAATAATCTGATAAAGCATGTGAAGTGGAACCTCCATCTACCCAAAAATAGACAGCCTCAAGTAAGGTCAGGTTATCTGTAATAAACTCAGTTGCATCTAGTGCTGAAGGATACGGGTTCCCCAATAACGATTGTTCGCCAGCAACTATAGGTGAAAAATAATCTCCGTCGTTTGGAGCTCCAGAAAACACATAATTTTGATCAGTCAGTAAGGTATTAGTTCCTTTCATGGTAAATCCTTCTCCTGGATTTAAAACGGTAGAAGCATTTATACTAATCCAATCTGCATAAGATCCTGTTCCTTGTCCATAACGATAAAGCCATTGTGTGTTAATGGTTAAAGCTGTAGTAACATTATTACCACCATCAAGAACAGATGGAATTCCATTATATGGAGAACCAGAGTTAAAAAGGACTTGCTGTGGTTCAAATGGGTTGATACTAGAATCTGTACCATCAAACTGACCTCCTGATAAGGAAAATGTCCCACTATTGTTAACAGGAGAAGACCAATAGTTAAATTTGTATGCTGATGCATAGCCATATTGGTCAATTAACATGTTACCAGAAGTACTCGTGTTTGCATCCAAACCCGTATGGCTTTGAATAAGTTGCGCCTTTCCAATTAAACGAAGCGTTCCGTGTGCCAAATGAATGGCATTTTTAACATTCAACTCAAAATTATCTGCTACAGACAACCCTTTAGTATTTGGAGCTGTAATATCAATTTCTAAATTATAAAAATTAATAGCTTTTGTGGCACCAGAAATACTTGATAACGGATTTGTAGCACTCTTAAATTTAGTTGTTCCAGATAATGCCATAGTTGAACCATCATTAATAAAATTATGGTTTAAATATAAATTGCCATCACTGCTGTGAATACCACTAACTGTATTAGTGTATTCGTTTTCGAAATAGACATTTGTTGCTGAATCTATTTGCAGTATGCCCTCATTTACAATTTGGGAATAGCAACAAATAAAACTTGAAAAAGCAAAAATGTTACATAAGTAAAATTTTAATCTCATAAGTAGGTGTTTTTAATGGTTAGTAATAGATTTGTTAGGGGGCGATTAATACGACTTAGTCATCGTATAATTTTGATAATATTTTCTGTTAAAATAAGGTTGCGATTCGCTCAAAACCTTATTTAACGATTTCATTGTTAATGGTTTGCTCAAAAAACCAGCACAATGCTTCTCTCTCTTCACCTTAATAACATCATGTAAATGAGTTGATGAAGACAACATAAAGATCTTAATAGGTTTGTCTCTTAGAATTTCCAGTTTATTAAATTCTTTCAAAAACTGAAAGCCATTCATTTCTGGCATATTGATGTCTAATAAAATAACATCAGGTATAAATTGGTCTTGGTGCTTATTAATCTTTTCAAAGATTTTTAAAAAGTTAATGGCCGTGCTACCTCTTTCAAATGTTCTCACACTCGAATTAACGCAGGTTCTCTCAATAATTTTATTACTGACGAATAAGTCAATTTTATTATCGTCAATGAGCATGATATTTAACTTCATAAGTAGGTTCTATTTGGGGTTAGAAAATAAGTTTATTTGGGATTGGGCAAAGTAATTTCAAAACAGGAGCCTTTATTTAGAGTGCTTTTAACACCTATCTCTCCTTCTAAATCTTCTATAATATTCTTAACAACATATAAACCTAAACCATTCCCGGGAATGTCTTTTTTATTAGCTCTATAGTATAAATCAAATATATTTTTCAAGTCATTTTCATTCATTCCAACGCCATTATCACGCACTTTAATTAGTGCAATATCGTTGTAGGTTTTAACAGATATCTTGATGTAAGGCTTATGCAATTGGTTAGGTTCAATTGAATACTTTACGGAGTTTTGAATTAAATTATGAAATATGGAGTTCAGTAAATCTGGGTTAGAATAAAAAGTATAAGGTGCATCAATATCTATATCAATATCAAAAAGATCCAGCTTGTTAGTAAATGAAAATACATCTAATATATTTTTAATAATATCATGAAAATCTATTTTATGATGAACTCTCTTACTTATGGAGCTAAGAGAAGCTTGTGCTAAATTATCTGATAAAATTTTCCCTTGAGATATAGTAGTCTCAAGCATGTCTAATATTTTGAGTCTATCTTTTGTTTTTTCGTCTTTTAATAAATTTAACAAGCCTTCTGCCGAAGAAAAAGGTGCTTTTAAATCGTGAGCAGAACGGTATAAAAACAACTCTAAATCTTTCGTTTTTTGCTTTAATTTGTTTTCTAATGCTTTACGATTAGTGATATCCAACATCATGGCACAAAATATTCTCTCACCTCTAAAATTCAAACTACTTAAAGCAAATTCGACTGGAAATTCCTGTCCATCTTTATTCAGACAGTACATTTCAATTAAATCAATATTTTGATTGTTTTTAAGTTTATGAGACACTTTAAGCAACTCTTTAATAGTCACTTTTCTAAAGTTTTTAGAGATTAAAATAGTCAGAGGTTTTCCTAAGATGTCCGATTCAGAATAGCCAAATGCTAACTCTGCTCCTTTGTTCCATTCCGTAATATTTCCATTACTATCTGCTACAACTATAATTCCTACATTAATAGATTGATAAATTAATTTGCATTTGGTTTCAGCTTCTCTTTCTTCTTTACTTATTATATCCGTTTTAAAGCTTTCTTGAATTGTAACAGTAGCAGAAAACACACCTCCCAATTCATTAAAAATTGGTGAGATTAAAACCGTATATGGCTTTATAACTTCGTTTGAATCAGCCTCACGAATTTCAAATTGATTAGGCACCTTTTTAGAAAACACTAAATCAATATGTGTTTTAAAATCTTCTAAAGAGGTTAATTTGATATAATCATAAACATACGTGCCTATTAATTCTGAAACTTCTAGCTGATGATAGCTCTTATTTGCATTTAAAATTTTACCGTGTTTCGTTATGGAAAACACATGATATGGCATACTTTTTAGAAAGTCTTCATCTTTAGTATTTGTAGCAACCATGTCTTTATTACGCAAATACTGCTCTGTAATATCTTGATATAAAGCGACATACTTTATATTGTTTTCAATCTCATCTTTTATAGGTATGATGGTTGTATCTAAACAAATAACTTTGCCATTATTTAAAGTTTCTGTTAAAACACCATGCCATTTATTTCTCATTTTAATGGTTCTCCATAAACTCTTATAAACCGAACTTGAATGTAAATGAGATTTTAATAATTTGTGAGTTTCACCAATAAGTCTATGTTCCTGAACTTCTACAAGTAAGCAATAAGCATTACTGGCATATTCTATTCTGCCTAATGAATCTGTAAGAGTAAAAATGGTATTGTCTTTAATTAAAGACAGCACACTCTCATTTAAATTTGTTGGTAAATAGTATTTAATTGCTTCCATAGAACTTGTTTTTTGTTTCTTTGCAATAATGCTGAGCAAGCTCCGTATTGTTTAAAATACGATATGGTGTTGTAGGGTCATAAATCCTTTTGTATGAAGCTATTAGCAATTTAATACCTATTGAATCTGTAATAAAAGCTTCAGAAATCCGGAGCTTTTTTAGTGTGGGAGAATTAGCAATAAGAATGGCGGCGTTTGGTAAAAAAGTGCCACGAGAGCCTCTTAAATCTATTGAAAATGGCATGGCTTTACCATTACACAAAAGAGCAATGGCATTTATGTATTTATTTGCTCTAATGGAATCTAATTGTGAGTTAGGGTCATTACTACTAAATTTACAATAAAGGATGTCCTTGGCGTCTGTCCAAAGCTTTGTTGATCCTATAGTAATAATGTTGTCCTCGTTGTTCATATGATTAGTTCACTGCATTAAATATCATGTTATCGTCATCACAATGTTCAACGGCCCTTTTAACGTTTTTAAAAACAAAATCTGGAACAATAGGATTACATATAAAACTATATATGGATAATAGAACCTTGAACTTATAAGAATCTACTAGGAATGTTTTAGATAGTATTAATGACTTAATTCTAGCGCAATTAGAAAGAAGCTTTAATAACTTTATTGATTGATTAAAATCAAGTTCTCTTACATCAATTAAGAAGGGTAAAAATTTACCCTGAGATAAAACCGTTATAGTTTGTACAAAAAGAACCTCTACATTTTCATCAACTTTCTCAGTATTAAAATCACTATCTACTTTGCAATAGATAATTTTTTTATCTATCCAAAATTTAGAATGACCGATGAGTAATTGTTTTTCCATGTGTTTCATTTCGAAAGCTTACTCCAATACAAGTGCCAAGAGTTAAATAAAGCATAAAAAAAAACACAAAACCCTCATTACAAGTGTTTTGTGTTTTTTATTTATAATTTAACCAATTAACACGGTAACGGTATACCGTTACTATTCAAGTCAATAAACCAAAGTCACGGTATACCGTTAAATTTTTTCCGGCTTTACTATGTCCAATTTGGCCATTTTATCTCGCAAAGTGCTCGCTTTCAAACCTAACATTTCACTAGCGCTTTTTGGTCCGCTAATTTTCCATTGGCATTCTTCGAGAATTTGAAGGATGTGATTTCGTAAAATAGAATCAAGTGAGACGTCTTTACTATCTATTCGATGTTTGGTTTTTTGATTGGTAGTTTCAAAACCAGGTATAACTAAAGTGTCACTGGTTGAGAGTATGGATGCACGTTCTATTAAATTCTCCAACTCTCTAATATTACCAGGCCAGTTGTAAGCTTTTAGTTGACTCATGGCTTCATCTGAAATAAACTTAATATGCTTTTCATAGGCTTTATTAAATTTATCGACAAAATGCTCCACTAACAACGGGATATCATCTTTTCTTTTGCGTAGTGCTGGAACTTCTATAGGAAATACATGAAGCCTAAAATATAAATCCTCTCTAAATTGCTTCTTTTCAATCTCTTCCAAAAGATTTCGGTTTGTGGCGGCCATAACTCTTACATCTAGCTTTTTTGTACCAGCACCTCCAACAACCTCTATTTCTCCTTCTTGTAAGAACCTTAATATTTTAGGTTGCATATCTAAAGGCAACTCTCCAATTTCGTCTAGAAATAACGTACCCCCATCTGCTAATTCAAACTTTCCAATTTTATCGCTAAACGCACCGGTAAACGAGCCTTTTTTATGTCCGAATAGTTCACTCTCCAAAAGCTCTCTTGGAATAGCAGAGCAGTTCACTTTTATTAATGGTTTTTTATTTCTAGAACTTATATTATGAATGGCTCTTGCAAGCAACTCTTTTCCCGTACCAGATTCTCCTAACAATAATACAGTGGCATTGGTAGGCGCAACTTTTTCTACTTCGTTTAAAACATTACTAAATTCCACACTTCCATAAACCATTTCTTCATAGTTAAACACTAGGTCTAACTCATTTCTTAGATAAATATTTTCTTGTTCTAATTGACTTTTTAATTCAATGACCTCATTTAGAGTATTGTTAAGTTGTTTATTAATGACAACCAATTCTTCTTCAGCTATTTTTCTTTGTGAGCTCTCAATCATTAAAGAAACCAAATTAGAGATAGAGGTAGCAAATTCCTCTTCATCCTCACTCCATTTTCGTTTAGCTCCAATATGTTCAAAACTCAACACCCCATAAAAATCATCAGAAACCCGAATAACAACATCCATTATGGAAGTGATACCTATAGGTAGTAAATAATCTTTTGCAAAGTCTTTAGTAACATCATTTTTTAGAGCATCATCTATCCTTAAAGTTTTATTTTTAAATAGGGCTTCAAAATAATTAGGATTGCTTTTTTCTATTAGTTCTAAACCTTGATTTCCATAAGTTTGATCTTTTAAATCAAACAGTTTCTCACAAACAATCTTATTTTTTTCAGAATTGAATTTCCAAACCCCAACACGTCTAACATTTAAAGTTTCTGCGGAGAGTGCCGTAATGCGTCTCAAGGCACTTTTATAATCTGTTCCTACTAAATTGGCTAATTCTAAAATAACATTTTTACGTTCTAAAGATTTTCTGGCATTATCCTGTAACACTTTTTTAGCTTTTTCTTCTTCAGAAACATCTTTCATGGTTGCAAACAAAGCAATGACCTCTCCACTATCATTTTTTATATTTCCTATTAAGAATGATGCTAAAAACGTTTCGCCATTTCTCCTTTTAAATTCAAACAAAAAATAGTTATGTTCGCCACGAATCATTTTTTCTCTCTTTCTAATAATTTCTTCAAAATCTTCCTGCTTAATGAATGGATAAGGAAACTCCATACTCATTAACTCATCATTAGAATAACCTAGCATTCTACAAGTAGAATTATTTACCAGAATAATTTTCACATCTAGATTAATTATTATTAGCCCTTCCTGCATAGACATAACCAGGTTGTCTGTAAATTCTTTGGCCAATTTTAAATCTATTTCAGCTTTCTTCCGTTGTGTAATATCTTGAACAGTTGAGAAATTGGCCGTTTTCACGCCATTCTCATCATAAATACTTGAAATTAAAACATGTACAGGAAAACGCTCTCCGTTTTTACGCATATACGTATTTTCATAATCACCCTTATTTTCTCCTTTTAATAACATTGCATAACGCTTATCATTTTCTTTTCTTAATTCTGGTGGAGAATACGGAAATGGACGTTTAACACCTAGTAATTCTTTTTCAGTAAAACCCGTCATTTCACAAAATGCAGGATTCACACTAATTATTTCTGATTCTAAATTGATTACAACTAAGCCTTCTCTCATCGACTTCAATAGCCCTGTTGAAAACTCCTTAGCTCTTTTAATTTTATTTAAATTTTCTTTCTTCTCCGTAACATCGCGAACAATCCCAACAACCTTACCTTCTTTCTGTAGTTTCGCAGAAATCTCTACGTCTAGTATCGATCCATTTTTATGCCTAAACTGCCTGTCAAAAATTACAGGTTTCTCTTTTTGTAACTGAGTTATAGTGTATGGATTATCTATGATATCTCCTACTATCAAATCTTGGACTTTTAATTTCAAAAATTCCTTTTCCGTATAGCCTAAAGTAGTATAGCTAGCTTTATTAAAATTATAAATAGTACCATCCAATGTATAAGTTACAATAGCATCACTTGCTTGGTCTATTAAAGATTTATAAGATTCGTCTTTCTTTTTAATTTCAGTAACAATACGGTATTTTTCGATTGCCACATGAGCTAAGTTAACAGCTAATGCTAGTTCGCGTATATCTTCTAAGGATGGCGTACTAATAGCCATACTGTAAATAGCAAAGGTTCCTAAAACAATATTGTTTTTGGATACTATTGGCAAAGACCAGCAAGACAATAAACCATGTTTTACAGCAAGATCTTTATAATTCAGCCACAAGGCATCTGTACTTATATCCGAAACAATTACAGGCTGTTTTCTAAAAGCAGCCGTACCACAGGAACCAACGCTTTCACCTATTACAATACGTTTTATAGCTAAGCCATATTCTTTTGGCATAGATGGCGCTGAGATTAAATCTAGGTGAATCCCATCTTTATCTAGTAAACTTAGAGTTCCAAAATATTTTGGATGTAAGGATTGAAAATTTAAAAGCAACCGGTCAAAAATCTTTTCTATAGGAGTATTTACAGCTATTAAATCCAAAACTTCATTTTCATGAATTAATAAGTGTTCTGCTTTTTGTCGTTCAAATACTTCTTTTTCGAGATCTAAATTCTTTTGTTCCAGTTTACTAATTAGGCGCTTACTATAGAGTTTTAGAACTTCTTCCTCGGTAAACTGAGGTTTTTTGGTAGTTTTTGTTTTTGGTTCTTCTCCATTAAATATATCTTTAAGTACCTTTAGTATATTCTCTTGATCTGTAGGTTTTCTTAAAAAGTGCACAGCGCCAAGTTTTAAGGCAAAATCTTCATCAAGTTTTTCAGTATAGGTAGAAGTGTAAAAAACAAAAGGAATATCTTTAAATAAATCGTCTTTTTTACAAGCTTGACAAAACATATAGCCATCCATTACAGGCATTAAAATATCTGATATAATTAAATCTATATCATGTTTGTGCAATTGTTTTAATCCCTCTTTTCCATCCTTAGCTTCTATTACCAAATAACCTGCCTCCTCAAGAATAACCTTAAGCAAGTATAAATTTTCGAACGTATCATCTACTATTAAAACCGTACTCATTACAATTAACTATTTTTTGCTTTATAAATACGTTCCATTTGTTCTACAAATAAGTCTGGATCTATAGGCTTCTCTATATATCCATCTGCACCAGCTTCCATAGATTTTTCTCTATCACCTCCCATAGCATAGGAAGTAACTGTTATATATACCGTGTTTTTTGGTAAGCCATTAAATGCCAGCTTACTACATATTTCATAACCATCCATATCCGGTAATTGAATATCTATTAAAATAATATCTGGTTTATTTTCATGTGCTAACGTTAAGCCGTCATTACCGTTATAAGCTTTTATGACATTATAATGACTTTTTTCGAGCAGATAAGACAACATGTACATATTTTGTTCATTGTCTTCAATTATTAAAACCGATAATTTCATATTTTTTAAGTGAATAGTTCTAAAACATTAAGTGTATAGCTGATAAATATAATAAATTAGATATTGTAATTATCAATATAATTAAAAAGCTCATTGAAAAGCAAATCATTCTATGGGTAAATAGAACGTAAAAGTACTGCCTTTCCCTTCGATACTTTCTACTTCAATTCGACCTCCTAATTTATCAATTAAATTTTTCGAAATAGCTAAGCCAAGCCCCGTTCCTTCATGACTCCTGCTTAAACCGCCTTCCAATTGAATAAAAGGCATAAATAATTTATTTAAATCCGTTTTATTTATTCCAATACCTTGGTCTATAATTTGAGTTACAACAAAATGATCTTTAACAGCCACTTTTATTCTAATTGCACCAATATTTGAAAATTTAATAGCGTTGGAAAGCAAATTTAAGAGCACTTGCTCTATTCTTCTTTCATCGCTTATAAGAGTGATATCTATTATAGAAATTTCAGATTCAATGGACAATCCTTTTTTTAATGCTTGAGGCAATAAAAATTCTACTGTTTTTTGAAGAGAATCGATATAATTAAAAGGGTAAAGAGATACCTTCAATTCCCCAGCTTCAATTTTAGAAATATCTAACACATCATTGATCAGCCCTAACAAATGTTGTCCACTGGTTTTAACCATCCCTATTTGTTTTGCTTGCTCCTCGTTTAAAGGGCCAGCAAATTCCTTTAGCAAGATACTGGTAAAACCTATAATGGAATTCATAGGTGTTCTTAACTCGTGAGACATGGTCGCTAAAAATGCAGATTTCATTAAATCTGCCGATTGCGCTTTCACTTTCTCCTTCTCTAACTCTATAGATTGAGAATTAATATCTTCTAAAAGATTTAATAAAGCTTCTTTACTCTCATTGAGTTCTTCAGTTCTTATATCTACTAATTTCTCAAGATTATTTTTATAAATAAGCAGTTCTTGTTCTATATCAAATCTTTCGGTAATGTCTGATGCAATCCCAATATGACCATAAACCCTATTATTAGCATCTAATAGTTTTGTGATTTTTACTGCTAAATAAGTGATTTTCCCTTTTTTATCTTGAAATCTTAATTCAGATTTAAACTCTATGTTTTTTAAAATAGCCTCTAGTAGCTCTCCTAAAATACGTTCTTTATCATCTGGATGCAAAGCAACTTGCCAACCGGACCCCATAGCTTCATTAAATGTCAAACCAGAATAGCTCATCCACTCTTCATTAACATAGGTACACTCACCATCTTTATTTAAATTAAAAATAGCCACAGGTGCATTAGAAGCAAGGTTTCTATACAATAACTCACTATTTTTTAATACTTCTTCAATTTTTTTTCTGTCAGTAACATCTTGTATGGTACCAAAAGCTTTTTTAGGGTTCTGGTTTTCATTATAAATAAATTCGCATTGTTCCTCTACATATTTAATACCATTATTATCGAGTTTTAAGCGATATGTTATGCGATACCCTTTATTGTTTTTAACACCATTTGTGAATATGTCAAGAACCCTAGCTCTATCATCTGGATGAATAGCTTCGTAAAATGTATCGTTAGTAACCTCAAATTTTTCAGGATCTTTTTCGAATATCCGATACATTTCTTTGGACCAAGTTAAATTGCCTTTCTCTAAAGTTAAATCCAGCTCCCAATTTCCAAGCTTGGCTATCTGCTGTGCTCTATTTAAATTTGATTCACTCTTTTTTATTTGTTTTCTAGAAGATTTATGAATTAATTCTAATTCCGATTCTTGCTTTATTAGCTTCAGATTAATAAGTTTATTTAACCTCACAGATTGTCCTGCAAAAAACCAAACAAGCCAACCTCCAACAATGGCTATTAAAAACCCAACTAAAGCAAACCGAATTCCTGTATTAAATTCGTGCTTTGTAGGTATAACATATAGTTTCCATTCGCCATAAAGCATTTCTATAGGTACTGCAAATTCTTTAAAAGCCGAGATGTCTCTTTTAAAAAAATAATCTTCTTTCCCTGTCTCACGATTTACCCGCGATAATTGATATATAAAACCGTTATCATTGGTGCTATCGATACTCAGGTCATTAAAAAAAGTGGAAAGTTTGGTAACAACGGCAGTAAATCCTGAAAACTTGTTCTCTATAAAAATAGGTTGTCTACTAATCATGCCAATGCCACCTTGCTTTAAATTAACGGGTCCCGCTATAAAAAAATCTTTCCTTTTTAAAGTAGCTAGTGCGCCACTACTAGATTCAGAACTTGTTAAAATATTTAATCCTAGTACGTCATTATTCTTTAATGGATACACATGCGTTATAAAGCCATCTCCATCAACTAATTCTACAACATCAAAATATTTATTTCTATTTAATAATTCGGTAGCTATCTTCTCAAAATCCGGTGGTATCCCATTTCTTTCCACAATATATTGTAAAGATTTGGTAGCGGAATAACTATACATAACCAAAGCCTGCAGTTTCTCTTTAATAACATTTACTTGGATAAGGGTTTCTTTTCTCTGCTCATTTTCATGTATTAAATACTTCTGGTAAGCAATATATTGGGTAATAAAAAGCAGGAGAATAAAAATGGAAAAACCAGCTACCATAGGTTTCTTAAAAAAAAGATATATAGAACTACGCTTCATAGTAAAATAAAATTAAAGGGATTTCTTATTTTGATAGTTAATTTAATTATCATTTTTTGACTGCAATTCTTTAATAATATTTTTTAGTTCTTTCATTTTTAACTCCCTTCCAACAAACAATTTATTCATACGCTGTAATTCATTATTTTTAGAATTCACCTCTTCGGTTCTTATTTTAACTAATTCTTCAAGATTATTTCTATGCTTTTCTAATTCTTTTTCAACATTTTTCTTTTCAGTTATATCTAAAACAGTGATTAAAATATGATCTTCATTATTTAGCCGAAGCGCTCGTAAAGAGATTAATATAAAAAGTTCTCTTCCAGTTTGCATTAGGTATTCTAATTCAATATTAGAGACATATCCATTTTTACTAAACTGACTCCATAGCTTATTTTCATTTTCCAGGTTCTTTTGGCTATCAAATTTGAATAACCCTATTTCTTCTGCCGTCTTCCCTAACATGTTTTCTCTTTTAAATCCTACAATGTTTGTCAGCACCTCGTTAATTTCAATAATCTTTTTTTCTTTGTTTAGTATCGCCGTTCCAATAACATTAGATTCAAAAGCTTTAGAAAATTTTTCTTCACTTTCTTTTAATGCTACTTCTGCTTTTTTCTGCTCAGTAATATCTCTTATAACACCAATTAGAAATTTATTACCAGTACTATCAATAAAACGCGTTTTTTTTGTGGAAATGGTACGCATTTCCATTTTGTCGAAACTTAACGTTTCTTCTTTAACATTCTCAATACCATCTAGAATTACCTGTTTATCATTCTTTAAAAAATTTTCTCTTTCTTTAAGAGGCACGTGCTCAGCTAAGGTTTTACCAATAATATCAGCTCTATTAAGGTTAAAAATGGAACAAAGGGCATCATTTACTAATAACATGCGACTTTGTTCATCCTTCACAAAAACAGGATCTCCAATATTATTAATAATGCTGTCTAGATATTTCTCACTTTTGATTCTTTGGTCTTCCGCCTTCTTACGATCAGTAACGTCTACAAGCGTCCCTATATGCCCATATAAATTATTATTAGAATCGTACAAACCAGTTGTTTTGGCTGAAAGCCATGTTATCATTCCATTTTTATTAAGAAATCTAAAATCCGTTAGTAAATCCGTTTCTTTAGAAACCGTTTCTTGCCACTCATGCATCATCCTATCTTTATCCTCTGGATGTAAAGCATTAGTCCAACTTAAACCCATGGCTTCTTCAAACGATAATCCAGAATATTTTATCCATTGTTCATTGACATAATTGCAACCACCATCTTTATCTGTTTGAAAAATAGCCACCGGTGCACTAGAGGATAAGCGTCTAAATAATTGTTCGCTTTTTATTAATTTTTCTTTGGCCTCATTACCTTTCGAAATGTCTGTAGCAACAATGCCTAAAGCCATTGGTTTACTTGTTGTGCTGTCTTTTATTAAAAAACCAGACATTTCAATAGGAGTCAAACTGCCCGTTTTAAAATTTTTAAGTTGAACTTCGCCTCTCCATTTATTGTTTTTATAAATATTAGGTAAATGATCGTTTAATATTTTATCTGTAAAATGTTCTGGAAAAAAATCTGTCATAGAAGCAGACAATTTTTCATCACTACCTAGACCAACCAGCTTTCTCCCATTCACATTTAAATAAATTGGTTTCCCTTCTAGTGATGCTAATCCAATAAAATCGTCACTCGTTTCTATTAAGGAAAGCAACATTTTATTTTCTATATCTACCTTTTTTTCCTCGGTGACATCCGCTAAATAAATAGTTAAACCATTTGCTGAAGGATAGGCTCTACCATCTATCCATCTGTCTAATGCCTCATGATATTCTTCAATATGTTGTGTTTCTTGGCTTTCTACAGCTTTTAAATAGGCTTTATAAAAAATAGTATCTACAGCTTGAGGAAATTCGGTCCAAATATGCTTGCCAATTAAACTTTCTGGCGATCTACCTAAAATTTCTCCGGCCCTTTTATTAACAAAAACATAGCGCCAATTAGTATCAAGAGATACAAATCCATCTGAAATATTATTCAATGCAGTTTCCGACTGAGAAACTAACTTTAATTCAACTTCTTGCTTTTCCACCTTTAGGTCCAAATATTTTTTACGATACCTTAATATTGAAAAGACATCTCGATGTTGATTGGCAATAAAAGAGGCATTGTACTTCTCCGTGTCTAGATACTTTAAATAAGTATATAAAATGAAAGAAAATACAAGCGCTAAAATAGTTTTTCCAATAATATCACCTAAAAGAAACGTAACAAAATGCTCTGAGAAATAATTAAGACTTATATTAAACGTAAAAGAGTCAAACAATAATACTGTAAAAAGCGAAATAAAGAGTATTAAAAAGAAATACTGTTTTCTTATTTTTGAAATTAAAAACTGATAGACAACAGCCAGTAAAATAAAGTCTAACAACAGAATAATAGTCCCTATAATAAAATATTTATAGTCTATTGTAAAAAGAGAGAATGGTTCTATTCTGTTCAAATTTCGCGTAGCTAAATCTTGAATGTATGTTATCTTAAACAAAACTGTTATAAGGAGGTTTGAAATAACAATACCTAAAATTAGTGCTCTAGCACTAGACACCCCTTCCTTAATATAAATTAATAATACAGCAAATAACACAGCGCTAAATACAATTACAGTTCCTAGACTAGCTGTAAAATCTCCTAAAATTTGAAAACTCACCAAAGATCCTGTAAGGGCCTGCAAATATTGAATAGCACCTAAAAAAATGTAAAGTGGAGCTAAGCCTAGTTTTGTTCTAAGCTTAAACAATAGAAGAATACTGGAGGAGAGAAATAATAGCTCGAATAGAATAGTAAAGTATATATTCATATAGTAGGATTTGGGCAAGTTAACAAGTTAATATTTTTTTTTAAATAACAGACCTAAAAACACATCTGCATAAAAAATTAAAAACTCTAATAGCTAATAAAGGCAGGTATAAATAACAGGCTTTTGCATATAAATAGCAAGCATTCGTAATGAATCCTTAATTGGGAGAACTTAAATATAAGACACTTTTTTTAGTATTACAAATAAAATGCATCTTGTCCTGCCACCAAAAACCTGAAGAAGAACGATCTAAACATTGTTAACCATTGCTTATCTAGGTGCTAAAAAACAAAGAAGCACTCTAAAGTTTTTAAATAGTACAGCGTCCTATTGTCTTCTCAAACTAAAATAGACACCTGCAACATGAACGTTATATCTATGTCGTGGTTATGTCGTGATTTATTTATACCTCACTTAGATTAGATCTAAGTATCATAAAAGTTAGATAAATAAAAGCATAAGTCAATCCCCTAGTTCTAAACTATAGTCTACCACCATCTTTTCAGGTATATTTTAGAAATATAATCCGTTAATAAAAATTAGCAACTTTAATAAGGCCTTCAATATTTAGTAATTGAATTTTACGTCCATCTGTAGAAATAAGCTTGTCATGTTTAAAATCATGAAGTACGCGAGCCAACGTTTCAATAACAGTTCCTGTCATATTTGCTAAGTCAGAGCGCGATAACATAATATAGGTGTTTTCCACTTCATCAACTTTATACTTATCATGTAAAATCAATAAATTAAGAGCGACGCGTTCCCTTACCGTACGTTGGGACAATACTGCCATAAGATTTGCCAGCACACTAAATTCATGACTTAAACTTTTTAATAACAAACGTGAAAAGGATGAAGAATCTTTAAGGATCTCATTAAAATCCGTTATGGTAATAAAGGAAATGGTAGAATTTTCTATAGCAACAACCGTATCTCCATAAGTACTTTCACTTAAAACGGAGGAATAACCAAAAAACTCCCCTGCATTATAGATATAAATGATTTGTTCCCTCCCGTCATTGTCCATTTTGTATTTTTTCACCTTACCACTTTGCAAGTAAAAAATACCAGAAGGCAAGGTGCCTTCGGTGAATATTGGTTGGTTTTTGCGATACTTTTTATCAACCATAATATTTTCAAGAAACTCCCTATCAATCGTAGGTAATTCGTCTAAAATAAACTGGCTATTGAATGTGAATTTCTTTATCATAATTGAGCTTACAAAGTTACACCTTATTTATTTTTTAATCTAAAATTTGATTTAAATCAAATTTTACAAAGACTCCTGTCAACTGCTAATCTTTTTTAGCATGGTAGCTTTGCAACAACAATTAAATTATCATTTTTATGAAAAAAATTGAGCAATTAAAAGCTATTGGAATTCATCCCACAAAAGAATACTTCTGGAATTTACCAGTTTCTAAATTAGTAACACATACGCTTCAAAAAAAGCAAGGTGTTTTAACCAACACAGGCGCTTTAGCTTGTGATACAGGCGAATTTACAGGCCGATCGCCTAAAGACAAATATATTGTTAAAGATAGCATTACCGAAGATTCTGTTTGGTGGGGAGATGTAAACCATCCCTTTTCAACAGAAGATTTCGATAAACTACATAATCGAGTTACAGCACACCTTTCTAATAGAGAAATTTATATCAAAGATGTACAAGCAGGTAGCAAAAAAGAGTATCAATTAAACGTTCGTGTCATCACAGAAACGCCTTGGCAAAGTTTGTTTGCCAATAACCTGTTCTTAAGACCTACAGAAAAAGAATTGGAAACTTTTGAGCACGAATGGCTTATTCTAGCTGCTCCAGAATTTAAGGCAGATCCAAAAATAGATAAAACCAGACAACATAATTTCACCATTATTAATTTTACAAAAAAAGTGATTCTTATTGGAGGTAGCGCTTACACAGGTGAAATTAAAAAAGGAATTTTTAGTATTTTAAATTACATTCTACCACACAATAAGAATGTACTTTCAATGCATTGCTCTGCAAACATTGGTGAAGATGGAAATACCGCCGTCTTCTTTGGTTTATCAGGAACAGGAAAAACCACCTTATCTGCAGATCCATCAAGAGCTCTTATAGGAGATGATGAACATGGATGGGATTCTAAAAACGTATTTAATTTTGAAGGTGGCTGTTATGCCAAATGCGTTAATTTAAGTGAAGAAAAAGAACCACAGATATTTTCAGCTGTCCGTTTTGGAACACTTCTTGAAAATGTGCGTTTCTATGAAAATTCAGATATTGTTGATTATGATAATATAGAAGTAACGGAAAACACGAGAGCAGCCTACCCTATTAATTTTATAGACAACGCAATAAACCCTTCCCTTGGTGGCGCTCCTAAAAATATTTTCTTTTTAACCTGTGATGCCTTTGGAGTATTGCCTCCAATTTCTAAACTGACAGTCGGACAAGCAATGTATCACTTCATTTCTGGATATACTGCAAAAGTAGCAGGAACTGAAGCTGGAATTACAGAACCTCAAACAACGTTCTCAGCCTGTTTTGGCGAACCTTTTTTACCTTTACATCCTACCAAATATGCCGAATTATTAGGTCAAAAACTTAAAGGAGACAAGGTAAACGTTTGGCTTATTAACACGGGTTGGTCTGGTGGCTCTTATGGCATTGGAGAACGAATCAAACTAAGCTACACTAGAGCAATGATTACTGCTGTTCTAGACGGAAAATTAGATCAAGTTGACTATTTAAAACACAACGTTTTTGGTTTACAAATGCCAACAACTTGTGAAGGCGTGCCCTCCAACATATTAAACCCAAAAAACACTTGGGAGAACAAACAAGAATATGATGAAACTGCCAATAGTCTAGCAACGCAATTCAACGAAAACTTTAAAACATATCAATCTTTTGCAAACGATGAAATTCGTTCTGGAGCACCAAAAATAGTCTCAAAACTTCAAAAAGCATAGCGCATGCCAAAAGTTGATAGCGAAGCTATAATCTGCTGTCCTATCTGTGGTAGTAAATACAAACAAAAAATGCCGCAGATAGGCAAGCATATTAATAGTAAATGTGTGTTTTGTCATACTGTTTTTGGAATAAAAACCGCAAACGATTGCTGCGTTTATTGCACTTACAGTGATAAATCCTGTCCTAAACCTCAAAAAAACTAAAAAAATGAAAATACCAGCAAACTTATTATACACTAAAGACCACGAATGGCTTCGTATAGAAGATAATATAGCCTATATAGGAATTACCGATTTTGCACAAAGCGAACTAGGAGACATTGTTTATGTAGAAATTGAAACCGTAGATGAAACATTAAATCAAAATGATGTCTTTGGTACTGTAGAAGCTGTAAAAACGGTATCAGATCTCTTTTTACCTATTAACGGAGAAGTGCTAGAATCGAACCCAAAATTAGAAGATAGCCCAGAATTAGTTAATGACGATCCCTATGGTGAAGGCTGGATGATCAAATTAAAAATGGAAGCCAATGCCGATCTTAAAGATTTATTAGATGCAGATGTTTATGCCTTATTAATTGGTTCTTAAATGCAGATTCCCAAAAACATCTATTACACAAAACAACATTTATGGTTGCAGAAAATAGGACTGTATGATTTTTATGTAGGACTTACTGATTTCGGTCAAAAGGAGATTGGAACAATTGATTTAATTGAACTAACCATGAAGGGAAACTTAATAAAAAAAGGAGCTACTTGGGGTACGGTTTATGGCATCAATGAAACATTTAATCTAATAGCACCATTTGATTGCGAAATTATAGAAAAGAACAAAGACTTGCAAAATCAAACGGCCTATGTAAATACGGCTCCATACAAGTATTGGTTTGCTATTGTAACAACTAAGATAGATCCCAATTCCTTATTAACTTTTCAGGATTATAAGCAACTCACACAATAACTGTTTAAATCCGAAATGGAGTTTTTATCTATTACCTCCCGTTTTTAATACTTTAAATTAATAAAATCAATCAAAAAACCTGGTGGTATTAACCCTGGTCCCTATTTGGAGTATGCGGATAGATAGAGTATAAAATTAACAACCAATAGATAAAAAACCTTTCAATAAAATAAATTGTAATAGCTATGGAAAAACATTTAAACCTCATTCAAAAAAGCAAAGAGGAGCTATTAGTACAAGGAGTAGAAAAATTAAAAATTATTGGCTTTGCAAATGTCAACCTCGATAATATTTTAACGGACGACATTTACCAATTATACTTTTTAAGCTTTTTGAAAAATAGATCAAATCCACAAAATGATGATGAGATTCTTGCTATCAAAGAATTAAAATCACTCATTAACAAACAATTCGATATTTAAAAAACCAAACCATAAAACATCTAAAATTAATCTATGAATATAATTGATAAACTACAAACGCGCCTTGGACCATTAGGTGAACATGCCCATTATGCCCATGGGTACTATGCCTATCCAAGACTTGAAGGAGAAATCAGCAATAAAATGACTTTCAATGGGAAAGAAAAATTAGTGTGGAGCCTTAATAACTACCTCGGTTTAGCCAATCACCCAGAAGTAAGAGAAGCTGATAGTGAAGGTGCAAGACGTTATGGAATGGCCTATCCTATGGGAGCAAGAATGATGAGTGGAAACACAAAACTCCACGAACAGTTTGAAGCCGAAATTTCAGAGTATGTAGGGAAAGAAGATGCTTTTCTATTAAACTATGGTTACCAAGGAATGGTTTCTATTATTGATAGTTTGGTTGATAGAAATGATGTTATTGTATACGATGCTGAGTCTCACGCATGTATTCTTGACGGTGCGCGTCTACACATGGGAAAACGTTTTGTTTTTAAACATAATGATATTGAAGATTGTGAAAAACAATTAATCCGTGCTCAAAAAATAACCCAAAAAACCAATGGCGCTATTTTATTAATTACCGAAGGTGTTTTTGGTATGCGTGGCGATCAAGGAAAACTTAAAGAAATTGTTGCTTTAAAAGAAAACTACAACTTTTCTTTATTGGTAGATGATGCCCACGGTATTGGTTGCTTAGGAAAAACAGGTGCTGGTACGGGCGAAGAACAAGGCATTCAAGACGGTATTGATTTCTATTTTGGAACCTTTGCAAAATCATTTGCAGGAATAGGCGCCTTTATAGCAAGTACGAAAGAAGCTATCATGTTTTTTAAATACAACATGAGATCTCAAATCTTCGCAAAAGCACTCCCTATGCCTATGGTTTTTGGTGCTTTAAAACGCTTAGAGTTAATGAGAACAAAACCAGAACTCAGAGAAAAACTATGGCAAATCACCAAGGCTCTACAAAATGGATTGACAGATGCTGGTTTTGATATAGGTAACACAAACTCTCCCGTTACGCCTGTATATTTAAATGGAACCATTCACGAAGCTACAGCATTGGTAAGCGATATTCGAGAGAATCATCACATTTTTTGTTCTATGGTTGTCTATCCTGTAGTACCAAAAGGCATGATAATTTTAAGATTAATTCCAACAGCCGATCACAGCTTAGAAGATGTGGATAGAACCATTTCCGTTTTTAGTGAGATTAGACTAAAACTTACAGAAGGGCATTACAAACAAGAAGTTGAGACAGCTGTTTAAATAAAATATAAGTAAGATGAAACGCGTAGTAATAACCGGTTTAGGAGCCATAACTCCCATAGGAAATAATATTCAAAACTATTGGGACAATTTGCTCAATGGTGTATCAGGAGCTGATAAAATCTCTCGTTTTGATACCGGAAAGTTTAAAACAGATTTTGCCTGTGAAGTAAAGAATTACGATGCTTTAAATTATTTCGAAAGAAAGGAAAGTCGAAAATTAGACAGATTCAATCAATATGGACTCATTGCGGCAGAAGAAGCCATTAAAGATGCCCAATTGAATTTCGACACTTTAGATACCGATAGAATCGGAGTCATGTTTTCAAGTGGAATAGGTGGTTTTGAAACCATAGAGAAAGATATTATTGAGTTCAGCCAAAACCAATTTAACCCAAGGTTCAACCCTTTCTTTATTACTAAGATCATCGCAAATTCTGTTGCTGGCTATATCTCTATCAAACACGGTTTACGTGGTGTAAACACCTGTACGGTTACGGCTTGCTCCTCTTCCACCAATGGTTTAATTCAAGCCTATAATTATATTAAATGGGGAAAAGCAGATATTATTATTTCTGGTGGTTCTGAAGCACCCATTACCCAGTCGGCAGTTGGCGGATTTAACGCCATGAAAGCCTTATCGACCAACAATGAAAATTACAAAACAGCTTCTAGACCCTTTGATATCTCTCGAGATGGTTTTGTGCTCGGTGAAGGTGCCGGTGCTTTAGTCGTTGAAAGTCTAGAAAGTGCTCTAAAACGACATGCTAAAATATATGCCGAAGTCATTGGTGGCGGAGAAACTGCCGATGCTTACCATATTACTAGTACCCATCCTGAAGGAAAAGGCGCCTATCTTGCCATGAAAGAGGCTTTAAGGGAAGGTAATATTCAACCAAAAGACGTTAACTATATCAATGCACATGCAACCTCTACTGGTCCTGGAGATATATCGGAAACCAAAGCCATTCAATCCTTATTTAATGACCATTTGAAAAACATAAGCATTAGTGGTACAAAATCTATGACCGGACATCTTTTAGGTGGTACCGGAGCTATTGAAGCCATAGCAACATGTTTATCTATTCAAACAAATCAAATGGCACCTACAATTAACACAAAGGTGATTGATGAAGCTATTTCTTCTGATTTAAATGTGATACTTGAAAAAAAGGCAACCAAAACAGTGGATTATGCTTTGAGCAACACGTTTGGATTTGGAGGTCACTGTGCCTCCGTATTATTCAAAAAATATACAGAGTAAATTAAGACAGGAAGGCTACAATATGAATAAATTATAGCCTTCCTCCTCTTTTCAATTTTTGAGTATATTTATAGAATTATCATCCTACAAGTTTTTTTTAGCTATTTTAATGGCTGTATGAATTTCTTCAACTACAAAATCAGGTTCTATAAATGAGAACATCTCATTCTTCTCAAAATCCTTTCTCAGGGATTCTCTAATTCCTGAAATGATAACTCTTATATTTCTAGACTTATAGGTTTTAATTATTTCTTTAATACTCTGATATCCTGTAGCATCAATTAAGGGCACATAGCGCATTCTAATAATAATGACTTTTGGTTGCAAATGGGTATTGGTAATGGTTTCCTGAAACTGTCTAGCAGCTCCAAAAAATAGAGGCCCATTAATTTCATATAAAATAACGCCCTTAGGAAGGTCTAATAGTTCGTCATCAAAAAGATGTTCATCATTATTGTTTTCAGATGAAAAACCCTGAATATTAACAGATTCACTCATCCGTTTCATAAACATAAAACTAGATAATACAATTCCTATTTCGATGGCAATAACCAGATCAAAAATAACGGTTAGAAAAAAGGTAGTAAGCAAAATGATAATATCCATTCTATTCCCTTTTAAAATAGATCTAAATTGTTTCCATTCACTCATATGATAAGCAACAACAATTAAAATACCTGCTAAACATGACATCGGTATTAATTTCGCATAAGGAGCAAACAAAAGCATGATAGCTAATAAAACTAAAGCATGAACAATACCCGCAATAGGCGTACGTCCGCCATTTTTAACATTGGTTGCCGTTCTAGCAATGGCACCTGTAGCAGGAATCCCACCAAAGAGCGACGACATAATATTTGCAGCTCCTTGCGCTACTAATTCCATATTAGATCGGTGTTTCCCTCCAATCATAGAATCTGAAACCACGGCAGAAAGTAAGGATTCTATACTTCCTAATATAGCAATAGCAAAGGCTGGTTGAATAAGAGCTTGGATGGTCTCAAAATTCACATTTGGAATATGTGGGAGCCCTATTTGATTTGGAATATTTCCAAAATTACTTTCAATTGTATCTACAGGAATATCGAATAGTATAACAAAAATGGTAGATAATAGGATAGCAATGATAGAGCCCGGAACCTTTTTTATTATTTTTTGAAAATATAAAGTAATTAATATAGTTGCCACAGCAATACCAATGGCGTACCAATTTATTTTATGAAAATTATTAAAATACACCGTCCATTTTCCTATAAAATCGGCAGGGACTTTTTCTATATGGAGTCCAAAAAAGTCATTAATTTGAGAGGAAAAAATAATAAGCGCAATCCCACTTGTAAAGCCTACAATAAGAGAATATGGAATGTATTTCAGTAAATTCCCAAGTCGCGCAATCCCAAAACCGATTATGATAAAACCAGCCATAAAAGTAGCTATGGTCAAACCATCTGTACCATATTCTTGAACAATACCGTAAATAATAACAATAAATGCGCCGGTTGGCCCACCAATTTGAACCCGACTTCCTCCAAAAGTAGAAATAATAATTCCCGCAATAATAGCTGTTAAAATTCCTTTTTCAGGAGAAACACCAGATGCAATGGCAAAAGCAATTGCTAGTGGCAAAGCAACAATCCCCACTATTATCCCTGAAAGAAGATCTTTTGTTAAGGTTTCTTTGGATATCCCTTTTTTTAAAAGAGAAAATAATTTTGGTACAAATTCTTTACTCATTGAATTTCTGTTTAATTATTTGATAGCTATTAAATTTAATCACATATAAGAGCTTACCATTTTGTAGAATAATCAATGGTCATATTCAATAAAATAGCTCTAGAGACTCGCATTAACGGAATCTGTAACATGAAACTTAAGAGAATAATAAATGGATAAATAATTTTAAAAAAGCCACTCAGACTATCCAATGAAAATCCCAATATGATTAATGGGACAAAAATGATAAGTACTATAGGATAACTAATCCATAAAGCCGCCGTATAAAAACCTGGTTCCTGTTTAAAATCTTGCTGACAATGAGGGCATTTAACAGGCATTTCCAAGACTCTTGAAAATACTAGTAATCCAGGATTGTTGAATAAGTTTCCTATTTGGCAACGTGGGCATTTTAATTTTAAAATACTGTAAAGCTTGGTTCCCTTTTTCATTTACTATTTTATAACTGGATATTAACATGTTTTGAATGGTTGGATATACCTAGATTCAGAAGTCTTTCGTTCCAAGCACCAGCTTCTTAAGTTAAATCGAATACAAATATATAATAAATGTTACTAAAAAACTTAACATATGTTATATATTTATACGTTATTTATTATATATTTGACTAATGAAAAATTTCCATTCACAATTCGATTTTGAAAGTGAACTACTTTTTGACGCTCTAACTCCAGACGAGCAAAAATTAGTTTTTAATGCCATGGAACCATTAAGCATAAAGAAAGGAAGTCTTCTGTTTTATGAAGAAGGTATCCCTACAGGTATTTTCCAAATTAAAAAAGGAAAAGCAAAAAAATTTAAACGAGGTTTTTCTGGAACGGAACAAATCTTTTACATCTATACGCCTGGCGATGTTTTAGGATATCATGCCTTATTTGGAGAAGAACGGTATCAAGACTCCTGTGAAGCACTGGAGGATTTAGAAGTGAATTTTATTGCTAAAGATGTTTTTTTTAAATTGCTACAAGACATTCCAGCACTGCAACAAACCTTTATAAAAAATATTGGCCATGAGTTTGGAGTTCTTGCTAATATTATTGCTGTTCTTGCCCAAAAAAACTTAAACGCACGCTTGGCTATCAATTTGCTTATTCTTGAAAATCGGTTTCAAAAACAAGATAAAAAAAGTGGTATTGATTTAACAAGAGAAGATTTGGCTAATATTATTGGTACATCTTCTGAAAGCTTAGGAAGAAGTCTCAAGCAGTTTAAAGATGAAGGGATTATTGAAATAGAAAAACGCGTGATTTATTTAAAAAACAGAGAACAACTACTTCAATTATTAAAAAATTAAAAGCCAAACTAAATTCGTTATCTTAATTTAATGCGAATGTCTACCAACTAATTTAAAAAATCTGGATTTTTATAGGCCGGATTTGGGTATTTATAAAAACCTTCTCCCGTGGAAACTCCTAGCTTGTTTTTATCAATAAAATTTTCTTTTAAATATTTTACAGTTTTAATTTTTAACTCATCATTTGTACTGTCTGCCGCCATTTTTGTAATATTATATGCTGTTGTAATACCTACTACATCTAGTATGGCAAAAGGACCTAAAGGTGCACCAGTTGCTTTCATCCAAGTTTTATCTATAGTTTCTGGGTCTGCTACTTTATTTACCAACAAATCCGTAGCAGCGCCTAGCAATGGCACTAGCAAAGAATTGAGAATGTATCCTGGCTGTTCTTTATTTAAAGGCAATGCCAACATGCCAATAGCTTTAGCAAAGCTAACGACATCTTCAAAAACTTTTGGATCTGTATTAATATGTCCCATAATTTCTGCAGTGTTATGAATCCAAATAGTATTAGCAAAATGTAATGCTAAAAATTTTGAAGGTCTTCCTGTGACTTCTGCAAATTGACTTGGTAATAGTGTTGAAGAATTAGTAACAAAAACCGTTTTCTGGGGAGCGACTTTTGCCAGTTTTTTGTAAAAATCTATTTTAATTTTTGGATTTTCAGGAACAGCTTCAATAAGTAAATCGGCATTTTTTACAGCTTCGGCTAAATCTGAAGTGTAACTTAAATTTTGTCGCGTTTTATCTAGTTGTTGCTGGCTTGCATTTAAATCTTTTTTAAAAGCCTCGCTCATACTATTAAATTTTGACTTTGCCTTTTCTAAAACGTCATCATTAATATCATAAACAGTAACTTGAAAACCGTGAAACGCTGTTTGAAATGCTATTTGGTATCCTAAAACACCACTTCCAGCAATGGTTATATTTTTATAGTTCATTATTATCGTTTTAATTTAATTTTGTAATTAGCTCAAAAAAAGAATTTGAATAAAATGGATTACTTTAAATGTGAACGTAACATCCAAGCAGTTTTCTCATGTTGTTCCATCAATCCTGTAATATAATCACTGATTCCCTCAGCCTTCCATTTTTCTGCAATAGGTTTAATTTCTTCTCGTAAAAAAACTATGATGCTTTCATGATCTTCCAATAATTCTGAAAAAATACTTTGGCTATCATTTTTACCTTTTGTTTTTTCAGTAAGATGTGTTAATTCGGAATAGTTTTTTAAACTAGCAGGTACATAATGACCTATCATACGTATTTTTTCAGCTACAGTATCGATAATTTCCTGTTGCTCTTTATACAACGTTTCAAGATATAAGTGTACCGTATGAAAATCCGGACCTTCTATATTCCAATGAAAATTAAGTGTTTTTGAATAGAGTACGAATTCATCTGCCAATATTTTAGATAATTGGGTAGCAATACTTTGTCTGTTTTCTGATGAAATTCCGATGTTAGGTGTTTTCATTTTTTAAGGTTTAGTTTGATAATAACCCAAAGATATCAGAACCTTAAACCAATTTTACTGATATTAATCAGTATTGAAAATTTTAATAGAACTTTAACGCTTCTAATCTTTCTAAATTATTTATACCTTTCTTAATTCCTAGAAAATAAAATTCACTGTAAAAAATAGAATAAACTCTTTATTTTAATAAGGCTTTACAATATGCGGATCTAAAAAATCAATGTTAATTTCAATAAAAAAAAGAGTCCTAAAAAAGGACTCTAAATTTTTGAATTCAAATCATAATATGCCAATAAACAACTTATTGATTCATCATCATGTCATGGTCGTATTTACAACAACCTGGCAAATTATTGTATGCTTCTTCATTTCCTGAAACCTTTTCAGTATCATAACCAGAAGCAGCAATAGCATCATGAAAAGCCATTGGATCCGTTTTTGTATCATCAAACGAGATAGCGATTATCTTTTTATCTACATCCCAAGTTGCAACAGACACGCCTTCTACACTATTTGCCGCTTTTTCAATTGTTTCTTTACACATTCCACAATTTCCTCTTACACCAAATGAGACCTCAGCCATAGCCATGTCATTTACTACTTCAGTTTGATCTGTTTGTGTGGTTTCCGTTTCTTGTTTGCTATCGTTTTTACAGCTTGTTAATACCATTGCTGCAATTACAGCGATACTTAAAATTACCTTTTTACTCACGTTGACAACATTGTTTTTACTGTGTTCGTGATTTTTCTTTGAAAAATTCATTGTTTTAAATTTAATTGTTATTAATTTACTCTATTACTTGTTTTATCTCTCCACATTTCAGCATAGCCCCACCAAAATAAGGGTTTAAAACATGCTCTTCTTTACTTAACCAATAGGCGCCATTATCATTATCTGCCATAGGACAAAATTGATGGTACACCTTTTCATTAATCCCAAATACTTCAATAGCATTTGTTAAATTGGATGAAAGACTTTTAAAATATGTACTTTGTTCTTTACTTTTAGATGTGTTTGAAATTGAAGTGGTAGCTAATTTGATTTCTTTTTCTATAGACATCCAATGATTATGAGCCTCCTTATCTGTTAATAGTTTCATATCCACTTTTGACAAATTATCTAAAAGTCTTTTTGATTCGCTTATTACATCTTTGGAGTCATCTTTAACTAAGGCATCTTTCAATTTAATATAATCATTAAAAACTGCTTTTAGTTGATTTTGAAATTCCTTCGACACTTTAATTCTTTCATTTATATTAGACGTATTATCCTTATTAACTGAAACCATATCTTCCGTTCCAAGATGCCCTTCATGACCTGTCATAACTCTCACGCCTTCTTTGTTCATCATGGACTTTTTACCTTGCAACTGAGCCGCAGCATCTACAGTAAATGTGCCATTAGTAACTATTTCATTTCCTGCAAATAAACCGTCTAAAACTTCATAGTCATTCCCTAGCTGATTGCCTAAAACGATCTCGCGCATTTCAAAAACGGGTTGGTCTGGATTTGTTTTTATATAGACTACAGAACGTTCTCCTGTCCATAATACGGCCGACGAAGGAATAGTTAATGCTTGTTCTCTATTTGAGGCTGTTCCTTTTATTTTTCCTTCAACAAACATTCCAGGTTTAAAGGCGTCATCGCTATTATTAAGAACGACCCTTAATTTTAATGTTCTTGTTTTGGTATCAAATATTGGGTCAATAAAATCTACTTTCGCTTTAAATTCTTTGTTTGCATAAGCATTTGCAGTTATAGAAACTTCTTGCCCTTTTTTGAATAAATCGATTTGATTTTCATAAACATCAAAATTTGCCCAAACCGTATTTAAGTTTGCTATTTTAAGTAAGGGTTGACCTTGTTTTATATAGTCGCCTTGTTCTACTAATTTTTCAGTTACCGTTCCAGAAACCGTTGCATAAACAGGTACATTTTCTTGAACCCTACCAGATGCTTCAATCTGATTGATTTGGTTTTCTGAAAGCTTCCATAGTTTTAATTTATTTCTGACTGCTTTATATAATGCAGGTTGCGATTCCTTTAAGGAAGCAGTTGTAATAAGCTCTTGTTGGGTAGCATATAATTCTGGCGAATAAATAGTTGCTAATAATTGTCCCTTACTAACTGTTTCCCCGGTAAAACTAACATTCAATCGTTCTATTCTTCCTGAGAAATAACTGACTTGTACAGAATTAGCTTCTTCATTTTCAACAATTTTACCAGATAGTTTTATAACATTATCTTCCATCATACCCTTTCCAACAACCGTGGTTTGAATATTGGCTAATGCCATGGCATTCTGGGTCAACCTAAATTGATCTGCCAATAAACCTTCCGAATTACTTTCAACAAGGGTTAAATCCATCCCACAAATAGGACAATCGCCTGGTTCTGGTTGCATAATTTGTGGATGCATGGAGCAAGTCCACATTTCCTTAGTTTCAGCTACTTTTTCATGATTATGATTTGCTTCAATATTTGATGAACCACCAAAAAACAACCAGCCTAAAAGAACGCCAATAGCCAAAAGACCAATGTATATGATTACCTTATTATTTTTCATTTTCTAAACGTTTTATCATTGTTTTCATTTCTTCTATTTCTTTTTTCTGCGCTTTAATTATATCCTCGGCTAGCTCTTTTACTTCTGGATCTTGAATAGCAGCTCTTTCACTAGTCAATATCGCTATCGAATGGTGTGGAATCATGGCTTTCATCCAAAGTATATCTCCTACAATAGGCGCTTGTGTTCTAACCAAACTTAATGCACTAACAAAAAGGATAAAGCTCCCTGCTAGAATGGCGATGTTCTTATTTTTGTTCTTATACATTTTTCGCATAAAAAACCACATGATGACTGCCATAGTTGAAATACCTAAACAACTCATATAAAAACGTGTGAGACTAAAATACACGTGGTCTATGGAGTAGGTATTTAGATACATGGTGATATACATGGCTACAAAAGAGCAACCTAACATGATAATGAATGTTCTGTAATTATTGTTTTGTTTAGAGTTTTCCATAATTATTACTTTTATAGTTAAATTTTAGATTTTCTTAATCGTAACGCATTCGCAATAACAGAAACCGAGCTAAAACTCATTGCTAATGCTGCAATCATAGGTGATAATAGTATTCCGAAAAATGGGAATAAAACACCTGCTGCAATAGGTACGCCCAAGGTGTTATAAACGAGAGCAAAAAACAGGTTTTGCTTAATGTTTTTCATTACAGCATGACTTAAATTTCTGGCTTTAACGATTCCATGTAAATCGCCTTTAACCAAAGTTATCATGGCACTTTCTATTGCAACATCTGTTCCTGTTCCCATGGCAATACCAACATCACTTTTAGCTAAGGCTGGGGCATCATTGATACCGTCACCTGCCATAGCAACTACCTTTCCTTCTTTTTGAAGTTTCTCTACTTCTTTCATTTTATCTTCAGGTAACATGCTTGCTTTAAAATCGGTAAGATGAAGTTCTGTAGCTACAGCTTGTGCTGTATCGTGATTATCGCCTGTAAGCATAATGACTGCAATACCCTTTTCTTGAAGTTCTTTGATGGCTTTAGCGCTGGTTGCCTTAATCTTATCGCCTATCACAACATAACCAACAACTGTATTATCCACAGATAAATAGGATACTGTTTTACCTTGTTTTTGATAAGTCGTGGCTTCTTCCTCCATTTGCGAAGTAATTTCCGCATTGGCATATGCCATCATTTTAGGATTCCCTAATGCTACTTTTTTACCATCAATAATAGCTTCCACACCTTTTCCTGTAACGGCACTAAATCCATCCGATTTTAATAATTCAACATGCTGTTCTTTTCCGTATTTAACGGTTGCCTCGGCTAATGGATGTTCACTATGACTGTTTAAAGTAACAATGTATTGAAGCACGTCGCTTTCACTGAAACCGTTGTTAAATGAACCCATTTTTTCAACGGTTGGTTTTCCTTCGGTAATTGTTCCTGTTTTATCTATAATTAAGGTATCTACCTTGTCTAATTTTTCTAAGGCTTCAGCATTTTTAATCAGCACACCATTTTGAGCGCCTTTCCCCACGCCTACCATCACAGACATAGGTGTTGCTAAACCTAAAGCACACGGACAAGCAATTATTAACACGGCAATAGCATTAACAAAGGCATAAACATACACGGGTTCTGGACCCCAAATAGCCCAAATAGCCCAAATAGCAAAAGTTAGTAAAGAAATAAAAACTACAACAGGCACAAAGTAACCAGAAACTTTATCTGCTAGATTTTGAATTGGTGCACGACTACGACTCGCATTGTTAACCATATGAATGATTTGAGATAACAACGTATCACTTCCAACTTTTTCAGCTTTCATCAAAAAAGATTGATTCCCGTTGATTGTTCCACTACTTACCTTATCATCTATCGATTTGTTTACAGGAATTGGTTCTCCTGTAATCATAGATTCATCAATGGTTGTATCTCCTTCAGTAATTACGCCATCCACAGGAATTTTCTCACCTGGTTTTACTTTTAAAATATCATGTAATACAATCTTATCGATGGTTACTTCAACCTCTTCCCCATTTACTATTTTTATGGCTTTGTTGGGTGCTAACTTTAATAACTCTTTAACTGCCGAATTGGTTTTACTATGCGCACGAGCTTCTAAAAGTTGTCCTAAAAGCACAAGTGTTAGAATAACGGTTGCTGCTTCAAAATAGACGTGTACTGCCCCAGAATCCGTTTTGAATTGGTCTGGAAAAACGTCTGGAAAAAACATACCAAAAACACTAAATACCCAAGCCACACCTGAACCAATACCTATAAGCGTAAACATATTGAGGTTCCATGTTTTGATACTTTTATAAGCACGTTCAAAAAACATCCAAGTGGCAAAAAATACGACAGGAATGGATAATGCAAACTGAATCCAGTTCCAATATTTCTGTTCCATAACATCGTATAATGGATTGTTAGGGAGCATTTCGCTCATGGCGATTAAGAAGATTGGCAAGGTAAATACGACTGCAATCTTAAACTTTTTTAATAGCTTTTTATAGGTCTTTTCCTCTGCTGAACTATCTGCTTTCATGGGCACTAAATCCATACCACAAATAGGACAAGCGCCTGCTTCGTCTCTTACAATTTCTGGGTGCATGGGACAAGTCCATTGTTCTGATGTGGAAGTCGATAGATTTTGTTCTTCAACTAAATCCATACCACATACTGGGCAATCACCGGCTTGGTTATATGTTTTTTCACCTTCACAATGCATTGGACAATAGAAAGTTCCTGTTCCTTTGCTTTTTTTAATTCCCACGGAAGTGGGAATCTCATCCTTTTTATGATGCTCACCTGGTTTATGAATACTATATGTGCCTCCATCCTTTTTTAAAGCTTCTTGAAATGTTTCAATTGGAATATGTGATGCCATTTCAATCGTTGCTTCTGCCTGTTCTAAATTGACAGTGACATTTGAAACTCCTTCTACTTTTGAAAGTGTTTCTTCAACGTGACTTCTGCAACCGTTGCAAGTCATTCCGTGTATGTGATAGGTGTGTTTCATAATATCTTCATTTTTACATTTTCATTATTTCTTCTTCTTTATTTTCCATTCCCATATGCATATTTCCATCTTTATCAGTATGGGATTTCATAAAAATAAATTGAAAAAGAAAAATGAGAACAATTCCAATTGCTGCAACTATAAGCACAAACGGGTCGTTTATATATTTGAAATAAACGAATGCTGATAAAATAACGACATCCATTAGTATCGCTATTATAGGAATAATTGGATTAAATTTCACCTCTTTCTTTAGATGTCTAAAAAGGCCCCAATGAATAGCAATATCCATAATTAAATAGAAAATTGCGCCAATGGAAGCTATCCGAGTCAAATCGAACAAAACAGTTAAAAGTATTGCCAGAGAAACGGTAACAATTAGCGCAGGGTTTTTAAGATTTTTTATTCTATTCAGGCTAGGAACTTGTTTCATATTGCTTAACATTGCTAACATTCTTGAGGCAGAATACACGCTGGCAATTACGCCAGAAACTGTTGCTACCATTGCAAGCAAAATAGTTAATGTAGAACCCCATTCGCCAAATATTGGCTTTGCAGCAGCTGCCAATGCATAATCTTTGGCTACTATAATTTCTTCAATACTTAATCCACCAGCAACAGCTAAAGCCAAGGCAACATAAATAATTGTACAAACGGCAATTGAAATAATAATAGAGCGTCCTACATTCTTATGAGGATTTTTAATGTCTCCTCCTTGATTAGTGATTGTTGTAAAACCTTTAAAAGCAAGAACTGATAATGCCAATGCCGCAATAAACCCGAAACCTTCAGGTATTGATTGGCTGTTGGAAACCATATAATTACCCGTTATAGTAGGTAATCCTGAAATAGCCAAGCCAGCAATCGCCAATAAAGCAATACCTGCAACCTTAATAATCGCGGTATAGGTAGCTGTTGCTTCAATAACTCTATTACCAGAGATATTTACAATATAGGCTGTTCCAATAAGGACAACACCCAATAAAGATGCATAGCCCGCATATTCTTGTGGAAATAATCGCAATGCATAGGCACCAAAAGTTCCCGCTACTAAACTTTCGGCTACAACCATTGACACATACATTAACAATGAAAATGAACCAGCAAGAGTGCCTGGCTTGTAAGCTTTTGTCAAAAATTTAGCAACACCTCCAGAAGAAGGATAAGCGTTTGAAAATTTAACGTACGAATACGAACTAAATGCTACAACTACTGCTCCAGCCACAAAGACGATAGGAAATAAATCTCCAACCAATTCCGCTATCTGCCCCATTAAAACAAAAATACCAGCACCTATCATCACACCTGTACCTAATGATACAGAGCCCAATAATGAAAGCTTTTGATTATTTATGTTTAACGGTTTCATTTTATCTTAATTTTTTTCTCATTGCTTCTGAAATGTTTTCGGCGTAAACACCATAGGCATCTACCAATAAACCTTTAATTCCTCTTTTGGAAGATATGGCGTAAAGCACACTATTGTCGTCGGTACTGCTCATACCTTCAAAGCGATGCATTTCATCAACCTCAAAATCTTCTGGATGTAATTTTAGTTTTAAGGAATTGCATTCTATATGTCCCGAACATAAATTAAAATCACAGGTGTAGCCTTTCTTTTGCAATTGCGCCATAGTGGTCGAAAGTGTGTCGTAATTTTCCATTTTAATTGTTTTTAATGCTGTTCAATATAAAATTCGTGCGTTCCGATGGTGGTAACACAGGTACGTGTATTACTGGAAACGGTAACGATTCATATACTTCGGTTATAAGATTATGTATTTGGTTTTGGTCGTTTTTACTTTCCAGTCGGGCATAATCATTAACCAATGGCAATTTGTCCAAAATGAAAATCATTTTGTAATTCACTTTTCGCATTGCCTCTTTTAAAATTTTGTCAACTTCCAATCCTAAAAACTGATAATAAGCTAATCCATCAGGGATTGCCCTGTCCAGAAATACAACATCGTTTGGATTTAGGGATGCTTCCTGTTCAATCTGCATTTTAAGTACACCATGTTGAAATTCACGTTTATTACTTCTCAATTCTTCAACGGTTTGTCCATCTACGCGCATTGTATCAATATAATGCCTTGCGTGTTCTATGGTGGTTTTATAACCGCGTTCTGCCAACATATTTATCATAGTTGTCTTTCCTGTGCTTGGACCACCCGTAATCACATACCAATTGGTTTGTATGGTTTCGTTATTTTTCATTTTATTTTAATCTAAATTGAGCAATCTTTTAGATCATTGCTGGAACTTAATATTACATTCCTTTTTATTTATACTATTTTTCTTTTCTCATATACCAAACTACCAATACGAGAATTACAAATGGTAAAATCCATAAATACATCATAATTTCTTAGTTTTAATGTTTGTGGTTATTTTTGTCATCCATCATATTATTCATATCCATTCCTTTATCTCCCATCATTTTCATACAGGATTGCATGCAATCTTCGTTCATCATTCCTTCTTTATGCATCATTTGCATCATTGTTCCCATCATCTCTCCATTTCCCATCATTTCACTCATCATGGAATGCATCATTTCTTTATTTCCCATCATTTCTTTCACCATCATCTGATTTCCTTCACCCATCATCATATGACTCTTCATTTCTTTATTGCCCTGCATCATTTGCATCGCATGGTCATTCCCTTGCATATGCTCCATAAATTCAGTCATAAAATTGGAATTATCGGCAATGGCCTTCATGGTTTCATTTCTTGTTTCTGTATTTTCAAGCACCGCCTGAACGTTAGGTTCTTGCTTACAACTATTAAATGTTATTAAGCCTACTACTGATAAAATAATTACTAATGTTCTCATAATATTTAATTTTAGATTTCTAATTTGCTTTTTATTTACACTTCCGAAAGAGTGTATTTTTCCGGCAATGCTTTTTTTAAGGTTTCTGTAGCAACGTGGCTATTCATTGTAATTTCTACTTCTGCTTTTTGCACATTTGCAACCACCTTAGTTACATTATTTACCTGACCCAAATACTTTTCCACAGAAGCTTTACAGCCTCCACAGCTCATTCCTTTTAAATTATACGTGTGTGTCATTATTTCTTTATTTTAAATGATTATTACACAAAGTTAATTTTTCTAACCCAGCTTTATTTGTACAATCTTGGATAATCCTTACACAATTCGGTCTATGGATTTTCTGTCCCATCTTTGCAGATTTTTAAATTCTGTCATAGACATTCCCGTTACATTTTTGAACTGTTTCGCTAAATGGCCACTACTATGGTAATCTAAACTGTAAGCTATTTCTGAAAAATTCAACTGTCCAAGCTGTATCAGTTCTTTTACTTTTTCAATTTTTAAGTTGATTTCATATTTTTCAATGGTCATACCTTCAGTTTTACTGAACAGCTTGCTCAAAGCCGAATAGGATTTTTTGAAGGTTTTCGGTAGAAAAGATGAGATGTTTTCATTATCCTGAATTTCAATTTTTTTTATGATGGCAATCTTAATATCTTCAATCAATACTTCCGTTTCCTCTTTTATGATTTCAAAACCGTGTGTTTTAAGGATTTCTTCCAATTTAGAATTCTCTTTGTTTATGCCTTCATTTAAAACCACTTTACCCAATTCTAGTGAATATATATTGTAACCTAAAGCATTAAGTTCTCTAGCTACCGTTGACTTACATCTGTTGCAGACCATGTTTTTTATGTATAAGGTTGTTTTCATATTATATTTTAATGGTGCTTAAATTGGGAAGGGTTTAACTAACCAATCAATGAAAAGATTCATTCCCTTTCCACATAAGTTCTTTATTTTAAACTGTCTTTTAATTGCTTCATATAACCTATCACTAATTCTTTTTCAGATTTTGATAAAATGGCATCCTGATGAACCAACCTATACGATAATAATGGCATGTCATCATCTTTTATCTGGTTGACAATTGATTTTAATTTACTTTTCTTTCTTCGACTGGAAAAGGAATCCCATTCATTAAAATTAAGTTCGGCTTTACCTTCTTTTATATGGTCTTCTAAAATCCAAGCGATAGGTTGAATTTTATTGTACCAAGGGTATTCAGTATTGTTACTGTGACAATCATAACAGGATACTTGCAATAATTTTTTAATATTTTTTGGCGGATTGTTTACCAACAAAAAATCGGTTTTTGGTATTACGTTACTCTGGTTTTGCTTTGTGGATACAAACTGTATGCCCACAAAAGCTACAAATAAAACCAATGCTATGATTTTTAAAATCCTTTTCATTTAAAGGGATTGATAAAACCTACAAGGAACCCTGCTGAAGGGCAGGGAATACCTTGCAGGTTATGATTAATTTATTTCCTTTTGTACTGTTCCACAATGAAGCATTTTACTACCATAATATGGGTTGTTAACTTCTTTTTCCATACTTAACCAAGCAGAACCTTTATCATACATTGGGCAAAATTGTTGGTATAAAGTAGTTTCTGTACCTGTAATTGCAACCATATCCATAATATCTTTACTCAATATTTTGAAATGCTCACGTTGGTGGTCCATTTCGCTTTTGCCAATATGCTCGGCATGTTCTTTAGCATCAGCAATAATATCCTTCAACTCTTTTTGTTGTTCGGAAGTGTAACTGCTTACATTAAAACTGTTTAATGTGCTTTCAAGTTTTTTGCCAGCTTGTGCAGCTTCATCTTTATTTGTTTCTACTAAAGCATCTTTAAGTGCCATATAATCTAACACTACTTGTTTGGCACTGGAATTCTGTGTGCTAGAATCCATCATATCATTCGATGCATTCATAGTGTTGGAATCCATAGTTTCATCGTGATTCATTTCTGCCTCATTGGTAGACAGGTTTGAATGCATCGCATCGTTCGAATCTTCCTTTTTACTGTCTTTACAAGATATTACTGTTAGGCCTACAAAAGCCACTGCTAATAAAATTGTTACTGTTCTTAAATGTTTCATTTCTCTATTATTTAGTATTATTAATTATTATTCATATTTAGAATTTTACTGATAGTCCTCCACCTGCTCCAAAGCGATTATCGTAGCTTGCTATCAATGAAAAGTTTCGTGATAAAAGATATTCTAAACCTACATTCCAAACAATTTCCTTTGCAAAACTGTCTCCTGCAGGAAGGTTATCTACCCATCCAAAATCTGCTTGATATTCGTAACTACCAAAAATGGCTGTTCTCGGAAAAATGAATATTTCACGACTGATACTTATTTGAGGTCTTAAATTGCTATCCATACTTACATTCAGATCAAAGAGAAAAGGAGTTAAAAAACTAACACCAACAATGGCTGTGGTTGATAGATTATCCAAACTATCCTCTATTTCATTTTCTACGTTTATACCTCCAAAAACACTAAAATAATCGTTCAGATAGCGCTGGTAAGTAACTTCTGCTTCAAGATTTTTATTCCATCCATATTCTGCAGATACATTAAACTGATTACGAATGTTTGATGATGTCAAATTTAATCCAATCATATTTGTTGCTAAATTCGCATCTGCCCAAGTATAATATTCATTCGTTTCATCAATAATTTTAGAAACTGGAAATTTATCCATTCTTGGATCTCTTGGCGTGTCATAAGACATGACTCTAGCCATACCAGACATCATATGATACAAAATATGACAATGAAAAAACCAGTCGCCACCTTCGTCACCATTATTTCCATAAAATTCTATGGTAACTTTTTCCATTGGAGGTACATTAACGGTGTGTTTAAGGGGTGAATACGCTCCGTTTTCATTAATAACCCTAAAAAAATGGCCATGTAAATGCATCGGATGGTGCATCATTGTCAGGTTATTAAAAGTGATTCGGGTAACTTCTGTACTTTTTATCTTAATATTATCGGTTTCTGAAATCGGCACACCATTCATACTCCAGATATAGCGACTCATATTTCCGGTAAGGTTTAACAATATTTCCTTAACAGGAATACTTTTGTCAAAAGCAGTCTTTTCTGGCGATTTCAAATAGTTGTAATTATACTCTGAAAACATATCCATGCCATCCATGTCTTTCTTATCGGAAGTCTGCTCTGAATCTTTGGCCATATCCATTCCTACCTTGTCGGCAGGCAGGTTGGAATGATCCATCTTTTCATTCATCATGGTATCTTTAGGCATATCCATTCCATTAGAGTTGGGATGATTCATTTGCATGGTGTCTTTCGACTTATCCATTTTCATACCTTTCATATGGTCCATTTGCATTCCGTACTCCTTCTCCATTTTAAAACGATCATCTTTTCCTGGATTAAATTTTAAAGCAGGTGCTCCCATTTTCATATCCATCTTTGCCATTTTTTTCATCATTCCAATCTTATCTGGTTTTGGAATATCCATAGCAGGTAATACCTCACCATTTCCAATAAAAGCAGATGCACTTCCTGAACCATCTTGTGCTGTGATTTTAAATTCTAATTTCCCTTCTTCTGGAATGGTTACTATAAAATCGTAAGTCTCTGCTATCGCTATAAAAGTTTTATTCTTTTTAACAGGAACAACATCAAGACCGTCAGCAGAAACCAACAGTGGATCTCCACCTCCAAAAGTCATCCAAAATGACGTTGAGGCGCCACCATCAATGATTCTCAATCGGACTTTCTCTCCTGGTTTAAATTCTGGATATTCAATGTTTTCTTCCCCATTAATTAGAAATGCCGGATAATAGACATCTGCGATATCTACACCATCCATGCGTTGACGCCAAAAATTGAATTGTGCACCAAGGGCTCCTTGTGCAATTACCTGATTTAAAGGTGTTGCTGTCCCTTTCTTTATATTATACCAATCATTACCTCGCTTTAAATTACGCAGGACACTCATCGGTTTTTCATTTGTCCAATCAGATAACATCAAGACTAAATCTCTATCATAATCCAAGTTTTCTATTTTAGGGTGGATAACAATGGAGCCAAAAACACCACTTTGTTCTTGCAACATCGTATGCGAATGATACCAATAGGTTCCCGATTGCCTTATAGGGAATTCGTATTTATATGTTTGTCCAGGCATTATTGGTGGTGTAGTTAAATAAGGGACACCATCTTGAAAATTAGGCAATAATAATCCGTGCCAATGGACAGATGTTTCTACCGTCATTTCGTTTTTTACATAAATAACAGCGTAGTCTCCTTCTGTAAACTCTAAGGTAGGACCAGGAATTGTTCCGTTAACGGTCATTCCCATAACATCTTTCCCTGCTTTATTAATCATTGTTTGACGTAAAGTAATGGTATGTTCTCTAACAGGTAAATTATCGACGTTACCTTCCGCAGATTGTGAAAAAATGGGTTGACTTACAATCAGAATTAATATTAATTTTAAATATTTCATTTTGAAAAGTTTATTAAAAGTTGCTTTATTATTTTATTAAATAATTAATTATCGTTGATTGAGTATAATAAGTTTTAACAGATTCTATTTGCCCCATTTGAAACTTTAATTGTAGTTCTTGAATATCTAAAACATCATTAAAATCAATAGTTCCCGTTTCATAACTTCGAATGAGGATGTCTTCAGCATCTTCAGCTTGTCTCAGGTTTTTCTCTTGGGTATTGAATTTAATCCGTGACTGATTTCGCTGAGAAATAGCTTTCGATAATTCAGAAGTAAGCACATTAAAGCGCTCTTCTTTTTGAGATTGTATTTCCTGCTTTCGCAAGTGATTTTGTATGGTTTGAGACTTAAACTTTTTATTGAATATAGGAATAGAAAGTGTTACCATAGGCATGACAATATCTTTTCCGTTATCAGTAAATGTCATGTCTGGCCTTTTTTCAACATTGATATAATCCAATCCAAAACCTACCATAGGGCTACTATCTTTTTGGTTTAACAATTCAGACTGTTCAATAGATTCATAGAGTTTATCGTATTTGAGTAATTCTGGATTAACCGTCAACGTCTCATAACTATAAAAAGGATCTTCTTCTGGGATTTCCAAAAAAGCAACCACTGAGACGGCTTGATCATACTTTTGGTTCATTAAACTATTCATGGCTGCCTGGATCCCCTCGTTTTGCTGAATTAAAACATCTTTATCCTGAGTGAGTTCGTTTTGTCTAATCTGTAATCTTAAAACATCCACTACAGATGCCTTACCAACTTCCAAGGACGTAAGCGCTAGTTGCTCATAGGACTCTAAAAGCACTATATTTTCATCGAGCACTTCCTGCTTTGCCCTAATTTCATAGAGCAAGTAATAGAATTGAGATACAGAAAGGGCAAGCTTACGTTTAGCTATGGTTACTTCAACATACTGGGCGTCGGCCATTGATGTGGCGTAGTTTTCTCTAGCGGATATGGTTCCAAACCAAGGAAGCATTTGTTTAGCTGCTATTTTAAATTTTTGTGCTCCTGTACGAGTTTCTGGTTCGCTTACAAAATAACCCACACCAAATTCTGTATTTGATAAGGTATTGACTTCATTCACTTTTTCTGAAGCTATCTGATATTGTAAATCAAATTTTTGAATCTCCGGATTATTTGTTAAAGCTTCATCTATAAGGGTTTCCAATTCTTGTGAATTTCCTTTAATAACAAAGAACAGAGAGCAAAGAACAAAGACGGATCTTAATACGTATAATTTATTATAGTTTTTCATTATTATTGTTTTAGTCTATTCTCTTTTCTCTCTAATCTCTTCAGTTTCATCTCTTCTCTCCAACTATACAAAACCGGAACAATAAAGTAAGACGTAATATCAATCACCATACCTCCAAAAATTGGAATCGCCATCGGAATCATAATATCGCTTCCTTTTCCTGTGGATGTTAAAACGGGTAACAACGCCAAAATGGTAGTTACTGTTGTCATTAAACACGGACGAATACGTTTTTTAGCCGCTTCTAAAGCAGAAGCTCTAATGCTCATTTTATCCGCAGGTTTTTCACGATCAAAAGTTTGTGTAAGATAGGTTGCCATTACAACACCATCATCTGTTGCTATTCCAAATAAAGCAATAAAACCAACCCAAACAGCCACACTTAAATTGATGGTTTTCATGTTGAAAAGATCCCGCATATTCTCGCCAAAGAAACTAAAATTGAAGAACCAATCTTGTCCGTATAACCAAATCATAATAAAACCACCAGCAAATGCAACGGCAATTCCGGTAAATACCATTAATGAAGTTGTTATAGATTTAAACTGAAAATACAGGATTAAAAAGATGATAGCCAGCGCCAAAGGAACTACAATAGCCAATGTTTTTTCTGCACGTAATTGATTCTCATACGTTCCTGTGAACTTATAACTGATTCCTTTGGGAACAATTAATTCTCCTGAATCTATTTTCTGCTGAAATAAGGCTTGCGCATTTTCTACCACAGCTACTTCTGCAAAACCGTCTATTTTATCAAACAATACATAACCGACTAAAAAGGTGTCTTCACTTTTTATTACCTGCGGCCCTTGTTCATAACGAATCGTTGCCAATTCACTTAATGGCACAGGACTCCCTTTTTCTACAGGAATATAAATGTCTTTGATGTCTTCTGGATTGCCACGTAATTCTCTTGGGTAACGCACACGAACTCCATATCGTTCTCGGCCTTCCACAGTTTGGGTTAATTCCATTCCACCAATAGCAACCTTTAACACACTTTGTACATCTTCTATAGATATTCCATATCGGGCTATTTTTTCTCTATCAATATCAATCAATAAATACGGTTTACCCACAATTCTATCGGCAAAAACAGCTTCTACTTTAACACCTTCCGCTTGTTTTAAAAGACTTTCTAATTCTAATCCAAAAGCTTCAATTTGTTTTAAATCTTGCCCTTTTACTTTAATTCCCATAGGTGCACGCATCCCTGTTTGAAGCATGACTAAGCGTGTTTCTATAGGTTGTAATTTGGGAGCAGATGTTACGCCCGGTAACTTGGTAACTTTTATGATTTCTTTCCAAATATCATCTGGATTCTTAATTTCTGGTCGCCAGTTTCGGTAGAATTCACCATCATTGTCTTCGATAAGTTGGTTCGCTTTTATAGATGTTCCTGCGGCAATAAAACGTTTTGACTTATTATTCTGATCGGCATGAAGAGTTTCTTGATAAGATTCCTCGTAGCTCGTTCCTTGCTCTGTCGGAATGACATTTGTTTTCAATTCAAACAAACCATCCGCATTTACTTTATAACGTTGTCTTTTTCCTTCGGAATTACGCATATATTCAGATTTATACTGAATCATATTTTCGTACATCATTAAAGGAGCAGGATCTAAAGCAGATTCTGTTCTACCGGATTTACCTACTACCGTTTCAATTTCAGGAATGGTAGCAACTGCCATATCTAATTGCTGTAACACACGTTTGTTTTCTTCCACACCAGAATGCGGAAGAGAAGTAGGCATTAGTAGAAAAGATCCTTCATTTAATGAAGGCATAAATTCTTTTCCGGTGTTCTTCATAATCCAAAATCCAGAAACAAGAACGGTGATTGGAACCATTAAAAACAACATCTTATTCGCTAAAGCCCATTGTAAAATTTGTCCGTAATATTTTCTAAAAATAGAAAATAGTCCTAAAATTCCGAAGCAGATAATAGCCACAAAAATTAAGTTGGTAAAAATACTACGATTAAAACCTAAAGGTCTCCAATATTCAGCTAATAGAAATACAATAGCTACAGAAGAAATAATAATATTTACAAGGTTTACTTTTTTACTATCTAGTTTTCCTAGAATGCCTAATAAGCCCGAAATTCCGAAAGCAAATACTATAAGACCTAACCAAAATCCACTTATTACAATTGCAATTCCGGCAAGAATTAAAGCACCACTTACAATGTATTTAAATGAATTTTTTAGCGTTGTTTTACGGAATAAAAAAGCTGCTAAAGGCGGAATTATAAACAAAGCAATTACTAAAGAAGCAGATAATGCCATTGTTTTAGTAAAAGCCAAAGGTCTAAACAATTTACCTTCTGCACCCACCATCGTAAAAACAGGAACAAAACTAATAATGGTTGTTAAAACCGCTGTTAATATGGCTCCGGAAACTTCCGCGGTAGCGTTATAAATAATTTCGTTTATTGAAAGTTTATCAGTTTTAACTGCATTAAGGTTTTGTTGATGAGATTCCCTGCCTGACGGCAAGGCAGGCTCGTCGCTCATGCCTTGCTCTGTCGGAAGGACATTTTTACTTTTCACTATTAACTTTTCACTCTTCACTTTATCCTCATCAAGATGACGGATCATATTTTCTGCAAGTATAACGCCCACATCTACCATGGTGCCAATGGCAATTGCTATACCAGAAAGTGCCACAATATTTGCATCTACATTAAATAGTTTCATCGTCACAAATACCATTAAAATAGCAACCGGCAACAAGCCAGAAATTAAAAGGGAAGCTCTTAAATTAAAAACCATTACAATAATCACCAAAATGGTAATTAATATTTCTAAAGTTAATGCTTCGGTAAGTGTGTCTAAGGTCTCTACAATTAATTCAGAACGATCGTAAAAAGGAACAACTGTTAATTGAGATGTTCGTCCGTCGGCCAAAACTTTAGTAGGTAAACCGTCTTTTAGTTCGGCTATTTTTTCTTTTACATTTGTAATTACTTCCATAGGATTTGCTCCATATCTAGCAACTACAACACCACCAACAACTTCTGCGCCTTCTTTATCTAATAAACCACGTCGTGCTGCAGGACCTAAGGATACTTTACCAATGTCTTTAATTTTAATAGCTGTAAAATCCTTAGAAGTTACTACTGCATTTTCAAGATCTTCTACGGATTTTATATATCCTAAACCACGTACTAAATATTCTGCTTGATTGATTTCTAAAGTTTGTGCACCAATGTCTTGATTACTGCTTTTAACCGCTTTTACAACTTCGTTTAAACCAATATTGTATTGGCGCATTAATTCCGGATTCACATCTACCTGATATTCCTGAACATAACCACCAATGGAAGCTACTTCAGAAACACCACTTGCAGACGATAAGGCAAATTTTACGTAGTAATCTTGTATGCTTCGTAATTCTTGTAAATCCCATCCACCAGTAACGTTTCCGTCTTTATCTCTTCCTTCTAGAGTGTACCAATAAATCTGACCTAACCCGGTTGCATCTGGTCCTAAAGCCGGGTTCACACCTTCTGGTAATAATCCGCTTGGGAGTGAATTTAATTTTTCTAAAATCCGACTTCGGCTCCAATAAAACTCGATGTCCTCTTCAAAAATGATATAAATACTAGAGAAGCCAAACATAGAGGAACTACGAATGGTTTTTACTCCAGGAATTCCAAGTAAAGAAGTGGTTAAAGGATAAGTAATTTGGTCTTCGATATCTTGTGGCGAACGACCATCCCACTTTGTGAATACAATTTGTTGATTTTCACCAATATCTGGTATGGCATCTACAGCTACAGGGTCACTTGGTAAAAAACCAGTATTCCAATTAAAAGGTGCGTTTACAGTTCCCCATCCTACAAAAAGGACAAGTAATAAAACAGCTACGATTTTATTCTCTATTAAAAATTTAATGCTTTTATTTAGCATGAAGTTTGATTATTAAACAGTTAGACATGGGTGGAATACCTAATAAACTTCAAAATAATCGATTGAATTAGTTTCTATTTCCTTTATATTTCAAGATAAAATAGAACCGTAACTATGGCTATGTTTATATTTTCTATTTTATCTAAAGAAAATATAATTCAAATTCACTATCAATCATTTTAAAATTCATTCGATATATGAAAATACCGAATACAAGAAATCATCCGTATAACATAACAATTATAGGATAACACAGTCTATTGTTTAAAAATCAAATTAAATAAGTCTCGTCAAACTTGTAGATTTGTTTTCTGACGAGTGGTGGGTCATATTCTTCGAAAGTAGAGACATTAGCATCTAAACCTTCAAAAAGGTTGATATATGTGTATACAAATGAAGCTATAAATACCTGTTGCTCAAAAGAAATGCTGTCAACATGTAATTGCAATTGGTCTTGACCAGCAACAATAACTTGTTCATCATTACAACAATTCTTTTTAGAAATAGAACAACCTTCACCTAAAGGTTTTTCCATTTCCATACCGCAGGTTTCTATTTTTTGGAAAATAGCAGTATCCATTAAAGTACCTCCACAATAATGCATATCAATTGTAAACGACATCGTAGAGAATAACACTACAAAAGCCATTGACAAAGACATGATTTTATGGAATACTTTTTTCATATAAGTAACAAAGGTATGAAATTTTAATAATGCATGTTATTTTTAACACATTTTTATAAAATGTGAAATTATTTACCAATACAAAAATTGGCAAAAATATTCCCTAAAAGCTCGTCGTTAGTGACATTCCCAGTTATTAACCCAAACTGATATAGGGCTTCTCTAATATCAATAGCCATCAAATCTCCAGAGATTCCAGAATCTAACCCATATTTCACTTTCTGGATTTCTTCTAAAGCTTTTAGCAAAGCATCGTAATGTCTTGTATTTGTAATAATGGTTTCGTTATTTCTAAGCGCACCCGTATTGATTAAATTAAGAAGTTTATTAGTTAGTTCTTCAACACCTAGACCTGTTTTTGCAGATAATAAATGAATATCAGGGATCTCCTTTTGCATATTAGCAAGAAGCACATCGTCAACTTTATCAATTTTATTAGCAATTACGATAAGTGGTTTTAATGGGTACTTGTTTTTAATTTTCTCCAACTCCACTTTAAACTTGGAGCTTTGAACCTTAAATTCTTCGGAGCTAAACAAATAAATTACCACTTGTGCCTGCTCAATTTTTTCGAAGGTTTTTTTAATTCCTATACTTTCAACAACATCCTTTGTATCTCGTATTCCTGCCGTATCAATAAAACGGAAACCAATGCCTCCAATAGAAATTTCGTCTTCAATGGTATCTCTTGTAGTACCTGCAATTTCTGAAACAATAGCACGCTCTTCGTTTAACAAAGCATTTAATAAAGTGGATTTTCCAACGTTGGGTTCACCAACAATAGCCACCGGAATTCCATTTTTAATGACATTTCCAACAGCAAAAGAATCTATTAAGCGTTTTAAAACAAAACTAATGCGTTCCACTAAATCTCTAAATTGGGTTCTATCGGCAAATTCAACATCTTCTTCTGCGAAATCCAGTTCTAGCTCAATTAAGGATGCAAAGTTTAAGAGTTCTTCTCGTAGCTTGGCTATTTCACTAGAAAAACCACCACGCATTTGTTGCATAGCAATTTGATGAGACGCTTCATTATCACTAGAAATTAAATCGGCTACAGCTTCTGCTTGACTTAAATCCAGCTTTCCATTTAGAAAAGCACGTAGCGTAAATTCCCCTGCATCAGCCATGCGACAACCATTTCTTAAAAACAATTGCAAAATTTCTTGTTGAATATAGACAGAGCCATGACAACTTATTTCGACTACATTTTCCCCAGTATAAGATTTTGGATTTTTAAACAAAGACACTAAAACCTCGTCAATAGTCCTATTGCCATCCATGATATGTCCGAGATGAATGCTATGTGTTACTTGTTTGGTTAAATCTTTTTGGTGAATCGATTTAAATAATTTCGAAGCAATAGATATCGCATCATTTCCAGATAAACGAATAATAGCAATTGCTCCTGCTCCAGAAGCTGTAGCTAAAGCAATAATAGTGTCGTTTTGATTCATCTTGCAAAAATACTAAAATACTAGCACAAAAAAAGGACTATTTATTAAGCTATTCTTAACAAGTTAAGTTTCAAAATCATATTATATTTGCAAAAAATAATTTAAACTATATTACCCATGTTAAGAAACACGATCTCATTTTTATTACTGCTTTTAACCTTATTTTCATGCAAGGAAGAACAACCCTTAAACGGTTTCTTGATTGAAGGCCAAATAGATGCTGAAATCAATAACCGTGAAGCAAAATTAATTAGTTTTTATAAAGAAAAAGAAATTATTTTAGATTCCACTACAGTAGAAAACGGTAAAATAGTTTTTAAAGGTTCAATTGATTCTCCTGATATGTATTATATAACAATTGATGGAGTTAAAGATGTTTTTCCGATTATGGTTGAAAATAAAAAAATGGCTATAACTTTTTACAAGGACAGTCTTCCAAAATCTGTAACTACTGGTAGCAAGGAAAATGATCTTTTAAAATTATACCAGAAAGAATCTGAGTTTTTAAACATGAAAAACACAGAGTTTAGTCACCGTTACAGAATTGCAAAAAACGAAATGAATAATGTAGAGATTGATCAAATTAGATTGGATTTTAAAAATATGATGGAAGCATCCAATGCTAGAAACCTAGAATTGGTAAAAAATAATACTGATTTAGTAACAAGCGCAGCCATTTTAGGGAATATAATGGTAAGTCAAGGCATTAGTGTAGCTGATGCAGAAGCAATATTCAACACATTTTCTAGCGAAGTGGTTTCAAGTAATTTTGGAGAGCTTGTAAGTTTAAACATATCAAGAGGTGCAACAGAAGTTGGTGGCTTAGCTCCAGATTTTACTGCTCCAAATCCTGATGGAACTGCTGTATCATTATCAGAAATAAAAGGCAAAGTTACCATCATCGATTTTTGGGCGGCTTGGTGTGGACCTTGTAGAAAAGAAAACCCGAATGTGGTTAAAGTATATGAAAAGTATCACGACAAAGGTCTTGAAATTATTGGTGTGTCTTTAGATGGAGCTCCTAACCAAAAAGATGCTAAAGCATTATGGGTTCAAGCTATTGAAAAAGATAAGTTAACTTGGCACCAAGTATCTAACTTGGCTTATTTTAATGACCCTATTGCTAAACAATATAACATTCAATCTATTCCTGCCACCTTTATATTGGATAGTGAAGGCAGAATTGTTGCTAAAAATTTAAGAGGTGAAGCTCTTGATGCTAAAATTGCAGAATTATTGAATTAATTAAAAAAGATTTTATAAAAAAAGCCTTTCAAATTTGAAAGGCTTTTTTGTTTTATATCTTACCAAGTTTTTTCAAAACAAATAATAACACAATTGGAATAGCTAATAAAACTATCATTAATAAATGCTCTTTAAATAACCAAGAGGCTAACATTAAGGTAATAACATAACCTCCAATGGCTCCACCAAAATGGGCATCGTGACCAATGTTTCCTAATTGTTTTTTCATGCCATACATAGAATACAATAGGTAACCAATTCCAAAAATATATGCAGGAATTGGGATAGGTATAAAAAACAAATACAAACTCATATTTGGCTGTAAAAGAATAGCTGAATACACAATTCCCATAACAGCCCCACTAGCTCCTACCGCACTATAATGATATTCATTTTTATGAAAATAAAAAGATAATAAACTTCCTAACAAAAGACTTCCTATGTAAACAATTAAAAAATGTAAGTTCCCTAGGTAAGACACTACAATATCTGCAAAAATATATAAGGTAAACATGTTAAAAAACAAATGCCCCATATCTACATGTAGAAACCCAGAACTAAACATTCTAAACTTTTCTCCTCTAAGAATACCTCCAACACTAAACTTATATTTCTCGAAAAACGCAAAATCGCTAAACCCTTTAAAAGAGATAATTGCATTTGCCGCTATAATCACTAATAACACTATACTTAAATTGCCCATATATTCTAATCGTTATTTTTTAATTATAACTATATTTGTTTTTGCAAATCTAAAATTATTTCATGCAATTTCTTGCTTACATTTTAATTTATCCGATTTTATGGTTAATTTCCATCTTACCTTTTAAATTACTATATCTTTTTTCTGATGGGATTTATGTGCTAATCTACCATATTATAGGCTATAGAAGGAAAACTGTCAATGAGAATTTACATCTGGTATTTCCTGATAAATCTGAAAAAGAAATTAAAACCATCACTAAAAAATTCTACCATCATTTATGTGATATGGTTGTGGAATCTATTAAATCGATGACTATTTCGGAAGCTGAAATGAAGAAACACTTTACCTTTTCTAATATTGAATTAATTCAACAACTTGAAAAAGAAAATAGAAGTATCGCGCTAATGTGTGCACATTACGGAAGTTGGGAATGGATTTTTATTCTTCAAACTTATATGAATGTCAAAGGTTATGCTATTTATAAGCGTCTTGCCAATAAATATTTTGACCGATTAGTAAAACGTATTCGTGCGAAATACAACAGCCATCTAATTACAACCAAAGAGACTATTTCTGTTCTAATGGATGCTAAAGAAAAAGGTGAAGTTAGCGTTTGTGGTTTTGCGTCAGACCAATCTCCAAAGCACGACAAAGCTTTTCATTGGACTAAGTTTATGGGAATAACTGTCCCAGTACATACAGGTGCCGAAATGATAGCTAAAAAAACAGATATGTCTGTCGTATTTTTTGGCGTTAAAAAGTTAAAGCGTGGTTTTTATGAAACCACCTTCAAAACCCTTGCTTATAATCCGATGGATTATCCAGACTATGAAATTACAGATCAATTTCTAAAATTGGTGGAAGAACAAATCTACGAAGCTCCTGAGTATTACCTATGGACACATAAACGTTGGAAACACAGAGACAAAGTTCCTGAGAACTATACATAGTATGTTTTTAAGTTGTTTGCTGTTAAGTTGATTGTCGTTAAATTTTAAAGGCAACTCTCTATTTTGTTAAGTGAAGCTTCGTTAAATTTCATGAAACAACTCAAGATTCCGTTGTAATGTAACATATTTAAATAAAACTACAGATTCTTAAAAAAAGCTTCGTATTCTTCAAAACGATGTTCTCTAATCGGCCTTATTTTTGGTTCTGTATTAAAATATAAAAGCAAACAAGGTTCCATTTTTTTATACTTTTCTACATATTCATAACTTACTAATTCCTTATTACTAATTCGTTGTTTAATTTTATTATGGTAAGGATACATTATTTTGAAATACTATTTATTTCCGAAATAATCTTTTTTGCTAATGCATCTGCCTCTTGTTGAGAAGGAGCCTCTGTATATACTCTAATAATAGGCTCTGTGTTACTTTTACGTAGATGTACCCAACTAGTAGCGAAATCTATTTTAACTCCATCAACAGTCGTTAAGGTTTCATGGGCATATTTAGCTTCCATTTTTTTAAGAATCGCATCCACATCCAATTCGGGTGTTAGCTCTATCTTCTTTTTACTCATAAAATAACTCGGATAACTAGCTCTTAGTTCACTTACTTTCATACGTTTTTCAGCCAACAAACTCAAAAACAAAGCCACACCAACCAAAGCATCACGTCCATAATGAGATTCTGGATAGATAATACCTCCATTCCCTTCGCCTCCAATAACAGCGTTATTCTTTTTCATAAGCTCAACGACGTTTACTTCGCCAACAGCACTGGCTTCATAGTTTCCTCCATGTTTTTCGGTAACATCTCTAAGAGCTCTTGTAGAACTCATATTGCTTACCGTATTTCCTGGCGTTTTACTTAATACATAATCCGCACAAGCCACTAAGGTATATTCTTCACCAAACATCTCCCCTTTTTCGTCCATAAAAGCCAATCTATCTACATCTGGATCCACTACAATCCCAAAATCTGCTCTTTCTTTTACAACGGCTTCAGATAAATCTGTTAAATGCTCTTTTAAAGGTTCTGGATTATGCGGAAAATGGCCATTAGGTTCACAATACAATTTAACGGTATGTACTCCCAAACGTTCTAACAATAATGGAATGGCAATACCTCCTGTAGAATTCACACCATCGACAACCACCTTAAAATCTGCTGCTTCTATGGCTTTTTTATTTACTAGTTTTAATTTTAATACTTCATCTATATGTAAATCAATATAAGCTTGGTTTTTAGTTATTTTCCCTAAGCTATCCACATCAGAAAAAGACATGCTATCACTTTCAGCAATCTCTAAAATCTTTGCCCCTTCTTCTCCATTTAGAAACTCTCCTTTTTCATTTAGTAACTTTAAAGCATTCCATTGTTTCGGATTATGGCTTGCCGTTAAAATAATCCCACCATCTGCATGTTCCATAGGTACAGCAATTTCAACCGTTGGTGTGGTAGACAAACCTAAATCAATAACATGAATTCCCAAACCAACAAGCGTATTCATTACCAAATTCTGTATCATTTCTCCTGAAATCCTGGCATCACGACCAACCACAACTCTGTAATGTTCTTTGTTGCGTTGTTGTTTTAACCAAATACCATAAGCCGAAGCAAACTTAACAGCGTCAATAGGTGTTAAATTTTCTCCTACTTCACCTCCAATGGTTCCACGAATTCCTGATATAGATTTTATTAATGTCATAAATAGTTTGTTTTATTTCAACAAAGATACAATTACAAAATGTAAATCAAATGGCAAATTTTAGTCAGTAATGTGTAAATTCACAGAATGAATTTTCTTGCACACATTTATCTTTCCGGAAATAACGAACTTATAACCATAGGGAATTTTATGGCTGATGGCATTCGAGGTAATAAATACCACAAATATCCTAATCAGGTACAAATTGGTATTCTTCTCCATCGCGAAATAGATACGTTTACAGATGCTCACCCCATAGTAAGACAAAGCACGAAAAGGCTTCACAAAAATTACAGTCATTATAGTGGCGTGATTGTCGATATTTTATACGATCATTTTCTAGCTAAAAATTGGGCAAAATATTCTGAAGTTCCTTTGGAGGAGTATATAGAAAATTTCTATGCAAACCTCGAAACCCATTTTGAAGTCCTGCCATTAAGAACTCAAAAGATGATGCCTTTTATGATAGCTGACAATTGGCTCCTTAGTTATGCCTCTATTGATGGTATTCAACTTGTATTAGAAGGAATGAATCGACGCACAAAATATGTGTCTGGAATGAACAAAGCCACCAAAGAACTTGTAGAATTTTACAGTGAATTTGAAAATGAATTCACCTTGTTTTTTGAAGAACTCATTATTTTTTCAAAAGAAAAGCTAAAAACAATTTCGTTACAATATCAAAATAATTTGTAAAACCAAGGTATGTCTAAAAAGTAAAAAGGTATCTAAGAATATCTATTGCATGATAACTTTAGACTTAATATATTTACTAATTAGCTAAACCAACACCCCAGAAATATGGCAAAAAAAACGAAACGCATTCTTAAAATAGTTTTAGGCGTTATTGTGTTCCTAACACTTCCTACTTTAGTATTCTTTGGGTTTGTTTATTTTAAATACAATGAAGATCTTCCAACAGGGATTCAAGGAGAACAAGCGGATGCACTTGCAACTAAAATGCTAGAATCTCTAGATTATGAGGCTTATAAAAACACGAACTACCTGGAATGGACTTTTAAAAAAAGACATCATTACGAATGGCAAAAGGATAAAAACATCTGTACAGTATTCTGGAAAGATTATAAAGTAGAACTACAACTAAACAATCCTTCCGAAAGTAAAGCATTTATTCACAGTTTTAGAGTGCATGATCAACAAGCTCAAGAACTTATAGATCAAGCAACAATTTATTTCAATAACGATTCTTTTTGGCTAGTTGCTCCTTATAAAGTTTTCGACAAAGACACGGAAAGACGTTTAGTTACTACCAAAGATGGCGAACAAGCGCTTTTAATAACTTATACTTCTGGTGGTTCCACTCCTGGCGATTCCTATTTATGGTTGCTTAAAGAAAATGGTAAACCTAAAAGTTTCAGAATGTGGGTCGATATTTTACCCATTGGTGGCCTTGAAGCTTCCTGGTCCAATTGGACAAAAACCGAAAGCGGGGCACAACTGCCAACATTTCATAAAATGCTTCTCTTTGGTTTAGAGATGGATAATATTAAAGGTACGGAATGAGTTTTCAGTCTCAGTCTCAATCTCAGTGTTCAGTGTTCAGTGTTCAGTGTTCTACTCACAAAATGACCGACTGTAAACTGAGACTAAGACTGTTTACTTAACTTCTCTGCCCAACAAACTGTTGCTCTTTCAGTTTAAACAACACATTAAATGTGGTTAAACTTCCATAACTTCTGGTAAGATATTGCTGCAAGTCTATTTTTTCTTGTTCACTTAAGTTACTAGAATTTATTTTTTGTTCCATAACACGCAGTCTATCACGAACCATGGTTATTTTATGAAAGAAAGTATCTATTGGTATTTCGGTTGACTTTAAGTTACTGTCTCCCGGGGCTAAAATTAGTTTCCCGCCTTTCCATTTATCAGCAATATGAACGACTTCCGTAACATCGCTCCAACGTTTTAATATTTGAACCAAACTACTTTCCACGTCTGCAAAACTTACTGCATCCACATCATTTTCCGCAGCTTCAATGATTTCAAATTGAGAATCTATTTCTATAGTTTCTAATCCACTGTCTATAAAAGTTACCCAATAATGTTTTGAGGTGACATTAGTCACTACCCCTTTTCCAAATTCTGGATGATTGATTCTTGAACTTATTCCTAGTATTTGCATCTTTATAACTTTAGTCTTTCCCACCTAAGTGGCAATTTATTATTTAAATACAATTATAATAAATCTGTTTGTATTGAAACCCATTTTTTCATAAAACATGATACCTTCAATTAGCTACCTAAAAATAGACTTACCCGCTGTAATTTGTTTTTATTTAAGAGTTATCCATATTATGCAATGGACTAAACCCTATAATTTGTACGTTTGTTTTAATAGAGGATTTTGAATATATTTTAAGGCTTATATGGTCTGTATGGTTCATGGCATGTTTATGAAAAAGATAGAAAAGGGTAATAAAAATTTAAAGAAGCCATGGCCAACTAAGAAGGCTATGGAACAGGTTTACGAAATGAAACTTTGGGGTAGCAACGATGCTGATTTTTATTCAGGAGCTGGATCTCATCATCCAGATTTAGTATATCCGTATATAGACGCTTTAACTAGCTTTTTAACATCTTTCGACAGTCCTTTAGTGGTTTGCGATTTAGGTTGTGGCGATTTTAATATAGGAAAACAATTGGTGAAGCATACAAAAAAGTATGTGGCTGTTGATATTGTAACCGACCTTATTAATTATAATAGAGAGACATTTAAAAAAGAAAATTTAGAATTCCACTGTTTAGATATTGCTGTAGACCATTTCCCTTCTGGAGATTGTGTTTTATTAAGACAAGTGCTACAACATCTATCCAATGCCGAAGTACAAAGTGTTCTAACTAAATTAACTCCTTTTAAATATATTATTTTAACAGAGCATTTGCCTGAAGGAAATTTCACTCCCAATCAGGATATTATTTCAGGACAAGGAATTAGATTAAAAAAACAAAGTGGTTTAAATATTTTAGCAGCTCCTTTTAATTTTAAAGTAAAGGAAGAAAAAGAATTAGTATCTGTTGTTTTGGAAGAAAACAAAGGGTTAATAGTAACGACGATGTATCAACTATTTTAAACAGCTTTTATTCTTCATTTGATATACTTAAGTTTTTTAAAACAAATAAATTTGGCATATACATCTATTTTCATAATTCAATTATTTGACAAAAACTGAGTTTCCTTAGTTGCATATCTTTGCAGCACTCTAACAATTTCTAGGTCTTCATCATCAATACTTTTAGTATCAGTAGTATTCCCAAAGAGAATAAAACCTACTAAATTTTCTTTGTCAAAATAAGCATAAGTTGAAGTTCCGGCGTGTCCGCCACTATGTCCAATCCATTTAGTGGTTACTTCCCAAAAAATTCCGGACTCAAATTCTGTGTTTATTTGTTGGGTCATCATTTCCTTGTAACTCTCTGCATTTAAAATATTGTCTTCTCCAGAATAGCCACTAATCATTGTTGACATGTAATTTCCAAAATCGACAACATTGGTTACAAAACTACCATCTGGATAGGTGATATCTTCCATTTCTGGCAAGGGAACCTTTTTAGCATAAAGCATAGCCACATCATCAGAAATTGGCCCTTGAAAAACCCAATTTGAGTTTGTCATATTTAAAGGTTTGGTAATCTGTTTTTCTACAAAATCAGAATAGCTTTCTCCAGTAGCTTGTTCGATTATAATTGCGGCAATAGTTGCATTATTATTGCAATAATGATAATAAGTGCCTGTAGGTTCTTCTAAAAAATGTGTTTGCTTATACCATTCTCCCTGCGTATTATAAATGTTTTTGATAAAATCATCCATCGACAACTTTGTGTTTTCTTCACATTTTCTACACCAATTATTTGATAGGTATCTTCTTGTTTCTTTGGACAGATTAGAATATTCTTTAACAAGCATTGTTTTAGAATAATTGCGCGAATCTTTCAACCCAGAAGAATGTGTTGCAAGGTTACGAATGGTTATTTTGCTTTGTGGAAAATAAGGATTGATAATTTTAAATGGTAAATAATCGTTGATATCATCATCTAAATTTAGCTTTCCCAATTCTTGAGCTTTCATTAACGCAACACCTACCAGTGTTTTAGAAATGGAAGCAATGGGTTGCACCGTATTTTTTGTATAAGGTTGCTTTTTTTCTTTGTTAGAATAACCAAACCCTTTTGCATATAAAATACGGTCTTGATTAACAATGGCTACAGAAAATCCAATAATTGAATTTTTAAGAGATAATTCCGTCAATTCTTTGGTCAAGGAATCATTTACTTTTTGAGAAAAGATGAAGGATGGAAGAAAAATTAATATGTAAGTTAAAAGTTTATTCATTTACAGCTATAATTCTTTAGTCTTGACTCATATTATAATTAAAAAAAGTTCAGTTAGTTAAACAGAACTTTAGTTTGAGTTATATAGTTTTCCATTTTTAATAACCAAATAAACGGTATCAATATGATCCACATTATCAATTGGATTGGAATTAAGGAAAAGTAAATTTGCTTTTTTTCCTTTTTCAATGGTTCCTTCATCTTTTAAAATTCCAGTAGCCATGGCCGCATATTTTGTTGCAGACACTAAGGCATCCATCGGACTGAAATCGCTTTCATTTACTAATAATTTCATTTCATATTGCACAAAAGTTGCTTGATCGGAATCACTACCTGCTGCAACTTTAACACCAGCTTCATGCGCCTGCTTTATCATTCTTTTACTAATCTGATAAAGCCATTTTGTTTCTTGTTTTTCATTATATCTTTCAAACACAGTAAGTGTTGGGTCAAAAACCACATCGTATTTAATCATGAGGTTGTATATATTTGAAAAATCTAATGCATTAAATTCTTCATCCCAATACAAGGCGTCATTTTCAGTTGCTTCATGTGCTTTCCAAGAGTTTACCAATTCTTTATTCTCCATAACATTCTCATAAAGCAATAAATTAGCATGAGAAACTGAAATCACACCACTTGGAATAATCTCTGAAGGTTTTGTTGGGTTATGAGCCGCATGCGACCAAACAGGAATATGTTGCTTTTTAGCTTCTTCAACTATTTTATTGATTTGCTTTGGAGTTAAATTAGCATATAACTTAATGCCATGGGCTCCAGTTCCTATTGCTTGTGCTACTTCTAAACTTATGTTTGAATTATCATCAATAGCTTTCATATAAGGCATTTCGCCACTTTTACCTCCTTGTGCTGAGGCTATAGTTCTTGGATCTGCAAAAAACGTTGTTCCTGCCATTAAGGAAGAATAATAAATATTTGGCGCATCAATATCGCCTACCCAAGCATCTCTTGACAGACTTGATAAAGCTCTAGTATCTCCCGCCATATCTCGCACAGAGGTAATACCTGATAATAACATTTCTTGAAGTACTTTTTCAGCCTCATCTCTTCGCTCTGCCGTTGGATCTGTGGCGAAATGAACATGTGCATCTATTAATCCTGGAACAACAAATTTTCCTTTTACTGTATTTATGGATTGAATAGAATCATTAGAAACATAATCTTTTGAAGGAAGAATATTACTTATTAAATCTTTATGAATGACTATGGTATAATCAGAAAGTATTTGTTGAGTATTTACATCAATGATGTTCACATTTTGCAAGGCATAGGTTTCAAAATGAAACTGTGCATTGATAGTTAAAGAAGTAAACACGACAGTTAAAAAGCCTAATATAAATGTTTTATGGTTCATCTTATTTATTAATTAATTGGTAATAATTAAATTAAGGTTTTGAAACCTCACTAGAATCTAGTATGGGAAGTAAGATGGTATAATTGACTCCTGCTCCTTTTTTAGATGTCGCAACAATAGTTCCTGAATGTTTTTCTACAATTTGTTTGCAATAGGCAAGACCAATATTTATTTTATTAAAGTGCTCAGATTCTTTAATAATTTCAGAAAAATTGGACCGAAAACCCAAACCATTGTCTACATAAGTGATTTTTATAAATTTATCATATTGATACTTATCTGAAACTTCTAAAAAACTGTTTTTTAAAGTTTCTATAGCAGAAATCTGAATCGTTAGTAATTTGTTTTCTGGGTTTTTATCGCTTCGTGAATTTTTCAACAGTTCAACAATAAGGCGCGTAATCATACGATTATCTCCATAGAATTCAGGACTTGTGGAAGGATACGTCACCGATATTTTCTTATCGTTTTGAATATTCAACTCCTCGATGGCATTTTTAATTAATACCGGCAAATCTATTTTACGATAGTTTAATGTTACATCTTCAATTTCTTTATATCGCAACAAGGTAAGTAACATGTCACTCATCTGGGAACTAAAGCCACTAATTTTCTCCAAACGCGCCATAGCATCTTTTGGCAATCCTTTAATTTTAGTCAGAATATAATCACTAAAGAAAATGGACTTGCGTAGCGGTTCTTGCAGGTCGTGTGCAATTAATTTGAATACTTCCTGTTGTTGTTGTTTTAGAGATTTTAGTTTTCTAAATTGAGATTCTAAAATTTGCTGTTGTTCTACCAATGCATTTTTAACTTTCTTAAGTTCGGCATTTTCGTTTAAGGCAACCTCGGCTTCTTTTTTTGCTTCAATTAATTCCTTTTCATAACGGTTCCGATTGGAGATTTCCATTCCTCCACAAATAATTTCTATCTCGCCAGCCAAATGTTGTACTTCGACATTTAATAAAACAGGAATGGCGCCATGGATTCCTTTAAAGGAGAGATAGATTTCGCGAGCGGTATTTTGCATTTTTATCATGGGATAAAAATGAGTTTGATAAAATATTTTGCTTCCAACAGTCAATAAATCTTCCAATTGTAAACCAAGGGCTTGCTTTGGCTCCAAACCCAATTTCGAGCGCATTTCGGCATTCATTTTTATAATTTTTCCAGATTCCGAAAATGAAAATAAAAAACATGGAATAGCATCGTAAAAATTGTGCCCTGAATTCTGGTTTATCGAATCGTCCTTAATAAGATTGCTGTTTTAAAAAATTTTGAATCAGTTCTATGGTTTCTTGAGGATGGCTCATTTGTGGACAATGTCCGGTCGCTTTCATTTTTTTAAAGGTACTATTTTGAATTTGCTTGTGAACATATAGTCCAACTTCATCGGACGCAATCGAATCTTCCGAACATTGCAATATTAAACAGGGTTGAGAAAGGTTTGGAAGATCGTCGCGGTTATCAGAAAAAAATGTGACTTCGGCAAACCTGCGTGTAATAACAGGATCTGTGGAGCAAAAACTTTCTTCGAGTTCTTTTGTCAATTCCGGTTTGTCTTCATTTTTCATCACCACAGGGGCAAAAAAATTGGACCAACCTATATAATTGTTATCCATGACCTCTAATAAGCCTTCTAGATCTTCAGTAGAAAAACCTCCTATATAATCAGAATCATTTACGTACCGTGCAGAAGGACCAATAAAAATCATACTTGAAAATATATTGGGTTGTTCTATGGCTGCCAAAAGACCAATCATAGAACTAACGCTATGACCAACAAATATGACCTCTTTTAGTTCAAGAGCCGAGCAAATTTCTAGTATGTCCTGTGCATATCCTTGCAAGTTGGAATATCTTTCAAAATTGTAAGCAGCAAGATCTGATTTTCCACAACCAACATAATCAAAAAGTACCATCTTGTAATTTTCTTCAAAATCAGAAGTTATAAACCGCCACATGTTTTGGTCGCATCCAAATCCATGTGCAAAAAGCATCGTTTTTTCACCTTTGCCTTTAATGGTAATATTGTTTCGTTTAATAATATCCTGCATCGTTTTTTTTTAGAGACTAAGGTCCTATTACAAAAATATACATTTTGGTAGTATGCAACAAAAAAAATAATTAATCCTATTTTAACTTTAATATGATAGTTGAATGACTGTTTTCCGATTAAGAAAAACGTCATGACGAAACTGGTTAAAATGGATTACATAATATTCACTTTAATAATCTTTAGGCATTGCTGTAATTTGTTTTAACATTCCTTTGAATATAAACCCATGAAAAGGAAATACGGCATACCAATATAACCTTCCTGCTAAACCTAAAGGTCTAAAAGTTGCTGTTTGAGTAAGCTGTTTGTCAACCACTTTAAATTCTAGCCAAGCTTCTCCTGGCAGTTTCATTTCAGCAAATAAAAGCAAACGACCTTCTTCCTTATTAGCATATAATACGCGCCAAAAATCGATAGAATCTCCAACGTTTATAGCAGATGGATTTGTTCTTCCTCGTCTAAGTCCGACACCACCAAACAATTTATCAATAAAACCTCTAGTTTTCCACAAAAAGTTGCCATAATACCAACCAGTTGTACCACCAATACTCCATATTTTGTTAATAGTAAAGTCTCGATTTTCGATTGGCATCGTTCTATTATCTTTAAAACATCCAAAAGTAGGAACTTCAATAAAATCTGAGATATTAAAACTCAAACCACTACTGGAATAGGCATCTTTCCAGCTTGAAAGGATTTCATTACTTTCAATTTTACTAAAAGCTCTTTTTAAGCATTCTTTATAGCTTAAAGGAGTAACTCCAAGAATAGAATTTAAGTGATTATCTCGGCAAACCACTTCTATTTTCATACTATGCACTAAAGATGTGGCAAGTTTATAAGACGTGGAAGTAACAAAATATAACCAATAAGAAGAAAGCTTGGGTGTCATTATTGGAACAATAAAAATTTTACGCTTGAGATTGCGAACTTCTGCAAAATCCAAGAGCATATTTTTATAAGTCAATATATCAGGACCGCCAATATCAAAATTCTGATTAAAGGTTTTCGGGTTGAGTAATGATTTGGAAAGAAAGGCAATAACATCTGAAATCCCGATAGGTTGGCATTTCGTATTTAGCCATTTTGGAGTGACCATGAGAGGTAGTTTTTCGACTAAATCTCTTATAATTTCAAAAGAAGCACTCCCCGACCCAATAATTATTCCGGCTCTTAATGCTGTAAAATTATAGTCCCCTTTGCTAAGTTCCAATTCCACATTTTTTCTTGATGATAAATGCTTAGAGAGTTCAGTTTCATTTACAATCCCACTTAAATAAATAACATGATTGACTTGGGTTCTTTTAAGAGCTTTTCTAAAGTTTATGGCTGAATTTTCTTCCATAGACTCATAATCACCAGATGATGACATGGAGTGGACTAAATAATATGCGGCATCAATATCTTCTGGAATATTTTCTAAAGACTTTTCATCTAACAAGTCTAATTTAAGAACTGTAATGTTTTCTTTTAAAGATTCTGGAGGATTGAATCTCTTTGGATCCCTGACACAACAAACTACTTCATGACCCAATTCAATGAGGACGGGAAGCAGTCGCTTTCCAATATATCCTGTTGAACCTGTTAATAATATTTTCATTTAATGTCTTATTCTCAAATTTAGCTATAGTTTAAATTGATTGTACAACATATTACCCTTCAGTTCTTAATTGAAATTTTGAATTTTTTCAATCCAGAACTAAAGATTTTCTAATTTATTTTTTAATCCGCTGTAATTATAAATTCGGAAACGTACTCAAATTAGAGCTACTAACCTCTCTTAGCTTTCTTATCTCTTTTTTCTGCTTTTTTTTCTTTTGGAGTTTTGGCAGATTCTTTTTTTACGTTTTTCTTTGCGTCTTGACTTTTTGCCATGATATTTATATTTTAATATTTTTAATTATTTTTTTTCTTTAAAATCTTTCTGTTTGAGCTTCTAATTTACCCTAAAATTCCGATTTACAAGATTTCAATTTACAATTTTTTTCGTTCAATCCTTGAATTTACTAATTCAAAATACTAATAATTATTTTAGACATTAGGAATTTGAAATTTCTAATTAGTTTTTAATTACAAGGGTTTTGCTCTATGTTTAATACGACTTATGAATACCGTTTTTATTCACAATCTTTATCCGACACCATTCGTGCCTCTAAAATATTTATCACCTCATAGGTGCTGTTATAATCAGCTGGGAAACCATCGACCGATTTGCCCATATCTATAACTTCAATTTCTGTAAAAATTGGAGTATATGGTTTTTTACCTTCCGTTAAATCATTGTATACTTTTTCCAATTCCATGGTTTTGTCTGAAACCCAAAATACTTTATCACTTCCACAAGGTTCAAAACTTTTAGCTTCGTGCCCTAAGGTTAATTTTCCTTTTAATATTTTGGATTTTTGTTCAGGTAATGTTTCATCAGCTCCAACCGGAATTCCCTCATTGCTTTTGCTACTCTTTTTATATTCGAAAATCATTTCGCCTCCTTTTAGTACCATATGATTTTCATCCAATTCCTGTACATCATAAATTTCGGTATCAAGAGAAGAACTTCCATTCCCCATACTTTTCGCTGTCAAATAAAGCTGGTTGTTTTTTACGTACCAATTTTGATATAAAAGCGATTTCATATTATCAGATTTAGCAGTGCCATCTAAAAATAAACTAAAATCCAAAGCGGCTTCCGATTGATCTTCCCAAGAACCAATAAGAAAATCTGAGTTGAATGTTGATTCTTGTTCAATTTCTTTTTGGTTTGTTTGACTCTCATGTTCATTCTTACAAGAAACGACGATTGTTAAAACAAAAAATAGTGCGAAAATACTTTTAAGGTTGAACATGTTATTTTTTATATTAAAATTGATTACAAGAATAGACTACTGGTACTCCTATTTATAACTTTTTTATACCTACTTCCAAACTTAATAAATTTCAATCAAATAGCTGACAAGAATTCCTCCGTAATTAGGTCTCAGTTATTAACAAGTAACTGTTAGCACATTACTTTATTTTTACTTACTAAAATCGTACCTTTGCACCTTTGTCTTCTTAAAAGTCAAAAGAGCTATTTTTATGAGTAAATTCGAAGATAACATAGAGGTTCAGGGCGCTCGCGTTCACAACCTGAAAAATATAGATGTCACTATTCCTAGAGAAAAACTAGTGGTTATAACTGGTTTATCTGGTAGTGGAAAATCGTCTTTGGCTTTCGATACCATTTATGCCGAAGGTCAACGTAGATATATAGAAACTTTTTCGGCTTATGCCAGACAGTTTCTTGGAGGATTAGAACGTCCAGATGTGGATAAAATTGACGGACTTTCGCCTGTAATTGCCATTGAACAAAAAACAACAAGCAAGTCGCCACGTTCTACCGTTGGTACCATTACAGAGATTTACGATTTTTTAAGACTTCTTTTTGCTCGTGCTAGTGATGCGTATAGCTACAATTCTGGCGAAAAAATGGTGAGCTATAACGACAAGCAGATTAAAGAACTTATTTTTGAAAGCTTTAAAGGTAAACGCATCAATATTCTAGCTCCTGTTGTACGATCTAGAAAAGGTCATTACAGAGAATTATTTGAGCAAATTGCCAAACAAGGTTTTGTAAAAGTAAGAGCCGATGGAGAGATTCTAGACCTTGTAAAAGGAATGAAACTGGATCGTTACAAAAATCACGACATAGAAATTGTGATCGATCGTTTAAAAATAGAAGATTCTATTGATAATGATAAACGTCTTACTGAAACCATCAATACAGCCATGTATCACGGCGAAGATGTCTTAATGGTTCTAGATCAAGACACACAAGAAACCAGATATTTTAGCCGGAATTTAATGTGTCCTAGTTCTGGGATTTCATATCCAAATCCAGAGCCAAATAACTTTTCATTCAACTCCCCTAAAGGAGCTTGCCCAAAGTGTAATGGTATCGGATCTTTGTATCAGGTAAACGAACATAAAATTATTCCAGATTCTAAATTATCTATTGCAGCTGGAGCTCTGGCACCTCACGGTCCTCAAAAAAACTCGTGGATTTTTAAGCAGTTTGAAACTATTGCGCATCGTTTTAGCTTCTCATTAAACGATCCATATAAAAGTATTCCTGAAGAAGCCAAAGAGATGATTCTTTATGGCGGAAACGAAAAGTTTTCAGTTGAAAGTAAAACTCTTGGAGTAACTCGTGATTATAAAATAGATTTTGAAGGCGTATCTAATTTTATCGAAAGCCAATTTGTCAATGCAGAAACAACGTCTTTAAAACGTTGGGCAAAAGAATATATGGATAAGGTTACCTGTAGCGAATGCAATGGTTCACGCTTAAGACAGGAATCTTTATATTTTAAAATAAACGACAAAAACATAGCTGATCTAGCCAATAAAGACATAGTTGATTTAGCTGCTTGGTTTAACGACTTAGAAAATCATTTATCAGACAAACAATTAAAAATTGCTGAAGAAGTCATCAAAGAAATTAAAACCAGACTTCAGTTTTTATTGGATGTTGGTTTGGAATATTTATCCTTAAACCGAAGTTCGAAATCACTTTCTGGTGGCGAAGCTCAACGAATTCGTCTAGCTACACAAATTGGGTCTCAACTGGTTGGTGTGCTTTATATTTTAGATGAACCTAGCATTGGACTTCATCAACGTGACAATGAAAAACTGATAAAATCTTTAGTCGCTTTAAGAGATATTGGTAATTCGGTTATTGTGGTAGAACATGATAAGGACATGATAGAACATGCCGATTATGTAATTGACATCGGACCAAAAGCCGGAAAATATGGTGGAGAAATTATTAGTATCGGCACACCAGCCGAACTAAAAACACATCATACACTAACCGCCGATTATCTTAATGGTACCAAACAAATAGAAGTCCCAAAAACACGCAGAAAAGGCAATGGAAACTTTATAGAATTAAAAGGCTGTACAGGAAATAACTTAAAAAATGTTTCGGTAAAATTTCCCTTAGGAAAAATGATTGGCGTAACAGGCGTTTCAGGAAGTGGAAAATCGACTTTAATAAACGAAACCCTCTACCCTATTATGAATGCACACTATTTTAATGGAGTAAAAGTGCCAATGCCGTACAAAAGCATAAAAGGATTGGAGCATATTGATAAAGTTATCGACATCAACCAATCGCCAATTGGAAGAACGCCAAGATCTAATCCTGCAACTTACACTGGTACTTTTAGCGAAATACGAAGTCTGTTTGCAAAACTTCCGGAAGCTATGATTCGTGGCTATAAACCTGGGCGTTTTAGTTTTAATGTAAAAGGCGGACGTTGCGAGACCTGTCAAGGTGGTGGTTTACGAGTGATTGAAATGAATTTCCTTCCAGACGTTTATGTAGAATGTGAAACATGCCAAGGAAAGCGTTTTAACAGAGAAACATTAGAAATACGCTATAAAGGAAAATCCATTAGCGATGTTCTAGATATGACTATTAATGATGCCGTACCTTTTTTTGAACACATACCGAAAATTCATAAAAAGCTAAGAACCATTAAAGACGTTGGATTAGGATATATTACTCTAGGACAACAAAGCACAACCCTTTCTGGTGGTGAAGCCCAACGTATTAAACTAGCTACCGAGCTAAGCAAACGCGATACTGGAAACACCTTTTATATATTAGATGAACCTACAACTGGACTACATTTTGAAGACATTCGCGTGCTAATGATTGTGTTAAACAAATTAGCAGACAAAGGCAATACAGTTTTAATTATAGAGCATAATCTGGACGTTATTAAAATGGTCGATCATATTATTGATATTGGTTATGAAGGTGGTAAAAATGGTGGCGAAGTTATTGTTGAAGGAACTCCTGAAGAAGTAGCTAAGCACAAATCAAGTTATACAGCACATTTTCTTAAAAAAGAATTAAATTTATAAAATTTTAAATAAATTTTTACTAAATTAGTTTCTTAACCATTAAAAAAATCATATTATGAGAAGTTTACTTTGGCTAGTAGCAGTTATATGTATAGTAATTTGGCTATTAGGTTTTTTAGGAGTTGTTCCAGGACTTGGAACCAACAATTTAATTCACATTTTGTTAGTGATTGCAATAATCGTTATCTTGTATAATATTATTTCTGGTCGAGGTCCATTAAAGTAGTAAGATAATAAATTTAGTTTCGCATCTTAATATGAAAAAGACAAATCGCATAAACGGTTTGTCTTTTTTATGCCTTAATATTTCAAATACATCAAACTAAAAATCACTTTTATAGTGCTTATTTAAAATCATTTTAATAAAGCGCTTAAAATCTCTATATTTCTCTTAAATTTGCTTTTGGATTTAATTTAACAAACTAGAATTAGTTAAGTTATATTCCCAAAAAAATATAGAGATAAAAAAAACATATATAAATGAGAGACGAACAACATCACAAACGTTGGAATCAAATTAAAACAAACGATTCATGGGCTATTTTCAAAATCATGGGAGAGTTTGTAAATGGATACGAAAAACTAAGTAAAATTGGACCATGTGTTTCCATCTTTGGATCTGCAAGAACCAAACCAGATAATAAATATTACAAATTAGCTGAAGAAGTGGCTGCCAAAATTGTGGATCACGGCTATGGTGTGATTACTGGTGGTGGACCAGGAATTATGGAAGCTGGTAATAAAGGTGCTCATATTGCTGGAGGAACTTCAGTTGGTTTAAACATTGAATTACCTTTTGAACAACATGATAATCCGTATATCGATTCTGATAAAAGCTTAGATTTCGATTATTTCTTTGTGAGAAAAGTGATGTTTGTTAAATATTCTCAAGGGTTTGTAGTAATGCCTGGAGGTTTTGGAACTTTAGACGAATTGTTTGAAGCCATTACCCTTATCCAAACAAATAAAATTGAGAAATTCCCTATAATTTTAGTTGGAACCGAATTTTGGGGTGGCTTAATTGATTGGGTAAAAGAAGTGTTACTTAGCAAGTTCAATAATGTTAGTGCTACAGATTTAGACTTAATCCATTTGGTTGATACTCCTGAAGAAGTTATTGATATCTTAGATGTCTTCTATAAAGAATACCGTTTAAGTCCTAACTTCTAATTCTAATTGATTCTAAAAAATACGATAAATAAGAAATTTCTTGTACTATCTATGCTTTGCATTTTGATATCACATGGCCTGTTTTCGCAAGAAAATTTCAAGGTCATGTTTTACAATTTGCTTAATTTTCCATTAGAAGCCAATGTATCCAATCGTATTCAATATTTGGATCAGACCTTAGACACCTTCCAACCAGATTTATTTATGGTTTGCGAGTTGAATAATGCTGAAGGAGCAAATAGTATTTTGGGCGTCCTTCAAGACAATGTGAGCGCCGATTTTAGAAGTGCTACGTTTACTTTAAACACGTCGGATAACAATATAGGCAATCAAAACGATCTTCAAAATTTGCTGTTTTATAATAGCTCGAAGTTCATTTTAGAAAGTCAGCATATTGTCACGACTATTTATCGTGACTTCAATCATTATAAATTAAAGTTAAATTCTACCAATCAAGTTAGTAATCCTGTATATTTAAACGTTATTGTTTGTCATTTAAAAGCCTCAAGTGGCGCAGATAACCAAGCGTATAGATTACAAATGACTGAAGATTTAACAAAATATTTAAATTCCTTTCCTGCTGACAGTAATGTTATGTTAGCCGGAGATTTTAATGTATATTCAAATTCAGAGCCTGCTTTTCAAGAATTAATAGACGAAACCAATAACATTGTTTTTGTAGATCCTGCCAATAGAATGGGGAATTGGCACAACAATACCAATTTTTTAGATATGTTTACACAATCTACCCGAACTCAAACAGGAATGGGTGGATCTACAGGTGGTTTTGATGATCGATTCGATTTTATCTTAACAACCTCGAACATGCTTTCCAATCAAGATATTTATTATGTGCCGGACAGCTATAAAACATTTGGAAACAACGATAATATCAATTGTTACAACAGCGAAATAAAGGATGTCGATTGTGCTGGAACAGATTATTCTGCAGCCATTCGCGAAGCTCTTTATTATTTTAGTGACCACCTCCCCGTAACCTTGCAGTTAGAAACCAACGAAACCTTATTAAGTGTTCCAACCCATCAACCAGAATCTATACAACTTATTGGTTCGAATTTGGTTGAAAACACTTTAGAAGTTAAAATCAACAGACAAGCACTTAGAACCAAAAAACTTTATATATTTAACACCTTAGGTCAAATAGTAAAAGTGATTCCCCTGGAAACTTCTAATAATTTACGAATAGATGTTTCAGGTTTAAATAGTGGCATGTATTATTTGAGCATCCCAAACATGAATGTGCAACCCTTAAAGTTTATAAAGTAGTTGAAAAAAAGATTTTTAATCCATTTCATAATTCTGTGCCTTCCTTTATTTGTTTTAGGTCAAAATAAAATAGACCTAAAGGCGACTTTTTATGTGGAAAAAAATCAGATTAAAATTTCTCAAACCATTACCTATTTCAATAACACAGATGATACTTTAGATGTTATTTATTTAAACGATTGGAACCAAAGTTTCGCAACTAAAACTACACCTTTAGCCAAACGCTTTGAAGAAGAATATAGCAATGAATTCCATTTTGCTCAAAATGATGATAGAGGTTATTCTGTTATCACGTCTATCGATCAAAACGGAAATAATTTAGAATTTGATAGAGTTAAAGACCATATTGATGTGGTAAGAGTAGATCTAGAAACACCTCTAAAACCAAAACAAAGCTATACCATTCATCTTAATTATATAGTTCAAGTACCAAGCGATAAATTTACCAGATATGGCGTTTCTAACGACGGCGATTTCAACTTACGATATTGGTACATGACGCCTGCCGTTTATAATGGCGAATGGCAGTATTCTAGCAATAAAAATCTGGATGATATGTTTATTCCTCCAGCCGATATTAGCTTAGAATTAAATGTACCAAGCACCTTTCAAATTACATCTGAATTAAATCAGGTTGACAGCTTTCAAAAAGATAGTATGACAACAGTAAAGCTGGAAGGAAAAAACAGAGTAAACAACAAACTATTCTTAACCAAAGAAAAACGTTTCAACCAGATTCAAACGGATTATTTTACAATGGTTTCTAGTGTTGATGAAGAGAATTTAAATCTCATCGACAACATGGTAGCCATAGATCAGATTTCAGCTTTTCTAACAGAAAATCTGAAACCTTATCCACACGAAAAATTATTGATCACCCGAATTGATTATAAAAAAAATCCTATTTATGGTTTAAACCTGTTACCTGATTTTATTAGACCCTTTCCAGATAAATTTCAATACGAATTAAAAATCTTAAAAACAGCCGTTAACAATTATTTAGAAAACATATTATTTCTTAACCCTAGGAAAGATCAGTGGATTATCGACGGATTGCAAACCTACTATTTAATGAAGTATGTTGAAGAGTACTATCCAGATATGAAAATATCTGGAACTTTATCCAAAATTTGGGGTATTAAATCTTTTCATGCTTCACAATTAGCTTTTAACGATCAATATCCTTTTTTATACATGCACATGGCTAGGGAAAACATAGACCAACCCTTGTTAATGGCAAAAGATTCGCTTTTAAAGTTTAATTTAAACATTGCCAACAAATACAAAGCTGGGGTTGGATTGCGTTATTTGGATTATTATATAGATGAAGCAGTTGTAGAAAGCTCCATCAAGGAATACATTACAGAATACACCTTTATAGAAAGCAATACATCAGATTTTGAAAGGATTTTAAAAGCTAATTCAGACAAAGATATCAACTGGTTTTTTACAGATTATTTACAAACTAAAAAACATATCGATTTTACCATTTCAGATTTTGAAGAATCTCGGGACTCAGTAAAAGTAACCATCAAGAATAAGACAAAAGCTAATGTCCCTATCTCGGTATTTGTGCTTGATAAAGATGAAGTCATTTCTAAAACTTGGGTAGCTGATGTTATAGATACTAAAACAATTACCATTCCAAAAGGGACTGGTACTAGAGTGGTTTTAAATCAGGATTTAATTATTCCAGAATTCGATTTGAGAGACAATACGAAGTCCTTAACAAATTCTTTATTCAACAGACCTGTACAATTTAGACTTTTAAAAGATATTGAAGATCCGGCCTACAATCAAGTGTTTTTTATGCCAATTATAGAATTCGATAACATTTACGATGGGATTGTGCTTGGGATTAAAGCCTATAATAAAACGGTCCTTAAAAAAGCTTTTAATTACAAAATTTCCCCACAGTACGGAACCAAATCAAACTCCTTAACAGGATCTATTTCTTTAGGTTATACTCAATACATTGAAAATACATCCGATTTATTTAGTATTAGCTATGGTGCTTCTGGTAGTTATTCCAGTTATGCCGAAGATCTGTTTGTTAGAAAAATAACACCTGGAGTATCCATGCAGTTTCGAGATAAATCGAACTTACGTTCTAATAAAAAACAATATATCACCGCTAGGTATGTGGATATCCATAGAGATGATAATCCAGATGTAACTCAAGACGCTACAGAACCAAATTACAGTGTTCTAGACCTTCGATATAACAATATCAATAAAGGGCTAAAGGATTACACAGCTTGGTTTACCGATGTACAATTTGGGAAAGATTTTGGGAAGTTAGCATTCAATTATGAATACAGAAAATTAACAGAAAATAACAGACAGTATAATTTAAGATTTTTTACAGGAATTTTCCTTTATAATAAATCTTATGAAACCTCCGATTATTTTAGTTATGCCCTAGATAGACCAACAGATTATCTATTCGACTATAATTACTATGGTCGATCTGAAGACACAGGACTATTCAGTCAGCAGTTAATAATTGCTGAAGGGGGTTTTAAATCGAAATTAGACACACCCTATGCTAACCAATGGATAAGCACCATTAATGGTAGTGCAACCATCTGGAAATATATTTTAGCTTATGGGGATATTGGACTCTTAAAGAACCATGGGGACAAATTCGAATTTGTTTATGATACGGGAATTCGAGTGAGTTTGATTCCAGATTATTTTGAACTGTATTTCCCGGTGTATTCTAATTTAGGATGGGAAGTTGCACAAGCTCAATATGCTGAAAAAATTCGATTTATTGTAACTCTAGATTTAAAAACACTTTTTGGATTGTTTACGCGACGTTGGTATTAATACATCACATCTCTTCTTCTAAAACCCCAATAATTACAAAGTATTTCACAACACCTTTCCTATAACATATTTCTAACAATTTCGAAAATAACTAACAATCTTTCAGCTTTTTAATGTGTATTGCCCAAAACACTGATAATTTGTTAAACCTTTAACTACGTTTCAAATTGCAAAGCACACAAAATTTGACTAAATTTGCAACCATAAAATAACAACTATGCAGACAAATCCAGACGTAAAAAATGACCTTTCTTTTGAAGACTTTAAAGTTGAAGTTTTAAACGATTACAAAATTGCTGTTACTTCTCGTGAGTGCAGTCTTCTTGGGCGTCGTGAAGTTCTTACTGGAAAAGCAAAGTTTGGAATTTTTGGGGATGGAAAAGAAGTGCCACAATTAGCCTTAGCTAAAGCCTTTAAAAACGGCGATTTCCGTTCTGGTTATTACAGAGATCAAACCTTTATGATGGCTATTGGAGAACTAAACATCCAACAATTTTTTGCTGGTTTATATGGTCATCCAGATATAGAACATGATCCAATGTCTGCAGGAAGACAAATGGGAGGCCACTTTGCAACTCATAGTTTAGACGAAAATGGTGATTGGAAAGATCTAACAAAACAGAAAAATTCTAGTGCAGACATCTCTCCTACTGCTGGGCAAATGCCTAGATTGTTAGGATTAGCACAAGCATCTAAAATATACAGACAAGTAAAAGGAATTGATACCACTAATTTTTCTGATAAAGGAAATGAAGTCGCTTGGGGAACTATTGGTAACGCCAGTACTAGTGAAGGTCTATTTTTCGAAACCATCAATGCGGCCGGTGTTTTACAAGTACCAATGGTTATGAGTGTTTGGGATGACGAATACGGAATTTCTGTACATGCAAGACATCAAACAACAAAAGAAAACATCTCTGAAATCTTAAAAGGGTTTCAACGTGATGAAGACAATAAAGGTTACGAAATTCTCCGTGTTAACGGTTGGGATTATCCCGCATTAGTTGAAACTTATCAAACGGCTTCAAAAATAGCGAGAGAAGAGCATGTACCTGTTTTAATTCATGTGAAGGAGTTAACACAACCACAAGGACATTCAACTTCAGGATCTCACGAACGTTATAAAGATAAAAATCGTTTGGCTTGGGAAGTTAAATTTGATTGCAATACGAAGCTTCGCGAATGGATGATTTCCAATGGCATGGCTACAGAAGAGGAATTAAGAAATATTGAAGGTGCCATCAAAAAAGAAGTTCGTGAAGGTAAAAAAGCCGCTTGGACAGCATTTTCACAACCTTTAAAAGATGAACAACAAGAACTTCTAGGCGTATTAGAAAACGTTGCAAATTCAAGTGATAATAAAGTATTTATAAGCAAACTTTCAAACGATTTAGCAGAGATTAAAGAACCTATTAGAAAAGACATTCTTTCTACTGCTAGAAAAGTATTGCGTTATGTAGTTAGCGAAACTTCAACTGAAAAAACACAATTAATAAATTGGATTAATTCGTACTCCGAAAATATTCAATCTAAATATAGTTCGCATTTATATAGCGAATCGCCTAAATCGGCTTTAAAGATTAAAGAAATTAAGCCAACTTACAATGAAGATAGCGTAGATGTCGATGCTAGATTAGTGATAAGAGATAATTTCGATGCTATTTTTAGCAAATACCCAGAGGCATTGGTTTTTGGTGAAGATGCTGGACATATTGGAGATGTAAATCAAGGCCTGGAAGGCATGCAAGAAAAGTATGGCGAACTTCGTGTTTCAGATGTTGGAATTCGTGAGGCTACCATTCTTGGCCAAGGTATTGGAATGGCTTTAAGAGGCTTACGCCCAATTGCAGAAATTCAGTATTTAGACTATATTTTATACGCGCTTCAAATTATGAGTGACGATTTGGCTACCCTTCAATATAGAACAATGGGACGTCAAAAAGCACCATTAATTATTAGAACTCGTGGTCATAGATTAGAAGGTATCTGGCATTCTGGCTCTCAAATGGGAGGTGTTATTAACCTAATTCGTGGAATTCACGTTTTAGTTCCTAGAAACATGACGAAGGCAGCTGGTTTTTACAACACGTTGCTTGAAGGAGACGAACCTGCTTTAATTGTGGAGTGCTTAAATGGGTATAGATTAAAAGAAAAAATGCCTTCTAATATTGGCGAATTTAAAACACCTCTTGGTGTTGTTGAAACCATTAGAGAAGGAAACGATATTACATTAGTTTCTTATGGTTCAACTTTAAGAATTATTGAACAAGCAGCTAAAGAATTACAAGAAGTAGGTATTGATGCTGAAATTATTGATATTCAATCGCTCTTGCCATTCGATATAAATCACGATATTGTAAAAAGTGTTGCAAAAACAAATCGCTTAATGGTCATTGATGAAGACGTTCCGGGTGGAGCCTCTGCATTTATTTTAAATGAAGTTTTAAACACACAAAACGCATACAAACATTTAGATAGTAGACCACAAACTTTAACGGCACAACAACACAGACCTGCTTATGGCACAGATGGAGATTATTTCTCTAAACCTTCTGTGGAAGATGTGTTTGAAGCTGTTTATAAAGTAATGCATGAAGCTAATCCTTCAGATTTTCCAAAATTGAGATAAATAAACACCTTTTATATAAAAATCAAAGACCTCACCTGTTTAAAAACTTGTGAGGTCATTTTTTTCATATATTTAAAGCAAACTAATTCATGCATGCTAACAAAACAAGATAAAGAACAACTTCGTGGTACTATTTTTCGACATCTAGACGGCTTAACAACTGCAACTACGGCCTATTCGCTTTACAAAAAAGATGTTTTAGACTACTTATTAAAAAACAGAAAGGTTGCTCTAAAAGATTTAACTATTGTTTTTAATGCCAACGAAGGCTATTTAAATGTGGCGCTAAGAATATTGTGTTCTCAAGGTTGGCTTATACAACATATCGATAATGCTTCAGATGCTATTTCTTATGAAATAAATGAAAACAGTAAAGAAGCCTTTCAACTAATTCCCTTATATGAAGATGCAGTAAAACTACTCTCCTATTCAGAAAAATTTCATGAAGAAAAAATTGGTAGCGATGCCTTTATTGTTTTAGAACGTATTTTTAAGAAATATGAAAACAACTTCGGGTTAGAAGGAAAAAGCGAGGTCGAACTACAAATTTTAAAACATATTGAAGGCTGTATTGTAGCTCCAATAATTGTATTACTTGGTGTAAATGGCTTGTTCCATAAATATTTCATGGAAGCTTCGTTTACTGCTGAAGAATATCATAAAAACCCTGAAAGCTTTAAAAAAATACTTGATTTCTTTTCTCATTTAGGTTGGTTCAAAAAGAAGAAAAACACCTATCAGTTTACAGACGAAGGCTTGTTTTTCGCAAAACGAGCTTCAGCTTATGGTGTTACCGTTTCGTATTTACCCACGTTTTTAGCTTTAGACGACTTGTTATTTGGTAATCCATTCATTCTAAAAACAGAATCTCCAAACGACACCGAAAAACACGTCCATCGTGAAATGAATGTTTGGGGTTCTGGAGGAGCACACACCACTTATTTTAAAATTATCGATCAAGTTGTTATTGAGCTTTTTAACAAACCCATAGACGAACAACCAAAAGGTATTTTAGATATGGGTTGTGGAAATGGCGCCTTCATTCAGCACATTTTTGATGTGATAGAGCATCAAACCTTAAGAGGAAAAATGCTTGATGAACATCCATTATTACTGGTTGGAGCAGATTTTAATCAAGCCGCATTAAAAGTTACCAGGGCCAATTTAATTAAATCGGATATTTGGGCAAAAGTTATTTGGGGAGACATTGGCAGCCCCGAACTATTAGCCAAAGACTTAAAAGAAGATTATAATATTGAATTAAAAGATTTACTCAATGTCAGAACTTTTTTAGATCATAATCGGATTTGGGAGAAACCAGCAACCAAAACTAGCCGTGTAAGTAATTCCACAGGAGCTTATGCTTTTGAAGGAAAGCGCATAAATAATAATTTGGTTGAAGATTCGCTTTTAGAACACCTACAAAAATGGAAACCATTTGTGGAAAGATTCGGCTTATTAATTATAGAATTACATAGTATTACACCAGAATTAACAGCCAAGAACCTAGGCAAAACAGCTGCTACTGCTTACGATGCTACTCATGGTTTTAGCGACCAGTACATTCTAGAAGTAGATGTCTTTAAAAATATTGCAAAGGAAGCGGGATTGGAACCTGACGAACGCTATTTTTCTAAATTCCCAAATAATAATTTGGCAACAGTAAGTATCAATTTATTAAAAGGAACCAATAATTAAATTATTTAATATGACTAAAAATTTTACCGATTTAGCCTTAGCTATCTTAAGAATTTCAATTTCAGGCATGATGCTTATGCATGGTATTCCAAAGATTGAGCGTCTTTTTGCAAGTCCCATAGAATTTGGAGACCCTATTGGTGTTGGCCCAACGCTTTCTTTAATCTTAGCTTTAATTGGAGAGGTTGTAGCTCCTGTTTTAATAATTATCGGTTTTAAAACAAAACTTGCTGCTATTCCTGTTATGATTACCATGTTTGTTGCTGCCTTTGTGGTACATTTAAATGACGATTTTGGTACCAAAGAAAAAGCACTATTATATCTTGTTGGTTTTCTAGTTATTTTTCTTGCAGGTCCTGGCAAATTTGCCTTGGATAATAAAAAGTAAGTATTACCAATTTCCAATACAATACCATCATTTTTAGTTATTTTGCACCTTAAATTATCAACTCAAATCAGTTTATGAAAAATATATTATTTATACTATTCCTTTTACCAGTAGTCAGTTTTAGTCAGAAAATTAAATTCAAAAAAGATAAAATTATATTCGACGACCAAGAAGTTGCCATCTTTGATTCTAAATCAAAAACATATAATTTCTCATATTTAAATGGAGAAAAAGCATTTGATGCTATTTTTCATGGGGAAGAAGAATTTAAAATTGAAGGCTTTCAATGGGTTGAATTAATTAATACCGATGGCATTAAAACAGAAATACCATATGAAATTACAAAAGTTTCATTCAGCGCAAAAAGCATTATGGTACGTTTGCTTTCCGAAAAATATAATTTAATAGACGCCAACGGAATTAACAAAGCAAATGTTGAAGCATTCTTTGCGGAAGACCGAGAATCTTTAAGCGAAAAATATGCTGGAGATATTGCAGAAGCTAATGCAAATGAAGCTCTTAAAAAGAGCATCATGAATACCTATAATCCGTTTGTTAAGGACGATGGAACCATTTTGTTTGGTGGTTTTCAAAGCACTAACATTGTTGGCCATGCTTCATTTAATGACAATGTATACACCATTACCGATTTAGATAGAATTACTGTAGCACAAACTAAAAAAACATCTAATACAGTCACTTCTGTTAACGTTTTAACCTATTCTGGAGATTCCTTTTCTTATGATTATGGTTCAAGAACCATGCTAACTGGTCAGTTTTCAAGAAGTTTTGCCCAATTATTAGTTGAAGAATTATTAATAAAAGGCTATAAATTAGGGCGAGAAGCAAAAGCACATAATACCGCTTTACACAATGAAAAAGTAAAGGTAGCTAAAGAAAATAGCGTCAATTTATATGGTGTTTCAGGCTATGTAATTGATGAAGATGGCACGAAGTATGAAGGAACCATTTATGCCGTTTTTGAACAATTGGAATTAAATCCGGATCAAGAAGAACCGAATGTTTACGATGCCACATCTATTGATAATTATGGTAAAAATGTAAGTGTTAAATATTTAAATGATAAAGGTAATTCGCGTATTAAAAAATTCACAGCAAAAGACAAAATCTCATTTTGCGCAATAGATAATGGCGAAGAAAAATGTTTTTATGGTTTATCCACAAAAGGTAATGCCATGAAAAAAATTGCAAATGCTACTAATTTCGGGTTTAACAATGCTTATTTTTATCAAGTTTCAAATTCTGTAGACGGGAACATGTTGCTGACAAAACCAGGAGAAACAGGAACTTATGTCTTGAAATTTTCAGATAAAGAAGATGGTTTTATGATTGATTCAAGAAATAACGAAAAACTTTCTGAAGCTTTATCAGAATTTATTTCAAATTGCGCTAGTCTTTCTGAAGACATTAAAAACAATGAGTTTGATCTTTCAGAAATAATTAACTTAAATCAAATATTAGAAGAATATAAAGCCTGCGCGAATTAATTATGAAAACAGCGACTGTTAAACAGCTTAAGGATGAATTGAAGCATAATTCCACAGAAGAACTCGTGGAATTATGCTTGCGTTTATCTCGTTTTAAAAAAGAAAACAAGGAGCTTCTTACTTATTTGTTATTCGAATCTCATGACGAATCTGGTTACATCGAAGCTGTTAAACAGGAAATAGATGTTCAGTTTGAAACCATTAATACTGACAGCTATTTTTACATTAAAAAGAGTGTTCGCAAGATTCTACGTATCATAAAAAAATATGCTAGATATTCACTTAAAAAAGAAACAGAAGTCGAACTCCTACTCTATTTCTGTAATAAATTGAAAGATTTTAAACCTTCTATAAAAAGAAATGTCACGCTTACAAATATTTATGACAGACAGATTTTAACTATTAAAAAAATAGTTGGGACCTTGCATGAAGATTTACAATATGATTATAATCTAGCTATAGAAGAATTAGAAGAGTAAACTACTTACTTTCTATAATTAAATAAACAGACGTACTATCACCAACATTTAAAACTTCATGTTCACTCACAACATCTTTATGCCACGTAGTTCCTGTTTTTACGTTTATTGTTTTTGTACCCTTTGAATCTGTAATTTTAAAAGTCCCTCCTTGCAAGGTATAACCAAAATGTGGTTGGTGTTCGTGTTTTTCATGACCTACTCCTGGCGGAAAAGTACATTTTAAAATCCGGGTTTTATCATCTTCATGAATAACCTCGCACACGCTTTCTCCTTCCCATCCAGCCTCTAAAGGGTCTGGAAGTTTAGATTCCTGTTTACAGGAAAAAAAAGACACACAAATAAATATAAATAGTAATTTCTTCATTAGTTCATTATTCTTACAATCATTTCTTTCAACAAATCTCCTTGTTTCACAGCATTAGATCCAACACCTTTGCTTTTTACATCAAACTCCCTTAACGTAGCAATTATACCACTTACTTTTCTCATGGGATAATTTCTAGAAGTTGCAATATATTCATTAGCGAAATACGGATTAATTTTTAAAGCTGTACTGACGCTCCTTGGCGATTTATCATTCAAACCATGTAAATGTAACACCTTAGAAAAGAAGCTAAATAATAAGGATACGGTAACAACCATTGGATTGTCTTTTGGGTTCTCACCAAAATATTTAATAATCTGATTTGCTTTTAAAAAATCTCTTGCTCCTACAGCTTTTTGCAATTCGAAATTGTTGTAATCTTTACTAATCCCAATATTTAACTCAATATGCTCAGGTGTAATTTGAGTTCCTTTAGGAAGGATTATTTTAAGTTTATCCAACTCGTTGGAAATTTTACTTAAATCTGTTCCTAAAAATTCAGCAAGCATTTGAGATGCTTTTGGGGCAATGGTATAATTCTGTCCTGACAAAACACGACTAATCCAATCCCCGATTTGGTTATCATATAGTTTTTTACTTTCAAAAACAACCCCAGATTTCTTTAGAGTCTTGTATAGTTTTTTACGTTTATCAATGGTTTTGTACTTGTAATTTAAAACCAATATGGTGGAAGGCTGTGGATTTTCCGCATAATCTACTAATTTTTCTATAGTTCTAGCTAAATCCTGAGCTTCTTTTACAATAACCACTTGATATTCGGACATCATTGGATAACGCTTGGCTTGCCCAACAACATCTTCTATAGTCACATCGCGACCATACAACACCATCTGATTAAAGCCTTTTTCTTCTTCAGAAAGGACATTGTTTTCAATATATTTCGAAATATTATCGACATAATATGGCTCCTCTCCCATTAAAAAATAAATAGGTCGGAACTTTCTGTTCTTAATATCTAATACTATTTGTTTGACTTCGTCCAAAATAAATTAAATTCCCTGCCTACCGTCAGGCAGGCAAATTAAAATACCAAAATCCAAAAATCACTCATGGTGTTTGGTAATTGATTATAGTAGATTAACTTTGAAAAAAATCTATTTGCCTTAATGCAAGAGCTCCATTTTCCAAAGTTTCCATTTCGATTCAAAAATAGCGAAAATAAAATATCTATTTTCGATTGTATTCGTAAAAAATTCGTGATTTTACAACCGGAAGAATGGGTACGTCAACATTGCATTCAATATTTGATTTTGGAAATGAACTATCCGATTTCTTTAATTAATGTTGAAAAAGAGTTAAAAGTGAATGGTTTAAAAAAACGATATGATATTGTAGTTTTTAATTCAGATGGTTCTATTCATATTATAGTAGAATGCAAAGCACCGCAAATACCAATCGGTCAAAGTACTTTCGATCAAATTGCACAATACAATTTAGCTTTAAAGGCAACTTATTTGATGGTTACTAATGGATTAAATCATTATTATTGTCAGATGGATTTTAAGGACGAACGTTATCACTTTTTAAAAGAATTACCAGAATACAGCAAATGAAAATAGCTATCATTATATTAAATTGGAATGGAAAAGCTTTGCTAGAACAATTCTTGCCTTCTGTTATGGCATATTCTTCGGATGCTATTATATATGTAGCAGATAATGCGTCGACAGACGATTCAGTTTCTTATATAATTGAAAACTTTCCAAGTGTCAAAATTATTCAGAATAAAGAAAATGGAGGTTACGCCAAAGGTTATAACGATGCTTTAAAACAGGTAGATGAAGACATTTATTGTTTATTAAATAGCGATGTGGAAGTTACTAAAAACTGGCTAACATCTATATTAGAGACATTTGAAAACAATAAAGAAACAGCCATCATTCAACCAAAAATATTAGATTACAAAAACAAGAATTCTTTTGAATATGCTGGCGCTGCAGGTGGTTTTATAGATAAATTTGGTTACCCATATTGCAGAGGTCGTATTTTTGATACTATAGAAAAGGACCTTGATCAATATAATGACAAGGCCGAAATATTCTGGGCTTCAGGAGCCTGTTTCTTTATAAGAAAAGATGTTTTTACAGCCTTAAACGGTTTTGATGAAGCTTTTTTTGCTCACATGGAAGAAATTGATCTGTGTTGGAGAGCTTTCAATCTAGGTTATAAAACAACTTATGTCGGCAGTTCAACCATATATCACGTTGGTGGTGCTACACTGCAAAATACAAATCCGAAAAAAACCTATTTAAACTTTAGGAATAGCTTGTTTACCTTGGTTAAAAATGCTGGTGGTCATGTGTTCTTTTTGTTATTAATTAGACTTTTATTAGATGGCGTAGCAAGCATAAAATTTCTTTTCGAATTAAAACCATTATATGTCTTGGCCATTCTTAAAGCTCATATAAGCTTTTATGCCTCATTACCTAGACTTTTAAAACAACGAAGCCAGTTAAAACAACTCGAAAACTACTATAATAAAAGGTCTATTGTTTGGTCTTACTATGTAAATAACTATAAGAAGTTCAATTGTTTATAAAACTGTTAAAATTTTTGTTAATACATGTTTAATCTTACTTTCTTTTGTATAATTTTGGACTGTTAATTAAGAACATCTAAAAACTGAAAACATTATGAAAAAAACAATGATATTAGGCGTATTCGCCTTATTTTTATTAGGTTCGTGTGTCTCTAAAAAAGAATATACCGACTTAGAAGCTAAACAAAAAAGCACACAAGATTTATTAAACACTGCAACAGTTAAATTAAACTCTTGTTTAGAAGAAAAAGCATCTGCAACAGCTAGATCTAAAGCTTTAGAAGAACAAGTAGCAGATTTGCGTAAAAACAATGATAACTTAACTATTTTATCTTCGAAAGGTGCTAGTAATGTTGAAAAAACATTAGAAAGTATTAAAGAAAAAGAATTAAAAATCAACCGTTTACAAGATGCGTTAACTCAAAAAGACAGTGTAACCCTTGCATTGGTTACAAGTTTAAAACGTGAAGTAGGTATTAACGATCCAGACATTGAAATTAATGTTGAAAAAGGTGTTGTATTTATTTCTATCGCAGATAAATTATTATTTAAAAGTGGTAGCTACGACGTAACTACTAGAGCAAAAGAAGTTCTTGCAAAAGTAGCTAAGGTTGTAAATAGCAAACCTGATTTTGAATGTATGGTTGAAGGATATACAGATGATGTACCTTACAACAAACCACCATTAATTGACAACTGGGATTTAAGTGTTAAACGTGCAACTTCTATTGTAAGAGTTTTAATTGATTTAAATGTTAATCCTGCTCAGTTGATAGCTGCTGGACGTAGTCACTATTCTCCTTTAGTACCTAATGATACTGCGGAAAATAGAGCGACAAACAGACGTACACGTATTGTTGTACTTCCTAAAATCGATCAATTCTACGACATGATTGAAAAAGAAATGAAGAACCTTGAAGCTGGTGGTAAATAATCAGTTTTAAGTCCATATATTAAAAAAGCTCAATCTTACGATTGAGCTTTTTTTTTATGATTTATTTTAGGCAGTTAATTAATTAGAAAATCTCCAAGCTTCCTTTTCCTTCTCTAACAATAATAGGCTCTTCTTCAGAAAGATCAATAATGGTTGAAGCCAGATTATCGCCATAACCAGCATCAATAACCAATTCTACTAGGTTTTGCCATTTTTCATAAATAAGTTCAGGATCTGTAGTATACTCCAGAACCTCATCTTCATCACGAATAGATGTGGAAATTATTGGATTCCCTAATTGCTTCACTATTTCTATAGCAATGCTATTGTTTGGAACACGGATACCTACGGTTTTCTTCTTTTTAAATGGATGTGGTAAGGATTTTGCTCCAGGAAGAATAAAAGTATACGGACCAGGAAGTGCTCTTTTCAATATTTTGAAAGTAGTTGTGTCAATTTGTTTAACATAATCACTTAAATTACTTAAATCTTCACAAATAAATGAGAAATTAGACTGTTCCAATTTCACATTTTTAATTCTAGCAACACGTTCTAAAGCTTTTAGATTGTTAATATCGCAACCTAAACCATAAACAGTATCTGTAGGATAAATGATCAACCCTCCCGCTCTCAGAACCTTGACAACCTTCGCTATCTCTTTTGGGTTCGGATTCTCTTCGTAAATTTTAATAAACTCAGCCATACTATTTCTCTTAAAAATTCGTTAACTTATACAAAGTAATTAATTAAATCTTTTATGAAGGTCATTAAACACTACTTATTTGTACTTATTCTTATTATTTCTTTTATTTCTTGCTCTACAGATGACAATGACAACACATCTGTAATTAGTTTGGATTCTTCAGAATACTACCAAGAATTAAATGTGTCTTATGGGCCAGACAACGACCAACGATTCGATATTTATCTCCCTGCTAATAGAAACTTTGATACCGAAGTAATGATTTTAGTTCATGGTGGCGGTTGGTCTGCTGGTGACAAAACCGACATGAACGGTTTTCGGGATTTCATTAGAAGTGAATTTCCAAATATGGCCATTGTAAATATAAATTATAGGCTTGCCAACCCGGATAATCAGCCTTACCCAATGCAACTTAACGATATTACGTCTGTAATAAATTATTTAAAAACAAATCAAAATTACTACATTATTGATGACGATTTTGGTTTTATTGGAGCAAGTGCCGGTGCACATTTATCTTTATTATGGAGCTATGCTTTTGATACCGAAAACAATATAGACATGGTTTGTAGTATTGTTGGACCCACAAACTTTACAGACCCTGCTTACTTGAATAACACCAACCCAGAGTTACAAGCTATGTTGGATTTATATGGTATAGAAGCAACTACAGAACACCTAGAGGAAGTAAGTCCGTATCATAGAGTTACCGCTACTGCTCCTCCTACTATTTTGTTTTATGGAGCCTTAGACCCTTTAGTTCCTACAACTCAAGGAACCGACATGAGAGACAAGCTTGATGTTTTGGGTGTAACCAATGAATTCACCCTATATCCAAACGGTGGACATGGTTGGACTGGATTAGATTTACTCGATACAAGCATCAAGCTAAAAGCCTTTATTGAAACACATTTCGATTAAAACTTATCCTATAATTTCTAATTTAGCAAAGCGTAACAATAATTTTTTAACGCCACCATTTACAAACTTAATTTCCGCTTTGGTGTCACTTCCTGCACCTTCAATTTGTAAAACTTCACCTTTGCCAAAACGCAAATGTTCTACTATATTTCCTACAGTCAACTTGCTATCAAATAAATTAACGTTTCCACCAGCTTTACTTACTGGTTTTAGGTTTTTTGGCGTGCTTATAATTGTTTTTTCTGGTGTCTTCTCGGCTGCCGCTCCTTTTTTCTTAAAAGTAGGCTGCACTGGTTTTTTAAATCGAATTTTATTCGCATTTGCCTGTCTTTTAATTTCAGAAATATCATCTCCAAAAATATCTGCATCTAACATTGGGTTAAAGCGTCTTTCTTCTATAGGCGTAATAATATCTAGAAATTCTTCATCAATTTCTTCTATAAAACGACTTGGTTCGGAATCTATTAATTTCCCCCAACGGTATCGTGATAAGGCGTAAGTAAGATAAGCTTGTTTTTCGGCTCTTGTAAGTGCTACATAAAACAAACGTCTCTCCTCCTCTAGCTCACTTCTTGTATTCATACTCATGGCGCTTGGAAATAAATCTTCCTCCAAACCAACAATATATACATACGGAAATTCCAATCCTTTTGCTAAGTGAATGGTCATTAACGCTACATGATCTGCATCACCCTTATCCGCATCTAAATCGGTAGCAAGAGCCACATCTTCTAAAAATTCAGCTAAGGATGCAGTAGCATCTACGATTTCTTTTTGTCCTTCAACAAAATCCTTGATACCATTTAAAAGCTCCTCAATATTTTCCATTTTAGCAACGCCTTCTGGCGTGCCATCTTTATTGAGTTCTCTAATTAAACCTGTGGCCTTAGTCACGTGTTCTGCTAATTCAAAAGCGTTAGCCGTTTTATTTAGAACTTGAAAGCTTTCAATAGTAGTTACGAAATCTCTTAATTTATTTTTAGTTCCGGAATTGATATTGAGATCTAACTTATCGATATTCTGAAGAACCTCAAAAATAGAACGTTCATAACCATTGGCTGCAACTATTAATCTATCAAGCGTTGTTTGACCAATCCCTCGAGCAGGATAATTAATAACTCGTTTTAACGCCTCTTCATCGGCTGGATTTATCACCAAGCGCAAATAGGACAAGACATCTTTAATTTCTTTACGTTGATAAAAGGATAAACCGCCATAAATTCTATAAGGAATATCGCGTTTTCTCAAGGCATCCTCCATGGCACGAGATTGTGCATTGGTTCTATATAATATGGCAAAATCGCTATTCTTTAATTGATTTTGCATTTTATTCTCAAAAATGGAACTGGCTACAAAACGGCCTTCATCTCCATCTGTTAAAGAACGGTTGACTTTTATTTTTGCTCCATCATCATTGGCTGTCCAAACAACCTTATCCAATTTTGTTTGATTTTTATCAATTATGGAGTTGGCGGCATTTACAATATTTTTTGTAGAACGATAATTTTGTTCTAACCTAAAAAGCTTCACATCGTCATAATCCTTTTGAAAATTCAAAATATTATTAATGTTTGCACCACGGAAAGCATAAATACTTTGAGCATCATCTCCAACCACACAAATATTTTGAAAGCGATCTGATAAAGCTCTAACAATTAAATACTGACTATGGTTTGTATCTTGATACTCATCCACTAAAATGTAACGAAACTTGTCTTGATACTTGGCTAAAACTTCAGGAAAACGTGTTAAGAGCTCGTTGGTTTTTAATAATAGATCATCAAAATCCATGGCGCCAGCTTTAAAACATCTGTCTACATAATTTTTATAGATTTCGCCCATTTTTGGACGTCTTGCCATAGCATCTGCTTCCTTTAGTTCTGGATTTTGTGAATAAGCTTTAACCGTTATTAAATTGTTTTTATATGAAGAAATTCTAGAGCGAATCTGTTTGTATTTATAAAGCTCTTTATCCAAATTCATCTCCTTAATGATAGAGGCAATTAATCTGTCTGAATCTTGAGTATCGTAAATAGTAAAATTACTTGGATAGCCTAATCTATCTGCTTCAAAACGCAATATTTTAGCAAAAACTGAGTGAAAAGTTCCCATCCACAAATTTTTTGCCTCACTTGTCCCTACAATAGTAGCAATACGCTCCTTCATTTCACGAGCGGCTTTATTGGTAAAGGTTAAAGCTAGAATATTAAAAGAGTCCACACCCTGACTCATTAAATAGGCTATTCTAAAGGTTAGTACTCTGGTTTTTCCAGAACCTGCTCCAGCAATAACTATCATGGGGCCATCCTTCTGAATGGTAGGTGCTAATTGTGCTTCGTTTAACTGACTTAAATAGGTCTCCAAATCTCTTTCATTTTAAGGGATAAAAATAACCATTGTTACACTTTATCGAGGCAAGATTTACGATTAATTATAAACAATTTAAAAGTTCTTTAATCAGCAGCTATTCTATAATCATTGCTTTTAATAAACCTGCTTGTGTACTTATCCATATAAAATTAAACACCGATTTTGTTTTTTGGCGTTCTATATCATGTCGGGTAGCTTCCTTGAAGGCACTCTTTTTATTACTACTATTTTTAGATACAAATATGTTTATAACCTTAGATAGAAATTGGTTTTCTTCATTGCCATCTTCTTTAAGAGCAGTTACATTAAACTCTTCAAATTTCACCTTAAAATCTATACTAGATAAATTATCAGTCCCAGAAATTGTAAAATAGGTTCTATTTAATTCCCCTTCTAAACGAATATTTAGATTTGGTTCCATATACTGATTCATATAACTCGCATTCAGATCATCTATTTCCGCTTGAAATTTAAATAGATCAGATTCATCATTCACATCAAAGGACCAATCAACTTTTAAAGGCGCGTGTTGCATAAATTGAGATTCCACATGAATGGTTGTTTTTGTGGGCGATTGGTAGGTGTTGCTTACATGCTTTATATCTGCATTAAGTTTTCCAAAATTAATATTTCCGGCTTCTTTATTGAGTTTTGCTTTTTCCGAGTACTCTATGTCTGCATCCTGAATGATAAGATTTTCCACATTTAGATCAAACTTTAAATCGCGAAGCATCCTACTAAACAATGGCTTAAAACGTAGATCGTCTGTAACAAGCTTATCTCTATACACCTTAAAATCGGGCTGATATACAACAATCTTATTACTATCAAAGCTAAAAACAGAATCTCTTACAACATCTAGCTTTGGTTGGTTTACAACAATAGAATCTATCTCTAAATTGTAATGATCACGTTGAAAAGGAATAATTTTGGATAAGGTTTCTTTTGAATATTTTGTATATAATTTAAATTCTGTTAAATCTATAGTCTTGTTTGTTACTGAAGCTTGCTTTAAGGTTACATTCTCATAGTCGCCCATTTGCGCGAAGAACGAATCAAAAAACAGACTGTAACTCCCAAAATCAATAGGAAGTTTACGGTTTTTTGTTTCTTCATTATAAAGAATATTTTTAATCTTTAAATTAATATTTTGTGTTTGAAGCTTTAAGGAATCTGTTTCAGAATTTATAACTTTAACTCGACCTTCATCTATTTTAAACTGTTTAATTTCAACACGTTTATCGAATGAATTGCTTTGAGAGGCCTGATACTCTTCCTCTGGAATTGATGCATTGTGATAGTAAGAAATGTCTGGTTTTTTAAAATAAACATCATTAACTTGAATCAAATTATTGACTAAAAAATTCCAATAACCAAAACCACTAATAATTAGATGCTCTAGTTTAAGTTCTGCATTGGGTTTTTGAACCGTTTTTCCAAAACTGGTAAGTTTTATATTATCTATTGTTACTTGACCCTGTAACAAACTAAAATGCAAATCATCGTATGTCAATTTTAAAGTTTCCGGTAATTTGGTTGACAAGGTATTTTCTAACTTAGATTTTACAACATATTGGGTTATAAAAAACCCTAAAAAGAGAACGGCAATCACAATGCCGACAATCTTTAACCATTTCTTTTTCTGTTTCTCCATGTCATAAAGATATCTTATTTTTTAAATAAATTTAAAATATTTTTACAACATTTTATCGAACATATGAAAAACCGTTTTTATTTTTTTAGCGCAAGTTAATGGATGGCATTGAATATGAATACTTATGAATTTAGAATAAATATGGATCCTAATTAAACAAATTTAGAAAAGCTTTCTTATTAGCTTTTGATATGGGGATTCTATAATCATTATCTAAAACAACATAGCCTTCGTTTTCAAAATGGCGTACTTTTTCTAAATTAACAATATGAGATTTATGACATTTAAAAAATTTAGAACTCAACAATTTCTCAAACTTGCCCAAATTATAAGAGCTAGTAACGGTGACACTATTTATAATATGAATTTTAGTATAGCCTTCATAACCTTCTAAATGCAAAACCTCATCTTCTGGTATAAAAGAGATTCCCTTTTGGGTTGGTATAATAATTTTATTGTTTTTAGAAACACTTTCCTCTAAGATGCTTACTAATTTTAAATTATTTTCACTCTCATTCTTTAACTTAATAACATCTACCGCTTTATTTACGGCAATAACCAAATCATCATTATCAATTGGTTTTAAGATGTAATCTATGGCAGATTTTTTAAAGGCTTCTATAGCATATTCACTGTAAGCAGTTACAAAAATGACCTGAAAATTAACTTCTTTGAGTTTTGAAAGTAATTCAAAACCATTCATTCTCGGCATTTCAATATCTAAAAACAAGATATTCACCTCTTGATTCTCTAATGCTACAATAGCTTCTTCAGGTTTTTGGTAAGCTCCCAAAATCTGAATTTCAGGAAATAAGCTTACAATCTTTTTTTGTAAGCCTTTTAGGTTTGAAATCTCATCGTCTACTAAAATGGCTGTTATATTGTTCATTTTTGAATTTTCTTAATTAGAAATGTCGCTTTATTACCTCTATCTGCTAAATCAGGACTTAATTCTTCGGTTTTATAATCTATATCCCATTTTTCAGAATAATTTAAAAAATGCAATCTATCTTTTAAAACATTAGAAGATTTTACGTTTTTATTCTCTCGCTTTTTAGTATTTACAAAACCTACTCCATCATCTATAATTTCCACTTTAAAGGTTTGATGATCCAAATAGACGAAATTTAAGGTAATAAATCCATTCTCTAATTTATTAAAAACACCATGGTTTACTGCATTTTCGACAATGGGTTGTAATAACATGGTTGGTATTTTGGTGGTTTTTGTATCTAATTTTGGATCTACATAAATATTAAAATTTAATTTTTCCTTAAAACGAAGTTTTTCGATTTCCAAATAGCCATTAAGCAAACTCACTTCTCTTGATAATGAGATTTCATTTTCTTTAGAAAGTTCAAAGAATTGACGAATGAGTTTTGAAAATTTCACCAAATATAACTCAGAGGTTTCAAAATTATTTTCACCAATATAATACTGTATAGCAGACAAAGAATTGAATACAAAATGAGGATTCATTTGAGAACGCAATGCTTTTAGTTGTAATTCTGACAAACGTTTGTCCTGAAAAATTTTTTGATTCTTCTTAAACTGCGATTGTCTTACAAAATATCTTGAAACTAAGGTCACAAAAACAATTCCTAACAATATCATGAAAGCTTTAAACCAAATTTTTTGCCACCACAGAGGTTTTATTACAAAATCTAATGACTTTTCTATACCATTGGACTCTATAAAGAAAGTATAGCTTCCTGGTTTAAGATTATTAATGTTGAAGTTTTTTGTAGTTGTAGCCGTCCAGTTTTTATCTAATGGGAATAGTTTGTAATTATAAGATAAGTTAGTAAGTTGTTCTGAAAAATCTATGCTAGTTACCGTGAAACTTAAATTGTTGTTGTTTTGATAACTAAAAATTGAATTATTAGCAGTAATATTTTGATTGTTATAACTGGCTTTATCAAAATAAATATCTAATAATTGAGATTTAATTTTTAAGTCTTTTGGTATAATTGCAATACCATTATTAGTACAAACCATGAGCTGATTTTGATGAACAAGCAAATCATTCACGTTGTTGGAGGGCAAACCATTACTCACATCTAAATGCATCTGAAGAACATAATCATCCTTCAACTTAGCGTATTTTAAAACACCAGATTCAGTCGCTAACCAAATAGAAGTACCATCTACAAACCCATTATTTACTATTAAAAATTCAGACTTTGGTAATTGCCTAATCGTTTTTAAATCTGAAATATAAGTACCAAAGCCATCTGTATTTATTAAAACCTCTATATCTGAGAGTTTAACAATGCTTAAAATAGGTTTATTAAATTCTGTATTGTCAAACCTAAAGCTTTCGAATTCTTCATCTTTAAATTCTTTTAATCCGTTGGACGTTGCTACCAATAACTGATTATTAAAGTTTAATAATTGGTTAATTCCGTGCTGAATATACTCGCTTTCAATTTTAAAGTTTTCTGGATTTATTTTATTGATTCCAAAAGAAAATTGACCGTATAAAAAATTGTGATAGAGCACTAGTTGAGTGGCTCTATCATTAATACCATATAAATTATTAGAAAGATCTATCTCCCTTATTACATTGTTTTTAACTGTTCTTACATTTAATTTGGATAAGTAATATTCTGTATCTAATTCTTTTATATAGGAGGCATTAAAAATGTAATCTTCCTCAATTATAAATGGAACAAACTCCCTTATAGAATTATCATAGCCATAAAACCCTTTATTAGAAACATTAGCAATAATTTTATTGTTTACAAAGTTAATATTGGTTACTGTTTCTGTAGGAAAGCTATACTGAATGCTCTGTTTTTCTAAAGGTAAATGATAAATGCCATTTGTAAACGTACTTATCCAAATGGATCCTGATTTGTCTATAAACCCAAAGTGAGCTTTCAAATGTTCTGGGATATAATACGTATTTTTAATATGTAAATCGCTATCTAAAATGCCTACAAAACCACTTCCTGAAATTTGTATTTGATTATTAATTAGATTGATTCTTAAATATTTAGATGTTTCTAAACCAATTTCTTCTTGAAAACTTCTACTGTAAAATTTCAAAGTATTTAAATTGATGATAGAGTATTGCTTGTCATTTACCCAATAAAACAAACTATCTGCAATTTGACCTCTTGAATGGACTCTTTCTAGCACATTACTAAAAGCCAGTGTTTTAATAGTATTATTCTTTGCATCCTGAACCAAAAGAGTATCGAAGGTTTCATTGGTTTTAAACCTTGAAAACTCATTGTTTTTAACATAACCGCCTGCAATTAAACCTCCAGATTTATAATTTGCTAAAAGCTTCCATTTTTTGTCTTCTAGAATATGAAATCTATTTGAACTTGTTAAAACAACATCATTTCCAATTTGACTAGAAAAAATAGGGTTGAAAATTTCTCCTTTTTCCTCGCTTTCAAAAGCATAAACACTGTCGTTTTCTATATATCCTAGTCTTGAAGCTTTAGAAAGATACCATAATTTACCATCTGGAGTTGGATAAATTCCCCAAACATCGTTAGTTGCTAAACCATCTTTGGTGGTGAAAGTTCTCATGGTATTACCATTGTATTTCACGAGACCTTTATCTGTTGCAAACCACAAAAAACCTTTATTATCTTGTGCTGTTTTATATATATGGTTACTAGGCAACCCGTCTTTGGTGGTGTAATTAGTAAATTGTTGAGTAAAAGAAGTAGTACTTATTAGCAGAAATGTATAAAGTAGATATTTCCTGTTTCCCCTTTCTTGCCTGTTCTTCCAAAGATTCTTTGAAACATAAAAAAAACACCATATCAAATTGGATAAAATTGAGATATGGCGTTTTTTTTGTTTCAATAGATTAATTGGAATTGATTATTACAAAAGTAATGGTTTTGATATTCTATTTAAGTTAAGTATCTGAACAAATATAATTGCTATTTTCTGGATAGTTCATTTCTGTTTTTTATTCAAATTATAAAATTTTAATGCTTCAGAAAACTTAAAACTAAAAAAAGCATCTTTACCTTCATAGTGAATGACGTTTACACCATCTGCTATATCATTTAAAAAAATGATTTCATGAAAATCCTTTTTGTCTAATTTTCTTTCGTTGATTAGATAATAGGTGACTATTTCTATCCTTTCTTTTTCAGTTAAGGTTTTAGCCATTTCAGATTTAGACTCTTTTTCAATTGTTTGGGCATTATTTTCATTTTTACAACTAAAAACAAGCAAACCAATAGAAAAAACGACATACTTTTATTTTATTTTCATCTTAATAGCTTAATAGGGATATATAATTACCAAATCCTTGATTGAATGTTGAAATTAAATTCAAGCTACCTGAACTAATATTATAAATGTGTAAGCCGTTTGCATCCGTTACATAAGCGTAAATCCCTTTAACAACTACACCACTTGCGTTTGTTAACATAACACTATCAATAACCTGCATGGTGTTTAAATCAATCATTTTAATACCATCAAAACCCGCATTATATGGCGTTGTCAAGGTTGGAGACATCGTAACATATGCATAGTTATTATAGATTTCTAAAGCAGATGGATGCCCACCAATATTTAACGAGCTTAATTGATTAATTGCTGAAGCATTAACTTCTAGCTTTATTAATTTTTGACCTTCTACGTTAGCTACGTAAGCATACTGCCCATCATTTTCAATTTTATCAAACCTATTTCCAACCAAAGATGTCCAAAGGAGGGAAACATTGCTTGGTAAAAAAGGAAATGTAAGTTGAAAATTAAAACCAATTTTATAAGTAGACACGCCTAAACCATCCAATAAAACTAGATGATCATTATTCAGGTTTGTTATACAAAAACCACCATGAGCATCTCCAATCTCCTCCATATCATTAGTAGCCGTTACAAACAATTTATTTCTAGAATGTAAATCTGTTAAAATCACTTTATTATCTAACTTAATAGCATCTGTTAAAATAGTATTCGAACTACTTTTTGATGTTGTAGCCGCTACATAACTACTTTCAGGGTCGGTTATATTTATAGTGCTTACATAAGGTTCTGAACTAGCGGTTTGCCCTACAACCGCAACACTCCTATTAATAACTTTAACATAATGACTAGAGGGCAAACTTACGCTAGTTGCCAAAGAAGGAGAGATAGGATTTGTAACATCCACAACCTTAAGATTTGTACCATCTGTGATATAAACAAATTCATTATAATTAATAACCTCGTCTATTTCAACACATAATTCACCAACTACACGAAAGGCGCCGTCATCCCAGGGATCATAATCTCCTTCAAAATCCATTTTAACAGCGCCCCCTACTTGAGACCCGCCAATAATAGTATTTAATACAACATTATTGTTTTGAGGGTAAGGTGTTCCGTCTACCGTTAAATAACTTCCAGCAGTAACATTAAAATTCTGGTCTAAAGTTGAGGTGTCTCCTGCATTTATAGCAAAGGTATATAAGTCCATTACGGGGCTAACCCCCATACTGTACATATGGTAATAATCGCCATCTGGGTGTCCTGTTACGTATTGAATAACCATCCGCGAATCATCAAAAAGTAGATTCGCTTCATTTATTTCATCGCTTTCATTTATATACACCCCTTGATCTCCAACCTCACAAGGATGATCCTGGTAGGCTCCTTCACCATTCTGATCACTACAACCTAAAAAGATTGTAGTGATTAGAAATAGTATTAAATGTCTCTTTTTCATTTTACATTATTTTTTTGATCGTTGTGAAATAAAATTTTTCACCACAATTACATTACTTATTTTTAATGGTACAAATCGATTATAACGCAAAACTCAGCTTCTAACCCGCTTGCAGTAATATCGTAACGCATTTCTTCACCCACAGCATTTCCTGTACGCTGACAAGCAACATTAACAGTGTGAATAGTTCCTCCCAGGTTTAACTGACCAGTTCCTGTTGCACCGTCTGCAACGACCAATGTTACAAACCAAAAATCACTAGGATTTGCTGTTTCATAAATTTCTACTTCAGGGCCATTGGATGACGTATAGTAAAAATCTGTTGTTAATTCTGCTTCAGGAATTAAGGTTTGCGTATTATCTGATGTATCTAAAAAAGTAAATCCAGCATAATTACATACATCTTCATTGACTGCATTGACGTCGTCGTCGTTATCGCAGTTAAATAAAATTAGTGTCAAAACTAGTAGACATAGAGATTTGATAGTTGTTTTCATAATCATTAATTTGATTTTATATTATTTATGTATTTCCCTTATATCAAATAACTAGGAAATTGTTACCCCTTAATTGGATATTTTTATTTTTATGATGCTTTTTTAGATAATTTCATCAGTGATTCCATCACAATCATCATCAATACCATTTTCAACTTCTATAGCATAAGGATGCACTTCAGGATTTGTATCATCACAGTCTAAGTTATTATGAACACCTACTGCTGGAGGAGGTAAAGCGGACCCAGAACCATAACCATCGCCATCTGCGTCTGTATAATATTCAAAAATGTCTACATCTCCATCGCAATTATCATCTATATTATTACCAACAATCTCATCTGCTAAAGGATTTATCATATCATTGGTATCATCACAATCCGCACTATTATAGACCATACCATCTGGAGCTTCATCTCCAAAATTGATCTCATGAAAAGAACCAGAATTTGGGTCTCCGAAACCATCATTATCAGAATCTTTATAAAAAGTAATTCCGAAAAGTCCGTTACAGTTTTCGTCAATGTCGTTATCTGGAATTTCTATGGCATTCGGATAAATATTTGCATTGGTATCATCGCAATCTGAATGATCTCTCACATATCCTTGAGGCTGATCCGATTGACCAATATAACTTGAAATATTCCCATAACCATCTCCATCTGCATCTTCATACCAATCTCCAGTTGGCTCACCATAACATCCTGAACCTATTATAAATACAGCAGTTATCAATAACATAACTGGTAAAACCGTTTTTAAAAATTTGTTTTTCATAGTTTTAAATATTAATTGTTTTTAATTTATTTTGTTTATAAAATTTGTAATAAAAATATGTGGCTAGCATTATAATACACAAGCCTATAAATTGTGAGTGTGATAATTTATCATCTATTATAAACCCTCTCTCATCTCCTCTAAAAAACTCCAGAACACCTCTACCTAAGGCATATAACATTAAATAGATAAAGAAAATTTGTCCGTTAAATTGTTGGCTTTTTTTAATTACTAATAGAAAAAGCATGATAAAAACCAACATACCTACTTCATACAATTGTGTAGGATGGACAGACATGTTGTGGGTAGTTGGGAATATTATTCCGAATCTACTATCTGTAGGCGAACCATAACAGCATCCTGCTGTAAAGCAACCCAAACGACCTATAGCGTGTACAATGGTTGTTGTAATAGCTAAAATATCCAACATAGGTAAAACTGGTAACTTATATCTTTTTAAATACCAGAAAACATATGGGATGATGATAACAAATGAGCCATAAAACACAAAGCCTCCTGAAAAGTTATCTAATAGTAAACTTGGATTTTTAAGGTATAATTTTGGGTCTTGCAGATAGTAAAACAATTTTCCTCCAATAAAACCAGCAATAAAAATGTAATAAAAAAAAGCATTTGGCAAGTTAACTACACCCAATTCTCTTTTGGCGCTCCATTTTGTGTACTGCGCCGCCACCAAAGTCCCTAAAGCTATTAAAAAAGCATAGGTATAGACTGTTATATCTGATACTCCAAAAATATTAGATAGAAATTCTGGTAAAGAAAATTGGAATAACTCTGGATGCATATAAACAAGTGTTTAATAAGTTTTTACATTTTTTTGACAAACTTAAAATGTCCCTTTCTATAATGTTGATTTGTTTTCATCGTAAGTCCAACAAAAAAAAAACGTCAGCAAAAAAAATGAAATTCTACTGACGAATTTAGGTTTATTGATTAATAGCAAGTGCAAAATAGGGTGTAATACAAAGACTACATACTACTGTTTATGGAATAGAAGTTCTCATTGAACGAAAACCCTCTTTCATTCGATCAAGTGATAATTTGTGCTATAATAAAAAACATCTTATGTTTGTAATATATATAAAACACCATTCTTAAAAATAAATACTACTTATGGATTCCGAAAGAATTATCGATTTATTCATGTTTGCTATTCCAACTTTAGTCACAGGTTTAATAGCTTACCTTTTTTTTAAAGAGCATACTAAAAATGAAGATGGCAGAAGACGTTTTCTTTTGCATAAAGACATGCAAGTTACAGCCATGCCTTTACGTCTGCAAGCATATGAACGAATGGCGTTGTTTTTAGAACGCATTACACCTTCAAAACTACTAATAAGAATTAGCCCAACATCTTCAAACAAAGAAGATTACGAAACCTTAATTATAGCTGCAATTGAACAAGAATTTGACCATAATCTGTCGCAACAAATTTATATAAGCGATGATTGCTGGAACATCATTACAGCTGCTAAAAATGCCACAATTCAATTAATAAGAAAGGGCAGTTTACTTGAAAAAACAGATACAGCAAACAAACTTAGAGAAGTTGTTTTAACCGAAATGATGGAAAAACGCGCACCAAGTGATGCTGCTTTATCATTTATAAAACAAGAAGTAAGCGAGATGTGGTAATAGCTTAGAAAGAACGCAATTTAAGAACCCAAATGCTTTTTCTTAGCATAATCAAACCCTTGTTGCCACCATTTAGTCATTAATCTTTTACTAAAAATCAAGGAGTTTTCGGTTAAACTGGAAGGAGTATAAAAGAGATTTAGCTTGACACCATTGGACTTGGCTACTAATTTCCCAATGACTATATCGTTCTGCTCTACTTGATTGAGTAAGTGCCCAAAAAGATTAAGCATAAGTGAAAAGGGGTTTTTACCTAATATTTTTTTGTTCTCAATATTTTCAGCCTCCAGAATAATAGCATCTACTTCTGTAGCGCCACGCCTTATTGCCTCCCGTATAGGAACCACACACCCTAAACCGCCATCTGCATACTCATAACCATTTACTTTGGCAATGGACATAAACGGAATGTAATTGCAAGAAATCCATATCCAATTACAAAATTCTTCATAGCTACAATCGTTGATGGATTTATATTCTACGGTGTTTAATGAGAGGTTTGAAACCGTAACAACCACATCAGATTTTTCTGATTTTATCTTTAAATATTCGGCTTTAGTAAAATTGCGCTTAATATTTCTTCTTAAAGCTTTACTTTCACCAAAGGTTCGTCTCATCCTAACAAACTGCCACATAGAGTTTATAAAATCTATAGACACATATTCCCGATCGCCTTTTTTACGTTGTACAAATGGACTCACACTAAAAATGTCATGTTGTTGCACATTAGTAAAAATGTCGTACAACTTTGAAACCTCATTTACTGCTAAATGAGGAATCAATAAACTCCCCGTTGATGTTCCTAAAAACATATCGTAAGATTTTCCTTGATGCCCCATAAGATATTGAGCTACTCCTCCAGCATAGGCGCCTTTACTTCCTCCTCCAGATATTACTAATGCTTTCATTCGGTTTCTAACGGACTTACTGTTTCATTTTTAAATTTGGCAAAATTAAAGCCACTTTGCCACCACAAATTCATTTTTTCCTTATTAAAAACCAACGAGTTGGTTGTTAAAACTGTTGGCGTATAATAAAAATCAATAATAGTGTCCTGATTGGTTGCCACAAACTTACCTATTCTAATGTTCTGACTCTCTATTCTATCCAACATAAAAGCAAACATGTTTGTTAACAATGAAAAAGCGTTTGTTGAAGGCATTCTATTAAAATGAGTTATTTCGGTTTGCAAAACAATAGCATCGACATGTGTGGCGCCCCGTTTAATAGCCTCTTCAATAGGCACCATAGAACCTAAACCTCCATCAGCATACTCACAGCCATTCTTTTTAACTAAGGTCATAAATGGCGTGTAATTACAAGAAACCCATACCCACTCGCAAAAAGCATCATAATCAAAATCCTTTATCGATTTATACTCCACCTGATTAAGAGATAAATTTGAAACCGTTATTACAATATCTTTATGAGATGCTTTTAACTGTTGAAATTCCGCTTCACTAAAGGTGTTTTTAATAAGCTTTTTCAGGTTAAAACTTTCACCAAAGGTCTTACTACCTCGCATCAAGTTTCGCAACACATTAAAATGGTTGATTTTAATGGTTTCAATTCCATTTTTACTCTTAATAGTAAAGGGGCAGACATTAAAAATAGACTGCTGATTGACATTGGTATAAATTTCCTTAATTTTATCTACGTTATTCAAAGCCAAATGAGACACCAACAAACTCCCTGTAGAAGTTCCAATAAACAAATCGTATTGGTGTTTTTTGTTTTCAATAAGATACTGCGCCACACCTCCTGCAAACGCACCTTTACTGCCTCCTCCTGAAATAACCAATGCTCTCATTTAATTTGAATTTTGAAGTTTTAATATCGTTTTTTGGTAGTCCGGATTCTTAGACAAATCTCCCAACATGCTTTTTGCATATTTCATGAATTGCCAGTTATTATGCTTAGAAGCCTCTACTAAATTCACAAAAACCTGTTCGTTATAAATCCCCAAAGAGTTTAAATAGTTAAACGCTGTTATGCGAACTTCAAAACCATATTTTGGACTAGAATAACTAATTAATTCGTTTAGTAAACTTTCTTTTATTTCTGGTTCATATGAAGGTGTAGAAAGCGCTAAAGCCAACCAAAGCTGTCTCACATTTTTATCACTCAACCCAATAATCTCCCTTGTTTGATCTAAATAAACCTCTCTATTTTCAGGGAAATTAATCCATAAGTGAAACAAAGCAGACTCCATGGTTAAATAAGAATTATCCTTTAACAGAGATTCATACTCATCCTTCATACCTAGAGGAATGTTATCAACGTTTTGAGCAATCGCTTGCCTGCCTTTTAAAGAGGTATCAAAGGATTCTGAAGTCACCCTTTCAGGGATTTGAGAAATCACTTTCAATTTGGCTTCATCCGAAATAGGAGCCGTTAAATAATAATCACATTTTGAGGTTGCTAGCTCACAATCCACCATTTCATATTCTTGAATATACGCCGACTGCATCAAACTCTCTAAAGCTTTATCCATAGGGAAATCCACTTGAATTAACCAAGTGTTTACAAACTCCGTCAAATCCTTACCACTGGTTTTCTCTACTTCCGAAATAAAATCGTTTGTTTCTACAATGGAAAATGGGTGCGCTTCCAAATAGTTTTTAACCGCTTTTTTAAAAGCCTCATCGCCTACCTCCTCTCTTAAAGCGTGTAAAGACCATGCTCCTCGTTTATAAAAAGTCACACTACTGGATTTCGGATTCAACAAAGACGTACTTGTTCCGGATCTATTTTGGTCCATCAATTCCTGCGCATATTCATACAGCCTCCAGTAATAATAATTTTCACCAAACACATCACGCTCAGCCAAAAGCGCATAATAAGTAGCAAACCCTTCCTGTAACCAATGATCTTCACCTCTTTTAGCTGTTATATAATCGCCAAACCATTGATGTGCCAATTCGTGAGCATTCACATTTACGTAATTTTTATCTACAAATGCAATAGAATCAACCATAAAAGCATCAGAAAAAATGGTAGCACTCGTGTTTTCCATACCAGCATAGAGAAAATCGTGCACTGGAATTTGTTTATAATTTTGCCAAGGATAAGCAACCCCTATTTCATTTTCAAGAAAATCGAACATCTGTTTGCTATAGCGATACGTTGGTTCTACTTTCAAAGAATCTTGAGGGTAATAATACATATCTAGAGGAATACCGCTATTTGATGTTTCTTTGTAAATACGATACTTCCCGACCACCAAAGCCACCAAATAACTAGACATTGGCTCTTTCATATCAAAAAACCAAGTCGTATTTTCTTCGCCAATCTCTTTATCAACAAGGACTCCGTTTGAAACTACTTCATAGTCATTATTGAAGGTAATAGACAAATCAAACTCAATTTTATCATTGGTATCATCCAAGCTAGGCAACCAATTACTCGTGTATTTCCCTTGACCTTGAGTCCAAATCTGGTTTGGCGCTTCATTTTTCCAACCTACAAAATAAAGGGCTTTATTAGGTTTTGCTGTATAATTAAAACTTAAATGATAGGTCTTATCGGCTTTAAAATTAGAATAAACAATCAATTTCTTACCATCGTTTTTAAAAGAAATTTTTTTACCTTTTAAAGTCACATTTTCAAAATCCATCCCTATAGCATCCACAAAAATAGAATCTACAGACTGCAAAGCTTTAAAATAATAATCCACAACTCCATGAACTTTAGAAGAATCCACATCAAAACTCAACTGAGCCTCCACCTTAGTAAAATCAACATTTTCAAGCTGTTGTGAATAAGAAATTGTTATAAAAAATAGAAAGAAATAAAAAAGAAGATGCTTCATAAAGATATCATATAAACGACCTGACTAAAATACATAAATTTTGAAGTTTATAGTTTCAAGATTAAGGTTTATATTCGTGTTATGTCTGTTAATTTACAAACTCCCATAGATTATTTAAAAGGTGTCGGTCCTAATCGAGCAGATTTGCTTAAGAAGGAGTTAGGCATCCACACCTATCAAGATTTAATCAATTTATTTCCAAACAGATACCTGGACAGGACCCAATATTATAAGATTCATCAACTACAACGCAATAATGCCGAAGTACAGATAGTTGGTGAAATTATCAGTATCAAAGAAATTGCCCAGAAACGCGGAAAACGCTTAGTCGCAACCTTTAAAGATGATAGTGGAACCATGGAATTAGTATGGTTTCGAGGACAAAAATGGATTCGTGAAAACTTAAAACTCAAAAAGCCTTATGTGATTTTTGGGAAAGTTAATTGGTTTAATGGTGTTTTCAGCATGCCACATCCCGATATGGAGCTTCAAGAAGACCACAAAAAGAATTTAGGCTCTGCCATGCAACCTATCTACCCATCTACCGAAAAGTTATCGAATATGGGAATTACCAATCGGGTAATTAACAAAATTATGCAACAATTGTTTCTGGATACCAAGGGACGATTTACAGAATCACTATCAGAAAACATCCTTTCAGAACTCAAATTATTATCGAAATCTGAAGCTATTTTTAACATCCATTTTCCTAAAAATCAAGAACTATTAGCAAGGGCTCAATTCCGATTAAAATTTGAAGAATTATTCTATATTCAACTGCAATTAATTCTAAAAAACTTAATCCATAAATCGAAAATTAAAGGCCTGCCTTTTACGCAAGTTGGAACCTATTTCAACACCTTTTACAAACACCATTTGCCTTTCGAATTAACCAATGCACAAAAACGTGTTTTGAAAGAAATCAGACAAGATTTAGGCAGTAATGCGCAAATGAATCGTCTTTTACAAGGTGATGTTGGTTCCGGAAAGACCATAGTAGCATTTATGTCAATGTTAATGGCACTTGACAACGGATATCAAGCTTGCCTAATGGCGCCGACTGAAATTTTGTCAGTCCAACACTATAACGGATTAAAAGAACTATCTAATGAACTAAACATCAGAATAGAACTACTTACAGGTTCAAGTAAAACTTTAAAACGAAGAAAAATTCACGAAGCGCTAGAAAATGGCGAATTAGACATCTTAATTGGCACGCATGCCTTGTTGGAGGATAAGGTGAAATTTAAGAATTTAGGGCTTGCAATCATTGATGAGCAACACCGGTTTGGAGTTGAACAAAGAAGTAAATTATGGAGAAAGGGGCCTTCTCAAATTGACCAAAACGAAGTTAACACCCCTCCCACTCCACCACACATTTTGGTGATGACAGCAACCCCAATTCCAAGAACTTTAGCCATGTCGGTTTACGGCGATTTAGACATCTCAGTTATCGACGAATTACCACCAGGAAGACAAGCCATAAAAACAGTACATCGATATGATAAAAACCGACTTAAAGTTTTCAGATTTATAAGAGATGAAATTGAAAAAGGCAGACAGATTTATATTGTCTATCCTTTAATCCAAGAAAGCGAAAAAATGGATTATAAAGATCTAATGGATGGTTATGAAAGTGTAGCTAGAGACTTCCCGCTTCCTAAGTATCAGATTTCGATTGTACACGGTAAAATGAAACCGGCAGATAAGGAATTTGAAATGCAACGTTTCATTAAAGGTGAAACTCAAATAATGGTTGCCACAACGGTAATTGAAGTTGGTGTTAACGTTCCTAATGCTTCAGTTATGATTATTGAAAGTGCCGAGCGCTTTGGTTTATCTCAATTACATCAATTACGCGGACGTGTGGGGCGTGGTGCTGAACAAAGCTATTGCATTCTAATGACCAGTCATAAACTGAGTAGTGATAGCAAAAAGCGTATTGAAACCATGTGCAGAACCAACGATGGTTTTGAAATAGCAGAAGTAGATTTAAATCTTCGCGGACCTGGAGACATTATGGGAACTCAGCAAAGCGGTGTTTTAAACCTCAAGATAGCCGATATTATAAAAGACAAGGATATATTACAATCTGCCAGATACTACGCTAAAAAGGTACTCCAAAGCGATCCTGCCTTAAGAGCTGAAGAAAACAAAACTATTCTGTATACGTATCAACAGCTTACTAAGTATAAAAATATTTGGAATTATATTAGTTAAGTTTCAATAATCTGCTAGGCGAATTAAGAACATAACTAAGTTTAGACCATCTGTTTTTAAATCTTAAATTCCCTTCTAACTTAAGATATAGAGGCAATTTCCGGAGAAGATAGTTTAAAATAACAACTTAAGCTCCATGACTTTATTTCCAAATAATTGATTTTTTTGTAACCTCTTCTTTGGCTCCACTAATATGAAATAATCGCGCTTTTACTAGAATTTTTCTCCCTTCCAAATGTCTTGTGTAAAACATTTTAGATTTCCCCATATTGATTCTCCAGTGTTTATAAAAAATAGTACTCCGCTCTTTTTTATCTCCAAAAAGTTTAGGCACTGAAAAGTAATTTTGAATGTCTAATTTCTTCCGATACCATATATCTTTTACAATAACATAACGCGGATTTTCGATTGGTTGCAACAACTCGTCCAAAGCATTTATAAAAAGACTGCTCTCAATTTGATTAGCTCCAGTAATAGAACAAGTAACGTCTCCCCGCTTTAAAAGCTCTGTAGTTATTTTAATTTGTGACTTATCTGTTGTTATATGTTGTAATTCGCATAATGTTTCAAGAATTGCATTTGCCATTTTTTCAACATCCTTATGTATCATGCCATAACGAAAATATAGCTGAATGGCCCTGTATGCTTTAAGTCCAAAATTAAGTCCTAAAAAACCGAGCATGGAATACATAAAATAAACAACTCCTTTGCTTATTATTAAGTTTACGTTTTTTATAAAGAATTCGGGTAAGAAGATCAAAATTGTGATAGTAAGTTCGACTAAAGTATATTTTACAGCATCCTTGTAATACATCTTCTTTTGTATTGGATAAGGTTTTTTTCCTTGAAAATGATATTTCACCTCTCTCCCCAATTTGTTGCCTTGAAAAATTGCATCTTCCCATTTTTCAGAAATAGCAACTCTTTTACTTGAAGTTTCTAAGGTTTGTGCATTTATGGCATCTACATCTTCAATTCGTATCTTTAATGGGAGAGCCAAACGATCAAAACCATTAGATATATAGTTTTCTTTTGTATTTGATATTCCTAAGAAGGCATCAAACCTACGTTTCAAAATTTCTAAATCTCTACCTCCATCATCGCTAGTTGGATCTATACAAGCTAAATGCCAAATATTACCCGTTTTTAAAGGATTCCCTATTTGAGACCTTATTGCTCGTCCTCGCATTTGGTTAGAAGTAACAAATGACCCTACAAAGGATGCCAAAATCAAGGTGTTTATAGCTGGTGCATCCCAACCTTCACCAAGTAAAGATTTTGTTCCCACTAGAATTTTTATTTTACCCAATTCAAACAACTTGGTAATAGCACCAACTAAACGGCTTTTAGAACTCGATCTTCCTTCAATTATAACATACTCCCCATCACATTCAAGTGACTTCGTAGTGTAATCTTCTTCTTTTTCATGTAAAAAAAATTCTGCTAATAAAGTTGCATGAATAATAACTAAACTTCCTGATAGAACTGCTAGTATGCTTTTATATTCGATGGAAACACGAAGGTTTTGAAAAACGGGAACAACTCCCAGTTTATTAATATTCTTTATTTCATTATCCGGCGTGTTTAAAAACTCATTTCGTATATAATCTGTGAGTATCACACTTTGTAACTCCTTACCAAGATGATGAGATTCATGCTTAATAATTTTTACAATGCTCCTTAATTTACTTGGACTGCTAAACAGCGATTTATAAATACGATTATTTCCAATAAGATTGACTTTATTAGTATCTAATACGTTTAATTTCCGAAGTGTTTTTTCAAGATCATTAATGTCTTCTGCATCGTCAAGTAAATTGAGCTTATCATCTATAATATTTTGTAACAAAATCTCAACCCAGTTATTAGTTAATTGAGGGATTTCAATTTTCTCCTTTTTATCAAAACCTAAAATGGCAAGTTTTTCAAATGGAATATCTTCTCCACAAGCTTTTAAAAAGATAATAATGCTAGAAAAGAATTCCGGATTATTGTATATTTCATCAAGAACCACCGTGTTATTTTTGTAAAAACGATGACCCTTTATAAATTGAATAAACTGTTCGTCAGTCTTTAATCCATTAATAAAACCAGTTATTTCACGTCTAAAATTAAAAATGTAATTAATTTCTAAATCGCTAGGCTTAGATAAGTACACAAAATCTTGATGTGGACAAAGGTTTCCTTCTTTTACCAAATCTGGCGTTGCAATTTCATCATCAATTTCCCCACAAAGCTGAAAGTAATTTGCAATTTCTCTTGGTCCACTATCATACGGTGGCGTAGCAGTAAGCGCGACAATGGTATACAATGAACTAAGCTTAAGTTCATAAAGACATGTCCACCATGTATTTTTTAAATGATGAGCCTCATCTAATACAATGGTTTGAATGCCGTGATCTTTAAAATACTTAAAATAGTCGGCTTTATCCTCAAAGGTTTTATAAAAACTATGTAACGATTGATAAGTAGAAAAATTGATGTCAGACAAGGACTTTATATCAAATGAAACCGATTTAAAGCTGTTTTCCTTTATAAAATAGTTTTGCAGTCGATCTTCCCACTGGTTCCGAATGGTTAAAGTAGGAGTTAGCACTAAAGTCTTTTTACCAATTCTTTTAACTATTTCTAATCCCAATACCGTTTTTCCAGATCCAGGTGGCGCAATTACATGAAAATGATCGTCAGAGATATGAGTAGAAAAATTATTTAGAAAATTTTCTTGATAACTCCTCCAAGGAAATATAAATTGTAGGTCTAGAAAAGGATTTGTTTGCAAAAATTAAAGTTTATGAATTTCAAATCTATTGTTAAATTAGATTAAAAACTATGGGTTTTAAGGTTTTTTTTATCAAAAAAACCACGCCATTATGGTTAAATCAAAATGTTTTATCCGGCTTACAAGAGAACAAGGAGATTGTCTAGAACAGGATTTCAAACATTTAGCTATAGATGAAATACCCGATTTAGTAATTATCAATCCAAATAATTTTCATGCCATTTTCGAAGATGTTCAATAGAGCTCGATTGATGAATTTGGAAACCATGAAAGACCAGTTGACAGAAATGAAGGCGCTGTTAAAAGAGTCATGGTTGCTGAGAAAACCATTTTTTAAAAGGAGAATTTTGTTGAGAATTATATAAAAACAACAATCTCTACTCTTCCATCAACCCACTTACAAATCCTTCAAATTCTTTTGTAAACTCCGTGTACTTCTCCCCTGTAGCCGGCCCATTAAAACCTGTATGAATCTTACGCACCTTCCCAGTTTTATCAATAAAAATGGTGGTTGGATAACTTAACACCTGATTTAACATTGGTAGTTTTTCTTGAGCAGACACTTTACTGGAACTTCCATATTGCGCTAATAACACTGGATAATCAATATCTAGTCTGTCTTTTAATCTTTTAATGTTGGCAAAAGCCTTGTCCTCTGTTTTGGTATACTCGAAAGCCAAACCAACAATTTCTAAATCATCGTCCTTGTTGTTTTTATTATAGTTTGCTAAATATTTGCTTTCATCTAAACAATTTGGACACCAAGTTCCCATAATTTGTATCAAGACTACTTTGTTTTTAAAACGTTCGTCTTCTAAAGAAATCATCTTTCCATTTTCGTCTGGAAAGGAAAAAGCGACCTTCTCGTATCCTTCTTTTAAAAAGGTTAAATTGTTAGCGTCAGGTAATTCGAAAGCCTCGTTTCGTTTGGCTACGAAAGCCTCTTCAAAATGATTTCCAGAATAGAACATGCCTTGCATCGTACTATCGGTTACAGTTGCTATGAACAAAAAGGCATGAGCGCCATCAAAAGCTGAGAGTTTTAATTGGTCACCATCCAGAACACCTTCTAAAAATCTGTAATCTCCTGTAGTGGTTCTAAAAGTCCCTGTTACTTTATGTTTGTCTTGTTTAAAAATGCCTTTAGCAATATATCTGTCTGCTTCAGAATCTGGACTAAAAGTTGTTTCCCAATTTCCAGAAACATTTGTTTTTGGGTTGTTAGAAACCTCAAAACGTTTTGATTCTCTATAAATGGCTTCAATAGGTACCGTTCTATCTAAATCGTCTTTAATATAACTTCCCTCAAAACCAGATTCCGTGATTCTTGCAGCAATATAACTATCAAATACTGGTGGTTTTATAAAAATGGAATCATTTCTATAAATAATTTCATCAACATCAATCACTTCTTCCGCATTAAAGATTTGAAGTTTGTTTTCTGATAAGACTTCAAACATAAATGGCATATCGATGCTATCATTAACTTTCAAAATGGCTTTATAGGTTCCTGTTTTTAAAGTTTTCGGTTGCGTTTCTTTTTCAGATTTACAAGAAACTAAAATGACTAGGGCAAAAAGTAGGCTATATATTTTCATTATTAATAATATTTAAATTGAATAGATTCATCGCTTTGCTCTGAATGATAATAAAATTATCTATGTCATTTCGAACAACGTGAGAAATCTCAAAAACAACAAATATTTCATCATTATTAGATTCTTCGCTTTCACTTCGCTTTCACTTCGACTTCGCTCAGTGGCTAAGCTGGAATGACAAATTTTAAGATGAAAAAAAAAGCGACCATTTGGTCGCTTCTTCTTTATTTATTTTTCTTCGGATTAAATATGGGAAGCAATTGTGTCGAGACTTCACCAAAACCAATTCGGGTACCATCTTTTTCGCAATAGCCACGCATCGTAACCGTATCGTAATCGTTTATAAATTTACGTTCTGTACCATCTTTCAGTTTAATAGGTTTCTCGCCTCTCCAAGATAATTCTAACATGGAACCATAAGAATCTGGTGTTGGTCCGGAAATAGTTCCTGAACCCATCATATCGCCTGAATTTACAGGGCAACCATTAATGGTATGATGCGCCAATTGTTGCACCATATTCCAATACATATATTTAAAATTAGACTTGCTAACAACCGTTTCTTTGGCTGTTTTAGGTGTGATGCCCACTTCCAATTTAATGTCGTAGCTTTTCTTGCCTTTATATTGCAAATAAGGTAATTGTGGTTTTAATGGTTTCGGACCTTCAACACGATATGGTTCTAAAGCATCTAGAGTTACAATCCAAGGTGAAATGGACGAAGCAAAACTTTTTGCCAAGAAGGGTCCTAATGGTACATACTCCCATTTTTGGATGTCTCTTGCAGACCAATCATTGAATAAAACTAAACCAAAAATATATTCTTCAGCTTCGTCTATAGGAATTGGTTCTCCTAAATCGTTAGCATCTGTTGTGATAAATGCCATTTCAAGTTCGAAATCCACTAATTTCGATGGTCCGAAAACAGGTGTATCACTTCCGGCAGGAAGGGTTTGTCCTTGAGGTCTATGAACAGGAATTCCTGAAGGAATAACAGAACTACTTCTACCATGATATCCAACAGGAATATGCAACCAGTTTGGCATTAAAGCGTTTTCTGGATCACGAAACATGGTTCCAACGTTGGTAGCGTGCTCTATACTTGAATAAAAATCTGTATAATCACCAATTTGAACAGGTAATTGCATTTCAATTTCGTCTAAACGAAACAAAACTGTCTCCTTGTTCTTTTTATTATCTTTTAAATCGTTGTTTTCAGCGTCAAAAATATCTGCAATTCTATCTCTTACTAAACGCCAAGTTTTTCTTCCATCTGCAATAAAATCGTTTAAAGTATCTTGAAGAAAAATATCGTCTGTTAAAGGGATTCCTTCAAAATAACCTAATTGGTGTAAAGCACCTAAATCAATGGCAGTATCTCCTATTCGCGTTCCGATAGTAATAATATCGTCACGTGTTAGGAACACGCCAAAAGGGATGTTTTGTATTGGGAAATCGGAGTTTTTATCGACGTGCAACCACGATCTTCTATCTGGATTGTTAGCTGAGATTGGCATAACTTTTTGAAAATTTTATATTGTTAAATTGTATTCAAACCTACATAACTTTTTATTTTTATACTAATAATAAAGAGAAAATATGGTTTTGCTTTCATCTTAAATAAATTATTAAAAGCGAAGTAAATATATGTTTTTTGATGAATTAAACTAATCTATTTGCTATTTTTGACATGATTTTAACTATAACACCATTTCCTCTCGAAAACTCGAGATTCATGGAGATGAAAAAATATTATTTTTATGCAACGCGACGAACAAATATTCGAATTAATTGAAGCCGAAAAACACAGACAACTAGAAGGTATTGAATTGATAGCTTCAGAAAATTTTGTTAGCAACCAAGTTATGGAAGCTGCAGGTTCTGTTTTAACCAATAAATATGCTGAAGGATATCCTGGGAAACGTTATTATGGCGGTTGTGAAGTGGTTGATGAAGTAGAGCAACTTGCTATAGACAGAGCAAAAACATTATTTAATGCAGCCTATGTAAACGTACAACCACACTCTGGAAGCCAAGCCAATACAGCTGTTTATGCGGCTTGCTTAAAACCAGGCGATAAAATACTTGGTTTCGACTTATCTCATGGTGGACATTTAACACATGGTTCTCCAGTAAATTTTTCTGGAAAACTTTACAATCCGGTTTTTTATGGGGTAAAAAAGGAAACAGGTCTTATTGATTACGATCATGTTGCTGAAATGGCAGAAAAAGAAAAACCAAAATTAATTATTGCTGGTGCTTCTGCTTATTCTAGAGATATGGATTTTAAACGTTTCAGAAAAATTGCAGACAGTGTAGGCGCTTTATTATTAGCTGACATTTCTCATCCAGCTGGAATGATTGCCAAAGGTATTTTAAACGATCCTTTACCACATTGCCATATTGTAACAACTACAACTCATAAAACATTACGTGGCCCAAGAGGTGGAATGATTATGATGGGTCAGGATTTTGACAACCCATTTGGAATCACTTTAAAGAATGGTAGTTTACGTAAAATGTCATCTTTATTAGATTCTGCTGTTTTCCCAGGAAATCAAGGTGGTCCATTAGAACATATTATTGCTGCTAAAGCCATTGCTTTTAATGAAGCTTTGACAGACGAATTTATGCACTACATGTTACAAGTAAAACAAAATGCACAAGCTATGGCTAAAGCTTTTGTTGATAGAGGTTATAACATTATTTCTGGTGGAACAGACAACCACATGATGTTAATTGATTTAAGAAATAAAGACCTTACTGGAAAAGATGCAGAGCAGGCTTTAGTAAAAGCAGATATTACCGTAAATAAAAACATGGTGCCTTTTGATGATAAATCGCCTTTTGTAACTTCTGGGATAAGAATTGGAACTCCAGCCATCACTACTAGAGGATTAAAAGAAAAAGACATGGAAGCTATTGTCGCTTTGGTTGATGAAGCTTTAATGAATTATCAAGATGAAGAAAAACTTGAAGCTATTGCTGTAAAAGTAAATGCCATGATGAGTGGATTGCCTTTGTTTGCTTAAGCCTATAACATATTTATAAAAATGAAAATCCCGCAATTGCGGGATTTTTTTATTTTTACTATTGTCATTCAGAATGTAGTGAAGAATCTGCAATTGGTTAAATATATTTTATAGACTCCTCCTCCCATCGACTTCGTTCAATGAGCACGTTGGAATGAGAAAAAGAATTAAATAAAGGTTAAAAATCTGTATGTTGATATGCTCCAGCATCAGGAGAGGCCTGTCTATTGATTCCTAAAATATCTTCTGGAACTTCATTTGCAAAAAACAGGTTACCAATACCGTTTGCTGCAGATTCATTACCAATAATCATTTGATTATTTTGAGGATCCATAAAATTGGGATCTTGATTAAAGACGTTTTGTTGGTATAAAGCAGGATTATTGAAATCGTAATTAGGACCCGTAAAATTGTTATTTGGATCGTCAAACCTCAACAAGCAATTGGTGAATTTAAAATTGAACACCACTGCTGGATCTTCAATTTCATCTAAAATAAATTCTGGATTATCATTTCCATAAATTATACAATTGTTAAAATTAGCTTCTGTTAAGTCGGTAATATTAGCCACATTATCTGCGTCTACTATAAAATTATTCACTAATAATGCAGGGAATTGTCTAAAACTGTTGTTCCAATAATTAGCGATTGTGCAGTGTGTTAAATTATATCTTCCTCCAAACGTAGCGGCAAAACTGGTTTGCCCAGAATTATTTATTACTAGATTCTCTCCTAAAATAGAGGTTCTTCTGCCTAAAATACCAAAATTACTTGAATTGTAGATTTGAGAATTAGTAATGGTTAATTTATTATTTATGGCATCTGGATTCCCTTCACATAAAATACCAACAGCCCCATTTTTGATTGTTGCATAATTGATAATATTATCAAGACTACCATCAAACAACCAGATGGTTCCCCATTGCCCAGGAATATCTGAAAACGCAGGTTCTAGTCTATCTCCTTCAAAAATCACTTCGTTTTCCAAAAGCTCCTGATCAGAACTTAAGGTACCATTAACATGTAAACTGGCTCCTTCGGCCACAAATAATCCCGAATTAGCATGAAAATGCACGCGTGCTCCTGCTTCAACCGTTAGTGTTTGGTTATTAGGAACTGCCGCATAACCATAGACTACATAAGGCTTTTGATTTGTAAATGTTAATTCACTTGGTAATAAATAACGGCCTTGGATTTCAGTTTCAACAACTTCCCCACCAATATTTAATGTTAGAGTTTCAATAATTCCAGTGGTGTTATCTTTGTCTGGGTAAATAAAAACGGCATCTTGTACCAAAGTAACCAATTCGACTTCCTGAAAGTTGGCACCAGAATCAAATTCAATCTTATCTGTATATAAAAATTCACCATTCGTATTTGGTAAATTATTGATATCAATAGTGGTTTCAATAAAAACGTACATGCTATCTTTTGCAAGAATCTCTACATTTTCAAATACTTTTCCAGGCATTCCATCTACATTTAAACGGTATTCTGAATTTTCACCTAAAGCAAGACGAATAGAAGGAATACTTATATCGTTACTACTTCTATTATATACTTTAAGATTATAAGTACTTGAACCAATATTACTAAAAATAGTATCTAAATAAATGGTGTCCTTTGAAAATTCTAGATTGCCAGAACTAGGTCCAAAATCCAAATCTTTTCTACAAGAACTGGTAGTAATTAAAATGCTTAAACAAATAATAAGGTAAAAAGCTTGCTTCATTTTTTAATAATCATTTATTGATTGGAGACTATGTACTTGGTAAAAATATAACTTTTGAATTGATGAATTTGTATGAACAGCAATATTTAGTTAAATATTTTTGAGATTTCTTCAGGAATTCGAGCAGGTTTTAAAGTGTTTGCATTTATAAAACACCAAGTAGTTTCAGACTTTGCAAGTAATTTATTGGTTTTATTGTTGATTATTTCTACAACCCTTGTGGAAGTTACACCCTCTGCTTTAACGACATAGGTCTTAAGTTTTAAAACATCGTTCAAAATAGCTGGGCGCTTGTATTCTATAAAATGTGTAAGCATAATCCAGAAATAGTTGTTTCTAATTTCTTCAGAAGCAAACGCTATCCAATGTTCTTTTGCAACATCTTGAACCCATTGCACATAACGTACATTATTAACGTGGTTTAGTTCGTCTAAATCGTCTTTCGTAACTGTTATTAAGATCTCGAATGTTTCCAATATTAATTTTCTATAATTTCTACTTCAAAAAGTTTATCCCAATGTTTTCCTGTAATAAAAAATGTCTTAGTGTCTGGATTGTATGCTATTCCGTTTAAAACATTTAATTTAGGATGTTGCGTCACCATTTTTCTTAAAGGCGTAAAATCAATAACACCTTCTACGGCTCCATTTTTAGGATTAATAATGGCAACACCATTTTTATTGTAACGGTTGGCGTATATTTTACCATCAACCCATTCAAGTTCATTTAATTCCACAACTTTCCCTTTATTATGATAAGCTTGAATGTAACCTTCCTCGGCCAACGTTTCTGGGTTTAGTGTCCAAATTTTCTCAGTTCCATCACTTTTATAAAGCAGTTTTCCATCGTTGCAGATTCCCCAACCTTCTTTACTATCACCGTATTTAAAGCTTCCTGTTTTTTCAAAAGTATCCACATCGTAAACAAAACCAGTACCTTTTTTCCAGGTAAGCTGGTAAATATTGTCGTTTAAAACCGTTAGACCTTCCCCAAAAAATTCATCATCTAAATTGATATTTTTTAAAACGGCACCAGTTTTATAATCTACTTTTCTAAGTTTAGATTCTTGGTATTGCCCTGTGCTTTCGTATAACTCACCATTATAGAATTCCAAACCTTGCGTGTACGATGTAATATCGTGAGGATATTCGTTAATAATTTTATACGAATATACTTTTGGGGTTTGATTATTTAAAATGGTAATGTTTTGTGAAATGGTTTCGGTATCACCACCTAAATTAAAAGTAGCTTCAATAAGATGATCTCCTAATTTAAACGTATTTAAATCTAATTGTTTTGAAACAGATTTCCCATCAAATTTGAACTCCAAAGAAGAAATTTCGTGGTTTTTAGGATTAGAAATTTCCAATTCTAAGGGTTTATCATACGTAATTGCATGACCTTCGGCGTTAGTTTTAATAGAAATATCATTTTTTTTCTGCGCTGAATTGCTGCCACAAGACAAAAAAAAGCTTCCTAAAAATATGATTGTAAGATATTTAAATGTATTCATGCTGACTGTTAAAATTTTTAGCAAGTTATTTATTAAAATTCAGTTTAAAAAATGATTGTGATAAATTTAAAAGATTGTATCTTTGCACCAGGCAAGTCCTACACAACTAGCTCCTGTTGAATCCTCCAGGGCGGGAACGCAGCAAAGGTAAATGGTCGTAGCAGTGTGATGTAGGTAGCTTGCCTTTTTTTTAGACAACACTAAATCTTTTCAAATTAGAAGAGATTTTTAAAATAACGAAGATTTGTAGACTGTATGTTTACAAATCTTTTTCATTTTATATCAATTTTTTGCAATACATTCTTAATTTTACATTCCTAATTTCTATGTTTCAATTATGTCTAAAGTTGTTTTAATAACAGGCGGTTCTTCGGGAATTGGAAAATCTGTGGGTGAATTTTTAACCACCAAAGGTTTTCTAGTTTATGGTACTAGCAGATCTCCAGAAAGATATCCTTCCAGTAAATTTCCAATTGTAGCCTTAGATGTTACGAAAAACCAAACTATTATTGATGCAATAAAGGACGTGCTTTCTAAAGAAGGACATATCGATGTATTAATAAACAATGCTGGAGTTGGTATAACTGGTCCCATTGAAGAAACTCCTGAGGCAGAAATAAGAAACAATTTCGAAACTAATTTATTTGGTCCTATTAATGTTATTAAAGCCGCTTTGCCTGGTATGCGAGAACATGGCTCTGGTCTTATAATAAATATCACGTCCATTGCAGCATATATGGGTTTACCATATCGCGGAATTTACAGTGCAAGCAAAGGGGCTTTTGAATTAGTAACAGAAGCTTTTAGGATGGAATTAAAAGGTTCCAACATCGAGATGACAAATGTTGCTCCTGGAGATTTTGCTACTAATATTGCTTCTAGTCGTTATCACGCTCCTATTTTAGAGAATTCGCCTTATAAAAAGGATTACGGAAACACCTTAAATTTGATGAATTCGCATGTAGATTCAGGGAAAGATCCTTTGTTAATGGCAAAAGCCATATATAAAATAATAAATACGCCGAAACCTAAAATTCATTATAAAGTTGGTGAGTCCATGCAAAAATTTTCTATTGTTTTAAAACGTATTCTCCCTGACAAATTATACGAACGTCTCCTTATTATGTATTATAAACTTTAGATTCATTAAATTGCATGTAAATAAGACTTAAATCTCCCTCCTTTATTCAATATGAAAAAATTATTAGCTCTATTTTTATTAGTCTCCAGTTTCAATGGCTTTTCACAAATTATAAGTATCAATAATACCGCTGACCCAGAATCAGGTTATGATTTACAACAGTTAGTAGAAAATGTTTTAATAAGTGGAGATTGTGCAGATATTAGCACTTTTACTAGCCAAGTATATGGTGCAGCCAATCAAACAACAACGAAAAGTTATGGCTATTTTAAAAAACCAGTTGGTAGCACTTTTGCTTTTGATGAAGGCATTATAATTACAAGTGGTAGAGCTTATGCCGCAGGAAATACAACAATTAATTCAGCCGGAAACCCAGATTTTAATAATTTCCTTCCAGGTGATGGCGACTTACAAGCTGCTCTAGGAATTAACAATACGAATGACGCAACCTATATTAAATTCAACTTTGTACCCACTTCGCCAGATTTCAATTTCCGATTTATTATGGCATCCGAAGAATACGACGGTAATTTTGAGTGCATTTATTCAGATAGTTTTGCTTTTTTATTACGTGAAGTTGGCACCACTACCTACACCAATTTAGCTGTTTTACCAGATGGCGCGCCGGTTAGTGTTACTAATATCAATAATGCAACTAACTGCGCCACTAATGTAGCATATTTTGAAGGCTACAACTTACCGTATACCAATTATGGTGGCCAAACTAAAGTTTTAACAGCTAGTGCTACTGTGATACCTAATCAAGCCTACGAAATTAAATTAGTAGTTGCTGACCAAGGAGATGCCGCATATGATTCTGCCATTTTTTTAGAAGCTGGCGGTTTTAATATAGGCTTAGATCTTGGACAAGATTTAACAATTTCTAGTGGAAATCCAGCTTGTACGGATGGCAATCTAATTCTTGATACTCAAATTTCAACAAGTTTAGGAACACATATTTGGTATTTGGAAGGTGTTGAAATTGTTGGAGAAACCGACTCTGTATTAAACGCAACTGTTGCTGGAACATATACTGTTTCAGTAGACTTTGGTTCAAATTGTTTAGCAACAGATTCTATTGTTGTAGAATTCACCCCAAGCCCTATAGCTAACCCTGTTTTGGATCAATTTATATGTGACGATAATAATGATGGTTTATGGGATTTCAATTTACTCTCTCTTAAACCCATTATTTTAGACACTCAATCTGATGCGGACTTTAGTGTAAGCTTTCATGCTAGCCAAGCAGATGCTGATGCCAATTTAACTCCACTGGCAAATAGTTACACCAATGTAACTGCTTATCAAGCAGAAACTATTTATATTAGAATTGAAAGTAATATTAATCCAAATTGCTATAAAACCACGAGTTTTGAAATAGACGTTTTTGATTCACCTTCAGCCATTCCTGTTCTTTATGATCAATGCGACAATAATGATGACGGTGACGACACCAATGGCTACGCCGCATTCGATTTAAATACCGTTTCAACTCAAATTTATGGAACCCAAAATCAAGCCCAATTTAACATCTCTTATCATTTAAACCAATCTGATGCTAATGGAAATGTTTTTCCTCTTCCTTTAAATTATACAAACACAACAATAAATCAACAAAATATTATTGCAAGAATTGAAAATATCGATAACCCAAATTGTTATGCTACTTCTATTGTTAGCTTAGTGGTTAACCCGTTACCAATAGTCTCATCTCTTGTAACTTTAGAACAATGTGACGATGATCTAGATGGCAATACCTTATTTAATTTAACAGAAGCAAATACATTAATCTCAAACAATTCGGTTAACGAAACATTTACTTATTACTTAACACAAGCCCAAGCCGAAACAGGTTTTATACTTGACCAAATAACAGACGTAACGGCTTACCCAAATCCAAACCCATTTAATGGTACAGTTTATGTACGAGTTGAAAACTCTGAAGGATGCTTTAGAACTGCTCAAATAAATCTTATAGTTGGAGCCTCTCAAATACCTGCTTCTTTTCATTTAGATTATGTAGTCTGCGACGACACTCTTATTGATGGCAATAATAGAAATGGAATTGCTTCTTTTGATTTTAGCAATGCCACAGCTCAAATTGAAAGCTTATTTCCAGCAGGTCAAAATGTAGAGATCACCTATTATACTAGTTTAACAGATGCGCTCTCCGAAGAGAATGTCATTGTAGATATTAGCAATTTTAGAAACGAAGGATCTCCTAACACTCAAAACATATTTGTTAGAATTGATAACGAAAATATAAATGCTTGTTTAGGTTTAGGCTCCCATATAACACTTACAGTAAACGCGGTGCCTGATTTAAATCCTATTTCTGATTATTCTCTTTGTAGTGATACAAATGAAGCTACATTCGATTTGAGCATTAAAGACAGTGAAGTTTTAGGTACACAAACGGCGCCACTTTTAATTTCATATTTTGAAAGTTTAACCGATGCTAATAACAATGTGAATCCAATTATTGGATCTTATACTAATAATCAAAGCCCTAAAACCATCTATGTTAGGGCACAATTTGATTATAACAATAACGGCCTTGCAGATGCTGATGAATGTCTTACAACTGAAATGAGTTTTAATCTAATAGTTAAACCAAATCCAATAGTTTTTCAGCCTGCTCCTATCCAAATTTGTAGTTATCAAATTAACACAGAATATAATCTAACGCTTCGAAAAGAGGAGATTACAGGCAACGATAATTCTATTAGCTTGACGTATTATGAGTCGCAATTGGATGTAGACATCAATAATTCCATTCCAAACCCTACTACTTATTTAAATACGGTTTTAAATAAGGATCTAATTGTTATTGCTACAGGATTGAATGGCTGTTTTTCTCAAACTACATTAACACTAAATACTTTTTTATACGCCAATCTAAATTTAACACCTACAGAAATTGATGCATGTGAAATTGACAACGATGGCTACTTTGCCTTCGATATTACTCAGCGTGAAACCAGCATTTTAAATAATCTTAACAATTCAGAATTCATATTTACTTATTATATAAATCAACAAGATGCTCTTGATGGAACTTCTAATATTATAAATAACCCATTAGATTTCATAAATACGCAACCAATTACCCAAACTATTTTTGTTAGAATAACAGCAGTAACTAGCAATTGTGCGCAAATTGCACCTTTAGATTTAATAGTAAATCCAGTGCCAGAAATTGATATAGAAGCTAAATACGTTATTTGTTTAAATGCAAATAGTCAAGTGATAAATGCCGTTACGGAAACCATTTTACCAAACCCTCCTATAGATACGCATTTAAATGACGTCGATTATTCATTTCAATGGTATTTAGGTGAAGAGGTAGATATAAATAACCTTATAATTGGGGCCATACAAGGAACTTACTCTCCAACCACAGCAGGGTTCTATACTGTAAATGCTACAAATATTTCCACGGGATGTCATATTTCTGCTACAACTGAAGTAGTTGATTCTTATCCCCCAGAAAGCATTACAGCAGAAACAACAAGTCAATCTTTCTCCAGTAGCAACAATATTGAAGTTACTATTGTAGGATTAGGAAATTATTTAATAAGCCTAGATTATGGGGCTTGGCAAAGTGATACGGCTTTCCAAAATGTAAGCGGTGGTGAACATGAAATTCGTGTAAGAGACACATATAGCTGTAACGAACTTATTTATGAATTAACGGTCATAGACTATCCAAAAATCTTTACGCCAAATAATGATGGCTATAACGACACTTGGAATCTTTATGGTATACAAGACCAACCAAACACCATTATAAACATATTTGATAGATATGGTAAACTAATCAAACAATTAACCCCAAAAAGTTCCGGTTGGGATGGTACTTTTAATGGTGAAATTCTAAGTTCTGATGATTATTGGTTTACAGTGGAATATACAGACACAAAAGACTCAGTAAGAAAAGTTTTTAAATCACATTTTAGTTTAAAACGTTAAGCATTGTTTAACAGATTTTTGCATAATAATAAGCAACCTAAAACATTATATATTGTAATTTTGCATATCCGAAACTTCGGAAGACACACAACTCAATTATTTTAAAAAAATTTAAAAACATTTATTTATGAAATTTTTTATTGATACCGCCAATTTAGATCAAATTAAAGAAGCCCAAGACTTAGGCGTACTTGATGGTGTTACTACTAACCCATCTTTAATGGCAAAGGAAGGCATCACTGGTCATGATAATATTTTAAAACACTATGTGGCTATTTGCAATATTGTAGATGGAGATGTAAGTGCCGAAGTGATTGCAACAGATTATGAAGGTATGGTTCGTGAAGGTGAAGCTTTAGCGGAATTACATGAACAAATAGTTGTAAAATTACCAATGATTAAAGATGGTATAAAAGCTTGTAAATATTTTTCGGATAAAGGTATTAAAACCAACGTTACTTTAGTATTCTCTCCTGGTCAAGCTTTATTAGCAGCAAAAGCAGGAGCTACTTATGTATCTCCTTTTATAGGTAGATTGGACGATATCTCAACTGATGGATTAAACCTTATTGCCGAAATTCGCCACATATATGACAATTATGGTTTTGAAACTCAAATTTTAGCAGCTTCTGTTCGTCATACCATGCACATTATTGATTGTGCTAAACTTGGTTCAGATGTCATGACTGGTCCTTTAAGCGCTATTGAAGGTTTATTAAGACACCCTTTAACGGATAGCGGTTTAGCTAAATTTTTAGAAGATTACAAAAAAGGAAACTAATTTCTTATTCGCTCTATAAAAAGCTTATAATTTTTAATAAAAAAAGTCTCAACACATGTTGAGACTTTTTTTATTGATTTAAAACCCCGAGGAGTTCTTCCTCAAAATTAATTGAGAACATATTGGAATGAGAGTTTTCTATCTTTCCATTTTTGTCAACAATGATTACTTTGTTTATAGGGTAAATGGCTAGGGATTGTTGCGCTTCCTTAGGATTTTTAAATATAAATTCATTTTCTGTGTTTAATTTATATTTCTCTAATGTTTTTTTCCACAAATCTTGATTATCATTATTTGCATTGATACCAATAAATGTAATCTCTGGATATTTTTGTTTTAATTCATCTACTTTATTATGGCATTCTTGTACTCTCATCATATTAGACTGAGACCAAAAGAAAATGACACAAGGTTTATCTCCTAAAACAGTTTTTAAATTTAACTCCTTATTAGAAATATCAAACACCACAATATCTGGTAAGGGATTACCTGACTTTAAGCTTTTTAAGGAATTTACAATTTTATTAGCATACTCTTTATGTTGAGCGTTTGTGCTTGTATTTAAAAAATAATTTAAGATCTTATCATAATCATCAACATTTTTATTATTACTAATAAATTCTAAAGTAGCACTAATTAGAAGAGAGTTTTTAATATTTTCATTTGTCATTAAGCTATCGATAATTTGCAATCTAACTAAATTATATTCAATAGATTGCTTACTATAAATACTATCCTTAGAGCTTTTAAAGTGCTTAGCTAAAGCTAAATTTTCAAAATGATGTTTTAAAAATGAAGAATATGGAAAGTAATCTACTAGATAAGGATCGTTGTAATTAATTTTCTCTCTATAATCATAGAAATTATTAGGTAAGGACTCAAAATTGCCACGTTCGGTATTACCATAATTAACAAACGGATAAACTTCTTTACTTAAATTATACTGGATATCAATACTCGACTCGGCCAAATGGATGAAAAGCTCTGATGGGCTTTGTTTGGAATTAAATGCTTTAAGTTTCTTTAATTTAAGTTCTTTTAAGGAATCTAATTTTTCTTCAAATATCTGTGGAGAAAGCTGACTAAAACCTAAAACCACCTGGTCTTCATGTTCACCATTCAAAAACAAATCAATTAAGTAATTATTTTTTTTAGCTCCAGCTCCAGTATAGACTAAGGACTCGTCAAATTCCATGGTATTCAACCTAAACATGATACTATCATTAGGTTCTAGTAAAACCATTTGTATTTCACCTCCATGCGAAAAAGTGTACAGCCCTGGTGACACATTCTTTAACTTATAAATAAATCTATTTTTAGAATCTAATGTAAAAGTATCTATTACAGAATTGGCTTGAAGCAAAATAACGTAATTCGTGGAAGGGTTAATAACTTCTCCTCCAAAGTAAGCAATACCTTCTTCAGTCTCTTTACCGTCTTTTTTACAAGAAGTAAGAGATATCCCCAACAATAGTAATAAGTATAGATACTTCATAAGTTTTTCAAGATATTATCAGCAGATTGCCTACAAGACAAAAATAAAAGTTGCCAGCTATAAGTCTTGTTAATTCACTGTTAAATATTAATATAATTGGTTTTGTTTCATGTTGTAGTTGCTTTTTTCTACTTTTGCAAAACTTACAAGATATTTTATGTCAAGGAGTAAAAATTTATCAAATTGTAAGTTCAAGAAGTCCTATTTATTAAGTATTAACCATCTGAGTAAAATTTAAATATATAATCATGTTATCAGTTTCTAATTTATCTGTTCAATTTGGTAAACGTATACTTTTTGATGAAGTAAACACGAGTTTTAATCAAGGAAATTGCTACGGAATTATAGGTGCAAATGGCGCAGGAAAATCGACTTTTTTAAAGATTTTATCAGGAAAACAAGATCCAACATCAGGACATGTTCATTTAGAGCCTGGAAAACGTATGTCGGTTTTTGAACAAGATCACTCCCTTTATGACGAACATACAGTTTTAGAAACTATCATAATGGGTAACAAACCTTTATTTAAGTTGAAATCTGAAATAGATGCACTTTATGCGGATTATACAGACGAAAATGCTGAGAAAATTGGTGAATTGCAAGTGCTATTTGAAGAAATGAATGGTTGGAATGCTGATAGTGATGCGGCAACGATGTTATCTAACTTAGGGATTCCAGAAGAAGTTCATTATACTTTAATGAAGGATTTAGATGGAAAACAAAAAGTACGTGTCCTACTTGCTCAAGCCTTATTTGGTAATCCTGATGTATTAATCATGGATGAGCCTACCAACGACTTGGATTATGAAACTATTTCTTGGTTAGAGAACTTTTTGGCTAATTACGAGAATTGTGTGATTGTAGTTTCTCACGATAGACACTTTTTAGATGCAGTTTGTACACATATTTCTGATATTGATTTTAGTAAAATAAATCACTTTTCAGGGAACTATACTTTTTGGTACGAATCTTCTCAATTAGCAGCAAGACAGCATGCACAACAAAATAAAAAGGCCGAAGAAAAGAAAAAAGAATTAGAAGAATTTATTAGACGCTTCTCTGCCAACGTTGCTAAATCTAAACAAGCAACTAGTAGAAAGAAAATGATTGAAAAATTAAACATTGGCGATATTAAAAGATCTAGTCGTCGTTATCCTGCCTTAATATTCGATAGAGAAAGAGAAGCTGGAGATCAAATTTTAAATGTTGAAAACCTATCTGCTTCTATAGACGGAGAAGTATTATTTGCAAAATTAGACTTGAATCTAATCAAGGGTGATAAAGTGGTTTTATACTCTAAAGATTCTAGAGCTACCACTGCATTATTCGAAATATTAAATGGGAAAGCAAAACAAGATTCTGGTACTTTCGATTGGGGAATTACAACAACACAATCTTATTTACCTCTAGATAATAGTGAATTTTTTGAGAACAATTTAACCTTAGTTGATTGGTTACGTCAGTGGGCTAAAACTGAAGAAGAACGTGAAGAAGTTCATATTCGTGGTTTCTTAGGAAAAATGATTTTTAGTGGAGATGAAGCTTTGAAAAAATCCAATGTGCTTTCTGGGGGAGAAAAAGTAAGATGTATGATTAGCAGAATGATGATGGTTAGAGCCAACGTTCTTATGCTAGATGAACCAACAAACCACTTGGATTTAGAGAGTATTACGGCTTTTAATAATTCGTTAAAAAACTTTAAAGGAACGGTTTTGTTTGCAACCCACGATCATGAATTCGCGCAAACCGTAGCGAATAGAGTTGTAGAGTTAACTCCTACAGGAGTAATTGATAGACATACCTCGTTCGATGATTATATGCAAGATTCTAAAATTAAGGAATTGCGCACTAAAATGTATTCTGTAACTCCATAACGAATTATCAGAAATAAAATCAAAAGGCAGTCGCAAATTTTAGTTGTTCGAAATAACTAAAATTTGCGACTGTTTTCTTTTTATTAAGGCTGAAGTTCGGCAGTAACACTTTCGACAATTGGAACAGCGGCATCCAATTCTTCCTCATTCACATAAATTTCTTGTAAACCAGGAATTGAAGATCCAAAACCTGCCAATCTACCAGATTCAGATTCGTCTTTAACAATAGCGCTAACACCAACTGCATCAAGTTTGTCTACAATTAGTTGGGCAATGATAAAACTACCCGTATAAATTTTTATATAATTAGAATCCATAGTATTTTAAATTTAACGTTCCTCTTAAAGATACAACTTATTTTTAAGAACCAATAAACGCCTTATGCAAATGTGTTTTAAAAATAATAACCCATTAAGGCATTGCGTATTAAAAAAAATAATAACTTTCACTAAAATTAAATATTATCATAAAATGGAGCAAAGTATTATAAACGACATCATAACATGGGATGTTGTTAATTGGTCAAAGTCTTTCAGCTTTTGGGAAAAAAATATTGATATAAAAAACAAGAACTACAATTGTCTTGAAATTGGAGCTAGACAAGGAGGCTTATCTCTCTGGTTAGCATTAAATGGAAATCAGGTAGTATGTTCTGATATAGGTTACGACAAAAAGCCTCAAGAATTAGTTAAAGCAAAACAACTTCATGAAAAATACAATTGTCAAGATAAAATAACCTATCAATGCATAAATGCATTGGACATTCCTTATGAAAACGAGTTTGATATTGTTATAATGAAATCAACCCTGGGCGGCGTTAGACAGTTTTTTATGGGAGAGCCAAACATTGAATCACGAGCGGTAGAACAAATTTATAAATGTTTGAAACCTGATGGAAAAATATTATTTATCGAAAATTGTAGCGCTACATTTGTACATAACTTTGCAAGAAGAGTAAAGTATAAGTTTGATAATGACTGGAATTATTTTAAATTAAAGGAGATTAAGCCTTTATTCTCAGACTTTAAACGAATTGAAACAAAATCAGTAGGTTTTTTAGGCACTTTTGGTAGATCTGAAAGACAACGTCACTTTTTAGGCAAGATAGATAATGTACTTGAAAACGTTATCCCGAAAAAAAATAGATACATTGTAATTGGCTATGTCGAGAAATAACATACGCCATTGAGATATAAAAAAAACTACCCAAAGACTTAAATGGTAATATTATATGATTATATTTGTTATTATTAAAAAATTATAAACTATTACAATGAGTAAAGGAACAGTAAAATTTTTCAACGATTCAAAAGGTTTTGGATTTATTGTTGAAGACGACACAAACAAAGAACATTTTGTACACATTTCTGGATTAATCGACGAAGTTCGTGAAGGAGATGCCGTTGAATTCGATTTAGAAGAAGGTAAAAAAGGTTTAAATGCCGTAAACGTTAAAGTATTATAATATACTTTTAAAGTTTAAAGAAATTAAAAAGCCTCGAATTTTCGAGGCTTTTTTGATGCTTATATTCACCGATTTTTATCTCAATTCCGCTCCAAGTTCTTTGGCGAAATTATCTTGTAATTTCGACATTATTTTATCTATTTGCTTATCTGTAAGCGTTTTATTATTATCCTGAAGAGTAAAACTCACAGCATAACTTTTCTTACCCTGGGGTAGATTTTTGCCTTGATAAACGTCAAATAGATTTACATTTTTAAGAAGATGCTTTTCTGTTTGATTGGCAATTCTATCTATGTCTTCGAAAGAAATAGATTCATCCAACAATAAAGCAAAATCTCTTTTTACTTCTGGATATTTTGGAATTGGAATGAATTGTATGGTATAGTTCTTAACTAATTCAATAATGTGATCCCAATTAAAATCAGCAAACAACACATCTTGCGAAATTCCAAAATGTTTTAAAATAGGCTTATTAACCAAACCAAATTCTACCAATGGCTTCTTATCTATTGAAAAAACAATCCCTTCGCTAAATACATCATTTTTAAAAGGAGACGTATTAAAATTTGATAACCCCAAACGTTCCAAAATACTTATTACAACGCCTTTCATAAAGAAAAAATCAGAAGGTTGTGTAATAGCATTCCAACGTTCACTATGTTTATTTCCGGTTACAAATAAAGACAAATGTTTAAACTCTTCTTTTTTATCCTTGTAATTATGATAAGTCTTTCCAAATTCAAACAACTTTAAACTGTCTCTCTTTCTATTTATATTATGACTTATACTTTCCAATCCCGTGAACAAAACCGATTGTCTTAGAACACTTAAATCACGACTTAGTGGATTTAACATTTCTACGTGATGTTCTTCTTTAAGTTGGTCGCTTAATTTTGTGTAATCCGGATTCGTTAAAGAATTAGTAAGGGTTTCGAAAAAACCTTGGGAAGCTAGTTGGTTTCCTATAATATTTTGCAATTTATAATCCTCAAATCTAGAGGTATTTGAAATTGAAGCATTAAACTTCTTGGAAGTTTTTATATTGTTATAACCGTAAACCCTAAGAATTTCTTCAATAATATCGGCTTCACGTTGCACGTCGTTTCTATAGGCAGGAACGGTAAGACCCAATCCTGTTTCAGTTACGTTGTTTATTTTTATTTCTAAAGAGGTTAAAATGCGTTTTATGACATCTTCGGGAATCTCCTCTCCTATTAATTTCTTAGCATTATCGAAACTTAATCGCACCTGGAAATCTTCAATTTTATTAGGATAAATATCCACAATATCACTAGTAATTTCGCCACCAGCAATCTCCTGAATTAATAAAGCAGCTCTTTTTAAAGCGTACTCCGTCGTGTTTGGATTGATTCCTCTTTCAAATCTAAAAGAAGCATCCGTATTAATATTATGCCTTTTTGCCGTTTTTCTAATACTTACTGGATTAAAATATGCACTTTCAAGAAATATACTAGTAGTAGATTCTGTAACTCCTGATTGGATTCCACCAAGAACACCTGCAAAACACATAGGTTCCTCGGCATTACAAATCATTAAATCTTCGCCATCCAATTCGCGCTCAACACCATCAAGCGTTATGAACTTAGTTCCTTTTTCAAGGGTTTTAACTTCAATTTTATTTCCTAAGATTTTAGATGCATCAAAAGCATGTAAAGGTTGCCCTAATTCGTGCAACACATAATTTGTAATATCTACAATATTGTTTTTAGGTGTTAACCCAATAGCTTTCAATCTGTTTTTTATCCAATCTGGAGAAGTTTCAACTTTCAATCCAGAAATAGTTAACCCACAGTATCTTGGAGCTAAATCTTTGTTTTTAACGTCTACATCAATTCGTAATGTTCTATTATCTACATGAAATGCACTTACAGAAGGCGTAATTAACTCTAGGTTCACATCTTTTTGAAGTAATCCTGCCTTTAAATCGCGAGCAGTTCCAAAGTGACTCATGGCGTCTGCCCTATTTGGCGTTAGTCCAATTTCGAATACTTGATCATTTTCTACTTTGAATATATCGGATAGTAATGCGCCAACCTTAAGTTTTTCATCCAACACCAAAATACCATCATGAGATTTCCCTAAGCCAAGTTCGTCTTCAGCGCAAATCATACCATGACTTTCTTCACCTCTAATCTTACCTTTTTTTATGGTCCAGGCTTCACCGGTTTCAGTATATAATGTAGTACCAATAGTAGCAACTGGTACTTTTTGTCCTGCCGCAACATTTGGCGCACCACAAACTATTTGCAGAGGACTCTCCAAACCTACGCTAACAGTAGTAATTTTTAACCTATCTGCATTGGGATGTTGTATACAAGTTAAAACTTCTCCAACTACGATACCTTTCAAGCCTCCCTTTACGGATTCAAAATCAGTAACACCCTCAACCTCAAGACCTAAATCTGTAAGTAATTCACTTAATTGATCTGGTGTCCAAGTAGTTTTTATAAATTGCTTTAACCAATTGTAAGAAATCTTCATGTTTGCTTCGTGCTTTAAGTGGGCAAAGATAAAATATTGCCTTTTAGCATTCAAAACAATGCATTAAAAATTGTAATTAATAATACAGATCTTTATAAAAACTTAATAGCAAGGCATAACATCAGACGAGAAATTGAGTTCCATCTATTAAATTTAAAATTTCTTTCCCAACGCTATTCCGTCAAGGGTCAAGGGGCAAAGGAAAGTTAAAACCTATAAACTTCATTTCATTGAGATTTCGTTGTTCTATTGATAAAGACGTATTCTATTTTAATGTTTTTTATAATTTTCTCAACGTGCTTTAATTATAATGTTAAATTTGCTATGTATTTTATATAAAACATTATGGGCTTTAGTTTAGACTTTTGGGATTATGTCACATTTATAGTATTAGCACTTTTTGTATTGAGTTTTTTGATACTGATATTTTGGATAGCTGGTTTACCTGGGCGCATCGCAATAGCCAGAAAACACCCAGAAGCAGAAGCGGTAAAACTACTAGGTTGGTCAGGATTTTTAACCATTGTGCCATGGATTCAAGCTTTTATTTGGGCATTTAAACCAACAGATATTATTGATATTCGACGTTTTCCAAAAGAAGAAGCAGAAAAAACAGAAGAAGAAATTAATCGATTAAAAGAAAATCCAGGGAAATTATGATTTCAGCATTTGTAACCGTTTTTATTTTCACCCTAATTTTTTGGTTTATCTTTTTCAAAAAGAAGTGGATTAAATATACATTCGCATGGGGAGGGTTTTATATTTTCTTCTGTGCCCATGTGTTATTTATTTTTATAATTGGACTGCGCTTTGCAACACCATACTCTACCGAAGCAAAAGTAGTGCAACACACCATACAATTAGTCCCGAGGTTAACAGAACCCACCATGGTAACTCAAGTGTTTGTGCAACCTGATGTTCCTGTAAAAAAAGGGCAACCTTTATTTGAGTTTGACAAACGCCCTTATGAATTTAAAGTTACTCAGCTAGAAGCTCAATTGGCCCAAGCAAAACAGGATGTTAAAATAATGGCTGCAGACGTGACCGTAGCACAGCAAAAGTTAGCAAAAGAAGAAAGTGAATCTACCTTTGCAAAATACCAACAAAACCAATCTACCAATTTAGCTTTAAGTGGTGCTGGTGCTGATGAAGATGCACAGCGAAGTAATAACACTGTAAAAAAGAATGAAGCCGCTATTAAACAAGCTAAAGCTGAGTTAGAAAGAGCAAGGTTACAATTAAACTCTAATATTAATGGTGTAAACACTAAAGTTGCCGAAATAGAAGCACAACTTAAAGAAGCTCAATACTATCTAGAAAACACCACAATGTATGCCCCAGAAGATGGCCGGATTATCAACTTACAGGTTCGACCTGGAATGGTTGCTGGCGATTATAGAATTGGTGCCATTGCTTCGTTTATATGCGATGCAGACCCTTATTTTCTAGCTAATTTTTTCCAAGAAAACATCAAGTATGTAGAGGCAGGTCAACCTGTTGAAATAGCATTGGATTTATATCCTGGGCAAATATTTACTGGAAAAGTTGAAGCTGTTTGGAAAGCAAATGCTTCTGGTCAATTATTACCATCAGGATTCATACCTAATTTTCATGCAGTTTCTCCAGATAATCCACAAAGCCAATTTGCAGTAAAAATAATGTTTGATGGCGAAGATCAATCCTTATTCCCAATTGGAACTCAGGGCACATGTGCCATTTACACCAATGGTATGACAGGTAGTTGGACTGCTTTACGACGTATTGGTATAAGAACCTATTCATGGCTAAACTGGCTATATCCATTACCTTTTTAAGCATGAAACAAATAAAAACTAAACATTTCGCAAACATTTTATCTCTATTTTTTATAGGACTATTGATATATGGATGTGCCTTATCTAAAGAACCAGAACACGAAACTATAGTTTCTGATGCCTTGCCAGAAACTACTATTCCAGAAACATGGATAGCCACTTCTGATACTCTAGAAGTCGTTAGTGAGTGGTTAAAATCTTTTAATGATCCGGCCTTAGAAACCATAGTTGAAGAGGCTTTGCAAAACAACTTAAATTTGCAAAATGCGGCAACTGCAGTACAAATTGCACAGCAAAATGTGATTATAGTTGGTTCACAAATGAAACCTCAAATAGGTTTAAACATGGGCTATCAATCTATTATAGATGATGGAAGCAAGGAGGTTTTTGGAAGTGGCAAAGCACTTGGCATTATTTCTTGGGAACCAGATGTGTGGGGAAAAATACGTGCGCAAAAATCATCCATTGGCGCTTATTATGAAGCTACCGAATTAGATTATAATTACGCAAAACAATCTTTAGTAGCTTTAACTGCAAGAAGTTGGTATCAAGCAGTACAGGCAAATCAATTATACAAATTGTCAAATGAAGTTGTAACGTCTTATACAGAATTACATGAATTGGTTAAAATTAGAAGAGACCTTGGAAAAGTAGGTGATATTGATGTAGCAGAAGCCAATGCTAATTTAAGCGAAGCAAAAAGTGATTTAATAAAAGCAGAAGGTATTGTTTTAGAGACAAAACGAAATTTAGAAGTATTAGTTGGTAGATACCCGTCATCTGAAATTGAAACAGCTCAAAATTTCACACCGGTTCCTCCCCCAATAAAACCAGGAATTCCATCGACCCTTTTAGAAAGAAGACCAGATATTTTAGCCGCAGAGAAATTAGTATTGTCTTCTTTTAGAAATCAAGAAGTAGCTAAATTAAATATGTTACCTAGTTTTTCTTTAAATCTAGGTGGTGGGCTGTTAAGCGACAATATTTTATCCCTATTACAATTAAACCCTTTGGTTTTTGCCGGAGGAATTGGTATGTCGGTTCCAATTTATACGGGAGGAAGACTTAAAGCTCAATTGCAAATAGCAACCATTGAGCAGCAACAAGCCGTACTAAATTATGGAATTGTTATGCTAAACGCCTTTAAAGAAGTTGAAACTTATTTGGTAAGCGAAGATTTAATTGCAAAACGAATTCCATTTCAACAAGCCATTTTAGATGATAGGAATGAAACTGTAAAATTTGCTGAACTAAAATATGAAATGGGTCAAATTGATCTACTTTCAGTTATTCAAATTAAAAATAAAGCCATTGCCACTAAAGAAGAGTTGATTAAATTACTTAATGAACAATTAAGCAACAGAATAAGTTTACATCTTGCTTTAGGTGGCGATTTTCAGTAATATCTTTCTAAAATATATTTTAATTATTTCCGAAACACCTACTCTACATTAAATTTCCATTAAACAAACTGTTCTAAATTCATACTATTAATAGCTCCATGGGATTCGTGGGCAACCACGACACCATTTTTAATAACAAGTAATTGTGGTGACTCATGCATCACTTGAAATTTATAGCCAGTCTCATTAGAAACATCTCGATAATTAAGCAAATCCAGATAATACAAATCCAAATCTGATTCAGTTAAGTTATACCCACTCACAAACTGTTTCATAACCATTCTACTTATTCCACAACGGGTAGAATGCTTGAAGATAACCTGTGTTTTTGTTTTCGATTTTGCTTTAATGTCTTCAAGTTGGGCAACATTTGTCAATGCGATCCATGGCAACACTTTTTCTTCTTTAGGTTCTGAAGAACCGCTAAATATTTTATTAAATAATCCCATAAATTTTAAAGTTTTAATTTAGAACAATCAAATAGTCGAGACTTTTTTAAAAATCTTACAAGCTGACTAAAAGTCACACTACGACTGATTATTTCAGACATTTTGTCTTATGTTTTTCATTGGTAAGGTATTTGACTTATTGAAAGTATAAACATAAAAAATAATGTTGTCTTAATAAGTAAAATAGAGAAGCTTTTTAAAAAATTCCTCATACTTTTACAAGAGACAAGTAACTAAAAATAAGATATATGAACCTCAACAACTATACAATAAAATCGCAAGAGGCTATTCAGCAATCGCAACAGCTTGCTCAAGGTTTCGGACATCAACAAATAGAAAACGAGCATCTTTTCAAAGCCATTTCTGAAGTAGACGAAAATGTACTACCATTTATATTAAAAAAACTTAATGTAAATATTCCTGTTTTACTGCAAGCATTAGACAAGCAATTGGAAAGTTATGCTAAGGTATCTGGCGGTGACATTATGCTATCTCGAGAAGCTAGCAAAACACTTAATGAAGCAGCAATTATGGCTAAAAAAATGAAAGATGATTATGTGTCAATCGAACATTTAATCTTGGCTATTTTTAAATCTAATAGCAAAATTGCTCAAATGTTAAAAGACCAAGGAGCAACGGAAAAAACGTTAATCGCTAGTATAGATGAATTAAGAAAAGGAGAAAACGTAACCTCTCAAAGTCAGGAAGAAACTTACAATTCTCTAAATAAATATGCTAAAAACTTAAATCAATTAGCAAAAGATGGCAAATTGGATCCAGTTATTGGTAGAGATGAAGAAATACGTCGGATTCTACAAATTTTATCCAGACGAACAAAGAATAATCCCATCCTAGTTGGAGAACCAGGAACTGGTAAAACCGCTATCGCAGAAGGTTTAGCTCATAGAATTGTAGATGGCGATATTCCTGAAAATCTAAAAGACAAGCAAATTTTTGCTCTAGATATGGGAGCATTAATTGCAGGAGCCAAATATAAGGGTGAATTTGAAGAACGCCTAAAAGCTGTTATTAAAGAAGTAACTGAAAGTGATGGAGATATTGTTCTCTTTATAGACGAAATCCACACCTTAGTTGGTGCTGGAGGTGGTCAAGGTGCTATGGATGCTGCAAATATTCTGAAACCGGCTTTAGCCAGAGGAGAACTTAGAGCTATTGGAGCAACCACTTTGGACGAGTATCAAAAATATTTTGAAAAAGACAAAGCTTTAGAAAGACGTTTTCAGAAAGTAATGGTTAACGAACCAGATACCGAAAGTGCCATTTCCATTTTACGTGGTATTAAAGAAAAATACGAAACACACCATAAAGTACGCATCAAAGATGAAGCGATTATTGGAGCTGTAGAACTATCTGAACGCTATATTACCAATCGTTTCTTGCCAGATAAAGCCATTGATTTAATGGACGAAGCGGCTGCTAAATTACGCATGGAAATCAATTCTAAACCAGAAGAATTAGATGTTTTGGACAGAAAAGTGATGCAATTGGAAATTGAAATTGAAGCTATTAAACGTGAAAAGGACGAAACGAAATTAAAATCATTGCGTTCTGACTTGGCCAATTTAAAAGAAGACCGTAACGAGATTTTTGCTAAATGGAAAAGTGAAAAAGAGGTCGTTGATAATATTCAAAATACCAAAGCTAATATTGAAGATTTCAAGCTAGAAGCAGAACGTGCCGAACGCGATGGTGATTATGGTAAAGTAGCGGAAATTCGCTACGGAAAAATAAAAGAAGCTCAAGAAACCTTAGAAAAACTTCAGAAGGAGTTACAAGAGAATCAATCTGAAAGTTCTTTAATTAAAGAAGAGGTTACTTACGAAGATATTGCAGACGTTGTTGCCAAATGGACAGGAATTCCAGTGACAAAAATGATTCAAAGTGACCGTGAAAAATTATTAAAATTAGAAGACGAGTTACACAAACGTGTTGTTGGACAAGAAGAAGCAATTACAGCAGTAAGTGATGCTGTTAGACGCTCTAGAGCTGGATTACAAAACATTCAAAAACCTATTGGAACCTTCTTATTTTTAGGAACTACAGGTGTTGGTAAAACAGAACTTGCAAAAGCTTTAGCAGAATATTTATTCGATGATGAAAATGCATTGACTAGAATAGACATGAGCGAGTATCAAGAACGTCATTCTGTAAGCAGATTAATTGGTGCACCTCCAGGATATGTTGGTTACGACGAAGGTGGTCAACTTACGGAAGCTGTAAGAAGAAAACCATATTCTGTAGTCTTATTAGATGAAATTGAAAAAGCACATCCAGATACTTTTAATATTTTATTACAGGTTTTAGATGAAGGTAGATTGACAGACAACAAAGGTCGTCTGGCTGATTTCAAAAACACCATCATTATTATGACTTCAAACATTGGAAGTCATATTATTCAAGAGCGTTTTGATGCCACAAAAGACATCGATTCTGCCATTGAATCTGCAAAAGTAGATGTATTGGCCTTATTGAAACTAAGTGTAAGACCTGAGTTTTTAAATAGAATTGACGACACCATCATGTTTACACCTTTAAGCAAAGACAACATCAAAGATATTGTTGGATTACAGTTAAAAGGATTAACAAAAATGTTGTCGGAACAAAACATCACTTTTGATGCTACAGATGACGCTGTAAAATATTTAGCAGAGAAAGGCTATCATCCTGAATATGGAGCTAGACCAGTTAAAAGAGTCATCCAAAAAGAAGTTTTAAATGAACTAAGTAAAGAAATCTTATCTGGAAAAGTAACTACGGATAGTATTATTTTACTAGATGCTTTTGATGATAAATTAGTTTTTAGAAATCAATCGAATTTAGTAGAAGAAGAAATTTAATAAATAGTAATAGTTTTTTTATGGTTAGTTAATTGTAAAGCAACGTAAACCTGCAAAGGTGAACGTTGCTTTTTTTTATAAAATTCACTAAAGCTGAAGTGCTTTTTTCGATAATTCTAAATGCTTTTCAAAGGATTCTTGATTAATAGGTTTATTCCAAGTTGGAACAATCTCACTTAATAATTGTTTTCCTTTTTCAGAATGAAGGATTTCAGGAAAAGCTTTTTCTAATACTTCTAGCATGATTTTAACAGCTGTTGAAGCTCCAGGAGAAGCACCCAACAAACAAGTAATACGCCCATCTTTGCTACTTACCACTTCCGTTCCAAATTGTAATTTACCACTTTCAAACTCATCCTTTTTTATAATCTGTACCCGTTGTCCTGCCACCAATACCTTCCAATCATCATCTTTGGCATCTTTAACGAAATTTCGTAAATCTTCCATGCGATCATGATGAGACATTTTCACTTGATTTATTAAGTATTTAGTCAGAGGTAAATTATGCCAAAACGCCGTAAGCATAGATGGAATATTATAATATTTCACAGACTTCGCTAAATCTAAATAACTTCCTTCCTTTAAAAATTTCGGACTAAAACCTGCAAATGGACCAAATAACAATTCTCTCTTCCCATCGATAAAACGTGAATCTAAATGAGGCTCAGACATTGGAGGCGCACCTAACTCTGCTTTGCTATATACTTTTGCAAAATGTTTCTTTATAATATCTTCATTCTTACAAACCAACCACTCGCCACTAACTGGAAATCCACCATACCCATGTTTTTCTTCAATTTCCACTTTTTGCAATAGTAAAAGACTTCCGCCACCAGCACCAATAAAAATGTGCTTGGCATCTAAATAATGATGTTCGTTACTGATTGTGTTTTTAACTTTTACAGTCCAATCTATTTTATCTTCAGGATCTATATCCAATACCTCTTGATTACATTGTACTTTAATACCATATTCTTTATCTAAAATACCGAAAAGCATTCTAGTTAATTCTCCAAAATTTACTTCTGTGCCTCTTTCTATTCTATTGGCCGCCATAACTTCATCCGAAGTTCTATCAGTCATCATTAATGGAAACCATTCTTTCATTTTCTCAATTTCCTTCGTGAATTCTATGGTATTGAACATGAAATGATCTTTAATTTTCTCAAATCTTTTTTCGAGAAATGCACTATTATAATCACCTGTAACCCAACTACAGTGAGGCATTCCGGAGATAAATGCTTTAGGGTCTTCTATTAATTTTTGATTTACTAAATAAGACCAAAATTGTTTAGAGATTTCAAACTGGTTGCAAATATCTATGGCTTTTGACATATCAATCGAGCCATCAGAATTTTCAGGCGTATAATTAAGCTCACACAAAGCTGAATGTCCAGTCCCTGCATTATTCCATGCATCTGAACTTTCAAGTGCGACATCTCCTAATTTTTCTAAAATTAAAATTTTGGCGGTAGGATCCATTAATTTTGTTAAAAGCGCTAAAGTTGCACTCATAATCCCTCCTCCTACGCAAATTAAATCGTATTCTTCAATGTCTTTCTTTGATGTTGGTTTCATAATCCCTTTTTATAAACACAAAAGTAACTAAGTTTTAACTAGGATATAAATTCAAAACATAAATCTTAATGTTCAAATCCCATGAATGTTGTTTAAAAAAAAATAAATATGACTGAACTTACTTACAAATTAAAATCTTATATTTAAAACTGAAAAAAAAAAATAATATGGGAATGTTCTATTATTATGATCTGCCGGAAACTGAAATATTTGTTTTTGACGAATTCTTAATTTGTCAAATATATGAAGGAGCAGAAATACATCCAGATCATAACTCAAAGCTTAATGAGATTATCCACAAGCACTTTTATGGTAGAAATATGATTTACATTTCAAACCGTGTAAACTCATATTCCGTGGACCCTCTAATTTATGTTCTAACAGAGAAAATCCCCAATTTACTAGCTATAGCTATGATCCCTGGATCGGAAATAATGAGAAGAAACGCAGAATTTGAGCGCGATTTTTATGACAAACCTTATGGCATATTTAATAATTTAACAGAGGCCTTAGAATGGTCACATGGGATATTAAAAAAATCCAGTAAACACATTTAAATTCAAAATAAACTTTTAAAACTTCAAAAAAAGTAACTTATCAAAACTTGTTTTTCTAATTTAAAATTTCTCAATTATTTAATAAGTAATTAAAGTCAAAAGAAAATTATAATCTATTCTTAATCCTTTCTTTTTCAGAGAAGCCAAATAAAAGGCGCCAAAAATTCATAATTTTTTGATAACTTTTTAGATTGTTTGTTGTTAATATAACAGTTAATCGTATTTTTGATACAGCTTAACCTATAAAAAAAACACAAATGTCCCTAAGTAATTATATAGATCATACCCTTTTAAAACCCTCTGCTACCAAAACAGACATAAAAATTCTTTGTGACGAAGCTAAAGAATACAGGTTCCATTCTGTCTGCGTAAATAGTTATTACGTGTCTTTAGCAAAACATCTATTGACACGAAGTAATGTAAAGGTATGTTCTGTTATTGGTTTTCCTTTAGGAGCAATGAGTTCAGACGCCAAAGTGTTTGAAGCAACCAAAGCTGTGGAAGATGGTGCAGAGGAAATAGATATGGTTATCAATATAGGCATGCTTAAAAGCAAGAATTATGTGGCTGTTTATAAAGATATCTGCGATGTTAAATTAGCTATTGGAAAAGTAACTTTAAAGGTTATTTTGGAGATTAGTGAATTATCCAAAAACGAAATTATTAAAGCATGTCAAATTTGTTTGGATGCCAATGCAGATTTTATAAAAACTTCTACTGGTTTTTCTAAAGGTGGCGCTACCCTTACTGCGGTAAAAATGATTCGGAAAAGCATTAAAAACAAGGCTAAAATAAAAGCTTCTGGCGGTATTAAAGATCTAGAAACTGCCTTGAAATATATAGATGCTGGAGCGGACAGAATAGGAACCTCCTCTGGAGTTTCCATTGTAACTGAAAAAAAATCGCCTGTAGAAAGTAGCGGTTATTAACTATAAAACTTAATTTTATGAGTGTTCATATTGAAGCGAAAAAAGGAGAAATTGCGGAAACCATTCTTTTACCCGGCGACCCTTTACGTGCTAAATGGATTGCGGAAACATTTTTAGAAAATCCTGTTTGTTTTAATGAAGTACGTGGTATGTTAGGTTTTACCGGCACTTATAATGGCAAACGTGTTTCGGTAATGGGTACAGGAATGGGAGTTCCTAGTATTTCTATTTATGCTCATGAATTAATAACAGAATACGGCGTAAAAAACCTTATTCGTGTTGGCAGTTCTGGTTCTTATCAAAAACATATAAAAATTAGAGATATCGTTTTAGCAATGGCTGCTTCTTCAAATTCTGGTGTAAACGAATTGCGATTTGGTGGTGCAGACTACGCTCCTACTGCCGATTTTGGCCTATTTCAAAAAGCTGTTGAAGTTGCAAAAATGAAAAGTATCCCTCTTAAAGCAGGAAATGTTTTTACTTCTGATGAGTTTTATACGGACGATTTCGAATCTTATAAAAAATGGTCGAAATTTGGTGTTCTTTGTGTAGAAATGGAAACTGCTGGACTTTACACGGTTGCTGCAAAACACAACGTTAATGCTCTTACTATTTTAACCATATCAGATTCTTTAGTCACTGGAGAGCGTACTACAAGCAAAGAACGTGAAACCACATTTAAAGATATGATTGATATTGCCTTAGAGTTGGCCTAAATTTTTCTTGAAATTATATTACATTTGAGTACATCTTGATATTATGAAACATTTACTTATTCTTGTTTTCGTTTTTTTTTCTATTTTTAATGGTTGTGTTCAAAAATACAATTCTGAAGAATTAACTACTTATTATCTTATACGTCATGCTGAAAAGGACAGAACCGATGCGACAAATAAAAATCCCCATCTAAAAGAAACAGGAAAAATTAGAGCCGAGAAATGGAGTAGCATTTTACAAAACGTTGCTTTTGACGCGATTTATTCTACAGATTATAACCGAACAATAGAAACGGCTCAACCAACTGCAACAAAAAACGAATTAGAAATTACTATTTATAACGAAAATGAAATGGATATCACTCCGTTTTTAGACAAAACCAAAGGGAAAACGGTTTTAATTGTCGGACATAGCAATACCATACCACAATTTGTTAATAGCATTTTAGATTCTAAAAAATATGAAGATATAAATGACGGGAATAATGGAAATTTATACATCATTACAATGATGGATGGAAAAAAAACCGATCAGGTTTTGACCTTTAATTAACAGTCACATTCTTTAGTTCAATTTTAGAAAGCAACTCTAATTGATTTGTTTCAAACAAACTACCTGAATTTAAGATATCGATCTCCTTGTCTTTAGGTTTGTAATTATTATAATCCACAAATCTAATTCCATTAACAAATTGCTCATTATAAGCTTCCCTAAACCTGAAACCCACACCATCAGCTTCATTATAAGAGTATGCTAAATAATCGGTTTTAAAAGTTTTGGTATTAATCCAGTATACAAAAACATCTTCAAAATCCTCTCCTCCTCCATCTGCATTAAAAGTAACTTGAATTTTATAATAGCTATTTCCTTTTATAGATTCTTCACCTAAAGAAGTTCTAATTACAGCCGCATCATTTAGTCCGTAAGGTAAAACCGAAAAATAATGAACGGAATTAACGGATGCAGCATATTTTACAGCCATAGAATCTGGAATATCTAACATTTCGTCATTAACAAACCGATTAAAGCCATCGTTATCAACCACATCTTTTACACTAAAAATGGAATCTTTAAAATGTCTTTCTAATTGGAAAGCGCCTTTATTCCGTTTGGCTACATAGTGTTTATCTCTAAAATCGAATTCTATATTAGAAACATCAAATTTATCTCCACCTGAAACTTTAATAGTTTTATTTATTATTTCATCCTCATTTAATACAGAAGTATTTGAATTTTTACAAGATGAAAATAATAGGACATTTAATAATAGAAGTAAAATAACACGATTCATAAGTAATATATTTTTTGTTTCTAGTCGTAAAATTAAGGATAACTTACCATAAGGACTTAAAAAGTTGTTTTAAATTATTTACCTTTGGCTTGTATGCAAAAGAAAGTTAACATAAAAAATAAGAAAGCCAAGTTTCAATACGAAATTTTGGATAAATATACCGCTGGAATAGTTTTATCTGGAACAGAAATTAAATCCATTAGAGACAGTAAGGCATCCATTGCCGAAAGTTTCTGTGAATTTAATGATCAAGGAGAACTGTTTGTTGTAAATATGACAATTGAAGAATATGTTTATGGTACTTACTACAATCATAAACCTAAAGCCACTAGAAAACTTTTACTAAACAGAAAAGAGCTAAAAAAGCTAGAAAAAGAAGTCAATACATCTGGTTTAACCATCATACCTTTAAACTTGTTTATAAATGACAACGGTTTGGCAAAAATGATAATCTCTTTAGCAAAAGGAAAAAAACTTTTTGATAAAAGAGAAACGATGAAGGATCGTGACAACAAAGTGAGATTGGATAGAATTAAGAAAGATTTTTAGACACTTTAATATGAAAAAAGTTATTTTGTTACTGGTTTTATTTGCTTTTAGTTTTAGTACAAAAGCTCAAGAAAAATCGGTTAAATATTCTCAAAAAGTAGCAACCTTAGATAGTACAATTCAAACACTTTACGCTGTGATTTCTGGTGAAAAAGATGAAGAACGCGATTGGGATTTGTTTAAATATTTGTTCATGCAAAACGCCAAATTAATTCCAACTAGTAAAAACGAAGAAGGTTTTTTTGTTGCCCGTTATATGTCGCCATCAGATTATATTAATACTTCAAAATCATGGTTGGTTGAAAATGGTTTTTTTGAAAAAGAAATTCATAGAACAGTTAACACCTTTGGTAGTATCACTCAAGTTTTTAGTACTTACGAAGCATATCAAAGTGAAACAGACACAAAACCCTTGTTGAGAGGCATTAACAGCATTCAACTCCTTTATGATGGCGTAAGATGGTGGGTTGTAAATGTTTTTTGGACTCAAGAAACTCCAGAAAGCCCAATTCCTCAGGAATATTTGCCCAGAGATTAATTTTTATCCTCCAATAAAGGGACAAATCGAAATTCGCCAAACTCGTGTTTTTGAAAATATTTCAACTAAAAAAACAATAAAATTTATTTTAGCTTTTTATTTACATCTTGAAATGTATGGAATACAGAATATACAATTATTTGGTTCTGATATTCTTCATATATAATTATATATGGAAATCTTTTTAGAGGAAGTTCTCTAAAGACTGGTTTTCTTTTTATTTCAAATAGTGCTTTTCTATTTTTTAGGGTTTGAAAATAACCATCTAAATAATTTAAAAAATCTGCACCTAATCCAACTTGCTTGGATTCATACCACATTATTGCTTCATCAATTTCTTCTTGAGCTTCGGGATCAATGATTAACTTAGAAGCCATGCTTTTTATTCATTTTAAGTTTTACTTCCTCCCAAGTAGAACCTTCAGTTTCTCCTGCATGATATTTGCTACTACGTTCTTCAACAACTTTATAGTGTTCTTCAGAAATTACAGAAGAGGAGTCAGCAACATTTATAGCATCAAAGATGCCATCTAAGACTTTAAGTTTTGAATCGTCTTGAATAAATAAATTAAATTGCGCAATCAGTTTGTTTTTTAATTCTAATGCTCCCATACTATTAATCTTTAAAGAATAAAGATACATAAATCATTATAAATGTATGGTTTTAATAATTTATTTTGAAAAACAAAAAGCTAATTTTTATCCTCCAATAAAGGAACAAATCGAAATTCGCCAAACTCGTGTTTTTCAAAATCTTTCACGCCATTTCTTATAAATAAAGTCATAACCTGAACATCGTCTCCAACAGGAATCACTAATCTTCCACCAATTTCCAATTGACTTAAAAGTGGTTTTGGAACAAATGGTGCTCCCGCAGTTACAATGATTCCCTTAAAAGGCGCTTCTTCCTTTAAGCCAATATAACCATCTCCAAAAATAAGTTTCTTAGCTCTGTAACCCAGTTTTGGCAAAAACTTACTTGTTCTTTTATAAAGTTCTCTTTGTCTTTCAATACTAAAAACAACAGCACCAAGTTCACATAAAACAGCTGTTTGATAACCACTTCCGGTACCAATTTCCAAAATTTTATCTCCAGGTTTCACTTGTAATAATTCGGTTTGATATGCTACCGTATAAGGTTGTGAAATGGTTTGATCTGCTGCAATAGGAAACGCTTTATCTTGATAAGCATGATCTAAAAATCCAGAATCCATAAATAAATGACGTGGGATTTTGCTAATAGCGTCTAAGACTTTCTCGTCCTTAATTCCTTTATTCTTAATTACTTCAACTAGTTGTAGTCTTAAGCCTTTATGTTTAAAAGTATCTTTCAATGGTAGGTTAATTTTCAAGGCTAAATTAAAAGAATAAGCAACAAGTTCAAAGCTTAAAGTTTTAAACTTTCATTTAATTTCTATTTTCAATTATCCTATTTTTAAAAGTAAAATCTTATTTTTGTTAAAAACGAAATAACATGCTAAAAGCAGGAGTTCTAGGCGCAGGTCATCTTGGAAAAATTCATTTAAGACTTCTTAATCAATCTGAGAAATATCAACTTGTTGGTTTTTATGATGCAGACGAAGAAAATGCCAAAAAAATTGAAGCTGAATTTGGTTATAAATACTTTAATTCTATCGATACTTTAATAGACGCTGTAGATATGGTAGATATTGTTACACCTACACTTTCACATTACGAATGTGCCATAAAAGCAATAGATAAAGGCAAACATATTTTTATTGAAAAGCCTATTACCAATACGGTTGAAGAAGCCGAAAATATTAGAGAACTCTTAGCCCAACACAACATTCGTGGACAAGTAGGGCATGTGGAACGCTTTAACCCAGCTTATCTTGCCGTAAAAGATCAGATTGTAAATCCGATGTTTATTGAATGTCATCGTTTGGCTGAATTCAATCCGCGTGGAACAGACGTTCCTGTGGTTTTAGATTTAATGATTCATGATATTGACATTATTTTAAGTGTTGTAAAATCTAAAGTTAAAAATGTATCTGCAAGTGGTGTTTCAGTTATTAGTGACACCCCAGATATTGCCAATGCTAGAATAGAATTTGAAAATGGTTGCGTAGCAAACTTAACGGCTAGTAGAATATCTTTGAAGAATATGCGTAAATCACGTTTCTTTCAAAAGGACGCTTATATTTCTGTCGATTTCTTGGAAAAGAAGTGTGAAGTAGTAAAAATGAAGGATGCACCAAAAAGTCCAGGAGATTTTGATATGATTTTACAAAATGCAGAAGGTATTAAAAAACAAATTTATTTTGACAATCCAGATGTTGCGAACAACAACGCCATTTTAGACGAATTAAATTCTTTTGCCGACGCTATAAATAACAACAGATCACCAATAGTAACGCTACATGATGGAACAGAAGCCTTGCGTGTTGCGACTATGATAATCGATCAGTTTTAACACTTTCTGACTTTTTCCCAAAAGGAAAAATACTCAAACGCTATTGAAACAAAATTAATTGCCAATTTCAAGAAATACATTCGTGTATTCGTGGCAAAAAAATAATATAAATTAATAATAAGATTCCCTCCTTCGCGGGAATGAAAAAATAAATTTTCAATGAAAAACATAGCAGTAATTGGAGCTGGAACAATGGGAAATGGTATTGCACATACTTTTGCTCAAAGCGGTTTTAAAGTTCAACTTATAGATATTAGTGAAGCCTCCTTAAAACGCGGTATGGATACCATCTCTAAAAATCTGGATAGAATGGTTGCTAAAGAAAAAATTACCGAAGCTGATAAAGCTGAAACTTTAGGCAACATCACAACATATACTAGTATTAAAGAAGGTGTTGAATATGCCGGTTTGGTGGTTGAAGCAGCTACAGAAAATCTTGATCTAAAACTTAAAATTTTTAAGCAATTAGATGAAGCTTGTCCTGAGGACACTATTTTAGCAAGTAATACCTCATCTATTTCTATTACACAAATTGCTGCAGTGACTTCCAGACCAAAAATGGTTATTGGCATGCACTTTATGAATCCGGTGCCAATTATGAAATTGGTTGAAATTATTCGTGGTTATAATACAAGCGACGAAGTAACCAACACCATTATGGAACTTTCTAGAAACCTTGGAAAAACTCCTACAGAAGTTAATGATTATCCGGGATTTGTTGCCAACAGAATTTTAATGCCAATGCTTAATGAAGCTATTGAAACACTTTACAACGGTGTTGCCGGTGTTGAAGAGATTGATACGGTAATGAAATTAGGAATGGCTCATCCAATGGGACCATTACAATTAGCAGATTTTATAGGCTTGGACATTTGCTTGTCTATTTTAAATGTGATGTACGACGGCTTTAAAAACCCTAAATACGCCCCTTGTCCGCTTTTAGTAAACATGGTTATGGCTGGAAAATTAGGTGTAAAATCTGGGGAAGGTTTTTATGATTATTCTGAAAGTAGAAAAGCAGAGAAAATTGCTAAGCAATTTTCTAAGTAAATAGTGGTCAGTGGTCAGTGGTCAGTGGTCAGTGGTCAGTGGTCAGTGGTCAGTGGTCAGTGGTCAGTGGTCAGTGGTCAGTGGTCAGTGGTCAGTTAAAATTTAATTATAAATAATGAAGTTTCAAGATTTATTAGCTTATAAAAAAGGATTTGATTTAGCAATGAAGATTTTTAACATTTCTAAATCTTTTCCTAAAGAAGAAACGTATTCTTTAACAGATCAAATAAGGAGATCTTCTAGAAGTGTTTGTGCTAATATGGCTGAAGCATATAAGAAACGACTTTATCAAAAACTTTTTATAAGTAAACTTACAGATAGTGATGCTGAAAATTCTGAAACACAAACTTGGCTTGAATTTGCTTTAGCATGTGAATATATAAATCAAGAAACTTTTGAAGAGCTTACTCCTGACAGTATTGAAATAGGGAAATTAACTATATGATTCAAAATCCAGATAAATTTGGTTCAAAATAACAATTTACTGTTTACTGAACACTAAAACCCATGACAAAAATAATCCCTTTCAAAGCCGTACGTCCTACCAGAGACAAAGTCAGTCTTGTGGCTGCGCGTTCCTACCAAAGTTATACCAAGGAACAACTTGAATCTAGGTTAAGAGATAATCCTTTTTCATTTTTACAAATAGTAAATCCGGGTTATAGGTTTGATAAGGACATTTCCGGTGAAGCTAGGTATAGTCTAGTTAAGAACAGATTTTTAGAGTTTAAAGAAGATGGTATTTTTATTCAAGATGAAAAACCAAGTTACTATATTTATAAAATTGTAGATAGAGAGGAACAAGAATTTAATGGGATTGTTGCCGCTTCAAGTGCTTTAGATTATGAAAATGATATTATAAAAAAGCATGAAGACACAATTGCTTACAAAGAAATATTATTCAAAGATTATTTAAAAACGGTTGGTTTTAATGCTGAACCTGTACTCCTAACCTATCCTGATAATGCTGTTATTGATTCTATTATCAAAAAAACACAAAAGGAAAGAGCGGAATTTGAGTTTACCACAACCTATAGAGACACTCATTATTTATGGAAAGTTGATAATCCAAAAATAATTGCTAACATTCAAAAGGAATTTGAAAACATTCCCACCATATATATTGCAGATGGTCATCATAGATCTGCTTCTTCTTATTTACTTTACAAAGATTTAAAAGATGCTAATCCAGAGCATCAAGGAGATGAAGCATATAATTTTTTTATGAGTTACTTAATTCCTGAATCCGATTTACAGATTCACGCATTTAATAGACTAGTAAAAGATTTAAATGGTTTAAGTAAAGAAGAATTTTTAATTCAATTAGACACGTTTTATCGTATAGAAAATAGAGGAAAAATGCCTTATCAACCTTCCAAAAAACATCATTTTAGCATGTATTTGGATGGCGATTTTTATTCATTATACTTACGAAAAACTAGTTATAAAATAGAAACGTCTTTAGATGGATTGGATTCTCAGATACTTTATAAAACCATTTTAAATCCTATTTTAGGAATAGAAGATTTAAGAAACGATCAAAGAATAATCTATGTCAATGGAAAAAAAGATCTTGTAAATATTAAAAGTAGCGTCGATAGTGGCGAATCGAAAGTTGGCTTTGTCATGCTACCAGTTTTAATGAATGAAATGAAACAAATTGCAGACGATGGTTTAAAAATGCCACCAAAAAGCACTTACATTGAACCTAAATTACGAAGTGGCGTTACTATTTATGAGTTTTAAGAAAATGTTTATTCATTCGTCGTCGTCTAGTCGTTTATTGAAAAACAGCTCAACGACAAACTACTAAACAACAAACATTAAAAAATGAGTATAGAAACAAACCTCAACAACATAAAATCCAAATTAACAGAGAATGTAACACTTGTTGCTGTTTCTAAAACCAAGCCTGTTAGCGATCTTATGGAAGCTTATGAAGCTGGACAGCGAATTTTCGGAGAGAATAAAATCCAGGAAATGGCGGAAAAACATGAACAAATGCCAAAAGACATCCAATGGCATATGATTGGTCATGTACAGAGAAACAAAGTAAAATACATGGCTTCCTTTGTAAGTTTAATCCATGGTGTTGAAAATTTTAAAACGCTTCATGAGATTAACAAACAAGCTAAGAAACACGATAGAGTTATAGATTGTTTGCTTCAAATAAAAATTGCTTCAGAAGATTCTAAATTTGGAATGACAGAAAGTGAAGCTTCAGACATATTTCAATCAAAAGAAATTTCAGAATTAAAAAATATTAAAGTAGTTGGTATTATGGGAATGGCAACCTTTACCGACAATCAAGAGCAGATAAAAATGGAGTTCACTCAATTAAAATCTAGCTTTAATCATCTTAAAAATATCCATCCAGAACTAAAAATTATTTCTATGGGAATGAGTGGCGACTACCCACTAGCAATTGCTTGTGGAAGCACCATGATTCGCGTAGGAAGTAGTATCTTTGGGGAACGAAATTATAATTAGTACAGTGGCAGATTTCAATCTACGCTTTAACAATAAAAAAACAACATACAATTTACGCGATATTAGACATAGAAACCACTGGCGGGAAGTACAATGAAGAAGGGATTACTGAAATAGCCATCTATAAATTTGATGGGCATCAAGTGGTCGATCAATTTATTAGCTTAGTCAATCCAGAGAGAGAGATTCAACCATTTGTTGTAAATCTAACAGGTATTAACAGTAACATGCTAAAAAACGCTCCTAAATTCTACGAGGTGGCCAAACGCATTATTGAAATAACCGAAGACTGCGTTATTGTTGCACATAATTCTGAATTTGATTACCGAATTTTAAGAACCGAATTTAAACGTTTGGGATTTCCGTATAAACGTAAAACACTTTGTACCGTTTTGCTTTCTAAGACACTTATTCCAGATCAACCATCTTATAGTTTAGGAAAGCTTACTAGAGCTTTAGGGATTCCAGTTAGCGACAGACATAGAGCTAACGGAGATGCTATTGCAACAGTTAAACTTTTTAAAATGCTTCTTGCTAAAGATGTTAAAAAAGTTATTGTACAAGATGCTATTGTTGTAGAACCTACTTTTAAGATGGAGCCTAGTCTGAAGCAGATATTAAATAACCTTCCAAATAGCACAGGAGTTTACTACATTCATAATGTAAATGGTGAAATCATTTATATAGGAAAAAGTAAAAACATCAAAAATAGACTCAGTCAGCATTTTACAAATGCCAATTCTAAATCTAAAAAAATTCAACTTCAGACAGCAACTGTAACTTACGACGCTACTGGAAATGAACTTATTGCTCTTTTAAAAGAGAGTCAAGAAATAAAAAGCAACAAACCAATTTTAAACAGAGCCTTACGAAGAACTATTTTCACCCATGCTCTTTATAGTTTTATTGACGACGATGGGTATATCAATTTAAAAATAGATAAAGCTGATGGCCGAAAAAATGCCATCACCACTTTTAGTACTAGAAATAGTGCTAAACAATTTTTATTTAAGGCCGTTGAAGATTTTAATCTTTGTCAGAAGCTTTGTGGTTTATATCCTTCAAAAACTAGTTGCTTTAATTATAGTTTAAAGCAGTGTGAAGGTGCCTGCATTAAAGAAGAAGCAGTAGAGGTTTATAATGAGCGTGTTAATAAGCTTATAGAAAAAAATAGTTATAATAATACCAACATGGCTATTGTTGATAGAGGTCGGGAAATTGATGAACGCAGTGTAGTTCTAATAAAAAATGGTGTTTTTGTAGGTTTAGGCTATGTTAATCTTAATTATCAAATTACAAATACCAGCGTTTTAGAATCTCTTATAACTCCAATGGAAAACAATAGAGATGCCCAACATATTATTCAAAGTTACCTCCGAAGAAATAAAAATCTTAAAATTATACTCTTTAACTAATTGAAGACTTTCTACCTAACCTACTTCTTAATTGCATCCTTTTGCATTCAGGCCCAATCTAATTTCAATTCAAAAGATTATTCTGTAACTCTTGACGACATACAAACAAATGTTTTTGACCAAGATTCCACCGCAAATGCCATTGTACTTTATGAATATGGCAAATCTTATATAGACGACCAAACCTTTAATTTAGTTTCAGAGGTGAAACGAAAAATAAAAATTTTGAATAGTAATGGTTTTGATAAGGCAACTATTTCCATAGTTCTTCATCAGGATGGCTCCAAAAAGGAGATTATTAAAAATATTATGGCTACCACCTATAATTTAAATGGTACTTCGGTAATTCACACAAAATTAAGAGATAGCGATATTTATAAAGAACAGTATAATACTAAAAATACAATTACCAAATTCACCCTCCCAAATGTTAAAGAAGGGTCTGTTATTACTTATAGTTACACCACAGAATCCCCATATATTTATAATTATCAGGGTTGGGAGTTTCAAGACGATATTCCTAAGTTATATAGCGAGTATAATACTAGTATTCCTGCTAATTATGAGTACCATATTAAACTGGTTGGTTTTTTAAAACTAAAAGTAAATGAAAGTGCCATAGAAAGCACTTGCATAACTGTGAGAGGAGGCGGATATGCAGATTGCACAGTTTCAAAATATGTTATGGAAGATGTTCCTGCATTTATTGAGGAGGATTATATGACTACTAAAGATAACTATCTATCCAAATTAGGTTACGAACTGAACACCGTAAAATTATTTGATGGCAGAATAGATAAAATAAGTAAAACCTGGAAAGATGTAGATAAGGAACTAAAATCTGATTCCCGTTTTGGAAGGCAATTAAGTGTTAACGTATCTAATGAATCTGTTTTTCCTGAAACAGACCCCTTAAAAAGAGCTGAAAGTATCTATGCCTATGTTCAAAATAAATTTACATGGAATGAAAAATATAACATCTTTGGAGACATTTCAATAAAAGATTTAATGAAAACTAAATCTGGAAATGTATCGGAAATAAACATCCTTCTTCATAATCTACTAGAAGAAAATAACATTGAAGTTTTGCCTGTATTATTATCGACTAGAGCAAATGGTTTCACAACCAAATTATTTCCTGTAATTTCTGAATTTAATTATTTAATTGTTCAGGCCACTATTAACAATCAAACATACCTTTTAGATGCTACAGATCCATATATGTCTTTTGGCGAATTACCTTTTAGGTGTCTCAATGGAGACGGTAGACTTTTAGATTTTAAAAATGGGAGTACATGGATTGAAATTAGCCCAAAAAAGACTTCAACCATCCAATACAAAGTCGATTTAAAATTGGAAGAGAATGACCTATTGGTTGGTAAAGTAAATGTTAATGCCACTGGATATCATGCGTATCCTTTAAAAAAATCTTATTACAGTAATCAATCTGAATATTTAAAACAATATCAAGAAAAATATAATTTAATAACCTTTTCGGACCATAAAGTTACCAGTAAGGACAAAACTAGTTTTGACTATCAAGAAGAGTTTACCATAGAATATCCAACCGAAAATATTAATGAAAACCTATATATTAATCCATTCTTGTTTAAATTAATGTCTGAAAATCCTTTTAAATTAAAGGATAGAACCTATCCCATAGACTTTGGTTACAAAGACGCCTATTTATATACTTTAAAAATAGATCTAAATAATAATTACGAAATTCTTGAAATTCCAGAAGAAGTAAATATGAGTTTACCTAATAATAAAGGCTTACTAATTTTTAGTACAAAAATTATAGACAATGACCTTGTTTTGTACTTTAAGTTTACCTTTAATGAACCCATTTACAATCCGGAATATTACGAAAGTTTAAAAGTTTTCATGAGTACTATTGTAGATGCTCAAAAAAACTCGCTAATAGTATTAAAGCATAAATAACAAATCTTTTAGTACTTTTGACTTTATGGCCGAACGCAAACCCGATATAAGCTGGAAAGAAAAACTTTATATTATTATATATGAAGCAGATACTCCCGCAGGAAAATTATTTGACCTAATTTTATTAGTTACCATCCTTGCTAGTATCATGCTTGTTATGCTAGAAAGTGTGAAAAGCATTGACACTAGGTTTCATGCAGTTTTAAATATTTCTGAATGGGTTATCACCATCCTTTTTACCATTGAATATATCGCTAGAATTATAACAGTAAAGCAACCATTAAAATACATAACCAGTTTTTATGGCATTATCGATTTACTTTCTACCATACCTAAATATTTATCTTTAATATTTGCAGGAACTCATGCACTTGTCGCTTTAAGAGCGTTACGCTTATTAAGAGTTTTTAGAATTTTAAAATTAGCTCGATTTTTAGGGGCTTCAGATACTTTATTGAGCGCCTTAAAAGCAAGTAGAGTAAAAATAACAGTTTTTTTATATGCCATAGTAATCATATCCGTTATTCTTGGAACCATTATGTATTTGGTTGAAGGTGAGGAAAATGGATTTACCAACATCCCTAAAAGTGTGTATTGGTGCATCGTTACCCTTACAACTGTTGGCTTTGGAGACATTACACCACAAACACCACTAGGCCAATTTATTGCAAGCCTCATCATGATTTTGGGTTATGGAATTATAGCTGTTCCTACAGGAATTGTTACAGCCGAGTTTACGTCTCAACACAAAGGTAAAGCTCCTGTAAAAGAAGAACCAAGGCATTTAAATACCCAATGCTGCGAAAATTGCTTGTCTATAAACCATAAGGATGATGCCTCTTTTTGTAACAAATGTGGTTACAAATTGTAATATGGAAAAGATTTTAATTTCAATAGTAGGCCCAACTGCCATTGGAAAAACATCCCTAAGCATTAAACTGGCAAATTACTTTCAAACCGAAATTCTTTCGGCAGACTCCAGACAGTTTTTTAAGGAAATGCAAATTGGCACTGCGGCTCCTACTCCTTCAGAATTAGCAACAGCAAAACATCATTTTATTCATCATAAATCTATTGAAGACCATTATAGCGTAGGTACTTTTGAAAAAGATGCTTTACAGGTTTTAGATCTGCTTTTCAAAACACATGATACAGCAATTATGGTTGGTGGCTCTGGTTTATATGTCGATGCTGTTATAAATGGATTGGATCATTTCCCTGAAGTGGATTCAAGTATTAGAGATGGTTTAAACGAATTATACAAAAATGAAGGTTTAGAAATTCTTCAAGAAAAGCTAAAAGCCTTAGATCCTGAATCTTTTAATACTATAGCTAGAGATAATCCACAACGTGTTATCCGTGCTTTGGAAGTTAGTATTGGTTCTGGCCTGCCTTACTCCTCTTTTTTAAATAAAGAGAAGGGAACACGTCCTTTTAAAACTATTTCAATTGGATTAACAGCAGATAGAGACGTTATTTACGAAAGAATCAATCTTCGTGTGGATTTAATGTTGCAAGAAGGTTTATTGGAGGAAGTAAAACAACTCATAGACAAAAAGCATTTAAACGCCTTAAATACGGTTGGGTACAAGGAATTGTTTAAGTACTTTGAAGGTGAATGGCCTCTAGATTTTGCCATTTCTGAAATCAAGAAAAATTCTAGGCGATTTGCAAAAAGACAGCTTACTTGGTTTAGAAAAAAAGAAGATATCCTTTGGTTTGATTATACAACACCTATAGAGAATATTATAGAAACTATAAACCTTAAAAAATAAATCCAGCAACATTTTGATCTCTCAAAATACCGCTGGATTTTTATTTTATAGTCCTTAATGGATTATGCGTTCTGGTTAACGACAAGTCTAAAACCTTCCCCATGAATATTTAAAATCTCAACATTTTCGTCAAGTTTTAAATACTTTCTAAGTTTGGCTATATAAACATCCATACTTCTAGAGGTAAAGTAATTATCGTCTCTCCAAATTTTAGTTAAAGCCAATTCTCTAGGCATTAAATCGTTTTCATGTAAAGCAAGTAAACGCAATAATTCGTTTTCTTTAGGCGATAATTTAACTTGTTCTCCCCCATTATAAGTTAAGAAACGAAGTTTAGAATTTAAATCAAAACCTCCTATTTTGAATTCAAACTGTTTACTATCTGAAACCGTTTCTGTAGCTTTACGCTGCATGATGGCTTTAATTTTCATTAATAAAACCTCACTATCAAAAGGTTTGTTTAAATAATCGTCAGCACCCACTTTGTAACCTTTAAGAACATCTTCTTTCATGGCTTTAGCAGTAAGGAAAACAATAGGAACATCCGTATTTTTTTCTCTAATTTCTTTAGCTAAAGTAAAACCATCTTTATAAGGCATCATCACATCTAAAATGCACAAATCGAAATCGTCTTTCTTAAATTTCTCAAAGCCTTCCATACCGTTTTTGGCATGAGTAACTTGATAATCATTCATCATTAAATAATCCTTAAGAATAGTTCCAAAATTTGGATCATCTTCTACTAATAATATTTTTTTTTGTTGTTCATTCATAGCTTTACGATATTAATGGAAGTTTGATAATAAACGTACTTCCTTTGTCTTTTTCACTTTCAACTGATATATGACCTTGATGGTCTTCTACAATTTGTTTAACATATGCTAAACCTAATCCATGACCTTTCACATCATGCCTATCGCCTGTATGCTCTCTATAAAATTTTTCGAAAACACGTTTTTGTGCGGCTTTCCCCATTCCACCACCTTGGTCTTTTATTTTTAATATAATGTTTGTCCCCACATTCTCGGTGGTAATATCTATTATTGGCGCTCTAGATTCAGGCGTATATTTTATAGCATTATCTAAAACATTAACAATAACATTGGTAAAATGGGTTTCATTTGCTAAAACAGACGTATCGTCTTTAGATAAATTAATGTTTATCTTTCCGTTCCTGTCTTCAACCAATAACTCTACATGCGTAATGGCATCTTCTATTAAGTCGTTTAAAGCAACACGTTCCTTACTAATGTTTAGTTCGTTTCTTTCAAGTTTAGATATTCTTAGTACATTTTCTACTTGCGCATGCATGCGCTTATTCTCTTCTTTTATCATTCTAAGATACCTTAGAACCTTTTCTTTGTCATCAATAACACTCGGGTTTCTAATGGCATCTAAAGCTAAATTTATAGTAGCAATAGGTGTTTTAAATTCGTGTGTCATATTATTAATGAAATCTGTTTTAATTTCAGAAATTTTACGTTGTTTTAATAATTGCATCAAAGCACTTGTATATGCTATAATTATAATAGATGTAAAAATGATTGAAAGCAATGTCATTTTAATAATGGAAGATTGTACAAACGTATTTCGTTTTGGGAAATTAACTAAAAGTCTATAATTACTTTCATTATTTTTATTCTGAAAAATTGGTACACTAAAAGTCGATTCTGTTATTAACTCAAAATCTTCCGATTGTATTTTAGTTGCCAAATCACTACTATAGATTGCAAATTGAAAATCTATATCAATGTTGTCTTCACCTAATTTGCTTTGAAGAAGTTTATCTATTTCATCTTTAGTTACACGTTTGTGAATTGGGACGCGATAAGATAAATCTTCGTAAGCTGTGTCGTAAAATATTTCAGCTCCTTTCGACAATTTACCAAATTCGAACATCATGGCATCCAAATTCAAATTTGAATTAGATTCCAAGGCGTTTCCTTTCAATATCTTAGTTTCTCTATCGCTTAATACTTTTTTAATATTAATACTGTCTAAACCTATGTCAAAGATCGATGATGATAATTTATAGTTTTCTTCTAAAATACTGTTTCTATAAATCAATCTTTCATTCGAGCCTTTTACTTCTTCTTTTAAATAAAAATCTCTAAATGCCGTTGTATCAGGCTTTACACCTTGATCTAACAAATCTTGAATCTTTAAAGCATACTCTTTAAACTCTCTATCTTCAATACTTTTAGAAGTATAACTTAACGCTTTTTTTACGTTAAATGTAAACTGCTCTTCTTCATTTTTTAAAGAGTTATTGATATAATATGCTTGAACGAAAATGATCCCTACTAAAGACAAACTCATTAATAGTACCAGTATGATGAATAACTTTTTGCTCATCGTTCAAAATTAACATTTTAACATTTAGCTTACTTATCATTTAACCTTACATTAACAAAAATGTTAAAATTTAGGAATTACGTTATGTTGTTAACGATTTTATTATGGGTAAGTTGCACTTGGAGTTGGGTTTGTTCTAAGTCTTTATTAACAATTACAAACTGGGATTTTTCAATTTTTTTATTATCATCCCATTGATTATCAATGATTGCTTGAATTTTCTCTAAAGTCGTGTCGTCTCTTTTTAGCAAACGCTCCTTTCTAAGCTCTAGAGGAGCCGTAACAGTAATTACTAAATCACAAAACTTATAAGCGCCATTTTCAAATAAGATAGCAGATTCCTTTAAAACATAAGGAGCTTTTTGTTTTTTTACCCAATTTTTAAAATGAGAAGCAACCTTAGGGTGAACAATGGCGTTCATTTTTTCTAAATAGGAAGCATTATTAAAAATTTTATCTGCTAAAAACGGTCTATTTAAAGTATTATCGAAAAAAGCTTCTTCTCCAAAAAGAGCGATTAGTTTTCTTCTAATTATTTTAGACGTGTTCATTAACTTTTTCGCTTCGACATCTGCAATATAAACAGGAACACCTAAAGCTTCAAATTGCTTTGCTACGGTGGTCTTCCCACTTCCAATTCCACCTGTTATACCTACTACTTTCATTCTATAATAATAAATTCAATGTGCTCTTGAGATAATTTGATATTTTTAACCCTATTAGGCTTTTTTATAATCTCTGGAATTAAATACTCTGTTCCTTTCTCTAAATGGTTATAGTCGCAAATAATTTCAAAATCAGCTTCTTTTACACTGTTATAATTAGATAAACTTGTGTAAAAAGTTACAAAAACTTTTTTAGGAAAGTACTTGATTGTAATGTTTTCTGGAATATTAATTACAGAAACAGGGATTTTTAAATGTCCTTCAGTAAATTTTTCAACGGTTCCACTTACAGTTACTTCAGAATCTGAAAACTTTAGATTATCATTCTTATTTTTAGGCAATTTTAAAGAAATTGTTTTACCAATATTCGTTTTTATGTCTTTCAACATAAGCGTATCCGTTTCTATATATAATATTTTAGAAAGTAATATTTCTGGACCAATTATTTTAATAGAATCTGGTACAATATTAATAGAGTCCAATAAGTCGAATCCTTGGGCAAAATGCCATTTTGATTCCAATTTAACAGGTACTTTTTTTACAGCATTCACATCATATCGAAACTTTAAAGTATCGGGATTAATGGCAACAATCTCTTCATCTTTAGAGAATTGAAAATTAATATCTGAATAGCCTTGTTGCTTATTCCAAACATAAAATTTTTTATTTTTTGAAATATTCTTACTAAAATCAATATCAACCTCAGGTTTTTCAAAATAGTACTTTAGCAAGTTAAAACCATGCGTACGAATTGTAATATTTATTTTATGTGCATCATTATTTAATACCAAATGACTTTCTGGAATGTTAATTTTATTTATTTTAAATGCGACAGTAGTTGTGTATGTATTAGACAATTTTAAAAACACAAGCACAGTAAAAGATAGCAAGAGAAACAAAAAAAACACATTAATCTTTTTGTTTTTTATAGATGCTAGTATTTTGGTTTTGATAAGTTTTAACATGATTTCTTAAAGAATAATTCTGGAAACTGAAGTCTAGGATCTTTTTTTAATAAATTTATTAAAATTGTAGCACTTATAAACCCTATTCCATAACCAAAAAATTGAATGGTTATTGCCGCTAACGATAAAACTGCAATATAAAAACTTTTTGTCTTGAATAAAGCAAGGACAAAGGCGCACAAAAAATAAAGTAAATATAAAATCAGCAACCCTTTAAAACTATAAAGTACTAACAATGCCAAGCTAAGAATAAATCCGAATAAAAATAGTGTTGGAAACCAATAAGTTATTTTCTTAGTTTCTGGATGCCATGCATTTAAAATAGGTCTTACTAGTCCGAACTTTTTAACTTGTTTATAAAATTTAGACCAAGAAATTCGGCGTTTGTGAAACACATAAGCCTCCGGAATTAGTTTTGTTTGATAACCCAGATTCCAAAGTCGAATAGATAAGTCTGGATCTTCTCCAGGATGAATTTCTCCAAATCCCTCAGACTTTATAAAGGCTTCTTTTGAAAGTCCCATATTAAAACTCCGCGGCTGAAATTTATTAACACTTTTTTTATGTCCTCTTATTCCTCCAGTTGTGATAAAAGAAGTCATTGAAAAATTAATAGCCTTTTGTATTTTTGAAAAAGATTGGTGCGAGGCATCAGGACCTCCAAAACAATGCACAAACTCTTCATTTAGACTATTAGATACTTCATTTAAATATGGTGGAGGTAAAATGCAATCAGAATCTAAAATGATATAATAATTGCCTTTGGCACGTTTCATTCCATAATTTCTAGAATCTCCTGGACCTGAATTATCCTTTTTAAAATAAGCAATATCAAGTTTATCCTTAAATGAATTAATTATGGATTCTGAAGTTAAAGTAGAACCATCTTCTACAATAACGATTTCAAAGTTTAAGGTTGTTTCGAGCTTGGTAAAACTTAATAACAACTCCTCTATTTCGTCTGGACGATTATATACAGGGATTATAAATGAAAACTGTAATTGCATTTAACAAATGTAGCTAAACAAACAAAAAAAGCCACTCATTAGAGTGGCTTTTTAAAATATATAAAAGTGTTAAATTATTTCTTAATCACTTTAATCGTTTTAGTTATATTCTCAATAGTTACTTTTACAAAGTAAGTTCCTGCATTAAGACTTGACATATCTAAAGCACTATCAACTGCATTAGGAGATGTACGTAATACCTCTTGACCTAACATATTGTAAATAGCTACATTTTGAATAGCTTTTTGTCCTCTTAAATTTAATGTACTATTAACAGGGTTTGGATAATAGCTAAACAATTCACTTGCATTGTATTCTTCAATTCCAACAGTAGAGCATGTTCCTACAGTTAGAACAAAATTACCATTATTACTACTGTAACCTTCAACCATGATATAATAAGTAGATGTTCCGTCTGAGGTAAAAGTTACTGCAGATTGAACAGCAATAGAGCCATCACAAAAATCATCATCATTTGAAACGACTTCCGTTCCTGAACATGCATCAAATACTCTTAGATAAGTATCAAAATCTGAACCACATAAACTAATAGATATCTCTTCTCCGTCTGTAGTACCTGCTAAAGAATACCATACATCGTTTGAAGCATTATTACCAGTGTCTGTAGCAGATATTGTAGAACCATTAATTACATCTCCACAATATACAATTTCCGCGTTTACACATAGGTCATTAGCTGGAGGGCATGCTAAAGGTGTTGTGATAGAATCTGTTGCACTACAAGTATCTCCAGCCGCGTCTTCAACAGTTATATTTACATCAGTTGCTGCCGCATACGGGCCAAAAGAATAGGAACCTAGTCCAACAGCTGTTTGAATAACCCCTGAATCATCAGAAATATCTACAGCAGCACCTGTTCCTAAATTAGTAACAACAACATCTACATAATATTCTTCCGTAGGGCAATTGTTTGCTCCTAATGCAATAGTGAATGTAGGTTCAACACAGGCTGGTGGTGGAACACAGGTTACAGCTAGATCAAAATTACCACTACCAGTACCATATCCCTCTACTGCAATGTAATAAGTAGATGATCCATCTGAAGTAAATGTCACTTGTGATTGAACACTACAAAAATCATCATTACCAGCAACTACATTACCCCCACATGCATCATAGACACTGATGTAAGTATCATAATCTGAACCACATAAACTAGCAGTTATTTCTTCTCCATTAGCAGTTCCGGCCAATACATACCAAACATCATTAGAGGCATTATAACCTCCATTATCCGTTGCAGTTGTAGTATAACCACTTACAGTGTCTCCACAATTTATAGTTTCAGCATCCGCACATTCGTTATTTGCTGGGGTTGGTGGTGCAGATTCTGTTATAAAGCTCCAAACTGGACATCCTGTAGCTTCGGTAGTTCCGTTAACAGGTTTTACAATCCAAAACAATTCTAAATCATAACCATTTAGCGTAAGTGCTGCATTAAAATCTGTAAAATTTGCAATCAGACCATAATCATCTCCAGTAGGAGTTTCTCCTGCATATAAATTATACGATGTTGGAGTTGGCCCAGAAGTTGGAGCTTCCCAAGAAAAAGTAACATTTCCAACTGGTACACCTACAGCCCCATCTGCTGGTTCTGGGTTTATTGCACAGCCTGGAACTTCAGCAACTGTAAAACTATATTCTGTACATGAAGTAGCAGAACCTATAGGATTGTAAGGCACAATATTAACATAATACGTAATACCTCCTGTTAAGATACCAAGTTCATAAGTTGTTACATTACCAACATCTGTTGTTGCTAAAAATTCAGAACCACCTGAGGTAGTTCCAACAGTTAAATAATATCCATCTACTCCACCAGTAGCGGCGCTCCATTCAATATTTCCGTCATTACTAGCAATAGTCTCACCATTTAGCGGATTGGTTAATACCGCATTACACACAGGTGGTTCAGAGGCAGTAAATGTTACTGATAAATCTACATACATGTAAATAAGATCAGACCAAGAATCTATGGTATTAGACGTTAAAGTTATAGAGGTAAAATCTAATACATCTGCAATTTCAAAATCTGGTGAACAACCACCAATAATATTTGTTCCATCAGCAGCGCCACCTACAATAGCTAGATCAAAATCATACCAGCTTCCACACCATGTATCATCGCCATCTGGTGTGTAATAATGTACTGAGAAATTTGTCAGGCTTAATGCCGTAATAGGGTTCGCTCCATTAACAGTAATATCACCTGGAAGAATTGTTAACACGGTTGGATCATCATCCTGCCCACTTGCTGTAAAAGTTTGCACCGTTTGAGCGAAGGCTCCAAGCGTTAGCAAACAAAAAGAAAATAAAAATGTAATTTTTTTCATAAAATTTTGGTTAGTTAGTTAATATTTAACTAAAAATAGCAATTTAATATAGAACTAAATGGCTCCTTCCCGATTTATCGATAAAAGTAAGATTTATACGACGAAATGAAACATAAAAAAGCCACTCTAACGAGTGGCTTTTAAATATTGATTAGAAATAATCAGTTTATTTCTTGATAATTTTAATTGTTTTAGTCGCATTTTCGATAGTTACTTTTACAAAGTAAGTTCCTGCATTAAGACTTGACATATCTAAATCACTATCAACTGTATTAGGGGCTGAACGTAAAACTTCTTGTCCTAACATGTTATAAACAGCTACATTTTGTATGGCTTTAACAGCTCTTAATGAGAATGTGTTGTTTACAGGGTTTGGATAGTAAGAAAACAAATTCTCTATACTCAATTCATTAATTGATAAACTTAAATTATAAGCCGAAATTGAAAATGGCTCAAGTTGTGTATTAAGATAACCCCAAACTCTAACATAAATAGTTGAATCAGGAGTTAAACCAGTTAAATCTAATAAAGAAAAAAGACCTGTAGCAGCTCCATCATCATCACAACCCAAAGAAGTTAAGGTCCCACAATCTCCACTGTAAACTTCGAAAGCAGTGTCATTTCCTGGGTTGGAAGTTGCAATGTCAGCTCCAGTTTCAATTGTAATATTTCCATCAGCTGGAACAACAACAGAATACCAAACATCATTACTAATAGCAGTAGTTCCTCCACAAGTGTTAGTAAAACCTGAATATGTTGCACCAACTAAAATACCATCAACTGCATTTTCTCCATAAGTTGCACCTGGAATCAAAGCAGTAGCATCAGCACACTCATCATTCGCTGGAGGACAGGCTACTTGTGTAAGAGCAGAACTAGTAAGCGTACAACTATCATCATCACCTTCATCATCTACTGTAAAAATCACATCCGTAGCATTTGTGTAAGGTCCAAATTGCATTGTTCCCACACTTGTAAATTGTTGAGAAGCACTTCCTTGATCGTCAGAAACAGTTAAGGATGTGGCACTTCCCATATCAGTTACTTCAACATCTATTAAGAAACCACCGCTTAAATCGCAGTCATTAACAACTGTATAAACAACTGTCGCTCCAACACAAGTGTTTTCTGTAATTACCAAACTGTACTCTGTTGATTGAGGTGAAGGATAGGTTGAAATAACAAAATAATAAGTTGTTCCTGTGGTTACATTTAAATCAAAATTTCTTTCGGTAGTAGCAGAATTTGCAATTCCGTTTGCACAAGCTACACCAATATCAGCACAATCTGTATAAACAAAAATACCCGACCAGGTTGCTGTTGGTGACATAGATACATTGATAGCAGTATCAGATGTTGCTGTGTATGCATAAACTACATCATCTCCACCTAAATATGCAGAAGTTGTTCCACAAGTTGTTCCAGGAGCTCCACTGTAATCATCACCATAGTTAGCGGTATTGTCTGATACTGAGTAAGGCAATGAACCTATAACTATTGGGTCTGAACAAATAGAGCCAGTTGGAGGTGGCGCTATGGTCATAAAACTTTCTTCAGTACAACCAGTTGCAGGACCATTCGCATTAGAAGGTGTAATTGTAACAAAATATGTTGAAGAATATGCAAGAGTCCCAACGTTATAGGTTGTTACATTTCCTACAGCACCAGAAAAAACATCAGATGCTCCGGAAGAAGTTCCTACCTCCAAGTTATACTCTGTTGCTCCGCCAGTTGCCGAAGCCCATGTAAGGTTTCCAATAATTGCAACATCAGTAGCACCATCTAATGGAGCACTTAATATTGTACAAGAAGGAGGATTAACCAAAGGAATGGCAGAAAAAGAAGTTACATCAAAATTTAAAGCATTTGGCGTTCCCCATTGTCCCACGGCAATATAAACTGTTTGCCCAGAAGACACGGTGGCCGTGGCAGTTAGAACACCTCCACTTGTACTACCACTAGACCCCATACAATCATCTAAAAAGGTACCAGTACATGAAGCAAAAATACCCAAACCAGTCCAGGTAGTAAGAGAGTTGATTGTCATTGAGACTTCTTCATCATTTGCGCCAGCAGTATAGGTAAACAAGTACACATCATCAGCAAAATAAGATGGACTTAAAGCCGCACCTGTAGCATTTTGACACATATTAATTGTTGAAGGATTTGGATCATTCCAATCTTCAGGACCTCCAGTTCCTGGAGAGGTTATTCCAGTTGCAGTATACCCATCTGTTATGGGAATACCAGAAGCACATCCATATTGAGCATGTGACTGATAGCCAACAAGAGTCAATAGAAAGGCAAATAAAAATGTAATTTTTTTCATAAAATTTTGGTTAGTTAGTTAATATTTAACTAAAAATAGCAATTTAATATAGAACTAAATGGCTCCTTCCAGATTTATCGATGAAAGTAAGATTTATACGACGAAATCAAACATAAAAAAAGCCACTCGTTAGAGTGGCTTTTAAATATTGATGAGAAATAATCAGTTTATTTCTTGATAATTTTAATTGTTTTAGTCGCGTTTTCAACAGTTACTCTTACAAAGTAAGTTCCTGCATTAAGACTTGACATATCTAAATCACTATCAACTGTATTAGGAGCTGAACGTAAAACTTCTTGTCCTAACATGTTGTAAACAGCTACATTTTGAATGGCTTTAACACCTCTTAAAGATAATGTATTGTTTACCGGGTTTGGATAGTAAGTAAATAACTCACTTGCATTGTAGTCTTGAATTCCTATAGTGGAACAAGTAATGGCTAAATCAAAATTACCATTATTAGTACTGTATCCTTCAACCATAATATAATAAGTAGTTACTCCGTCTGAAGTAAATGTTACTTCAGAATTCCCACCAGTACCACAAGCAGCAGAATTGTCATCATTAAATGCCACTTGAGTTCCAGCGCAAGCATCGAAGATTCTAATATACGTATCGAAATCTGAGCCACATAAACTAGCTGTTATTTCTTGATCAACAGCAGTTCCTGCTAAAACATACCATACATCATTTGATGTATTATTACCAGAATTAGTAGCAGACACAGTAGAACCACTGACCATATCACCACAGTTTATAACTTCTGCGTCAACACATTCATCATTTGCTGGAGCTGGTTCTGGAGTTCCGACACAAACAGTAAAACTAGTAGTAAGAGATGCAGTAGAAGACCATGTATATATTCTAAAATAATAGGTGTTCCCTGCTGTTAAACCTGTTACAGTAAGAGGTGAATTAGGAGTATCTTGACACATTAAACTATTTCCACCACATCCATCAAAAACCTCAGTAACTATATCTGAACTACCAGCTGTGTTAGCTATAGTAATTACATGAGTAGTTCCAGTAGCAACAAATGAATACCAAACATCATCATTAGCAGTACCTAAACAACCAGGAAGACTTTGAGTAGACCCTATAGTTGTACCCGCAACTGGATTTGAGCAAGATAAATCTGCATCCACAGTTAAAGGGGTAGCACCAGAACAATCATCGTTTGCTGGTGGAGCCGATAATGTTGTAACGATAAATGGCCCATTATAAACACTTACATCTGTATTATTCATTCCACAATCCGCACGAACGTAAAAATCATATGTAGTAGCTGCTAATAAATTTGTTACACTGTAAGGATTAGATACATCATCAAGCGTAGGTGTTCCTGTAGGTGTAAAACCAGTTATACCATATTCAACATCCCAAGCAGTAGCTGTGCCATTTTCTGTCCATCCAATTTCCATTGAAGTTTGGGTAACACTAGTTACAGTGAAATCGGTCACAAAAAGACAAGCAATATCTTCAAAACAAACCGTAGAGGTTCCAGTAGTAGCCGCATCTTTCCAAACAGCAACTAAATAAGCTGTATTAGGAGCAAAACCTGATAAACTAAAATCAGGAACCAATGTGCTATTACAATATAATTCAGTTCCACAATCTGAGAAAACTGCCATACCTGAAACATCACCAGTAGTATAAAGTCTAATAGCTCCAGAATCTGAAGTTGTAATTTCATACCATGCACCATTACTTGTTGCAGTAGAACAAGTAACAGAACTTAAATCCGCACTTGCAACCGCATAATCAATTGTGTTGGCTGTAGCAGTAGAACAATCAGCTTCTAAAGTAGCTATTAATGGTAATGAACAAATATCACCAACATTACTTGGTTGAGTCCAACTGATTGCATCCGTCCAAAGGCTTAAATCTCCAGAACCACAATCTGATTGCACATAAATATCATAATCTCCTGCTGTTAAACCAGAAAGAGTTAAGCTAGGTACTGTCGTACTACCAGTTGTACCACCTGTACCCATTGTAAATCCTGCAGGACCATATTCATAATTCCATGCAGTTTCTCCAGCTCCAGCCGTCCAAGTAATATCTACATCGGTTGTAGAGATAGTATTAGCAGTCAATGCGGTTGGTTGAAAACAACTAGGAGGAGTATCACTCACCACATTATCTACATATAATGCAAACTCATCGGTACCAGTTGCACGTACTGCTACATAAACTGTAGATCCTACATATCCACTTAGGTCAAAAGAAAGAGGAGTCCATGCGTTAGGCGCTTCACTTGAGGCCTGTAATTCCTCCGTAAAAGCTCCAGCAGTTGCATCTGTTGTTGACAACAAAATCTCATAAGCCTCTAAAAAAGTAGCACTTCTAGATTTAATATACAAAGACAATCTATCATTTACACCCGCTGTTACAGCTATACCCGGTGTAATTAAATAATCGTCATGTGCTATAGAACCAAATGAAATGCTAGCTACTCCAGTCCCATCTTCAGCTCCTCCAGCTGGCGCTCCGTTATAAACCCATCCAGGTGTACTTCCATTATTAATAACTGTCCATGTTGCTGGAATATCTGTTTCAAAACTCTCCGTGAATTGTGCATTAGCTTGCCAACAAAAGGCAACAAATGCAAATAATAAAAATGTAATTTTTTTCATAATTAATTAAGTAATTTATTGATTAGAAGCTAAAAATATTGATAATTATTAGTTAAGGAAGTGTTAAATCAAATAAATCGATAAAAATCTTTTTTTAACGACGAAATACATTTCTTACAATTTATGACAAAATGAGTTATTATATTTTTTTACAAAAAAAAGCGAGCCATAAAAATATGACTCGCTTTTACTATTTTATATTAAAACAATTTTATTCTTCTACTCCTTTAATAAAGGCTTCCATAACTTCATTACTTACTCCCATATTACTAAATCCGCCATCATGGAAAAGATTCTGTAGGGTGACCATTTTAGTTAAGTCGCTAAACATAGCTACTGTGTAATTGGCACAGTCTAAAGCTGTGGCGTTTCCTAAAGGCGACATTTTATCTGCATAAGCAATAAATCCATCGAACCCTTTTACACCAGAACCAGCTGTTGTAGGCGTTGGAGATTGCGAAATGGTATTAACACGAACTGTTTTATCTTTTCCAAAGAAATATCCAAAACTACGAGCAACACTTTCTAAATAGGCTTTATTATCTGCCATATCGTTATAATCTGGAAATACACGTTGCGCAGCCATATAAGTTAAAGCAACAATACTTCCCCATTTATTCATGGCATCCTTTTTATATAATGTTTGCATTACTTTATGAAAAGACATGGCTGAAATATCAGTTCCTTTTTGTGTCCAATCATAGTTCTGATCCATATAGGAATTTCCTTTTCTAACATTTATGGACATACCAATAGAATGTAATACAAAATCCAGCTTACCTCCTAAAATCTCTACAGACTTTTCTATCAAATTTTCTAAATCTTCCAGAGAAGTTGCATCTGCAGGAATAACTTGTGAACCTGTTTTTTCTGCTAAGGCATTAATTTGGCCCATTCTTAAAGCTACTGGTGCATTGGTTAAAACAAATGTCCCTCCTTCTTCATGAATACGTTCGGCTGTTTTCCATGCAATAGAATTTTCGTCAAGCGCTCCAAATATAATTCCTCTTTTTCCTTTTAATAAGTTGTATGACATAGTACTAGTTATTTTTGATTGGTATTACGTTCTTAAAAAGTCAAAGTTAATAAAACTTTCAACTACAAACTTAAATTTTATTTTTTTAATTGAGCAACTGCTTGGCATGAGCCAATGCTGAAGTTGAAATTTCAATACCACCTAACATTTGAGCTATTTCAACCAAACGTTCGTCGTGATTTAATTTCTTAAGGTTTGTTACTGTTACATTTTCCACATCTTCCTTATATACTTTAAAATGTGTGTGGCCTTTTGCTGCAATTTGTGGTAGATGCGTAATGGCAAAAACCTGCATATATTGACTCATTTGCAACATAATCTGTCCCATTTTATTCGAAATCTCTCCAGAAACTCCAGAATCGATTTCATCGAACATAATGGTAGGTAGTTGCTTATATTTAGATAAGATAGATTTTATTGCTAACATTATTCTGGATAATTCACCTCCGGAAGCTGCTTTTTTAAGTTCGTTAAACTGACCTCCTTTATTGGCTGTGAACAAAAATGATAAATCGTCTTTACCATTTGTAAAAAACGTATTCCCATAATTAAGGCTAATCTGAAACTTAGCATTTGGCATGCCTAGATCTTTCAAAATAGTTTCTAGCTGTTCAGACAATTTTGGAATAGCTTTGGTACGGTTGTCATGAAGCTCTTTAGAAAGTTTGTTTAAAGCTTCATTCTTCGTTTTTAATTCTTTTTCTTTCTTCTGAATATTTTCATCTAAATTTTCAGTTTCTGAAACTTTTTCAGAAAGAACTTCTCTTACTTGAATTAACTCTAAAACCGTTGAAACCAAATGTTTCTTAAATAAATTATTGAGTAATAGCAATTTAGAATTTACTTTTTCCAGACGTTCTGGATCTGCTTCCAATTGTTCTTGAAGCCTTTCCATTTCTGTAAATACATCGTCTAACTCTATAAAACTACTATCCATTCTTTCAAATAAATTTTGATACTTATTTGAATAAGGACTTATCTTTTTAAAATTACTTTTTAATTGATTCAAAATAGACAAAACACCCGTCTCCTCATTACTTAGTAATTGATTAGAGTGTAAAAGAGATTCACTAATTTCTTCAATATTATTTAAAGTTTCATATTCTTCTTCTAGTACTTCCTGTTCTCCTTCAACCAAATTGGCTTCGGTTAATTCTTTCAGTAAAAAAGAATTGTATTCGTATTCCTTAATGGCTTCTGCCTTAAATTTCAATAATACATCCAATTCTTTTTGAACCATTTTATGCTCTTTAAGATGAAGGGCGTATGTTTTTAATACACCGTCATTTTTAGCAAAGGCATCAATAATTTCGAATTGAAAGGAATCGTCCACTAACTGAAGCGTTTCGTGTTGCGAATGGATATCGATAAGCTGTTCGCTTAAAAGCTGTAAAACGTTTAAATTAACTGGCGAATCGTTTATAAAAGCTCGAGATTTCCCTGATGGTAATATCTCTCTTCTAATAATAGTTTGAGGCTCGTAATCTATATCGTTGGCTTCAAACAATTTTTTTAAATTGTAATTGGTGATATCAAAAACAGCTTCTAAAATACATTTTTTAGAGACATCCTTGATGCTACTTAAATCTGCTCTTTTCCCTAGAATTAAAGATAAACCGCCTAACAGAATGGATTTTCCCGCTCCTGTTTCACCAGTAATTATAGAAAAGCCTTGGCTAAACTGCACCTGAAGGCTATCTATTAAAGCATAATTTTTTATGGATAGAGATGTAATCAAAGGATATTCTGGAATTTAGGTTAAAGATAAATAATTTCAAGAAATGTGATACTGAAAAATCATTATAAAAGTGCCAGAAAATTTTCAGAAAATATTAGAATTTAATATTTCGCCAATTGCTAGAATAGGTTGGAGCTACATTGTTCAATACGCTAACCAACTTGGTAATTTCAACACTAGGTCCAGAACTAAAAATATCTTGAATTTCGTCTGTTTTGGCATCGAAAAAAGTACGCATAATGAAAGAATTAGGCCTTACTCTATTCATTGCCTCTAAAGTTATTAAGGCATTTGAAATATTCAATTTAGCTTCCTTTTGATTGTCGTTCATATAATCTAAACCGTTTCTATGGTATTGATACATTACTTTTCTGTAATCTTCGAACGTTTGAGACAACATATCTGTTACTAAAACATATCTACTTTGTGATCCGTCGCTTAATTTCCAGCCTTTCGAGTTATCACCTTGTGAATAATTTACAATATTTTGGGCTTGATCAAAATAAGCATCTCCCCCATTTGGCGAAAATGTATCTGCATCGATGCCTAAAACCATATAAACATGAAAAGCAAGAACTGAAATTAAATTAGATTCAAAGGAGTTTGGGTTGTATACCATATTTTGAAACTCCAAATATCGAAACGTAAAATCCTTGTCGTTTATGTTGTGTACAGGTGAAGCATAAGACGACCCATAAATTGGTCTTGCAGACTGTACTTGAATGGTTGCTTTAAAAGTATCTCCAGCATACTCGGTAATATTTATATACATGGAACATTCAATGCGTTCTTGGACTGTAAACTCTTTACTTGTCCATTTATAATTATTTACAAATTCAAATATTTGTTTTTGCAGTGTTTTAAAAATTGGCAAATTACTATTTCCTGTTTGTTCTGCATTAATTACTACAGTACAATTTAACTCTTGAGTGTAACCAGAAACACTACAAAACAACATTAAAAATAATAAAATCCTACCCATGTAATTGTTTTATAATTTGATTTAGAAGATCTTTAGCGACTTCCGTTTTAGACTTTAACTTGTATTCTGTAACCACATCTTTATTGTCGATGATGGTTACTTTATTGGTATCGGTTTTAAATCCAGCACCTTTATCTTTCAACGAATTTAATACAATTAAATTTAAATTCTTCTTTTTTAGTTTTGCTTTTGCATTTATAAGTTCATTTTCTGTTTCTAAAGCAAAACCTACCAAAAGTTGATGTTTTTTAATAACTCCTAACGAGGCCAAAATATCTTTTGTTTTTTCTAGATGTAATACTAACGTAGCATCTGTCTTTTTTATTTTCTGGGTGGCAATTTCTTTAGGTTTATAATCTGCAACTGCAGCCGCTAAAATAGCCACATCTACTTGATTAAAATACTTATGTGCTTCTAAATACATGTCTTCTGCTGAAAAAACAGGAATTACATTAATGAGACTATGTTTTAGTGTTAAATGAGTTGGGCCAGTAATTAAAATAACTTCTGCGCCAAGATTTGCCGCTGTTTTAGCAATTTCGAAACCCATTTTTCCACTAGAATGATTTCCTATAAAACGCACAGGATCTATAGCTTCATACGTTGGGCCAGCTGTAATAAGAATAGTCTTTCCACGAAGAGGAAGTTTTCCAATAACATCTTGTTCTATAAAAGTAAGTATATCTTCTGGTTCTGCCATGCGTCCTTCCCCAACTAACCCACTAGCTAGTTCGCCACTTGTTGCTGGAATAATAATGTTTCCGTAGCTTTCTAATTTCTTAAAGGATTGTTTTGTTGTTGGATGTTTGTACATGTCCAAATCCATTGCTGGTGCAAAATAGACAGGACATTTAGCTGAAAGGTAAGTAGCTAAAAGCAGATTATCACAAACGCCATTCGCCATTTTAGACATGGTATTTGCGGTAGCAGGAGCTATAACAAATAAATCTGCCCAAAGACCTAATTCTACGTGATTGTTCCAAAGCTCGCTATCCACATCGTCGACAAATGACGAATGAACAGGGTTTTTGGACAAAGTAGAAAGTGTTAACGGAGTAACAAAGTCTTTTGCAGATGGTGTAATAACTACTTTTACATTGGCTCCTGCTTTAATAAAAAGCCGAACCAATGAAGCAGATTTATAAGCAGCAATACCAGCACTAATGCCAAGAAGTATATTTTTGCCGCTTAGTATTGACATATGATCTATTCTTGAATATCGTCTTCTGTGTTTCTGTAATAAATTTTATTATCTAACCATTCCTGAACTGCTAAAGCATGAGGCTTAGGTAATTTTTCATAAAATTTAGAAACTTCGATTTGTTCTTTGTTCTCGAAAATCTCTTCAAGACTATCGTTAAATGTAGCAAACTCTTCAAGTTTTTCTATTAATTCTTTTTTAATATCAGAATTAATTTGTTCTGCTCTTCTAGAAACAATAGAGATAGCCTCATAGATATTTTGAGTAGGTTCCTCTATTATATTTCTATTATAAGTAATGGTATTAACAGGAGCTTTGATTTTTTTTAAATCCATTTTATTCAATTTAACTTTTAGTACTATATTTTTCTAATTCTTTAATAATATGTTCCAACATTTTCTCTGCCTCTTTCAAATACTTAGACTCTTCTTTATAACTCTTTTTATAGTTACTGTAATGAATCTTTACATCTTCCAGACGATCCTGTTTTTTTGTTTCCACACTGTTAATAGCTAATTTATAAGCTGAATCCAATTTGTAAAAATAAGCTTCTTCTCTATATGGAGATCCAGGAAAATCTAAAATAAAATTATCGAACGCCGTTATGGATGCATTATAATCTGCAGTATATTCCGCAATTGTATTATATTGTTTAGCAATTTCGAATGCTTTGGTTTCTAGTTTGTAATCTAATTCCCTTACCAGCTCATTCGCTTCTGGCGTAAATTCTGAATTGGGATATAAATTTATAAAAGTTTGTAACTTTTCTATAGCATCTCTAGTTTCTATTTGATCTTTAGAGAATATAGGAGATAACATATAAGCCGCTTTAGCACTTAAAAAGAAAGCTTCCTCAACTTTTCCACTATTAGGATAAGCAGAAACAAATCTTTCGAACTGGTAACTTGCCAGATAGTAATCTTTCATTTCATAAAACGTATTAGAGTATAAAAACATAAGCTTCTCAGCTTGCGGTTTTCCTCTATACTCTGGAACTATTTGAGCAAAAAGTTTGTTTGCTTTATCAAATTTTCCTTTATTATACAGTTCTTCACCTACTTTAAATTTTTCTGAGATATCAGGCTTTTTTAAAGCTATTTGATATGGGCTACATGAATTTAAAACAGCGAAAGTTATTAATAAATAAAAAAGTTTCTTCATAATTTTTAAACAGGATGCAAAATTAAGCTATTATAATGGATTTTAAAAATATAATTTTAGGCTAAAATAATTGCTTAAACACGCTTTATATCAGGTTTAAGTATAATTTAACTTTTTAAAAGTTTTTTAAAAAGTTCTCAATCTTGTTTTTCAGGGAATCGGATGCAACAACTAATGGCAATCTTACCGTATCCGCACAAAGATCCAATCTCTCTAAAACAGCTTTAATTCCTGCTGGATTATTTTCAGAAAAGATCAAGGAAATAACATCTAAAAACTGATAATGAAGTTTATAGGCTTCTTTTGCATTTCCCTCTAATCCTAAGTGAATCATTTTTGAGAATTTTTCTGGAAAAGCTTGACCAAGTACAGAAATAACTCCTGCTCCTCCAGCCAAAATTACAGATAATGCCAGATCGTCGTCTCCTGAAATAATTAAGAAATCTTCAGGTTTATTTTTTAATAAAAGAAAGTATTGAAACATATTATTGCCTGCTTCTTTTATAGCTATAATATTTTTAAAATCTGTAGCCAATCTAATAACTGTATCAGGTAACATGTTCGAAGATGTTCTTCCTGGCACATTATATAAAATAATTGGTTTTGGCGATGCTAATGAAATGGCTTTGAAATGCTGATAGATTCCTTCTTGAGTAGGTTTACTATAAGCTGGAGAAACAGATAAAATAGCAGAAATATGAGTAAAATCTGTCGTATTAATTTCTTCAATAATTTCAGCTGTATGGTTACCTCCTATTCCTAAAACTAAGGGCACTCGGTTATTATTGGCTTTAACAATGGTAGCGATAATCTCTTTTTTTTCTTGCTTACTAACCGTAACGCTTTCTCCAGTTGTACCACTAATAACGATATAATCAGTTCCGTTTTCAATATTGAAATTTACAATTTTTGAGAGCGCCTCATGATCTACAGAAAGATCTTTTTTAAAAGGTGTTACAATGGCTATTCCTAAACCCGTTAATTTGTTTTTCATGCTTTTAATTTATTTAATACCGTCAAGTATTTTTTTAGTTCCACCTTAAAGGCTTCCAAATTATTGAAATCGGTTTTTATTATTAAATCGTTTAAACGTGAATCCTTTTGAAATATACCAACCTTAAAATGGGCATTGGAAGCAGACGTTAAATACTTTAATTCTGAAACATCATTGGCGTAATAACTTATTAATAAATCGAATTTAGTATCTAAAAAAGATTTTAGTTCTAAGTTATTTATTTTGCCGTTCCAGGTGAAGTCTTTCGGATTAAAACAGTTTTCCCATGTGCAAGTTATCTCTTTTGTCAATTCGGTAAACGCGATGATTTTCAATTTATTTGGAGACAGATTCAAGGTCTTTGCAAAGGTTTCTATCGCTTCGAAATCGGTTGTTTCCTCCGCATTTAAAATGACTCCTAAACTTTCAATTTTATTATTATTAAAATGAGTTTCCCGATTATTTAAAATGGTAGTTAAATTCTTTTTAATAGATTTTTCTTTTAAACCCTTTAAAATCATTATATCTTTATACTTTATTACAAAGGTAGTAAAAGTACAGACAAAATTTTATTAAAACTCACATGTATCGCCATGAATTTTAAACCTCTTTTTGCTATATTATTTTTAGTAACTATTTGTAGTTGTAAACAAGAACCACAGCAGTTAACAAGAATTGAAGGAAAACTAATTGCTATTACCGATAGTATAGAAACAGACGCCAGCATTGAAGCTTTTGTTAAACCTTATAGAGACCATATAAACAAAGATATGGATAGCGTTATTTGCTTTGCAAGGAACACGTACTCCAAAAGCGATGGAGAATTAAATACGGCTATTGGGAATCTATTTGCCGATGTTATTTTTGAACAAACAAATCCTGTTTTTAAGCAACGTACTGGGAAAGATATCGATATGGTTTTAGTTAATCATGGAGGAATTCGTTCAATAATTTCTAAAGGTGATATTACCGCAAGAACAGCTTTCGAAATTATGCCTTTTGAAAATAGTGTTGTGGTTGCTGCCATAAAAGGAAGCCAAGTTAATCAACTAATCGCTTATTTGGTTGAAGCTAAAAGAGCACACCCTATTGCTAAATTAAAAATTGTACTTGACATCAATAATGATTTATTTGAAGCAAGTATTAATAACAAACCAATTGACACTTCTAAAATCTATTATGTGGCAACTAACGACTATTTATACAATGGTGGAGATGGCATGAATTTCTTTAAGCCTAGTGATAGTTTATACATTTTAAATTATAAAATAAGAAACACCTTTTTAGATTATTTCGGTAAAATGGACACTATAAACCCTGTAATTGACGACAGATTTATAAAATTAAAAAAATAGAATGAAAAGAAGAAATTTTATACAGCAAACAACGGCAGCAACAGCCTTGGCAACTATTGGGGGCTTAACATTACCTTCTTTTATGTCTGCTTCTAAAGCAACTAAAATAACCATTTTACACACCAATGATGTTCATAGTCATATAGATCCTTTTGGCCCTGAAGATGGTAGAAATCCAAATAAAGGTGGTATTGCTAGGAGAGCTAGTCTGGTTCAAGATATTAGAAATGAGAATCCAAATACCCTTTTGCTAGATGCTGGTGATATTTTTCAAGGAACTCCCTACTTTAATTATTATGGTGGCGAACTTGAATTTAAATTAATGAGTAAATTAAAATATGATGCTGCAACCATTGGAAATCATGATTTCGACAATGGTATTGATGGTTTATATGCTCAATTACCTCATGCCAAATTCGATTTTATTTCTGCTAATTACGATTTTTCAAACACCGTTCTAGATTCTCATGTAGAACCCTACAAAATATACATAAAAGATGGCATTAGAATTGGCGTTTTTGGAATTGGTATTGAGTTAGATGGTTTGGTTATAAAAGACCTTTACAAAGAAACTGTATATCTAAATCCTATAGAAATTGCCCAAGATATGAGTCGTATTTTAAAGGAAGATGAGCATTGTGATTTGGTAATCTGTCTATCCCATATTGGTTATGAATACAAGAATAACGCAGAAAAACCAAGTGATTTATTACTAGCAGAAAGCACTAAAAATATTGATCTAATAATTGGCGGACATACACATACTTTTTTACCAAGACCAACGATTGTCAAAAATATAGTAGATAAAGATGTCTTAGTAAACCAAGTTGGATGCTATGGTATTAATTTAGGAAGAATAGATTTCTTCTTTGATTCCGATAAAAATAAAACCGCTAACGGAACTTCGATTATTGTCTAGTTAAAATATAACCTGTTTCGTTTTCGTTTGCTATTGTTTGGTTTGAAACTCTTTCCGTTACCAATAGTTTTTTACGCAATCTATTTTCACCAATAATAAAATTAAATAAGAAGAACAACCCAACAGCATGTAATACATTATCTAACATTACAAAACTCCAGTTATAGATATAATAATTACTGATGTAATGAAGTACGTCTGAAAAGACAAAGCACAAGGCCGTAAAGAGAAAAAGTATGGATTGCTTCGAGTCTGAATTTAGATAAATTACAAAGGATAAAAAAGCCAAAACTATTAATGAAACACTTTTTGCTATAAAGAGATTTACTTCTGTTATATCAGAAATTTGAGTTTTTAATATCCCAAACAATTCATACAAAAAATAAGAGTTTATACTTATTACCACCAGCAAATACGATGCAATTACCAGGTCTATCCTAATGCGCTTAAACTTGGAAATGCTATAAATAATAAGCGCTAAATAGCTTAAAAAATACACAAAGCTAGAAACCTTAAGTACGGAGTTGTTAGACGAAAATACCGAAGAAAAATCTCCTATAAACGATAACACGAAAAACGCCACAAACAATATAAATATGTAACTGTTCTTTATAAAATAATACATTATAAAAACCGGTACAAATAAAGGTTTGGTAATTTGTAATAATAGTTGGTTTTCACTTAGGGAAGCAAAAACATTCAATAGGATAAGTAGCAACAGAACACATAGGAATATTCTGTTATAACTAATTTTTAGCCATTCTTTCACAGTAGTTAATCATAAGTAGGTTGGAGTCAAATATAACGAATTACATCGATACAAACGTGCAGTTCATCGAAAAGTGTGTTAAAATTATAATTTTGTGTTAAAAAAATTTCGGGAATCTAGAAACCATTTAAAGGAAAAACATGGCTAACTTTTAGTTAAATAACTTAAAGGTTTTTTCATTCCTTACTCTTGAATAGAAATAATAAAAGCAAAAGGCCAATACAAACAATAAGGTAGAAGCAAAATTAAGCATGTCCGTATCTATGATATAAAAATAGGCAATTTGTATAAACTCAGAAAAGACAATACACAAGGTACCCAGGAAAAATAGTAAGGCTTTTTTATTGTCATTATAGAAATAGCCAATTAATGAAAAAGATAGTAATAAGAGCATAACCACATTATACAAAAGCTCAATATAGACCAAATCTGTATTACTAAAGGCTGGATATACAATTGTTAAAAGCACATATACAATATAAATATTCAATAAACCTAGTATCAAAAGATGGTGCTTATAATCTTTAATTACTTTACTCATTTTAAGACCTTTTAGAACTTCAAACAATAATAATATATAGGCAATTATATAGATAGAATTGCCTGCTAAGTAAAAGAGATCTAAAGCTTCGTCTGTATCTAAATAAAAAGAAATAAAATTTATTAACTCTGAAAAAGAAAACAACAAAAGAAACCAAGTAAAATAAGGGGATTTATTTTTTACGTTTATAAAATATAATAAGGTAAATAATGGTACAATTAAAGACTTTGACATACTAGAAATAAAATATTCATCCTGAAATTGAAAAAGTGCAAAAGAAATGCACAATGCAATTATGGATGCAATAAGAATATTCGATTTAGTTAAAATCATAAATTAAACAGTAATTGAAAGCAAATATATACAAAATTAACGACTTGACGAATAAATTACACACTTTATCGGTGAAATGAGTTTTTTTTAGACGGATTCCAAATGAAGAATTGTCATTATACTAACTGTTCATCAAAAGAAACAAAACTTAGTGAAAGGAATTTATAAACTCTTATGCGTAATCATTTAACTCAATAGCTTCCCTTTTTATTGTGGCAGAAAAATAAAACATTAAAAACGCACTCAATTCTAATAAAATTGAAACAAAGCGAATAATACTCATTTCATCGGAAAGATAATAGTACCCTATTAATAAAAACTCAAAGAAAGTTAATGCCAAGCATCCTGAAAATAAGAGAAGCGCTTTATTGTTCTCGTTTAATAAATAATTAAAAAACGACATGCTTAATAAGCCCAAAAGCAAAATATTATAAACATGTTCAAAAATTCTGACGAAACTTAAATTACTAGTCTCAAACTCTATCGGATTTATAATGGTTGCCATTACAAATACTATATAAATGTTAAGCAAAGCGAGAACAGTTAAATGAACTGGAAATCTTTTAAAAATCTCTTTCATATTTACCGTTTTATTAAATTCTAACAGTAAAAATATATACGACAACATATATAGGCCATTACAAATAAAATACATAACCTCGACATAGCTTTCCTGATCGTAAAAATTAATAAGATCGGAAATCGAATAAGTAATTAGGAATAGTGTTAAAAAAATGGTTTTGTTTTTTACTCTTATCAAATAAAACAAGGTGATAACAGGAGCAATAAACATTTCTATTTGCATATCCATATTAATGTTAAGAAAACTTAAAAGAGCAAACATTGAAATGAAAAACACCATAAAGGAAATTAGTTACTGTTGGTTTATGAATGCAAATATATCTAATATTAACAAATAACCCATATACTAAACTGCATTACCTTCAAGAATTTCAGGTGTTTAAAACTATTGAACCATTTCTAAAAACTCAATTTCTGAAATCAAGGTGATATTTAATTTTTCAGCTTTCTCCTTTTTACTTGGTCCCATATTATCCCCAGCAACTATATAACTTGTTTTACTGGAAATAGAGGAAGATACTTTGCCTCCATTATCTTCTATCAGTTTTTTAAGTTCGTCTCTGGAAACGGAATGAAAAACACCTGAAACTACAAATATGTTATTTTCTAGCTTATTCGTTTGATTGGCTAATTTTTCAGCTGAAATCTCTAACTGAACACCAAATCCGCGAAGTTTATTTATAATCTCTCTATTTGTTTCAGAATTAAAAAACTCTATGACACTCTCGGCAATTTTAATTCCTATTTCATCAACATTAATTAACTCTTCTTGCGTGGCTTTAGCTAAAGCATCAATACTTTTATAATGCTTGGCTAATTTTTTAGCCACAGTTTCACCAACAAATCTTATTCCCAAAGCATAAAGAACTCTTTCAAAAGAAACTTCTTTAGATTGTTCAATACCTTGAATTAAATTATCTACACTTTTTTCAGCCATACGTTCCAACGGCAAAACTTGCTCGTTAGTCAATTCATATAAATCGGAGTAATTATGAATTAATCCTTCACTAACCAATAAAGCCACTGTTTCTCCTCCCAGACCTTCAATATCCATTGCTTTTCTGGAAATATAGTGTTGAATCCTTCCAATTATCTGTGGTTTACAACCATTATAATTAGGACAAAAATGTTTGGCATCCCCTTCCGTTCTTACTAATTCTGTATGGCATTCAGGGCAATGTGTAATATATATGGTTGGTTGCGAGTTTTCTGGTCTCTTAGCTAAATCGACCGCAATAATTTTAGGAATAATCTCGCCTCCTTTTTCAACAAACACTTCATCTCCAATGCGAATGTCCAGCTTTTCTATTTGATCCGCATTGTGCAACGACGCTCTTTTAACGGTTGTTCCGGCCAATTCTACAGGCTCTAAATTAGCTACCGGTGTAATTGCTCCAGTTCTTCCAACTTGATAACTTATACTATTTAATCGAGTAGAAACTCGTTCTGCCTTAAATTTATAGGCAATAGCCCAACGTGGTGCTTTTGCTGTAAAACCTAATTCTTCTTGTTGTTGTAAATTATTCACTTTTATAACCACACCATCCGTTTCGTAAGGTAAGTTGTGTCTATGTACATCCCAATAAGAAATAAAATCTAAAACTTCGTCAATAGAATTTACAAGCTTAGCAGCCTGTGGCACTTTAAAACCCCAGGAACGTGCTTTTTCCAGACTATTAAATTGCGTATCTGTATTTAGATTATTTCCAACAAGGCTATATAACAAACATTCTAAAGGACGTTTGGCAACCTCGCTACTATCTTGTAATTTCAAGCTTCCTGAAGCCGTATTCCTTGGGTTTCTGTAAGGCTCCTCTCCTATTTCAATGCGCTCTTCGTTCATTTTATTAAAACCATCGAAAGGCAAGACAATTTCACCACGAATATCAAATTTATCAGGAAAATCGCCTTTCAATTTTAAAGGCACAGATTTAATAGTCTTAATATTTGCCGTAACATTATCGCCTTGAACTCCGTCTCCTCTGGTGATAGCTTTCACCAAGCTTCCATTTTCATAGGTCAGACTTATAGAAGCTCCATCATATTTTAATTCACAGGTATATTGAAGATTTCCATCTACTAACTTTCTAATTCTAGTTTCCCAATCCAATAAATCTTCTTTGGAATACGAATTTGCCAAAGAATACATACGCTGTTCGTGAACAACAGTTTCAAAATTCTTGGTAACCTCTCCTCCTACACGCTGACTTGGAGAATTAGCATCGAAAAACTCTGGATGTTTGGTTTCTAATTCCTGAAGCTGTTTTAATTGAAGATCAAAATCATAATCTGAAATACTTGGATTATCCAACACATAATAGTTATAATTGTGATTGTTAAGCGCTTCTCGTAATTGTAAGATTTGTTCTTTAATAGTCATGAATTAAAAATTCTTTAATGCTTTTAACATGCGGTTATTCCCGAAAATATCCAGTTTTAACTCCAGATCTGTAAAGCCTTTATTGTGTAATAATTGTTTCGTTTCGTTTCCAAGATATTGATTAATTTCAAAAAATAAAAGTCCTTTCTCTTTCAAATTAACCATGGCAAAATTGGCAATAGCCTCATAAAACTGTAACGGATTGCTATCTTCTACAAACAGTGCTAAATGAGGTTCGTGTTTTAAAACGTTGTTTTTTATTTCTATTTTTTCTAAGTTTCTAACATAAGGCGGATTGGACACTATAATATCAAATTTCAAATTATCAAATTCCAAATTCCATGAGTCAATATTTAAAATATCAGCTTCAATAAACTGAACCTCTATTTGATTCAATTCTGTATTTTGTTTGGCAATGTTTAAAGCTTCTTTACTAACATCTATAGCATAAACCCGAGCATTAGGAAGATTTTTAGCTAAAGAAATAGCTATGCAACCTGTTCCTGTGCCAATATCCAAAATGTTAAAATTAGATTCATCGCTTCGATTTGAATGACATTTCATAATCCATTCAACCAGTTCTTCCGTTTCTGGCCTAGGGATTAAAGTGTGTTCATTTACTTTAAAAGGCAATCCATAGAACTCGGTTTCACCTATAATATATTGAATGGGTTCTTCTAATTTTAATCTGCTTAATGCTTCGAAAAGTGGCTGTTCTTCAACTTTACTTATCGTTAATTCTGGATCTAGCACTAAGGCTATTCTATTCAATTTTAAATAATGAGATATTAAAATATTAAAGAAACTACCAACTTCGTTTGCTCCAAAAATAGCATCTAATTCTTTATGAAATATCTCTTGAATGTCCTTTAGTCTCATAATTCTTTTATCATCCACACGTTACAGGAAAAATGACCTGTATTACCCATGGGTTTATCTAAAGATTCAAATCCTACTTTGGCATATAATTTTGTGGCATCCGTCATATACGGTAAGGTTTCTAGATAACATTTATGGTATCCGAAATCTTTAGCAAATTCCAAACATTTTTTCATCATTTTAACTCCCAACCCCAAACCTCTGGCTTCCGGTAAAAAGTACATTTTTTGAAGCTCGCAGATATTTCCTTCACAATTCTCTAAAGGCGCAATTCCTGCTCCTCCAATAATTTTACCTTTATTTTCCAATACAAAATAAACAGATGCACTATTTCCATAAGCTTCTGTCATATTATCTAAAGAAACATCTTCATAGGCTGTTCCAACTTTTGGCGCACCAAATTCTATTAACACTTCACGAATTACTTGTGCGATTTGACTATTATCTTCAGAAGTTATTTCTCTAATAACAATATTATTATTGCTCACTTTATTATGTTATTTTTGCGTTGAAATTTCAGGGGATGAAGATACATGAAAAATACATAAAACGCTGTATTGAGATTGCCAAAAATGGCTTAGGGAGTACTGCTCCAAATCCAATGGTAGGATGTGTTATTGTGAATAAAGATGAAATTATTGGTGAAGGTTTTACAAGTGCTTATGGCGGAAATCATGCCGAAGTAAATGCCATTCAATCTGTTAAAAACAAATCCTTACTTGCACAAGCTACTTTGTACGTCACGCTTGAACCGTGTAGCCATTTTGGAAAAACCCCACCTTGTAGCGATTTGATTATAAAACACCACATACCACATGTCGTTATTGGAACGATAGACACTCATAGTAAAGTAGCAGGGAAAGGCATTGAGAAGTTAAAAACTGCTGGATGCGAAGTTACTGTTGGTGTTTTAGAAAAAGCGTGTCAAGATCATCACAAGCGCTTTTTTACATTTCACAACAAAAAACGCCCTTATATTATTTTAAAATGGGCTGAAACCGAGAATGGTTTTATTGCTCCAGAAACAAAAAACGAACAAAAACCAGTTTGGATTACAAATGAAATTTCCAGACAATTAGTCCATAAATGGCGAGCAGAAGAACAGGCTATTTTAGTGGGCACCAATACGGTTTTAGAAGATAATCCAAGTTTAACCGTTAGAGATTGGACAGGAAAAAACCCTATTCGAGTCGTTTTGGATAAAACTAATAAGCTATCAAAAAAATACCGCGTTTATAATGATGATGCGGAAACCTTCATTATTTCAGAAAACGAAATAGATTTCTCAAAAAATGTTGCTAAAAATATTTGTGCTTTCTTATATAAAAAAGAGATTCAATCTATTATTATTGAAGGAGGAAGACAGACACTTCAAACTTTTATAGATGAAAACCTTTGGGATGAAGCTCGCGTTTTTAAAGGGAGAGCAACTTTTAACAAGGGAGTAAAAGCACCAACATTTAAAGGAAAACAACTTGAAGAATTTTCTATTAATGAAGATTATTTAAAAATATATTCAAATCAATAACCAAAAAGATTTCTGCTTAGTTTATAATTAGAAGGAATCAATAGACAGTAAGTAATTATGATTAAAACCCTTATATTCGATTTTGGCGATGTCTTTATCAATTTAGATAAAGAAAACGCCATGAATCACGCTTTATCACTTTTTGAAATAGACTCTTTTTCTGAAGAAATGGTGGCCTTCAATTGCTTTTACGAACAAGGCCTCATTTCAACTGAAGAATTTATTGATTTCTATTTAGGAAATTTTCCAGACTTAACAGAAGACGACATCCTTTATGCTTGGAATTGCATTATTAAGGATTTTCCAGAACACAGATTGGAATTTATAAAAAATTTGGCTTCAGAAAAAAAATACCAACTTATATTGTTGAGCAATACCAACGAGCTTCACATCGATTTAATAAAAGAGAAAATATCTTTTTACGAAGATTTTAAAAACTGTTTTGATGTGTTTTACCTATCTCATGAAATTAATTTAAGAAAACCAAATGCAGATATTTACCAATTTGTATTAGCTGAAAATAATTTAACTCCTGAAACTTGTTTATTTATAGACGATACGGAAGAGAATACAATAGAAGCATCTAAATTAGGCATTCATACTTGGAATATTAATCCGAAAACCGAAGACATTATCAATTTGTTCAACATTAAAAAAGAGCTCTTTTGATCTATTTATTATTAAGCATTCTAGCTTCTACGCTTATCTTTTTAATCTTCAAATTATTTGATAGATTTAAGATTAATACACTGCAAGCCATTGTGTTTAACTATATTACAGCCTGTTTTTGTGGCTTAATAACTTCCAACAACCCTTTTGACGCTCAGGAAATTATCCAATCAGAATGGTTTTTTGGTGCTTTGATTTTGGGTTTTTTATTTATTAGTATTTTTAATGTTATGGCAATTACCTCACAACGCAACGGATTATCAGTTGCCTCGGTTGCCACTAAAATGAGCGTTATTATTCCTGTAATATTTGGTATTTATGTGTACCATGAAAACACAGGAATTCTAAAGCTTCTGGGAATTTCTCTTGCTTTAATTGCTGTTTATTTTGTGTCGGTTAAAAAAGATGCAACTTTCAACTTTAAAAGCAATCTCATGTTTCCTGTTATTCTATTTTTAGGTTCAGGAATTATAGACACCTCTATTAAATATATAGAGACTACTTATCTTAAAGAAGGTGGCATTCCTTTATTTTCTGCAACTATTTTCTTTTTCGCGGCATGTTTTGGAATTGTTGTCCTTATTATAAAGATGCTTAAAAAGGATTTTAAATTCAATCCTAAGAGTATTATTGGTGGTGCCGTTTTAGGAATTGTAAATTACGCATCTATATATTATATTCTAAAAGCTTTAAACCACGAAACTTTTGATAGTTCTACAATTTTCACAATAAACAATGTTGCTATTTTAATGCTTACCTCTTTAATAGGTCTTATACTTTTTAAAGAAAAACTCTCATTTAAAAACTGGATTGGTATTGGGCTGGCAATTATTTCAATCTTATTAGTAACTTTGGCTTAATGGATATTAAAGACACTTATAAAACGTTAAGCAAACCATCAAAAGAAGTTCTATTTAAAGATAAAAACTCCAAATTCTTTGGCTACGCCTATCCTGTTAAAGATGAAGACCAAGTAAAAGAACATATAGAGCTTTTAAAAAAACAGCACCATTCTGCCAGACATTGGTGTTATGCATATCAGCTTGGTACCGACGAAAACAATTTACAATTTAGAGCAAATGATGATGGCGAACCAAATAATAGCGCAGGCATGCCTATTTATGGACAAATTCAATCTTTTGAAGTTACCAATGTTTTGATTGTAGTGGTAAGATATTTTGGTGGTGTCAAACTTGGAGTTGGCGGGTTAATCAATGCCTATAAAACCACAGCACAAATGGCTTTGGAAGATTCTAAAATCGTAACCAGAACCATTAATAAAAATTTTATTATATCTTTTGATTATAAGAACATGAATAAGGTGATGCGTATAATAAAAGAAAACAATTTAAAAATAGTTGGTCAGACTTTAGAACTAGATTGCAAGATTGAAATTTCAGTAAGACTTAAAGAAGCCTCAAAAACTAAAGACAGTTTTCAATCTATATATGAAGTTGACATCAAGGAGCTAGAAATCTAATCCATTATCTTTTCAAAAACATCATCTGGACACTTTATTGGTCTTTTAGTTTTCATGTCAATAAACGCCAAAACAGTGGTTGCCAGGACTAAAATATCACCAGCTTCATTAGTAATTTCATATTCAAATTCTATCCTAACAGAAGGTGCTTTTTTTAACTGTGTTTTCACTTTAAGAACATCATCATAAAGCGCGGACTTTTTAAAAATTAAATTCATTGAGATTACAGGAAGCATGATGCCATTTTGCTCCATTTCCTTATAAGAAATGCCTTTTTTTCGAAGCCACTCCGTACGCCCCATTTCTAGATATAATGCATAATTTGCATGATGTACGACACCCATCTGGTCCGTTTCACCATATCTCACTCTTATTGGTATTTCATCGAAATTCATAGAAGTATTCAAATAATTTTTTGTAGTTTAGTCAAGGCATTAAACATGCGAAAAAATTTCTTTAAATTCAATAGCAATTGATTTTTTTTTTAAGAATTTTGTTCACATATTTGTCATGCTATAAAATCAGTCAGAGAATTCCATTTCTCTTTTAATAACTAACTAGTAAATCATAAAATTTATAATGAGTGTAACTGCGCAATCGGTATGGAATAATTGCCTTGAATTTATAAAGGATAACATCCAACCGCAAGCCTATAAAACATGGTTTGAACCTATTCTAGCAGTGAAACTTTCAGATAACTCTTTAAGCATTCAGGTGCCTAGTAAATTCTTTTACGAGTGGCTAGAAGAACATTATGTAAAAATATTAAAAGTGGCCCTTACTAAAGAATTAGGAGCAACAGCCAAACTTGTTTACATTATTAAAATGGAAAACACCTATGGTAACAAACAACCTTTTACAGAAAAAATTCCTAGCTCAAATAGATCTTCTGTCAAGTCTCAAGAAGTTGATATTCCATTAAATAATAAAAATCCAGAATTACGTAATCCGTTTATAATTCCAGGAATTAGAAACGTAAAGATTGAGTCTCAACTTAATCCAAATTACAGTTTCGAAAATTTCCTTGAAGGGGATTCTAACCGTTTGGCTAGAAGTGCTGGATTAGCTGTAGCTTCTAAACCAGGAGGAACTTCCTTTAATCCATTGCTGATTTTTGGTGGTGTAGGTTTAGGAAAAACACATTTAGCTCATGCTATAGGTGTTGACATTAAAGATAAGTACCCTGAAAAAACAGTTTTATATATTTCTGCTGAAAAATTCACGCAACAATATATAGATTCTGTTAAAAAGAATAATAGAAACGATTTTATTCATTTTTATCAGATAATAGACATCCTTATTATTGATGATGTTCAATTCTTATCTGGAAAAACGGGAACGCAAGATGTATTCTTCCATATTTTCAATCATTTACATCAAAACGGAAAACAAGTTATTTTAACAAGTGACAAAGCTCCCGTAGACATGCAAGATATAGAACAACGCTTATTATCTCGTTTTAAATGGGGACTTTCAGCTGAGTTACAAAATCCAGATTTTGAAACTCGTGTTTCTATTCTAAAAAATAAATTATATCGTGATGGTGTTGAAATGCCAGAAGATATAATTGAATATGTTGCTAAAAATATTAAATCTAATATCCGTGAGTTAGAAGGTGCAATTATTTCTTTAATCGCACAATCGTCTTTCAATAAAAAAGAAATCACCATAGATTTAGCGAAACAAGTTGTTGAGAAGTTTGTTAAGAACACGAAAAGAGAAGTTTCTATAGATTATATCCAAAAAGTAGTTTCAGATTACTTCCAAATGGATATAGATACTTTACAGTCTAAAACTAGAAAACGTCATATCGTTCAAGCTAGACAACTGGCCATGTTTTTTGCGAAAAAACTTACCAAAGCTTCTTTAGCAAGCATAGGATCTCAAATAGGAAAAAGAGATCATGCTACTGTTCTTCATGCCTGTAAAACGGTAGATAATTTATCTACTACAGATAAGCAATTTAGAAAATACGTAGAAGACCTTTCTAAAAAATTATCAGTTTAGACTTAAAATCATCCTTTTAATTATTTATTATGACTAAAATACTAATGGTTTGCTTGGGTAATATTTGCCGTTCGCCATTAGCCGAAGGCATTTTAAGATCTAAGCTTCCAATAGAAAAATTTACAATTGACTCTGCTGGAACAGGAAACTATCATGTTGGCGATCCTCCAGATACGCGTTCTGTTAAGGTTGCAAAAAAATATGGTCTAAATATTTCTGCTCAAAGAGGCAGACAATTTACTGAGGCAGATTTTGATTCTTTTGAATACATTTATGTAATGGACGATTCTAATTACGCCAACGTTATAAAATTAGCAAGAAACGAGAATGATATTGCTAAAGTAAAAATGATCTTAAACGAAATTTATCCAAACCAAAATCATAATGTACCAGATCCATATACTGGAGGCATTCAAGGATTTGAAAACACATTTAAAATGTTGGATGAAGCTTGTGAAGAAATCGCAAAAAAACTTCTTAAATAATTGATTTCAAGTAATTTTATTTTAGTTTTCTTCTTTACTTTTTTGTAATTTGGATACCTAATTCCTAAAATTAATATAAGATGAAACCAAACACGATTCTATTGCTGTTTTTAATATTTCCTTATTTCATTTTTTCACAGGAAATTGAATTGGATTTATTTGCTACTGGTTTTTCAAGCCCTGTTAGCGTAAAAAATGCTGGAGATAGTAGGTTGTTTGTTGTAGAGCGAGGTGGATTGATTAAAATAGTTAATTCTGATGGTTCTATAAATAGTACACCTTTTCTTGATATTGACGCCAGAGTTCAAAGCGGTAGCGAACGAGGATTACTAGGCTTAGCTTTTCATCCACAATATGCCACAAATGGCTTCTTCTTTGTAAACTATATAGATAATAATGGCGACACCGTTGTTTCTCGATTTCTTGCAAATCCTACCGATGCAAATACAGTAAGTCCTACAACTGAAGTAATCTTATTAAATGTAGAACAACCTTATGGTAATCATAATGGAGGTGATTTAGCTTTTGGAAATGATGGATTTTTATACATAGGTCTTGGAGATGGTGGTTCAGGTGGAGATCCAGAAGATAGAGGTCAAAACTTAAATACTTTATTAGGAAAAATGCTTCGAATAGATGTGGATAATACAGATACTGGTTTAAATTATGCCATTCCTTCTAACAATCCTTTTCCAAGCACAGCAGAACCGAATGCTTTACCAGAAATTTGGGCTTACGGACTTAGAAATCCGTGGAGATTTTCATTCGATAGACAAACACATGATCTTTGGATTGCAGATGTTGGTCAAAGTCAAATTGAAGAAATAAATATGGTAGCACTAGATCAAGCTGGCCTAAATTATGGATGGCGTTGTTATGAAGGAGATCAAATATATAACACGTCTGGAAATTGTCCTGATGATATAAGCGAGCTAACTTTTCCTATTTCACAATACACACATTCGTCAAGTGGGAATTTTAAATGCTCCATTACTGGAGGTTATAGATATCGAGGTACTGCCCAGCCCAACTTTGTTGGATATTACTTTTTTGCGGATTATTGTAGTAATGAAATTGGGATTCTTAAATACAATAATGACACTTGGAACATGACTTTTACCGATCCTTTTAATGGAAACGGATGGACTGCGTTTGGAGAAGATCAAAATGGAGAACTTTATATTGCTGGAATCGATTCTGGAAGTGTTTTCAAAATTATAGATACTAATTTAAGCATCTCTGAAAACATGCTGTTTGACATTAAAATATACCCTAATCCAGCAAGTGGCTCGTTTACAATTGAAACTAATAACCCACAGGTATTAATTGAAACCATAAACATTTACAATCTTCAAGGAAAATTAATTAAATCCATTACCAATAATCAAACACATAACATCCAAATAGACACCAAAACTATTCCAAGTGGTTTTTATTTAGCGGAAATAATTTCAGAAACTGGAACCAAGAAAACACAAAAAATAATAATCAAATAAGTATCTATTAATGACTAGCCCCTACGGAAAACTTTACCTCATCCCAACCACTTTAGGAGACAATGCTCCTTTAGAGGTATTACCATTAACTGTAAAAAAAATTATTGAACAAGTAGATGTTTATATTGTTGAAAATGAAAAAACTGCCAGACGTTTTATAAAACAGATTAAACCCAGTAAGAAGCAGTCAAGTTTACAGATGTTTCATTTGAATAAGTTTACAGACCCAGTTGAACTTCCAAGTTTTTTAGAACCATGCCTACAAGGTAAAAATGTCGGATTACTTTCTGAAGCTGGTTGTCCAGCTATTGCAGATCCAGGAGCAGATGTCGTAAAAATTGCACACCAACAGAATATTCAAGTTGTACCATTGGTTGGACCTTCTTCTATATTAATGGCTCATATGAGTTCTGGAATGAATGGACAGAGTTTTGCTTTTAATGGGTATCTGCCTATAGATAAAGCAGATAAACAAAAAGAACTAAAACGCTTAGAGCAATTATCTTTCACTCAAAATCAATCTCAATCCTTTATTGAGACCCCTTATAGAAATAACAAATTACTAGAAGATATTTGCAATACGCTGAATGATTACACCATGGTTTGCGTAGCATGCGACGTTACTTTACCAACGGAGTATATAAAAACTCTAACCGTAAAAGAATGGAAAAAAAATAGCGTCGATCTTCATAAAAGACCAACGCTATTCATTATTCATAAAGAATAAAACCTTAAGCCGAAAGCTTTACTTTAGCTTTTCGGTTTGGTTTTATCTTAGAGGTATCGTATCCTGAGAATTTTTTAATGTAATATGAAATCGATGTTCCGTAGGCGTCTGTAAAACCGGTTTCCCCGTAACTTCTTAGGTATTTCTTCACATTTCCTGGTCCTGCTAAATGTGCTGCAGCCAAAATTCCAGATTCAGTAATTTTTACTCCATTTAGAACTTTACCATTAAAACGTTTGATGTCTTTTCGTAAAATCCACTTATTACGCTCCGCATTAGCTATAAAAGCTTTTTCTTGTAATTCAGGATTACTTAAAAATAACACCGGATTATAAATACCAATCATTTTTAGTGTTTCTTTACCAAACTGATACTTCCCTAAATAACCTAAGGTGTTTACAGTAAAATAATCTCCTCCAGATTCTTTAAACCCTAATGCTTCTTTAAATCCGACTAAGGATTTTCCCAAAGTTGGTGAAAAAGATGCTTGAGGTTCATGTAAAGGAAATAAGTTATCTTGAGAAACTTCTCCATGACTAACATCATTCAATGCGTATCTTGGTGAGGTATAATTTTTCTCTTTTACCGATTTATTTAAATAAATCGATCCAAACAATAAGAAACATACTGTAAGTGATATCACTAAGTAACTTCCAATATTTTTTATCATATCTTTAAATTTCTTCAGTAAAAATCAATAGGATAATTACTTGAAAATTTCAGCTTGCAAATATAACTCTTTTTTTTAATATCTGAAAACTAATCGATTAAGTGCTCCTAAAAGTAGATTCCGTGGAACTTTATGCCGTTTTTATCGTTAAACTCCAAGGCTGGAAATGGCACTTTTATCATGTTAAAAACATCGAAAACAGTCCTTAAGACGTGAGAATTTGTCTTAATTCTTGTTAAATCAATATCTAAACTGAAGTAATATTGTCTGTAAGGATTTTGGTAATAACTAATTTCACCATCCGCTGGGTTGGTACCTGAAACCATGCCATCTGCTCCATAACCAAATGCCACATTTAACCAAATAGGAATTTTACTATCTTTAAAAAAAGAATGTAAATTAAAACTCAGCCAATAGGTTTGACCATTATAATCCTTTAGGAATTCTTCTGAAAGTCCATTGCCAAGCTTATCCGGATTCTGTTGCGCATAATCTGTTCTATGAAACGAATATTTTATAGTGACTCGTTGTTCTTTCCAAAGCAATTCCTGACCAACATACAAACCGGCTCCTGTAACATTCGCTGCCATATCGCCCCAGGAAAACCCCCATTCTTCAGAAAAACCATCAAAAACCTCAACTACTGTTAAAAAAGCAACACCTATAGTAGAACCGTAAATTAACTGATTTTTCTTGCTAACGCCACTCCATTGAAGTGCATTAGCTCCTAACCTTCCAAATTGATAAGCCGAAAACACATGTCCCAGTTTATCCATTTGCAACCATTCACTATTGTCGTTAAACGTATGGAATTTAGATTTTGGATAATCGGCATACCAAAGTTGATTCAACCCAACCAAAGTTAAGGTTGCCAAAGAAGCCTCTGAAATAATAACAGCGTTTCTCCTTGGTTTATTTAAAGTATCACTTGGAGTTAAGAATGTATTTAGTTTGCTCTGTGAAAAAGAGCTAAAAGTAATTAAACAAGCAATAATGGTATGTTTAACACTCATTTAAAACTATTTATTGATTCCTTGCGCCGACAAATATCTTTGATATTCTCTAGCATTGGCATTGTGTTGACTTAAAGTCTTTGCGAATTTGTGGTATCCCAGTTTGCTAGCATCTGCAGCAAAATAAAAATAACTATGGGTTTCAGGATTTAAAACAGCATCGATAGCTGTAATGTCTGGCATGGTAATAAGCCCTGGAGGTAAACCAGCATACATATACGTATTGTATGGAGAATCAATTTCTTTATGAACGTTTAAAACACGCTTAATAATCACGTTTTGATATTCTGGTAATTGGTATGCAGAAAATTTTAATGTAGGATCCGCTTGTAAAGGCATTCCAATACGCAACCTATTTAAATAAACACCAGCAATTCTAGGCTGTTCGACTGCTTGTTTGGATTCTTCATGAACAATTGAAGCTAAAGTGATAACCTCATTTTCTGTTAAACCAAGAGCTTTAGCTTTGGCTTTTCTGCTATCATTCCAAAAACGACTGTATTCTTTCAACATTCTCTCCCTAAACTCAATAGAAGACGTGTTCCAGAAAAATTCATAACTATTAGGGACATACATGCCAAGAGCTGTAGCCTTAGTAAACGAGTTTCTAGCTAGAAATGCTTCGTCGTTCATTGCTTCTACTAACTTCAAACTATCTGCTTCAATTTGCATGGAAATTCTTCCTGCAAGAGCTGTTAGATTTGGCTGATTGTTAAAAGCCAGCTTTAAAGGGATATTTTTACTTCTTATAGAATTAATAATATCATTATTGCTCATGCCTTTTTTAATAATATAACGCCCAGCTTTAATATTGGTGATATATTTTTTTTGTTTTGCTAAAGCATCAAACTTTTCAATATCTTTTAATAAAGGTTTTAATTGTTCCCTAACATCGGTGTAAGTTCCATTTGTAGCAATATAAATATAAGCTTGTTCGTTATTAAAAGACGTGTTGTTAACTAGCATAACGCCATATACATAATTTGCAAATAAGCCAGCAAAAACAAGTCCAATTAGAAGAACTGCGAGAAGAATTTTTTTAATATACATTAATTAATACGTTGAAGTAAATATTCGTTTTTATAGGAACCATTAACAAGATTCCAATCTTTTTTTAATCCTATTATTTGAAATCCATGTTTTGTAAATAGCTTAAGACTTGCTTCATTATCTTCAGAAATATTACAATACAATTGATGCAAATTTAAATGTGTTTTACAATATTGAATTAACAATTCTAAAGCTTCGTTCCCAATTCCTTTTTGTCTTTCAGTAGTTTCTTTAATTAGAACACCAACCCCTGCTCTACTATTTTTAAAATCGAAATCGAAAAGGTCTATCATTCCAAGCGCAATATTACTATAATTTGAAATAACTAAACGCAATTGTTTGACTTCAAAAATATCTTTATGGGCATTTTCAAGATACTGTTTAATTAAAAATCTAGAATAGGGTGTTTGTGTACTACTAATTTCCCAAACAGATTCGTCATTTTCTATGGTATGAATAAACTCTAAATCTTCCGGTTCCAGAGCTCTTAAATAAATGTCTTTCCCTTTTAATGTTACCATGAAATAGTTCCTTTAAACACGTGAGTTGCCGGACCAATAAGCCAAACGTTTTTATAAATACTATCTTGTTTGTCGAATGACACTTGTAGTTTCCCTCCTTCAGTTTCAAGGCTTATCAAATTGCTTTTAGTTTTTCCAGTTTCAAACATGGCTAAAGCTACAGCAGTAACGCCAGTGCCACAAGATAAAGTTTCATCTTCGACACCGCGCTCATAGGTTCTAACTTGAAATGTGTTTTCTGAAAGTTGCTTCACAAAATTCACGTTGGTTCCTGCTTCATTATAAGGTTGTCCGTAACGGATTTTTGAACCAACTTCTTTAATTGCCAAGTCATGAATGTTATTTTCCATTTGAACATGATGTGGCGAACCTGTATTCAAATACACATAGTCTTTATTGTTTTCAATAGAAACAACATCCTGCATTTGCAATTTCACCAAATCGTTTTCAATAATCGCATGATGCAAACCGTCAACGGCTTCAAAAGATGCTTTGTTTTTAATAATACCCAGAAAATTTGCGAAAGCAACTAAACAACGACCGCCATTTCCACACATGGAACTTTCATTTCCATCGGCATTATAATAGACCATTTTAAAATCTAGTTCAGGATGATTCTCCAATAATATAAGACCATCGGCTCCAACACCAAAACGTCTGTCGCAGAGTTTGGCAACCAACTTGGTATTATTCTTGTCGAATTCTTGTAAACGATTATCAATCATGACAAAATCGTTTCCAGTCCCTTGATATTTGTAAAATAAAATTTCCATATACTCAGCAAATATAAGAATTAACATGATTAATTCTCTTGTTAAAGACACGTTAAATGTGACGTTAAAAATCGTTAAAACACAAAGAGCAATTCAATAAAAAATTAATTTTATAGTTATAACATTTATTCTCAACTCATATAAGATTTCCGTGTACGCGGAAATAAAAAAAATAATTATTTATGAAAAAAATAGCAACTTTAGTTTTAGTTTCTGTCTTAGGAGGCATTATAACACTTTCAGCTTACAAACTGTTTTTAGAAAAAGACAATATAAATCCAACAACTCAAGCTAATACATCTCTTTCAGCATTTCCAGTGAGTAATTTTTCTAACTCAGGTTTTATTCCTGAAAATACTGTGGATTTTACAAGTGCAGCCGAAAAAACAGTTCATACCGTTGTACACGTAAAAAACACAACTACAGGGAATTCCGGACAAATGACTTTTGAAGATTTATTCTACGGAAGATCCTCACAACGTCCTCAAATTGGTACTGGTTCTGGGGTTATTATTTCACCAGACGGTTATATTATTACAAATAATCATGTGATTTCAGGTTCAAGTTCTTTATTAATTACTTTAAATGATAATAGTACTTACGAAGCAAAGATTATTGGAACGGACGATAAAACAGATATTGCTTTATTGAAAATAGAAGCGGGAGACGATTTGCCTTACACAACATTTGGTGATAGCGATCAGGCAAAAATTGGAGAATGGGTTCTAGCCGTTGGAAATCCGTTTAACTTAACTTCTACAGTAACAGCCGGTATTATAAGCGCCAAATCCAGAGATTTAACTGGAGGAAGAAACACACAATCTTTTATACAAACAGATGCGGCTGTAAATCCAGGAAATTCTGGTGGTGCTTTGGTAAATTCTAATGGCGATTTAATAGGAATTAATACAGCTATATCATCTCAAACAGGTTCTTATATAGGGTATTCTTTTGCTGTTCCAAGTAATATTGCAAGAAAGGTAGTTGAAGATATTATGGAATATGGGAATGTGCAAAATGGCATTTTAGGAGTTACTGGCGGTGCGTTAAACAGTGGATTTGCAGAAAGATTAAGCGTTAATGAAACCGAAGGATTCTATATAGATTCTGTAGATGAAAATTCTGGTGCTTATGAAGCTGGATTGGAAACTGGTGATATCATCATAAAAATAGACCGTGTTAAAATTTCTAAATTTTCAGATTTAACGGGTTATTTAAGTACCAAACGTCCGGATGATGTGGTTCATGTTAGCTACCTTAGAAATGGCAATTTAAAAGAAGTCCCTGTTACTTTAGTTAGAAATCAAACCTACACCATTCCACAATTAGGTATTGTGAAAAATGCATCTAAAGAAGAATTGAAAAAATACAACACATCTAATGGTGTTAAAATATCTGTCTTGGGTGAAAGCTATTCTAAATACCTAAGAGCCAATGGGGTTCAAGAAGGAGACATTGTTACTTCTATTAACAATATTAAGGTAGCCAATGTAGACGATGTACAGGAAATAATTAGAAACAAACCCGTATCTGAACCATTGCGTATTGAACTTATTAATTCAAGAGGCGAAATGGAACGCTATAATTTTAATTAATAGCATTTATAAAACAAATCAATCCTTCAGAAAATTCTGAAGGATTTTTAATTTAAGAAACCTAAGTCAAATACGACTTAAATATCCTATTTTTGCAACTAAATTCAACGAAGCAATTTGCTCCTTGAAAATTATTTAACAACACACTAAAAATTACAACCAATGAGTTTTAACGAGACTTATGAGAACGAATTAGCTTTTCAAGCAGATAGAAGAAAAGCGACTGTAGAGTTTATTAAAATAATAAGCGATCTATGGTACGACAAATCTATTGAATTGGTACTTTTTAGAAACCAATTAATAGATAGAAACGTTAGTCAAATTCTAAATTTGCATGAATATGCAGGTGAATTTGTACAAAAACCAATTTCTATTTTCGATTCTGTTGAAATAGCACAAGCTATTCAAACTCTAGATTTGCCACCTGCTAAACTAGATATTGGTAAATTAACTTATGAATATCATTTAGAAGAGAAAAAGTATAACAATGCATTGGCATTTGTTGCAGAAAAATTAAAAGACGCCAACAAAGAAAATGGTATAAAACCTAAAGATGTCGTTCTTTATGGTTTTGGTAGAATTGGACGTTTGGTTGCTCGTGAATTGATGACACGCACAGGAAAAGGAAGTCAGTTACGTTTAAGAGCCATTGTAACTCGTGGTGCCATAGACCAAACTGTTTTAGAAAAAAGAGCTTCTCTTTTAAGAAATGACTCTGTTCATGGCGATTTCTCTGGAACAGTAATAGCAGACTTAAAAAATAGTGCTTTAATTATTAACGGAACTACAGTAAACATTATTTCCGCTAATAATCCAGAAGATATTGACTATACAAAATATGGAATAAATAATGCTTTAGTAATTGATAACACTGGAGCTTTTAGAGACAACGAAGCTTTAAGCAGACATTTAACTTCTAAAGGTGTTGATAAAGTATTGCTTACAGCTCCTGGAAAAGGTGTTCCAAATATTGTTCATGGTGTGAATCATTTAGATCATAATCCAGATAAAGTTGATATTTTCTCTGCAGCATCTTGTACAACCAATGCTATTACTCCTATTTTAAAAGCTATTGAAGATTCTCTTGGCGTTAAAAGTGGACATCTTGAAACGATTCATGCATATACAAACGACCAGAATTTAGTAGATAATTTCCATAGTAAATACCGTCGTGGACGTGCTGCGGCATTAAACATGGTTATTACAGAAACTGGAGCTGGAAGTGCTGTTGCAAAAGCATTACCTTCTCTTGAAGGTAAATTAACATCTAATGCTATTCGTGTTCCTGTTCCTAATGGATCTTTAGCTATTTTATGCTTAGAATTAGATAAAAAGACTTCTGTTGAAGGCGTCAATTCTATTATCAAAAAATATGCTCTTGAAGGGAATTTAGTAGAACAAATTAAATATGAAATGAGCGATGAGCTTGTTTCTAGTGATATTGTTGGATGTTCTGCTCCTTCAATTTACGATAGCAAAGCAACTATAGTAAGGAAAGATGGTAAAAATGTCTTGTTATATATTTGGTATGATAATGAGTATGGTTACAGCCATCAAGTTATCAGATTAGCTAAATATATTGCTAAGGTTAGACGTTATACATATTATTAGTGGTTAAAATAAACTGCATAAAAATCTCGTTTTTAATTAAACGAGATTTTTTTTGGGCCTTACGCAACCTTTCGGTGTTTACAGTATCTATTAATTAAACACCAATACCAAACTATGAAAAACATACTAACCACAGTTTTAATCTATATCGGATTATTAAGTTTATCTGGATGTTTTGGATACTCCCAAGACGACGACGTTACATATCCGCCATACCAAAACCTATACGAACCCATACTCATAACACGTGCTGAATTTGAATCCTCTATAGAATTATTACCAGCTAGAACAATTGTAAATTCAGGAAAAATTTATGTAAAAGACACGTTTCTTTTTATTAATGAAGTTCAAGAAGGGTTTCACATTATAAATAATACAAATCCTGAAAACCCCGAAAACATAGGGTTTTTAAAAGTTATTGGCTCATCAGATATGAGTATCAAGCAAAATAGCATTTACATTGATAATGCTTCAGATTTAATTGCGTTAAAGTTCACAGATTTATTTGATGCTATTGAAATTACCAAGCGCATTCCAAATATTTTCCCAAATCCATTTAGGGCCTCACCAGACTTTCAACAATACTATTACGAAGACGACCTTATTATTATAGGTTGGAGACTAATCAACTAATATAACTACTCATGAAAAAATATTTAATATTAATATTAATTGCCATATTATTTTCTTGCGATTCAGATTCTACAGATTCTTTTTCGGCATCTCCATCGTCCGCTGAAACCGGTCAAGGAGGTTCCCTGGCGCGTTTTACCATTCTAAATGATTATTTATATACCGTAGACCAACAATTTATGACTGTCTTCAATATTTCTAATCCCGAACAACCCGTACAAGTAAACACTGTTCATATTGGATTTGATATAGAAACTCTTTTTAATTACAAGGAGTATCTTTATATAGGTTCTAGAAATGGTATGTTTATTTATAATATTTCAAATCCTGAATCTCCAGAATATTTATCTGAAGTTAATCATTTTACAGCTTGCGATCCAGTAGTTGCAAACGACAACTTTGCTTTTGTTACCCTTCATTCAGATACTGGATGTGGAAACAATGTAAATAGACTTGAAATTTATGATATTTCAGATATTCTAAATCCAGTTTTAATTTCAGACAGAAATCTTATGAAGCCTATTGGTTTAGGTTTATATAACAATTATTTATTTGTTTGCGACGACGAGGTCAAGATCTTTGATATTTCAGATCCCGAAAATTCTCAACTAGTACATAGCATCAACAGAAATGCTTTCGACGTAATAATTCAAAATAATTTGCTCATTTTAATTGGTGAAAATGGCTTGTATCAGTACAGCTTAGACATGAATAATATTGAGAATATTAATGAATTAAGCCAACTCAACATCTAAAAACCAATTACGTTCGTATATAAATCAGCCTCATTGCATGAGGCTTTTTCATAAATGGTAATTATATCTAAACTTAATTCCTTATTTTCGTCATTATAAACATTCAAAATCAATAAGCAATCCCAAATGAATATTTTTAAACTTTTCGCTATTTCAGCACTTATACTTAGTAGTTTCAACACACTGAACGCGCAAACGGATACTGACGAGGAAGAAGATAAATTATCTTTAAACAACAGTACAATTAATAATCAATTTGAATATGTGCTTCAAAAATCTGGTGATTTTCGAGGTACAAATGGTCAAATGTATGAAGCTGTAAAACGTAGTATGATTACTACTTTACAAGCACATACTAACGATTCATTAAAAACTATACGTGAGAATTTAGCCGACACAAAAGCAATTGTTATTAATCAGGCTACGGAAATTACCGATTTAAAATCGAATCTTACCAACACCCAAAATAGTTTAGACAAAACTACAGGAGAAAAAAACAACATGTCTTTGTTTGGATTACAAATGAGCAAATCTAACTACAATGTGTTAATGTGGTCTATTATTGGTGTGTTATTGGCTTTGTTATTATTTTTTATATATAAATTCAAAAACAGTCATTTAATAACTAAAGATGCCAAAAATGCATTAGAAGAAATTGAAGATGAATTTGAAGAACACAGAAAAGTGGCTTTAGAACGAGAACAAAAAGTAAGACGTCAGTTGCAAGACGAATTGAACAAGCAAAAAGGGAATTAACAACCTATTTTTCTATAATTATATTAAAAATCTGTAAATTCACGTTTACAGATTTTTTTTATGACCATTTTAAAAGCACAGATAGAACACCTAGAGAATTTAACTCCATTGTTTGATGGCTATCGTGTGTTCTATGAGCAAGATTCGGACGTAGTTAGATCCAAACAATTTTTATTCGAAAGATTAAAAAATAAGGATTCTATTATTTTTATAGCCTACCTCGAAAACATTGCCGTTGGATTTACACAATTATATCCTTTGTTCTCTTCAGTAACCATGGAATCTATGTACTTATTAAACGATTTATATGTTGATGGGAATAATCGTGGAAAAGGTATTGGTGAAGCTCTTATTAATAAGTCAAAAACCTATTGTAAAGAAAATAACCTAAAAGGCTTGGCTATTCAAACAGCATTTGATAATCCAGCCCAGCATTTGTACCAGCGCTTAGGTTTTAGGAAAGATCCAGATCTACATTTCTTTTGGACAAATAATTAAAATTCGAACTTCGATTAATTTTAAGATGTATTTTCGGAATTCACTTAATATAAGATACAATGTAAATGAGTTTACAGACCAAAATAATCATTTTGTTTTTTTGCCTTTTAAAACTAACGCTTCATCTAATAGCAGATAGTCATTCAGGTTTTCAAGGAGACGAATTATTACATATTGAAGCTGGAAAACACCTTGCTTTTGGTTATATGGAATTCCCTCCACTTATTGGTGTGCTTGCATTTATTCAAAATTTATTTCAATCGAATTCTGTTTTTGTACATCATCTCTTTTCTCACCTAGCTTCCATACTTATTATAGTCTATGTAGCGAAAATCACTCTAGAACTAGGTGGCAAAAACAAAGCCATCTTTTTAGTTCTGTTAGCTATTATTATTGCTCCTAGTTTTGGTCGCTCTCAACAACTTTTTCAACCAGTTGTTTTTAGTCAGTTATTCTGTATTTTAGGGTTTTATCAACTTATTAAATTTGTAAAATATCTTGACAGGAAATCTTTATGGTATCTCACTTTATTCTGCATTTTAGGATTTTCAACTAAATACGATACTATCTTTTTCCTTTTTGGTCTTTCGAGTTTGTTGCTTTTTAAAAGAACCAGAGACGCATTGCTAAAAAACAAATTCTGGTATAACATCCTTGTCTTCCTTCTATGTATTACACCAAATATCATTTGGCAATATGCTAATGATTTCCCTTTATTTCAGATGACAGAAAGACTTTATGAAACTCAACTGGATCATATAACTAGGTTGCAAAATCTAATTGATCTTCTAATTTCAATTAACCCCATAACATCTTTATTTTTAGTAATACCTGCCATTTGGTATCTCTTCTTCAATAAAGACAAAAATGTAGTGACCATACTGGCTGTTGCCATTGGCTTATCTTTTCTGTTACTTTTTTACAAAAACGGCAAAGGCTATTATTTCTATCCTATAATTTTAACACTGATACCTTTTGGAGCCATTTTTTTAGAAAACACTTTTATGACTAAAAAGAAATGGGCCATATATCCTATAACTATTATTTTCCTTTTTGGTGCCATACTTATTCCCTTTGGAATGCCAGTATATAGTTTTGATAGGTATCTAGACAAAGTATATCCATTTGAAGCAAAAGAAATTGAAGGTGGTGAATTCGTGGTTAAATACGATGAATATTATTCCCAAGAAAAATGGAAAACAACCATGCAAGAATTAGCCTTGGCATATCAAAGTTTATCAGAAAATGAAAAGCAATATTGTTCTATTTGGGGAAAACATTATGGACAAGCCGGAGCTGTAAATCTATATGGTGAAGGGTATCACCTTCCCAAAGCCTTTTCTTTTCATGGAAGCTTTTATAGTTGGGTACCTAATGGTAAAATGCCGAATACTATAATTGCATTAAGTTATCAAGTGGGAGATTTTTTTGACCCCTATTTTCAAAGTGTCACTTTAGTTAAAACTATTTACAATCCCTATGTTGCTAACGAAGAGGAACTGTATCAGAACATTTATATCTGTAAAAACCCGAAACAAGATTTTAATAGGATGAAAGAATTGTTTAGCAGAAGAATTTTTGAGTAAATCTTCATACTAAAAAATCTAACTTAAGGTCATAACACGAAATTCCATAAAACATTTCAGTTATATTTGCACTTCTAAAATCTTATCATGCGTATAGATATCATTACTGTTTTACCAGAACTACTAAAAAGTCCATTTGAAGCTTCTATTTTAAAACGAGCTATTGAAGCAGATTTAGTAGAAGTCCATTTTCACAATTTAAGAGATTTTACAACAGACAATCATAAAACTATAGACGATTATCAATTTGGTGGCGGTGCAGGTATGGTTATGATGGTAGAACCAATTGACAAATGCATAACAAAATTAAAATCTGAAAGAGAGTATCACGAGGTTATTTACATGACTCCTGATGGAGAAACCTTAAATCAAAGTATTGCCAATCAATTATCTTTAAAAGAAAACATTATCATTCTTTGTGGACATTATAAAGGTGTGGACCAACGCGTTCGCGATCATTTTATAACCCGAGAAATCTCGATTGGAGATTATGTGCTTTCAGGAGGAGAACTTGGAGCAGCTGTATTATGCGATGCTATCATTCGATTAATCCCTGGAGTTTTAGGGAATGAAACATCCGCATTAACCGATTCTTTTCAAGATGATTTATTAGCGCCCCCAATTTATACTCGTCCAAGAGACTATAAAGGCTGGAAAGTTCCTGAACTCTTGTTTAGTGGGAATTTCCCTGAAATAGAAAAATGGCGTGAAGAAAAAGCATACGAGCATACAAAAAATAGACGTCCAGATTTACTTAAAGATGAACTTTAAGAAATTCCAAAACTCAAAAAAGAAATTCCAAAAAATGCCTAATATTAATATCAAAATTTCATTATTGGAATTTGGAATTTATAATTTGTTATTTGAATAAAATAACTATATTTGCACCCAATTTCGAGTTAACCTCTGGCGAGAATCGTGAATGTTGTTTCGAATTAATTATAATTAAATAAAAGATATGGAATCTTTAGTAAAATTTGTACAAGACGAATTTGTAACAAAAAAAGATTTTCCAGAGTTTAGCGCTGGAGACACAATTACAGTATACTACGAAATTAGAGAGGGTGAAAAAGTTCGTACCCAGTTCTTTAGAGGAGTAGTAATCCAAAAAAGAGGTTCTGGAGCTTCTGAGACATTTACAATTAGAAAAATGTCTGGAACAATAGGTGTAGAACGTATTATACCTGTAAACATGCCAGCCCTTCAAAAAATTGAAGTGAATAAAAAAGGTAAAGTTCGTAGAGCTCGTATCTATTACTTCAGAGGTCTTACTGGTAAAAAAGCAAGAATCAAAGAAAAAATGAGACGTTAATAAACGTTTAATAACTTTAGAAAGCCCTGTAGATACAGGGCTTTTTTTATTAACAAAAGTTAATAACTCCGGTTCATAAGTTGTTGATATCTAATATGTTAAAAATATTGTTTTTTACACCTTCTTGATGTATCTTAGCTAAAGAATTTATAAACAACGTTAAGTTGGTTTCATGAAAATGAATTAGTTATAGAATTTTTTTTAAATAAAAACGTTCTTATTTATAATTGTTTTTTGAGGTTTTAAGGTGACATGTGTAAAAACATGTTAAACTAAGAAATCAAGATACTTTTAAAAGTGTTGTTTGTTCAGTCAGTCAATAACTAAAAAAGTTGAAAGTTTTTAATAGAGAGTATATGCGAAAGCAGATACTTCTTTAGAAAGCAATGATTGGATAGCTTGTTATTCGTGAAAACGATTTACAAAAAGAAAATCATCAAGAAAAACAGTTAATCAGAAACATTTCGGCAACATGTCAATACATTTTGAAAGTTGCATCAACGATTGTTTCTTTTTGAAATAGAAACCCTTGAATTGAAAGGTATAGATGAAAATTTATACTATTTAGTAGCAATACTAGATTAGATCATGTAAACTATTTCAAAGAAAGCCATGTCAGATATAGATTTACTTCTATTGTGATATGGCTTTTGTTTTTATATAAACATGCTATCTTTGGTTTTCCAATAACCTATATTAAGAATGAACCTTCCACTTGTTTTAGACCAGACTTACACAAAAGTAGATTATACCATAAAGGAGCTCCCAAAAGCAGAATATGATAATTGCATTTTTATAGATTGTAATTTTTCAGAATCATATCTATCAAGCATTACTTTTACAGAATGCGAATTCATTTCCTGCAATTTAAGTAGTACCAAAGTTAAAAATACAACGTTTAAAGATGTGGTATTTACCGAATGCAAATTACTGGGTATTCTTTTTAACGACTGCAATTCCTTTTTAATGTCATTTTCATTTAATCAATCCAACCTGGGTTTTGCTTCCTTTTATAAGTGCAATCTTAATAAAACAAGTTTCAATAATTGTCAGTTAGAAAACATTGATTTCTCCGAAGCTAATTTGAGCCAAGCGAAGTTTTTAGAATGTAATTTAAATCAAAGTGTTTTCAACAACTGTAATTTGGAAAAAGCAGATTTTAGAACTTCGTATAATTTTCATATAAATCCAGAGTTTAATAATCTTAAACAAGCTAAGTTTTCCAAAGAAGGTGCCTTAAACCTATTAAAATCCTATAATCTTGATATAGAATAATCAAAATCATCAAGAAACAATTCCCTTTTTTATCAACTTCATAAAATAAGCGTGTTTCAAGCAATCTTCATTAAAAACTACTTGAAAATTCATATATTTGCATGGCTTAAAAATTAAGCAAATTCTATTAAATAAAACTAAAAATTCTTATGGCAAATACATCTACAATAATTTATACCAAAACAGATGAAGCTCCAGCTCTAGCAACATATTCTTTTTTACCAATTGTTAAAGCGTTTACAAAACCAACAGGAGTTAATGTAGAAACAAAAGACATATCTTTAGCTAATAGAATCTTAGCTGTTTTTCCTGACTTTTTAACTGATGATCAAAAAGTAAGTGATGATTTAGGGATTCTTGGGGAATTAGTAAACCAACCAGAAGCAAACATTATAAAGTTACCCAATATTAGCGCTTCTGTTCCGCAATTAAAGGATGCCATTGAAGAATTACAAGCCAAAGGTTTTAAAATTCCAAATTATCCAGACGTAACTAATAATGCTTCAGAAAAAGACATTCAATCTCGTTACGACAAAATAAAAGGTTCTGCTGTAAATCCAATTCTTCGTGAAGGAAATTCAGACAGACGTGCTCCAAAAGCAGTAAAAAATTACGCTAAGAAAAACCCACATTCTATGGGAGCTTGGTCTAAAGATTCTAAAACACATGTAGCAACCATGGGTGCTGGTGATTTTGAGCATAATGAAAAGTCGGTAACTTTAGACAAAGCCACTACTGTTTCCATTCAATTTAAAGGAAACAACGGTGAAACTGAGGCTTTGAAAAGCAACTTAAACCTTTTAGAAGGTGAAATTATAGATGCAACCGTTTTAAGCAAAAAAGCTCTAATTAAATTTTTAGAAGCTCAAATTAAAGATGCTAAAGATAAAGGTGTGCTTTTCTCTTTACACATGAAAGCAACCATGATGAAGGTGAGTGACCCAATTATTTTTGGTCATGCTGTAAAAGTGTTTTTTAAAGACTTATTTTCTAAACATGGGGAGACTTTTAAATCCCTTGGTGTAGATGTCAATAATGGTTTTGGAAATTTATTAGAAAAATTACAAGAACTTCCTACAGAAAAACGTCAAGAAATTGAGCAAGATATTGCAGCTACTTATAAAAATGGACCAGCCTTAGCAATGGTAAATAGCGACAAAGGTATTACCAATCTAAATGTACCAAGTGATGTTATTATCGATGCTTCCATGCCTGCTATGATTAGAACTTCTGGGCAAATGTGGAATGCTGAAGGAAAACTACAAGATACAAAAGCAGTTATTCCAGATAGTAGCTATGCTGGCATCTATTCTGCTACTATCGATTTCTGTAAAGAACATGGCGCTTTCGACCCTACCACAATGGGATCTGTTCCTAACGTAGGACTTATGGCTCAAAAAGCTGAAGAATATGGTTCTCACGATAAAACGTTCGAAATAAAATCTGATGGAACAGTTAGCGTAATTGATGCTTCTGGAAATACTTTAGTTGAACATACTGTAGAAGCTGGAGATATCTGGCGTATGTGCCAAGCTAAAGACGCTCCAATTCAAGATTGGGTAAAATTAGCCGTTACTAGAGCAAGAGCTTCTCAAACTCCTGCCGTTTTTTGGTTGGACAAAAATAGAGCTCACGATGCCGAATTAATCAAAAAAGTAAATCTATATTTAAAAGATCACGACACATCTGGATTGGATATTAGAATCCTATCTCCATTTGAAGCTACCAAATTCACTCTAGAAAGAGTCAAAGATGGAAAAGATACCATTTCTGTTTCAGGAAATGTATTAAGAGATTACTTAACAGACCTTTTTCCTATTTTAGAATTAGGGACAAGTGCTAAAATGCTTTCTATTGTACCACTAATGAATGGTGGTGGTTTATTCGAAACAGGAGCTGGTGGTTCTGCACCAAAACATGTGCAACAACTTTTAGAAGAAAACCATTTACGTTGGGATTCTTTAGGCGAATTTTTGGCACTAGCAGTTTCATTGGAACATTTATCTGAAGCCACAAACAACCCAAAAGCTCAAGTTCTTGCTGACGCTTTAGATCTTGCAACAGAAAAATTACTGGATAATAAAAAAGGACCTTCTAGAAAAGTTGGAGAATTAGACAATAGAGGAAGTCATTTTTATTTAGCAATGTATTGGGCTGAAGCTTTAGCAAAGCAAACAACAGATGCCGACTTACAAAAGACCTTCGCTCCTATTGCTAAAGAATTAATGGAAAAAGAAGAGCTTATTTTACAAGAATTAAATAACGTACAAGGTCATGCTGTAGATCTTGGTGGATATTATGAATTAAATGAAAAAGATACAAACCAAGTAATGAGACCAAGTAACACTTTTAACGATATTCTTCAATCAATCTAAAAAAGCTAATAATTTGTTTAAAAAAGCTCCTTTAAGGGGCTTTTTTTTATAACTTTAATGAATAATTTATAGATTAATGAAGCAAAGAATACTCTGGATATTTATACTTATTGGTTTCAACTTTCATAGCGTTTTCGCACAAGAAAAAATTACTGTGAGTGGTGTTATTTCTGATATCAGTAGTAACGAAACCCTTATTGGCGTTAATATTTTATTTCCTGAACTATCAACTGGAGCTACAACGAATGAATATGGCTTCTACTCCATCACGCTTCCTAAAGGCACCTATAATATGGTAATTAGTTATTTAGGTTATACAAACATTACCGAATCCATCGATCTAACCGAAAATATAACAAAAAATTATAGTCTAGTTGAATCTGCTGAAAGTCTGAATGAGATTGTAATTAACAACAATGTCGAAAAACTGAACATCAGGCAACCTCAAATGAGCATGAACACACTTTCTGCTAGTTCTATAAAAAAAATCCCTGTTGTTTTTGGGGAAGCAGATGTTATTAAAGCTATAACACTATTACCTGGTGTTACTACTGCCGGGGAAGGAGCTTCTGGGTTCAATGTGCGCGGTGGTGCTGCAGATCAAAACTTAATCTTACTAGATGAAGCAACTATTTATAATTCATCACATCTTTTTGGATTCTTTTCCGTTTTCAACCCAGATGCCATAAAAGATTTAAAATTATATAAAGGTGGAATTCCTGCTCGATATGGCGGACGTGTATCATCTGTATTAGATATTTATCAAAAAGAAGGGAATAGTAATGATTTCCATATGAACGGTGGTATCGGACTTATCTCAAGCAGATTATTAGCTGAAGGTCCTATAAAAAAAGGCGTAGGATCTTTTTTATTAGGAGGAAGAGCAACCTATGCCCATCTATTCTTACCTTTATTTGACATTGAAAACAAAGCCTATTTTTATGATTTAAACACAAAAATCAGTTATAAACTTAATGAGAATAATAATGTATTCTTATCTGGTTATTTTGGTCGGGACGTATTTAGTCTAAATGAAAGCTTTGTAAATACTTATGGAAATACTGTATTGAATTTTAGATGGAATCATCTTTTTTCAGATAAGCTGTTTTCAAATGCCTCTTTAATCTATTCCGATTATTATTACGGTTTGAACTTAGATTTTGTTGGTTTCAATTGGGATTCCGGGATAAGAAACTTTAATTTCAAATACGATTTTAAACATTATCTAAGCGATAAAATAAAATTACAATATGGATTAAACAGTATTTATCATAAATTTAATCCAGGTGAAATAACGCCTTCCTCATCAGATTCAGGAATAAATGCTGATAAACTAACTGATAAATATGCTTTTGAAAATGCTATTTATATAGATATTGAACAAAAGCTTTCAGATAAATTAATGGTTTCCTATGGTTTAAGATTTAGTACATTTTTACGTCTAGGACAAGATGAATTAAATATTTATGAAAATAATCAAGCCGTTGATTTTAATCAAGAACTTCAAATTTATGAAAAAGCAGACCCTATAGGTACTGAAAGTTATAAAAGAAGTGATGTTATAAAATCATTTGGGAATTTGGAACCTCGCATCTCATTGGCTTATGAATTAAATTATAATTCGTCCATCAAAGCAAGTTACAATAGACTAAGTCAGTATTTAAGTTTAATTTCAAATACCAGTTCCCCAACGCCTTTAGATATTTGGGCACCAGCTGGTAAATATATAGAACCACAAATTTTAGATCAAGTAGCCTTAGGGTATTTTAGAAACATTAAGGATAACACATTTTCTCTTGAAGTTGAAGCCTTCTATAAAATGGTAGACAATCGAATAGATTATATTGATGGAGCCGATTTGATTGCGAATAATGCCATCGAGCAAGTTATTTTAAATGGGGAAGCAAAAGCTTATGGGTTAGAAGTTTTATTTAGAAAAAATGAAGGTCGTTTTAACGGTTGGATTTCCTATACGCTTTCCAAATCTGAACAAAGAACACCAGGTAGAACACCAGAAGAACCTGGAATAAATGATGGAGAATGGTATGACACGCCTTACGATAAAACTCATGATATATCTATTGTGGGAAGTTATGATTTAAATGAAAAATGGAGCTTTAATGCCGATTTTATATTTCAAACAGGACAGCCTTTAACCTATCCAGATGCCCAATATGAATATAACGGGATATCGATTCCAAATTTCGGGCTACGTAATGAATATAGACTTCCAACTTATAACAGATTAGATATTTCTGCGACTTATACCCCAAAACCAGAAAAAAATAAGGGATGGCAAAGTGAATGGGTTTTTGGTATTTATAATGTTTATAACAGACAAAACGCCGCATCCATTACTTTTCAACAAAATAGTGATACGGGGGCAAACGAAGCTGTCCAATTATCCATTTTTGGTATTGTTCCTTCAATTTCATATAATTTCAAATTTTAATACAATGAGAATTCAATATATATATGTATTTATTTTATCCATTCTAGTCTTTTCTTGTGAAGAGGTCGTTGATGTAGATGTACCAACTTCAGAACCAAGGCTTGTAATCGATGCTTCTATAAATTGGTTAAAAGGCACTACAGGTAACGAACAAGCAATAATATTAACGTTGAGCGCTCCTTTTTTCGATAGTTCAGTACCACCTGCAAATAATGCACAAGTTTTGATTACAGATGAAAATAATAACATCTATGATTTTATTGAAGATGGCGATACGGGAATTTATAGAAACTCAAGTTTTGACCCCATTCTTAATGGAGTTTACAACCTTACTATTACTTACAACAATGAAACCTACGAGGCATCTGAAACATTATTAGCTGTACCTGAATTTGATTATGTTGAACAAAATCTGGAAGGTGGTTTTACAGGTGAAGACACAGAAATAAAAGCTTTTTTTACAGATCCAGCAGATCAAGAGAATTATTATTTTTTTGAATTTATTCCAAGCATTCCTGTCTCACCGTCTTTGGATACTTTTAAAGATGAATTTGTAAATGGGAACCAGATTTTCGGGTATTATGTGGAAGAAGATTTTGGACCTGGAGACGAAGTTATTATTAGAAATTATGGCGTATCAGAACGTTTTTATGAATTTATGTTCTTATTACTTCAACAAACTAGTAGCGGTGGTGGTGGTCCTTTTGAAACACAGCCAGCTACCGTAAGAGGGAATTGTTTTAATATAACAAATCAAGCCAATTATCCTTTTGGTTATTTCAGACTTTCAGAAGTTGCTGAAATAAATTATACAGTAGAAAACTAAATGCTGAAAATTCTGTATTTTTGAAGTATATGAATTTCACAAAAACAACTGAACAAGATTCTAATTTCGACCATCTGGAAAAGATGTCTGTTGAAGAATTACTAACTAATATTAATTCTGAGGATAAAACAGTTCCACTAGCTGTAGAAAAAGCCCTTCCACAAATTGAAAACCTTGTAAATCAAATTGTAGAAAAACTAAAAAATGGTGGTCGCTTATTCTATATAGGAGCTGGCACCAGTGGTCGCTTAGGAATTTTAGATGCTTCTGAATGCCCTCCTACTTTTGGAGTTTCTCACGATTTAGTTATTGGTTTATTAGCTGGAGGTGATATTGCCATTAGAAAAGCTGTGGAATTTGCCGAAGATTCTCTCACACAAGCTTGGGACGATTTACAAGCTCAGAATATTAATACTAAAGATATTGTTATAGGTATTGCGGCTTCTGGAACAACTCCTTACGTCATCGCTGGCTTAAAGATGTGCAATAAAAACAATATTGTTACTGGCTGCATTACATGTAACCATAAAAGCCCCTTGTCTCATACAGCTCAATTTCCAATTGAAGTAATTGTGGGTCCAGAATTTGTTACTGGAAGTTCTAGAATGAAAGCAGGAACTGCTCAGAAATTAGTCCTAAATATGATTACCACCACCACAATGATTAAATTAGGTCACATAAAAGGGAATAAAATGGTAGATATGCAACTAAGCAATAACAAGCTTGTTGAAAGAGGAACTCAAATGATTATGGCCGAACTAGATATTTCAAAAGTGGAAGCTCAAGAGCTACTAACCACCTATAAAAATGTTCGAGAAGCTATTAAAAACTACAAAAATGGAAACTAAAAGAACAAATAAAGACATTTTAGTAAAAGGATTAAAAAAAATGGGAATTTCTTTAGTTTGTATGTTTTTAGGCCCAACATTAATGTATATCGCTTTCAGCAATCAAGAAAAACCTCTTTATATACCACTCTTAATTCTTTCTATTTTAATTTGTGGCTTAGCAGTTTATTTAGCTTTTATGGGCTTGAAAACTATTATGGATAGTATGTTTTATAAAGCACCTAATTAATAGATTTCGATTTTGGAGTTGTAGGATTATATCCAAAGGAGTCATTTAAAACTTTTATATCTAAACCTTCAAAAATATAACTGATAATCGCATAATGATGAATGGTATGGCTGGTTGCCTGAGCCAATAAACCAGAAAACGTGTATTTTATTTCAGTTTTACCTAATCCTAAATCATCAGTAACATACACTATTCGATTTAAATCGGTTCCCTCCAAGGCTTTGATTTTTTCAATTACAACCTTATAATAGTTCAAAGCAATCTTACAATTAGTTTCAACATCCATATTTCGTTTTCGGGAAGTTAAATCTAGCGCCACGCTTTCTACCAAAATACAATCATAAAAATCTAATATGTGTCTAATATGAGAACCTACACTAGAATAATATGGTGGTATTGAAGCTGCACTTAACTGCTCGTTGGATAAAAAAGATAATATATTTCTAGTGTTTTCCAGATTTCTTAGAGTAGCTTGGATGATAATATTCATAGACACTAAAATAGTTAATAATTTGTAATTATTCCTGTTAGTATTAGAACCTTACAAAAAAATTATTTAGTTAGTGTTTCTAGAACCAACCTTAATTCACCATAAGAGTACTTATCATCCAATTGATGTTTTAAATCTGAAAGATTTTCAAAAGTTGTTTTAGGAATAATCTTTTTCAATTCTTTATAATGTACTTCAGACATAAGGTCTGTTATTTCAACCTCTTTTGTAGAGATAAAAGAGGACAAATGCCCAAAAATAGTGTTTTCGTTTAATTCTCTTTCTTTGGCAATTTGTGGAATTGTTTTACCAGATTTAAAAAGGTTTAGTGATAATTTCTTGGTATCTCCCTTTTCTTTTTTTGGTTCAGAAGTTTCTAAATCTGAGGTTTCGTCGGAAGTTTCAATATCATTATTCTCACAAAAGGAAGTGATAACTTTTAAAATAACATCTCCATATTTTTCCACGCGAATTTTCCCCATACCATTAACTTTTAATAGTTCCTTTTTTGTTGTAGGCAAGGTTTCACACATGTCGTATAATGCATTCTGAGTGAAAATTTGAAAATGAGCTAGATCATTATCTTTGGCTAAATCGTTTCTAAGAATTCGTAATTCTTCCACCAATTCCACATTTAAAGCACCTTCAGGAAGGTGTCTTTTTTGTTTCTTAGGTTTTTCCTTACTAACAAATGCAGATTTTGCCCTCAATTCCAAAAATGTATTGGTATTGTAACTTGTCGCTAAACCTTCAAAGTACAACTGCTTTATGGTTAAAAACTCTTCTATAATATCTATTTGATTAGTAAGATCTTTTTCAATGTCCTTATTGTCTGTGGAAAAATTGAAAGAATTTAAAGAGGCGACAATATATTTCTCGGTTTGAACTTTAAAATATTCTAGTGCTTTAATAAAACGTTCTTGAATTATTTTACTGTTATCAGGAATCTGTCCATCGGCAGAAATGCTTTTTAATTGTCCATGAAAACTATTAGCAACTTTTAAAAGTGGAATTATAGCTTGATCCTTAATAGTTAATATGGGTTCTTCAACCTTACCTTTAATACTATTTCTGTTCTTATAAAACACATCCAAAATCCGGTTTAATGGATATAGAAATTCATGAAAATTAAAAATTTCATGAATCGCGTCTAATTGGAAGTTTATACGTGAAAGATCTAAAGTACTCTGATTTGGTCTGTCCTCCTCAGAATTCTTATTGAATGTAGTAACATGACTATCACTAATAATCTGATTGGAATTAATTTTACTTTTAAGTACAAGACCTTCTAACGATTTACATCGACTTAATGCCACATAAGTTTGACCATGAGCAAAAGCACCTTGAGCATCAATAATCGCTTTTTCAAAAGTTAGACCTTGACTTTTATGAATGGTTATAGCCCAAGCCAACCTCAATGGGATTTGCGTAAAGGAACCAATTTTATTTTCAGTGATAGCCTTCGTATCTGTATCTACTGTGTAATTAATATTTTCCCAAATTTCAGGAGTGGTTACAATATTAAAATCATCATCCGGACATCTAACAACCACTTCATCTTTTGAAATTTCGATCACTTTCCCTATTTTTCCATTAAAATATCTCTTCTCTTGGGAACTATCATTTTTAATAAACATGACTTGTGCACCCACTTTCAATAATGAAATTTCATCATTAGGATAGGAATGTTCCGGAAATTTACCATCAATCTTTGCTTTGAAGCTAATTGCCTTAGAACTAATGTTATTTAATTCTTCAATATTAACTTGATCAGCTTTTCTATTATGAGTTGTTAGATATATATAGCCTTCTGAAGGGTTTGGTCTAAAATCTTCAATAAACCGTTTGTTTAATTCATCTGTAGAAGCTTGAGTAAGCGCATTGTTTCTTATTTCATTAAGAATATCAATAAACGTTTGATTAACCTGTCTGTAAACCATATTCAATTCAATAGTTACAGCATTACAAGCTTGAAAAGCATGACTACTAAAAAAGAAACCTGTTTTATAATAAGACTTTAAAAGACTCCATTCTTGATCTCTAATTACAGGTGAAAGTTGTTGTAAATCACCAATCATTAAAACCTGAACACCTCCAAAAACTTTAGTAGATTTTCTATAACGTTTTAAAACACGATCGATACCGTCTAATAGATCGGCACGCACCATACTAACTTCATCAATAATCAATAAATCTAAAGATTTGATTAAATTGATTTTATTCTTACTGAATTTTCTATTGAAGTTATTACTTGGCACATTAGACTCATCAGGCAATAAAGGACCAAAAGGCATTTGAAAAAATGAATGAATAGTTACCCCTTTCGCATTTATAGCAGCTACTCCAGTTGGAGCTACAACAATAAGACGTTTAAAAGATTCAGTCTTAATTTTATGCAAAAAAGTAGTCTTACCAGTGCCTGCTTTACCCGTTAAAAATATGTTTCTATTGGTATGATTGGCAAAGGACCAAGCTAAATCTAATTCTGGATTTTTCTTCAAAATATTAAGGTGTAAAATAATCAACGATAAATTTACAAAAAAGATTTAGATAAGTATTAATCCTTTTATATGGATATTGAATGGGGTTAATAATAGACAATAGTTCAGCCAAACATCTAAATTTATTACAAAAAAAATCCCGATTCAAAAAAATGAATCGGGATTCTAAAAAAGGCGATGACCTACTCTTCCACAAATGCAGTACCATCGGCGCTAATGGGCTTAACTTCTCTGTTCGGAATGGTAAGAGGTGAGCCCCATTGCAATAACCACCTTAAGTTATTGCTGGAGTGCTAAGATTAAACTTAACACTTTCAGCGTTCCAACATAAAATTGGAACAAATATCTTAACATATTGAAAAAAATAACATGAATTTTGTAATTTAATTGTACTTTATAAAAAGAACAGCTGTACAATAAGCC